>FPAN01000010.1 GCA_900116395.1 Lachnospiraceae bacterium XBD2001 | reverse complement strand
CCTCGCATAAAAGAATTCAGTTAGAGATGATTTGTTGCGACCCAACTGCCAATGGGAAACCATGAACTCTAACAAACAGCTAGTGGGTTTGAAGTTAACTTCCGTGCCAGGGGAACTGACTATCTATGAAGTAACCATTAAGGCTCAACAAGGAGAAAAAGAACTATTGCCTGATTGACTCAAGGTCAATAATATCATGAGCATAACCAAACCGATTGATGGAGTTGTATAAATGTAAAAACTTAGTAACAAAACATATATTACGAGGAGGGGTCTTATGTTACAGGGATTATTGCAACTGCTTGGATTTCAGAAGAACTCGAAATACGTGAGTCGATACATCCAGGATATGAATATGCGAACGTCCATCTATATGGCGTCCATTACCATTGCGGTGGAGTGCTATATGTACTTCTATATCCTGAAAAAGCGATATTGGGAAATTGGCGTGCCATTTGATGGCGCGTTGTATTTCCAACAGACGAAGAATTATATGATTCTGTTATTAACCGGATTATTGTTGCTTCTGGTAGCGGTCCTTTACAAGAAGGAAGTGACCCAGTGGCGCATCGCCGGTTATGGTTCTACGATTCTGTTCTGCGGAATCAGTCTGTATTTCGGTGTGGTTGTTTCTTATAACGATTATCTGGATGGCAAGCAGATTCTTGCATTTCTTACCATGTCCTTGTATGCGGCGTGCATGTTGATTTGGCGCCCATATATTTCCCTGATTATGTTATCCGGATTGTATTACTACTTTTTCCATCAGTTGGATCAAGCGGTGGAAGGCGGTATGCGTACCGGCGACAAGGTGAATCTATTTACCTTCTGGCTGAGCCTTACGGTAGTAGCTATCAGTATCTACCAGCAGCGCCGACAGGTTGCAGAGAAGGCGGAACATCTGGAGTTGGCCAATGCCAGGTTACAGCATGTGGCGGATTACGACGAACTTACCGGAATCCATAATGCGTACTATTTTTACGAAGCGGCAGAGAAAATATTTGCTGACCCGGACTTGGATTATCGGGACAAAGTCTATTTGTTTATCAACTTAGAGAACTTCAAATATTACAACGACCGTTTCGGCTTTTCTGCCGGCAATGAATTCTTAACGGATGTAGCCGGAATTTTGGAGACGGTTTTTGCGGGAGCCTTGGTGGCCCGTCAGTCCGATGACCATTTTATCGTTTTGACGGATGTGGAAGATGCGGAAGAGCGCATCGATGAGATGCGGTATCAGATTATGAACCTGCAGAAGGAAGTTCGTATCGGCGTGAAGCTTGGTATTTTCTTCCCGCATGCCAAGGATACGGATCCACGGTATGCGGTAGATAAGGCGCGTTACGCCTGCTCCTTGACCAGAGGACGTTTTGATAAGGATATCTGCATCTATGACGACCGGGTAGCCAATGGATTCCATCGTCGTCAGTATGTAGTAAACAATCTCCAGGCGGCCATTGATGCCGGATATATTCAGCCGTTCTATCAGCCGGTGGTATGGGCCGAGAATGGGGAATTGTGCGGATGCGAAGCTTTGGCTCGCTGGGTGGACCCGACCTATGGCTTCCTGTCTCCGGGAGACTTCATTCCGGTATTGGAAGACTATCGTGTGATTCATCAGTTGGATGCTTGCATTTTTGAATCGGTATGCAGAGACTTGCGTCGGGCCATGGATGAGGGACGGCCGGTGGTTCCGGTATCTTTGAACTTCTCAAGACTGGATTTTGAATTGATGGACGACGCGGTACAGATGCTAGAGGACTTGGTGGAAAAATACCGAATCCCAAAGGAACTGCTACATGTGGAGATTACGGAAAGTGCCATTTCCGAGAATCTGAAGGACATCGAAGAAGCGATGAATCGCTTGCGGGAGCGTGGATATGCCCTGTGGCTGGATGATTTCGGCTCCGGTTATTCGTCCTTGAATACGTTAAAAGATTTCCAGTTCGATGTGATGAAAATCGATATGGGATTCCTCCATGGCTTTGATAAGAATCCGAAGGCCAAGAGCCTTCTGAACTATGTAGTAAGTCTTGCGAAGAGTATGGATATGAAGTCTTTGACGGAGGGTGTAGAGACCCAGGAACAGGCCGAGTTCCTGCGAAGTGTAGGCTGTGGTCGCTTACAGGGTTACTATTACGGTAAGCCAATGTCCGTTACGGAACTTCGGGATAAGATTGCGGATGGAACCTATCGCGTCGCTGCGGTGACTGCTTAGGTTTTATATAAAAGGAAAAGGAAAAGAAAAGGAAAAAAGAAAAATGGCAACAGAGTCTATTGAACAGGTGATGGCAAAGGCGGAAGTGCTCATCGAGGCGCTTCCGTACATTCAGCGATTCAATCGGAAGATTATCGTTGTAAAATATGGCGGCAGCGCCATGTTGGATGAGGACTTGAAGAAGAGCGTCATCCAGGATGTAACCCTACTGAAGCTGGTTGGATTCAAACCAATCATTGTGCACGGTGGCGGCAAAGAAATCTCCAAGTGGGTTGGCAAAGTCGGTATGGATGCCCAGTTTGTAAACGGGCTTCGTGTTACGGACGAAGCGACCATGGAAGTGGCGGAGATGGTACTCAACAAAGTGAATAAATCCTTGGTATCCATGGTACAGTCCCTTGGTGTTGCTTCTGTGGGCATCAGCGGTAAGGACGGCGGCCTTCTGAAGGTGAAGAAGAAATATGCGGACGGCCAGGACATCGGATACGTGGGAGAGGTCACGGAGGTAAATCCCAAGATTCTACATGATTTGTTGGAACAGGATTTCCTGCCGATTGTATGCCCTACCGGATTGGACGAGGAGTTTCATACTTACAATATCAACGCGGATGATGCGGCCTGCGCTATTGCTAAGGCAGTGGCAGCAGAGAAGCTGGCCTTCCTTACAGATATCGAAGGTGTACTGAAGGATCCTTCCGATAAGGGAACCTTGATTTCCGAGCTGACCTTGTCCGAGGCAAGATCCTTAATCGATGCCGGATTCATCGGTGGCGGCATGTTACCGAAGTTGAATAACTGCATTGACGCCATTGAAGAAGGTGTCTCCCGTGTGCATATCTTAGACGGAAGAATTGCACATTGTTTGTTACTTGAGATTTTTACCAATCGCGGTATTGGTACGGCAATCCTTCGGGACGAAGATACCAGATACTACAACGGGGAGGCATAAGGGATGACAAAACAGGACTATATGGACGAAGCGGAACAGGTGCTGTTCCATGTATATAACCGCTTCCCGGTGGTATTCGATCATGGGGAAGGGGTGTATCTGTATGATACGGACGGCAAGGACTATTTGGATTTTGCTTCCGGTATCGGCGTTATGGCCTTCGGCTACGGCAACCGGGCCTATAACGATGCGTTGACCAAACAAATCGGAAAAATCCTTCATACCTCCAATCTCTATTATCATCCGCCCCTGGTGGAAGCCGGCGAGAAGCTGACCCGGGTGTCTCAGATGGATAAAGCCTTTTTTACCAACAGCGGAGCAGAGGCCATTGAAGGCGCGATCAAGGTGGCAAAAAAATACGCCTATCTGCGGGACGGCCATGCAGGGCATGAAGTCATTGCTATGGAGCATTCCTTCCACGGACGCACCGTTGGCGCATTGTCGGTAACAGGAACCGACCATTACCGTGAACCGTTCTATCCCTTGATGGATGGGGTGAAGTTCGCAACCTTTAATGATTTAGACAGCGTAAAACAGCAGGTGACAGAAGCAACCTGTGCCATCCTCTTAGAACCACTACAGGGAGAGGGAGGTATTTATCCTGCGACGAAGGAGTTCTTAGAAGGCTTGCGCCAGCTGTGTGATGAAAAAGATATCCTGTTGATTTTCGATGAGATTCAGTGTGGCATGGGACGAACCGGTGCCATGTACACCTGGCAGCATTACGGGGTGAAGCCGGATATCATGACCACAGCCAAGGCCTTGGGCGGTGGCGTTCCGGTGGGAGCCTTCCTGGTAACCAATCGGGTGGCAGAAGCTTCCTTAGTGCCGGGAGATCACGGAACCACCTATGGTGGGAATCCATTTGTTTGCGCAGCCGTATCCAAATCCATTGATTTGATGGAAGAGTTGCAGCTGCCAGAGCACGTGCAGCAGGTAACTCCATATCTGGAGGAAGCCTTGGAACAACTGACGAAGGATTATGCCTTTGTTCTTGGGTATCGTGGCATGGGCTTCATGCAGGGGCTTTTGATTGATCCGAAGGTAGCGGTAGGAGAGATTGTGGCCAAGTGCCTGGAAGCGGGATTGGTGGTGTTGTCTGCCGGAGGAAATGTGCTTCGTTTGTTACCGCCACTCATCATTACGGAAACTGATGTGGATGAGATGGTGCGCCGCATGCGTCTAGTACTCGACACTTTCGTGGAAACGTAGAATAAAATGGACGTTTGTCCATAAATAGTGCTATAATGAAGTAGCTTGATTCTAAGGAATCAGGCTACTTTTTCTGTTTAGGGGGATTATATGAAACAATTAAAACCAATCACTAACAAATTACTCTGGATTTTTGCCTTGGGACAGTTCGGATGGAGCCTGCTCTCCGGCGTAGTGTCCAACTGGATGGTCTACTACTATACCGGAACACCAAGTGCGCAGAATCCTAACACCGGACTGTTTGCTTCCGGCATCACACAGAATCCCATTTTCTTTAAGTTAACCTTATTCGGACTGGTCCTTGCGGTAGGTCGTATCTTCGACGCCATCACGGATCCGCTGATTGCAGCCTGGTCAGACCGCAGCGATTACAAAGGTGGTCGTCGTATTCCTTTTATGAGAGCGATGGCGATTCCGTTTGCACTTTGCACCATTGGACTCTTTGTGATTCCACAGAGTGCAAGTATTGCATGGAACGATGTCTCTTTGTTTGTATTATTAATGGTATTCTATCTGTTTATGACCATGTTCTGTACACCGTATAATGCGTTGATTGCAGAGCTTGGAGATACCCAGCAGCACAGAATCAATGTGTCTACCTTCATTTCCTTTACCTTCATCGTAGGACAGAGTGTATCTTTCCTGCTTCCGAACTTAGCGGGAGCTTTGGCTGCATCTGTTGGAAATGCAACAGGCATTCGTTTGGCAGTAGCCATTATGTCTGCCATTGCCTGTGTGGCTATGTTGATTCCGGCCTTCTATATTAAGGAGCGGGATTACATTGATAGCAAGCCAAGTGAGACCGCACCATTTTCTTCTCTTTGGAAGACCTTTTCCAACGGACAGTTCCGTCGCTTCGTTTACAGCGATGTGATTTACTTCTTCGCTTTGACCTTGTTCCAGACCGGACTGGCGTTCTATGAGACCCAGTTGATGGAAATCGAAGACACCTACACGTTCCTGTTGACGGCTACCATGACCTTCATCAGTGTTTGCCTGTACCTTCCGGTGAATATGATTGCCAAGCGCATCGGTAAGAAGTACTTAATCGTCGTTGGATTCTTCTCTTACTGCGGCGTCTTCTTGATTACCACCTGCTGCGGTAAGGGCTTACATTGGGGATTCATCATTGCGGTAACCGCTGCAATTCCTATGGCAATCTTAGGCATCCTTCCACAGGCCTGCGTTGCGGATGTGGCAGAGCTGACCCGTTTGGAGACGGGAGAGGACCGAAGCGGAATGTTCTTCGCAGCAAGAACCTTCGCATTCAAGATGGGCCAGGCCATTGCTATGGTGGTATTTACTTCCGTTACCGTAAGCGGTACCAAGGCAAGTTATCGTACCACAGCGCTGATTGCATTTATCACTTGTTTCATTGGCGCTTGCATCTTCTTAACCTTCAATGAAAAAATGATTTTAGCGCAGATCAAAGAGCATAAAGGAAACGCTGAATTGTAAGATAATACACAACATGTTGCGTAACTATTTGTGATACTTGTGCAATATGTAGAAACGCTCGGAGGCTTTTTTGGGTATAGCACCCAAAATTCCTCCGGGCTCTTTTTTTTCGCAACACTTGTGTGATAAAGTGTAATATGTGGTATAGACATGAGGAATGTCATAATTACCACGCGAGTATGAATAATGGGGAGAAAATTTCATAAAATGGAAAAAAAACCAATCGTTTTGGCAGTCGCAGGAAAAGGCGGTGTCGGTAAGACATCCCTGGCTTCTGTGATGGTCAAATTATTAGTGGAAGCTTATCCGGACAAGAAGATTTTGGCTATTGATGCGGATCCGGCTGTTGGTCTATCTACCGCCCTTGGCGTAGATGTAGAGCTGACGTTGGATGACATCCGAAGAGAAGCGGTGGAAGCCGCCGAGAAAGGCGATGCACAGGCAACCGTAGAAGTGTTAGGCGAAGCCCGTTACCGTATTTTCGATGCCATGGTAGAACTGGATGGCTTCTCTTTTATTGCCATCGGAAGACCGGAAGCAGCCGGATGCTATTGCAAGATTAATACCTATCTGAAGGAAGTCATCGCAACCGTTGCGGACAACTTCGATTATATCGTCATTGACGGGGAAGCCGGCATTGAGCAGATCAACCGTCGTGTCATGGAGAAAGTTACCCATCTGATGTTAATCACAGACTCCAGTAAGAAGGGCTGTGATGTAGTAAAGACCATTAAGAGCGTAGCGGATAACCTGGTGATGTACGACAAGGTTGGTGTGGTGGTAAACCGCGTTCCTTCCGAAGACGTACTTCAGTATATGGACCTTGGAGATATTCCGCTGCTTGGATGGATTCCGGCAGATGCCAATCTAACCGAGCGTGATTTGAAGGGTGAGTCCGTCTTCTATATTCCGGAGGAAGCACCGATTGTCAGCGGCCTTCGCAGTGCCATGAAAGAACTTGGCGTATTGTAGTGGCAATCACGTATTGTATGAAACGTATACATAGAGGAGAGTAATAATTAATGAAGGATTTAAAGCATTTATACTACTTTGAAAATCTTCTGATGGACGCCAACAATGAGTTGGTACGCCAGGCGCAGGACGCAGGCAGAGTCTGTGTCGGTAGTGTATGTTACCAGATGCCGGAAGTACTGATGAATCTTGGGAATTGTTTTACCGTAAGACTTCGTGCACCAAGAACCGGTTCTATGGAGATGGGAACTTACTATCTGACCAGCTTCTTATGTGAGTATTCCAGAGCGCTCTTGGAGCGTGCCATTGAAGGCGGTTATCAGTTCTTAGACTGCCTGATGGCTCCGGACGGATGCACCATGATCAACCGTTGCGTGGAGAACATGGAGCTTCTGAAGATGAATGACAAGGAGCATTTTTTCTATAAGTACTTAGAAGTACCGATGAAGGCGGACGACAATGGTCTGAATCTCTACATCGGACAGTGCAAAGAAAAAATCCTAGAACCATTGCATGAGAAGTTCGGCGTGGACATCAGCGACGCAGCATTGCGGGAATCCGTAGAGCGTCACAACAAGTTATGCCGTATCATTACCGAGCTTGGTAACTTCCGTAAGGAGGAGAAGCCGCGGATTACCGGATATGAGTTCCACATTATTACCATGTGTACTTATGTCTGCCCGCAGGATCTTCTGATGGAGAAGTTAGAGGAGACCTTAGAAGAAGTTCGGAATCGTGTACCGGATGAGAAGTGGCCGTATCGTGCCAGAGTGGCAGTGGTTGGTTCCGAAGTGGACGATATCGATATGATTAAGTTGATTGAGGATTCCGGTGCTTATGTATGTGCCGACCGATTCTGTTTCGGTTCCCTTCCGGGACGTGAAGAGATTATCCTGAATGACGAAGAGGATGCCTTAACTCAGATCTGCCGTCATTATATGATGATGTGCATGTGCCCGCGCCATATGGATACACCGAAGATGAACCGTCGTCGTGAGTATGTGAACGAGATTGCCAAGGAATACAAGGCAGACGGAATCATCTACGAGCAGATGAAATTCTGTGATCCATGGGCCTATGAGCGTATGGTTGGCAGCAGTGTATTGCGTGAAGAATACGGATATCCGGTATTGACCATCGACCGTCCGTATGCCGTTGGTAACTCCGGACAGATTCGTACCCGTGTACAAGCCTTCGTGGAGAGTATCGAAATTAAGAAAATTCAGGGAGGTAAGAAGTAATGGGAAAAGCAGTTGGAAGCTCCAAATTAGGAGAGCTCTACAGTGGAGATAAAAAAGTATTCAAACATCGTGAGTGGAGAGGTATCCGTGATACCTTCTACGATTACACCAGATGGTTAGGTATCATCGGCATGCTTGGCAAATTCATGCTGCATCCGAAGAACGTGAAGGGATTCTTCCGTTATCGTTGGATGCTGAATTACCTGGCAGTTCCGATGATGATTGATAAGCACTCCATGGGTCTTCGGGGTCCGCAGCTTCGTATTTGCCGTGAGGAGTACGATTTGGTTGCAAGCGATGTTGCCAAGCTGTTGACCAAGATTTTCTCTATGGACCAGAACCTTGGTGCTTCTCCGGAGAAGTCCAAGCATGTGGTCTTAATGGATGAGAACGAGATGACCAACATTATGTGTGGTTTCCCGAACTTAGAAGGCTTAAGCTGGGAGACCGCCAGCTGTTATGTATGCGTACTCTTACAGGGAGACGCTATGACCCACTACCTGGATGTTATTCAGGAATGCGGTATGCCGGGTGATGTATGCCCGATGCCGGCTTCCGAGGCAGGTATTTGTATCGATGGGGATATGCCGGTATTCGGTAAGTGTGCGGTACAGTGTAATACCACTTGTGACGGTTCCTTAATGGGTAACGGTGTCATTTCCCGTGCTTTGGAGCGTCATGGCATTCCGGTTCATCAGTTGGCAACACCGCTTCGTCATACGGAGCCGGGAGTACAGGAATATGCAGCCCAGGAAGTTCGTAACGCCATTGCATTCATTGAAGAGCAGACCGGTGAGAAGTTCGATTGGGATTACTATTTCGAGTGTGCGAAGCGTATCAACATCGGTGCAAGAGAATGTACCGAATGGTTGGAGTTAACCAAGACCGATTATCCGCAGGTCATCGGTAACAATATCCTGCTCTATCGTGAGACAGAGTACATGGCCATTGCCGGTAAGGTTCCTGCCTTCGCAGAACTGGATAAGAAGATTACCCGTCTTGCTACCGAGGCGTACCGGAAGAAGACCATGCTTGCAAAAGAGTACCGTCATCGTGCCGTAATCTGGGGCGTTCAGTCTCAGTTTTATACCGATTTCGTTGCATGGTTATTAAACTGCTGGGGAATTCTTCCAATGTTCGATATGTTGACCATGGTTTCCTTAGATCCGATTTCCGAGGATGATAAGGAACAGGCTTACTACGATATGGCGCATCAGTATGAGAACATGATTATGAGAAACCGTACCCACGGTGGATATGAAGTACTGTTGGATGATTTGTGGCGTTACTGTGAAGAGTTCCGTGCAGATATGGTTATTCTGTGGGAGCACATTGCATGTAAGGCGTTGGACGGTATGCATGGTATGTTCGAGCAGCAGGCAAGAGAGCATGGCATTAAGCTGGTTTGGGTGAACCATGATTTGTACGACCCACGTGTCATTCCGCGTAAAAACCTTCGTCAGGATGTAAACCGTTATATGCGTTCCGTATTACGTGAGGAACCGTTAGATCCATCCTTAGAGGATTATGACGATACCAATCTGTGGTAAATCCAACGATAGAGAAATGAGGAGATTATAGTATGAAATATTTTGGTGGATGTGATTCAGGTTCTACCTACACAAAGTGCGTAATTATTGATGAGAACGGCAAAATGGTAGCCAACGTTACCTTACGTAGCCGTATCAATGCGGTATTGTCCGCACAGGATGCTCTGGACCAGGCCATTGAGCAGGTTCCGGAATTAAACAGTGCCAAGGACTTAACCTATCTGGTTGGTACCGGATACGGACGTAACAAGGTTCCGTTTGCAGATGAGAATATTTCCGAGATCAGCTGCCATGCCATGGGTGTTCATGTAGCTGACCCAAGCGTAAAGGCAATTATCGATATCGGTGGACAGGACGTTAAGGGTATTGCAGTGGATACCGACGGAACGGTATTGAACTTCGCAATGAACGATAAGTGTGCAGCAGGTACCGGACGTTTCTTCGAAGCAATGGCAAGAGCCTTCGAGATGGATTTGGATGAGTTCTCCAATCTGTCTTTAAAGGCTAGAAATGTTATCCCGATTACCGCACAGTGTACCGTATTCGCTGAGTCCGAGGTTATTTCCCTGGTTGGTGAAGGCAAGCCGATGGATGAAATTGCAGCAGGTATTGAATTGTCTGTGGCGAAGAGATGTTTCGTAATGTCCAAGAAGGCCGGTGCGGTCGATCACATTACTTTAACCGGTGGATGTGCAAAGAACGCAGGCTTGAAGGCTGCTATCGAGAATGTATTGAAGTTAAAGGTCATCGACCTTCCAATCGATCCACAGTTAATGGGAGCTCTTGGTGCAGCAGAGTTCGCTCGCCAGAAAGGCTTGAATCAATAGGAGGATATCGCCTTGTTACATGTTTTATTAAAGGTATTATTAATCATTGCAATTGTAATCTTATGTTTATTCATCTTATCTATGGTAGTATATTTCTTCAATCTGGATATGAAGTTGACTTCCGCACTTCAGCCACTGCTTGCAAAGCACTACGATAAGATTAAGAGAGACCGTAAGATTTAATGAAACTCTATGATGAGACCATCCGTCGGGTAGAGGACTTGCTGGGTGATTATCCTATGCAGTCCTTGAATGTAGCAAACGCAGCCTGGGAGGATGTGGGAGATCATAATCTGATTCTGCGCTCCGATATGGCTTACGAGCTGGGTGGAGGAACCTATCCGGCAGTAAGCGCTATGGCAGTCACCGCAGATACCTCCTTTGTGGAAGAGGACGGAGTGTATCTGATTGGTCCGAATCTGGGAGAGATAACCGCCGACACTCCATATGCAAGAATTGCATTGGTGCGGGTAGATGCAGACGGCATGGGAGACGGAAACGCTCTCTATAATGCCATTCGCAAGATCGAGTACGTGCGTTATCATATCAATCCGAAGGGATATATGACCAGAATTTCCGCTTCCAACGGAAGAGAACCGGTACGTGTGGGCAAAGAGGCACTGTCCGAGGGCCTGGATTTTGCTAAGGTTGGCAAGCTGTTTTTGGATAAGTACCACGAGAATCCGCATATTCAGGCGGTAAAACTGATTTTTGTTACGTTACCGGAGTTTGATTATAAGAGCTTGGGAACGTTGGCCACCCAGTGTGAATCCATTACCGGAACCATTGATCATATTTTCAAAAATGTGATGATGGACTGCAAGAGTTGTTCGTTGCAGCAGGTGTGTGATGAAGTGGAAGGTTTGAGAGAATTACATTTTGCATCAATGAAAGAAGGCAGCCGCTAGAAGCGACTGCCTGTTTTTATGCTTGTTGGGTTTCCGCGTGACTGACGATGTTGCGTACCCAGATGCCGCTTCGGATGAAGAGGAATCCGATGACGCATTTTAAGAATTCCAGCAAGGATACCATGAGGAATACCGTAAGCACCGGAAGTGCGGTGTAGTGGGTCAACAGGAATGCCGCAGGAACGGAAACCAGCCATGCGAAGCAACTGTCGAAGATGAAGGTAATGGCGGTTTTGCCGCCAGATCTCATAATGAAGTAGCTGACATTGGCGAAGGAGTTAATCGGCATCACCAGTGCGACCACCCAAATACAGCGGGTAGCCATAGCACGAATCTCCGGCTCGGTGTTGTAAACCTGCGGAATCAGCGGTGCGAAGAGAGCCAGCAGTAATCCCATAACCAGGGTGCTTGCAACGCTAAGGGCAGCCATACGCCATGCGCTGCGGCGGGCGTTCACCAGATGGTCGGCCCCCAATTCCTGTCCTACAATAATGCCGGCAGAGTTGCCGATGGAGAGGAACACCTCGTTAAAAATCTGTGAGATGGTTCCGCTAATGTTCATGGCAGCGATTACGGCAATTCCACGGACGGAGTATGCCTGCAACAATGCAGCCTGGGCCAGACTCCACAGGAATTCATTACATAACAGCGGCAGGGACTTAAGGATAATCGGTTTTACCAATACCCCCGGTACATAGAGACTCTTGAAGACTCCATGGAAAAAGGCATAGGAAGAATGTGGCCGATGGGCACCTGCCATCACAATCCCAAGCTCGGTGAATCGGGAGATGACCGTTGCAACCGCAGCACCTAAAACCCCTAACTTCGGGAGCCCGAACAAACCGAAGATTAAGAGGGCGTTAAAAATGAAGTTTACCACCATGGCAATCATGCCGGCTGCCATTGGAAGGGTGGTCTTGCCGCTTTCCCTCATGGCACTGGCATAGACCTGGGTCAGACTGAACGGAATCAGTCCAACCAGCATGATGTCCAAATAGGACATACCGTACTGCAAGGTGGCAGCGGCCTGGTCTGCCGGTGTTTCTGCTGCAATATATAAGGAAATCAGCGGCTCCTTGGCAAAAAACAGTAAGAGTACCGCAATGGTACAAATGGTGGCTGCCGTCATGGCTTTAAAACGAATGGAATAGCGGACGCCGTCCATGTCGCCTTTACCGAAGAACTGGGTACTGAAGATTCCCGCTCCGGCCAAGGAACCCCAGATGCACAGATAAAAAATAAAGAGAATCTGGTTCACAATGGCAACGGCAGACATGGGAAGGGTACCGACCTGGCCCACCATGATGTTATCCAGAAGACCTACAATATTGGAGAGGGTATTCTGAACGATCATGGGAATCACAACGGTGGAAACCCGGCGATAGAATGCCGTGTTACCGATGAGTGCTTCCCGAAGGGGAAAACGATATGCAATTGCTTCTTTTGGGTTGGATGTTTCAAATGTCTTTGCCATAACGTATGCTCTCTCTTTTTTACAATGTTTCAACAATAGTAGCATGATTTCGTCCGGTTTAAAAGTCGTATTCTTTTTATTTTGGTGTGGTTTTTCGGGCTTGTCATAAGATTGAAACTATCTTGTAATCTTTTTGTATTTTTGTTACGATAGAGCCGAGGTAGTCAGGACTCCTTTCAACCCTTTGGAAGGAGTACTTTTTATGATGAAACATATCAAAAAGCTTGCCATTTGCTTTGGCGGAATCGCTGTAACACTTTTGTTACAAGGATGTGGAGAACAGTCCTATTTTGAATCGGCATCCCCGGGGACGGAGGAAGTGGCAGAGACACAGACGCAAGAAGCAGCAGAGCCGGTTCCGGAAGAGATTGTGGTCCAGGTGGCGGGATGCGTGAACAATCCCGGCGTTTTTACCCTATCGCAGGATGCCAGAGTTTATGAGGCCATTGCGTGTGCCGGCGGGCTTTTGGAGAATGCATATCAACAGGATTTGAATCAGGCTGCGAAGTTGGAAGACGGGCAGATGATTTATGTATATTCCATGGAGGAGCACAGCTTGTCCGCATCCGGAAGCGATTCGGCGGTGGATGCAGATGGCAGAGTGAATCTCAATGCGGCCAGTGAGGCGGATCTTATGACGCTGCCCGGTATTGGAGCGTCGAAGGCGAAGCTGATTGTGGAGTATCGCACGGAGCACGGGAACTTCGCTTCTCCGGAAGACATTAAGCAGATTCCCGGAATTAAGGACGGGGTCTACAACCGAATCAAGGATTCGATTATTACAAAATAATAAGGTACGGTAAGGGTTATTATGGCAAAAAGAGTACTGGTAGTGGATGATGAGAAATTAATCGTGAAGGGCATCCGTTTCAGCCTGGAACAGGACGGTATGGAAGTGGACTGTGCCTATGACGGTGAGGAAGCTTTGAATAAGGCTTTGTCCGAGCAGTTCGACATGATTCTTCTGGATGTTATGCTTCCGAAGATGGATGGATTTGAAGTGTGCCAGAGAATTCGTGATGTCTCTAACGTTCCAATCGTGATGTTGACTGCGAAGGGCGAAGACATGGATAAGATTCTGGGCTTAGAATACGGTGCAGATGATTACATTACCAAGCCATTCAATATCTTAGAGGTGAAGGCCCGCATTAAGGCAATTATGCGACGCAGCGCCCCGCAGGTGAATCCGGAGACCAAGAGTTATGAGATTGTAAGCGGCGATATTTATTTGAATACCGAGAGCCGCCGTGTCCGCATTAAGGACGTAGAGATGAATCTGACTTCCAAGGAGTTTGATTTGCTCTTACACTTTGTCAGCAATCCGGGCAAGGTATACGGCCGTGAGGAACTCTTAGAGTTGATTTGGGGAAAGGACTATCCGGGAGATGCCCGTACGGTAGACGTACATGTCAGACGTCTTCGCGAGAAGATTGAACCGAACCCATCGGAACCACGCTATGTACATACCAAATGGGGAATGGGATATTACTACCAATAACAGGTGTATTCAATGAAACTATTTCATAGATTGAAACCGAGGATTATGAGCATGCGATTCCACGTAGCCATGTTAATCATGTTACTTGGAATCCTTCCCTGCCTCGTTATTGTTAATTTGTTCATATATAACATCAAACAGCGTTCCTTAAGCAGTGAGGAGATTGCGATTTCATCCCAGGCGCAGCTTCTGAGCAATCAGATTGTTACCAGTGGATATCTGCAGGATCCTTCCGTCAACAGTGTGAATACCCAGCTGAACACCTTAGGGAATATTTATTCCGGCCGTATCATGGTCATTGATTCCAACATGAAGGTGGTAAAAGACACATACAACATGTATGATGGCCGTACCATCGTCTGGCAAAACGCAATCGAGAGTGCAGGAGGAAGCTTCTGCTCTTATTATGATGCCGACAGCCATTGTATTACGGTGACGGTTCCCATTACGGATCCTAGCGATTCTTCCGTGATTGACGGTGTTTTACTGGTGAATAAAGCCACCGGTGCATTGGAGACCAATATGGAATTCTATCGTTCCGTCGGCGTGATCATTGTATTGATTACGTTCATCGTGGTTACGATTTTGGCGCTGATTCTCTCCAGAAGTATTTCTTTCCCGATTCGTAAGATGGCAGCGAATATCGGCAAGATGCATAAGGCCGGTTCCCATAAGGAATTGGAGGCGGAAGGATTTACCGAGCTTCGAAATCTTGCGGATGAGTTCAATGCCTATGCGGATGGTATGTATAAGGTGGATGAGTCCCGTCAGGAATTCGTATCCAACGTATCCCACGAGTTGAAGACACCGCTTACTTCCATGAAGGTGTTGGCGGATTCCATTAACTCTATGGGCGATGGTGTTCCGATTGAACTCTATCAGGAATTCATGAGCGATATCACCAACGAAATTGACCGTGAGACTCAGATCATCAATGACCTGTTGTCCTTGGTTCGTATGGATAAATCCGGTGCGAATCTCAACATTGCTCCGGTGAATTTGAATGAGCTGATTGAGTTGATTTTGAAGCGCTTGAAGCCGATTGCTGAGAAGCAGGAAGTAGAGCTGGTAATGGAGAGCTTCCGTCCGGTGACGGTGGAGATTGACGAAGTCAAATTCTCCCTTGCCATCAGTAACTTGATTGAGAACGGTATTAAATACAACAATCCGGGTGGATTCGTACATGTTTCTTTGAATGCGGATCACCGCTATTGCTACATTCGTGTTGAGGATTCCGGTATGGGTATTCCGGAGGAATCCTTAGACTTTATTTTTGAGCGATTCTATCGCGTAGACAAGTCCCACTCCAGAGAGATTGGTGGTACCGGTCTTGGCCTTGCTATTACCAAGAACGCCATCAACATGCATCATGGAGAGATTAAGGTGAGCAGTGTCTTAGGAGAAGGAACCACCTTCGACGTTCGGGTACCGCTGAATTACATTCAACAGGAGGTGACCAATTCATGAAAAGAATATGGAAAATCCTGATTGTTTTAGCAGCGCTTGTGCTAACCGCCGGCATCATTGTGACGGCCTGCGGCTCCAAGAAAAAGGAAAACAGCGGTTATACCGTTTATTTCCTGAATAAGAATGCAACGGCACTATATCCGGTAAACGTGAATTTCCGTACGGCAGATGTGGACGGTCAGATTGGAGAACTGTTGTCACTTCTGACTTCCAAGAAGCAGGAAGTGGAGTACACCAATCCAATTCCGGATAACGTGTCGGTACGTAGTTATACGTTGACGGAAGGACAGCTGGAATTACATTTTTCCAGAGATTATGAGTCCTTGGGCAGCATCCGGGAAGCCTTGCTTCGCGCCGCAGTGGTGAAGACCTTCTGCGGACTGGACGGGGTAGACAGCGTGGTGTTCTATGTAGTAGACGAACCCCTGACGGATTCTTACGGTAACGTGATTACCGCCATGACCCAGAACTCGTTTGTAGATGATTTCGCCAGAGAGCAGGAGGCAGTCTTAACCAAGCAGATGACCTTCTATTATCCGACGGCGAAGGGCGACAAGCTCATCGAAGAGACCCGATTGGTACACTACAATACCAATATTTCCCTTCCGATGATGATTTTGAATTATTTGTCCTACACACCGGAGACTGCCGGTGCACAGGCAACATTTTCTTCCCGTAACGTAATCCTGAACGCAACGGTCAGCGACGGAATTTGCTATGTGGATTTGGATGCTTCCATCCTGAGCCAGGAGAGCAATGTGACCCAGGAAGCATTGATTTACTCCATCGTAGATTCCCTGACCACCCAGGATTCCATTACCAAGGTGAAGATTACCGTTCTTAGTACCACCAGCGCCATTGATGTGGAAAATAATCAGCTGGAAGGTACCTATGAACCGAATGTATCTTTGATTGAAGAAGACTAATGAGGTAAGAGTTTGAACAAACGGTATCTACTGCAGATGGCAGTATGGTTCCTGTTTGGCATATTGTTTGCAATTACGCATAAGGCGATGTTCCTTGTGCTGGGGCTTGTTGGTGCGGTTTTTCTCCTATACGGTGGCAAAACCGCCCAGCGAACCTTATCCAAACGATTTCTTCACGGAATAGGCCTCTGCCTGTTTTTCGGGCTTGGAATATTTCGCGGTCTAAGTGCAGTATCCTGCATGACATTATCCAACCACCAATTCGTTCCGGACAAGACAATCTGTTTTACGGGAACACTGATGAAAAAAGAATATAAGAACGAGCATTGGAATTATGAACTGTCTCGCATCGAATTTCCTGTGGAGTATCACATGGATTACTGGGAAGGTGCACTTGTGGTGACGGTAGAGGAAGATGCATACCCATTGGGCGGACGCTATTACGTAGAAGGAACGGTGCGCTCTTTTCGTCGTGGGGAAAATGATGGCGGATTTGATGAGGCGGAGTACTATCTGGCAAAGATGGTGGGCGCTGTTGTAAAACCAACAGAGATACGACTGATAAAACCACCATTGTTTGGCCTTGGGCAAGGGTTGTTTGATTTGCGAAGAGAAGTGGCGGCGGTGTATGCCTACTACCTTCCCGGAGAAGAGAGCGGAATCTTAGCAGCCATGACCTTGGGAGAGAAAAAGGACTTGTCCGAGGAGGCAAAGCGTCTGTTTCAGGATACGGGAATCAGCCATATTCTGGCGATTTCGGGACTGCATATATCCTTGGTTGGAATGCTTTGCTACCGCAGGTTGCGAAAGCGTATCCTTCCATTACCGGCGGCAAGCATCACCTTTGTACTGGTACTGTTATACGGAATGCTCACAGGAAACAGCATTTCCACGGAGCGGGCAGTGGGAATGTTTGCGCTGTTTTTGGTGTCTTGCGTGTTTGGTTTAAGCTATGATCTTCTTACGGCGCTGGCGGTTATGAGTATCGTCTTGCTGTGGCAGAATCCTTATGCTTATTGCCAGATTGGATTTGTGTTTTCTTTTGGCGCTGTCCTAGGGGTTGTTCTGGTGGCAAATTCCATGGGTGGCACCTATGAGATGCTTTGCGATTACCGCTGGCGGACGTTTCATCGAATGGACCACGGGAAGCATTACCGGAAAAATGCCAAGGAAATCCTAATTGGGAATCTGTTATCCGGTATGGGGATTCATATGGCAACCATTCCCATCATGGCGTATTTCTTCTATGGATTTCCGATGTATGTGGTGGGCATCAACCTTTTGGTATTACCGGTGCTTGGTATCTTAATTACGATGGGCCTTTTGGGTGGTTTGCTGGGCGGTATTTGCGGCTCTTTCTTTGGCATGCTTCCAATCTGGAAAGTATTTTTCTTCCCGTGCCATTTGATTCTCTATTTCTATGAGAGTCTCTGTGCCCATTCCCTGAATCTTCCGGCAGCACAGTGGATTGTGGGACGTCCGCAGATGTGGCAGATATTGCTTTATTATTTGCTTCTTCTCGGAGTGTGTACATTTTTACAGCAGATGGTAAGAAGGCATCTGGCGCCACTTTGGGAGCGGGCAAGACATGGAAGCAGGAAGCGTGCTACAAAGTGGATTCGTATCTACCTGGTAGCAATTGCCGCAGGATGTATGGCCAGTCTTGGCGTGCTGATGCTTCCCAAGACGGGATTTGAAATCGATGTGTTATCTGTTGGACAAGGAGACGGAATCTACATCCAAAGCCCGGAAGGAACGGACTTTTTTATTGACGGTGGATCCTCCTCTAAGAGTGAAGTGGGAACCTATGTTATTGAACCGTTCCTTCAGTATCATGGCGTGCGGGAAGTCTCCTATTGGTTTATTACCCATATGGATGAAGACCATTATAACGGTGTGTTGGAAGTATTAGAGGGGGACGTGGAAATCCGATATTTGGTGCTGGCGAAGATGGTGGAGAAAAATGAAGGCTATGACGCCTTATGTCGTGCCTGCGAAGCCCATGGGGTGACGATTCTGTACATGGAAGCGGGGGATGTGATCGGAACGAAGCAGATGCGACTGGAGTGTTTCTATCCGCCCGGCGTGGCAGCCTATGAAGGTACCAACGAGAACTCCTTGTGTCTGCTGTTGTCCATGGAAGATTTTCATGGCGTATTCACCGGAGATCTGGGAGAGGAACAGGAACGCTATATTCTAAGTCATGGGATGGGACGGCGGTTGCGTGACATGCACATTGATTTCTTGAAGGCCGGGCATCACGGTTCTAACTCCTCGGATTGCGCAGAGTGGCTGGAAACGCTGCAACCGGAGGTGGTCTTTATCTCTGCCGGTAAGAATAATTCCTACGGTCATCCGGGGAAAGAGTTTCTGGGTCGGTTGGAAAAACAACAAATTCCATGGCATTGCACCATCGACGAAGGACAGCTAACACTGCGAAAAAACGGGAAACGCATGGAGATATATGGGTTTTTTGAGGGCAAGTAGTACACAAACACTGATATTGTCTACGTTCGTAGAGAAAAAAGTGTCTAGAATTGTATATTTTCGCTACTGAGGAAAAACGAATAATCGACTTTCGACAATTCTTTGAACATGATAAAATAAGAAAAAGTATAGATACGAGGTGAACCTATGAAAGTTCGCAAAGAGTACATGATCAAATATATCGAAGGGGTTCCGTACCTGCTGCCTTACGGCCAGGGAATTGCATTGCAGTTTCAGGGTACCTCCTTGGATGAAGACGAAGTCTTTCTCTGGGATTATGTGAAGCAGGGGTATGACGAAGATGCATGCGCATTGGAATTGGCGAAGCATCTTGGTATGGCATCGGATTCAGAGGCGATTCGCGACAAGGTGACAGCCTTCTTTTTGATGCTTGAGAATATTGAAGTCATTAATCGTAAGAACAAGCGATTGATTGGGCCGCTGGCGGATTACGATGTGTTTGAGATTGCAGGACTTCGTGTGTTATACAACGGACCGAGAGAATACATTGCACCGGAGCTACAGTTGTATCGCGGTAAGAGTGCCATGGAACCGGTGAATTTGGATTCGATTATGCCGGAAGAACGTGCTTTCATGCAGCGGGTGGAGGTGGTGATGTCGGCACCGCGCCTGATGGGAGTGGGAGAGTTGATTACCCGTACACATCAGGTGATTGTTTATGCGGATGAGCGCCATTACTACTATTTGTTCCCGTATAATCGCAGCCTTCATGAGATGCGTGTTCGTAAGGACGGATCCAAGGCGGTTCTTTTTATCTCCGATATGAATTTGCCGGATGACGAGATTACGGCAGAAGTATATGAGGCCATGCATCAGAGCTTTTTGATTTTGGCCTTTGCTCATGGGAAGTTCGCTTTTACTTCCTGGCTGTTACAGTATCGGAACAGAGGATATTTGTTCGTCTCTTCCGACGGAACCAATTGGGATGAGTTGACCGGTCGCCTGGCAGACTTGTCCGAAGTAAAGCGCTGCAATCATCGTACCAACCTGTTGGAAATCGATGGGGACCATGTAAATGTATGGAATCTTCCTTGGGGAAGCTTTTTGGATGAAGATGTGAATCGTCCTTTAGAGCTTGGTGGTGTCATCAGTCTGAAGCATTCCACCACGAACCATATGTCCGGTCGTTCTACCAGTGACTGCATTATATTTGCAGCCATGGGGCTAGCTTCGCCAATGTATTCCAGAGAATTGACGGAAGGCAATATCGATTTTGTGGCGAAGGTGAAACGGTTTGTTCCGATTTTGCGTATTCATTGCAACCAGACCCAGGATGCCATCACCTATCTGAAGTCCGTGATTGATGACGGCAACCGAAATTAGACATAAGAATTGAGTAACATAGCATATGAGAACAATTGATGAACAGTTGAAGTCCGGCAACTTAAAGCCGGCATACTTACTATACGGCGATGAGGATTATCTGAAGCAGCTGTATCGTAAGCGCCTGTTATCCGCTACGGTGAAGGATGGAGATACCATGAATTACATGACCTTCGAAGGCAGCGGAATCAACGAGCACGAGATTATTGATTTTGCGGATACCATGCCGTTTTTTGCAGACTGGCGTGTGGTATATGTGGAGAACAGCGGATTCTTTAATCGCTCCGTAGATGATTTGGCGGACTATTTTTCCAAGATGTCTGAGACGGCATTCTTGGTGTTTGTTGAGAGCAAAATAGATAAGCGCAGTCGCACCTACAAGGAATTTGCCAAGGTAGGCGAGGTTGTGGAGTTGAATTTCCCGGAAGAGAAGGAATTGCAGGCCTGGGTTGGCGGCCGTGTGAAGCGTGCCGGCAAGCAGATTACCATGGATGCCTGGGAAGAATTCCGGAATCGCTGCTCCACCAATATGGAGAATATGGATCGGGAGTTAGAGAAGCTGTTGGATTATTGTGCCGACAAGCCGGCGATCTCCAGACAGGACGTACGGGAGATTTGCATTGACTCTTCGGAAGAGCGCATGTTTATTCTGGTAGACGGAATCGGAGAGAAGAATCCACGGAAGGCCATGCTTGCATACCAGGACATGTTGGAACACAAGGTGGCGCCTCTTTATATCTTAGCTTCCTTAGAGGGACAGTTTCGTTCCATCCTGCAGACCAAGAGTTATTTGGAGCAGGGCATGAAGAAAAATGAAATCCAGAAGGTGATGGGCCTTCGTTACAGTTTCTTTGTAGATAAGTATCAGAAAATGGCGAAGAACTTTTCCACCGGACAGTTAGAGCGCATCTTAATCGAATGTGCTTCCACGGATGAGCAGGTGAAGAGCGGCAAGCTGGATGCCAGTGTGGGAGTGGAGATGTTGCTTTTGAAATATTCAAAATAAAAATTATTGAATGAGCACAAAAAAACACCAGTATGACGGTACTGGTGTTTTTCATATTCATGAATATTTAATATTTAAAGAATTAAGCAATCTTTGCTACAGCCTTAGCAAGACGGGAAATCTTACGAGAAGCGTTGTTCTTATGGTAAACACCCTTAGTAGCTGCCATCTCGATCTTCTTGGTAGCAAGAACTAATGCTTCTTCAGCAGCAGCCTTATCGTTATTAGCAACAGCTGCCTCTACCTTCTTAATGCAAGTCTTAACTTCAGACTTGATTGCCTTGTTACGCTCAGTCTTAGTAGCAGCAACAAGAATTCTCTTCTTTGCAGATTTAATATTAGCCAACTTCGTACACCTCCAATGTAATGATTTAACTATATATAGCGATTACATTGTAGCCGGACACGGACAGTTCAATGTAAACATACCTTGATATAATAATCGAATAATTACGCGCTGTCAATGGGTTTTGCCTATTTTTTGCTTCAAATCCCCAAATCCTCTTGTGGAAGAGTCTTTTCCTATGCTAATATAAGGAACGTAAATTTGGAGGTAATTATGGCAATCGACCAGAGTAAAGTTCGTAACTTTTGTATTATAGCACATATTGACCACGGCAAGTCTACCTTGGCCGATCGTCTGATTGAGAAAACAGGCCTTTTGACCGAGCGTGAGATGCAGGCCCAGGTCTTGGATAATATGGAGTTGGAGCGTGAGCGAGGCATCACCATCAAGTCCCAGGCAGTTCGTTTGATTTATCGTACCGAGGACGGAGAAGAATACATTTTCAATTTGATTGATACGCCGGGCCACGTGGATTTTAACTATGAGGTTTCCCGAAGCCTGGCTGCTTGTGACGGCGCCATCCTTGTTGTGGATGCGGCACAGGGAATCGAGGCACAGACCTTGGCCAATGTATATCTGGCTTTAGATCATGACCTAGAGGTGCTTCCGGTTATTAATAAGGTAGATCTTCCAAGTGCAGATCCGGAACGTGTCATCAACGAGATCGAGGATGTCATTGGTTTGGAAGCACAGGATGCGCCACAGATTTCCGCCAAGACCGGTTTGAATGTGGAAGAGGTATTGAAGCAGATCATCGAGAAGCTTCCGGCTCCGACAGGAGATCCGAATGCGCCGTTGCAGGCTTTGATTTTTGACTCTTTGTATGATTCTTATCGCGGCGTTATTGTATTTTGCCGTGTGAAGGAAGGTACCTTAAAGGCGGGCGATACCGTACGTATGATGGCAACCGGCGCAACTTTCGATGTGGTAGAAGTGGGATATTTCGGCGCAGGCCAGTTCATTGCCTGTGACGAACTCTCTGCCGGTATGGTTGGTTATATGACTGCCAGCATCAAGAATGTGAAGGATACCCGTGTGGGTGATACCATTACCCATGCCAAGAATCCTTGCGCAGAGGCGCTTCCGGGCTATAAGAAGGTGAATCCGATGGTGTACTGCGGACTCTATCCTGCAGATGGCGCCAAGTATCCGGATTTGCGTGATGCCCTAGAGAAGTTACAGCTGAACGATGCGGCATTACAGTACGAGCCGGAGACTTCCATTGCCTTGGGATTCGGTTTCCGTTGCGGATTCTTAGGACTGTTGCATTTGGATGTGATTCAGGAACGCTTGGAGCGTGAGTACAACTTGGATTTGGTAACCACCGCACCGGGCGTTGTATACCGTGTATATAAGACCGACGGAACCATGATTGAACTGACCAATCCGTCCAACTTGCCGGATCCTTCCGAGATTGAATATATGGAAGAGCCGGTGGTAGATGCGGAGATTATGGTAACCAGCGAGTACATCGGTGCCATTATGGACTTGTGCCAGGAGCGTCGTGGTATCTATGTCAGCATGGAATATATGGAAGAGACCAGAGCGCTGATTAAGTATGTGCTTCCGTTGAATGAAATTATTTACGATTTCTTTGATGCATTAAAGTCCCGTTCCCGAGGATATGCATCTTTTGATTATGAGTTCAAGGGCTATGTTCGCTCCGAACTTGTGAAGTTGGATATTTTGATTAACCGCGAGACCGTGGATGCGTTATCTTTTATCGTATTCAAGGATACCGCTTACGAGCGTGGCCGGAAGATGTGCGAGAAGTTGAAGGAAGAGATTCCGAGACACTTATTCGAGATTCCGATTCAGGCTGCAGTGGGCAGCAAGATTATTGCCCGTGAGACCGTGAAGGCAATGCGTAAGGATGTACTTGCCAAGTGTTACGGCGGTGATATCAGCCGTAAGAAAAAGTTATTGGAGAAGCAGAAGGAAGGTAAGAAGCGTATGCGCCAGGTGGGCAATGTAGAGATTCCACAGGAAGCCTTCATGAGCGTACTCAAACTTGACGAAGATTAAGAACCGAAGGAGGGATATGGTATATGGAGTTGTATAAGGACGTGTTGGAACTCTATATCCATATCCCTTTTTGCGTCAAAAAATGCGATTACTGCGATTTCTTATCCGGTCCCTTCGATGCAGATGTAAGACGGGATTATACCAAGGCATTGTGTCGGGAGATTAAGTGGTGGGGCATTCGCCTATCAGATAAGTTGATTCCTTCTATTTATATCGGCGGAGGAACGCCTTCCTGGTTGGAGGCGAACTACATGGCTGAGATTATGGATACGGTCCACAAGTATTTCCATGTAGACCCAAGGGCGGAAGTGACCATCGAATGCAATCCGGGAACGGTGAGTGCGGAGAACTTCAATATTTATCGTTCCGTGGGCATCAATCGCATCAGTATCGGTTTGCAGTCCGCCAATGACGATGAGCTGAAGCTTCTCGGCCGGATTCATACCTTTGACCGGTTCCTGCATACCTTTGAATTCGCCCGGGTGGCAGGCTTTGATGATATCAGCGTGGATATTATGACGGGGCTCCCGGGGCAGACACCGGCGAAGCTTACCCATACCATTCAACAGGTGACTCGGTTACAGCCGGAGCATATTTCCGCCTACGCCCTGATTATTGAGAAGGGCACACCGTTTTATGACCGTTACAAGTTTGATGCGGTGAAGCAGCACGCCGGCATGGAGACGGAAGCACTTCCCAATGAGGATCAGGAATATGAGCTGTACAAGACGGCTCAGATGCAGCTTGTTGCCCACGGTTACGAGCAGTATGAGATTTCCAATTACGCCAAGAAGGGTCATGTGTGCCAGCACAATATCGGATATTGGAAACGAGTACCATACCTTGGCATGGGAATCGGGGCAGCGTCCCTTTTGAATGAATGTCGTTTTTCCAACGAACGCAACATCCATGATTACATTGCCCATACCGATGAGTTGGTGATGGAGAACTTCCGACAGGAATCACCGATGCGGGAAGACTTCCAGGAATTGTCCAGACAGAATGCCATGGAAGAGTTCATGTTCCTTGGACTTCGCATGAATGCCGGTGTTTCCAGGAGTGATTTCCGTCAGGCCTTTGGCTTAGAGATTGACGGCGTCTACGGTCCGGTGATTCAGCGACTTCGCAACGAAGGATTGTTGGAAGCGGCGGAAGGTCGCATCTTTTTAAATGAACGGGGAATGGACTTGTCCAATTATGCCATGGCCCAGTTCCTTCAATAAAATATAAAAAAATTATAAAATTAGCACCCTGCTTGTTGACAAAGAATAGGTAGGGTGCTAAATTACTAATTAGATATTAGCACTCCAAACCGATGAGTGCTAACAACCGAAATCACCATTCATCTTTTTAAGAGGGTACTGTATGGATGCATTAGATGAGAGAAAAGAGAAAATCTTATATGCGATTATTCAGAACTACTTAGAGACTGGTGAGCCGGTAGGTTCGAGAACCATCTCCAAGAATTCTGAACTGAATTTAAGTTCAGCTACCATTCGTAATGAGATGTCTGATTTGGAAGAGCTTGGCTACATTGTTCAGCCCCATACTTCCGCAGGACGTATTCCTTCCGATAAGGGATATCGCTTCTATGTGGACCGGTTGATGGCTGAGAAGGACCAGGAAGTCTCCGATATCAAGGGACTCATGATTGAGAAGACCGAGAAGATGGAGAAGCTGCTGAAGCAAGTGGTGAAGGTACTGGCTAACAACACCCAGTACGCAACCATGATTTCCGCACCGGCCCTGTCCAAGAGTAGCGTGAAGTTCGTTCAGCTCTCTGCAGTGGATGAGCATCACATCTTATCCGTCGTGGTGATGAACGGCAATCTTGTGAAGAACAAGATTATTGAAGTGGACAAGCCTCTTGATAATGAGAACCTTCTGAAGCTGAACATGCTTCTGAATACGAACCTGAACGGTTTGACGGTTTCTCAGATTAATCTTGGTTTGATTACCATGTTGAAGGAACAGGCCGGTATCCATGAGGACATCATTGCTCAGGTATTGAATACCGTGGCCGAGACCATTAAGGACAGTGATGAGGGCTTAGAGATTTACACCAGTGGTGCAACCAACATCTTTAAGTATCCGGAACTTGCTGATTCTCAGAAGGCGAGCGAATTCATCTCTACTTTTGAAGAGAAGGAAGAACTTGCATCTCTGATTTCAGATATCGAAGATGAAGATGCCGGAACCGGTATTCAGGTATACATCGGTGACGAATCTCCAATCGAGACCATGAAGGATTGCAGTGTGGTAACCGCCACCTACGATCTGGGCGAGGGCATCAAGGGTACCATCGGTATCATCGGCCCGAAGCGTATGGACTACAAGAAGGTTATGGACAACTTAAGTCAATTGAAGGATCAATTGGGATCCATTATGAAGAAGGAATAGAAAGGTGGTAGGAACGTGGCAGAAGAAAAAGAGAACTTCTCCGTAGAGCAGGAAGAAGCTGCAAACACCGAGGAAGTAACAGAAGAGACCACAACCGAAGAAGCACCTGCCAAGGAAAAAGCGACAGAAGCCGCAGCCGAAGAAGCAGGTAAGCAGGATGCCAAGGACAAGAAGCATCACAAAAAAGAAAAGAAGGACAAGCGTGACGAGCAGATTGCCGATCTTACGGATCGTGTGAAGCGTCAGTTAGCGGAGTTTGAGAACTTCCGTACCCGCTCTGAAAAAGAGAAGTCCCAGATGTTTGACATGGGTGCGAAGACCATCATTGAGAAGATTCTCCCGGTGGTTGATAACTTCGAACGCGGACTTGCAAATGCTCCGGAAGGCGATGCTTTTGCAGACGGAATGAAGATGATTTACAAGCAGATGTTAACTTCCTTAGAGGAAGCCGGTGTGAAAGCCATTGAGGCAGAGGGCACCGAGTTCAATCCGGACTTCCACAATGCAGTGATGCATATCGATGATGAGCAGTACGGTGAGAACATCGTTGTAGAAGAACTCCAGAAGGGTTATACCTACCATGATCAAGTGGTTCGCCACAGCATGGTGAAGGTAGCAAATTAAGACAACTTTCGCGCAACGCGCATTTTTGTAAAAGATAGGATAATTAGGAGGAACAAATCATGGGAAAAATTATCGGAATTGATTTAGGAACAACCAATAGCTGTGTAGCCGTTATGGAAGGTGGTAAGCCAACCGTTATCGCCAACCAGGAAGGTGCACGTACAACACCATCTATCGTAGCATTCACCAAGACCGGTGAGCGTCTCGTAGGTGAGCCTGCAAAGCGTCAGGCAGTTACCAATGCAGAGAAGACCATCTCTTCCATTAAGAGAGATATGGGTACTGACAACGGACGTACCATCGATGGCAAGAAGTATTCTCCACAGCAGATCTCCGCTATGATCCTTCAGAAGTTGAAGGCAGATGCTGAGAACTACTTGGGTGAGCCTGTATCTGAGGCTGTTATCACTGTTCCTGCATACTTCAACGATGCTCAGCGTCAGGCAACCAAGGACGCAGGTAAGATTGCTGGTCTTGATGTAAAGCGTATCATCAACGAGCCGACTGCAGCAGCATTGGCTTACGGTCTTGATAACGAGAAAGAGCAGAAAATCATGGTATACGATTTAGGTGGTGGTACATTCGATGTATCTATCATCGAGATTGGTGACGGTGTCATCGAAGTATTGTCTACCAGCGGTGATAACCGTCTTGGTGGTGATGACTTCGACCAGAAGATTACCGATTGGATGTTAGCTGAGTTCAAGGCAGCAGAGGGTGTTGACCTTTCTACTGATAAGATGGCTCTTCAGAGATTAAAAGAAGCAGCAGAGAAGGCTAAGAAGGAGCTGTCCGCAGCTACTACAACCAATATCAACCTTCCATTCATTACTGCAACTGCTGATGGCCCGAAGCACTTTGATATGAACTTAACCCGTGCGAAGTTCGACGAGTTAACACATGACCTTGTAGAGCGTACCGCAATCCCTGTACAGAACGCTTTGAAGGATGCCGGCTTAACTGCAGCTGAGTTGTCCAAGGTATTATTGGTTGGTGGTTCTACACGTATCCCAGCCGTACAGGATAAGGTAAAGGCATTAACCGGACATGAGCCAAGCAAGACTTTGAACCCGGATGAGTGTGTAGCAATCGGTGCTTCCATTCAGGGTGGTAAGCTTGCTGGTGATGCAGGTGCAGGTGAGATCCTTCTGTTAGACGTTACTCCATTGTCCCTTTCTATCGAGACCATGGGTGGTATCGCAACCAGATTGATCGAGCGTAATACAACAATTCCTACCAAGAAGTCTCAGGTATTCTCTACCGCAGAGGATAACCAGACCGCAGTAGATATCAACGTCGTACAGGGTGAGAGACAGTTCGCCCGTGACAACAAGTCCTTAGGACAGTTCCGTTTGGATGGTATTCCACCAGCACGTCGTGGTGTACCTCAGATCGAAGTTACTTTCGATATTGATGCCAACGGTATCGTTAACGTATCCGCTAAGGATCTTGGAACCGGCAAGGAGCAGCACATCACCATTACTGCAGGTTCTAACATGTCCGATGAAGAAATCGACAAGGCAGTAAAGGAAGCTGCTGAGTACGAAGCACAGGATAAGAAGCGTAAGGAAGCAATTGATACACGTAACAACGCTGATTCCTTCGTATTCCAGACCCAGAAGGCTTTGGATGAAGTTGGTGACAAGCTTGACGCAGCTGACAAGACTGAGGTTGAGGCTGACTTGAAGGCTTTGAAGGATATGGTAGATGCTCATCAGCAGGCAGAGGAGATGTCTGAGAGCGATGTATCTGCTATGAAGGCAGCTCAGGAGAAGTTAGAGCAGTCCGCACAGAAGGTATTTGCTAAGATGTATGAGCAGGCTCAGGCTGCACAGGCTGCAGGCGCAGGCCCTGACATGGGTGCCGCAAGTGCAGATATGGGTGCAGGAGCAAGCGCAGGTGCTAACAACGACGACGTTGTAGATGCAGATTTTAAGGAAGTATGATAAACGATGGCAGAGCAGAAAAGAGACTATTATGAAGTCTTAGGCGTTGATCGCAATGCCGATGACGCGACACTGAAAAAAGCATATCGTCAATTGGCTAAGAAATATCATCCGGATATGCATCCGGGTGATAAGGAGGCCGAAGCGAAGTTCAAGGAAGCCAGCGAGGCATACGCAGTATTGTCTGATGCAGAGAAGAGAAGACAGTATGACCAGTTTGGACATGCTGCATTCGATGGCGGTGCAGGCGGAGCCGGTGGATTCGATTTCTCCGGCATGGACTTCTCTGATATTTTCGGAGATATCTTCGGCGATTTCTTCGGCGGCGGAGCACGTCGTACCAGCAATGGTCCGATGAAGGGTTCCAATATCCGTACCTCCATCCGTATTAAGTTCGAAGAGGCTGTTTTCGGATGTGAGAAAGAGATTGAGCTGACGTTGAAGGATGAGTGCCCAACCTGTAAGGGAAGCGGTGCGAAGCCCGGAACCTCTAAGAAGACCTGTCCGAAGTGTGGTGGTAAGGGTAAGATCGTGGTTACCCAGCAGTCACTCTTCGGTATGATGCAGAACGTGACAACCTGTCCGGACTGTAACGGTACCGGCCAGATCATCGAGGAGAAATGTAGCGATTGCCGTGGAACCGGTTATATTGCCAAGAAGAAACGTATTCAGGTAAGCATTCCGGCCGGAATCGATAATGGACAGTGCGTCCGTATCCGCGAGAAAGGTGAGCCGGGTATCAACGGTGGCCCGAGAGGCGACTTGTTGGTAGAGGTTCGTGTAGCTCCGAGTGATAAGTTCGAGCGTAGCGGTTATGACGTATATTCCATTGCTCCGATTTCTTTTGCACAGGCTGCATTGGGCGGAGAAGTGATTATCGAAACCTTAGACGGTCGTGTATCCTATGAGGTGACTCCGGGTACCCAGACCAACACCAGAATTCGTCTGAAGGGCAAAGGTGTTCCGTCTCTTCGTAACGCCAATGCCCGGGGTGACCAGTACGTTACCTTGGTTGTCCAGGTTCCGACTTCGATGAACGCAGCAGCCAAAGAAGCACTTCGTACCTTTGATGAGAACTGTGGAAACACCTTAAAAGAAGGTGGAGTCCAGGTGAGGCAGGAGAAGAAAAGAAAGGGCTTTCGGGACAAATTAAAAGATTTATAAGCCAAGATTATAGTGGAGCTTCTCACAGTTGTGGGAAGCTCTTTTATTTGCACCAAGCGGGCTTTTGTGATAGTATATTGTGGCTTTCATATGTGATGTTTTGCGGAGTTTTTCGCAGGAGGTGGATCTATGAAATGGACAAAATTTACCATTCATACAACAGTCGTAGCAGAGGACATCGTGAGCATGGTTTTGGATGAGCACGGAATCTCTGCCATTGAAATAGAAGATAACGTTCCGGTGGATGATGAGTTACAGGGCGGTAACTTCGAAGAGTTACAGCCGGATTTGCCGGAAGATTTGGGAATGAGCCGTATCTCTTTCTACATGGAAGAGGGAACGGACTATGCTGCTTTGTTAGAAGCAATTTCCTTAGATTTAGAGAAGAATCGCGCTTTTTGCGATATGGGTAGTCTGAAGATTACCGTCGGCGAGACGGATGAGGCAGATTGGAGAGATAACTGGAAGGAGTTTTTCCATTCCTTTACCATTGATAACATCTTAATTAAGCCAACTTGGGAAGAGGTTGCGGATGCAGATGCGGACAAAATCTTAATTGAGATTGATCCCGGTGTATCCTTCGGAACCGGTAAGCATGAGACAACACAGCTTTGTATTCGTCAGTTAGAGAAGTATCTGAAGAAGGATGACCGTGTGTTGGATTTGGGCTGTGGTAGCGGTATTTTGTCCATCGCAGCGTTGAAGCTTGGCGCACAGGAGACATCCGGTACGGACATTGATCCGGATTGCATCCAGTCTACCTATGACAATATGAAGCTGAATCATGTATCTTGCGGTGACGGTGCTTTTTATGTAGGCAATCTGGTGCAGGATACTGATCTTCAGAACCGTCTGGGAAGAGAGTGCTATGACATTGTTGTGGCGAATATTCTTGCAGACATTATTATTGATATGATGCCGGCCATTCCGGACCGCATTAAGCCGGGCGGACTGTTTATTTCTTCCGGTATTATTGATTTCAAAGAAGAAGCAATTGTAACGACATTGAAGAAGGCTGGCTTGGAGATTGTGGAAATCAACCACCAGGGCGAGTGGGTGAATGTAACCGCTCGTAAGCCGATGGAGTAATTATGGAAGCATATTTGGATAATTCAGCAACCACCCAATGCTCACCGGCAGCGGTGAAGGTTATGGAGCAGGTGCTGCTTAATGACTACGGTAATCCATCTTCCTTACATAACAAGGGAATGGAAGCAGAGAATTACATGAAGGCGACTCGGAAGTCCATCGCCAAGAGCCTGAAGGTTTCGGAGAAGAGTATCTATTTTATCTCCGGAGGAACCGAGGGCAACAACCTTGCAATTGCTGGGAGTGTTGCAGCTAATGCCAGAGTGGGCAAGCATGTGATCACGACAGCAATTGAACATCCTTCTGTTGGAAATCCAATGAAACACTTAGAAGAGCTTGGCTATGAGGTGAGCTACTTAGGTGTGGATGCCAAGGGCTATATTTCTTTAGAAGAGTTGGAATCTCTTTTGCGTGAGGATACGGTATTGGTATCCATCATGCAGGTGAACAATGAGATTGGTACCATCCAGCCGGTGGCAGAGGCTGCGAAGCTTGTTCATGCCAAGGCACCGAAGGCAGTATTCCATGTGGATGCCATTCAGTCCTACGGCAAAGTGGAGCTGTTCCCGGAGAAGATGGGCATTGATATTATTACCGTCAGCGGACACAAGATTCATGCACCGAAGGGAAGCGGATTTATTTATATCAACCCGAAGGTGAAGGTGACACCCCAGATTTTAGGTGGCGGCCAGGAAGACGGCTTCCGTTCCGGAACCCAGAATGTTCCGGCCATTGCTGCTCTTGGTGTTGCAGTGGATGAGATGTTTGCGGATTTTGAAGGCCACAGAGCCCATCTGTTTGCTTTGAAGCAGCGGATGGTAGAAGGCCTTGGAACCATTTCCGGTGTGTCTTTTAACGGAGATACCACGAACGGTGCTCCACACATCTTAAGCGTTACGGCGAAGGATGTACGGAGTGAAGTGTTGTTGCATGCCTTAGAGGACAAGGGCATTTATGTCTCTGCCGGTAGTGCATGTTCATCCAACAAGCCTTCACCAAGCAAGACCTTGCAGGCTATTGGCTTGGATCGCGCAAGTTTGGAGGCTACGGTTCGTATCAGTTTTTCCATTTATAACACGATGGAGCAGGTCGATTATGCAGTCGATGTTATGCGTGGACTGATTCCGAAGTTACAGAAGTATATGAGAAGATAGGAGCAATATGAATAGCGCTTTTTTATTAAAATATGCGGAAATCGCATTAAAGGGAAAAAACAGACATATCTTTGAAGAGACCCTGGTGAAGCAGATTGAGTATGCTTTGGAGCCGGTAGACGGAAGCTTCGTAGTTACCCGTCCGCAGGGCCGTATTTTCGTAGAACCACAGGGCGACTGTGATGAAGATGAAGTAATTACCGCTTTAAGCCATGTATTCGGTATTACCGCTATTTGTCCGGTATGCTTAACCCAGGACAATGGTTTCGATGCATTGGCAGAAGAGATTATTGCATATGTAGATCGCACCTATCCGGATAAGCACTTTACCTTCAAGGTAGAGTCCCGTCGTGCACGTAAGAACTATCCCATGGAATCCATGGAGCTGTCTGCCAAGTTGGGAGAGCGGATTTTGGCTGCATTCCCGGATATGAAGGTAGACGTTCATCATCCGGATGTACTGCTTCGTGTGGAGATTCGTGACCGTATCAACTATTACTCTAAGGAAATTCCGGGTCCGGGCGGTATGCCGGTTGGTACCAACGGCCGTGCCATGCTGTTGTTATCCGGCGGAATTGATAGTCCGGTTGCAGGTTATATGATTGCAAAGCGTGGTGTTACCATTGATGCCACCTATTTCCATGCGCCGCCTTATACCTCCGAGAGAGCGAAGCAGAAGGTTGTGGATTTGGCCAAAATCGTATCCAAGTACGCCGGCCCGATTCGCTTGCATGTGGTGAACTTCACCGACATTCAGTTAGCCATCTATGAGCTTTGCCCACACGATGAGCTGACCATTATTATGCGTCGTTATATGATGCGTATTGCAGAGCATTTTGCAAAAGAAGACGGAGATTTGGGACTGATTACCGGTGAGAGTATCGGACAGGTTGCAAGCCAGACCATGCAGTCTCTAGCTTGTACCAACGATGTATGTACCTTGCCTGTTTACCGTCCTTGTATCGGTATGGACAAGCAGGAAATCGTCACTATCTCTGAGAAGATTGATACCTACGAGACCTCTATTTTGCCATACGAAGATTGCTGTACCATCTTCGTTGCAAAGCATCCGGTTACCAAGCCACGTGTGGATATCATTCGAAAGAGTGAAGAGAAGCTGGCAGACAAGATCGATGCGTTGATGGAAGAGGCTCTTCGCACCACAGAGACGATTATCTGTAAGCCGGAATAAAAGAGAAAACAAAAAAGCCACAGGAAATCCTGTGGCTTGATACTCTTATATACGATTGATTATACGATATAAGGCTTTAATGCTTCTACGATAGCAGTATCCTCTTCCGCATGAATCGTCAAATCAATTGGCTGAGATAAATCTAAAGAGAAGATTCCCATGATGGACTTTGCGTCAATCACATATCTTCCTGAAATTAAATCAAAGTCGCTGTCGAACTGACTGATAACATTTACAAAAGACTTTACCTTATCGATAGAGTTAAGTGAAATTTTAACAGTTTTCATTAGGCACCTCCTGAGGTTTTGTTTATAGTTTCATCCTAAAGTAAATGTTATAAAAAGTCAACGAGAACCGCTTGTTAGAAAGGACTTTTTATGAAAAGAGCAGCCCTGCACAACTTAGGTTGTAAGGTAAATGCATATGAAACAGAAGCTATGGAACAGATGCTGGTAGATGACGGATATGTCATTGTTCCTTTTACGGAAGAAGCGGATGTGTATGTAATTAACACCTGTTCCGTTACCAATATGGCAGACAAGAAATCCCGACAGATGATTCACCGTGCAAGACGTCAGAATCCCAATGCAGTTATTATTGCTGCCGGATGTTACGTTCAGACCGGATTACAGAATGCTTCTTTGGATGAGCATATTGCAGATATCATCATCGGCAATAACCGGAAACACGAGCTGATTCCCCAGTTGCATCAGTATCTGATGGAGCATCGTCACATTACCCATGTGGCAGATATTAACCATCTTCCGGAGAACTATGAAGAGCTGTACTTAGCAACCACATCGGAACACACCAGAGCTTTTATCAAGGTGCAGGATGGATGCAACCAGTTCTGTTCTTACTGCATTATTCCTTACGCCAGAGGACGTGTGCGTTCCCGTAAGCCGGAGAATGTATTGGAAGAAGTGGAGCGTTTGGCTAAGAACGGCTTCCGGGAGATCGTACTTGCCGGTATTCATTTGAGCAGTTACGGTGTGCCGGGAGAGTATGACCTGTTGGATTTGATTGAGCTGTTGCACGGTGTTCCGGGCATTGAGCGTATTCGCCTTAGCTCCTTAGAGCCACAGGTTGTAACCGAGGACTTCGCCAGAAGACTGTCCGCCTTAGAGAAGATTTGCCCGCATTTCCATCTGTCCTTGCAGAGTGGATGCGATGCGACCTTGCAGCGTATGAACCGTAAGTACACCGCCGAGGAATACAAGCAGGGCGTTGCGATGCTGCGGAAGTATTTCGATAATCCGGCCATTACGACCGATGTTATCGTAGGATTCCCGGGAGAGACGGAAGAAGAGTTTGCAACCTGCAAGAACTTCTTAGATGACATTCATTTTTACGAAATGCATGTATTTAAGTACTCCAAGAGAGAGGGTACCAAGGCAGCGGTGATGGATCACCAGATTCCGGAAACGGTAAAAAGTGAACGTAGCGATGTGCTCATCGACATGGCAGACCGGATGTCCGAGGAGTATCGGAAGAGTTATCGGAATCGCAGGGTGGAAGTCTTGTTCGAAGAGCAGGAAGAACTGAACGGTGTAACTTATTGGATGGGCTTTACAAAGGAGTACATCCGTGTGGCATTACAGACAGATGAGGATTTATCCAATACCATTGTGACCGGTCGTCTGGGCAAGATGCTGACATCGGAAGTATTACTCTTGGAAAGAGACTAGAACCCGCGGTTTCTTTACTTTTTCACGGGCTTATATTATTATAAATACAGATAGTTTTACATTTTATGACAAAGGATGTGACGATATGCAGGACTTGGGAAATACTCAATTTTTTAAAGTAGAAAAGGACACACAGTTAGGTGTAAAACAGATTCTTGCCGATGTATATCAGGCACTGAGTGAGAAAGGCTACAATCCGGTGAACCAGATCGTCGGTTATGTAATGTCCGGAGATCCAACCTTTATCACCAGCCACAAGAATGCCAGAAGTCTGATTATGAAGGTAGAGCGTGATGAATTGGTAGAGGAGCTTTTGCGGGAATATATTAAGGCAGAGGCTTGGAAGAATTAATGGAATATAAACGTATTTTAGGATTGGATTACGGCTCGAAGACCGTAGGTGTTGCAGTAAGCGACCCTTTGGGAATTACGGCGCAGGGTGTGGAGATTATTCGTCGTGAGAAGCCGACGAAGCTGCGCAAGACCTTAGCACGGATTGAAGAGTTAGCCGCAGAGAAAGAGGTCGAGGCCATTGTCCTTGGCTATCCGAAGCATTTGAATAATACCGAGGGTGATCGTTGCGAGAAGACTGTGGAATTCAAGGAGATGTTAGAGAATCGTTTGCATCTTCCGGTGATTCTGTGGGATGAGCGCCTGACCACCGTGGTTGCAGACCGCACCATGGATGAGCTGGGTGTAGATAACCACAAGGATTATGTGGATGAGATTGCAGCAATGCTGATTTTACAGAATTATCTTGATTCTTTAGACAAATCCTGATAATCTAATACGAGTGTGATTATGGAAAAGATTATTTTTGAAGATATGGAGAGCGGTGAGTCTGTTGAGTTTTTTGTATTAGAGCAGACCACTCTCAATGAGAAAAATTATTTATTGGTGACCGATGCGGATCCGGACAGTGAGGATGCCAACGCTTACATTTTTGAGCGAATCGGTGAGAACGAAGAAGAATACACCTATGAAGGTGTGGAAGACGAAGCATTGTTAGACGCTTTGCTTCCTGTATTCGAGGAATTGTTAGAGGATACAGATATCCAGTAGTTTCATATGATAGCAAATCCATAGGGGAGAGGAACAAGAATCTTTGGGTTACCTTGCATTGGCAGGTGAAACAGCGATATTGTTCCTTCTTGTGTTGCCATCTACTTTTTTGATAGGCGCTTGTTCCCAACATGGATTTCTCGTTGCGTAAGCAATGTATATAAAAGGGCGGAAATCTTATTACTTAGGAGGTTTAGTTTGAATAAAAAATTGAATAAGAAGTTACGAATCATTCCGTTGGGTGGACTAGAGCAAATTGGAATGAACATGACTGCCTTTGAGTACGACGATAGTATCATCGTTGTGGATTGCGGATTGGCATTCCCGACGGATGATATGTTGGGCGTTGATTTGGTAATCCCGGATATTTCCTATCTGTTGGAGAACGAAGATCGTGTCAAAGGAATTTTTATTACCCATGGACATGAGGATCATATTGGGGCACTTCCTTATGTCTTGAAGGAGTTAAATGTTCCGATTTATGCTACGAAGTTGACCATCGGTATCATTGAGCATAAGTTGGCAGAGCATAATATGTCTTCCCGTGTGCGTCGTAAGGTGGTGAAGTACGGACAGTCCATTAACTTAGGTTGCTTCCGTGTAGAATTCATCAAGACCAACCACAGTATTCAGGATGCGGCAGCTTTTGCCATCTATACACCGGTTGGAATCGTTGTACATACCGGAGACTTTAAGGTGGATTACACACCGGTATTCGGAGATGCCATTGATTTGCAGCATTTCAGTGAGATCGGTAAGAAGGGTGTACTTGCCCTGATGTGTGATTCTACCAATGCAGAGAAGCCGGGCTTTACCCAGTCCGAGCGAACCGTTGGACATACCATTGACAGTATTTTTGCGGAGAATACCAGTACCCGAATCATTATTGCAACCTTTGCATCCAATGTAGACCGTGTACAGCAGATTATTAACTCTGCCAACAAGTACGGCCGTAAGGTTGTTGTGGAAGGCCGCAGTATGGTGAATATCATCAATACGGCTTCCGAGCTGGGATATCTGGATATTCCGGAGAATACCTTAATCAGTATTGATGAATTGAAAAATTATCCGGACGAGCAGACCTGCTTGATTACTACCGGCTCCCAGGGCGAGTCCATGGCGGCTCTTTCCCGTATGGCCAACGGTGTACATCGTAAGGTCTCCATCCAGCCGAACGATACCATTATTTTCTCATCCCATCCGATTCCGGGTAATGAGAAGGCGGTATCACGTGTTATGAACGAGCTGTACCGAAAGGGTGCACAGGTTATTATGCAGGATGTTCACGTATCCGGACATGCTTGCCAGGAAGAGATTAAGTTGATTTACTCCTTGGTGAAGCCAAAATATGCAATTCCGGTGCATGGTGAATATAAGCATTTGAAGGCTCAGGCAGCCCTTGCCAAGGAGCTGGGATACGACAGTGATCACATCTTCATTTTATCCTCCGGTGATGTATTGGAGTTGGATGAAGAGAAGGCAAAAGTCAACGGACATGTTCATACCGGAGCAGTCATGGTTGACGGTCTTGGCGTCGGAGATGTTGGTAACATCGTTCTTCGCGATCGTCAGCATTTGGCACAGGACGGTATCATCATTGTTGTAATGACCATTGACGGAGATAACGGTCATGTAGTTGCCGGCCCTGACATCGTTACCAGAGGTTTCGTCTATGTAAGAGACTCCGGTGACCTGATGAGTGAAGCACAGTCTGTGGTGGCAGACACCATGGATCAATTATCCGATGAGGGAGTAACCGATTGGGGACGTATCAAGAACGAAGTGAAGTCTTCCCTTTCTGACTATGTTTGGAAACAGACACAGCGTAGCCCGATGATTATTCCAATCATTATGGAAATCTAAGGAGTTTTGAGTGGTCAGGTGATTTCACCTGACCAGTCTTTTTTGAGGATAGAAGCATGGACAACGAACGTATGGATACCTATCTGGCCTCCATCAGTAAGCCTTTGCCGAAGGTGTTGTGTGACATCGAAAAAGAAGCCCTTGCGGATTATGTTCCCATTATTCGCAAGAGCGCGCAGCGCTATCTGCAATGGATGATTGCATTAAAACAACCCAAGCGCATCTTGGAAATCGGAACGGCGGTTGGATTCTCCGGAAGCCTGATGGCCCTTGCGGCAGGCCCGGATTGCCGGATTACCACCATTGAGAATTATGAGAAACGATTTGCCGTGGCAGAAGCCAACTTCAAGCGGGCCGGTGTCTGGGAGCAAATGGAATTCTTAAAAGGCGATGCAGCCGACATTCTTCCGACACTGGAAGGAACCTATGATTTGATTTTTATGGATGCCTCTAAGGGCCAGTACATCTACTTCTGGGAAGAAGTGAAGCGTTTGATGGCCTCGGGAAGCGTGTTGATTACGGACAACGTATTACAGGAAGGAAGCCTGTTGGATTCCCACTATGCCGTGTGCCGTAGAGACCGCACCATTCATAAACGAATGCGGGAGTTTTTGGCCAGCCAGATGCAGGATGATGCGTATGTCTGCGATATTTTACCGATGGGCGATGGTTTGTCGGTTTGTTTGAAAAAGTAGGAGTTAGAGTATGAGCTTAAAGCAAAAACGGAAAGGCCCGGAGCTTCTGTGTCCGGCCAGCAGCTTAGAAGTTTTTAAAGTTGCCGTAATTTACGGTGCAGATGCGGTGTATATCGGTGGAGAAGCCTTCGGACTTCGTGCCAAGGCCAAGAACTTTACCCATGAAGAGATGATGGAAGCGGTGAAGTTCGCCCATGAGCGGGATGTGAAGGTTTATATTACCGCTAATATTTTGGCCCATAATGATGACTTGCCACAGGCCAAGGAGTACTTCGAAGAGTTGAACGAAGTGCATCCGGATGCGGTATTGATTGCAGATCCCGGAATGTTCATGATTGCCAAGGATACGTTGGATTCCGATATTGAGATTCATATCAGTACCCAGGCCAACAACACCAACTACGGAACCTTTAATTTCTGGTGGAATATGGGAGCTTCCCGTGTGGTTACCGCCCGTGAGTTGTCCCTTGCAGAGATTAAGGACATCCGTGCCCATATCCCGGAGGAGATGGAGATTGAGTCCTTCATCCATGGTGCTATGTGTATTTCCTACTCCGGACGTTGCCTCTTAAGCAACTACTTCGTAGGAAGAGATGCGAATCGCGGCGAATGTACCCATCCTTGCCGTTGGAAGTATGCGGTGGTAGAGGAGAAGCGTCCGGGCGAGTATCTACCGGTTTATGAGAATGAGCGTGGATCCTATATTTTTAACTCCAAGGATTTGTGCATGATTGAGCATTTGCCGGAGATGATTGATGCGGGCATCGACAGCCTGAAGATTGAAGGCCGTATGAAGACTGCACTGTATGTTGCAACCGTTGCCAGAACTTATCGGAAGGCCATTGATGATTACATGGAATCCGAGGAGAAGTATCGCGCCAATATGCCTTGGTACTTAGACCAGATTTCCGATTGTACCTATCGTCAGTTTACCACGGGATTTTTCTTCGGTAAGCCGAGTGAAGAAGCACAGATTTACGATAACAATACCTACATCAAAGGGTATACTTATCTTGGCACCGTTGGCCCAAAGAATGCAGATGGGTTGTACTTTATCGAGCAAAAAAATAAATTTTCTGTTGGGGAAACTATTGAAGTTATGCGTCCAAACGGAGATAATATAAATGTAATCGTGAAGCAAATCCGCGACGAAGAGGGCAATCCGATGGAGAGCTGCCCACATTCCAAGCAGCATTTGTGGATTGATTTGGGCATTGAGCTCGATGAATATGACATTTTGCGACGCGAGGAGCCACAGGGCTAATCGCAAGGAGGGACTATCATGAGCGAGAAGGAACGTTACGTAGCGTATGTGGGTACCTATACCCATGAGAAGAGTGTGGGAATTTACGTATACGATGTGGATGTGGAGAATGGTGTTCTGACACAGCGTAGTGTTGCACCAATCAACAATCCATCATATTTGTGTGTATCTCATGACGGAACACGCTTATATTCCATCGAAGACGAAGGTGTTGCCGCATTCATCATTGATGAGAACGGCGACTTAACCAAGATGAATTCCAAGTGGACCGGCGGTATGCGAGGCTGCTATATCGAGGTGGATTCCAAGCGTCGTTTCCTCTTTGTCGGTGGATATCATGATGGCCGTGTAACGGTGATGAGTTTGAACGAAGACGGTAGCGTTGGAGAAGTAACCGATGCAATTTTCCACCAGGGAATGGCATTGTCCGCCAACGAGCGTCGTATCGATCATCCGAAGGTAAGCTGTGTGAAGCTGACACCGGATGAGAAGTTCTTATTGGCAGCGGATTACGGTTTGAACCAGATTAAGGTATATCGTATTAATTACAACACCGGTAAGCTGTCCCTTGAGGATATTATCCGTCCGGAATTGGACGCAATGCCTCGTACCATTCGTTTCTCTCAGGATGCGAAGTTCTGCTACATCCTGATGGAAGGCAGCAATGAGATTGAAGTATATACCTACAATGTAGATGACCGTGGAGAGCCGGAGTTCGATCGTATCCAGGTGGTACAGACTTTACCGAATCCGGGACGGATGTGTGCATCTACCAACTTAGGTGTTGCCCGTGATGACAAGCTGATTTTTGTATCCATCGACGGTGAGAATACGGTATCCTGGTTTACCAGAGATGCCAAGACCGGTAAGTTGACTTACCAGGGTGAGACACCGAGTAGCGGTTACTTCCCGAAGTCCATTTCGGTACTTCCGGGCAATGAGTATTACGTGGTACTCAATCATGACTCCAATGAGATGCGAGCATTTAAGATTTTCCACAAGGAAAAATATGCGCTGATGAAATCCCGTCCAATCGGAATTAACAAGCCAAATTGCATTCGTATTCATAAGTTGGCATAACCAGATTTGATTGTTCCCCCGCCAGCGACACCTGGCGGGGATTTTTATTGGAACTTGTTAAGGGAAAAGGAAAAGAGAAGGAAAGATTATGGCAGGATCAACAATAGGAACTCAGTTTCGTGTAACTACCTGGGGAGAATCCCATGGGAAGGCACTTGGGGCAGTCATTGATGGATGTCCCGCAGGATTGGAATTATCCGAGGAAGACATTCAGGTCTATTTAGACCGTCGGAAGCCGGGACAGTCCCGGTTTACCACCGCCCGCGGGGAAGGGGATGCGGTAGAAATCCTCTCCGGAGTATTCGAAGGTGCAACCACCGGAACACCAATTTCCGTTATGGTACGCAACCAGGACCAGCACTCCAAGGATTACTCCGATATTGCTCATGTATATCGTCCGGGACATGCGGATTATACCTTTATGGAGAAGTATGGCTTTCGGGATTATCGCGGTGGCGGGCGTTCTTCCGGTCGGGAGACCATCGGTCGTGTGGCGGCCGGTGCAATTGCCGGTAAGATTTTAGAGACTTTGGGAATTTCGATTTTTACCTACACCAAGTCCATTGGAGATATTGCAATCTCCAAGGTGGATGTAGATGCTATGGATTCCAATGCATTGTGCATGCCGGATGCCGAAGCGGCCAAGAAGGCAGAGGCGTATCTGGAGGAATGCATGAACAAGCAGGATTCCGCCGGTGGCGTGATTGAGTGTGTGGTACAGGGATTGCCGGCAGGCTTAGGAGAACCGGTCTTTGAGAAGTTGGATGCAGAACTTGCCAAGGCCATGTTATCCATCGGAGCCGTGAAGGGCTTTGAAATGGGCGATGGCTTTGCAGCTACCCGAGGTAACGGTTCTACCAACAACGATGCCTTTGTCAGCGATGGAGAATCCGTTGCAAAGGCTACCAATCATTCCGGAGGTGTACTTGGCGGGATGAGTGACGGCAGTGATTTGGTATTTCGCGTTGCAGTGAAACCGACCCCATCCATTTCACAGACACAGCGTACGGTGAATGAAGAGGGCGAGAATGTAGAAATCGAGATTCATGGAAGACATGATCCGATTATTGTACCCAGGGCAGTGGTGGTGGTAGAGTGTATGGCTGCCATCACATTGGTGAATGCCCTCTATGCCAACCAGTCTTCCCGATTGGAATGGCTACAAGATTTTTATAATAAACAGGAGTAGTGGAATGTACGAATTAATCAAAACAGAAGGTATGGCAAAGCGTGGTCGTCTTACAACGGTACACGGTACGGTTGAGACGCCATTGTTTATGAATGTTGGAACCTGTGCCGCAATCAAAGGTGCGGTAGCAACTTCTGACCTCTATGAGATCGGAACCCAGGTAGAGTTATCCAACACCTATCATTTGCATGTGCGTCCGGGCGACCGTCTGATTCATGATTTGGGTGGATTACATAAGTTTATGAACTGGAACAAGCCGATTCTGACCGATTCCGGCGGATTCCAGGTTTTTTCTCTGGCCGGCCTTCGTAAGATTAAGGAAGAAGGTGTTACATTCCAGAGCCATATTGACGGTCACAAGATTTTCATGGGACCGGAAGAGAGTATGCAGATTCAGTCCAACTTAGGATCTACTATTGCCATGGCATTCGATGAGTGCCCATCCGCCAGAGCGGAGCGTAAGTATGTGGAGGATTCCGTTGCACGTACCACCCGCTGGTTGGAGCGTTGCCGCAAGGAGATGGCACGCTTGAATTCCTTGGAGGATACCGTGAATCCACATCAGATGCTCTTTGGTATCAACCAGGGTGCGGTATTTGATGATATCCGTATCGATCATGCGAAGCGTATTCGTGAGATGGATTTGGATGGTTATGCCATCGGCGGTTTGGCTGTCGGTGAGACCCATGAGGAGATGTACCATGTGATTGAGGAGACTTCTCCGTATCTGCCACAGGACAAGCCAACCTATTTGATGGGTGTCGGAACACCGGCCAATATCTTAGAGGCGGTAGACCGTGGTGTGGATTTCTTCGACTGTGTATATCCAAGCCGTAACGGACGTCACGGTCATGTATATACCGGCAAGGGCAAGATCAACCTGTTCAACCAGAAGTATGAGCGGGATATGCGTCCAATCGAAGAGGGCTGCGGATGTCCTGCATGTAAGATGTACTCCCGTGCGTATATTCGTCATTTGTTGAAGGCAAAAGAGATGCTTGGCATGCGTCTTTGCGTATTGCATAATTTGTATTTCTATAACCATTTGATGGAAGAAATCCGTGATGCATTGGATGCCGGCAACTGGAAGAATTACAAGAAGGACAAGCTCTATGCAATGCAGGAGTATGACCGCGAGAAGGATGCATAAGGGATTTCTTAAATCTTTATAAACCGGGCCGTTTTTCTTGATATTGCTGATGGGCTTGTGTAAAATAATGAAAGATGTTTAATTTCAGGAGGAAAACAAAATGGGCGCAGAAACTATGAGTTTGATTATCTGGGTTGTGGTTATCGTCGTATTCATGTACTTTTTCATGATTCGTCCACAGCAGAAAGAGACCAAGGCGAAGAATGCAATGATGGCTTCTTTGGCTGTAGGAGATACCATTCTTACCAGTAGCGGATTCTACGGTGTTGTTATCGATATCCAGGAAGATACCGTCATCGTTGAGTTCGGAAGCAACAAGAACTGCCGTATTCCAATGCAGAAGGCTGCTATTGCCGCTGTTGAGAAGCCGGAAGATGCTGCTGCAGCTAAGGATGAGAAATAATCAATGCCTTTTTAGACCGTAAGCGGATGCTTGCGGTCTTTTTTTACCATGCGAAGGGGGATTTATGAATCGGAATCGAATCTTATTGTTTGTGATGAAGGTGTTGTCGGTTATAGGACGGGTGCCGCTTGCCAAGGTGAATCGGAACTTTCGGAAGAATCGGGAGGCAATTCTGCCACGGATTCCAAATGGGTTTATAGAGGACCAGCGGAATTGGAAGCCGGTGGGTTTTGGCTTTTGGAATATGGCATTCTCCGGATGTGAAATCTTTGCGGTGTACAATGCCATGTATGCTCTGGAAGGGCGATTCGGACCGGAAGCCTTAGCAGAGGACATTCGTTATTTTGAACGACATGGTGCTATGCTTCATGGAGGCTTTGGATTGTCTCCATATGCGATTGAGGCATATTTTCGTAAGGAGGGATATGTTGTAAGTACAACGAATCGATCGGATGGGACCAAGATTCGCGCTATGGAAGCTTCCGGGGAAGCGTTCATCCTGACAGCTTATAATCATAAGCGCAACCTGTTCGGACAGATTCATACGGTCTGCATTACGAGGGATTCGAAGGGCGGCTTTTTGATGCATAACAACTATGTGAAGAATTCCCATGGCAAGTATCTTGCGAAGCATTTTGACACCTTAGAAGCCGCAGCCAACGGCCTGACTTCGGACAGTACCATGATTTATCTGATTGGTCTGGCAAAATCGTAGAAATCATATGCATGGAGGCGTGCATCTTGTTATAATGTTTTTGGGTGTTAAAAAAGGAGGGCGCATATGGCAATCAAAACAGCAATTCCGGGAACTGACGGAAACCGTTATGTTCCATATGACAAGCGAAGCGGGGAGAAGTCGGTGGTGTATTTTACCAGAGATTTGTCACCGGAGGGATTAAAAAAGATTTATGACCGTGTGTCGGAAGGCATTACCGGTAAGGTTGCAATCAAGTTGCACACCGGTGAGGCGGAAGGCCCGAATATTATTCCTCGCCCATGGGTGAAGGAGTTATATAACGAGAAGCTATCCGGCGCTACCATTGTAGAGACCAATACCTTCTATGAAGGAAGCCGTTATACGACGGAGGATCATCGGAAGACGATAGAAGTGAACGGATGGACCTTCTGCCCGGTGGATATTATGGATGAAGAGGGAACGGTGACGCTTCCGGTTAAGGGTGGCAAGTGGTTTGACGAGATGAGCCATGGATCTCATATGATCAATTATGATTCCATGCTGGTATTAACCCATTTTAAGGGCCATACCATGGGCGGCTTCGGCGGTTCCAATAAGAATATCGGAATCGGTTGTGCCGACGGACGAATCGGTAAGGCTTGGATTCATGCCAAGGATGGTAATGACTGGGGCGTGAATACGGAAGAGTTAATGGAGAAGATGGCAGAGTCTACGAAGGCTACCATTGATTATTTTGCCGGACACATCTCTTATATCAATGTGATGCGGAATATGTCGGTATCCTGTGACTGCGAAGGTTGTGATGCAGAACCGGTGGTAACGCCGGACGTTGGAATCTTAGCTTCCTACGACATTCTTGCAGTAGACAATGCCTGCATTGATATGATTTACAGTCTGCCGGGCGGCGGTGGCAAGACCTTAATTGAACGTGTGGAGACCCGTCATGGACTGCGCCAGCTCTCTTACATGAAGGAGCTTGGCATGGGCAATGACCGCTATGATTTGGTTGATATCGATAACGGGGATCGCATCATTACCGCGGAAGAAGCAACCAAGGATATTGTACCGGGCTGGGAACCGGATATTTATAATACCTTCCCGGGACGAAACAAAGTACGTAAATAGTCAGTTTTCTACCCAATCCCTTCGGGGGTTGGGTATTTTTAATTTCGGACTTGGATGAAGCACTAAAGTAATATACAATAGGTGAAGTATGAGATTTAGGAGTTAAATACATGGCAAAGTTATACTTCGCATCTGACTACCAGGAAGGTGCACATCCGAAGATTATGGAACGCCTCATGGCGACCAATATGGAGCACACGGAGGGCTACGGTACCGATGCATACTGCGAATCAGCAAGAGAGAAGATTCGTAAGGCAGTTGGTGTTCCGGAGGCCGGCGTTTATTTCTTAAGTGGCGGTACCCAGACCAATGCCACCGTCATTGCGTCCATGCTTCGTTCCTATGAAGGTGTGATTGCGGCAGATACGGGACATATCAATGTCCATGAAGCCGGAGCGGTAGAGTATACCGGACACCGGGTATTGGCACTTCCTTCCCATGAAGGTAAGTTGGATGCGTCTACCATTGACCGTTATGTGGATACCTTCCGTAAGGATTCCAGTTGGGATCATATGGTATATCCTGGAATGGTTTATTTGTCCCAGCCAACGGAGTACGGAACCTTGTACTCTAAGGCAGAGCTTCAGGCAATTCGTGACGTTTGTTTGAAATACAACATGTACCTCTATGTGGATGGTGCACGATTGGCATACGCCCTGGCTTGTGAGGAGAATGACGTAACCTTAGAAGACTTAGGTGCCCTTACCGATGCATTTTACATTGGTGGAACTAAGTGTGGTGCTTTATTTGGTGAGGCAGTGGTACTGCCGAATCCGGATGTAATTCCTCACTTTTTTACCATGATCAAACAGCACGGAGCACTGACTGCCAAGGGACGTATTCTTGGCATCCAGTTTGAGACGTTGTTTACCGACAATCTCTATCTGGAAGTTGGGGTACAGGGAATTCGCACCGCCAATCGTTTGCGGGAAGTATTACATTCACGTGGATATCGGATGTTTTTTGAGACGCCGACCAATCAGATTTTTATTGTGGTCGACAACGACAAGTTACAGTCCTTAGGAGAGCATGTGGTATATAGCTTCTGGGAACCGTTTGATGAGCAGCATACCGTGATTCGTCTGGCTACCGGCTGGGCAACCACAGAGGATGATGTAGACCGATTGGCTCAATACTTGTAAGAAGAACCCTGATTCCTGTGGAATCGGGGTTTTTATATAAAAAAGAGTTGACAGGAAAAGCAAGTTCTTGTATTATTCCTACTAAACAAGTAGGGAAATAGGAATTAGCTTTTCCGGACGTCAAAATAGATGTAGAAAGTTGGAAAAGAACATGGGAGTAATTGAAATTTCACATGTGTCGAAGTGCTTTTCTCCAAAAGAAGGAGAGGTGCATGCGCTAAAGGATGTTTCCGTCTCTATTGAAGCGGGAGATATCTACGGCATTATCGGCATGAGTGGTGCAGGTAAGTCCACCTTGGTTCGTTGCATGAATTATTTGGAGCGACCAACGGAAGGAAGTGTGAAGGTATTCAATCAGGAATTGGGTGCCTTGTCCGAGAAGGAACTACGCAAGATGCGTCAGGACATCGGAATGATTTTTCAGCACTTCAACTTACTGATGCAGAAGAACGTGTTGGAGAATGTATGCTATCCGTTATACATTCAGGGCGTGAAGCGTAGGGAGGCCAGAGTCAAGGCCATGGAGCTCTTGGAGTTGGTTGGACTTGCAGATCGTGCCAAGACTTATCCGGCGAAGCTCTCCGGTGGTCAGCAGCAACGTGTGGCAATCGCCAGAGCCCTTGCCAGCAACCCGAAGATTCTTCTGTGTGACGAGGCAACCAGTGCCTTAGATCCTCAGACTACAGCTTCCATTCTGGAATTGTTAAAAGAGATTAATGAGAAGTTCGGTATTACCATTGTCATCATTACCCATCAGATGGCTGTTGTACGTGAGATTTGTAATCGCGTTACCATTCTTAGCAGCGGTGTTGTTGTGGAAGAGGGCGAGGTTGCTGAAGTTTTCAAACATCCGAAGTCTCCGGAAGCGAAGGAATTGATCCGTCGTGACTTGTCCGGTGAAGTGGATGCACCTGTACGTCGTCCTGTTAGCCAGGTTCGGGAGGGCAAGACCTTCCGTATTGTATTTACCGAGAATTCTTCTTATGAACCGGTGATCTCCAATGTCATCATGCAGTTCATGGAGCCGGTGAACATCTTAGGTGCCAATACCAGGAATGTATCCGGTATTGCAAGAGGTGAGATGTTATTACAGTTGATTCCGGATTCCAAGCATGAAGCAGATATTGTTGCGTACTTGGAGGAGCGAGGAATCGCAGTAGAGGAGGTAAATGCAGATGAGCTGGAATGATGCAACCACCCAGATGATTATTACCGGTGTATATGAGACGATTTTGATTACAGTACTTAGTACCTTCTTTGGTTACTTGTTTGGTTTGCCATATGGAATTGCCATGGTGGTGACAGACCGGGACGGATTACATCCGATGCCGGTGGTATATAAGGTTTTGGATATTCTATCTAATATCTTGCGAAGCGTACCTTTTTTGATTTTGATGATTTTGCTGATTCCGTTTACAAGAGCGGTGGTTGGTAAGAGTTATGGTACAGAAGGTACCATCGTACCTCTGGTGATTTCCGCGATTCCATACATTGCACGTTTGGTGGAATCTTCCCTGAAGGAAGTGGACCCTGGCGTCATTGAAGCGGCACAGGCCATGGGAAGCTCCAAGCGCAGCATCGTACTGCATGTATTACTTGTGGAGGCAAGAACTTCCCTTGTTGTAAATGCAACGATTGCGACAGCAACTATTCTTGGTTATTCCGCTATGGCCGGTAGTATCGGAGGTGGTGGACTCGGTGCCATTGCCATCCAGTATGGTTACTACCGTTATGAGACAACGATTATGGTTGTTACTGTTGTATTGCTAATTCTCTTAGTGCAATTATTCCAAACCATCGGAATGAAAGCGGCTAAGGCTTTAGATAAAAGAAAATAAGGAAGAGAAGAAAGAGAGGAACAAACATGAAGAGAGTAAACGCATTATTACTTGCAGGAATTCTTACCATTGGAGCGCTTACCGGATGCGGAGCGAAGGCTGACACCACAGGTGCAGATACTGCCGCAGGTGAGACTGAGACAGAGACAGAGGCAGCAGCACCTGCCGAAACAACAACCATTAAGATTGCAGCTTCCCCAACACCACATGCAGAGATTTTGGAGCAGGCGAAGCCAATCCTTGCAAAAGAAGGAATCAACCTTGAAATCAAGGTGTTTGAAGATTATGTAATTCCGAACGAAGTGGTAGAGTCCGGAGAGTTCGATGCCAACTATATGCAGCATCTTCCATACTTGGATTCTTTTAACGAAGAGAACGGTACTCATATCGTAAGCGTTGGCGGCATCCACTATGAGCCATTCGGAATTTTCCCTGGAACCAAGGATAGCTTAGATGACATCGAAGATGGTGATACCATTGCCATCCCGAACGATACCACCAATGAGGCTAGAGCACTTCTTCTGTTACAGGACAACGGCCTGATTACTTTGGAAGATGGCGCAGGCCTTACCGCTACCATCAACCAGATTGCAGAGAATCCTAAGAACATCAAGTTCGTTGAGTTAGAGGCTGCACAGGTAGCACGTGTTGTAAATGAAACTTCTTACGTGGTATTAAACGGTAACTACGCATTAGAGGCAGGTTACTCTGTAGCTAAGGATGCACTTGCATATGAGAGCAGTGATTCCGATGCAGCAACCACTTATGTAAACATCATCGGCGTGAAGGAAGGCAACGAGAATAACGCAGCAATCCTTCGTTTGGTTGAGGTGTTGAAGTCTGATGAAATCAAGGATTACATCAAGTCCACTTACAACGGATCCGTAATTCCGTTTGAGGATTAATTTGATAAAAAATCATCTTTACACCTTTTGTTTTTTGTAGTAAATTATTTCCGTATTAAATAATTACGCAGAACAATGGCGTTCGGTAGTTTGAGGTTGGGTACCTTAGTTTCGTGCCCCCTAAATTACCGAACGCCTTTTTTATTTTTCCAGGAGAAAGGAATCTATTATGGCAGGTTATACCAGAGAAGAAGCATTGGAATATGTAAGGGAAAATGATGTCAAATTCATCCGTCTGGCATTTTGCGACATCTTCGGAAGACACAAAAATGTCTCCATTCTTCCGGATGAGTTAGAGCGTGCGTTTGATATCGGAATCGGATTTGATTCTTTCCGCATTCAGGGATTTGAAGATCCGATTTATCAGGACTTGTTTTTGATTCCGGATCCTGCCACCTTAAGTACCTTGCCTTGGCGTCCGCAGCAGGGTGGCGTTATCCGATTCTATTGTGATGTGATTACATCGGATGGCGTGCCGTTCCCGTATGACGCCCGGAAGTTCCTTCGGGATACCATCAAAGAGTGCAAGAAGTTAGGCTTTAGTGTACGGGTTGCATTGCGCAGTGAGTTCTATCTTTTCAAAACAGATGAAGATGGAAATCCAACAAACATTCCTTGGGACAATGGTGGATATTATGATATTGCTCCGCTGGATCGAGGAGAAAATATCCGTCGTGAAATCTGCCTGAACTTAGAGGAGATGGGCTTACATCCGGAGACTTCCCACCACGAAGCGGGCCCGGGACAGAACGAGATTGACTTCAAGGGAGCGGATGCCCTTCGTTCTGCGGAGAACTTCATTACTTACAAGAATGTAGTTACCTCCATTGCTGCCAGAAACGGCGTGTATGCATCCTTTGCTCCGAAGCCGTTAGAAGGCAAGAGCGGTAATGGTTTGCATCTGAAGATTGATTTACTAGAGGCGGAAAGACCTATGGAAGAAGTTCATCCGGAGGTGGTGGATTCCTTCATGGCCGGTGTGTTAAATCGTATGCGTGATATTACGATTTTCTTGAATACCACCAAGGAGTCTTACCTTCGTTTCGGTGAGAATGAAGCGCCGAAGTACATTACCTGGTCTACCCAGAATCGTTCCAGATTATTGCGGGTGCCGATTATTCGTGGTAAGAAGGAGGGCTTCATCTTACGTTCTCCGGATTCCGAGATCAATCCGTATTTGGCTTATGCCATGGTAATCCAGGCTGGAATTGAAGGGGTGAAGCATAAGGAGGAACTTCCGAAGCCACAGGAGAAATCCAGTCGCTTGTTTAAGGATGAGGACTTCAGTGAATTCCAGAAATTGCCAACCTCATTGACCGAGGCAATGGAATGGGCGAAGAACTCTACATTTTTAAAGGATACCGCGCGTATGGATATTGCTACGCGGTTCTTAGATGAAATTGAACGTCGTGAATTCTCATAAGAAGAGGAGCAGTCAATGGAACAGGCATTAATCATATGTGATGCTCCCAAAGGCCGAGAATTCTATGAAGATATTCTAACCAAGAACGGGTACGAACACCTTGTAACCGTAGCCAACGGTGAGGAAGGCAAGCGGGCATTGGCGGATGGAGAGTTTGATATTTGTGTCATCAATACTCCCATGCGATGTTGCAATGCGATAGGGCTTGCCAAAGAGATTGCGTTGCATCATACCTGCCAGGTGTTATTGTTCGTGAGGGAGGAATCCTTCGAGGCGACAGCGGAAGCGGTAGAGGATTATGGAGTGCTTACCGTAGCCAAGCCGGTGAATCGCCAGGCGTTTTGGAGCACATTAAAATTAGTTCGTGCGACGGCAGCCAGAATTGCCAATGCCAACAGTGAGATTAAGCGCTTACAGAAGAAGTTGGAGGAGCAAAAAACTATTAGCCGTGCGAAGTGTTTTTTGATTGAAAAACAACAAATGACGGAAGCCGACGCACATCATTACATGGAAAAACAAGCCATGGATCGTAGGGTGAGTCTGCACCTTGTTGCAGAAGATATTGTGGATTTTTATAGTGAAGACTAGGAGGTACTTGTTTTGTCGAAGTTTGTATTTGTCACAGGTGGAGTTGTTTCGGGACTGGGAAAAGGAATTACCGCTGCTTCCTTAGGACGTCTTTTAAAGTTGCGTGGATTTAAGGTGGCTTCTCAGAAGTTAGATCCATACATGAACGTTGACCCCGGAACCATGAGCCCATATCAGCACGGGGAAGTATTCGTTACCGATGACGGTGCGGAGACGGATTTGGACTTGGGACATTATGAGCGTTTTATTGATGAGAATTTGAATAAGTACTCCAATCTTACCAGTGGCAAGGTTTACTGGAATGTTTTGAATCGTGAGCGTAAGGGCGAGTATCTTGGCCAGACGGTTCAGGTCATTCCTCATATTACCGATGAGATTAAGCATTTTATCTATATGGGTGCCAAGGAAACCGATGCAGATGTAATGATTACCGAAATCGGTGGAACCATCGGTGATATTGAGGGCCAGCCGTTTATCGAAGCCATTCGTCAGGTGTCTTTGGAAGTAGGCAGAGAGAATTGCCTGTTCATTCACGTAACCTTAGTTCCTTACTTAAGCGGTTCCGATGAGCATAAGTCCAAGCCAACCCAGCATTCCGTGAAGGAGCTGCAGGCACTTGGAATTCATCCGGACATTATCGTAACCCGTGTGGATCATCCGTTGGAAGAGTCCATTAAGGATAAGATTGCTCTGTTCTGTAATGTGAAGAAGGATTGCGTTATTGAGAATAACACCATGGATTGCCTCTATGAAGCTCCGATCATGCTCCACAATCACGGATTGGATACCGTGGTATGCAGAGAATTAGGCTTAGAAGCCAAGATGGTGGATCTGTCTTCCTGGGAAGATTTGGTGGAGCGTATCCATCATTTGAATAAAAAGACAAAGATTGCCATTGTCGGTAAGTACGTGGCACTTCATGATGCCTATCTTTCTGTTCGTGAAGCACTGTATCATGGCGGTTATGCCAACAATGCGGAAGTGGATGTGCTTTGGATTGATTCTGAGACCATTACCAAGGACAACGTAGCAGAGGTATTGAAGGAAGCAGATGGTATCCTTGTTCCTGGTGGCTTCGGTGACCGAGGAATCGAAGGTAAGATTATCGCTTGCCAGTATGCAAGAGAGCATGATGTTCCGTATCTTGGTATTTGCCTTGGTATGCAGATTTCTGCCATTGAGTTTGCACGTAATGTCTGCGGTATTGCAGATGCCAACTCCAGAGAGTTTACACCACAGGGGGAGCATTGCGTCATCGATTTGATGGAAGAGCAGATGGCAGTGGTCCGTAAGGGCGGAACCATGCGACTTGGCGCATATCCTTGCAAGGTGATTGCCGGAACCATGTTGGAGAAGGCTTACGGAGAGCCGGAGATTTCCGAACGTCATCGTCATCGTTTCGAGTTTAATAATGCATATCGTAAGCAGATGGAAGATGCAGGTCTTGTGATCTGCGGTACCTCACCGGACGATATGATTGTTGAGGCAGTAGAGGTCCCACAGAATCGCTTCCATGTGGGCGTACAGTTCCATCCGGAATTTAAGTCCCGCCCAAACAAGCCACATCCATTGTTCCGCGAGTTTGTTGCAGCTTGCGTGGAGAATGCGAAGTAATATCACAACCTTGCTGGTAAATGCCACTTTTTTGTGGTATGATTCCATAGTTAGGATATTATTCATAGGAGTGCAATTTTTATGTGTGGAATCTGTGGATTTACAGGTAATTTAATTGAAAAAGAAGACGTATTGACCCGGATGATGAACCGTATCATTCATCGTGGTCCGGACAGTGCGGGAATGCATATATCAGACGGCGTGGCTTTGGGCTTTCGCCGTTTGTCTATTCGTGACTTGAACAACGGTGATCAGCCGATGTACAACGAGGACAAGACCTTGGTTGTTACCTTCAACGGTGAGATCTACAACTACAAGGAGTTACGTGAAGACTTAGAGGCGAAGGGACATATTTTTGCCAACAATGCAGATACGGAAGTGTTATTGCACGGATACGAAGAGTACGGTACCGAGATGGTCAAAATGCTCCGTGGAATGTTCGCTTTTGTCATCTGGGATTTGAAGACGAAGACCATGTTCGGCGCCAGAGATTATTTTGGAATTAAGCCGTTCTACTACACCCAGATTAACGGCAATCTGGTATACGGTTCTGAGATTAAGAGTATCTTAGAGTATCCGGAATACAAAAAAGAAGTGAATCCGGAAGCCTTAGAGAACTATTTGACCTTCCAGTATTCCGTATTGCCGGAGACCTTCTTCAAGGGAATTTATAAGTTAATGCCGTCTCATTGCTTTACTTACAAGGATGGCAAAATGGAGATTAGCCGTTACTATGATCCACAGTTCATTCCGGATGAATCTTACGAGAAGGAAGACTTGGTGAATCGCATTGATGAAGTGATGCAGGATTCCGTGAAGGCTCATATGATTGCAGATGTAGAGGTTGGTTCTTTCCTTTCCTCCGGTGTAGACTCCAGTTATGTGGCTGCATCTTTCCATGGAGATAAGACCTTTACCGTTGGTTTCGATTATGAGAAGTATAACGAAATCGACTATGCCAAGGCATTATCCAAGAAGATTGAGATTGATAACTACAGCAAGCTCATTACCACCGATGAGTACTGGAATATTCTTCCGAAGATTCAGTACCATATGGATGAGCCGTTGGCAGATCCTTCTGCCATTGCGTTATATTTTGTATCCAATACTGCTGCACAGCACGTGAAGGTTGCTCTTTCCGGAGAGGGCGCGGATGAATTCTTCGGTGGATACAACATTTATCATGAGCCATTCTCCTTAGCCGGCTACCAGAAGCTTCCGAAGGGACTTCGTAAGGGCCTGGCTGCCTGTGTGAAGGCCATTCCGCTTCGCTTCAAGGGTAAGAACTTTATCATCCGTGGAAGCAAGGACGTGGAAGAGCGTTTCATTGGTAATGCATTCATGTTCAACGAAGCAGAGCGTGAGAAGATTTTGAAGGCGCCAACCGGTCATTACGACCATAAGGAATTGACCAAGCCTTATTATGAGAAGGTCAAGCATTTGGATGATGTAACCAAGATGCAGTACATTGACGTGAACTTCTGGCTGATTGGAGACATTCTCCTGAAGGCAGACAAGATGAGTATGGCCAACTCCTTAGAGGTGCGTGTACCGTTCTTGGATCGTAAGGTATTTGAGCTTGCACGTACCATTCCGACCAAGTACAAGGTGACAGACAGCAACACCAAGGTTGCAATGCGTGAAGCCGCACATCGTTACCTTCCGGATATGGTTGCTGAGAAGAAGAAGTTAGGCTTCCCGGTTCCGATTCGTATCTGGTTGAAGGAAGAGAAGTACTATAACATCGTGAAGGAAGCATTTACTTCCGAGGCTGCTGCGAAGTTCTTCAAGGTAGACGAGATTGTGAAGTTCCTGGATGACCACAGAGACGGTAAGGTAGATAACAGCCGTAAGATTTGGACGATTTATATGTTCTTGATTTGGTATCGTGACTTCTTTGAAGACGGATATCAGGGCGAGGCTGCTTAATATGTTTTTGGATAAAGCTTTTGCAATTTTTGCAGAAGCTTTATTTTTGTGTTCTTGTATACGTATGTAGAAATTGAAACATTCTGCTAATTGTCATATAATTACTATATATTAAACAGAAATGGAGGACAATTTGCATGAGTATCAGACATGAACAGAAGAACAAGGGGAATTTCTTCCAATCGATTACCTTTCAGAACATTATTGTAAATGTTGTTATTCTGATTGCATTTATTGTATATGCAATCATTAACAGACAGGCGTTAAACAGCGTTAAAAACCAGGCGCTGGTTGCCAGTGAGAATGAGTTGATGTGTTCCATGGAGGCAGCTTCCTTGGAAAAAGACGTCATTCAGATTTCCGCGGAAATCAACAGGACATTGGGACGGTTTGAAGCCGGTAACGCAATGTCTGAGGAGGATTTTGCAGATATGGATGCAGCGATTGCCGACATAGAAGCTCATTTGGATTATATGGATTCCAGTATATTGGTTGGAAATCTTCCGGATGGGCAGGAACGGGTAGATAATCTTCGTGCCAGCGTGGAGGCTTATACGCAGACGGCAACGAACCTGAAAGAGTGTATTTTGAAAAAAGATCTGGATGGCGCAATCAAGTACGTAACTACGGACTATGGCGCAAGCTTTGTCGCTTCCAAGGAGGCATTGGCATCCATCAATGAGGGTATCACATCTTTAAGTGATGGTTTTAGCGCATATCTTGATGGCTATATTTCATCCGTATCCGTGAAGGGATATGTAGTGATGGGAATCGTAGTGGTTTTGATTGTATGTAGCTTCGTTCTGTCTTTTGTCAGAATCAATAAGACCATCCTTGGTATTTCCAATGAGTTGGAAAGTATTATCACAAATATCAATAAGGGCAAGGGTGATTTAACTGCTCGTATTCAGACGAAGACCAAGACGGAACTTGCAATTATTGCAGATTGTATTAACCAGTTCCTTGCAACACTGCAGGATGTGATTAAGGACGTCAAGGATGGTGCATCCGTACTTAGTACATCTTCGGATAATATGATTGTTCGTATTAAGAGCGCATCTGACAATGTGACGAATACATCGGCAGCCATGGAAGAATTGGCGGCATCCATGGAAAATGTTGCAACAACAACCGGTGAATTAACCGATCAGTTATCAACTGTTCGGGAAGCTACCAATGAGATTGATGAGGAAGTGAAGTCCGGAACCGTTAAGGCCAATGAGATTAAGATTGCAGCAGATTCCATTAAGAAAGAGGCAAACAGCAAGAAGGAGAGTACCGGTGCGAAGATGGAAGAACTTGCCAGAGTTCTTGAGGTATCGGTAAAAGAATCCGAGCAGGTTAACCAGATTAGCGATTTGACCAATGACATTTTGGATATTGCCAGTCAGACAAATCTGTTGGCATTGAATGCTTCTATCGAAGCAGCCCGCGCCGGAGAAGCCGGACGAGGTTTTGCGGTTGTTGCTGATGAGATTAGTACCTTAGCAGCGAACTCCAGAGATACTGCAGGTAATATTCAAGAAATCTCTACACGTGTTACTACCGCCGTGAAGGAGCTGTCCGATAATGCAATTCAGGTCATCGACTTCATTAATAACAATGTATTGGCAGATTATGATGCGTTTGTGGATACCGGATCTAAGTATGAGGAGACAGCGGACTTGATTGAAGAGATGTTAGGTGCATTCTCCAGCAAGGCCAATAATCTGAATATGGTTATGGATGAGATGTCTGCTCAGATTTCCTCTATTTCCAATTCGGTACAGGAGAGCTCGAATGCGATTAGTATGTCTGCTTCAGCGGCTACGGAGATTGTGGGTGAGATTCAGGGAATCAATGAAGCCATGGATCAGAACGATGATGTTACGAAACAGCTGAACGAAAAAACTCAGAAATTCGAAAACGTATAACATGAAAAAAGAAATTCCCTGCAGAAGCGAGTGCTCTGCAGGGAGTTTTTTATTTGTGATATTCGGTTCTAGGCTCGCAGGTAATGTTCATATGCAAACGACGCAAGATATCTTCATCGGATGCGGTCAACATTACGGTAGAGTGCATTTCCAATCCGGCAAGGTTTGGAAGCTGTTCTAACGCCTTCTTCGCATTCTCGTCGGTTGCACTGGAAATGGAGAGGGCAATCAATACTTCGTTGCAATGTAATCTGGAATCTGCAATACCAAGGTTGACGTTACGAAGCTGCGTGATTGGCTCTAGCGCTTCCGGAGAAATCAAATGCAACTTGTGATCAAGACCTGCCAATTCCTTCAATGCATTCAGAAGAACAGCTGCCGGAGCGCTTAAAAGGTCTGTCGTCTTACCGGTTGCAACATGATCTGCGGATAATTCAATGGCAGCTGCCGGGCTGTTGGTGGTGCCTTCTTTTACTAAGGCATAACGAACTACGTCACGGTCACTCGGCTCAACCTTCACCTGCTTCATCAGAAGCTCTAACTTGTAGAATGCTTCCTTGGTTCCGGTACCTTTCTTGATGTTGCATGCTTCGGTGTAGTAACGGCGGATGATTTCCTGCTTGGCAGCTTCCTGGCAAGCTTCGTCATCACAGATACAATTGCCGGCCATATTTACACCCATGTCGGTAGGAGACTGGTATGGGCACTCACCATAGATGTGCTCAAACATTGCCTTCAATACCGGGAAAATCTCAATATCACGGTTGTAGTTGACCGTGGTCTGTCCGTAAGCTTCCAAGTGGAACGGATCAATCATGTTCACGTCGTTTAAGTCTGCGGTTGCAGCTTCGTAAGCAACGTTTACCGGATGCTTCAGCGGGAGATTCCAGATAGGGAAGGTTTCGAACTTGGCATATCCGGCATGAATGCCGCGCTTGTTCTCATGATAGAGCTGGGAGAGACAGGTTGCCATCTTGCCGCTTCCCGGTCCCGGAGCAGTAATGACTACCAATGGACGGGAGGTCTCAATATAATCGTTCTTGCCGAAGCCGTCATCACTTACAATGTGCTCCACATTACCCGGATAATCCTCGATACGACGAAGAATATAGGACTTAATGCCAAGGTTGGAGAGCTTCTCGCGGAAACGGTCCGCAGCTTCCTCACCGGTGTACTGGGTAATTGCAACGCTGCCTACATACAAACCTAGGTTGTGGAAGACATCCATCAGACGTAATACGTCCTGATCATAGGTGATGCCTAAGTCGCCGCGGATCTTGTTGGAAGCGATCGCACCGGCACTGATAACAATAACGATTTCTGCTTGGTCCTTTAATTGAAGAAGCATTTTCATCTTGCTGTCCGGATGAAATCCCGGTAATACACGGGAAGCGTGATAATCATCAAAAAGTTTGCCTCCGAATTCTAAGTACAACTTATCGCCGAACTGGGAAATTCGCTCCTTGATATGTTCTGATTGCATCTTAAGATATTTGTCGTTATCAAATCCGATTTTCTTCAATGTTAGGACTCCTTTCACTCTGTTAAAAAAACCGAAAAAATTATAGCATTTTGACTACCTGCATTTCAATAAAAAAAGCCAAATAAAACCATTGAAATCAAGGGTCTCTTCACTTATAATCAAGTCGTTGTTTTGGGCAAATGCCCACAAGCGAGATTTTCAAAAAAACATTAGAGGAGGAGTTAAAATGTTAGAAAATCTTTTCAAACTGAAGGAAAACAACACCACTATTAGAACGGAGGTGTTGGCCGGATTTACCACATTCATGACAATGGCGTACATCCTGGCAGTTAACCCAAGTATTTTGTCCGCATCCGGTATGGATTCTACGGCAGTTTTGATCGCAACTTGTCTTGCATCCTGCATCGGAACCCTGTGCATGGCATTCATGGCGAATTATCCATTTGCTTTGGCACCTGGTATGGGATTGAATGCATACCTTGCTTTCACTGTATGCCTGAACATGGGTTACGATTGGCGTGTGGCTTTGATGGCCGTATTTATTGAAGGTTTGATTTTCATCGTATTGTCTTTGACCAATGTGCGTGAGGCTATCTTCAATGCAATTCCTAGTACCTTGAAGAAGGGCGTGAGTGCAGGTATCGGTTTATTCGTTGCATTCATCGGATTACAGGGTGCACACTTGGTTGTTCCGAACAGTTCTACCATTATTTCTTATGTTAATTTCCGTGAGAACTGGCATACACTTGGTATCTGCGCAGTGCTTGCTTTGGTAGGCTTATTCATTACCGCTGTTCTTTACTACAAGGGCGTTATGGGCGCAATCTTAATCGGTATTATAGCTACATGGGTTCTTGGTATGATTATGCAGGCTTGCGGTGTTTACGTTGTAGATGCTGAGAACGGATTCTATTCTTTGTATCCTTCTTTTGCACTTACTGATTTCTCCAAGTTGGGTGAGACCTTTGGACAGTGCTTCCAGGCTGATTTCTCCAACGTCGGAGTTTTGAACTTTATCGTAGTTATTTTCTCTTTCTTATTTGTTGATATGTTTGATACCATCGGAACCTTGATCGGTGTCTCCACCAAGGCCGGATTCCTTGATAAGGAAGAGAAGCTTCCACGCGTGAAGCAGGCATTACTTGCTGATGCAATTGCTACTTCCGTAGGTGCTGTACTTGGTACATCTACTACAACTACATTCGTAGAGAGTTCTGCAGGTGTTGGTGCCGGCGGACGTACCGGACTTACTTCCGTTGTAACCGGTTTGTTATTCTTAATCGCAATCTTCTTTGCACCGGTATTTACTGCAATCCCTGGATTTGCAACCGCTCCTGCACTAATCTTCGTTGGATTCTTAATGTTATCCATCGTTGTTAAGATTGAGTTTGAGGACTTCCGTGAGGCTGTTCCTGCATACCTTACCATTCTTTGCATGCCTTTGATGTACAGCATTGCTGAAGGTATTGCAGTTGGTGTTGTTTCTTACGTTGTAATCAATGTTGTTTGCAATCTTGTTTCTACCGACAAGAAGAAGATTACACCACTGATGTATGTATTGGCTGTACTCTTTGTTTGCAAATACATCTTCTTGTAAGATTTTGTGCTTTCAAGGGCCTTGGCGGTTTCGCCTGGGCCCTTTTTTCTATTGACGAAAGCGTCGTAATGTTTGAAAATAGGACGTGTGAGGTGAATCTATGGCGAAGCGTGATAAGAAGTGGGAAAAACTGGATAATACAGCGAATATTTTTCCTGTCATTGCCGGTGAAGCAATGACGAATACCTATCGAATCAGTGTGGTTCTGAAGGAAGAGATTCAGAAGGAACTGCTCCAAGAGGCGGTGGATATGGTGATTCCCAAGATGCCGGGATTTAATCTTCGTTTGCGGAGTGGTTTTTTCTGGTACTACATGGAAGAGAACGGCAAAGCTTCTCCGAAGGTGAAGGAAGAGCATCGATATCCATGTCGCTTGATTCATGGGAACAAGAACAATAGCTACATGTTCCGGGTGACCTATTATCATAAGCGTATTAATTTGGAAGTATTCCATGTACTTGCGGACGGAACCGGTGGAATGTCCCTGATGCGTGAGATTACCTATCAGTACCTGCGACTGGCACATCCCGAGCTTCGAGAGCAGTTGGGCGATGGTCTGTCTTCTGAGACTTCTTTGAACCGAGAAGATAGTTTTGAACGGAATTACAAGAAGGCTTCCAAGAGTGTTTATAAGACCAAGCGCGCCTTTTTGGTAGAAGGAGAACGGTTACCGTACCACGGATTTGGTGTGATTCATGGGTATTTACCTGTGGACCAGCTCAAAAAAGTGGCGAAGGGAACCTATCAGGCCAGCATCAATGAGTATTTGGTAGCGACCTTTATTTACGCAACCTACCAGACCTTCCCCAGCAAGGTGAAGGCAGATCGTCCGGTGCGCGTTGCGGTTCCGGTGAATTTGCGCCCGTATTTTGAATCCAATACCACGAAGAATTTCTTCGTTATGGTTTCTGCGGAGTTCGTTCCGAAGAAGGAGAACTATACATTCCAAGAGATTGTAGAGATTACCAAGAAGAGCCTGCGGGAACAGATCACCAAAGAGAATTTAGAGAATATTTTTTCTTACAATGTTTCCAACAAGCAGTATTTGATTGCGCGTGCAGTGCCTCTGGTGCTGAAGAACATTGCAATGAAGATTGTTTATAATCGCTCTGCCCTTGCCAATACCACGACCATTACCAACATCGGTAACATTTCGGTGGCAGAGGCATATCAGCCGTACATTGAAGGCTTTCATTGCTTCATTGCCTTTTCCAAAGGGCAGGAGATTAAGGGAACCATTGCATCTTATAACGGCACCTTAACCTACAGCTTTGCTTCCGCTTTTGAGGATACCGATATTCAGAGACGTGTTTTCTCTCAGATTGCGTCGGACGGTGTGGAAGTGCGAATTGAAACGAATGGAGTTTTCTATGAATAAGTGTAATCGTTGTGGTGTGATTGTATACGACCGGACAGAGGTATGCCCGCTGTGCAAGGGGGTATTGGAGTCCGATGGGGTAGAGAATGACATCCACATTAATGAATATCCCAATATCCTGAAAAAAGAACGTGCCTGGAATTTGATTCTGCGTATTCTGTTGGCGAGTTGGGTGATCGGTACCATTGTGATGGTATTCGTGAATTATCAGTTGGGACACCGCTATTGGTGGTCGGTTGTAGCCAGTGCATCCTATCTGTATGTGTTGTCCTGTGCCCGTTTGCTGACCCATCCTTATGCCGGATATTTGCGCCGGACCTTCGGTGTGATTATCGGCGCTATGTTGCTGAACGTAGTCATTGATTATTGTTCCGGCGGATATGGCTGGTCGCTCAATTATATTTTGCCGGCGTCCTTATTTGTAATCAATCTGGCTTTGATTCTTTTGATGATTATCAATCATCGGAACTGGCAGAGTTACATGATATTGCAGATTTTTTCGATTTTCTTCGGATGTATACCGCTCTTGTTCATTCACATTGGACTGGTGACCCATCCGTTGTTGTCGGAGATTGCGTTCTTATCTTCCGTGGTTTTGTTCCTTGGAACATTGATTGTGGGAGGCGGCGCAGCCCGTAGTGAGTTAAAACGAAGATTTTATATTTAAGTCCCTTTAATTGGACATATTCATTGCTAAGATAAACTCATCAAAACAGAGGAGGCAATGAATATGAACACAAATCATCAGGGATTAGATCGTGGGAAAATTATAGCTTGTGGAGTCGTGGCAATTGCCGGATCCCTTACTGTAATTTTCCTACTTTTTTTATTCACGGGAGTGGATATTCGTAGTTTCGACAGAGCGTCTTTTGTATCGATTTTATCCATATCCAGCGGTTTTTCATGGGGGATTTTGCTCTGCAGAAACTGTTGACGCGAAAATCATAGTTTCCTATAATTTAAAGCATAGAATGACCTGATATTTGGGTAGGGAACGAAGGAGATTATTATGAAAAAATTTACGAAGCTGGCAATGGGATTTTTATTGTTGGCTGTGATGATTTTTGCAAATACAGGAACTGTTTTCGCGGAAGGAACCACAACTATTTATTTGTCCACCAACGATCCGATTGGAGTCGGGGACAATATCAGCATTACAATTAAGGCATCGGACAGTGCACCGATTAAGGTGTTGTATACGGATTCTATCCTTGGATTCGTTAGCTGTTCCAATGATTCTTATTCCGCATCCGGTAATTCCATCACTTTTACCGGCAAGGAAGCAACCATTAAGTTTTCCGGTGCTGCAGAAGGCAAGGCCAATGTCATCGTATCTTCCGAGGTGTTGACCGGTAGTAGTGCCCAGGTAACCGTTACCGGATCCGGCAACAGCACGCAGGAAGCAACTCCTGCAGAGGATACACAGGAAGAGCAGCCACAGGAGCAGACAACGGAAGAGACCACAGAGGTTAGCGGTGATGCGGTATCTGTTTCCGGAGGTGCAGTCGGACCGATTACCGTTGGTACACCGGATAGTTTGATTTCTTCTGCACTTATGGAGACCACATTGGTGTTGGAAGACGGCACCAACGTTCCTGCATATCGTTTGCAGAATACCGACAGTGATTTTTACTATTTTTACGGTATGACGGAAGACGGCAATGGCGGATGGTACAGCTATGACAATGCCAACCATACATTACAGCGTGCAGATACCACATTGTTTACCTCTATATCTTCCGGAGAAGGTGAAGTTGCTTCCGGTGATGACGGGGCAGTGGAAGAGACCGAGCAGGGAGAATCCCTCAAGGAACGTGCACAACGTTTGTACAAGAACCGGAAGTTGTTGGTAATTATTGCTTTTGTTGTATTGATTGGATTGATTGTATTCATCAATATTCGCATGAAGATGCGTGATGACGAATTCGATGACGAAGAGGATGATTTCTTTGAAGAATACGGAGAGGCACAGGCTAGAAGAGATGCCATTGAGAACTCCAAGGAGACTTCCAAAGAGAGTCCTAGAGAGACCGCTCCACAACCGAAGGTTCGTACGGTAGTTGCCGGCAAAGAGGATATTGCGAAGAAGGATGAAGAGGATACTTCCGTTGATTTGTCCGCTGCATTAGAAGAGACCGTTCGCAAGACGGAGCATATTGATTTGTCGGATGCAATCGTGAAGCAAGTCACCAAGCCGTCCAAGAAGGACGAAGATGATTTACATATTATAGATTTCAACGATTTATAATCAAAATCAAAGACAGTGAAGGATGACGACATATGAATTATACCAATGATTTGAAGAAGGCATTAGAACAGGCGAAGCGCATTTCTAAGCGTCTGAAACACAATTACATCGGTACCGAGCATTTGTTGCTTGGCTTACTCAAGGTACGCAATTCTGTTGCTGCCAAGGTGTTGGAGAATGAAGGCGTGGACGAGGATCATGTAATGAAGCTGGTTGCGGATTTGATTGCTCCGGCCGGTGGAGTGTCTCTTCTGGATCGAGATGGGGAGACGCCGAAGTATCGACAGGCATTGGAACAGGCAGAGAAAGAGGCGGGATTCAGCCGCTCCACGGAGGCTGGTACGGAGCATCTGTTATTAGCGCTGCTTCGATTGAGTGATTGTGCTGCATCACGACTTTTGACCTCTATGGATGTGAACTTACAGAAGCTCTATACCGAGATTGTGACAGCCATGGGCAAGCAGGGAGAATACTATCGGGAAGAGATGATGCAGCGGAACCGGAAGGGGAACCGTGGGAATGCGTCAGAGACTCCGTTTTTGAATCAGTATTCCAGAGATTTAACGGCCCTTGCGGCAGAAGGTCGTTTGGATCCGATTGTTGGTAGAGAAGAGGAAATTCAGCGTGTGATTCAGATTCTGAGTCGACGCGGTAAGAATAATCCATGTTTGATCGGTGAGCCCGGCGTTGGTAAAACAGCCATCGTAGAGGGCTTGTCTCAGCGCATTCAAACCGGCGTGGTACCGGATTCCGTGAAGGGCAAGAAGGTATTAACCTTAGACCTTTCCGGTATGGTAGCAGGCTCGAAGTATCGTGGTGAGTTTGAAGAGCGTATCAAGAATGTAATTGCCGAAGTTACCGCTGCAGGCAATATTCTTTTGTTCATCGATGAGATTCATACCTTGATTGGTGCCGGTGGCGCAGAGGGAGCCATTGATGCAGCTAACATTTTAAAGCCGGCCATGGCTCGTGGTGACATCCAGATTATCGGTGCGACTACGGTGAATGAGTATCGCAAGTACATCGAGAAGGATGCTGCATTGGAGCGTCGTTTCCAGCCGGTATTGGTAGAGGAGCCTACCATTGCAGAGACGAAGTCTATCCTCCAGGGAATTAAGGCTCAGTATGAAGAGCATCATGGTGTCACCATTTCCGATGCTGCAGTGGATGCATGCGTTGAATTGTCCGAGCGTTATATTGCAGATCGTTTCTTACCGGACAAGGCCATTGACTTAATGGACGAAGCGGCAGCAAGACTTCGTTTAATGTCTGTGAAGGCACCGGAAGAGATTTATCGTTTAGAGAATGAATTCCATGGATTGGATGAACAGTTGGAAAATGCCATCCGTAACCAGGATTTGGCAGAGGCATCCCGCGTGAAGAAACAGCGAGAGGCCTTAGCTTCTGACATCCAGAAGATGCGGAAGAAGTATGAACGTGCAAAAGCTAGGAAGCATCTGGTACTGTCGGAAGAGGATGTGGCGGATGTGGTATCCCTTTGGACCAAGATTCCGGTATCCAAGTTGAATGAGTCGGAGGCTACCAAGCTTCGGAATTTGGAGAAGACACTGCATAAGCGCGTCATCGGACAGGAAGAAGCTGTGAATGCTGTTTCCAAGGCGGTTCGCAGAGGCCGTGTCGGCCTGAAAGAGCCGGGTAGACCAATTGGTTCTTTCCTGTTTTTGGGACCTACCGGTGTTGGTAAGACCGAGATTTCCAAGGCATTGGCAGAGGCTGTTTTCGGTAATGAAGAGAACATGATTCGTGTCGATATGACGGAGTATATGGAGAAGCACAGTGTCTCTAAGATGATTGGATCCCCTCCTGGATACGTTGGATACGAAGAGGGTGGACAGCTGAGCGAGAAGGTGCGCCGGAATCCGTATTCTGTTATTCTGTTTGATGAGATTGAGAAGGCACATGCAGACGTATTTAACATATTGCTGCAGGTGTTGGATGACGGACATATTACCGATGCTCAGGGACGCAAGGTCGATTTCAAGAATACCATTATCATTATGACATCCAATGCCGGAGCTAGAGAGATTATGGAGCCGAAGAAGCTTGGATTCGAACCGGAACAGAACGAGAAGGCAGACCACGAGCGTATGCGTTCCCGCGTCATGGAAGAACTGCAGCATATTTTCAAGCCGGAGTTTTTGAATCGAATTGATGAGACCATTGTATTCCGTGCATTGAATAAGGATGATATGAAGCAAATTGTCTCCATCATGACCAAGTCTTTGATCGATCGTTGTGAGAGCCAGATGAATATTCACCTGAAGCTTCGTGATAGCGTGAAGAAGTACATCGTTGATAAGGCATATGATCCAAAGTTTGGTGCAAGACCGTTACGTCGTAAGATTCAGACGGACTTGGAAGATGTTTTGTCCGAGGAGATTTTATCTCACCACATTGCATCCGGTGATACGGTAACCGCAACGGTGAAGAATGATCATATCGTTTTCGAAGTTGACAAGCCGAAGGCGCCTGCGAAGAAAGCAACAGCAAAGAAAACAGCTGCCAAGAAGTCTGCTTCGAAGAAAACAACAGTGAAGAAAACATCTGTAACCAAGCGCAGTAAGAAATCTTAAATATTTCTTAAATCCGTCGTGTTTGGTGGAATTTTTGAAGGCGGTATTATATAATTTACATAACATAAATTCTAGGAATTGCGCAGGAGGAGCACAATGGCTGTAGTTAGTGAATTGATTCGTTCAGAATCAGATGGAACGATTAGTTTTGGGGATTACACCAAGGCTGAGAAGTCTAAGTTGGAGGATTTTAAGCACGACGGAGATGTTTACAAGGTTAAGACGTTCAAGGAGATTACCAAGTTAGAGCGGAACGGAATGTTCGTATATGAATCGGTTCCGGGAACATCCGTAGAGCATTTGAACGTTACCGAGAATCAGGTATCATTTACGGTGGAAGGCAGCGAGGATGCTAACATTACATTAGAATTAGAGCCTGAGACTGAGTACGACATTTCTGTGAACCAGAATGACGCCGGCAAGATGAAAACGAATTTAGGCGGCAAATTAAGCTTGAGCGTAGAACTAGAAGAAGGAAGCAGTATTCCTGTAGTTGTTAAGAAAGCATAAGCACGAAGAAGGCCCTGCCACTATGGCAGGGCTTTTTTAGGAGATCATATGGCAAAAGCAAAGACAAGCGTATTCTTCTGTCAGAACTGTGGATATGAGTCCTCCAAGTGGGCAGGACAGTGTCCGGCATGTAAAGAGTGGAATACTTTTGTAGAAGAAGTTGTAGATAAGAAAGCACTAAAAACCAGAAAAGACGTTGCGGAAGTGACCCCTCGCACCTTCTCACAGATTGAGTTGTCGGACGAGATTCGCATCTCTACCCATATGCCGGAGATGGACCGTGTGTTAGGCGGCGGCATCGTTCCGGGCTCTATGCTCTTAGTGGGTGGGGATCCCGGAATCGGTAAATCCACGTTACTCTTGCAGATTTGCAGGAATTTAAGCGCGGATCAGATTCCCGTACTCTATGTATCCGGAGAGGAGAGCGCCCAGCAGATTAAAATGCGTGCAAATCGTATGGGACAGTTTTCCGAGTCTCTTACGGTACTTAGTGAGACCAATCTGGATTTGATTCGTGGAGTAATAGAGAAGGCGAAGCCGCAGATTGTTGTGATTGATTCCATCCAGACCATGTACAACGAAGAAGTGGGAAGTGCGCCGGGAAGTGTATCCCAGGTGCGGGAGTCCACCGGCGTTTTGATGAAGTTAGCGAAGACCTTGAATATCACCATTTTTGTTGTGGGGCATGTTACGAAGGATGGGAATGTGGCAGGACCAAGAGTCTTAGAGCATATGGTAGATACGGTACTTTACTTTGAGGGAGACCGACATGCAACCTATCGTATTCTCCGTGGCCAGAAGAACCGTTTTGGATCCACCAATGAAATCGGTGTATTCGAGATGCGTCAGGAAGGCTTGGTGGAAGTGGAGAATCCGTCGGAGTATATGCTTGCCGGACGCCCACAGAATTCCAGCGGATCCATTGTTGCATGTTCTATAGAAGGAACACGTCCGATTTTAATCGAAATTCAGGCGCTTGTTTGCCGCAGCAATTTTGGAATGCCTCGAAGAACCGCAGTCGGAACGGATTATAACCGTGTGAATCTGTTGATGGCAGTGCTGGAGAAGCGTATCGGTCTTCATATGAATGACTATGACGCCTATGTAAATATTGCCGGCGGTATTCGCATGAACGAGCCGGCCATTGATTTGGGTATGGTTCTGGCGTTGGTATCCAGTTTCAAGGAGAAGCCCATCGATGAGTCCACCATTTGCTTCGGCGAAGTAGGACTAAGCGGCGAGGTCCGTGCGGTACCGATGGTGGAACAGCGTATTAAGGAAGCGGATAAGTTAGGCTTTACCACTTGTATTTTGCCGAAGGTCTCATTGAAAGGAATTGATGTACCGAAGGGCATGAAGCTAGTTGGCGTAGACAATATACAGGAAGCAGTGGACTTGATTTAAGGACTTGGAGGGAAACATGTTATTACTAAAAGAAGTGAACACAGAGGATTTAGAGCAGGAGTATGCGTTCTTTTCGGAACTGTTGGAGGATGAGAATGGGTTTACCTATTCCCATGTGGGTGCATCCTTTGAGGAGTTTTCCAATGAAATCGTTCCGATGATGATAGCCAATGCTAAGGGAGAACAGCTTCCGGAGGGCTTCGTGCCATGCACGGAATACTTGCTTTGGGACGATGACCGTATTGTAGGTCTGTTTCGCATGCGCCATGTGCTGAATGATTTTTTGAGACAGTATCATGGACATATCGGATATATGATTCGAAGAAGCGAGCGCGGCAAGGGTTACGGAAGCCGTGGATTGCAGTTACTCTTGGACTTGTGGCGTGATCGCATCGATGAAGCAGAGTTCTATCTGTCTGTACATCGGGATAACCCGGCCTCTTTACAGGTACAGAAGAACTGCGGTGCCTACGTGCATCACATGGATGAGGAATGCTTCTATACCCGCATTCCAAAGACGGATTATGATTTGCTTGTACAGCAGGCGAAGGGATTCTGCGATGCAGAGCCTTACTTCGTGCCGCTGTTATCTAATATCTCTGCATTGATTGCAGAGGAAGTGCCGACCATTAACTGGGCCGGATTCTATTTAATGCGGGAGAAAAAAGACGGCGGGGAAGAGTTGGTCCTGGGACCGTTCCAGGGAAAGACGGCCTGCATTCGCATTCAGATTGGAAAAGGTGTGTGCGGAACAGCGGTAGCCACCGGTACGACACAACGAATCGAAGATGTGCATCAGTTCCCGGGACATATTGCCTGTGATGCGGCTTCCAACTCAGAAATTGTGATTCCGCTTTATAAAAATAATAAAATTTTTGGCGTCCTGGACATCGACAGTCCTGTGACCGGAAGGTTCCGTCCGGAGGATCAAACCGGATTAGAAGCCTTGTGCCAAATTATTACAGATGCAATCGAACTCTAAGAAAAGCCCGTGAATACGGGCTTTTTTCTACGTCTGAGGAATAAAACGAGTCGTGTGAACAATTCGGACAATAATGGGCTTTTTTGGCCGTTTTACAACTTTAAAAAAATCCTTGTTTTTGTGTTGACACTGGGGTTGCTAGGTGATAATATACTCATTGTTCGCGAGGGAACACAGCACAGAGCTGAAAACAAATCAAGAACAATTTACAAATATAACCTTGATAACTGAACAGTGAAACAACCTTGAAAGATTCTAATGAATTTTATTTTAGCGATTTTTCAAAAAACGCAACCTAAAGCAGTAAAAAGGAAAAGCCAAGCTTTATCCTAAAGAATCAACTTTTTAACATGAGAGTTTGATCCTGGCTCAGGATGAACGCTGGCGGCGTGCCTAACACATGCAAGTCGAACGAAGCACTTTGTTACGATCCCTTCGGGGTGACGACTTTGTGACTGAGTGGCGGACGGGTGAGTAACGCGTGGGAAACCTGCCCTATACCGGGGGATAACAGTTGGAAACGACTGCTAATAC
>FPAN01000009.1 GCA_900116395.1 Lachnospiraceae bacterium XBD2001 | reverse complement strand
TTCAGTGTATTGGTGAATCAATCGGTTTGGTAATGCCCATGATCGCGGAGCATCAACAACCTCGCATAAAAGAATTCAGTTAGAGATGATTTGTTGCGACCCAACTGCCAATGGGAAACCATGAACTCTAACAAACAGCTAGTGGGTTTGAAGTTAACTTCCGTGCCAGGGGAACTGACTATCTATGAAGTAACCATTAAGGCTCAACAAGGAGAAAAAGAACTATTGCCTGATTGACTCAAGGTCAATAATATCATGAGCATAACCAAACCGATTGATGGAGTTGTATAAATGTAAAAACTTAGTAACAAAACATATATTACGAGGAGGAAATGATATGAATAGCAGAGATTCCTTTTTTGAGGAAGTAAGAGTTGCTCAGGATAGATTAATTAATATTCTTCGTTGTAATAGGGATAAATATAATAATGTGGATGATTTGGTTATAGACTCAACATATGAAGCGATTTATAGTGTGCTTGAGATTATAGATGGTTTTAATACGACGGGGAAAAAGTATTATTTGACGGATTGCACATCAGAAGAAGCAATAAATTCAAATTCTTGTTTGCATAATGAATGTGAAAATAGATTGATGCATACAATCTTATAATCCTAAATTTGTATCAAATGAAAGAATATGATAATAATGGATACGAGGATATCACTTGTATCCATTATTTTATGTAGGAAGAAAAATATTTATGAGCCTTTTTAAGAAAAAACCAAAAAAACAACAAGAAATAGTATCTGATCTGCAACGATTGATTGATTTCGATAAGAAAACTGCTTATTTTGAAAAAACAGAAGAAAAATATCGAGATGAGATCAATGAAAGAACTTCATTAGCTCAAAAAGACTGGCTATCCTATGCGAAAAGTGTTTTTACGGATAACTTTACTAATATCTATACTATGAGATTCCCGGAGGCAATGGCTTTATTACAGTTTTCCGGCAAAACAAGAGATGATTTTATTGCAATGGGAAATCTGGAAGGGTGTGAATTTACCTGGGATGATTTGTATGTGGCAGCATATGGATTCCTTGGGGCTATGGATAAACTGGAAAATCAAGCAATCGCATTTTTCTATTTGCATGAAAAATATGGAGAGGAAGACACTTGCGAGCATTTATGTCTCCCATGCGCATCCTTATATGCAAGATACGTTCCACTTTACATTCTCGTAGGTAAACTCTTAAATATTTGTAATCCGGAAGAATATGGATACTTCTTTCATGAAGCAGACGAATGGGAAAGCCGCATGATAGAAAAATACGGAAAAAAAGAATACGAAAGAGCTTGGAAACCGTTAAGAGATCGGTTAGTAAGAAAAGATATTACAAAAGAAAGATATATTAAGGGCAAATACGAAGAATATGTAAAGGAAATTACAAAGAAGGTAAAGAATAATACAGAAGCATTGCGGGAAGCAAAGGAAAGAGACTAAAACAAAAAAGAAGAATCAGTAAGAGAGCATAAGATATGCTCTCTTTTTTGTATTCTGTAAAGAAATAATAAATAATATCCTGGTTATATATATGAGTCAAGCACGTGTAGAAAATCAGGACGAACTTCATATTTCAAGAGCAACAATCGATGCTATGAAAATTCTTGGAAGGACCTCTTTTCGAGTAGGTGAAAAACTGTACGATTTGGAAGCGAATCTTCCCAAATATCGATGAAGATGTAAGTAATCAAATTGTGGAAGAGCGGTTAAAGGATGAGATTACGCGAGGCATTCCCGAAGCTGTTTTATGCATTGGATGATGAGTCCTTTACGGATTTTGCAGATACTACTCTTGGAAGAAATTATGGTTCAAATGCCGGCACTCTTCGAACTGCTAATCGCTTCAACATGGAAGACTTTGAAAGAGAAGAAGACGATGATGAAGATTACGAAGAAAGACATGATGATAAGGTTATCGATGACTATGAGAGCATCGATCGTGTAAAAGAAGCTTCTGCAAGATTCTTTGAAGAAGAACGTGAAAGACAATAAATGCTTGTAAATGCTCGACAAAATATAGGGGGTTATGTTATAATGTACACAAGATAAAGTGAGCCTCTAATATATATACAAGGAGCATATATGAAGGTTAAGTCTGTTTATGAAGTAGTAATTCCTGATGAGATTATAGATATTGTAAAACACGCAGTCTCTCTCGCAAAAGAAGATATTACATCTGTATGGACCGATGCGCCAAAAGATGGATTTCGTCCTACAATTTCTTTTCTTTGTGAAGGAATTGAAAGGGAGAATCTTTCTCGTTTAGATGCATTAGATGATTATCTTTATGAAGTGAGAGAGGCTCATAAAGAATATTTCTTTACAGTGGAATTTTCTGATATTGGTCAGCAGGTTCTCCTTTATTCAAAAGGAGGCGGATTTACATGGTAGTTCCATCTGGTTTAAAACAATTTGATACAACTACATCTACAAAAAATATCAAAATTTCTAAGGCAAAAGAGCTTTGGGAAAAAAGGACAGAGCATATTTTTGATGATTATGACTTTGAGGAGAGATAACTTATGGCAAGACCAAAGGTAAAAGAGTGGAGAAATGTAGGAGTGCGTTTAGATAAGAACGTGTTTGACATGTTGGAAGAATACTGTGATGTTACAGGTCTGAAGAAGACAACGGTTATTGAGCAGGCATTAAGAGCCTATATTGGCGATAAGAAGGATACTAAGAAAGCATAAAGAAATCTATCCCGGTTATAAGAAAGGTAATCTATGAAATTTATCTATGTAAACGAAGCAACAAATGCAGTAATTACAGAAATTACTGCAGACTATGTACAAAAAAAGATTTCTATCGTAAATCATACAGACGATGCAATTGATCGTGCATTTGGAATTAACGAACATCCATCATTTGATGACTGGAATCGTTTTTTGGAATCCAGATGTGTCCCAAGATCCCGTGGAGATATCAAGACTTACTTGAAAACAATTGGAGTGGATTGGTATGATCCGCTTTCGATTGTAAAAAAGACCGGCGGACGTATGGCAGAAGATAGAAATGCTTTATTACTGGTGGAAGAATGATTGAATTTTATAATAATCAGGCCGTATCGGATAATTTAAAAATTGCATCCAAGGGAAATCAGCCAAAATTCGCAATCGATGGGAAATGGTATAAAATGGACTACTTTGGATATGAAGGTGCTGCGGAGTATTTATGCTCTGAAATCTTAAAACACAGTAATCTTACAAACTTTGTATCTTACAATATCTGCAAAATGTCATATCAGGACAAACCAATTACCGGTTGTTCTTCTTGTGATCTATTCGCAAATCATGATGGAATGAAGCTTATCACCTTACATGATTTAATTCTTCATAGTACCGGAAAGACCATTGAAAAGCTAACAAGAGGCCGCAGTATTGAAGAAAGAATTGAGATCGTTGTAAACAAGGTAGAGGAAATCACCAAATTAAATGGATTTGGACAATATCTAACTGCTCTTTTAGAGTTTGATGCCCTGGTGTTGAATGAGGATAGGCACTTTAATAACATTGCTGTTTTAAAGTCTCAGACCGGATTAGGATATGATTTTTGCCCTATTTTTGATAATGGGGCCGGATTCTTATCAGACATTACAGAATACAAAAGAGTATCCGACATTGTAAACGTAGAAGCAAAGCCGTTTACAAAAAAGTTTGATAAACAGATGAAAGCCTGTCAAGCATTATACGGTCCTCAGCTACAACTAGTCTCTGCGAACTATGAATATGCTTTTGACGAAATCGAATCTTTTTATGGAAGTAAGATTCGAGACCGTATAGAAAGCATCTGGTCTCGCCAGGAGCGATTATACAATGATTTCTTCGTATTGCCGGAAGAAAAAGAAGTCATGATAAATCAAGAAGCTGAAAACGAAGAAGATTATCTTCGTTAGAGGAGAAAGCGATATGATTTATGAAATATGTTATAAAAACCAGGTAGCTTTTACGATAGACGACGGCGGTAAAGTTGAAATTATGAATTCAAATCTTATTCCTATGGATATCTACGTAGAACAAAGTGACGATATAGATGACCGAGCAAATAATCTTGTTAATTTCTTTACCTGGGCAGCGGAACGTATTGTACACATGGATAGAAAATATGCAAAAGAGCTATTGGCTTTTTATGGATTTGATAATGCATCATCTTTGCGAGAACGTGCAAAAATTGGAATTGCTACAAGATGTTTGTCCATAAACGATGGTTTTTGGGTAAGAAAAGAAAACGAATCAATTAAATGGGAAGATGTAAATTTATATCAAAACAGCCTAAATGGATCCGTTTTTGAATTACCTTTAGTCGGTAAAGGCTTTACTGTTAGTAAAGAAACAGTTACTCCGGATTTCTATACGGATGGCACTGCAGCAAAAGCGTGGAGGAGGGAAAGAAATGATTTCTATCTGCTGAAAGCTGATAACGGGAATGATTCTGTAAGAAAAGAATATGAGGCTTCTTGTATTCTTGGACGTATTTTTGGAAATATTATCACTTCTTACAACCTGGAACAGTTCCAGGATAAAGAAGTTTCTGTATGCAAATGCTTCACAACAGAAGATATTCATCTTGTAAAAGCTGATTATTATTCAATTTACCGAATGAATCATGGCGAGAATTTCGGTATAGATTTGCAAACTCGATGGAAAAATTGGCTCGAAACAATGGTTTTGGCAGATTATTTGGTCGGAAATACAGATCGTCACGCAAGAAATTGGGGAATTATGTATTCATGCTATGATGATAAATTCCACGTTCTTGGTCTTTCTCCGATTTATGATTTCGACCACGCTTTCGAAGGAAAAGGTAATGAAGTATGTCAGCCATATCTTTTCTTGGGTAAACAAATGCGTTTAGAAGATGCGGCAAAGGAAATCATTACAGCAAAGCCGCACATTGCCGAATTTCTTGTTAAAATCATTCCAACATTAAAAGAATATAAATATGGAGATTATGTAAAAGACCGCATCGCAATAATAGTGCCGATGCGCAAACAAGCTTAAGGCAACGGAATTTTCAAAATTGGGAAAAACTGTATTGACATTATTATCCTTAGATGAAAAATATGGAGTAGAGCGTTCCATGCGTTCTTTTGGCATTCTTCGTGATCCGGACAGCTTAAGTATTATTAGTATGGCTCCTATTTTTTCTTATGATGTAGCATAATAATAGCCGGGACAACCTCCCGGCTATTTCTTTATTTGCGATCTAAACGAAACATCTGTACTTCTAAGGTTTTCATTTGGATGTGCAATCTTTCCGATTCCTGGTATGCTTCGTTTAACTGCTTCATATACTTGTCATATAACTTATGACTTAAAGGTTTCCGGATAAAATCCTCATAGATGAAGGAGATATAGTGAATGTATATAATAAATGCAATCACGATATAGAAGAAAATCCTTGCCTCTCTTGCATCATTTGTAGTAATCATTCCGGCATAGCGATACAAAGCGATTGATACAATCAGACATACCGGAAGTGCGATGATATACTTAAATACATCCGTTAAATCCTTTCTCTTGTCGGATAATTTTACGAACTTCCAAAACAAAAGATATAGGATATATTCGATTGCCATAACTACTAAACATGCCAAAGCTTTACTTTGGAATACAAGAATAATCTTATCACAAATAGCATAATAAGCGTCTAATACAGCAACATCCTTAACTCTTGGAGCGAGAAAGGATAACCAGCTTAAAAATGCGATATCTATTATTTTTACACCTTTCTTTAAGACATAAAGAAAGAGATTGAAAATACCAAAGCCTAAATCAACTGCTTTTAATGTAAGACGGACAAGTGGATCCATTTTTATTTCCTCCAATATTTATACAACTATATGTAGTAGTGCTTCGTTTCATTTACAGTATATATTGTAAAGCATTTGCTTGTCAAATTTCATGGAAAAATATGTTCGAAAACATTAGTTATGCCGAGTTCTTATCGGTTTTCAAAAGGAAATCCAAAAATATCCTGGCTAATAAGTGAAGAATGTAGATTGTTTATAAGGACCATTATGGGTGTAATTGATACTATAAACAAATAACAATTACGTATAACATATAAACATTCCCTTGCACACTATTCATTTTTGCTCATTTTTTTATCCTGGTTATTTACAGATAACAAACAACTATTTTTTATTTTGAGGTAAAAACGTAATGGCAAAATTATCGCAGTAACTAGTCAAAAATGAAGAAATTGCTGCTACCATTTACCAGTTGTTGGATGAATGGAGAAGCAAGCAGATCCACAATGAAAAGACGGAGGAAGAATAAGAAATGACAAAGAAAGAATTATATGAAAGATAATATGCAATAAAATAACCAACCGTTCTATTCGTTCGGCTGGTTTTTGTTTTACAAATAAGGAATCACTCTATTTATTTTCGTTTTCAGATCTCTAATTTTCGTGCTACAAATATCCATCTGAGTTTGTGTCTGGATCATCTTCTCAATGATTTGGCTGCGTTCATATCTCATAAATCCCAAAATGCTTACCACAAGGTAAACCAGATAATGAATAACCGCGGCAACCACCAATTCGTTTTTAATATTTAATGCAGAAATCGGTTCACTGATTACAAGCACAATGTTCCAGGAAAGAACAGCGTTTATAACACTAAAAATCACATTGGTATTCTTCTTGTTTCCTAATGTACGTCGAAGGATAATTGCTACCGCTATAGCTCCAATGGTATAAAGCACAGTAATAATAAGAGATGGAGCAAAAATTTCATGTCTGAGTCCAAAAATCATTACAGACAGAAAGAATACAAACGCATTGAATTTAGCCGGAAACTTTGAAAAAAATATTAACGATAAAATAATAACAATTGATCCAAAAATCATAATGTTTAAGCAAACAAGCTAATATTCTGTTTGCCCCCTCCCTTCACACTACAGGTAGTACATATCTTGTTTTGTATATACGATACCATGTGTTTTTATATCCTGTCAAATTTTATGAAAACCTTTGTTCGTTTTTCTCCCAAAACTCAAAAATGTCCCGGTTATATATAGAACGATATGATTGGAAGGTGTAATTATGAAGCGAAAACAGAAACGAAAGCATCGAAAACCAAAGTAAATAAGCGTCTGTAGCCAAGCGGTATGGCAACTAGCTTGTCAAGTCGGATACACGGGTTCGAGTCCCGTTACCTGTTCTGGCGTATCCAGTTCAGTGCGAACGCTTGCCACCGAAGAGGAGGCGAGCATAAATAGGGGGTAGTAATATCCTTGCCGGTAGAAACCATGGAGGACACGCCAATTTGGTTCCGTCGAATAACCGGTCTAGTTCACCGGCTTTTCAAGTCGGAAATGGGAGTTCGAGTCTCCCTGGAATCACTGTGGGTGAGTGAAACGGATTTATCCCACGAGCCTCATAAGCTTGAAATAGTGGGTTCGACTCCCATATCCGCAACTATATCCCGTCGGTATCCTCGGATAGCTATAGTAGCACGATAAGCGATGAATCGGTTCGTGTGATATAATAATTGTAAGGGATTTTGGTGAGAGGTAGAAACGTGTTAAAGATAATTGACATCGAATTATTAAATAACATTATTAGTATGATGGTACTTATCGAAGGTAATGATTCTTTAGCGTATAATTTACAAGTCATTTGTGATAACGATGAATTTCCTGTTGTAAAATCGGACATCCCAGATGAAGATGAAATGTATGAGCGTCAGGCGCGAATTGCATTGAGAAAATACATCGGAAGAAGCTATCCAGAGACAATCACATCTCATTGGTTTTAAAAAGGGGACATAAATATGATTGAACCGTTTGAATATAGCATCGCTGAAATAGAGTTGTTATACAGTATCATCGAAAAGGCAGTACAAAATAAAGATGGAATAAACGTGTCTATAGTTTCTGATTTTATTCGTTCTGGTGATTTCTGTTGCGTTGGAAGCGCTGCTAATGGACTTTTGTTCGAATTTAGAGGATTGAAGTGGATTGTAGATGGTAAAATATATCGTTGCAGATTTCAGCCACATGTAATACATGGAAATCCATTCCCTGTATGGTATCCTGTAATATCAACAGAAGAACAAAGCGGAACGTCATCTGGAGATATTTCTATGTTTACGAAAGAAAATCGATATTATAGTTTCAATATGGAGTACAATCGCAAATAATACACTGAACTTTTTAGATAATAAAACAGAAAGGAATAAAACCATGAAGAACTTAGTAATTAGACGAATCTCACAGAGCATTAGTAGCCAATCACAGTCTTGTCGTTGGTCTATTTGTGGTGCAAATTCAATAGTTACGATTCATGGGAACAAAGATGGTACATTGTGACTGGTATTTCGGCACTAAGTATATATTTTAGCTAAAAGGCACTTGTTCTTTTCTCCATGAATTGAATGAGTGCTTTTTTATTGCCACCGTCGCTCAATGGCGGAGCAGCTGCTTGAAACGCAGTAGCCTTAACGGGTATATAGGTTCGAATCCTGTGCACGGCGTTTATGATCCAGTAGCCAAACTGGTAAAGCCCCGGACTGCAAATTTGGAATTTACGGTTTTAACTACGAGTGGCATATTTAATTCCACGATTTGATTACGTATTTTGATTTTGTTTATGCGGTCCGTTTCCTTTATATATTGCTCAGATAGCATTAGCGTTTTCTCTTTGATATTCATAAAACTTGCCAACTCCTATTCATAAATGGTATGGTGTATTCAGCTTAAATAAAAAATAAATTTATCCTGGTTATAACCAGGATAAAATCTTTATTTTTAAGATTACTTATAGTTAAAAGGAGAATATGTTTATGAAACCAATTAAAATTGAAGCACGTACAAATCCAGATGCACCGGTACTTTCCAGAGAAGCAATGGCCTATCTCCATAAAGCGGGATATGGATTATATCTTGCAGAGACTGGGAGAGGTGATCAGGGTAATTATGTAATCTACAGAGCATTTTCAACCCGTATCAATTTTCCGTTTGAGACAGAAAAAGAGCTGGTAGAGTTTTGTAAGACTCTCATTATAGAAGCGCATAAGGATCCAAATCTTAGTGAAGCAGATTTGGATGCTGCAAGTGAAATGGAATACGATGATTTCCATTAATCTGGATTGAAAGTAAATATGACTACAGACCACCTGAAATATATTCAGGTGGTTTTTTATTTTCCGAAGAAAACTTAAAAATATCCCGGTTATATATAGAAAACAAAAAACGATGCAAGTGCATCTTATCAGATTAAGGAGAAGTACGTTATGAAGAAAAGAGAAGCAAGAATGGAAGCTGCAGAGGTTGTAGGTTGTTTTTTGTCTAACAACAAAGAGGCCTTAGTAGATACTTTTGGCCTGAAGGCAAAGAAGTATGAGGCTGGCGAGCTTACTATGATTTCCGGTAAGACAGAGGCCGGCTTAAAGATTAAGCTGAACGATGAAGGTACGCTTAAGATCTACAACGACAAAGATAAGATCTTGGCTATGGAAATGGGAAAGAAGATCTTCCATGAATTGTCAGAACTTATCTATGATAGAGATCGTAATGGTATCAATGATACCTATGAAGAGGCTCGTGATACCAGCGACTGCGAGAAGACAGATTACGAGACCGAGGATGATTACGGAGAGGCTCTCGGTGAGTATGATGACGCAGAACTGGGCGAAGATGAGTATGAGCGTTAAGAGGTAGAAGTATGCTGCTTGATAAAGACGGAAAAGTTATCCGGGCGAACCTGGATGATTATGGAAAATGTGAAACGCTTGCAGACGTTGAGGAAATGCTAAATGTATTGGAAAGTACCAAAGGTATTTCTTCCGATGAATTTGCGGTATTACTCTTCCAGCGTGGTGCAATCGATAAGTTCATTGCAAATTGCCTGATGAATGAAACCTTAAGACTGCAGACAGATATGCTTATCGGAAATCTTAACAATCATGATCTAAACGGTGTTTTAGATATAGTAAAAAGCAATAAACAGCTGATTACAACCATGATTGCTGTTTCCGGATGCTTTGAAAAGCATAGCAATACCTGGTTATACTATTTGCGTTCCAAAGCGCTTGCAACTGAGGATAATAAGATCCTGTTAAACAATATCATGGATTTGGTATACGATGTCTTCCCGGCATTGGATTTCGATTTTGATATGCCGGATATTTCTTATATTCCATACCAGTTGTATAAAGATAGCAATAATACCGCTCATTGGGAATTCTTACCGTCATGCTCTAACGACTTAAATGAAATCGTAAAAGCGTATTATAGCAAAGACAATGCGTATTCCCTGGATCAGATCATTAGTGATATGGCGGCGGAAGCATCTAGAGATATGACAGATTTGGAAGAAGATATGGAACGGTAGATAGATAAGGCTCATCTAAAAAGATGAGTCTTATTTTGTATAGTCAAAAATTTACAAAACTGGGGAATATGCTATAGTAACCATAGGATTATTGTTTTTATGTTTTTGAGAGTAGGTACTAACTATGATTATTTATGTATGGAATAGGCCATTAAATATTGACGATAAAATGGCTGAAGTTATACAAAAGAATTATATGGATATTGATGAGGACTTTTGCTTACATTACATAGAGGTTTTCTTTACAGATGAAACAAAAGTTCCGTATAAACGTGCAGATTTGAATGAAATCTTTGCTACAAAAACAGATAAGGAATTATCTGATGCTGTAAACTCATTATTAAAAAACACAATGAAGTTTGTAAGAGGTGGTGAAGATGTCTGATTTTTATTATCATGGCATGAAATTTACTCCTATCAGTAATTCTTATCTATATAATCGTGCAATTGATAAATTAAATGACCTAATAAGTCAAATTAGAAACGAATCAGCATTGAAGGGAGCTACTTATGAATTTGATATTTCGCTTCCAATCATGCTTACGCCAGACTTAATTCTTATTGTAAAGATATCCAATAATGATTGGAATGCTGGTATTTTTAATATCTTTACTAATGAATTTGTAACTTGTCCGGTAGAAGTCTTTGATAATCAACTAACAGAACGAGCGATACAAATATTATCAAGAACATTTAATAGATGTGCAAGCGCAGTAAAAAGAAACGAAATAAGTATCCCATTTTCTACACTTCCAAGCAGCACGGTTGATTTATGGAATAAATATCTTTCTTTGATTCCTCCGGAGCAGAATTTTTCAAATGTCTCCGATTTAAATTTAACAGATAATATTCAAACAAACCATGAACTACATGAAGCTGTTTTAAAAGCAAAAAGTAGCAAAGATGAATCCGATATAGATTTACTATATTAGAAAAAGCAAAAGAAGATCTTCACATTGTTAGTCAAAAGAAAACTGATACACAATGTATAGATAAAGAAGAAACTATAATAGAAGAGGAGTAGTATTATGCCAAAAAAGAAAAACATCCGGGAGGATGCCCGACAAAACCGCATAAGCCTTTTTTCATGAAAATGAAAGAAGAAGTTTATGATAAGCTTACGGAATATTCCGAACGAACCGGAATTCCAAAAACAACGGTCGTAGAAAAAGCAGTAGAAGCATATGTAAAGGATATGTAAGTCAAAACATCGGGTGCAAAAAGTATCCGGTGTTTTTTCATGCCAAAAATTAGAATCATGCTTGGTCTTATAAATTCCCAAAGAAAACATAAATTTATCCTGGATATATGTAGAAAACAATCTAATTATAAGGAGTAAGATAAGGGCCTTATATAATAAAGATCTATATTTTGTATTCTTCTTGATATTATAACGCGAACACGTTATAATAGTTTCAAGGAGAAAAATTTTATGAATGAACAGTTTATTATTCAAGTGTACAAGTCAAAGAAAACGCCTTATCAAATCAGCAAAGATACAGGAATACCATATACGACCTTAAGCGAATTAGTGACTGGTAAAAAATCTATCAATCATATTGCATCAGAAACGGTATATAAGCTATGTAAATATTTTCACTGTACGATGGAAGATATTTTAAATGCCGTTAATCTTTATGTATTACAAGGAAAGTATAAAGGAATTAATTATAGTTATTGTACAAAGGAAGACACTGTTAATCTTTTGCTTAATGATAATATTATTGCCACATATCAAGGAATATATGCAGAAAATTGGGTTGAAGTTTTACATGCAAATGCAAAACTATGCATCGAGGAATATTTGGATGCAAAAAAGAAGGAGTTAGAATATGACAAATTATATTCTTATGCACAAAAATAATGAATGTGGAATTATTTCTATCGATGAAGAAATAGGAAAATTATCGAAATATGTTCCAATCGATGAAAAATATGCGCCATTTCTTGGAAATACAACAAATGAGAATATGCGACGCTGGTGGGAAATGAGATCCATCCCGGCAAGCCGAGAAACAATAAAAACGCTTATTCATTCATTAGAAGTTGTGAATGCGGAAGAATATCTCGCAAAAAACCTAGCGTTATCCGTTACAGACACTTATTGGATAAAGCCTTTAGATGCAAATTTACATTATGAAGACATTAACTTTTTTTGTCTAAAGCAATACAATGAAGGTAAAATTCCATATCATAATGTCACATCTTATGATCCAAACGCATCTCTTGGTGGCCAGATGGAAAAATACTGGGATTTAAACCATGATGTACCGGTACTCGTAAAGGAAGCCTACAAATACTTTGGACAGCAAGCAATAAATGAAGTATTTGCCACATGGATTCATGAGTGTTTGAACCAAGGGATTCCTTATGTGAAATATACGGCTTTGCGAAATGAAGCAGGTGGTATAGATTGTCGTTGCAACGCATTTACATCAAAAGATGTAGAATTCATATCTGCTTATGAAGTGTTATCCTCGCAAAAAGTTTCTACTGATACAAATATGTATCAGGCGTTTATTGATATATGTGACGAAAATGGATTGGATAAATTAAGCGTTCGGGACTTTTTAGATTATCAAACGCTAACAGATTTTTTGATTAGCAACACGGATGAGCACATGATGAATTTTGGTATTTTACGAAACGCTAATACTATGGAATTAATTGGGCCTGCCCCAATTTTTGATTCCGGAAACAGTATGTTTTATTCCGATTTAAAGAATGTGCCTTTTACACGAGCAGAACTATTGGAAAGAAAGATTACAAGCTTTTATTCTGCAGAAGAAAAAATGTTGAAAAATATAACAAACCGATCATTGACAATCGATGCATTGCCAACTCCATCAGAGGTGAAAGAATTTTATATAAAACATGATACTCCTGAAAATCGTGCCGATTTAATTGCTACTAATTACGGTACGAAATACCAAATGTTAAAGGAATTTATTACAGGAAAAACAATTTCTTTATATGATGAAAAAAGACGAGCAAAGGAGTCAAAAAACACAAACGATTTTAATTCCATAGAGAACGATGATTTAGAAAGATAATCAGATAAAGACCTCTCGGCATAAACGAGAGGTCTTATTTTTATGCTTATTATGATTAATTATTCTTAGAATGCGGGCACTCTTCACCATTTTCTATATATTTGCAAGTATAAGTATATTTGCTTTTTGGAATATCTATAATGATTTTTCCGTCTTTTAGGTGAATTGGCGAACGGCCTGATGAAACAAGCCCATTAATTCTTCTTGTTGGTTCTTTGCAGTTTAGATCTGTACATGCGATACATTGATTGTTGTGTTCACAGAAAGAAGTATTTAACCGATAAATAAAAACGAAAGCAAAGAGGAGCATTTTAGCGCTCCTCTTCTTCTTTTTCATATTCTTCTAGCAATAAACATTCATCCATAAACGGTCGCTCACCCTGTTTATGCACAATCATATTGTGAAACGGAAGCTCAATTACTTCCCCAACCGGTATATTCATACGCAAAGAAACGTTTTTTATGGTATCAATATCCATATTTCCCATATATAGATATGTTCCGGCAGAACCAATAATGGTTTTGGCTTCTTCCTTATACATAGCGATAAGCTGGGATTCATTTTGAATCATTAGAAATGCATTGATACGTCTGCTTCGAAATGATGCAATCATACGGGGAAAATCCGGGATTTTAACGGAAGTTGCAAAATCATCAAAATACAAATCTACATCTCGCTCTGGTAGGGATTTATCCGCTTCTATAACCAGATATCCAATGATCTGGCTGTATAAAATATTAGCAATTCCATCCATGGTCCGATCATTGTCCGATACACAGATAAAAACAGCCGTCTTTTTGGTTGCTATGTCAGAAAAGCAAACGTCTGTTTTGCTTAAAAACTCCCGGATTTCCTTGGTATCATACTGACCTAATTTAGATAAGGTAGCAGAAATAATAGTTCCAAAAGTTTTCTCCGGGGATGTACAAAACTTCCGATACTGTCTTAAACAAAAAGCGTCTGGTTTTTGTTTTGCTACTGCAAGGAATAACCGATCAAGTGCAGATGGAGTGCTTCTTGATATGGAAAACTGTCTTTCTACCTGAAGTCGCAATTCTTGATTGGACAATAGATAAACTTCCTCATCAATAGCAGGAATGAAGTCCATTGGATTGGTAATAAGATCATTTAATATAGGAAGACTTTGCTTTTCCTTTGGTAGGAATTCCCATAAGAATCCAATGAATGCAGAAAGTGCGATCTCACTCTCCTCATCCCAAAATGGATCACGATTGATTCCTTCTACTGCATCCATGTAGGCAATCATATGTGCTGTTTTTAGAATATCATATTCACTCTTTATAATATCAAAAGGGTTGTAATGGCCCCGTAAATGAACGAAATCAATGCAGACGACCTGATATCCATGCTCCTTAAAATAATCCCCGTATAAGCTAAATATGTAGCCTTTAGAGTCATTTATTACGAATGAATCTTCCGTATTAGAAAGAAGGTTTGGTATTACGAATCCTCTGGTTTTCCCGGTCCCCGGAGCTCCACATACCAATACATTCTTATTTGCCTGATAGAACCCGTTCGTGTTATACGTTTTATGTTTGGATACGTGCAATGTCTGCATAAATCATTCTCCTGTTAATGATAAAATAGGATTCATTAAGATTTCATCACATAATCCGAATGCAATGCTCTCTTTCGCATTCATAACATTATCGAAGGAAATCGCCTTCTCTATCTGTTTTTTCGTTTTCTTGGTATGTTCTACTAAAATATTTACCAGCTCTTGTTTTACATCCTGGATGGACTCTGCTGTTTTACTGATAGAGGTTGCATTACCTCCGGTTTGTTCAATCAAAGGCTCATGTATCATAACCTTGCTATGAGGCAGAATATAGCGCTTGTTTCCCGCAGCAAAAATAATTGCAGCCATAGACATTGCCTTTCCCATACAAACGGTGATGACAGGCTTTGCAGTATGAAGAAGCTGATCATACAGAAAAAGGCCATCCGATACGCTTCCTCCCGGGGAATTGATAAGCAGGACAATCTTCTGTATCCGCTCTTTGGATTCCAAATACATGATTTGTTCTGTAATATCGGTGGCAAGATTCGTATCAATCGTGCCTACAAGGTATATAAAACCCTGATCTAGCATTTTTGTTTTGATATCCATCTCCTGATATCCATTATGGGATTTTTCTAAATATTTCATAGCATCTCCTTTGCAGAAAGGATTTTATCAGCAAGATTATGTGCTTTTAAGTAATAAAGTGTTTCATTCATCTTTTCTTTTGTATTTTCGAAGAATGCCAGATACTGTTTTTGATGGTTCGATACAATAAGGCATTTGATATTTTCTGCATCCATATCCAGTAATACGTCACAGAATACACTGATGTCATATGGTAAGATAATCCATTCTTCCTCATGAAATAAAACCTTTGACAGCTTATCTACTTCAACATAACGACCTCTGATATCATGGAATCTTCCACTCTGCAATACTTTCTCAATAAAATCTTTAGGAAGCTGTCGTCTTTCCAACTCTTCCTTTGTTTCATCTACAATAAACAAGCTATTATCATGGCATCTTTCCAAAATGCCCTCTGATGCTTTTAAGAAGAATAAATCTGTTGTTCGCTGAATTTGTTTTTCCATAATCCTACCTTTCTGATAATTAGCAAAATTTTGCAATAAATAAGTTACCTACACTTATAGCATAAGGAACTTATTTTAGGCAAATTTCATGAAATATAGTGTTGATAGAGTGAAGATATATGGTAAGGAATATGAGAAAACACTAGATGATATTCCACAATTGTTAGACTGGATTAAGAAGGAGTTTGGCAGTGTGTAGGGGGGTAACAATTGGTGAATTACAGTGCCATTTTGATGTTGATATCATTTCAGGAGGAGAAGTGGAAAATGCATAATCGATAGTAAGCAAATAGTGCAACGAATCGTATTCGCATTTTAGACAAGTGGCAGAATCAGGACATCTGGTTCTGTCACTTTTTATAGAGCCTATTGGGCTCGCGGGATGTGAGATTGTAAGTATTCACCACTAGGCGAAGGCGGGTGCGTTTGATAAAATGGACAGCGTGTGTATTTGAGCAAGAGTAGGACGGCCGGATGAATGGCCTAAGGAGTAGTTTTGGATAGAAAAGATATTATTAACCAGTTAAGAAACCCTTCCGGACAAGTGACCCAGAAGCCACGCGGAGTATTGCAGGACCAGGTCGGAATCGTAATGGATTTGAAGACATTCCAGGACAAGGTAGAGTGCGGTGAGATTAGTGATGAGACCGGTACCGCAGAACTGTTGATTAACGGAGCGGTTTCCAATTATCATATTCACATTGACCGCCGCTGTGTGACCAGAGGAGACGGAACATTGATTACCCATGTTGGTCTTCTGAAGATGCATGATCCGGAAGAACTTAGCGTTCTTTACAAGAAGCGTCCGAAGCGGATGATGTCTGTAACCCAGTATAAGCGTATGATGCGGGAACGGGACGCGAAGCAGGGCAAGACCAGTTTGATATAAGTTATATGTAGAGCATCTCTCGAAAGAGAGGTGCTTTTTGTTTCTTTTTTGGGAAGATAATCCGGACAAAATAGACTATAATTATCCATGGACATTGTAATAAGACAAAAGGAGTAACTATGTTAGAAATTTTAAAAGCAATTTTATTCGGAATCGTGGAAGGCGTAACGGAGTGGCTGCCAATCAGCAGTACCGGACACATGATTCTGTTAAATGAAATCGTATCTTTGAACGTATCTGAGGAATTCTACAAGATGTTTGAGGTGGTCATCCAGCTTGGCGCCATTATGGCGGTTGTCATCCTCTATTGGAACACCTTATGGCCATTTACCATGAAGCGCGTGAAGGCCAAGGGCTCTGTAGCGGTACATAACCGTGTGGTATGGAAGGAAGGCGCCCTTGCCATGTGGATTAAGATTATCATTGCCTGCATTCCGGCTGCAATTGTCGGTGTGCTGTTTGATGATAAGATTGATGAGCTTTTCTATCATCCAATCCCGGTTGCACTTGCATTGATTATCGTCGGTGTAATCTTCATCGTTGTTGAATTCATGAACGGCAAAAAAGAACCGGTCATTAACAGCATCGCTGAGATTGGTTACAATACAGCGCTGATTATCGGATTGTTCCAGCTCCTGGCTGCAATCTTCCCGGGAACTTCCCGCTCCGGAGCTACTATTATCGGAGCTCTTTTGATTGGCGTATCCCGCGAAGTGGCTGCAGAGTTTACCTTCTTCTTGGCAGTTCCGGTCATGTTTGGAGCCAGCCTTTTGAAGGTGGCAAAGTACGTAGCAGAGGGTGTCTCCATGAGCGGACTGGAAGTGCTAATTCTAATCATTGGATGTGTTGTTGCATTTGCAGTTTCGATTTTTGTCATTCGATTCTTAATGAGCTACATCAAGAAGCATGACTTCAAGGTGTTTGGCTGGTATCGAATCGTACTTGGAATTCTTGTAATTATTATCTTGATGTAATCATAGGAAGGGGGATCACATGGTTAGTATCAGTTTATGTATGATTGTAAAAAATGAAGAGATGGTGTTAGAACGCTGCCTGGAATCCATTCACGATTTGGTGGATGAGATTATCATTGTAGACACCGGTTCTACCGATGATACCAAGTCTATTGCGGCGAAGTACACCCGTCTCATCTACGATTTCAGCTGGGTGGATGATTTCTCCAAGGCGAGAAACTTCGCTTTTTCCAAAGCGACCGGCGACTACATCTACAGTTGCGATGCGGACGAAGTGTTGGATGATGTGAACCGCAACCGCTTCCTGCAGCTGAAGGAAGTGCTGATGCCGGAAGTGGAAATCGTCCAGATGAAGTACGTGGAGAACGGATTACAGTCCGTCCTTAATTCCAATTGGGAGTATCGTCCGAAGCTTTACAAGCGCTTACGTACCTTCAAGTGGATTGATCCGATTCACGAGACGGTGCGCACAGAACCGGTAGTTTTTGACAGCGATATTGAAATCCTGCATATGCCGGAATCCCTGCACCAGAAGCGGGACTTCCATATTTTTGCTACTGCGTACAAGACCGACGGACGGCTCTCCAAGAAGTTATATTCCATGTATGCTAAGGAACTTCTGAAGTGTGGCTCTACCGAGGATGTTCGTATTGGTTCGGAAATCTTCGCGGAGGTGTTAGAGAAGGAAGAATTGGATGCGGACTTATTCCGTCAGTTGTGCTGCATCGTGGCGCGCAATGCCAGATTACAGGGCAGCGATGCGGATTTCCTGAAGTACGCCATGAAGGTGAATGCAGTGGCGCCTTGCTCGGAAATCTGTTGCGAGTTAGGCGAGTATTTCTTCGCGAAAAAAGATTACGAGGAAGCCAGCTTATGGTTCTACAATGCCATTGACGGTACGGAGAGCATCTTGGATGTTCACTCCGGTGGCAACCTGCCAATGCTTCGTATTGCGGATGCCTACAGTCATATGGCGGATGCTATGGATCCGGAGGAGGCTCCGACTGGGCGCATTGAGGAGTTGCAGCGGTTGGCGACGGAGTATCGGAATAAGGCCAAAGAGTGGACTATGCCGTAATGGCTACGACTGAGTATCGATACCACATTCTCCCGCGGGATCGCTCGCGCTTCCTATCTCAAGCGTAGCAGATACTACGAAGCCAGCAAGCTGCCTTCTAGTACTGACGCTTGAGAAGGCCCGCTACAGAGAACATGGTACCGATACTCAGTCTTACATTACGGAACAATGTAACAGTAGGGGGATTATATGTTTTTTCATGCTTCGCCAATCGGCGGCATTCAACAGTTGGAGCCACGGGTTTCGAATCACAACATTCCGTTGATTTATTTTTCCAAGAAGAGAGAGAATACGCTGGTTTATCTTAGCAATGCGATAGAGAAGTACTGTAAGGATACCGGTTTTGATTACCAGGGAACTTGGCAGAAGTGGGGTTCCTATGGTTTCGATGAGGACGGTATCCAGCGTTTGGAAGAGTATTATCCCAATGCGCTGGAAGAGACGTACAAGGGGGTATCTGGGTATATTTATCAAGCGGATTCCATCATAGATAGCGGTTTTGAAGTGCAGATTCCGGATGCTGCTACCAGTAGCGAACCTGTTGCGGTAAGCGGTGTGGAATATGAGAATGCTTCTAATCACCCGGAGTATCGGTATTTTCTGGATAACAAGATGAGTGAATACTTGCAATAATGCAGGCCTGGATGGGTACACTGTATTTTCTGTAGCGAGTCTGTCGAGGCGTCGGCACTAAAAGGTGCGAAGCAGCTTTGTATGTGTCCGCTACGCTGAGACCGAGAACGAGAGTGATCTCGCGGGAAAATACAGTGTACCCATCCAGGCCGTTACTTTTGTGTAGAAAACTACAAATCTTGTCGCAATGTGGCGCAAGGTGTGCTATACTTATTACGTTATCTTTTTAACAATGTGATAATACCCGGGGAAACGGGATGATATAAGGAAGTGCGGAGGTTATATATGAGTTACGAAGCAGAGTATCAGAAGAAGTTAGTGACTGCAGACGAGGCAGTCAAAGTGGTTCAGTCCGGAGATTGGGTAGACTTCGGATGGTGTGTTGGTACACCGGAGGCATTGGATCAGGCGTTGGCGAGACGTACTGACGAGCTTACCGATGTGAAGGTACGTGGTGGAATCCTGTTCCACAAGCCGGCAATCTTCCAGAGAGAAGATGCAGCAGAGCATTTTTGCTGGAATTCCTGGCACATGAGCGGCGTAGAGCGCAAGATGATCGATGAAGGTTTTGCGTACTATGCACCAATTCGTTATTCCGAGTTGCCGGGATACTATCGTCGCAGCATTGAGCCAAGCCGTGTCGTAATGATTCAGGTTGCTCCGATGGATGCTCACGGATACTTCAATTTCGGACCACAGGCATCTCACTTGATGGCAGCTTGCGAAGGCGCAGAGCACATCATCGTTGAGGTCAATAAGAATATGCCACGCTGCTTGGGCGGTTTCGAGTCTGATATTCATATCTCTCAGGTAGAGTACATCGTAGAGGGTGACAACCCACAGCTTGGACAGCTTGGTGGTGGCGGAGAGCCAACCGATGTTGACCGTGCAGTGGCTAAGATGATTGTAGAGCAGATTCCAAACGGTGCCTGCTTGCAGCTTGGTATCGGTGGTATGCCAAATACCGTTGGTGCCATGATTGCAGATTCTGACTTGAAGGATTTGGGCGTTCATACTGAGATGTACGTTGACGCATTCGTAGACATCGCTAAGGCCGGCAAGATTACCGGTGCAAAGAAGTCCATTGACCGTTTCCGTCAGGCTTATGCCTTCGGTGCAGGAACCCAGAAGATGTACGATTATCTCAATGATAACCCACAGCTGATGAGTGCTCCGGTAGATTACACCAACGATGTTCGTGTAATTTCCAAGTTGGATAACTTCATCTCCATCAATAACGCAGTAGATATCGACCTCTATGGCCAGGTGAATGCAGAGTCTGCAGGAATTCGCCAGATTTCCGGAGCAGGCGGACAGATGGATTTCGTTATGGGTGCTTACCTGTCCAACGGCGGTAAGAGCTTCATCTGCCTCTCTTCTACCTTCAAGAAGAAGGACGGAAGCATTGCATCCCGTATTCGTCCGACTCTTGCAGAGGGCTCCATCGTAACTGACACCAGACCACAGACCATGTATGTGGTAACCGAGTATGGTATGGTGAACTTAAAGGGTGCATCTGCTTGGGAGCGTGCAGAGAAGTTGATTTCCATCGCACATCCGGACTTCAGAGATGAGCTCATCAAGGAAGCGGAGAAGCAGAAGATTTGGAGACGTTCCAATCGCTAATATATGACTTTTCATCCGTCGGAGGTTTTCTCCGGCGGATTTTTTTATTACAATGTAGCTATGAAAAAATGTAAGTATGAAAAAGTATGTGGAGGCTGCGATTATCAGGGCCTTCCATATGAGAAGCAATTGAATAAAAAGCAGCGCGCAGTGGAGAATCTTTTGGCGCCGGTGCTATTAAAAAGTGGATATTCCAAAGAGGAGACAGCAGCTCTTTTTCATCCAATCATCGGAGCTGATCAGCCCTATGGGTATCGCAACAAGGTCCATGCGGTCTTCGGTCGTGGACGGAACAAGAAGATCATCTGCGGAACTTACGAGAAGGGCAGCCATTGGGTGGTGGATATTGATGATTGCCAGATTGAACATCCTCATGCAGTGGAGATGATCCGTGGAATCAAGGATTTGATGCCTCCTTTTCGCATGCAGCCATACGATGAGGACAAGAAGACAGGCCTGCTTCGTCATGTGTTGATTCGTGTGGGGCAGCAGGCAGACCGGGAAGAATACATGGTGGTACTGGTAACGGGAACGAAGACGTTCCCCGACAAGAAGAATTTCACGAAGGCCATTGTGGATAAGTATCCAGAGATTACTACCGTTGTGTGGAATATCAACGATAAGAAGACCAGCATGGTCTTAGGGGACAAGGAAGAAGTGCTTTTTGGCCCCGGGTACGTAACGGATGAGCTCCTGGGAAACCGTTTTAAGATTTCTCCGAAGTCCTTCTACCAGGTGCATCACGGACAGACTGAGAAGCTCTATACTGCAGCGATTGCAGCGGCTAAGTTACAGCCGACGGATGTGGTATTAGACGCCTATTGCGGAACCGGAACTATCGGTATTTGCGCGGCGCCTCACTGTGGTTCTGTCGTAGGTGTAGAGTTGAACCCGGCAGCGGTTGCAGATGCCAAGGAAAATGCCAAAAAGAACAACATCGACAATATATCGTTTCGCGCCGGAGATGCGGGTGAGTATCTGTTGCGGCAGGCGGCAGAGGGCAAGAATCTTCCCAATGTGGTCATTATGGATCCGCCTCGTAGCGGAAGCAGCAAGAAATTTATTCAGGCGCTGCAGAAGATTCGTCCGGAGCGTATTGTCTATGTGTCCTGCGGACCACAGTCCCTGGCCAGGGACTTGGGCTTTTTACTGCGACCGAAGCATGGCAAGCGGTTATACCGTGTGGAGAGTATCCAGCCCTGCGATATGTTCCCGATGACAAATCATTGTGAAGTTATCCTTTGTTTATCCAAAAATTTTACATAGATTTTACATAACCATGTCCATACATTTTACTTTCGCGTTTTATTCTGAAAAATGGATCAGAATGAACGATAAGAGAGGAATATGTATGGATATTTTTGATGCATTGAATATGATTGGAGGGTTATCACTTTTTCTTTATGGGATGCACGTCATGGGAAACGGACTATCCAAGATGGCCGGCGGTAAGCTGGAAAAAATCCTGGAGAAACTAACGACCAAGCGAATTTTTGCAGTGCTTTTAGGCGCCGGGGTTACGGCTGTCATTCAGTCCTCATCTGCGACGACAGTTATGGTGGTTGGATTTGTTAATTCCGGAATTATGAAGTTGTCCCAGGCGGTGGGAATAATTATGGGCGCAAATATTGGTACTACAATTACTTCCTGGTTGTTATCGCTTACGGGAATCGAAGGCAGCACCATTTGGCTAAAGCTATTAAAGCCATCTTCCTTCTCTCCTATGCTTGCGGCAATCGGTATACTCTTTGTTATGTCAAGGAAGGGTGAGTCTAAGAAAAAGGATCTCGGTAGCATCATGCTTGGTTTCGCAATCTTGATGTTTGGAATGGAGACAATGAGTGGTTCTGTATCAGGACTTGCAGACAACCCCTCTTTTGTGGGAATTATGACAGCATTCAGTCATCCGGTTCTGGGTATGGCGGTGGGCGCAATCCTTACGGCCATTATTCAGAGCTCCTCGGCGTCGGTAGGTATACTCCAGGCATTGTGTGCAACCGGTGCGGTGCATTATTCGGTGGCTTTGCCGATTATCATGGGACAGAATATCGGAACCTGCGTGACGTCGATTCTTTCGTCGATTGGAGCAAGCAAGAATGCAAGAAGAGCCGCTATGGTACATTTGTACTTTAACCTGATTGGAACGAGCATTTTCATGGTTGGATTCTATGCGCTAAATACATTTCTTGATTTTGCTTTCCTTGGAGAATCTGCTAACGCGATGGGAATTGCGATGATACATAGTTTATTCAATATAGGGGCTACCATCGTGCTGTTTCCATTTTCGAATTTTCTTGTGAAATTAACCGAGATTACCATTCCTGACAAAACACCGTTGATGCGGTATCCAATTGGGAAGCAGAATGCTAATATATAGGTGTAACAATAACTGAACGTAAAAGGGGATAGGTTGTTATACGTATGATAGAAAAAGCAATCGAAATCAATCATTTAACCAAGCATTACGGTAAGCATCGCGGCGTGGAAGATGTTAGTTTTTCTGTGGAAGCAGGAGATATCTTCGGATTCTTAGGCCCGAACGGCGCCGGCAAGTCCACCACTATACGGTCCATGCTTGGCTTCTTGCAATATGAGGGGGAGATTCGCATCCTTGGTATGGACGCAAGAAAAGACCATGAACGTATCTTGCGGGAAGTGGGCTATATGCCGTCGGAGGCCATGTTTTATCCTTCCATGCGGGTGCGGGATGTGATTCGCCTCTCGGCAGAGGTTCGTGGTATGGACTGCAAGCGGGAAGCGAAGATGTTATGCGACCGCCTGAGGGTGGACGTAGATCGGAAAATCAATGAACTGTCTCTGGGTAATCGTAAGAAGGTCAGCATTGTCTGCGCCATGCAACATAAACCAAATCTTTTTATCTTCGATGAGCCTACCAGTGGCTTGGATCCCCTGATGCAGAATACGTTTTTTGAACTGATTGCAGAGTATGTGAAGGGCGGAACCACCTGCATGCTGTCTACCCACGTATTATCCGAGGTGAAAAAATACTGTAACCATGTGGCGATTATGAAAGAGGGACAATTGGTCAGCGCCGGAAGCGTGTCGGAATTGACCCATACCAGCTCCAAGCGGGTGACGGGAACCATCGATGGGCAGCAGGTGGATTATCTGTATACCAAAGATATGAATCAATTGCTCGAGGAATTGCATGGTAAGAATGTGACAGATTTGAATATTATGGATCCGTCTATCGACGAGATATTTATGGGATACTACAGCAAGGATGCAGACAGAGAGGGGGCAATGCGATGATGGTATTACTGAAGCATGAGTGGAAACAGAATGTAAGAAACCTTCTCATCTGGAGTCTTGCGGTAGGTGCTATGGGTATGCTATGTATTTGTCTCTATGCCAGCATGACGGAGGATATGGCAGAACTGTCCGAGAGCTTTTCCAATATGGGTGCCTTCTCTGATGCTTTTGGTATGAGTACCCTTGGCATTGGAACCATTGCAGGATACTTCGCAACGGAGGTGGGAGTGGTCCATAGCCTAGGAAGCTCTATGTTCGCTGCAATTATGGCAAGCACCATTCTATCCAAGGAAGAAGATGGTCATACCGGTGAATTCCTATATGCATTGCCGGTGACCAGAGGAAAAGTCATCACCACCAAGATTTGTTCCATGGTGCTGTCTCTTGTTGTATTTACAACAATTACAACCGCATTTTATATCCTGGGATTCCGGATCATTGATACCTGGCCGGATATGGAGTTGTTTGCTATCTTCATGTTGTCACAGTTTTTGATGAATCTGGAAGTGATGTGCATCTGTACCATGCTGTCCGCTTTTGTGAAGCGGAATATGATTGGAGCGGGACTTGGAATTGCGCTGCTTCTCTATGTCTATGATTTGATGGGAAGAGTAGTTCCGGATGCGAAGGAGTACTTGTTTATCGGTCCCTTTGGTTATGCCAATGCGTCGGAAATCTTCGCCAAGCGGGACATCCCTTCGGCAGCTTATATCTGTGGCGTTTGTATCATGATGATGGCGCTTGTGATCACATATCTCAAATACACAAGAAAAGATTTGGCTTCATAAAAAGAACGCTTACCACTCTACGGAATGGTAAGCGTTTTTTAGTTCAAAACGTAAGGCGTAATATAATCTGAAAAATACTGTCCCTCAGTGCCTTTGGTGTGGTACATTGGATATAGAAGATACAAGAATCGGGGGCGGTTTGGCTATGAACAAATTATGTACAGTCTGGGGAGAAAACATAGATCCAAACAAGGTGTTAACGGAATATCCGCGGCCGCAGATGGAACGGGATAATTACCGGATTTTAAATGGATATTGGGAGTATGCCTATGGCGTGGAATGGCCGAAGGGATGGGCCGGGAAAATCCTGGTGCCTTTTTCTCCGGAGACATCCCTTTCCGGAGTGGGCCGACAGACCATGCCGGGGGAAGTGTTGTGGTATCACAGAACGCTGGATATTTCCATAGGAGAATATCGGCAGCAGGAACGTCTGCTGTTGCATTTTGGCGCGGTGGACCAGCGGTGCGAGGTGTATGTGAACGGAAGCCTGGTGGCATCCCATGTTGGCGGATATTTGCCTTTTTCCTGTGACATTACAGAGGCCATTACCGTTGGAGAGAATGAGTTGGTGGTCCGCGTAGAGGATGACAGTGACCATGCCGACCATGCCAGAGGCAAGCAGAAGCTGAAACGCGGTGGCATGTTCTATACCGCAACCAGTGGTATCTGGCAGACAGTGTGGACGGAATGGGTACCGAAGAAATATATCGAACGCTTATGGGTAACACCGGACGTGGATCAGAAGAAGTTGGAAATCCAACTTTTTGTCCATGATGAGCAGCTGACCTCGGAACAGGTGCAACTTCGCATCTATCATCCAACCAGTAAGGCACTGCTTCTGGAAACGGATGGAACGGTGGCGGATTTATCTGAACTACCGGAATTACTTTTGTGGACACCGGATACCCCGTGGCTATATCCGTTGGAAATCCAACTAACCACAGATGCCGGTGTGGATTTGGTGAAGTCCTATTTTGCACTGCGTACCTTTACATTAGAGCATTGCGATGGGGAGACCTTCCCTCGAATCTGCTTGAATCACAAGCCAATCTATCAGCGTGGGGTGCTGGATCAGGGGTACTGGCCGGAGAGCATGCTGACGCCGCCAAGTGATGAGGCGATGATTTTTGACCTTCAGGAGATGAAGAAGACCGGATACAACATGGTGCGCAAGCACATTAAGATTGAACCGGATCGCTGGTATTATCACTGCGACCGCTTAGGCCTTATGGTGTGGCAGGATATGGTCAACGGCGGGGATATGTTGCACCAGTGGTTTGTTACTTATATTGCAACGCCGCTATCCTATTTTCGCGTTCCTCTGAAGGATCGACATCCGTACCTGTTGTCCCGTACCAAGGAAGCGGGGAAGGAAGAGTTCCGGCGGGAGTTGACAGAGACCATTCATTTGCTTCGGAATCATCCGTGCATTTGCACTTGGGTGATTTTCAATGAAGGATGGGGACAGTTTGATACAGAGGCAATGACGGAGTTGGTGCGGAAGTTGGATGCAACCCGGCTCATTGATCAGGCTTCCGGATGGTTTGACCAGCGGGGCGGCGATTTGGCCAGCGTCCACAATTACTTTTTTAAACTTCGTACCAGACCGGAGAAGCACCGTGCCTATGTGCTCTCGGAGGTTGGCGGACGAACCTGCAATATCCCGGAACACAGTCAGGTGGAGAAGACATACGGCTACAGCAAAAGTGAATCCAAGGAACATCTCAATGAGGAGTATGACAAGCTCCAGGCGGGGATGGATGCGCTGATTCCACAGGGCCTATGCGCCAGCGTCTACACCCAGTGGACGGATATCGAAGATGAGATTAACGGAGTTTTTACCTTCGACCGGAAAGTTCGTAAGATTAGCGAAAAATCATACGACGCATAACCTAGTTTGACGAGATGCTAATTGCCTACTATAATAGCGAAGTTAATATTTTGAATGAAGTAAGAGGTTTGCTATGGAAGATGAAATCACAAAGATTGAAACCAGAAAAGACCCGGACTGTGTCCTGATTGGTATCGCCGGCGGAACCGGATCCGGTAAGTCCACTTTCACCAACAAGCTGAAGGATGAATTCGGCGATCAGGTGACCATTATCTACCATGATAATTATTATCGTCGTCAGGACGGTGTGCCTTTTGAAGTACGCCAGAAGGTGAACTACGATCATCCGGACTCTTTGGAGACGGACCTTCTGATTGAGCATTTACAGGAACTCCGCAAGGGTCGCCCGATTCAGTGCCCGGTATACGATTATACCCAGCACAATCGTTCCAATGAAACCATTACCGTATTGCCGAGCAAGGTGATTATTGTAGAGGGTATCTTGGTGTTGCAGAATCAGGAACTTCGGGATATGTTCGATATCAAGATTTATGTTGAAGCGGATGCGGATGAGCGTATTCTTCGTCGTGCCTTGCGTGACGTGGAAGAGCGTGGCCGTGATTTGCATGGCATTATCGATCAGTATCTGACCACCGTTAAGCCGATGCACTACCAGTATGTAGAGCCAACCAAGGCCAGAGCGGATTTCATCTTGAACAGCGGTATGAATGAAGTGGCGTTCAGCACCGTATGCGCGCGCATTCGTGAATTGCTGGCGCAGTAAGGAGATTCTATGCCGGGAATAAACACAACCTTATGCTATATAGAGCAGAACGGTAGCTACCTGATGCTTCTTCGCAACAAGAAGAAACAGGACCTGAACGAAGGAAAATGGATTGGCGTCGGCGGCAAGTTTGAGGAGGGCGAGACGCCGGAAGAGTGCCTCCTTCGTGAAGTGAAGGAAGAGACCGGCCTTACCCTGACGGACTATCGCTACCGCGGCGTAATTACCTTTGTTTCCGATACCTGGGAGACGGAGTACATGCATTTGTTTACCGCAACCGGGTTCGAGGGAGAACTCATCGAATGTGATGAGGGTGAGCTTCGCTGGATTCCGAAGAAAGAGGTTTTGGACCTTCCGTTATGGGAAGGGGACCGGAAATTTTTGCAGCTGTTATACAACGATGCACCGTTTTTTACCATGAAGGTTGTTTATCATGGCGATAATTTGATAGAAACTTCCCACAAAATATATGAATAATGTTTACCCCGAAGTATATATGCTTCGGGGTTTTTGCATAATTGAACAAAAACCCACCCTATATTGAAAAAAATTAAGTGGAAGATTTTGTACAAGTGTTGTAATATATATTCGTTCATAGGAAATGTGAACAAAGAAGGAGGAAGTTTTATGAAAAAGAAACTTATGGCAGTTCTTCTTGCCGGCGCTATGGTATTTTCCATGGTAGCATGCGGAGGAAGCGACAACAGCGCTGAGACTACTACTGATAACGGCGCAAGCGCAAGCACAACTGAGGAAACCACAGACAACAGCGAGATCAAGATTGGTCTTATTACCGACGTTGGAGGAGTTAACGACGGATCTTTCAACCAGTCTGCTTGGGAAGGTCTTCAGAGAGCACAGGCTGATTTAGGAATTGAAGTTAACTATCTTGAGTCTAAGACAGATTCTGATTATACCCCAAATATTGAGCAGTTCATGGATGAAGAGTATGACCTCATCATCTGTGTAGGTTATCAGCTTGCTGATGCATTAAGAAATGCTGCAGAGGCTAACCCAGATCAGAAGTTCGCAATCATTGATGATTCTTCTTGCTCTGATCTTGATAACGTATCTTGCTTAATGTTCAAGCAGGAGCAGGCTTCTTACTTAGTAGGTTATGTTGCAGGTCTTACTACCGAGTCCAACACTGTAGGCTTCGTACTTGGTATGGAGACTGAAGTTATGAATCAGTTTGGTTATGGTTACTGCGCAGGTGTATTGGATGCAAACCCAGATGCAACCATCTTACAGACAAATGCAAATACATTCTCCAAACCTGAGGATGGAAAGACCGCAGCAAATGCTATGATTACAAATAATGCTGACGTTATCTTCCATGCAGCTGGTGGTACTGGTCTTGGTGTAATCCAGGCTTGCCAGGAAGCTGGTATCAAGGCAATCGGTGTTGACTCCGATCAGAGCGCTGTAGCTCCTGACACTGTTATTACTTCTGCTATGAAGCGTGTTGATAACGCAGTTTATGATTCCGCTAAGTCCATTACTGAGGGATCTTACGCTGCTGGTGTTGTTACTTACGATCTTTCCATGGGTGGTGTTGATATCGCTCCTACAACCGATCTGTTAAGTGATGATGTTATCGCTGCAGTTAACGAAGTAAAAGAGAAGATCTTAAGCGGTGATGTTGTTGTTCCAGCTACTAAGGATGAGTTCGAAGCTAAGTACGGTGATGTTTACACCTTAGATGATAAGTAATTTCATCGAACGAAGAATTTCCCATACACAGTAGGGAAAAAATATAGTATAATGAAACAGGCCGATGAGCTCATCGGTCTGTTTTTTTGTATTCAAAATTGTAGGAGGATAAGAAGTTGAGTCATCAAAGTCACATGGATCCAAATACCATGGTCATTGAGATGCGTGATATCGTTAAGAAGTTTGGCGATTTCACAGCGAACGACCACATCAATCTTACACTACACAAGGGAGAGGTACACGCCATCTTAGGTGAGAATGGTGCCGGTAAGAGTACGCTGATGAATGTACTCTGTGGACTGTATCATCCGACTAGTGGACAGATTTTTGTGGACGGCAAAGAGGTACATATGAATGGGCCTCGTGATGCCATTGATTTAGGAATTGGTATGGTACATCAGCATTTCATGCTGATTCAGCCATTTACGGTAACAGATAACATCATTTTGGGCATTGAACCTACCAAGGCAGGAGTTGTAGTTGATGAGAAGTTAGCTCGTCAGAAGGTACTAGAGTTATCCGAGCGTTACGGCATGAAGGTTGATCCGGACGCTAAGATTGAGGATATCTCTGTCGGCATGCAGCAGCGTGTTGAGATTCTGAAGGTATTATACCGTGGATCCAATGTTCTGATTTTGGATGAGCCGACGGCTTCTTTGACTCCTCAGGAAATAGACGAATTAATGCAGATTATTGATAACCTTACCAAAGACGGTAAGAGCGTTATCTTAATCACACATAAGCTGAAGGAGATTAAGGCTTGCTCCGATACCTGTACGGTTATCCGTCAGGGCAAGTATATCAAGACCGTGAACGTTGCTGACGTTAACGAGAACGAGATGGCTGCTATGATGGTTGGCCGTGACGTGAATTTCAAGGTTGAGAAGAAGGATATCACTCCTGGTGAAGTGGTTCTTGATATCAAGGATCTTCATGCTAAGGATTATCGTGATGTCGAGATTCTTCGCGGCTTGAATTTGAATGTTCGTAAGGGCGAGATTGTTGGTCTTTGCGGTGTCGACGGTAACGGACAGACAGAGCTTGTGGAAGTATTGACCGGCCTTCGTAAGGCTGAGTCCGGTTCCATCACTATGATGGGCAAGAATGCATTCAATCTGAATCCGCACGCTTCTTTTGAGGCAGGTATTTCCTCTATTCCTGCAGACCGCCAGAAGCACGGTTTGGTTTTGGATTTCTCCATTGAGGACAACTTGATTGTTCAGCATTACAAGGAGGCTCCGTTCTCCAAGAACGGTATTATGAAGCGTGATGCAATCCGCAAGAACGCAACCAATCTGATGGAGAAGTTCGATGTACGTCCTCGTGGCGTGGAAGATCGCCCGGCAGGCAACCTCTCCGGTGGTAACCAGCAGAAGGTTATCATTGCCCGTGAGGTAACCAATGACAAGGAACTTCTGATTGCCTTCAACCCGACCCGTGGTCTGGATGTAGGAGCCATTGAGTTCGTTCATAAGTATTTGGTAGAGCAGCGCAATAAGGGCCGCGCCGTTCTTTTGGTTTCCTTCGAATTGGATGAGATTATGAGCTTGTCCGACCGAATCGAGGTTATCTTCGATGGTGAGATTACCGGTAGCGTACCGGGTGCTCAGGCTGACGAGAAGGAACTTGGATTTATGATGGCAGGAGGTAAGAAGAATGAAAACTAAAAAAGGCATTCTGGATAGTAATTTGTTCTATACCGTTCTTGCGATCATTATCGGATTTGCTATCGGAGCAATCTTTTTGATGGTTGCCGGTATTTCTCCGGCAGTTGCATACGGTAAGCTGTTAGACAGCATCTTCAGCAAGCCGAAGTATTTGGTTTGGACCTTAGTATATGCAGCACCGGTTATCTTCACCGGTTTGTCTGTAGCATTTTCTTTCCGTACCGGTGTGTTCAATATCGGTGCAGAGGGACAGTATATTGTTGGTAGTGTGGCTGCTTGTGTCGTTGGTATCAAGCTCCATTTACCACCAATCATTCATCCGTTGGTTTGCTTGCTGGCAGCAGCTGCAGCCGGATGCCTTTGGTCTTTGATTGTTGGTATCTTGAAGACTACAAGAGGTATTCACGAAGTATTGTCCTTCATTATGTTTAACTGGATTGCTTATTATTTCCAGAACTACGTAGTAAATTTACCTGGCATTCGTCGTCAGAGCGGTGGTGAGGCTACCGAGAATGTGGCTGATGCAGCACGTATCTTGCTTCCGGAAGGATTGATGAAGACATTGGATTGTAGCGGTGCGAACTGGGGATTTATTCTCGCATCCATCGCAGCAATCGTTATTTTCATCATCATTGAGAAGACCACATTGGGTTATGAGTTGAAGGCGGTTGGTTTCAATAAGAACGCAGCTGAATTCGCAGGAATCAATGTAAATCGTTCCATGTTGACCGCTCTTGGAATTTCCGGTGCGCTGGCAGGACTCGGTGGTGCTGTTCAGGTACTTGGAATGGGCGGACGTCTCTCCCAGTTGGCAGCACAGGAAGGCTTCGGTTTCGACGGAATCACCGTTGCATTGATTGCAGGATCCAATCCTCTTGGATGTATCCTTTCCGGATTGTTCTACGGTGCAATGAAGTACGGCGGATCCAAGCTTACCATTGTTCGTGCACCAAGCGAAGTTGTTAACATTATCATGGGATGCGTAATCATCTTCATCGCAATTTCCCAGGTATTCAAAGTACTCTTTACCAGCATTGGTAAGAAGAAGGAGGCGTAAAAATGGACGTATTGATTACTAATTTAGGTTTGCTGATTAATGCAACCTTGATTGCTACCCCGCCTCTTCTTTTCGCAGGACTTGGTTCTTGCTTCTCTGAGCGAAGCGGAGTTGTTAACATCGGTATCGAGGGTATGATGACCATCGGTGCCTTCACCGGAGCAGTTGCTTCCCTTTACACCGGCAACGGTTGGGCAGCATTCTTAATCGGCGGTTTGGCCGGAGCATTACTGGGAATCATCCACGCAGTGGTATGTATTTCCTTCCACGCAGACCAGACCATCGCAGGTACTGCTATTAACTTCCTTGGAACCGGATTATCCCTGTTCCTTTGCAAGGCTTTATTTGATAATTCTTCTGATACTCCGTCTCACGATCCGAGCGCAGCATTGCCGAAGATCTTCAATGGTGTATTTGAGACCGGTTCTTTCGGATACAACGTATTGAACGTATATGGTGTTGCTTACTTGGTATTCGTTCTGGCACTTGTTTGCTGGTTCGTCTTCTACAAGACCAAGTTCGGTTCTCACCTTCGTGCAGTTGGTGAGCATCCGGAAGCTTGCGAGTCCATCGGTATCGACGTATACAAAGTTCGCTATGCTTGTGTAATCCTCTCCGGATTCCTCGCTGGTCTTGGCGGAGCTTTCGTAACACTTGCTACCGTTAACCAGTTCCGTCCGGCTGTTATCGTAGGACAGGGCTTCATCGCAATCGCAGCAGTTATCTTCGGTAAGTTCACCCCACAGGGAACTACCTTTGCTTGCTTGCTGTTCGGACTTTGCAGTGGTATTAAGTCCTTGGCTAGTATGTCCAATGCGGTATCACCGAACCTGATCTCCATGATCCCTTACGTGGTTACCATCGTTGCACTCATCCTCTTCGTAGGACGTGCCAACGCACCGGCAGCCAACGGAAAGCCGTTCGTCAAAGCCCGCTAATATACTATGTGCTTTACGCCTCCACTCTTGTGGGGGCGTTTTCTTTTCCGTAATCTACGCTCAAGCATCCTGCATGATATTCTCCCGCGGGGTCGCTCTCGCTTCCGCTTGTGACGTAGCAGATACTACGAAGCTTTGCTTCGCAAACCTTCTAGTACTGACGTCCCAAGAGGCTCGCTACAGAAAGCATGTGATACTACGCTTAGATAACAGCAAGTAAGCCCCACAATGGTGGAGGCTTATGAACGAAATAAGCAACCTACATAATGTTCTCTGTAGCGGGCGTGTGAGAACGTCGGCACTAAAAAACAGCCACATGCGTGTGGCTGTTTTTGTATGTACCGCTACGTTCGAACCCGAAGCGAGAGCGACCCCGCGGGAGAACGTTATGCTAGGTTGTGTATTGCTATGTTGGCCCGCCATTGTGGGGCGTAAAAGCTTAATTCAGCGCGGTCTTGAGGACGTCTAAGTTGGAGCGCATAACATCGAGGTAGCTCTTGTTGTCGGAAAGCTTGGTGCTCTGCAGGGAGTCTAAGACGAGAACTTGCGCATCTTTGGACTTGGTACTGTCCAGGACGGTCTTGGCCAGCTTGCCGTCAGATGTTTCGATGGTGAGGATGACCGGAAGCTGGAGCTCGTCAACTTTGTTGGCAAGGAATGCAACAGTTTCGAAGCTGGCTTCGGTATCGGCAGAGCATCCAACGAAGGCTGCATAATAGTTTAGGTTGTAGTCTTCAGCCAGATAGCGGAACGGGAAGCGGTCGGCGAAGAGGAACGTGTCACGCTTGGCGTTGCTGACGCAGGTCTGGTACTCGGTATCTAAGGCCTGAAGCTCGGTGATGTAAGCATTGGCGTTGGCTTCGTATCCGGCAGCATTGTCGGCATCGACTTTGCTAAGTGCAGACTGGATGGCGCTTACTAGTTTCTCGGCATTGTTCAAAGAGAGCCATACGTGTTCGTCGTATGCTACTTCCTCTTCTTCGCCTTCTTCTTCCATACCTTCTACGATTTCTTCCTCTTTGATATCATCCGCAAGGACATCCATCATATTAATGACGACCATATCCGGGTTCGTAGCCTGAGCGAGGACATCGTCTACCCAACCGTCAGACTCACCGCCAACGTAGATAAAAACATCCGCTGTGGAAATCTTGGCAATGTCTTCTACGGAAGGTTCATAACTATGGAGGTCTACGCCATTATCAATCAGTAAGGTTAAATCTACCCCTTCGGTCTCACCGACAATCTCCTTGGCCCAATCATAGGAAGGGAAGATTGTGGAAACCACAGATACCGTGTCGGCATTGCCTGCAGTAGTTGTAGCTGTATCGCTTGAAGTGGCGGCAGGTGCGGCGCCGCAGCCTGCAAGACCCAGACAAAGGGCAGCAGCTGTTAGAAGTGCTAATTTATTTTTCATTGTTTTCTCCTTCAATACAAACAAGTCAAATATGAAAATCATTTTCATTTTGCAATTATAACAGAGTGAATTAGATTGTCAATATGAAAATCGTTTTCATTTTTAAAAATTCAACGACAGGTTCACTGGAGAAGCACTTGACGGACAAATCAAGGAAAAATAAGATAGATAGCAGAGGGAGTAGAGAACACATGAAGAAAAAATGGACCAGATGGCTGCCGGTTTTGGTGGTCGTACCTTTTATTTTTGGAACAATTGGATATACCCAGGCGGGATTTTCCTTAAAAGATGCGATGTATGATTCCGTATCTTTATACGTTATCCAGCAGAATGCGGACAGTACCAATATCTATACGGAGATTTCCCGTTGGACGGCTGCATTGGTAACGACTGCTGCGGTATTAACGCTTCTGAAGAAGGCTTCGATTTTTATCTACAATCGGTTTATGAGTCTGTGGCCGGACAGTACCGTATTATACGGTGACGAGGAGCGTTGCAAGGAGTTATCCGGTCGTACGAAGCATTGCTTCTATAGTGAGGAGTTGATTTCCAAGGCGAAGAACCAGGTGATTATGTTTGAGCATGATTACGATAACCTGGAATTCTACCAGTCGCATCGGGAACAGTTGAAGGATCGTCAGATCTATCTGTGCTTACGGGATTTAGACTTATCTTTCCTTCGGACCAGCGGCAGTGCGAATTTGCATGTTTTTAATCCGGACCAGATTATGGCAAGAGCTTTGTGGAAGCAGACCGCGATTCATGATGTGCTGAAGGCCGGCATGGAACGCAACATCGGTGTGGTGGGATTTGATAGCCTTGGACAGCAGGTGCTGAACTACGCACTGCTCCAGAACATTTTTTATAAGGAACAGAAGTATACCTATCATGTGTATGGTGATAGCCGTTTCTACCAGCTGAACAAGCCGCATTTTACCACCATGAACGATGATGATGTGGTTTTCCATCAGGGCGAATTAACGGAAGAGTTGGCTAAGACTGAGGACTTGGATTTAATCATCTGCGTGGAGAAGGTGGAATTCGACCTCTTAGAGGCGCTGTGGATTCGTTATCCGAAGGCGCAGATTTATTGCCAGTACAGTACCGACTTGAAGTTGGCGGAGATTATGAAGGACGACCGCATTCACTTCTATGGCAATGCGGACGATGTCTATACGTTAGAGAATATCATTACCGAGAGTTTGTATGCCGGTGGTATTCTTCTGAACTACAATTATAACCACAATGGCCATGAGATTATCGGAACGAAGAATCTGCTATCCAATCCATCTGCTTGGAAGCAGGCAAGAGCCGAGTGGGCCACACTGGATGAGTTCACCAAGGGTTCCAATCTGGCATCTGCGGATTACCTGGAGATTGTACAGAGCCTGAAGCAGGATGCTCATTATAAGATGATGTCGGAAGACGAGCGTGATTGGGAGTTGGCAGAGTTAGAGCATGTATTGTGGTGCCGTTATCATATCTTAAGCCATTGGAACTATGGCATTCCGGCAGACGGCAAGAATAAGGATGCCGTGCTACGTATTCATAAGTGCATTGTTCCTTTTGATGAATTGTCCCAAGAGGACAAGGAGAAGGACCTGCAGGTGATACAGGGATTGTAAAAGCAAGAAGAGGTGACATTGGTCACCTCTTCTTTTTCGTATTACCGTTTTTACTAGAAGGACGTTTTTCTACCTTCTTTGTATTTTTCTTTTTATTAGGATGAGAGAAGTTCTCCTTCATCTTTCGTGGAGGAATCAAACATTGCTTGTCAAAACCAATCAGGTCTTCTCTGTGCGCCTTCAGCAAAGCTTCTTTTACCAGATCGTAATTCTCCGGCTTCTTATACTGAATCAGGGCACGCTGCAACGCCTTCTCGTGTGGATTCGTCTCAACGAAGACCTTCTTGCCGGTTAACGGATGAATGCCGGTATAGTACATGGTTGTTGATACAGTGCCCGGTGTCGGGTAGAAATCCTGCACTTGATCCGGATGGATATGATGGTCGCGTAAGTATTCCGCTAGTGCGATGGCGTCCTCTAAGCGACTGCCCGGATGGGATGACATAAGGTACGGAACAATATATTGTTCTTTACCGGTCTTACTGTTAATCTTCTCGAACTCCTTCAGGAAAGCGTTATACACTTCTACACCCGGTTTGCCCATGTTTTTCAACACGTTATCGGAGATATGCTCCGGTGCTACACGAAGCTGCCCGCTGATGTGATGCTCGCACAATTCTTTCAGGAATGTCTTATTCGGATCAGCCACCAGATAATCGTAACGGAAGCCGGATCGAACGAAGACTTTCTTTACCTTTGGAAGCTCCCGCAGGCGACGTAATAACTTCAGATAGTCACTGTGGTCCACCACCAGGTTGCTGCATGGTTTCGGGAAGAGGCACCGCTTATTCTTGCAGGCGCCTACCTTCATCTGCTTGTCGCAGGCCGGTCGGCGAAACTCTGCAGTCGGGCCGCCAACATCGTGGATGTAACCTTTGAAGTCCCGGTCTTCAATCATGGTTTTCGCTTCTTCGATAATCGACTCCTGGCTACGGCACTGTACGATACGTCCCTCATGCATGGTCAATGCACAGAAGTTACACTCTCCATAGCATCCACGGTTAGAGGTTAAGGAAAACTTAATCTCTGTTAAGGCAGGAATGCCACCAAGCTTTTCGTAACTTGGATGGTAGGCACGCATATAAGGCAGCGCGTAGATATCATCCATCTCCATTTGAGTTAACGGCTTTGCCGGCGGATTCTGTACCACAAAGGTCTTGCCTCCATAGGTCTCATACAACCGCTTTCCTTGGAATGGATCCGTATTCTCATATTGAATCTTAAAGCTCTCGGCATAGGCCTTCTTGCTTTCTGTAATCTCTTCAAAATCCGGCAACTGAATAGCATCGTAGATAATATCCGGATTTTTGGTCTTAAATACCGTACCGTCAATGTAGGTAATGTCTCGGACATCCAGACCACTATCCAGGGCTTCCGCAATTTCTACTACGCTATGCTCGCCCATACCGTAACTAATCAAATCCGCACCGGATTCTAAGAGTAGGGAACGGCGCACGGAGTTGGACCAGTAATCGTAATGGGCCATGCGGCGCAGGCTGGCTTCCAAGCCACCAATAATAATAGGCGTATCCTTATAGGTACGGCGAATCAGGTTACAGTACACCGTAACTGCACGATCTGGGCGCAATCCCATCTTCCCACCCGGGGAAAATGCATCGGTTCCGCGATGCTTCTTGGCAACGGTATAATGGTTCACCATGGAATCCATGTTGCCGGAAGACACAAAGAATCCCAACCGCGGCTCACCGAAGATGGCGATGGATCCATCATCCTTCCAATTCGGCTGGGCGATAAATCCAATCTTATATCCGCGAGACTCTAACAATCTCGTTATGATTGCAGCACCGAAGCTTGGGTGGTCCACGTAAGCATCCCCACAGACATAGACGAAGTCTACCTGCTCCCAGCCTCGCGCTAACATTTCTTTTTTGTTAATAGGTAAAAACTGATTATTCATGTCCCTATCATACCAAGAAATGCTGTTTGAATGCAAAAAAGAATCATTGTATAGTTGCATTTGACAAAATGAAATCATGAGACTAAAATGATAAACGTTCTCAAATTAGAAAGGAGTACCACATGGCTGAAAAAGGTCGTTACAAAACCAAACATCATGAAGAATTGATACAATATTTGCAGACCATTCCGGGGAAGCATATTACAGCCGGAGATGTTTGCGCACATTTTCGCGACGAGGGTAAGTCCATGGGTACCGCAACGGTGTATCGTCAGCTGGAGAAGCTGGTAGATGAAGGCGTTGTGAATAAGTACATTCTGGATGAGAACAGCAGCGCTTGCTTTGAGTATGTAGGAGCTGAAAAGCACTGCGCAGAGAGCTGCTTCCACTGCAAGTGTGAGAAGTGTGGTGTTCTGATTCATTTGGAATGTCATGAACTGAATGCAATTGGGAAGCATTTGATGGCGGATCATGGATTCGCATTGGATCCGTTCCGTACGGTTTTTTACGGTATTTGCCAGGACTGCCAGAAGAAACTGGCACAAGGTTAAGGAGCAGATATGGCACAGTTGATTTGTAAGGACTTGTCCCTCGGATATGATGGAGAAGTCATTCAGGATAAATTGAATTTCGAAGTAACGGAAGGCGACTATCTCTGTATTGTAGGCGAGAATGGTTCCGGTAAGTCTACGTTGATGAAGACGATTCTTGGATTAACCAAGCCTATGGGTGGCGAGGTATTATTCGAAGAGGATTTGACGGCGAAGAGTATCGGATATCTTCCCCAGCAGACGTTGGTACAGCGGGATTTCCCGGCCAGTGTGAAGGAGATTGTGCTCTCCGGTTGCCAGGGCCGTGGACAGAAGCGCTTCTTCTATACTGCTGAGGATAAGGCTATGGCCAAGAAAAACATGCAACGCATGGATATCTATGATTTGAGAAATCGTTGTTACCGGGAACTCTCCGGGGGACAGCAGCAGCGCGTGCTCTTAGCAAGAGCATTGTGTGCAACCAAGAAGATGTTGCTGTTGGATGAGCCGGTGACGGGCTTAGATCCACGGGTGGCTGCAGAGTTGTACCAGGTAGTGAAGGACTTGAATGAGAAGGACCATATCTCTGTAATTATGATTTCTCATGATATTCAGGCGGCAGTCCAGTATGCCAAGCATGTATTGCATATCGGAAGCCACAATTTCTATGGAACCCGAGACGAATATGTAAAGAGTGCTTTGGGACAGCAGTTTATTTCTGTAGAAAAAGGAGAGGAGGCCGCTCATGCTTGATAAGCTCGTATATTATTTTACCTTTCCTTATGTGCGTTATGCATTTATTGTAGGAGTATTGATTGCGGTTTGTTCTGCACTTCTTGGCGTAACGTTGGTATTGAAGCGCTATTCCTTTATCGGTGACGGATTGTCTCACGTGGCTTTTGGCGGAATTGCCATTGCTTCGGTGGTTGGTATTTCCAACGATATGCTGTTGGTTCTTCCGATTACGGTGATTAGCGCGGTGTTGTTGCTTCGCACCGGACAAAATGCCAAGATTAAGGGTGACGCGGCCATCGCTATGATTTCTGTAGGCGCTTTGGCTCTTGGCTATTTGATGATGAATGTTTTTAATGTGTCCAGTAACTTGGCCGGGGATGTCTGTACCACCTTATTCGGTGCGATGTCCATTCTTACATTGCAGCCGGAGGAAGTGTGGTTGTGCATTGGACTTTCTATACTGATTGTGGCGCTGTTTATCATTTTTTATAACCGTATTTTTGCGGTGACCTTCGATGAGAATTTTGCCAGAGCAGTGGGCACTCGTGTGAACTTCTACAACTTAATGATTGCGATTTTGATTGCGGTCATCATTGTGCTGGCTATGAACCTGGTGGGATCCTTATTGATTTCCGCACTGGTAATTTTTCCGGCCCTTTCCGCCATGCGCATCTATAAGAGCTTTTTGTCTGTAACGATTTGCTCTGTGGTACTTTCTGTTGTATGTGCAACAATAGGAATGCTGCTTGCAATTCTCTATGGAACGCCGGTAGGATCGACCATCGTTGCGGTTGATATCGCGGCATTTTTCCTGTGCTCCTTGGTAGGACGGCTTACAAAGCGCTCATAAAACCTATATAGTATGTTATTTTTCCCCCAAATCGGTTAAAATATAACCGTATGGGGGTTTTTCTATACAGGAAGAGGGATACCACATGAAGCGATGGATGATCAGTATTCTAATCATATCTTTAGCGGTCGGCAGTTTGTATGGCTGCGGCAGCGTCGAAGAGAAAGCGGGGGAAGAGACAACTGTGCCCGTAGAAGAGACGGCGGAGGAGCCGGAGGACTTGCAGGAGGCGGAGCCGGAAGCAACGGCAGACGCAGATGCACCTCAGGTGGAATGGTTGTCTGATGTTCTTTATACCAATTCCCTAAGCGGCAAGGCGGCCGCAGATATTTTAAAATATACGGATGCAAGTGACTGTACAGTGGAACTGACCCGTTTTACCAAGCTTGCCAATCTGGAAGTCTTAGATGATGCGAAGGTATCTTCTTATACCCAGACGCTGAACCAGAGCAGTTCGGATGAACTCTTGGCCCGCACTACCAACAAGGCGGCCGGTGAGGGCATTTACAGTGCGGTATTATCCGTGACAGATACCTCCGGAAATGCGGCAGCCCACGAAGTACTTGTAGTATATGACAAGACGGCTCCGGTATTTGAAGGACTCTCGGATCGAACTGTTACCCAGAGTGACGTGACGATTGAACCACAGGTTGACTTGTCAGCGGTCACAATCTCGGATAATGTAGAAGGTGTCATAGATGCTTCCAAGGTGACAAGCCAGTTGGAACTGGAGGATGAAGCGAAACACATCTATACCCTACATCTTTCCGTGAAGGATCGGGCCGGGAATGAGGCAATCGAGTATTGCACCTTAACGGTTGCGGCAGAAGGTGAGAAGAAGCCGGAGGAGACCGTGACGGCATCCAATCAGCCGGCGAAGACGCAGTCGAAGACCTCCGGTAACGGTAGCGGTAGCGCGGACGCGAAGCCGGCACAGCAGACCCCACAGAAGACGGTGCAGTATGAAACAACTACCACCTTCAACATGGCGGAAGGAACGGAGTTTAAGGATTCCATGGCCAAGGACGTACTGACGATTTTGAATCAGCGTCGTGCAGAGAATGGCCTTCCGGCATTGACCTGGGATAACAACTTAACCACCGTGGCCAAGGTGCGTTCCTTGGAATCGGTAAGCAATTTTTCACACACCAGACCGGATGGAAGAACTTTCTATACTGCGTTGGAAGACCAACATATTTCCTATACCTGGGGTGGTGAGAACTTAGCCTGCGGACAGACCTCCGCGGATGTTGCTATGACAGAATGGATGAATTCCCAGACCCATAAGGACAATATCCTTCGCTCGGAATTCAAGAAGGTTGGTATTGCGTGCTACTATGATCCGAATACCACATATAAGTATTATTGGGTTCAAATCTTTTCTGACTAGAATGATTTATGGTAAAATCCTTTTGTATTTGTAAAAAGGAAAGGAAGAAAAAGATTATGAACATTGTATGCTTAGACTTAGAAGGTGTTTTGGTACCTGAGATTTGGATTGCCTTTGCCAAGGCCAGCGGTATTCCGGAACTGACACGGACAACCCGTGACGAACCGGATTATGACAAGCTGATGCGTTGGAGAATCGGCATTCTGAAGGAACATGGACTTGGCCTTAGAGAGATTCAGGACACCATCGCAACCATTGATCCGATGCCGGGTGCCAAGGAGTTCTTGGATGAGCTTCGTTCCCTGACACAGGTGATTATTATCAGCGATACCTTCAGTCAGTTTGCTACACCGTTAATGGAGAAGCTGGGCTGGCCAACGATTTTTTGCAACACCTTAGAGGTGGCGGATGACGGAGAGATTACCGGATTTCGTATGCGATGCGAACAGTCTAAGCTCACAACAGTGAAGGCGCTTCAGTCTATTGGATATGACACCATTGCAAGTGGTGACAGCTTCAATGACTTAGGTATGATACAGGCTTCCAAAGCCGGATTTTTATTCAAAACAACGGATGCCATCAAGGCAGACTATCCGCAGTACCCGGCTTTTGAAACATATGATGAACTTTTGGCTGCCATTAAGGAGCAGCTGGATTAAAGGGAGGAATAGCAATGGGACTTATTAAAGCAGCGATGTCCGCAGTTGGCGGAACATTTTCCGATCAGTGGAAGGAGTTCTTCTATTGTGATGCAATGCCGGCAGATGTACTGGTTGAGCGTGGACACAAGAAGACCAAAGGTGGCAATCACGGAAATGATAACATTATTTCCAGTGGTTCCGGAATCGCAGTTGCCGATGGTCAGTGTATGATTATTGTAGAGCAGGGCAAGATTGTAGAGGTTTGTGCAGAACCTGGTGAGTTTACTTTTGATAACTCTACCGAGCCTTCCATCTTCACCGGTAATTTAGGTGACGGCTTGGCTGCAACCTTCGAGACCTTTGCAAAGCGTTTTGCAATGGGTGGAGATACCGGTAAGGACCAGCGCGTTTATTATTTCAATACCAAGGAAATCATTGATAACAAGTTCGGAACCGCCAATCCGATTCCGTTCCGTGTAGTAGATCACAACATCGGTTTGGATATTGATACTACTGTTCGTTGTAACGGTCAGTATTCTTATCGCATTACCGATCCGATTCTGTTCTACACCAACGTATGTGGCAATGTAGCCGAGTCTTATCGCAAGAGCGAGTTGGATGACCAGCTGAAGGCAGAGTTTGTTAGCGCTCTGCAGCCATCCTTCGCGAAGATGTCTGATATGGAGTTGCGTCCAAGTGCCCTTCCGGGACATACCTTAGAGCTTTGCGATGCCATGAATGAAGCTTTGACCAAGAAGTGGAGCGAGCTTCGCGGAATCACCATCGTATCTGTTGCAATCAACGGAATTACCCTTCCGGATGCAGATGCGAAGATGATCAATGAGATGCAGAAGAGTGCAGTTCTTCGTGATCCGAGCATGGCTGCAGCTCAGTTGGCTGGCGCTCAGGCAGATGCAATGCGCGCAGCTGCAAGCAATTCTGCAGGTGCAATGACCGGTTTCATGGGCATGGGAATGGCTCAGCAGGCAGGCGGCGTCAATGCCGGAGATTTGTATGCAATGGCACAGAACAACCAGCAGGCAGCTGCTCCAAGTGGTGCTGCAGCAGGTCAGTGGTTCTGTCCAAATTGCGGAACTCCGGGTACCGGTAACTTCTGTGTGAAGTGTGGTACAGCCCGTCCACAGTAAACGCGAAAATACTTCCGAAATTTTTTAAAAAAGTTTCAAAAAAGTACTTGCATTATTATAGGGTGCTATGTATAATAAGTTCTGTTGTGGCGGTCAGTTAGCTGCAACAGAACTTCATAATGCCCCATCGCCAAGCGGTAAGGCAACGGACTCTGACTCCGTCATTACCAAGGTTCGAATCCTTGTGGGGCAGCTATTAAAAGAGCTTCAGTCAATCGACTGAAGCTTTTTTTCACCCTGTTATTCCTGTGGAGTGCGTCCTAAGAACGCATCCATAATATTGACCTTCGATGCCATCTTTTTTAGCTGGTCTAGATTGGCCAACATATACTGTTGCAAATCCAACACTTCAGATTCGGTGAAGCCGTGACTCTTGGTAATGATGCAGGCAGGAATTTCCCCCTCGGCGTGACGGGTGTCATCGGAGAAGGTGACATAGGCCATTTTCTGGCCGTCCCGCTCACAGATGGCGGATACCTGTAAGGATAATTCCTCGGATGCGTGTGATTCATTGGATGTATTGAGGGTAAAATCTTCCATAGCAAACCTCCCTTTTCCTTAACAATTATATCATATCTGACACTTTCCCTGTCAGGCGTGATGGGCTACAATAGGAGTAGGAAGCACAGAAACTTTTGGGGAGTTATGTATGGATTGGGAAAAGGAATTGGACCAAATTGCATATGAGTTGTGCGAGAAGAAGAAATACACCGAGGCGGCCAAGTACGCCAAGGAGTATATCCGTGTCACAATCCCACAGGAGTTGTATGACCTGGTGGAGGCCGGCGGCGGCAAGGAAGCCTTTGCGCGTCTGAAACAGATGTATCCGTCGGATATTTTGGAACGCCTTTTGGATGGCGTGGCTACTCTGAATGACTTCTTTGCAATCCCCACCGCGGATCTTTTTGTATTGATGCAGGGGGAGTCCTTTTTGCTTCCGGATTCCGACGGCAAAATAGAATATATTCATCTCATGCGTCGCATGCGATTCGAACCGGAGACATACCAGAATTTCGTGGAGGAGGAAGTGTATCGTCTGTATCGTAACATGAAGCATGAGCAAGCATAGATAGGAGTTTCATGAGTACAGCAGAACAGCAATATGTGAAGATGACGAAGACGCCCATTGGACGCCTGATTATTACACTTTCTATACCGACAATCATTTCCATGTTAATAACGAACATCTACAACGTCGTGGACACCGCCTTTGTGGGACGGCTTGGAACATCAGCCAGCGGTGCGGTCGGCGTTGTCTTTGGCTTTATGGCCATTATCCAGGCTTTTGGTTTTATGTTTGGACAGGGCGGCGGTAGCATTGTTTCCCGCCTCTTGGGGAATCGCCAGGTGGAGCAGGCGACGACCACGGCCTCCACGGCATTCTTTTGCTCCTTGTTTATGGGCGTAGTGATTTCCTTGTTTGGATTTGTTACCTTGGATACATTGGTTCTATGGCTTGGTAGTACACCTACCATTGCGCCATATGCCAAGGCTTACATTGTGTATATTTTGGTGGCGGCTCCTTTTATGACCACCAGTTTTACCATGAACAATTTACTGCGATACGAAGGGAAGGCTGCCCTTGGTATGGTTGGCCTTTTGACCGGAAGTATTTTAAATATTGCCGGGGACTACATTCTGATGTTCGTCCTGCACATGGGCATCGGCGGAGCGGGCTTGTCCACCTGTTTGAGCCAGATGGTAAGCTGGGGCATTTTATTATCCATGTTCCTACGGGAGAAGACCACGTCTCGGATTCGCTTTGCTGCTGCGAAGTTTCACCGGGCGCTCTTGGCGGATATTGCGCTTACCGGACTTCCTAGTCTGTTGCGCCAGATGTTAAACTCCGTCACCACCATTCTTTTGAATGTGTTGGCTGCATACTATGGCGACCAGGCAGTGGCGGCCATGAGTATTGTGAACCGTGTGACCTTCTTCGTATTCTCCATTGCTCTTGGCATGGGACAGGGATATCAGCCGGTGTGTGCCTTCAACTTCGGCGCCCATCGCTATCGCAGAGTGCGGAAAGCATTGTGGTTTACCTTGATTTCCGGAGAGATTTTCATCATTCTTGCTTCCGCAGGAGTATTGTGTTTCCCGGATGAGATTATTCGGGTATTCCGTGACGATCCGTTGGTTGTGGAAGTTGCACATCGGGCGCTCATTCTTCAGATGCTGGTGCTTCCGACACTTCCTCTTTGCGTCGTGACGGAGATGACCTTCCAGTGCACCGGTAAGAAAATGGGAGCGGCTGTATTATCCTCTTTGCGCGGAGGTGTATTCTTCGTTCCGGCCCTTGTGATTTTATCGAAGGTTCGAGGTCTTGCCGGAATTCAGGAAGCACAGCCCCTGGCCTATGTTCTTGCTTTTTGCGTATCGATTCTGTTCCTGATCGGATATCTGCGCAGGATGCCAAAGGAAGATGAGCCGGCACAAAGTCCTAGGACTTCCTAAGATTTTGTGATAGGATAAGGCTAGCTGAGAACGGAGGACTCTTATGTATCGGATGGATGGCCGTGTGGCCTTTAGTGATATTAATGAACGTGGATATCTGTCCATTGTAGGTATCCTGGATTATCTACAGGATTGCTGCACCTTTCATTCGGAGGATGTAGGGTATCCGGTAGAACAGTTGAAGGAGAAACATCTTGGATGGTTTGTTACCTCCTGGCAGATTAAGGTGCATGATTTGCCGAAGCATGGGGAGCGAATCGCGGTACTTACCATGCCAACTCAGGTTCGCGGAATGATTGGCGAACGTTACTTTTTGATTCAGGACGCGGAAGGGACTCATACCTATATTGAGGTGAAGTCTCTGTGGGTATTTATGGACACGGCACAATACAAGCCGACCCGTGCACCGGAAGGAATGGCTGAGGCCTTTTGTCTGGATGAAGCTCCGGAAGGTACCTGGGGACCACGGAAGATTGCCCTGGGCGAGAATGCCAAGGAAGTCTACACCTTCACCGTTGCCAATTGGCAGCTGGATACGAACCACCACATGAACAACAAGCGCTATGTGGAGCAGGCGGTGACGTTATTGCCACCGGATTTTCGCATCGGCGGAATGCGGATTGAATATAAGAAACAGGCGACACTGGGCGATGTAGTCCATGTGAAGCAGGTAGAGTTGGAAAACGGAATACAGGTATGGCTCTGCGATGATTCGGACGACTTGTATTTCATAATGGACTTTTATAGAAATGATGAGGAATAATTTATGTTACAGTTAGGTGAGTTTCAAACACTAACAGTGATTAAAAAAGTCGAGTTCGGCGTATATCTTGCAGAGGAAGCCGGAAGTGAAGAGAGGGTTTTGCTTCCGAAGAAGCAGGTGCCGCAGGGAACACGTCTGGGAGATGCAATCAATGTATTTTTGTATCGCGACTCCGATGATCGTATGATTGCAACCTGTGAAGAGCCGAAGCTGGTGATGGGTGAGTATGGGCTGCTTCGTGTGAAGGAAGTCTCTAAGATTGGAGCGTTCCTTGACTGGGGCTTAGAGAAGGATCTCTTCCTTCCGTACAAGGAAATGGGCGCAAAAGTTCGTGAAGACGATGAGATTTTGGTGCGCTTATATATCGATAAGAGTGGCCGTTTGTGTGCCAGCATGAAGCATCTGTATGAGATGTTGTCCTGTGATTCTCCATACAAGACCGGGGACGATGTGACCGGACGTATCTATGAGTTCGGACATGATTTTGGTACCTTCGTTGCAGTAGATGATAAGTACTCTGCAATGATTCCGGCCTTCGAGGATGTTTCCAATCTGCGTCTTGGGCAGGTGGTGCGTGCCAGAGTCACCCACGTGAAGGAAGACGGCAAGTTGGATTTGTCCATTCGGGAAAAGTCCTATCTCCAGATGGATGTAGATGCGGCGAAGCTGATGGAGTTATTGGAGTCCTACGGCGGAGTCCTTCCTTTTACCGAGAAGGCATCACCGGAAGTTATTAAGCGTGAGACCGGCATGACCAAGAATGCATTCAAGCGTGCCGTGGGTCGTCTCTACAAGGAACGTCACATTACATTGGATGACGGTAAGATTCGTTTGAATACTTCGGGACAATAGTTCCGTTGGATATATAAGGAAGAAAAGAGGTAATCAACATGAAAAAAGTAATCGCAACTGACAAGGCACCTGCAGCAATCGGACCATATTCCCAGGCAATTGAAGTGGGCAATGTGGTATACACCTCCGGTATTATTCCGGTAGTACCGGCAACCGGCGAGATTCCGGAAGGCTCCGTAGCTCAGGCAAATCAGGCATTCGAGAACCTGTCGAACTTATTACAGGCAGCCGGAACATCTATGGATAAGGTGATTAAGACAACAGTCTTCATCAAGGAGATGAATGATTTCGCTTCCATTAATGAAGTCTATGCGAAGTTTTTCCCGGAGCCATATCCGGCAAGAAGCTGTGTAGAAGTAGCTCGCCTTCCGAAGGATGTTATGCTTGAGATTGAGGCAATTGCAGAGAAATAATCAAAAAAGAAGGTGACGTCTTCGAACGCCACCTCTTTTTTGTTTACCTACACGGACATGTCGAAATTGCCACCAACATTCGGATTCACAGATAACTCCATAGCAGCAGGTGGCATGCTGTTAAGCATAGCAACCTCGCCGGCAGCCTGTTCCTTGGAATCGTGCAAGGTCTTGGCCATAATGGCGGTACCTACTTCTCCGAGAGATTGTGCCGCAGACATGTTCATTGAAAGTAATCCAATATCCATGGGACACACCTCCATTTCGATAAACAGGTAAATATTTACCTACGATAATTATGACATGGTTTTTGCCTACAGGCAAGGAAACGAATTTCTTTGAAAAGGTGTTGACAAAGTGAAAAACAGAAGGTATATTGATAATAGATTTTATGCAATTTAATTTTACGAAGTTTTTTATAAACCATGTTTGAAAAGGAGAAGCTATGTTATACGATGTAATTATTATTGGTAACGGACCAGCAGGATTGACTGCAGCAATTTACGGTATGCGTGCCGGACTGAAGACATTGGTATTATCCGATAATCCAATGAGCGGCGGACAGATTGCTACGACTTATGAAGTAGACAACTATCCGGGACTTCCGAAGATTGGCGGAATGGAGCTGGGTGATAAGTTCGAGGAGCATGCCAAGGCTTTGGGGGCGGAGTTCCGTCAGGCTTCTGTTTCTTCCATCGAAGATCACGGTGATACCAAGGTGGTTGTTACAGACAAGGAGAACTTGGAGACCAAGACCGTTGTCATTTCCATTGGCGCAGATCACAGCAAGCTTGGTGTTCCGGGCGAGAAGGAATTGACCGGTATGGGCGTATCCTACTGTGCAACTTGTGACGGTGCATTCTTCCGTAACAGAGTGGTTGCCGTTGTGGGCGGTGGCGATGTAGCCCTTGAGGATGCCATCTTCCTTTCTAGATTTGCTTCTAAGGTATATTTGATTCACCGTCGTGATGCTTTCCGCGGAGCTATGGTTCTCCAGGAGCAGGTGAAGGCGAATGAGAAGATTGAGATTATTTACGATACGGTAGTAGACGAAGTAGTAGGTAAGGACGCGGTAGAGTGCCTCCGCTTATCCAATAAGAAGACCGGTGAACAGTGCGAGTTGCCTGTGAACGGCGTATTTATGGCAGTTGGAACCAAGCCGAATGTGGTTGGTATTCAGGGACTTCCGGAGCAGGACGAGAAGGGCTACTTAGTTGCAGGCGAGGATTGCGCGACCAGCATTCCCGGAATCTATGCAGCAGGTGACGTTCGAACCAAGCAGTTACGCCAGGTAATTACAGCTGCGGCAGACGGCGCCAATGCAATTACTTCTATTGAAAAATATTTAAACGGACAAAAATAATACAAATTGTTACAAAAGTGGGGCAGACTCTGCGTCTGCCCTCTTTTCGTATTATGGGAGGAATCCCTTGACACTGCGTATTCGTCTTGATATAATAGCCCATGTAATAAGTTGTAACAAATTCGTAATAAATGTTAAATCTTAATAGATTTTTTGGTATTTGGAGGATATTTACTAATGAATCGCAATCGCAGAAATAAAATGGTTTCTTTCGCAATCGCAGCAGGTTTACTTGCTGCAAGTAGCGCGATTACTACTGTGGGAGCACCGCTTGCCGGTGCATCTGCCGTTGTATCCGGTAGCGAAGCAGGTTCTTATTCCACTTTAGCCGGAATCAATCTTGCTCTTGCGAATATGGCAGCCAATGCCAATAAGGCAGTTAGCACTACCGGTGCTGATACCGATAGCGTAGAGGCAACCGCACAGGTTGTTGAGACAGCGGCAGAAGCGCAGAACGAGTTCGCTAGCATCGGTGTTGCACAGGTGAATGATTTTGTTAATGTTCGTGATACTGCATCCGAAGAGGGTGAGGTAGTCGGTAAGTTATATAACAATTCCGCATGTAACGTAGAAGCTGAAGAGAACGGATGGTACAAGATTACATCCGGTAATGTAACCGGTTATGTAAAGAGTGAGTTCGTAGTTGTAGGTAACGAGGAACTTGCCCGTTCCGTATCCCGTCGTATCGCTAAGGTTACTGCTGATACTCTTTACATCCGTAAGGAAGCAACTACAGATTCTTCCATTGTTGGATTCCTTCCGAACGGTGATGATGTAACCGTAGTAGATGAGTCCACCGCGGATAGCGGTTGGGTTCGCGTATCCATTCCGAACTTCGGCGACGGAGACGATGATGAAGGATATGTTTCTACTGAGTTCGTAGCGCTTGCTACCGAGTATACTTATGCTGAGTCCAAGGAAGAAGAGGAAGCTCGTCTTGCGAAGGAAGAGGCAGAGAAGAAGGCAGCACAGGAAGCCGCAGCTAGAGAAGCTGCCAAGAAGAAGTCTGCAGCAGCTGCTGCACAGGCACAGGCTTCTCAGGAAGAGAGCACTTCCTATTCCGCACCTGCAAGCTCTAACGGACAGGCAGTTGTGAACTATGCTTGCCAGTTCGTTGGTAACCCGTATGTATATGGTGGATCCAGCTTGACCAACGGAACAGACTGTTCCGGATTCGTAATGAGTGTTTACTCTGCATTCGGTGTTGGCTTGCCACATTCCTCCAGCGCAGATCGTGGTGTTGGATATGCAGTAAGTACATCTGACATGCAGCCTGGTGATATCGTTTGCTACAGTGGCCATGTTGGTATTTATGCCGGCAACGGAACCATCGTTCATGCAGCAAATGAAAGCCTGGGAATTACTTACTCCAACGTATACTACAGCAATATCTTGGCAGTACGTCGTATTTTCTAATCCTAAGATTTTTATAAGAACCGGGCTACAGACAGTGGCCCGGTTTTTTTACGCAATATGTTACAAATTACAGAATTCGCTGAAGTTTTCAATTAGCTTTATTTTGAATCCGAAACCTGTTTTTGGATATCTTGTACAATTTCGCTGGAAACTGTACCACGAAAATGAGTGCGTGTAGAAAAGTGGATAACTTTATCCACACTTGAAGGCCGAAAAAGCCGAAAAAACGATTTATAAACGGAGATATCCACATTATCCACACACGTATGCGAAACGCCTGTGGATAAGCCGAACGATTGTTTTGTGCAACCCATATAAAGAATGGGGTTTTTAATAAAAATCTTTGACTTTTGAATAATCAAATAGTTTGTAGCAATTACACACAATTCAGACAATGTAATATATTAGACACAAGATATTACATAATTTACGGTAGACATTCACATATTTGTAACATATAGGCAACTGTAAAATAATTGCAGGGGAATTATGTTGAGAAATTGCTTCCGAAAATGCAAAAGTTACAAAAGGAATCGATTTTAATCTTCACTTTTTTAGCAATTTATATTACACTTAATGCGAAGTATTGTAATTTTTAGAGTAAAAACATTCGATTGAATTGTTAAAAATGTATAAAGGGAGGTTAGGGAATGATTTCGAACCAGATATTACAGAAGACCATAGATGGTTTGGCGCAAATTACGAAAGTAGGATTTGCGGTATATGATCTGGATGGAGATGTTTTGGCATCTACTATTCCTGAGCCTGCAGAGTATGTGAAACCTGTTGTAGATTTTGCAGCATCTCCTGCAGAGAGCCAAGTGGTATTCGGCTGTCAGCTATATAAGATCTTTGATGACTTACAGCCGGAGTTTGTTCTTCTTTCCAAAGGGGAGGGAGAAGAATCCACCGTCATTGGTAAGGTTGCGGCATTTCAGATTCGCGAATTATTGGTAGCCTACAAGGAGCGTTTTGACAGAGATAACTTTATTAAGAATCTCCTGTTGGATAACTTACTGTTGGTTGATATCTACAATCGTGCTAAGAAATTGCACGTGGATATTGATGCCAAGCGCGTCGTTATGATTGTTGAGACCGGCACCGGCAAAGACGGTGACGAGATTGATCGTGTGCGCAGCATCTTCGGCGGCAAGTCTAAGAACTTCGTTACCGCTGTAGATGAGCAGAATATCATCGTTGTCAAAGAAGTAGGTGAGAATGATACCTACGAGGACATCGAGAAGACCGCGAGGGTTATCGTGGATGCGTTCTCCGACCGTGGGGAAGGTCAGGTTCGTGTTTCTTACGGAACCATCGTGAGCGAGATTAAGGAAGTGTCCCGTTCTTACAAGGAAGCTGCTATGGCTTTGGACGTAGGTAAGATTTTCTTCCAGGAGAAGAATGTCATTGCTTATTCCGTTCTTGGTATCGGCCGTTTGATTTATCAGTTGCCGATTCCGCTTTGTAAGATGTTCATCCAGGAGATTTTTGAGAAGAAGTCTCCGGAGGAATTCGACGAGGAGACTTTGGTTACCATTAATAAGTTCTTCGAGAACAGCCTGAATGTTTCCGAGACTTCCAGACAGTTATATATCCATCGTAATACGTTGGTATATCGTTTGGATAAGATCCAGAAGAGCACAGGTTTGGACCTTAGAACGTTTGAGGATGCAATTACTTTTAAGATTGCATTAATGGTAGTAGAGTACATGAAGTATATGGAAGACCAGAACTTCTAAGAAAGGCATTGTTTTTATGATCAGATTAGAGCATGTAAGCAAGACTTACGAAGCTGGAGTGCAAGCAGTAACAGACGTCAGTCTTCATATTGCTCCGGGTGAATTTGTATTTATCGTAGGAGACAGTGGATCCGGCAAGTCCACCCTTATCAAACTTTTATTGAAGGAACTGAATCCGACCCACGGCAAGATTATTGTGGGCGGCAAGGATTTGGAGAAAATCAACCGACGCCAGATTCCGAGATATCGTCGTAATGTGGGCGTTGTATTCCAGAATTTCCGTTTGTTGCAGGATCGCAACGTTTATGAAAATGTTGCATTTGCAATGCGCGTTGTGGAAGCACCGAAGAAGGATATTAAGCGCAAGGTTCCGACCATTCTTTCATTGGTAGGATTGGCTGCGAAGTATCGTTCTCTTCCGAAGCAGCTCTCCGGTGGTGAGCAGCAGCGTGTGGCTATCGCAAGAGCACTTGTGAATGAGCCGAAGATTCTTCTTGCAGATGAGCCGACCGGTAACTTGGACAACCGGAATGCCTGGGAAATCATGAAACTTTTGGATGAGATTAATCAGCGTGGAACCACCGTTGTGGTCGTAACTCACAACATGGATTTCATCAAGACCATGAATAAGCGCGTCATCACCATCAAGAAGGGTGTTGTCGTAGATGATCAGGGAGGAGAGGAAATCTAATGAGACTGAGTACTTTATCTTATAATTTCCGCCAGGGTATCGTAAACATCTGGAAGAACAAGATGTTTTCACTGGCATCCATGGCTACGATGACGGCCTGCATTTTCCTTTTGGGTGTGTTCTATTCCATCGGAGTGAACTTCGAATCTATGGTACGGAATGCAGAAGAAGGCGTTGCGGTTACCGTCCTTTTCGATGAGGGCATCTCCGAGGAACAGATTCAGTCCATCGGTGAAGCAATCTCTGCCCGTAATGAAGTGGCGAAGTATGAGTTTATCTCTGCCGAGGAAGCGTGGGAAACCTACAAGATCGAATATTTCAACGGAGATGAGGACGCAGCAGCGGTATTTGCGGATGATAACCCATTGGCCAACAGTGCCAGCTACGCCATCTATTTGAATGATGTATCCATGCAGAATAGTTTGGTTGCATACTTGGAAGGCTTGGATGGTGTCCGCGAAGTTCATTATTCCGATGTGGCAGCTAAGACATTGACGGACTTCAATCGTTTGATTAAGTATATTTCCTTCGGTGTCATTGCAATCCTGATTGCAGTTGCGGCCTTCTTGATTAGTAACACCATTACCGTCGGTATTTCCGTTCGCAAAGAGGAAATCGCCATTATGAAATTGATTGGTGCGAAGGACAGCTTCGTTCGTGCGCCGTTCGTGGTAGAAGGCGTAACCATCGGTTTGATTGGTTCTGTAATTCCGTTGATTCTGCTGTTTGTTTTGTATCAGCGAATTTTAAGTTACGTTGCGGAGAAGTTCAACGCATTGTCGAACCTGTTCTCCTTCGTGCCGGTAGGAGAGGTGTTCCGCTTCTTGGCTCCGGTCTCACTGATTTTAGGTGTTGGCATCGGATTTATCGGAAGTCGATTCACATTAAAGAGACATTTAAAGGTGTAATTATTACGGGGCCCCATGTATCACACGGGGCTCTGTCTGTTATTTTATGAAAAAATCAAAGCATACCAAATTAACGAACTTCATACGAAGAGCCGGTGCAATAGGCGCCCTTTGCGTGTTGCTTCTATGCCAGGTGGGAACGGAAGCACAATCAGCCAGAGACTCTCTGCGACAGGCCCAGCAGAAGAAACAGGAACTGGAGAATTCCTTGCAAGCTGCCCAGCAGAAAGTCAAAGAATTATCCAATTCCAAGGAAGCTGCGGAAGACAAGGTGGCAGAGCTTGAGGCGGAGCTTGGACGAATCTCCAATCAGGCAGTACAGTTGGAAAAACAACTACAGTCACTGAATACCCAGATTGATGATACGAAGGTGGAATTAGCTGCTGCCCAGGCGGAAGCGGACACCCAGTATCAGGAGATGAAGGCCCGCATTCAGTATACTTACGAGAATCGTCAGACCACGTATCTGAATCGTATTTTCTCTTCCAAGAATCTGGCAGATGTTTTGAATGCGGTGGAATACATTTCTGCCATTGAGCGTTATGACCGGAAGAAGCTTCAGGAGTTCAACGAGAACGTATCCAACATTAAGAATCTGAAAGAGAAGTTGGATAGTGATTACAAGGAAGTTGCTTCCGTGAAGGCGGAAGTGGAAGAGCAGAAGCAGGCTGTGGCGGTTCTTGCCAATGCCAAGGATGCGGAGCTTAAGAATATTACGGCGAACTTATCCGATGCGGAAGCTTTGGAAAAAGAGTATCAGGAAGAATTGCAGGCGCAGATTGAAGTATTGTCCGCAATTCAGGCAGCGATTGCAGCGGAGAATGCGGCGAATCCGGATGGCACAGTAGAGGTATCACCGAATGCTTCCGGTTTTATTTGGCCATGTCCAAGCAGTCATCGTATTACCAGTGAATTTGGCCCTCGTGTATCTCCGACGGGAGGAAGCGATACTTATCACAACGGTATTGATATCGGCGCACCGACCGGCAGTGCTATTACCGCGGTACAGTCCGGAACTGTCATTGTTTCCAAGTACAGTAATTCCGCCGGTAATTATATTGTAATTAATCATGGCAAAGATGCCTCCGGTAATGTAATCTGTAGTGTGTACATGCACGCATCGGAACGATATGTTTCCGTAGGCGATGCAGTGGCACAGGGACAGACCATTGCAGCGGTGGGCAGTACCGGCTATTCTACCGGACCTCACTTGCATTTTGCAGTGACTGTGAATGGTTCCTATGTAAGCCCGTGGGGTTATGTAAGTTAGGAGAAGAATAATGGACGAATTTGAGACACAACAAAACAAAGAATCGATGGTTCAGCCAATAGAACCACCTTATAATAAGCCGCCGAAGGATCATCGCTTTGCCCATGGTGTTTTGGTGGGCGTGCTGGCATCCTTTTTTGTCGTTTTGATCGCCGCTGTTGTTGGCTTGGTGGTTTATCGAAGCACTGCGAAGCCAAAGAGTGCCATGAGCACGGTTATTGATGAGAATACGGCACGTAAAGTTGATTTTATTACTTCTATTTTAGAGGAGTATTATTATGAAGATCCGGATGTGGATGATCTGCGGGAGGGTATTTATGCCGGACTGGTGAGCGGGCTGAATGATCCTTATTCCGCTTATTACTCACCGGAAGCTTATGAGAAGCTTCAGATTGCAACCACCGGTAACTATGCCGGAATCGGAGCGGGACTTCAGAAGGATAAAGAGACCGGTGTGGTTTCTATTTCCAAGATTTATCCGAATTCTCCGGCAGAGAAGGCCGGATTACAGGTGGGAGACTTGTTGATCTCTGCTGACGGCCAGCGCTCGACGGACATGGAAGCAGATGAGTTCGCCGCAACCGTGCGTGGAGAGAAGGGAACCGATGTGGAACTGGTATATGAGCGTGACGGCGAGCAGCATACCATTTCCGTAACCCGTGATGAGATTAATGTACCGTCCGTATCTTCCCGGATGCTGGATGGCAATATCGGATATGTTCAGATTGGTGAATTCGTAGCCGGAACACCGAAGGAATTCGAAAGCGCCATTGAGAGTCTGCAGGCAGAAGGCGCCAAGGGATTTATCTTCGATGTCAGAGATAATCCGGGCGGCATGGTCGATTCTGTAACAGAGATGTTGGATTACATTTTGCCGGAAGGAACCACACTCTACATGGAAGAGAAGGATGGCAGCAAGACCTATTATGATTCCGATGCGAAGCGGTATTTGGATGCGCCGATGGTGGTATTGACCAATGGCAACTCTGCCAGTGCGTCAGAGATTTTTGCCGGTGCGGTCCATGACTTTAAGGCTGGAACGCTTGTTGGAACTACAACATACGGCAAGGGTGTTGTACAGGTAACACTTCCGTTGAATGACGGCAGTGCCGTGAAGGTTACTATTGCAAGATACTTCACGCCAAGCGGTGTATGTATTCATGGCGAAGGTATTGCACCGGATGTGGAATTGGAATATGAATACACCGGCGACAAGGAAGCCGATGAATATGATTATCTGTCTGATAATCAGGTGAATAAGGCAATCGAGATTTTACAAAAAGAAATCGAAGAATAGAAAGAGGTAGAAACAGTGATTGAACTTGATCAAATGAAGCAGCAGCTCTTAAGTTACAAAGAGCCTTTGAAGGAGGTTCGCGGGGCACTGGATCTTGAAAATAAGTCCAATCGAATCCAGGAGTTGGAACGTGAGATGGAGGCACCGGATTTTTGGAACGATGCCAATAGCTCTACGGCTAAGACCAAAGAATTAAAAAGCTTGAAGGATGATATGGCGGTCTACAACAGCTTGGAAGAGCTGTATGGGGACATCGAAGCCTACATTGAATTGGGTAATGAGGAAGAGGACCCGGAAATCTTGGCAGAAGCCAAGGAAGCATTTGCGGAGTTTGAGAAAACCTATGAGAATATCCGATTGAAGACGCTTCTGTCCGGAGAATATGATAAGGATTCCGCCATTGTTACCTTACACTCCGGTGCCGGCGGAACGGAAGCGTGCGATTGGGCGCAGATGCTGTATCGTATGTATACCCGCTGGGCTTTAGATCATGAATTTACGGTGGAAGAGCTGGATATGCAGGAAGGGGACGAAGCAGGCATCAAGTCTGTAACTTTCCAGGTGACCGGAGAGAATGCGTATGGGTATCTGAAGTCCGAGAAGGGCGTTCATCGTTTGGTTCGAATCTCTCCGTTTAATGCCAACGGCAAGCGCCAGACATCCTTTGCTTCCTGCGAAGTAATGCCGGATATTGAAGAAGATTTAGACGTAGAAATCCGTGATGAGGATATTCGAATTGATACCTATCGATCCAGTGGTGCCGGTGGACAGCACATCAACAAGACGTCCTCCGCTATTCGAATTACCCATTTCCCGACCGGTATTGTGGTACAGTGCCAGAACGAGCGCTCCCAGCATATGAACAAGGACAAGGCGATGCAGATGTTAAAAGCCAAGTTGTTCCTTTTGAAACAGCAGGAGAACCAGGAGAAGGCGGAAGGCATTCGTGGAGAAGTCACGGAGATTGGTTGGGGTAATCAAATTCGTTCCTATGTTATGCAGCCTTACACCATGGTGAAGGATTTACGTACCGGCGAGGAGACCGGTAACGTAGACGCCGTCATGGATGGTGCTCTTGATCCGTTTATAAACAGTTATTTAAAGTGGTTATCCTTAGGATGCCCGGCTAGAAATACACAGGATGCAGACTAGATCAGACTCATATTTCTGCGGTTCCGTAGAAATATGAGTTTTTCTTATATTTTCGCTTGCTTGCCGATTTTACATGTGATAAAGTATTCCAAGTAAAGACAAATGTTTTTCTGAGAAAGACACGTCACAACAAATTGGGAGTATAGCATGTCTGAGAAATCTTCGTATTTCGTTTTAAAAGAGAAGGCAGTACCGGAGGTATTGCTGAAAGTTGTTGAGGCAAAGCGCCTTATAGAATCCGGCAAGTGCCAATCCGTTCAGGATGCAACGGAACGGGTAGGAATCAGCCGTAGTTCTTTTTATAAATATAAGGATGATATCTTTCGATTCCATGAAGACAGTAAGGGTAAGACAATTACCATGGTGATTCAGTTGGAGGATGAACCGGGACTGTTGTCTACCGTACTGAAGTCGGTGGCTGAATATGGCGCCAACATTCTTACCATCCATCAGAGTATTCCGGTTAACGGAGTAGCATCTCTGACACTTTCTGTGGAAGTATTGCCGGAGACCGGTGATATTTCGGATATGATTGAGAATATCGAGGGAGTCGAAGGTATTCAATATGTCAAAATTTTAGCAAGGGAATAGGAAAAAAGAATGAAGATTGCAGTTATGGGATACGGAACCATCGGTTCCGGCGTGGTAGAAGTTCTTGATGTCAATCGAGACGTAATTGCAGCTCGTGTGGGAGAACCTCTGGAGGTGAAGAGCATTCTTGATCTTCGCGAGTTCAAGGGCGACCCAATCGAGCATATGGTGGTACATGACTATATGGATATCGTCAATGATCCGGAGATTCGAATTGTTGTTGAGACCATGGGTGGTGTAGAGCCTGCATATACGTTCGTTCGGGCTATGCTTGAATCCGGCAAACATGTCACAACCTCCAACAAGGCATTGGTTGCGGATAAGGGCGCAGAACTGTTACAGATTGCCAAGGATCACAATGTGACATTCCTCTTTGAGGCAGCGGTAGGCGGAGGTATTCCGATTATTCGCGCATTACTGGAGAGCTTGACCGGTGATGTCATCGAAGAGATCGAAGGTATTGTGAACGGTACTACCAATTACATGATGACGAAGATGACCTGCGAAGGTTCTGAGTTTGAAGAAGTATTAAAAGAAGCTCAGGATAAGGGGTACGCAGAGAAGGATCCGACGGCGGATATTGAAGGCTATGATGCTTGCCGTAAGATCGCTATTTTAACTTCTTTGGTATGCGGACAGCAGGTAGACTATAACGACATTCCAACCGAAGGAATTCATAAGATTACCGCAACGGATATTCAGTACGCGAAGGCTATGGGCCGCGCCATCAAGCTTTTGGCAACCAGCCAGGCTAGCGGCGATACCTATTTTGCAAGAGTTGCTCCGTTTTTGCTTACACCGGACCATCCGTTATATCACGTGAACGACGTATTCAACGCAGTCTATGTACGCGGCAATATGTTGGGAGACGGAATGTTCTACGGAAGCGGTGCGGGCAAGCTTCCAACCGCAAGTGCAGTGGTCGGCGATATTGTAGAGCTGGCAAAGAATGTAGATAAGAATATTCCGATTACATGGGAAGCGAAGAAGCTTACCCTGGCAGATCCGCTTCAGCAGCGTTACGCGTTTTTTGTTCGTACAACCGCTGACCGGGCAACAGTAGAAGCTGTATTTGGTGTGGTATCCTATGTGGATGCCGGTATTGCCGGAGAAGTTGGATTTACAACAGAAGTAATGACGCAGCAGGAATATGAGAAGAAAGCAGAGCAACTGGGCGAAGTGCTTCAGATGATTCGACTTGCGTAGGAAGTGCTTTGCTAGGAGGAAAATATGTTAATAGTTAAGAAGTTTGGCGGCAGCTCCGTCGCTAACAAGGAGCGTATCTTTAATGTAGCAAATCGATGCATTGAGGATTACAAAAAAGGAAATAAGGTGGTTGTTGTTTTGTCTGCAATGGGAGACACAACCGATGAGCTGATTGCACAGGCAGAAGCCATCAATCCAAATGCACCGAAGCGTGAGATGGATATGTTGTTATCCTGTGGTGAGCAGATGTCTGTTGCTTACATGGCAATGGCAATGGCTTCCCTTGGAGTACCTGCGATTTCCCTGAACGCATTCCAGGTGGCAATGCATACCACTTCCGTATACAGTGCAGCGAAGTTCAAGCGTGTAGATACCGAGCGTATCAACAATGAGTTGGACGCAGGCAAGATTGTTATTGTAACCGGATTCCAGGGAATCAATAAGTTTGATGATATTACCACTCTTGGCCGCGGAGGCTCCGATACGACCGCAGTTGCACTTGCAGCTGCACTTCGCGCAGATAAGTGTGAGATTTATACCGATGTAGACGGCGTATATACAGCAGATCCACGTGTGGTTCCGAATGCACACAAGATTGAGACCATTTCTTATGATGAGATGTTAGAGCTTGCAACCTTAGGCGCTAAGGTATTGCACAATCGTTCCGTAGAGATGGCCAAAAAATACGGCGTTCAGTTAATCGTTCGTTCCAGTTTAAATAATTCAGAAGGTACCGTTGTTAAGGAGGTAGCAAACGTGGAGAGTATGCTTGTAAGCGGAGTAGCAGTAGATAAGAAGGCAGTTCGAATTGCAGTTATCGGACTTAAGAATGAGCCGGGTATTGCATTCAAATTATTTGATTTGTTGGCTAAGAACAACATCAATGTAGATGTTATTCTTCAGTCCATCGGACGTGAGGATACCAAGGATATTTCCTTCACCGTTAGCGAAGAGCAGGCACAGGATGCAATGCGTGTATTGAAGGAGAACCAGGAGCGTTTGACCATCCAGAAGATCGAAGAGGAAGAGAACGTAGCGAAGCTTTCTATCGTAGGAGCAGGAATGCAGACACATGCAGGCGTAGCTGCAAAGATGTTCGAGGCACTTTACAGCGTTGGCGTTAACATTCGTATGATTGCTTCTTCTGAGATTCGCGTTACCGTTCTTATTGACGTAGATGACGTAGATGTTGCAATGAAGGCTGTACACGACAAGTTTATCGAGAACTAATTTCATAGGAATCATAAGGAATTGTTCATTAAAAAAGCGGAGAGCATTTGCTCTCCGCTTTCGTTTGGTCGGAATTAGAAATCAGTTAATTCTGCTTTTCTCTTCTCAAGGAATGCGCCCATGCCTTCCTTCTTGTCATGTGTATCATTTACAACACCGAAGAGATTTGCTTCCATCTCAACTGCGTTCTTGATATCCATGTCATATCCGTTGTTGATTGCAGCCTTAGCTACAGAAACTGCATAGCTTCCCTTGGAAGCAATCTTTGCAGCCATTGCCTTAGCGGTAGCAATCAATTCCTCTGCAGGAACTACCTTGTTTACAAGGCCGATACGATAAGCCTCAGCTGCGTCAATGTTGTCGCAGGTGAAGATTAACTCTTTTGCACGACCCATTCCGATGAGACGAGCAAGACGCTGTGTACCACCGAATCCAGGAATGATTCCGAGACCGCACTCCGGCTGACCGAAGATTGCATTCTCAGAAGCAATACGGATGTCACATGCCATAGCGATTTCGCATCCGCCGCCAAGAGCAAAGCCGTTAACAGCTGCGATAGTTACCTGACGCATGTTCATTAACTTGAAGAATGGCTCACTTGCCTTGATTCCAAAAGCTCTTGCTTCCGGAGCGGTGAAGTTCACCATCTCGGAAATATCTGCGCCTGCTACGAAAGATTTGAATTCGTTACCCTTCTTATCTGGGCCACCGGTTAAGATTACAACCTTGATATCGTCACGCTTCTCGATGTCGCTTAATGCAACGTTTAATTCATCGAGTGTTTCGCTGTTTAATGCGTTCAAAGCTGCAGGTCTGGTAATCTTCAGAACTGCAATCTCATCAGCAACTTCCAAAGATAAGTTATTGAATTCTCCCATGAAAGAACCTCCTCAAAATATATTTTATGGTAATTTTCATGTTAACGCATTGATAAAAAATTGTCAATGTAGAAAAAGAACCTATTTGTCGGTATTTTTCACAGTTTTTTCCGCCTCGGTTTGGAGTATTTTTTGTGCTATAATTGACAGTATGTTTAGAGATGTAGAGATGAATCCATTAATCGAACCAACCCTTCGGTGGTTTCGAGAGAATCAAAGAGATTTGCCCTGGCGCCATACGAAGGATCCTTACCATATATGGGTGTCGGAGATTATGCTCCAGCAGACTCGGGTAGAGGCGGTCATTCCTTATTATCAGCGTTTTTTGCGGGAGCTTCCCACCATTGCGGATCTGGCAGTTTGTCCGGAGGATCGCCTGCTGAAACTCTGGGAAGGCCTGGGTTATTACAGCCGTGTGCGCAACATGCAAAAGGCGGCACTTGTGATTATGGAACACTACAACGGCAGGATGCCTGAATCCGGACGAGAGATACAGGCGCTGCCCGGAATTGGAGCCTATACCACCGGAGCCATTGCGTCCCGTGTGTATGGGGAACTCCTTCCGGCAGTGGATGGGAATGTGCTTCGGGTGTTGACCCGCTTAAGCGAAGATGATTCGGATATTGCAAAAGAACGTACAAAGAAGGACGCCATCGCCTGGATGACGGACGTGATGCAAGACGGTGTATCTTCGGAGGAGGCCGGCACATTCAATCAGGCTTTGATGGAATTGGGAGCAACGGTTTGTGTTCCAAATGGGGAACCTCGTTGCTTGGAGTGTCCTTGGCAAGATGCTTGTGGTGCCTACGCACACGGTACAATCGATGTCTATCCAGTGAAGGCGAAGGCCAAGGCACGTCGCATCGAAGAAAAGACCATTCTTTTATTACAGGATGACAATCGGGTAGTGCTTCGGAAACGCCCAAGTCGTGGGCTGTTGGCAGGGCTTTACGAGTTCCCGTGGCTGGAAGGGTATGTAAGCCGCAAGGAGTGTGTGGCATTTGTTCGTTCCTTGGGAGCGGAGCCGTTGCATGTAGAAGCATTGCCGGAGGCGAAGCATATTTTCTCTCATGTGGAATGGCGCATGAAGGGATACTTGGTGAAGCTGGCGGACGCCGGCGCCGGATGTCTGAATGGTGGACTGTTGGTGCCGAAGGACGAGATCCAAAGGGACTATCCGATTCCGGCAGCATTTGAAAAGTATGCCCGGATTGTGCAACTGGGAATCGGGGCGGAAGAAGTACGCAAACAGATGGATTTGTGATATAATATAAGGGAACATTTCGTATTAGCCGATAGCAGGGAAGCGAGTGGCTGAATCTTCTTTTTTACTATAGGGGGATGAGCTATGCGAGTAGGATCATTGGATGGTGCATATGGCTATATGGGATTGGCTCCGATGCAACAGGCGGCTTCTGCTGCGGTAGGACGTGTAGGCAATACCGGAATCGGTAGTGCGACATCTGCGGCAGATGAGCAGAAGACACAGGCCCTCAAGAAGACGGAGTGCCAGACTTGCAAGAATCGGAAGTACCAGGACGGCTCGGATGAGAATGTTTCGTTTAAGGCAGCGGCGCATATTTCGCCGGAAGCTGCAGCAGGACGGGTGCGTGCCCATGAGAGTGAGCATGTAGCCAACGCATACGACAAAGCATTCGAGGAAGGCGGTAAGGTGGTACAGGCCAGCGTATCGATTCAGCTGGCGGTATGTCCGGAGTGCGGACGCACCTATGTGTCCGGCGGTTTGACCAGGACCAAGATTATGACGCCTGTGGATGCGAAGAATCCGTATAACAAGAGCCAAAAAGAATTATTTGGGGAAGCGACGACAGGAAACAATGCAGACTTTTCAGTTTAGAGATTCATACGAATTGGATAACAAGACCGCGTTCTGCAGAAGCAGGGCGTGGTCTTTCTGCGTTTTCATAGAACTATAAGAGGAGTATCAGAATGGATATCACACAGAAAATTGCGACTGAGCTTGGAATCAAAAAGAGTCAGGTGGATGCTACCGTCAAGTTGATTGACGAGGGTAACACCATTCCTTTTATTGCCCGTTACCGTAAGGAAGTTACCGGAGCACTGAATGATGAGGTGCTGCGTAATTTGTACGAGCGTTTGACCTATCTTCGTAATTTGGAAGAGAAGAAGGCATCCGTACTTGCCAGCATTGAAGAGCAGGGCAAGTTGACACAGGAGCTGAAGGCACAGATTGAGGCTGCAGAGACCCAGGTGCTGGTAGATGATTTGTATCGCCCGTATCGCCCGAAGCGTCGTACCCGTGCGACGGTTGCTAAGGAGAAGGGATTAGAGCCTTTGGCAAATACCATTATGGAGCAGAACATTTCCGGTTCCCTTTTGGAAGAGGCAGCAAAGTATGTGAATCCGGAGAAGGAAGTGGCGACTCCGGAGGATGCGCTTGCAGGCGCCAAGGATATCATTGCAGAGCAGATTTCTGATGAGGCGGATTATCGTACCCGCATCCGCCAGATGACGGAGAAGCAGGGACGCGTGATTTCTTCCGCGAAGGATGAGAAGGAAGCAAGCGTATATGAGATGTATTATGACTTCAATGAACCGGTGGCAAATCTTCCGGGACATCGTGTGTTGGCATTGAACCGCGGTGAGAAGGAGAAGTTCTTAACGGTGAAGATTGAAGCACCGGAAGAGGATATCTTACGTTACCTGGAGAAGCAGGTGATTACCTCCGAGAACAAGGAGACCACACCGGTATTGAAGGATGTGGTTGCAGACAGCTATAGCCGTTTGATTGCACCGGCCATTGAGCGTGAGATTCGTAATGAATTAACCGAGCGTGCAGAAGACGGAGCCATCCATGTATTTGGTAAGAACTTAGAACAGCTTCTGATGCAGCCTCCAATTGTTGGACAGGTTGTCCTTGGATGGGACCCGGCATTCCGTACCGGATGTAAGCTTGCTGTTGTAGATGCAACAGGTAAAGTGTTGGATACTACTGTTATTTTTCCAACAGAACCACAGAACAAGGTAGAAGAGTCTAAGGCAATTGTAAAACGCCTGATTCAGAAATACGGAATCAATTTGATTTCCGTAGGTAACGGAACCGCATCCAGAGAATCGGAACAGATTATCGTTGAAATGCTAAAAGAGATTCCGGTACCGGTACAGTACGTCATTGTTAATGAAGCCGGCGCGTCCGTATATTCTGCCAGCAAGCTGGCAACGGAAGAGTTCCCGAACTTCGATGTAGGACAGCGTAGTGCGACCTCTATCGCACGAAGATTACAGGATCCGTTGGCAGAGTTGGTTAAGATTGATCCGCAGTCCATCGGTGTTGGCCAGTACCAGCATGATATGAACCAGAAGAAATTATCCGAGGCGTTGTCCGGTGTAGTTGAGGATAGCGTGAACCGTGTTGGTGTGGATTTGAATACCGCATCCGCTCCGCTGTTGGAGTACGTATCCGGTATTTCTAAGCAGATTGCGAAGAATATCGTAGAGTATCGTGAAGCGAACGGACAGTTTACTTCCCGTAAGCAGCTTCTAAAAGTTGCGAAGCTTGGACCGAAAGCTTTCGAGCAGTGTGCCGGTTTCTTACGTATTCGCGGTGGAGAGAATCCGTTGGATGCCACCGGTGTCCATCCGGAGAGCTATCATGCGGCCGACGAGCTTTTGAAGGAACTCGGACATAGTGTAGAGGATTTGAAGACCGGCGGCTTGAGCGGTGTTTCCAAAGAGATTCACGATGAAGAACAGTTGGCCGAGAGACTTGGTGTTGGAATTCCAACATTAGAAGATATTGTAAAGGAATTAGAGAAGCCGGGCCGGGATCCTCGTGAGGATATGCCGAAGCCAATCCTTCGCAGTGATGTCTTGGATATGAAGGATTTGAAGCCGGGTATGGTTTTGAAGGGAACTGTACGTAACATCGTAGACTTCGGTGCTTTCGTAGATATCGGAGTTCACCAGGATGGATTGGTACACATCTCTCATATGACGGAGAAGTATATCAAGCATCCGTTGGAAGTGGTAAGCGTTGGTGATATTGTGGATGTGGAAGTGCTGGATGTAGATCTTAGCAAACAGCGAATTGCATTATCCATGCGTATCGGACATGGCGACAGTGCAACGGATACCTCCGCACCGAAGAAGGAACGTAAGCCGGAGGAGAAGAAAGAACACAGGGACCGCCCAAAGAATCGCGGACCGAAGCCAAACGGAAATAAGAACCACGGCAAAGGCAACAACCGCGATAATAAGAATCGCAACAACAAGGATGGTAACAACGGAAGCTTCGGCACCAGCTTGGGTGGATTGTTATCCGGAATTCGTTTAGACTAACTTTTTTGCAAAATGCATTGACAAGTCAAAATGCCCTCCCTATAATGAGGGTGAACAAATGAATAGGAATTCTTCGGGGCAGGGTGAAATTCCCGACCGACGGTGAGTCTTTTATAGATAAGTCCGTGACCTGCAGCAATGCAGCTGAACCGGTGTGAATCCGGTACCGACAGTACAGTCTGGATGGGAGAAGATACGACAATGCATTTATTGTAATGTTTTTTATGCCCTGAGTTTATATGCTCAGGGCTTTTTTGTCGGAATTACGTCTTTTATATACTGAGGATTCCTACCAGAGAAAGGATGTATGAACATGACAGACACAACAAACAAAGCAAGTAACTACAACGTATGGAACGGAAGTGCTACCGTGAGCAATGTGCGGTTTATGACCGTAACTGCAATGCTCTCCGGATTGGCATTTGTATTGATGTTTTTTGACTTCTCTATTCCGTTCATTATCCCGGGATTCGTGAAGATGGATTTGTCCGAACTTCCGGCACTGATTGCGGCATTTGCCATGGGACCGGTATCCGGTGTTTTGGTATGCTTAATTAAGAATCTGCTGCATTTGACCATTTCCTCCACCGGTGGAATCGGTGAATTATGCAACTTCGTATTGGGTGCGGCTTTTGTTCTTCCGGCAGGACTTGTGTACAAGTTCAAGAAGACTAAGAAAACTGCAATCATCGGAGCATTGATTGGAGCAATTGCAATGGCACTGATCAGCTTCCCGATGAATCTGTTCGTAACTTACCCGGTATATCAGCAGTTATACTTCGGTGGATCTGTAGAACCGATCATTGGAATGTATCAGGCGATTCTTCCGTCTGTTTCTAAATTATGGGAGTGCTTGGTTATCTTCAATATGCCGTTTTCTTTTGTGAAGGGACTGTTGTCCGTTCTTATCACATTACTGATTTATAAGCCGTTGTCACCGATTTTGCACGGCCGTCAATAATTACAAAAGAGATGCTTGTGTGCGACCCGGGGAAACTCGGGTCGTTTTTGTTATTTTCTATTGAAATATGCTATACTAAAATATCGAGAAAGCAACGAGGGAGGAAGACTTCATGCCACTTACATTCAAGGCAAAAGTTCAAGCAGACGATTGGTTTCGATTTAATATGAGACATAATTACACTTCGTTTTCCGGAATTATGTCGGTGGTGGTTGGCCTCTTACTATATGTAGCGGCTTTCTTGGCACGGGAGAGATTTGGAACAGAGAATATCATTCTCTTTTATGCATTGGATACCATGTTTTTGGTATATACGCCGATTCGGCTGAAGACCCGCGCGAAGCTGGTAACGGCAGAGGGCGCACCGCTGTCTTTTACCTATTCCTATACATTGGGAGAGGAAGGTATTGATGTAGAGGTGGAAGGCGATATGGCCGAGGGCGAGAACCATGCGTTTTTACCATACAATCAGATATATAAGGCGGTTCTTACGAAGCAAGGGCTATACATCTACAGCTCCCGAGTGAATGCATACATCATTCCGCGAAGAGACATCGAAGGCTGCGTGGAGGATGTTTGCGGCATCTTGCGTAAGAAGTTGCAGTCATATCAATTGAATTTTAGGAGTTTACATGATTATAGAAACGAATAAGCCGGAAGAGACTTACGCATATGCGAAGCAATTAAGTGAGAATGCGAAGCCGGGAGAAGTGTTTACCCTAACGGGAGACCTAGGCGTCGGCAAAACGGTGTTTACCAAGGGGTTTGCTGCAGGCCTTGCGGTAGAGGAGGATGTGAACAGCCCGACCTTTACCATTGTGCAGGAATATACCTCCGGACGACTTCCTTTTTATCATTTCGATGTGTACCGTATCGGAGATATTGAGGAGTTGGATGAGATTGGATTTGAAGATTATTTATATGGGGACGGCGTGTGCATGATTGAATGGGCGAACCTGATCGAAGATGCACTACCGACAAAACGAACGGATATTGTGATTGAGAAGGATCTTGAGCGGGGATTTGATTATCGCAGAATAACCGTGGAGGAGCATAACGAATGAAAATTCTTGGAGTAGACAGCTCAGGATTAGTAGCGAGCGTAGCAGTCGTAGAGGATGATAATCTCTTGGCGGAGTATACGCTGAATTATAAGAAGACCCATTCCCAGACATTGTTGCCGATGCTGGATGAGATTACCCGGATGACGGAACTTGATCTGGAGAGTGTGGATGCCATTGCGGTTGCAGCGGGACCGGGATCTTTTACCGGGCTTCGTATCGGAGCCGCAACGGTGAAGGGCTTAGGTTTGGCTTTGGATAAGCCGGTGATTCCGGTACCAACCGTAGACGGATTGGCGTATCGCCTTTGGGGTGCATCCGCCAATATCTGCCCGTTGATGGATGCCAGACGGAAGCAGACCTATACCGGATTGTATCGATTTGAAGAAGGTGAATTTGTGGTGGAGCATCCGCAATGCGCGGTAGCCATCGAAGAAATCATCGACATTGTTAATCGCGCCGGATCTCCTGTGGTATTTTTAGGAGACGGAGTTCCGGTATTTAAGGAAGACATTGCACGTTTGTGTACGGTACCATACAATTTTGCACCGGCACATATGAACAAACAGAGCGCTGCTGCAGTGGCAGGCCTTGGCCTTTTATATATGAAAGAAGGCAAAGCGGTTTCAGCAGCAGAGTTCCGACCGGACTATCTGCGTTTATCTCAGGCAGAACGGGAACGGTTGGAAAAAGAACAAAAGGAGTCACAGTGAATCTGACATTTGAAGTACGCGAAGCAACAACGGAAGATGCCGTGGCTATGGCGGTAGTGTCTGAGCAGAGCTTGGATTTGCCGTGGCAGGCGAAGGATTTTGCCGACGCAGTACATAGCCCGCAGGCCCTTGCTTATGTGGCGGCGGATGCCAAGGGCACCTTCGGCTATGTGGTACTGTATCATGCAGCGGATGAAGGTGAGATTCCGTCGGTAGCGGTGGATGCCAATCATCGCAGATGCGGTGCTGCGCGCCGGATGATGGAGGCTGTGTTTGCGGATGCAGCCAAGCGAGGCGTACGCAAAGTGTTTTTGGAAGTGCGACAGAGTAACGCGCCTGCGCTGGCACTGTATGAGCACATGGGATTTTTACGTGTGGGTGTTCGGAAGAATTTTTATTCGAATCCGACGGAAGATGCCTGCCTTATGATGTGTTTAATAGGATAGAATCGGGAGATTTTGAATGCTGGATATTTGTTTGCTTGGAACCGGCGGCATGATGCCGTTGCCGGGACGATGGCTGACTTCCATGTTGGCCAGATACAACGGAAGCAGTTTGCTGATTGACTGCGGGGAGGGAACCCAGATTGCCCTGAAGGAAGCTGGGTGGAGCCCGAAGCCAATTGATACCATTTTATTTACCCATTACCATGCGGATCATATCAGTGGACTGCCGGGCTTTTTGCTGAGCATGGGGAATTCCGATCGTACGGAACCTGTGACGATGGTTGGACCGAAGGGCCTGGAAAAAGTGGTGAATTCCCTGCGGGTGATTGCACCGGAATTACCGTTTGAGATTCGCTTTCGGGAGCTTACCGAAGCGGACGAATACTTTGAAATGCAAGGGTATCACATTCATGCGTTCCGTGTGAATCATAACGTGACCTGCTATGCATATACATTAGAGATTCCTCGGGCCGGTAAGTTTGATGCAGAGGCGGCCAAGGCCAAGGAGATTCCGCTTCGGTTGTGGAATCCGTTGCAGAAGGGCCAGACGGTGGAGTTTGAGGGTAAGGTTTTTACACCGGATATGGTGATGGGGCCAGAGCGCAAGGGTATCAAAGTGACCTATTGCACGGATACGCGGCCGACGGCGCACATTGCGGAGAGTGCCGAGAAGTCCAATCTTTTTATTTGCGAAGGCATGTACGGCGAGCATGAGAAAGAGGCGGATGCGAAGAAGAAGAAACATATGACATTCTATGAGGCAGCGAAGATCGCGCGGGATGCTAATGTTTCGGAATTGTGGCTGACCCATTACAGCCCGTCTATGGTTGACGGACGTCGCTACATGCGGGAAGTCAAAGACATATTTGGGAACGCTGTTCTTGGTAAGGATGGCAAAACAGTGGAGTTGGATTTTGAGGAGGAAGTATGAAAAATATTATAAAATACGTCATTATCGGAATCGTATTGGCAGTTTTAATAGTTTCATATTTTATTTACTTGCAGAAGAATCCTGCAACGTCTAAGACCAATGATACCTCGACGCAGATGTCGGAGTTGGATAAGGTGCTTACAAAGGATTTTTCCAAGGATTATCCATCTACGCCAAGAGAAGTGGTGAAATGGTATAACCGTATTCTGATGCTGTATTACAGCGAGGAATTGGATGAAGGGGAATTGGATAGCCTCACAAGCCAGGCAATGGCTTTATTTGATGCGGAGTTGGTTGAGAATAATCCGAAGGAAATCTATATGACCTCTGTGAAGGCAGAGATAGATGACTATAAGGATAAGGGCCGCAAGCTGGTTACCGCAGATGTAGCGGACAGCGAAGACGTTGTGTACGAGACGGTGCGCGGCGATGATATGGCATACATTGTGGGCCATTATTTTGTAAAAGAGAACACATCTTATTCCGATACTTACCAGAAGTATGCTTTGCGTAAGGATGCAGACGGCAAGTGGAAGATTTTGGGATATCAGCTCTGTGATCAATACGGAGATTTGTTGAAGTAAACAGTAGGAATGAATCATGAGTGAAAAAGAAATAAAAATATTGGCAATTGAGAGTTCATGCGATGAGACGGCGGCAGCTGTTGTAGTAAACGGCAGAGATGTGCGCAGTAATACGATCTCAACGCAGATTCCGTTGCATACTTTATATGGTGGTGTTGTGCCGGAGATTGCATCCCGGAAACACACGGAGCGTATCAACCAGGTTATTGCTACCGCATTGGAAGAGGCGGGAGAGACCTTAGATGATATGGATGCAATTGCAGTAACCTATGGTCCCGGATTGGTAGGTGCACTTTTGGTAGGCGTAGCAGAGGCAAAAGCGATTGCATTTGCGAAGCATCTGCCATTGATTGGCGTACATCATATTGAAGGACATATCAGTGCGAACTATATCGAGAATAAGGAACTGGAACCGCCGTTTTTATGCTTGGTGGTATCCGGTGGCCATACGCATTTAGTCCGCGTAAAAGACTATGGAGATTATGAAATCTTAGGACGCACCGTGGATGATGCGGCAGGCGAGGCATTTGACAAAGTGGCACGTGCCATCGGATTAGGTTATCCGGGCGGTCCGAAGATTGAGAAGAAGGCTTTAGAGGGAGACGCCAATGCGATTCCGTTCCCGAAGGCCAAAGTAGCAGATCATCCGTATGATTTCAGCTTCAGCGGATTGAAGTCAGCGGTATTGAACTATATTAACGGCGCCAAGATGAAGGGCGAGGAAGTAAACGAAGCGGACATTGCTGCATCTTTCCAGAAGGCAGTGGTGGACGCGTTGGTTGACCACGCCATGATGGCGGTGGATGAATTTGGTTGCGATAAGTTCGCGATTGCAGGCGGTGTAGCAAGTAACGGTGCGTTCCGTGAGGCAATGCGGGCCGCTTGTGAGAAGAAGGGTGTGAAGTTCTATCATCCTTCACCGATTCTTTGCACCGATAATGCTGCGATGATCGGAGCAGCCGGATATTATGATTATTTGAACGGCCGACGTGATGGCTGGGATTTGAATGCGGTTCCGAATTTGAAGTTGGGCGAGCGATAGGAGCGAACATGAGCAAATATACTGCGATTGTTCTCGCGGGAGGCAGTGGTAAGCGCATGGGGCAGGATACACCGAAACAGTATCTGCCGCTAGCAGGCAAGCCACTGCTTTATTATCCTTTGAGAGCATTTGAACAAAGCAAAGTAGATGAAATCGTACTGGTGGTTGCTGCCGGAGATGAGGAGTACTGCAGACGGGAGTTTGTAGAACGCTATCATCTTAAGAAGGTGACTGCAATTGTGGCCGGCGGAGCAGAGCGTTATGATTCTGTATACAATGGTCTGCTACAGGCGAGTGGGGACTATGTGTTGGTACATGACGGTGCCAGAGCATTTATAACAGAAGAAATCATTCATGCAACCATGGATAAGGTAGAAAAGTGCCACGCTTGTGTCGTTGCAGTGCCGTTAAAGGATACCGTAAAAGAGGTAAATGGGGAAGGAATTGTGCAGGGAACGCCGGACCGAAGCAAGCTTTGGACGGTGCAAACACCACAGGCATTCCTTCGCGAAAAACTTCTTTCTTCTTATAATATAATAAGAAGTCGGGAAATGACCGATATAACAGATGACGCTATGATCGTGGAGCGTGCAGGCAACGGCCCGGTGGAGGTTGTTCTTGGAAGCTATGAGAATATTAAGATTACAACCCCGGAAGATCTCCTGTACGGAGAGGCAATTTTGGCCCATAGAATGGCGGATTCTAAGACTTTATAAAAAAGGTAAAAAAATCCTAAAACTTGTATTGACACATGACGAAACACTGTGCTAGAATACAGTTCGTGCCGCAAATGAGGCACATAAATGTGGAGAGGTATCGAAGCGGTCATAACGAGGCGGTCTTGAAAACCGTTTGTCCGAAAGGGCGCGTGGGTTCGAATCCCACCCTCTCCGTTTCGTTTCCATATATATAGAACTCGTTAATTCGAGCATCTTGGAGAAGTACCCAAGCTGGCCGAAGGGACACCCCTGGAAAGGGTGCAGGTCGTTAACAGCGGCGCGAGGGTTCAAATCCCTCCTTCTCCGCTCTGTAGTAGTTTTTACTCGATGAAAAAGTTGAAAAAAGATGAAAAATCTTGTTGACAGCGACACATCGAAGTGCTACTATGAATAAGCTTTCCGGTGACGGAAAAGCCTTGAAAACCTTGATAACTGAACAGTGAAACAACCTTGAAAGATTCTAATGAATTTTATTTTAGCGATTTTTCAAAAAACGCAACCTAAAGCAGTAAAAAGGAAAAGCCAAGCTTTATCCTAAAGAATCAACTTTTTAACATGAGAGTTTGATCCTGGCTCAGGATGAACGCTGGCGGCGTGCCTAACACATGCAAGTCGAACGAAGCACTTTGTTACGATCCCTTCGGGGTGACGACTTTGTGACTGAGTGGCGGACGGGTGAGTAACGCGTGGGAAACCTGCCCTATACCGGGGGATAACAGTTGGAAACGACTGCTAATACCGCATA
>FPAN01000012.1 GCA_900116395.1 Lachnospiraceae bacterium XBD2001 | reverse complement strand
CACAGAATACAAGCGCTTCTACGACATCAAATACAAAGAAGTCAACAGGAACCAGCACAAACGCGCACTCGCACTTACTGCCCGTAAATTTGCTAGATTGGTCTACAGTATGCTGAAGACTAATCAGCTATACAAAGCTCCTGTTTCAAAGTAGTAAATACTACTTTAGGAGTTAACGCCCTGTTTTTTTGAAACAGTACGGCAGGGCTTAGGCGGTCGTTCTTTCTTTTTTGAAAAATAACCAAAAAGAAAGGGACTTTTCAAGATTTTTCATCTTGACATATCACCGCTAGACTATCTGATGTATGATATTCTCCCCCCAAAGAGAACAACCGCAACTGATAGGTTATTACCATTATATACCCAAAGCCCCCTCCGGGAAAGTGACTCCCCGGGACGGGGTTAGTGAGTCATTTTTTGACCCCCCGGGACGGGGTTAGCGAGTCATTTTTCCCTGCATCAGAGCTTCCTTCTGCTTGCGGGATAGCTGCTTAATCTCGTATTCCCGGCGCATGGCCTCTTCCTTGGTCTCGAAGGACTCGTGGTAGATCATCTCCACCGGCCGTCTGGCCTTGGTGTACTTCGCCCCGGCCCCTTCGTTGTGGGCCTTCAGGCGCTTGTCTAAGTCATTGGTCCACCCACAGTAGTAAGTGCCGTCCGCGCACCGTAAAATATATGTGTAATTGTGCTTTTCCATGCACTCGCCTCACTTTCGATTCACGATATATATTCCAATACTTACCAGTGCCAGCGCAATTACATGACGAATGGTGACACTGCTCCACTCTCCGAGAAGAATCGCAGACAGCATCGCCCCAAAAATCGGGGTCGTAAACCCATAAATCGCAACCGAGGATACTGGATTGTATTTCAATAAAACGCTCCAGATGGAATACGCCACGGACGAAACAAGGGCCAGATAGAGGATGAGCAACAGGCCTTGTGCCGATATACTGCCCAGGTTGCCACCTGCGATTCCGCCGATGAGCATCATGACGGCGCCACCCACTAGGAACTGGTATCCGCTCAGGGTCACCGGATTTTCCCGCAAGGCGTACTCCTTCATCAACACCGAAGAAACAGCGTAAGACATCGAGGCAATCACGATGAATCCTTCGCCATTCAGGGCAAATCCGCCGCCCACATTGCCGCCGGATATGCTTACGAATACAACACCTGCGGTACCGAGGATGCATCCCAGCAGCTTGCCGGACGTGAGACGCTCCTGCTTTCTGGCCAGTGTTGCCAGCAGAATCGCAAAAAAGGTATTCACTCCATTGATAATCGATGCGTTCACACCGGAAGCATGTGCCAATCCCAGGTAAAAAAATAAATACTGCAAAACAGTTTGGAATAAACTAAGTGTTCCGATCATTCCCCAGGACGATTTGGCCGGGAACAGGAACTTCTTCTGTAAGATGCTTCCCAATAGGATTGCCAGGATTCCCGCAAGGAAGAATCGAACTCCTGCAAACAGAATCTGGGATGTTGCATTCGCAGAAGCAATGCCAAGTATACGATATCCAATTTTAATTACCGGAAATGCGCTTCCCCACAACAGGCAACATAGCACAGCCAAGAGAAGCACGATTCCTCTATTTTTCAATAATTCTTTTTTATGCATATCATTCCTTATGGGCCACTGGCCCCGTCTCCCAGGGAGCAACCTAGTATCCCAGAACCTGCTTTAACAGATACAACACCAGCAAGTGTGCCGGATAGAATACGTAAAAGAACCACTTATGAATTGGATGTTTGCTTCCCTTTTCTCCGTTATAGAAAAAGATAAGAAAAATAGGAACCAAAACAACACCCAACTGAAACAGTTGTGGCTTCACGTTCTCCCATGCATTGGTTGGAGTGAACGCTGCAGAAAGTCCTAGGAGGATTCCAACTTCAACCGTTGCAATGATTCCAAAGGAAATCCACTTTGCCTTCGGATTCTCTCTGTAGATGTAAGCAAACAATGCCCACAGGATAACGAAAAAGGCCCAGTCTCCAAATACGCTTAAGAAACAAGCCAGTACCACCAGCATGATTTTGAAAGCCTTGTGAATCTGCAATTGATCCCACATCCAGATTACCAAGAACGCCAAAAACAGCGAATAAATGACTCCCTGCTCGAATCCCGGCCAACGACCACTTTCGAACAAGTCGAATGGAATCCAAGATATTAATGCAAAAAGAAAAAGTCGAATCGCATATTTTTTCTTGTCCTTGGTGTACTGATATCCTTCAGCAAGAAGTACCGCCATAGATGGACCTGTCAATCGTCCGATAACATGCATCACCTGTCCGAGCAAACTTGCTGTTGGCACAAACGCCCAAGCGATGTGATCAATAAGCATCGCTAAAATCAAAATGTACTTTGTTTGGTTCCTGTTCAGTTTCATGTGTAATCCTTTTTCCTCTTTCCTTTGTATCTAAACTATCGCAGAATCTCATCAATCGTTGAGACCGTGCTGAAGCTTCCGGAGTGGGTGGAAATGATTTCCTTCATCATCGGGAGCTCAAAGTAACTGATGTAACAAATCAGCGTATTATTCTCCCCGGCGATAGCCCCTCTGGACTCCATAATGGTGCAGGTCTTGTGCATCTTCTCACGAATATCCCGGATGATGCCGTCCGGATCCTGCGTAATGATGGTAACCTGCTTGATTGCTTCAAAATGGTCCGTGTAATGGTCGATGACGGTGGTTGCCACAACGTATACCAGAAGACTTAGCAGCGCCGCCGTGGCATCAATCACAACAAAGACCGTCAGATACACCAACGCGTTAAAAAGCAAAAGCACCGGCGTCATGCTGTAGTCGTGGCCCGTGTTGTCTGAGAGCTTTTTTACCACAATGTTCGCTAGAATCTCAGAGCCATCGATACACCCGCCATTGCGAAGAATGAGGGACAGGCCGGCACCAAGGATTGCACCTCCGAAGGCCACCGCCAGGAAATGTTCCGTATTCAGTTCAAATGGGATTTTTTCAAAAAAGGCAAGTCCAACCGTATATACCAGGGATCCTAAGGCCGCCTTCACGGTAAAGCTTCTGCCCAAGACCACGTATCCTGCAATCACAAATGGCAGGAATACTGCCAACACGCATAGGGACAGATGGAATCCCGTCAGCTTGCTGATAATGATGGCCACGCCTGCCGTTCCGTAGTCGATGGCGTCGTTAGGCAACAAAATCAGTGCTACGGAAAAGCTGGCCATCAATGCACCGATGACAATTAATATGTACGATAGTAACCCTTTCTTTTTCTGTGGGTGTTTTGGCATATCCCTCTCCTTCTAGTGATGGTCCATTGTCCCCGTTCCCAGGGACCATTCTTATTTACAAACTTGAAGTTGTCGAGTTCTTTCTCTAGCAAAAGAGCCCTACAAACAACGATTCTTAATGTCTTTATTTTAGTTAATTAGAGAGCTAAGTAAAAGTTTTAATTACCATATTTCTCATTTTTGTTTCATATATACATATTAAAATAATCTACATATAGGAAAAGGTTACTGTTTTTAGTAACCTCAGTAAATATCAATATTTAATGTAGCCCTATCCAAAGTCCCAAATGCAAGTATAACTTAAATTATACGCATAGATGATTATATAAACTCGAGGCCTCCCCCTGTAAAGTCATTGTCATTTGACACATAAAATATAAAAAGACATCAAAAAAGCCCGCAAATGCGAGCTTAAAATATTATTTGTATTTTATATATTATGCGTCAATCGACAGTGGTGTCTTGAACAGCCAGCTTTCTATTTGCTAATTACAATATTATGAATAAAATCACCTGAGATATTTACTGCCTTTTGCGATAATAATCCTGTGACAAATGCTTTGAGTAAAAGGTAATACAACTCCCCATCGAGACCGACTTCCTCAAAATAACTTGAATGAAGATCCATAGTTCTAAGAATTTCGATACTTCCATCTGAATTATAATTTACCATAGTTGCTCTGTCACAAGGCATTCCATCTAGTAAAATCTCCTGCAATTGGCTACAAACTTCTTCTGGGCTGTTAACACCCTCAATTATCATTGACTCTCCAGTTGATCTAACAACGGCTTCAATTTTCTCAAGTCGTTCAGAATTATTTTTTGAAATTGCCGAAATGATATCAGCAAATCTCTTTTCTGCTCCATCTACCATCCCAAATAAGGACGCATGAATGTTACTCAAATCTACCGCCTCTTCTATAGGTGGAAATTCCTTTATAACAAAGGCATTCACGTCAACATCCCAGCCCTCTGCCTCAGTTAATTCAGCAATGGCATTGATAACCTGTTGCATAGTAATAATTCTATTGTACATCAGCGAATGAATTGGTCCTAAAAATGCACTCATCTTCTCCCCTCCTACCCAATTAAAGTCTTGATATCATCTTCTACTGTTGTGATTCCAGCAATACCAAAGTTTTCAACTAATACATTAGCAACATTCGGTGAGAGGAATGCTGGAAGTGTTGGTCCAAGGTGAATGTTCTTCACCCCAAGGTAAAGTAGTGCTAAAAGGACGATTACCGCCTTCTGCTCGTACCACGAAATGTTGTAAACGATTGGAAGATCATTCACATCATCAAGACCAAATACTTCCTTGAGCTTAAGGGCGATAAGTGCTAGTGAATAAGAGTCATTACACTGACCAGCGTCTAACACTCTTGGAATTCCTCCGATATCCCCTAAATCAAGCTTGTTGTACTTATACTTAGCGCAACCTGCTGTAAGAATTACTGTATCCTTTGGGAGAGCCTGAGCAAACTCTGAATAATAGCTTCTGCTCTTTGCACGTCCATCACAGCCTGCCATAACAACAAACTTCTTAATTGCACCAGACTTAACAGCATCTACTACTGTATCAGCAAGGGCGAATACCTGCTCGTGTGCGAAACCACCTGTGATTGTTCCTGTCTCGATTTCTGTTGGAGCCTGACATTTCTTAGCCATCTCAATTATTTCAGAGAAATCTTTGGTCTCACCATATTTTCCATCTATGTGCTTGCAACCTGGATAACCACATGCTCCTGTTGTGAACAATCTATCCTTGTAAGAATCTGCTGGGGGAACGATACAGTTTGTAGTCATAAGAATTGGGCCATTGAAGCTTGCAAACTCCTCCTTCTGCTTCCACCATGCATTTCCATAGTTGCCTGCAAAGTTATCATACTTCTTAAAGAATGGATAATAGTGAGCTGGAAGCATCTCTGAATGAGTATATACATCAACGCCAGTTCCCTTTGTCTGCTCTAAGAGCATTTCCAAGTCCTTAAGATCATGACCAGAAATAAGGATACCAGGATTATTTCTTACACCTATATTTACTTGAGTAATTTCTGGATTTCCATAAGCAGATGTGTTGGCCTCGTCAAGAAGCGCCATTCCATCCACACCAAATTTTCCAGTTTCTAATGTAAGAGCTACCAAATCATCTACAGAAAGACTGTCATCTAGTGTTGCCGCAAGTGCCTTCTGTAAAAATGCATCAACTTCTACATTATCCTTAAGCAGTGCGTTGGCATGCTTAGAGTAAGCAGCAAGTCCCTTAAGGCCGTAAGTGATAAGCTCTCTAAGTGAACGGATATCTTCATTTTCAGTAGAAAGAACACCTACTGTCTTTGCCTTTGAATCAAATTCAACTTCTGCCCCTGCCCAAAGTGCTGCCTCTGGAAGATTAGCCTTCATGTCATCACTAAGCTGACTTAACAACTGCTCCTTAACGATTATTGTCTCTCTGATTTTTTCAGAAATCGAATCATAATCAAAGTTGGCATTTGTAATAGTAGTAAAAAGATTAACGGATACAAGGTGATTTATATTCTCTGGTACATCCTTGCCTTCATTTCGAAGAGCTGTTGTCACAGCAGAAATCCCCTTTGTAACATATACTAATAAATCCTGTAAGTTAGCTACCTCTGGCTTCTTTCCACATACACCAGACATTGTGCAACCACTGCATCCAGCAGTCTCCTGACACTGATAACAAAACATCTTATTTTCCATTTGTTTGACTCCTTTTAACCTGTTGTTTGTTCATGGCTAGAATATAACCCTAACCCGCAGACAAAATAGTTGCAAATGCAACTCTTCTCATCGTATTATTTAGATAGTATATGGATAGGCAGGTGAAGGCTATGAATAATGAAATTAGTTATAACGACGTTGCTCTTTTTGAAAATATTAAAGAGGCAGATTTAGACAAACTGTTAGTTTGCATCCGTTCTTTCAAAAAGGAGTTCAAGAAGGGTCAGACCATCTATATGGAAACAGATAATATCCCCTACGTAGGAATTGTTTTATATGGAAGTGTTCATATGATAAAAAATGACATTTGGGGAAATAATACTCTATTTACATTCTTCGGCCCTGGGGAATTGTTTGGAGAAAGCTTTGCAGTTCAGAAAGATGTTTCTTCCTCGGTGATATTTAAAGCTGCTGAGAATACCAAGGTCTTATTCCTTGCTGCATCCAACATAATTCATTCATGCCCTAATGCCTGTGGATTTCATGCTCAGATTGCAACAAACCTCTTTCACCTACTTGGAACCAAGAATCAAAAGTTCCTTAATAAAATAGAGGTTCTCTCAAAAGGAAGCATTCGAGAAAAGCTTTTAGCCTATATTTCTCAACTAGCCCAGGAACAGAACACAAAATATGTTAATTCCCCTCTTTCAAGAGTAGCTCTTGCAGAGTACTTATCAGTGAATCGTAGCGCAATGATACGAGAGCTCTCAAAAATGAGAGATGATGGAATTATAGACTTTGACAAAGATACTTTTATCGTAAAAGTTTCGAGTCTGCCTTAATATAAGACAGACTCTTCTTTTATTTATTCCTTTGCTGACACTGCATATGGCACTGCTATAAACAGAATTCCGCCAATCATATTGCCAAAGGTAACCCATAACAAATTATGCATATAACCACCCATTGTAACAGCAACGCCACAAGGGTTAAGCAATGCTTCTGTAAGAAGCGTCATATTTGCAATGCTGTGTTCAAAGCCAGTAGTAATAAATGCAAACAGACACCAGAAAATCATAATCAGCTTTCCTGCATCTGACTTAGCTCTGAAACCACACCAAGTAGCAAGACAAACCAGCATATTGCAAAGAATTCCTCTTGCTACAAGTTGAGGTGCTGTGGCAGACATCTTACCAAGAGCCCCATTTGCCATAAACTCTCCCACTGGTCCATTTGCAAGACCAGTAAAATTATAAATAACAGCTAAAAGAATAGATCCAACCCAGTTGCCAAGATAACACACAATCCAAAGCTTGATTCCATCTGCAACTGTAATCTTCTTCTTTAGCATTCCTGCAGTCATAACAAGGTTATTTCCAGTAAATAACTCGGCTCCTGCGATAACTACCAAAGAAAGTGCTATACCAAAGGAAACGCCCATTGCCATCTTAGTTGCAGGAGCTCCAGCAAGCTGTCCTCCAATTGTAAAAATCAAAAGAATTCCAAACCCAATGTAAGCACCTGCAAGCATGGAGAGTAAAAAGTATCCAACTGGATTCTTCTTTAAAACCGCCACCTTACCAGCCGCACCATTGGCAGCGGCCTCAAATTCATCTTTAAACATTTTTTTCTCCTCTTTAATTAGTGTTGGTTATCAAAGTGAATTCCATCCCAATAAACAGTGTTATTCATTATTGTTTCTGGCATAAGTTCCACATCCTTTAGGGCATATTCTTTGAACTTTTCAAAGCCCACTCTATCGATAATGTAGCCAATATGCTCTTTTCTGGCTGGTGCATTTGGTGAAATATACTCTTCAACAAACTCATAAGTATTCTTGATGATTTTTACTATATTGTCTTCATCAGCCCAAATGAGCCAGTCCTTGCCTAAACGAGGATTCTTTTTGCCTGTACGTCCCATAATTGTAAGCTTATAGTACTTCTTTTCTGAACGAGTCCAAGCTCTTGTAGGACACTTTGTAACGCAGACACCACAGCCGATACACTTTTCTGTATCGCGGACAATTTTATAATTCTCCATACGAAGTGCACCAACAGAAAGTGACTGGCAGCCCTTTACGCAAGCATTACAACTAACACAGCGCATTGGATCATACTGTGGCATTGTCTGACCAATAATACCAAAGTCGTGCATTCTAACCTTTGCACAATCGTTAGAACACCCTGTGCAAGCTACCTTGAAATGCAAATCATTAGGGAAGATTTCCTTATCAATTCTTCTAGCTAAATTTGATGTATTGTAGTTTGCAAAAGGACATACATTATTGCCTATGCATGCTGATACATTTCTTGTACCTGAAGCACTATAGCCCTTATCTTTATCCTCACCTTTCTGGTTGATTCCCACCTTCTCGATAATAGGCTGAAGCTTTTTGTTAACTTCCTCCATATCCTCAAGATGGATTCCTTCAATTTCGAATCCCTGACGTGTGGTCAAATGGACGTAACCATTTCCATAAGTCTGAGCAATTTCCTGAACCATGCCAAGGACTTCTGCATCGCAGTATCCACCAGGAACTCTGATTCTAGAAGCACCGATGCCACGTTCTTTGGTTATTCGCCAAGCATTTTTCTTAGCTTTTTTTGTATTGATATCTAATGACATACTTTACACTCCTTTCCCTTAATCAAAAAGTTCCTTGGCCTCAGTATAGTTAAATACTGGACCATCAAGACAAACATATTTATCATCCATCTTGCAATGTCCACACTTACCTAGTCCACAGCACATTTTACGCTCATAACTTGTCCAAATCTGTTCATCAGCAACACCGAGCTTTTGGATTTCCATGATAGTAAACTTAATCATGATTGGTGGTCCAACACAGATAAACACTGCATTTTTAATATCTTGAAATTTAAGATCAGGAATATATTTTGTAACCATACCAGTTGGTCCATCATATCCTTCTGGAGCATTATCAACGGTCTTGATAACATTGATAGTCTTTGACCATTCCTCAAAATCTTTCTTGAAAAGAACATCATCCGGAGACTTGAAACCAGCAATAACAGTAGTGCTTACAGCATCAGTAGGATTCTTTGAAAAATGCTGGATAACTCCTCGCATAGGCGATACACCAGTTCCACCACCAATGATTACTATTTCCTTGCCCTTATAATTATTGATGTCAAAACCATTACCATATGGTCCACGGATGAAAAGCTTATCTCCAACATAATTCTCAAATACTTCGTCAGTAACCTTTCCTACACGGCGGATTGTAAAGTCTACAAGACCATCTCCAATTCCGGAAACAGAAATAGGTGCCTCGCCGTATTTGGGAATAGAAATCTCAAAGAACTGTCCTGGCTTGACCTCGCCGTCAAACGCCATCCTGAAGGTATACTCTAAATCTGTATGCTTAATTACTTCTTTTATCTCGGAAAGCTGTGGTATATATTCATTCTTCATTTTATTCACACTCCTTTCCAAGACGATTAACTAAATTAGAATATGAAATGTACTCTGGGCATACGTCGTCACAACGTCCACAGCCTACGCACATATGATATCCAAATCGCTTCTCAAAATCGTGAATCTTGTGCATGACCTTGAATCGCATTCTATCTGCATTATCACCTCTAAAGCCATGTCCACCGGCGATTTCTGTATATCCATCTACCTGGCAGCTAGCCCAAACTCTTCTTCGCTCGCCATTCCTCTCATTATCCTTATAGAAAATGTCTTGCATTGTAAAGCATGTGCAGGTTGGACACACGAAGTTGCAGCGACCACAGTTAATGCAACGGTTGCCGTATTCCTTGAACAACTCAGACTTCATAGTCTCTGGTGTGATGTTCTTAGGAAGTGTAACCTTGATTAGGTTCTCTGAAACAAAATCAGGAGAAACTGTTTCTTCCTTACCTGCTTTGAAAATCTCTGTTAATTTCTCATCCTTAGCTTCTACATAGGCATTATCGCCATCCAGTTTAAGATACAGATCGTATTCGTCAGTAGTATTTGTTCCCATGCTTGCACAGAATCCTGAAGCACAAGATTCCTTGCATCCTATAAGAACAAACTTGGTCATTTCTCTGGTTCTCTTGTAATAAAAATCTTCAAAACCATTCTTTAAATAAATCTGATCCAGTCTTTTTACTGCATTTAAATCACATGCACGTAAGAATACCAATCGCTCCTTTGCAGGTCCCTTTGGAACTGTTGTTTCGTCCTCAGTAAAATAAAAAATAGTCTCATTGATTGGCAAAAGCGCCTCTTTAAATGAATAATCGGATTTTTTCTCAAACTCGATTTCATCTAAACTTGAAACTTTGTCGTATCGCACCACATCTACATCAGAAAAGGTACCATCCCCTTTTTTAACTACAGGTGCAAATACATCGTAATCCACTGCCAGTTTTGAAAAAATGGATGCCATTTCTTCTTTGGAAAACTTGTATCCCATATTTTTCTCCTTTTACAATAATTGCTGATTGGAAGTACGTTAATTTTTAGACAATCCATGATGCAAAAAAGCCCTTCTTGATATTAATTATCAAGTAGGGCTTTTGCATTGTCTGTGATGTATATCACACTTATTGTGAAATTTCTTTTAAACTTTTCATATCAATTACAGTAAGAAAGCCGTTCTCATGAATAACAATCTCATCTTTTTTCCAAGATGAAATAATCCTAGAGATTGTCTCTCGCTTAGCACCAAGCATATTTGCAAGAAATGTTACAGTTAACTCAAAGCTAATCTGCACACCTTCTGGAGTGGAATTGCCATAGTCACGAGCAAGCTTCCATATTTTAGCCGCCAAACGTTTCTCAATAGGGTATGTTCCGTTGGCATTTCCAACCTGGTGATAAAGTCTTCTTGTTTTTCTAGCCAAGGAATCAAAAATTTCTCGAGACAACTCTGTATTATCTGCCATAAGCTTATAGATCTCGCTTCGATGCACACATAGTAATTGGGTATCTGCAAGGGCCTTCGTACAGATGCTGGTCTTCTTGTCTTGCAGAACAACTTCATTTAAAACCTCACCGTTGGTACAAATGAAAATTATCTTGATTTCACCATACCTACTGTTGCGGTATAGCGCCACAAATCCATCAAGAATAATATACATGCACTTGACTTCTTCCCTCTCTGCAAATAAGATTTCGCCTTTTTTCAAAGTTTTAACCTTCCCCGCATCAAGGAGTTCTTTTCTGCTCTTCTCACTAAGAAGATTTAATAATCCTCTCTCTACTCTTTTCTCTGAATTCATAATAAAAGCTCCATTATTCCATCATAGGATGAAATCTCTGCCTCTTTATAAACTTCATATCCCAAATTAATAATTGTCTTGCTGCAAGCTGGACCAATTGAAATGATTTTCTTTGGCACATTATTTCCAAATTGTTCAATAGCAAAAGTTGCATTACTACCGCTTGTAAATATAGCAATTTCACAAGTTGAGACTTTTTCTCTCATATCTTCAGAGTTATCGTACTCAAGCTGCTTATTTTCATAGCATACAATCTTATTCAGCTTTATTTTGCTGTCTATGTTCTTCTCAAATAGTTCAGAAGTATTCTTCTGGCAGAACCAATAAGTCTCTGAGGAAGAATCAAGTCTACCATTTAAAGCCAATGCCAAATCCTCACCAGTTTGCTTTTCAGAAATAATATCTGAATTAAATCCAAATTCCTTAAGTGTCGATGCGGTCTTTTGTCCAATGCAGGCGAATTTCACGTTTGATATCGCTCTCGAATCAAGATTGTTTACTTCAAATAGATTCCAGAAGAACGCCTTAACTCCATTGGCGCTAGTAAATACTATAAAAGCATTCTCCTTAAGGGCAGTCAGAAATTTCAAATCGCATTCTATTGGCTTAATAACACCAGAACAGGCGGTGATAACCTCAGCTCCAAATTCAATTAATTTTGATTCTAGTTCGTTTTCGAAAAAACTCTTTCTCGGATTACCAATGGTGTAGTCGAACCCCTTAATAACAGGCAAGAATACTTTTTTGCCAAATAAAGGTCGTTGCTCAAAAAAATTAAGCTCCTTTTCTAATTTGGCAACTTCTCCTACCACAATAATCGCAGGGGAATCGATGAGTGCAACAGCAACTGCTTCGTCTATATCATTCAATGTTGCTACTACCTTCTTTTGGTGATTAGTAGTTCCATTAGATATAACAGCTACTTTGGTTCCGGCGTCTCTGCCTGCAGCGATTAATCCCCTTGCAATTTCGCCTACATGAGAAAGTCCCATCAAAAATATATAAGTCACTGTCTCATCCGTAAGCTTCGAATAATCAATATCGGCTAGCGCATCTTCCTTACTATGGGCAGTGATAACCTGAAAACCTTTTGAAACGCCTCTATGAGTAACAGGGATACCTGCGGCGGCAAGAGCCGCTATGGAAGAACTTACGCCAGGAACGACGTCCACTTGAACGCCTTTATCAATCAAGTAAAGGGCTTCCTCACTACCTCGACCAAAGACATAAGGATCTCCACCCTTAAGACGAACAACCAATTTGTACTCGCAGGCTTTTTCATACAAAAGTTCGTTGATCTTATCCTGTGGTACAGTATGTAAATGGTTCGCCTTACCAACAAATATCTTTTCACAGTTTGCTGATGCAATTGAAAGTAACCTTGGGTTTAGTAACCTGTCATATATGATGCAATCAGCTTTCTCAAGATATTCCTGCCCCCTGATTGTCATAAGTCCTATATCTCCAGGACCTGCGCCAACAAGAACAACCTTTCCTAAAGAATTCATTATAAATCCTCCAACTGTCTTCTAATATTGATGACAGCTTTCTCTATCAAATCTATTTCGGCTTTTGCACCCGAAACTTCGGAAAAAGCAAGCTTTTCACCTGTCTCATTTCCAAAAACCGTTTTTAACACGAAGTTCCCATTTTCCTTGTATGCGTAGGCACCTATAGGAAGATGGCAGTCACCGCCAATCCTATCAAGAAAGCCTCTCTCCAAAAATGTAACTTTTTCTGCATCTTCGTCGCTTAAAGCATTTACCATTTCTAACAATTCATGGTTATTGGCATTAAGTTCGATACCCAAAGTCCCTTGGGCAGGAGCTGGAATCATTTCATCTGGAGTAAAATAATAGCAAGTATCGGTGTTTATATTTAACCTATGAAGACCGGCAGCTGCCAAAACTATTCCATCCAATTGAGTTCCATCTTCAAGTCCCTCATGAAGCTTTCTGATTCTAGTATCAATATTTCCCCTAATAGGAAAGATGTGTAAGTCTGGCCTAAGTTTTAACAATTGATAGGAACGTCTCTTGCTGCCAGTAGCAATATTTGAGCCTATTGGTAAATCTGATATTTTATGACCACATTTTAGTATAAGAACATCTCTAGGATCTTCTCTTAACCAAGACTTTGCAAATACCAATCCCTCAGAAGGTTTAGCGGGCATATCCTTCATCGAATGTACCGCAAGCTGTATTTCATTGTTCAAAAGAGCCTTTTCAATTTCATCTACAAATAAACCTTTAGAACCAATTTGATCCAAAGGCTTAGTTAAATCCATATCGCCTGTTGTCTTAATAACAACCATTTCATATTGATGCTCAGGGAATGCTTTTTTCAATGTATCGCAAACATAATTAGTCTGCACTAAGGCAAGCTTTGATCCCCTGGTACCAATTTTAATCAGCATTTGATTACCCCCTTATCAAACCGATTCGACCAAAAACAGGTCGCAGCTGTACAGCAAATCTAGCCGCAAGAACACAAAGAATAAAATCTGGTATTATGGTAATTAAGCAATATTGAACAACCACTACAGTGAACGATACTGTTTCACCTACATACAAATTCTTCATAAAATAAAAATATATTGCGCCAACTCCATAGTAGACAAATAATCCAACAGTTGCAGGGATAATGTATTGCCAGCGTTTTGAATTATTCATTCTCTCCGTCATATAGCCAATCACATAGGCTGCAAATACAAATCCCAACAAGAAACCAAATGTTGGTCGTAATATATATCCAATTCCTCCACCTGATGCAAATACAGGAAGTCCGCAGAGACCTAATAGTAAATACACTACTACACTGAGCCCTCCAAGTCTCGATCCAAGCAGAAAGCCCGCCATCATAACGAAAAACCACTGTAATGTGAAATGCATGGTATAAAGCGGTAATGGTATGTCAATCTTTAGAAACGCTCCAATTATAATAAGAGCCGCAAATAATCCTGTAATTGTCAGCTCTCTGGTATTCAATTTCATATTACAATCCTCCTGTGGTGTGACTTAAATCACACTTAAAATAACACATAATTCTTTCACCCACAACCTTCATTGTCATTGAACAACAAATCAAAATTAACTAAAATGATTTCATAAATCTCGCGAGGAGGGAAAATATGGCGTATTTTCCAATGTTTGTAAATCTAACTGACAATAAATGCTTAGTTGTAGGTGGTGGCACTGTTGCATATAGAAAAATAAAAGTATTATTAGATTTTGAGGCATACGTATATGTAGTGGCCAAAGACATAAATGATGAAATCAGAGCCCTTGCAAAGAGCGTGGACCGTATATTTTTAGAGAAAAGAGAGTTTTCACCAACTGATTTAAAAGATAAGACGCTTGTAGTAGCAGCTACTTCAGATAATACTCTAAATTCACAGATATCCTCCCTGTGCAAGACAGAGAAAATACCTGTAAACGTTGTGGATTGTAGCCAACTCTGCAGCTTTATTTTCCCATCCTACATAAAGGAACAAAATCTTGTTGGAGCTTTCTCAAGTTCAGGAAATAGTCCGGTCCTTACACAGATGCTAAGAGATCACGAGAAGAAGCTTTTAACGCCAAAACTTGGAGAAATAAACGAGCAACTTGGAAAGCTTCGCCCACAACTAATAGAAAAATTTCCTATAGAAGCTGATAGGAAACAAGTAATCAAGCAACTGATAGATTATGCATTAACAGCTGATGAATTTCCCACAGATAAGGAATTTCAAGTGGAAATTGACCATGCTGGTGCTAAATAGTTGCAAATGCAACTTCTCTATAAGTATTATTCAATTATTATATGGATTAGAACCATTCGAGAAAGATATGTTTATCGTAAAGGAAGGAAAACATGGAGAAGAGAATTGATTTAAAAAAGAGTGTATATGAGCTATGTACAGAATATCCAGAGCTTGTACAGATTATGGACGAACTAGGATTTAAGGATATTACTAATAGGACAAAGCTAAATACTATTGGACGTGTAATGACCATCCCAAAGGGTGCCATTGTTAAAGGCATTGATATGATTGATGTTTTGCTAGCCCTTAAAAATAATGGTTTTGTTTTAGAAGGAAAAATGCCTGATTTCGTCCAGAAATCTCTTGATAAAAAGCTTACTGACAGAGAAATCTTTGCTGAAGCCCCCCTCGATGATAGAACTGCTTTATTAAAATCTTACATTGAGCGTCTCAGTAATGGCGAGGATTTAGAAACCGTAAAAAAAGACTTCGTTGAAAACTTCTCTGATGTCGAAGCTGGAGAAATTGCAAAAGCTGAACAAGCTCTTATTAAAGGTGGTACACCTGTAACAGAAGTTCAAAAACTTTGTGATGTCCATTCTGCTCTTTTCCATGGAGCTACTAAGTCAGAAAAGATTGCTAATGCCGAAAAGGCAGTTGCTGAAACTTTAAAAAATGAAAGCTATGGCATGGGTATTGGCTCAAAAATTAAAGCCGCTCCATTAAAAAGACAAGATGGTGCCGATGAACAGTATAATGTCCTCAAAAAGATTGAAAACCACCCTTTAAATGTATTTTCACTCGAAAATGAGGCTATTTCAGAGGCTCTTAAAGAATTAAGAAGTGCTATGGAAAATCGCGAAAATCTCATCGAAACATTGAATAAAGCCAGAGAATTAGCTATTCATTATGCTGAAAAGGGTGACTTGCTCTATCCTCTTCTTAAGCTTAAGTATCATTTTGTAGGACCTTCAGATGTAATGTGGTCAGTAGATGATGAAATTCGTGATGAAATGAAAGTTCTCTCTAATAGTGCAAAAGATTTCCCTTCACTTTTAGAGGATACTGATTGGAATAATCGACTTGATGCAGTTGTGACAAGAGCTGAAGAAATGATTTATAAGGAAGAAAACATTCTCTTCCCACTTTGCGCTAAGAATTTTTCTGAAGAAGAATGGTCTGATATTGCTAGAGATTTCAACGACTATAAGCCTTGCCTTATTGGGAAACGCCCTCTGTGGGAGAAAGCTACTCCAAAGAAAAATGTTAGAGACTTACCTCAGACTGGGGATATGATTAACCTCCCATCAGGTCAGCTTACTCCATACCAATTGGATGCGATGCTTAACACTATTCCGATTGAGCTTACATTTGTTGATGAAAATGATGTTAATAAATATTTTAATGACGGTGATGATATGAAACTTTTCAAGCGTCCCCTCACAGCTCTTGATAGAGAAGTTTATACCTGTCATCCTCCTAAATTTGATCCAATGGTTCGCTCTATCATTGCTGATTTCAAAGCCGGCACCAGAGATTGCATCGAAATTTGGAGCAGCCGCGACGACCAGGCCGTACTAATACGATACATGGCCGTCCGCGACAAGGACCATAATTATGTTGGAACCCTTGAATGTGTCCAACCTATGGGCTTTGCAGAAAAGCACTTTAGCTAATTTTCTCAATTTGCGCAAGTGCTTCGTTAATAATAGCACTTGCGTCAGCTTCATAAATATCTAATCCATAGAAGTTTTCTGCAAGGGTCTTTATGAATGTCGGAATATCCCCGGTAAAGCATTCACCCAAATCATGAATCAGGCACATATCAACTACCTTGTTTATATCTACATCAGGAAACTCATGCCTTAAAAGGAACGCCATTAGCGATATTCTCCAACTATGCTCTGCAACACTTTCCGTACGACGATTTGATGTTGTACAATGTCTTGTCGTATCCTTCAGCCGCTCCGCGACATGTAATATTTCCAAGTATTCTCTAGAATTCATGTATTCCCTCATTTCATAATACTTCGACCGCTTGTTCCTGCTTATCCAGCACACCATCCGCATATTGGATGCTACTCCAGTGGAAGCCAATCCAACACTTTCTTAATCTGGCTGTCCCAGAAGTCCCAGTCGTGTCCGTAGTCATCCTCGTCCCAGGTAACCTTGATTCCCTTTGTCTCCAGAAAATCACGAAATGCAATATTTGCAGGCATCAAATCATCCTGTGTTCCACAAGCCATATATATGTGCGGTACGCTGCGGCCTGCTGCCAGCATGTCTTCCACTGCTACCCATGGATTCTTATCTGTTTTGGATGCCTCTTCCATATTGTCGAATAGTCCGATGTTGGCCTCTTCCGAAGTATCTTCAAAAATATGCACCGCAGCAGAAAGTCCGGCTACATAGCCAAACGTATCGGAGTATACGATTCCGTTGCGAAGGGCTCCAAATCCTCCCATGGACAAACCGGCGATATAGGTATCCTCCAGCTTATCGGAAAGCGGAAACATGCGCCTTGTAAGCTCCACCAACTCTTGTCCGATGAAGGTTCCGTAATCGTTCCACGGTGTTCTGGAGTTAAAATAGAATGCATTGTCTCCCGATGGCATGACCACCGCCAGATTTTTCTCCTCCGCCCACTTCTGGATACGGGTCTGACTCACCCAATCCGTATAATTGCCCAATAGGCCGTGTAATAAGTATAAAGTCTTATACTTGCGTTCCGAACCATTTAAGTAGCGATCCGTGTCTGCATCAAATCGGTCCACCGGTAGAATCACGTTCAGTGGAACTGTACGAAATAATGCCTTTGATAAGTAATTTACTTGAATTAATGCCATGTTATTCCCCCTTTTTTGCTCACCCATTGTTTCGGTTCATCTTGGTGACACGAACAATTGTGATAAAAACAACAACTAATACGATAACCAAATCGATCACCGGTAATCCCAAGATACAGAATCCGGTAAAGATTGGAACCGGATGTCCAAGTGCAGATGGGTCCGGGATTATTACCGTATCTACAAATACGGCCAACCAGAACAATATAATATTCCACAAAGCTGCAATCGGAATTGCCAGCAGTGCACGATATGGATTTTTCTGCTTTTGATTCATATCCTCCCTCCCCCTAAGTCATCATATAAGCGTATAACCTCTGAACCCGCGCGCGGAATAGTACGAATCCGCCCCGTTATGAAATGTGAAAACCGTTCCGTAACGTCGTTCGCAGAACAATGCACCGCCCTTGTCGCGAATATCATCCGGCGTAGCGATCCAACTCGACGTTTTCAAATCAAATTCCCCGAGACTTTGCAGTCGGCGATAGAGTTCCTCCGTCATAATCAAAACGCCGATTTCTTTTGCTTTCCATTCGGCGCTGCCTGACGGCGGGTTTTTAGCACGCCCCTGTAATGCCTTTTCGTCATAGCACAGGCTTCTGCGCCCAGAAGGGGACTCCTTAGCGCAGTCGCAGAAAATTAGCTTTCCCGTCTTTTCGTCATAGCCGATGGTATCCGGTTCTCCGCCGCTCTCCTCCATCCTTCTCAAAACATCCATGGATTCCGGATGCTCAAGCAAACGTTTCTCCACGTCAAGCCAACTCAGTTCGATATGAAGATTCTTATTATCCTGAAACCTCGCTTTTAATATTTCTAACATGGTTTACCCCTCTGATTCCTATAACATCCTTACCATAATGATTTCATCACGGTAGGTACCATCTTTTAACTTAAACGCTCTTGGAGTACGACCATACTCCTTGAAACCATACTTGCGGTAGAGTCCTTGCGCCCGCTCATTATCGCTAAAAACGCCTAGCTCCACCTGCTCGAATCCATTCATTTTCGCCTGCTCTAAGGCAATCTCCATCATAAAGCTTCCAAGTCCCATCCCAGTGCACTTCTGTCGAATCGACATACCAAGATAAGCACGGTGCAAATACTTCATATATGGGCGAACCAGCGTCACTCCAAGGTCTCCGACAATCTCATCTCCAAGAAATGCCGTCACCAGATAATCCCGCTGGCTATCTCGCATGCTCTCAATGCCATTTCGCATCTTGTCTAAGTCAAAGTCTCCATCTTCCGGATATCTCGCCATAAAATGCGTCTCTGCTGCAGTCGCCTCACGATGCGCCTTCAACTTCTCGGCATCTTCTGGAAGAGCACTTCGAATCTCAATTGTTTTTTCATTCCAATGGAATACTCTAGGTTCTATTAACATTCCAATCTCCTCGTAATATATGTTTTGTTACTAAGTTTTTACATTTATACAACTCCATCAATCGGTTTGGTTATGCTCATGATATTATTGACCTTGAG
>FPAN01000007.1:17145-210429 GCA_900116395.1 Lachnospiraceae bacterium XBD2001 | reverse complement strand
TTCAGTGTATTGGTGAATCAATCGGTTTGGTAATGCCCATGATCGCGGAGCATCAACAACCTCGCATAAAAGAATTCAGTTAGAGATGATTTGTTGCGACCCAACTGCCAATGGGAAACCATGAACTCTAACAAACAGCTAGTGGGTTTGAAGTTAACTTCCGTGCCAGGGGAACTGACTATCTATGAAGTAACCATTAAGGCTCAACAAGGAGAAAAAGAACTATTGCCTGATTGACTCAAGGTCAATAATATCATGAGCATAACCAAACCGATTGATGGAGTTGTATAAATGTAAAAACTTAGTAACAAAACATATATTACGAGGAGGAAATCATATGTTATCAATGTATCCGGCATGTTTTTTCAAAGAAGAAAAAGGGTATTCGGTTGTATTTCCAGACCTAAACTGGCTGGCTACTTATGGAAAGACAGAAGAAGAGGCTATGGAGATGGCGGTAGAGTGCTTGGCTGGATATCTTTTCAGCTTAAAACAGGATGGGGATGAAATCCCTAAGGCATCCAATCGCAAGGATATATCAATTGAAAAAATATCCAAGGAACTGGATGCGGATGCATCGGATGCCTTTATTAATGTAATTTCAGTAGATGTAGAAATGTATGCGAAGGAACATTTTGAAAAATCTGTTCGCAAGACATTAACTATCCCTGCATGGCTTAATACGGCGGCAATGGAGAAAAGAATCAATTTTTCACAGACCCTACAGGAAGCACTGTTGCTGAAGCTGAAACAATAGGTTCTTTATATCAGTGCCGGTAATGACTCCCCGGGACGGAGTTAGCGATTCATTTGTAACCAAAACATTGACGAATCCGTAATTACGGATTTGCGGAGGCTTGAGATGACGATACGGGAACGTATTTTTCAAATTATGGAAGAGAAGCAGATGACTCAGAAGGAATTTGCAAAGTTGGCGAAGATTCCGGAAAGTACCATCAGTGATTGGAAGAAGAAAGGGAATACACCTAGTGCGGAGAAGCTGATAGACATTAGCACAGCTCTTGGTGTGCCGGTAACGGAGCTTTTGGGTGTGCCTCCGGTAGAGAGTGGAGACTGTTTTGCTATAAGTGAGAATTGCGAAGAAGCAGAGTTGGTGGAAACAGACACAGAGCTCCTTTTACAGAAGACGCTCGCATATAAGCTACGCAAGTTGGCACGCTTGGATTGGATCCGTCTGGATGAGTCGGAGCATGCTTCTAAGCAGAATCTTCATTTGTTCCGTTACTTGGACTTTCTTGGTATGGACAAGCTTGCGTTTGTTAAGATGTATTTGTCCCAAATTCAGCCATTTATGATTACAGAGATGAAGTCCCAGGAGAAGTTTGAGAATGCCATTTGTGTGCTAGATCGCTTTTATCGTATTTCGGTATACATTAAGGTGGATGCGACGCAGAATGAAGAAGTCATTGTTTCTTTTCATGAGAATCATAAGAATGGCGTTGCGAAGCGGAATCCGATTATGCGGAAGAACAGGTATGTTTATGTATTCGCTGATTCCATCGGTAGTTGCATACCGACCAAGGACAGTTATACCATTAATCTTTTGATTACCAGAGGTGTTTCAACTTTCCCGGTGAATGTTCCTGCGAAAAAGTACGACGAAGACGGATTTCTTGTGAATGAGACATACATTCAGAATGCACTTGTGGATGTGGCGAATCAGTATCTAGAAGATTTGTATACAGCAGATTTGGATTTCTCCGGAGTGGAACAGTTTAGCTCGTTGCAGCGGCTATCTTACACAGCTCGCGGGAATGATTGTTTTTCTAACATCTCTTTGTTAGTGGATAGCATCTTGGTGCAGCGCGATGCGCATAGTCGCCAGGTGGCGGATGCGGTGCTCTGTATTTACTGTAATTCCTTGGAACTTCTGGAATCCGACAAGCGGGAGTTGCTGGAAACCTTGCAAGAGCGCTTCTCCGTGAACTCTGTTCGGGTGATGCCGGAGCTCTTGGAGCGCGTGGAGCGGAATTTACTATAATGGCCCTACCTATATCAACGCCGGCAATATGGCCCGATCATCAATATAGTAATCGCAACTAATCTTCCTGGAGTTATTCCCATACTGGGCGATGACTTCCGGAAGATTATCATTAATGGCATCGAAGGTCAGACCATGGGCATGGCACCAATCAATGGCATCCGTAAGCTCTGCTCCGGCACGACAAGTCCACAGAATAAGCTTATGTCCGGCGGCCTGCTGGCGCTTCAGATAATGAATCAGCGGGATATTCGGCTCACCGAGGCCCGGCCAGTCGCTGAAACACAGTGTTCCGTCAAAATCTACAGCAAAAATTTTATATTCCATAAGGGGACCTCCTACATCGCTTTTCTTATGACAGTAGAATAGCAGATAGGAAGTCCCTTTATTTGTACACGAAAATGACTCACTAACCCCGTCCCGGGGGTTCAAAAAAGTCTCTAGCGGATGCTAGAGACTTTCTTTGATCTTGATATTAATATCGGTATAGTTTGTAGAAGATTCCGGTTGCTTCCCAAGGACTAAGATGTCCGCTAGAAGGGAGAGGGCACGGGAACCTTGTGCGATTGGATCCTGGCAGATGGTCGCGGTGATGACGTCGGAGAGGATGTACTCTCTGGTGGTTTCAATATCATCGAAGGTGATTACCTTGTAGTCCCCTTCTGCGGCGGCAATGGCCTTGCACCCGCCGTAGACACCTCCGGCGGTGAAGAAGAAGGCATTCAGCTTCGGATCATCGGCTAGCATCTTCTGGACCAATTCGAAGGAACGGTAATCATCGTCCCGACATTCTTCAATGGCGGATACACTAAGATTCGGATACTTCTTAGAGAGGATATCCAAGAATCCCTGAATGCGGGCTTCGTGACCCTGTAATTCGTGGGAACCGGTAATAATACCGATGCGTCCGCTTCCTCCGGTAATCATTCCCATGAGGCCGCCGGCCACTTGTCCACACTTGAACGGATTGGAACCCACGTATGCAATACGATGGGAATCGTTGATGTCGGTATTCACGGTAATGACCGGAATGCCGTCGGCTTCTAACCGAAGCAGTTCCTTTTTAATCAATTCATGGTTCCAAGGAGCGATGATTAACCCGTTGATTCCAGAATCAACAAGCTCACGAATCGCCGCCAATTGGGCATTCTCATCAAAATCCGTCTGACGGTACTCTAAGGTGATACCATAGACGGATAACTCTTCATTTTTCTCAGCGAGACCACGCTTAATATCCTCGAAGAACAAGCCGGACTGTTGGAATAGCAGCACACCAATCTTTAAGTTCCGCTTCTGTACGGCCAAGGCAATGCCGGCCTTATTCGGCTCGTAGTTGGACATCTCTGCAATCTCGAGAATCTTTTTCTTAGTTTCTTCACTAACTCCGCCTCGATTGTTCAACACACGGTCTACCGTACCGCGGGAGACTCCGGCGAGAGTAGCAATCTCTTGCATTGTAGGCATAGATACTCCCCTTTGGGCTCACAAAACATGCTGTGATTACCCGGTTGTGCTATAAATCACTGTCCATACTAGCACAACTTTTCCTTTGGGGAAAGTACACGTGCACGATGGACGGTTTTTTTGTGAATAATTGATAAAAGCAGGGAAATATTTTCTGATATTTTGATTAGTTGATATTTGAACGGTCAGAGGATATATTTAACTTGTGACGTGCACGTGCACGTTACACCACGTAAAACAGTATGGAATGGTAAGTTGTGGGGAAGGAGATTCTATGTTATACGCAGGAATTGATCTTGGTACCTCTTCCGTGAAGCTTCTGCTCATGGATGAGAAGGGGGATATCAAGAAAATCGTGACAAGAGAATATGATTGTCAGTTCCCTCATCCGGGTTGGTCCGAACAGGATCCGTACGTATGGTACGAGGAATCCGTGAAGGGGTTGAAGGAGCTGGTTGCGGACTGTGATAAGTCACAGGTTGCAGGCATCAGCTTCGGTGGACAGATGCACGGCCTTGTCATCTTAGATGAGGAAGACCGGGTGATTCGTCCGGCGATTCTGTGGAACGACAGCCGTACCACAGAGGAGAACGACTATTTGAACAATACCATTGGAAAAGAGACCTTGTCCAAGTACACGGCCAATATCTCTTTTACCGGTTTTACCGCATCCAAGATTCTTTGGGTGCGCAACAAGGAGCCGGAGAACTTCGCACGCATTAAGAAGATTATGCTGCCGAAGGACTATCTGGCTTATCGCCTCACCGGTGTGAACTGCACGGATTACTCCGATGCATCCGGTATGCTGCTTTTGGATGTAGCCAACAAGCGCTGGTCCAAGGAGATGTGCGAGATTTGCCACATCACGGAGGACATGCTTCCGACCTTGTATGAGAGTTACGAGAAGGTTGGTACCTTGCTTCCGGACGTAGCTGCAGAGCTTGGCTTGTCGCAGGATGTTATCGTAGCAGCAGGCGCCGGAGACAATGCAGCCGCAGCGGTTGCAACCGGAACCGTAGGCGAAGGAAATTGTAATATCTCTCTTGGTACCAGTGGTACCGTTTTTATCTCTTCTTCGAAGTTCGGTGTTGATGACAACAACGCGCTTCACTCCTTCGATGCAGCCGACGGAGGGTTCCATCTCATGGGATGCATGCTCTCCGCAGCAAGCTGCAATAAGTGGTGGATGGATGAAATCGTAGGAACCAAGGATTATGCCGCTGAGCAAAAAGAGATTACCAAGTTGGGAGAGAACCATGTCTACTTCCTTCCATATTTGATGGGAGAGCGTTCTCCGTACAACGACCCGTATGCCCGTGGTACTTTCATCGGCATGACCATGGACACCACCAGAGCAGATATGACCCAGGCAGTCTTAGAAGGCGTTGCATTTGCACTTCGTGATTCCATTGAAGTGGCAAGAAGCTTAGGCATTCGCATTGATGCATCCAAGATTTGCGGCGGCGGTGCCAAGAGTCCTCTGTGGAAGACCATCATCGCCAACGTGCTGAACATTCGCCTGGATATTTTAAAAACAGAGGAAGGCCCATCCATGGGAGGTGCCATGCTAGCAGCCGTAGCCAATGGCGAATATGCATCCGTTGAGGAAGCAGCGAAGGCCATCGTTGAGGTGGTCGATCATGTAGAACCGACACCGGAATTAGCTGCGAAGTACGAAGCCCGTTATCAGCAGTTCAAGCAGGTATACCCAACGGTAAAAGCCCTGTTTCCAAAGTTGCAATAGTACTTCCGAACCCATCGGAAGCAATGATATGAAAACAAAGTAGTAGGAGGAAAACAACATGAACAACATTCCAAAAGTAAAAATCGGACTCGTGGCAGTCAGCCGTGACTGCTTCCCGGAGAGCTTATCCGTAAACCGCCGTAAGGCATTGGTAGAAGCTTACAAGAAAAAATACGACGCAGCAGAGCTCTATGAGTGTCCAATCTGTATCGTAGAGAGCGAAATCCACATGGTACAGGCCTTGGAAGACATCAAGAAGGCCGGATGTAACGCACTTTGCGTATATCTTGGTAACTTCGGACCGGAAATCTCCGAGACCTTATTGGCAAAGCATTTTGACGGACCAAAGATGTTCTGTGCAGCAGCTGAAGAGAGCCAGAACGATTTGGTTCAGGGCCGTGGTGATGCATACTGCGGTATGTTAAATGCAAGCTACAACTTGAAGCTTCGTAGCACCAAGGCATATATTCCGGATTACCCGGTTGGTGATGCTGAGGATTGTGCAGACATGATCCATGAGTTTATTCCGATTGCAAGAACTGTGATTGGTCTTTCCAACCTGAAGATTATCAGCTTTGGACCTCGTCCAATGAACTTCCTTGCATGTAATGCACCAATCCAGCAGCTGTACAACTTAGGTGTTGAGATTGAAGAGAACTCTGAGTTGGATCTGTTCGAAGCATTCAACAAGCATGCAGGCGATAAGCGTATTCCTGATGTTGTAAAAGATATGGAGGCAGAGCTTGGTGCCGGCAATAAGAAGCCGGAAGTTCTTGAGAAGTTGGCTCAGTATGAGTTAACCCTTTTGGATTGGGTAGAAGAGCACAGAGGATATCGTGAGTATGTTACTATCGCCGGCAAGTGCTGGCCTGCATTCCAGACCCAGTTCGGTTTCGTACCATGCTACGTAAACAGCCGTCTGACCGGTCGCGGAATTCCGGTATCCTGCGAAGTAGATATTTACGGTGCACTGTCTGAGTACATCGGAACCTGTGTCAGTGATGATATCGTAACCCTCCTTGATATCAACAACTCTGTTCCGAAGGATATGTATAAGGAATCCATTGAAGGCAAGTTCCCATATACACATCAGGATACCTTCATGGGCTTCCACTGCGGCAACACCTGCTCCAAGAAGTTGTCAGCTTGCGAGATGAAGAACCAGTTAATCATGGCTCGTTCTCTTCCGGTAGAAGTTACCAACGGAACTTTAGAGGGAGACATTGCTCCTGGAGATATTACCTTCTATCGTCTGCAGTCCACTGCTGATTGCAAGCTTCGTGCTTACGTTGCAGAAGGTGAAGTCCTTCCGGTAGCTACCAGATCCTTCGGTGGTATCGGTGTATTCGCTATCCATGAGATGGGCAGATTCTATCGCAACGTATTGATTGAGAAGAACTATCCACATCACGGTGCAGTTGCATTCGGACATTACGGCAAGGCACTCTTCGATACCTTTAAGTATTTAGGAGTTCCAATGGAAGACCTGGATTACAACCATCCGGCAAGTGTTCCATATCCAACAGAGAATCCGTTCTCATAAAAGAAAGCGTTTTTGAAACATAAGGAATTGAATGGACCGAGTGGGTGTAATCCCACTCGGTTTTTTATACAAAAAAATATCGATTTATTTGGCATCTAGGCGATTGCGGTGGGCTACATCTTCATATAGAATAGATGCGAACACGTTATCGTGCAAAGTTTTTGACAGAAATTTATGCGTGTCAGTATTACTTGGAGGTTCTCGGGGAATGAAAACTAAGAGAAAATTTTATCAAACCGTTCTGTTTCAGAACGTTGCTATTAATGTTGCCATTTTGGCGGCGTTTGTCGTCACTATTTTGTTGGTTACCACTTCATTGAACGGGGTGATTACAAGCGCAACGAAAGGCACGGATGAAGTGATTGCCATGCTTTCCGCGGAGAAGGAATTGCGGGAAGACGTAGTAGCAATTCAGGGTGATATTTCTAACATCGCCGGCTTATCCAAATCCGGTGTGAATTACGATAGCTCAGATACCGCAAAAGACATCAAGAAGCGGATTGAGCACATGGAAGAGATGTATTCCTATCTTGCAACCGAGACGGAGCTGCAAGGCACCGCCGAGACAGAAGGCAGCGAGCTCTATGAGTTGCGTGTAGCCATGGATGTGGCCAATGCGCAGTTTACGAAGATGTCCGATGCAGCACAGTTGAAGAATTATCTAATCTTCAATGCAGAGATTTCCGAGAACAACTATGTGGCCAACGGAGAGGCTGTTTTTACCGCTTTAGATCACTTAGAAGAGAAGGTCAACGGTATCGTTGCAGATAGCGGAAGCCGTATGAAAAAGATGCGCAGCGGCATGGTATGGCGCATTAATGCAGCCCTTATTGCTGTAATTTCTATTATTGTAATCAGTTTCCTTTTGAATTATTTCCGCATCAACCGTGCGGTATCCAACATCAGTAAGGAAATTCATACCATCATCGGCAAAATTCAGGCCGGCGAAGGAGACTTGACGGCCCGTGTGAATACCAAAACCACAACGGAAATCGGTGAAATCGTGGACGGATTCAATCTGTTCATCAGCTCCCTCCAGGGCGTTATCGCCGATGTGAAGCACGGTTCCGGTGTTCTGAATTCCTCTACGGAATCTATGACAGTGAAGTTGCAGACCGCCAGCGACCGCATCACCAATACATCTGCCGCATTGCAGCAACTGAATGCTTCTATGGATACGGTGGAAGAGACCGCCCTTCAGATGACGGAGAAGTTAGAGGAAGTACGACGCGCAGCCAACGAGATCTTAGAGAATGCCTCTGCCGGTGAGATGACCGCCCAGGAGGTAAAAGAGCAGGCAGAAGGCATGAAGCAGTCTGCTATTACCAAGAAGGAACATACCGGCGAGCGTATGAGTGCCTTAAGTGAGCAGTTAGAGCAGTCAGTACGTGACAGCGCCAAGGTTGCTCAGATTGATGAACTGACCAACGATATCTTAAGCATTGCCAGCCAGACCAACCTGTTGGCACTGAACGCTTCCATTGAAGCAGCCCGTGCAGGAGAAGCAGGAAGAGGATTCGCCGTTGTTGCAGACGAAATCGGTAACTTGGCAACCAACAGCAAGAACACCGCCAGCCGCATCCAGGAAATCAGTGCGGAAGTTACGGAAGCAGTACAAAGCCTTGCATCCAACGCCAGCGAGATGATTACCTTCATTAATGAAACCGTGCTGCATGACTACGATGCTTTCGTAGAATCCGGTGAGAACTACAACGTAACGGCAGATATCATGGACGACTTGTTGTCCCAGTTTACCAAGAAGGCAGAGAACCTTCACGGTATTATGAACGATATGGCTCTTGCGGTAGAGGATATTACTTCTTCCGTATCAGAGAGTACCCAGGCCATCAACTCCTCCGCTGCCAATTCCAGCGAGATTGTGGAGCAGATCAACGGTATCAACGAAGACATGGATGAGACCCGCAAGGTCAGCGTCAGCCTGAACGAGACCTCCGGCGTATTCGCAATTGTATAGTCTTTTTCCTCCTTCTTTATAAGAAGGGGGAATTTTTTTCAAAAAAATAAAAATTGTTGTTGACGGGTAGAAATCAATGTGCTATATTCCTATTAAACAAGTAGGAAATATATGAAATCAAAAAAGAAAGGAGAAAGCATATGTTTACACAGAATAAGACAAGCAAGAATAACATGATGATGTGTTGTATGGATGGCATGATGTGTATGGCATCTGTAATTAGTGTACAACAAGACAAGTGCTTCTCCCTGAATCGATGGAATCGGGCAACACGAATGTGATGAAGAATCAACATAGATGACTGTCAGAGGCACTTCCCCATACGGAGGTGCCTTTTTTGATTCATAAGATTTAGGGCAACAAGACAAAACGTAAAAAAAGGAAAGTAAGAGGAAAACAACAATGGCAAATCACGAATTCAAATTTGAAACCAAGCAGTTACACGTAGGACAGGAACAGGCAGACAGCGCTACCGATTCCAGAGCAGTACCGATTTATCAGACCACATCCTACGTATTCCATAGCGCACAGCATGCAGCAGACCGCTTTAACTTAAGAGATGCCGGTAACATCTACGGCAGATTAACCAACTCCACCCAGGGTGTGTTGGAAGAGCGTGTAGCAGCATTGGAAGGCGGCGTTGCAGGACTTGCATTAGCAGCCGGTGCAGCAGCAGTAACTTATACCATCCTTGCACTTGCGAAGGCAGGTGACAACGTTGTAGCACAGAAGACCATCTACGGCGGAAGCTACAACCTCTTGGATCAGACACTTCCGGGATACGGTATTACAACCACTTTCGTTGATGTACATAAGCTTGATGAGGTCGAAGCAGCAATCAACGAGAATACCAAAGTCCTATTTATCGAGACCTTAGGAAATCCTCATTCGGATATTCCGGACATTGATGCCCTTGCGGAAGTCGCTCATAAGCATAAGATTCCGCTCGTCATCGACAACACATTCGGTACACCATTTTTAATTCGCCCGATCGAGCATGGTGCTGACATCGTCATCCACTCCGCAACCAAGTTCATTGGAGGTCACGGCTCCACACTTGGCGGAATCATCGTAGATGGCGGAACATTCGATTGGAAAGCCTCCGGTAAATATCCACAGTTTACTGAACCAAATGCCAGCTACCACGGTGTATCCTTTGTTGATGCAGCAGGCCCTGCTGCATTCGTAACCTACGTTCGTGCGATTCTCTTAAGAGATACCGGTGCATCAATCGCACCAATCAGCGCATGGATTTTGTTGCAGGGACTTGAGACCTTGTCCTTGCGTATAGAGCGTCACGCAGAGAACACCAAGAAGGTGGTAGACTTCCTCTCCAAGCATCCATTGGTAGAGAGCGTTAGCCATCCTTCCCTTCCGAATCATCCGGATCATGCCTTATATGAGAAGTACTTCCCGAATGGCGGAGCAAGCATCTTCACCTTCAACATCAAGGGTGGCCAGAAGGAAGCCTATGCATTCATCGATGGATTGAAGGTATTCTCCCTTCTTGCAAACGTTGCAGATGTGAAGAGTCTTGTCATCCATCCGTATGATACTACCCATGCAGAGATGAGCCCGGAGCAGTTAGAGGCAGCAGGTATCTATGAGAATACCATCCGTCTCTCCATTGGAACCGAGCATATCGATGATATCATCTGGGATTTGGAGCAGGGATTCGCTGCAGTGGAAGCACTGTAAGACTTTTACAAAAGAGAAAAAAAGAAACTAGTAGAAAAATTTGGCTCGCACCAAACAGTTCTTTTGGAGGGAAAACAAATGAACGTGAACTTTTTGGAAATCGGGGCACTTGCAGCAGCCCTGGTAGGCTTCGGCCTATTATATTATCTGCATCGCAGAAGAGTGAATTTCGGTATCCGCACCCTGGTCGGTACGGCCATCGGTGTAGTTATCGGATTGATCTTCCGCGAGAACTATACATACGTAGCAGCGTTCGGAAGTATTTACGCCGGAGCGTTACAGGCGTTTGTGGTACCGCTGTTACTGTTTTCGGTAATCTCCAGTATTACCAATCTCGGTGAGTCCATTCGCTTACAGAAGGTTGGGCTAAAATCCGTTCTATTCCTTTTACTTAACACCTTTACTGCAAGTGTTCTGACGCTTGCGGCAGCTGTCGGACTTGGCATCGGACGTGGATTCAACTATACGTTGGATGCCGAGGCGCAGGCGGCTGAGGTGCCGACGGTGGTTGACACCATCGTCGGACTTTTCCCTAGAAATGTTATCACCAGCTGGGGAAACAATGCAGTGGTTCCAATCATCGTATTCGCACTTGTAATTGGAATCGCTTACAACAAAGTCAGAAAGCATGATGAATCCGTTACGGTGTTTAAGTCCTTCGTTGATGCCGGCAATAAGGTACTTGGCAAGGCCATCAATTGGATTGTTGGATTTACACCATATGCAGTCACATCTTTGATTGCAAGAGCAGTGGGTAGAAGCAATGTAGCAGATTTATTACCGCTTCTTACCGTATTGGTTGTCGCATATGTATTGTGCGCAGTCCAGCTCTTCGGTGTGGAAGCACTGCTGATTCGCTTCATTGGACGTTTGAACCCGATTCACTTCTTCCGTAAGATTGCACCGGCCGGTGTGGTAGCTTTTACCTCCCAGAGTAGCGTGGGAACCCTTCCGGTCACCATCGGGCAGTTACGGGAAGAGCTGGGTGTGGACGAAGATGTGGCATCCTTCACCACTAGCCTTGGTGCCAACCTGGGTATGCCGGGATGCGCAGGTGTATGGCCGGTATTAACCGCTGTATTTGCCATCCATGCTTCCGGAATTCACTATTCCGTTCCACAGTACCTCTCCTTAATCGCACTCGCACTACTGGTATCGATTGGAACGGTGGGGGTACCGGGAACCGCAACCATTACTGCAACAGCACTGTTTGCTGCTGCCGGACTTCCGGTAGAGTTGATTGTACTCTTATCCCCAATCTCCAGCATTGTGGATATGGCCCGTACCGCTACCAACGTGGTAGGTGCAGCAACTGCATCCGTATTGGTAGCCAAGACCGAAGGCCTCTTAGATGAGGACGCTTACAACCGAGTACCGAAAAAGAAAACAACATCCTCCACAGAGGAAACCGCTGCAGAAAAAGCAGCATAGATTACTGACATATCATATGCCAAACAACTCCTTCTACATACAATATAAAAAGAGACGGTCGCAAAATGCGGCCGTCTTTCTCGTTGGAAGATGTTTTTCCTTACAAATACTGACCGGGGCGGGAGAGTATCTAACATTTTCGTGTAAAATTTGCAGTTGGGGGATACCATTTTGTATAATTGTGGTACAATAGGTTTATCGAAAGCGTGCACGTGCACGTAAACAAGTAGTATTAGGGAAAGGGACAGTAATTATGAAGTTATTTATTGACACAGCCAATGTAGATGACATTCGCAAAGCAAATGATATGGGGGTAATCAGCGGTGTTACCACGAATCCTTCTTTGATTGCGAAGGAAGGCAGAGATTTCGCAGAGGTTATTAAGGAAATCACCTCTATCGTAGACGGCCCAATCAGTGGCGAAGTAAAGGCTACTACTGTAGATGCAGAGGGCATGATTGCAGAAGGCCGTGAGATTGCTAAGATCCATAAGAATATGGTTGTTAAGATTCCTATGACTGTAGAGGGATTGAAGGCCGTTAAGGTATTATCCAAGGAAGGCATCAAGACCAACGTGACTTTGATTTTTACCGCGAACCAGGCATTGCTTGCTGCTGAGGCAGGTGCTACCTATGTTTCTCCATTCCTTGGAAGATTGGATGACATCAGCACCACCGGTATGGACTTAATCGATGAGATTGTAACCATCTTCGAGAACTACGGATATGAGACCGAGATTATCGCAGCTTCCATCCGTAACCCAATCCATGTGAAGGATGCGGCATTGGCCGGTGCAGATATTGCAACCATTCCATATAGCGTAATCGAGACCATGACCAAGCATCCATTGACTGATGCAGGTATCAAGAAGTTCCAGGATGATTACCGCAAGGTTTTCGGAGACTAATCTGATAATTATGTTTGAAATACAACGGATGGCGAAAATGCTCGTCATCCGTTTTTTGTTGCAAAAATAACAGAAAAATGATGTATTCTCACCAATGATTTGGTAAAATATCAGAAGAGTAACATACTTGAATTGAGCGGCATAATAGGAAGTATTGAAGTATCTAGAAGCAGTTAACATAAGACGCAGGGCCTTTGGGTGAGAAGACCCCCTGATATATGAGTGAAGTGTGACAGATATAGGAAGACAACTTATTGTGATTTCGCTTATATGAAGGGGGAAAATCTATGAAAACATCCAAGAATTCTAAGGCGAAGAAGCCGAAGAATACGAAGAAGGCGCTGCGTTTTAGCATTCGTAACAAGATTATTATCGGAATGCTGTTCGTAACGATTCTTGTGACTGTAGCAGTCAGTCTAGCGATTTATGGTCGCGTATCCAAGTCTTATACCGATCGTATGGCAGCAGATACGTTGTCATTAACTCAGGTAGCATCCAGTACCGTTGACGGCAATCTCTTGAACCTCTTAGAGGTGGGCTCCGAGCAGAGCTATGCCAACCAGCAGATGCAGCAGGCTTTACAGAAAATCGCCGACCATTCGGATCTTCATGCAATTTATACCATTGGTGAGCGCGATGGCCAATATGTGTATCTGACAGATATGCGACGTGCTACTTTAGGTGAGCCGATTGATGCATCCTTGAAGGACGCGGTAGCTGCCGCTTGGGAATCCGACGGTTATGTGATTCCGGATGTAAAGCATGATAAGAATGGGGACTACATGATTGCTCTGGCTCCAATTGAGGGATTTGGCGGCAAGAATGTAGGCGTTCTGGTTATTGAGAACAATGCGGACTGCGTGAAGGCCTCTATGCATGAGATTATTCGTGCCATGGGAGAAGCCGGAAGCGTGATGCTGATTCTTAGTATTCTCTTATCTGTTTTGATTGCAAGCAGCATTACCAAGGGCTTGAAGGTTGTGAATAACAAGGTTGCCGAGCTGGCCAGCAACGACGGCGACTTAACCAAGAAGATTGAGATTCGTAACAACGATGAGGTTGGCGATATTGCAGAGAATATCAACCGTTTGTTGGAACATATTCGAAGCGTTGTCATCAGTATCTCTTTTAACTCCCAGTCCTTATCCGGCTCTGTTGCAACTGCGTTGGATTCCACCAACCAGACCACAGATCGCTTGAATGCGGTATCCGGAACCATGGAGACCATGTCTGCCGTCATGGAGGAGACTTCCGCCAGCCTGCAGCAGGTACAGTCCTCTACCAGCGATATTAAGGACGAGTTGACCGGCATGCATACCAACCTGACCAAGGGTACGGAATTTGCCAAGTCCATGGAGGCTCGTGCACTGGAATTGCGTGAGAACTCCGAAATCGAGACGGCCAATGCCCAGCAGGCGGCAGACGATATGACTGCTGCCTTGGATGAAAAAATTGAGAAGTCCAAAGCCGTGGAAGATATCAGCAAGCTGACACAGACCATCTTGGAGATTGCCAGCCAGACCAATCTGTTGTCCCTGAATGCATCCATTGAGGCTGCAAGAGCCGGAGAACACGGCCGTGGATTTGCAGTCGTTGCGGAAGAGATTAGCAACTTAGCAACCAACTCTGCTAACGTTGCCAAGGAGATTCAGGAGATCAGTAGCAACGTTATCGAGAACGTACATGACTTGGCTGATGAAGCCAGCCGTATGGTGGAATTTGTACGCGAGAAGACCATCGGCGGTTATCGTGCCATGAGCGAGACCGGTGCGCAGTATGAGGAAGATGCCAAGGATTTGAGTCGCATGTTAACGGACATGGAGAACCTATCCTTAAGCATTGATGAGTCCATGAACAGCGTAGCAGAGGCCATGGATTCCGTATCTGCCGCAGTAGAAGAGAATGCCCGCGGTATCTCTGAAGTTACCACCGCTGTTGTGGACATGTCCGAGAACATGAAGCAGAACCAGGATGTGGTCAATGAGAATTCCGAGATTGCGAAGCATCTGGACGAAGAAGTGAATAAATTTAAGTATTAATGTAGTATCATAATGCTAACTGGCGAGGATCCACTGCTGGGTCCTCGCTTTTTTCTTGCAAAAAAGTTTTAGAATATTGTTAAATTATGAGTAAATTGTTTGATAATTACACTATAAACAGGTAAAATAAAGATACCTAGGGGAAACTGGAGAAGGCGGAAGTGATTCATTGATAAGGGGGGTTCTATGCAAGAAAAGAAACTGAGTACCAAGGCAATCGTTGGTATCGTTGTTGGAGTACTTGCAATCCTTGCGGTAATTCTAGCCGTTATTCTCATGAACAAAAACAAACTGACCGCTATGGTAATGAGACTGATTCGCCAGGAGGGCGAAGTGGCGCTTCTGGATGCATCCGGTCAGGATATGGTCATTATGGACAACATGAAGCTGTACTCCGGAAATGCATTGCAGACCGGTAGTGACGGCTTAGTTGATCTGTCTTTGGATGATACCAAATACCTTACAATCGAGAAACAGAGTCAGGTGGTATTTGAAAAGTCGGGCAAAGCGTTGGAGTTAAAACTCAACAGTGGCCGTCTGTTTTTCAATGTCACGGAGAAGTTGGCGGACGATGAGACAATGGATATCAGTACTTCCACCATGGTTGTCGGTATTCGAGGTACCAGCGGATGGGTGGATGCTGAGAACAGTGATCTCTATATTGGTGATGGAACCGTACATGTAACTGGAATCAATCCCGAAACAGGAGATACCATTGAAGCGGATTTTACTGCCGGGCAAAAGGTTCATGTGTACTTGATCTCCAAGGATGGAAAAACCGTAGCCTTCGAACTAGAAAATTATACCATCGAAGACGTTCCACGAGAAATGTTACGAAATATCGTGCAGTATCCGACACTCTTTAAGCGGTTTGTTGATGCCACCGGATTTGAACCAAAGGCAGTTATCCGGGAGGCGATTATTAAGGAAATTCTACCGGGTGACATGGTTCTTCCGGAAGAATACGAAGAACTGTTAGAAGAAGTCATCGAAGAGATGAAGGAGCCGGAAGAAGAGGAAGAAGAGGAACCGGAGGAAGTGGAAGAGGTAGAGACACCAACCACCAATCCGACGACGCCTAGAAGAACCACACAGACTACTCAACCGGAGGAAACACCACCTGCAGAGGAGCAGCCACCGGCACAGCAGCAGTCTACGCCGGCAGCAACGACTCCAACAACATATAACGTATCTGTATCTTCATCTCCGGCAGAAGGTGGTAGTGCAACTCCAAGTGTACCAAGCGCAGAAGCGGGTGCATCTGTAACCTTAACGGCTACACCAAGTGCAGGTTACAAGTTCTTACAGTGGACAGTAACAGAAGGTGGAGCAACATTAGCAAATGCGTCTGAAGCAACTACAACCTTAATTATGGCTGCTGCGAATGCGGTTGTAACGGCAAGCTTCGAGGCACTGCCGAGAGATAAGAATGTGACCGTTCAGTGGAGCTTCGATGGAGAAGAGGGCTCTGTAGAAGGTGGAGTAGATAACGGAAGTGGGGAAGAAAACTATAACGAACACTATTATTTAGCATATGAAGGTGAGAGCTTGACAATAACGGCAACACCAGCTACAGGCTATAAAGCCTTATGGAGTCACCAAGGTAGTGGTAATTTCTCATCTAGTGAAAATAGCGCTACATTGGTTGCTGGAAATAGTGGAGATACTGTGACTGTAAATTATGAACTTTCATATCGTACGTTAGTGGTAACTCTTGATGCCAACACTCCGGCTGATTTTAGTGCTACATGTAATGGTTCCACAATTACAAGTGGATCTACAATAAATGTACAAGTTGGTGAAACAGTTACTATTACGGGTAATAGACCATTCTATCTTACATATTCGGGTAATGGTACGAACACTTTTGATTTTAGAGCACAAGAAGATGCGGGTGGTGGTACTAGTTATTCAGCAACAGTATCTTTCGATCGAGAAGATGTAACGACTATAATAGGTGATGAGCAGTCAGTACCGATGACTTTACGCGTTTCGCAATAGTGCATAATGGTTTTTAACACAAGGGAAAAAACACATGAAACTTACAATCTACGGAGTACGAGGCTCCGTTCCGCTGGCCGGAAGTGCCTACGCCATTTATGGCGGGGCAACTTCCTGTTACCGGCTGGATATTGGAGGAAAACAGATTTATCTGGATGCCGGAAGCGGAATTATTCCGGCATCCTTTGATATCGCAAAAAGTACATATATCCTGTTAAGCCACTTGCATCTGGATCATATCCAGGGGCTGCCTTTTTTCTCCGGGCTGACCCATGGAGAATCTCGGATTCACATCTACGGGAATGTTGGAGATGCAACGAATTACAGTGGAATTCAAGAGGCAGTGAATACGGTATTTGGGAAGCCGTTTTGGCCCCTTACCATTGATGAATATCCGGCAAATATTGATTGGCAGGATATTACGGTGGGCGGTTCTTTTTCCATCGGAGGGGATATTACGGTGGCAACTATGGCGTCCCATCATCCGGGAGGCAGCATCATCTATCGGATTACTGCGGAAGGCAAAACGGTTGTATATGCAACAGATTTTGAACATGGAAGTGCCAAGGATGAGGAGTTGATTCGATTCGCAAAAGACTGCGATTTGCTCATCTATGATGGACAATATACCCAGGAGGAGTATCGGAAGTATCGGGGATACGGCCACTCCACCAAGGAACGGGGACTAGAGATATTAGATGCTTGTGGGGGCAAGCAGATTCTGTACAGTCACTATCACACTACCCATACGGACGAATTTTTAGCACAGGAAGAGGCCAGAATGAAGGCCCTCGATGCCCGTGTGCGATTTGCCAAGGTAGGAGATGAAATCGTTCTATAGTCGGTGAGGGGAGCGGGCCTATGAAGGAAATGACCAAGGAACGCCTGATGCAGATTGCAATTGCAATTACTGCAGAAAAAGATATCAATGTCGTTATCGAGAATATTGTGACCGAAGCCATGGACTTCGTGAATTGTGATGGAGGGACAATCTATGTGGTAAAGCCGGATTGTCTTGCTTTCCATACGGCAATCACGAGGTCCAAAAACTTTTTTATGGGCAAAAATCAGGGAAACATGACCCTGCCGCCGGTGCCGTTTTCCAAGAGTCATGTGTGCGCGGTGTGCGCCATGGATGACCGAAGAATCAATATTCCGGACGTGTACGAGGCGGAAGGATTTGATTTTACCGGAACCAGAAAATACGACGAGATGAACAACTACCGGACCAAGTCCATGCTGGTGCTTCCTATGGAGGATGACCGGGGCAAGGTGATTGGCGTTTTGCAGCTAATCAATGCCATGGACGACGAGGGGAATATCATTCCTTTCCCGCAAGAGGCGGAGGAGACCATCTATGCGCTGAACTCCTTAGCCGGCGTTAGCCTTCGAAACCGTAAGCTAACGGAACAGGTCACAGACTTGCTGCATAACTTCGTGGGAGTTATGGCGACGGCCATTGATACCCGAAGCCCCTATAATGCCAATCACACCAAGAATATGGCTCGCTATGGGGAGCGATTCATCACCTGGCTCAATGCCCAGGACTATGACTGGAAGTTCCCGAAGGAAGAAATCGATCCTTATATCATGAGCATCTGGCTCCATGATGTAGGTAAGCTGGTCATTCCGCTGGAGATTATGGATAAGCCGGATCGCATGGGTAATCGCATGGATGCCTGGCTGCATAAGGTGGAGATGGCGACTTTAATGAATCGCATTGAAGCCCTGGAACATCCGGAAAAAGCGGAGGATTTGGATGCCCTTCAGAAGCGAATGGATGAGGCCAAGGAGCTGATTCTAAAATCCAACACCGCCGGTTTTTTGCCAAATGAGACATTAGATGCCATCCGTGAAGTGGCGACCATACCTCTTCGAAACGGGGCCGGGGAGGAAGTTCCATTCTTAGATGAGGACGAGCTGCATGCCATGCTAATCCAGAAGGGTACGCTGACTACGGAAGAGCGTGACATCATTCAAAGCCACGTGGTGCATACCCATCGCCTGTTGAATGAAGTGCATTTTGAAGGAGACTACGAGATGGTTCCGGTATGGGCCTCTGCCCATCACGAGTTCTTGGACGGAAGCGGTTACCCGAACCATGAGACCGCCGAGACCATTCCGAAGGAGACTAGACTCTTAACCATTTTGGATGTGTACGATGCCCTAACGGCAGAGGATCGTCCCTACAAGCCGCCGATGCCTACAGAGAAGGCCTTTGGTATCTTGGACGCCATGGTGGGCGAGGGCAAGATAGACGGTGAGATTCTGCAGATGTTTAAGGATAGTGAAGCGTGGAAAAAGGAGGAAGCATGAAACTTTTTACCCATCGCAGATTAATAAAACTTGCGGTTGCGGCTCTGACTGCAGCCTTGATTACCTTATTGACGGGACTGGGTGTCTTCCGATGGATGGACAATCGGGTGGCAGACATGTTGTTCCAGCGGCAGGAGTTAACCTCCGGTCGGGTGGTGGTCATCGGTATCGATGAAAAAGCCCTGCAGGAATACGGCCCGTTCCAGTCCTGGGATCGTGGCATTATGGCAAGTGCTCTGGAACAGTTGTCGGCAGACAGCGAGCGTCAGCCGGCGGTAGTGGCCATTGATACCTTATATAGTGGCTTGCGTGGCGATGCCAGCGATGCACGATTGGCAGAAGCAGCCGGGAAGCTTCCTTGCGTGGTGACAGGTGCATCGGCAGCTTTCGGAACCACCAGACAGTATGATGAATCCGGCAAGTACGTCATCAACGACTATGCCATTACTGCATACGAAGAGTCCTATGACGCATTGAAGGACGTCTCCCATATCGGTCATATCAATGCGATGTATGACGGGGATGGCGTGTTGCGACACAGCATTCTTTACATCGATAACCCGAACGGAGAACGCATCTATTCTATGGCTGCAGTTGCAACGGAGGAGTACTTGAAGCAACAGGGACAATCTGTTGTATATCCAACAACAGATAGTCGTGGACGTTACTATGTGGCATACACCGGCGCACCGGGAGATTTTTACGACGGAGTATCCATTGCGGACTTGATTGATGGCAAGGTAGATCCGTCCTATTATGCAGGCAAAATCGTCTACATCGGACCTTATGCAGCAGGCTTGCAGGATAATGTCATTACGCCAATCGACCGCTCCCGCAACATGTTCGGTGTAGAATACCAGGCCAATACAGTGGAGCAGATGCTCGCCATGAATTACAAGCAGGAAGCAAAAGACGGCATACAGCTGTTGCTGTTGTTTTTCATTACCTTCGTAACCATGGCCTTGTTTATTAAGTTAAAACTGGCGCCTTCCAGCGCCCTGGCAGTTGTTTTAATCGGGGCAAGTACCGCGATTGCCATTGCGCTGTACAATCGGGGAACGGTGATCCATCCGCTATGGGTACCCCTTGGAATCCTGATTGTGTATATCTTAGTCATTGTGTGGGAGTTCCTGCGTCAGCGTGAGGAGCGTAAGCAGATTACCAAGACCTTCGAGCGTTACGTGGATGCTTCTATCGTGGCAGAGCTTATGAAGGAAGGAACGGATGCCCTGGGATTGAACGGTAAGTCCTGTGAGATTGCCGTATTGTTCGTGGATATTCGTGGGTTCACCACCATGTCCGAGCATATGGATCCGGAGACCATCGTGTCGATTCTGGATGAGTATCTGGGAATGACCAGTGACTGTGTTCACAAGAATCACGGAACCTTGGATAAGTTCGTTGGGGATTGTACCATGGCGTTCTGGGGAGCTCCACTGCCTATGGAAGATCCGGTGTACCATGCGCTGCGCTGTGCTCAGGATATCATTGACGGGGCAGCACGGATTTCGGCAGACCTGCAACAGCGATTGGGTGTTCCGCTGAATGTAGGTGTTGGCGTGAACTTCGGCCCGGCAGTTGTAGGCAACATCGGTGCTCCGGATCGTATGGATTACACCGCCATCGGCGATACGGTCAATACGGCAGCCCGCTTGGAGGCCAATGCTCCGGCCGGCCATATCTATATCAGCCGTGTAGTTGCAGATGCACTGGGTGACCGCATTACGACGGAGTCTCTGGGCGCTACCATTAAGCTCAAAGGTAAGGCGGAAGGCTTCGAAGTACTGGATGTTACCGGCTGGAAGTAAGACTTCAATGGCTTTTGAGTTGAATTTCTAGCATTTTAGGTTAAAACGGCTGAAAAAAATGCAAAATTACGATATTTTTTGTTTATTTTGCGCAAAAAAGTAGTATAATAAGCATGTAGAGATGAGTAAGATAATTTAAAGCGAAGAATCGTTTACCTTTTTTCCTTTCAATCCTTTCTTTTAGAGAACGGGGTATCCACCAATACTTTTTGGAAAAGTGTTGATGGATGCCTCGTTTTCGTTTATTTTATAAGTTAGGAAAAGAAAGAAAAAAGGAGATTTACACAATGGACATGGATATGGAATTCATACGGAAGCTGCCGACCCCCAAGGAGTTGAAAGAGCAGTATCCGGTGAGTAAAGAAATACAGCAATTAAAAGAATCCAGGGATACGGTCATCCGCAACATTATGGAAGGAAAGGATTCCCGCCTGTTGCTGGTGATTGGACCTTGTTCTGCGGATCATGAAGATCCGGTCATCGAATACATTTCCCGCTTACAGAAGATTCAGGAAAAGGTAGTAGATAAGATTTTTATCGTACCGCGCATCTATACCAATAAGCCGCGTACCATCGGTAAGGGCTACAAGGGCATGTTCTCCCAGCCGGATCCGGAGAAGAAGGAGGATTTGCTGAAGGGCATTATCGCGATTCGTTCCTTGCACATGCGTGCAGCTACGGAGTGTGGCTTTACCTGTGCGGATGAGATGTTGTACCCGGAGAATCATCGCTATCTGTCCGACCTGCTCTCCTATGTAGCAGTAGGTGCACGTTCCGTAGAGAACCAGATGCATCGTCTGACCGCCAGTGGGGTGGGCATTCCGGTCGGTATGAAGAATCCTACCGGTGGAGATCTTACGGTATTGATGAATTCCGTTGAGGCTGCACAGAGCGGACATACCTTCAACTATCGTGGTTGGGAGGTAACTACACCGGGTAATCCGCTGACCCATGTGATTCTGCGTGGTTGGGTGGACAAGTACGGACGGAACATTGCCAACTATCATTATGAGGATTTAAAAGAGGTTCAGGCACTATACCAGAACCGTGGACTTCCGAATCCGGGAGTTATCGTGGATTGTAATCATTCCAACTCCGGTAAGAAGTATAAGGAACAGATTCGTATCAGTAAGGATGTCATGCATTCCTGCCACGTATCTGAGGACATTCGCCATCTTGTGAAGGGACTTATGATTGAAAGCTATTTAGAAGACGGCGCCCAGAAGGCAGAGGAGCATATCTATGGTAAGTCCATTACCGATCCGTGTCTGGGATGGAAGAAGACGGAGAAGTTGATTCTGGAACTGGCAGATCTCTGGGATTAGAAGGAATCATGAAGGATTTTGAACGTTTAAAGAACGAATGTATACAGGAAGTGACGCGCCTTGGCATCCAGCTGGGACCCGTCACTTCTTGGTCTATTAATACAAGAGCCAAGAGCCGCTGGGGATTGTGTACCAGACACCCGGACGGGACTTACAGCATAGAGATAGCAGAGAGCCTGCTTACGGATGAGCGCATCAGCGAGCAATCCTGCAAGGAGACTATGATTCATGAACTGTTGCATACCTGTAAGGGCTGCATGCGTCATACCGGAACCTGGAAGCGCTATGCGGAAGTGATTAACGCATACTATGGTTATCACATCAAGCGTGTAACGGAAGGTGCGGAGAAGGGCGTCGAGAACTACGAAGGGACGGCAGAACAGTATAAGTATGTCTTCACCTGCGGGAATTGCGGCGCCACCATCTATCGCAAGCGCGATAGCAAGTTCACCCGCAACTACCGCCATTATGGATGTGCAAGATGTGGCGCCGTGGCCTGGAGCCGGCGGACATTGTGATTATCCTCATGGCCCTGCTGTGTGATTATAGCTGAGACGTTTGTGTGTCAAGGGTGCAAGCACCTCGAAGAGGCTTCGCCCTTGACACACAAGTTGTCTCAGCTTTTTTGTTGGCAGGGGGCATGAGAAGAATGATTCCCAGAAAAATAGAATTTCTTAGCGAAGTTTGTATTTACTGGCGGTTTCACTAATGTTTTTGGGGACTTAGCTGAACGACGGGGAAAGTTTTTTAGTGAAACATTCATAGAAAGTACTATTCACTAATGAGTATTTGGCGCAAGGGCGATTTGCTTTAGTGAACGTTGCTTGGGGATAAGGATTTCACTAAGAATTTGCGATTTTCAGTATTCTTACGCCGTGTAACGGTAAATACTGATATGGGATGCGTTGAAGGATACGGGACGAGTGTGAAATTCAGTATTTGCACTGTCAGGGAGAGAAGATACTGATTTTGTCTTACTCCATTAATTCTGTATGGGCTTCACTTTCAGTATTCTCTGGCTGTGGAACCGCGAATACTGATATAGAGTGCGCTCGTGGATACGGGATGAGTGTGAAATTCAGTATCTGCGCTGTCAGGGAGGTGAGATACTGAAAACCAGTATATAGCGTCCTTGGCAGGCGCATATTTTCTGTAGCGAGTGTGTGAGAACGTCGGCACTAGAAAATAAAAGAGGAGAAATCGTATTGATTTCTCCTCTTATTATTTTTGTATGTGCCCGCTACGTTCGAACCCATAGCGAGAGCGACCTCGCGGGAAAATATGCGCCTGCCGAGAACGCGTAATAGTCTAGATTCCCAGGCGGTCCGGATTCACTGCAAAGGTGAGCGCCGTCTCCTTGGTAATACGACCACGCTGATATAAGGACTTAATGCTGTTGTCCATGGAAATCATGTTGTCGTTACCGGAGGTGGAGTAAATCACACCGTCAATCTGGTAAATCTTGTTGTCACGAATCATATTGCGGATGGCCGGCGTAATGGTCATGATTTCAAAAGCAGGAACAATACCACCGTCCACGGTAGGAAGCAACTGCTGAGAAACAACGGCGTTCAAAACACAGGACAGCTGTACCGCAATCTGGTGCTGTTGGTTGGCCGGGAAAACATCCACGATACGGTTGATGGTATTACTTGCACCAATGGTATGTAAGGTGGATAAGAGTAAGTGTCCGGTCTCGGCAGCGGTCATAGCAACGGAGATAGTCTCAAAGTCACGCATCTCACCTAAGAGAATAACATCCGGACTCTGACGCAAAGCGGCACGAAGAGCGGAAACGAAGCTCTCGGTATCAACGTTCAACTCACGCTGAGAAACAATACTCTGGTTGTGGCGATGCAGATACTCGATTGGGTCCTCCAATGTGATGATGTGAGAGTTCTGGGTCTGATTGATGTGGTCAATCATGCAGGCTAAGGTGGTGGACTTACCACTACCTGCAGGACCGGTAACTAACACCATACCGTTGGTATCGTTGCCCATCTCAATAATCTGAGGCGGAATGCCAAGCTCGGTAGGATCCGGCAACTGGAAAGCAATGATACGTAAAACAGCGGACATAGAACCACGCTGTTTGTAAGCGCTGACACGGAATCGCGCAATGCCCGGTAAGGCAATGGAGAAGTCATCATCACCACAGTCTAATAAACGAATATCGCGCTGGTTTGCCAGACGGTAGAGGGATTCTACAAAAGCATTGGTGGCATCCGGCATCAAACGTTCGTCGTTTAAGGCGCGGATGGAACCGTGTTTACGATAGGAAATCGGGCGGCCGGCTACGATAAAGATATCGGATGCGTGAGCATCAACGGTCGCTTGTAAGGTCTCAGTTGTTTTACGGTCATATTGTTCCATTTCTTCCGGTGTCATGATTCTTCCTCCCTTGAATTATTGAATTAAGGTAACCTGATCAACGGACTCCCATTCCGTTGTATCGATGGTTTGCCAACCGATGATACGATAGTCGTGTCCTTCCTTGGCAGGCTCAATGGTAACTTGTAATTCCTGGTCATCGTTGATAGGAAAATGCAGGGTTTGGGAAATGCTTAAGATGGACTTGCCGCCGGCAAGCTCCGCATCCAAATCCCGCAAGCTGCGTTCCGCTTCGTTGCAGGCTGCATAGTAGGCCTGCTTCCGCGCAACCATATCTGCTGCCTGCTTGGACTCATTCAACGCGGAAGAGAGCGCAATAGCAGCAAAAGTAAATAAACATAAGGCTAAGAATACCACAAGTAAGAGGGAAATACCCATATTTACCGGAGGCATCTGCCGATTGTTTTTGGAATGTTCGATTTTGGTAAAGCCCTGTTTCTCAACGTACATAGCTACTCCTCGATGATTCTGTGAAAAAAGTGATCAATGCTCAATTCATACACATGAGCGGTATTTCCGCCGATTCGAATGCCGATATCTGCAGTCAAAAGCTCATCCACATAGGATAGATTGACTTCTGCGCAATAAGCAGCATCCTTTACGCCACAAGGATGGAACTCCTTATCAAAATAGATATGGATGGTTCTTGGCAGAGCGCTAAGGGCTAAGGTGGAATCCGACAGCAATGTTTCCTCAGATCCGTCTTCGGAAATGAGGGATGCCTCCGGATAGTAAGATAGAATTTCATCAATGGTGGAATCCCAGTTGTCGCCGGAACGTATCACCTCTGCTATATTGCCGGCAATGGTTGCATAATGGGTCTGCAAAGAAGCATCACGACTTAAGGTGTGCGCCTTCACGAAGCCCGAGATGCAGATGGTGGCAATAATGGTAAATAAAAGTATGGAAAAAATAAGTTCCATTAGGAACAGGCTTCCATGGGAAGCCCGATGTCTTTGTGCCATGTCATCCTCCCCTTATTCTGTGGAAATCGCAATCATCGCCTCGGAAGTGTTGCCGGATTCATCCGTGCAAGAAAAGGAGATGAGATGATTGTCGTCTTCGGTAATGCTAAAATCCGCTACTTCTAAAATGGCGGTTCCGGTTCCTACGTTCATGTCAGAGATGCGAGACGCTTCCGACATAAACTCGTACAGCGCACCGTCGTAAAAATAAATGTAGGTAGCATAATCTACGTCCTGGACGTGGTTATGTAGAATCAAAGCGTCGCAATCCTGAAAAGATCCGACTTCAATGCCGTCTTCGTTCTCACCCTGACGGATTTTCTCGGAAACATAGGAAATTGCAGTGTTTGCGCTATAGTTGATAGAGGAATCATCTACTATTCTTTGATAAATCTGTGCAGCAAACAGAATAATAAACAGTGCTGACAGGGTAAAAATCAAAAACAGCAGAATCGGAAACACAAATTCAATTGGCCCGGTTTTCTTTTTGTTGTTTTGCATGTGTGGTTGCTCCTATTTCTGTTCGAGAATGGTCACATCCGGGAAGATGTTGGTTCCCTGAACGTGATAATCAACGAAAAACAAATCCTCATCATAGGTCAATCCATACTGGGACTTAATCATCTCAAGGTCCGTCGGATAGCGACCGGTGGTGGCGTAACAATAGGTAATATCATTCATCAGAGCATTCTCTAAACTGGCTTTCTGACGGGCAGTGGTACCGCCGGAGAGAACGCCGGTTGCAAAAGAGAATAATGCGATGACGCCCACGAAAAACAGCAGTGGAAGAAAGGCGGTGATGCGCTTTCGCCGCGAGCTGCGGTGGGAATCACTGTACTCAAAACGTGCCATAGCAAACTCCTTCCTTTACAGGCTGGCCATAATGCCAAGCAACGGGAACATAACGGACAATAGGATAATACCCACAATAATGGATAATACAATGATTAGTGCCGGCTCTAATACAGCCAAACGGTTGTTGATCTTGTTATCGATGTCTTCCTGGTACAAATCGGAAATCTGGCTCATAACCTGATCTAGAGCACCGGTCTTGTTACCGATGGAAGTCATACGGGAATAAACACCGCCGAAGATGCCCACTTCCTTTAAGGCATCTGCCATAGTAAGGCCGCTCATCATTTTCTCGTTGCAGGCTTCTAACTGCTTCTTAAACTCCGGATCTTCGGACAACTCGCTTACCATTTCGAAGCACTGGTCCGGAGAAATACCGCTGCGTAAGGTGATTGCCATACCGCCGGCGAAGTGGCAGGCATTGATACGGCTGTTTAAGGAACGGAAAAATGGGAACTTATTCAAAAAAGCACTGCCAATGCGGCGACCCTTCTCGGTACGGGCACCTAAAAATGCCAATACCAAAAGTACCGCAAGAATCAGAATCAATACCATGGAGTATCTTCCGATGACGGTTCCGATATTGAGAAGACCTGCAGCAAATCCGGTCATCTCGGTTCCTAACTGTTTGAATACCTGGTTAAAAATCGGCATAACGCGAACCAACAGAATGAGAATGACCACGATGATCATTCCGGCCATAATGAAGGGATAGATCAGTGCATTCTGGATGGAGACACGAATGCTTTCTTCCCGCTCGTAATGCTCCTGCAAAGAGTGCATAACCTCATCCAAGTTACCGGTCTGCTCACCGATGCGTACCATGTGCAGCATGTAATTCGGGAACAAGCCTGTATTCTCCATGGACTGGAAGAGGCTTCCGTTCTGAATCATATTGTTTTTGATGTTGTCTAAGATTGCCTTGTCCTCTTCGGAGGAGTTGTCGTCCTTCATCATGTCAATGCCCTCTAAGGCAGAGATGCCGGACTTTAAGATTAAGGCCATCTGACCGCAAAAATAAGATAATTCGTTGTTATCAAGTTTTCTTCCGATTTTCTTTTCCTGTTCCATATTTTCTCCTATATACGCCCAATATCCATTGTAATTAATAGTTATATTTCACGGTGTAGTTGCTACCGTCGCCTACATATTCCTTCACAGCAGAGGAACTGTTTGCCTTGTTGGCTGCTAAGGTTGGATCCATGAGGGACCAGTTGCTTCCGTCGAATTCGATGATGTTGTCTACCCAACCGATTTCGGAGATGTAGACGCTAATCCATGCATGATATGCGGTGCCGGAGTAACCAACCACCAGCTTGGTAGGAACCTGCTGGGAACGAAGCAGCGCACTCATTAAGGATGCATAGTCGAAACAAATGCCCTTCTTGGAAGCTAAGGTAGATGCCGGATCCGGAATATAGTTGGTGCCGATGTTGGCAGCCAGCTCTTCGTCATAGACCACGTTATCTACCACGTAATTGTAGACGTTGGCCACATACCCAAGGTCATCCGCTGACTTGTCGGACAGCTGCGCCGCCAGGGTGGTGGTGGGAGAGGAGGCCGTGTACTCTACATACTGATTCGGGTAGAGGAACGGTCGGAACTCATCCGTAAGGCTAACGCTGAAGGAATCGGAAAAACCGATGGAGTACATATTGTCCTGTACATGTTCCAACACGTCCACCTTGTAGCTGCCGTCACCGCCGGTTAACGGAAATACCCGTGGAGCACCGAGATTCAGTGGGTACGGATATACGGTTCCGTCCGGATAGGTAATCTGAATTTGTACTTTTTCGGCACTTCCGCTGTAGTCTAAGGTGAAGTATCCGTCGGAAACATTGGAGATATCAAGGGATACCACATCATTACTTAATACTTCCGTGCCGGGAGCATCCGGAAGAAGCGTATCGCTTACCGTGTTTCGTCCGCCTTCTTCCGTCAGCGTGGAAGCGGTACTGCCTCCGCCGTTGCTGTTGTTACTACTGCCGCCTCCGAACCCGGACGGGCCTTCGGTTGCACCGGAACCGCATCCGCTTAGTGTAGTAGTCGCAACGAGCAAGAATACTCCAACAAGAGTTTTGAAGGATTTTGTTCGTTTTATCATTTGCTCACACCCTCATATTAGTTGGACAGCAGCAGGTGCAAACGATTGCCTGCGCGGTCCGGAATTACAATATCAACATTGCCGCCTTCGTACGGGAAAGAAATTGTCTCCTTGCCCTCTACCATGGCAGGGGTCACAGGAAGAGATTCTCCGGTTAAGGCAGTAATGGAAATAGCGTCATAGTCTACGCCGCTGTTGTCGTCGGACAGAACCAGGGTAACCACCCCTTCCTTCAGATGGGAATCCTCCACCACCGGAGCCTGTCGATCCACACCGGTGACTTGGAAGGCCTGATCCGAAACCATGTTGTTAAAATAGGTGACCTGAATGAAGAGTTCTCCGTTGGCTGTTGGCTTCACACTGTAGGCGTGCTTGTCCGACTGGGTCACCGGAACCAGCTGATTGTTCATCTGGGCGGTCACCGATTTGACGCTGACCCACTTGGAGGTGTTGACTTCATAGGTAACAATACCGTGATCTGTTGTATCTACAACAGAAAAATCAGGAGTTACAAACCAAAGAGGCGTATGCAGTAAGAAAATCACAGCAACCCCTAAGGCAATTCGTTGGATAAACAACTGATTCATCCGGTAATGATGATACTCTTCCAACGCGTCCAATGGAAGGTTGTTTGGTTCAAGTCCCGCTTCGAAGAAGAGATATTCCAACAACTGACCGGCAATATCCAAATGCATCTTCGGCGCCCGACGTCCGTACATCGCCCGGCGCTCCTTCATAGTAGGAGACGGAAGCGTTGCCACGTTCTTCCACTTGGCTTCATCTATGGTGCAAAGTTGCGCTAAGATATACCGCTCCTCCAGATAACGGACCCACACGCGGAACGAACGTGGGGAAGGAATGGAGCTTAAGTTGGAGAACGCCTGAATATAAGTGTCCGTCAAAATATCCTGGGTCATATATTCATTTTGTGTGTAGTAAAATGCCCGCTGGTAAAGATTCTGATAGGTCGATACGAAGAGAATGGCATAAGAGTTAGAGTCACCTGCAAGTGCATCATCTATCAGTCTTTTGTAGTAGGCGTTTTCGCCTCTTGCCATACTAAATCTCCTTCGGGTTCTCGTCGCCGTCCTCGGTGGTGTCATCCTCCTTTGCATTCAGGGAACGAAGCATCTCCAGACGTCGGTTGGAGAGGGCAACCAAGTCGGTTACCTCCTTCACATTTACTTCATGAAACGCTGTGCCGTAGGAATAGGTCATCTTCGGGTTCTTCGGATCGCTGTTGTGGTCGATGACCTTGCTGTCGATGCGGGCTAAGAACTCGTCCATAATCTCACGGCTGGTGTTTTCGAAAATAGCCAGGAATTTGTTGCCACCGTTACGTCCTACGAAGCAGGTGTTCACGGAAGCCATTTTTAGAATAATGGAAAAATTACGAATCTGGCGGTTGCCGGCCATGCGGTTGTAGGTCTTGTTGGTCTCATATAAGCTGGTCAGCTCAAACATAATGCAACCCAAATCATCCGGCAGTGGCTTGTCGGCATACTGCTCTAGAAGCTCATCGCAACCGTTGCGGTTGGCAATTTTGGCCAGAGGATCGGAGTGTACGGCGTAATCCAAGGCATTGTAGTCTTTTTTCTGTGTGACATAAACAGAGAAATCAATGAAAATAAACAAAAAGGAAAAGAATAAAGAAATCCATAGCAAAACAGAAAGCAAGCGCACGGACTTGCTGACGGCTATGGATTGGTATACATCGGAATCAGCGACAATCAAAACAAAGCATAGAATGGCCAGTACGGAAAATACAAGCAGCTGAATTGTTTTGATTATATCAAGCTTCTTCATAATGAAATCCCCCTCATCGGATGCTTATTCTTTGGAAAAGCGATAGTCCGAGATGGCCTGATTGATCTGGGTTAACTCTCGAATCTTCACCGGATACTGGCTGTTGTCCTGTAAAATACAAATTCCGTCTTCAATGGCACGAATGTAATCCATGTTTACGATAATACCCTTATTGATGGATAGGAAACGTCCATCGTCCTGCAGCTGTTCCAAAAGCTGGCTTAAGGTCATACGGGAAGTGTAGACGTTGCCGCTTCCGTCGGTTACATCCAGGTAGTGACCACTGGTGGAAGCAACGGCAATGTCGCTGTACTTCAAGTTCACCTTCTGGCGGTTCACGGAAAGGGTAATATAGCGTTCTACGGTAGGGAGTACATTGGTAGCATCATCCAATAACTGATTGATCCGATCCGGCTTGGCAGGCTTCACCACATAATCAAAGGCGTGGAAGCGGAATGCCTGTGGCATACTGTCAACACTGGTGGTACAGAAAATAATCATCGCATCCGGTTCAATCTTGCGAATGGATTCCGCAACGTCAAGACCGGAGATGTCCCCCATGTAGATATCCAAAAAGATAATGGTATAGCGGCCGGCCTCGAAGTGGGAAAGAAACGACTCCGGTTCGGTGTAGCTCTCAATGGTAATCTCCAAATTGTGCTCGGTGGCATAACGCTTTACCAGAGCCTGCAATTGCATGCAGCTGATCTTCTCGTCATCTAATATTGCTATGTTCATATAACTCCCTAATCATTCTCCTATAAATCCATAGTAAACATACATATATTTTATAAAAGAGGGTAGTGGAAGTCAACGCAAGGCAGATAGGAAAACGTTGTATTATTTGACGTTTATGCCGATTTTTTGACGTTCATGCCAAATCTATTGTTTTAGGGTAGAAAAGCCGATATCATTCATGACAAGGAGACATATTATGAATAGCAGACATTTCTTCCCTAAGCGGATTTTGGCTGCCGTACTGTTGGCCTTCGTTCTGATGGTCAGCTCCGTATGTGTAGTGAATTCCAGCAATGCGGGAACAGGGCAGACAACTTCATATGAGCAGGACACTCCGAAGCAGGAGATTCCTTCCAAAGAGGAGCAGATTGCCAAGAACACCAAGCCATTGGTGGAGATTTCCGATGTGGAGACACCGCTGTCCCAGACGACGGTGAACAACGGATTCAACATTTGGTATCTGATGGGAATCGTGATTCTGGCTGTATTGATTTGTGCAGTTGCCAGCTATCATAAGAGTCGTCACAAGAATCACATTTTTCTTCGCAGAGTCTGTAAGGACTCCGATGAGAAGTCCAGAGAGGACCGTGAGATTGACGGTTAGCCTACGGTTGCATTCCGAACCTCCAAGGGGCATAATATAAGCAAGAGACGATATATGGAGGAGCTTTGCGATGACGAAGGCTTCATATGGATTAACAGAAGATTACGATAAGAAGTATAGATCAAAGGAACAGGGCGTATTCACACTGGTGCTGTTGTTAGTAGCGGTGTTGATTGTTCTGTTTTTTTTGTTTCGTTTTGTTGTGGGAACTTCCCGGGTGGACGGTTCGTCCATGGACCCTACGTTGATTGACGGGCAGATGATTATTTTTACCAGAATTCATGCGTCCTATGACGCAGGGGATATTGTCTGTTTGTCCATGCCTAACGGGGATAACTACGTAAAACGTGTAGTCGCGGTACCCGGGGATGTGGTAGAATTAAAAGAAGGTAAATTGTACGTAAACGGCGTGGTGGAGGATAGTTTCGGCCATGGGCAGACCCTGCCCCAGGAGGCATCGATTTCCTATCCTTACACCTTAGAGAAGAATAAATATTTCCTTCTGGGAGACAACCGGGAGAATTCCGTGGATTCCAGAAGTTTTGGAGCAGTATATCGAGGACAGATTTTGGGAAAGGTAATACATCAGTAGGTTAGACATCGGGGAGGTTTGTATGAAGGCAGTTGCGCTCAAGACAGACAACCGAATAGACCCTATGGGTATTGATCGTAAGACACCAATTCTGCGCTGGAAGTGTGAGGGCGGAATCTATCAAGGGGCATACCGCGTCACGGTATGGGATGAAAACGCCGGGAATACGCAGGTATACGACTCCGGCTGGGTAGAGACCAGAGAGAGTTATTGCAAATATCAAGGGAGCACTATGTCCATGCATCGTTATCGCTGGACGGTGACCCTTAGGGATGAGAAGGATCGTACGGAAGAGTCGGATCCTGCTTTTTTTGAGATGGGCTTGTTGTCTGAGTCGGACTGGAAGGCACATTGGATCTGCGGCATGGGAACCAATGTGGAGGAGCGTCTTCCGGCAGACTATTACAAGGCCCATTTTTCTGTTGCAAAAAAAGTCGTGCGGGCCCGTCTCTATGCATCGGCCCTAGGATGCTACTTCGTAAAAATCAACGGAAAGCGCTTGCCGGGAGTACTATCTCCGGGCTTTACGGACTATCATAAGCGTGTCTACTACCAGACCTATGATATTGCCAAGTATTTGCTGGATGAGAATGAGTGGGAAATCGTGGTTGGCGATGGCTGGTACAAGGGCAAAATCGGACGTCACAACAGCCAGGCTTTTTACGGCAATCAGACCATGACCATCGGCCAGATTGTCTTAACCTATGAGGATGGTTCCATGGAAATCTTAGGGACCGGCGACTCTTTCGATTGGTGCAACGACGGACCGATTCGCTATAACGATATGAAGGACGGGCAGGTGTACGATGCCCGCATGATTCCGACCTATTCCATGAAGGCGCAGATTGCGAAGCCGGATGTGATGCTGCTTGCCCAGGTGGGACCTATGATTACGGAGCATGAGGCTATGGTCCCGAAGGTGGAATCCTTAGGACTTGGCAAGGTGGTGCTGGATTTCGGACAGAATTTTGCCGGATATATTCGCTTCCGTTTACGTGCGAACTTCGGTGAAACGGTGATTTTTTGGATGTGTGAGACGTTGGATCATGGGGACTATTCCAATACGACTTTCGCATACGAAGCCCAGAACCTGCAGAAAATCGAATTTATTGGCAGCGGCGTGGAAGAGGACTACCAGCCGGAGTTCTTCTACTGCGGATTCCGCTATGCCATAGTGGAAGGATGGCGGGATTTGACGGCGGATGCGGTGCGGGGAATTGCCGTATATTCCGACATCGACTACAGTACATTGTTCATACGAACATCCAATAAGTATATCAACCAGTGGATTTACAATGCCCGCTGGACCATGAAAAGCAATTTTGTCAGCGTGCCCACGGATAGCGCGGCAGGAAGCCGTAGTGCCCGTACGGGAGATGCATATATTTTCCTGCCGGCAGCAGGTTACTTAGCAGATACAGCAGCATTCTATGACAAGTGGATGGAAGACATCAGCGATGCCCAGGATGGCAAAGGCTGTATCAATAACTATTGCCCACCGGATACGGATCAGACCGGTAAGCAAGCGGTAAACGGATTGGTTGGATGGGCGGATGTGGCAGTAGCCATCTGTTATCGCATGTGGCTTCTGTATGGCGACCCTTGCTTTGCAGAGCGGTACAAGGACACCCTGACGGAGTGGAAGCGTTTTGTTCTTGCTTGCGGTGAGGACAAGACCATCTATAACCTGCCGAAGAATCATCCGTTGCAGAGAAAAGTATTGAGCTGCTTGTTGCCGAAGACACCGTACAACCAGTACATCGTGGAATCCGGTATGCAGTGGGGCGAATGGTCGGATCCGGAAGGGGAAGATGCACTAGGGGATGATTCGGTTGCTATGCGACCACGACAGGAGTTGAATGCGGCAATAACTGCGGCTTCTATGGAACAATTGGGATATTTGATGGATGAACTGGAAGATGATGACGAGGCGGACGAGAGCTACGAGATCAGTCACGGAGCCCGTCGTGCGTATCGCCTGCACTATCTGACGGACACCCACCATCACAGAGAGGATAAGCGTCAGGCTCCATTGGTACGAGCCCTAAGCCTTGGTCTTGCGGAGGAAGCCGCAGAACGGGCCATTATCGCCAGAGATTTGAATCACATGGTGGAGCAAGGCCGCTATCGCGTAGGAACCGGCCTCTATACCACACCGTATCTGTTAAAGACCTTGGCGGAATACGGCTATGACGAAACCGCTTACCAGGTACTTTTGAATATTACGTCTCCGGGATGGCTGACCCAGATTGAACAAGGGGCAACCACGGCCTGGGAACGATTCGTAGGATATGATGATGACATGCATCCTTTGGGACGATCCATGAACCACTGTGCCTCTGCAACCGGCGTGCTTTTTGCCATTGAAGATATTGCCGGCGTTCAGATGATGATGCCGTACACCTTCTACATTGCACCGATTCCGGGCGGTGGATTGGAGTACTGCGACTTAGAATACAACAGTCCTTACGGCATGCTGAAGGTACATTGGGAAAAAACGGCGGAAGGGTATGCATATGATTTTGAAATCCCGTCCAACACTGATGCGATTATTCAGCTTTTGGACGGACAACGATACCAGGTAACGGCGGGAACTTACCACTATTCGTACGACACTACTAGGAAACTGTACTGATTTTTTTCCTTGCCATTGTGGGGTGGGATGATTAAAATAACACATGGGGATGGTGTGAGCCATTCCCTTTATTATTGCTTAAGATGGAGGCACAGCATATGGAAATCCGCAAGGCAAACGTGAACGACTTACCTGAGATTCTGGATATATACAACTACGAGGTGGAGAACACCAACGTTACTTTTACCCTGATTCCGATGGGTATGGAGGAAGGCAAGCGTTGGCTCTTCGAACATAACATTAAGAATCATCCGATGATAGTAGCGGAAGAGAACGGCGTCATTGCAGGATACGGATGTTTATCATCCTATCGTAGCCACGAAGCTTATGATTCTACGGTAGAACTCAGTGTTTATGTGGAGCGGGAACATCGCAAGAACGGCGTAGGCCGGAAGCTGATGGAAGAGCTGATTGCGCTGGCTAAGAACGATGAGAAGACCCACGCGATTGTATCGGTGATTACCGAAGACAATGTAGGCAGCATTCATTTGCATGAGCAGCTCGGCTTCTCCTGTAGCGGTGTGTTGCATGAGTGTGGATACAAGTTTGGTAAATATCACAGTGTGGTAAACTACGAGATGATTGTGTAACAAGAATGCTTTTAAAACGAAATCCTTCGACGAAACGGCATCGTCGGAGGATTTTTTTGTGCAGTTCTTACGAATACAATATGCGTGTTTTGTATAAATTAAAAAACATGATAATTTTTTAACGAAACTACATTGACACTACCTCTTGTCGTCACGTATACTATTTGGCGGAACGTTAGATTAGGCTAACGTATATTGTATACCAATTTCATTTAGGAGGATCTTATGTCTAGAGAAGAATGGCGTGGATTTGAAGACGGACATTGGAACGAAGATGTCAACGTTCGTGACTTCATCCAGAGAAACTACACCCCGTATGACGGTAATGAAGACTTCTTAGTTGGACCTACTGAGGCAACCGATAAGCTTTGGGGAGAATTACAGAAATTGCAGGCTGCTGAGCGTGCCAACAAGGGTGTCCTTGATATGGAGACCGAGGTTGTTTCCAGCATTACCGCTTATGGCCCTGGATATATCAACGAAGAGATGAAGGATCTCGAGAAGGTTGTTGGTCTTCAGACTGACAAGCCTCTGAAGAGAGCATTCATGCCATTCGGTGGAATTAAGATGGCTGAGGAGGCTTGCACCACTTACGGTTACACTCCAAACCCACGTTTCCACGAGATTTTTACAAAATATCACAAGACTCACAACCAGGCAGTATTCGATGCTTATACTCCTGAGATGAGAGCTGCTCGTCACAGCCACATCGTAACCGGTCTTCCGGATACCTATGGTCGTGGACGTATCGTCGGCGATTATCGTCGTGTTGCTTTGTACGGTATTGACTTCTTGATCGCTAAGAAGGAAGAAGACAAGGCGAACTGCGGATGCGGTGTTATGACTGATGCTGTCATTCGTCAGCGTGAAGAGATTTCTGAGCAGATTCGTGCACTTCGTGCAATGAAGGAAATGGCTGAGATCTATGGTTTCGATATTTCCAAGCCTGCTAAGAACGCTCGTGAGGCTGTTCAGTGGTTATACTTCGGTTACCTTGCAGCTATCAAGTCCCAGAACGGTGCTGCTATGTCCGTAGGACGTATCTCCACTTTCTTGGATATCTATATTGAGAGAGATTTGAAGGAAGGTACCTTAACTGAGACTGAGGCTCAGGAGTTGATCGATCATATGGTTATGAAGTTCCGTATGGTTAAGTTCGCTCGTATTCCTTCTTACAACGAGCTCTTCACCGGTGATCCGGTATGGGCTACTTTGGAAGTTGCTGGTCTTGGCATGGACGGACGTCACATGGTTACTAAGAACGATTATCGTTTCTTACATACCTTGGAGAACATGGGACCATCCCCAGAGCCGAACCTTACTGTACTTTACACCAGCAAGTTGCCTGAGAACTTCAAGCTTTACGCTTCTAAGATCTCTGTTACAACAAGCTCCATCCAGTACGAGAACGATGATGTTATGCGTCCAATTTGGGGCGATGACTACAGCATCTGCTGCTGTGTATCCGCTACACAGACCGGTAAGGAGATGCAGTTCTTCGGTGCTCGTGCAAACCTTGCTAAGTGCTTACTTTACGCTATCAACGGTGGTAAGGACGAGAAGTTCATGACCAAGGACGGCAAGCATATGCAGGTTGGTCCTGAGTATGCACCAATTACCGGTGATGTTCTGGACTTCGACGAAGTTATGCATAAGTATGACATGATGTTAGATTGGTTAGCAGGTCTTTATGTAAACATTTTGAACCTGATCCACTACATGCATGATAAGTATTACTATGAAGCAGCTGAGCTTGCTTTGATCGATACTGATGTACGTCGTACATTCGCTACCGGTATCGCAGGATTCTCTCACGTAGTAGATTCCCTTTGCGCTATTAAGTACGCTAAGGTTTCTGTAGTACGTGATGAGGAAGGTGTTGCTGTTGATTACAAGATCGACGGAGACTTCCCTAAGTATGGTAACGACGATGAGCGTGCAGACGAGATCGCTGTTTGGTTGTTGAAGACCTTTATGACCAAGATCAAGAAGTACGATACTTATCGTGATTCTGAGCCTACAACCTCTATCCTTACGATTACTTCTAACGTAGTATACGGTAAGGCTACCGGTGCACTTCCTGACGGACGTGAGGCTTACAAGCCATTCGCACCTGGTGCAAACCCTGCATACGGTGCTGAGAAGAACGGTCTTCTTGCTTCCTTGAACTCCGTTGCTAAGCTTCCTTATGAGTATGCATTGGATGGTATTTCCAATACTCAGACCATCAATCCTGGCGCTCTTGGCCATGACGATGATGAGCGTAAGGCAAATCTTGCTAACGTTTTAGATGGTTACTTCGATCGCGGAGCTCATCACTTGAACGTTAACGTATTCGGTGTTGAGAAGTTGAAGGACGCTATGGAGCATCCTGAGAAGCCTGAGTACGCTAACTTCACTATCCGTGTATCCGGATACGCTGTTAAGTTCATCGACTTGACTCGTGAGCAGCAGTTAGACGTAATCAATCGTACATGTCACGATAGAATGTAATTTCTACCGATATATACTTTTCACGAAGAACAAGGTCGGGGTTTTATACCCCGACCTTTTCTACTATAATGTGTGTTGTTGTTAATTCAGTTAGAAGTGGAGTAGATATGATCAAAGGATATATTCATTCGACAGAGAGTTTTGGCTCGGTAGACGGACCGGGCGTACGTTTTCTCATCTTTTTAAAAGGATGCGATATGCGTTGTCGTTACTGTCACAACCCGGATACCTGGGAGAAGAACTGCGGAGAAGAGATGACTGCCGATGAACTTCTGAAGAAGGCCCTGCGTTATAAGAGCTATTGGCGTAAGGACGGCGGTATTACCGTAAGCGGTGGAGAAGCATTGCTTCAGATTGACTTCCTGATTGAGCTGTTTGAGAAGGCGAAAGAGATGGGAATCAATACCTGCCTGGATACTTCCGCACAGCCTTTTACCAGAGAGGAACCGTTCTTCTCTAAGTTTGAACGCTTAATGAAGAGCACGGATTTGGTATTGTTGGATATCAAACATATCGATTCCGCTGAGCATAAGAAGCTGACCGGACACGGCAATGAGAATATTTTGGATTGCGCCCGTTATTTGGATTCTATCCATAAGCCAATCTGGATTCGCCACGTGTTAGTTCCGGGCATTACAGATGATGATACGTATTTGCATCAGACCAGGGATTTTATTGATACCTTATCCAATGTAGACAAGGTAGAGGTATTACCGTATCATACCCTTGGTACGTTCAAGTATGAGGAGATGGGGATTTCTTACAGCTTGAAGGATGTGAATCCTCCGACCCCGGAGCGTATCAAGAACGCAGAAGACATTTTGAAAAAGGCTTAAATTTAAAGAGGGAAAAAGATGAGAAGATATGTATTCGGACAACCGATTGAAACGGAAGCAGTTGTAAACAAGCCACAGGTTTGCACGGACTCTATGACGGAACTTTCCGTATATACGGATGAGCGATTTCCATTGAATTTCGCCACCACATTGGATGCGGAAGATATTGTCTATGGATTAGGCGAGAATGTGCGTGGCATCAACAAGCGTGGATGGTTATATACCAGCCATAATTCCGATGATCCGAATCATGATGAGGGCAAGCACAGCCTCTATGCTTCTCATAACTTTATTTTAATTAGCGGACAGCGCCATCTGGGTGTGTTTTTTGATACACCGGGAGAGGTGATTTTTGATGTTGGTTATAACCACTATGACAAGTTGGTGGTTTCCCTGCCGGAAGCAGACGTAGAAGTCTATGTCATGGAAGGCGATAGTGATTTGGCGGTGATTCGGGAATTCCGTCAGATTATAGGAAAGAGTTATCGTGCGCCGAAGTGGGCGTTCGGATACGGTCAGTGCCGATGGAGCTATATGACCTCCGATGAAGTGCGGGACGTGGTACGCAATCATCGGGAGAATGGCATCCCGCTGGATATGTTGTATCTGGATATTGATTATATGGATGCGTACAAGGATTTTACCATCAATCCTGCGACCTTCGGTGATTTTGATGCATTGGTATCTGAGATGAAGGAACAGAACATTCATCTGGTTCCAATCATTGATGCCGGCGTGAAGAAGGAAGACGGCTATGACTTCTATGAAGAAGGCAAGAAGAATGGCTACTTCTGTAAGGACGAGAACGGGGAAGACTTCGTCGTTGGTGTATGGCCGGGAGATTGCTGTCTGCCGGATATGTTAAACGATGAGGCTCGTGAGTGGTTCGGTAACGGCTACAAGTTCCTGTTGGACAAGGGCATCGACGGCTTCTGGAACGACATGAATGAGCCTGCATTATTTTATTCACGGAAGCACTTGCAGGAAGTATTTGATGCAGTAGGAGATTTTGCCAGGGGCAATTTGGATATCAACCGTTTCTTCCAGTTTAAGGACTTAATGAGTGGGATTTCCAACAACGAAGAGGACTATGCAAGCTTCTACCATAACTATAAGGGACAGAAGGTGCGTCATGACAAGGTCCACAACCTTTTCGGTTATTATATGACCCGTTCCGCATCGGAGGCATTCAAGCGTCTGGTTCCGGATCGTGAAGTGTTGATGTTCTCTCGGTCTTCCTATATCGGAATGCACCGCTATGCCGGTATCTGGCAGGGAGATAACAAGTCCTGGTGGAGTCACTTGCTGATGAATCTGAAGATGATGCCATCCCTCAATATGTGCGGCTTCTTGTATACGGGAGCAGACCTTGGCGGATTTGGAGACCAGACCACCGAGGATTTGATGATTCGCTGGTTGTCCCTTGGAATTTTTACCCCTCTGATGCGGAACCATTCCGCGCTTGGAACCCGTTTCCAGGAAGTGTATCGCTTCGATGCAGTGGAGCAGATGAAGGGAATTATTCAGCTTCGTTATCGTTTGATTCCATACTTGTATCAGGCATACGAGAAGGCAATCAACGAAGATACCATGATGTTCTATCCGCTGGGTATGGTATATCCGGAGGATACCACCGCCCGTCGCATCGAAGACCAGTTGTTGGTTGGGGACGATATTATGATTGCTCCGATTTATGAGCAGAATGCCGCCGCACGTCATGTGTATCTGCCGGAGGATATGCGCATGCTTCGTTTCCGTGGGGCTGAACTGGTAGAAGAGTGCCCACTCTCACAGGGACATCATTATATTGATATGCCGCTGGGTGAGGTTTGCATTTTTGTTCGCAATGGACATCAGCTACAATTAGCGGATATTGTCGAATCTGTGGCTGATTTGGACTGGGATAACTTGACTTTCGTTTAAAACGTGATATTATTTTTTAGTAATAATTCTATACCCGACTGGGCAGCCGGTCGGGTATCATTATGAAAAACTTTATGTTTTTATAGGAGAGAAAATGAAAACAGTAGCAGATTATGTACGTACCATTCCGGATTTTCCGGAGCCGGGCATCATGTTCCGTGATGTAACCACCGTTTTGCAGGATCCAGACGGATTCAAGCTTGCCATCGATGAGATGCAGAACTTATTGAAGGACGTTGATTTCGACGTTATTGCCGGAACCGAGTCCCGTGGATTTATTTTTGGTACTCCTCTTGCTTACAATTTACATAAGCCTTTCGTACTTGTACGTAAGAAGGGCAAATTACCTGCAGAGACCGTTGAGATGGAGTATGATCTTGAGTACGGCAGCGCCGTAATTGAGATGCACAAGGATTCCATTAAGCCGGGCCAGAAGGTTGTTTTGGTTGATGATTTGATTGCAACCGGCGGTACTATGGAAGCAGCTGCGAAGCTTGTTGAGAAGCTTGGCGGTGAAGTTGTTAAGATGCTGTTCCTGATGGAGCTTGAAGGCCTTGAGGGACGCAAGAGACTTGCGAAGTATGACGTAGCAAGCGTTGTATCTTACCCAGGTAAATAAGGAATGAAGTGAGCCCTGCAGGCAACTGCAGGGCTTTTTCTTTTTGCAAGCCCCCACGCAGATGATTAGCTGAGGCTTTTGGTACGTCAAGGGTGCATAGCACCGCGTAGCGGCTTCGCCCTTGACGCTCCAAAGGCCTCAGCATATTTGTTGGCAGGGGGCTTGAGAGAGTGTGATAATGGGATTTTTTAGTGAAGTGCTCTAAAACAGGGAGATTCACTAACTTTTTATGGGCTCTTCCGGGGATTAGGAGCTGGAGTGTTAGTGATGTTTTATAATAACGAGTATTTCGCTAAAACTTTGAACGCTGATTCTTCCTTGGAACCGAAATTCTTTAGTGAAATCTCGTTTTATGATGGGCTTCACTAATTATTCTTATATCAGGAAGCTGATTTCAGTATATGGGCGCTCCTAGAGCGCAAATACTGAAAGGTGAAGGACTCTGGAGTATAGGGAGGGAGTGAATTTCAGTATATGAGCGCTCCTAGAGTGCAAATACTGAAAGGTGAAGTGTTCGAGCGTATGGGAAGAGTGCGAAATTCAGTATCCCAAGGCTCCTGGGAAGTAAATACTGATTTTGGGTTGTGTGGAGCCTTCAGGATACTTTTTCATGATTCAGGGGACGGAGTCGAGGGCTCATTTTTACATGGCGTGTTCCATATAGTATTGGCGCTTTGCTTTGTACATATTGGCATCAGCTCCTTTGATTAGTTCACGGATTCCATCTCCAGATGCATTGCCTTGTGCAATACCATAAGACACAGAGAGGTGGTCGGTATAATCACCATGCCAGATTCTGGTTGCCGCGTCGAATTGGTTGCTCAGCTGATCGATATCAGTTGCTACTTCGTCAATTACAACGATGAATTCATCTCCTCCCACGCGGAAGCATTTTCCACGCCTACCAAACGTTGCGCTAATGCAATTGGCAGCTGCTTGTATCAACTCGTCTCCTGCAATATGACCATTGTGGTCATTGGCTTCTTTTAATCCGTTTACATCAAATAGGATGACAGTAGCTTGGGAGTCTTCTTGATTTCGAAGTGCAGCAATATGTTGATCGTAGCTGTATCTGTTGTATACGTTGGTAAGGCGATCATTCTCAATAAGTCTGCGGTTTTCTTTTGTGATTTCGTAATTGGCACGTCCTGCTATGTATCGCCATTGTGAACCAATGAAAAGTACTGTGGCTAACAAGAAGATGTTGATTGGCATCTCAGCGATATTAGTATGTCCAAAGACCCAACATAGAGGAACGATGCTTACGACGAGTAATAATATATACAGATATATAGGATAATAAACAAATACGGAGTACAATGCCCAAGCGGTAAACCATCCGAGTACCGGATTAATTACTTTGCTTATTTCGCCTTCGGGAAACATGACATATAAGAGCGCACTGCACCAGACCATGGTCGTAGAACTTGTTACAAAACTAAAAAATTCCATCCAAAAAGGTTTGTGAGGGAATTTTTCAATGGGAAGAAGCTTAAGAATAGTAAATACGATGGATAATAGGATAGTATTAACGATTTCTGCGTAGATGACTTTGCGCGTTGCAGCATAGGTAATATAATCAGGCGTTATAATGCACATGTATACAAATATCAACCATAATGCTCCAACGAAATTTCCAATCAGCATCACATTGATTTGTTTCTCGCAGTAGGATGCTCGAAAAGTTTTGTGTCTTTCATAATAATCTTTATAATTCATCTCTGTTTCCCCTCGTTCTTTTGAACAATTATCAGCAAATCCCATTATATATGTGTGTTTAGCCAAAGTAAAACATTTTTGATGGCGAAAAGAATGGCGTGTGAGGTATGGCGCGGGGCGTTTTATGTTACAATATCCATCGAGGTGAATGTATGGAACTAATTCAGATTGCACATATAGAAAATGGATACAAAGCGAAGTTCGGGATTCCGCGCCAAAGTGGGCTTGCTACGGCAGTAGAGAGTCGCATTGTTATGGAAAAAGGATACGGGATGGAAGAGGCCTTCCGCGGGATTGAGGACTATGATTATCTGTGGCTCATCTGGGGATTCTCCAAGAACGTGAAGAAACCATTCTCCGCTACGGTAAAGCCGCCGCGTCTCGGCGGCAAGATTCGCATGGGGGTCTTCGCGACCCGTTCGCCGTATCGCCCAAATCCGCTGGGGTTGTCCAGTGTGAAGCTGGAACGCGTGGAGCATGACGACAAGCACGGAACAGTACTGGTAGTCAGCGGCGCCGACCTTCTAGACGGCACCCCAATCTACGACATCAAGCCATACCTGGCCTATGCAGATGCTCACGCCGGCGCCAGAAGCGGCTTCACCGACGACCACGAGTTCAAAAAGTTGGAAGTTGTATTTCCAACAGAGTTGTTGAATCAGGTTCCAACAAGCCAGCGAGCCGCCGTATTAGAGATACTGGAACAAGATCCGCGCCCGGGCTACGACAAAGGCATCGACCGGGAATTCAAAATCGCCTACGGAAGCGTGGACATCACCTTCGTCATTGAAGACGAGCGCGCCAGAGTCATCGCCGTCCGCAACTTATAGAAAAACCACCGTGGGGTTCACGGTGGTTTGGATTAGTTGACGTATGGGATGACTCCGGTGAGGTCATCGACGCGGGCGAAGAGGAGCTTACGAAGCTCTTCGTCGGGCTCGGTGAGATCCGGAACCATGATGACTTTGCAACCGGCTGCGGCAGCGGAACGAACTCCGTTTGGGGAGTCTTCTACGGCGATGGCGTCTTCCGGGGATACTCCAAGGACCTTGCAGGCATGGAGGTATGGGTCCGGATGGGGCTTGCCCTGCGGAACGTCGTGGGCACTGATGACATCATCGAAGAGGTCGAGAAGACCTACGCGTCCGAGACGTTCTCTGGCCGGACCAAGCTGGCCGGCGGTTACAACAGCGGCAGGAATGCCGAGGGTGCGAAGCTGCTTAAGTACTTCGAAGGCGCCGGGCTTCACCGGAATGTCGTGTTCGTCTAAATGCTGAATCACTCCGATGTGGACTGCATCATGGAGCTTGTCGTAATCGATGTGCCCCGGGTGACGCTCCTCTAACATCTGACGGGCATCCTTGGTGTTCAGACTGCGAAGGTCTAAACAATCCTGGCGGGTAAACTCGGTGTAGCCAAGGTCCATGGCACAATTGTACCAGTAGTGCTGGTAGATGCGCTCGGTGTCGGTAATGGTGCCGTCCATATCGAAGAGTACTGCTTGAATCATTAGTTATAACGTCCTTTCACGTAAGATGCAATGTGATCGGCCATTTCCTTGGTGGCAGGAGACATGAAGTCTTTGCTCTGACACGCGATACCTAAGGTACGGGAAGGATTCGGCTCAATCGGGTAGACATCCACATTACACTTAACGGTCTCAACAAAGAGGCTAGGCATAATGGAGATACCTGCACCACATTCTACCATGGCGATGGCGGACTGGTCATCTAAGATATGGCAGTTCGCGCGGATGGATAAATGATAACGATTCAGAAAATTGATAACGTCGATATCGCAGCTGTCCTGCTGGATAACGAACGGCTGATCCTTCAAATCGTCCGGTGTAATGCACTTGGTCTCTGCCGGCATGTAATCCTTCGGAACCACACAGATCAGGTCATCCTCGCATAATGGGATAAATGGCATGCCTTCGTTGGCTGCTTCGGATACGATAGCCAAATCAATGACACCGTTTTTCAGCCAGCTGATGGCATCCGTGTAAGAACCCTGATAGATCTCCACGTTGATCTGTGGGAACTTCTCCTGGAAGGAACGGATAATCTCCGGAATCCAGGCAAGGCATACCGTATTGGTACAGCCGACCTTCACGTTACCGGTTTTTAAGCCCTGCATCTGGGCAACGGCCTGCATCAAACTGTTATTGGAAGAAACAATTTTCTGGATGTATGGGCAGATCTCTTCGCCGGAGCTGGTAAGCTGTACACCGTTCTTGTTGCGGATGAACAGAGAAAAACCAAGCTCTTCCTCCATAGAAGAAATGGAGTGGCTGACTGCGGATGGGGTTAAGTGCAAGACTGCAGCAGCCTTGGCAAAGGAACCCTGATCCAGAATGGTCTGGAATATTTCATAAGATAGTAACGTCATAGTGATACCTCCGTAATGAGCAAAATTCAATCAATGATTGAATAACTTGAACTTTACTTCATGGGTACATGATAATATAATAGTCGCAGACAGTCAAATGTTGAGTAATCTTTTTTCTTTTTCGGGCGACCTATTGGTTGCCCTTTTCCTTTTTTATATCCCCTATATTTGTTATACTTACAATTGTTATGAAGACCAATGTGATTTCTTTTTATCATGAATTTCATTGTTTGGCGGGAGCATGCCCACACAGTTGTTGTCGGGGGTGGCAGATTCCGGTGGATGAAGCAACCTATCAGCGCTATCAGAGCCTGAAGGGACTGCGGGGATATAGCTTGCGCCGTCATATCAAACGGGGGGAACCTCATGTGATTCGCCCGGTGTTATTTCGCTGTCCCTTCGAGAACAGTGATCATCTATGCCAGCATCAGTGCAACGGCCAGACAGAGCTGATGCCGCTGGTATGTCGCGTATATCCAAGACATAGTGTTTCATATGGCTCTTTTACGGAGGTAACCTTCGAGGCGTCCTGCCCTGTGATTGCCGCCATGTTGGTAAAACAACGAAAACGGTTGTCCTTCCTTCCATACAACCAAACAGTGGATCCGGTGTGGGTGATGGAGAATGAAGATGAAGACTTCCTTGATTTTTTGTTGCGAGACCGGGAAAAGATTCTGGATTTCCTGTGGGCGAAGGAACGTCCGCTTCACGAACAGATGCAGGCAATCTATGCTTATACCAGACAGGAGAATGATTGGATCAGCCGTAATCACATGGAACACCTGCCGGAGGTGGTTTTAAGCTATGACCCGACGGTGCAGGGAGACTATGCCATTGAGCGGCCCGGCGGATATGCGTTTTATCCCATTGCCACCATTGACCGTATGCTGCTAGAACATGTGGATTACGGGAATCTGCTTCTGCGCAGCCCGAAGCTGTATCGCCTGATTCGGCGGTATGACCGGACCTTCCGTAAGATGAACGTGAAGGAAGCGGATGTGTTTTTCCATGAAAAAATCCTGGAAATGTTGGCGACAGACCCAACCCTGGAAGATAAGTACCGCAGTTACTATTCCTATAATCTGCAGCAGTTGTATCTGCAGGCTTACGAGACGTATTTCGTGCTGCGCCAGACCCTGCTTGCAACCCTGTACACCCAGCTATTGATTCTGTTTGACCTCTTGGATTATCTGGAGAACGGAAGAGTATCCGATGAGAAGCGTCAGAGCGAAGTATTAATGCTTCTGGAAATCGGATGCAGACATAACCCAAAGATGACGGAGAATCTGTTCTGGGTGATTCGAAATGATTTTTTATAAGGGTGCATGCCTTCTTTCAATATGTTATAATAGGTACGATTTTTAACGTGGGGAGTTTATATGTTAAACGAAGAACGTGTTCGCCTGATGACCAAGATGGCGATGTTTGAAAAACGGGAAGGCAAGAACATTGCCCCAATATTGAATTACACCAAAAAAGATTATGTTTCATCACGTAAGCTATTTGCGTTTCTTATAGGAACGGTGCTCTATTGCGGTATTTTCGGAGTGATTGTTGCAGCGTTGTTTTTCACTGTGATTAAGAACATCGATCGTATCACCTTACTTTTGATTTTGCTGGTAGGTCTTATAGGATATCTCCTATTTATTTACCTATATTTGTTAATTGTTCAGCGAAGAGCATCGCGTAGATATAAGCGTGAGAACCGTAAGTTGGAGAGCTATCGCCGCGCGTGGGATGCGTTGGAGAGTCTCTATGAACGGGAGGAGCAGGATAAGGCGCCGAAGATGGCGACCATGGATTCTGATTTTGGGGATACTACAGATAACGAAGATACGTTGGGGAATTAAGCATGAATTTTTTTATTACGATGAGAGATCAGGTACGTACCTTTTTGGGCACGTATGAGACCATAGTGGAGCGGGTATGGAACGGACTTGTTACGTTGCTTTCGCTCCTGATTATGAATCAACAGTTTGGCTATGCACCGGTGTTGAAGAGCACATGGATTGTTTTGGCAATCTCTGTTTTGTGTTCCTTCGTTCCGATGAATGCCATTGCATTGGCACTGACGTTGTGCCTAATGATTCATTTGGCTTATTTATCTTTGCAGGTTGCATTGGTTACCGGCATCATGTTGGTGCTTTCTTATATTTTGTGCAGAACCTACCAGGCGAAGCAGATGTACCATCTGGTTGGAATTCCGCTTTTTTACCAGATTCACGCGCCGTTTATTCTTCCGATGGAAGCAGCGCTACTGGGGAATTCCGCTGAGATTACCGTAGTGATTTGCGGTTCTGTTCTGTCCTTCTTCCTGCGACAGGTCAGAGATGCGGCCTCCGCCATTACCGATGGTTCCATGACGGTATTGGATTTGATTCAGGGCAACGTATTTGCAAACCAGATTTTTTATGTGTATATGTTCGCAATGGTGACCATGTTCTTGGTGATTTCACAGATTCGTATTCATGCCATTCGTTATGCATGGATTCTGTCTGTTGTTTACGGTGTTTTGGTGGAATTTGTGATTATGATTGCCGGCTATTTGCTCTTCGGCAACAAGGATCGCATTCCTACATTGATTGTCAGCAATCTCATTGTGTTGGCGGTGGGTATTGTAACCAATTACCTGTTCCAGGATTTGGATTATTCGAGAATCGAGAAGTTGCAGTTTGAGGATGATGATTACAATTATTACGTGACTGCAATTCCGAAGATTCAGCTGACAGAGAAGACCCTTGAGGTCAAGCGTATTACCGATGAGGAGGCTTCCGAAGAACAGCGGAAGAAGCGTCGTCACCGGATGGAACAATAAAGAGGAAAGGGTGTAACACGCGTGGAAGAATTCCAAAACATACTGGGCGATTTTTTTAGCGAAGTATTTGGCGTGGCAGTTCCGACGGTTCGTTTTACGGACATCCTGGAAGTGCTGATAATTGCATATTTTATCTACAAGATTTTGGTGTGGATTAAGAATACCAGAGCCTGGATGTTGTTCCGCGGTATCCTGGTTGTCATGGCCTTCTTCATGCTGGCATGGTACTTCCAGATGAACACCATCCTGTGGTTGGGCGAGAAGTTGCTCTCTGCCGGAATGATTGCGTTAATCGTTGTATTCCAGCCGGAGCTTCGGCATGCGCTGGAGTCCTTGGGACGCCGGAGCTTCTCCCAGATTCTCGCAGCCTTTAATCAGGGCCGAGGCGCTACCTACCGCTTCGACGATCGAACTCTGAACGATTTGGTGAAGGCTTGCTACGAGATGGGTGCGGTGAAGACCGGAGCCCTCATTGCAGTTGAGAAGGAAGTCCAGCTGGGCGAGTATGAGCGTACCGGTATTCCGGTGGATGCGGTACTGACCAGACAGCTTTTGATCAATATTTTTGAGAAAAATACACCGCTTCATGACGGAGCGATTATTGTAAGGGGAGACCGTGTGGTATCTGCCACCTGTTATCTTCCGCTGACGGACAATCTGGAATTGTCCAAAGATCTTGGAACCAGACATCGTGCGGCTGTTGGCTTAAGTGAAGTTTCGGATGCCATTGTGATTGTGGTATCTGAGGAGACCGGTAAGGTATCCGTTGCCATGGACAGCCAGTTGACCAGAGATGTCACCATGGAACAGTTAACCGAGATCTTGAAGGGTATGCAGCAGAACGACGTTGCCGGCAAGGATGAAAAGAAAGGCATCGGATTCTTCGAAAGGAGGTCCCGCCATGAAGAGAATTAAGGACATCTTTACAAATAATTTGGGACTGAAGCTGTTGGCGTTGGTGTTCTCAATTGCCTTGTGGATCATCGTGGTGAATGTGGACGACCCATCCCAGTCCAAGAACTTTACGGCTACGGTACAGGTGATCAATGCGGAGGTCTTGGCCAACCAGGGCAAGTACTACAGCATTGACGGTGAGAATACCGTAACCTTCCGTGTAACAGCGAAGCGCTCCGTTATCGAGCGATTGTCCAGTTCGGACTTTACCGCCACAGCGGATATGAATCAGTTAGAGAATGACAGCCAGATTCCGATTGAGATTACAGCAACCCGATACAGTGGATCTGTATCCATTACGAATCGAACCAAGTATCTGAACATTGAAGTCGGTGAATTGATGTCTGCGAAGTATATTATTTCCGGACGCACCACCGGTACTCCGGCGGCAGGCTCCGCGGTGGACAAGATTACCGTTACACCGAACGTTGTGAACGTAGAGGGACCGGATGAGATTGTTTCTACCATCGATCGCGTGGTAGCAACTTGTGATGTGGATGGCATGAACTCCAACATTACGGAGAACGTGGTTCCGGTATTCTATGATTCCGATGGTAATGTTGTAGATACAACGAAGTTGGAACTCAGCGTATCCACGGTTGAAGTATCCGTGAACATGACCTCCACCAAGTCCGTTGCCATCGATATTGCGTCGGTAGATTCTCTGCCGAAGGGATTGCAGATTGACGGCGTAACCGTCGATCCGGGTTCCGTAGATATTAAGGGTGATGCTTCTGTATTGAACGGAATCACCAAGATTACCATCCCGGCAGATGTATTTGATTTGACCGGAGAGACCGAAGGTATTACCACTACGGTAGATATTTCCCAATACCTGCCGGAAGGTGTTACACTATTGGACGGTGCACAGTCACAGGTAACTGTCACCATCAAGCTAGCAGCGGCTGTCACCAAGACATTCACAGTACCGACGGAGAACATTGTGATTAACGGTGTTGCCGACGGATTGAATGCCAAATTCCGAGAAGCAACGATTTCCGTGACGGTTTCCGGAACGGAGAGCTCGTTGTCCGAGTTGTCTGCGAACCTGATTACCGGATATGTGGATGCGGAAGGTCTGAAGGCCGGAGAGCACAACGTGGCGATTACGTTCAACTTAGATGAGCAGTATAGTGCCAGCACGGAGGTGGTAACCTTATTGATTGAGAAGCCGGGGCAGGCGACAGATACCGAGAACAGCGGGGAAGCCAGCCAGACGGACAATAAGAATACCAAACAGACAGAATCCAATAATAACAACAACTCTACAGAGTCAAATTAAATCGTAGGAGACTTGCAATGGTTAGCCAAACAGTTAAGGTCAATAATCCAACCGGATTGCATTTGCGTCCGGCTGGAATGTTCTGCCAAGAGGCCATGCGGTTCAAATCTCACATCGTTTTTCGCTATCGCGAGACCGGTGAAGCCAATGCTAAGAGCGTACTCAGTATTTTAGGCGCATGCATTCGACCGGAAGACGAGATTGAGATTATCTGCGACGGCACCGATGAGAAGGAAGCCCTTCAGGCATTGGTAGCCTTGGTGGAAAGTGGCTTCGGAGAAGCCTAGGAAAAGGAAAAGAAGGAAAAGAAGGAAAGAGGAAAAGGATTATGAACTATCAGAGATACCGTAGGAATCCCGTGGTCAATTTTCCGGAGAGGGAATGGCCCAACAAGGAAATCGAAAAAGCACCGATTTGGTGTAGCGTGGATTTACGAGACGGCAATCAGGCATTGATTGAGCCGATGAACGTAGATGAGAAGATGGAGATGTTTGAGCTTCTGTTGAAGCTTGGATTCAAGGAAATCGAGATTGGATTTCCGGCTGCCAGCCAGATTGAATTTGATTTCCTACGCCGTTTGGTAGCGGAGCATAAGATTCCGGATGATGTGAAGGTACAGGTATTGTCTCAGTGCCGTCAGGAACTGATTGATCGTACTTTTGAAGCCATTCAGGGCATCAAGAACGTGGTATTTCACATTTACAATTCCACATCCACCTTGCAGCGTGATGTGGTATTCAAGATGAATGAGGATGAGATTGTACAGATTGCCATCGACGGAACCCGCATGGTCAAAGAAGGTCTTGCGAAGTACGACGGCAACTTACAATTGGAATATTCTCCGGAGTCCTTCTCCGGAACCGAGGTGGAGTTCTCCGCCCGGATTTGTAATGCGGTTGCAAAGGAGTGGAATCATGCCACCGAAGCACCGATTATCTTCAATCTTCCGAATACGGTGGAGATGAATACTCCGAATGTATATGCGGATCAGATTGAATGGGTGTCCAAGCACATTGAGGACAGAGAACATTGCATTATCAGTATTCATCCACATAACGATCGTGGTTGCGGTGTTGCAGCTACGGAGCTGGCACTTCTGGCCGGCGCGGATCGTGTGGAAGGAACCTTGCTTGGTAACGGTGAGCGTACCGGTAACGTGGATATCTTAACGGTGGCTTACAACATGTTCTCCCAGGGCATTGACCCGAAGCTTCACATTGAGAACATCAATGAGATTACGGAAGTCTTCGAGCGTTGCTGCAAGATGGATGTGGATATGCGTCATCCGTATGCAGGCAAGCTGGTGTTTACCGCTTTTTCCGGTTCTCATCAGGATGCCATCAACAAGGGCGTTAGCGCCATGGCAGAGAGAAACAGCCAGATTTGGGCCGTTCCGTATTTACCGATTGATCCGGCAGACATTGGCCGTAAGTATGAGCCGGTGGTACGCATCAACAGCCAGTCCGGTAAGGGCGGCGTTGCGTTCATTATGGACACGGTATATGGCTACAAGATTCCGAAGCGGATGCAGCGCGAATTCGCAGATGTCATTCAGCGTATTTCCGAGCAGGAGGGCGGCGAAGTACAGCCGCAGACCATTATGGATGCCTTCAAGAAGGAATACCTTGATTTGAGGGACCCATTTGAGTTAGTATTTGTGGATATTGATGATAATACAGGCAACGATGATACACACGTTGCTCTGGATTTCAAATATAACGGCAAGGAGTACCATTCCGAAGCTGACGGCAACGGACCGATTGATGCGGTGAAGATTGCCATTCGTCAGTGTATTCCGGAAGTGGATTTCAAGGTATGCGATTATTCCGAGCATGCATTGAGTACCGGTTCTCATGCCAAGGCAGCAGCATATATTGAGATGGAGGATGCCCGTAACGGCAATACCACCTTCGGTGTAGGCCTTAGTTCTAACATTACCCGAGCATCTATCCGTGGTATGTTCTCTGCCATCAATCGCTTAGCAAAGCGTGCGAGAGACTATGTTTAGGAGATTAACTTTAGAACAATGAAAAAAATCTTAATTACCGGATGTAATGGTCAATTGGGAAGGGCAATTCAAAAAGAATACGGGGATACGGTGACTTTTATCCGTACGGATATGGTAGCCGGCGACGGGGTAGAAGCTCTGGACATTACCGATTTGGAAGCAATCCGTGAGATTGCAAACCGTACCAAGCCGGATGGCATCATCAACTGTGCCGCATACACCAACGTAGATGGATGCGAGACCAATGAAGAGGTTGCATATGCAGCCAACGCCATCGGACCGAAGAATCTGGCAATTGTTGCCAAAGAGATCGGAGCGAAGCTGTTCCATATCTCAACGGATTATGTTTTTAACGGCAAGGGAACACGCCCATATGTAGAATCGGATTTACCGGATCCGGTCAGTGCATACGGACGCACCAAGGCTGCAGGCGAGAAGTTCGTACAGGAAGAATGCGATACGTACTTCATTCTTCGTACGGCATGGCTCTATGGAGAAGGCAAGAACTTCGTCAAAACCATGTTATCCTTAGCGGAGAATCATTCCGAAATCAGTGTGGTATGTGACCAGCTCGGTTCCCCTACCAGTGCGGTAGAATTGGCCAAGATGATTCATTATCTTGGTGAGACCGAGGCGTATGGTATTTACCATGCAACCTGCGAGGGAGATACCAACTGGGCAGACTTCGCAGAGGAGATTTTTAAGCGCATGGGCAAGAACGTTATCGTTCATCATGTGACCAGCGAGGAGTACGCTGCTATGAACCCGGCCAGCGCCAATCGCCCGAAGTATTCCATTCTTGATAATCAGAAGCTTCATCAGTTATCTGCCGACTTCCAAATGGCAAACTGGTCAGATGCTTTAGACGTATATCTGGATACATTACGATAATTCATTGGAGGAAATTATGAGAACTTATTTAGTAACCGGAGGAGCCGGATTTATCGGCAGCAATTACATTCATTACATGTTCCGTAAGTATGATAACGAGATTCGTATCATCAACGTGGACAAGCTGACCTATGCCGGCAACCTTGAGAACCTGAAGGATATCGAGAACCGCGACAACTATACCTTCGTTCGCGCAGATATCTGTGACAAGGAAGCAATTGCGAAGATTTTTGCCGAGAACGATATTGATCGTGTGGTTCACTTCGCAGCTGAGTCTCACGTAGACCGTTCCATTAAGAATCCGGAGGTCTTCGTACAGACCAACGTACTTGGTACTGCTGTAATGCTGAACTGTGCCAAGGCTGCATGGGAGCTTCCGGACGGAACCTTCAAGGAAGGCAAGAAGTTCCTGCATGTATCTACCGACGAAGTATACGGATCCTTGGATGATGATCCAAACGCATTCTTCTATGAGACCACACCATACGATCCACATAGCCCATATTCTGCTTGTAAGGCCAGCAGTGATTTCCTGGTAAAGGCATATATTGATACCTATCATTTCCCTGCCAACATTACCAACTGCTCCAACAACTACGGACCTTACCAGTTCCCGGAGAAGTTGATTCCACTGATTATCAACAATGCACTCCAGGGCAAGAAGCTTCCGGTATACGGAGACGGCAAGAACGTTCGTGACTGGTTATATGTAGATGACCATGCCAAGGGAATCGATATGGTACAGGAGAACGGTAAGCTGGGTGAGACCTACAACATCGGTGGACACAATGAGCGCCAGAATATCCAGATTATCCATATTATCTTAGATACCTTATTGGAGATGCTTCCGGAGAATGATCCGCGTCGTGCCAACATCAGTGAAGAGTTAATCACTTATGTGACTGACCGTAAGGGACATGACCGCAGATATGCAATCGCACCGGATAAAATTAAGCGTGAGGTTGGCTGGGAGCCGGAGACCTGCTTCGAGGAAGGCATCAAGAAGACCATCGCTTGGTTCTTCGAGCACGAAGATTGGATGAAGAACGTAACCAGCGGTGATTACCAGAAGTACTACGAGGATATGTACCAGGGTAAGTAAGTTCAAAGAGAGGATGCTTTCATCCTCTCTTTCTCTTTTTGCGGTGTTTCGGGAGATTTATGGAAAAAGATTTAGTATCAATCATTATACCTACCCACAACGTAGGGGAATACATTGGAGATACCATTGAGAGTCTGCGTAGGCAGACCTATTCCAATATAGAAATCATGGTCGTGGATTATGCATCCAGCGATGGGACAAGAGATGTCTTAATGCGTTACGACGAGGACAACTCTCCATATTATGAAGAACGCGTGATCTGGATTCCGGTAGACAAGCAGGGTGTGTCTGCAGCCCGTAACGAGGGACTGCATCTAACAGACGGAGAATATGTGGTCTTCATGGACGGAGACGACGTGGTGGAGCCGGATTATATCGAGTATCTGGTCTCTATGATGAAGGATGTGGACCTGGCCAGCTGTGGTTATGACATGGTTGCCGAGGGAGAGCAGATGTATGCATCTCCGGAGAGTACGGTTCGTGTATTGTCCCGTGAGGATATGCTGTGTCGCCTGTTTTACCAGATCAATGACCAGGGCTATGTGTGGAACAAGATGTTCCGTCGCAACATCATTGAAGGCGCAAACCTTGGCTTCGATAGGGATTTGTATTACGGTGAGGACCGGGAATTCTTAGTGAAGTACCTGATGCATGCCAACCGCACCCGTATGGCGCCGGAGCATAAGTATCACTACCAGATGCGGGAAGATTCCGCCATGGATGCCTTAAGAGAGAGTCGGGAAGACGTATCTCTTATGACACCGGAATTGTTGGATCGTCAATCAACCGAAGTTTTGGCTTTTATCAACATGCGAAAAGCCTTGCCGCGGAACTCAGACGCCGCATGGTTGTGCACCCAGGTGGGCATGTACACGGCACTGCAGCTGTATGAGACCATCGAGAGCCATGAAGAACCGGAGCTGTTTGCCCGTTGCAAGTTCCGGAAGTATATTCGCAAGATGCGATTCTGGAAATATTACGGCGATTTGGAAGACGAAGCCTTAAGAAGTCGCATGATGTATTACGGTCATAAGGGCCGCGTAGATTTACTCTAGGATTAGGGGAGGAAAATAAAATGAAATACGATTATTTGATCGTTGGTGCCGGTTTGTTCGGCGCAACCTTCGCATACGAAGCAAAAAAGAAAGGCAAGAAGTGTCTGGTCATTGACCGCAGAGACCACATTGCCGGTAATGTTTATACCAAAGAACAGAGTGGAATTAACGTACATGTATACGGAGCACATATTTTCCACACCAGCAACAAGACGGTATGGGATTATGTGAATCAGTTCGCAGAGTTCAATAACTACATCAATTCGCCGGTTGCTGTATATAAGGATGAACTGTACAATCTGCCTTTTAACATGAATACCTTCAGCAAGATGTGGAATATCCGCACTCCTCAGGAGGCAAAAGATATCATTGCCAAGCAGATTGCGGACTTGCATATTACTGAGCCGAAGAACTTAGAGGAGCAGGCATTATCCTTAGTTGGAACCGATGTATACGAGAAGCTGATTAAGGGTTACACCCAGAAGCAGTGGGGACGTCCTTGTACCGAGCTTCCGGCTTTCATCATCCGTCGTTTGCCGCTGCGCTTCATCTATGACAACAACTACTTCAACGACCGTTACCAGGGAATCCCGATGGGTGGATACACCAAGATTGTGGAGAAGATGTTGGACGGTGTGGATGTACGCTTGAACGAGGATTTCTTCGATGTGAAGAAGTCCGGTAAGCTCTCTGACGGTACGGAAGTATCTTACGATAAGATTCTCTTCACCGGTCAGATTGATGAGTACTATGAGTCCAAGTTCGGACCGTTAGAGTACCGAAGCGTTCGATTCGAGACCGAGGAACTACAAGTTGAAAACTATCAGGGCAATGCTGTGGTAAACTATACAGAGTACGAGGTTCCTTATACCAGAATTATTGAGCACAAGCATTTTGAGTTCGGCAACCAGCCGACTACCATTATTTCCCGTGAGTATTCCTCTGAGTGGAAGCCGGGCGTAGAGCCGTATTATCCGGTGAATAATGAGAAGAACAATGCGTTGTACCAGCAGTACGCGGACTTAGCAGCCAAGGAAGAGAATGTCATCTTTGGCGGCAGATTGGGCCAGTACAAGTACTACGATATGGATAAGGTAATCGAGGCGGCTCTTGCTTGCGTGGAAGAGCAATTATAAAGACTTAGGAGAAAACTATGTTTCAATGTCCGAAGTGCGGGGGGCACGTTGTCTTTGAGCCAACCCTGCAAAAAATGAAATGTGAGTACTGCGACAGTCTCTTCGATCCGGAACCGGGGGACATCCCGAAGGATGAGAAAGAGGGCGAGGCCAAGGTAGAAGTCACCGAAGCCAATGATCAGTACGAAGCGAATGTCTATACCTGCCCCCAGTGTGGCGGTGAAATCATCAGCGATGCGGATACGGCAGTAACCTTCTGTAGCTACTGTGGTTCCTCTACCGTGTTGGAAGGTCGGTTAACTAAGATTCGTAAGCCGGATTATGTGATTCCTTTTGTTAAGACCAAGGAAGAAGCAGAAGCTGCCTACCGACAGACTATGAGTCGTGCGCTTTTTGCACCAAGCAGTGTGAAGAACGATACGGTAGTAGAGCGATTCCGCGGTATCTATATGCCGTATTGGGTCTACGACTTCCAGACCGACGGACGTACGGTGATTCAGGGTGTGCATGATCATCGTCGGGGAAATTACATCTATCATGACCACTACGATGTAAAATCCGATTTACATGCCAATTACGAAGGAATTGCCTTCGATGCATCTTCTTCCTTCTCGGATTCCTTGAGCCAGGCCATTGCGCCATATGACACCAAGGAGAAGAAGCCGTTCGATGAAGGTTACTTGGCAGGATTTTATGCGGATACCAGCGATATTCCGGAATTCGTATACCAGAATGACGCCAGAGAGATGGTCCGTGCGGACTTGGCCAATCGCCTGATGCAGACCGGCAACTATAGCCCATATGGTGTGTCTGCAATGGACGCGGCTCGTATGGTGGGACCGGATAAGGAAGACAGCAAGATGGGATATTTCCCGGTATGGTTCCTTGCAAATCGAACCAAGGACCGCATCAGTTATGCGGTGGTCAACGGACAGACCGGTCGTGTGGCAGCGGATATTCCGATTTCTTTTACAAAATATATGGTAGGAGCCCTGGTGGTAGCAGTACCGGTATTCCTGCTGTTAATGACCTTGTTTACCATCACGCCACATCGTGCGGTTGTGATTACCATGCTGCTCGGTATTGCTGCTGCAATTATCAATGCCATCCAGAAGGGACAGGTCTATCGCAGAGAGAATTATTTGGATGATGCCGGCATGCAGGAGTTGAATCGCCGGAAGGAAGCCGAGGAACAGGGCAAGGACCCAATGTCCAACGCAGAGAAGCGCCGTCGCTCCCAGAAAACAGTGGGGGGCGAAGTATCTCCGGATATTCTGTCTATCTTTGGCGGTATCAGCTATATCGTTGTAGCGGTTGTGGTGTATTTTTTCGCCGGTGCATTTGCGGTGTTTATCGCCCTTGCGGCATTGAATGCGATTTTGAATTCCGCAGGACTTACCAAGACCAAGCGTGTGGTACATAAGGATGCGCCAAAAGGCAAAGTTCCTTTTTCAGAGAAATTCTCATCCATGTTAAAGCCACTCATCGGCTTTATGATCGGTGCTTGTGTTATGGTATGGAATCCGGTCAGCGATTTGTATTACTATGGCGCAATTCTTGCGGCTATGGCCTTCGTGTTATGGTCCTTCGCGGATATGGTAGGACTCCATAACCGTCTGGCAACCCGCCCGTTGCCACAGTTTGGCAAGAGAGGAGGGGATGAGTAATGCGTAAAATGAATCGATGGAAGCGTATCGTTGCGCTGATTATCCTAATTCTTGTGGCATTTACCATGATTGCTACCTCCTTCTCCGTATTTGCGGCAGAGAGCAGTTCTTATGAAGTGTGGATGGAAGATGATGCGGATTTGTTGGATGATAACGAGGAAGCACAGCTTCGGGAAGTGATGGCACCGATTACCGCCTATGGCGCGGTAGGATTTTATTCCACCAATGATGCCGGCTGGCAGAGTACCAGAGACTTGGCGGAAGACGTATTGCATGAGCATAGCGGATACGGCTCCGGCGTGGTTTTTGTCATCGATATGGATAACCGACAGATTTATATCTATTCCGATGGAGATATTTTTAAGACCCTGGGCAATTCCAAGGGCGATACTATTACGGATAACTGTTATACCTATGCCAGTGACGGAGATTATTATACCTGTGCAAAAATCGCATATGAGCAGATTTTTACCGTATTGGACGGCGGCCATATTGCAGAGCCGATGCGTATTGCTTCTGCAGCGGTATTGTCCGTATTGATCGGAATGCTGATTTGCTTCTGGTATGTGATGGCAACCTCAACCTTGCATAAGACCAAGGAATCGGAGTTGATTTCCGGTGCGGCATGTACCTTCGATAATCATTTCTTAGGTGCAGACCTTACCCATACCACCAAGACTTACGATCCGCCTTCTTCCAGCAGCGGCGGCGGAGGTGGATTCTCCGGTGGCGGCGGTGGTGGCGGTGGCCACTCCGGCGGTGGCGGCGGCCACAGTTTCTAAAGAAAGAACAAAGAGCGACTCGGTTTGAGTTGCTCTTTTTGTCGTTTCCGGGCAAATTTGAAATCCGTGCCCGTTACGACTATAATATATGGGTTGAAGTTTGTAATTAATTAGGAGGATCCTATGAAAGGTATTATATTAGCAGGTGGTAGCGGTACCAGATTGTATCCGCTGACCAAAGCAATTTCCAAACAGATTATGCCGGTGTATGACAAGCCGATGATTTATTATCCGCTGTCTACCTTAATGTTGTCCGGTATCCGTGAAGTGCTCATTATTTCCACACCACGTGATTTGCCGGTATTTGAAGAGCTCTTAGGCGATGGAAGCCAGCTTGGTATGAACATCGAGTATGCCGTACAGGAAGCACCGAACGGTCTTGCAGAGGCATTCATTATCGGAGCGGACTTCATCGGACAGGATTCCGTAGCATTGGTACTTGGAGATAATATCTTCTATGGTCAGAGTTTCTCCAAGGTGCTTCGTCAGGCTTATGAGCGCCAGGAGAACGAGCCGGGTGCAACCATCTTCGGATACTACGTGAAGGATCCTAGAGAATACGGCGTTGTAGAGTTCGACGAGAACGGTATCGCTATCTCCATCGAGGAGAAGCCGGCACAGCCGAAGTCCAATTATGCGGTTCCCGGTCTGTACTTCTATGACAATGATGTTGTAAATATCGCTAAGTCCATCAAGCCTTCCGCAAGAGGCGAGCTGGAGATTACCGCAGTAAACAACGAATACTTACAGCGTGGCAATCTTCATGTAGAGACCTTAGGTCGTGGATTTGCCTGGTTGGATACCGGTAACCACGATATGCTTCTGTCTGCTGCGAACTTCGTTGAGACCTTCCAGAAGAGACAGGGACTCTATATTTCCTGTATTGAGGAAATCGCTTACAAGCGTGGATTTATTGACCGTACCCAGTTAGAGAAGTTGGCAGAGCCGCTTCTGAAGACCGATTACGGCAAATACTTAATGGATATCGCGGAGGGACTATAAGATGGGCAAGATTACAGTAGAGCGCAATTGTAACGGAATCGAAGGATTGGCAGTCATTACACCAACCGTTTTCGGCGATGAGCGCGGATATTTCTATGAGAGTTACAACCAGAACGATTTGAAGGACGCCGGCATTGACGTAGAGTTCGTACAGGACAACCAGTCTGCATCCAAGAAGGGTGTATTGCGTGGCCTTCATTTTCAGATTAACTATCCACAGGACAAGTTGGTACGTGTCATCAACGGTTCTGTATTCGATGTAGCCGTTGACTTACGTAAGGGTTCTAAGACCTATGGTAAGTGGTTCGGCGTAGAGCTTACTGCAGAGAACAAGAAGCAGTTCTTCATTCCGAAGGACTTCGCACATGGATTCATCGTGTTGTCCGATTATGCAGAGTTCTGCTACAAGGTAACGGATTTCTATCATCCGAACGATGAGGGCGGACTGATCTGGAACGATAAGGATATCGCTGTAGATTGGCCAATGCCGGAAGGAATGGGACCGGATGATTTGATCTTGTCTGACAAGGACAAGGTGAACTGGACCTTCGAAGAGTATTTAGAAAAGGTGAAGAATCAGGAGATTTAATATGACCCCGATGCAGATATTTCTGATTGTTGCATATCTGTTCTTGATTGGATTCTATATCAAGAACTGGAAGGCAATCATGGAAATCCCGAAGGATATTGTGACCAACTGGCAGTTGGTGCGGGCTTTGGCCAAGAATGATATGAAGTCTAAGTTCGCGGGCTCCGTACTGGGCGTTGTATGGGCATTTGTTCAGCCTGTGGTTACGGTTCTGGTATATTGGTTTGTATTTGAAAAAGCCATCGGTGCTGCAACCCAGTCCACCAAGGCCGGCATTGATGCGCCGTTCGTACTGTGGTTGGTTGCAGGTATTGTGTCCTGGTTTTTCTTTGCAGATGCAGTGAATTTCGGTACCTCATCCCTCATTTCTTATAACTATCTGGTAAAAAAGGTGGTATTCAAGATTGATGTGCTTCCGGTGGTACGTATGATTTCCTGCCTGTTTGTACATTTGTTTTTTATCGCTTTTACCCTGTTGATGTTCCTACTGTATGGACGTTTTCCGACAGTGTACTGGCTGCAGATTCCGTATTATCTGATCTGTACCTTCGTGCTGGCTATGGGTATTGTGTATGCCACCAGTGCGGTTGCGGTATTTTTCCGTGATTTGTTACAGGTGGTGAATATCCTGCTTCAGCTGTTAATCTGGGGTACCCCGATTATGTGGAACTTCTATGGCATGAAGAACATCTCCCCGGTGATGCAGGCGATTCTGAAGGCCAACCCAATGTTCTATATCGTGAACGGATACCGTGAAGCCTTGATCGGCGGAACACCGTTTTGGGCAGATGGAGAGCTGATGGCTTGGTTTTGGTTTATTACCCTGCTGATTTTCGGTGTGGGAATTTTGATTTTCCGTAAGCTGCGTATGCACTTTGCGGACGTATTGTAGTTAGGAGCGAGATATGGCAGAGAATTGTGCAATTCGCGTGAAGAACGTGAGTAAAATATATAAGCTCTATAACCGCAATGCAGACCGTGTGATTGATGCTTTGGGATTATCCCGTAAGAAGGTATATCGCGAGCATCATGCACTGCAGGATATGAGCTTTGATATTCATCGTGGAGAGTGTGTAGGTATCATCGGAACCAACGGTGCCGGCAAGTCCACGATTCTTAAAATTATTACCGGCGTGTTAAGCCCAACCTCCGGAGAGGTGGAGATCAATGGACGTATCTCCGCACTCTTAGAGCTTGGTGCCGGATTCAATCAGGAATACACCGGTATTGAAAACATTTATCTTAATGGAACCATGATGGGATTCAGTAAGAGCGAGATTGATGCCAAGATGGAGGATATTTTATCCTTCGCAGATATCGGCGATTTCGTGAATCAACCGGTGAAGACGTATTCTTCCGGTATGTTTGTCCGTTTGGCCTTCGCAGTTGCCATCAACATTGATCCGGAGATTCTCATTGTGGATGAGGCATTATCCGTTGGTGATGCATTCTTCCAGGCCAAGTGCTACAAGAAGTTCGATGACTTCAAGAAGCAGGGCAAGACGATTTTGTTTGTAAGTCATGATTTGAGTGCGATTTCCCGCTACTGTGACCATGCCATTCTTTTAAACAAAGGTAGCATGTTAGCAGAGGGAACTCCGAAGGACATGATTGATTTATACAAGAAGGTACTTGTAAATCAGGCGGATACCAAGAAAATTGCCGCCGGGGAAGAGAGCGTTCACAGCTCCACCAGTGATCAGAACTTAACGGGCCAGGAGCACGCCGAGGATTCCTGGATGAGTCACTTCACCATCAATCCGGAAGTCAACGAGTATGGCGACGGAACGGCACACATCATTGATTTTGCCGTAGAAGATGAGAAGGGAATGCTGACCACCACCTTGATGAAGGGTAGTCGCTTCACCATCAAGTCGAAGGTGTTATTCGACAAGCGGGTCTACGATCCGATTTTTACCTACACCATTAAGAACACCATGGGCGTTGCCATTACCGGTACCAATACCATGTATGAGAAGCAGGATGTAGGGGAGGTTTCCCAGGGAGATGTGTATGTGGCATCTTTCGAACAGGAGATGAATCTCCAGGGCGGCGAGTATTTGCTGTCCATTAGCTGTACCGGATATGAGTATGGCGAGTTCCGCGTATTCCATCGTCTGTATGATGTAATCAATCTGACGGTGGTTTCTGACAAAGACACGGTGGGTTACTACGATATGAACTCCACCACCACAGTAACAAAAGTATAACAATAGGATATAAGCATGAGTAAGGTAAGAACGGCAGCAAGCTTTTTAAAACGATTCGGACTACGCCGCACCCTCTTCTATTATGACCAACGTCGGCTGGAGAAGGAGCTTCCTTTCTCATGCTTTTCTTTAAATGGATTAGAGCGTGATCACCTCTGGAAGCTGGCTAAGCGCCATCCGATTTCCTTCGGCAAAGTGGGGGAAGCGGCGGAATATTGGCTACTTATTCCACAGGATGCAACCATTGCACCGGACTTCATGGCAGCCTGCAGTATCCGTATTGTAGAGTGCAAAAAGCGTCCCTTGGTGGTGTATACGGATTTGGCAGTAACCGGAGCACTTCCGGTGGAAGACGAAGGAACCCTCTGGGAGGTGAATCTTCCGGGCGTTGGTGCCTGTCACGGTTGCTTTTTCCCGGATTATGCCCTGGAGACGGCAGAGGTCTTAGACTTCTTCGGCGGAGCTATCTGTGTAGCCGCAGATTGGGCCAAGGAGAGAGGTCTTGATACGGAAGAGGCCATTCGAAGCGCATTACGACAGCATGCCTTTGGCGTGGAAGATGTGTTGCATGTAGACCGCATCTTATCCCACCAGGAGCATATGGTAGCTTCCCTACAGGAGACTCTGGCAATACGAAACAGCGAGAAGCCTCTGGTAAGTATCGTGATTCCAAACAAGGATCAGGTAGAGACCCTGAAGGCCTGCCTGGATTCCATTCTTACGAAGACCACCTATCCGAATTATGAAATCGTGGTCATCGAGAATAACAGTACCGAAGAAGCAACCTTCGCATACTATGAATCCTTGAAGGAACCGGTACGGGTGGTGACCTGTATCACCGACTGGAACTATTCTTACATCAACAATTATGGTGTGAGAGATTGTAAGGGCGAGATTCTGTTATTCCTAAACAACGACACCGAGATCCGTTCCGGCGATTGGCTGGATGAGATGGTCTCTTATGCCCAGCATGAAGGGGTTGGTGCGGTAGGAGCGAAGCTTTTGTATCCGGATGAGACCATTCAGCACGGAGGCGTAACCGTAGGTATTCGCGGTGTGGCCGGTCATGGCTATATCGGATGGCCTGGGGATGCCAAGGGCTATTTGCATCGGTTGGAAATGCCACAGAACGTTGGAGCCGTGACGGCTGCCTGCATGATGGTACCGAAGGATGTATTCGATCAGGTCGGCGGATTCGACGAAGATATGAAGGTGGCCTTCAACGATACGGATTTGTGCATGAAGATTCGGGATGCGGGGTATCGCATTGTTTTAACGCCACAGGTGGTGTTGACCCACTTCGAATCCAAGAGTCGCGGACGGGATGAACAAAATCCCGAGAAGCTGGCCAGATTCAATCGAGAGAGTATGACGTTCCAGCGTAGATGGTTTACCCAGCTGCGCCAGGGAGATCCAAGCTATAACGTGCATCTAAGCTATGACAACGATAATTTTGAGGTGAAGCATCTATGGACTTAAGTATTGTCATCCCCGTGAAGAACGGTGGAGATCGATTCCGTCAGGTGTGCAAAGTGTTGCAAAACCAACAGACGGATTATACATACGAAGTCATCGTCGTGGATTCCGGATCCTCCGATGATAGTGTGGCAGTTGCGAAGGATGCCGGATTTTCGGTGACGGAGATTCCGCCACAGGAGTTCGGTCACGGTAAGACGAGAGCCTTCGGTGCATCCCTTGGAACCGGAAGATATATCAGCTTTATTACCCAGGATGCGCTCCCGACGGACGAATATTGGGTGGAGCATTTTGTGGAAGCTATGGATTCCATGCCGGAAGTAGCCGGGGCCTTCGGTAAGCATGTTCCGTATCCGGAGTGTAACCTGGTGGACCAGCAGATGCTGGAATTGCATTTTTACAACTTCCTGCGGGAAGATCCGTACGGTGGCGTAGAAGTCTTCGGAGAGAATCGGATTTTTTCCCTGCATGAAGGCAACCGGAAGGTCTATGAGGAAGATGCGGGATATCGGCAGTGGCTGGGATTCTTCTCAGACAACAGTTCCATCATCCGTCGCAGCGTATTTGAGCAGCTTCCTTATGCAGATGTTGACTTCGCGGAAGACCAGGAATGGGCGGCCCGTGCTCTGGAAGCCGGCTACAAGAAGGCCTACATTCCGGGAGCAGTGGTATATCATTCCCATGACTATCCGTTGCGGGATTATCCGAAGCGCTACTTCGATGATTTTGCTTCGGTATACAAGATCTTCGGTGATACGCCGTGCCCAACCAGGGGAGCTATGATCCACAAGATTTTAGGAGATACCAAGTTCAATTGCGGTTACATCCTGCGTCGGAAGGACAAATCTTTCTTCGCGCGCATCGGTTGGTGCCTGTATGCATTCCGACGCAACGGCATCAGATATCGGGCTGCATATCGGGCAGCACATCAAAAAGAGGACAAGGCATGAGATTAAAAACAAAAATTCGCATATCCTTAGAGAAAACCTTAAACCGTTACGGATATGTATTGGAAAAGAAATACAAGTTAAAGCGTGGAACACCGGATTACGACATCTTAATGGAGCAAACGGAATTTCCATTTGACGAGGAGGCCTACAAGAAGGCCAGAGCCAACGGTGACCCGATTACCTTGAACTGGGTGATTCCGTTGATGGGACCGGGATCCGGCGGACATACCACCATTTTCCGTACCATTTCCTATCTGTCTGAGATGGGCATTAAGAATAAGATCTATATGTGCTGGGATGACTCGAATCTGGGTACTTCCGAGGAACTGCGTCAGGCAGTGAAGGATTACTACGGATATGACCTTGGGGACAATGAAATCTACTGGGATTTCCGAACCATGGGTTATGCGGACGGCTGTGTTTGCACCTCCTGGCAGAGTGCCTATGTACTGCGCAGATTCCATAACTGCTTAAGCAAGTTCTATTTTGTACAGGATTTCGAGCCTTGGTTCTATCCGATGGGCTCTTTGTATCACTTGGCAGAGAAGACCTACCACTTCGGCTTCCGTGGCGTAACGGCAGGTCTGTGGTTGGCTGATAAGCTGCACAAGGATTACGGCATGGAGACGGAAGGCTTCCGCTTCTCCTATGAGCGCAGCCGCTATCACTTCGGTACCAAGAAGGATAACGTACCGCGTATTTTCTTCTATGCAAGGCCATACACCGCACGTCGTGAGTTCGAGATTGGAACCATGGCACTGGATATGGTGGCACAGGAGATTCCGGAGTTGGAAGTTGTGATGGCAGGACAGCCGATTTCCGATTATCCTTTTGGATTTAAGTGTATCGACAAGGGCATTATGCCTCCGGAAAAAATGTCGGATGTGTACAGCCAGTGTGATATGTGCCTGGTATTGTCCGCAACCAATATGTCATTGCTTCCGATTGAGGTGATGGCCTCCGGTTCTGTGGTTGTCTCCGATGGTGGCGACAACAATACCTGGGAATTGAATGATCAGAATGCAATTCTGACGGAGGATGATCCTTGGGATATTGCAGACAAGCTGATTTATTATTTGAAACATAGAGAAGAATTGGAGCCGCTTCGCGTACAGGGCAAAGAATACGCGGAGGGTATTACCTGGAAGGAAGAGATGGAAACCGTATGTACCTTCATGCGGGATTCTATCGAAGCGGATCGGGCAAAGAGAGGGTAAAACATGTCGGGAAGCTTCCAAGAGGATGTATTGGATTTTCTGAAATTACATAGCGAGGGGTACACGGAAGAGGATTTGCGACAGACCGGGAATCGGAAGCTTTTGTTAGAACTTCTGCCGGAGCGCAAGAACCTCATTCATTGGATCCCTTTTACCGGAAAGCGGGTATTACAGATTGGCGCCGGCGTTGGAACCTTAACGGCGGAACTGGTGCAGGGTGGTGCCATTGTGGATGTCATTGAAGAAGATGAATCCTCTGCAGAAGTTATCATCCCGCGAATGGATGCGGATGCGAATCTTTCCGTAGTTACCGATGGCGAGGCATTCTTATCGGCCTTGGAAGAGCATTATGACTGGATTCTTTTGGAAGAAGGCATGGCTTCGAAGACCGTACGCCATTTGGCTAAGGGTGGATTCGCGGAATTCTTACAGCGTTTGTGTGGATATCTTTCGGAATCGGGCCGCATTCTGTTGGTAAATGATAACCGCATGGGCATGAAGTATTTTTCTTCTACCAACCAGGAAGAGATTCCATTCGGAGAGTTTGTTGGAAACTTCGGCAAGGACGGCCAGATGCGCTATACCTACCGGGAATTGCAGCAGATATTTGAAAAAGCAGGCCTTGACGCGTGCTTCTACTATCCGGTTCCGGATGCAGTATTTCCGGAGCATATTTATTCGGAACGTCATATGCCGGACGGGGAGGATTTCTTCCACGATGCCATAACAAAAAATGGCGGAAGCCGTCTGTTCCACGAGGATGGGGCATTTATGACGGCGTTGCAGGAAGGCTTATTCGAGGAATTTGCCAACACCTATTTGTGTATCCTGCAGCCGGGTACGGTGGATTGCAGTGATTTGGCATCCTATGTGAAGTATTCTACCCGCAGGAAGGCAGATTTTGCCATTAGTACGGAAGTCTATGAACCGAAGGATGCACCGCGCTTCGTACGGAAGCGGGCGTTTTTGCCGGAGGGATGCGATCACATTCAGAATATCCTGGCTTTGCAGCGGGATTTGGCCGGAGCACTGGCCAATACCAAGTTTTATCCCTGCATGTGTCATGGCTCGGAGGATTTGACCCAGGTGGTCTTTGACTTCGCACCGGGCGAATCCTTAGAGCACATGTTGGATGGGTATCTGTTTTCCGGTGCCATCGATAAGGTCTATGCCTTGATGGAGAACTTCTTCGATGAGTTGTCCCGTGGAGCGACCAGAGAGTTCTACCTGATGCCGGAGTTTTCCGAGATTTTCCTTGGAGAGCTGCAGTGGCCGAATCGGACGGATGTAACCTTGTCCGTTACGGATGTGGATTTGATTTTTGCTAATGTTATCTGTGATAATAACAAGTGGTGGATCATTGATTACGAATGGAGCTTCCGGTTTCCGGTTCCGTTCCGCTTCTTGATGTTCCGTTGTCTGTTTTATTATTTACATGCGAAGCCGCAGCGCTTAGAGATTCTTACGGAAGAAGCGTACCGACATTTCGGATTTGATGAGCGGGAACTGGACCTCTACCATCAGATGGAGGAACATTTCCAGGAATATATCTACGGTGGCCACAAGCCTCTGTATACAGAGGAAGGTTGCCTTGGCGAAGTAGCACCAACCGGCGAAGAGGGTCCTTTTGGTGTGAAGGTATTCGCTGATTTGGGCGAGGGATTCCTTCCGGAAGGGCAGATTGAAGTCCATCCGAAGGGAAGCGCCAAAGGAACGAAGCTGTCCATTCCGGTGGAAGCGGCAACCCGTTGGCTTCGGGTGGAAGTGGCCGGATTTGCCGGTATTCTATCGAACATAACGGCGCAGGATGAGCAGGGACGCGACCTATTCGTATCTTGTGATTACGAGAAGAAGCAGGGCAAGGATATCTATCTGTTCCTGGAGAAGACACCGGCGATGTTGATTGGTTTGCTTCCGGGTACGAAGGAAGTTACCTTAGCGTATAGCTATGATGCGTTGGTGAATTTTGATGAAGCCTGTGGTGTGACACAGTCCTACGATTCGGATGACAATCGAATCCAACGATTGCGAGCCGCCTTCGGCATGAAGCCGAGCAAGCAGCAAGGAAGGTCGGAATGTACCGCTGAGACCTTGGATGTTTGTGTGGATGGTTATACCACCCGCGGTACCGAGGATTTGATTATGGGCTATGCCCTAGCCAAAGAACCGGTGGGTATTACCGTCAAAGATGCAAAAGATACCACACTGTCGGTAAGCATTCGCCGTGTGGTAAGAGCCGATGCCAACCGGAAGTACCGGAATGTGGCAGCGGATGATAAAACGGGTTATATTGTAAGCTATGAGCGGGATGAGGATATTCGGTTTCCTCTGACCGTACAGTTCCAAACGACCATGATTCGTAAGCAAGTGAAAATTTCCAAAGGGGATGCCAAACGGGGAATGCGTCCGGGTAAAGGCGCACGAATCGCGAATCATTTTCACAAGGGGATACAGTTACTTGGTGAAGAAGGCCTTGGTGCCTTCTTGGCAAGACTTGGTGACAAGCGTGCCAAGAAGGGCTGGGAGAAGCAATATCGCAGGTTAGAACGATAGGTTTTCCCATTCGGCCTCAAATGGTATAATAGCAAGGAATGTAATGCATGAGAAAAGCTGACTTTTTTGATCGGATGTTTTATGGCATGTTGATGAAGCATCCGAAGACGAAAGTACTAAAACCGTATTATGTGAAATACAAAGAAATGTTGCTTTATACATTCTTCGGAATCGGCACGTTCCTGATTGCCATTTATTCCTACATGTTCTTCACGGAACAGCTGGGAGTGAATGTGCTGATCGGTAACGCGATTAGTTGGGTGTTTGCCACAACCTTTGCGTTTTTAACCAACCGGACCTGGGTGTTTGTGAATCACGCCAAGGGATGGAAGGCGTTCTTCCTGCAGATGGGAAGCTTCTTCTTCGGAAGATTCATTACTCTCGTGATTGAGGAAGAGATGCTGCATGTGTTGGTTTTACAACAGGGGCTGCCGAACATGCCGATTAAGCTGTTAAGCCAGATTATTGTGATTGTACTCAATTATCTGATTAGCAAGCTGTTGGTATTCCGCAAGCGAAGCGTATTTCTTCACCACATTCGTCAGAAGAAGGGTGAAATCTAAGATTAGAATTATGATTAAGGGGTAAAAAATGACTAGAGATGAAGCAGTAAGCATACTTACGAAGAAGGACCAGATGCATGTCATGAAGGGATTTGATGACCTGAGTGAAGCACAGCAGCAGGCCCTTCTTGCACAGATTGAGGCATTGGACTGGGATGTACTGGCTTTGGCCGGCAAGTCTGAGGTGGTTGCCAAGGGAGAGATTTCTCCGTTGGAATCCTTGACCTTAGATGAGATTGAGGAGCGTAGAGCAGAGTACAGAGACGCCGGTCAGGATGTCATTCGTGCCGGTAAGGTAGGTGCGGTTCTTCTTGCAGGCGGTATGGGAACCCGTCTCGGTTCCGATCGCCCGAAGGGTGAGTTGAATGTTGGACTTACCAGAGAGCTCTTTATTTTCCAGTGTTTGATTCAGAACTTAATGCATGTCACCACAGAAGTCGGTGCCTTTGTTCCGCTGTACATTATGACCAGCGAGAAGAACGACGCAGATACCCGTGCTTTTTTTGCAGAGCATCAGTACTTCGGCTATCCGGAGTCTTACGTGAAGTTCTTCATCCAGGATATGGCTGCGGCTGTGGATTACAATGGCAAGTTGTTAATGGAAGAGCCGGGTCGTCTGGCAACTTCTCCGAACGGTAACGGCGGTTGGTTCTCTTCCTTGGCCCGTGCGGGATTGTTGGAAGATATCCATAAGCGTGGCGTAGAGTGGCTGAATATTTTCGCAGTAGATAATGTGTTGCAGAAGATTGCTGATCCGGTCTTTATCGGAGCTACGGTGCTTCACGGCGGCGACTGCGGAAGCAAGGTGGTTCGCAAGGCCAATCCGGAAGAGAAGGTTGGCGTTATGTGCCGGGAAGACGGCAAGCCATCGATTGTCGAGTACTATGAGTTGAGCGAAGAAATGGCCAATGAGCGGGATGCCAAGGGCAACCTGGTATATGGCTTTGGTGTTATTTTGAATTACATCTTCAAGGTTTCCCGTTTGGAAGCCATTATGGATGAGAAGATGCCGACCCATGTGGTAGAGAAGAAGATTAACCACATCGATGAGAACGGCAATTTGGTGAAGCCGGAGACTCCGAACGGATACAAGTTCGAATCCCTGGCGGTGGATATGATTAAATTAATGGAGCATTGTGTTCCATTTGAGGTTGTAAGAGAGCATGAATTCGCACCGATTAAGAATCTTCATGGCGTGGATTCTTTGGATACGGCGAGAGAACTCTTGCAGCAGAACGGCGTGGTACTGTAACGGAGGTTTGGTATGTACCGTGAAGAAAAGAAAAGCTGGCTAAAGCATCTGGACTTTACGCTATTGGATATTATTGCATTGGAGCTGGCCCTGATTCTGTCATACGCTTGGCGTTTTGAAGGAGGATGGCTGTTCTTCAATGATTTTTATGAGCGAATTCCGCTCTTACTGTTACTGATTGATATCTTTGTGGTCTTCTTCATGGAGGCTTATACCGGCATCCTGCGACGAAACAAGTACCAGGAGCTTAGGGCAACGGTATATCACTGTGTAACGGTGTTCGGCGGCATCCTCATCTATTTGTATGCAACGAAGCAGTCCAACATCTACTCCCGTAAGTTATTGTTCATGTTTGTCATCATGGCAATTATCTTGGCGTATTCCTTCCGTGTGTTGTGGAAGCGTGTGATTCGACGTTGGATGTTAAAAGACCGGAACAAGGCCCAGATGATTATCGTATCGGAACTTGCCGGTGCGGAGGAATGCATCCGTGAAATCGCCATGGACAAGTACACGGACTTCAAGGTCAGTGGAATTGTCATTGTGGATCAGGATTTGATGGGCGCAGATATCTTAGGAATTCCGGTGGTGGCTACCGCAGAATCCTTCTTCGAGTATGTACGACTCAACGTCATCGATGAAGTATTCATCAATGCCAATACCAGAGAGAGCTCCGAGGCCTTGGCCAGTGAGTTGATTGAGCTTGGTATTACGGTGCATATCGGTTTGTTTAAGTCCGATAAGCGCTTGATGAACCGGAAGATGGAGAACTTCGGTGATTATGTTGTTTTAACAACAAGTATGCACATTGCCAGTGCAAGACAGTTGTTTTTAAAACGTGCGCTGGATATTGTAGGCGGAATCGTGGGCATGATTTTTTGTGCGGTATTCTTCCTGATTTTTGCTCCGATTATTAAGGCACAGTCTCCGGGACCGGTGTTCTATAAGTCGGTGCGCATCGGCCGCAACGGTCGAAGATTCGTCTTCTATAAGTTCCGTTCCATGTATGTAGGTGCGGACAAGCTCTTAGAAGATTTGAAACAGCAGAACGAGATCTCCGGCAACATGTTCAAGATGGAGAACGATCCTCGTATCATTCCAATCGGACGCTTCATGCGGAAGTACTCCATTGATGAGTTCCCGCAGTTTTGGAATGTATTGAAGGGTGATATGAGTCTGGTAGGAACCCGTCCTCCTACAGAGGAAGAGTTCGAGCAGTATGAGTATCATCACAAAGCACGTTTGGGATTCAAGCCGGGATTGACCGGTATGTGGCAGACCAACGGACGAAGCGATATTACGGACTTCGAAGAAGTGGTTGCATTGGATACACAGTACATTGCGGATTGGACAGTGGGATTGGATATCCAGATTCTGTTCAAGACCGTTTGGGTGGTTTTAAGCGGAAAGGGTTCCAAATAATGGAAAATGTGAAATTCACATTATTGCTTTGGGCCAAGGAGACCAACGGTGTATTTTTCCGTGACTGTATGGACTCTGTTTTGGCCCAGACATACCAGGGATGGGAACTGATCATTCTCGATGAGAATTCTGACATGATGGTGTCTACCATTGTGACGGAATTCTTTCCACGGGATGAGCGGATTCAATATCGCAGATTGCAGAAGGGCCGGGGGCTTTCTTATGCACTCAATCTCGGAGCTTCCCACGGCACGGGAGATTATATTGTCTTTATGGGACAGCATGACCGGATCAACGAGCATGCGCTTATGTCTATGGCGGAGGAGATTTCCAAGCATCATCCGGATCTAGTCTATTACGATCACGATGAGCTTGTGGGAGCGAACCGCACCAATCCCCATTTTAAGTCGGATTTGAATATTGAGCTGTTACGGCAGGTGGATTACATCGGGGATTTTCTGTGCATCCGACGGAGTCTCTACTTAGAGAGCGGTGGCATTCGTTCCACCTTGGATGCGGCAGGCATCTATGATTTGTTGCTTAGAGCCGTTGAGAAAAAATGGAACATCCGGCATATTCCAAGACTCCTGTATCATCTTCGCATCAGCGGCGATGATCTGGTGATGACCAAGGAGATGACAGAAGCAGCCCAGAAGGCTTATCGGGAGTATATCACTGTGGCGGAAGCACATCTGGCTCGGATGGGACTGCCGGCGAAGGTGCATAAGGACCGCCATATGCGCTTTTGGCGGGTAAGCATGGATGGCAGTGATTATCGGAACCATCGGAAGGAGTACATTCTGGTCAAGGACAAGAAGACCAGAGTCTTGAATCGGAAGGCCATGGACATTCTCTACGGATATCTGCGCCAGGAGGATGTTGGCGTGGTGGGGGTCCGTTTTGTGAAGAACGGATTCCTTGTGGATAACTGCGGATACATCTATGACCGCCAGGGCATTGCCTACCCGGCCTGTTACAACCAGAGCGTTTTTTCCGAAGGCTATGATTATCGTATGATGTTGCCTCGGGATGTGAGTATGGTGGATGCGGATTATTGTCTCATTGACGAGCGGGTATATCGTGGTGTAGGCGGATTTGATCCGAAGCTGACGGGAAGAGATATCATGCTGGACTTCTGCCTGAAGGTACGACGGGCCAATCGTAGAGTGGTCTATGTTCCTATGGTAACTGCCAGAAAGAGCGAACCACGGACCCTAAACGACCAGGCATCCAATGAATACTTGATGGCAAAATGGAAGGATGTTCTACCGGCGGGAGACCCTTATTACAACCGGAATCTGCCCATGGGATTAGAGAACTATTTCCTGTATTAGGATTGTATTTTACTAGGTACATAAGTGTACTATTATAATTCATACAGCTATTGACACGAGTCAAAAATTATCTTATATTTAAAGAAGTTTGTTACAAAAAAATTACAGAGGTTTTGAGTATGGCAACATCCAATCGATATGGTGATGAGCGTGTACGTCGCTCCAGTGGTCAGCCGCAGCGCAGACCACAGCGTACAGAAGAAGATATGGAGATGAGAAGACGTACCTCATCCAATGGTAAGCGCCGTCCTTCCAAGAAGGCACAGCGTAAGAAGCGTAGAAGAATTATCTTAATCGTTGAGATTATTGTTCTGTTGCTGTTGTTATTAGTGGCGTATGTATGGCTGAAGATGGGCCTGATTAACCATGACGTGGACTTCAACGAAGAAGACGTTGCAGTTAACGAGTTGGATGAGGCTTCCACTGAGGCATTGAAGGGCTACAAGAACTTCGCACTCTTCGGTGTCGATAACCGTAAGATGGGCGTATATGAGTCCGGTAACTCTGATACCATCATTATTTGTAGCGTTAATATGGATACCAAGGAAGTGAAGTTGACTTCCGTATTCCGCGACACTTTATTAGATATCGGTGACGATCGTATTAAGAAGTGTAACGCAGCCTATAGTAACGGTGGTCCGGAGGCAGCAATCTCCATGTTGAATCGTAACCTGGATTTGAACATTAAGGATTACGTGGCTGTGGACTTCAAGGCATTGGTTGACGTAGTTGACGATTTGGGCGGTTTGGAGATGACCATTACCGATGAAGAGGCTGAGATTATGAACTTGGCTTACATTCCGTTCATCGAGGAATCCATCGGAAGAAAGTCCGGAAGCACCAAGACGGTATCCGGAGGAACCCAGACCTTAGACGGTGTACAGGTTCTTGCATACTGCCGTGTACGTTATACCGACGGTGGAGATTTCCATCGTGCATCCCGTCAGCGTGAGGTTATTAACCTGATCGTTGAGAAGGCGAAGAAGGCCAACCCAATCGAGTTGAATAACATCATCAATGATGTATTCCCTGAGATTTCTACCAGCATGTCCAATACCGATATGCTTGGATATGCCAAGGATTTGGCAAGCTACCAGTTGGTACAGTCCGAAGGATTCCCATACGATAAGCGTAGTGAGACTTTGGATGGCTGGGGCAGCTGTGTAACTCCATGTACTTTGGAGAGCAATGTAGCCAAGTTGTACTACAACCTCTTCGGCGAGGAAGACCACAATGCATCTTCTACCGTAGTGAACATCAGTGATCGGATTGAGAGCGGTACCGGATTCCATGAAGGTGATGCATTGGATTATGGATTCTAATTCATAAAACGAACATAACTTTTTCACAGAATGAACACAAATACCTTGTAGACTGTATCTCGTAATGAGATAAGAGTTTACAAGGTATTTTTTATTCTATCTTTTTTAGAAAAGGAGTGACCGACATGAGCAACTATCAGTATTATGAATATCAGCAGAACGATGGCGGATACGGCGTACCGCCATATGAACCGGAACCACCGAAGGCGAAGAAGCCAAAGAAAGAGCATAAGTTTTTAAAGACATTGGGTAAGACCGCAGCCATTGCAGCCGTATTTGGTTTGGTGGCCGGAGGTGTTTTCCAGGGAACCGGATATATTGCCAATCGCGCACTTGGCACCGAGGAGAGTGCTGTGGTAGCGGAGAAGGAAGAGAAGACGACAACAAAGAGTAGCGGAACCAGCCTTTCCAAGTCCGACGGAACCGTGGATTCCACCAAGGTATCTACCGCTACCACCGTTACGGATGTATCCGATATTGCAGAGAATGTGATGCCATCCATCGTAGCGGTAACCAACATCTCTCTTGTAGAGTACCGGAACTTCTTCGGTGTTGGCCAGTATGAGGCCGAGAGCGCCGGAAGCGGTGTGATTATCAGCCAGGATGATGATTATCTCTATATTGCAACCAATAACCACGTAGTAGAAGGCACCAAGTCCTTAACCATTACCTTCTGTGATGATACCGCAGTTACCGCTGAGGTACAGGGAACCGATGTCGAGACGGATCTTGCCGTTGTTAAAGTAAAGATTTCCGACATTAGTGCAGATACCTTATCTGCTATTAAGGTGGCAACCATTGGTTCCAGCGATGACTTAAAGGTTGGTGAAGCTTGTGTTGTTATCGGTAATGCCCTTGGATATGGCCAGTCTGTTACCGGTGGTATGATCAGTGCCTTAGGACGCGAGGTAACATTAAGTAATGACACAACCGGTGAGACCTACACCAACAAGCTGGTACAGACCGATGCAGCCGTAAACCCGGGTAACTCCGGTGGAGCACTGTTGAACATGAACGGTGAGCTCATTGGTATCGTATCTGCCAAGTATTCCGATACCGACGTAGAAGGTATGGGATATGCCATTCCGATTACCGATGCTTCTGAGATTATTACCCAGCTGATGAACTCCGGTGAAGTAACCGAACGCCCACAGAAGGATGGAGAAGAAGCAATCGAGCAGGGCGGCTATATCGGTATCTATGGTATCGATATCTCCAGAAGCCAGGCTGTTGCATATAACATCCCACAGGGTGTGTATGTATCTTCTGTCATTGACGGAGGTGGTGCGAAGAACGCCGGTATCCAGAAGGGTGATGTCATCACTAAGATTAATAACACCAAGATTACTTCTATGACCGATATGCAGAAGTTCTTAGCAGACTTCAAGCCTGGAGATACCGTGACGGTTACTCTTTGCCAGGCAAACAATAATTACGCCGAAGCAACGGTACAGGTAACTCTGACGGAACGCTTACAGTAATCAACATGTCGTGGATTTTACCACGGACTGTCCATATATTTTGTAAAAAATCAGGCGGGCGCAGCCCACGCCGGTACTGGGATTGTCAAATTTTGTATGAATTGTAATCCCACAGGTGTGGAATTGTGTCCGCCTTGTGCGTACAAAATTTTAAAACTACAAGATGTTGTGCGATTCGTTTTTGGAAAATTTCGACAAATGCAAACTGTCGCAACACTAGTAAAATAAAGGGTTTTCGGCATTTTTTTTTCAGATTATCACTTACCAAAATCGAAAAAAGTTGCTATAATAAGAGAGCGCGGAAAACGGACAGAAGAAGATTAAGTGTAGTAGTGTAGGATTTTCGAATCCTAAGAAGGATTAGGTGATTTTTTGAAAACAAAATATGCAGTAGGCGACTATGTCATGCACGATACGAGTGGTGTGTGCCAAATTACGGACATTTCTGAGATGGCATTGCAGGGTAAGGGTTCAGAGAAGCTGTATTACCTTATGACACCGATCTTTCAGACCGGCAGCCGTATTTTCACCCCGGTGGATCAGGCACAGCGCATTCGAGACGTAAGCAGTAAGGCTGACATGGAGGAACTGATTGAGGCAGTTCCGGATTTGGAGATTGTTGAAGAGGACAACAATAAGGTTCGTACTGAATTATTCCGCGACATGATGAACCAATTTGATCCGACGGTTTTGGCTACCGTAGTGAAGACCGTATATATTCGTAAGCAGCGTCGTATTGCTGCCGGCAAGAAGGTAATGTCTTCCGATGAGAAGGTCATGGCAGTAGCCGGCAAGAAGTTGTTTGAGGAGATGGCATTCGCGCTCCATGAAGAGCGTGCACACGTGGAAGAGCTGTTCTTCGGTCGGTTGACAGAAGATGTGGAAAAGTGTATAAAAAGTGTGTAATTGAATGATGTCAACCACAGGCGCAACAGAGAATAAGTAATGTTTTTTATAACGTCTCAGGATAGTGTTCCTGAGACGTTTTTATATGGATGAAAAGGAGCATAGACTATGGTACCGATTCTGGCCAGACAGAGTATTGACCGCAAGATTCGACAGCAGTTGTCGGTGATTGTGGGGGATTATGAATTTTACTATGCCATTGGAATTTTAACGACGTTTCTTCCTATGGAAGTGAACGGGCAGATGCATTCCGACGAAGTGAAGCGGATTGCGTTGGAAGCAATGAAGGGATACACACCGAAGAATCCGGCGGAAGAGTTCCTTCTATCGAGAATACATCGCTATGAGCCCCATCCGGATGAGTGGGATGAGACCATGGCGTCGCTGTTTGAGGACGGTAAAAACACAGGCATGCCGGAGGAATATCGATGAAAGTATCAGGCGAAGAGTATCGTAATATTATTTCTTTTATGGGCAGCAATCCGGTCATCCGTGTGATTGTTCCCCTGTTGGACAAGCTGATCACCTTGCTGACCGCGTTGGGATATGCAGGATTTTTATACATTCTGTTCCGCACCAAGAGTCCCCTTTTGGTGCGCTGTACCGTGGTTCCGGCCGTGGGATTTATCATCTGTACCATGGTCCGTGGAATGCTGAATTGGAAGCGCCCTTACGAGGTGTATGAGTTCGAGCCGATTATCCACAAGGAGACTTTCGGTAAGAGCTTCCCAAGCCGTCATGTATGCTCCATCTTTTTGATTGCCATGGCGTTCTTGCAGTATGACTTGTCTATGGCGATGGTGATGGCGCTTTTGGGTGTTATCCTATCGATTCTGCGTGTCTTCGGTGGTGTGCATTTTCCGAAGGACGTAATTGCCGGAGCATTGTTTGGACTGATTTTAGGAGCCGTTGGCTTCTATGTATTCTGGTAGGAAGGAGGGAGAAGTATGACCAAAGTTGTTCAACGTGTAATTGCAGCGATTCTTAGTACGGTAGGCTCCCTGCTGGCTCTTTATATTGGAGGTTACTGGATGTTTGTCCGTCCGTTGTATTGGATTTATTATTATTTCACCAATGGCGGCCTGACCCTTCATATTCTGTTTATCAGTCTGTTGAAGATCTTCCTGTCTACCACCGTTATCGGAGGCATCTGGATTATCTTCGATATTGCAGCTAGCTTCTTCCGGGGCTACGAGGACTACGAAGAGCACGACTGATTTTAATTTGTATCGCCTAACAGAATGTGCTAAAATTTTTTTGTTTCTGTTAGTAGTTAGTTGTAAGGAAGGAAAAAGATGAAAGTAGGAATTTTAGGTTACGGTAACTTAGGTCGCGGAGTTGAGGCGGCTATTAAGAAAAGCGAGGATATGGAACTGGTAGCAGTATACACCAGACGTGATCCAAGCACCCTTACCATCGCTACTCCATCTGCAGCAGTGAAGTCCACCGCTGATTTGGATACCGGTAAGGAAGATATTGATGTATTGATTATTTGTGGCGGTAGTGCAACCGACCTTCCGGAGATGACTCCGAAGTATGCGGCTATGTACAATGTCATTGATTCTTTTGATACCCATGCCAACATTCCAACCCATTTTGCCAATGTAGATAAGGCAGCCAAGGAGTCCGGTCATATCGGCTTGATTTCCTGTGGATGGGATCCGGGAATGTTCTCTTTGAACCGTGTATATGCAGCAAGCATCCTTCCGGATGGCCAGGCATACACATTCTGGGGCAAGGGCGTAAGCCAGGGACACTCCGATGCGGTTCGTCGTATTGACGGCGTGAAGGACGCTCGCCAGTATACCATTCCGGTACCGGCTGCATTAGAGCGCGTTCGTGCCGGTGAGAATCCGGAGCTTACTACCCGCGAGAAGCATACCCGTGAGTGCTTCGTTGTAGCTGAGGAAGGTGCTGATCTTGCTCGTATTGAGAACGAGATTAAGACCATGCCGAACTATTTCTCCGATTACGATACCACCGTACATTTTATCTCTGAGGAGGAGATGAAGCGTGACCACAGTGGTTTGCCACATGGTGGTTCTGTGATCTATACCGGTACCTCATCTGAGGGAACCAAGCACGTTGTAGAGTACAGCCTGAACTTAGACTCCAATCCGGAGTTTACCGGTGCTGTATTGGTTGCATATGCAAGAGCCGTTGCACGTATGGCTGCTGCCGGACAGACCGGCGGACGCACTGTATTTGACGTTGCTCCTGCACAGTTGTCTCCGTTGTCAGGAGAAGAGCTTCGTGCCCACATGTTGTAATATGAGCATCTGTAAAAAGTGTGTGCTGTCCGTTGACGGCATACACTTTTTTTGCTAAACTTCTTAATTAAATATTGTAAAGTCTTTGTAGAAGAAAGTGAGGAAAACATGGCAAGTTTTATTGGCGATGGAATTACATTTGATGACGTTTTACTGGTTCCGCAGTATTCTGAGGTAACTCCGAATATGATCGACCTTGGTACCCAGTTAACGAAGAAAATACATCTGAACATCCCAATGATGAGTGCTGCAATGGATACGGTTACCGAGCATCGTATGGCAATTGCAATGGCACGTCAGGGCGGCATTGGTATTATTCACAAGAACATGTCAATCGAAGCACAGGCAGAAGAGGTTGACAAGGTTAAGCGTTCCGAGAACGGCGTTATCACAGATCCGTTTTCTCTTTCTCCGGAGCACACCCTTCAGGATGCAGATAACCTCATGGGTAAGTTCCGTATCTCCGGTGTACCGATTACTGAGAACGGTAAGTTAGTCGGTATCATCACCAATCGTGACTTAAAATTCGAAGAAGATTATACCCGCAAAATCAAAGAAGTAATGACTTCCGAGAACTTAATTACCGCTCCGGTAGGAATTACTCTGGAAGAGGCGAAGAAGATCCTTGGTCAGGCACGTAAGGAGAAGCTTCCAATCGTAGATAGCGAAGGTAATTTGCGTGGTTTAATTACCATTAAAGATATTGAGAAGCAGATTAAGTACCCACTTTCTGCTAAGGATGAGCAGGGACGTCTTCTCTGCGGTGCCGGCGTAGGTATTACCGGCAACATGATGGAGCGTGTAGAGGCTCTCGTAAAAGCGAAGGTTGATGTTATCGTATTGGATTCCGCACACGGACATTCCAAGAACATCATCGAGGCAGTGAAGAAGGTAAAGGCTGCATATCCGGATCTTCAGGTTATCGCAGGTAACATTGCTACCGGCGAAGCTGCACGTGCCCTGATCGAAGCTGGTGCAGACGCTGTTAAGGTTGGTATCGGACCTGGTTCTATTTGTACCACCCGTGTAGTTGCAGGTATCGGTGTTCCTCAGATTACTGCAATCATTGACTGCTACAATGTAGCCAAGGAGTACGGTATTCCGGTAATCGCTGACGGCGGTATCAAGTACTCCGGAGACATGACCAAGGCACTTGCTGCCGGCGGAAATGTCTGCATGATGGGAAGTATGTTCGCAGGATGCGATGAGGCTCCTGGCGATTATGAATTATATCAGGGACGTAAGTACAAGGTTTACCGTGGAATGGGCTCTATCGCAGCTATGGAGAACGGTTCTAAGGATCGTTACTTCCAGGAAGGTGCGAAGAAGCTGGTTCCGGAAGGTGTCGAAGGCCGTGTTGCTTACAAGGGTTCCTTGGAAGATGTTGTATTCCAGCTCATCGGTGGTATCCGCTCCGGTATGGGATACTGCGGATGCCCAACCATCGAAGAGTTGCATGAGCGTGCGAAGTTCGTTAAGATCTCCGCAGCTTCTTTGAAGGAGTCACATCCACACGATATCCATATCACCAAGGAAGCACCGAACTACTCTGTAGACGAATAAAAGGACAAAGGGGTTTTTATGGAATTTCGACCGTGTATTGATATTCACAATGGGAAGGTCAAGCAGATCGTAGGCGCTACGTTGGAAGATGAGGGCGACGCGGCCGCGGAGAACTTCGTCTCCGAGAAGGGGGCGGATTTCTTCGCAAAATTCTATCAGGAAGAGGGCTTGTACGGAGGACATGTGATTCTTCTGAACAAGTCGGATTCGCCATATTATGAGGCGACGAAGACACAGGCGCTGGCAGCACTACGTGCATTTCCGAAGGGACTGCAGGTAGGCGGCGGAATTACCGCGGAGAACGCAGCGGAATTCTTAGAGGCAGGTGCCAGCCATGTGATTGTGACATCCTATGTATTCCGTGATGGAGAGATTCTCTATGAGAATTTGGAGAAGCTGGTGGCAGCGGTTGGCAAGGAACATATTGTTCTGGACCTTAGCTGCAAGAAGCGTCACGCCAATTACTATATTGTAACGGACCGTTGGCAGAATTTTACCCACGAGCAGGTAACGGTGGAGCTCTTAGAACAGTTGAGTCAGTACTGTGATGAATTCTTAATTCATGCAGCAGACGTGGAAGGCCAGAAGTCCGGAATCGATGAGGAGTTGGTTGCTATTCTGGCAGAGTACGACGGAATACCGGTAACCTATGCCGGTGGCGTTGGAAGTTATGATGATATCTTAGGCATGAAGCATATCGGCCGGGGCAAAATCAACCTTACCATTGGTAGTGCGTTGGATTTGTTTGGCGGTACACTGAATTATGAAACGGTTCGAACTTTTTTCTACGAATAAGAAGACGAGGTGATACGGATGAAGTTTACGAAGATGCAGGGTTGTGGCAATGATTATGTGTATGTGGACTGTACCAAGGAGGCGCTTCCAAATCCGGAACAGGCTTCTATTTTTGTCAGTGACCGGCATTTCGGCATCGGTTCGGACGGACTGATTCTCATCAATCCATCCAAGGTCGCTGATTTTGAGATGGCAATGTACAATGCAGACGGTAGCCGCAGTGAGATGTGTGGCAACGGCATTCGCTGCGTGGGCAAGTATGTGTATGACCATGGCTTGACGGATAAGACGACGGTCACCATTGAGACGTTGGCCGGTATTAAGACGTTAGAGCTTCATGTAGAGAACGGCAAGGTAGCTTCCGTTCGCGTGAATATGGGACGTCCGGAGCTTCATGCAGCCAAGGTACCGGTGACATTCCCGGAGGAGACCATGATTGATGAGCCGATGGAGATTGATGGTACCATTTATCAGGTGACCTGTGTATCCATGGGCAATCCACATTGCGTGATTTTTATGGATGAAGATGTGCGTCAGCTGGATTTGGAAGAGTTGGGACCGAAGTTCGAGAACCATGTAATCTTCCCGAAGCGCACCAATACCGAGTTCTGTAATCTGTTGGATAAGCAACATATTCGAATGCGTGTCTGGGAGCGAGGAAGCGGCGAGACATTAGCCTGCGGAACCGGAGCATGTGCTACAGCGGTAGCAGCCGTATTGAACGGATATACCGACAACAAGGTGGAACTGCAATTGCGCGGTGGCAACCTACTGATTGAATACGACCGGGATGCCGAGGAGGTCTATATGACCGGGCCGGCAACAACGGTATTTGAGGGTGAAATCGACCTGCCGGAGAATTGGGAGGACGATACCATTCGCATCTATCACCCTAAGAGATAAGACGATATGACTCGGAAACCATTGGACTCCGAGTCATACTTTTTTCGGAGAATGTCATGAAACAACGCTATCTTGTGGAGCCGGACATCGAGGTATGGGTCTGCGACAACCAGGCGGACATCGATGATTGCTTGGCGAAAAATGTTCCGGTTATCGGCTATGACCCGGAGGATGCAGGGCTTCACTGTGAGGAAATCTTACTGGATTTGGAGGGCATTGATGATGCTTATCTGACCAGGGTACATCATCGCTTTTACGGGATCCCTATGGAGATTCTGGAGACGAAGCGGCTACAGGTGCGGGAGCTGGCCCTATCGGACCTGCCGGATTTGTTCGCTTTGTACGACGGGGTGACGGAGTATATCGAGCCGTTGTTTTCCTATGAGGAAGAACTTACTTACCAGAAGAATTATATTCAGTATATCTACGGATTCTACGGTTATGGCATGTGGCTGGCATTTGATAAGGAAACCGGTGAGCTGATTGGTCGCGCCGGAGTGGAGAGCAAGGAAGAATGGCCGGAGGATACGGTGGAGATGGGCTATGTGATTGGACGGAACCATCAGAGAATGGGATATGCCACGGAGCTATGTGAGGCAATCCTGCAGTATGCCTTTGAGAACCTAGAGAAAACAAGGGTTATTTGCCGTGTACATCCGGAAAATATAGCATCGGTGCGGTTGATGGAGCGCCTGGGCTTTACAAAGGTAGACACTAACGGGGAAAATGACGAGGATGTTTGGTCCAAAGGTTATTGATTTTGCACAATGAAATTATTATAATTAGTGCAAATTCGAAAACTAGGGCTATTTATATGAAAGAATGAGAAAGGAGGCGGCTTATGGCAGATTTATCATCCAAAGAATTTGAACAACTGGAAGCGAAGATCAGTAAGCCGAACCGTTCGGTTATCTCCACTCAGGATTTCGTAGACGAGGAAGAGCTGCACCGGGAGTTGGTGGAGCGTATCCGCAAGTATCACCCAAGTGATGACTTGTCTATGATTGAGAAGGCCTATCAGGTTGCCAAGGAAGCGCACAAGGACCAGGTGCGTAAGTCCGGGGAACCATATATTATCCATCCGTTGTGCGTTGCCATTATTTTGGCAGACTTAGAGATGGACAAGGAGACTATCGTTGCCGGTTTGCTCCATGACGTTGTGGAGGATACGGTTATGAGCCGCGAGGAGATTGCGGAAGAGTTCTCCGAAGAAGTGGCGCTGTTGGTCGATGGCGTTACCAAGTTGGGACAGCTGTCCTACGATGCGGACAAGGTAGAAATCCAGGCAGAGAACCTGCGTAAGATGTTCCTTGCCATGGCTAAGGATATCCGTGTCATTATTATTAAGTTAGCGGATCGTCTGCACAATATGCGTACGTTAAAATACATGCGCCCGGAGAAGCAGATTGAGAAGGCTAGGGAGACCATGGAGATTTATGCTCCTCTGGCACAGCGTCTCGGTATTTCCCGTGTGAAGATTGAGCTGGACGATTTATCCCTGAAATATTTGGAGCCGGATGCGTATTACGATCTGGTAGAGAAGATTGCACAGCGCAAGGAACAGCGTGAGACCTATGTATCTCAGCTGGTGGATGAGGTTCGGGAACACATTGAGGCTGCCGGTATTGAGGCAGATATCTACGGCCGTGCGAAGCATTTCTTCAGTATTTATAAGAAGATGGTGAACCAGCATAAGACCCTGGACCAGATCTATGATTTGTTTGCCATTCGTATCATTGTAAAAGACGTGAAGGACTGTTATGCAGCTCTTGGCGTTATCCATGAGATGTATACCCCGATTCCGGGACGTTTCAAGGACTATATTGCCATGCCGAAGCCGAACATGTACCAGTCCTTACATACGACGCTGATCGGACCGACCGGTATGCCGTTTGAGATTCAGATTCGTACCTACGAGATGCATCGTACCTCTGAGTATGGTATCGCGGCACACTGGAAGTACAAGGAAGGCGGCGAAGGTTCTACCGTATCCGGTGAGGAAGCCAAGTTAAGCTGGTTAAGACAGATTTTAGAGTGGCAGCGGGACATGTCCGACAACAAGGAATTCGTCAGCCTCTTGAAGGATGATTTGAACCTCTTTGGTGACACGGTATTTTGCTTCACCCCAACCGGTGATGTGAAGAACCTGCCGAACGGTTCCACGCCGATTGATTTTGCCTATAGCATCCATTCCGCTGTAGGTAACAAGATGGTAGGGGCCAAGGTCAACGGTCGATTAGTACCGATTGATTACGTGATTCAGAACGGTGATCGTATCGACATTATCACCTCTCAGAATTCCAAGGGACCGAGTCGTGACTGGTTGAAGATTGTGAAGTCTACCCAGGCGAAGAACAAGATCAATCAGTGGTTCCGAAGCATCAGCAAGGAAGACAATGTGAACCGTGGACGGGAACTACTTATCGAGTCTGCGAAGAACAAGGGTATTTCCTTAGGTGAGATTAATAAAAGCGAATATCAGAACGTGGTGATCCGCAAGTATGGTTTCCATGATTGGGAGAACCTGCTGGCGGCAGTCGGACAGGGCAGCCTGAAGGAAGGCGTCGTCATCAACCGTATGTATGACGCTTACCGGAAGGACCATCCAATCCAGTTGACGGATGAGGATATCCTACGTGACGGCGATGCAGAGGTGAACAAGGACCATCCGCAGCGTGCCATCAAGTCCAAGCACGGTATTGTGGTAAAGGGCTTGTATGATATTTCCGTTCGTTTCTCCAAGTGCTGTAACCCGGTACCGGGAGACGAAATTGTTGGATTTGTAACACGTGGTCGTGGTGTTTCCATCCACCGAACCGACTGTATCAACATCATCAATTTACCGGAATTCGAGAAGCCGCGTCTCATTGAGGCGGAGTGGCAGCCGGAATTCTTGGACCAGAAGAGCGGTTCTCTTTTTGCAGCAGAGATTCATATCTACGGCAACAACCGTACCGGTTTGCTGGTAGATATTTCCAAGATTTTTACAGAGCGCAACATTGACATTCAATCCATTCATTCCCGCACCAGCAAGCAGGGCATCGCAACCATCGATGTTTCCTTCGGCGTGAAGAGTCGTGGGGAGCTGGATTCTCTGGCAGAGAAGATTCGCCAGGTAGAGAGTGTTATCGACATTGAACGTTCCACAGGCTAAGCGTCCTAGGTTATTAGGGCGCTTAATCTTTCGTTTGGCAAGGAGATGTTATGGTAGATTTTTCCATTGAGACCTATGTGGTGGGTCCGGTACAGACCAACTGTTACTTCTTAATTAACAACACCACCAACCAGGTGATTATCGTTGATCCCGGTTCTGCAGCGAAGCAGTTAGCGGCGCTGATTCGTGAGAAAAAATATGAGCCGGTGGGTATTCTACTAACCCACGGACATTTTGACCACGCGGATGCAGTGGACGATTTAAAAGAGGAGCTGTCGGAGTATGCCCTTTTGGCATATGCCTACGAAGGGGAGCAGCGGACCTTAGAGGATCCGCGGTTGAATCTGTCCGGGGATATGAATTTCCATGCCAAGAGTTACCATGCGGATGTGTATTTGCAGGACCACGAGACCATTGATTTGGCGGGATTCCATGTAGAAGTGTTGTTTACACCGGGCCATACGCCGGGTGGATGTTGTTTCTACTGTGCCGAGGAAGGCATCGTTTTTTCCGGGGATTCTTTGTTCTGCCAGTCGGTGGGACGGACGGATTTTCCGGAGGGAAGCATGTCCGATTTAGTGAGGGGAGTACGGGAACAGTTATTCGTTCTGCCGGATAAGACCTATGTCTTGCCGGGACACAATGAGCCAACCACCATTGGCGACGAGAAGAAGTACAATCCATTTTTAGTATAAAGAGAGTTTCATGCAAAATAAAAATTTAATGATTACCGGTTCACCGGCGAAGCGCATCATTTCCTTTGCGCTGCCGCTGATGCTGGGTAATTTCTTTCAACAACTATATAACACGGCGGATTCACTGATCGTAGGGAATTTCCTGGGAAGTAACGCTTTGGCAGCGGTTTCTTCCGCAGGAAATTTAATTTTCCTTATGATTGGATTCTTCCAGGGTGTATCTGCCGGCGCCGGCGTGGTCATTGCCCATTTCCTTGGAGCAAGAGAGTTAGAGCGCACCAGAAAGGCGGTCCATACCACCATTGCCATCGGTCTTATGGCGGGACTGTTCTTAATGATTTTCGGAGTGCTTGCAACTCCGTGGATGCTTCGTATGATGCATACACCGGAAGCGGTAATGCCGGATTCCGTGGCGTATTTCCGTAATTTCTTTTATGGCGCCATCGGTGTGGTTATGTACAATACCTGCGTTGGTATTCTGCAGGCTTCGGGAGATTCCAAGCATCCGCTGTATTTCTTGATTGTTTCCTCTGTTACCAATGTGGTGCTGGATTTGGTGTTTATTATGGGCCTTGGCATGGGTGCCGGGGCAGCGGGTCTTGCAACGGCCATTTCTTCTCTATTATCGGCTATGCTGTGTATGCGTCGGTTGATTTTCCAAGGTGGAGAAGTTGCGGTGGATTTGCGGGAGGTACGGATTGACGGCGGAAGCCTTCGTCGTATCCTCTACAACGGTGTACCCTCCGGCTTACAGAACTCCATCATTGCCATCTCCAACGTATTGATTCAGTCCAGTATCAATTCCTTGGGACCGGCCATGATGAGTGGAATGGGAACCTATGCCAAGATTGAGGGCTTTGCGTTCCTTCCGATTACCAGCTTTACTATGGCAATTACCACCTATATCGGCCAGAACTTAGGTGCCGGTGAGAAGAAACGTGCGGCAGACGGTGCACGGTTTGGAGTGCGTATCTGCTGTATCTGTGCGGAGTTGATTGGTGTTGTGATCTTCGCATTTGCGCCGGCCTTTATTGCGGCCTTTGACCGGACATCGGAAGTCATTGCCATTGGAACCATGAAGTCCAGATACACGGTTATGTTCTATTTTATGCTGGCTTTCTCCCATGCCATTTCCGCAGTAATGCGTGGCGCCGGTCGTTCCATCGTGCCGATGATGGTGATGCTGGCATGCTGGTGCATCCTTCGTGTGGCCATCTTGGAGGTGTGCCTGAAGGGCTTCCATTACACGGATATTATCTATTTCATCCATCCGTTGACCTGGACCTTAAGTACCATTGTGTTCAGCCAGTTTTATATAGGATTTTTGAAAAAGAATTCCATAGAGGATACCTATGATTCAGTTACGAATTAATAACGAAAGTTTTTTATATGATGCCTACGGATTGGTCCAGGCCTTCTATCCCGGTGAGAAGCCCAAGGTGGTTCCGGCCTGGGAAGAGCCTTGCGACGAAGCCGACATGGCGGCCTGGTCTGCCGGAGAGGATTGCATCGGTCTTCATGTGGGAAGGGATGCCATTGGCTTCTATATGGACGGAACCAAGCAGGGCAGCCTGGAGATTGATCCGTCGGATCGCAGCGATACCAAGAACCGATTAAAACGTTTGATTTACAACATTTTATCCCAGCGATTGGATAAGGAACTTCCATGGGGAACCTTAACCGGCATTCGCCCGACCAAGATTGCTCTGAAGAAGTTACAGGCGGGAGAATCCAGAGAAGATGTGGCTTCCTACATGCGACAGACCTATCTGACGGTCGAGGAGAAAATCCAATTATCCTGTGATATTGCAGAGCGGGAACTTCGCATCATCGGAGATTCTAAGGGGAAGTACAGCCTCTATATCGGCATTCCCTTTTGCCCGAGCATCTGCCTGTATTGCTCTTTTTCTTCCTACCCAATTGGGCTCTATCGCAATATGGTGCAGGACTATGTTGCGGCAGTCAAAAAGGAAATTGCCTTCGTAGGAGAGCACTTTGCAGATAAGACCTTAGATACGGTGTACTTCGGCGGCGGAACTCCAACCTCTGTATCCGCAGAGGCTTTGGATGAGATTATCAGCGCATTGGAAGAGCATGTGGACTTGTCCCACTTAAGGGAGTTTACCGTAGAGGCGGGCCGGCCGGATTCCATTACGGAAGAGAAGCTTCGGGTGCTTTTGAAGCATCATGTGGGCCGTATTTCCATCAACCCACAGACCATGCAGCAAAAGACTCTAGATCTTATCGGCCGCTTCCATACGGTAGAACAGATTCAGGGGACTTATGCCTTAGCAAGACGCCTCTCGGATGAGGATATTGCAGCAGGTGGCAAGGGCTTCTTAATCAATATGGACCTTATCGTGGGACTTCCGGGAGAATCTATCGAAGACGTCCGGGATACCTTGGCTCAGATTGAGGCTATGAAGCCGGATAACCTGACGGTACATTCCTTGGCGATTAAGCGTTCCGCCAGATTGAATATCGAGTGGGAAAAGTACGAGAATATCCTGCAGTCTGCCGATCATAACATTATGGATGAAGTCATGGCATCGGCACGTCGCATGGGCATGGAGCCGTACTATCTCTATCGTCAGAAGCAGATTTCCGGTAACTTAGAGAACATTGGCTTCGCCAGAGAGGGAGATGAAGGCATCTATAATATCCTGATTATGGAAGAGCAGGAAGACATTGTGGCCCTTGGTGCCGGCAGTGCCTGCAAGAAGATTCTTCGCAACCCGGATGGCAGCATTGCAACGGATAAGAAGGTGGAGCGTTGTGAGAACGTGAAGGATGTGGAACAATACATCGCCCGTGTGGATGAGATGATTGCCCGCAAAAAAGAATTATATGTATAACAAAAGGCACCCATTTCCTGGGTGCCTTGTTTTATCTTTGTCCGTAGATGATTGGCTTGCCAAGATAGAAGCCCTGCATGTAATCTACATCCCGGTGCATCAGATAGCGGAATTCCGCCTCCGTCTCTACACCTTCCGCAAGCACCTTGATGCCTGCGCTGTGCATATAGGTAATCATTGCGTCCACCATACCCTGGTTCCGCGGGTTGGTGTCAATGTGAGCAATGTATTTACGGTCGATTTTGACGATGTCCGGATGGTATTCACGGATGCAATTCAAATCGATGTTGGCTCCGGTGCCGAAATCATCGATGACATAGCGTGGCTTCAGGCCTACAGACTCCATGGAGCGACGCTTAATATTCCAGGCAAAAGGATTCAGGGTGGTATACTCGAGCACCTCAATATAGAGACGATCGCGCAACTTGTTACCAAAGGTAGCAAACGTCTTCGCTGCCATATCGATGGACATACAGGCTCCGGGGAAAGTGTTTAAGAACAGATTGCCATCTAAGCCGGTCTCAAAGAACGACTTGGACGCATAATAGTAAGTTATCCCCTCAATGTAGTCCAACATATCGGCCTTCGCGTAAGAACGAATCACCTCAGCCGGAGTGTGTTTGCCGGGACGCATCAAGGCTTCATAACCGAACACGTCACCGGATTTGATGTCGAAAATTGGTTGAAAAGCAAATCGCAAAGTGGCTAAATTAATTTGTACTTCAAGTAATTCGCCGGATTTACTGTAGTCATAAGCATCCATGTAATAAAAATACCTTAAATCCTTTGTTTTTATGCATTTTTATTATAGTATTTATTTAAGTACAATGCGATAAAAAACTGACAAATGTCAACATTTTTAACAATGTGCACAAATCTGGATATACGCGAAACCGCAAAATGCATAAAGTCACACAGTGTGACTTGTATACAAAAGGGGGAAATATGAATTTTTATTGTAATCCACTTCGTTTGGAATACCGTTACCAGGTGATTCCTGATTCAACTAAGGAGGAATTTACCGTCAGTCGGGAGGCGGCGGATCCGACCGTCATCGAATTCCATGGACAGTATTATCTGTTTGCATCCATGACCTTAGGGGTCTACACATCTGTGGATTTGGTCACATGGGAATACCATCGTCTTCCGGAGGTCCTTCCGCTCTATGATTATGCGCCGGATGCCAGAGTCGTGGGGGACTATGTGTATCTAAGCGCTTCCAATAACGCCCATCCCTGTAACTTCTATCGAACCAAGGATATTTTGCATGGACCTTACGAGGAAATCCCGGGGACCTTCCCCTTCTGGGACCCGAATCTCTTCGTAGATGATGACGGACGACTGTATTTTTACTGGGGGTGCGCCAACGACAAGCCGCTGTATGGTGTGGAGCTGAATCCGGATACCATGGAGCCTCTGGGGGAGCCGGTAGGGCTCATCTACGGAGACCCTTCGGAAAAAGGATACGAGCGTGTTGGCGAAGATAACGGAAGATACGGGGAGGCTACCTTTAGTTCCATGCCTTATATTGAAGGGGCCTGGATGGATAAGTTTGAGGGACGTTATTATCTGCAGTATGCGGCGCCGGGGACGGAGTTTAATACCTATTGTGACGGTGTTTATGTAGGGGATGCGCCCCTTGGGCCCTTTGTTCCGGCGAAGAACAATCCCTATTCCTTACATCCGGGCAGCTTCCTGCCGGGAGCGGGGCATGGCTCCACTGTTACCGATGCGGCCGGCAATCTCTGGCATGCCTCTACCATGCGTATCAGCGTGAATCATATGTTTGAACGCCGGGTAGGCTTATGGCCGGCAGGTGTGGATGCAGACGGAGAGCTGTTCTGTAATCAGCGATACGGAGACTGGCCGCGCCGGGTGACGGGAAAAATAGAGGATCCTTGGGCAGGACCGGAGTGGATGTTGTTAAGCTATGGGAAGCACGTGGCAGCAACTTCTGAGGCGGTGGGACATGAAGCTGTCCATGCCGTGGATGAAAATGTCCGCACCTGTTGGATGGCGGAAGTGGATACCAATCCTGCTCTTATCCTAGACTTGGGAGAGCTTTTCGACGTTCATGGAATTCAGGTGAACTTCGCGGATGGTGATGTGCATCTTCCGGAAGCCTTACAGACCGTTCCGGAGGGAAAAGAGCGACGGATCATCGATGAACCGATCTATACCCGGTTTTTGTTGGAAGCATCTTGTGACGGAGTACATTACGATGTGCTCTGGGACCAGCGTCAGGTCACCACAGACTACAGCCATGACTTCCTTCCAATGGAAGCAGGACGCAAGATACGTTATCTGCGGCTATCCCAGATGCAATTGCCGTTTCACCAGCGCCCAAGTGTCAGCGGACTACGTGTCTTTGGAATTGGCGGGGGAGAACTGCCGCAGCAGGCAACGGCTGAGGTTACAGCAGCAGGGGATATGGATTTGGAGGTTACCATGTCTTCACCGGATGCGGTAGGCTACAACGTCCTCTGGGGCTATGCACCGGGGAAGCTCTATCACAGTTACTTAACCTATGAAGCCCATTGCCACATCGGGGCGCTGAAAAAGCACGGTTCTTATTATCTTCGTGTGGATTGTTTCAATGAAAATGGAATTACGGAAGGGAAAATTCTTAACATCGATTTATAGAATCTTAAGATTATTTTAAGAAAGTGTACACAGAATCTTCACAAACCATTGGTAGTATAAAACCATCAAATGAACCCTCCCTAAATCATTTGATGAATATTACAATATACTCCCCTCTGAAGCCGGCAAGTTGCCGGCTTCTTCTCTTATAAGGGATTAAATCAAGCCTAAATGACGCATGCCGTTGTAGACACCGTCTTCATTTACCGCATCGGTAATATAATCCGCCAATTCCTTCAAATCATCGGAGGCGTTGCCCATAGCCACTCCGGTACCGGCAAATTCAATCATCTCGAAGTCGTTCGGACCATCGCCGAAGGCAATGACGTCTTCCTTGCTAAGATGCAGATAATCCATGACCTTCTGGATACCGAAGGCCTTGTTGATGCCGGCCTTCGTCACTTCACCGGAGGTATCCGGTGCATTTAAGAAGCTCATGGCAGTAATATCGAAGGTACCGGCTAAGTCCTTCCGCACCTGGGCTACACCAACGTCTGCCAGCTGGTAATTGCCCTTCTCGATATTCGGATAACGATCCAGGTGATGAATCATATCATCGTCGCTGACACGCTTGCCCACCAGGCGATCCATCAGCTCTTCTGTGGATTCATCGTCACCGGTGAGGTTACCGAAGAACCGTGCGGTGCCCTCTGTGGTGGAGACCACCTTGTCGGTGCACTGGAACATGTAGAGCATTTTGTGCTTCTCCATGTAACGAATTAAATCTGCTACAATGGCTGGCTCCATGAACTCTGCAGACACCACTTCGTCATGGTATTCCACATAGGCGCCGCTGGAAGCAACGATGCCGTCGAAGCCCAAGTCTAAGAGTCTTTTTTCAATCATACTTTTACAGCGACCACTGCATAAAAAAACGGCGTGTCCGTTGGCCTGAGCCGCCCGCAGTGCCTGCAGGGTGGAGTCCGGCAAGGTGCCGTCAAAATCAATCAGTGTGCCGTCAATGTCAAAAAATATTGCTTTCATAACTATAACCTCATGTATAACTTGGGCTATTATAGCACAGCATCTATGGGAAAACTGCCCAAATTCCTTCCCTTTTCCATAGGGGATGCATTATAATAACACCTGTATAAAAAGGAAACCGAAGGAGTTATATAATGAATCAACATTTAGAAGCAATCAATAAGACAATGGAACTCTTTGAGCGCTACAGCCATGCCGTTCGCATTATGCAGTACGATATGGAGACCATTTGCCCGAAGGAGGGTATGGAAGCCCAGGGAGAGGACATTGCTTTTTTCAGTAACGAAGCATTCAAGCTGCTGAAGGATGAGACCTTCATGGCAGAGGTAGAGGCTGCGTATAAGGAGATGGATGATAGCTGGAACGAGTTCGACCGGGCATTCATCCGTGATATGTATCGTGGCCAGTTGAAGTCCTCTAAGATTACACCGGAGATGAACTTAGAGTTTGCCAGAACCACCCAGAAGGCCTTCGCAGACTGGAGCCGTGCCAAGGAAGCCGCAGACTTCGGTATGTTCCAGGAGAGCCTTGCAAAGGTCGCAGAGAAGGATTGCAAGGTAGCAGCCCTTCGTAGCGAGATTCCGGAGTTGAAGCGTGACACCCCATACGATTATATGTTGGATGATTACGAAGAAGGTATGACTGCCGCAGACTTGGACCGTATCTTCGGTGAGTGCAAGGAGCGCTTGGTACCATTGTTGCAGCGCATTCAGGCCAGCGATAAGAAGATTCGTACCGATTTCTTAAGCCGTAAGGTCACCGAGGCACAGCAGAAGGAGCTGGCATACAAAGTATTAAATTATATGAACTACGATTTGAATCGTGGCGCTATGACCACTAGCGAGCATCCGTTTACCTCCGAGATGGCAGTGGACGATGTGCGAATTACCACACATTACTACGATGATGCGTTTGCATCCAGCCTGTACTCCGTCGTTCACGAAGGCGGACACGGCCTCTTCGAGTTGAACGCACCGAGAGAAAACTGGGAGCATCACTTGGCCAACAAGACCATGGGCCAGCACGAAAGTGTATCCAGATTCTATGAGAATATGATTGGCCGCAGCGAGGCATTCTGCGATGTGGTATACGACATGGTGGCAGAGTGCATGCCACAGGTCGTTGAGGGCGTTTCCAAGAAGGAATTCTACGAGGCCATCAACACCGTAACTCCAAGCCTGATTCGTACGGAATCCGATGAGTTCACCTATACCTTCCATATCATTATCCGTTATGAGATTGAAAAAGAGATCATGAACAACGGATTGGATGTAGCGGAAGTACCGGCACTCTGGAAGAAGAAGTACGAGGAATACTTAGGTGTCACACCGGATAACGACAAGGTGGGATGCCTGCAGGATATGCATTGGACCGAAGGCTTCGGTTACTTCCCAACCTATGCTCTTGGTAACATGTACAATGCCATGTACTATAACCGTATGAAGAAGGAAGTGGATATTGATGCAGCCATCAAGTCCGGAAGCCTTGCTGACATCAATGCATGGATGTGCGAGCATGTATGGAAGAAGGCGGATCGCCAGACTCCGAAGGAGTGGATCACCGAGATTACCGGTAGAGAACTGACATCGAAGGATTTCTTGGATTATATTGAGGAAAAGTATACCAAGATTTATAACCTGTAGTTTTCGTGGGAGGATGAATAATGGAAAGAATTGCAAAAAAAGACTTTTCTCGGATAGGTATGGCGTTTTTCGTATACCTGTTGGTGGCAAGTGTACTTCAGATTGGAATTTCGGTTGTAGTAAATATAGTGACCGGCGGAACAGATTATCCAACCTGGGTATTCTGGGTTGTGAACTTCGTTCCGATGTACTGTGTGGCATTACCGATTTTTTACTTGATTATTAAGAAGGTGCCACGGGAAGACCTGGTGGAAGAGATGCCGTTTTCCGTAGGGAAGTGGTTCAAGTTCTTAGTCATCAGTATCTTTGTGATGATTGTAGGTAACCTGCTTTCTTCCTTGGTTGGAGGAATCTTAGGACTGCTTGGCATGAATACCAGCGCAACGGTAGAGACCTTGCTTAGCCAGACATCCTTAATCGGTAATGTAATCTTGGCTGTCGTAGGACCGATTGTGGAAGAGCTGATCTGCCGCAAGTGGCTCATCGACCGTATGCATGTATATGGTGGAAGCGTAGCAGTAGTAACCTCAGCCCTGATGTTCGGTCTGTTCCACGGTAACTTCGCTCAGTTCTTCTACGCCTTTTTCTTAGGTCTGGTATGGGGTTATGTATACTACAAGACCGGCAAGATTATCTACACCATGCTGATGCACATGACCATCAACTTCTGTGGTGGTGTCATCGCACCGTTCCTGTTGCAGGGTGTGGACCTGACCAACCCGGATGTAGCGGCATTGGCAGCATCTCCGCGCTTCTTAGGATTCATGGCCTATGAGGTCATCATGATTACCGTTGCTGTTGTTGGACTGGTGCTCTTCATAGTTGGACGTAAGAATATCGCTTTTGCCGAAGAACGCTTGGAACTTCCGAAGGAAGAGCGTGTAAAATCCGTCTGGGGCAATGTAGGAATGATCCTGTTCTTAATTAGCTGCATCGGACTCTTTGCATTTGGACTGATTAGCAGTTTATTTGCTTAATACAAAAAAACGCCCGCCGTACGTGGTACGGCGGGCTATTTCTTATTTTGCGGTTAACCCAGCCAAATGGTTAATGAACTGCTGGGCGGTGCGTCCGCTGATGCCGCCGTGGGACATTTCCCACTGGTCGGATTTGAGGAGCAGTTCCTTTTCGTCTAGGGTGATGGACGGTACACGCTTCGCAAGCTCCCGCACGATGTCGTGGTATTCGATGCGGTTCGGCTTAGAGAAGTTGATGGTCTCACCGAAGCGGTTTACTAAGGAGAGCTTCTCCTGGATGGAGTCGTTGGTGTGAATCTCGCCGTGAACTTCCATATTTTCCCGGTCGCCCCAGGTCTCCTTGATGAGGTGACGACGGTTGGAGGTTGCATAGATTAAGATGTTGTCCGGCTTCATCTCTACGCCGCCTTCGATGACGGCCTTTAAGAACTTGTACTCCGTCTCGAATTCTTCGAAGGATAAATCATCCATGTAAATGATAAAACGATAGTTGCGATTCTTAATGGTAGAAATCACCGCATTCAAATCCTTGAACTGGTGCTTGTAAATCTCAATCATGCGCAGGCCGTCGGGATAGTAGCGGTTGATAATGGCCTTGATACAGGTGGACTTACCGGTACCGGAATCGCCGTATAAGAGGCAGTTGTTGGCGGGCTTGCCTGCTACGAAGGCTTCCGTATTCTCGATGAGGCGCTGCTTCTGCCATTCGTAGCCCACCAAATCTTCCAACATGACCTTCTCTGTGTTGTTGATGGGATAGATGTCTACAGAGCCGTCCGCTAACCGCTCATCCCGTAGACGGAAGGCCGGGTTCAAACCAAACATGCCGAATCCGTAGTCGGCATAGAAACCGGTAAGGATGTCAAAGAATGCGTCCACATCGGACGATTCCCATAGGCGCTTGGACAGGTCCCGTACCTTCTCGGAGACGTTGCGGTTGTACATGCGCTCTTTCTTAATGATGGCATGATAGTTCTGTAATGTTGTAAAACAATCAATTCCCAAATCCTGTTCCAACTTGGAAAAATCATAAGCGAACAACTTCCGGAAAATCTCGTAGTCGTTCTTGACGAAGTGATTGACACTGCCGTCCTGAGCGCCGGTTTTCTCTGCGGTTAATGTGAAGGAATTCTCGTTGGTAATCAATAGAAAAGTGAGATAGTTATGCCATAGATTTTCATCGAAGCCGAACTCGGTAGCCAGGTCTAAAAGACGCTTCACCTGGGCATAGATTCGTGTGGTCAGCTCATGCTTGGGCGCGCCGGCATCATAATCCTCGGTGATCTTGGCCAGATTCATAAGAATGCTGTCCGGTCCGAATTCGCGATAAACAATCAGCTGTGAAACTAAGCGATACATCATAATCCCCCTTTGAAAAAATCCAAGATTCTTGTTGCAATTATAACACAGCACTTTCTTTTTTTGGTAGAATATAGACATGGCAAATGAAGAACAGAACGCTCCGGTAGAGGAGCAAGAGGAAAAGACAACATTTAAGGGATTTATTATGGGCTTGTTGGCGTTCACCATTGTAATGCTGGCAGGCTTAATTCTGGTGAATACAGCGCTGGTGAACCTAGGACTCCTGGATGAGAAAAAAGGCATTGTAAACCAGGTCATCTCCATTCTTCCCTTCGGACATTCCGACGAAGAGGAGGTTACCCCATCCCAGTTCATCGAGACCGAGGCCAATACCACCTTGTACCAGAATACCGGAAGCTTCGGCGTGTTTATCGGTATCGACGGAAGTCAAGCGGCTCGTTGTGCCGGATATGACCTGGTGGTAATTGACGCCCAGGAATTCACGGCAGAGCAAGTGGCACAGCTGAAGGCCGGTGGAGCAACGGTGATTAGTTATTTGAACATCGGCTCTATGGAACAATCCCGTGCGTACTATGGTGACTATAGTGGATTCGGACTTGGCACCCGTGATGGTTGGCCGGACGAAGTATGGATGGATGTATCGCAGCCGGATTGGCAGAACTATGTCACCGGAACCCTTGCGGCAGACTTGGTAGCCAAGGGCGTGGATGGATTTTTCCTGGATAATACGGATGTGTATTACGCATATCCGACAGATGAGATATATAACGGCCTGCTTACCATCATCAATAACCTGCAGGGCTATAACCTTCCAATCATTATTAACGGTGGCGATAGCTTCGTCTCCCGTGGATTGTCCACCGGAGAGCTGACCTACCTGATTGAGGCAATCTGCCAGGAAGATGTATTTACAACATATGACCAGTATAAGGGCTATAGCTTCCAGTCCAAGGCGGACACCGAATACTACAAGCAGTATGTAGAATCCTGCGCCCAGCAGAACCTCTTGGTGTACATCATCGAGTATGCGCCGGATCCGGATACCGCAGCCATGATTTCCGAGTACTGTAATGCACGGAATTTCCAGTATTATATCTCAGATTCCATTCTGTTGAATTAACTACAATACCCGCTACGCAGTTTATGTGTAGCGGGATTTTTTTAATGAAAAAATAGTGAAAAATAGTGAAAAATAGTGAAGAAATAGTGAAAAATAGTGAAAAAATAGTGAAATATAGTGAAGGAATAGTGAAGAGGACATCCCACATTGTTGCTGTCAGGGGTATGGATTATAAGAGAAAAGTGGTTAAGTCGCCATCGTTAACAAGAGATACTAGAGCACGCTTCTACTTGACAAAATCGGGTTATGTGGTACTATTTAATTAGCTTTTGGGCTGGCCGTAGTGCCAAGGTCCAACCAACTCGGCGGGGAGACTCCCCGCTATTTTTTTTGAGGAATTATGAAAGAACTTAGCATTTTTGTGGATGAGTCAGGAGACTTTGGAGAATATAATTCAAGATTTGCACCGCAATATGTTTTTTCAATGGTATTTCATGAACAAGATAATGATATAGAGGATAGTATTAAGACCCTTGATAGGGAGATGGCAAATCTAGGCTTTTTTAATCATGTTGTTCATACTTCCCCGTTGATTCGAAAAGAGGAAGTATATTGTAATTTATCACCGAATGAGCGACGTGCAATTTTTACGAAACTCTTTTTCTTCTTTAAGTCAGCACCCCTGACGTACAAGAGCTTTGTATTTGAGCGAAAAGAGTGTACAGATGAAGAATCATTGAAGGGCCGAATTAAAACATCCTTGGAACGCTTTCTAATGGATAATTACGATTACTTTTCTTCGTTTGATAAAGTGATACTGTATTATGATAATGGGCAGAAACAGTTGGCTTCAGTCTTAACGGAAGTCTTAGGAGAGAAACTATTATCATTTGAACGAAAACTTGAAGTAAAGCCATATAAGTACAAATTGTTGCAGGTCGCAGATATGATTTGTACGTTGGAACTGTTGAAGATTAAGGCTGACAAGAATTCTCTCACAGAATCTGAAAAAAGTATATTTCATTCAGTAAGAGACTTGAAGAAGGATTTTTTGAAGAAAATAAAACTAAAGGAATTTGTTTAAATATTGTTTCGCATGAAGAAGCGTCTTTTGACGCTTCTTTTTTAGTGTAAAGTGCACTTAAAAATGCTGGTTCTAATTCCTGATAAGATTCTAAGTGTTGAAGGCAGCAGTGGATGTCCCGACCTACTTACACTTAGTTAGATACTCCAGATACCTAGCCGGCAACTGGATCTTGGTATACACCTCCGCATATTCCTTGGGAGAGTAATCCACTACATAGTTCTGAATGAAGTTCTTGGTAATGCCGGCATCTCTAGCGGCATCCACGGCCTTGTTGTAGGCGATGGCAGCTACGTTGTCGTCGGAGAAGCGTCCAATCAGGAATTCCCCGTTGATGTGAATCTTGGTCTCGTGGCGATAGGAGTTGCCGTAAGGAACCATGGTAACACCGTGGTAGCGGTTAATGACAATAATGTTCTGGTACCGATAGTCCAGCATGTCTCCGTTGGCGAAGTCGTAATCCTTGCCGGCTACGGCGAAGTTCTTGATACCAAATCGCGCAAGAATCCCGTACTGCATTCCATAGTCGTTCACATACAGATGCCCGTCGTGCATTAAGATGCGATGATTGGAGTAGTAGAAGAGATCGTCGTTGTCAAACTTCAACTCACCAACACCTTCTAGAAAATATGAGAAGAAACCGGTTCTTAAGTAAATCGGAGTCTTGATATACATCTTGTTGTCTCTATGATTCAAAATCGTAATGGCTTTGTCCTGGGATAAGGTCTTGCAAACCGACTTGAAATTCAATAGATTCAGCGACTCGTCAGAATACAGCTTCTCAGCCTCTTTATAAGCCCGTGACGCTTCTTTGGACGTAGCAAAGCTACCAAGACTGACATGCTTGCCCTGTTTGGTAATGCTGCACCGATAATAAACGTCTCCGTTCTTTTTCGTCGTCTTATAAACACCCTTGCTCATACTCACATTATACCGTAAAACCCATCCATGCAGTAGGCAAAATCATGTCTGTTCAATACTTGTTCAGAGTAGTGATTATAGGCAACTTCCCATACGTATTATCCGCAGTAAGATATTAGACGTTTTGTTCTATGTGCTTTCAGTAGCGAGTCTCTTCAGACGTCAGTACTAGAAGGTCTGCGAAGCAGAGCTTTGTAGTATCTGCTACGTCTGAAGTAGAAAGCGAGAGCGATCTCGCGTGAAAGCGCATAGCACAAAACGTCTATATAAAAGTAATTTTGGGGGATAATATGTAGGGGAAGTTGCCTATAGATATTTAATTGACAGAGGATTTTGACATCATCTATAATGGAGGCGTTGTAGGAAACGCAACAGGGAAAGGAAAAAAGATGGAAGTAAAATATGTTAGCACCAGAAACAAGGCAGAGCAGGTAACTGCCTCTCAAGCGGTATTGCGTGGACTGGCCACCGACGGCGGACTCTACGTTCCAACCACAATCCCCAAGTTCGATAAGACATTAGAAGAATTAAGCGACATGACCTACCAGGAAGTCGCATATGAAGTGATGAAGCTGCTGCTTACGGATTACACTGAAGAGGAGCTTAAGAATTGCATCAACCGTGCCTATGACGAGAAGTTCGACACGGAAGAGATTGCACCACTGACCTATGCAGACGGAGCATACTATTTGGAGCTGTTCCATGGTAAGACCATCGCATTTAAGGATATGGCATTGTCTATTTTGCCACATTTGATGATTACTGCAGCCCGCAAGAATCAGGTGAAGAATGATATCGTCATCCTGACCGCCACCTCCGGAGATACCGGTAAGGCAGCATTGGCAGGATTTGCAGATGTAGAAGGAACCAAGATTATCGTGTTCTATCCGAAGGATGGAGTCAGCGATATTCAAAAGCGCCAGATGGTCACCCAGACCGGCGATAATACCTTCGTCGTAGGAATCAACGGGAACTTCGACCAGGCCCAGACCGGAGTCAAGAAGATGTTCGGCGACCGTGAGATGGCAGAGGAGCTCAATGCAGCAGGATATCAGTTCTCCTCCGCCAATTCCATTAACATCGGCCGACTGGTTCCGCAGATTGTATACTACGTATATGCTTATACCAGACTGCTGAAGGAAGAGAAGATTGCATCCGGAGAGAAGATTAACGTAACCGTACCAACCGGTAACTTCGGTAATATTTTGGCTGCATACTATGCAAAAAATATGGGCCTTCCGATTGCGAAGCTTTTGTGTGCATCCAATGAAAATAAGGTCCTTTATGACTTCTTCGGAACCGGAGTATACGATAAGAACAGAGAGTTTAAGCTAACCAGCTCTCCGTCCATGGATATCTTAATCTCCAGTAACTTAGAGCGCTTGATTTATCGCATTGCCGGCGAGGATGATGCAGCCAATGCCGCATTCATGAAGGCATTGCAGTCTGACGGTAAGTATGAGATTACCGATGAGATGCGTAAGAAATTAGCAGATTTCTATGGTAACTACGCAACAGAGGAAGAGACCACCAAGACCATTCGCGATCTCTATGAGAAGACCGGATATGTAATTGATACCCATACCGCAGTTGCAGCATGCGTATATAACAAGTACAAGGCCGAGACCGGGGATGACAAGGTAACGGTGATTGCATCTACCGCAAGCCCATTCAAGTTCACCAGAAGCGTCATGCAGGCCATCGGAGAAGACGATGCAAACCTTACCGATATGGAGCTTACCGATAAGTTATCTGAGGTAGCGAAGGTAGAGATTCCGGGAGCCATCGAAGAGATTCGAAGCGCCGAGGTTCGACATAAGACCATTTGCGAAGTTGACGAGATGCCACAGGTGGTTCGTAACTTCTTACAGATTTCATAAAACACAAAATAAGGCCGGGATTGTTGGTTTACAATCCCGGCCGATTTTTCTTTTTACTTATTGATTGATCATAAACTCCAGTAACTTCTTGGCATCCTCCGGCTCATAAGCAATCAGTTCCAACTCCGGAATGGAGTTATCGGAAGAGAACAGAGCGGATAAGGATACAAACTGGGATAACTTGGAACGAAGGTTCAAGCGATCGCCCTCGTTGGTAACCAGTTCAACGGTACCGGTACAGCTGTCAATTACTTTGAAAAAAGCTTCTGTGTTCTTAATGTGTTTAATTTTCATAAGAGTCTCCTTCCATGTATGAATAAAAAACGTTAAAACTCAAAGACGATATAGATGGTACCGAATGGATAAACCACCGGAATGACAAAACCGGTTTCATTCAACTTCATTATCGGACCCTCTTCGTGCATTGGCGGATCCAAGTTCAATTCCACAGAACAGTTGTTGGACATATTTACGGAAAACAGTCCGTTGTGCAAGTTCAGGAAATCTTCTAAGGAAGCCTGAACGTATTCATCGAAGGCATCGAAGTCCATCTTCGCATAACGGGATGCAAAGGATACTGCAACATCCGGCGTCATATCCAATGCGGTGGTAAACTTCGCAACACCACTCAATCGCTGGGAGATGCAGTAGTTTACTTCCAACTCTTCGATTTTGGTCGGATCCATCGGAGTGAAGTCTTCGCCTACAAAACGGATTAAGTTGTTAAAGAGCAAATTGACATAAGTCAACGCGTAATTGTTGACCGGAAGTTGGTGCATCTCAAAGAAATTCTCAACCAGGCGGGCGGTGGTGGTATTGTCCGCCATGGCTTCGGAATAATCCTGTAGCTCATTGTCGGTCTGATAATCATACATCAGACTCTCAAGTTCCGCATTGGTAAGGGCTCCCATATCCACCAAGGTCTGTCCGAGAACCAAGTAATCCGGAGTCTGGGATACCAGGAGATCTTCTAACTGATCTTCAAAGAGGTAGCAACGCTCTAGGGCAATTTCACCGAAACGCTTGTCTTCGCGGGTCTGCAGGAAACACACCTCATCTACTTCCGAAGCGGTCATGTAACCCTTGTGCATGGCCAAGGTTCCTAACTTGATGTGGGTATCGGATAAATGTGAGATTGCGGAAGTAAGCTGCTCAGGAGTTACTGCTTCTTTGCTCAGTAGGTATCCACCGAAAAACTGTGCATACATTCGCGTTATCCTCCTATATAGGTGTTAAAAATCGCAATCACCTGTTCCGCGCGAATCGGCTTCTGAATGAAGTCTTTGGCTCCGGATTCAATTGCGGCCTTCAACTGTGTCTGTGTTCCGACAGAAGAGACAATAATAATCTTGGCCTTGGGATCATCCGCAATAATCTCTGCTGTGGCAGCGATGCCGTCTTTCACGGGCATCACGATGTCCAGAAAAACGATATCCGGATGAACTTCCTTGAACTTGTCGACAGCTTCCTGACCATTTGAGGCATCTACAAACTCCAAATTGTCCTGAATACCGACCAGTATATCTTTCAGTTGCTTACGGGCGAGAATCGAGTCGTCGCCGACTAAAATCGTGATTTTCTCAGACATACTTTGTTACCTCGTGTCATAATCTCTTTTAATATAAATATCTTACATCATACGATTTTATTATTCAAATTCTTTTGCGTAAAAGTGGTGTATTTTCAATTTAATTAGACAAAAATAAAAGAACTGCAACACAGCTTTACCTAGGAAACTGAAAAATGGACAAAAAAATACATCGCCGAGGGAAGGCGATGTACTAAAAAGGGGGGGTATAAGACAGACACACAAGGGGGGATATGCCTGCCCTAAGGAGAAAATAACAAACTAAAAAAGTGATTTCTTGTTCGTTTACTCCGAGATAATATCATGTGTATACAATCCGGTCTTGCCATATCTTTTTTAAAAGTAGCCAAATCTTGCGGAAGAGAAGAATGTTGTAGATAAACCACAAAATGTAGTATGATGAGAATAGAAAAGAAATCCCATGATAACTGGGATTTGAATGGGTGGAATAGGAGATTTTTTGATATGGACTTTATGATGGCTTTTGACGTGATTGTATTACTGCTTGGAGCATATCTTGTGTATTGCGCGGTGGTTATGAAGAAGGACGGAACCATTCCGAGTTCCATCGTACCGGCGCAGTCCATGCAGAATTGCCGTGATCCGAAGGGCTATGCCAAGTATCTGTTTCCATGGGTATGCGCATTTGCGGCAGGAAGCTTGGTATTTGGCGGCATTTCCTTAGGACTGGACTTGCATGTGTTGGATTTGGGCGAAGCCTATGCCAAGATTAATGTCGTAGTGATCGTAATGTTTCTTCTTTTATGGGGATTATTCTCCTATGCACTGCGTAAGGGGCATTCGAAGTTTTTCTAAAAAGGGGGCGTTGCTATGGCAACAAAAAGAAAAATTAAGAACTGGGGACAGGTTGGAATCCTGGCCATTGTACTGGTGGCGTTTGTAATCCTCATGAGCTTCGGCCTGGTGCTTCGGGATTATCGGTTGGAGAATACCGGCAACGGCATCCATTGGGTATCCAAGTATCCGGTACCAACGGTGGGTAACCTTACCGTGCGCTCCGATGAACCGGGGAAGATTGAGATGTCTACCCGAGAAGTCGCAGGCGTCGGCGGGTACGAATTCCGGGTTTCCCGATTCAAGAATATGTGGTTCTCTAAGACCTATCGAACCACCAAGACCACTAAGGAACTGGGCATGATGCCGGAGGGTAAAACCTATTATGTACAGGTACGTGGTTATAAGCAAAATGATGCGGGCCGAACGGTCTTCGGACAGTATAGTACCACGCGGAATGTAACGATTCGCAAGCATGCGCCACAATTACAATTAGACTAAAAAACTTCCCGGGAGGAATCCTCTCGGGAAGTTTTTTTATTCGGTCATCTTGTTGATGAAATTGGATTTGAATTTGGAGTAAACGATTTTCTGGCTGCTGTAGAGACCGAAGTATCCGGAGACCACGTAGCTGAAGGCAATGGCCAACAGGAAGAAATTGGCTCCGTCGAATCCGAAGAGCTCTAAGCAGATCAAAAACGCGGTAATCGGACTGTTGGTGACCCCGCAGAACATAGCACCCATACCGATGGCCGCACACATGGATGGAGAGATGCCTGCTAACTGCCCGAAGAGGCAACCGAAGGATGCACCGATATAGAAGGTTGGTACGATCTCGCCGCCTTTGTAACCGGCTGCGATACAGATGGATGTCACTACAATCTTAAGCAGAAAGGCGTAAGGAACGGTCTCGCCGCTGATACAGCCGGCGATGACTGCAGTTCCTGCACCGTTGAAGTCCTGATTTTCAATCAGCAGGGAGATGATAAGCATCAGTGTACCGCCAATCAGTGCCCGCAGATAGCGGTTCTTTAAGTACTTCTTGGCAAGACCGCTGGTCTTGTGCAGGCTGACACAAAAGAGAATGGACACCAGGCCACAGAGGCTGGCCAATAAGGCAATCTTTAGACAGCTTACAAAGTTGAACTTGGAATACTCCATAATCTCATAGAAGGGAGCCGGTGCACCTAAGCGGGCTGCCACATACCGGGCGGTTAAGGATGCAATGGTACACGGAAGCAATGCCGCATAATGCATGATGCCTACAGAGACCACTTCCATGGAGAAGATGGCCGCCGCAAACGGGGTACCGAAGAGGGCGGAGAACACTGCGCTCATACCTACCATGACCATGGTTTTTTTGTCCCGGTCATTAAAGCGAAGCAAACGCCCAACGGAATAACCGAGACTGCCGCCGACCTGTAGGGCTGCACCTTCTCGACCGACGGATGCACCGCACAGATGGGAAAAAATTGTGGAAATAAAAATCAGAACCGACATTCGGAGTGGAATGCGCTCATCGGAATGAATGGAGGCAATGACCACATTGGTTCCGCCGTCATTCTCATAGCCGCAAACCTTATACAACAGGGCAATGAGAATGGCACCCACCGGCAACAGATATAACAGAAACGGATGGGATAACCGAAGGTCCGTTACGTAGGAGATTCCATGATGGAACATAGCTCCCACCACGCCTAAGGCCAATCCTACGATAAAGGAGAACAGAATCCAACGAAGGGTGGATAAGAAACGCTCTTCGTTATGTTTGATTTTGTGACGGATATAACTCTCCTCAGTATTCATGTGATAACTCCTTCCGCGAAAAAACGTACTACAGAATCATATCAAATGTAGCACTCCTGCCTTCTTTTTTACAAGTCCCCAATGTGGTAAAATAAGTAACGAGAGAGTGCTTTTTTATTTGTTGTATGAAGAAAGAATAACAAATAGTAGGAGGGAGTCATTTATGAATCCAGTATATGAAAAGCTTGAGAGATGTTTACAGAGTGTCCGCGCGAAGGTAGATTTCGTTCCGGAGATCGGATTGGTGTTAGGATCCGGATTGGGTGATTACGGCGATCAGATTCGTGTGGAAGCAACTGTTGATTACAAAGATATTGAGGGATTTCCGGTATCTACCGCTCCGGGCCACAAGGGCAGATTCCTCTTCGGTTATGTAGGAGATGTACCGGTTGTGTGCATGCAGGGACGTGTACATTTTTACGAAGGATATGAGATGTCTGACGTGGTACTTCCGATTCGCCTGATGAAGTTACTTGGTGCCAAGGTCTTATTCCTGACCAATGCAGCAGGTGGTGTGAAGACCGGATTCCATGCGGGAGATTTGATGTTGATTACCGACCAGAACGCAGCATTCATGCCGTCTCCGCTTACCGGTCCGAATATCGATGAGTTCGGTGTTCGCTTCCCGGATATGAGCCACATCTATGATTTGGAGCTCCAGCAGATAGTACGTAAGTGCGCAGCAGATATGAACATTCACCTTCAGGAAGGCGTATACTTCCAGCTGAAGGGACCGAACTATGAGACTCCTGCAGAGGTGAACATGGTACGTACCCTTGGTGGAGATGCAGTTGGCATGAGTACCGCTGTTGAGGCAATCGCAGCCAACCATATGGGTATGAAGATTGTTGGTATTTCCTGTATTTCCAACATGGCAGCAGGAATTTCCGCCAATCCGTTATCTGAGGAAGAGGTCATTGAGGCCGGCAAGAGCGTATCCAAGACCTTTACCGAGCTTGTAACCCGCACCATCGGTGAGATTCACAAAAGCCTGTAATTGCAAGTATCGTGGGGAATCCACACTTGAATAAGTAGTTTTACTCATTTATAATTAGGAAGTTAGCGATGTACTAACCCCAGTTTCTTCAGAAAGGAGAAGTTGCTATGACAGCATTTTTGGGAAGTTTCTTACAGTATTTAATTATCATGATTATTTTAATCGCGGTAGCCGTTTGCGGCGCCAAGATTGGAATCGCTCTTCGCAAGAGTAAGGATGCGAAGGCAGCCACGGCAGAAGCTGTGGTATCTGAGGCTTCTTCCTCAGAGGAAAATAGATAAAGTTTGGAGGAATCATTACTCATGAAAAACGGAGTAAACGAACTGCGTAGAAGCTATTTGCAGTTTTTTGAGAGCAAAGGTCACTTAGCAATGAAGAGCTTTTCTCTCGTACCGCACAATGACAACAGTTTACTTTTGATTAATGCCGGTATGGCTCCATTGAAGCCATACTTCACCGGCCAGGAAATTCCACCTCGCCGCAGAGTTACTACCTGCCAGAAGTGTATCCGTACCGGTGATATCGAGAATGTTGGTAAGACCGCACGTCACCTGACATTCTTCGAGATGCTTGGTAACTTCTCTTTCGGAGATTACTTCAAGCATGAGGCAATTGCCTGGTCCTGGGAATTCTTAACGGAAGTGCTCGGATTGGATCCGGACCGTCTGTATCCGTCTATTTACGGAGAAGACGATGAGGCTTTCGAGATTTGGACCAAGGAAGTTGGCGTTGCGCCGGAGCGTATTACCCGTTTTTACCGTGATCCGGTAACCGGTGAGTGTGATAACTTCTGGGAGCACGGAGCAGGACCTTGCGGACCTTGTTCCGAGATCTACTATGACCGTGGAGAGAAGTACGGATGTGGCAAGCCGGATTGTAAGGTTGGTTGCGATTGCGACCGCTTTATGGAGGTTTGGAACAACGTATTCACCCAGTTCAACGGTGACGGTCATGGCGGATATGAAGAGTTAGAGAACAAGAACATCGATACCGGTATGGGATTAGAGCGTCTGGCTGTTGTTATGCAGGACGTAGATTCCGTATTCGATATTGATACCATGAAGGAAATCCGCGATAAGGTATGCGAGTTGTCCGGCAAAACCTACCATGTGGATGCTCTGGACGACGTATCCATTCGTTTGATTACCGATCATATTCGTTCCGCAACATTCATGATTTCCGACGGTATCCGTCCGGGTACTGCAGGTCGTGAGTATGTACTTCGTCGTATCATTCGTCGTGCAGCACGTCACGGACGTATGCTCGGCATTGACGGATTATTCATGGCTCGCTTGTCTGAGGTTGTCATCAACAACTCCAAGGATGGTTATCCGGAGTTGGAAGAGAAGAAGGAATTCATCTTCAAGACCTTGAACGGCGAGGAAGAGCGCTTCAACCGTACCCTGGATAAGGGACTTGAGAAGTTGGCTGAGATGGAAGCTGAGATGGAAGCAGCAGGCTCCAAGGAATTATCCGGCGAGAATGCGTTCATGCTTTATGATACCTTCGGATTCCCGGTAGATTTGACTGCCGAGATTTTGGAAGAGAAGGGATATTCCTATGATGCAGCAGGCTTCGAGAAGTGCATGCAGCATCAGAAAGAGACCGCACGTGGTGCCCGTAAGGAGACCAACTACATGGGTGCAGACGCTACGGTTTACAATGAGATTCCTACCGATTACGTAAGTACCTTCGATGGTTATGATAAGACCACTGCAGAAGAGGTTATGCGTGATTTGGTTGTCTTCGGTGAGGACGGCGGTGAATTAACCGACGCTTTGGCTGAGGGTGATAAGGGTGCAATTATTGCCGAGACCACTCCATTCTATGCAACCATGGGTGGACAGCAGGGTGATCACGGTGTGATTACTTGCGGTGATGGTGTATTCGTTGTAGAGGATACCATCAAGGTTGTAGGTAACAAGATTGCACATGTCGGATATGTGAAGAGCGGTATGTTACAGAAGGGCAAGAGCGCTTCCTTCGAGGTTGATGCAGCACTTCGTGCAGCTACCTGCAAGAACCATTCTGCTACCCACTTACTTCAGAAGGCACTTCGTGAAGTACTTGGTAACCATGTAGAGCAGGCCGGCTCCTATCAGGATGCCACCCGTACCCGTTTCGATTTCTCTCATGACAAGGCAATGACCACAGAGGAGATTGAGCGTGTAGAGGCTATGGTGAATGAGCAGATTGCCAAGGCACTTCCGGTTGAGACCGCTGTTATGAGCATTGATGAGGCTCGTAAGTCCGGTGCAATGGCACTCTTCGGCGAGAAGTACGGCGAAGAAGTTCGTGTGGTTACCATGGGTGAGTTCTCTAAGGAATTGTGTGGTGGTACACATGTAGCCAATACGGCAGATATCGGAACCTTCAAGATTGTTTCCGAGTCCGGTGTAGCCGGTGGTACCCGTCGTATCGAGGCCATTACCGGTGCCAATGTAATCGCTTACTACAAGGAGATTGAGGCTGAGTTGAACCGTGCAGCTGCTGTTGCGAAGACCTCTCCGAAATCCCTTGTTGAGAAGATCGAGTCCATGCAGAAGGAGATGAAGGCTTTAGCTTCCGAGCTTGAGTCCATGAAGGCCAAGGCTGCTCGTGAGGCACTTGGCGATGCTTCTTCCGATATGGAAGACGTGAAGGGTGTGAACCTGATCACCAAGGCTCTGTCCGGTGTGGATATGAACGGACTTCGTGACTTAGGTGATGAGCTGAAGGCTTCCGTTGGGGAGAAGGGCGTTATCGTTCTTGCTTCCGAGGCTGACGGCAAGGTATCCTTGATGGTTATGGTCACTGATGGTGCAATCGCTGCCGGCGCTCATGCAGGCAACTTAATTAAGGCAATTGCTCCGAAGGTTGGCGGAGGCGGCGGTGGCCGTCCGAATATGGCTCAGGCCGGCGGTAAGAACCCGGCAGGCATCGCTGATGCGCTTGCTGAGGCAAAGGCTGTTCTTGAGACCATGGTATAAGTTGAATGTTTAGCGGGGAACCAATTTAGGTTCCCCTGCTTTTTTGAAAGGATGTATATGTCGGAACAAGTTGTTGAGAATAAGATGGGAACCATGCCCATCGGTAAGTTACTGGTGAACATGTCCACCCCGATGATGATTTCCATGCTGGTACAGGCGTTGTACAACATTGTGGATAGTATCTTCGTGGCCATGATTGAGGAGGACGCGCTGACTGCAGTATCTTTGGCATTCCCTATTCAGAATTTGATGATTGCTTTTGCCATGGGTACCGCTGTCGGTATGAACGCTCTGGTATCCCGTCATTTAGGTGAAAAGAATTTTGACCGTGCCAACCGAGTCGCCGTGAACGGTATCTGGTTGGCACTGTTTACTGCTATCGTATTCTGTGTAGGAATCAGTCTGACGACCGACCGGTTTTTTCACTTGCTGACACAGGACGCGCAGATTATTACCTACGGAACCACTTATTTGCATATCATCGGTTGGTTGTGCTTCGGTGTATTTTTCCAGGTGGTATTTGAAAAATTACTGCAGGCCACCGGCAAGACCTTCTATTCCATGATTACCCAGATTGTAGGTGCGGTGATTAACGTCATCTTAGATCCAATGTTGATCTTCGGTATCGGACCGTTCCCGAAAATGGGGGTTGCCGGTGCGGCAATTGCAACGATTTTCGGGCAGACCGTAGGTACGATTCTGGCTATCTATTTCAACATTCATTTTAATAAGGAATTGCATCTGGATATGCGCAAGTATCGCCTCAGCGGTGAGATTGTAGGCCATATCTATTCTATCGGTGCGCCTTCCATTGTTATGGTGGCCATCGGTTCGATTATGAATTTCGGATTGAACAAAATTCTGTTGTGGGTATCCGGACCGACGGCGGCTGCGGTATTCGGCGTGTACTTTAAGCTCCAGAGCTTTATCTTTATGCCGATTTTCGGTTTGAATAACGGTATGATTCCGATTGTTGCTTACAATTACGGTGCTGCCAAGCCGGACCGCATCAAGCGAACCATTTTCCTTGCGGGAAGAGCGGCAGTGATAATTATGGCTGTTGGAACCGTGCTGTTTTGGGTGTTCCCGAAGTTCTTCTTAGGACTGTTTTCTGCTTCCGAGAATATGATGGCCATGGGTGTTGTGGCCCTTCGTATCATCAGCGTTCATTTTATGATTGCGGGCGTCTCCATTATTTGTTCCTCTGCCCTGCAAGCTTTGGGACACGGCTTCTTCAGTATGATTACTTCCATTGTCCGCCAGTTGGTGGTGCTGCTTCCGGCAGCTTTCGTATTGGCGTACCTTGGCGGCATCAACGCGGTATGGTGGGCCTTCCCGATTGCCGAGGTATTCTCTTTGATTTTGGCCTTTAGCTTCTTGCGCTTCGTAATGGGAAGAGATATCCAGCCACTGTATCAAAAAACTGTGGAACCATAGGATTTAGGGTTTACAAAACGCTGACTTTTGTGATACTTTTTTTATGGCAATTCGCTAACTTGATTTTAAATGAAAGGAGAGCAGCTATGGATAAATGTGACAGTCACAGTCGATTATGTTGCGACGAGACATTTACAGAATATACAGTAGCTGCTCTTTTTGTATAGAACAGCTCTGTTTTGATGGTAAGTGCCATCGTCTACCAATCTATGCAATCGACTCCGTGACTTTGTTTATGCTATGGTTCGTGGGAAACTATGGAAACAAAGGAATTATTGGAGGATAGCAAACTCCAGGAAATTATTGATATTTTGCGTTCCGACGAAAATGCGGAACAGTTAATGGAAGCCCTCGACGATTATCATGAGAATGATATTGCGGAGGCTTATGAGGCGTTGAACAAGGAAGACCGTCAGCGACTGTTCGGTATCCTTGGTGCGGAGCGCCTGTCCGAGATTTTCCCTTACATTGAGGATGTAGGAGAGTACTTGTCCGAGATTACGCCGGAGCAGGCGGCTGACGTCTTGGAGAACATGGATGCCGACGATGCGGTAGATGCGTTGGAAGACATCGAGGACGAAGAGCAGAGAGAGAAACTGATTGGCCTCATGGAGGCAGAGGCTTCTGCAGACGTCCGCTTGATCAATTCCTATGATGAGGATGAGATTGGTAGCATGATGACCACCAATTTCATCGTGATTGAAGAGGATTACTCTGTGAAGCAGGCCATGCGTGCCTTAATCTCCCAGTCCCAGGAGAATGACAATATCAATACCATCTATGTGGAGGATAAGGATAAGAAATACTGCGGCGCTATTGAGTTAAGAGACTTGATTCTCGCCAGAGCAGGCTCTCCGTTAGAGGATATTATCTCTCATAGTTATCCAAGTATTGATGCGAAGGAGAGCATCTCTGACAGCATTGAGATGTTAAAAGACTACGCGGAGGATTCCATTCCGGTTCTGAATGAGAACAAAGAGATCATCGGTGTTATCACATCCCAGGACATCATCGAAGCGGTAGATGATGAGATGGGTGAAGATTACGCGCGATTGGCAGGTTTGACGGCAGAAGAAGACTTGCATGAGAGCCTTCGGGAGAGCATCCGTAAGCGCATTCCTTGGCTGTTATTACTGCTGGGTTTAGGACTTGCAACCAGCTCTGTCATCGGTATTTTTGATAAAGTGGTGGCGTCCGTTGCCATTGTGGTTGTGTTCCAGTCCTTAATTCTGGATATGGCCGGCAACGTAGGAACCCAGTCCCTTGCGGTGACCATTCGTGTCTTAATGGATGAAGAGATCTCCGGATTGGAGAAGTTCAAGTTCGTATTGAAAGAGATGCGGGTTGGCGGTACCAACGGCTTGATCTTGGGATGCCTGGCATTTGTTTTTGTTGCACTGTATTTACATGGCTTGAAGGGATTTGTGTGGGTAGCAGCCTTCCAAATCTCCGGAATCGTTGGATTTTCTTTGTTCATTGCCATGATTGTATCCAGTTTTATCGGAACCATCATTCCGATCTTTTTCCATAAGATTAAGGTGGATCCGGCAGTGGCCAGCGGTCCGCTCATTACTACGGTGAATGACCTGGTAGCGGTTGTGACCTACTATGGCCTGGCAGGACTTTTGTTGGTTGGAAGAATTTAAGTGTAGGGGGAGGTTTTTATGATTCGAATCTTATCGGACAGTACATGTGATTTGTCATCGGAGTTGGTGGAACGCTATGGAATCGGAATCATTCCGTTGTATGTGCATCTGGGGAACAAGGAATATCGGGATGGCGTGGACATCAATCCTTTGCAAATTTTCGATTGGTCGGATGCCAATGGAACGACTCCGAAGACGGCAGCGCCAAGTGTTGGAGATATGGAAGACTTCTTGGATGCAGAGTCCGGGGATGAGTACATTGTGTTTACCATTTCCTCTTCCATGTCCGCCTCTTTTAATAATGCAAGATTGGCTGGGGTAGATTTGGATATGGAAGAGCGGGTTCATGTGATAGATTCCGCGAATCTGTCTACCGGTATCGGATTGCAGGTGTTGTATGCGGCGGAATTGGCAGCAGAAGGCAAGTCTGCAGCGGAGATTGTTGCGGCGGTTGAGGCCATTAAGCCTCGGGTGCGGGCTAGCTTCGTAATTGATACCTTAGTATACTTACACCGTGGCGGCAGATGCTCCGGATTGGCAGCGCTGCTTGGATCTGCCCTGAAGCTTCATCCGCGGATTGCCGTTGCTGACGGTGCAATGCATCCGGAGCAGAAGTACCGTGGCCGGGACATCAAGTACGTGATGGATTACGTAAAAGATATGGAGGCAGACCTGTTGGCGGCGAATCCGAAGCGGGTCTTTATTACCCATTCCCATTGCAATCCCGAGGTGGTAGCCCAGGTGCGAAGCTACTTAGAAGGGCTGCATCACTTCGATGAAATTCTAGAGACTTACGCCGGCTCTGTAGTATCCAGCCATTGTGGTCCGGGCACCCTCGGCGTTCTTTTCATCGCATAATAAAGTTAGTTACGGCATAAAAGTTAGAGACATTCCACCCATTTTTTCCCGCGACAGACTCGCTACGGAAAATAGGGTAGGGGTGTCTCTTTTTTATGCCGTATTTGACGTCCGTCAAATAGTAGGATATAATTACATTGAGACATTTGACGGGCGTCAAAGACGAGGTTCTTTTATGGAAACAAGAGTTGTTCGGAAAAAGCAGGATTTAACATATTTGAAGTGGTCTCATGTGCGCAATTCCAGCGGTACGGCTGGAACATTTTTGAAATCAGAGGAAGTGCGCGATGGGAAGAAGATTTACTACAAGCTTTCGAATTTTGATTTGGAACAGGGTGTCGTAGGGCATGAATGCATCAATGAGATTATTGTGGATCGGCTTCTTACGCTACTTCAGGTAGAACATCTGCATTATGAGTTGATTCATGCGGACATTGAGGTGGAAGGAAGAGTGTATGAGACCTGGTTGTGCGCTTCCGAAGATTTCAAGGAGCGGGGAGAGAATAAAATCGCATTGGATGATTACTATCGTTGGGATGCACAGGCAGGTGAGTCGCGCTATGATTTTTGCGTACGGCATGGATGGAAGAATTATGTAGATCAGATGCTTGCAGTGGATTTTTTGATTATGAATCGTGACCGGCATGGGGCGAATATCGAGGTGCTTCGTAATACAAGAAAACATACGCTACGGTTGGCTCCCTTATTTGATCATGGGCTTTCGTTGATTTTTACCTGCACAGATGAAGCTGATGTTAAGAAGTACGATATCTTAGAGGATAAGCGTTGCCAGAACTTCATTGGCGGTTTTTCTTGTTATGAGAATTTGTCCTTTATTAAGAAGAAAAGTAACGTGTTGCAAGGAAGATTAACTCCGGCAAGCAGGGAAGTCCTATTTGCCGACTTGGATGGCATCCTCCCGGATTGTTTTTTTGATACGATTTGGAAAATGATTTATAAGAGGTATCAGATATATGAAGGCTTATGATATTTATGACCAGGAATTAGAACGTAGCCTGGGTACGCTTTTATACTATGAGAAAAGTAAGACCTTTGTGGTCGAGGTGATGGATGACTTAGATGAGTGGACGGCGCCACTGTTATTTACCCCTTTTGTGAAGCGTGGAATTTATAGTATATGCCGCGAAGCCTCTTATGACTGGGTCAAGGAGCGCGTCATTCCAAGTGGTCGCCAGAATATCGGCAGCATTTTATCCAATCATCACCTGAAAGAATACGATGAGATGAAATTGTTGGAATTATCACAAGGAATCTGCTCTCAGGATAGTTGTTGCATTCGTAAGATACAGGAATTGCCGGAGTATGTACAAGTGCGAGCATCCCATCATGTGCGTGACGTCGTAGCGCTTGGAGGACGGGCACTTCTTGTAATGTTTATGGATGGAAGCACGCGGCGAATCGACTTGCTGCAATATGATAGCTCTGTGATTCGGGATATCTCGAAGATTACCGACCATGAGCATGTTTTTCGCTCCGTCGAAGTCGGTGCCGGCGGTCATTTTATCACGTTTAACAATTCCATCGACATACAGGCAGAGCTGCTCTATACCTTGGGAGAGGAGATCCCGTTTTCTGCAGAAGACTTATACTTTTTGATTGAGCGAAATGTTTTGGATACAACAGAAGCTTGCGATTATCTGGCATGTTCCAGACAAAATTTGAATTATTTGGTGAAGAATGAGCAGATTCAACCGGTGAAGACATCCGGAAACGGGAACTTGTACTTGCGGGGAGAGTTACAGAAGAATAAATGGTAAAGGGACGATTGGAAACCAATCGTCCCTATTTTTTACTTACCCATATATTTCTCTTCGCAATACTTGCAACGATAGACTTCGTTTTCTTCATCCGTGAGAATGAAAATCTGATCCAGCTCCTGCTCGATGGAGCTGATGCAACGCGGATTCTGACAACGAATCACGTTCTTTACTTCCTTCGGAAGATGCAGTGCTCTCTTTTCCACAATCTCATCGTTATGAATGATATTGACCGTAATGTTGTGATCAATGTAGCCTAAGATATCCAAATCAATAGCATCTACCGGGCATTCAATCTTGATGATGTCCTTATAACCCATCTTGTTACTCTTGGCATTCATAATCATCGCTGTAGTGCAGTGATCCAACTGACCAAGCTTCAGGTAATCGTAAATCTTCATGCTCATGCCGGCCTGGATGTGATCCAGCACGTATCCTTCATGAATTCCACTGATATTTAACATACGCTCACCTCCAAAAGAGTTAAGATCAAAGCCATACGCACATATACGCCGTTCTGCGCCTGCTTGAAGTACATGGCACGTGGATCATCGTCCACTTCCACGGAGATCTCATTGACACGCGGCAATGGATGTAGCACCATCATATCTTTTTTCGCAATCTCCATTTTTGCCTTGTCCAAGATATAGAAGTCCTTCATACGCAGGTAGTCTTCCTCGTTGAAGAAACGTTCTCTCTGTACACGGGTCATGTAGAGAATATCCAACTCCGGCATGGCATCTTCCAAACGCTCAACCTCTACGTACGGAATGTTGTTTTTCTCCAATACATCTTCACGAATATAACTTGGAACTTTGAGTTCATCCGGTGAAATCAATACGAACTTGATATTAGGATAACGCACCAACGCGTTAATCAAAGAATGGACGGTACGTCCGAACTTCAGATCGCCACATAATCCAATGGTTAATTCCTTGATGGAACCACGGAGGGCACGAATGGTATATAAATCAGTTAATGTTTGGGTTGGATGTTGATGACCACCGTCACCGGCGTTGATGACAGGAATCAAAGAACGGGAAGAAGCAACTAATGGAGCACCTTCCTTCGGATGACGCATCGCACAAATGTCTGCGTAACTACTGATAACACGAATGGTATCGGAAACACTTTCGCCCTTAGCGGCGGATGAAGAATCAGCACTTTGGAAACCTAAAACATTGCCTCCAAGATTTAACATGGCTGCTTCAAAACTCAAACGGGTACGGGTACTTGGCTCATAGAAACATGTGGCTAGCTTCTTGCCTTCACATGCATGAGCATACTTGGATGGATTCATTTCGATGTCGTAGGCCAGATCCATGAGGTCTTCTAGCTCAGACACGGAAAAATCCATGGGACTCATTAAATGTCGCATGTTTTCCTCCTATTAGGAACTTTCTTTTTTTACACTGCATACATCATATATGACAGGAGGTGAAAATTCAATGGAAAAATGACTCGCTAACTCCGTCCCCCTGAGTCAAAAAATAACCCCCCGGGGGGCTTGCGGGGGCTGGCTGATAGATTTATAAAAGAATAGTTGAAAAGTGGAGCGGGAGTTTACAGTGAAAAAAAACAGTATTAAAAAATGGGGTAAAAAATTATTATCTGCGCTTGTGATAGTCCTTGGCGTAACATTTCTTACATTTCTCTTATCTTATCTTTCACCGGATGATGCTGCGGTAGTAAAGCTTTCTTCCATGGGCACGGGATATACTCAGGAAATGCTGGATAAGACCCGTGAGGAAATGGGGCTGGATCGTCCCTTCCTGGAACAGTACCTGGACTGGATGAAAAATGTGATCCGTCTGGATTTTGGAAAGTCTTACAGAACAGGCGAAAATATAACAGATATGATGCTTGCCGCACTTCCGAATACGTTAAAACTGACATTTCTGTCTTTGATGGTCACTTTGATAATATCCCTTCCGATAGGAATATTGTGTGCATATCATCCCAATGGATGGCTGGATTCAGTAATGCGACTGTTTTCCTATTTCTTCTCGTCGCTGCCATCTTTCTTTATTTCGCTTATTGTACTGTACTATGCGTGTATTAAATGGAACCTGTTCAAAGTTATGGCCGAACCGGGAATCAGGGGATTTATACTTCCGGCGCTGGTTACCGGAGTATCTCTTTCATCGTGGTATATCAGACAAATACGGGCTATTGCATTGGAACAGTTAAGCTCCCCGTATGTTTATTCTCTCTACAGCAGAGGAATAAGCAGGCAGAGGATTCTCTGGAAACATGTTCTTAAAAACTGCATGCTTCCTGTTATAACTCTCCTGGGGGTGTCAATCGGCGGAATGCTTGGAGGAGCTGCTATCACGGAATCCATCTTTTCCGTGAAGGGCGTTGGAGCCCTTGCAGTATCAGCGGTTACATCGAGAGATTACCCGTTTATTCAGGCCTATGCTGCGTGGATGGCGGCACTGTACCTGCTTGTCAATTATCTGGTTGATGTTGCGGGCAGGAAACTGGATCCCAGAATATCCTGAGGAGAAAATGAAGAATGCAAAAAAAGAAAACTAAAATCGCCTATTTTTTATCACTGGCGTTTCTGCTTGTTTTACTTGTATTCATGCTTGTGGCCGGCTTTTTTCTGAAGCATGATCCCTACGCGACAAATCTTTCGGATGCATTTATTCCGGCAGGAGAAGAAGGATATCTTTTGGGAACAGATCAGCTTGGCCGATGCATTGCGTGCAGGATTATTGCGGGAGGGCAACAGACCATATACTCATCCATGATAGTTGTAGCGGTGGTGCTGGCCTTTGGATCCATAATGGGAATGCTCGCAGGATACAGCGGAGGTGCAATTGATTCGGTGATCACCAAAATCACTACCGTATTTCAGGCTTTCCCCGGATTTGTTCTGGCAGTTGCCATTGCGGGAATTCTGGGACCCGGAAAAGGAAACGGAATGATTGCCCTGATACTGGTGTATTGGACAACTTATGCCAGATACTCAAGATCTCTTGTGCTGAATCTTAAGAACAACACCTTCGTTCGTGCCGCAAGAATGTGCGGGGCGGGACGCGTAAGCATTTTGATCAAATATATACTTCCGAATATGGTACCGCCGCTTTTGGTAACAGCGGCATTGGATATAGGAAATGTAGTACTGAGTATGGCAGGACTTTCGTATCTGGGACTTGGAGGGGCCCGTCCTACTGCAGAGTGGGGAGCTATGATGAGCGAATCAAGGCGCTTCCTGCAGACCAACCCATCGTTAATAGTAATTCCGGGCATTGCGCTGTTTATAATGGTCTTCCTGTTCAACATCTGCAGCGACTGTGCACGAAATTATTACGATAAACGTGGATCATTCCACGAATGATAAAGGAGAGAAAATGAAAAGTTTAAATCTACTGAAAAAGGGAATAGCATTGGCCATGACAGCATGTCTTTTGGTTGGATGCGGAGAAACAGCGAAAGAAGAGACAGGCGCTGTTGAGACAGAAGCTTCCGAAAACGCCACTAATGAAAGAAAGATACTTCATGCCGGATCATCTGCCGGTATGTTTGGAGCCTCCAATCTGGATCCGGCTACAGACTGGAACGGCTGGTATTTATCATTTGCCGGTGTAGCTGAGACACTTTTTAAACTGGATGACGCTTATAATGCCGTTCCGACACTGGTAGAAAGCTATGACGAGCCTACCGATGGTGTTACATGGGTATTCCATCTTCGTGACGATGTATATTTCTCAAACGGAGAAAAGATGACAGCGCAGTCGGTTGTTGATTGCTTTGAGCGTACACTTTCAATAAATAATCGTGGTGAATCAACTTTGGCATATGAGAGTATGTCTGCTGATGCGCAGGATCTTACTATTGTTACACCCTACGCCGATCCCACTTTTATTTACTCACTTTGTGATCCGCTTCTGACTGTCTACTATGTAGGTGATTCAGAGGATTATGAGAATGGCGCTCACTGCACAGGACCTTTTGTTGTAGACCAGTTCACGCCTGAAGTAGAGATGGTTCTTTTAAAGAATGAAAACTACTGGGGCGGTGAAGTGAAGATTGATGAAGCTCATCTTATGACCTTCGGTGATGATGATGCAATGGTTATGGCTATGCAGAACGGCGAGCTGGATATCTGCGACGGAACCAGCAGTGCTGTTCTTGTATGCAACGAGTCTACCGGCTACAATGTTCTTTCAGCTGATACATCCCGCGCAGAGAAGATCATCTTCAACTTCAATGCCAGCGATTTTGCCAAGGATGCTGCAGTACGTGAAGCAATCGCATGGACGGTAGACCGTGAAGGATATGAGAAAATCAGTAACGGAACCAAGAGAGCTAACTGGGGAATCTATCCTGCTACTCTTTCATATGGAGATAATTCAAAGCTTGATATTCACATCAAAGAGCAGAACCTTGAAAAGGCTGCAGAGGTACTGGATAACGCCGGATATGTAGATACAGACAATGATGGTGTTCGTGAGATGAACGGTGCACCTATTTCCCTTGTTATGGCAGTAACTGAGAATGACAGCACAGATTTCTGTGATGTTCTTGCCTCCGATCTTCGTTCTATCGGTGTTGAGATGAAAACCGAGAGCTATCTGAATCTGGATTCCTTCGAAACCTACAACGGTGTTAACTGGGATATGTCACTTAGCGGAAAGTATATGACTCCTACAGGAGATGCGAGCTACTTCTTTGATCAGGATGTTATTACCGGCGGAAGTGCAAACTACGGTGGATACTCAAATCCTGAGTTGGACAAGCTCGCAGAGCAGCTGCATAAAACCTTCGGCGATGACGCTCGTAACGAGCTTGTATTCCAGATGGAGCAGATGCTTCTCGATGACAACAGCTATATCGTATATTGCAACGGAACCAACACCTATATTACAAGCAGTCGTGTCAGCGGTTATAAGCCCTGCCCTTCAAACTACTACTATCTTGATGCAAATGTAGATTTAGATTAAGACGGGAAAATATGTTAGAAGTAAAAAATCTGACAATAGAATATGAAAACACCACAATCGTAAGGGATATTTCCTTTACGGTTGAGAGTGGTGAGATTTACAGCATTATTGGCAAGAGTGGATGCGGAAAAAGTACGATCCTTAATGCTATAAGCGGAATGCTGGGAAAAAACGGAAGGATCACCGGCGGAACTATCAGCCTTTTGGGAAATACGATTTTTGAAAATGGCAGATATACACCATACCTGAAAAAGGTTTTAGGTAAGGAACTGGCTACCATTTCACAGCATCCGGACAGTTCATTTGACCCACTCTTTACCATCGGAAACCAAATGACAGAGGTTATGCGGGTAAGTGAGCGAATAAGCAAAAAGGATGCCCGAACCAAGGGCCTCAATATTCTTTCCAGACTGCATTTTTCAGATCCGGAAAGAGTTTGGAATTCGTATCCTCATGAACTCAGTGGAGGTATGTGCCAGCGTGTGGCTGTTGCCATGGCGTTATCTAATAAAGCAACACTTCTTCTGGCGGATGAACCCACCAGTGCGTTGGATGTAACAAGTCAGGCCGAGTTTATCAAACAGCTCCAGGAAATTGTACAGAATGACAACCTGGCAGTGCTGCTGGTAACTCATAACATGGCAGTAGCCGGGGCTTTGGCTGACAGGACCGGGTATATTCGGAATGGAAAATTGGAGGAAGTGGGAGGAAATGTCTTTGCCATTACTGCAAGTTGAGAAACTTAATAAAACCTTTCAGGGAAACAATGACCAGTTGTTCCGGGCACTTAATGATGTGAGCTTTTCTGTAGAAGCAGGTGAGTGTGTGGGGCTTATCGGCGAAAGCGGCAGTGGAAAGACCACTATTGCTAACATTGTTGCAGGGTTTGTGACGCCAACCTCAGGTGATGTAGTTTATGACGGTCAATCCCTTATTGCACGTAACTGCGGGAAAAATGCCAGAAGTACCATGCAGATGGTATTTCAGAATCCAATGAATTCATTCAGTCCACGTATGAAGCTGGGAAGAGGAATCCGTGAAGGGTTAAATTATCTTTCTTCCATGCCGCGCAAGGAACAGGAAAAAAGGGTAGACGAAGCCATGGAAATGGTGGGATTACCACTTAGCTACAAGAACAAATATGTTTTTGAAGTAAGTGGAGGCGAGGCACAGAGGGCCGCTATTGCCAGAGCGATTCTTATAAAACCCAGGCTCCTTCTTTGCGACGAAATTACCAGCGCCCTGGATGCAGAAGTTCAGGATCAGCTTATAGAGGTCCTTAGGAAACTAAAAGAAGAAATGAACATGGCTTTTTTGTTTATCAGCCATGATATCAAATTGGTTCGAAGCTTTTGTGACCGTGCCTTTGTTTTGCAGGATGGAGTTATTGTGGAGCAGGGGAGCGTGGAGCAGCTATACGAGCATCCGGAAAACGAATACACTAAGAAGCTTGTTAACGCTGCTATACTTAATCTGTTTGAGTGATAGAACAAAGGCTGACAAATAAGGCAGATTTGGAATCGGTTTAAATGAAAAAACAAAAAAATATAGATTTAACGCAAGGGAATATAGTAAAGCAGATTATTCTGTTTGCCTTACCGCTTCTGGGATCAAGTCTGGTACAGCTGCTGTATAATACTGCAGATCTTCTGTTTATCGGGCAGTTTCTCGGTAAAAATGAATCCGCAGCAGTGGGAGCCAGTACAATGATGGTTACCTGTCTTGTGGGGTTCTTCGGTGGCCTTTCTGTTGGCGCGACGGTAGCTGTTGCAAATGCATTTGGAGCCAAAGACGGGGACAAAGTTAAGCGCATACTACAGACCTCAGCGGCTCTGAGCATGATTAGTGGAATCATTGTATTTCTGGCAGGTTACAGTTTTGCACCTGCTTTTATTCATGTTATAGGAACACCCAGAGAGATTGCAGACAGTGCAGTAGGCTATCTGAGAATATACTTTTTCAGCTCAATATTTATAGTCAGCTATAATATGGGAGCCGGAGTAATGCGGGGCATGGGTGAATCTTTTGTCCCGCTGCTTTTCCAAATTGTCGGTGGCGTGACAAATGTTGTTATGGATGCCGTATTTCTTCGGGGATTGAATATGGGGATAAACGGAGTTGCCTGGGCAACCTTTTTTTCTCAGGGAGCGGCAGCGGTTTGCACGGTTATATATCTCTTTTCCCATATATGTGAGGAATATCGCATACATTTAAGATCAATAACCATTCAGGAAGATATTCTGTTATCCATACTTCGGGTAGGGATTCCATCGGGATTGCAGACGTTGGTAATAGCACTTTCAAATGTTGTTGCGCAGTATTTCATCAACTCCCTTGGCACAAATGCCATAGCTGCATTTACGGCATACTTCAAAGTGGAATTACCGATATACCTTCCCATTGTGGCTCTTGGTCAGGCGACAACTACTTTTGTAGGGCAGAATCTTGGCGCAGGTAATCCTCAAAGAGCCCGCAGGGGAACCGGCATATGTCTGAAAATAGGCTGCATGCTGACGATAATTACCAGCTTTCTTCTGATAATCGGAGGAGATTATGCGTTTGGACTATTCGTCAGGGATGCTGCGGTAGTTGCCCTTGGAAACAGGATAATACGTACCACATTTCCGTTTTATTGGCTGTATGTGTTCTTGCAGGTATTTGGGGACAGTATTAAAGGAGCGGGAAAGGCCCTGCCTCCCACAGTGATCATAATGATCAACATTACAATTATACGAAGTATCATCCTGATTAGCCTTGTGCCGATCCGTCCGGATGTCAGAACAATTGCCGTGTCTTATCCTGTTACATGGTTTCTGACTGCTGCACAGATGCTGATCTATTATATGTTAAGCAATAGGGAAAAGGAGAAAAGTTGTGAATAAGGATCAGGAAAAAATCAATGAACTGTGGACCCGTGGGGCGAAGAATTATAACAGGATCATTGATGATGAGATAAACAGTTTCAGATCCGCAGGGTGGAAAAAACAGATCCTGAGCCAGGTTAAAACTGAAGGTGAGCTTGAGATACTGGACTGCGGCTGCGGCCCGGGATTTTTCTCCTGTATAATGGCGCAGGAAGGACATCATGTTACCGGTATCGATGGCAGTGAGCTGATGCTGTCTTTTGCCATTCAAAGAGCAAAAGAGCTGGGGCTGTCAGTGAACTATAAACTTATGGATTGCCACGAGCTTGATTTCGAGGATAACAGTTTTGATCTTATCATCAGCAGAAATGTGACCCATACATTGAGGGATCATAAGGCAGTATACAGCCAGTGGATGAGAGTTCTTAAACCCGGCGGAGTACTGCTTATCTTTGATGCTAACTGGCATCTTAGCAGATACGGTTATTCAGAGCATGACGAATCTGTTCGAAGATACGTTGAATGTATGAAGAAATATGGCTCAGACTTCTCAGGAAATATCTATGATGGCAATGAGGAAGCTCTTTTGGAAAGATTCAAAAAGCACTCACCGGATGAAAATGAAGTATGGGATAACGTCCTTAAGGACAAGATTCGCCCGGACTGGGATGCAGGTCTTTTGCATGGTATCGGATTTGCCAATGTGGACTACGACAGAGATATCATCGAGGATCTTTGGGATGACAAGGAAAAATGCATCTATGGCAATACACCCATGTTCATGATAAGGGCGGAGAAACCGAGAGAACTATGAATGACCTGAGAAAGATAATAAGTTGGATAAAAACAGATCCGTTACCAATTATTGCGGCTGTCGTGTTTGCCACGGCAGCCGGTATTATGTACTTTGTTCCTTATTATGAAATCTGCTGTATAGTTAAAACTCTTTTGGGAACGGGGAAAATATCGGGGGTTAGTATTAATTCCATGCTTATCCGAGGAGGAATAGCGGCTGCCGGCAGCGCTTTATACGTGGTCTTTTTTTATGCGGCGCTTTCTCTGGCACATATTGGAGCCTTTCGTATTGGATATGACATGCGCATGAATCTGGTAGAGGAATTGTCACAGGTTCCGCCGGGGCATTACAGAAGACTGGGCAGCGGCAGGATCTATAATGCTCTGTACGGAAACATAAATGATATACAGTCTTATCTGGCACATAAGCTGACTGATATTGTTATTGCTGCTATGTCTCCGGTGGTACTGTTTGCCATCATGCTTTCTGTCAATTTCCGGTATGCCATTGCAGTCGGATTGGGGCTGGTGGTGGCTTATTACTACAACTATATGTCCTATTCATACGCTGAAGGCGGCGGAAAAAAGATGATGGATATCTATCTGACTGCCCTGGATAACCTTCAGAATGCAGCAATGGAATATGTCCGGGGTAATAAAGTGTTTCAGGTGTTTGGACATGATAACAACGTCTGCAACAATGTGAAAAAGCAGATCCATGCCTATTCGGATGCCTGTGTACCCTATACAAAGGTGTGGGAAAAGTATGACTGCGTTTTTTGCACCATCATGTCCAATCTTTATCTGGTAATCTTCCCGATTGCAGCCATAGAGGTGTTGTGCGGTGGATTGACAGCGGATGTGATCATAGACCTTACCTGCTTTATTATTCTGATCCCTTCACTTAAGACCATTATTCCAAAGGCTGCATCTATCGGAAATCACAGCGTCAGGTCGATAATGGCCGATAGCCATATCAGGCAGATGGTTGCTTTAAAAGACCGTGAACCGGATGTCGCAGTTTCTTTTCCCAAGGAGATAAAAGAGATATCGTTTCAGCAGGTCAGATTTTCCTATGGAGATCAAAAAGAAGAGCTACACGGGATAGACCTTACTGCAAGAGAGGGCAGGGTTACTGCTATTGTTGGCCCTTCCGGAGGCGGAAAGAGCACGCTGGCATATCTTTTGGCAGGCTTTTATAACCCTGATTCAGGAACCATCAAAATCGGAGAGGTTGATATCGGGAAAATAAAGCAGGAGGACCTCTTTAGAAATATTGCTTACGTTTTTCAAGATGTCTTTTTATATAAAGCAAGTATCAGGGACAATATACGAAGTGCACGCCCGGAAGCCACTGATGAGGAAGTTGTGGAGGCAGCAAAAGAGGCGTGCTGCCACGACTTTATAATGGAGCTACCAATGGGTTACGACACCGTGATAGGTGAGGAAGGATTATGTCTGTCCGGAGGAGAGCAGCGCAGGATCGCTATCGCCAGAGCGATTTTGAAAAATGCCCCGATACTGATATTGGATGAAGCGACGGCATCTTCTGATGTGGAAAACGAATACCATATACAAAAGGCGGTTGAGGCTTTGGCCAGAGGAAAGACTGTTATAATGATTGCGCACAGGCTTTACAGCATAAAAAATGCAGACAAAATCTACTATTTGGAGAACGGACAGGTGGCTGAATCCGGAACTCATGAGAGTCTCATGAAAGCAGGTGGAAAATACGCAACCCTTTGGGAGCTTGGCAATAAAAACGTAGAATGGTCTGTGGGAAATGAGGCTCTCAAATGAAGATGATAAGACGACTTCTTGTTCTTTCAAAGAGAGGAGAAGAAGATATAAAAAGAGCTGTCCTTGCGACGATCCTTTTGCAGGTTTTCTCAACCTCATCTTTCATTGTGGGGATGGGGCTGATATTTTGCCTTACTGATGATGTAGGAAAAGAAAACAGTGGCATGGTGCATCTTATAGTAGCGTTTGTCATTGGAATAGCTTTTTCGCTCATCGAGGCATACATACGCAGGCGCCAGTACGACCGCACAAATATTCCGGCTTACCGCGAGTGCCAGAGCATGCGCCTTGAGGTCACCGAGAGATTAAATCGTATTCCCTATTCATTTTTTGGAAAGAGGCAGATCACTGAAATTGTGGCTTGCCTTGTGGATGACTGCATCTATGCAGAGCAGCTTATCTCAAATCTTATACCGGTGACTTTTGCATACTGCGTAACTGTTCCGACAGCTTTCATCATTGCCTTTATCCTGGATGTGCGAATGGGAATCGCATCGGTCATAACGGTTGTTGCAGGTATTCTGATTCAGGTAAGCTCTCTTGCGTATCAGGAAAAACTTGTTTTTCACCAGCTGAAGGTAAAGCATGAGGCAGAAGAGCAGTTGCAGGAGTATGTTTTTGGAATGGAGCAGATTCGCTCAGATTCCCGGAACGGTATTGAGAGAATAAAGATAAGAAGAGCAATCGATGATCTAAAAAAGGCATCACTGAAGATGGAACTGACCTCCGGTGTGTTTACTTCTGCTTCGGAAGTCCTGCTTCAGATGGGAATCGGCCTTGTGGTCCTGACAGGCATGCTGATCATGAATAAAGGCGGGATCAGTGTTCGTATACTGGTTCTTTTCTTTGCATTTGCGATGAGGATTTATATTCCGGTGGCTGAGCTTATCACTGTTCTGCCATCACTGGTGTATGAGAAAAATGCATCAGACAACCGCATTAAGGAAATTCTTGCACAAGCTCCGCTGCCCGGGAATGATAAGCCGGAATTTAAATCCTGTGATATAGAGTTTGAACACGTTGATTTTGCGTACACAGACCGACCGGTGCTGAAAGATATATCTTTTACCGCAAAGACAGGGAAGGTAACTGCGCTGGTAGGCGAAAGCGGATCCGGGAAGACAACCATCGCAAATCTTATGGCAAGGCTCTGGGAGCCTGGGAAAGGAACAATACGCCTTGATGGCCGGGATATCAGCACAATAGAGCCGGAATGGTATCTGAACCGTATCACCTGTGTCTTTCAGGATGTGATCCTGTTTCACGATACTATCCTTAACAATATCTGGATCGGAAACCCTGAAGCCACAGAGGAAGAAGTGCGCCATGCTGCGACAGTGGCGTGCTGTGATGAATTTATTGATCGCCTTCCTGAAGGAATCCATACAGTCCTTGCGGAAAACGGAGGCTCTTTATCGGGGGGAGAACGCCAGAGGCTGAGCATTGCCAGAGCAATCCTGAAAAATGCTCCGGTAGTTATCCTTGATGAAGCAACTGCTGCCCTTGATACCCGGAATGAGTATCTGATACATCAGGCAATTTCCAATTTGTGTGCCGGAAAAACTGTAATAGTCATTGCCCACACTCTGAGAAATATCAAAAACGCTGATGAAATAATCGTTTTGGATCATGGGGAAATTAGAGAGAGAGGCTGCCACAGCGAGCTTATGGAACTGGATGGAAAGTATGCGTATATGTATGAGCTTCAAAAGAAATCGCTGGTATGGGAAGTGTGCCAAGCTGCTTGCAGCACAGATAAAGGCACTGGCAGCGAATGAGCCCACACGAGATAAAAATAAAGCCGTAACCCCAGGTGTATACTGGGATTGCGGCTTTTTTAGGTGTCAAAGATGGGTGCATACATCATATATGACAGGGGGTGAAAATTCAATGGAAAAATGACTCAGGAACTCCGTCCCCCTGAGTCAAAAAAATGGTATAATGAGACGGATTATAGATTGGAGGACGTTTGTCTTGAAGAATATAAAGGATTTATTGGAAAGATTAGATTACACCATCGTTCAGGGAAGCCTGGACGGGGATATTACCGAGTTGGTATATGACTCTAGAAAAGTAACGAAGGACTGCATCTTCGTATGTATGAAGGGTGCTACCTTCGATAGCCATTCTGTTGCAGCCGATGTAGTAGCAAACGGCGCCAAGGTGCTGGTGGTAGAAGCGGATGTTGACGTACCGGAAGAGGTGACTGTGGTAAAAGTCGCTGATACCAGAGAAGCCTTAGCAATGCTCTCTGCCGCATACTTCGATTATCCGGGAGATACCCTGAAGGTCATCGGAATCACCGGAACCAAGGGCAAGACCACAACTACATATATGGTAAAGGCAATCCTTGAGAATGCCGGCTACAAGGTAGGGTTGATCGGAACCGTTGAGACCATCATCGGCGAGGAGCACATTCCGGCGTTGAATACGACTCCGGAGAGCTACATCGTTCAGGAAAGCTTCGCAAAAATGCTATCGGCCGGATGCGATGTCTGCGTCATGGAAGTATCTTCCCAGGGCCTGATGATGCACCGTGTAGACGGATTCACCTTCGAGATTGGAATCTTTACCAACATCGAGCCGGATCACATCGGACCGAACGAGCATAAGGATTTTGAGGATTACTTGCACTGCAAGAGCCTGCTTTTCCAGAAATGCAAGAAGGGCATTTTCAATAAGGATGACGAGCACTTAGAACAGATCCTTGAAGGCCATACCTGTGAGGTGGAGACCTATGGATTCGCCCAGGATGCGGACTTCTATGCAGACAATATGGAATTGATTCATAAGCCGGGCTACCTTGGCGTTGCTTACGATGTGAAGGGCTTGGAGAATTTCCATGTGGAGATTCCGGTACCGGGACGTTTCTCCGTGTACAATTCCCTTACCGCTATTGCTATCTGCCACCACTTCAACGTAACGGTGGAAAATATGCAGAAGGCACTTGCAGTTGCTAAGGCCAAGGGCCGCATCGAGATGATCAAGGTCTCCGATGAGTTCGCATTGATGATCGATTACGCTCACAATGCCATGGCCTTAGAGAGCCTGTTATCTACCTTAAAAGAATACAATCCGGGACGTTTGGTATGTCTCTTCGGATGCGGCGGCAACCGTTCCAAGTTGCGTCGTTTCGAGATGGGAGAGGTATCCGGACGTTTGGCGGACTTTACCATTATTACATCGGATAATCCAAGATTCGAAGACCCGCTGGCAATCATGGCAGATATCGAGACCGGTATTGCAAAAACCAACGGAAAGCATATCTCCATTGCGGACCGTAAGGAAGCCATCAAGTATGCCATCGAGCACGGCCAGCCACGGGATATCATCGTACTTGCCGGTAAGGGCCATGAGGATTATCAGGAAATCGAAGGCAAGAAGTACCCGATGGATGAGCGTGTGCTGATCCAGGAGGTCTTACAGGAGTTAGGGCGTGCCTAATGCAATACGCAGATATTATTATTGATATTTCACATGAACAATTGGACCGGACCTTCCAATATGCCGTTCCTCCGGAGCTGCAAGAGCGGATACAGGTAGGCTCTCCGGTAGTGATTCCTTTTGGAAAAGGGAACCGTGCCATCACCGGTTATGTTGTAAATCTAACAGATGAACCCAACTGGGACCCGGCCAAAATTAAGCCCATTGCCCGTATCCCATCGGAAGGGGTTCCGATTGAATCCCATCTGATCGCGCTGGCTTACTGGATGAAGTCCCATTACGGGGCAACCATGAACCAGGCCCTTCGAACGGTGATTCCTATCAAGCAGAAGGCGGCGCCTAAGGAGAAGAAGGTGCTGCATCTTGCGTTGGAAGAACAACAATTGCAGGATGTATATACGGACTTGATTTCCAGAAAGCGTCACAGCATTCCAAAGCAGCGCCTTTTCGAAGCACTGATGGAACAGCCGGACATCCCTTGGGATGTGGTCACCGGCAAGCTTGGTATTGCTTCTACGGTGATTCGTGATTTTGAGAAAAATGCCTGGATTACCATTGAGTCCATTCGGGATTATCGCAATCCCTTAGGAACCATTCATGCGCCAAAGCGTGTGGAAGTAACCTTGAATGAGGAACAGGAAATCGCAGTGGAATCCTTCGCTGCGGATTATGATATGGGTATTCGCAAGCCGTACCTATTGTACGGTGTTACCGGAAGCGGTAAGACGGAAGTCTATATGGAGATGATTTCCCATGTATTAGAGCAGGGCCGACAGGCTATTGTGCTAATCCCGGAGATTGCCCTAACTTACCAGACCGTCATGCGCTTCTATCAGCGATTCGGTGAAGCAGTGTCCATCCTGAATTCCCGCATGTCACCGGGGGAGCGTTACGACCAGTTCGAGCGTGCCAAGAAGGGGGATATCCAGATTATGGTGGGCCCTCGAAGTGCGCTGTTTACGCCATTTCCGGATTTGGGATTGATCATCATTGATGAGGAACATGAGCCTACCTATAAGAGTGAGCAGGTTCCCCGGTATCATGCCAGAGAGACGGCGGTGTATCGTGCCAAGCTAACGAATGCTTCCGTTATTTTAGGAAGCGCCACTCCATCCTTAGAGAGTTTTTACCGCATGGAGCAGGGCGAATACGGACTCCTTCGCTTAAGCAAGCGTGTGGAGGAGCGGAATTTGCCGGAATGTGATATTGTAGATTTACGACAGGAGTTGATGGAGGGCAATCGTTCCATCATCAGCCGTCGCCTGCAGGAGTTGTTGGCGGACCGCTTGGAGCGGGGCGAGCAGAGTATGCTCTTTTTGAACCGCCGTGGAATGATGGGATTCGTTTCTTGTCGTGCCTGCGGAGAGGTGTTAAAATGTCCACATTGTGATGTATCTCTTAGTATGCATCGGGATGGCAAGCTCCATTGCCATTATTGCGGATATACCACACCGATGGTAAGTAAGTGCCCAAGCTGCGGCTCCAAATATATTGGTGGATTTAAGGCCGGAACTCAGAAAATCGAAGAGACGGTCCAGAAGATGTTCCCCAAGGCCCGAATCCTTCGTATGGATGCGGATACCACCAAGGGCAAGAACGGACATCAGGATATCCTGAATGCTTTCGCTAACGAAGAGGCGGACATTCTGCTTGGCACCCAGATGATTGTGAAAGGCCACGATTTTCCGAAGGTTACCTTGATGGGTGTGTTAGCGGCAGACATGTCACTGAACGCCAATGACTTCCGTTCGGCGGAGCGTACCTTCGACCTGTTGACCCAGGCCAGCGGACGTGCCGGTCGTGGAGAGCTTCCCGGTAATGTTGTAATTCAAACATACCAGCCGGAGCATTACAGTATCGTGGCAGCGGCCAAGTCGGATTACGATGATTTTTACAAGCAAGAGATTGTATATCGTCGCATGATGGCCTACCCGCCATGTGCCCATATGTTGCTGGTGAGCGTCACATCCTTATCGGATGCGGAAGCCGCCGGTAAGTCACAGGAAATCGCGGACTACATCAAAGAGAAGTATCCGAAGGTGTTTCTGGCTGGCCCACATGATGCGGGCATCAAAAAAGTGAATGATATCTATCGTCGCATTCTCTACATGAAGAGTGATGATTACGAAGAATTAGTAGCAATTAAGGATGCCGTGGAGGCGTACAACCGGGACAACTCCCGTTATCGCAAGGCATCCATCTGGTTTGATTTTGATCCTATGAGTGGATTCTAGAAGGAGGACTATATGGCATTAAGAGAGATTAGAATTCAGGGTGATCCGGTACTGAACAAGGTTTGCCGTCCGGTTGAGACCCTGACCCCAAGATTACAGGAACTGATTGATGATATGTTGGATACCATGTACGAGGCACAGGGCGTAGGCCTTGCAGCACCACAGGTTGGTGTACTTCGTCGTATTGTTGTCATCGATGTTGGAGAAGGCCCAATCGTTATGATCAATCCGGAGATCCTAGAGACTGCCGGTGAGCAGCACGGCATGGAAGGATGCCTCTCCGTTCCGGGCAAGGCTGCTGAGGTTACCCGCCCGAATTACGTGAAGGCCAAGGCATTGAACGAGAACATGGAAGAGTTCATCATCGAAGGCGAAGAGCTTCTTGCTCGTGCCATCTGTCACGAGTTGGACCACTTGGATGGTCATATGTACACCGAAATTGCAGAAGGACCTCTGCAGGATGTAGAGTACGACGAGGAAGAGTAAACATAACACACAGCGGACTGATATAGGGATGCCGCAAAAAGGGAGGATGAAATGGGAATTATACTTGGATTGTTACTGGGAGCACTTGCAGGATTCATCGCCAGCTTCATTATGGGCGAGAAATCCGGATGGATTAAGAATATCTTACTTGGTATTCTTGGCGGATTTGTAGGCGGTTTCGTCTTCAAGCTTCTTGGACTTGCAGCTACCGGCGTCATCGGAAGCCTGTTGGTATCTGTTGTTGGAGCTTGCATCTGTATCTGGATTGGACGTAAGTTGTTCTAAGAAAAAAATGGGGAGGGCGCATCGGAAGGTGCGCTCTTTTTTGCGCTTTGGCCCGTTTTGAAGTACAATGTAATAGATTATGTACACTTGAGTATAAGGAGAATTTGAATAGATGAAAGTTGTATTTATGGGAACCCCGGACTTTGCACTGGGAACCTTGGATGCCATTGAGGCAGCAGGACATGAGATTGTACTGGTAGTTAGTCAGCCGGACCGCCCGAAGGGCCGCGGCAACGCCATGCAGGCGCCTCCGGTGAAGGAGTGGGCCGTAGAGCGTAACATCCCGGTCTTCCAGCCGGAGCGGATTCGTAAGCCTGAGAATATTGAAGAACTCCGAAAATACCCGGCAGATATCTTTGTAGTAGCAGCTTTTGGCCAGATTCTTCCGGAAGAAATCTTGAATATGCCACGTCTTGGCTGCATCAATGTCCATGCATCCTTGCTTCCAAAGTATCGTGGAGCAGCACCGATTCAGTGGTCTATCTTAAATGGAGATGCGGTCACCGGTGTTACCATTATGCAGATGGGTATCGGCTTAGATGACGGCGATATCTTAACCCAGGTAGAGGTGCCAATTACCTCCGAAGATACCGGCGGAAGCTTATTCGATAAGTTAGCTATTGCCGGCGGTAAGCTCTGCGCCGAGACCATGGAGAAGCTGGATGCGGGCGAGATTACCCCAATCCCACAGGATCCGGAGCTGGCGACCCATGTAGGAATGATTAAGAAAGAACTTGGTAAGCTGGACTTTACCCGCCCGGCAAAAGAGTTAGAGTGCTATATCCGAGGCCTGAACCCATGGCCAAGCGCTTATACCAAGTTAGACGGTAAGACCTTGAAAATCTGGAAAGCTAGAGTATTGGATAAGACCGGAACTCCTGGAGAAGTAATCGAAGTGACCAAGGATTCCATGGTCATTGCCTGTGGCGAAGGTGCACTGTCCCTTACCGAAGTGCAGTTAGAAGGCAAGAAGCGTATGCCAATCGCAGACTTTCTGCGTGGCTACAATGTAGAAGTTCATACAACCTTGTAGTTAGAAGAGGTATTTAATTTGACAGAGAATCTAAGACAAATCGCCTTGGAAATCGTAGTGGAAGTTTTAGAGCGCGGGGAGTACTCCAACCGTCTCCTAAACGGCACCCTACAGAAATATCAGTATTTGGAAAAAAATAAGCGTAGCTTCCTATCTCGTCTGACCCTTGGAACCATCGAGCGGAAGATGGAATTGGATGCTTATGTAGACTTATATTCCAAGACTCCGGTGCGGAAGATGAAGCCGGTGATTCGGAATATTATGCGCATTTCCGTGTATCAGATGATCTACATGGACGGCATTCCGGTGTCTGCGGTGTGCAACGAAGCGGTGAAGTTGGCCAATGCCAAGGGCTTTCGCCAGTTAAAAGGGTTCGTAAACGGCGTCCTTCGTAATGTGGCCAGAGGCCTAGAGGCAGAAGGCGCGGAAACATTGATTATGAAAGCTTGCCAGGACAAGTCCACCGCAGAGCAGTTCGCCACCATGTACTCCATGCCCCAGTGGATTGTGGAAGAGTGGCTGAATGCTTTCGGTAAGGCCCAGACCCACGCTATGCTTACCGCATTTTTATCCGAGAAGGCCACCATCATTCGTACGAATATGGCGAAGACCACACCGGAGGAGCTTCGAGCAACCTTGGAGGACGAAGGTGTTACGGTAGAAGAGATTCCGGAATTATCCTATGCTTTTGCCATTCGTGGCTACGACCATTTAGGCGGCTTAACAAGCTTCCGGGAGGGCTTATTCTATGTTCAGGACGTAAGCTCCATGATGGTATCGGAGCAGCTAGGTATTGCGGAAGGTATGCAGGTATTGGATGTGTGTGCAGCACCGGGCGGCAAGAGTCTTCATGCCGCAACCTTCGTGGGAGAGATGGGTCATGTGGAAGCCAGAGATGTCTCCGCCGAGAAGGTGGCGCTGATTGAAGAAAACATTGCAAGAAGCAAGATGAACAACATCTCTGCCAAGGTATGGGATGCTACCGTTTTGGATGAAGCTTATGTCGGCAAAATGGACCGTGTCATTGCGGATTTGCCATGCTCCGGTCTTGGTGTATTATCCGGTAAGCCGGAGATTAAGTACCGTGTTACTCGGTCGGATGTGGCCTCTTTAGCCGCACTTCAGTCCAAGATGCTGGATGTGGTGTGTCAGTATGTGAAGGTGGGAGGCCGCATGGCATTTTCTACCTGTACCATTACCCAGGCAGAAAATGATGGAAATACAACAAGTTTCTTAGAACGCCATCCGGAATTCGCTTTGGTGTCCGAGGAGCAGATTCTTCCCAAGGCAGGAATGCTGGACGGATTTTATATAGCAGTTATGGAACGAAAGGGTATGTAATGCCAATAGATTTGAAGTCGTTAAGCTACGATGAGTTGCAGGAGACCATGAAGGACTTGGGAGAGAAGGCCTTCCGCGGCAAGCAGCTCTATGAGTGGATGCATGTGCATCTGGCCCGTAGCTATGAGGATATGACCAATATCCCGAAATCATTAAAAGAAAAACTGATGCAGCAGGCCGAGTACACCAGCCTTACCGTAGAGGATTGCCAGATTTCCGCCATCGACGGAACCCGCAAGTACCTCTTCGCGTTGGCAGACGGGAATATGGTGGAGAGCGTTTTGATGCATTATAAGCATGGCAATTCCGTGTGCATTTCTTCCCAGGTGGGATGCAAAATGGGCTGTCGCTTCTGTGCGTCCACCTTGGACGGATGGCTTCGGAACCTAACGCCGGGAGAGATGTTGGACCAGATTTATGCCATCCAGCATGATACGGGGGAGCGTGTCTCCAACGTGGTAGTCATGGGAACCGGTGAGCCTATGGATAACTTTGATAACATCGTAAAATTCATCCATATGTTATCGGACGAGCATGGCCTGAATATCAGTCAGCGCAACATTACGGTATCCACCTGTGGATTGGTGCCGCGGATCCTGCAGCTGGCGGATTTGAACTTGTCGATTACCTTGGCATTGTCCCTCCATGCATCTAACCAGGAGAAGCGTGCAGCGCTTATGCCAATCGCCAATGCCTTCGAGATACATGAAGTCTTAGATGCCTGCCGCACCTATTTTGACAAAACGGGACGTAGAGTTTCCTTCGAATACTCCCTGGTGGCAGGGGTGAACGATAGCGAAGAAGACGCCAGAGAACTGTCGGAACTCATCGGTGATATGAACTGTCACGTGAACCTGATTCCGGTGAATCCGATTAAGGAGCGAGACTACGTTTCTTCCACTCATGACGCGGTTTTGCGCTTCAAGAACAGACTTGAAAAAAACGGTATAAATGTTACTATTAGAAGGGAAATGGGCCGTGATATCGACGGCGCCTGCGGACAGCTTCGCAGGAAACATTTAGAAAGGAAGGACTGACATGCTATTTTATGCCATTACGGACAAGGGTCAGAAGAGGGCGCATAATGAAGATTATGTTTTTGCTTCTGATGCTTCGGTAGGAGCACTTCCCAACTTGTTCCTTGTAGCAGATGGCATGGGCGGCCATAACGCCGGAGATGTAGCCAGCGAGACTGCTGTGAAGGTGATCCTTGAAGAGGTTCGCAAGCGCAAGATCAAGTCACCGGTGAAGGCCTTAGAACAAGCCATATATCATGCTAACAAAGCCATCTATGAGTGTGCCAGAACCGACGAGAGTAAGTCCGGTATGGGAACCACCCTTGTGGCAGCCACGGTGGTAGATAACCGATTACATGTTGCAAATGTCGGCGACAGCCGATTATATATAGTTCGCGGGGGCGAGCTTGTACAAGTGACCCGTGATCATTCCTTGGTAGAAGAGATGTTGCGCTCCGGAACCATTTCCGAAGCCGCAGCCGAGCATCATCCGGCCAAGCACAAGATAACACGTGCAGTTGGTGCGGAAGAGGATGTGCGCATTGATTTCTTCGATGAACCGATGGATGACATTCGGGCCATCTTTTTGTGTACGGATGGCCTGTCAAACATGGTAGACAAGGAACAGATTCGTGAGGTTCTTACATCAAGCAAGAAAGTGAAACAGAAAGCAGAGAGATTAGTAGAACTTGCCAACGAGGGAGGCGGCAAGGACAATATTACGGTACTCGTAATTGATTCTACTTCTGAAGAGGTGAAGGAATGTTAAACGCTGGAACAATTATTGCAGGAAGATATGAAATCATAGAGAAAATCGGAGCAGGCGGAATGTCTGATGTCTACAAGGCAATGGATCATTCCCTTGGCCGTGAAGTAGCCATCAAGGTCCTGAAGCAGGAATTCGTAGAGGATGCCGGATTTGTCAGCAAGTTCCGTGCAGAAGCTCAGTCCGCAGCAGGATTAGAGCATCCGAATATTGTAAACATCTACGACGTAGGAAGCGAAGAAGGCTTGTACTACATCGTAATGGAATATGTGGAAGGCATCACCTTGAAGACCTATATCTCCAAGAAGGGCCGTCTGGCATATAACGAGCTTCTTAGTATCGCAATCCAGGTAGGACGTGGTATCGAAGCTGCTCACAATAAGAATATTATCCATCGTGATATTAAGCCACAGAACATTATTATCTCCAAAGAAGGTAAGGTTAAGGTGACGGACTTCGGAATTGCCCGTGCCGCAACTGCCAATACCATCAATGCAGATATTATGGGATCTGTGCATTATTCTTCTCCGGAGCAGGCACGTAACGGATATGTGACCTTCCAGAGTGATATCTATTCCTTGGGTATCGTGATGTACGAGATGTGTACCGGACGTGTACCGTTCGACGGCGAGACCACAGTAGCCATCGCCATCCTGCACTTGCAGGGCGAGATGACACCGCCTAGCGCATATGCACCGGACGTTCCGATTGCGGTTGAGCGTATTATCCAGAAGGCAACCATGAAGAGCCAGGATAAGCGTTATGCCAACATGGAAGAGATGTTGACCGATTTGAAAAAAGCATTGGTAAACCCGAATGAAGACTTCGTTACCATCGCCAGCGAAGAAGGTGAGAAGACCCGTGTCGTAACCGAGGACGAGTTGAATCAGATTCAGAAACAGGCCGGTATTGTTGGCGTGAACGAATTGGCATCCTCCGAGGACGGCGAATGGGACGACGACGAGTATGATGATGAGTACGACGATGAGTACGATGATGAGTACGACGACGATGAGGATGGCCCGGTGAATCCGAAGATGGAGAAGGCCATTACCATTATGGGAATTGTAGCAGCCGTTATCATCGGAATCATTGTCATCTACCTGATCGGAAGCATCGCAGGAATCTTCAAGTTCGGTAATAAGGACAAGAAGGCAGAGGACGATACCCAGACCGAGCAGACCGTAGATGACAAGGACGATGAAGGTAAGGTAACCGTACCGGATCTTCTCGGAATGACTGAGGAAGAAGCGAAGGCAGAGCTGAAGAAGCTGAACCTTGGATATAAGAATGCAGGAACCGCATCCTCCGATAAGTACGAAGAGGGCGAGGTTATGAGCCAGAGCATGAACGCCGGCCAGAAGGTAGAGAAGAATACCACCATTACCGTAACCATCAGTAGCGGAGCAGGCAATGTATCCATCCCGAATGTTGAGAACATGAAGGAATCCGCAGCACAGAATACATTGACCGATGCAGGATTTAAGTACTCTATCTCCTACAACTACAGCGATACGGTAGAGCAGGGCGTAGTCATTAGCCAGACTCCGGGCGCCAACGCATCCGGTAAGAAGGGCGATACTATCGCACTTGTAGTTAGTCGTGGTAAGGAATCCGTCAGTGTACCAAACGTTGTTGGCAAGTCTAAGGACCAGGCAACATCTGAATTGCAGGCAGCAGGCCTCAATGTTGGAAATGTAACAGAAGCCCATGATGATAGCGTGGCAGCAGGCAATGTTATCTCTCAGGGTGTAAACGCAGGACAGAACGTAGATAAGGGCTCCAGCGTAGACCTTGTAATCAGCAAGGGCAAGCAGCCGAATAACTACAGCATCTCCTTCACCGCACCAAGCGGCGAGAAGACACCGGAGACCGATGTTGATACCGGTGAGGTGGATGCAGATGGCAACCCAATCAAGAAGAAGGAAGGTGGCGATCCAATCACCACTTACACCTTCACAGCTGTATCCAATAACGGAACCAACTTGTCTTCCGGACAGGTAGCAGCAGGAGCAACCTTTAGCTTCTCCGTAGACAACACCTCCGAGACCATCTCTAGTGTTGTTGTTACCTTCCAGCCAAACGGCAAGACCGTAAACGCAACTGTCCAGAAGAAGTAAAATAAGGACGCCTATGACAGGAAGAATTATAAAAGCAATTGCCGGCTTCTACTACGTGCATGTAGTAGGAGACGGCACTTATGCATGTAGAGCAAAAGGAGCCTTTCGAAAAGAGAAGAAGACTCCTTTGGTCGGTGATATTGTCGACATCGAAGTTACCCATGAAGGCGATAAAGAAGGCAACGTGGTGCGCATCCATGAGCGAAGCTGCGCCCTAGACCGCCCACCGGTAGCCAACGTCGACCAGGCATTGATTATATTTGCTGCCACCTCGCCGGAACCGAATCTGAATTTGTTGGACCGCTTCCTTATTATGATGGAGCAACATGATATTCCGGTGATTATCGGAATCAATAAGATCGATTTGGTGGAAGATGACGAGGTCGCTAGATTGAAGGCGGTATATGAAGCTACCGGATATCCCATGATTTTTTACAGCGTGAAGGAAGAACGTGGGATGGAAGCGCTGCGAGCAGCACTTGAAGGTAAGCTTACCACCGTAGCGGGACCGTCCGGAGTTGGCAAGAGTTCACTGATTAATAAGCTCCAGAGTGAAGTAGAGATGGAAGTGGGGGACTTGAGCGCGAAGATTGAGCGCGGCAAGCAGACCACCAGACATACAGAATTAATACCGGTGAATGAGGAGACCTATATCTTCGATACGCCGGGATTTAGTACCTTGTTTGTACCGGAAGTGGAGCCGGAAGAATTGGGCGTGTTGTTTCCGGAATTTCGGGAGCCAAGCACACAGTGTAAGTTCCGAGGCTGTGCCCATATGGCAGAGCCGGGATGCAAGGTGAAGGAAGCGGTAGAGAACGGAAGAATCTCCCCGAGCCGCTACGAGAATTACCGCTTGTTCTATGAAGAGCGGAAAAATACAAAGAAATATTAGAAGTAGGTAGAATAGATTGAGTAGAAACATTCAGAGGGGGACGCACATGAACTGTTTAGCACCTTCCATATTATCCGCAGATTTCGGACAGCTTGGAACACAGATTCAGATGGTAGATGAAGCCGGCGCCCAGTATCTGCATTTTGATGTGATGGACGGACATTTTGTACCGGAGATTAGCTTTGGCTTGCCGGTGCTTCGCTCCGTAAGAAAGTACACAGATCGAATCTTAGACGTACATTTGATGGTGTCCAATCCGGAGCACATGATTGCAGAATATGTGGAAGCAGGAGCAGATATCATTACGGTTCATGCGGAGAGTTGCGTGCATTTGGATCGCATTGTGCATCTGATTAAGGAGGCCAATGTATTGGCAGGCGTGGCACTGTGCCCGTCCACTCCAATCTCTGTGTTAGAGAATATTTTGCCGGACTTGGATATGGTATTGATCATGACCGTAAATCCGGGATACGGCGGACAGACCTTGATTCCGTATACCTTGGATAAGGTTCGTGATTTGAGAAGTATGATTCGTAAAAAAGGATTGAACACCGACATCGAAGTAGATGGCGGTATCAATCTGGATAATGTCTCTGAGGTGTTGGATGCCGGAGCGAATATCATCGTATCCGGAAGCAGCGTCTTCCGAGGAGATATCAATGATAATGTAGAGCAGTTCCTGGAGATTATGCGATGAGCGCATTGATTGTCGCAGGAGGAACGGTATCGGATGAGCTGTTGGTGCAGGAAGCGAAGCACGCAGATTGCATCATAGCAGCGGATCGAGGCTTGGAAGCCCTAGAGCGAATTGAACGCTATCCCCATATTATCGTTGGGGATTTCGATTCTGCGTCCGGAGAGACCATCGCCCATCTGGAGCAGTATGCATCCCAAGGGGTGCGGGTGGTTCGCCTGATTCCAGAGAAGGATGATACGGATACGGAAGCGGCATTACAGTTGGCCTTTGCCCACAGTACCGGAGATATCGTCATCCTAGGCGGAACCGGAAGCCGACTGGACCATGTGTTGGGAAATATTTCCATCCTAGGCCAGGGCTTAGAGCGAGGACGTAGGGTATTTCTAGAAGATACCCATAATCGCATTCGCATCATAAACAGTAACATAACACTGCATCGCAAGAATCTGTATGGTCCATATATTTCCCTGTTTCCTTACGGAGACCGGGCAGTGGGTGTGACATTACAGGGATTTAAGTATCCTTTGGAACAGGCGACCATGGAGGGATTTACTTCCTTGGGAGTCAGCAACGAGCTAGTAGACGAGACCGGAGAAATACACATCAAGCAAGGTGCATTAATTGTGATAGAAGCGAGAGACTAAGAAGCGCCGGAAGCATTCTGGGCTTCTTTTTCGTTTTATGGAAAGGATAAGATGACTGATATGGATATGGAAAGTAAGTATTCAACCAACGATTTGTGTCAGATGTTCGGCGTAGGCCGGGAGACCCTTCGACACTATGAGAATCTTGGGCTTTTGAATCCGAAGATTAATCCGGAGAACGGCTATCGGGAGTACGGATACTGGGATATCGGAGCTATGGTGGATGTCTTGAAGTACCGTTCCGTGGAGCTTCCACTGAAGGAAGTAAAAAAAGCCATCTTCGAAATGGATTTTCCACAGATACGATCTGCGTTGGAAAAACAACAGGATAAGTATCGGGAGAGCATTCGCCATTATCAGATGTTAGAGAAGAAGACCACCATTGACTTGCAGTATATGAGCGTGGTGGATTTCGGTTTGGGGAACATTGCAGACTTTCCGATGCAGGAATGCTATTTTCAGCCATATGGAGATCCCCAGGATCCCGACCAGCGACTAATCTTACAGAAGGTGTTTTCCAATAACGAATTCTTCTCCACATCTTGGATATTCCCGGAAGAGGAAGAAGGAGAAGTAGGACCAAGAGCTCACATCGGATTTGTGACAGAGAAGGAATTTGCGGACTACCTTGGAATGACCGGTGGAATCCTGGTGAAGCCTACGAAGGCAGCGGGTGCTGTGTTGGATATCACGGGCAAGGATTTCATCTTACGGGAAACCTTCTCAGACTTTGAACAGAGGCTACAGGAAAAATATCCAAACACGGAAGGTGGCCTATACGCTGTTTTATTGTCTCGTTTCTATGACAAGGATGAAGTATATCATCAATACATTTTTGCATTTAAAAAACTAAAAGAATAACAACAAAAAAACTCCCCGAGGGGAGTTTTCTTGTTTTTTTGGAATACTTCTAATGAAAAGCGATATTTGCAAAGGATAGTAAATATTGCTTTAGACAATTCTATTGTAAACCCGGTTGCAACCACCGGGTCAACGCCTAAACTGATTGAATATTTATAGCGAATGGGCAAATTGTATAATAATATACAATCAAGCGAGGTAGATGTATGGCTAAGGTTGCGGGATGCATAGACAAGATACAAAGACTGTAAAACACTGGTTTTACAGTCTTTTTTTAACCACAAGTTCACGGATTCGATGATTGACGGAAGCAGTCGGATGTCGGATAATTTATAAGGCACAATGATTGAGACAGCAAGTGAGGATGAAACATGAAAGACAAAAGAAAAGTATTCGGGCTGATTGGGCTTGTTATTACGGTGTTGGTGATTGTATGCGCCGTATCATTCAAGCTATATACCGATCGCTATTACCGTGAAGATACCAAAGTAACCCAGGCAATTGCTACGGAGTACGGGGATGTGGTTAGTTCCTATTCCGACGATAACGGAATGGTTTTCCTTCCCAAGGATCAGGATTATAAGGCTGTGATTGTCTTCTATCCGGGAGGCAAGGTAGAATATACGGCCTATAGCGGATTGCTCTATGAATTAGCGGCAGAAGGATATATCTGCTTACTTCCGCGGATGCCGGAGAATCTGGCTTTTCTACAGGTAAATGCCGTGGATGGAATTAAGGCTCGCCATCCGGAGGAGACGGACAGTGTGGAGTCTTTGGATTGGTATCTGGCCGGTCATTCCCTTGGTGGTGTGGCGGCTTGTTCCTATATACAGGAGCATTTGGAAGAGTTTGCAGGTGTGATTCTGTGCGCATCTTATCCAAGTACGGACTTATCTGATACCAAACTGCGGTTGCTCTCTATTTATGGTTCCAATGATGGTGTATTGAATATGTCCAGGTACGAGGACAATAAGGAGTATTGGCCGGCGGATTCCGAAGAGCATGTAATTCAAGGTGGTGTCCATGCTTATTTTGGCTGTTATGGGCAGCAGCGTGGTGACGGCAAGGCTATGATTAGTAATGAACAACAGGTTCATGAGACAGTTGAGATTATTTCCAACTGGATTGAAAAATAGAAAGAAAAGGTAAGGGGAAAATGCTGTTTCTGATTATTTTCGGTTTGATTATCTATTTGATTATTCTGGCATTTCGCTATAAGAGCGTGAAGGCCAATGCCTTCAGCCGTAAGGAGATGGAGGAGGCAGCACACCGCCAGGCCAACAAGCTTTCCTATAAGGATCCCATGATTACTTGTGATTATTGCGGTGCCAAGATTGATACCCGTAAGCACAAGGTATGTCCACAGTGTGGGGCAGCTTTTGATCAGGATCGGGAATGGACACAGCGACACGATGCGGGGGATCGCTTCATTGATGAAGGTACCCGTGAGATTGTGGCAGAGCGTGAGAAGAAGTCCAAGGAAGAGAGCCAGAAGATTCTTAGTCGAATGAAGAAGACCATGGCTCTGCTTGGTATCTTAATTGGCGGCTTGATTGTGCTGGCTATTGTTGTGGAATTCATTAATAAGCAAACTTCTTATCGACGGACCGAGAAGATAGGGGATTCTTATTACACGAAAGACTACATCCCGGCAGACTTTGAAGTGGATGGGGATGGTCTGATTTTTGATCAGGATGGAATGCGCATTTGGGTTACCGGTTTTTATGTAGATCCCGAGACCAGTGAAGATACCTACTTGGGTGAGGCGTATACCGGTAACATTGCGGTAGAATTCCACTTGGAGAATCATACGAAGTATGATTATAACGTATGTATATCTTGTGATTCCTTTGATGGAATAACCCATGGTGACAGCAGCGGCATCTTTACTTACGATACATTCAAGCATGGAGACGATGTGGTCTTCTACGAGCGTTTGGACGATGTACCATTGCAGAAGGTTTCGGAGATGGTATTCGAAGAGATTCATATGTATGGTGACGGCGATGCGCCATCTTTGCAGACGGAGGCCCCTGTCATGATTCATACTAACGCTAAGACGGATTTTCAGCCGGATTTAGGGGATGCGAATCTGGTGTTTACCAATGACTATGTAGATATCTATGCGAAGTTAAGCGAATACGATGACCGGTATTATCACCTTTTTATTCAAAATAAGACCGAAGAAGCGTATGCAATCTCCGCAGAGGACCAGATGTTTGTTGATGGGGAAGTCTATGAAGCCAGCAGCATTTACCGGAGTGTTCTTCCGGGTGGCTATATATTTGTAGACCGGTATAATCAACCAAGAAATACCGGGGAAGAAGAGTTACATTTAACCGGAAGGGAAGTGCAGATGGGATTTGCTTTCCGCTGTGAGCAGGATCCGAGGCTGGATTTTTCTACCGGATATATCGAGCTGAGTAAGCCAATCGAAACAGAATGATAATTCAAAATATTTACACGCGTATATATAAAAAGATAGATAATTTAGAACGTTAGTGATATATTTAAGGGAGTGGGGGACTAGAGTGAACTTAACAAGATGACACATTACATTAAAGGAGAACGATGTATGGGTAAGAAGAGGGGTTCACTTAAAACGACGTTAATTGCTGTAATACTTGCGTCTGTAGTCTCGACGGCTGCTATTATTTCGATTTACACACTGATTAGCACCATCAATACCAACAATAAGCAGACCACTGCTTATAAGGAACGTTTGGTGGATGACGTGAAGGCACAGCTTCGCTATGAGACAGAGGAAGCGATGAGTATTTGTGCCGTAATGAATGCACGTGCGGAAGCCGGCCAGATGACCAAGGCTGAGGCGATGAAAGAGTCTGCTGATATTATCCGTGAGTTGCGTTACAACGACGGAAGCGGATATTTCTGGGTAGATACTTCCGAAGGTGTGAATGTAGTTCTGCTTGGTCGAGATACAGAGGGTCAGTCCAGATGGGATTTGACGGACTCCAGTGGCAATAAGTTCATTCAGGAAATGATTGCAAACGGCATGCAAGAGGGTGGTGGCTACACGAATCTGATGTTTGCGAAGCCCAATGAGACGGAGGAACTCCCGAAGATTAACTATACTGCCTACTATGAGCCTTTTGACTGGGTTATGGGTACCGGTGTCTGGGTCGATGATTTGGATGCTTTGGAGGCAGAGTATCGTGCTGCTGCAGCTGCAGAGTTGCGTCAAAGTATCATTGTGACAGTGATTATTCTAGTAGTATTAGTGATTGCAGGTGTATTCGTTGCTTTGTTCTTCGGAGGAAGAATTACGAAGCCAATTACCATTGCATCAGAACAGATTATTCGTATGTCGAATAGTGATTTTACTGAGAATGATCTAATGAAGAAGGTTCGCCTACAGAAGAAATATAACAATGAGATTGGTGATATATCAGAAGCATTGGACGAGATGCACGGCAATATTCGAGATTTGATGTCGAATATTTCCCAGACTACATCATCGGTAGCAGCAGCTTCCGAAGAGTTATCGGCATCCGCATCCCAGTCTGCAGAAGCTTCCGAAATGGTTGCAACTTCTTGTACCAATGTTGCGACATCCTGTTCCGGACAGATTACCGCTGTTACCGATGCCAGCAATGAGACGGACTCCTTCGTTGACAATATGCGTGAGTTCCAGCAGGCAATTGCACGTACAACCGATATGATTAAGTCTACCAACGAGGCAGCATTGAACGGTGCTACCGATATGACCAATGCGACAGATATGATGAATACCATCAAGGAATCCGTAGAAGATTCCGCTCAGGTTGTAGGTGGATTGAGTGATCGCTTGAAGAGTATCGATGAATTCGTAGATACCATTTCCGAGATTGCAAGCCAGACCAACCTGTTATCCTTGAATGCATCCATCGAGGCAGCCCGTGCCGGTGAGATGGGTAAGGGATTTGCGGTAGTTGCAAGTGAGATTTCCAAGTTGGCAGATGAGTCCAATGAGGCAGCACAGAAGATTACCGAACTGATTGCGGGAATTACCAAGAATTCCGAAGAAGCAGTGGAAGCCATGCGTCAGGGTGCACAGAACGTGGTGGATGGAACCGAGTTGGTGAACGAAGCCGGTGGCACCTTCAATCACATTGTAGATATGGTCAACTCCATTTCCGAGGAGTCCGCAACCATGAGTGCCATCGTGGCACAGTTATCCGGTGGAACGGATACCATTGCCAAGAACATTCACGCCATTGAGCAGATGAGCATGAACGTTGCAGATGAAACCTCCAACGTATCCGCAGCCAGCCAGGAGCAGACCGCATCCTCTCAGGAAGTTGCTCAGGCATCTGACCGATTGGCCGGCAATGCACAGGAACTCCAGGAGTACGTTGCACGCTTCTCATTGTAATCCTTTTAGAACAAGAAAAGGCTATACCACGCCACGTGGTATAGCCTTCTTTTTTTACGCCTGAGTCAGGCGGGAAAGAAAAGGATGCAGGAGGCTGGCAATGACAACACCGAAGATCCCCTGAATGATATTCGGGATGATTCCGGCGAGGGAAGCGATAACTCCTGCGGAAATTGTGGTCCGGTTAAAAACGGACAACATAAAAATCTCAAATAGGAAATATCCCACAACCATGACAGTCTCTCCGGCAATGCCGCTTCCAATCAGTGCGGGAAGTGTTGTCTTCGTGTGGAGGAGCTTCCCTGCCCGGCGGAAGATGATGGCTGCAACCAAAGCGGTCAGAGCTTTTATCACAAACGTGGCAGGGACGTATATGAAATATCCTCCGATGAGGTCAGACAACGCAGATCCGATGCCTGCTGCCAGGGCGCCCCAGAGGGGACCTAAGAGTAGGCCGGATAACAGAACGAAGCCGTCTCCCGGATGAATATATCCCATGGTGGGGGTCGGAACCTTAATAATCATGGTGCCGACGCAGGTAAGCGCTGCCATAAGCGCAGACAGTATCAGTTTCTTTGTTTTCGTTTCTTCATAAAATGTTGAGTGATCCATGTGTGTTCTCCTTGTTCTCTTTTGTAAAACGCGCTTTATCTTTTTTCATGTTGGGGCTATAATAGCACCAAACTGGTATCTAAAAAATACACAATTTTAATTATTTTATAGGGGACAGATATGCGGGTATACGAGCAGGTCTATGAATACTATGTAAAACAGATGGAGGAAGGAACCTTGGCCTCCGGCAGTCGGATGCCTTCCTTGCGGGAGACGGAGAAGATGCTTCATGTAAGCCGCACCTCGGTGGAGACGGCGTATCTGCAGCTCATGGCAGACGGCTATATCTATTCTGTGGAGAAGGTGGGCTATTTTGTCTCGGACATGATGCCCCAGGCGGCTTCGATGAAGGCGGAATCGGAAGATGGGACAGTGCAGACACAGGTGCGCTACAATCTGGCTGCAATCGGGGAAGACCGGCGGTGTTCCTGTTTGGAATTGTGGCGACGGTATATGAAGTCGGCCCTGCGTCAGGAAGAGCGGCTGTTGTCCTATGCCGCAAATCAGGGGGAAGAAGAACTGCGACGGGAAATCGCATCCTATGTACGTAAGCAGCGTAACATCATCTGTTCTCCGGAAGATATTGTTATCGGTGCAGGATTTCAGAGCCTTCTCATGATTTTAATGGCTATGGTGGATGGGGAGAAAAGTGTTTCTTTTCCAACAAATGATTTCGGGGATGGAGCAGCGGTTTTTCGCAACGGAGGATACGACGTACGATTCCGGGACAAGTCCTGCCACATCATTTATGTCACCCCTTCCTATATGACCAAGTGGGGAGATGTGATGTCCATGACCAGGCGATATGAATTGGTGGTCCATGCCAAGGAAGGGGGACATCTGATTATTGAGGATGACTATCAGAATGAATTCGTTTTTTCTCAGACTCCAACCCCAAGTCTTTATGTCATGAGCGGCGGGGAGCAGGTGGCCTTCCTTGGATCCTTCTCCAGAATCCTACTGCCAAGCGTACGAATCTCTTATCTGATTCTTCCGAAGGGATATCGCAAGCGGTATGAGCAGGTGATGCATCTATACAACCAGACCGCGTCCAAGGCGGAACAGATTGCTCTGGCTCAGTTCCTTCGGGACGGACATCTAAGAGGCCATGTGCGCAAAAACGCCAGACTATATGAGAATAAGCGTAAGGTTTTTCGAAGTCTCTTGCTAGACGCCTTTGATGGCCGGGCAGAGATTCTTTTTGGAAAAAGCGGGATGGAGGCGGAATTGGTATTTCCGCGGGAAGATGAGGTAGTGAAGCGACTGCAGGAAGCAGAAATCGCGGTAGAGGTGTTACAGGAAACGAAGACTGAGACGAAGCTGCTGTTATCCTGCAGCATCCTCCCGGAGGAGGAATTGCAGCAGGCAGTATATGCGATGAAACAGGCGATTTACGGAGCAGCTTCCAATCCGTCTTGTGTGTAATTGCACTTCGCGTTCCAGAGAATCCACTCCTCATAGCCGGCATCGTAAACGGCTTGAATCTGGGCACGGATTTCATCGCCACCGTAGGAGATGTGACCTTGTACCCACGGCGCAGAGAAGGCCTGTAACCAAGGACGAATGACGGCACAATCCGCCTCGTCCACCGATTGTAGCTCTTTCTTAGAGCCTTCTAAGGCTGCCAGAATGGTTTCATATGGCGCGGCATCCGGAACCGCTAAGTTGAAGTTCCCGGGACCATAGTGGGACGGGTAGATCATAGGACATAGGACATCGGCAGTGGTAGAGAGTGCGGCATAATCCTGGCCAACCTGCTCAATATCGATCGGGTTGCCAATGACGGTTCCGAATAAGTCAGCGGTAACCGGCATGTCGATGGCATGGAGCTCCTTGGACGCGTAGGAGAGGAATCCTTCGATGTAGGTATGCTTATTCTCCGGGGTGACTTCCTCCCCGTAGTCTGCAGCTTCAGCGTCTTCCCCTACCGGAAAACGTACATAGTCGAACTGAACCTCGTCGAAGCCGACTTCCTTACAACTTGTTGCAATTCCAACGAGATATTCCCAGACTTCTTTTTTGCAGGGATTGACCCAGGCAACGCCCTTGCCGTCTACAATCGGAGAACCGTCCGGCTTACATAAGGCCAGTTCCGGCTTGCCGGTAGCTAGTGTTGGATCTTTGAAGCAGGGAATCCGGGCGATGGTATAGATATCATGTTCCTTCATGGTCTTCATCAGTTCCGGCATGTCGGTGATATAAGGAACACAAGCATCTAAGGAGGTCACTGCATCGTTGCCTTCCATAGAGAAGGTAATGTTTCCGTTATCGTCTTTTACATCGATGACCACGGCATTCAGCTCCGTATCATCAATGAGCTGAATGATTTCGTTCATACGCTGGCTGCCGGCGGTTGGACCGGTGATATATAAGCCCCGGACTTTGGTATGGGACTCTTTCCAGGCTGCCAAGGCAAACGCTGTATCATCCACATCCTCTTTAGGGCTTGCTTCCGGTTCGGCTTGTATTTCCGTAGAAGTTGCCGGAGCATTTTGCTTTGGTGTAGATGAGGTGCTACTGCATCCGGTTAGGCCGAGCATGAGAGATGCAGATAAAAGAAGGGTTATATATAGCTGTTTCATTGAAATGTCCTCTTTTGCTTGGGTTAGAAACTGTTTGATACAAAAACAAAAATATTATAGCAGTTTTCTTTAAATTGTTCGAAAGAATCTACATTTTGTGTTATGATATAAAAAATGGGGTTATTGTTACAGGAGGAGAAAGTATGTTAGCAGCATTGATTCCGATGTTTGATAAGAATATGGCTGTCAAAGCATATTCCATCGTTGCCCAGAAGAATGATTTATTACGCGATGCCCTGAAGGGCTCCAGCGGCATGTGGGATTCCGCTATGAACGTAGAGGGCGTAGAGGTTATTGCCAACATGGGTCTTGAGACGTTGGTAGACGATCGCGAAGTCTTCATTCCGGTATCGCATGTTTCTCTATACGGTGATATTAAGTCTCAGGGTGTCGATAACCCGGAGAAGGTGGTGCTCTTAATTGACAGTCACGTAGAGCCTACCGAAGCATATCTTCGCAGAATTCTCTTACTTCGTAAGGACGGATTCCGTTTCGCAATGCGTCATCTGCCTCTGAATGAGGTTGGTAATTATAAGCCGGTGATGGATTTGATGGATTATGTATTCCTGGATCATCAGAACGTGGATATTGAGAAGGCACGTCGCCTGTTCCACACGATTTTCCCGCGCTTGAAGCTGGTTGCCACCGATGTTGGTCGTCCGGTAGAATATGAGCACTTGGTTCAAATCGGTGGATTTGATTATTACGAAGGCAAGTTCTTCCGTTTCCCGCGCCATGCGAAGGATAAGGAATTAGCACCACTCAAAGTTACCTATCTGGAACTTTTGAAGATTGTTAATAACCCGGATTTTGACTTGACCACCGCTGCAGATGTCATCGAGAAGGATCCGGCGTTGGTATTCGAGTTATTGAAGATTGTTAACCGTATGACGGTGAACTCCGGTATCAAGACCGTACGTAATGCGGCTGCCATGCTTGGTCAGGACGAACTGAAGCATTGGATTAACACCGCAGTTACCAAGGAACTGTGCTCCGACCGTCCGAGTGAGATTACGCGTGTATCCTTGATTCGTGCTCGCTTCGCCGAGCTGTTGGCTCCGATTTTCCATATGGAGAATCTTTCCCAGGAGTTATTCCTGATGGGATTGTTCTCTGTTTTGGATGTGGTTCTGGAGCGGCCGATGAAGGAAGTCGTGGAAATGATTAGCGTCGCTAAGCCAATTGCCAATGCATTGGTCAACGGCGAAGGTGAGATGGCGGAAGTGTATGAGTTTATTAAGGCTTATGAGGATGCTTCCTTCCAGGAAGTCAGCCGCCGCATGTTACTTGCCAATATTGAAATGAATGATGTGTATGAAGCATATCTTGCTTCCCTGTCATGGTACAGAGATTTGATTAATTTGTAATTTATGTATTTTCAGAGGTGGCGCTACAGGTTGGTGCCACCTTTATTTTTTTTTCTAGGAAATTTATGGGAAACAGAGAATATATCAGTACCACGCGGTTGCAGCCGGGCATGATTATCGATCAGTCCATCACCGATGCTACCGGTCGTGTGATGATCAAGCGCAACGTATATCTTGATCAGTATCAGATTGAATATCTAATGTCCCGCGGAATCAGCGGGGTGTATATTACGGATACCCTTGAGGACGATGGGAAGCCGGGCATAGAGCCGGCTAAGAAAAAAATCATAATTCCGTCGGCCTCCAAGAAGGTCATTGCCAGAGAGCGTGTGGACGATCCTACCAAGGTAGAGATGTCCGAGACCGTGAAGGCCAGAGTCAACGAGGGCATCCAGTATCTTTTTAAGAATACCAATGCCGACAATTTTTCCGGAGCCGCGATGCAGGTATCCAAGGACTTAACGGAGGCCATTATGACCAATTCCGCTGTGGCCATTGATATCAACACCTTGAAGGTCAGCGACGAATACACCTTCAAGCATAGTGTGGATGTGGCTATGATTTCCATGATTATCGGTAAGCGGCACGGTTTGTCTCGGGATGAAATCCGGGAGATTGGTCTGGCAGGCTTACTTCATGATATGGGCAAGTCCAAGATTCCGACGGAGATTCTGAATAAGCCGGGGAAGCTTACGGATGAGGAGTTTGCGTTGATGAAGCGGCATCCATACGACGGCTATCAGATTTTGAAGGACCGCGGTGGTTTTTCCAACGCTGTGCTGGCAGGCGTCTTACAGCACCATGAGAAAATCAACGCAGGCGGCTATCCTATGGGCTTATCCAAGGACCAGATTCATCTCTTCGGACGGTTGATTGCAGTGGCAGATATCTTCGATGCCTTGGTTACCAAGCGCCCTTACAAGGATGCGTTCCCGATGCGGGAAGCGGTGGAGATGATTATGTCTATGACGGGAGAGCTGGACATTAGCTGCATCAACAGCTTCCTGGGCAGTGTCATTTGCTATCCGGTGGATTCCGTGGTGGAATTATCCAATGGACAGTTGTGCAAGGTAGTGGCCAACGTTCCGATGTATCCGCTGCGCCCGCGGGTGGTTGCCATCGACACCGGCGAAGTCTACGATTTGGCTAACGATTTGAAGTGCGCCAACTTAATTATTATGTAAGAAAACCTCGACCTTGCGGTCGAGGTTTTTTGACTCAGGGGGACGGGGTTACCGATTCATTTTTTGTTATTTTTTTGACACGTTTTTCTTGTAAATATGCAGTATACAATATATAATTTTAAGTGTTGTATGTATTAAGGGTATGTAGTATGCCCAAATATGATGCTTGAATTATCATCTCAAAACAGGCAGAAAGGAGAACATATGATATATTCAACAGAAGTACAAAATATGTGTCCGGTAACACAGGGCGTTCATCACGGAGCAGCTCCTATTCCGGAAGAAGCAAAGTGGGTACAGGCTAAGAAGATTGAGGATATTTCCGGTTATACACACGGTGTAGGCTGGTGTGCACCTCAGCAGGGAACCTGTAAGTTATCCCTGAACGTTAAGGATGGTATCATTCAGGAAGCTCTTGTAGAGACCATCGGATGTTCCGGTATGACTCATTCTGCTGCTATGGCAAGTGAGATTCTTCCAGGTCTTACACTTTTAGAGGCATTGAATACTGACCTTGTATGCGATGCTATCAACACTGCTATGAGAGAGTTATTCCTTCAGATCGTTTACGGTCGTACACAGAGTGCGTTCTCAGAGGGCGGACTTCAGATCGGTGCAGGTCTTGAGGATTTAGGAAAGGGTGCTCGTTCCATGGTTGGTACTATGTACGGAACTTTGGAAAAGGGACCTAGATACTTAGAGATGACTGATGGTTATGTTACCGATTTAGCTCTTGACGAAAATGACGAGATTATCGGCTACAAGTTTATTAACTTTGGTAAGATGATGGACTTCATCAAGGCTGGTGATGATCCTAAGACTGCTGTTGAGAAGGCTTCCGGTCAGTACGGACGTGTTGCTGATGCAGTTCGTTTCATCGATCCACGTAAAGAGTAATCAGGAGGAACGTAATTATGGCATTATTTGAATCATATGAAAGAAGAGAAAAGCAGATCCTCGCTAAGCTTGCTGAGTATGGTATTAACTCCATCGAGGAAGCTGCTGAGATTACAAAGGCAGCTGGTCTTGATGTATATACTCAGGTTGAGAAGATTCAGCCAATCTGCTTCGAGAACGCTAAGTGGGCTTACACTGTAGGTGCTGCTATCGCAATTAAGAAGAATTGTAGAAAGGCTGCTGATGCTGCAGCTGCTATCGGAGAAGGTCTTCAGGCTTTCTGTATTCCTGGTTCCGTTGCTGACCGTCGTAAGGTAGGTCTTGGCCATGGTAACCTTGGTAAGATGTTATTGGAAGAGGATACTGAGTGCTTCGCATTCTTAGCTGGTCACGAGTCTTTCGCAGCAGCAGAGGGTGCTATCGGTATCGCTGAGAAGGCAAACAAGGTTCGTAAGAAACCACTTCGTGTTATCTTGAACGGTCTTGGTAAGGATGCTGCTCAGATTATTTCCCGTATCAACGGCTTCACTTATGTAGAGACTCAGTATGATTACTATACCGGTGAGGTTAAGGAAGTATTCCGTAAGTGCTATTCTAAGGATGAGAAGAGCCCACGTGCATTGGTTAACTGCTACGGCGCTAACGATGTACAGGAAGGTGTTGCTATCATGTGGAAGGAGAACGTTGATGTATCCATCACCGGTAACTCCACCAACCCAACACGTTTCCAGCATCCGGTTGCTGGTACCTACAAGAAGGAGCGCATCGAGGCTGGTAAGAAGTACTTCTCCGTTGCTTCCGGTGGTGGTACAGGTAGAACACTTCACCCAGACAACATGGCAGCAGGTCCTGCTTCCTACGGTATGACTGATACCATGGGACGTATGCATTCTGATGCTCAGTTCGCTGGTTCTTCTTCCGTACCTGCTCACGTAGAGATGATGGGTCTTATTGGTATGGGTAACAACCCAATGGTAGGTGCTACCGTTGCTGTTGCTGTATCTATCGAAGAGGCTGCTACTGCAGGTAAGTTCTAAGACTTCGTCGACTTTGTCTTAGCCTTATATGAGATGTTTAACGCCCTAGGCTTTCGCCTGGGGCGTTTTTATGTTATACTTTTCCACAAAGTTACGAAAACGTTTTAGGAGTTATAAAATGGCGGAAAATAAGTTTTTATTAAAAGTCAGTGAGCAGTTGTTTTTGCTTCAGAATAAGTTCCTTGGAGCAGGTCTTGCTCAGGAAGAGAACATTCCGGTGGGCGAGAAAATCATCACTCCGGGGATGCCGGAATTGGTGCGCTCTCTTGCAGAGGAAGGCATTGTACTGTTGAAGAATGAGGGTGGTATTTTGCCTATCCAGCCGGAGCAGAGGGTATCTGTCTTCGGTCGTATCCAGCATGATTGGTTTTTTGTGGGATATGGTTCCGGTGGCGATGTACATAAGCCGTATGAAATTAGCTTCTTCGAAGGGTTAGAACAGGCTGGTATTCAGTACAATCAGGAACTGAAGACAATCTATGAGACCTGGTGCGCCGCCCATGTGCCGGATCACGGCTATTGGGGCCATTGGCCATATCATCACGAGGAGATGCCACTGGAGACGGCAACCGTAGATGCTGCTAAGGCCAAGAGCGATGTTGCCATTGTAATCATCGGACGTGCAGCCGGTGAGGACCGTGAGAACCTCTTGGAGCAGGGGTGCTACTATCTGACCGATGCGGAAAAAGATATGCTTGCCAAGGTGACTACAACCTTCGATAAGACCGTGGTGATTATGGACTGCGGCAATATTGTGGACCTGGCATTCTTAGATGATTATCACATTGACGGCGTGGTATACGCATGGCAGCTTGGCATGGAGAATGCCAATGCATTGGGCAATGTCTTAAGTGGTAGAGTCAGTCCGTCCGGTAAGCTCACCGATACCATTGCCAACCGCTACGAGGATTATCCCTCATCCGCCAACTTCGGTAAGGAAGAGTATAACAACTATGTAGAAGATATCTATGTGGGATATCGCTACTTCACTACCTTCGCCAAGGAAGATATCCGTTATCCATTCGGATTTGGTCTGTCTTATACCACCTTTTCCATGGATCTTGACCATGTAGAGGTATCCGATGATGCAGATGCCAAGTACACGTTCTTCGTGAAGGTAACCAATACCGGAGACGTCTCCGGTAAGGAAGTGGTGCAGCTCTATGTGGAAGCACCGCAAGGCAAGCTGGGCAAGGCAGCTCGCGTCTTAGCCGGCTTTGAAAAAACCAAGACCCTGGCACCGGGAGAGAGTGAAGTGGTATGCATTGCCATTACAGAATCCGACTTTGCATCCTTCGATGATTCCGGCGTAAGTGGTCATAAGGATTGCTTCGTATTAGAGGAAGGAAGCTATGGCTTCTACGTAGGTTCTGACTGTATTCAGGCAGCTTGTATGCATACGGCTACCTATGACACCACTAAGGTGATTCGTCAGTGCCAGGAAGTCTGCATTCCAACGCCATCCGATGCATTTGCTGTCTTAAATCCTTTGGGGGATGATTCTGTTGCAGTTGCAACAAATGGCAAGACCTTCCCGGCAACCGCCATTGCTCTTGGAAGTCGTGATCTAAGAACGCGAATCTTAGACCATATCCCGGAGGAGATTCCGGTGACGGGAGACCAGGGCATTCAGCTTGCAGATGTAAAAGCCGGCAAGGCAACCTTGGAAGCCTTTATTGCTCAGCTCTCTGATAAGGAATTGATTGATTTGACCCGTGGAGAAGGCCCAATGAATTCTGCCCTTGGAGTATCCGGTAATGCCGGTGCCTTCGGTGGAATCACCCCATCTCTTCGTGCGAAGGGCATTCCGGCATTGATTACCGCAGACGGTCCGGCGGGCATTCGTATCCGTCGCTATACCACCTTACTTCCATGCGGTACGGCCATTGCCTGCAGCTGGAATCCGAAGCTGGTAGAAGAGACCTTCGTCAAGGTGGGCGAGGAAGCCAAGAGATTTGATGTGGATGTGAACTTAGCACCGGGCATGAATATTCACCGTAATCCGTTATGTGGACGGAACTTCGAGTACTATGCGGAAGATCCGCTGTTGTCCGGCCGGGTTGCAGCTGCTTGTGTACGTGGTTTACAGGCCGGTGGCACCTCCTCCTGTCCGAAGCATTTTGCATGCAACAACCAGGAGACCAACCGGAATTACAACGATAGCCGCGTATCCATGCGCGCCCTTCGTGAGATCTATCTGAAAAACTTCGAGTACTGCGTCAAAGAAGGCAAGCCGGCCAACATCATGACCAGTTATAATAAGGTCAACGGTGTGTGGAGCCATTACAACTATGATTTGGTTACTACCGTGCTTCGGGAAGAGTGGGGCTATGAAGGCAACGTCATGACCGATTGGTGGATGCAGGAGGATGCTTCTCCGGAATTCCCTGAGGTTCGCAACAATGGCTATCGTACCCGTGCCCAGGTGGATGTATTGATGCCGGGTAATCTGTCGAAAATCGGTAAGAAGTACAAGTTCGACAAGGAACATTTGCGCTGTTTGCAGGCGAAGAACGGAATCACAAGAAGTGAGTTACAGCGCATCGCAGCAAACGTGCTGCGCTTTGCATTGACCCGTATGTAGTTCATCCCCGGGGAGGAAAGCTTTTGTTTAGATGACTACTAATTCTCCGGCATAGTTGGTAGCTAAGGCTTCTTTGATCTCTTCCGTGGATAAGTCCAGGGATAACAGCCACATCAGCTTGGTCACCAAGGCCTCGGTGGTAATATTGCTCATGCTGATGACGCCGGCGTCCATGGCCAGACGGCCTACCTCGTAGATGGACATATCGGTCTTACCGTAGAAGCATTGGGTCTTGCAGACCACAATCATACCTTCGTCTACTAACTTCTGCAGCTTATTCAAGAATTCCGTCTTACGGTTCGGGATACCACCGCTACCGAATCCTTCGATGACTAAGGCCTGGTAGGATCCGCCGTGGAAGAAATCGCAGATATCGCTGCTGATGCCCGGAACCAGCTTCAGTAGGAAGGTCTTGCCGGTAATGGCGCAGCAAGGCATGCTACGGCGAGCGGATAACAGCTTATCGATGCGTTTTTTGTACCAGTGCATCTGGCCCTTGCGGAAGTAGCCGATGTCCTTGCCGTACAAGGTATGGAAAGCGGCCAGACGGTCTGCAGAGACCTTGCTGGTGTGACAGCCAAGCATCACATGGTTGGCAAAGGCAATCATCACCAGTGGTGCAGGAGCGGTGGCCGCTGCCTCAATGGCGCAGGTAATATTGCGAATGGCATCCGTGCCCTCGGCATGAATGGGCTTCTGGCTTCCGGTAATGACTACAGGAAGGGGGAAGTCCAAGAGCATATAGCTTAAGGCAGAAGCAGTGTAGGCCATGGTGTCGGTACCGTGGAGTACCACAACGCCGTCGCAGCCCTCGCTGTGGGAGCGGATGGATTCCATCAACACATTCCAATCGCTGGGGCGCATATTACTGCTGTCGATTTGGAACGGCTCGGATATGACAAAATCGTAGGACTCGGTGTAACCAAGCTCTTCTAACATGGTGGCAGCGTGGACGGTAGGCTTCAGGCCGTCTCCGGAATCGCTGCTGGCGATGGTTCCACCGGTGGTAATGAATAAAATCTTTTTTTTCATGAAAAATACCTCACTGCGACATCATAGAGCATTGCCGTAAGATGTGCAAGGAAATCGTTTTCGCTACGTCTGTCCGTTATTGGACAAATGCACAAAAAGTGGCTATTGATAAATGAAAATAATTTGATACAATTGTCATGTTTTGAAGTTTTTTTCAAGTATGAAAGTCAGTCTAGAGTAGTAGGAGTAATTAGATGGAACTTCCATATCAGTTGTATGAGGATGTACCCTGGAATTATGAGATACATCCGGAGACGCTACAGTTTGCGTTTCAGCCCATATGGGATATCAAGAATCATTCGATTTACGGTTATGAGTGTTTGATGCGTCCGAACGGCAGACCGCCTATGGACTACATCATGGCATACGAACGTGCCGGACGTCTCCAGGAGATTGAGGAGATTTCTTTTTATTATGGGGCCAAGGCCTTCCTGGATGCGAAGTTGGAAGGCATGTTATTTATGAATAGTTTTCCCTCCACCTGCATGTCTTTGGAACGTGCCTTAGAGGCGGAGATGATGGCGAATCACCGATTACGGGACCGCATGGTCATCGAGATCTTAGAGTATACCCAGCACGATGATTTTTCCTGGCAGATCAAGAAGATGGCCTTCGAGCGCTCCGGCGCCAGACCACTCTATGCCATTGATGATTTCGGAACCGGGGAGAATGAGGACTTAGCATGCCTTCAACGTTACAAGCCGGATATCGTGAAGATTGACCGGAAGTTCGTCAATCATATCGAGAGTAATCCCGAGCATCAGAATGTGATTGAACATATGGTGGCCGGTGGACGACGGGACGGCATCAAGCTCTTAGCAGAGGGTGTAGAAACCGCCAATGAGTACTATTATCTCATGTCCAAGGTGGACTATATGCAGGGATATTTCCTTGGCAAGCCGAAGATTTACAAGTGACAAAATACAGAAATCAGTTTCTTCAAGATTGAAGCATAAGAATAAGAGACCCCGGCCACCTTACGATGGTCGGGGTATTTTTATGCCTTCTTATAAGTCTACCTCCGGCAGCTTGGCAATGGATGCGGCAATGTCTTCATCGGTTGGGATGTAGTCGCTCATCTCGCCGTCGTTGAACTTCTGGTAAGCAACCAAATCGAAGTATCCGGTTCCGGTGAGACCGAAGACGATGGTCTTCTCTTCGCCGGTTTCCTTGCACTTTAATGCCTCGTCGATGGCTGCACGGATGGCATGAGAGCTCTCCGGTGCCGGGAGGATGCCTTCCACACGGGCAAACTGTTCAGCTGCTTCAAATACGGCGGTCTGTTCTACACTGCGTGCCTCCATTAAGCCGTCATGATACAGCTGGGAGAGGGTGGAACTCATGCCGTGGAAGCGAAGGCCGCCTGCATGGTTCGGGGATGGAATGAATCCGCTTCCCAAGGTATACATTTTTGCCAGAGGGCAAATCATACCGGTATCGCAGAAGTCGTAAGCGTAGGTTCCGCGGGTGAGGCTTGGGCAGCTTGCAGGCTCTACTGCGATGATGCGATAGTCTGCTTCTCCACGTAACTTCTCGCCCATGAACGGAGCGATGAGACCACCAAGGTTGGAACCGCCGCCGGCGCAACCGATGATGATGTCCGGCTTGATGCCGTATTTATCTAAGGCTGCCTTGGTCTCAAGACCGATGACAGACTGATGCAGAAGAACCTGGTTCAATACACTACCGAGTACGTAGCGATAGCCCGGATTCTTGGTAGCTACTTCTACCGCCTCGGAGATGGCGCAGCCAAGGCTTCCGGTGGTGCCCGGATGCTCTGCTAAAATCTTGCGTCCGACTTCTGTGGTCTCAGACGGAGACGGAACAACGGAAGCACCGTAGGTACGCATGACTTCCCGACGGAACGGCTTCTGTTCGTAAGAAACCTTTACCATGTAGACCTTGCAGTCGAGGTCAAAATAGGAGCATGCCATGGAAAGGGCAGTTCCCCACTGGCCGGCACCGGTCTCTGTGGTGACACCTTTTAAGCCCTGCTTTTTTGCATAATAGGCTTGTGCAATGGCGGAGTTTAACTTGTGGCTTCCGCTGGTGTTGTTACCTTCGAATTTGTAGTAAATCTTCGCCGGAGTGCCAAGCTTCTTCTCTAAGCAGTACGCACGTACCAACGGAGCAGGACGATACATCTTGTAGAAGTTCCGAATCTCTTCCGGGATTTCGATGTATGGTGTGGTATCGTCCAATTCCTGCTGTACCAACTCATCACAGAAGATTGGAGATAATTCCTCTGCTGTAAGAGGCTTTAAGGTTGCAGGATTCAGAAGTGGAGCAGGCTTATTCTTCATATCTGCTCGCAGGTTATACCATGCCTTAGGCATTTCCTCTTCGGTTAAGTAAATTTTGTAAGGGATTGTTTTGTCAGACATTGTGTGACTCCTTTCTTTTTTCCTTTGGGACAGGAGCCGTAAAAAAAAGAAAACCTGTCCCACAGTAGTGTGTACTGCTGGGACAGGTTGAACATTCGACCTGCGGTGCCACCCGGCTTGGTGTATCTTACACCCACTTAACGCATACCATCATATGCTGAATCGGATTACGGTGATTCATGCCGTCTTGCATACTGGAAACAGTTCGTTCTGCGCGCCCTCTGAAGTCCATTCAACGAAAACACTTATGTTGCAATCCCACCGCCTGCAACTCTCTCGGATAAGGAGGATTCCGTCTACTTACTCTTCATCAACGGTTTAATAGAGAATAACATAGCAGAAAAACCATTGTCAATACAATTTCGCTAAACTCTCGTAGAAAAGAAAATAATTATCGTAAAACGATAAATAATTATTGACTTTCAGTTTGCGCGGGATTATACTCCAGGTAGATGGAGGTGGAAAATGATGGAAAAACAACAGACCAATGAAACAGCATATGAGTTATCCAAGAAGTTGAAGCAAGTGGTGATTGTGCTTGCAATCTTAGGAGCGCTTTTGACAATAGGTGCGGTGTTCTTGCGACTTTGGGCACCACATCTGTTTGAAACGGTAGAAGTCTATACAACCCCGGACGGCGGCGGTGTGGACTATATTCCGAATCGGGAGTTGGCACAGTCGTTGATGGGATTCTCCGTTTTTACCGTGATAGCAGCAGGGCTTTGCTATAAGATTCTCTGGCACTTCTGGCATGTATGCACCGAAATCGGAAGAGACAATTCCTTCTCTCCGGAGAACGAGACGTCCTTTCATCGCATGGCCAATACCGCATTTTTAATTTCCGGATTGTATGCGTTGAAGCTGGCGTTTTACGGCGGCAGAACCTTTTTTATCACCCATGAGGTGCTGACCACTGTGGTGATGTGTGTATTGATTGTGGTATTCATGGTTCTGTTTTTGCTCTTTGGCGTCATCTGCGAAGCATTATCCAAGCTGATTAAGAACGCCTACGAGATTAAGGCAGAGAACGATTTGACCATTTAGGAGGTGAGCATATGATTGTCATTAATATTGATGTCATGCTCGCCAAGCGCAAGATGAGCGTGACGGAACTAGCGGAGCGGGTAGGTATTACCTTAGCCAATATGTCGGTGCTGAAAACCGGCAAGGCCAAGGCGGTGAAGCTTGCTACCTTGAATGAGATTTGTAAGGCACTGGATTGTCAGCCGGGAGATATCCTAGAGTATCGGCCGGACGAAGAGGAGACTTAAGTAGTCTCCGGGGAGGAAACATATGGAAGAGATGAAACCGATGACACCACCTATGGTGACACCAATGACAGCAGAAATGGTAACCGCCCAAATGGAAGCAGAAGAGAAGCGTCGGGCAGACCGCTTTGGCGTGCTGATGATTCCAACCGTTGTGTATGCGGTGGCTTTTACCTTCTGCATCTACGATAACTTCGGGGGAATCCTGCAGGCGGTATTGGCCTTGGCTACGGTACTCTATTGCAGGCTCGTGGAGAAAAGAATGGGAATTGTAACCAAGCCGGGAAGCATTGTCTTGGAAGTGATGATGGTACTTCTTGGAATCTCCACCGGAACCACAGGTAACGGCGTAATTTGGGATTATAACCTGCTGGGATTGTTTTTATTGACTCTGGTACGTCTGTTGCATAATGCCTATGACGATGAGAAGTGGGATCTTGGAAAATATCTTGGGTCCATGATGTCCACCATTGGATGTGGTCTGGAGCATATCTTAGCGCCGGTGGTGGATGCCATGGCTTTTTCCAGGGAGGAGAAAAGTGAGAAGACGAAGACTTTGGCTGCGGTTGTGATCGGACTGTTGTTGGCGATTCCGCTTCTGGCCGTTGTGGTATCTTTGTTGGCATCGGCGGATATCGTATTCTTGGATGTGTTGCATCGCATCTTTCATCTGAGCTTGGCAGACTGGTTCTTAATTGCAGTGACCTTCCTCTTCGGATTCTTGGCTTCCTACAGTGGCATGGCTGCTGTTGGAGCCCATCGGGTGAAGAAAGAAGTAAAGGCAGTGAAGCAGTATCCGGCAATCGTTGCAATTACAACATTGTCTCTGGTGACGGTGGTATACCTGCTGTTTTCCGTGATTCAGATTGTGTATCTGTTCCTTGGCAACATGGTGTTACCGGAGGACTACACCTATGCGGAATATGCAAGAGAAGGATTTTTCCAGTTGCTTGTAGTATGTATCCTGAATGTAATCATCGTGTTGGTGGTATCCAAGCGGTTCCGGGAGCATGTGGTATTGAAGGGCCTGTTGTTACTCATCTCGGCCTGCACCTATATTATGGGGGCTTCCGCATTCCTGCGCATGCTGATGTACATTGATGCTTATCATCTGACCAGAAAGCGAATCCTAGTGCTGTGGGCCCTTGTGACCATTGGATTGTTATTGGTGGGAATTGTGATTGGAATTTTCAGGGAAGGATTCCCGCTGCTACGCTATGGTATGACGGTATTTTGCCTTTGCTACCTGGTGTTGGCTTTTTCTCATATGGACTACTTTATTGCGGATTACAATATTCGCCAGATGCAGGCGAATGGGGAGCTGGCATTCGAAGACCATGACCCTTGGTATGATGAAGGGTACGGCACCGTGAAGATGCACTACTTAAACAGCCTTTCCTCCGATGCGGCAGCAGCATTTGATGGAATTCCAACAGGCCTCTATGGGGATTACCGGGAGGAAATGGTGGATACCTACGAGGAGGAGTCCTGGCGCCAGTGGAATCTGTCCCATTACCTTGCCTGGAAACGGTGCAAGGCCACCGATTTATCCAAGCAGGAAGTAGAGCAGTAGCATCAAGGCCAGGAAGGCAATGTTGGCGATGGTGAAGATGCCGATGTACTTCTTGGTGTCGGCGCCATCTACATAGCTGTACTGCTTAAATGAAATCAGGCTGGCCATGGATGCGATTAAGGTTCCAAGACCACCTAAGTTGGTGCCTACGATTAAGGCCTGGATGTTTTTCGTAAATCCGGAGCAGAGAATGGCAGCCGGAACGTTGCTGATCACCTGGCTTAAGAGGATGGAGACGATGACTTCGTGGTCACGCACCAAGGACTCTAAGAAGTCGCTTAAGGCCGGAATTCGCTTCATATTGCCGATGAAGACGAAGAGACAGATGAAGGTGGCAAGCAGGGAATAATCCGGCTTCCGCAGAACCTGTCGGTCGATGATGGCTACGATGACCAGGACGATGGCCAAACCGATGTAGTATGGAAGTGCTCTTGCCACTACGGCAATGGAGAGCACGAATAATCCGATATAGATTACAATTTTGCACTTATCTTTGCGTCCGCGGAGATAAGTGTTTTTTTCTGCCAAGGTGGCCGGAGCATTTTTTACAAAGAAAAAGATGGAGACGGTAAGTAACACCAGAGCCACAACGGAATAAGGCAGCATCAGACGAAGGAAACTTCCAAGGCTCATATCCGACAGGGAATATAGATAGAGGTTTTGTGGATTTCCCAGCGGGGTGAGCATGCTTCCCAAGTTGGCTGCAATGGTCTCAAGGACAATCACGATGATATAGAAATCCTTCCGGTTGGACAGGGATAAGGTCACGATGGAAAAAGGCACGAAGGTTAGAAGGGCCACATCGTTGGTAATGAACATGGCGGAGAAGAAGCACAGGACCACCAAAACCAAGGTGATGCCACGGACCGTAGACATGGTGCTGACAAGATTTTCCCCAATCTGGCGGAAGACCTTCAGTCGCTGGAAACCGGCCATGGTAATCATCAGCATCAGAAGGATGCTTAAGGTGCGATAGTCAATGTACGCAAAATAGCCTCTGTCCGGATGAACGAAGAAGCAGGAAATCACTGCTAGGACAAAGGCTACACATAATACGATTTCGGATTTGATAAAATTCTTGATTGCTTGCATGGTTTTATTTCAACGCTTCTGCGTCCAGACCTCCTGCTGCGATGGTGTTCTCAATCCATAACTGCAGGGAATCCGCAGTTCTTGCAATCTGAGAGAGCTGGTGCTTGATGCGGGAGAAATCCTCCATCTCATCATTGGAGATGACACCGTCTGCGGTAATCTCGATGAGGCGGTCCTTCTCCTTGTTCAGGTTATTTAAGGTTGCAAGCATCTCTAAAGTGATCTGGGATAAGTCCTTGATCTCCACGTGGGCGATGCGCTCCTGGCCTAAGGGGCACTGGGTGGAGCAGTAATAGTTGCATAGACTCGGCTTCTTATAAGCCTGGGCCATAGCCATAATCTCATCCGGATGTGGCTCGGACTTCTCGCTCTCGATTTTCTCGATGCGGCTCTCGGATACATATTCCATCAGCTCGGCAGCTTCCGCACGGGTAAGCCCTGCGGCCTCTCTGGAGAGCTGGTATTCGTTCTTATTCTCTCTAATTGATTTACGTCCCATAACGATTCCTCTGTAACAGTCGATTTTCTGCTATTATACAGCTATTTGGCGTGTGGGTGAACCCCCGGGACGGAGTTCCTGGGTCATTTTTTGACTCAGGAACTCCGTCCCGGGGGTTCACTTATGTTACAATGAAGATGATTGATTGTGAGGAGGTCAACGATATGAAGAATAGAAAATGGATGGCAGCGGTACTTTTGGTATCTGCAGTGTGCCTTTGCGCTTGCGGCAAGAAGACCGAGACACCGGCAACCGTAGAACAGCCACAGACCACACCTGCAACTGCAAACGAGCAGGAAACACCGGCACAGGGTTCCTCCCTTTATGAGGATTTTCAGAATGGAACCGTGAAGGTCAGATATCAGGCTAGCGCCAACTATGCAGACTATCTGTCTTTGGAAGGTATCTTAAATGACGGGGAATACTATTCCGCAGAGGAGATTATTGAAGCGGTAAGAGCGAATGTCGATGAGCATATTGGAATTTCTGACGGCGACATCATCTATAGCACTATTGACTGCGGAAGCGACGGCAATGAGGAGCTATTAGTACAGTTCCCATTTGGTGAAGGATTCCAGTTATACATGGTAATCAAGGATATCGACGGAGATCTGGTGGTTTGCTACGACCAGGATGCATGGGACCGTAAGTACGTAGAGATTGGAACAGACGGACTGGTACAGTGTGGCGGCTCCAGCGGAGCGAATGTACACGGCTCTGATTTCGGTTACATCGATGCGGATGGAACCTATCACTTTTATTACGGAGTCCAGGAGACCATCACCCTCTACGGCGATATCTATCTGTTTGATAAGGAAGATGTGACCACGGTTTCCGCAGAAGGACTGGACAACGACCATATTGGCCTTCGGGAGTATTACTTCGAGCCGATTTCCGAGGATCGTACTTATTACTACAATTACTTCATCTTGGATGATGAGTTCAACGACGTAACAACGGAAGCGGATTACGACGACTCCAACGAGTTGAAGCAGCGCATCGAGGGTGCAGGATTCAAGACCTACACCAAGAGCGAGATTGATCAGATGCTTTCCGATCGTGCAAAAGAAATCGGATACCCGAACTAGTTTTTTGACCCCCCGGGACGGGGTTAGCGATTCATTGTACCTCTAGAAAAACAATGAATCGCTAACCCCGTCCCGGGGGGTCATTTTTTTACATGCTGGTATATCCGCCGTCTACCGGAAGGGCGATACCGGTAACATAGCTGGCCTCGGAGGAAGCAAGGAACACAGCTGCTGCATCCAATTCGCCTTCTTTTCCGTAGCGCTCCATAGGAATTACGGTTTTTGCATATTCCTGGAAATAATCGGAATCTAAGGTTTCCTGGGTCAGTGGAGTGTAGAAATAGCCTGGGCAGATGGAGTTAACGGTGATGCCGTACTTGCCCCATTCACCGGCTAAAGCTCTGGTCAGATTTACAACACCACCCTTGGCTGCATGATATGGAGAGGATGGAGCAATCTTGTTACCAACCAATCCGTACATGGAAGCGATGTTGATGATGCGTCCGTAGTTAGCAGGAATCATTGCCTTCTTGGCAACGGATCTTGCAACCTTGAAGGAACCGAAGAGGTCGATATTCAGCTCGTTGCTGAACTGTTCGTCGGTAATATCCTCTGCAGGAGCAACCGCACCGGTTCCGGCATTGTTAATCAAAATATCGATGTGACCGAAGTGTGCAAGGGCTTCATCCACGGCCTTCTCAACATTTTCGGTATCTGTGATATCACACTTAATTGCTAAGGTCTCTACGCCGTACTCATCATGGATTTCTTTGGCAACGGCTTCAATCAACTCCTGACGTCTTGCAAGAGCGATAATGGAAGCACCCTGTCTAGCCAGAGCCTTGGCCATCTGTACGCCGAGTCCTGTGGAACAACCGGTGACAAGTGCTACTTTTCCTGATAAATCAAACATTTTATTCATATTACACTTCCTTTCTGTAAGAATAATTAAATTTTACACAATGTATTATATCATGCAAAACAATTGCGCGCAATACAATTTTGACTCAGGAACTCCGTCCCGGGGGTTCATTTTAGTTCGGAAAGGAATTGCCCAATCCGCTCATAGCGTTCAATAACTGCTTTGTGAGCAGGGTCCGGAATCCAGCTTCCGTTGTGATGATGAATGGTGTAGGTATGCTCCGTATTGTATATCACACCGGTATCAAAACTCTTAGCGGTTAACGCCTCAAACGGGTACACCGTAATATCTTCCACGAATTGAAACCCACCGTTTTTTACCAGACCATGTTCTGCGATAACCTTGGTGTAGCGCACGGGGCAAGTGGAATTATCCCAGGATCCATCCGGCTTCAGATATGGTCTGCTCTCGTAGCTTCTGCAGATATCCTCGATAATTGGATGCCCCGGACGGGCGCCCATGCCGGAGCCGCATTCGATACGATCCAAGGATTCGAAACTCATATACGCATCGTTGTACAGCAAATCATCGATAGGGCGAACCATCTCCACATCCAAATCCATGTAGATGCCGCCATATCGACGCAGCAAGTCTGCCCTCGCATAATCCGAGGCAAAAGCCCAATTCTTATGCGCCAGTGCCTGCTCATAAAAAAGACAACGCCCGGGCTGATACGTATCCAACGTCCAGATTTTGATTTCAAAATCCGGGGCATACTTCCTCCAGGATGCCAAACAACGCTGATACAACGCCGGTAGTGGATTGTCTGAGAACCAAATGGCATGAATAACCCTTGGAATCTGCGGGGTATCGTGCTTCCGATAGCCAACCGGTGGCTTTACTACGGATAAAAGCTGAATATCCTCGTATAACGCTTCTAGGTACATGGCCGGGACCGCTTCAAAGGCCGACAACTGTGCATCGGATTTTAGCTGATTCATGATTTCCTCATATCCGGTTACTGCAACCAGAATCACCGTGCGTTTGGGGTTCAGCACCGCAAGGTCTTCTTTTCCAAGACGCCTAAAACGTTGTTCATCCAACAAAATATCCGTACTTCCACTTGGGTCCACGATTCCCTTCAGATTTGCCCGCAACCCGCCTTTTTTCAAAAACGGATAGGTGCTGTTGCGAAAATGTTTCCCGCTGCCCCAGCAGATGATGTCTTTGTTATGCAATTCACGAAAATACTCTGAAATCGTCATAGGCGATTATGCTCCAAGATTCGGCCATACCAGGATTTTGCTGATGATAATGATCACAATCAGCGGCAGATACAGATCAACTGCTCTCCATACTCTTGCCAACGGAGTGGCATCCTTTTCGTTGTAAAAAACACGTCCATCGGTATCGTAATAAAGGTAAATCTGATCCCCGGGTGTCATCCGACGCAACTGAAAATAGTAATAGTAGCGTTGTTGTTGGATATACGGGTGCAGATAGCGATAACGGTAGTAGCGCACACGAATCTTCGTGCCCGGAATTACGAATCCCTCGTTCTTCATGGCAACTACCGACGGCCTGTCTAAGTGCGCTAAAATTTTTCGATTGTGTTCTTTTGCATCCTGGAATTTGCGCTTTCCTTCACTGAATACCGGGATTTTGGACATTGCAAAGCTCATTCCGCCGTATACAACGACGCAGATGATTAGCCAGGTTACAATCTGCCATACCGGTGTGTTTTGAAAGCTCTCGATAAGCTCTTGTCGAATTGTCATTTTGTTTTCTCCCCTTAAAATGTTTTGCCCATATGTTTGGCTCAAGACTGAGTATACTCTTTTTGCGCTGGCGAATGAACCCCCGGGACGGGGTTCCTGGTTCAAATTAGACAGGTGAAAAAATTGTGGATAGCACCTCGGAGTTTTGTTAGAATGAATAACGTAGTCCGTGTGGATAAGCGGAGTATTTTTTTATGTCCACGTGGATCATTTCTGAATAAAATGTTGGAGGAAAGAGGAGAGTTATGCACAAAAGAAATATCTCCCGAGTCATTGCGTTTGCGATGGCTCTATTTATGCTAGTTACAACGATGTTTACTAGCGTCGGCACCATTACCGTATGGGCCGAAGAACCGACAGCAAGCACACCTGCTGCCGGGGATTCATCTACAGGGTCCACAGACCCATCAAGCACACCCACAGAACCTATAAACAACCAAACACCACTGGAGACGGTAGCGGTACCGCAGGTATCCGTTGCAGCCGGTGAGGTCACCAAGGACACCGCAGTACAGCTTACCTGCGAGACCGAGGGGGCTATCATCTATGTTTCCCGCGAGGAAAACAGTGGTTACAAGGAATACGACGGCAGTGATATTACAATTGCCGAAGACACCACACTATGGGCGTATGCAAGCAAGGAAGGTATGAGTGACTCCGCGCGCGTATCTTATGCATACACCGTAAAGGTGGAAGAGCAGGCAACTATATTGTCACAGACTATTACCGCCGTAGCAGACGGAACACAGTTTGTAATCTACAATGCAGATCAAAAATTGGTTTTGGGCAATGGCTTAAAACATGTTGCAACCACCGTTTTAGAAGACGGCGGCTTGCAGTTGACTGCAGAGATGGCAGTATTAACCGCCCATGCTAACCCACAGGAAGACGGCAGCACCTGGTGGACACTAAGTACTGCAGACGGCAAGTATTTAACAACTTCCGGTCGTAGCAACCTTGCACTCAATGATAGTGTAGTGGACGGAAGCTATTGGATTTTGGAATCTGATAAGGATGGCAATGCGTATTGGAAAGCGGCCAAAGTTGTTAATACCTACAACGGCAAAACACAGCCAATTTATTTGGAAGCTTATAGAGGCAGTTTTACCGGATACAATACCGGAAAAGCAGAGGGCAACAAAGCCTTTGCTATGCGTCTGTATGCAATGCCGGGCACTGTACTGCCGGAAGTAACACCGGAAGCAACCGTGGACGACTCCATCACCGCAACGGTAGCACAGTGGGCCGGCAACGGCGATTACAGCGGGCTATCTGAGGAAGCCGGCTGGGATATTGCCGGTGATCGTTATGAGACCAACGACATGGCAGATGCTACTTCCAGTTATTATGTAGTAAGCGGTGGCAAGCACGTGCAGCCTTTTACCACAGGAACCGGAACCAATGCCGGTGGCGTGAAAAATTACTACATGGGGGGCGCCGGAATCGGAGCGACAGAGGGCGACTATGCGGAGTTTGCAACCAGCTCCTTGGGCTATGGCGACATGAAGTTGTCCTTCCGTATGCGCGGAACCGGCGGAGCAACGGCCGGAATGCAGTTGCAGTATTCCATCGATGGAAGCACCTATGTAAATTTCGCCAATGGAAGCTATACCTGTAGCTACACCAAGTATGTGAACAATAAGCCTACGGAAAAGAAGAGCGAGGGCAACATCACTGACGGAATTGCCAAGACCAACTATGTAAAAGATTTGGTATCCCAGTACATTACCTTCACCTTCGATGTACCACAGGGGGCAGCCAATGCAGAAAAGCTGTATATCCGATTGGTACCACTGGCAGAGCGTGCTACACCAACAGATAAGGAAGACGGCAAAACAGTCACCAAGACCGGAACCCTACGCTTAGATAGCGTACAGTTATTGGGACATCCGATTGTAGCAGGTGACCAGGTTGGTTACATCAAGGCCAATCCGGAAAGTGGAGAAATTGCAGGGAACACTGCAATTGAGCTTACCACCGCAACCGAGGGCGCAACTGTTTTGTATTCCTTGGATAAGGGCGAGACGTTCCAGACTTATGATGCAGCCAACAAGCCGGTGATTACCGAGTTCCCGGCATGCATCGTTACCTATGGAACCAAGGAAGGCTGCAAGAACAGTGCAACCGCCATCTATCAGTACACCCAGAGCAAGGTGACATCTGTCATCGCCAATCCAAATGGCGGTGCCATTCCACAGGGGCAGAAGATTACTCTGCGTACCAAGACCGAAGGGGCAACCGTTCGATATGCATATGTTGCGGATGATAATCAGGCGGATGCAGATCTTACCTGGAATGATTACGTGGAGCCTTTTGCAGTGGAGTCTTTGCCATGCACCATTCGTGTGAAGGCCGTAAAAGAAGGCTGGCAGGACAGCGCGGTATCCACCTTGAAGTTCACCAAGCGGCAGAACGACAAGTACAACATCTATTTTGGACAGATTCATGCTCACACCAACTTTTCCGATGGTGCGGGTTCACCGGAAGAAGCTTTTGAGCATGCTTCCAAGGAAGTGGACAACTTAGATTATTTATGTATCACCGATCATTCCAATTCTTTGGATGGTGCAAGCGAAAGTGATATTACCAAGAATACGGATGCGGATGCGACAAAAGAGTGGACCAGAGGCCATGAATTGGCGAAGCAGTACAGCACGGAGGATTTTACCTGTATCTATGGATATGAAATGACTTGGTCCAACGGACTTGGTCACATGAATACCTTCAATACGGAAGGATTCCAGAGCAGAACCCAGAAGGAGTTCTCCACTTATGGAACAGCGCTGAACAACTACTATGCGAAGTTGCGTCAGGTTCCGGATTCCGCAAGTATGTTTAACCACCCGGGAACCACCTTCGGTGACTTCCAGGATTTCGCATACTACAGCGAAGACAACGATGCGGTGATCACCATGATTGAGGTTGGTAACGGTGAGGGAACCATTGGTTCTAGTGGATATTTCCCATCCTATGAGTACTACACCCGTGCACTGGACAAGGGCTGGCACGTGGCTCCGGCCAATAACCAGGATAACCACAAGGGAAAATGGGGTGATGCCAATACCGCAAGAACCGTTGTTTTGGCAGACACCAATACGGAAGCGAACATTTACGATGCCATGAAGAACTATCGTATGTACGCAACCGAGGATAATAACTTAAGCATTTACTACACACTGGATAACTATATTATGGGAACCCAGTTGGACAAGGATGCGGTGGGCGATACCGTACATATTCGCGGAGAGCTTACAGATGCAGACACCACCTCTACCCGTAACGGGAAGGCAGAGCAGCTTGGCAAGGTGGAGGTCATTGTAAACGGTGGCCTTAGCGTTGCAAGCAAACAGGTAAACACCAATGCACAGGTGGTTGAGTTTGATATTCCGGCAAATTACTCTTACTACTATTTGAAGGTAACTGAGGCCGACGGCGATATCGCAGTAACCGCTCCGGTTTGGGTTGGCACCGTAGAGGCTTGCGGAATTAACAAGACCTACACCAACACCGCTCTTTGCGTAGCGGGTGAACCGGCAGACATCAACGTGGACTTTTTCAACAATGAGAAGACACCACTGGAGATTGAAACGATTACCGTAACCGCTGACGGCGAGGAGGTTGCAACCTTCCAAGAAGCTGAACTTGCACAGCAGAAGGTGAATGCGATTGCCAGCAAGGGCACGGGTACTTTTACCATGATGTGGGCGCCGGAAAAAGCAGGCACGGTCAAAATCGGCGTTATGGTGAAAGCAAAACTCAATGGCGTTGAGAAGCAGTACACCGGAACCATGAACATGAAGTTTACCAGCCCGCAGCTGGTGGGCGATGTCGTGGTAGACGGAACCCACTACAATGATTACGTTAACGGATATTATGCCAACAATGTCACCAGTTTTGTGAAGCTTGGTGCCAACAAGAACTTACGTGTTCGTGTAGAAAAAGAAGAGATTACGGCAGAAACATTAAAGGATTGCCAGCTTCTCGTTATTTCCGCTCCTGCGAAAAAGGAGGGCGAAGCAAACGGGGTAAAATACGTAGCCAGCCACTACAGCGAGGAATTCCTGGGTACCGTGAAGGACTACGTAGCAAATGGTGGAACTGTCATTATCTGCGGTATGGCGGATTATCAGGATTCCGCAACCGGATCAACAGCAATTGAGCAGAATAAGTTGTTGGAGGCTATTGGATCTACCATTCGCATGAACAGTGATGAGGTCTATGATGAAGTAAATAACGGAGGACAGGCATATCGTCTGTACCCTACCAATTTCAACATGGACAGCAAGTTCATGGCCGGCATTGCGGCAGAGCAGAAGTACAGTCAGTACAGTGGATGTAGCGTGGATATTACCAATGCAGGCGCAACGGATTTGGTTGATGAGGCAGAAGCCCTGGTTCGTGGTTTTGATACCACTTATTCCGTAGATTGTAAGGACGATAATGGCAAAATCATCGGTAACGGTAAGGATAAGCCATACACCAAGGTGGTTCAGCCGGGCGATGTTGTTTTCCTTGCCCATCAGAGCACCAAAGCAGGAGGAGATATCTTCGTATCCGGCGGTATCTTCATGTCTGACTTCGAAGTGAACGCAGAGATGGATAACAATGATTCTCTGCCATATGCGAACCGTAACATCATCTTAAACATCTTGGAAAATAAGGCCGTTCAGATGGAAACCACACCAATTGCAGAGGTTCGTAAGGCTGCTCACGGTGAAGTATTTGCGGTAGAAGGTTATGTCACCAGCGGAACCACCAACCCGGACATCACCTTCTTTGATACCATTTATATTCAGGACGACACCGCGGGAATTGATATTTTCCCATATGCAGAGAGTGGACTGGCTATTGGAACCAAGGTTCGCGTGGTTGGTACTGTGGATGATTACCAGGGTGACTTGGAGTTGCGCGCGATTACGGTTACAGTAGACAACGATGCCAAGCCGAAGGTTTATGCACCGAAGGTAGTCGATACCAAGACGGCGATGGATTATGACGCGCTTGGCGGATCTCTTTTACAGACCAAGGGTAAGGTGAGCCGCATTCGTATGGCTTCCGACGGTAAGACCATCGAGGAGTTCTGGCTGAAGGACAACACCGGCGCAGAGGCAGCGATTTTCATTGACGGATACATTCTCTCCGGAACTACCGGCAAGAATGAACTGGCAAGCTTTGTAAAAGTCGGCACAGACATTGAAGCTACCGGTATCCTGTATATGCATCCGGAGGATGATCAGGTAGAGAGCGTTCCGGTCTTCCGTGTACGCGACTGTGATGATATCAAGCCGGTAAGCGAAGAAAAACCTAGCCATCCATCCATCGGACAGCGGATTGTAAATGCAATTTCCAACGCAGTCAACACGGTTGTAGAGAGAATTCAGGAAGGCGCTCGCCGTGTACGCAACTTCTTCCGCAGAATTTTCGGCGGCAATGAAGCGGCATCAGAGAGTGCAGAAGTAGCGGAGGCAGCTGCTGTGGAAGCTCCTAAGGCGAACAACACGTTAAGCACCGACAATGTAGCGGGGGATGCCCTAACGCAGGAGCCGGCAACCCAGTCGAAACCAATCATTCCGGTGGTACCGATTGCTGCAGGATGTGCGGTTGTAGTTGTGGCAGCAGGTGTTGCGGCAGCCAACAAGTTTGGATTATTAAAAGTTTTAGCAAAGTTATTGAAAAAGTAAGTTATGAAATCTAAGAACAACATCGGGAAAATTCTCGCCACGGCACTCTTCGGAGTGCTGATGGTGGGACTTCTCATTTTTGCCAACTATGACAGACCACGCTACACCATTACCGAGAGCACCGGTACGGAGTACGAAACCGCCAAAGTGCTGTCGGTGGAAGCGGACAATACTACGGTGGATACCACCACAGAGAACGTCAAGAAGGGCAGTACGGAACTGAAAATCAAGATTCTTACAGGCAGGTATAAGGGAGATATCTGCTTCGTGGAGAATTACTACAGCGCCATGTACAACGTGGATGTGGCAGCAGGGGATACGGTGAGTGTGCGTATTGATACCACCGGCAAGGGGACCTATACTGCTGCGATTTACAATTACAATCGCATGCCACTATTTATCGGGCTCATTGTATTGTTTGCGTTGACGCTGATTCTTTTGGGTGGTCGACAAGGGGCGAAAGCTTTTGCGGGACTGGTGTATACGGTGATCTGTATTTTCTTCGTGTTATTACCGCTGTCCCTAAAAGGCGTACCGTGTATTCCGCTGACTTGTGTCATCATTTTTGCCACCAGTGCCGTGTGCTTCTATCTCATCGGTGGATGGCAGGTGAAGACCATTGGTGCAGCGCTTGGAAGCCTGTGTGGTGTCTTGGCGGCGGCTGTAATCGGAGGAATTGCAGCCCGCTTAGGTGGAGTGACGACCTTCCAGATGGAGGAGGCGGAAGCGCTGCTTCTGATGAAGAACAATTTTGCTATCGGGTTACGGGGCTTGTTTGTCAGTGGCATTCTCATTGCAGCCATGGGAGCTGTAATGGATGTTGCCATGACCATTGCCTCAGCCCTAGACGAGGTGCATCGTCTGAATCCGGAGCGCAGCAGTGGAGAACTGTTTGTGTCCGGCATGAACATTGGACGAGACGCCATGGGTACTATGGCGAATACACTGGTGCTGGCTTATGTGGGGGGAGCGTTGAACATGCTAGTGTTGATTTACTCCTATGGTGTATCCTTCCGACAGTTGGTGAATACCGATTTTGTTATGATAGAATTGATTCGTGCCATCGCAGGCAGCATGGGAATCTTCCTAACGGTACCGGCGGTGTCACTGATTTGCTCCTATCTATATGGGAAGAAAAGGCGGGCGTAACGGTTGAATAAGGGAATTTGGAAAAAGAGCATGGTTTGTACGCTGGCGCTATGTAGTGCCCTCATGTGCGTTGGATGTCGGGCAGACGGTCCGGTACCATCCAAGCACGCGGTGAAGCGCTACGTAGCGGAGCTTTGCGATGAAAGCGTAAAAATCATCGATACGGAAAACATCAGCGAGTCACCTCGTGAGGTGGATTATACCTTTGCATCCGAGGAGCGGGATCTGAGCTTTACGGTACGAAGCTATCGCATGGGTGTTGGAATTCCAACATCCGATGCGACACTTTGGTATCAGAAGAACATAGATGACAATTACTGGCAGAAGGTGCAGGAGTACTATCAGCCGAAGATGAAAGAAGTTTTTGACGCGGTGACGAAGAATGACAAGGGCGATATCGAGGTGAATTCCGTGGCAGATATCGAGCAGGCTGCAAAGTGTGTCCATGACGCCAACGTCATCTATAGTGAGGAGTTGAACTATAACTCTGCCGAGCGGGTGCAGTCCCACCCGTATACGCACCTCTATTTTACCGGCGTGGAGGCGGAGGATGCCCATTATAACGTGTTCCATGCAATTGATATCGATGGCTCCGCTGACAGTGTGGAAAAAATAACCGCGACGCTTCGAAAAGAGGTGGCCCAGGGCATCAAAGACGGCGAATTGGACGGATCTGCCTATGAGGGCCTGGATGAGGAACTGTCTGCGACCCATGCATCGAAGTTAGAGCACATTTATCTGGATGATGAGGAGATGCTCTATGATAACAACGACAGTCCGTATGTGTACTATGGATTGATTACGGATGATTATGCATACGCTTTTTACGATTATGATGCAGAAAGCTACATGATGGTGTGCGATTGCGGGTTTGTAAAGAGCTCATGGGGAAGTCCGGCGCTGGTGGTTGCCGAATATGTGGACCACTTAGGCGGTACCTACGTGATAGAAGACGCCAAAGCCCAGGAGAATAGCGATAAATTCGATCTGAAGTCCCGGTGGACCATCGGGGACCATACTTGGGTGATGACCGGCAAATACCGTGACAGTGATGAGGTGGGAAAACAGAAAATCCTGGATGTTGTGGTGAAGCGTGACGGCAAGAAGATTCCGCTAACCATGTACAACAGCCCGGATAATCGCCCGCTGTTTAGCCTGACGGTAGAGGATTTCTGCAAGCTGTTCGACTTAACCTACCGGGTAGACGAAGAATCCGGCTCTATCTATTTTGAATCAGGGGGACGGAGTTAGCGATTCATTTTCCCCAAAAGTGACTCAGGAACTCCGTCCCCCTGAGTCATTTCTGTGTTATCATAATAGAATGATAATCAACACAGGACAACGAACCGACATTCCGGCTTTTTACGCCCAGTGGTTCGCAAATCGGTTAAAAGAAGGATTCGTCTGCGTGCGAAATCCATATAATGAGAACCAGGTGAGTCGGTATCGGCTGGACCCGTCGGTGGTGGATGTGATTGGCTTCTGCACCAAGAATCCGGCACCGATGTTTCCCTACATGGAGCTATTAAAGGATTATGGCCAGTATTGGTTTGTCAGCATCACGCCCTACGGTCGGGATATTGAGCCGAATGTGAAGGATAAGCACCGGCTGATACAAGACTTTCAGCAGCTGTCCCGGATGGTGGGAATTGATTCTGTCGGATGGCGCTATGATCCGATTCTCTTATCAGACAAGTACACCCTCGACTATCACATCCATGCCTTTGCACAGATTGCCGAGGCTCTGGACGGATATACCAAGACTGCGGTAATCAGTTTTATCGACCTGTACCCGAAGGTGCGGCGGAATTTTCCGGAGGCCAGAGAAGTGTCGAAGGAAGACCGTATCGCATTGGGAAAGGAACTCATTGCAATCGCTGCACAGCATCATATGGTGGTAAAACCCTGTGCGGAAGGGGACGAGCTGGCACCGTACGGTGCGGATTGCAGCGGATGCATGAAGCTCAGTGATTATGAGACGGCCATCGGTGCTCGCTTGAACGCCCCGAAGAAAAAGGGCGCCCGGGCGGAATGCGCCTGCTATTTGTCTTGCGACATCGGTGCATACAATACCTGCAAGCATTTGTGCCGCTATTGCTACGCCAATGCTGAGAATAGCCTGGTGCTGGAGCTTAGTAAGCGCCACGACCCGACGTCTCCGTTTTTGATTGGCAACTATATGCCCGGGGACCAAATTCACGATGTTCCCCAGGAATCCTGGATTGACCGGCAGCTACGTCTGCCATTATGACTCCGTCCTGGGGGTCACTTCTACAAAAGGAAAAATGAAAGCATACTACCATTTACCCGGCTTATTTGAATTCTACGAACTGTATAAGATTTGGCTGCCCATCTACCGCAACCATCCGGAGTACTTCTATGATTGGTGCGAAATCGGCTCCATCTATGGTGCGCCCGCCGATGCCCTCTGGGGTGGCGGAAGGGTTGGCTTCGGCGATGCGTCGCCGGCCAAGGTGGCAGCACTGATGGAGGAGTATGGGATTTCCGCCCGCCTGACATTCAGCAATTCCTTATTGGAACCTGGGCATTTGTCGGATGCCAAGTGCAATCGCCTGTGCGCACTTTTTGAAAAAAGCAGTGTAGATAATGGCATCATCCTGCACTCGGACCTACTGATGGAGTACATCCGCGACCATTATTCCGGGTTTTATTTTGTTTCATCTACAACAAAAGTTCTACGGAAGTTTGAAGAATTGGTGGAAGAATTGAATCGACCGGAGTTTCGTTATGTGGTACCGGATTTCCGCTTGAATAAAGAACTTCAGAAGCTAGGAAAGCTGGCCGATGACCAGAAGCAGAAGGTAGAATTCCTCTGCAACGAGTGCTGCTGGTTCGATTGCTACGATCGGAAAGCCTGCTATGAAAACGTCAGCCGTAAAAGTCTTGGTGAAGATTGTCCTGAGCATCAGTGCGTTTCGCCAACGGCTCAGCGGGGGTATCGCTTCTCTGATGCCATGACAAATCCCGGATTCATAGGAATCGACGATATCTTAAATACCTATCTACCACTTGGATTTTCCAATTTTAAAATCGAAGGCCGAGGCCTGGGAAGTGCCATGGTATTGGAATTTTTGCTCTATTACCTGACGAAACCCGAGTACCAGATCCATGTACGGGAAGCAGTGTATCTGGACAGCATGCTCGACCTATTTTGACTCAGGGGGACGGAGTTAGCGATTCATTGTTTTTTCACAGGTACAATGAATCGGTAACCCCGTCCCGGGGAGTCAAATTGCCAGAGGACATGATGAGAAAGAAATTATTATTATTTATTATTTATGGTTTTATATTTATATCTTTTTTTTATGGATTTAATCTTCAGGAACCTTCACTTTCGGTAGATTTTGGCGATGGTACTATGTACGCAGTATGTTATACAGAAGCGGGAAGGTTAATAAATGCTATAGTTAGCGCTATTTTTGCAATCATAATGATTATTCCGTTGATTATAGATTTATTGAATAAAAAAACAAAATTAACGTATAAGATATGGCCTATATTGGTTAGTTATACCATTGCCTTGGGTATATGTTTTATTATGACTTTCCATTATAATCCTATAGCAGATTTATCACACAAGGCATTTATATTTTTTAATGAAAATGCCGTAAAGATGCAATATTTGGAAATCCTTTGAAACTATGCTTCTTGAATGGTGCAAAAATAGTACCAACGAAGAGGAAACTTTAATGATGACTCAGGGGGACGGGGTTAGCGATTCATTAAACATTTAAAAAATGGATTTATGATAATAGTTTAAAATGATTTTTCCTGACTTCGATAAGACCGTCTTTTTTCATTTTGCCAAGTTCCTTTGAGAGAGCACTGCGCTCAAGATTCAGATAATCTGCAAGCTGTTGGCGGTCGAAAGGGATGTCAAATTCGTTGCTGCCCTTTTTCAGGGATATGGAATTGAGGTAAGCCATAACACGTCCGCGGATGTTCTTTGGAGATGTATGAAAACTTCTCCCGGATAAGTGCAGATTTTTGTTAGCGGATATCATGAGAAGATTCGATATCAGCTTAAAGCTCCATAAGTTCATATTTGATTTTAGCTTTTTCAAACTGCCGACCTTAAAAAAGAGGATTCGGCAGTTTTCATTTGCCCTGACATCTACTAAGAGAGGTTCGTTCTCAAGCAAGGCATAGGTTTCTGCAAAAAAGCCACCTTCACCAACATTACTTAGGATAGTCCTGTTCCCCCACATATCATTGCTTTCTATTGTTACACTACCGGAAAGGACAAGTCCTAAGGAGTCCGTAATATCACCGGCTCGCAAAATTATAGAATCTTTCGTATATGTTTTCTCTACAGAAGAGAGCTCTTTAAGAGCAAGGTCAATTTCTTCAGACGTCATCCCGTTGAAGATGATGTTATCTTTCAACATATTCTTATCCCAAGACATAAAAAATTCCTTAATTCTAAAAATGTGGTTTTAACAACATAATTTCATATTGAATCATACTATACTTGCACCATGAAAAACAAGGAAAGGAATGGTGCAGCGATGATAAGACAAATCATTCATATTGATGAGGAAAAATGTAATGGATGTGGCATTTGCGCGAATGCCTGCCATGAAGGTGCAATTGATATTGTAGATGGAAAAGCAAAGCTGGTTAGAGAAAATTTTTGTGACGGCTTTGGTGACTGTCTTCCGGGATGTCCAACAGGAGCAATCACTTTTGAAGAAAGAGAAGCACCGGCGTATGACGAAGAGGCAGTAAAGAAAAGCCAGGAAATAAAGGCAAAGGAGATGGAACAACATGCGGCACATGCCGGAGGCTGTCCGGGATCAAGATTTATGAAGTTCGATCATAATGATGAACAGCAGGAAGGGCAGGCACTGGCCGCCAATGTGAAGCCGGCATCAAGACTCATGCAGTGGCCATGCCAGATAAAGCTTCTGCCGACGCAGGCACCGTTCTATGATGGGGCAAAACTGCTGATCGCTGCGGACTGTACGGCATATGCCTATGCCAATATGCATGAGGATTTCATGAAAGGACATATCACATTGATTGGATGCCCGAAATTGGACGATATCGATTATTCAGAAAAATTGACGGAAATCATAGCAAACAATGATATTAAGAGCGTGACCATCGTCCGCATGGAGGTTCCATGCTGTGGCGGATTACAAAGAGCCGCAGAGAAAGCTCTTCAAGATAGTGGTAAGTTTATTCCTTGGCAGGTTATAACCATATCTCGTAATGGAGAAATATTGATATGATGACTCAGGGGGACGGAGTTAGCGAGTTATTTTAGTGGCAATTTCAGTATTTATGTCTCTGTAGAGGCAGAATACTGAGATTTGAAGCGTGTGAAGTACGGGAGGCAGGGCAAATATCAGTATTTTCCGATGGTGAAGAATGAAATACTGACTTGACGGGAGCTTACATACGATTGAATGCGAATAATATCAGTATTTGCAGGCTGTGGAAGCGCGAATACTGAAAAATAGATAAACCGGAGTGATTGATAAAAGGAACAATGCAGATTCTCGAGACGGAAGACGAATCGAATACCCAGGGTAGAGAAAAAAACAGAAATGTGGTAATATACATAAGGTTATGACCAAAAGTGTCATAAATATTGAAAAACACAGTAGAATCAGTACTTTTAGAAGGAGATATATTACCATGAAATTGGGCATTGCCGGTTTACCAAACGTCGGTAAATCAACCTTATTTAATTCACTTACCAAGGCAGGTGCATTGGCTGCCAACTACCCATTCGCAACCATCGATCCGAATGTGGGCGTTGTAGCAGTACCGGATGAGCGTATTAAGCAGTTGGGTGAATTATATCACACGAAGAAAGTAACTCCTGCAACCATCGAGTTCGTTGATATTGCAGGTTTGGTAAAGGGTGCATCCAAGGGTGAAGGCCTTGGTAACCAGTTCCTTGCCAACATCCGTGAGTGTGACGCGATTGTTCAGGTGGTTCGTTGTTTCGAGGATCCCAACGTTGTTCACGTTGACGGAAGCGTGAATCCGACACGTGATATTGAAGTTATTAATTTAGAGTTATTATTCTCTGATATTGAGATTATTGACCGTCGTCTCACCAAGATTGCCAAGCAGGCCAAGATGGACAAGACTCTGGCGAAGGAAGTTGCCCTGATTGAGAAGTTGAAGGCTCACATGGAAGACGGCAACATGGCTCGTACATTTGAGATTCCGGAGACAGATGAGGATGAGCTGGAGTGGTTCAAGGGCTACAACCTTTTGACTGCGAAGCCAATGATTTACGCTGCTAACGTTGCAGAAGACGATATGGCAGATGACGGCGCTTCCAATCCACACGTTGCTGCCGTTCGCGAGTATGCCAAGAACGAAGGCTCTGAGGTATTTGTTGTTTGTGCAGAGATGGAGCAGGAGCTTTCTGAGTTGGATGAAGAGGAAAAAGCAATGTTCCTTGAGGATTTGGGTGTGACCTCTTCCGGTCTGGACAAGTTGGTGGCAGCAAGCTATAACCTGCTTGGATTAATGAGCTTCCTGACCGCCGGTGAGGATGAGTGCCGTGCATGGACCATCAAGAAGGGTACCAAAGCACCGCAGGCAGCAGGTAAGATTCACACCGATTTCGAGCGCGGATTTATCTGTGCAGAAGTTGTAAACTACCAGGATCTCTTGGATTGCGGCTCTCTCGCAGCAGCTAAGGAGAAGGGTATTGTTGGTACTCAGGGTAAGGATTACGTAGTACAGGATGGCGATGTTATTTTGTTCCGTTTCAACGTTTAATTCAAGAATCGGAATTTTGACCACAAGGTCTTGTAGTTAAGTTTTTTAAGAAGCCGTATTTTTTCTGGAATTGCTAGAAAAATACGGCTTTTTTGCTTGATTCTTGTACAAAAGTCACGTATACTAAATATGTCGTTGTATAATTATTTTTACCAATATTTTGTGGTCACCACATGGAGGGGTAAGATGAAGTGTCCATTTTGCGGTAGTGATAATACCCGAGTAATTGATTCCAGACCGGCAGATGATAATAATTCCATCCGTCGCCGTCGCTTGTGTGACGAGTGCAACAAGCGTTTTACTACCTATGAGAAGGTGGAGACAATTCCACTGATTATTATTAAGAAGGACAACAATCGTGAGCAGTACGACCGTACCAAGATTGAGGGCGGTATTCTTCGTTCCTGCCATAAGCGCCCGGTATCTGTGGACCAGATTACAAGGGTGGTAGATGAGGTCGAGACCGAGATCTTCAGTCGCGAGGAGAAGGAAGTTCCAAGCACTGTCATCGGTGAGATCGTTATGGACAAGCTGAAGGATCTGGATCCGGTAGCTTACGTCCGTTTTGCATCTGTTTATCGTGAGTTTAAGGATGTAAATACCTTTATGAATGAGCTGAAGAAGATGCTGGACAATTAGTCTGAAGTGTCTTTTATCTGCGACAAGTGGGTATTAGGGGTTATTTTTTTACCGAGGCATCCGATATATAAGGTGTAAGGTAAGAGATATGTTTTTATAGGGTGAACAGATGAATATTTCAGGTATTTATCCATATAGTGGATTCTATAATTACAACAGAATATCCGAAGCAACCGCAATCGCACCGGTAGAGAAGCCACAGGAAGCGGTTGAAGAGACCAAGAAAGCTACCAGTGCTGCAGCAACCGCCGTTGCATCCGCAGAAGCCAGAGCGAATCAGACCTTCGGTGCATTTGATTATGCGAACCAGTATCGACCGGACGAGAATCTTATGAACCGCAGCGTTGGCGTTGTTCGTTCCCTGGAAGTGGATCAGGCCATCTCCGACATGCAGAAGGATCAGGCACTTCACCAGTACCAGTTCTTCGTACGCGAAGGTGCCGCAACCGAAGGCTCCACCATCATTCGTGGTGCTGAGGACTTCCCGCTTTAAGATTGAACTACATGCCCGTCTCCATAGGAGATGGGCTTTTTTTCTTGCAATATTGATTTCTATATTATAAAATAGGAGAAGTGATTTTTATATTAATGAGGAGGATTCACGTTTATGATTACAGCCGGAGATTTCAGAAACGGTGTTACAATCGAAATTGACGACAAGGTATGCCAGATTATCGAATTCCAGCACGTTAAGCCTGGTAAGGGTGCTGCTTTCGTACGTACCAAGTTAAAAGATATTAAGAATGGTGGAGTTGTTGAGCGTTCTTTCAGACCTACTGAGAAGTTCCCAACCGCTCACATCGATCGTAAGGATATGCAGTATCTTTACAATGATGGTGATTTATACTACTTCATGGACGTAGAGACTTACGACCAGATCTCCCTGAACGAGGAAGAGATTGGTGATTCTCTGAAGTTCGTGAAGGAGAACGAGATGTGCAAGATCTGCTCTCACAAGGGTAGCGTATTCGCAGTAGAGCCACCATTGTTCGTAGAGCTTGAGATTACTGATACTGAGCCTGGCTTCAAGGGTGATACAGCTACCGGCGCTACTAAGCCTGCAACTGTTGAGACCGGAGCTTCTGTTAACGTTCCATTGTTCGTTAACCAGGGTGATATTATTAAGATTGACACCCGTACAGGTGAGTACTTATCCAGAGTATAAGGAAGGTAGAGAATGAATTACGAAGATATGCCATTGTCTGAGCTTTTGCAGAAGCCAGGTATCTTTGATATATTCGATGACGAATTTCATAAGGATAGTTGGTTAGATGTTACCGTTCTGCTTGCATCTGACAGCTCTCTCAAGGATATCGTTGCTGACGGAACTGTTCCGGAAGCAGTCGTAGCTCGCATCTGTAAGCGTCTGGAGCCGATCTTCCCCCGTGTGGAAGAATAAGCGTGATTTTTTAGGACCATCCCATGTTTGGGGTGGTCCTTTTATTGCTTGTAGAGGTTCATTCGTGATAAAATAGATAGGTAGTATTTATTCTTTTATGAGAAGGAGCAGTAAGGTATGCGTATTTCCATTCAATCCGGAACCGAGTATCAGTACCTGACACAGGTCATGAGCATCGGTACACCGAAGGCTACGGAAAGCACCAACACGACAGACTCCTCGACCCGCATTAGCGATGACAACCTGGCGATGCTTGAGAGCTTCCAGAAGGTACTCAATGACTACATTGCCAAGGAACGCGCCGCACGGGGATTATCTGTTGGCTCCACGGATGGTATTCGTAACACATCAACAGCATCTACCGAAGATTTGGGAGTTCCGGAGGACTTAGTCCCATACTTCGAGGAAGCGGCAGCAACTTATGGCGTAGATATTCGCCTATTGGAACTGGTAGCCAAGCGGGAGTCCAACTTCCACTCGGACGCAGTTAGCTCCGCAGGTGCCATGGGCATTATGCAGTTAATGCCGGCCACAGCAGAAGGATTAGGGGTGGAGAATCCCTTTGACGCCAGAGAGAACATCTTAGGCGGCGCCAAGTACATTGCAGACAAATTGAAACAGTACAATGGCAATGTATCCTTAGCTTTGGCTGCTTACAACGCGGGAAGCGGTAACGTGGCAAAATACGGCGGAATCCCTCCCTTTACCGAGACCCAGAACTATGTGGCTTGGATTACCGAACGATACAATGCATAATAGGAAGGCCGCCTTTTTCGGGCGGCCTTTTTTCAGTAAGTTTGGCTGTATTTGCAGAATTGATTTTCTTTTTAAAAATGAAAAATTTTTTTCTAAAATATCCTTGACTTAGATTAGGGGGTATAGTATATTAGTCAAGTCGGTGATGACACCGCAAGCTGGCGTGGCACAGGTGGTAGCGCACCTCATTGGTAGTGAGGAGGTCACGAGTTCGACTCTCGTCGCTAGCTTTCGCGAAAGGAACATCTTTGGATGTTCCTTTTTTTATTGCTTAAAACGGCTTCAACATCATGGCTGTTTTTCCCGGCAGGGTCAGCCCGCCGCCGAAGTCAACTTCCGTTCCCGTTGCTAAGTCTACGGCGCGACCGGCTCTCGCGTCGAAGTGGAAGGTATAATCCCCATCGTCCAAGTTCACAGCAATCATCACCCGTTCTTCCTCGCTTAGATAGCGCTCGAAGATGCAGTGGGTATTTTCCAGTACCAGAGAACGAATATCTCCGTAATGAAGGGCAGGAGTGGCAATCCAACCCTTGGTAAGTCCGGCTACATAATCCGTTAGGTCGTTCCATTCCGGTGCATCGAAGGCCGGTCGAAGAGCAGGATCCCCTTGGGATTTCTCCGCTGCATAGCCCCATTCACTACCGTAATAAATCTGTGGAATGCCCGGCATGCCAAACATAATGGTATAAGCGATTTTTACCAGAGCAGGATCCTTCAGAATCCCGGCAATACGGCTCACATCGTGATTATCCACGAAGGATAGGAGATGATAGCCTCGATATAAGCACCACTGCTCCGGCCCGAACTGGCGCAACAGGGAGTGGAGAATCTCGAAGAGGTTCTTGGAAGTAATGGAAGAGTGGATGCCCTTGTAGCACTCGTAGTTGGTCGCGGAATGGCACATCTCGTCATTCATAATCACCTTGTAATCGCCACCTAGAATCTCTCCTAATAGGAAGAAGTCCTCCTTCCACTGAGAGGTCTCATATCGAAGCGCCTTCAAGAAGTCCCGGTCCACCATGTAAGCCACGTCCAGACGCAGTCCGTCGATACCGAACTCATCAATCCAGAACTTCACACTATCCAACAGGTACTGTCGCACCTCGGGGTGCTGCAGGTTGATTTTGACCAGGTCGAAGTTCCCTTCCCAGCCTTCATACCACAGACCGTCGTTATAGTTGCTGTTACCGTCGAAATTGATGTAGAACCAATCTTTGTAGGGAGACTCCCATTTTTTCTCCAATACGTCTTGGAAGGGCCCGAATCCGCGGCCGACATGATTGAAGACCCCGTCGATGACCACGCGAATCCCGGCTTTGTGCAAGGCAGCACAAACCTTCTTGAAGTCCGCATTGGTGCCAAGACGTACGTCTAACTTCCGATAATCTCTGGTGTTGTATCCATGGGTGTCGGACTCCCACAGCGGGGAAAAATACACGGCATTCACACCCAGCTTCGTAAGGTGCGGAATCCAGTCGAGAACGGATAAGATGCGATGGGTCAGCACGCCGTCATTTTCGAAGGGCGCACCGCACATGCCCAAAGGATAAATCTGATAGAAAACACTGTCATAAGCCCACATAGAAAACCCTCCTTTGTCATAGTATTATGATAGCACAGTTTCCTGAAAATGTTGCATTGCATGCAACTTATTTTCCTTGACATGGCGTTATTGCTTGTCTATTATATATTTTAGTTTACTAAAGTGAGAGAGAAAGAGGTTACGTATGAAAAAAACACCGTTTGCAACATTGGAACAGGTGCAACAGATTGTAAAAGAGATTCCAACTCCGTTTCATCTCTATGATGAGGCCGGCATTCGTGCCAATGCCAAGGCTGTGAAGGAAGCTTTTGCGTGGAATCCGGGATTCCGCGAGTACTTCGCAGTGAAGGCGAATCCGAATCCTTTTATCTTGAAGATCTTAAAAGAATGCGGTTTTGGCGTGGATTGCTCTTCCATGACCGAGTTGATGTTAGCACAGGCCCTTGGCTTCTCCGGCGAGGAGATTATGTTTTCCTCTAACGATACCCCGGCAGAGGAGTTCGTGTATGCCAATGAGTTAGGCGCCATCATCAATCTGGATGATTACACCCACGTATCCTTTTTGAAGGAGACCTTAGGGGACATCCCGAAGACCATGAGCTGCCGTTTCAATCCGGGTGGCGTAGTCACCGTATCCAATGGCATTATGGATAACCCAGGGGATGCCAAGTACGGCATGACCCCGGAACAGATTGAAAAAGCATACGTAGAGCTTGGCGAGATGGGTGCCGAGAATTTCGGTATTCATGCATTCTTAGTAAGTAATACGGTAACCAATGATTATTATCCGATGCTGGCAAGACAGCTCTTTACCCTGGTGGTAGATCTGGCTAAGAAGACCGGCAGACATTTTACCTTCATTAACTTATCCGGCGGCGTAGGAATTCCATATCGCCCGGACCAGACCCCGAACGACATCTATGCCATCGGCGAGGGCGTTCGTGCGGCTTACGAAGAGATTTTGGTTCCTGCAGGACTTGGGGATATTGCCATCTATACCGAGATGGGACGCTTCATTATGGGACCTTACGGTGCTCTTGTGACCAAGGCTATCCACGAGAAGCATACTTATAAGGAATACATTGGTGTGGACGCCTGCGCGGTAGATTTGATGCGCCCGGCTATGTACGGCGCTTACCATGAGATTACCGTTCTTGGAAAAGAGGACGCACCATACGACCAGACCTATGATATCACCGGATCCCTCTGCGAGAATAACGACAAGTTCGCCATTGACCGCAAGCTTCCGAAGATTGAGATGGGAGATTACCTCTACATCCACGATACCGGAGCTCACGGATATTCCATGGGTTACAATTACAACGGCCGTTTGAAGAGTGCGGAAGTGCTCTTGTGTGAGGACGGCAGCTACAAGCTGATTCGTCGCGCGGAGACGCCGAAGGATTATTTTGCAACCTTGGATTGTTTTGATATCCTCGATAACATGAACTATAATTTGCCGAAGCAAGTCTAGTTTTTTCGCCGTTCTTACCGGGATGTGAGGGCGGCGAAAATTTTTTTGAAAAAATGTAAAAAACTCGTTGAAATCGAAAACGAGGTATGGTAATATTCCTATTGTTGCTGATGAAACAGCGATAACAACTGAACATTGTTGAGTATGCAGGTGTGGCGGAATGGCAGACGCATCAGACTCAAAATCTGACGGGGGCAACCTCGTGAGGGTTCAAGTCCCTCCACCTGCATTAACTTAAAAGACCTGAGGAATTGTTCTCAGGTCTTTTTCGTTAAGACAGGCGAAATCCTTGAACCCTAGGGTTCAAGGTCTCGCCTGCCGGCTCGGTCGGCGCTCCTTGCTGCGCAAGGGTCGTCCACCGGACGACCGCGCCCCTCCACCTGCGCAGGTGGAGGCATTGAGGCATTACTCCATTGTGAAAGGGGAAAACTATGGATGAATATCGCTTTCAAGTGAATCTGGGTGGAATGATTGAGATCTTATCGGATCATTTGTATTCTAGCCCGGATGTATATGTAAGAGAATTGTTGCAGAATGGCGTAGATGCCATTGTGGGACGTAAGAATGCGGATGAAGAGTTCGATGAGAAGAACGGCAGACTGACCCTGAAGATTGAAGAGGGCAAGGCCTTGACCTTCACAGATAACGGATTGGGATTATCCAAGGAGGAGATTCACCAGTTCTTGGCAATCATCGGAGAATCTTCCAAGCGTGACTTAGAGACAGGACGGATTCAGGAAGAGTACATCGGTCGCTTCGGTATCGGACTGTTGTCCTGCTTCATGGTATCCAATCGCATCGTGGTTCGAACCCATTCCTATCATGATGCGCAATCCTTAGAGTGGATTGGTAATCCGGATGGAACCTATACCATCACGGAACTTGGGGAAGACCTTCCGGTTGGAACCAGCATTTACTTAGAGGCTAAGAAGAACTGTGAGGATTACTTCACCAGTGAGAAGATTCGGGAATTGGTGATGCATTACGGTGCATTGCTTCCATATGAGATTGTTTTGGATGACGGATCCTTCAAGGGCCGTATCAATCCCGTGAAAATGCCTTGGGACAACCGTAATCCTTCTGCGGAAGAGCTGATGCAATTCGGCCGGGTGATGCTTCACGGAGAATTCCTAGATGCCTTCGTACTGAAGGATGCCGCTGGCAATCCCATCGGTGCTGCCTATATTTTGAACCATACAGTGGCTGCTTCTACCAAGCAGAATCACCTGATTTATTTGAAACATATGCTCTTAACCGAGCGTGGCGATGAGCTGTTACCGGATTGGGCCGTGTTCGTTCGTTGTATTATCAACGTAAACAACCTGCGCCCGACGGCATCCCGTGAGGAATTCTATGAGGATGAAGCTCTTGAGGAGACCAGAGCCCAGATTGGTAATAGCATCATTGACCATCTGAAAATGATGGCGAAGACTTCCGGTGACCAGTTCCGTTACTTCATGCAGGTCCATAGCCTTGTGATGCGAAGCATGGCCATGGACAATGAAGAGTTGTTCCTGTTATTCGCGGATTATCTGGATTTTGTCACCACCAGAGGTATGATGACAGGCCTCGATCTTCGCATGTCCAAGGAAGAGCTTCTCTATGCGGATGATGATGAGTACAAGCAGTTGTCTCAGATTTTTACCGCCCAGGGACGCCTCTTAATCAATACGTCCTATGTATATACCTTGGGCCTTCTGATGCGTCTGTCCGAGGTGTATCATCTGACCATTCGCCAGGTGGAGCTGGAGAACGTGGACGAGATTCTCCTGGATGTATCTGCGGAGCAGGCGGAACAGAGCGTGGATTTCTTGGCTATGGCGTCTAAGGAGTTAAAAGACTTCGATTGCAACGCCGAGATGCGCAAGTTCATGCCGGCGAACCTTCCGGCCTTCTTCTATTTGAACCAGGAAGCGATGTTCCTGAATGAGATTCGCGAGGCCAAGAAGAATTCCGATACCCTGTTTGGGGGTATGTTTGATAACTTCGCTGCAGAGGCGGAGGAACTGGCAAGCGCAACCTTGTTTTTTAACTGGAATAACCCGTTGGTACAGCAGATGGTACGTACCGGCAACACGGCGCGCAACCGGGATTTGATTACGATTTTGTACGTTCAGACCTTGCTCATTGGCGGATTCCGACTGGCCAATAACGAACTGGGCGTCATGAATGAGAAGCTGATGAACGTATTGCTGGAAGAGGGGGACGAGTAGATGTTTTCAGAGTATGCTGATCAGATTAAGAAACTGCCCGAGGGGAGCGAAGCGCGCATGGCGCTACTTCGTACGGTAATCAAAAAGGCAGATGAGGACGGAAGTTTTTATCCTCGCTTTTATTTTCGCAAAGCCCTGGTACATGATTCTGTTTTCTATGATGATTATATGGATGCGTTGCGGGAATTTCCGACCATGTTGCAACTCTTTGACGAAGAGGCAGCCAAGGGCGGAACGGATGGAGAAGATACCGGCGAACTGATGTGGGCATTCAAGTGGATGTTAAGTGGCTGTGAGCATTATTATCAGGTGACAAGAGCGCAGTTCGAGGGATTCTTGGAAGAGTATAAGAAACGTTGCATTCAGTATGGCTACAACCTTCGCACCTACTATACAGAGAGCATGAAGCTCTATCGTCATGTGGACCGTATGATGGAAGACAAGGCCTACTACGAGTACAAGAAGACCTGGCGGGACAGCTTAAGCGATTGCGTTGCCTGTGACCGGGACTCTGAGGTGAAGTACTTCCTGATGCATGGAGACCTGGAGAAGGCCTTGGAGGTAGCGGAGCCGTTACTTGCCAGAAGACTGACGTGCGGTGAGGTTCCGGAGGTTACTTATCAGGCGCTGACCCAGTATGCTTGTGAAGAGATGGCCAAGGGTAATCCGGTGGACGAAGAAGAAGTGAAAAAGTGGTGCGAATGCTTTGCACATCCACTTCGGTATCGAAACATCGCCATTGAGGGCTTTGGAATTGCCATGATATACTATGCCATGACGAATCCTTCTAAGGCTTTGACCTGGTACAAGCGCTACTGGACAACCTTTGAGAGCATGCGCAACCCGACCTATAAGTTCTATTTTGCAATCGGTGCGGTGCTGTTTTTTCAGAAGCGCAGCAAAGAAACATACAAGATGCAGTTGGCCAGCAACTTCCCGTTCTATAACGAGGAGAATGTCTACAACGTGAAGCAGTTGATACAGTATTATTATGATTTTGCCAAGGATTATGCCACGAAGCTGGATGCCCGCAATGGCACCAGTGATTTTGTGGATGAGTTGAACCTCTTCTGTGGCACGATAGAGGCGTAGGAGTTCTATGGAAAACGTACCAAAACTCTCCGAGATGGAGAAAAAGGACATCCCGGGCTATATCTGGGATTATTATAAATGGCCGATTATCATTGTGATTGCGGTGGTAATCGCGTTGGTTAGCATTGTGCATGGGCGTCTGACCGCTAAGGATGAGGCCCTCTATATTTTGGCCGGCAATGCGGACAGCCTGCATATGGTGGAGCATCCGGAAGGAACGCTGGATGAGTTCCTACAGGAACAGGGATTGGACCCGGAGAAAAATGAAATCGGCATCAACACCAACGTAACCTATACGGGAGCGGATTCCCAGGTGTATACGTTAGCAACTCTGGCGACCTTGATTGGTGCAGGCCAGGTGGATGTGGCCATTTCCCATGGGGAATTGTATGAATACATGTCCGGCAACGGAGAATTCCTTCCGATGGAGGAAGTTTTTACACCGGAAGAGATGGAGCGCTACAAGGATCATCTGGTGCAGGGAACCTACCATGAGATTACATACAATGAGGATGGCACGGAAGGCGAGACCGTAGACCACGACTACATTTGCGGGGTGTCTGTCTCCGCAGACAACGCCTGGGTGCAGGCTACGGGCATGTATCCCGACACGGATGTTGTGGTTGGGGTGATTGCCAATACCAAGCACAAGGAACTTGCCAAGGCTTTTTTAATTTATCTGTTAGAAAACGAGTAAATGGGTTATAATAGAATCCAAATCTACCGATATATTTCTTGAGAGGGACGCCGGAGATGTGATTGTCGTTGTAGAGAGGTGATTTCTTATGAAGTTTCAGAAAGTGAATGACAACGTAATACGGTGCATCATTTCCCAGGAGGAGATGAATGAGAAGGGCGTCAAGATTGACGACCTGATGGATAACCGCAGCAAGGCTGAGGAGTTTTTGCGTGGCATTCTTCAGGAAGCTCGTGAGAAGTTAGACTTCCAGACCAGTGGTGAGGCTCTCAATGTACAGCTTTCCATTATGAAGGATGGCGATGTACTGTTAATGATTTCCGATGACCAGAATGCGGTCATCCGTACCATGCTCGACCAGTTGAAGGATCGTCTGAAGGACTTCCAGAGCGAGATGGATGTTGCAGTCCAGAAGCGCCGTGAGGCTAAGGAGAAGGATAAGAATCAAGCTCCTGTTTTGCCGCCGACCGCTGACAAGGCTGCAACGGTTGAGGTTGCTCCAACCAAGCTTCCTGCCGGTGGTACGAATCGTGAAGATATCTATTCCGCTACCAAGGCCATCCTCGAGGATGCCAAGGATAGCGATCAATTATCCCTGAATGTGTGGGCAGAGCTTGGCTCCATCGATAACTGCATGACCTTAGCGAAGACCTTGTTCTTGCATGGAGATGTAGCTTCTGAGCTGTACAAGCTGGATGAGACCTATTACCTGCACATTGATATGGTTCAAACCAAGAGCGAGATTGCACATAATGTATTCGCTCTGGCTGAGTACTCCAGCCGCCTGTACTTGGATGATACCAACGTATATGGTGTGGAAGAACACGGCGATTGCCTGATTGCAGAGAATGCAGTGAAGGTGTTATCGGAATTGTAATAAGAATGACGAAGCCCTCCGGATGTGGTCCGGAGGGCTTTTTTATTTGCCTGCCCCTGTAGGGGATTCTATTTGAGAGCCTTGTAATATCAAGGGTGCTTCGCACCGCGACGCGGCAAGCCCTTGACATTCCGTGGCTCTCAAACTTTTTGTTGGCAGGGGGCATGTAGGATAGCTGCCCATTGGGCAGCAAATCTCGGCTGGCGGCATAGGGAATCGCAGATATGAGGAATCCCTCTGCCAATGCGGCTTCTGGAGGGAGGCAAATCGCGGCTGGAGGCATAGGGAATGGGGAATATTGGGAATCCCTCTGCCAGAGCAGCTTCTGGAGGGAGGTAAATCGCGGCTGGAGGCATAGGGAATTGGGATTATTGGGAATCCCTCTGCCAGAGCAGCTTCTGGAGGGAGGTAAATCGCGGCCGGAGGCATAGGGAATCGGGGATATCGGGAATCCCTCTGCCAAAGCGGCTTCTGGAGGGCGGCAAATCGCAGCCGGAGGCATAGGGAATCG
>FPAN01000007.1:0-17135 GCA_900116395.1 Lachnospiraceae bacterium XBD2001 | reverse complement strand
GCCGGAGGCATAGGGAATCGGGGATATCGGGAATCCCTCTGCCAAAGCGGCTTCTGGAGGGCGGCAAATCGCAGCCGGAGGCATAGGGAATCGCAGATATGAGGAATCCCTCTGCTGCATGCCCCCCTGCTAACAAAACAGCTGAAGGCTTATGGAAGTCAAGGGCTGGCCGCAGCGCGGTGCGAAGCACCCTTGACGTCCTAAAGCCTCAGCAAAAATGCAAAACCGGGGGCATGCGCAAAAAAAGACACCGGAAATCCGGTGTCCTGGTTATGCATTAGGTTCGTGCTGTTTGATGATGGCACGGATGGTTTCGAAGATGTAGGGCTTCAGGTGCTCGATGTTGCAAGGCTCCTCGTAGAGGATGGAGTTGTAGCAGGTGGAGCTGACGAACTCAGTGATGAGATAGATCATCACCTCCGGGTCCTTGTAATTGTCCTCGGTAAGAGAGAGCAAATCATAGAACGCATTCTTAAAATCTTCATCATTCTCTTCTTCTAGGGAATCCTTCATACTCTCGCGGAAAATACCCCAGCTTAAGTTCTTGGAAATAAACATCAGAAGGTTCTTATCCTCTTCCAAAGAGGTAATGATAAAATCCACCAATGCCAGAATACGGTCTGTAAGGCTCATGGACTCCACGTCTTCCTTGGACTGGACCTCCTCAGCAGCGGCAATCAGGAGCGAGCCGGCCTTGTAGGAGATGAGCTTGTTGCGAATATCGTACTTGTCGCGGAAATATAGATAGAAGGTGCCCTTGGCAATGCCGGCAGCCTTGGCAATCTCCGCAATACTGGTCTCATTGACACCTTTGGTGGTGAACAATTCAAATGCTGTATTCAATAATGAAAGCTTTTTCTGTGATTTGTTTAAATCAATTTTGCCCATTTGTATACCTTTTCTTAAGAAAAACTAGAATTTTTTTCTTCCTTGCGTTCTATAATACCCCATTTTACAGGAAAAAACAACAAAAATGACTTTTGGTCATTTATTATTGACCAACGGTCATTTTTGTGTTATAACATGTTCGAAAAGAGAAAATGACCGTAAGTCATTTTTGCAGAAAGGGTGAATAAGCATGGAAAAATTTGGTAGAGCAATTGTGAAATGCAGATATGTCATTCTGGCAATTGCAATCGCACTTCTGATTCCATCAGCCTTAGGCTATATCGGAACCAGAGTCAATTACGACATCATGTACTACCTGCCGGGTGAGATTGACACCATGAAGGGCCAGGACATCCTGATGGATGAATTTGGCAAGGGTGCCTATGCACTGATGATGGTTCAGGACATGGATGCCAAACATATCAATGAATTGGAAGGGAAGATTTCTGAGGTCGACCATGTTGACCAGATCATTTCCTTTAACAGTATTGCAGGACCGGCGGTGCCGATTGAGTTGCTTCCGGACAAATATCTGAAGCAGATTTATAACGCCGACACGGATACGACGATGTTCGCAGTATTCTTCGATGACACCACATCATCCGATGATACCATGAACGCCATCCAGGAGATTCGTAAGGTTACAAACAACGAATGCTTCATCAGTGGTATGAGTGCTGTAGTTACCGATACGAAGCTGATGAGTGAAAAAGAGACTCCATTCTACGTATTGATTGCAGTTATCCTGGTATGTATCGTACTTGCAATCTTCATGGATTCCTTCTTAGTACCGGTATTCTTTATGTTGAGTATCGGAATGGCCATTGTTTACAACTTGGGAAGCAACATCTTCCTTGGCGAGATTTCCTACGTAACCAAAGCGTTGGCAGCAGTGCTGCAGCTGGGTGTTACCTTGGATTACTCCATCTTCCTGTGGCATTCCTACAAGGAACAGAAGAGTGTCTACCCAACCAACAATAAGGAAGCCATGGCAGTAGCAATTGGCAAAACCCTGACTAGCGTGGTAGGTTCTTCCATTACCACCATCGCAGGATTTATCGCACTGTGCTTCATGAGCTTTACCTTGGGATTAGACCTTGGAATCGTTATGGCCAAGGGTGTAGTCTTCGGTGTCATCGGATGTGTTACCATCCTGCCGTCCATGATTTTGATTTTTGATAAGGCATTGGAAAAGACCACCCATCGTGAGATTATGCCATCCTTCCACAAGGTATCGGAGTTCGTTGTCAATCGTTCCTGGATCTTCTTAGTAGTCTTCGTACTGCTTCTGTTCCCGGCGATTTACGGATATAACCACACCAAGGTTTACTATGATTTATCCAATACCTTGCCGGAGAACTTGGCATGTTCCCAGGCCAATAAGATGCTGGATGAGAACTTCGATTTGAGTTCTGTTTACATGATTTTGGCAGATTCCGACATGGATGCCACTACCGTATGCGACATGATGGACGAGATTAATGCAGTGGACGGCGTATCCTTCGGATTAAGCTTAGATTCCGCATTGGGACGCAGCGTTCCGGAATCCATGGTACCGGCGAAGCTGGTAGAGGACTTGAAGGGTGAGAACTATCAGATTATGATGATCGGTTCTGACTACGCCATTGCATCTGATGAGATTAACAACCAGATCGATACCATCAATGCCATTGCGAAAAAGTATGATTCCGGCAGCATGGTCATCGGTGAAGCACCATGTACCAAGGATTTGATTACCATTACCGACCACGACTTCAAGGTTGTCAGCCTGGTAAGTATCGCAGCGATTTTTGCCATTATCCTGTTGGTATTGAAGTCCGCATCCCTGCCGTTCATATTGGTTGCAGCCATTGAGTTCGCCATCTACATCAACATGGGCTTGCCGTACTACACCGGAACCACCATTCCGTTCATCGCATCTGTTGTAATTGGAACAATCCAGTTAGGTGCCACCGTAGATTACGCGATTTTGATGACCACCCGTTACAAGCGTGAGCGCTTCGATGGCAAGACCAAGAAGGAAGCCATACAGATCGCATTGGAGACATCCATTCCTTCTATCGTGGTCAGCGCATTGGGATTCTTCGCAGCAACCTTCGGTGTAGGCCTGATTTCCAGCGTGGACATGATTGCATCCCTGTGCTCCTTGATGGCCCGAGGCGCAATCATCAGTATGTTTGTCGTAATTTTCATCTTACCAAGCTTTTTCATGTTGTTTGATAAGATCATCATTCATACAAGCTTAGGATTTATCGATAAGAGTAAAAAACAACATCCAACAATGGATACAAGAGAGGAGATACCGGCATGAAGATGAAAAAATTAGCAATTTGCGGATTATGCGGAGCATTGGCTGTTAGTTCTTTCGTAGGATGCAACACCGTTACCGCAACAACAGATAAGCAGGCAACTGTCGCACTGGCAGATGCCAAAGAAAATGATGTAAAAACAACAGATGAGTTGAGCAAGCATGTCAGCGTGAAGAAGAGCAACTCCAATACCGACAGCAAGGACGAGACCGTATATGTATTCTGCGATGCAACCGGTAAGACCAAGAAGACCTTGGTAAGCGAGGAGCTTCATAACGCATCCGGCGCAGATGAAATCGTGGATGAGACCCAGTTAAAAGACATCGTGAACTTAACCGGTGATGAGGAGTACGTGAAGAACTCCGACGGAAGCATTACCTGGAAGGCCAACGGCGCAGACATTACCTATCAGGGAACCACAGACGCCAAGGCACCGGTAGATATGAAGGTAACCTACTATCTGGACGGCAAGGAAATCAAGCCGGAGGATTTGGCAGGCAAGAGCGGCAAGGTGAAGATTCGTTTTGACTACACCAACAACGTCAAAGACACGATTACCGTCAATGGAACCAAGAAGACCACCGCTGTTCCGTTTACCGTAATTACCGGAATGGACTTGGATAAAGAAAAGTTTAAAAACGTTCAGGTGGAGAACGGAACCGTAACAGAAGGTGCCAACGGAAATATGGTCATCGGCCTTACCATGCCGGGACTGAAGGATAGCTTAGAGCTTTCCTTCGGCGGCGAAGAGCTGGACTTAGATCTTCCGGAGTACTTCGAAGTAACTGCTGATGTAACAGACTTCGAGTTGGATTCCATTATGACCATGATTAGTAGCGGACTTTCTTCTAACCTGTCTGTAGACGGTTTGGATTTTGACGTCGACGGACAGATGGGTGAGTTACAGGATGCATCCACTGCATTGGTAGACGGTGCCGGACAGTTGGCAGACGGAACCAAGCAGTTATACGACAACATCCCTGCATTAACCGATGGTGTCAACAAGCTGGATAAGGGCGCAAACGATTTGAAGGACGGCGCTAACAAGTTAGATGGCGGCGTTGGTCAGTTACAGAACTCTGTCAACAACCAGTTGGTACCGGGTGTGAACCAGTTGAAGGACGGTAGCGCACAGTTGGCAGCAGGTATGGATACGTTGGCATCTACCCTTGGTAATATGAGTGGCGCAATTGCAACGGCTAAAGCCGGTGTGGTTGCAACAGTAAATACCAACTTACAGGGAACCGGAATTACTTATGAGACTTTGCAACCGACAATTACTGAATTAGAAGCAAAGAGAGATGCAGCCGTTAAAGAATTGGCAGGAATCTCCGATGATGCTTGCGTACAGGCATATGCTGAACAGCGTGGAGTCTCGGCTGAAACAATCCCGGCAGATCAAAGACCTACAATTTGTGCCGGCGTTCGTCAGAAATACGTGGATGGAATTAAGGATGCCAACACTCAGATTGCACAGCTCTACGCTGCAAAGTATCAGGCTGACGGTGCCCTTCAGGCATTAGACGGCGTTGGAGCACAGCTCGGTGGCGGAAACTCCGAAGGTCTTAGCGCATTGGTACAGGGTGCACATCAGTTGGATGCAGGCCTTGGTGAGTTACAGACCGGTATGGGCCAGTTAAGCAATGGCGTAAACCAGTTGAAGGGTGGTAGCTCCCAGTTGGCAGCAGGCACCACAACCTTGAAGAACGGCACCGGTGAGTTCCAGTCCAAGACCAAGACTTTGGTAGACGGTGCAAGCGCTCTCAACGATGGCGCTAACAAGCTTCGCGAAGGCATGACACAGTTTGATGAAGAGGGCATCAGCAAGATTGTGGACATGGTAGACGTAGATGCGAAGGACGTTGTAGAGACCATCAAGGGAATCGCAGAGTTGGGCGAGAATTATGATTCCTTCGCAGGTAAGGACGACGACCGTGAAGGAAGCTGTGTATTCATCTACAAGCTGGATGGTATCAGCGCAGAATAAAAGGGGTTAGAATAACAACAAAAGAGATATAGATATAGAAAAGACCGGGCATTACTTGCTCGGTCTTTTTGTGATATCACGTAATTTCAAATCCTGTGAATATTGGATGCGGTTGTAAGAAATAAAATCCATAAAGCCGGATAGTTGCTCCGGTTGGATGACCTGGCGTGGGTCGTGGGCGTCGCAGCCGATGATGAAACGACAGCCTTCCGCAACCGCCAGCTGGAAGAAGGAATCGCAAGGGTAGTGACGGCCGGTGGCAAAACCTAACATGTTCACTTCCAATGGCATATCCATCTCCTTGGCAGCGTCACAGATGCGACGCATATGTTTCTTGTAAATAGTGGTAGGACCCTGGTAATTGATTAGGTCCGGATGGGCCAGATAAGAGAAAACGCCGGTGCGCATTCCTGCAACAGTTAAGTCTATATACTGCTTCAAATCCTCTTCGGAAGTGGTAGGAGTACCGGAGTAAAAACCACTGAACTCATCATCCACGAAGTGTTGTCCCTGAATCAGATAATCGATGGGATAGTCCGACAGACGTTCCATCAGTTCATCAAAATAATGGGGAATGTACTCCGTCTCAAATCCAATCTTAATATCAATATCGAATTGATATTCCTTTTTTAACTTCTCCAAAGTGGAAACATAATCCTCCACCTGATCCATGCGCATACGAATGCCGGAAACAACGCCGTCCGGATAGGGCTGGGGCACGTGGTCCGAGAAACCCAACACGGAAAACTTGTGCTTGATGGCGGCTTCGATATATTCACGCTCCTCCCCGACCGCATGCATACAGCGCGGGGTGTGGGTGTGGTAATTGGCGTACATAGTTGTGTCCTCCTTTAATCGACGGCACTATCATAGCACAAAAACGAGAAAAAGTGTTGCATCCTGTTATCATATATGATAACATCATACCATAGTTGAGGGCGGTTGATATGAAGAAGAGATACGAGTCGGACCTGCTTCCGAAGCAATATGCAGACGCACGAATCGGCCTTGCGACCCAGTTGCGCCAGGCGCGTATCGCGAAGCATATGACGCAGCAAGCGGTTGCGGAGTTAGCCGGGACCCAACGGTCCAATATTTCCCGCATGGAGAGTGGCAAGTATAATCCTTCCCTGGATTTTATGGTGAAGGTGGCAGAGGCCATGGACTTAGAACTGAACATTTTTGTGAATTAGACATTAGACCTTCTAGATTGGGTGTGCATAAATGAAGCCTGTGAGATTACTCACAGGCTTCTCTATTTAGTGGCATCGGATTAATAGTTGAGAATCCTGCATCAAAATATTGAAAATGTTGCACAAATCCTTTATTATAGGAAAGAAAGTCTACCCTTTTTCTACAGGGTACTTTTAAAGGAAAGAAAAGGAAGAAGAAAAAAAGATGAAGTTTCAAGTTGGTGTGATCAAAGGCGATGGCATCGGACCTGAAGTTGTGACAGAGGCACAGAAGGTTCTCGACGCAATCGCAGTCAAGTACGGACACGAGTTCGATTATAAGGAGATCCTCATGGGTGGCTGCTCCATTGACGCCACCGGAGAGCCCTTAACAGACGACGCAATCGCAGCGGCTAAGGCCAGCGATGCAGTTCTGATGGGTTCCATCGGAGGAAATACTCAGACCTCTCCATGGTACAAGTTGCCACCGGAGAAGCGGCCTGAGGCAGGACTTTTGAAGTTACGGAAGTCCCTGAATCTCTTTGCGAACTTGCGTCCGGCTTATTTATATACGGAGCTTCGGGAAGCATGCCCACTCCGTGAGGATATTATCGGCGACGGATTCGACATGATGATTATGCGAGAGCTGACCGGCGGACTGTATTTCGGTGCCAGAGAGACCAAGGAAGTGAACGGCGTCATGACCGCCGTGGATACCTTGACCTATACGGAAGAGGAGATTCGCCGTATTGCCAAGCGTGGATTCGATATTGCCATGAAGCGTCGCAAGAAGGTCACCAGTGTGGACAAGGCCAATGTGTTGGATTCCTCCAGACTGTGGCGCAAGATCGTAGAGGAAGTAGCTGCGGATTATCCGGAAGTTACCTACGAGCATATGTTGGTAGATAACTGTGCTATGCAGTTGGTAAAAGATCCTGGTCAGTTTGATGTAATTCTAACAGAGAACATGTTCGGAGATATTTTATCCGACGAAGCCAGCATGGTGACCGGATCCATCGGAATGCTGTCCTCCGCAAGTTTGAATGATACCAAGTTCGGCGTATACGAGCCAAGCGGCGGAAGCGCACCGGATATTGCAGGCCAGGGCATTGCCAATCCGATTGCAACTATCCTTTCCGCAGCTATGATGCTTCGATACAGCTTTGACTTAGATAAAGAGGCAGATGCCATTGAGGCTGCGGTGAAGCAGGTCCTCTCCGAAGGCTATCGCACCATCGATATCATGCCTCAAGAGAATGAGAAAAGGAGCAGCGTGAAGCAGGTTGGAACCGTAGAGATGGGAGACCTCATTGCTGCACGCGTATAGTTAGTAATCTATGAAGATTCTTTTGTTTTGTTCCAATCCGATTAACGGTGGAACAGCCAAGATGTTTTATGAGTTGTATGTTGCCATGGAGCGCAAGCTCTCTGCGGAAGGCCATGAAGTCCTTGCAGCAGTCAATGTGAATAATGACGTGGCAATTTATAAGGAGATTCCTGGACTGGTACGACTTCCTATGTACTCCGCAGAGGAGAAGCTAGGAAGCTATCCGACCGGCAACATGTTTGCTAAGTCCATGAAGATTTTTCTTCGCAACGGCAACTACGCCCAGGTCATTCCGCAGAATATCAAGGCTGCGGAAGCCTATCTTCGTAAGGAGAAGATTGACTGTGTGTTGATCCATAACGGTGGCTACGTGGGAGATGATCTGTGTAACCAGTTGCTTACTGCGGCTTATCGCGCCGGAGTACCGAAGCGCTATATGGTCTTCCATAACGATTTCGAGAAGAATGCTCTCCAGAAAATGCGTTACGCATCCTATGACAGACGCATTTCCAAGGAAGCAACGGGACTCATTACCGTATCCAATTATACGAAGAACCGCATCAAGGCATCTTCCTATCTGGAACAGGACATTCGTGTGATTTACAACGGAATCTCCGAGTACAGCACCTTGACCCGCGAAGAGAAAATCACGAATCTTGGGGATTTTGATGAGACGAAGAAGAACGTTCTGATGATCGGTAACTTCATGGAGTACAAGGGCAACCTGAACTACCTGAAGGCGGTGGCGAAGCTGGTGGAAGAGGGTGTTACCGATACGGTATTTACCATTATCGGGAATGTCTATGAGGAAGATTACTTCCATGAATGCATGACATTTATATCAGAGCATAGCTTGGGCGCTTATGTGAAGATCTATCACAACATAATGAATGCTTCCGAGTATGCGGATTTGTTTGATTTTCTGGTAACTCCGTCCCAGATGGACGAGAGCTTCGGATTGATTTCCTTAGAGGGTATGATCAAGGGCAGAGCAGTGGTTGCCTTTGCCTGTGGTGGTATTCCGGAGGTGGTAACCAATGGCCGTGACGGATATGTGGTAACACCGGGAGATATCGATGCGTTGGCCCATGGCATGAAGGAACTCTTAGAGAATCCCGAGAAGTGCCGGAAGATGGGCGAGAATGGTCGTGCTGATTATCTGGAACGATTCACGCCGGAAGTCATGGCAGATAATTACATCGCCGAGATTATGAAATAGCTAATTGTTGGTTTTCCAACGGACATAGATTGAAAAGGAAAAGTAAAAGAAAAGAGATGGAGGAAACAAAAATGCAGAGTGATAATGCAAGATGTGGAATGCAACAAGCACCTGCCCGAAGCCTGTTTAACGCACTAGGCTTCACCGCAGACGAGATGAAGAAGCCGATGGTCGGCATCGTCAGCTCCTACAACGAGATCGTACCGGGCCACATGAACATCGATAAGATTGTGGATGCGGTTCGTATGGGTGTTGCGGAGGCCGGTGGTGTACCGGTTGTTTTCCCAGCCATTGCCGTATGTGACGGTATTGCCATGGGACACATTGGAATGAAGTATTCCCTTGTTACCAGAGATTTGATTGCCGATTCTACCGAATGTATGGCCATTGCTCACCAGTTTGACGCATTGGTTATGGTACCGAACTGTGATAAGAACGTGCCGGGACTCTTGATGGCAGCAGCCAGAGTGAACATCCCAACCGTATTCGTATCCGGAGGCCCAATGTTGGCCGGAAGAGTGCAGGGACATAAGACGTCCCTGTCCTCCATGTTCGAGGCTGTTGGACAGTACGCTGCCGGCACCTTGGATGAGGAAGGGGTATTGGAGTACGAGAACAAGACCTGCCCAACCTGCGGATCCTGTTCCGGTATGTACACCGCCAATTCTATGAACTGCCTCACCGAGGCCCTTGGTATGGGACTTCGCGGCAACGGCACCATTCCTGCTGTATATTCTGAGCGTTTGCGTCTGGCAAAACAGGCCGGATACGCTGTTATGGACATGTACCGCAAGAACATTCGTCCACGGGACATTATGACAAAAGAAGCCATCTTGAATGCCTTGACCGTAGATATGGCACTGGGTTGTTCCACCAACTCTATGCTGCATCTTCCGGCGATTGCTCATGAGGTTGGCTTTGATTTCGATATTTCTTTTGCAAATCCAATCAGTGAGAAAACACCGAACCTGTGCCACTTGGCACCGGCAGGTCCTACCTACATGGAGGACTTGAACGAAGCCGGCGGTGTCTATGCAGTGATGAAGGAACTGGCAGATGCCGGACTTCTGAACTTAGACTGCATGACCGTTACCGGCAAGACCATCGGTGAGAATATCAAAAATGCAGTGAACCGCAATCCGGAAGTCATCCGTCCGTTAGATAATCCATATTCTAAGACCGGCGGATTGGCTGTATTGAAGGGCAACCTGGCTCCGGACGGTTCTGTTGTGAAGCGTTCTGCCGTAGTAGAAGAGATGATGGTACACGAAGGCCCGGCTCGCGTCTTCGATTGCGAAGAGGATGCCATTGCTGCTATCAAGGGTGGCAAAATTGTTGCCGGCGATGTGGTTGTCATCCGCTACGAAGGACCGAAGGGCGGCCCTGGTATGCGTGAGATGTTGAATCCGACCTCCGCTATTGCAGGTATGGGTCTTGGCTCTACCGTTGCATTGATTACTGACGGACGTTTCTCCGGTGCTTCCCGTGGTGCTTCCATCGGACATGTATCTCCGGAAGCTGCTGTCGGCGGACCAATCGCACTGGTAGAAGAAGGCGATATCATCGCCATCGATATTCCGAATATGAAGCTCGACCTTAAGGTATCCGACGAGGAACTTGCAAAGCGCCGTGCCGCATGGACACCGCGCCAGCCGAAGGTCACCACCGGATATCTCGCGCGCTACGCATCCATGGTTACCTCCGGTAACCGCGGAGCCATCCTCGAGGTAAAGTAAACAGGAAAAGGAAAAGGAAAGGGAAAAGGCGGAGCAACTCTTATTTTTCGAAGAAAAATTCTAGAGTTGCCTGTGCGATAGCTGTCCAAGAATTGGAGCTGAAGGCGAACAATGATTGGAGACAGCGAACCGCAAAAGGAAAAAAGATATGCAGAAAACAGGAGCAGAAATTGTAATCGAGTGCTTGAAGGAGCAAGGCGTAGACACCGTCTTCGGGTATCCGGGCGGGGCGATTCTGAATGTGTACGACGAGCTGTATAAGCACAGTGACGAGATTCGTCACATTTTGACCAGTCATGAGCAGGGTGCATCCCATGCGGCAGACGGATATGCCAGAAGTACCGGCAAGGTGGGCGTGTGTTTGGCCACCAGCGGACCGGGAGCTACGAACCTGGTAACGGGAATCGCAACGGCGTATATGGATTCCGTACCGCTAGTAGCAATTACATGTAACGTAGGCGTATCTCTTCTAGGTAAGGATAGCTTCCAGGAGGTGGATATCGCAGGAATCACCACTCCGATTACCAAGCACAACTTCATCGTAAAAGATGTGAATAAGCTGGCAGATACCATGCGTCGCGCATTTCGTATCGCCACCACCGGACGTCCGGGACCGGTTCTTGTGGATATTACCAAGGACGTTACCGCAGGGAAGACCAATTATACCCGGGCGAAGATTGAGAAGCCGCAGGCCTCTACAGATATTGACCAAGAAGCGCTAGAGCGTGCAGCAGAGATGATTCAGAAAGCCCAGAAGCCATTCGTATTCGTGGGCGGTGGCGCAACCATCAGCGGTGCGGATAAGGAGTTGGCAGAGTTTGTAAAACTCATTGATGCACCGGTATGTGATTCCTTGATGGGCAAGGGTGCATATGACGGCACCAAGTCCAACTACACCGGAATGCTGGGCATGCACGGAACCAAGGCAAGTAACTTAGGCGTAAGCAATTGTGATCTCTTGGTTGCCATCGGAACCCGTTTTTCCGATCGTGTTCTTGGTAATCCGAAGAAGTTCGCACATCAGGCCAAGATCCTCCAGATTGATATTGATCCGGCAGAGATTAACAAGAACATCGTAGTAGATGCCTGTATTATCGGCGATGTAAAAGAGACCTTGAAACAGCTGAACCCGATGCTAAAGCAAGCTAAGCATAAGGAATGGAACGACGAGGTGAAGGAGCTTACGAAGAAGTTCCCGCTGACCTATGACGGCAAGGGTCTTACCGGTCCATACCTGATGGAGAGCATTTACAAGGCTACCAAGGGTGATGCCATCATTGTTACTGAGGTAGGCCAGCACCAGATGTGGGCAGCACAGTATTATAAATACAAGCAGCCGAGACAGTTCTTATCTTCCGGTGGTCTTGGAACCATGGGATACGGACTGGGTGCAGCCATCGGTGCACAGGTTGGAAATCCAACAAAACAGGTCATCAATATTGCCGGCGACGGATGCTTCCGTATGAACATGAACGAGATTGCAACAGCAGTTCGCCAGCAGTTGCCATTGATTCAGGTGGTAGTCAACAACCATGTACTTGGAATGGTTCGTCAGTGGCAGGATTTATTTTATGAAAAGAGATACTCCAATACGGTCTTAAATGACTGTGTTGATTTTGTAAAACTGGCAGAGGCCATGGGTGCTACCGGATACCGGGCGACCAACCGCAAGGAATTCGACGAAGCACTGAAGAAGGCCCTTGCTTCCAAGACTCCGGTCTTAATCGATGCCATCATCGACAACGATGACAAGGTATGGCCAATGGTTGCTCCGGGAGCTCCGATTAGTGAGACGTTTACCGCAGCAGACTTGAAGGAGAAGGAAGCAGTTAAGCCAAGTAACAGTAAGAAAAAGTCAGTGAAGACCTCGGTATAATCCGGGCAGCAACTGAGTTTTCAATATTGTAAGAACAAGGAAAAGAGGAGAAAAAGAAAAATGAGTAGAGTGTACAACTTTTCAGCAGGCCCTGCGGTATTACCGGAGGAAGTATTGAAGGAAGCAGCAGAGGAGATGTTAGATTACAAGGGATGCGGCATGTCCGTTATGGAGATGAGCCACCGTTCCAAGATGTATGACGACATCATTAAGACTGCGGAAGCTGACCTGCGTGATTTGATGGGAATTCCGGACAACTACAAGGTTCTCTTTTTACAGGGAGGAGCCAGCCAGCAGTTCGCCGCAATTCCAATGAACTTAATGAAGAATAAGAAGGCCGGATACATCATTACCGGTCAGTGGGCGAAGAAGGCTTACCAGGAAGCCAAGATTTACGGTGAGGCTGTAGAGCTTGCTTCCTCCGCAGACAAGACATTCTCTTATATTCCGGATTGCTCTGATCTTGCGATTACCGACGATATGGACTATGTCTACATCTGTGAGAACAACACCATCTACGGTACCAAGTTCAAGACCCTTCCAAACACCAAGGGTAAGGATCTGGTTGCGGACGTATCTTCCTGCTTCTTAAGTGAGCCGGTAGACGTAAGCAAGTACGGCATCATCTACGGTGGTGTCCAGAAGAACGTTGGACCTGCCGGTATGGTCATCGATATCATCCGCGAGGACTTGATTCGTGACGATGTACTTCCGGGAACTCCAACCATGCTGAAGTTCAAGACCCAGGCAGACAACGATTCACTCTACAACACACCGCCTTGCTACAATATCTACATCTGCGGCAAGGTCTTCAAGTGGCTGAAGAAGAACGGCGGTCTGGAAGCAATGAAGCAGCGCAACGAAGAGAAGGCTGCCATCCTCTACAACTTCCTTGACAACTCCAAGATGTTCAAGGGTACCGTTGTTCCGCAGGATCGCTCCTTAATGAACGTTCCGTTTATCACCGGCGACGAGGAACTTGATAAGAAGTTCGTTGCTGAGTCCAAGGCAGCAGGTCTTGAGAACCTGAAGGGACACCGCACCGTTGGAGGAATGCGTGCTTCCATCTACAACGCTATGCCAAAGGCCGGCGTAGAAGCGCTCGTTACCTTCATGGAAGACTTCGAGAAGAAGAACCTCAAGTAGGGAAGAAAGGGAAGGAAAAGAAAATGTTTACTTACAATTGTTTGAATCCGATTAGTAATGTCGGACTGGATCTGTTTAATACGAATTATAAGGCGACGGACGATGTCAATGATGCAGATGCGATTCTGGTAAGAAGTGCGAAGATGCATGACATGGAGCTGTCCGACAAGTTGTTGGCGGTTGCTAGAGCTGGTGCGGGCGTCAATAACATTCCGCTGGATAAGTGTGCCGAGCAGGGTGTTGTTGTTTTTAACACACCGGGTGCCAATGCCAATGGTGTAAAAGAGATGGTATTTGCAGGAATGCTTCTTGCAAGCCGCGACATCATCGGTGGTAATATCTGGTGTGACGAGAACAAGGATGATCCGGAGATTGCCAAGTCTATGGAGAAGGCTAAGAAGAACTTCGCCGGAACCGAGATTTCAGGCAAGAAGCTTGGTATCATTGGTCTTGGTGCCATCGGTGTTTTGGTTGCTAACGCAGCAGTGCACATGGGCATGGAAGTCTATGGCTATGATCCATACATTTCCGTTAACGCAGCTTGGAACTTATCCAGAAGCGTTAAGCATGTAACCAGCGTTGAGGATATCTACACCAATTGTGATTTTATCACCGTCCATGTACCGCTTTTGGACTCCACCAAGGAGATGATCAACCGGGATGCCATCGAGAAGATGAAGAAGGGCGTGATCATTTTGAATTTTGCCAGAGATCTCTTGGTAGATGAGAAGGCTGTTGTGGATGCCATTGCAGCAGGCAAGGTTCGCAAGTATGTCACTGACTTCCCGAACCCAACCACCGCAGGTGCAGAGGGCGTTATTGCAACCCCACATCTTGGAGCTTCTACCGAAGAGGCAGAGGATAACTGTGCACGCATGGCAGTAGAGGAGTTACGTGACTTCTTAGAGAACGGTAACATCCGCCATTCCGTGAATTATCCGGATTGTGACATGGGCGTCTGCCATACCGTAAGCCGTGTTGGTGTGCTGCATCAGAATTTGAAGGGTACCATCGCAAGATTCACCACGATCACCGGTGATGCCAACATCAACGTATCCGATATGACCAACAAGTCCCGCGGAGAGTATGCATATACTTTGATGGACTTGGATTCCGAAGTGCCGGAAGAAGTGGTTGCCAAGTTGGCAGCTTGCGAAGGCGTCTATCGTGTACGCGTAATTAAGTAAGGACTTGTAAGTGAGGGAAAACAAATGGCTAGTATTAAACCATTTTTAGGAATCAGACCGGCAAGGGAGAGCGCGAGTAAAATCGCCGCTCTCCCTTATGATGTTTATAACAGACAGGAAGCCAAGGAAATCGTAGCGAAGAATCCCATGTCTTTTTTACGGATTGACCGTGCGGAGACCAACTTCCCGGATAGCGTAGATACCTACGCGGAGGAAGTGTATCAGAAGGCCCATGATCTTCTCTGGGAGATGATTGCCAAGGGCGATTTCATCCAGGATGATGCACCGTGCTTTTACATCTATGAATTGACCATGGATGGCCGCGTACAGACCGGTATTGTGGGATGTGCGGCAGTGGATGACTACGAGAGTGGCGTGATTAAGCGCCATGAGAATACCCGTGCAGACAAAGAGGCAGATCGTATCCATCATGTGGATAGCTGTGATGCCCAGACGGGACCGATTTTCCTGGCGTATCGCGATAATGCGACCATCGACGAAGTGGTAGATCGTGTGAAGAGTGGCGAGGCAGAGTATGATTTTACCTCTGAGGATGGCATTCGTCATCGTGTGTGGGTAGTTGGAAATACAACGGATATTGCTACTATTCAGGAGACCTTTGCGGGTATTGATGAGATTTATATTGCAGACGGACACCATCGTGCAGCCTCTGCGGTTCGCGTTTCTCAGAGACGCCGTGCCGAGGGCGATGGCAAGGAGCATGAGTACGATCACTTTTTATCCGTGTTGTTCCCGGATAATCAGTTGAAGATTCTGGATTACAACCGTGTGGTTCGTGATCTGAATGGTTATGCGCCGGAAGAATTGATGACAGAAATCGAAGAGGTGGCGGACCTTGTGATGAGTGCGCCGGAAGCTATTCACCCACAGGAGAAGGGCCAGTTCGCTATGTATCTGGACGAGACCTGGTATCTCTATTCCATTAAGCCGGAGCTTCGCAGTGATGATCCGGTGGATGGCTTGGATGTGGCACTGCTGCAGAATCTGGTATTGGAGCCACTGCTTGGAATTGAGGATCCGAAGACGGATGCCCGCATTGATTTCGTTGGCGGAATCCGTGGATTGGAGGAGTTGGAGCGCAGATGCCATGTGGATATGCAGGTGGCTTTTGCCATGTATCCAACCCAGATTAGCGAGTTGTTCGCGGTTGCAGATGCCAACCGTTTGATGCCGCCGAAGTCCACCTGGTTTGAGCCGAAGCTTCGTAGCGGATTATTTATTCATTCTTTGAAAGATTAGGGGATGAGGACTCATGCAGATGAGTACACATGCCGCGGTTGGTGCTTGTGTGGGCTTAGCGCTTACCATGAACCAACCGCCGGAATACGCCTTGATTGGCGGAACGCTTGCCATGATTGGCGGCATTATCAGTGATATCGATGTGGGAGAAACCGGCAAGAAGACAACCCCGATTATTATCGGCGGCTTGTCGCTGGGACTCCTTGCAATTCTTTTCAGTGTTGGGGTAGGAGTATTCCCGGGAATTATTGAATTATGGAAGACAACAAGCGGACTGCTTCGAACAATGGTCGGCAGTGCGCTTTTTTTCGTTACCTGCCTGTGGGGCATGAGAAGGCCCCATCGGTCCTTTTTGCATTCGTTACTTGGAATGGCAATCCTCGGAGGTACAGTGTATCTGGCGCTTCCGGTGGCAGCAGGGTATTTCCTGGCTGGAATGGTATCTCATGTTATCTTGGATTTGCTTAATTACCGCCCGGTGCAGCTATTTTATCCGCTGGAGAAGGGTGTTAGCCTGCGGTTGTGCTACTCCAAGAGCCGGGTAAGCAATGCAATCCTTGTGGGAAGTGTTGTTGGCATCGTCGCACTGCTTCTTGCAAGGTGACCCAGGGGGACGGAGTTAGCGAGTCATTGTATTTATATACGTACAATGAATCGCTAACCCCGTCCCGGGGGTTCAATATAGTCTAGCGGTGATATGTCAAGATGAAAAATCTTGAAAAGTCCCTTTCTTTTTGGTTATTTTTCAAAAAAGAAAGAACGACCGCCTAAGCCCTGCCGTACTGTTTCAAAAAAACAGGGCGTTAACTCCTAAAGTAGTATTTACTACTTTGAAACAGGAGCTTTGTATAGCTGATTAGTCTTCAGCATACTGTAGACCAATCTAGCAAATTTACGGGCAGTAAGTGCGAGTGCGCGTTTGTGCTGGTTCCTGTTGACTTCTTTGTATTTGATGTCGTAGAAGCGCTTGTATTCTGTGTCGCAACACACGTGAGACCAAGCTCCTTCACACAGGTAGTATTTTAAGA
>FPAN01000006.1 GCA_900116395.1 Lachnospiraceae bacterium XBD2001 | reverse complement strand
ATACTACCTGTGTGAAGGAGCTTGGTCTCACGTGTGTTGCGACACAGAATACAAGCGCTTCTACGACATCAAATACAAAGAAGTCAACAGGAACCAGCACAAACGCGCACTCGCACTTACTGCCCGTAAATTTGCTAGATTGGTCTACAGTATGCTGAAGACTAATCAGCTATACAAAGCTCCTGTTTCAAAGTAGTAAATACTACTTTAGGAGTTAACGCCCTGTTTTTTTGAAACAGTACGGCAGGGCTTAGGCGGTCGTTCTTTCTTTTTTGAAAAATAACCAAAAAGAAAGGGACTTTTCAAGATTTTTCATCTTGACATATCACCGCTAGACTATTATTCCCATTTGGTGCAACGTTTCTTTGCTCCTGCTGCAGTTCCTGTCACTGTACCTGTTGCAGTCCCTTTTAAAGTGCCTCTGGTTCATATGCTTTGGACGCCAGAAGCAACTTTTTCTTGCAATCCTAACGTCCAAAACATAGTATAAATCATCGTTTTCCAAAGAGAAAGGCTCATATCACCTTTAAAACAGCCATTCTTGGACGCCATAATTCCCAGAATCCTTTATAGATGGCGTCCACAGCGCAACATTTCCAAGGAAGGATTCTAGCATCTGGACGCCAAGGGACTCCTCTATGGCAATCCCTAGCGTCCAAGCACACCGCGCAAAGAAACGCTCACTGAGCCCACACATCCTCTGGGTGACAATATCCCCTTCCAGCGCTCGTTTTAGCACCCAAGACTCATCGTCCCACCTCTTGCCCACGCTTCTGCGGGTGCTAAACAGCTATAGATAATAGTCTTTTGGCACCCAGAGCAACATTCCATCCAAACACGCAGCAGTCACCCGGGTGCCAAAAAGCATCGTACACCCGGGATTTGGCACCCAAACCACGACCTCGGCCTCCCCAGGCACTGCTTCCTGGGTGCCAAAGCCCGGCGATATTCAGCCTTTTAGCCCCCAGCACCACATCGCAGTCCAGACTCTCCACCGCCAATTACCTCACAAAGAAAAATACTCCGAGCCCATCACCATAGATGAAATCGCCGGAGCCTGCGGATTGAATCGAAGTTATCTAACCCGCATTTTTAAACATGCAACCGGCTATACGCCACAGTCCTACTTGCTGACTTACCGTATGAAAAAAGCTTCCGCACTGCTAAAAGACAGCAACGAAAGCATTGCAAATATCGCCTTTTTGGTTGGGTATTCCGACGCCTATACCTTCTCCAAAGCATTCAAGCGCTGCAAGGAGCTATCGCCGACGGAGTATCGTGCCAAGCATGCTAGGTAAGCTGACACGGCCGGTATCACTATTTCAAGAGTCTTCGGAAGATATAGTGATACCGGCCGTGTTGTTAACCGTTAAGTTTTTACGCTCTTTTCTCAAATGCACTTCTTATGATTAATCCTACGCCTACAATTACCGGAACCAATACCAGTAAAATATCAATCAGTGTTGCATAGGCAAAATACAGATGCGTACCAAGGATTAAGGACAGCACCAGAAGACACAGGGATACGATTAAGCATGCCCATGTAAATTTATTTTGCTTAACCACAATGGCAATCGCGGAAAGAATCAGCAATACTAAAATGATGGCGGATGTATTCACACCACCGAGACGATAGAATCCGAAGGATGATACCCTCACCATACGAAACAGCATAAATAATCCTACTGCGGTTAAAGCAATTCCAGCATATCTTTTTGTCATATTATTTATCTCCTCTCGCTTGTAGTCTTAACTAAAAAGAGTTTTCCCTCAAGTACCAATTATAGAAGAAAGCATTTCATAAGAGAAGTATTTTCTATGGAACCTGTAGATGAAAAAACACGACCGGATTTCCGGTCGTGTCGTATTTTACAGATTAATAATTCCAAGAGACTTCAGCAGCAAGAACAACAGAAGTACCGGTGCCACGTAACGAATCATCACATGATACAGTCTGCGACGTCCGAACTTCTCTCCGGTCTTGGTTGCTTCTTCGATGACTGTCTTTGGTCCAACGGCCCATCCGATTAAGAAGCAGGTTCCGATTGCAACTACCGGCATCAGGATATTGTTAGAAACATAGTCCATAATGTCGAGGATCTGACCTACTACATGATTCGGCAAGGTCACCTCGAAGTAGAACTTGTTATATCCTAAGCAAACCACAACAGCAATAACCATGGCAATAGCGCCTTCGATTACAGTCGCACGACGACGGGAAATCTTGAAGTAATCCATGAAGGATGATACTACCGCTTCCAAAATAGAAATGGAGCTTGTCAGCGCAGCAAATAACACCATGATGAAGAACGCAACACCAACGATGCGTCCAACCACCCCCATCTCCGCAAAGACCTTCGGCAATGCAATAAACATAAGCCCCGGTCCACTGGTCATACCTTCCGGCCCCATGAATACCAATACTGCCGGAATAATCATTACACCGGCTAAAAACGCTACCACAGTATCAAACAGCTCAATCTGGTTCACGGAACGCATCAGGTTATCCTCATCTCGAAGATAGGAACCGTATGCAACCATAATACCCATTGCAACGCTGATACTATAGAATAACTGCCCCATGGCATCCATTACAACGATTAGGATATCTCCGGCACTCATGCCTTTTATGCTTGGAATCACAAATACTTTCAAACCATCCAAACCGGTAACATCGCCCTTATGAATGGTCAATGCAAAAATTGCAATTCCTAAGATTAACAAGAACAAAATCGGCATCAGAATCTTGGAGATGCGCTCAATTCCTTTATCTACACCACGATATACAACAAAAATCGTTGCTGCTGTAAACAAAATTGCCATCACGATTGGCTCATACTGGCTGGTAATGAATCCGGTGAAGAATCCATCTTCTGCAGCCGCTGTACCATTTCCTACGAGGAATACAGCCGCGTACTTCAATACCCAGCCACCGATTGCACAATAGTACGGCATAATCATAAACGGAACCAAACATGCAAAGAGTCCAATCCAACGGAACTTCGGATGAATCTTGGCATATGCGGTCAATGGACTCTGCTTGGTCTTACGACCGATAGCAACCTCCGTTACCAGCATGGTAAAACCGAAGGTCAATGCCAACACCAGATAAATAACTAAGAATAAACCGCCGCCATCCTTAGCAGCAAGATACGGGAATCTCCAAATATTCCCAAGACCGACAGCGCTACCTGCGGCCGCTAAAACGAATCCTACGGATCCGGAAAAAGAGTTTCTTTTCTTTTCCATAACAACTACTCCCTTTACGAATATTCTTCGATTATATGCAAAAAGATAATACTTTTCAACCCCATGGTGAAGAACATTCAACTGTGTATTCTACGCTTGAGGAAAAGTTATCATCCACACAAAAAAAGAAGCCCTTCGAAAAGGACTTCTTCTATGATTATACAATTACTACTTCAAATCCATGCTCTCGGAATCGCTCACCAAGGCGTTGCATAAACACCTTGCTTGGCTGCTTGTAAATCGCATACTCTTCGCGAACTCCGTTGGGACGATAGGTAATGAGCTTGATTCGGAAATCACTCAGCTGATGCAGCGGTTCTAAGAACTCGATTAACGCATCCGCATTCTTATCGCCATTATAGAGCCCCGGCACGATAACGGAACGCACTTCATAGAGCTTACCACATTCGGCCAGATACTTGGCATTGGCAAGTACCGTATCGTTATCGTGGTCCGTAATCTTGATGTGGTCTTCCCGGTTCATAGCTTTGATATCCAGCATCACGCCATCGGTGACCGCCATCAGTTCCGGATACTTCTCGAACGGAATGGTTCCATTACTATCAATCAGCGTGGTCAATCCCAGTGGTTTCGCCTGCTCAAAGATTGCCTGCACAAACTCCGGATGCAACATGCACTCGCCACCGGATACAGTAATGCCGCGAATGAATGGAACCTGCTTCTTCACACGCTCCATCACTTCTTCCACGGTCATCTCCGTGGCTTCCGGATTCTTCGGGCCTCTGGTCTCCGGATTATGACAGTATTTACAATTAATATTGCATCCCTGTAGGAAGATGGCGGTTCGGTTCCCCGGGCCATCCACACAACTGAAGGGAATAATCTTAACAACGGTTGCCTTCATTATCTTACCTTACGTTCTAAGATATGTCCGTTCTTGGAAGCTCCAAGTCCAAGAGCGGTAGTGTCGTGAATCACAGCCACACCGGAATCCAGCTTCTCCAACTCGGAACGCTTAATCAAGTATCCGGTGACACGGATGACATCATTATCGCTGGAGTAGAAGGATAAGTAACGCAAGTTGCGCTGGAAGCTTCCCTTAATAATATCCATCACATATTCCGGATTGGCATGTACCGTCATATCTACCGGGAAGATATCGCCGGTTCCGGATGGGAAATACTTATGGAAGTGGGACATCACCTCAAGCTGATCAATGAGCTCGTCCGGCTCCTCGCCAATCGGGATACGAACGCCCGGAGTAATACCCTGGTCCTCAGCAATACCAACCTGTGCATGTAACAGGTAATGACCACCGGTTACTTCACAGTAAGGAGCCTCATGATTCTGATTGAAGGCATCGATGATATCCATAATCTCTACACCAAGCTGGGTAGCAATCTCATCATGTCCGAATCTTCCGGTCTTGCCTTCCTTCTCCAATAAGATATTTACTGCATCCGCAAGGCCAACCAAACCGTACATGGCCGTAAACTTCTCACGCTCAATGAATCCTTCCTTAATTAAGAAGGTATTGTCAAAATATCCGCTCTCTTCTACTTCGAACTTCACACGGGCATCCATGTAGCGAGCCATGATGTCCATCACATATGGAAGCTGTTTCTCCTTGAAGTCTGCAATATCCTTGGAACGCTTCGCAATGTTACCAAGAATCAAACGGCACAAGGTATAGGAACCACCACCAAGCGGCAATCCATTGTAGCAGCTGGCAATCACATAGCGCTCACCCAGCTCGCTCACAAACATCTTATGGTTAGCAAAGCTTGGCTTTGCACAGGCAAGGCCGCACTCTACCGCAGCCTTCAGGAAGTGATCCGGTGTAATATCCGCATCATACTTCATAGAGATATTCGGAACTGCATCCTGCAACTCCTTCTCTGCATCGAAGATATAGTATCCAATCTTGGTCTCTCTCGGGCCCACATCTGCATGGGAGAAGGAATCCAAAATGGTACGATCTACATTCATCAAGAAGTTCTTCACCAGCTTGCGGCCCATGGCTTCATCCACGGTATCCACAAACGGCTCTAAGAGCTCATCCAACTGACCAAGGTATACCGGGTAGTTGGTAATACTCGGTACATGCTTATAGAAAATCAATAAGGTATTCAGCGCTTCCATCAAATCCGTCGGTGCCGGCAGACGCAAGTACTCGCAGCCTTCCTTCAACAACTTCTCATAATCCGGTGCAATATAACGCGGGCGCATCGGTGCATGGCCCTCGAACAAATCGCAGATGCACTTGGCATCTCCCTCAGAATTCAAAAGTTCATCCAATCCCTCCGGAAGGTCCAATACTTCCAACAGAGAATCTGCTAAGTTGGCCAGGTTCGTCACCTTCTGCTCATGAGTTAAGGTTGCACTCTCAATGGTATCTAGAATCTGTTTGCGTGTATCTTCCACACGTTCCATGGTAATTGGTCTCATAAAAAATCCCTCTTAAAAAAAAACATACTACATAACTATATTATAGCATGGCAAAAAGAAAAGTGGGTACTTCGGGGCACCCACTCTTCCATCTATTTATTCACTTTACAATGTAATTCTATTCCACGTTTTTCAGCGCCTCCGTCAGTGGAATCCGCTTTACCCGTCGCATATCAAAGAACGACACCAGAATGTAAGCAACAATAACACCTATGATCATCTTCGCAGCATCCTTCGGACCAATAATATATTCAAACCAACCGCTCATCTTGTACATAATATTGCGCCACATGGTCTGCAGCACAAGATTGCTTACCGCCACTCCCACGAAGGATGATACCACAACCACCACTGTCGTCATACGAATGTAAAGACTATTAACCTCACTGTTATGGTAGCCAAGTACCTTCAGCATGGAGATGGAGGTGGCATTTTTCTCAATAATAATCTTGGTTAAAAGATAGATGAGAAGTGCTGCCATCAGGTCACAAGCCACTGCGAAGTAGTCCATGTAACCGCCCATGGAATGATCCAACTGATGCACCACAGTAAGTAAATCTTCTGAGGTAATCACCGTTGCAATATATTTCTCATCGATATCCGTGATCTCCTTGTCCGAAAAGAATCCGGTGTAGTAATCTTCTTCTGTGTCAAAAACCTCTCGATAATTGGCTAGTGGCATATACACTGCAAGAGATCCGGATAGATTGCTGACCTTATTAATTGTAAAGGTATACTGCTTATCTTCGAATTTTTCCGCCAGGGTAATCTCATCCCCGGCCTTCAATCCGAACTTGTCTGCGTAATTGGTAGAGACAAATACCTCTCCTTCCTTCACATCATCCGGAAGGACAAAATACTTGCTATTATTGGTATAGCCATATACAGAAATTTCTTCTCCTACATGCACGCCATCCACGGTCTGCAGCGAAGTCATGCAATAGATTTCTGCATTCTTCGTATTGGTCGTAATAAGGTCTTTATCTTTATCCTCATAATCCGTCAATACATATTGATAATTGGCCACCACCAGATTCGGTGCCTCGTTCTGATAATGTTTCAGAGTCGCCGGAAGGCCCACAGCAAATCCCAGAAGCACCATGACAAAACAGATACCGATCAACAGCACAAAATAGTTCATCATATTGGAAAATAGCACACGTAAGCGAAATCTGAATAAGAACTTCCATCGTGGCAGGCGCATAGCTTTCTTTCGCTTGGAAGTGCTTAGGTCTCTACGCAGGAAGCGAAGTGGTTCAATGTGAAGCTTCCACACAATCACGATTACGTTCACGCAGAACACCAATACCACCGGAATCAAGGTGGTACTCCACAGGGCGTCCATGTTCCACTTGGTTTCATAGGTAGGCAAGCTATAGGAATTGTAATACATGGCTACAACCACGTTTTTAAATACCGTATAACCAAGCACGTTACCAATGATTGCAGCAAACAAGGTCACAGCCGTCGGAAGCATCAGATAGTGTCTTGCCAACTCTCCTCTGGTATAACCGGAAGAGCGTAATGTTCCAATCACCGCTGCATCCTTGGTAATGGTGGCACTCTGAGCAATGGCAAAAATAAATGCTAAAACTGCTATTAAAACATACAACAGCACCTGTCCCATGACCTTATCCTGGGACATATCATCCGGTGCAAAGTGAATTGCTTCATTCACGTAGTTCGGCAGATAATCCGTCAGCTCGTTCTTATTGTCATCATAGATTTCCACCTGGTCTTTGAGCTTATCTACATCCAGGGTGGATGCATCTACCTTTAATTCATCGGTTTCGTCTTTGAATGCTTCCGCGTCCTCTTCGTTGTCGAACAGGCTTCCTGTTAACGCCAGGATTGCCAGCTTCTTCACGTTTTCATCGGACCATTCTTTCTCCTGATAGGAATCCTGTGGGCGAGTATTATAACGAAATGCATATTGATAATGTGTCTTACCGGAGATTGCTTCGAAGCCCTCTTTCGTTGTAATTCCAACATCAAACGTAATGGCATCAAACATGATATCCGTCGCATCCTTATACAGTGTACTGTAATCGGAAAATGCAACCAATCCTGTTACCTTCATATTGCGGCCATCCACCCGGATGGTATCTCCCACAGCAATACTTCGGTTATCTGCATGCATGCGGTCGATTACAATCTCGTTATCCGCTGCCGGCCATGCTCCCTGCATCAGTTCTACAAAGTTGCAATCCTCCCGGGGCATGAACACACGAATCGTAGTGTCGCTTTCTTCCGCTACATCCTTATAGAATTGCTGATAGATTTGTATATCGCAGGACGCTTCCATGGCATCTAACAGCTTTGTTGTCGGCTTATTCTTCAACTCAAAATGTCCATCTTCCAACTGATTATTCTCGATGCTGGCATTGGCAGCATAGAGCATACTGTCATTGGCTACAAACATGCCGGAAACAAATCCGATGGTAATTGTCAGCAGAAGGAACAGCACCACATACTTTTTCCAGTCGCTTCGCAGCTCTCTTGGCAGGCGCTTGCTTAGTGGATTTCTCATAGCAATCACCTCCTACCAATCCAAGTCTACGGCAGAAATCTTATTGTCGTTAATGATGTTCTTTCGAACCTGTCCGTCACGAAGCTTGATGGTGTGGTCTGCCATATGTTGGATGGCTTCATTATGGGTTACCATGATAACCGTGTTTCCATACTTCTGGTTCACATCCTCGATAAGCTTTAGAATATCTTTGGATGTATTGTAATCCAAGGCTCCCGTCGGCTCATCACAGAGCAGGATATCCGGATTTTTTACAATGGCGCGACCGATAGAAGTACGTTGCTGCTGGCCTCCGGACAACTGATTCGGCAATTTGTAGCGGTGCTCAAATAGCCCTAAGGTATGCAACAAATCATCAATATCCAGCGGATGATCCGACAGATATGCACCGACTTCAATATTCTCTTTTACATTCAAATTGGGAATTAAATTATAGAGCTGGAATACATATCCAAGATGTTTGCGACGATACTCCGTCAGACGCTTTTCATCCATATCACGAAGCTTATCACCGTTGATAGAAATATAACCGTCATCGGCACGATCGATTCCACCGATGATATTCAGTAAGGTAGACTTGCCGGAACCGGATGGTCCAAGCAACACACAGAACTCTCCTTTGGTTACGGAAAAGTCCATTCCCCGTAGCACTTCCTGGCGATTCTCGCCCTCGCCATAGGCTTTATAGACACTTGCGACCTTCAAAAAATCTTCTGACATAACGGTGCCCTCCCTATTTTTGTTAGCTTTGTCTAACATTATAGTTAGGAACGACTAGCATGTCAATTATTTTTAGACAGCTGCAAAAAGACAGATACCTGGTGTACCTGCCTTGCTACTATCTTATGCTGTCTAAAAACCTTCCTGTCTTCTTGCCTTGCGAAGCTCCCTGCGCTTCTGGGCGGCTTCCCATTCGGCCTGTTCACATGGGCCATCGAGTTCCAGACCATATGGCACCTTGGTCGGACGGCCATCCTCATCTACGCAGACTTCCGTGAAGTACGCACGGTTTACCACATAGCGCAATCCGGTAGACGGTTCCTCACGGTATACATCGACACGCACTTCCATGGAGGTATTTCCCACACTGGTAACACGTGCTCTTAATACCAGGATATCTCCCAAAGAAACGCTCTTCTTAAACTGCAAATCATCCACTGCTGCGGTAGTTACCATCTTGCCTGCATGACGAATAGCAACAACTCCGGCAATCTCATCCATCCAGGCCATCAGAGATCCACCAAACAAATGGCCCGATGGATTAATATCACAATACTGAATACACTTTAATACTTCGCCTTCGGAATCGGCGACTTTTTTCATTGGTTGCATGTTACACCTTCTACTTATAATTATTTACGATTCCCACTGAGATGTGGTTGGTAATAATGGCATGGACATCCGTTCCCGGTGCGCCATCTTCATAATATTCTCCCGCCATATCCAGACGAATGTGCCCGTTTGGCAGCTTCGTCTCTGCATAGCTGTCATGATAGAACGCATTCCGTGCTATGGTTCGCTCTTCCAGGATGCCCTCAAACTCTTCGAGCTTACACTGTGGGAAGTTCACATTCCAGACCTGATTGTAATCTAACTTCCGATTGATTAAATCTCCCATCATTTGCTCTAGGTAAGCATCTGTCACTTCATGACATCCATTCATACCCTCGGAGAATGCAATGGCGTGTGTTCCGACACTGGCAGCCTCTAATGCAGAACCGACCGTAGCGGAATACTGGATATCCGTACCACTATTGAATCCGAAGTTGATACCGGTCATCACTACATCTGCTTCCGGCGCAATATTCAGAAGTCCAAATCGTACGCAGTCCGCCGGGGTACCGGAAGTAGCGTAAGCCTTCACACCTGCTACCGGGAAGTCATGCTCCCATACCTCAATTGGCTCACGCAAGGTGATACGATGTGACATAGCGCTGCACTGATTCTCCGGTGCCACTACCACAACCTCACCAAACTTCTGTGCCGTCTTGGCCAGGCGTACAATTCCATCTGTTGTAATTCCATCATCATTGGTAATTAAGATTTTATGCATAAAAAATACTCCTATAAAGAAGATTATAGGAGTATTCCGTATAGAATGCTATGAAATTATTCTGCAACTTCCGGTTCCGGCTTGTGATGCATCAGCATCAGGATTCCAATGGTATTGGATACGATAGTGAAAATATCACAGGTCAAGGATGCGTAGTTCATGAAATGGAAATCATAGAAGGCCCATAACAACTCGCCTCCGATAATAGCTCCCTTCAGTACACGCTCATCCAAAGAATCCATGCACCAGGTAAACATCACGGTTGCGAAGAACGGGAACCAGGCTAAGATGCCGAGTCCGGACTGATAGAACACCAAGGTTAATACTGCCTGAATTGCTACGAAGAACAACTTGTAAGGCAAGGTAAATTCCTTCTTGAATCCTACTACATTACGAAGGATTCCCACTGCATTGGATACAGCTCCGGAGATACCACCTAAGAGGAAGTTACCGATACCCATCAATGTAAACTGCACAATCTGCACCCCAAGGATTTGGTTCTTCTTCTTCAAAAATCCGGTGACAATCATAAGAATCGCACCAACCAATGCAAATGCATTACCGATTAATAAAATTGACATAAAACACCTCTCTAAACGCAAAACAACTCTATCAGGAATTCCCCGATAGAGTTGTTATAGTTAGCGATTACGGTCACTTGTAGAAACATCTGCCCATCTTGCAGACATATACAACAACACCGTCAGTTTACGCTGATTTTTTGAAGTTGTCAACCGAGCTACCAGGTCAGGTCACTGATCTTCTGATAGTCATGAGCCATATCGAAGCTTGCACCGTGGGACTCTCCGATGAGATAGAATACATCCCCAATGAAGACGCCTCGCATGTTGCCGGCGAACTTCTCGGCATCAATGGTGAACTCCAGCCGGAAGTCTTCTCCGTCATATCGATAGATACGGTACTGACTCTCATAATCTTCGTCATAGCTTTCTGTCATAAATCCAAGAATGCTGCGGTCGGAAGAAACCATCAAAGCTTTGTAATCATCGAACGGTGCCGCATAATCGATATTCCGTAAGGTTTTCTCCGTGATAATCTCCACATCACTAGGAGAAGAGATATCAAACATAGTAAGCTTCAATCCCTCCGTCAGCCCCTCGTCATCACCGGCATAACCGAATCCAAGGAGTTTGCCATCGGTCCAAGGATGCATGTATTCGGAGAATCCCGGAATCTTCAGTTCACCTACCAGCGTTGGATTCTCTGGGTCACTGCAATCTATAGAGAACAACGGGTCTGTATTTACGAAGGTTACCAGGTAGCAGTAATCTCCGATATAGCGGGCACTCTTGATTTCTTCGCCTTCTGCCAGTCCGCTCAGCTTACCGATTTCTTTCATCTTCTCATCAAAAATCGTTAACCGGTTTGTCCGCTTCCATCCATTTCCATAATCTACAACAGTTGTTGCTACACGCAGATTGCCATCCTCATCCTCGTTGATTGCATACTTATCTGTCAGCATACCCTTTACCACACCAACGCCGGCCGGTGAGAACTTACCATCCTTGTAGTCCATTCGGATAATTGCTGTATGGTTAATATCGCCGCCATAGTCCACGGACTGCAAATAGATGGCATCGCCGGATACATAAATGTCTGAGGTGTAGCCCATGATGACCTGATAATCCTGTACCTTGTCCGGCTTATCCAACTTTACAGAACTCATAACGAAGGACGGATCCGCCTGATAACGCTCCGGCAAATAGATGCAATCCAACTCAGGTGCTTCCCCGTTGATGCGTGGCAAGACACCGGACTCTAGGAATTCTTCTTCATCGTAGAGGATGTGCTCATCCCCATACAGACGATAATCCGGGTAACTCATTGTGAACATGTACAGTTCATCTCCCACGATTCGTGAAGAGTAATAGTTTCCCTCATAACTGGTATATCCGGTGAGTTTCGGGCGCTTCGCATCCGCTATATCATAAACCAAAGCCATCACACCATATTCATCGGAAATCCGGTTGGTTTTCTTATCCTTCGTCTCCATAGCTACACGGTATCCGTCTAAAACCACTACCAGATGCTCATCCTGTACAAACATGTCATCAATATATGAAATACTTCCGATTCCGGAAACATCTTCCAAATCGATGGTTGCTTCTTCTGTGAGCTTGCCACCCTTGGTGCCAAGAATCTCTACGATAGCATCATTGGTATAGTGATAGATGTACTTACCATCTGTAATGGTCACATCTCCTTCTGCTACATCCTCTTCAATAGTATTGGTCTTAGAGTAGTCCTCGGATCCTGCGGATTTTTGTACATCTTCGTTGCTACTTTCTGCAGTTGCCTCTTCCGTTGCAGTCGCATTGGAAGATCCCCCAAAGGTTGGAAACCGGAATCCGGAAGACGGACTCTCTATGGTATCATACTCCACATACTCGTCATCAATCCGATAGCGTTCCCCGTATTCTTTGGTTACATCATAGATTTCCCGATAGTTCTTCGGATGATGCAACGTATCTCCAAAATCACCTACCGATGCAGTAATGGTTGGTTCGCTGTCCTCTTCCGGTGTAATCGTCGGCTCCGGTTCCACAGCGACACTTGTTGTAGATGTAGCTTCTCTCTGTTCCACCCATGGCTGTAGTGCTGCCGGGATTAGAATAATCGCTGCCATTGCTGCTGCCACAACCCCTGTATAAGCTTTCTTCCAACGTCGCTTCGGATGTGTACCCATATCAATGACGGATGTAGGAAGCGGCTCGGTATGATCCTTCTTCGCCTCCGCTTCTAACATTGCTTCTATAACATCCGGCTGCAGTTCTTCCGGAACCGATACATCTTCTGTTGTTTCTTTGATTTTATCCATAATCTCTTTATCGTTCATGTTCCATAATCTCCTTTCGAAGCTTTGCCAAGGCCCGATGTTCCTTGGATCGTATGGTTCCGGGGGCTATTCCTAGGAAGCGTCCGATTTCCCGGCTGCTGTACCCGGCAAACAGCCGCAGCGCCAAGATCTGTTGTTCCTCTTGGGGCAGTCCCGCGAACAGTTCCCGTACTGCTACCGCTTCCGAGACTTCTGTTTCCTGCTTCGGAAGTGCTTCCGCCGGATTGGCATCCTCCACCGGAAGCTGTTCGTATTCCCGACGCTCTGCATACTCCCGCTTTTTCCGTTTGCATTTATTTGACAAAATCGCAAACATCCATTGCCGGAACGCACTCTTCTCTCGCAGCGTCTCCCGTTGCCGGAATCCGTCTAAGACCGCATCCGATACCGCGTCTTTTGCATCCTCTTCATTCCCTAGCGAATACAAAGCAAACCGGTATAAATCGACATATATTTCTCCATATAATTCCGCAAATTCATGTGGTGTAAAATCCATGTCTTGCCCTCTCCTCACACATTGGTTGCAACTCTTTTGTGCTCTCATATAAGTAGTGTCATTTTTCATCCAAAGTGTTGCATGATGTTTTTATTTTTTTATAAAAAAGAAAAAGGAGCTCCGAAGAGCTCCCGTTACTGCCATCCCCTCAGTCTTGTGATTCGGCCATTGCCTCATGGCAACGCCTCTTATCCGCATACATTGCTTCATCAATCTTTTTTAAGAAACGGTCTGTATTATCGGACCACTCCTCATAAGTATCATGGCCCATGGCATAAGATAAAACATAAGGGCGATGATGATTCCGGTTGAACTCCTCCGCCCGGTGACGCAATTCCTCTTCTAACGCAATCACATCCGCTTCTTGGTCTGTACGCATCAAAATGATGAACTCGTCTCCCGCATACCGGAAGGCCATTCCCTGCTTGCCCACCACGTTATGGATGATGCCGGCCGCATCCACAAGGGCTTGATCTCCGGCGGAATGTCCGTATTCATCGTTGATTTGCTTGAAGAAGTTCAAATCAATCATGATTCCATAGTAGTCCGACATGCTGCTGTTGCGGATTTTGAATAACATATGCTCCAGGTAGGAGCGATTCAACAGCCCCGTCAGCTGATCCTGGTATGCCCGTTGCTGCTGCAGGCTCATAAACAGCGCCACAATACCGATGGCAGTTCCAAGCCATGCCAAAGAAATTCCGTAGAATAACATCTGCAACACACTGCATACAACAATCGGAACCAAATACATGAACACCGGAAAGAATGCAATTTTTCCATAGACATGCTTGTAGTAGTAATAGAGTCCGATACTGTACACCGCGCAGAGCATCATATAAATATAGAAGATATAGACGGCCGGCTGGCGATGATAGACGAAATTCTCATCCACATAAAAATAGTATCCGAACCAAATATTTACAATCAGCGACAGCAGTAAACACGACACCGGAATGCACAGCTTATAGTATATCTTCTTCAGTCGGCTGCGGTCATGGAACAGCTTCAAATCCATATACATTAGCCACAGGAAGGACCCCAAGCCATTGGCATAGTATAGATAGGTATTGCCAAGGAGGTTCGTCCAATAGGCCACCGGATTATGGATTCCGTCTACAGCGAATGTTAACGGCTCCACCAAACAAGCCAACGCCGCCAGTCGCATCATCCAATCGAAGGCGTGCTCTTCTGTATCGTTTTTAGTTCTGCTGATGAATTTGCTAAAGTGCAAAAATATGATTAGAACGAATCCCGTCAGATTCGCCACGAGAATTGCCTGAAAGTTCATAGTCCCCTTTTCCCTCTCAAAAAATACACACTCACCTTATATATGTATCATATCATACACACCTTGCAAAACAAGTATTTTCCGTGTTTCTTCTTATATTTATACATTGCGTTTTTCCGGCTTTCCAAGTAAAATAGAGGTACTGAAAAAAACGTTGTGAAACTTATTAATCAAATTTTATACTGTTTCTCGTTGCGGACAGTAACGCATTTTATGGAGAAAGAACATGGCAGATTTGGAAAAGTATGCAAACATTCCACATGGAGACATGCCAGGAGACAAGATTTGCATTGGTGAGGATCACATCAAAAAAGCGGAACTGATCTTACCGCTCTTACAAAAAGAGATCAAGAAGTTAAATGACCAGGGACAGAAGAAGGTCATCGTATGTGTATGCGGCGGATCCGGTGTCGGCAAGTCCGAGATTGCTTCCCTTCTATCCTACATGTTACCGCAGAAGTCTTACGTACTCTCCGGTGACAATTACCCACATCGCATTCCTTGCGAGAACGACGCTATGCGTGAGAAGGTTTACGCAGACGGCGGTGAGGATGCACTTCGTGCATACCTTGGTTCCCAGCAGGAAATTGATTTCGAGAAGGTCAACGAAATTGCCAAGGCATTCAAGGCCGGTGAGAAGACCATCGCGTTAAAGCGCATGGGTCGTACTCCGGAAGAGCTCTGGTGGGATGATGTGGATTTTGCTGATACCGAAGTTCTTTTCATTGAATGGACTCACGGCAACAGCGATCTTTTGACCGAAGTTGATATTCCTATTTTACTAAACAGTACTCCGGAAGAGACACTGGCTCATCGTAAGGCCCGTAACCGTGATGGCGCTGTAGACAGCCCGTTCGTTATGATGGTTCTTCGCTTAGAGCAGGACATGCTGGTGAAGCAGGCGCACAAGGCCAAGATTATCGTTAGCAAGTCCGGCGAGCTTATGAGCTACGAAGATTTTCAGAAGATTATGATGCAGTAATTGCATCCTTATGTGAGGTAGAATATGAATCAAGGCGTTATGTTGAATGCTTACCCGGATAGTATGGGTAAGAACCTTGGCGATATTGTTGCGGTTTTAGAGAAGCCGGAACTGAAGGACGTTTTCTCTTCCTTCTATATTTTGCCAAGTATGTTTCACACGGACTTGGACCGCGGATTCTCCGTACAGGATTACGGTCTTGAAGAGTCTCTTGCAACCCGTGAGGACTTACAGCATTTGATGGATTTGGGCATCGATTTGAAGCTCGACTTCATTTTAAATCACGCATCTGTATTGTCCCCGCAGTTCCAGGACTTAATCAAGAACGGTAATGCTTCCAAGTTCAAAGATTTCTTTATTAACTGGAATACATTCTGGGAAGGTCACGGAACGATGAATGCCGAGGGCTTCATTGAACCGGACGAAGAACTGATTAAGGATATGTTTTTCCGCAAGCCGGGACTTCCGATTCTTATGGTAGAGTTCCCGGACGGTAGCAAGGTTCCTTATTGGAACACCTTCTACCAGAAGGTGTGGGAAGAACACGGCGAGACCAAGTACCTAGGCCAGATGGACCTGAACGTGAAGAGCGAACTGGTATGGGAGTTCTATGATGATACCCTTCGTACCTTAGCATCCTATGGTGCCAGCATTGTTCGCCTGGACGCTTTTGCTTATGCTTCCAAGGAAGTGGGCAAGCGCAACTTCTTCAACGAGCCACAGACCTGGGAGATCTTAGAGCGTCTTACCAAGCTTGCTGACAAGTATGGTTTGACTTTCCTTCCGGAGATTCATGCCAGCTACGAAGAAGCCCGTTTCCGTCAGGTTACGGACAAGGGTTATATGACCTATGACTTCTTCCTTCCGGGCTTGATTATCGATGCGTTGGAGAGCGGCGACGGCAGCCACTTACAGAAGTGGGCCAACGAAATTCAGGATAACCACATCGGTGTCGTGAATATGCTTGGTTGTCACGACGGCATCCCGCTTCTTGACTTGAAGGGCATCCTTCCGGAAGCTCAGATTCAGAAGCTCATCGATGTTGTCGTTGCCCGTGGTGGATTCGTGAAGGATTTGCACGGTGCCAAGAACGTTTATTACCAGGTCAATGCTACTTACTACAGTGCATTGGGTGATAATGATGACAAGATGCTTCTTGCCAGAGCACTTCAGATGTTTATGCCGGGCAAGCCTCAGGTATGGTACTTAGACCTCTTCGCAGGTAAGAATGACCACGAAGCCATGAAGCGTGCCGGTGAAGGCGGCCACAAGGAGATTAATCGTACCAATCTCTCTACTGCTGAGATTGAGGAGCGTTTAACCTGGCCGGTGGTTCAGAAGCAGTTAGACTTATTACGCTTGCGTAATACCCATCCTGCTTTTGGCGAAGGCGCTCATATGGATTTTGCAGTGGACGGTTCCAAGGTAACCATTACCTGGACCAAGGGTGATGCCAAGATTTCCTTAGATGCAGATCTTGCTACTGCAAGCTACACAATTAACCAATAAAAATAACTCCGCAGTGTCTTTAGGACACCGCGGAGTTTCTTTTTACTTTAATTTCCAAATATCTTCATTGTACTGTGCAATGGTTCGATCGGAGGAGAAGAATCCTGCCTTGGCAATATTTACTAAGCACTTGCGATTCCACTCTTTCTGATCTTCATAGTCTGCGTAGACTTTTTCCTTAGTCTCGATGTACTCCTTCAAGTCTAAGAGGGTCATGAACCAGTCCTTGGAGATCAACTCGTGATGCAATCTCTTCAGGTTCTCCATATCACCAAGCTTCTGCATCTCATCCCCGATGATGAAGTCTACCAATTCGTGAATCTGCTCATCCTCTTCGTAAATCGCATTGGCATCATAAGCAGCCTTGGCATACAAATCGATAACTGCATCCGGCTTCTCACCGAAGATGTAGATGTTGTCATCTCCAACCAAGTCACGAATCTCAACGTTGGCACCATCCTCCGTTCCAAGAGTTACTGCACCATTCAACATAAACTTCATGTTTCCGGTTCCGCTGGCCTCCTTGGATGCAAGAGAAATCTGCTCGGAAATATCTGCTGCCGGAATAATCTTAGCTGCCTTGGATACATTGTAGTTCTCAGCCATTACCACGCGGAAGTAAGGTGCTACCTCCGGATCGTTTGCAGTCAAGTCCTGCAGGCAAAGAATCAAGTGGATGATATCCTTGGCAATGATATATGCCGGTGCTGCCTTCGCACCGAAAATCATGGTAATCGGACGCGCCGGCTTCTTACCTGCCTTAATCTCCTTGTACTTATAGATGGCATAAAGGGCATTCATCTGCTGACGCTTGTACTCATGCAGACGTTTTACCTGTACATCGAAGATGGAGTCCGGATTCAGATTCAATCCCTGGGTATTTTTCAGGAATTCTACCGCTTCCTGCTTCTTATGCTTTTTGATCTCTGCAAGCTTGTTAAGTACGGCCTCATCGTTCTCATAGCGAAGCAAGTCTTCCAGCTTCGTAGCATCCTTCTTGTATCCGTCTCCGATTAAGGAGGTGATATACTCGGACAATTCCGGATTGCAATGCAACAGCCAGCGACGGAAGGTTATTCCGTTGGTCTTGTTGTTGAACTTCTGTGGGTAAAGCTTGTAGAAATTGTTCAGTTCGGTATTTTTCAAGATCTCTGTATGAAGTGCAGCTACACCGTTTACAGAGTATCCATAGTGGATATCCATATGTGCCATGTGGACTCGGTTATCCTTATCGATGATGTAAGTAGTCTCATCCTTCACGTTCTTACGAACACGGTTATCCAACTCGCGGATAATCGGAAGTAAGTGCGGAACTACCTCTTCCAGGTAATCCATTGGCCACTTCTCCAGTGCTTCTGCAAGGATGGTGTGGTTGGTGTATGCACAGGTCTTGGATACTACATCAATGGCCTCATCCATGGTGAAATTCTCCAACTGAAGAAGACGAATCAACTCCGGAATTACCATAGATGGATGGGTGTCGTTAATCTGGATTGCTACATGTTCATGGAGCTTATGAAGGTCCACGCCACGTTCCTTGGCCTCATGCAAAATGAGCTGGGCACCGTTTGATACCATAAAATACTGCTGATATACACGAAGCAGCTGGCCCGCTCTGTCGCTATCATCCGGATAGAGGAACAAGGTTAGGTTCTTCTCTACATCATTTTTATCGAAATCAATGCTGTCATTGCCTACTAAGCTATCATCTACGGTATCTAAGTCAAATAAGTGCAGGTGGTTTACACCTTCCACCTCGTATCCCGGAATATCGATATCATACATGGTAGACTTCACAGTAGCCTTGCGGAATGGTACCTCGAAGGATACATCGCGCTTTACCAGCCAGTTATTCTGTGCAATCCATGGATTCTTCAATTCCTGCTGCTTACGATTTTTAAATTTCTGCTCGAACAATCCGAAGTGATAGTTCAATCCGATTCCGTCTCCGCACAATCCTAAGGATGCTACGGAATCCAAGAAGCATGCTGCCAATCTTCCAAGCCCTCCGTTACCGAGGGATGGCTCCAACTCGCACTCCTCAATCTCTACCAAAGAGCGATTGTGTTTCGCCAATGCCTCTTTTACCTCATCATACATGCCAAGATTAATCAGGTTATTGGACAACAACTTACCGATTAAGAACTCAGCGGAAATATAATATAACTTCTTGTCTCCGGGGATGGATGGACGTCCTTCCATCTCCTGCTTGGTCATGATTAAAAGGCCCTGTGCAATCTCATCATTGGTACACTGGTCAATTCCACGACCGAAGTACTTCTTCATGGTTGTTTCAATTCTAGCTTCCATTGAAATTCTTACTCCTCCCTCGTCGCTACCGAATCTCGTTCGATCAGCGTCGCTTGATATATTTTCTGTTCTGCCTTCTTGCCCTGCTCTAATTCCTTCATCAGAAGCTTCACGGAGGACTTCACCATATCCTCTCGTGGCTGATGCATGGTGGTAAGACCCGGGCACATATACTTGCTTAGTTCAATTCCATCGAATCCGATGACGGAACAATCCTTCGGAACCGAGATTCCGGCTTCATCCAAAGCCTTGTAGGCTCCTACGGTAATTAAGTCGGACATACAAAACATTGCGGTAAACTCCGCTTTTTTCTCTAAGAGATGCTTCACACCGATATATCCGTTCTCCGGAGAGAAATCCGTTACATCCGGATCTGCGAACTGTACCAGTTCTTCCCGGTATGGGATTCCATGCTCCGCCAATGCTCTCTTATATCCGGCAAGACGCTGCGCACTTACGGCGTTATCCAGCTTCTGTCCGGCAATTAATGCAATGTCCCGATGGCCCTTCTCAATCAAATATGACACGGCGTGATAGCCTTCTAACTCATCATCGATACCTACCCATGGGCAGTTCGCCATGGAGTATTCATTGCTATGCGCCACTGTGCACAGTACATATGGAATTCCAAGGGCATCCAGTCGTTCCTCCGGACGCTCCATCTGTCCGCCCAGAAGGATCATGCCTTTCAGGCGTTTTTCCTTCATAAGCTCCGTAGCAACTGTGACCACGTCCTGCTTCCAGGATACGGCATGTAACAGGAAGTCATACCCCTTCTTCCGAAGCTCCACCTCGAAAGCTCCGAACATGGACTGGAAGAATATGTTGTCGATACCGGTAATAATCAGTGCAATGGTGTTGGATTCCACCATTTTTAAGTTCCGGGCGCTGTTGTTGGGAACATAATGAAATTCCTCTACCACCTGCATGATGCGCTCCTTGGTCTTGTCGCTGATACCCGGTTCGTTGTTAATCGCACGGGATACGGTACTTACTCCTACGTTACAGATTTTTGCAATGTCTTTGATGGTTAGTTGTGCCATGTCTATCCTCTTCCATAGATTCTGGTAAGATTGCGAATCTTACGCAGGACCATGTCATCTAATTGTTTTGCCTGCAGTCTCCACTTCCAGTTCTTGCCGGTAGTGGATGGCATATTGATTCTTGCGTGATTATCCAGCTTCAGGTAATCCTGTAACGGGATAATACAAATATTTGCGGTAGAAGCCTGCGCCTGACGTACCAGCTTATCGGTCAGTACGCCGAAGTCCTTGGACTTCTCATCGCAATAGTTCTGCACCTGGCGGAACTCTGCCGGTGTAATGTTGCCAAGCCAACCTCTTAAGGTCTCATTATCGTGAGTTCCGGTATATACCACGCAGTTCTTATCGTAGTTAAACGGAAGATAATCGTTAGTCTCCTCGGAATCCTTCTGGTCTCTGGCATCGAATGCGAACTCTAAGACCTTCATGTTCGGGAATCCGGTATCCTTCACCAGCTGGCGAACGGAATCGGTAATATAGCCCAAATCCTCAGCAATGATGTTCAGCTCTCCCAGTGCATTCTTAATGGCGGTAAACAGCTCCAATCCCGGGCCGTCTTCCCACTCACCGTGTACGGCATTCTCAGAACCGGCAGGAATGCTATAGTACTGGTCGAAGCCACGGAAATGATCGATTCGAATCATGTCATAGAGTTCGTTGCATTTTTTGATGCGCTGAATCCACCATGCAAATCCGGTCTTCTTGTGGTACTCCCAGAGGTATAATGGGTTGCCCCACAGCTGTCCCGTCGCGGAGAATCCATCCGGTGGGCAACCTGCCACAGCCTTCGGATTGCCCTCTTCGTCCATCTGGAACAACTCCGGATGCGCCCATACATCTGCGCTATCCTCTGCCACATAGATTGGAATATCTCCGATAATCTGTACCTTCTTCTCGTTGGCATACGCCTTCAGTGCATACCACTGGGTGTAGAACTCATACTGCAACCACTGATAGAAGGTGATTTCCTGCTCATGCTTACTTGCAAACTTCTCTAAAGCCTTATCATCATGACGGCGCAATCCTTCTTCCCACTGGTAGAAGCTCTTACCACCGTTGGCGTCCTTGATTGCCATAAATAAGGCGTAATCCTGAATCCAGAAATCATTCTCTTTGATGAATTTCCGGAAGTTCTCGTCCAGCTTATCCCTTGCTGCTGCGAATGCCTGACGTAATACCTTAAATCGCGCAATGTACATCTGACCATAGTCGATATCATCATCTCGCGTGCCAAAGTTCGTCTTATCGCATTCCTCTCTGGTCAATAATCCCTGCTCGATCAACTTCTCCAAGTCGATAAAATACGGATTCCCTGCAAAAGTTGAAAAAGACTGATACGGTGAATCCCCATAACTGGTCGGTCCCACCGGAAGAATCTGCCAATATTTCTGCTTCGCAGCTGCCAAGAAATCCACGAAATCATATGCTTCCTTCGAGAAACATCCGATTCCGTACTTCCCCGGAAGAGAAAAAATTGGTAACAAAATACCACTTGCTCTCATACATAACCTCCTGTGTTTAACAAACGCGGTAACGTTTCTGCAAACACCAATATGTTCCGTATTTCTCTATTACGGTAACGTTTCCAATATCAATGTATCATGTTTCCTCTTGCTGTGCAAGTAAAATCAGTCCGCGCTGATTAAATTCGTTTATTAAGTTACTCACATGCCCCCACTGGGGAGATATTGCGCTGAGTCCCTTGCAATATCAAGGGTGCTACGCACCACTTCGCGGCCAACCCTTGACATTGCAGAGGCCTCAGCTGTTTTGTTGGCAGGGGGCATGTGAGTATTCGCTAGATAGTTTTACATTTTTTAGTGAAGTTATTCTTATGCCATAAGGTTCACTAACGTTTTGGGGTGCTTGTTGTATGCCGGTGCCGCTTATCTTAGTGAATTGTCTATCTAGGCAAGCTTTCACTAACGATTTTTGCGCTGTCACTACATTGCGAGTGTTATGGTTTTAGTGAACATCTCTGGCATCATCACATTTCACTAATAATTTGCGATTTAGCCCCCGTCATAAACGCTCATCCTTTAGTCATTTCCTCTATAGCTCTTACCTTCACTAAGAATCAGTATTCTACGGCTCCTAACGATAATATACTGATGATTGATGCGCGCGTGAGCACGGGATGAGCGTCATTTTCAGTATTTGCACTTCTAGCAAGGCGAAATACTGATATTTGTCCGCTAGGGCTACGTGCGCCGCGCCACCCCTCGGCCACTACAGCGCAAAAAAGACCTGTCGAAGCGCATGGCGCTGACAGGTCTTGTGTGTCCGTATGAAATTAGCCCTTAACTGCTCCGTCAATCATACCCTGGACGATCTGCTTCTGTCCGAAAAGGAAGAAGATAATCATCGGAATGATTGCAAGCAATGCAGCTGCCATAATCATATTCCACTCTGTTACGTAAGAACCGATGAAGGACTGAACAGCAACCGGAATGGTCTTATGGTCACCGGCAAGTCCAAGCATCATGGAAGGAAGCAGGAAGTCGTTCCAAATCCACATACCGTTCAAGATAGTTACCGTCATGATAACCGGCTTCAAAAGCGGGAAGATAATCTGGAAGAAAATCTGCTCCGGAGCACAACCGTCAATCGCTGCTGCCTCCTCCAATTCATAAGGAATACCCTTGATGAATCCCGTCAGGATGAACACCGTCATCGCGCCACCGAATCCAAGGTATGCAAATACGATACCAGGGATGGACTGAATCATAGCGATTCCCACAAACTTTCCAACATCACGGAAGGTAGCTACCAAAGGAAGCATAACAACCTGGAACGGAATAATCATGGAAGCAATGAACGTAAAGTAAATGAAGGACGCCCATTTCTTGCTCTGATTACGGCTGATTACCCATGCTGCCATAGCACCAAACAGAATCAATAATCCGGTAGATAACACGGTAATCAATACGGAACTACCAAATGCTCTCCAGAAATTGAAGTGGGTGTTATGGATAACACCGGTAATGTTGCTTACCAACTGCTGGAAGCTTGCGCCTGCAAGGCCTACCGGGTTGTTGGTAATGGAAGTGGTACTCTTCGCGGAGTTGACACATACCATGTAAAAAGGAAAGAGAATGTAGATGGCTACTACAATCGCAATCACGGTCTGAACCGCTAATATGGATTTCTTAGGAGTTCGATTCATTACAGTGTCACCTCCTTCTTATTGGATGTACGTACCTGGATGATAGATACCACTGCCAAAATGATGAAGAACAATACCGCCTTAGCCTGGGACAGTGCATACTGGTTCTGGCTGATTGCAGTACTGTAAATATTTAATGCTAACATCTCTGTACCGTTGGTAATGTACTGGCCCATGAAGCTGGATACGGAACCGGATCCGTTGGTCATTGCCAGGTTCACGTCGAACTGCTTGAAGGCAGAAGTCAGTGTTAAGAAGGTACAAATCGTAATGGTTGGCGCAATCATCGGAATCTTAATCTTGGTCAGTAACTGCCAAGGAGATGCTCCGTCGATGGATGCTGCCTCAAGTGTATCTGCCGGCACGCCGGTCAAACCGGTGATATAAATCAACATGATGTAACCGCCGTACTGCCATATATATACAATAACAATTGCTGCTAGTGCTGTCGGTGTTTCAGAAAGCATAGACTTGGTTGCAAGAAGATTCGTCAGTACACTACTGAAGATGAACTTCCAGATGTATCCAAGTACGATTCCGCCGATTAAGTTCGGCAAGAAATAAGATGCTCGGAAAAAGCCCAATGCCTTGATCTTGGTGGTGCATAAAAGCGCCAGTAAGAATCCAATCAGATTAACTAAAATCACGTTAAAAAATACAAACAAGAATGTAATCAAAATGGACCAAATAAAGCCCGGCTGACGGAACATACGAATGTAGTTCTCAAAACCTACCACATTACGAACGCGAATTCCGTCCCAGTCTGTAAAGGAATAACCGATACCGAAGAATAAAGGAATAATAACCGTTACCAAAAAGGTAGCCAAAAGTGGAAACAGGAAAAGTCCATACACGATGGCCCTGTGATATTTCAATGTTGGAAAAAGATATATTCCTGCGATAGTAAGAAGAATGCCAATTACCAGTATTCCGCCCCTGATGTCCAAATTGCCGTTACCGAGATCGATAAAGAACTTCAGTCCCATGCAATCCAGTGCCAGAGAAAAAATGACGCACACGATACCAACCGCAAGCATGGCAAAAGATGAAATCTTTCTTTTCGCGCTAAATGCTGTCATATCTTTGTTTCCTCCCTTCTAATCATCATAAAAATTATAGCGGGCGCCAAACCTCGGTCGCCCGCTATACAATTAAATACTCACCTAAATGTTAGACGGGAATGTTTACTGTGCGTAGTAAGCCTCGCAAACTGTGCTGATTTTCTCAACAAATCCAGCCACGTCTAAGTTGCCCTTTGCAAAATCTTCGAATACTACAGAAGTATCATTCTGAAGACCATCCTTCTTCTCGAAGGTATGCATTGGAGATAACTTACCATTAGACTTGTAAGTGTTAACAGCCTCTGCGAATGGATCGCTTGGGATGTCAGATACAGTGTTGAATGGAGATACAAAACCACACTCATTAACGAATGCCTTCTGTGCAGTCTCCTCAGAGCACCACTGTAAGAATGCCTTAGCAGCATCTACGTTACCGTCTGCGTAAACAGCCCAGTAAGAAGTAGCACCACCACAGATGGTGTCGATACCGTCTGCGAATGCGAATGGAGCGATTCCACACTTGAATCCGCTGTAATCGTCGCTTCCGGTTAAGTTAGCACCAAACCAGGAACCCTGAGTAATGAAAGCAGCCTTACCCTGTGCGAACAGAGCAGTCTCCTGATCATAGTTACCGGTTGTAGCGATGGTCTCATCACAATGCTGCTGAATTAAGTCAATGAACTCAGCGAACTGAGTCATTCTGTCAGCGTCAATCTTGCCGCCGTCCTGAAGAAGGTCGAACCACTCAGAATCAGCACCTGCAGAAAGGCCTGCATCTAAGTACTGACCAAACATATGAGTACCGGTAGACCATCCAAGCTCAGTAGCGTTAGCGCCGTAATCAACAACAGCTGTTAATCCCAACTCATCCTTCTTGGACTCAAGGGTCTCAAAAGCTGCCTTGTATCCTGCAGGGCTGGTCAATGTAGAAGGATCTACACCAGCTGCCTCAAGGATGTCAGCGTTGTAACCGATACCCCAAGCTTCTACCATGTATGGGAAACCTACGGTACCGTCTTCGTTTACATACTCAAGATCAGTATTCTCTGTCCAAGCTTCACCGGACATATCTGCGAGCATACCTTCCCAGTTAGCGAACTGGTTAGCCTCTGCTACGAAGATGTCAGGCATTGTTCCAGCCTGATAGTCCTTCTTCAAAGTGTCAGATGCAGTAGCACTGTTAGAACCACCAACGGTCTGAATCTCAACAGCCTGTCCGGACTCAGCGGTATAAGCTGCTGCCAAAGCCTGAAGCTGCTCATCAATCTCAGGCTTACCATTCAATAAAACAATTGCATCCCCACTTGCTGCAGTCTCAGTAGTCTCACTGGATGCATCACCTGTGCCGGTTGTCTCCTCGCCTGTGCTCACACCACAAGCTACAAGAGAAGATACCATTGCACCTGCTAACAGAACAGATAAAATCTTCTTCTTCATAAATAATTTCTCCCTCACCTTTTTGAAAAAAACACTGAAAAAACGTTGCTACGAACAATCCGTATAATTTGCGCGCGCCGGATTATCCGTCTATGGTTGCATTGTAGCACGGTCACATTTCCATGGCAAGTATTTTTTGTCATTATTGAACATAAAACCCAATTTTTGTTATCGTTTTCATTGTTCAATATGCACTTTGGCTTTTCCACCACTGTGTAATAAAGTCGTGAAATTGTATAAGCCATGGCACTTTATGGAGTCTTTCGGAAACGTTTCCGAAACTACGTTTATTTTATGGAGTTCACACCCTGCAAACTCCATATATATTTTTTAGAGCTTCTGCTCTACAACCATCATAAGAATACAATCTATCTCGTAGAATACTCTGTTTGTACAAATCGGCGAAGCGCTTCTAAAGAGCGTTCCACCTTCTCCGTATCGATGCAATAGGCCATACGGAAGTAGCCCGGACATCCGAAATTGTCCGCCGGCACAAGAATCAAATCATAGTTCTTGGCTTTGTTGCAAAAAGCGATGCTGTCCTCTTCCAATGCTCTCGGAAGAATGTAGAAGGTTCCGTCCGGTTTTACCACCGTAAATCCCAGACGCACCAATTCATCATAAAGGATGTTGCGATTCCGCTCGTACACGGAGATGTCACTGACTTCATCAATCACCTCAGCCACCGCCAGTTGCGCGGTAGAAGACGGACAATTGTGTCCGATTCCACGGCTGATCTGACCGCAGATGACTGCCAGAATATCCGCATCTGTTGCCTTCGGATTCACCGCAATGTATCCGATTCTCTCTCCCGGCAAGCTCAGACTCTTGGAAAAAGAGTAACAGGATATCGTATTGTCATAGTACCGACTGGGATACGGCGCCTCTTTGCCATCGAACACAATCTCCCGATAAGGTTCATCACTAATCAGGAAAATATCGTGTCCATACTCAGTCTGCTTCTTGCGAAGAATGGATGCCAATCGTTCTAGCGTCTCTTCCGAATACACCACACCGGAAGGGTTGTTCGGCGAGTTGATCAGTACCGCCTGTACATTCGGCGTCATCATCGACTCAAACACGTCTAAGTTCGGTTGAAAATCCTTGGTGTCCGCCGGAACCACGCTAAGTCTTGCGCCACTGTCATTGATGTATGGCAAATACTCCGGAAAAAACGGAGCAAACGTCAACACATCATCTCCCGGTTTGGTCACCAGACGAACGGCATGGGCAATAGCGCCTGCTGCACCGCTGGTCATAAAAATATGCTTGGTCTCATATGGAATGCCAAATCTGCGTTTCAAGCTATCCGCTACAATTCCACGCACCTTGGTGTTACCTAAGGACGGGCTGTACCCGTGTAATTCCATGGGACTAAGCGTCTCATGAAGATGAATGACCGCCTTCGTATAGCCATCCACACATGGTACGGATGGATTCCCCAGGCTGTAGTCAAATACATTCTCATAACCAATCTCGGCACCACGAGCCGTGGCATATTCGCTTAATTCACGAATCACCGATTTGGCTGACAGTCGTTGCTTGTAAAGTTCATTAATCATTTCTTTTTCCTTTTCCTTCTATTTCATTGTATGGAAACGTTTCCCATAAATCAAGAAAGACCACTGCAAAAATGCAGTGGCCCTTTAAATTTTGTTTGCTTTTTATGAAATTTTCAAATAAAATTTGTGCACTAATTACTGACGAATCAGGTCAATCAATGCTTCCTTGCTCTGTAATCCGACAGCCTTACCGGATACCTGTCCGTTCTTAAATACCATAACGGTTGGGATGGACATAATGTTGTAATTGCCTGCAATGTTCTGTGCTTCATCCACATCCAGCTTGCAAACCTTCACATCATCCAATTCCTCAGCCAACTGCTCTACGATTGGTCCCTGCTTCTGGCATGGTCCGCACCAGGTAGCCCAGAAATCAACCAATACAGGCTTGTCAGACTGTAATACTTCCTGTTCAAAGTTTCCTTCATTCAAAATAATAGCTGCCATATCGTATCTCCTTTATAAATAAAAAAGTTCTGTTTCTATTTGACACCCTTATCCTAACACGATTTAAAATTGTTGTCAATTAGATTTTATACAATTGATTCATTTTTTATCTGATGCGATATATTTTGCCGGGGTTCTCTGCATCCACAAGGGTTCCGTATCCTACCGTCCGTCCGTCACCGGCCACCCAGATGACTGCAGACTGTGATGGATCTTCCTTGGAGACAACGGAGTAAGCATACACTTCAATCAGTCCCGTATCCCAGGACTCTCCCACGTAGTCGCCCACATGAACGTCAAACATGCCTTCCGGAGCATTCAGCGGATCCTTAGCTGTGATATCGTAATCCTTCTCTGAGAATTCCCGTTCTACCACCTTCGTTCCGTCTTCTTCGCTCTCAATGGAGACTTCCTCCCAAGGCAGTCCGGAGATTGGCAAATGGTATCCGGTAATCAGCAGTACGGCCACTGCAAGGATTACCACACCAAACAGGACTAAGAGAATGCGCGCCCAAATCGGAAGCTTCTTACGCTCCTTCTCCGGGTCGCCCCACAAGTCCACGTCCAGTTGCGGAGGAGCAATCACCGTTTCCGCCTTCTTCACAGGCGTCACTTCCGGCACTTCCTCGAAGAATTCCTCTTCTATCCCTTCATCTTCGATTGGCGCTTCCTGAACCTCTTCTACAGGAGTTTCCTCTTCCGGCGCTTCTTCCGGTTCCTTCACCGGAGCGCTGTCACGATTGACGGAGCGATCAATGACCGCCATACAATCCCGACAGAAGATTCCGTCCTCCGCCTCCTTCTGCATGCATAGCATACAGGTGCAACTTGTAGCACTATCCTCCGCCAGCGCCTCAATTCGCTGCTGGAACGCGGCACCTCGCGGTGATAAAAACGGCTTACGGCTATGTAAAAAAGCCACCACCTTCCGGGCTTCTTCCGGATTCTTCAAATCAAACTGTCGGCTGATCTCTGTGGCCAACAGGATATCGTTTTGAAGTTTTTTCTTGTCTTCCTGATTCATTGACTAGCCTTCCTATAAGTATACGACCTTGCCGTCCACGATACCGTAGGACATCCACTCTCCCCACTGGCACTTCGCCGTTCCGGCGGTAAGATTCGTTATCTTCGTTTCCACATCCCGCTGATGGTCTTCCACCACACAGTGAATGGTAACCCCAACATCATACTGGGTATCTAACACCATAATCTCCTGTTCTCTTAGGAGATACTCTATTTTACCATAACCGTTGTAATCTGTAGTAATGGATAACTTCGTTCCGGAAGTTTTCTCGATTAAGGTGCAAGCCTTCACACCTTCTGCCGTCGCACTCGAATACGCCCGAACCAATCCTCCGGTTCCAAGGAGCACGCCGCCAAAATATCGGGTCACCACCGCCACCACGTTATGTAGATTCGCGCCTTCCAACACATCCATCATAGGGCGTCCCGCCGTTCCGGAAGGTTCTCCGTCATCGGAAAAACGCTTCACCTCATCCATGGCACCCACGATATAAGCCGAACAGTTGTGTCTGGCGCTATAATGTTCCTTCTTCTTCTGCTGGATAAAAGCAAGTGCCTCTTCCTCCGAATGCACCGTGGCAAAAGACGCGATAAACCGTGACTTCTTCTCTACGATTTCCGCTTCGGCCGGCGTATAGATTTCCCATTGTTTTTCCTGTGGTGTCGGCATTTGTCTCCCTTTCCCGCTTCTTTTTCTTTCTTTATTATATAGGAACAATTTGCTATAATAAAGGTAATTTTGCTTGGCAAAGGAGACTATATGAATTACGGAAAAAAGAGTCTTAAGAAAAACAAAACCAGGCTATCCAGCAAGAAGGCCGCGGCCAAGAATAAATTTGCCCTGACTTTTTTCAAGTCCATTCTGGTATTGATTCTTGTGATCGTTGCGATTGTTGCGCTAGCTTTTGTATGGTACGCCAAAAATCTCATCTCTGAGTTACCGGACGTTTCTACCATAGATATTTCACCGAGTGGTTTTTCCACAACGATCTATGACAAGGACGGTAATGAGATTGAGTCCCTAGCGTCCTCCGGTGCGAACCGCCAGTACGTTGAGATTGCCGATATTCCGGTGGATTTGCAGCATGCTTTTGTTGCCATCGAGGATGAGCGATTCTACGAGCATAACGGCATCGACATTCGCGGTATTTTCCGTGCGGGTGTCAACGCCATTGTCACCGGCGATCTCTCTCAGGGTGCCAGTACCATTACCCAGCAGTTGTTAAAGAACAATTTCTTTACCAGCTGGACCGATGAAGAGACCAAGATAGACAAGATCAATCGTAAAATCCAGGAACAATATCTGGCTATTCAGTTGGAGAAGATTACTACCAAGGAGACCATCCTGGAGAATTACCTGAATACCATTAACCTGGGACAGAATACCTTGGGTGTAGAGGCAGCAAGCGAGCGTTACTTCAATAAGGACGTTTCTCAGTTAGACCTCTCCGAGTCCGCAGTCATTGCTGCGATTACCCAGAACCCGTCCCGCTATAATCCGATTAGCAACCCGGAAGAGAACGCGAAGCGCCGCAAGCGTGTGCTGAACAAGATGCTGGATCAGGGTTACATTACCCAGGCACAGTACGATGATGCCATGGATGATGATGTGTACGACCGCATCCAGGTGGTAAACAGTCAGATTACCACTACTTCTACTTCCTATTTTGTCGATGCACTGACCGACCAGGTCATCGACGATTTGATTGAGCAGAAGGGTTACACCGAGACGGAAGCTTATCAGAAGCTCTACAGTGGCGGATTAAAGATTTACTCCACACAGGATCCGGCTATCCAGACCATCCTGGACGAGGAGATTAGTAATGAAGAGAACTACAGCAAGCAGTTGTGCTCCTTCTCCTATCGCCTGACCGTTACCAAGGCGGACGGTTCTACCGCTAACTACAGTGACCAGACCATGCTGTCCTACTACCAGGCCGAGAACAAGAAGTTCTCCATTAACTACGAGAGCCAGGAAGCAGCTGCAGAAGCCATCGAAGCCTACAAGGCCGAGATTATGGAACCGGGCGACACCATCGCGGAAGGCGGCGAGTCCGTTGTTTACACCTTACAGCCACAGGCTGCCATGACCATCATGGATCAGTCCAACGGACATGTAGTAGCTCTTGCCGGTGGACGCGGTGACAAAACCGGTAGCAAGACCTTGAACCGTGCAACAGGTATTACCCGTCAGGCAGGTTCTACATTCAAGATTATCGCAGCTTACGCTCCGGCTTTAGATGCCGGTGGCATGACCCTTGCCAGTGTTCAGGATGATGCACCGATGACTTACGCCAACGGTACACCTCTTAGCAACTACGACAAGCATTACCGTGGATGGACCAACATTCGTACCGGTATTCAGTGGTCCATCAACGTTATGGCCGTTAAGACCTTAACCGAGATTGGAACCGGACTTGGTTATGAATATGTTCAGGACTTCGGTATCTCTACCTTAGTCAGCGGTGATAATGTACAGGCCCTCGCCCTAGGCGGTATCACCAACGGCGTTACCAACTTAGAGTTGTGTGGCGCTTATGCTACCATCGCTAACAGCGGTTACTACAACAAGCCGGTCTTCTATACAACCGTGCTTGATAACAAGGGCAATACGGTTCTTGATAATACCGAGAACCAGCCGAAGCAGGTCATCAAAGAGACTACCGCTTGGCTGTTAATCAATGCCATGCACGATGTCGTTACCGCCGGTACCGGTACCGCAACCAACCTGTCCGGTCAGTATGTATCCGGTAAGACCGGTACAACCACCGGTAACCGCGATGCGGTATTTGCTGGATTTACGCCTTACTATACCGGTGTCATCTGGGGTGGTTATGACGATAACGCCATCCAGGGCAACACCTCTTATGCCAACAAGATTTGGCATCAGGTTATGGCCCGTGTTCATGAAGGTTTGGAGTACAAGGACTTCACCAAGCCGGAAGGCATCGTACAAGTTGCTGTATGTTCCAAATCCGGCAAGCTTCCATTGGAAGGCATTTGCGATGCAGATCCTCGTGGCAACATGGTCTACACCGAGTACTTCGCTGAAGGCACACAGCCAACAGAGACCTGCGATCACCATACACGCATCAATATCTGTAATGATTCCGGCCTTCCTGCCAGCGGCGGATGTCCATCCACTTCACAGGTTCGCATCATTGGTGGTGAGCCTGGTTCCGACGATGAGCCTTACATCATCACAACTGAGATGCTTGCAAACTCTTGTCCATACCACGGTGGTGGCGGTGCGTACGTCTTCACTGAACCGGTTCCGCAGCCTAGCGTTGAAACGGATCCGACGAAGCCGTTTACACAGCCGGAAGCACCACAGGAATAACAGTACATACAAAAACGGGTAATAATCCATTGGATTATCACCCGTTTTTTTAATACTGACGCCTGAACAGACACGCTACAGAGCATGTCTCATCTGTTATTTCTTTGTCCCAACCAACAAGATTCTCTTTAGTCAGGTTGTCTGCGTACTCTTTTAGTGCATCTTCCTGCTTGGGCTGACGTTCTCTATATTTGTTTACAACATCAAAGACATGTCTTTCGTGGATATGGGGAGTATCTTCATCAAGATGAAGAGCCCAGTCAAGGATGAGCATGTGCTTGCCATATCTTTCCTGAAGCTGATTTAAAAAATCAAAAATCACTTTTGCAAGAACATCATAATCAACATGCTTATCTATGTTTCCAATCTGATAAATAGTTTCCTCAGGTCAAGTCTTTGTACTCTCCCTTAGATCATCCGTTGTCCTGTTTCTCTCCTTATGTCTGGCGGCAGTGTTCCTTGCATTCTGACCTTCAACACAATCTTTGTAGACAAGATCATAAAAACCTTTCTCCACCTCGGTAAATGAAGGTGTCTCCTCAGTTCTTTCATCATGACGGACTACCTTCCTTGTGATGCAATCCCAATATAGATTGTTCTTGGTAAGCTCCTTCTTAATCTCCTCTGCCTTATCAAGATCAAACTCTCTGTCATTGTGCTTTGGATTGTAAGCTCCATGTGATCCTGCTCTGCCATTATGGCGTGATACTCGCATAAAAAAATTCTCCTTTGCTCTAAAAAATGTTGTTAACTGTTTCAGTTTTTTTAAAATCTTTGTCCGCGGAAGTGACGTTTTCGAAGCCATAAAACTGGCTGCGGTGACAAAAAAATACCCAGTACGGTGTGTCGCAAGCAACTCACCTACCTGGGCAGGGTTTCACCCTCGACCTGACAAAGGAGCTCTGCTCCCTTGACCCACGGTTGCGAAAATATGAGCACTCATTTTCACAAGCAAAGAGAATGCTTCTCTCTGCACTCTTGCTCCAGAGCAAAGAAAAAGAGATTATCTCTCCACGGGATAATCTCCTTTTCTTCGTTCTGGTTTTTTGCAAAATTCCTCAGCAGAATTATTGCAAAAAGAAAGACAGTGAACTGTGCCACTATCTTCCGATATAATAAAATATTCATCAATTGTTACTCATAGTCCGTTGCCTTATAATCCGCGTATCAATATGATTTTTGTGAGGTGTTTTTATGAATATACAAACAGACTTTGGTTTAGCCGTTAAACAATTACGTAACAAAACGGGACTAAGCCAAGAAAAATTTGCATTACTAATAGGCATGGATAGAACATACTTGGCTTCTGTCGAAGCAGGCAAGCGTAATCTATCCCTATCAAATATTGAAAAAATAGCTAATGGTTTAAACGTTTCTATTTCAGAATTGTTTGCCATTGCAGAATCACTTTAATGGAGGATACCAATTGAACAATTACAAAACAAACATTAAGGCATCAGGTCTATCAATATATGAACCTATTGCTAAATCAAACGAAAAACTATATATCCCTACAGATGAACTTCAGAAAATACTCTCGTCTGAATTAGTTGGACTATCTTTAGCCGGTCTTCCACTTCGTACGCGATCAAAAGTAGTAAAAGAAAAGATTTGCGAAGCACTTGGCTACCCAATACCAAAATCGTTTAAAAAAACTCAGCCACGATTTTTAGGTCAAAACTTCGATGTGTATACTCAGAAATCTCGTAATGTTCAAATATGGAATGAACCAATAGATCCTGAACGTCGTTATGTATTTTTGCGATGCACGGAATCCGATCTCATTGATAAAGTAAAAATCATCACTGGTGCTATTCTTGCCACATTTGATAACACTGGAACTCTCACCACCAAATACCAAGCTACTATGTCCAGCAGAGATTCTAGTCAGTTATTCTCTTCATCTGATACAAAAAACCTTACCGCATGGACAGAAAATGATGAACCTGTCTTAATAGAGGTAAACCCTAACAGTAAGCCTCAAAAAGACAAACTCATGAAGATAGCTTCTGTTTATGCAAAACTCCTCCCTCTTGTCGGAAAGCGTATCAAGTATCTTGATGCTGTTCAGGAAAGAAATCGTGGTGCCGAACTTCATAAACTAATATGCGAAAGCCTTGGTTATTCCAACTTCGAAGATGATGGATCATATCCCGATTTAGCTAATCAGTTACTTGAGATCAAATTACAAACATCTCCTACTATTGATCTAGGATTGCATTCCCCTGAAGACGGTGCTGATATTATTGTTTCAGAAGGAAAAACTTTCCATAGTGAAGATATTCGATATGTCATATTTGATGGAGAAGTAGACCATGATGAAATACTACTTAAAAATTTGTACCTAGTTAATGGAAAAGACTTTCCAACGCACTTCCCGTTATTTAAAGGGAAAAAGCAAAATGCTAAATTGCAATTGCCTCTCCCCTTAGATTTTTGGAACGATTAAGCAAATATACGATCAACAACTTCGTTTAACCGACTCATGTAGCAGGATGCTTCCTCCCTATTGCATCCTGCTACAATCATTTTTACCAGATTGATTGCTTCTTGAGACAGTTCTGTGTTAGGAGCAGGAAGTGGAAATTCCTCAACATACTGTGTCATATAACGTCGTTTTCCAGAATACAATTTAGTATTAAATTTTGCGTCATAGTATCTCTCTATAAAGTGACTATTAGCAACTGCAAGCGCAAGGTATAATGTATCCTCAAATACATCATCATTTATGTCAATCCAATAGCAATCTCCGTTAATTATGGCTCCTGTTTCGTCAAGCCAGAATTGAGGTTCCTCCGATATATCACGAAAGACTATTTTTCTATTCTTCCATGACTCTGGATTCTGAGGTACCCATATTTCATACCAATTTCTCTTCGCTTTTGCTACATAGCTTCTTCCTGATAACTGTTCATAATGCTTCTCAAGATATCTCTTAGTGTTCGGAAACTCATTTATATCATACACTTTTCTTTTTCCACCCTTTGAATAATGGGTGTACAATACTTTCCATGAAGCACCATTTGGAGATACTATTTGCCCTGCATCTCTGTGTGTTATAAGCGGTTGTAACAACTCAATATTTGAATTATCACCAGACCAATCATCACCAATAAAGACATTATCTGCTGTTGTCTTAATGCCTACACGAACCTTACCAATATCCTTAAAATGCATCCATGTATTAGCATCTACTCTATTCAACCATTTTTGAGTTTGATTAGAAGCAATTGTCCAAAGTGCATCCTCTTCTATTCCCTGTAAAGTTCCTTGCTGAAAATTGAAATACTTACCTTCATCCGTTCTATAGATGCCTTCATCATCGATTTTTTCAAACACTGATTTTATTTGCTCGCGTTCTTCGTCTGAATTATCTTTACATTCATATATTGATGTAAACTTAACATCTGATGCTTTCTCAGTCTTTCCCTTAGAAAAAACCATTATGCAAGGTAATACTGATGCCGTAAACAGTTTTGTATCTCCAAAATCTACGATTCTATGCATACAATAATTGTCAATCATATAGTTTCTTACAGATTTGCCAGATTTTATCGTAAAGAACTTATTTGAGGTAATATAACCAGCAACTCCATTTTCACGCATTAACTGCTTAGTATTTAATAAAAAAACATAGTAGATATCAATTCTTCCACTCAATTTCATCTTCTCAGCCATTTCCTGCGCTCGTTCCGATCCAAGAATCTGTGTTCTTATATATGGAGGATTAGCAATGATAAAATCAAATCTTTCGGAAATTGAGTCAACATCTTCAAGAAAATCTCGATTAAGTATTTCTATATCTACATCATCGAACATTCCTTCAAGCATTTCTGCCGTTTTATTTGAAGTCTCACTATCTGTCTCATATCCTATGCAATGAATATGGCAATTATGATTTTTCTCCTTCACCTTTTTTATCAGCGATATTACCAATTCACCTTCTCCAACCGCAGGATCGAGAATATTGATATCCATTATGTTTTCATTAAAACTACTATATTCCAACATTTGCTCCGATAAAAAATCAGCCATTTCTGTTGGAGTATATACAATCCCATTTGATTTTTCTTTAGATTCTTTTTTATATCTCATTTCAATACTTCCTCCACACGTACAAATTCAACAATATCATCTACTTTGCACTGCAACACGCTACAAATAGTCTCAATACTTTCCAAAGAAATATACTCATTTCTTTTTATTCGAGTCATTATATTACCACTAAATCCAGCAGCACGAGTCAGATCCATTGCCGTCATATTTCTATCTTGTAATTTTAAGAATAACTTGTCATATTTAACAGCCATTTCATCCCCCTTTACCACACAAGAGTTTATCACGACTTCGTGATTATTACAAACACTTAGGCGACTTTACCTTTGTATATAAGGTCGCCAAGCTCTTCACGGACAGAAGCATATAGGTAAAAATATGCCAATGAGCATGTCATCTCTGCAAGCTTATTTCTCAGGCTGCATGTAGCTGTCTTTGTAATAGGATCAACCATAAGTGCGCATGCCATTTCCAAGCGTTTATGGGTATCCTTTAAAACTGGACTTCCATAAACGTAAAGAACTTCTTTTTTTCATCTGTTAACTTTGTCATCTTAGTACCTCGCTTTCTTTTTAATAAATAAAAAAGCAACCAAGATTTCTCTCGATTGCTTGTCTTTCCATATTCTAATAATATCAGGTTTATCAAAGCCTGAAAATATACACTCTGTGACAATTTGTGACGTTGGTGCTGCAATTTGTGATATTTTGTGACATTTAAGCTCAGCTGCAAATTGTCTATGATAATAATATCATGCCCATTTTCAGATGAAAAGGTGAACCTTAGGGGTAATTTCGGGGTGACTTTGGGGCATTTTAGAGTCAAATCGGGGCACAACACCTAAAGACCATTATAATATTATCACAAGTATATCCGCACAAATATTCCTGCCATATCCCAATAACATCTGGATACTATCCCAAATGTATCCCGCCAATCTACTTCCAATTTGATAATACCATTTCTGCAAATCATAAAATAGGGTTAATCTAAGACAACGCAAGACAAAGCAGGTCATTTTCAGACAATATGAGACACCTTCAGAAAATTGATGTCTAAGAAACGTTAACAGCAAAAAGGCATGCACTCATTTAAGGGTACATGCCTAATTCAATACCTTATATCATTTTGAAATACTTTAAAGCTTCAGTAATAGTCTTTTCTTTCTCAGGCGTTGTTCCCGGTTGCCTACTATCTTCTGACTTAGGCTTATTATAGTTATCGCGCTCTATAATACCATTCTTCCGCTTAACCTGAGCAATATTATGATTCGTTACATGAAATCCCTAGTGTTCCTGCACCCAGTCAGTAATTTTCTTATATGTGGCTTTGGCTTCGGCACTGGTTTCATCCAGTTCGTCCAAGTCCACTTTTACCCTAATCCTATCATTCGGATTTTGTTGGGACAAAGGAACAACCATTTCCTTGCGCAATGCCCTAGCGCCATACCGATAGCTTACTCTACGTGGACTGCACCGGTATTACGTACGTTCATTGGATACACATTATCCTTTCCGAAGTACTTGGACATATATTCTACATATGCATCCAAGTCGCTGGTGCGTACCATCGTCTGGATGACGCCTGCGAATCCACCGCCGTGTACACGACAGCAGCCTGCGCCTACTTCCTTCAGGAAGTGCTCAGTCAGGACTAATCCAAGGCCAATCTTCTGCACCTTCCAATCGGTAAGCGGATAGCAGTTCTGCAAGAACTTATAAGATGAATTTCCGGATGCTGTAAGCAAAGCCAAAATATCATCAATCTTATCTCCACGAATGGCATCTGCCATGGCTTCTACGCGCTCATTCTCTTCCAAGAAATGGAATGCACGAAGTACTGCACGATCGTTGCCCACCTTCTCAATAACTTCCGGAAGTCGATCTAACAGCTCATCCATTGTAATCTCGCAGAGACGTTCCTTACCGAATACAGCAGCCACTTCACGCATCTCACGAGGAATTGCACTATAGTCCTCAGATAAGTCTGCATGACTTCCACCGGTATTGGTAATGACCATGCTATAACCATGCTTTGCTAGGTCGAAGTTAATCTGGTCATACTTGATCTCTCCTGCGAAATCCAACTCGATGGCGCCGCCCACTGCACATGCCATCTGATCCATAAGACCGGATGCCTTGTTCCACCAGTTGTTCTCGGAATACTGTCCGATACGAGCATAATCGCTGTATGGAATCTTGCCGTCATTATAGAAGTAATTCAATACAGAACAGATCAACATCTCGAAGGATGCAGATGAACTAATTCCTGCAGCTCCAATGACAGTGGTAGATGCATAGAGATTAAATCCACCCACCTGATATCCGAACTTCTTCATCGCCTCTACCATTCCGGCAATAAGGGAAATGGTTCCTGCTTCCTTCGGAACGGAATCAATCTTGTCTAACTCGATAGTGATTGGACAATAGCCTTCGCTGATGACATTAATCACATTGTTATCTGTTGCTGCTGCAGCTCCAATGGTATCAAGGGTGATGCTTGCAGCTATGACCTTGCCTCCGTTGTGGTCGGTGTGATTTCCAACAATCTCGGTACGACCCGGTGCAGTAAAGAAGTCCATCTCACAAGAATGGAACTCCTTCTCGAAATTCTCTGCTATGGAAGCATAACGCGCTCCACTTACTGTGGATTCCCCGTAAATCTTCTCTAGCGTTGCGTTACTTGGAATATTCATGGTATTTCTCCTTCATAAACGAATCAATTGATAATTCTAGTATAGGAGATTCATAGAAAAAGTACATTGAAGATGTTGCTCTAAATTAGTAAAATATTGTGCAAAGGAGATTCATCATGCAGATTATTACCGATGATTTACAAAAAGAAAAGAAAGAGCACGGCGGATTCGGGTTTCCTATATTAGTCAGCCATGAACGCCTGTCCAATTATGAAACTGCATCCTTCCTGTGGCATTGGCACCCAGAGATAGAGCTCACATACGTGGTATCCGGCGAGATGCTCTACTCTATCAATGACAAGACATACCATCTGAAGGCCGGTGATGTGCTCTTTGGAAACCAGAGTACCCTCCACGAAGGTCACCAGTGGGAAGAAAGTGATTGTGAATATATTGCGGTCACCTTCCTCCCGAAGCTCATCTACGGCTTCGAAGGAAGCTTAATTCAAGAAAAGTATGTGACCCCCATTACGGAGCGAAGTGGTGTATCATCCTTGCATCTGGACGGAAGTGAAGACTGGCATCAAGAGGTAAAAGAACACCTGCTAACCACGATTGCATGCTATGAGTCCCAGGCAAAGGACTTTGAGTGGCACGTGATCCAGCAAATGATGCAGATATGGCAGCTATTATTCCAACATATATCGTTGAACGAAAAAGTCGGACTACAGCAGCGTCGCAATTTCGAACAGATTCGATTGATGATTTCATACGTCGAAGAACATTACACTGACCATATCACCCTCGACGACGTTGCCACTGCCGCACACTTAAGCCGTAGCGAATGCTCCCGGGTATTTAAGAAGGTCATGGGCACATCCCTCTTCTCCTTCATCCAGAATTACCGTATTGAGAAGAGCTGTGCGTTACTCACAGAAACCGACGCTCCCATCTCCGAAATCGCCGAATCCTGCGGCTTCTCTGATGGCAACTACTATACAAAAGTCTTTCAAAAAGTTATGGGATCTTCTCCGAGTACATATCGTAAGAAGAATTGTTAAAATAGAACGCCACAGGGATTGATTGCAATCAATTCCTGCGGCGTGGTATCACTTACACTTCGAAAATCATATCGCCATAAGAAGGCATCGGCCACATTTCCTTATCAACCAGCATCTCCAAGCTATCCACTGGCTTACGAAGATCTGCCATCGCAGTAGCCACATGGTCACGGTAGAACTTCGCACGCTCTGCACCGTTCTCCATGGTTGCGCCCTCTTTCTGGGCATCCTCTAACTTCGCTAACTGAATACGAGTCTCGCTTAAGAGGTCAGAAACCTCAAGGAGCATCTCGGTCTGTGTACTAACATCCGCATCACAAGCAGCCTTCACCTGGTTAATCGAGGTAGCCAGGGCTGTGGTGTAGCGAATGGTTGCCGGAATGATTAACTTGCGAACAATGTCAATCATGGTCTTAGCTTCAATATTCAGCTTCTTGGAGTAGATCTCGTACTCAATCTCTGCACGGGACTCCAGCTCAGTACGGCTGAATACGTTGAACTTCTCAAATAATGCCACAGACTTCTCTGTGGTCAGTGCCGGAATTGCATCCACCATATTGGTGATGTTGGCAAGTCCACGCTTCTCGGCTTCAGCAGCCCACTCCGGAGAATATCCGTTGCCGTTGAAGACGATACGCTGATGCTCATTCAGAAGCTTCTTAATCAAATCATGAACAGCAGAATCAAAATCCTCTGCCTTCTCTAACTCATCGCATGCATCGGAGAATGCCTCAGCAACGATGGTGTTCAATACGATGTTCGGCTCACCGACAGAATCCTCGGAACCAACCATACGGAACTCGAACTTGTTACCGGTAAATGCAAACGGTGACGTACGGTTCCGGTCCGTTGCGTCCTTCAGGAAATCCGGCAAAGTCTTAACACCGGTATCCAACTTCTGTCCCTTAATACTGTGGGTAGCTTCGCCGGTGCTGATTAACTGGTTCAGCACGTCCTGTAACTGCTCACCAAGATATACAGAGATAACGGATGGCGGTGCCTCGTCTCCACCAAGACGATGATCATTGCCAACATCAGCAGCAGACTCACGAAGAAGATCCGCATGATCATCTACTGCACGTAAAATACAAGCAAGAACCAGTAAGAACTGGATGTTATCGTGTGGGGTATTACCCGGCTCTAAAAGGTTAATTCCGTCATCAGTAACCAAAGACCAGTTGTCATGCTTACCGGATCCGTTCACACCCTTGAATGGCTTCTCATGGAGTAAGCACTGTAAACCGTGACGATAAGCCACCTTCTTCAGAGTCTCCATAATCAACTGGTTGTGATCGACTGCTACGTTAGCCTCAGCATAGATTGGAGCCAACTCATGCTGTGCCGGAGCAACTTCGTTATGCTGGGTCTTGGCAGATACGCCAAGCTTCCATAACTCCGTATTTACGTCCCTCATAAACGCAGCAATACGCTCACGGATAGCACCGAAGTAGTGATCGTCCATCTCCTGACCCTTCGGAGGCATTGCTCCGATTAAGGTACGTCCGGTATAAACCAAATCCTTACGTGCCAGGAAGTTCTTACGATCAATGATGAAGTACTCCTGCTCTACACCAACGGATGGTGTCACACGATGAGAAGTGGTGTTGCCGAATAAACGAACCAGACGAAGAGACTGCTTATTGATTGCTTCCATAGAACGAAGCAATGGAGTCTTCTGGTCTAATGCTTCACCGGTAAAAGAGCAGAATGCCGTTGGAATGCACAGTGTTGCACCTGCAGCATCCTGTCGAACGAATGCAGGAGAGGTACAATCCCAAGCTGTATATCCTCTTGCCTCGAAGGTTGCACGCAATCCACCACTCGGAAACGAAGATGCGTCAGGTTCTCCCTTAATGAGTTCCTTACCGGAAAAGCTCATCAAGACCTTACCATTGGACATTGGTGCTGTAATGAAAGAATCATGCTTCTCAGCTGTTACACCGGTCAGCGGCTGGAACCAATGGGTGTAATGGGTTGCACCCTTCTCAATGGCCCATTCCTTCATCTCATGAGCAACCACATCCGCAGTCTCAAGGTCCAACTCCCGACCCTCGCGAATGGTCTCTTTTAATTTCTGGTAGGTCTTCTTCGGGAGACGCTCACGCATCGTCGCATCGTTAAATACGTTCTCACCAAAAATATCGGCTACATTGTAGTATTCGTTCTTAATCTCTTCCAACGTTGTTTCCTCTCTCTTTTACAATAAAAGGGTGTTCCAAATGAAATATGGAACACCCTTCAAGTATTACTCTTAGGCCTTTCCAACAGAACCGAAAAGTTCCATCTTCTCCTTAACCTTAGCCTTGATAGCCTCGGTACCAGGAGCAAGAAGCTTTCTAGGATCGAATCCCTTGCCCTGCTGATCCTTGCCAGCCTCGATATATTCACGAGTAGCAGCAGCGAAAGATAACTGGCACTCTGTGTTAACGTTGATCTTGGAAACTCCAAGGTCAATAGCCTTCTTAATCATGTCATCCGGAATACCGGTACCACCATGAAGTACCAATGGCATAGCGCCGGTCTTCTGCTGGATTGCATCCAATACGTCGAACTGAAGTCCTGCCCAGTTCTCCGGATATACACCGTGGATGTTACCGATACCAGCTGCAAGCATATCAACACCAAGATCAGCTACGCGCTTGCACTCATCAGGATCAGCACACTCACCCATACCGATAACGCCGTCTTCCTCGCCGCCGATGGAACCAACCTCAGCCTCGATGGAAATTCCGTTGTCATGAGCTAACTTAACTAACTCAGTAGTCTTCTCAACGTTCTCGTCAATTGCATAATGAGAACCGTCGAACATGATAGAAGTAAATCCTGCCTCGATACACTTCTTAGATCCTTCGTATGTACCATGATCTAAGTGAAGTGCTACAGGAACAGTAATTCCAAGCTCTTCATCCATTGCCTTAACCATAGCAGCAACGGTCTTGAAACCTGTCATGTACTTACCAGCACCCTCAGATACACCAAGAATAACCGGAGAGTTGCACTCCTGTGCGGTCAAAAGAACAGCCTTTGTCCACTCTAAGTTGTTGATGTTGAACTGACCAACTGCGTAATGTCCAGCCTTAGCCTTGTTCAGCATCTCTTTTGCAGATACTAACATTAACATATCCTCCTTATTTTCTTAACCCCCACGAGGGGTCACATTCGCACTACGCCTGTATTATATAATAAACAGGTCTATGGATTCAACAAAAAGTCCCTATTCTACCATAATTTCCACAGCTTCGTGCATGTTCTTCACATTCACTACTTCGTGGGCTCCTCCGAACTCGCCGTCCAAAGTCCACGGCACCTGCTCTGCAGCGGTGAACTTCAGCTCACCGGTCTGGAAGGAATAGACGAACTCCGACTCCTTGGAATTACCCAAGAGGAAGTTCACAATATCTGTTAAATCAATCGGTGTCTTCGGTGTGCGAATCAAAGTCACCTCAAATACACCGTCCTGTAAATCGATGGCTCCCGGGATAATACCCTTCATACCACCAACAGACTTAGTATTGGTAATCATGCCGTAGATGAATTCATCATAGATCATGTTGCCGTCGTATTCTACCTGCATGCGGAAGGATGGAATATCCGTAAGCTGCTTCACTGCCTCCAACAAATAGGCTACATGTCCCAATGCATTCTTCAGATCCTGACTGGTTGCATAGGATACTTCCGTAAAAATACCGAAGGCTGCCACGTAGACAAAATTGTCTTTATTAAAACGCCCGATATCCACTGGATATGGGCGTCCGTTGACTGCAATCTCCGCAGCTCTTCGCATATCTTTATCGATTCCTAAGGAATTACCGAAATCATTGGTACTTCCGGCCGGAATGTAGCCAATCGGAACGCGCTGTTGCAAGGACATCATACCGGTTACCACTTCATCTAGGGTACCGTCGCCGCCGCTGCAAACGATCCGATCATATCGGGAGGCTTCCTCTTGCACCTTACGGGTTGCATCCGCCGGTGCCTGGGTAGGATAAATCGTAACTTCGAATCCTGCCTTCACCATAGTATCCACGATATCTGCAAGGTAATTGCGAATCAATCCCTTACCGGAATGTGGATTATAAATGAAAAGAAGCTTCTTTCCCATTGTATTCTCCATTCTATTTGGACAAGAAATCCTCCAAAGCGCTAACTGCTGTCTGCTCGTCGTCACCCTCAGCATCGATGGTAACGGTAGCGCCGGAAGCCAATACCAAGCTCATCATACCCATGATGCTCTTAGCATTTACCTTCTTGGTATCCATCTCAAAATAAACTCTACTGTTGAACTGATTTGCAAGCTGAACCAGATGTGCGATTGGTGTTGCCTCCATAGAGTCGGACATACGAATAACAACATCTTTTCTCATGATAAATCCTCCTGAAACCTTTCTTCTCTGAGCCGGTCTGCAATCTCGCTGATTCTACGCAGACGATGATTCACTCCAGATTTTCCCACCGGCGGATCGAGAAGATTCCCTAAATCCTTCAACGGAGTATCCGGATTCTCCAGGCGCACCTGGGCAATCTCCTGCAAGTTGGAAGAGAGGGTATCAAGTCCCACTGCTTCATCAATGAATCGGATATCCTCCAACTGTCGTACGGCGGCGTTCACCGTCTTACTGATGTTGGCGGTCTCACAATTCACCTTGCGGTTCACTGCGTTGCGCATGTCCTTCATCACTCGGACATTCTCGAAATCCAGTACTCCACGATTGGCTCCCATCAAGCCCAGAACCGTAGAAATCTGCTCGCCTTCCTTGATGTAGACCACGTAATGGTTCTTGCGTTCTACAATCTTGGCATCCAGCTCAAAGACATTCAGAACGTCTGTTAGCTGTTCTGCCAGAGGCGCATTGTCGCAGACAATCTCAAAATGATATGCCTTGTTGGGATCACTCATAGAGCCTGCCGCTAAAAAAGCACCCCGGATAAAACTTCGCTTACAACATTGCTGTTGTAACAGCAGTCCGTCCACCGGCGTGGTGGCATTCTCCATCTTCAGCATGGTCCGCATTCCTTCGGCATCCTCTTCGATAATACCTGCGTCATACCTTGTTATAGTATCCAATTTTTTTAGCAAAGTAAAGCATTTTCGCTGTATATTCGGGTTCTCGGTCTCCAAAGAAAAACGCAATTTTCCGTCTTTTTTGTGAAAGTTACCTAAAAAAGCCACATATGCGGCTAATTCCGCAATCTGGCAATGACGGCTTTTCGGAAATTCTTCCACCAGCTCTGCTTTGATATCTCCGGAAAAAGACATGTTACTTTCCTCGTTTGGCGTCCTTGTCGATATCACGATGCTCGACACGAATTCCGTAAGCGGCGGAATCCTTCAGACGATTATATAACTCATTAGCCATGGTTACGGAGCGATGCTTACCACCGGTACATCCGAAACAGATCACCAGCTGGTTCTTGCCCTCATCAATGTAGCGTGGAATCAGGAAGCGAATCATCTCTTCCAGCTTGTCTGCGAACTCCGGACCGTCGTCGTTCTGCATGACGAAGTTCTGGATGGCTTCATCATTACCGGTCAGAGGACGAAGCTCCGCAATGTAGTAAGGATTCGGAAGGAAGCGCACGTCAAATACCAAGTCCGCATCCTGTGGAATTCCATACTTGAATCCGAAGGACATCACCGTCACAAACAGATTCCTGTAGTCATCCTGATCGATAAAAATCTTCTGTAACTCTGCCCGAAGCTCTCTGGTCAGAAGATGACTGGTATCTACAATATAGTCCGCACGGTCCCGAAGGAACTGCACACGCTCCCGTTCTTCCGCAATGCCGGTATAGATACTGGTGGCTCCGGATAGGGGATGGGTACGGCGAGTCTCCTTGTAGCGCTTTACCAGCACCACATCCTCTGCATCCAAAAACAGAATCTCGAACTTCATGCCGTCTGCTTCCAACTCCGGAAGCACCTGGCGAAGCAAATCCATGGATGCGCCACCGCGGACATCAATACCTACCGCAACCGGTTCCTCATCACCGTTCTCGTGATTCAATTCTACAAAGCTCTTTAAGAGCTCCACCGGCAGATTGTCGACGCAACGGTATCCGAAGTCTTCTAAGATTTTAAAAGCAGTATGCTTGCCGGCACCGGACATTCCGGTCAGAATCAAAAGTTTCATTCAAACTCTCCTACAAATCGAACCTCCGGAACCAATTCCACACCGGAGTTCTCCCGTACTCTCTTGGTTACTTCTTCCATTAAACTGCGAATCTCTGCCGCAGTTGCGCCACCGAGATTCACTACAAATCCGCAATGCTTCTCGGACACCTGTGCATGGCCCATGGTAAATCCCCGAAGCCCTGCATCTTCAATGAGCTTGCCTGCAAAATATCCCTCCGGACGCTTGAAGGTACTGCCTGCGCTCGGGAAGTTCAAAGGCTGCTTCTCCACTCGCTTGGCAGCAAGCTCTGACATCTTGGCCTGGATTGCTTCCTTATCGCCCTTCTCTAAGCGAATCCGGGCTTCTAATACCACACTGCCCGGCATGTCCATAATGGCACTGTGACGATAGGATAAGTCTAACTCTGTAGCAGGTACGGTTACAATCTCGCCTTCTGCCGTTAGATACGTAACATCCAAAAGGATGTCCTTCATCTCTCCGCCATAAGCACCGGCGTTCATTACCACTGCACCGCCTAAGCTTCCCGGAATACCTGCTGCGAATTCCATACCGGTTAAGGACGCATCTCTTGCCGCTGCAGCCACCTTGGATAACAACGCGCCGGCTCCGGCAGTAATTACATCGCCTTCCACCGTTACATCACTCATGCCTTTGCCAATGCAGAGTACCATGCCACGAATGCCCTTATCTCCCACCAAAAGATTGCTTCCGTTACCAATAACCGTCACCGGAATCTCTTCCTTGCGACAATATTCTATAATTGCCGGCACTTCCTCTTTGGTTGGCTCTACGAATACATCTGCTTCGCCGCCGACACGAAAGGTGGTATGACGTGCCATAGGCTCCTTTGTAACAAAGGAGCCTGTGGTCATAATTGCTTTTAAGTTGTCGATTTGTGCAATCGTTACTTCCATATTAAGCCTTCTTCAAAAATGCAATGTAGCCAAGATATGCTTCATACAAGTCTACCTTGCTGATGATTTCCCATGGTGCATGCATATTCAATACGGCAACACCGCTGTCGATGACGCGCATTCCATAGTTACCAAGGATGTAAGCGATGGTTCCGCCGCCGCCCTGATCAACCTTACCAAGCTCTGCAGTCTGGAAGGATACCTTGGCATCATCCATAATGCGACGAACTTCTCCAACGTACTCAGCGCTGGCATCGTTAGAACCGGACTTACCTCTTGCACCGGTGTACTTGTTGAATACAAGTCCACGGCCGAAGTAAGCAGCGTTCTTCTTCTCGAATGCAGATGCAAAATTGGTATCGTATGCAGCACTAACATCAGAAGACAATGCCTTGGAGTTGGCAAGTGCACGACGTACACCAAGCTCAGAATACTGTCCCAATGCGTTCATCAACTCTGCAACGGTATTCTCGAAGAATCTGGATTCCATACCGGTTGCACCAACGCTACCAATCTCTTCCTTATCTACCAACAGGCATGCGTAAGTACGATCACCGGCCTTGGTATCTACCATTGCCCAGAAAGATGGGTATGCACATACACGGTCATCATGGCCGTAACCCATAATCATACTGCGGTCAAAACCGTAGTCACGGGCATCCCCTGCAGGAACTACTTCAATTTCTGCAGAGAGGAAATCCTCTTCCTCAATCTTGTATTCCTTCTTCAGGATTTCAAGAACGTTCGCCTTTACAGCCTCTTTTACCTTCTCGTCCTTCTTATCCTTCTCACCAAGCGGAATGCTTCCGATGAGCACATCTAACTGCTCACCTTCAATAACCTTCGCACCCTTCTTATCCAACTGGTCTGCGGATAAGTGGATCAACAAATCGCTTACTCCGAATACCGGGTCTTCCGGCTTATCACCAACGTTCACTACCACCTTGGTGCCGTCTTTTTTCACAATGACACCGTGAAGTGCCAACGGGATGGTTACCCACTGATACTTCTTCACACCACCGTAATAGTGGGTATCCAACAATGCCATATCGGTATCTTCATATAAAGGATTCTGCTTCAAGTCCATACGTGGGGAATCGATGTGAGCACCTAAGATGTTCATACCCTTCTCCAAAGGCTCTTTACCGATAACAAACATCGCAAGGCCCTTACCATAGTTGGACAGGAATACCTTGTCGCCGGCCTTCAGCTTCTTGTTGCCTGCGATGACATCTTCCAAATTCTTAAATCCATTTGCCAGAGCTTCTTTTACGAAGTAGTCATTGCACTCACGCTCAGTCTTGCACTCAGACAAGAACTTACGATAGCCTTCGGCATAGTCCATGACTGCCTGTCTCTTTTTGCCTGCCGGATATTTCTTCCATGCGTTTTCGCGTTCCATTATATCAATGTTCCTCCTGATTCTTACTTATTGTTGGCCATGTTCTCCTGAACACGACGATATAATTCTTCTGTGGCGTTGTAGCCCATCTTCTTCTGACGGAAGTTAACAGCTGCAGTTTCACAGATGACTGCTAAGTTACGACCCGGACGAATCGGCAGGGAGTGGCATACCACCTGCTTGCCCAGGATATCAATATATTCATCTTTGAGACCGATACGGTCGTACTCTTTTTCTTTTTTCCAATCTTCCAGCTTAATAACGAAGCCGATGTTCTGGCGATCCTTGACACACTCTACACCGAATAAGCTCTTTACATCGATGATACCGATACCGCGCAACTCGATTAAGTGCTTGGTAACTGCCGGTGCGGTTCCAACCAAGGTGTCGGTATTGACACGACGAATCTCTACCACGTCGTCCGCCACCAGACGATGACCACGTCTTACCAGCTCCAATGCAGCCTCGCTCTTACCGATTCCACTCTCACCGGTGATCAAAAGACCCTCGCCGTATACATCAACCAATACACCGTGAATGGTGGTGATTGGTGCTAACTCATAACCTAAGGTATAGATCAGCTCTGCTGCGAACTCAGAGGTTCCACGCTCGGTTCCAAGAAGTGCCACACCCCTCTTCTCAGCAAGTTCTAAGAAGGACTGCTCCGGAACGAACTCACGGCAGAAAATAACACAAGGCACCTCGTAGGAAATCAGTTTCTCAAAAGCTGCTACCCGGTCCGCCTCGGACTTACCCTGTAAGTAACTCCACTCAACCATTCCGATAATCTGGATACGGTCTGACTGGAAATAATCAAAAAATCCATGTAACTGTAATGCCGGACGGTTAACGTCCGCAACCTTAATCTCAATCTTCTCTAAGTCAATGGATTCCGTAAAATTCTTAAGCTTCAGATTCTCTGCAATTTTTGATAATTTTGCCCCATCTGCCATGTGATAACCCTCCTTGTAGCGTAAGATACACTCCTATTTTATATGATTTCTATTGGTTGTCAAAATCCTTGTGAAAATAGTCATAGACTGCCTGGGCCGCTTCCGTATTCATGGACTCTACCGCAGCCAAATCCTCCACCGTGGCAGCACCCATATCTTCTGCACTGGCGTAGTGCCGCATAAGTGCTTTTCGTCTGGCAGGTCCGATACCCGGAATATCGTCTAAGAAGCTCTTGGTCTGGGCCTTGCCTCGCAAGGAACGGTGATACTCGATTGCGAAGCGATGGGCCTCGTCCTGTAAACGGGTAATGAGCTTGAATCCCTCACAGCCTTTATCAATCGGAATCTCCACGTTCTGATAATACAATCCGCGGGTTCGATGGTGATCATCCTTGACCATACCGCATACCGGAATGTGCAGGTTCAAGTCCTGTAACACCTCCAATGCAATGTTCACCTGGCCTCGGCCACCGTCCATCATGATGACATCTGGGAACTTGGTAAAACTGTTGGCTTCCACCGCATTCTCCCGGTCCGCAAGTCCATGTTTGAAGCGTCTGGTAAGTACTTCCCGCATGGAGCCGTAGTCATCCGGTCCGGTGATGGTCTTCAGCTTGAACTTCCGGTAATCGCTGCGCAGTGGCTTGCCTCGTTCGAAGACCACCATAGAACCCACCGATTCGAAACCGTTGGTATTGGAAATATCGTATGCCTCCATGCGATCGATACGTGGAAGGCCAATGAGTTCTGCGATTTCCTTCATGGCGCCGATGGTACGGCCCTCTTCCTTCTTGATGCGCTCCTTGTCCTGGTCCAAGACCATCTGGGCATTCTTCAAGGCCAGCTCTACCAGCTGTTCCTTGGCGCCTTTCTTCGGTGTATGAATATAGACTCTGCTCCCCCGCTTCTCCGACAGCCATGCTTCTATGGTCTCTGCCTCTTCCAACTCTTCCTGGACAATAACCTCTCTCGGAATGAACGGAGTCCCGGAATAGAACTGCTGCAAAAAGGCTTCCAAAAGTCCCGCTGCATCGTCGTCCACCCGTACGTTCAGGAAGAAATGGTCTCTGCCAATCATCTTACCATTACGGATGAAGAAAACCTGTACCACTGCATCTTCCTCGGACGTTGCAATTGCAACGATATCCTTGTCCTCCCCATCGGAGTTGGTAATTTTCTGCTTCTGAATGCAGGCCATCACACTCTGTAAGAGATCACGATAAGAAGCAGCCTTCTCAAACTCCATAGCCTCTGCCGCTTCCTGCATTTTGCCTTCTAACATCTTGGCCACCGGCTGGTAATTGCCGTTTAGAAAATCAATGGCACCCTCTACATTTTTCCGGTATTCCGCTTCGGAGATATAACCCTGGCAGACCCCCGGGCACTGCTTCATATGATAGTTCAGACACGGGCGATCCTTGCCGATAGCTTCCGGGAACTTCTTGTTGCAGGTGCGAAGATGATAGATTTTATGTACCAGGTCGATAGTATCCTTCACCGCCCCGGCGCTGGTAAATGGCCCAAAATATTTGCTGCGGTCCTTTTTCATCTGACGCGAAAAAAGGACCCTTGGGAACGGCTCCCCCAGAGTCACTTTGATATAGGGATAAGTCTTGTCATCCCGCAACATGGTATTGTATTTCGGACGATGCTCTTTAATCAGATTGCATTCCAAAACAAGGGCTTCCAATTCGGAGTCCGTGACAATGTACTCAAAATGATCAATGTTGGCTACCATCTGCTTCTTGCGAAGGCCCTCGTCATGACTGGGCTGGAAATACTGATGTACCCGCTTCGTCAGACTTCTGGCCTTGCCCACATAGATGATGGTATCGTTGGCATCGTGCATAATGTAAACTCCCGGCTGATCCGGGAGTTTAGCAAGTTCTTCTTCAATGTGAAACATTTATACTTCTTCCTCTACGAAGATGTTGTCCTCTGTCTCACCGCTAGCTTCCGAGGTAGCATCCTGCTCATCCTCTTCGCCCTGAATGCCGGTGAGTTCACGGAACATCTTCATGAATTCTTTACCGGTAATCGTTTCTTTCTCATAGAGATACTCGGAAATCTTGTTCAATACATCCTGGTGCTCACGCAACAGCTCTACAGCCTTGTTGTAGCTGGATGTGATGATGGAAAGTACCTCTTCGTCGATGGCAGCTGCTGTTGCCTCGCCACAGTTCAGGGAAGCACGTCCCTCCAAGTACTGGCTCTCCACCGTTGCAAGTCCCATCATGCCGAATCGCTCGGACATACCGAATCTGGTCACCATGGCTCTTGCAATGTTGGTTGCATTCTCAATATCGTTGGCCGCACCACTGGTGTAGCTTCCGAAGGTAACGTCCTCTGCAGCACGTCCACCCATGTAAGTAATAATCTTCGCTAACAATTCATCCTTGGTCTCAAGGAACTTCTCCTCTTCCGGTGTCTGCAAGGTATAACCCAACGCGCCCATGGTACGAGGCACGATGGTAATCTTCTGTACCGGTTCGGAGTTCTTCTGGAGTGCGGATACCAATGCATGTCCTACTTCGTGATAGGATACGATCTTACGCTCCTTGTCACTCATGGCACGGTCCTTCTTCTCCTTGCCACCTACAGCAACCAATTCGAAGGCTTCGAAGAGGTCATCCTGGTTCACGCTGTTACGGCCATGCTTTACGGCATTGATGGCAGCCTCATTGATGATGTTGGCAAGGTCGGAACCAACCAAGCCTGCACTGGCAAGTGCCATTGCATCCAAGTCTACGGTCTCATCCATAGCAACATCCTTGGCATGTACCTTCAAGGTTTCCAAACGTCCCTTCAGATCCGGACGATCTACGATGATACGACGGTCGAAACGTCCCGGACGAAGCAACGCCTTATCCAAGACTTCCGGACGGTTGGTAGCTGCCAGGATTAACAGACCCTTGGATGTATCGAAACCATCCATCTCTGCCAACAACTGGTTCAATGTCTGTTCACGCTCATCGTTACCGCCACCGAATCTGGTATCTCGGCTCTTACCAATGGCATCAATCTCATCGATGAAAATAATACAAGGCGCAGCCTTCTGGGCTTCCTTGAACAAATCACGGACACGGGATGCACCTACACCCACGAACATCTCTACGAAGTCAGATCCCGCTAGAGAGAAAAACGGGACGCCTGCTTCTCCGGCAACTGCCTTAGCAAGCAAAGTCTTACCGGTTCCCGGAGGGCCTACAAGCAAGGCACCCTTCGGCAACTTCGCACCAATCTTGGAATACTTCCGCGGATTGTGAAGGAAATCAACTACTTCCTGTAAAGATTCCTTGGCCTCGTCCTGTCCGGCAACATCCTTGAAGGTAACGCCGGTGGACTTCTCTACGTATACCTTGGCATTGCTCTTACCAACACCCATGGCACCGCCGCCCATACGGCGCATCAGAAGTCCGAAGATAATCCAAAGAATTGCCAACGGAACTACCAAACTTAAAATGTTATAGATTAAGGAAGTGGTACTGTCGGAATTGCCACGGCTAATCTCCACGCCCTTATCCTTCAATGTCTTAATCAAATCCTCATCGGAGATGTAACCGGTATGATAGGTCACTTCCATCTTCTGGCCGGTGCTCTTGTAATAAGCTTCCTGGACCTTCTTATCTTCCTCCGATGCAGTAAAATCCGAGTCTTCCTTCAGGGTAATCTCAATCTGATTGCCATCGAACTCTACCGACTTCACCTGTTCGTCCTCAACCAACTCCCAGAACTGGGTATAGGTGATTTCCTGGCGGGTAGAACCTCCGGCGGTGTTGTACACATAGCTGGTCACAAACAGCGCAATCAGTGAAAACAATACGAACAGAAGAATCGGCTGGCGAAACTTATTGTTCTTATCATTCTTTCCCTGACCATTTTGATTCTGATCGTTTTCGTTCATAATATCCTCCAAACAACGCAAGTATCTTTTGAAAAAGAAGATAGCGTATGTCTCATTTTTAGACTTTTTTACATAGTGACATTATAGAAAACCTAGATTTTAAAAGCAATAGCACCGCCTACAGTTTCATTTTCTTTTCACAATTCCTTTAGAATTTTTTTAGAATTGATTGCAAACAATGAAAAAAGACACCGGCCAGAATCGGTCGATGTCTTCGTAATTCCTATTATTTGGAAAGAATTGCCTGGTCGTTGGTAAATTCTTCACCGGAGACCTCCTCGAACTTATGCAATAAGTCTTCGATGGTTAAGCGCTTCTTCTCTTCCCCACGGATATCTAAGATAATACGTCCCTCGTCCATCATAATGAGACGATTGCCGTGGGCGATGGCATCACGCATGTTGTGGGTTACCATCATCGTAGTCAGGCCATGTTCTTCCACAATACGATCTGTGGTTGCAAGAACCTTAGCAGCAGTCTTCGGATCCAGCGCTGCGGTATGCTCATCCAGAAGCAGCATCTTCGGCTTCTGCAAGGTTGCCATCAGAAGGGTCAATGCCTGGCGCTGTCCACCGGACAAGAGGCCCACCTTAGCCGTCATACGGTCTTCCAAGCCCAAGTCCAAGGACTGTAACAGCTTCTTGTACTCCTGTCGCTCTGCAGTGGTAATACCCCAGCCCCATAAACGATGCTTGCCGCGACGGGCAGCAAGCGCTAAGTTCTCATCAATCTGCATATCCGCTGCGGTACCGGTCATGGGATCCTGGAATACTCGTCCCAAATACTTGGCACGACGATATTCACACAATCCGGTTACATTCACATCATCAAAATAGATGCTTCCTTCATCCACCGGCCAAACACCTGCAATGGCATTCAAAAGCGTGGACTTACCTGCACCGTTACCGCCGATGACCGTTACGAAATCCCCGTCCTCCAATGTAAGGCTAACGCCGTTTAGCGCCCGTTTCTCATTGATGGTTCCCGGGTTAAATGTCTTGTAAATATTTTTAATCTGAATCATAAATCATCCGCCCCTCTCCGGCCAGCTTTCCGGAAGGAACTGCTTGCCTTGCCTTTCAGATATGGTACTGCCAAGAATGCAGCCACAATGAGGGCCGTAAATAATTTCAGACCGTCTGTCGGAACTCGTAACCAAGAAATGAATCCCATCACCATATAGTAAATCACACCGCCGATGATGACGAACACCAGACGCAGCATGAAGTTCGTACGCTTGCGAAACAGGGTATGGCAAGCTACTTCTCCAATGATGACCGCTGCCAATCCAATAACAATGGCACCACGGCCCATACCTACGTCGGTAAATCCATTCAACTGTGCCATGAGAGAACCGGCCAATGCAACCATTCCATTGCTCAGTGCAAGTGCAATGACTTTCATCAGGCCAATGTTAATGCCCTGGGCACGGCTCATAGCAGGATTGTTACCCGTTGCACGAATGGCACTTCCCTGTTCGGTACCAAAATACCAATACATCACGCCAATGATCACTGCCGCAATGATAATCTCCATTACAATACTGATGCTGACTGCCAGCATGGAAACACAGAGATTATACTTGCCTACGCCAATGGACTTGTTGGCGCCGCCCAGCAAAAAGATATTCACAGAATACAACGCCAACTGCATCAGGATACCGGAGAGAATATCCGGAATTCCAAGCAGGGTATGAAGTAAACCGGTGCAAAGTCCGGCCACCAGACCTGCAGCAAAAGCAGCTGCCATTGCCACCGGATACGGAACACCGGAGGTAATCAGAACGACTGCCACTGCGCCGCCGGTAGCAAAGGATCCGTCTACTGTCAAATCTGCAAAATTCAAAATACGAAAGGTGAGATATACACCCAAAGCCATGATGCCCCAGATAATTCCAATGGCAACATCGCCGGGCATACGATTCAATAATGATACGAGTGTCATTGCCTATTACTCCTCGGTCTTAATTGCTGCGTAATCGGAAGGAATCTCTACGCCGAAGGTCTCTGCCAATGTGGCATTGTATTCCTTCTTCACTTCATCTACATACTTAATATTCATGGTTGCAGGATCTGCCTTGTTCACAAGAATCTCATAAGCCATCTCGCCTGCAAGATATCCCACATCATAATAGCTAATGGTCAGAGTTGCTACACCACAAGCCTTGCAGATACCCTCTTCACCTGCCAGTACCGGAACACCTGCCGGGACCACAACACCACCAATCAACTCTGCACAGCTTGCAGCTGTGTTGTCAGTAGGAATATAGATCACATCGCTGTCTGCACATGCAGTCTGGGTAACGGTAGCAACATCATTGGTATCAGAGAATGTAAAAGAAGTTGCGGTATAGCCAAGCTTCTCCAGTTCCTCTGTCATTACCTGGGCCTGATACTTGGAGTTCGCCTCTGCAGAACAGTACAGAATGCCAACCTTCTTCGCATCCGGGAACAATTCCTTCATCATAGCAGCCTGCTGGTCCAATGGTGCCAAATCGGATACACCGGTGGCATTGCTGCCGGTTGCGCCGGTCCAATCCTCTGTAGCAATATCCAATGCAACTGCATAATCAGTAACAGAAGTACCAACCACCGGAATTGTAGTGGTGCCGGAAACAGCAGCCTGCAATGCCGGAGTTGCATTGGCCATAATCAAATCATATTCACTGGAAACAAATCCATTCACAATGGTATTACAATTGGCAGAATCGCCGGAAGCATTCTGAACATCGAATTCCACCTGGTCACCTAACTTATCTCGCAAAGCGTCCTGGAAACCTTCTGTGGCCTGATCCAATGCCGGATGCTGTACCAATTGAACGACACCTACGGTATATTTCTCCGGTGCTTCATCCACCGTCTGCTCTTCGGTCTCGGAACCGGTAGCATCCGCAGTTGTCTGTTGGGATGCATCTACGCCACATCCGGTGATGCTCATCACCAGCATAGATGCACAGAGTAAGCCTGTCAGTAATCTTTTTTTCATCCTTTTTCTCCTTTTACTTTTTCTTTTTTTCTTTTCCCTAAAGTCAAAAAACTTTTCTTGACTATAGCACTTTAAACCCTTAAAGTCAAAGAAAAAAGACCGCAAAATCGCGGTCTTTCGTCATTTATAAAACTCTTAAATTCTTCAGGGATACGTCTAAGATCGGAGAGGAATGTGTTAAGGCTCCGGAAGATACATAATCCACACCGATGTCGGTGATGGCCTTCACGTTCTCCTTGGTAATGTTACCGGAACACTCGGTCTCGGCACGTCCGTCGATGTAAGCAACTGCCTCTGCCATCTGCTCGTGACTCATATTATCCAACATGATGATGTCTGCGCCGGCTTCTACCGCCTCGCGAACCATATCCATGTTCTCTACCTCAACCTCAATCTTGCGAACGAACGGTGCGTAAGCCTTCGCTGCAAGAACCGCTTTCTTCACACCACCTGCTGCATCGATGTGATTATCCTTCAGGAGAACTCCGTCGGATAAGTTATAACGGTGATTGTATCCGCCACCAACGGTTACCGCATACTTCTCGAAGATACGGTTGTTCGGTGTGGTCTTACGGGTATCCAGCAGCTTGGTCTTGGTACCTTCCAGAAGATCTGCAACCCCTCTGGTGTAGGTTGCGATACCACTCATGCGCTGCAGGTAATTCAGCGCAGTACGCTCACCGGATAACAACACGCGGATGTCACCGGTTACCTTGGCTAAGAGCTGCTTGTTCTTCACAGCATCTCCGTCCTTGGCATAGAACTCTACCTTGGTCTCCGGATCCAACAACTGGAACGTACGCTCGAATACCTGTAATCCGGCGATGATACCGTCCTGCTTACAGATCAACTCTACGGTACCCAACTTCTTCTCCGGCATTACCGCATTGGTGGTAACGTCTTCGCTGGAAATATCTTCTCTTAAGGCCTGCAGGATCAACGGATCTGCATTCAGCTTCAATGTAATATCTGTCATCTTTTCTCCTTACTCTGCATCCAGGCGATGAATCTCGTCCCAGATCAGTTGCTTATTCTCCTCTGCAAAGTCTTCCAGATTGTCGATACGTGCAACAATCCGATAAACCTTCTGTAACTCTTCCAAAGGAAGGTCGATGGTATCCGCAAATCGCGGTGTGCGTTCTCCGCTGTGATCTGTATCCATTTCAGACATGCGAAGGGCTGCGTTTTTGGCAAAAACCAGACTCTCCAAAAGGGAGTTACTAGCCAGTCGATTCCGTCCGTGTACGCCGTTGCAGCAAGTCTCTCCGGCTGCATATAAGTGGCGCATGGAAGTATGACTGTAACGATCCACATGGACACCGCCCATGAAGTAATGCTGGGCCGGTACCACCGGAATCCACTCCTTGGTTACGTCATATCCCTCTTCCAAACAATGGCGATAGATGTTCGGGAAGCGCTTGGTAATATCCAAATCCGTAATGGCCATCATGTTCAGCCACACGTGCTTGGTTCCGTCCTTAGCCATCTGCTTGCGAATCTCACCGGTCAATACATCCCGGGGCAATAACTCATTGGTAAAACGGTTGCCGTTCTTATCCAATAGGACAGCGCCTTCTCCCCGGACCGACTCAGAGATTAAGAAACGTCGTTCCTTCTTCTCGGTATAGAAGGTGGTCGGATGAATCTGAACATAATTGATATGCTCCAACTCAATGCCATGGCGTAAGGATAATGCCAAGGCATCTCCCGTCAAGTGCGGATAATTGGTGGAGTTCTCGTAGATACCACCGATACCGCCGCAAGCCCAGATAATATGTCCACCGAAAACCGCTTCTAAGCTGCCGTCTTCCATCTGTAACAGCACACCGTCACAGGAATTGTTCCGGCAGAGAATATCAATCATGGTGGTGTGTTCCAGCAAGGTCACATTGGATAATTTCTTCACTGCCGCTAAGAGCTTACTGGTAATCTCCCGTCCGGTGACATCTTCGTGGTAGAGAATACGGTTGGTGGAATGAGCTGCTTCTCTGGTATAGCGAAGCTGTCCGTTTTCTTTTTCAAAATCCACGCCGTATCCAATCAATTCGTTAATGACACCACGGGATTCACGAATCATAATATCCACAGATTCACGACGGTTCTCGTAATGTCCGGCACGCAAGGTGTCTTCAAAAAAAGCATCATAATCCTTGTCATCTTTTAATACACAGATTCCACCCTGGGCTAAGAAAGAATCGCTTTCTTCCATATCGCTCTTGGTTACCATAAGAATCTGCCAATCCGACGGCAAGTGTAGCGCAGTGAAGCATCCGGCAACGCCGCAACCCACAATCACTGCATCATACTTCTTATTCATGTTCGTCTCTTTCTAATACTACTTCGCCAATTCCAGCATACGCATCATTGGTGCTTTCGCATTCTCCATAAGATCATCACTTAAGATAATCTCAGGCTGCTCCTCCTTCAATGTGGCGAGAAGCTTCTCCATGGTAATCTTCTTCATATTAGGGCAAATCTGCATCTCGGCAGCCGGATAGAAGGTCTTGTCCGGATTACGCTTATGCAGCTCATGCAATACACCAAGCTCGGTACCGATTAAGAATTCCTTGGCATCGGACTCAGTTACATAATTAATAATGCCCGCTGTGCTTCCAATATAATCTGCCTCTGCAGTCACTTCCGGCTTGCACTCCGGATGTACGCAAAGAAGCGCATTCGGATGCTCGGCCTTGGCCTTCAACATATCTTCACGGGTAAGTGCATGATGAACATGGCAATATCCGTCATTGAAAATGAAGTTCTTCTCCGGTAACTGGTCTGCAATGAAATGTGCCAAGTTCTGGTCCGGAATGAAGAAAATATTCTTCTGTGGCAAACGGGATACAATCTTCAGCGCATTGGCACTGGTTACACAAACATCACTTACTGCCTTCAACTCTGCTGTGGAATTCACGTAACATACCACAGCCAAATCGTCGTACTGCTCACGCATGGCAGCAACGCTCTCTACGGTTGCCATATGGGCCATTGGGCAGTCTGCAGCATACTCCGGAATCAATACCTTCTTGTCCGGATTCAATACCTTCGCACTCTCGCCCATGAAACGAACACCGCATAAGACGATGATATCTGCATCAATTTCCGTTGCCTTACGGCTTAAGAAAAAAGAATCACCTACGAAATCAGCAGCATCCTGCACCTCATCATAGACATAGTAGTGAGCCATGATGACGGCGTTCTTTTCTTTTTTTAACTTCTCAATTTCGGAAGCCATCTGTTCTGTTGTCATGTTTTCTCCTCATACTTTACATGCAATGTGGTTTTCTCTATTAGAATACTCGAAATACAGCCAAACGCAAGTATTTCCTATGAATCTTCTATGGATTATTTGTTGCCACGCAACTCCTTCAGGTTCAGAATCCGTTGATTGCGGCTTCCACGAAACTGTAAAGAGATATCTTTTTCTTCCAGCTTGAACTCTCCATCCACAAGAATGTCGTAGGTATCCAACAGTTCATCCGTCACCTCGCAATGAGCCTTGCCATCCGGCGCTGCCAAATCCGTCTCGTAAGTATAGCCGGAATAGCACCAGATATTCTTCTCCGGATGCAGCTTCTTAATCTTACGAATCATAGGAAGCAATGCTCGCTGATTGTCCGGCTCCATCGGTTCTCCACCTAAGAGCGTCAGTCCTTCGGTGAAGGGATCATCCAAGGAATCGATGATTTGCTGTGCTACTTCCTCGGTAAAAGGTTCTCCATAATTGAAGTCCCAGGTCTGAGGCTGAAAACAGCCCTTGCAATGGTGGGTGCAGCCGGAGACGAACAGCACCGTACGCACTCCGGTACCGTTGGCGATGTCATGATATTTAATTACGGAATAGTTCAAATCACTCACCCCTTTTGGTAAAAAATCCCTGCACCGCGGGATTGCGATGCAGGGCATAAAACTTATCGTTACAATTGCTTCTTATAAATGAAGGACACGATCCTTAATCTCCTGGGTACGTCCCTGGTTCCAGAACTGGGTTCCGATGTAGCCGCAGGTACGACGTGCAACGGACATCTTGTCCTGGTCACGGTTACCGCAGTTCGGGCACTCCCAAACCAGCTTACCGGACTTGTCCTCTACAATCTTAATCTCACCGTCATAACCACATACCTCGCAATAATCGCTCTTGGTATTCAGCTCTGCATACATGATGTTATCATAGATGAACTTCATCACAGAGATAACTGCAGGAATGTTATGCTGCATGTTCGGAACCTCGATGTAGCTGATGGCTCCACCCGGAGACAACTTCTGGAATTCGGACTCGAACTTCAGCTTGTCGAATGCATCGATTTCCTCGGTAACATGTACGTGATAGCTGTTGGTAATGTAGTTCTTGTCGGTAACGTGAGGAATGATACCGAATCTCTTCTGTAATGCCTTAGCGAACTTGTAGGTAGTGGATTCCATTGGAGTACCGTATACGGAATAATCAATATTCTCGGCAGCCTTCCACTCAGCACACTTATCATTCAGCTTCTGCATAACCTTCAGAGCAAATTCCTTGCCCATTGGATCGGTGTGAGAAACACCAAGCATACGGTAGCACATCTCGCTTAAGCCGGCATAGCCAAGGGAGATCGTAGAGTATCCATTGTATAACAACTTATCAATGGTCTCACCCTTCTCAAGACGAGCCAATGCACCATGCTGCCACAAGATTGGAGCAACATCGGATACAGTGCCAAGCAAACGCTCATGACGGCAACGAAGTGCACGATGGCATAACTCCAAGCGGTCCTCTAAGATTGCCCAGAACTTGTCCATATCTCCATAGGAAGAACAAGCAACATCTACCAGGTTAATGGTAACAACACCCTGGTTGAAACGGCCGTAGTAACGGTGCTCGCCTTCGCGGTAATTCTTACGCTTCTCAATATTGCCGATGCCTGCAGCGGTAAAACGATCCGGTGTCAGGAAAGAACGGCAACCCATACAGGTGTAGAGGTCTCCACCCTTCAACTCCTTCATAACCTTCGCGGAAATGTAATCCGGAACCATACGCTTCGCGGTACACTTGGCAGCCAACTCGGTTAAGTAGAAGTAAGGTGAGTCTTCATGAATATTGTCCTCATCCAAAACATAGATGAGCTTCGGGAATGCCGGTGTTACCCAAACACCCTTCTCATTCTTCACGCCCTGCATTCTCTGAAGAAGAACTTCCTTGATAATCTTGGCAAGATCTTCTCTGGTCTGGCCTTCCGGAACCTCGTCCAAATACATGAACATGGTTACGAACGGAGCCTGTCCGTTACAGGTCATCAAGGTAATCAACTGGTACTGAATGGTCTGGATACCGTTGCGGATCTCTGTCTCCAGACGATTCTCAGTCAGCTTGTCTACAATCTTATCATCAATAGCTTCGCCGCACTCTTCACGCTCAGCGATTACCTGGGCACGAATCTTCTTACGGCTGATGTCAACGAACGGAGCCAAGTGTGACAAAGAGAAGGACTGTCCGCCGTACTGGTTGGAAGCAACCTGAGCCACAATCTGGGTGGTTACGTTACAAGCAGTAAAGAAGCTGTGTGGACGCTCAATCATGGTCTCGGAAATAACGGTTCCGTTCCACAACATATCCTCTAAGTTAATCAAATCACAGTTGTGCTCACGCTGTGCGAAGTAATCGGAATCATGGAAGTGGATGATACCCTCTTCATGTGCCTTGGTAATCTCTTCCGGCAAAAGCACACGCTGGGTCAAATCCTTACTAACTTCGCCTGCCATGTAATCACGCTGGGTAGAGTTAATGACCGGGTTCTTGTTAGAGTTCTCCTGCTTCACTTCTTCGTTCAGTTGGTCAATGAGAGCAAGGATTCCATTGTCTGTGGTGTTGGTCTTACGGGACAGCTCACGCTTATAGCGATAACGAACGTACTTCTGGGCAACCTCGTAACAACGCATCTCCATGATACCGGTCTCAACCATATCCTGGATATCCTCTACGTTCACTGCATGGGAAGATTCAGCGACCTGACGGGCAATCTTGTCAGCTACTGCCTGAATCTGGAAATCGTTCATCTGATGGATTCCGGCAATCTCCGCATTTGCCTTACGGATAGCGTTGACAATCTTCTCCTTCTGGAAGTCTACCTCACGGCCATTACGCTTAATAATGTGGGTGCGTACTTCTAAATCTTTTGTTTCCAAACCAAACTCCTCCTCTATATTTATAAAACTTCTCTAGTTTTCTAATAATTCAATGGAAAAAGTGAAATTACAAGACAAATCACAAAATCTAGAACAAAATCGATCGGTCGAACACAACATCTTGTACATCACCAATGATATACCATAGGGAAGAAAAATGGAAGAGGCAAAACCAAAAAATATGTAAATTTTTTCAAAAATAATACAAGGAAACGTGGTTAAAACGTTTTCGCACCCCAAGATATAGTGGTTGACTTCCTGGGTTTCTCTGTTATAATGAACATATGAACAATCATTCAGATGTTCATATGAGGAAAGGAGGACAACATGGCAGTTGCAGATGTAGAGCATTGCGAAGAGACCTGCGTACACAACGACGTTGTCAATGTAGTACGTTCCCAGATGCCGGACGAGGATGAGATGTATGACTTGGCCGAACTGTTTAAGGTCTTTGGTGATTCCTCTCGAATCAAAATACTATTCGCTCTTTTTTCCAATGAAATATGCGTATGCGATCTGGCAGAGAGTCTTGGCATGACCCAGTCCGCCGTATCCCACCAGCTGAAGATTCTTAAGACCGCAGGTCTGGTGAAGGCACGTCGGGATGGCAAGCAGATGATTTATTCCTTGGCAGACGACCATGTACGCACCATCATGGGACAGGGCAAGGAACATATTGAGGAGTAAGTAAGGAGATTATATTATGAAGAAGAAGTTTAAATGCGAAGTTGATTGTGCAAACTGTGCAGCTAAGATGGAAGAAGCTGTGAAGAACATTCCGGGTGTCATCGATGCCAACGTGAATTTCATGACTCAGAAGTTCACCTTAGAAGCACCGGAAGAGCAGTTCGATGAGTTATTAACTGCTGCCGTTGCTGCATGCAAGAAGGTAGAGCCGGACTGCGAAATCGAAATCGCCTAATACGTGATACCAAGCGGTCGCCTCTTGCGGCCGCTTTTCCACTATTCAGGAGGACTTGTATATGAACAAAAAGCAAAAGAAAATGTTACGACGGGTCATTGTCGTACTTGCAATCTTTTTTATCCTATTAATTGCAGAGCACCTGGGATTCTTAGAACCGATTCCTTGGTGGGGACAGTTCATCATCTATGTGATTCCGTATCTGATTATCGGATATGATGTCATCCGCAAGGCTGCCATCAACATCCGACACGGACAGGTCTTCGATGAGAACTTCCTGATGATGGTGGCAACCTTCGCCGCTTTTGCCATGGGTGAATTTTCCGAGGCCATGGCAGTCATGCTCTTCTATCAGATTGGTGAGTTATTCCAGAGCTACGCGGTAGGTAAATCCCGCCAGTCCATCTCCGATATGATGAGTATCGCTCCGGAGTATGCCAACGTAGAAGTGGACGGCGTCTTAGAAGAAGTAGATCCGGACGACGTTGCCATTGACAGTATCATCGTGGTAAAACCGGGAGAAAAAATCCCTCTGGATGGTGTCATTACCGAAGGTTCTTCCTTCTTAGATACTTCTGCATTAACCGGTGAATCCGTTCCTCGTCGCGTGAACGTTGGGGATGATGTCATCAGTGGTTGCGTGAACCAGGACGGTACCTTGAAAATCCGTGTTACCAAGGTTTATGAAGATTCTACCGTTGCCAAAATCTTGGAGTTGGTGGAGAACGCCAGCAGCAAGAAGGCTCGTCTGGAGAACTTCATTACCCGTTTTGCAAAATACTACACGCCGGTGGTTACCATTGGAGCAGCATTGCTTGCCGTAATTCCACCATTGATTCTGGGTGGCGGCTGGGCCAACTGGATTAGCCGTGCTTGTATTTTCTTAATTGTTTCCTGCCCATGTGCATTGGTCATCTCCGTTCCGTTAGGATTCTTCGGTGGTATCGGAGCATCCTCCCGCATCGGTGTTCTGGTAAAGGGTAGTAATTACTTAGAAGCCATTGCTTCTGCTGATACCGTTCTTATGGACAAGACCGGAACCTTAACCCAGGGCACCTTCCAGGTAACCCATGTAATTCCAAGTAATGGTGAGAAGGATGAATTGTTAGAGTTGGCCGCTTACGGCGAAGCCTTCTCCAATCATCCGATTGCACTCTCCATTCGTCAGGCTTACGGCAAAGATGTAATTTTAAGTCGTGTTGGAAATGCAACAGAAGAAGCCGGTCATGGTGTCTCTGTAACGTTCGACGGCCATGCACTTCTGGTGGGTAATGAGAAACTGATGCAGGCCCATAACATCGATTATGTTCCTTGCAAAGAAATGGGCACCATCTGTTACGTTGCTTGCGATGGCATCTTCCGTGGTGCAGTAGTCATTTCCGATATTATTAAACCAGAGGCCAAGGCTGCAATCGATGCTATGAAGGCTGCCGGCATTAAGCGTACCGTTATGCTCACCGGTGACAACCAAGAGACCGCAGAGGAAGTTGCTCTTCAGGTTGGTGTGGATGAATTACATGCAAACCTGCTGCCTGGTGACAAGGTAGACCGTGTAGAAGAATACCTATCCAACGCTTCCGGTAAAGTTGCCTTCGTTGGTGACGGTATCAATGATGCGCCGGTGCTTATGCGTGCAGATGTTGGTATCGCCATGGGTAGTCTCGGCAGTGATGCTGCCATTGAGGCTGCGGACATTGTTATTATGGACGATGACATCTCCAAGATTGCCAAGGTGATCCGGATTGCACGGAAGACCCTTCGCATTGTAAAAGAGAACATCGTCTTCGCCATCGGAGTCAAGATTCTCGTGCTCATCTTAGGTGCCCTTGGCATTGCTACTATGTGGCTTGCCGTATTTGCCGACGTCGGTGTTGCAGTGCTTGCAATCCTTAATTCCATGAGGGCGCTAAAAACCGAATAATACAAAAAGGCCCCCTGGCCACCCACAACGTATTCTCCCGCGAGGTCGCTCTCGCGGGAGAACACATTGTGAGTAGCCCGGGGCCTTTTTTAATTACAGCATGATTACGAATTGCAAGCTCTTACCGTCTTTACTTTCGGCGGTGGCCTTACCATGATGAGCCTGTACGATAGCTTTTACAACGGAGAGTCCGATGCCGTGGCCACCGGTCTTGGTGCTGCGGGATTCATCCGCGCGATAGAAGCGCTCGAAGAATTCGTCGTGGTTGCCTACAGCAATTTCTTCTACTGTATTCCGGAAGGTTAGCTTGAGGCGGTGTTTTCCCTTCTGCTGTTGCTCCAGCTTTACCAGGATGTCTCCTTGCTCATTGCTATATTTCATGGCGTTATCCATTAGCAGTGTAATCATTTGTAGAATATTTGTTTCATCACCATACAATCGTACATTTGGTGCGATTACCCGCTCCAGCGTTTTTCCGGCAGAGATTGCGACTGCTTCATAGGAATCTATGGTTTCATCCAACAATCCGGACAAATCAAACTCTCGCATCTCCAGCTTCGTAGATTCTTCATCCATACGGGACAAGAAGACAAGCTTCTCTGTTAAGGAGGTCAGTCGCTTGATCTGGTTGCGTATGCTCTTGGTCCACTCGCTCTCTCCCGCTTCCATCTCGATGACTTCCGTATTAGCGTCGATAATAGCCAGCGGTGTCTTAATCTCATGGCTGGCATCGGTAATGAAGCGCTTTTGCTTCTCATAGCTCTCTGCCACCGGCCGCAGTACTATTTTGGAAAAAATCAGTACCAGAACTAGGTAGGACAAGGCTCCGATGGCGCTTACAATTAAGCTGGCACGGAAGAAGGATGAGAAGGTTGCAAGTTCTCGATTACAATCCAGAAACACATAGTAATTGGTTCCATCTGACTTGGTGGCCTTGGCATAGCGGAATCCCTGGTAATAGCCTGACGTCTTGCTTTTTGACAGGACTTCTGTTGCCATAGTCGTCGCTTCTTCTTCCGTTACCGACGCAATACTATCCAGATGAATGGCGGACAATGCTCCGGCTTCATCCAAATCCACAGAAAAATAGCGGGCATCGAATGGGGTCTCCTTCATAATATTATTGTTAAACAGCCCTCGGTTCGGCTGCATCTGGGGCTGCGTGCCCTCTTCCGGCGGTTGAATCCCCATCCGTTGTTGCTTCAAATTTTCGAAGCTGCCTTCGTTTTCTATCAACATCTCCATGCGCTGTCTGGTGGACTTATCCACATTCAGATAGTTGGCCATGTCGATGATTCCGATAATCAGAGCTAACACAATAAGAATGGCCAGCATGGATGCCGCGATGAATTTTTTCCTTAATTCTCGAATCATTCCGTTGCCTCCACACAATATCCCACGCCGCGGGCGGCCTTAATAGCTACTTTTGCATCCAGGGATGCTAGCTTTTTTCTTAAATAAGAGACGTAAACCCAAACCACGTTCTGCTCCGTCTCCGTATCATATCCCCAAATCTTGTCCATGAACTGGTCCGTGGAGATAATCTGCCCCGGATTGGTTAGTAGCATTTCCAACATTTGGAATTCCTTATTGGCCAGGCGAAGGCTGCCCTTCTCGGTGGCCAGCTCATAGGTGCTGCGGTTCAGCGATAGATTCGCAAACTGCAACACGGCATCCGTCACCTCACCCTGGCGTCTGGTAATGGCCCGAACTCTTGCCAGCAGTTCCTTCATAGCAAAGGGCTTCGTCAGATAATCATCTGCTCCGGCGTCCAGTCCGGTGACGCGATCATCGATTTCAGACTTGGCCGTAAGAAGCAACACCGGAATATCATTCCCTTGTGAACGTATCTTTTTTAACACGGTGATGCCATCCATCTTGGGCATCATGATATCCAGGATGGCTGCGTCGTATAAACCACTCTCCAGATAGTCTAGCGCCTCGGCACCGTCGTATACTGCGTCTACCGAATAGTTGTTATGTTTTAAAATTGCCACCAATGCGTTGGACATTTCCAACTCATCTTCCGCTAACAATAGTCTCATAGCAAGCATCTCCTTTTCTTAGTTTCACTTTGCCACAATTCCCGCCAATTGGCAATTTACAAATTTAAAGTGAATTTAAAGTTGTCTTTAAGGTTCGTTTAAGTATCGGTTGCTAAGATACAACCATCAACAAGAACACAAGGAACTCGAAAGGATGGTAATAACATGAACACTTTATTCCAAGGATTATTTGATACAGCAACCACAACGGTGATTTCCGTTTCTTCGTTTGTAACCTGCGTGGCAGTGGCACTTCTGATTGGTGCTTTTCTCTCATGGGTATACGCTTACAAAAGCAAATATACAAAGAGTTTTCTACTCACCCTTTTTATCCTGCCGGCTATTGTCTGTGTAGTCATTATGATGGTGAACGGTAACATCGGTGCCGGAGTTGCAGTGGCAGGAGCCTTCTCCCTTATTCGTTTCCGATCTGTACCCGGAACTGCCAGAGACATTGCAACCATTTTCTTAGCAATGGGCGCCGGTCTCCTCTGTGGCATGGGCTATCTGGGATACGCAGCACTCTTTGCAGTGATTATTGGCGTGGTTATGATTTGTTTCTCCGCATTCCGTGTTGGTAGCCGCAGCACAGAAGATACCAAGGTGCTTCGCATTACCATTCCAGAAGATTTGAACTACAGCGAAGTCTTCGATGAGCCGCTGGAGAAATATACTTCCCGTTACGAGATGACATCTGTGAAGACAACCAACATGGGCAGCATGTTTAAGCTTACTTACGATATCAACCTAATTGACCCAAAGAAAGAAAAGGATTTGATTGACGAACTTCGCGTTCGTAACGGTAACCTGGAAATCAGTATTATGAGACAGGAGTGTGGTATCAATGAGTTATAAGAAATTTTTATCATTTGTTGCAATTACAACATTAGCAAGTTCTATTATTTTGACCGGATGTGGCGCCTCCTCTGCCACATCCGCTACCTCCTCTACCGTAACAACAACAGAAGCTACTTCAAGCGATGATAGTACTGAGGCATCGGAATATTTTACGGAGCGGGATGTTGACTATAGTTATGATGAAAGCAGCGCTACGAAGGTAACCTTAAGTGATGGTGAGACCTATACCATCTCCGAAGAAGGTGTCTATGTTTTTTCCGGTAGCGTAAGCAATGCACAGATTGTGGTAGATGCCAACGAGACCGATAAGGTCCAGATTGTATTGGATGGTCTTACCATGACCAACGAAAGCACCGCATGTATCTACGGATTGAACGCAGACAAGATTTTTATCACAACTGCAGATGGCTCTACCAACAGCCTCTCTGTCACTGGTGAATATGTTGCTATCGATGATAACAATATTGATGGCGTGATTTTTTCCAAGACAGACGTAACTCTAAATGGCGGCGGAACTCTGAATATCGAAGGAGCCACCGGACATGGTGTAGTATCCAAGGATGACTTAAAGGTAACTTGTGGTAATTACAACATTTCTGTTGCCAAGAAGGGATTGGAAGGCAAGGAAAGCGTTCGCATCGGCGGCGGTTCCATTAACATCACAGAGTGTTACGAAGGTATTGAATCCCAGGAGATTATTCTGGTGGATGGCGAGATCAATATTACTGCCAGTGATGATGGTATCAATGCAGTCAGCGCCGATGATTCTTCCGATAACGACGGCATGGCAGCCGATGGGGTTAGCTCCATTACCATCTTAGGCGGCACCCTCTACATTAATGCTTCCGGCGATGGAATTGATTCCAATAACGCGCTTACCATTAGCGGTGGCACAATCTATGTAGATGGCCCAATGGACTCTGCAAATGGTGCCTTAGACTACGCCGGCAGCGGCACCATCACCGGAGGAACCCTCTTCGCAGTTGGTAGCAGCGGAATGGCGCAGAATATGGGTAACGACTCTACCCAGGGTTGTATCTTAGTAAACCTCCAGTCCAACGAGTCCGGCGAGATTCAGCTGCTGGATTCCGATGGCAATGTGATTGCAAGCTACACGCCAAGCAAGTCCTACAGCAGTGTCTTGGTTAGTACCGCAGGTATCGAAGATGGTGCCACTTACACCTTAGTCACCGGTAGCACTTCTACCGAGATTACCATGGACGGTTTGATCTACGGTTCCGGCGGTATGATGGGCGGTGGATTCGGCGGCGGCCGCATGGGTGGCGGTCGCGGACAGATGGGCCAGATGCCAAGCGATGGCAACTTCCAGCCGGGTCAGATGCCGGAGGATGGACAACGTCCGGAGCTTCCGGAAGGCGAAGCTCCTAGCGGGGACTTCCAGCCGGGCCAGGCTCCAAACATGAATGAGAGTACAGAAAGTAATTAGGTTTGAAAAATGATGTATTTTATGGACGCCAAGGGACTCCCATTTGCTTGGTCTTAGCGTCCACGCGCCCCCAGGGAAGAGGTCACATGCAATAGCGCATCTCTCCTACAGGTGACAATATCCCCTTCCTGCGCTCGTTTTAGCACCCAAGACTCATCATCCATCCTCTTGCCCGCGCTTCCGCGGGTGCTAAGCAGCAATAGATAATAGTCTTTTGGCACCCAGCGCAGCAGTCCATCCAAACACGCAGCAATCATCTGGGTGCCAAAACGCATCGTACACCCAGGATTTGGCACCCAAACCACTACCTCGACCTCCCCAGACACTGCTTCCTGGGTGCCAAAGCCCGGCGATATTCATCCTTTTACCACCCACCGCAAGAAAAGAGGTATAATAGTTCTCGCAGAAATGAGGGAACTATTATGAAACGACAAACGTTACGCTGCGCCCTGCCAATTCTATACGCCACGATGCTGGCAGGATGCGGTACGCAGACAGATATACAGGCGCTACAGCCGCCGACAATAGAGGTGCAGGTGGATGATGGAGCCAGCACCGCGGAAGCAGAATCCGCAGAGACAAACAACGAGGGCAACAAAAAAGACGATGCCTCCGCATCGTCCGACAATTCATTCTCTATTGCATCCTTGCAGGCTGCAAGTAGCACAACACAGCTCATTACCGTTACTACAGCCAACGCCACAACTACCGACGCCACCGTCACTTACTATATCAAGCAATCCGACGGCAGCTGGAAGAATATCTTCTCCGTTGCAGGCCACGTAGGCGTTGACGGCATCGGCCAGGCTTCGGAATATATGAGCCGAACTCCGGTTGGCCTCTATCATTTCAGTAAAGCCTTCGGTCGCAATGCCGATCCGGGGAGTAACATTCCATATACCCAGGTGGATGCCAATGATTATTGGGTAGATGATCCGGACTCTGCATACTACAACCAATTCGTCAGTGCGGACAATGGGGAAGAGGCTGAGTGGAACAGCGCGGAACACATCCTAAGTGCCGGTGATTCCTACAACTATGTCCTAGCCTTGGACTACAACAGTGCTTGCACTCCAGGAGCCGGTTCCGCCATGTTCTTACACTGCTATGCCGGAGTTCCGTCCCAGGGATGTATCACCATCCCCCAAGAGTACATGGTGCAGCTCTTACAAAATATCTCTTCCGATTGTGCCATCATCATTGACACGGAAGAAAATCTATCCAACTATTAAGCCTCGTTCATATACGCTGTCACTTCTCCTTCAATCCACTCTAGCTTCGCCTGGGTGTCCGGATTGTCGGAAGTGACATGAATGAGCTTATCCAAATATCCCTGGTCACGTACAATGGCCACGCTTCTCGGATATACCAATTCAAACAGCAAGCAAATATGTCCCACCACATTGTCCATGGTGGTCTTCTTCAAGGAACGAAGTACCGCATGGCGTTCCGTCACACAAGCAAGCACTTCCGGTGTAATGTCACAGGTCCGCAAATCCTCCGTCGTACAGTTATAAATATCCTCCAAATCAAACTCCACGTTCACCCGGAAAATATCCACCTTATCCGCATCCCGCAGAATGTTGCAATACATGGCGGTTCGCTCATCCAAATCCTTCGGGATTCGATATGCACTGTGATTACGCACGGCAATCTCTATTAACTTATCTTCGCTCTCATCCAGGACAAAAGAACGGATCATGGCCGTCTCTCCGGCTCTTCCGAAGAGCAGATCTGCTCCGAATCCGGCATGGTCGATGGAATCCGCATCCTTGAAGGTTCCATATCGCCGTAACTGCTCGAATCGCCCAATATCATGAAGCATTCCAAGCAACCATGCCAAGTCCCGGTCCTCTCCGGAGAGTCCGATACTACCGGCAATCTCATCGCATAAGGCTGCCACTCGGAAGGTATGCTCATACTTCAGGCGAATCTTCGCATCCTCCTTGTCATAGGCATCCGTATAAATCTCAAACATGGTTAGCACTTGCGCTCTGTCAATTTTCATAAAAAAAGTCCTCTCGATTTGTCATGCCCTTTCCGTCAAATCGTTCTATAATTATAGTTGACACTGCATTTGCTATAGAAAGGGGTTTTTATGGAATTTTCGGAATTACTGAAATCCTATATGAAAGAATTACAGGTGACAGCCAAGGACCTTGCAGAAGCTTGCGAGTTATCCCCTTCTGTCATCAGTCGATATCGTAGCGGCGAGCGTCTTCCTGCACCGGATAGCCCTCAGGTTGACGCCATTGCCCGTGCACTTGGCAAGAAGGCAAAACAATTAGAGCATCCGACGCTCAGTAAGAAGACCATTCGTGCTGCTTTTGCCGATAGTCTTGCACCGAAGGATCTCTATGCTGCCGATTTGGCCAACCGCCTATCCTCTCTCATGGACACCCTGCAGATTACGCAAGCTGCCATGGCCAGAGGTTGCGGTGTGGATCCATCCCAGCTGTCCCGCATTCGCAAGGGACAACGTCGTCCTGCCAATCCGGAAGAATTTGTTGCAGCAGCTGCCGCCTTCATCTCTTCCAACTATACCACATCTGATGCCATTGAAAAATTAGAAGCACTCCTTGGCCAGAAGACAACCGATAAAGATGCGCTGATTGCATACTTATCTTCCGACGAGCCAATTGTTGTAAATACAACGCCAAAGGCATCATCGAAGAGCGCGAAAGTTACCGCAACAAAGGCGGCGTCCAAAGAACCTGCTGTTCTTACAGAAGAAGAACAGGCCATCGAGCAATTCTTCGGTTACGCTGATGTCTTCCATCTCCAGCAATACCTGCGCCGCCTGGCCAAAGTCCAGAAGCCTCAGAGCATGATGTCCAAGCTGGCAAAACGCATGACCACCGGATACAAGACCTTATCCGAAGTACGTTCCGGTATTGCAGACTTCTTAGTGAGCATTGAGAACGAACCGATTCCGGGACCACTGTATTGGGAAGATGACATCACCGGTGGGCTCTCTGCCATGACATCCAAGGAACGCAGCCGGGTCATTGCAGCGCTCATCCATGCATTGCAGAAGAATCATTCTCTGTGCGTGGCGCAGCCAATTGCCGCAACCTTCCCGGAAGTGTTAAAGGAACTGGAGCAATGGCTGCCACTGTACATGGTTGGCAATATGCGAAGCTATCGTGTCACTCCGGGCAAAAAGGAAGACTATCGGAACCTCTCCATTTTTACCGAGGATCATATCCTCTATGGAACCTCTGTCTCCACCAAATCCAACGAGGCCCTGGCTTATCGCAAGGACGGTGCAACGGAGATTTCCTACGCGATGGAGCAGTTCCAGAAGTTGATTCGGGACGGACAGCCACTGGTGAACGTCTATCGGAAGGGTCAGCGATTGGATTATCATCGTTATCTAATGGAATATCTGGAAGCTGATGGCAATACCTATATCTATCACAACACCCTGCCGTTAGAGACCATGGAACCGGAGTTACTGCAGTCCATCTTAGAGCAAAACAAGGTAGACGAAGCCACTACAGAGCGCATCTTAAACTATCGCAACTACCTGCGCAAACAGGCAGATGCCGCCGGCAAGGGCAAAAAATATACCGTCCTCTATCCGGTGATTGGCAAGGAGCAATTCGCTACCCATCCGCTGACATTGGATGTATCCGGTCTCTTCCTTGGTGCTGCCATCTTCTATAACTATGAAGAATATGAACAGCATTTGGCTTCCACAAGAGCTTACGCCAAGGAACACACCGGTTATAAATGCGTGGAGCTTCCACACATTCCATTCGCCCATCTTAGTATCCTGTCCAAGAAGGGCCAGCCGGTCATCCTCTGCAAGGATGCTTCCCCGGCAGCGCAACTGGTAATTAGCGATCCACTGATTACTAAGGTCGTCGAATCTTATCTAAAAAAATTACAGTAACCAAAAACGCTTCCGACCACAACAAGTCGGAAGCGTTCTTATTATTTGATATGATTTTCAAACCAGGTCGTAATCTCATCCAGTCGACGAATGCGATGCTTCGGCTTACCGGAACGGGACAGCTCATGGTTCTCACCCTTAAACACAATCAGTCTGGTATCAATGCCACGGGATGCCAAGGCCTGCATCATCTGCATACCTTCCGGCAACGGACAACGATAATCCTCATCACTGTGGAGGAACAAGGTTGGGGTCTTCACCCGGTCTGCATACTTCAGTGGGGAATGCTCCCAAAGGATCTCATGGTTCCTCTCACCGAAGGTATTCTTGGCACCACACTGGTCCGGTCCGAAATACTCTCCGATGTCGGAAATATAGGAGAAGGACACCCAGTTACTGATGGAGCGCTGAGATGCGCAAGCAGCAAAGCGATCCGTATGTCCAATGATCCAGTTGGTCATGAATCCACCATAGCTTCCGCCGGTCTCACAGATGCGCTTCTTGTCAATATTCGGATAAGCTGCCAGTACTGCATCGGTGAAGTCCATCAGGTTGGTAAAATCGGTTCCGCCGTAATCTCCGCGGATGTCAGCAAATGCATCGCCACGTCCGTCAGAGCCCTTAATGTTGGTGTAGAATACCACGAATCCGCGGGATACCCAATACTGCATCTCATGGAAAAAGGTCTCACCATATACACAACGAGGACCACCATGCACATCCAAGATTGCCGGATACTTCTTCTTCGGAGAATAATCCTCCGGCAATAGCACCCATCCTCTCAAATCCAATCCACAAGAAGTGTAATCCAGACGGTTTGGCTTGGCAATATATCGACCTTCCAACGCTTCTGCATTCAAGGTTGTCACCTGGGTCATGTTCTTGCCGTCGCGGTCCATGACATAGAGCTCTGCCACATGATTCCAATCCTGGTATACCACTGCAATCTGCTTATCATTTACATCCATAGAGCAGAGCATACCGTCCTCTTCCCACAGCGTCTCTTTTACAAGCTTGCCACGGGATGCGGTCATTTTAAAAATGGCATTATGGTCACGAATGGTAGCAAAGGTTAAGAACTCTTTGCCGTCGCAATATCTTCCGTCACCACCTTCTGCGGTATCTCCAATCACACTGGAATACAGAGATACTTCCGGCACATAAACCTTGGTCAGCTCTCCATTCTCCAAGCGATACAAATCGGAAGTCTGGTTCACGCCGTAAGTCTTCATATCGGAAGCCTGGCAATAGAGCTTACCATTCATCTCGAAGAATCCACCAATGCCGTAGTCACTCTTCTTGTAGATGCACTCACTCTTGCCGGTCTTATAATCATAAACATACGCCTTGTTGCACAGGTTTCGATGCTTCTTGAAGGTATCGGCACCATAGTACACTTTGGTTCCTTCCACACGAATCCCCTGTACATCACAGGTTGGAGCAGTCAGGCGCTTGGCTGTAAGCTTCCCGTCTTCAATGGTAAGAAGGAACAGTGCACTTCTCGTACCATTGACATAGCCGGCACCATTGAACCAATATGGCAATTCCTCTACCACATGGTAATCTTCCTCTGCCTTCTTCTCTTCCGCCTTCTTCTTACGAGTCTCTTCGTCATCCTTATAGGCATCCGGATCATCTACGCGAATGTCACCGGTGGCAATATAACGGGTCTCATCCAATTGCTTGAATGCTCCCACGCCAAAAGGTACGGTTACCCATGGTGCTGCCTCGCCACCACGCACATCCAATAAATACAGATCCGTGGTCCCCGGCTTGGTCTCCTTGGTATTCCGGCGAAGGATTAGGGTATGCTCATCCTTCCACTCCACAACGGAGGCATCGATGGTCCAGGTTACCTGCTTGGCTTCCCCATCATGGTACATCCACACATCGCTGTGATACTCATTCTTCTCTAAGTCTGCACGCTTTACCTGGAATGCCAGGTATTCCCCGGATGGGCTATATTTCAATCCGCTTGGTGTACGATAAATAGCCAGATCATCTCGCTGGATTTTTTTCAGTTTTGACATATTGTCCCCTTTCTTTTTACAATATTTGTCACGAAACTATTATAGCCCTTTACACTATGAAAAGAAATGTAAAATAGCCTGCCGCAGAAACGCGACAGGCTATTCTCATACCATTCGATTATTTCCCTTCCAAATCCACGTCACCGGCGGACAATTTCACCTTCAAGGTCTTGTTCCCGTCAGCCGTCGTGGTGTATTTATTTCCCTGTTCCTTATGATCTACCTGAATCTCTCCGGCGCTGGTCTTCAAATCCAAGTTGTAGGCATCCAGAGGCTGGGCCAAACTTCCTTCTGCATTACCGGCAGATGCGTGAATCTCCAGATCGTCTGTATCCAAATCGGTGAACTGAATATCACCTGCGGAACTGGTAATCTTACCACTCTCAATCCGATTATCTGTAAGCGTAACATCTCCGGCGCTACTCTTGGCATCCAGCTTCTTGCATGTCACCTCTGACAATTCGATATCTCCGGCGGAGGTATGAATATAAACATCCTCCAACTTGGTATCTTGCGGTACGGTAATCTTCACGTACTGGGACTCCTGCCACAGAAATCCCACACCGAAAAATCCATCTTCATTCTTGCTTGTCACCACAAAGGTATCATCCTGGGTTTCCATCTTCAGTTTCTGATCATCGTAGAAGCCATAACTAATTCCATAATCATCTCCGTATGCCACCGTAACATCTGCAGCGGACACATCAATCTTCAGACTCTTAAAAGCAGACACCTGCTCCTGTGCTTTGTTAAAGGATGCGTTCGTGCTGGTGGTATGATTGTCATAATTCACTGCAAAAGACGGCTTACCACCTAGGGCTACTCCAATGCCAAACACCGCTGCGCCTACGCCAATCAAGCACAGCGCTACAATCAATATTATCTTACTTACCGAATTCTTCATACCTGCACCCCTCTCTTCTTCTCACCAAGCTTCCGTACCCACTGAGCCAGTTGCAAAATACACCAGGTACCCAGCTTCCAGAACGCCAGAATCAACAGTAATCCAATACCAATCATCGCCAAGGCACTACCGGCTACGATAAATGCCTGTCCGATTCCAACTACCCAGAACACACCTGGCAGGGCTGCAAATCCGCCAACGACCAAAGCCACCGCTGCAACAATAATAGAGAAGATGACCGCAAAAATCACTACAAGTACTGCAAACACCACTGCTGCAACTGCGATTGCAACCGGCAGGGCAATGGGCGCTGCAAATACTGCTAATACAATCATCCATACGGTCTTCGCCGTATTCTTCACGCCACCTTCCTGTCTCTGGATGGTGACCTGCTTGTCCACGCATTCATCCCAGATGCGTTGTGCCACCTGTTCCGGTGTACCAACCAGTGGAATCACATCCGTCACATCATCCACATTGGCATCCAAAAAGTACTCTGTATAATATTCCATCGCCTGATCCAGTTCTTCCTGTGGGACTCCACGCAGGCGTCGTTGTAACTCTGTTAGAAATTGATTCTTATTCATCATGCGTCTCCCCTTCTAAAAATTCATACTCCAATAAACCGTCAATCCGATCCTTATAATCTTTCCATTCCTGCCGGTAGTATTCCAACTGCTTCCGACCGGCTTCCGTAATCCGGTAGTACCTACGATTCCGTCCCTGATAAGGTTGGTCGTAAGTAATAAGGAATTCCTCCTTCTGTAATCGCCGAAGTACCGGATACAAGGTAGATTCGGAAATATCCACCTTCTCCTGTACCTTCTGAGTCAATGTATATCCATAGGAGTCTTCCTTCGCAACAATTCCCAATACACAAGCATCCAATAATGGCGCCGTCAACTGATACGTCAAACAATCATCTCCTTTCTTGTTTATGTATAATACTATATGGCGTATAGTATTATTTGTCAACAAGTATTTCCGAAAAATAAAAAAGATGCTTCGATTGGGAAGCATCTTCTTAAGAGAAGGGAGTTTTACATGTTTTCCGGGGCGAAAGCCCAGGCATTCTTGATTTCACTACTAATACCGTCTAAGTTCCAGGTCTTGGAGCTTAGCTCCACATTGTTCGGATCGTTGATTACAACTTCACCGCTCTTCAAACCGCACATCACAATGAAGTGTCCACCGGTGGTAAAAGTTCCCGGAGACATACTGCAGATTACCGGATGTCCCTGTTCCAACTCGCTGTAGATGGACGCCGTATCTGCACCAAGCTCCGTGCACATCAGCCCATTCATCGCAGCGTAATCCTCGAACAGGCCCCACTTCGTACCGGTTCCAAAGAGGTAATAATCGTTACTCATGGCATAATTGGCAACGCTACTTGGGGTAATATCCGCATTCTTCGTCATGCCCTCCGTCACCATCGCAAGACACGTCGGCGCACAACCACACATACCAATATTGTTATCACCATACAGGTCATATCCCCAGCGCTCGTCCCATTGCATAAACAACGGAATGTCCTGGGACTTCTCATTGCCCGTTAAGGTAGCTACGGCATCATGGTCATAGGAACCATTCCCGTAGTTATATAGAAAATGGATCAGCCCCGGATTCCCGGCTGCGGCATCAATCTTGCCCTCCGGAAAATCACCGCTATGCTCCTGCAACCAAGCGTATTCTGTCTCGGTCTGTTCGTCAGAAAAATGAGCAAAGGCACTGGATGCACCCATGGAACTCTGGCAGCGATTCAATAATAATACTGCGATAATCACCAGAAGAATCACTTCCTCGATTCGTAACAGCAGGATTTTCTTTTTTAATTTTTGAACCCGTTTGGACGGCTGTCTGGCCGGACGACGATCTTCCATGTCTTCCTCCATAATCATTACTACTGTATTAACTATACTAGTACACCCAAACACTCTTGTCAAGTGTCAACCACAAGTTGATTGTAGTTGTGTAAAAGATATTCCTATAATAGATAACATAAGATAAAATATGGAGGTATCTATGACTACAAAGGAGCGTATCATGCACGTATTTCTAACAATCCTATTACTCATCCTGGCGGCCGCTGGATGCGCCTACGGTGTCATTGCCTGGATGGCTCATTCCGGCACCTTCTTCTTCCTGATATGGGAGGTTATGGGACTGGGATGCTTACTCTTAGCAATTCTACACCACTTAGGGATTTTGGCCCGATTGCCCCTAGCCCTTCGTATCACGCTGGGTAGTATCGTCGGTATCGGACTGATCGTACTTGGCATCCTGCTTGCTTTCGTTACCGGGACATTCCATGCCGAAGGGGAACAGGACTTAGATTACATCATTGTCTTAGGCGCACAGATGCGTCAAAGCGGCCCAAGCATTATTTTAAAAGAACGATTGGATACCGCAGTCACCTACCTGCAGGAGAATCCAAACACCCGCTGCATTGTCTCCGGGGGACAGGGTTATAACGAACCTTGCAGCGAAGCCCAGGGGATGTATGATTACCTGGTATCCTGTGGCATTGACGGCGACCGCATCCTTCTGGAGGATCAATCCACCAATACCTTGGAGAATATCCGATTCAGTAAGAGCATCTTAGAATCGGATTGCAATGGAGAATATAAAAATGTTGGAATTCTAACAAATAATTTTCACGTATATCGTGCCACTCATATCGCAACCAAGCAGGGATTGCATAACGTCTGCGGCATTGCAGCACCATCCCATCCGTTGTATCTTCCCAACAACACCTTGCGGGAATGCATCGGCGTAATCAAAGATACTCTCGTCGGTAATATGTAACTAAAAAAACCCCGTAGCACCAATGGTGTTACGGGGTCCTTCTTATTCCGCCGGAGCTTCCGCTTCCGGTGGATTCTCTTGTGTATTCTCTTCGCCCGTCTGGGTGGTTGGAGCAGCTCCTCCCGTGGAGGAATTCTCAATATCCAACGTTCCGCCGGACTCTAAGGTCTCAATAGCCTTCTCAGCAGCTCTAGCCTTACGGGTATTCGGATACGCCTCTACCACTTTCTTATAGTAGGTGAGCGCATTCTCATTATCCCCTACCGCTGCATAACTCTGAGCCAGGTAGTTGATGGCATCCCCATTGCTGTAAGTCTCATCCAACTCTACAACCTTGGCAAAATGCTCCACTGCCTGTGGATATTCCTTGGCATAGAAGGCCTTGTAGCCTTCTTCGTAATGCTTATCTTCCAGATACACATTGGTTACAGCGACAATCTCATCGTACTTCGCCTGACCGTTGGCATCTAAGAGATCACGATTCACCGTCTCCATAGCTGTAGCTGCAGTCTCCAAATCACCGGCCAGTTGTGCCGTCTGCGCTTCTAAGAGCTTCTCGTAAGAAGTCTTCTGGTCTCCCTTACCGGTGTAATTCTCCAGCTCTGCATTCAGTCGGTCAATCTCCCGCTGTAATACTGCAACGTCAGTTGCTGTACTGGTAGCCTTCTCATTGGCATCTACCAATGCATTAGCTGCATCACTGTTGGCATTCTGGCGGACACTTGGTACCACAAGAAACATACAAATCAACGTACCGATGATGATTCCAACCAGAATATTTACAATACCGCTCTTGGTATTGTCCATAGCCTCGATGAAGGTCTGACGACGCATGTATCCGCTCTCGGAACCATCTACATAATCCAGCGGATCGTCCTTGCGCTTCTTTTTCTTCTTAGACTTCTTGTCCTTCAGAACACGACGGACTTCCTGCTGGTACGCAATGGTGGTCGGATTCTTGATGTCAATCTTCGCTGCCTCAGCAAGTTCCTTCTTAGCATCCTCGTACTTGCCTTCCATCATAAGAAGCAGGGCAAGTAACTGTCTGGCACGAACCAGGTTCGGCTGCATGGATAACACACGTTTCAGCTGAATCTTGGCCAAATCGTAGCTCTTCTGCTGGACATACTCAATGGCCTGGTTGTACTTCTTGGTGGTCTGATTCAGCTTGTCCAACATGTTGGCGCCATGCTGCAACTCATCCAGATAATGGTCTGCAATCGGGTTCTCATCCGGGAAATAATTCTTGGAGATGACCCACTCGCTTAAGGCCTGAACGGTCTCGCCCATTTCGAAATACACCAGTCCCAAGAGGTTTCTGGCATCCAAATTGTATTTATTATATTTTAAACTCTGGCCCAGATACTCTGCCGCACCGGTCAAATCACGAATCTTGGCACGTTCCAAACCTTCATTGTAGAAGGTGTTAGACGCATGAATGACCTTGCGATAGGCGCTGTTGTCCGCGCCGCAGTATGGACAGGTATCGTTGGCTCCAATCTCATTCTGACAATAAAAGCAATTCATTCTCTCTTACCGTGACTTTCCCTGCTTGGACAAATTCTCAGAAACCATTTCCTTCATGATATCCACCATGTCGGTCAAATCGCGGCTGTGGATGGAATCCTCTGCCTCACTGACTTCCATGCTTGGCTTGTATTTCTTCAATTCTTCTTCGAAATCAATCATGATTCGTTCCTTTCTCTACAAGTCTTCTTTCGAAAAACTATGTGGGAGAAGTTCTGCCAAATGGGTCACCTCGTAGCCGTCTTTGGTTGCTACGAGGATTTCCATATCTTTGTCACAGAACTCATTCAATACCTGACGGCAAATACCGCAAGGATAGCAGGCTTTGTCCACCTCACCCTTCGGGCCGCCGCACAGTGCTAATGCCTTAAAGTCTCTACGACCTTCGCTGATTGCCTTGAAGATTGCAGTACGCTCTGCACAATTGGCAGCACCATAGGATGCATTCTCAATGTTGCATCCACTGTAGATGGTACCATCCTCCATTAAGTATGCAGCACCTACGTAGAAGTTGGAGTATGGGGCATAAGCCTTCATCATGGCTTCCTTCGCAGCTGCAATCAAACCTTCTCTATCGTAATTCATAAGCTTACTCCGCAGCCTTTACTGCGCTAACCACACGGCTGGTTCCAAGACGGCTTGCACCAATCTCGATGAACTTCTCAGCATCAGCAAGGCTTCCGATTCCGCCAGAAGCCTTTACAAGCTTACCATTTGTCATATGCTTTACCATCAACTCTACGTCTTCGAAGGTTGCACCACCGGTAGAGAATCCGGTAGAAGTCTTGATGTACTCAGCCTTGGACTTATTTACTACGTCGCACATAGCAACGATTTCATCCTTGGTCAGTAAGCAGGTCTCGATAATAACCTTCAGAAGCTTACCATCGCAGTGCTCCTTGATGGCATTGATCTCATCTAAGATATCATTCCAACGACCTTCCTTTGCCCAGCCAACATTGATGACCATGTCAACTTCGGAAGCTCCGTTTACAACAGCATCATGTGCCTCGAAGCACTTCGCAGCGGTGGTAGAGTATCCGTTCGGGAATCCGATAACAGTACAAACCTTCAGATGTCCGCCCTGCTCCTTGATATAATCAGCAGCCTGCTTCACGAAAGAAGCCGGGATGCATACGGAAGCAGTATCATACTTCATTCCGTCATCCACAATCTGCTTGATGTCAGCCCATGTGGACTCCACCTTCAATAATGTGTGATCAACCTTGCTTAAAATTTCCTGATTTGTCATTACAAACACCTCTCTACTTATTCATACTTTCCAAGCGGGCAACAACTTCTGCCATCATCTGCTCGTACTTCGCAAGCTTCTCTTTTTCCTCAGCAACCTTAGCTTCCGGTGCCTTGGATAAGAACTTCTCATTGGACAGCATTGCCTTGGAGCGCTTCAACTCGCCTTCTAAGCGAGCCTTTTCCTTGGTCAAACGTTCTTTTTCTTTTTCGAAATCTACCAAATCCTCCAACGGAATGTAGAGTACTGCATCCGGAATTACAACGGATACCGCATCACTCGGGATACCATCGGTGCCTTCCTGTACTACCACTTCGCTAGCGCCTGCAAGTCCCTGGTATACCGGCTGAACGCGGGTGAAAATGTCACGGATTGCAGCATCGGAAGCAGTTACATACAGCTTCGCCTTGCGGCTTGGTGGTACATCCATGTCGGTACGAAGGGTACGAATACCGCGAACCAATTCCTTGGCACGCTCTACCTCAGCTTCTTCACTCTCGAAGTTCCACTCTGCCTTATACTCCGGCCAGCTAGAAATCATGATGGATTCCTCTTCCGGATGAAGTGCACAGTAAATCTCCTCGGTAATGAATGGCATATATGGATGTAACAACTTCAGTGCATTGGATAATACGGTACGTAAGGTCCAAAGCGCTGCGTTGGCAGATACCGGATCAGCTTCCTTATTGTACATACGAGGCTTTACAATCTCGATGTACCAATCACAGAACTCATCCCAGATGAAGTCATAAACCTTCTGAACTGCAATACCAAGCTCATACTTATCCATGTTCTCGGTAACGTCCTTAGCCAGACGGTTCACCTTAGAGAGAATCCAACGGTCAGCCTCAGTCAGTGCTTCCTTGGCCGGCTCGGTAATCTCGCTACCCTCTAAATTCATCTGGATGAAACGGGAAGCATTCCAAATCTTGTTGGCGAAGTTACGGCTGTTCTCTACACGCTCCCAGTAGAAACGCATATCGTTACCCGGTGCATTACCGGTAATCAAGGTCAGACGCAATGCATCTGCACCGTACTTATCAATAACCTCCAACGGATCAATACCGTTGCCCAGAGACTTACTCATCTTACGTCCCTGATCATCACGAACCAGGCCGTGGAACAATACGGTATGGAACGGAGCCTTACCCATCTGCTCATATCCGGAGAAAATCATACGGATAACCCAGAAGAAGATGATGTCATATCCGGTAACCAATACATCGTTCGGATAGAAGTAATCCAGTTCCTCGGTCTTGTCCGGCCAACCCAAGGTAGAGAATGGCCACAATGCGGAAGAGAACCAGGTATCCAAGGTATCCGGATCCTGTGTCATATGATTCTTACCGCACTTCGGACATACGCTTGGAGCCTCTTTGGCAACTACCATATGTCCGCAATCATCACAGTAATAAGCCGGGATACGATGTCCCCACCACAACTGACGGGAAATACACCAGTCACGGATGTTGTCGGTCCAGTTGAAGTAGGTCTTCTCCATACGTTTCGGAAGCAACTGGATCTGTCCGTTCTTAACGCCTTCTACAGCAGGCTTAATCAGCTCGTCCATCTTAACGAACCACTGCTGTTTGATCATTGGCTCAACGGTGGTACCACAACGATCGTGGGTTCCAACATTGTGCTGGTGAGGAACAACCTTAACCAGTAAGCCCTGCTCCTTCAAGTCTTCAACCAATGCCTTACGGCACTCGTAACGATCCATGCCTGCATACTTGCCGGCTTTATCATTCATGGTAGCATCATCGTTAATAACAACGATTTCCTCTAAGTTATGACGCTTACCAACTTCGAAATCGTTCGGGTCGTGGGCCGGTGTAATCTTCACGCAGCCGGTTCCGAACTCCTTATCTACATAGCTGTCTGCAATCACCGGAATCTCACGGTCGGTGCAAGGCAACTTCAAGGTCTTACCAACGATATCCTTGTAACGCTCATCCTCCGGGTTTACAGCAACTGCAGTATCACCGAAGAGAGTCTCCGGACGGGTGGTTGCAATCTCAACGAAACGGCCTTCCTCACCAACAACCGGATAATTGATATGCCAGAAGAATCCATCCTGGTCCTCATGCTCAACCTCTGCATCAGAGATAGAGGTCTGACAAACCGGACACCAGTTAACGATACGGCTACCCTTGTAGATTAAGCCTTTCTCGTATAACTTGATGAAGACTTCCAATACCGCATCGGAGCAACCTTCATCCATGGTGAAGCGTTCTCTCTCCCAATCAGCGGAAGAACCCATTTTCTTCAACTGGTTGATGATACGTCCGCCGTATTCCTTACGCCACTCCCAGCACTTCTCTAAGAATCCGTCACGTCCCAAGTCATCCTTATCAATGCCCTGTTCCTTCAAAGCACCGATCACCTTAACCTCGGTAGCAATTGCTGCATGGTCGGTACCTGGCTGCCACAATGCGTTATATCCCTGCATACGCTTGAAACGAATGAGGATATCCTGCATGGTATTGTCCAGTGCATGTCCCATATGTAACTGACCGGTAATGTTTGGAGGTGGCATCACAATGGTAAACGGCTTCTTGGAACGATCTACCTCAGCGTGAAAATAACCATTCTCCTCCCACTTTTTGTATAAGCGTTCCTCCAATCCCTTCGGATCGTAGGTCTTAGCTAACTCCTTCATGAAAAAACTCCTTCCTTCTTATATCCAAAGCCACATCCACAAACTGTGATGTGCGCGATTGATCTGATTATCTTTGCAAAAACGAATACGGTATCTGCGGGAATGCTTCTCCAAGTCCAGATATCCTTCCAGGACACGGCGCACCTCATCCGGTAGGTCTTCTCTAGTAAGCACTTCGGCCGCTAAGCGTCTGGACGTTGCAAAAAAGTTGCGCTTCTGTCGGGCCAGAGACCCGGACAAAAATCCTTCGATATTCCTTAGGACCTTCTGGAGACGGGACTCCGTGGCTGCACCCAGCACATTGTCACCATGCTGACGATATAATACCAACGGGCTTGGCACAAAGCAAATCTCACCATAGACCGCAGCCATCATCATCACCCAGGCATCATGCATCTCAATGTTGTCCGCATTCGGAAGCGGCAGACATCGATCTCGCAAGGCACGGTTAAATGCCATGGAACAACCTGCTGCCGGATTGTCGATTAGAATCTGGGAAAAGCGGGTCTGTGTACCGCTACGTCCCATGTAATCCAGAAAAGATTCACACAGCACGTTCAATTTTCCATCTACCACCTTCATATCACAGAAGGCTGCCAGCGGGCGCTCATCGCCCAACGAATGTCCCACCAGTGCATCCAAAAGCGTCTGCACCTTGTCCGGAAGCCAGACGTCATCCTGGTCACAGAAGAAGTAATAGTCAGCTTCTACCTGTTCCAAAAGACAAAGGAAACTTCGCTTGCTTCCTAAGCCTTTCGGGCCATCCACCAATGCATAACGGTCCGGCGCTCGATTACTGTATTCATTTATAATGTCTATTGTTTCATCCCTAGAACCATCATCGTGGATCCAGACTCGAAAATTCACCCGAGTCTGATTCTCCAGGGAGTCCAATAATTCTCGTAAATAGGCCGCCCCGTTATAGGTGGCCAGGAGAATCGCTACCTGACTCATATTACTCCTATCTGTTAAACCCGTACGGGGTCTTGGTCTTCCGCTTGAATCGAAGATTCTTCATCAGTAAGTCTATATTTTTCAGAGACAATCCCACCTTCTGTAGGAGATTGCTCTGTCTAAAATTCGCTTTGTACACAATCATCCGCTTCAGACGATAAATATACTCCGGCGGAAAATCCGGGTGCTCCTGAAGCAGTTGGACAAAATCATAAATGGAGCGGTCTGTTACTCTCGTATCTGCAGAGAGATTCTTCTCGGTATAACGATGACGATACAGCGGCTCATCCAGGTATTCAAAACCGATACCGGACTCTAACATGAGAAGCCACAAATAATAATCATCCGCACCATTCTCCTTGCACACATGGTCACACCAGTAATCCGGAATCACCATCCGTGGAATCACGCACTGTCCCGGGGAAATAATCTGAATACCGATATCCAAGTAGGTATCCATATCTCCAATCAGGCTCTTATGGTAGTCGCTGCGATACCACAGCGCTTCTCCATTGGCCTGTTCTAGAATGGCATTGGCCACGATAACCTTGTAAGGAGCTTCCTTGGCCTTGGCCGCGAACTGTACCAGCGCATCTTCCCGCAGGGAATCATCCTGATCCAGGAAGAGGATGTAATCACCGCTGGCCTCCTGTAAGCCATGAACACGAGAGCCCTGAATGCCAAGGTTCTTCCCATTCTTCACAATCTTCCAGTTCGGTCTGCCGTTGTAGATTCCCGGCAACTTCACTGCAGTCTGTGGACTGTCATTCACCAGGATGACCTCCATGGTGTCTCCCAGTCCTGCCTGCTGCAAGGCTATTTCATTTTTCTCAAGCATCGCCGCATAGGAAGGCATATAATCATTGCCTTCGTAAAATGGCGTAACGATTGAAATCTTCATCAGAAACTTTCCTTGTATTTCACTCCGCCGAACTTCGCTGCTAAGAATGCAAATCCTTTCTTAAACCAATTCACCGGCTCGGTAGATACCACCGGAACCTCTACCACGGTAGCTCCCTCTGCCATGCGTCGTCTCAGCCATACATTGAAGAGGATCTCGCTGACACGACCGTAGAAGCGGGCTTCGAAGGTACTCATGCCCTCCGTCGGAATCCGACGCTCCAGCTCCTCTAAAACATCAAAAAGCCAGCTACAATACGCGTCCAAATCGTCTCTTTTCAGAAGAAACATATTGAACATGTACCCGTAACGCTGGCGATAAACTGCATCTACATCTTCCACGTATGCAGGATACTTCTCGGCGATAATCTCACGGGTCACATCCAGATGACTGGCCTCAAAGGTATGGGCATAGTGGCTATATAGTGTCTCAATATAGTACTTTCGCTTCTTCGGAACTACCATATCATATTGGGACAACAGCGTCTTCGCCTCATCGAAGCTTAGCACCGAAGCAAATACTCCATGCTTCTTGCGGTAGCTTCTGCTCTTCTTGGAAAAATGTCTGCGATAATGCGCCAATCCAATGGCATCTGCATCCAGATTCTTCCACGCCCAATACAATCCGGTTAATTCACAGTAGGTTGGATTCTTCCGAGATATCTGATCCCCCGAATCATCCCGTACAAATCCCTCTATATCTGTCTTACCGGCCGCACCTACCTGCACCGGCAAATACATCCTATCCTGCGGCATCTCATAAGCCTTATGAGATGCCACAATCATCCGTATATCAGATGCCACCTTATTCGTCCTCGTCCTCATCTTCTACGATACTTGCAACAGAGCTAGCGACCGTTGCGACGACAGTGACCACTGCTACGATAATTACCAACAAAATAATAATTCCAAAGAAAATCAAAAATCCTGACTCAGTCATACTTGACCCCCTTATCGAATAAAACAATATGATTCCGTAGAATTATAACATATCTTGCATGTTTTTATCCACTTTTCCGCGGTTTTTTCTGTTCTGCATCGCAACTAGAGATTCGCCTTCTTCTCATGAAAAAGTGATATTGTCATCCCTTTTTGGAAATCCCGAAACATTGCAACCTTAGTCTCATAATTAGATGCTATCACTTCAGCCCGTTCCTCAGGCATGCCATAAGAGCAATAGATGTCTTTTATCTCTCTCGGCGAAGGAAGCAAATCCAATTTCACCACATTTCGATTTCTCACATGTGCCAACATCTTCTCCTCTGTTTTGTAAAAAGAAGTAATCTCCCTGCCAAGAAGTTCCACTCTTGTGAATGGCCTTTTCATCACATCTGCAAAAAACATACTATTTCCGGAATCAAAAATTGGAGCTGGAGCAAGCAATCTCATCGTATTTGCATCTCGAAGCACCCCAAAGTTCAAAAGGTGCTCATCCGTGTTACTAATAATGAAATCGATTGCCGTTTGATAGTCCATATACTCCTGTATCTGCGCTCTATCAATGCCGTGTTCCGCACAAATATTAATGAAGGCCTCATATCCACTCTGATCATTTGAAACCTTCCGTGAGCCTAGCACTTCATACGCACTGACAAATTCCACGTCAGGGCTTGTGAACGCCTTGCACTTGCATGCCTTACCTCCATCACCCGTGTCTTCGCAAGTATATCTTGTATATAAAATTCCATTATCCTGCGCCTCGTGAATCTTGGTTGCAAGATACTCATTCACGCTTTGTTGGCCATAGTACTTATAACCTTCCTTCACCAATACCGGTACTTCGTCATTCAAATCCCAGTATTTTTCCATCTGGCCACCAAGGGAAGCATTAGGGTCATAGGACGAAAGATGGTGAAATGGAATGCGCCCATCACCATAATCCTTAAGCGAAAAAAAGTTAATATCCTCATAGCGTAATTGCACATCAACCGGACAAATCCAATACGTATCTGTCACGCTTAACGCAAGATTCTTAGCAAGATAATCTTCCGAACCAGTAACAGACAATTGATGAACCAACGCTTTGATGTGATCACGGCCGGAAGGTATCGCGCGATTCTTCCACCATGTCTTCATATTCTCCAACGTTGCCATGCCCAAATATGGAGAAGCGCCATTTCCTGCATCATGATATCCCATCAAAGACGCATCATCATCCGCCACTAGCATCGTTCCACAAATCAGATCCTTATGCATTAAATAGTAAGGCGACATAACTCTTCCTCCACTTTCTTCTTATGATCATATGCATCGATAATTGTCTCTGTTAACATCTCGCGAAGCTTTCTAGGATGAACAGGAACATAGATCCACTTCTCACGATGTATCTCTTCATAAGCTCCGTTCTTCTTGATATATAGAACGACGTTGCTCGCCTCGTACTTCCATAAATAAGTGTAACCCTTATACTTCCCGCTATAGCCGTCGAAAAGACATACATCATTCAACAATTCTTCAAATGAACGCTCTAAGTATGCGTTCAACTTGTACACCGTCTCTGCTGCACAATTGTTAATATCCTTCTTACCGTTATATAACTCGTTCAATGTTGTATAAGGAATGCCGGTTTCTTTTGCTAGGCGATATAAAGATATCCCTTCTTCAGCTATGATTGCTGTAAACTTTTCGTTCATGGCGTACACCACCTTCCAACTAACTCAAATATATTATATCGTGATTCCGTTATATAAGCAAATCATGTTATAACGCAATCCCGTTATATACTTGTGTTAGAAATAAGGCGCCTGCATATTGCAGACGCCTAACATGTATTCTTATCTTGCCTGTTTTGCCTTGGCAAATATCATAGGAAAATGAGTCCGTACAAAGGATACTTCCTTGGCACGGCGATAGGCCTTTTTTATATTCCCGTCAATAATTGGCTGATATAACAACTTTAATGCTTTCCCGCCTTGTGGCATCGCATCTTTCAAGCGAGCGAAAAGGTCCGTTTCTAGCTCCTTCTTAGCCTTGGAAAGCACCTCATTCTTTGTAGTGCCCGCTCGAACTTCACGCTCTAACATAGAAAAGAACGAACGGAAATACGCCTTGGCAACCACGCCCTCGGCGTATGCATCCGCACTACCCCAGGAATCTTGTTGGTCTAGCAGTGCCCGATAGCGAGTCTTCTGTAGTTCAAAATAATTCTCCAGACGCTTTGCCGTCAAACGCTTCGTCGCATCCGCATAATTCATATAGTAATACAGCGGTGCCTCGATGGTCTGTACACTGCTTACATTCTGGAATACCGCCACGTTGAAGAGGATATCTTCTACATGAGTGATCACCGGGTAACGAAGGCCACGCTCCATCAGGTATTCCCTGCGAAACGCCTTGTTCCATGGATAACCGTACATGGTTTTCTCTTCCAATTCCATTACCAGATGATGAATCTCGGACGCATCCGTGTACACTCTGCTTGGCATGCTGAAAGTGTTGCGATAGTTCAGCTTGCCGTCTTCCGACAAGTAATCCTCGTAATGACCATATATCACAATATCTGTTTGTTGTTTTTCCAACACACCAGCTACCTGTTGCAATAGATTCTTCTCGTAGCGATCATCCGGATCCAGGAACAACACATACTCTCCCGTTGCCATCTCAAGACCTCGGTTTCTCGACTCGGACACGCCCTTATTCTCCGGTTGCCTTACCACCTGAATACGTGGTTCACCCTTAGCAATCTCCTCTGCAATCTCTGCCGTTCGATCCGGAGAGCAATCCTCCACCACGATACATTCCCAATCCGTATAAGACTGCGCCATAATATCCTGCAGTGCATTTCCTATATATTTTTCTACGCCGTAAGACGGACATATAATTGAAAACTTCATGTCATTTCTCCAATAGTTCTATTTCCTTTTCCATTATACCCTATCCGGTGCTTTTGCAATAGAAAAAAGGCCCCCATCCATTGGATGAGGGCCCACACGCGCTATTCAATTAATGGCATCCGCCACCACAATGGCCGCAGTCGCCGCCGCAACTGTTCTTACCGGATTTTTTGTCCTTCACCATCTTGTAAATAATTCCGCCAACGGCTGCCACGAGAACCGCCAATACTACTGCTGTGCCCATAACAATTCCTTCCTTTCTACACAGTTGCTATATGAATATTATAACATGTCTTTCACTAGTTCATCTGAACTTCTTTTGCCTCTTCTGTTCCCTTACGAACCAGCAGCCAGATGAAGCATGCAATGAATGCTACAGCTACAATGGTTCCAAGTCCGAAGCTTACTGCGCCGGTGAATAATCCACCGATCTGGTAGATGCAAAGAGATACAACGTATGCCAATGCACACTGATATCCAATTGCGAACCAGAACCACTTCGGGTTATTCATCTCACGCTTGATGGCACCCATTGCTGCGAAGCAAGGTGCACATAAGAGGTTGAATACCAAGTATGCATATCCACCGATGGCCGGAATAGATGCAGCCAAAGCAGTCCAATAATCTGCACCGTCTTCTGCTACTTCTTCCAATCCATAGGTCATACCGATGGTTGCGATTACGTTCTCTTTTGCAATCAATCCGGAGATTGCTGCAACAGATAACTGCCAAGTACCAAAACCAAGTGGCTTGAAGATGAAGGCCAACCCGCTACCAATCACAGCAAGGATAGAAGCCTCAACCTCTACAGCCTCTAACATACGGAACTGTCCGTCTACCCATCCGAAGCTCATCAAGAACCACAATACGATGGTAGATAAGAGGATAATGGTTCCTGCCTTCTTGATGAAGGACCAGCCACGCTCCCACATGGAACGAAGCACACTACCTACGGTTGGCATATGGTATGCCGGCAACTCCATAACGAATGGAGCCGGATCACCGGCGAACATCTTGGTCTTCTTCAAGATAATACCGGAGCAGATGATTGCTGCCACACCTACGAAGTAAGCGGATACTGCTACCAATCCGGAGTTATGGAAAAATGCACCTGCTACCAATGCAATGATTGGAAGCTTGGCTCCACATGGAACGAAGGTGGTGGTCATAATGGTCATACGACGATCGCGCTCATTCTCAATGGTACGGCTAGCCATAACGCCAGGCACACCACATCCGGAACCGATTAACATCGGGATGAAAGACTTACCGGACAAACCGAACTTACGGAAGATACGATCCATGATGAATGCAACACGTGCCATATATCCACAGCCTTCCAGGAATGCCAGGAAAATAAATAAAATTAAAATCTGAGGTACGAATCCAAGTACTGCACCAACACCGGCTACAATACCGTCATTAATCAGTCCTGCCAACCAGTCTGCACAACCGATGTTTGCAAGCAAGTCACCAACGGCACCGTGCAATCCCGGAATGAACAATCCTTCAATTCCAAGGAAGTTCCATCCATCATCACCTAACAACTGGTCGTTGGCCCAGTCGGTAGCCCAGGTTCCCACAGAAGTAACGGATACGTAGTAAACAATGAACATTACCAATGCGAAGATTGGAAGTGCCAACCAACGGTTGGTTACGATTCGGTCAATCTTATCGGATGTGGTCATCTCACGCTTCTGCTTGGTGACTGCCTCATTGATGATGGTTCCGATATAGGTGTAACGCTCTGCTGTGATGATACTCTCTGCATCATCATCCACTTCCTTCTCGCAGGATGCGATATCTTTTTCAATGTGATCAATCATATCCTGAGACAGGCCCAGCTTCTGCTGGATCTTGTCGTCACGCTCAAACAGCTTAATTGCATACCATCTCTGATAACGCTCTTCCATAGAATGAAGAGCAACCTCTTCGATGTGTGCAATCGCATGCTCTACTGCACCACTAAACTGATGCTTTGGAATGGTAATGTTGCCTGCCTTTGCAATCTCAACAGCCTTCTCGGCAGCTTCTGTAATGCCGGTTCCCTTCAATGCGGAAATCGGAATAACCGGAACACCAAGAGCTTCGCTCAACTTATCAGCATGAATTTTGTCACCGTTCTTGGTAACTACATCCATCATGTTAACTGCAACAACCACCGGGATGGATAACTCAACCAACTGTGTGGTCAGATAGAGGTTACGCTCTACGTTGGTACCATCGATGATATTCAAGATGGCATCCGGCTTCTCGTCAATCAAATAGTTACGTGCAACAACCTCTTCCAAGGTATATGGAGAAAGAGAATAGATACCCGGAAGATCCACGATATCTACGTCCTTATTGGTCTTTAACTTACCAGTCTTCTTCTCGACTGTAACACCAGGCCAGTTACCTACATACTGGTTGGAACCGGTCAGTGCGTTGAATAATGTTGTCTTACCGCAGTTTGGATTTCCTGCTAATGCAATACGAATACTCACTGTATGTCCTCCTTATGCAATCTCAACCATCTTGGCATCTTCTTTACGGATGGATAATTCATATCCACGTACGGTTACTTCCACCGGATCACCCAATGGTGCTACCTTGCGGACATAAATCTCTACATTCTTGGTAATACCCATGTCCATAATTCTTCTCTTGACTGCACCCTCTCCGTGAATTGCCTTAACGGTTACGGTCTCGCCAACACTAACATCATGTAACGTTCTTTCCATTTGCGCTATACACTCCCTTCATGCAATATCTTGTACGTCATTCCTATTAAACATAAATCTTAGAAGCCATGGCCTGATCCACCGCAACTCTGGAATCTTTTACATTCACAATCAGATTTCCGTTCAATGATGAAACAACGCTAATCTCTTCACCTTGTACAAACCCTAAATTCTCAAGGAATTTACGTGTCTTTTCGTTACCGGCGACTTTCACAATAACTTGCTTCTCGCCCGGATTGCTCAATGTTAATGGCATCACACAATCCCCTCCTTCACAAATATTCCTCATTTGGCAAAAAGATGGTAGGCATCCCTAACCAAATAGATGTTAGCACCATCTAACATTTATGTCAAACATTTTTGTACAATTTTTTCAAATTCTAACAGTCACCCCTAACATCACTTGAAAAGCCGATTCATGTTGTATAAAATGTAAATGTATTTTCTAATGTGGATGCGAAAACCCTTAAAGGAGGAACTTCGTATGAAGATGCAGGAATCTGCCCAGGACTATTTGGAGTCCATTTTGATCCTGTCCAAGAAGCAGGATGTTGTCCGTGCAACGGACGTATGTAATTATTTCGGATATGCAAGAGCGACGGTTTCCGTCTTTATGAAACAGTTAAAAGAGAACGGCTATGTAGAAATTGACGACCACAATCACATCACTCTGACACCGGAGGGATTGTCCATTGCAGAAGAGATGTATGAACGTCACGAATTCTTATCTGCGTTGTTCTTGAAGCTTGGTGTACAAGAAGATGTAGCATTAAAAGACGCTTGCCGCGTAGAGCACTATGTCAGTGCAGAGACTTTCCATGCAATCAAGAATTATTGTATTGCTCATGGAATCGGCGAATGTAACGAGTAATTATAAACAAAAAGACCTTCCGATGAATCCCATCGGAAGGTCTTATTTTTATACCATCTGAGCCTTTAACAAGTTGGTGGTTCCGGAAATTCCAAGCGGAACACCGGCGGTAAGAACTACCAAATCACCCTCTTTTACGAGGCCTTCTTCTTCACTTCGGTCAATGGCATGCTGGAACAAATCATCCGCATCATCCATCTCCTGAACCATGATTGGGGTAACGCCCCAGCATAAGTTCATCTGGCGACATACCTTCTCAGAGGTACATCCACCGATAATCGGGCTTCCCGGACGGAACTTAGAGATACACTGTGCGGTACGTCCGGACTTGGTTACGGTTACGATTGCTGCAGCATTCAAATCAGCAGCAGTGGTACATGCACTGTGAGAAATCGCATCTGTTACGCTAGAGTGATCCAACTCGGTACGATTCTTCATACGGGAAAGATAATTGATATCCTGCTCGGTACGAAGTGCAATACGCGCCATGGTCTCAACTGCTTCTAACGGATACTTACCCTGTGCAGTCTCACCGGAAAGCATGATTGCGCTGGTTCCGTCATAGATTGCGTTTGCAACGTCAGTAGCCTCTGCACGGGTTGGTCTCGGATGGGACATCATGGAATCCAGCATCTGCGTTGCGGTAATAACAATCTTACCTGCCTGATAAGTCTTCTTGATAATCATCTTCTGGATAACCGGAACATCCTCCAACGGAATCTCAACACCCATGTCACCACGGGCAACCATGATTCCGTCTGCCGCTTCGATAATCTCATCGATGTTCGCGATACCCTGATTATTCTCAATCTTAGCGATAATCTTAATCTTCTCGCCGCCGTACTGCTTCAAGATCTCACGGATTTCCTGGATGTCGGAAGCCTTACGTACGAAGGAAGCAGCGATGAAATCGAAATCTTCCTGTACTGCAAATACGATATCCTTGTAATCCTTCGGGCTAATGTAATCCATAGACAGCTCAACGTTCGGTACATTAACGCCCTTCTTATTGGAAACACGTCCGCCGTTATTTACTACACATACAATGTCAGTGCCATTCTTGATTTCCTTCACCTGTAACTCCACCAAACCGTCATCAATCAAGATGTGAGAGCCTACGGCTACATCGTTTGGGAGATCAGCATAAGTAATTGCCACTTCGTTCTGATTACCCATGATATCACGAGTGGTCAAAGTGAAGGTCTGGCCTTCTTCCAACTCGATTGGGCCATCTGCGAAATCCTTCAAACGAATTTCCGGTCCCTTGGTATCCAAAAGGGCTGCTACCGGAAGCTTCAGCTTCTCACGTACGCTTCTTAAGGTTTTTAACTTACCCAACTGCTCCTCATGGTCTCCATGGGAGAAGTTAAAACGGGCAACGTTCATGCCGGCCTTCATTAATTTTTCCATCATCTCTGGAGTATCACTGGCAGGTCCCAATGTGCAGATAATTTTTGTTTTGCGAATTTGTTCCATAAATACCTCTTACTAAAACTATTATTATTTTCCAATCATAGTTCCGGAAGTACCGCCGATAGCAGCACCATTCGGATCCAGCTTGGTAATTAGCACTTTGCGAATTGCAGAATCCCCAATATAATCCACTGCAGCCTGAATCTTCGGCAACATGGTTCCCTCTTCGAATTGCCCCTCCTCGATGTATTGTTTTGCTTCTTCCACCGTCAGATAATCCAACGGACGTTCATCAGCAGTCTTATAATTCAAGCACACTTTCTGTGTTCCCGTCAAGATAATTAACATATCTGCATCAATTAATTCTGCCAGACGGCCTGCTGCCGTATCCTTCTCGATGACTGCGGAAGCACCCTTGAGCTTGTGATCCTGGGTTAACACCGGAATTCCACCACCGCCGCAGGCAATTACTACCTGTCCGGCATCCAAAAGAGCGGTAATGGCATCCAGCTCCACAATCTCCATTGGCTTCGGTGTTGCTACAATACGACGGTATCCGCCTTCCACTTCCACCACATGATTGCCCTTCTGCTCCTCTGCATCGGCCTCTTCCTTGGTCATAACACGGCCAATTACCTTGGTCGGCTTGTAAAATGCCTCATCATAAGGATCTACGATTACCTGGGTCAGAACGGTTGCGACACTTTTTACAATGCCACGGTCAATGAGTTCACAACGAAGTGCGCTCTGCAAATCGTATCCGATATAACCCTGGCTCATAGCGGAGCAAACACTCATCGGTGTTGCGGTATACTCCGGATACAGACGGGCGAATTCCGACATTGCAGTATGAATCATACTAACCTGTGGTCCGTTGCTGTGGGTAATCACTACCTGATAGTCTTGGGCTACGAACTCTGCTACTGCCTTCGCGGTACGAACTGCAGCTTCCTGCTGTTCCGGCAATGTAGTGCCCAATGCGTTGTGTCCTAATGCGATTACGATTCTTTTGTTTTTCATGTTTTCCCTCCGGTGAAAAAAGGGGATTCACCTGCTCTTAGCCAGTGATCCCCTTCCCCTTTATATTGTTATGATCTCTGGAAACGCATGTGGTTTCCGTCACTCTTCTTCTTCTCCGGCTTCGGCTCTGGCTTGTGCTCGTATAATGCAGACATGCTGTTGGCCATGTTGTTCTTGCACTTCTCGCAGAAACGTCCCGTACGAATCGGCGCACCACAACTCTCACATGTTAGCATGATATCCGAATCCGCAGAGAACTCCAAACGTTCCTCACGAACCCACTGCTGTAACTGCTGAGTCGTCGTTCCGGTTGCTTCCGCAATCTCCTTGATTCCCTGTTTCGGGTTCTCGCGGATGTACTCCTTAACCTCATAGAACTTCTTCTCAAGCTCGTCCTTGCATGCAGGGCAAATCTGTGGTCCACTCACATAGTTAAAAAGTCGTTTACAGGTCCTACAGCTCTTAACCTCCATATGCCTATACCTCCTTTAGTAGCCTTGTCCTATGCATCCATAGAGACAATAGACCTCGTCAATCCCCCGATCTAACAGAATTCCGGCCATTGCATCCACCGTAGCTCCGGTGGTATAGATATCATCAATAATCAGAATTCTCTTAAATTTTACACCATTTTTCCCTACTTTGAAAGCGTTTTTCAAGTTTTTAGCCCGTTTTTCAGGGGTTAATTCTTTCTGAGGCAAGGTATCCACAGTTCTTTCCACCAGTGGCACCACCGGAATTCCCGTTTGACGTGAGATTGCTTGGGCCATAACCTCCGCCTGGTTATAACCACGCTTGATCCGCTTGTTGCGATGAATCGGAACCGGCACCAATGCCTCCGGTTGAATCGATGCAATCCATCTTCCATGATTGCGAAGGGCTTCCCGGGCGATGACCTCTGCCACGCCCCGTCGATTGCCGTATTTCAGCCGATACATTGCTTGCTTCATAGGCCCTTCATAGAGAAAAACACCTCGGCCTTCCATATAGACATGAGGTCTTGTGTCGCAATCCATGCAATATGCCCGGTCCCCATGATAGATTTGTTTCCCGCATTTTTTGCACAGCGGTTCTTTTACCGGATGAATCAGCGGTCGACACGCCTTACAGATTCCACTATCCCGCATCTCTTCCGCAAGCACCTCGTCGCATCCGATACACCGGGGTGGATAGATTAATTTTCCTACATTTCTTACAGCACCTAATACATTCATAACGGCTATTATACCAAGGTCCGTTCCCCAAGTAGATAGGAGTTTATAAACTTTTTCTTAATTTTTCCATCGAATTATCCCCAAAAATGGGTGGGAAATTTATAAAAATTTCATCTTTTTCACATGACCCCCTCGGTTGACGAATCCGGAAATGGTGGCTAAAATCATCTTTGACTGGTTTTATAGTCATGGAGGAATTTTAAATATGAAGAATATCAGAACACGGTTGCTGGGTATTAGCATGGCAACCTGCCTGTGTCTGGGCCTCGTTGCCTGCGGCAAATCCTCGGCACCAACGACCACTTTCGAGCCGTTGCCTGAGGAAGACACCACCACTTATCGTGTGGGTGTCATCGCTTCCGGCGACAATACATACTACAGCACTATGCAACAGGGTTTTGTGGATGCGCTGAATGATACCATCGGCGAAGACCACCTGAAGCTGGTGACCGAGACCATCGATGAGGAGCATGACGGCGAGAGCATCTGTCGCGACTTCTTGGCCAAGAACGTGGATCTCATCTATGCAGACGGCAAGAGCGCTTTGGTGTCCTCTTCCATCGCCACCATGGAGACTCCTATTGTCGCTACCGGCATTTACGATTTCCAGACCACCTTACACATCATTAGCTCCGGCTCCTGGGACCGCCTGACCGGCCGTAATGTCACCGGTATTACTGCTTTCCCGGCCATTGCCGAGCAGTTGTCTCTTTTGATTGAAGCAACACCTACCCTGGATGCCGTTGGACTTCTCTATGTAGCAGGTGATACGGATGCCATCTACCAGAATGAATTGTTGGAGCGTTATCTGAATCAGGCCGGCATTCCTTGGAAGGAATACGAGCTGGTACTCTCTTCCGACTTAGCTGCCAAGGAAGCTGCCGCCGAAGAAGACGTAGAAGAATCCGAAGAAGAATCCGAAGAAACTACCGAAAGCGAAGAGGAAGAGACTCCTCGCCGCAAGGATTCCATTATCACCCCAATGGACGTTGTGAAGGCTTCCGGCAAGGAAGGCGCCAACACCAACATCACTTCCATCGGACAGACCAGTATTATCTCCGGTCTGTTGTCTCACGACAGTGTACGTACTGCCAAGACTTCGGAAGAGTGGGGCAGATACAAGGAAGCATCTTACCGCCAGGTTGCCACAGAGGTGCTGAAGGTTTTAGAAGATGAGGAGTGCGATGCTGATACATTAAAAGAAGCATTCCCGGACTTCACCGAAGAACAGATTGATTTCTTATTAGAGAATCGGGAAGATCTTACGGAAGACAGTCTTACCGCACAGCTGGTGAGTGATAATTCCAACCGCATCATTAGCTATGACAACGGCAACACCACGGAAGAGATTATTGAGCAGGCTGCATCCGAATGCAGTGCCTTCTATTTTTCCGCAGGAAGTTCTCTCTTAGAAGATGTAGAAGAGATTACCGATATCGCCAACGAGCACGGTGTTTCCACCGTCAGCGGCGACGCAGAGATTGGTCAATATACCTTAGTGAATTTCTACAGCGACCCATACGATATGGGATATCGCGCAGGCAAGCAGGCATACCGCATCTTAGTTGGCGGCGAGGATCCTGCTGAGATTAAGGTTGGATTACCGGACGGCGCAGATTACGTGAAGCTGTACAACGCTGATATAGCAGAACTTTTTGAGCGAACCTTCCCGAAATCCTTCCAGGAATTCCATGAATACTTAGAATCCTATGTGCCGGGCACCAACACCAAGCGTGTAACTGCCAGCGCCGAAGAGTAAAAAATAAGCATGACAACGGTTATTCACCGATGTCATGCTTTTCTATTATCTATAAGTATGGACAGCTGTCCCCATCTACTCAACCGTCGGATTCAGCCGCTCACACAAGCCGGAATACCGTCTGGCCTGGTTGGTGTTTCGAATCATGTTCTCAAACACCGTAGGATCTCCCACCAGCACGCAGCACTGCTTTGCTCGGGTAATGGCAGTATAGATTAAGTTCCGATTCATCAGCATCTGCGGCCCCGGCAACAAAGGAATTACCACTGCCGGATATTCACTACCCTGGGACTTATGGATGGTGATTGCATAGGCATGTTCTAACTCATCTACCTGCTTGTAGGGGTACTCCACCATCTTACCTTCATCATATTCAATCCACATGGAACTGGTGTAATCGTTAATTTCCCGAACGATTCCCATATCGCCATTGAAGACGCCGGTACCTTTATCCACAGGGATGCGATATTTTCCCTGAATTTCCCACTCAATCTGGTAGTTATTCTTAATCTGCATCACCTTATCGCCTTCACGGAAGATGCGCTCGCCGAATTCCCTTTCCTTCTTACCGTCTGCCGGCGGGTTAAGGTACTGCTGGAGAATCTTATTCAATCGCTCTACGCCTAAGAGTCCTTTCCTCGTCGGTGTTAGGACCTGAATATCGTTCGGCGTGGCATGAACGTATTTTGGCATATTTTCCTGTACCAGCTTAATCACTACCGAGATGATATGATCCGCGTCCGGTCGCTGCATGAAAAAGAAATCCTTGCTCTTATTATCCAAGGTCACCGGTTCGCCACGCTGAATCTTATGGGCGTTCATAACAATATCACTCTGGGTTGCCTGGCGGAAAATCTTCTCCAAACGCACCACAGAAAATCGCTCCGAGAGGATGATGTCCCGTAGTACATTACCCGGCCCCACGCTGGGCAGCTGGTTCACATCTCCTACCAGAATCAATCTGGTTCCGCTGGCTACGGCACGAAGCAGGGCATACATTAAGGTAATATCCACCATGGAAACCTCGTCGATGATGATGACGTCAGTCTCCAATGGGTTCTGCTCATTACGTTGGAAGAAGGATACCTCTTCACTGGCGTCCTCGCTTTCTTCTCCCACCTTACCGTTAACCTCCAGCATACGGTGAATGGTGCGGGCTTCATATCCCGTCGCCTCGCTCATCCGCTTGGCTGCACGTCCGGTTGGGGCAGCCAGGAAGATATCTTTGCCTTCCCGTTCGAAGTACTTGATAATGGCGCGAATGGTGGTGGTCTTACCGGTTCCCGGTCCACCGGTCAGGATGAAGACGCCATGCTGCACTGCACCGTGTACCGCCTTCCGCTGGCGCTCTTCCAGCTCCATATCCTCTTCCTTCTCAATAGCCGTAATGGCCGCGTCTACCATAATATCCGGCGCCTGATAATCATCATCCAACTGCACCAAAAGTTGTGCCGTCGCCGACTCCATATGGTAGAAGCTATAGGCGTAGACCGCCTCTCCCTTGATGACCACTTTTTTATCAATGGCCATGTTCATCAGATTTGCTTCCAGATAGTCCCGGTCAACCCGAAGCAATTCCATACCTTCGTCCAAGAGTTCATCCTTCGGAAGATAGGTATGTCCGTTCTGGGTTGCCTGGAGCAGTACGTAGAGCAGTCCGCTGCGTACTCGGAATTCCGAATCCGTACGAATGCCAATCTTGGCTGCAATTTCATCTGCAATCTTGAATCCGATGCCACGGATATCCTCCGCCATCTTATATGGATTCTCTTCTACCACCTTATAGAGGTCCGGGCCATATTCCTGGTAGATTTTAACCGACAGGTTATTGTTAATGCCGTATTGCGCCAGGAACATCATGGCTTCCCGAAGGTCCCGCTTCTCCACCATCTGGTCCGCGATATCCATAGCCATGCGCTCACTGATGCCCTTTACCTCTGCCAGACGTTCCGGCTCTTCTTCCATAACGCGGAAGGTATCTGCCTTGAACTTCTTCACAATACGAATGGCCAGCGCCGGTCCAATACCCTTAATGGCACCGGATCCAAGGTAGCGCTTCATCTCCTCTTCGCCCTTCGGTGCCACGGTGTGGAAGCGGCTCATCTTGAACTGCATGCCGTAGTTCACGTGATTGGTGTACTCACCTTCCATCTCCACGTTGACCCCTTCCGTAATTCCCGGAAAGATTCCCACGCAGGTAATGGCGCTAGCGTCATCCATCTGCTCTTCCACTTCTTCCGGAAGCAGTCCCTCCGGCACTACAACCAGGACGGTATAAGCGTTCTCTTCGTTCTTATATATGATATGTTCGATGTATCCGTTTAATTTTTCCATGGGATTATCATATCATACTCTAGCCTCTGAAAAGCAAAAAAGTCGCCTGCAAAAATGCAAGCGACTTTGTATATTCTGTATGTTATGACTGCTCTGTCACATCCGAAGTACTCTTCGTCTCCGGAATATTGTAATTCCGCTTCAGCTGCTCCACCATGGTATCGGTGAAGGAAGAGCCATAGTCCTCTACCATCTGTGCTGCAAGGGTCTGGATGGTACTGTCCATGAAGTAATCCACCGTGGAAGATACGAAAGGATCCTTGTCCTTATCTCCGTTAATGGCATCCACGGACTTCTTCATCTCTTTGAGCATCTGCTCTACGAAGTAAGATTCGAAGGACTTCACCGCATCGGTCAGTTCTTCCTCGGTCGGCTGATTTGACAATCCGTTCAATGCACCCTTGGTCTTCGCACTGGAAGCCTGAGAGCGTTGCAACTCTTGCTGCATCTTAATGTTATCCAAATATGCAGAAGAAAAACCATCAATTGCTGCCATAGGCTACTCCTATCTCTTCAGGTTGTTGGCGGTATCCAACATACTGTCTGAAGTGGTGATAGCCTTAGAGTTCAACTCATAGGCACGCTGGGTAATAATCATGGTAACCATCTCGTCCGCGATGTTTACGTTACTGCCTTCCAAGTATCCCTGCGCAATAGAGCTTCGGGTTACTGCAAGATTGGTGGTTGCCTCGTTAATTGCTGCTCCGGATGCGTCCGTTGCCTCATAGAGGTTGTTGGACACCTTGGCAAGACCAACCGGGTTTGCAAACTGGAAGAGGCCAATGGTCTGTCCGGTAGGAACTGTTACACCTTCCGCATTACGGTATGCTACAGAACCATCCTGTCCTACGGTTGCTCCGTCTGCTCCTGCACCTGCCGGAAGGGTAATACGCTGTCCGGTAGTAGAGAGAATCGGATTACCACTGGAATTGGTAAGGATTCTAGCTCCGGTATTATCTAAGGTCCATCCCAAGTTACCGTCACGGGTATAGTAGGTCTCTCCATCCTGTCCGCTGACTGCGAAGAAGCTAGCGGTAACTGTATTGGAAATAAAAAGTGCCATCTTATTGTTGCTGGCAAGCTGTGCACCAGGTGCAAAGTTGGCCTTCAAAGAAGCCACACGAGTTCCAAGCCCCACCTGTGCTTCGGTCGGCTTCGGGTCACCGTTGGCGGTTGTTGTTTTCTCCTGGAGTGTCTGATACAAAAGAGACTTGAACTGTGTATCCTGGGCTTTGTAACCGGTGGTGTTTACGTTAGCAATATTATTGGACAACGTATCCATACTAACCTGCTCTGCTCTCATGCCGCTTGCTGCGGTCCATAATGATCTAACCATAAGAATGCTCTCCTCTCTTATACACGGCCAACCTGGCTGACTGCCATTTCGAGAGTGCTATCCTCGGTCTGAATCATCTTCTGACCTGCTTCGTAGGCTCTCTGGATGGTAATCATGGAAACCATTTCGTCCACTACATTAACGTTCGAGGCTTCTAAGCATCCTTGCTCCACGGAAGCGTCACTTGCGATTACATTGCCACCATCTACCAGATCATAGAGGTTCTCGCCGTACTTCGCCAGATAATTGTAGTCTTCAATGTCTACAACACCGACCTGTCCGACGATTACATTGTTCTGGAAGATATTTCCCTGTGAATCAATGGTGTATTTCTGTAACGGGTCTACACGAACCCAACTTCCCTGACCGGTAGTAGAATTGGTTGCACCGGCCTGGTTCAATAAGTAATCTCCATCGCTGGTACGCATGTAACCGAGATTGTCCACGGTGAACTCTCCGTTACGTGTATACTTGATGGAAGTATTTCCCTGCTTGTCTGTATATTCAATGGCAAAAAAGCCATTGCCTGCGATAGCCAAATCACTGGCTTCATCAGTCATACGAAGGCTTCCCTGGGTATAATCGGTATACAGTTCTCCTACCTTCACGCCAAGATTAATATTACCCAAGCGCTGCGGCATCATTGCAACGGACGTATCCTTGATACGAAGTGCCAACTCATCCGCAAAAGCAACAGAAGTTGCACCTTCCTTCTTGTAGCCGATGGTGGTTGCGTTCGCCAAATTATTGGAGAGCACATCCAATCTGCGCTGTTCTTGTATCATTCCAGTAAAAGCGGTATAGAGTCCTTTTACCATGTAAGCCTCCTGTAAAAAAGGTCAGAAATATTCTTCAGAGTAGATATCGGATATTTCTTTACAATTCTTAACACTTTTTATAAAAAAAGATGCCTGAATTCCATCAGGCATCTTATTGTATCTTATTCCATTCCGGAACGATCTCCGGCCATAAATTCTACATACTTACCGGTACCGATTGCTACACAAGTCATTGCTTCTTCTGCAGTAATGGTATTGATTCCGGTACGATCCTCCATCAGCTCTTCCAAGCCGCGAAGTAATGCACCACCACCGGTCAATACGATTCCACGGTCAGCAACATCGGCTGCCAATTCCGGCGGAGTCTTCTCTAATACGCTGTGAACAGCTTCTACAATCTGGGAAGTCGGCTCACGAAGGGCCTCCTCGGTCTCCTCAGAAGATACCTCAATGGTCTTCGGCAAACCGGTTACTAAGTTACGGCCACGAACATTCATGGTCTCCGGCTGTGGCAATGGGAAGCAGGTTCCGATGTTAATCTTCATATCCTCTGCGGTACGCTCACCGATTAAGAGGTTATGCTTCTTACGCATGTAACGAACCAATGCCTCGTCGAAGTCATCACCGGCAATCTTAATAGAGGTGCTGACAACAGAACCACCAAGAGAGATAACAGCGATATCTGCGGTACCACCACCGATATCAACAATCATATTACCGCATGGCTTACTAATATCGATGCCTGCACCGATTGCAGCTGCGATTGGCTCTTCAATAATAAATACTTCACGTGCGCCTGCTGCATAAGCTGCATCCTCAACGGCACGCTTCTCAACTTCAGTAACACCACTTGGTACGCATACGCTGATGCGCGGCTTACGATAGCTCTTCTTACCAAGAGCCTTCTGGATGAAGTACTTAATCATCTTCTCCGTAACGGTGTAATCAGAAATAACACCCTGACGAAGCGGACGAACAGCTACGATGTTGCCCGGTGTACGACCAAGCATCAAGCGAGCCTCTTCACCGATGGCACGAATCTTATTGGTATCACGATCAAATGCGACAACAGACGGCTCCTTAAGGACAACGCCCTTGCCACGTAAATATACCAGAATGCTGGCAGTTCCTAAATCAATTCCGATATCCGAAGAATTCATCATGTCTACGGATCTCCTTTCCAAACAGATACAAAAAAAGTTTATAGGTATTTGTAAGAAGTCTTACAAATTCAATGTCTTACCGATAGTATGGCACTATACGTACCTATTATATACGTTTAACCTACTTTTTCAAATACTTTTTTATGTATTGTCCGGTATAGGACTTCTTGCATTTGGCCACTTCTTCCGGAGTTCCACAGGCCACAATGGTACCGCCCCGGTCACCGCCGTCCGGTCCAAGGTCAATGATATAGTCCGCTGTCTTGATGACATCCAGGTTATGTTCGATTACAACTACCGTATTCCCGCCTTCCGAGAGCTGGCGCAAAATGCCTACCAGCTTGTTCACATCTTCAAAATGAAGTCCCGTGGTCGGCTCATCTAAGATATAGATGGTCTTGCCGGTACTACGACGAGACAGCTCGGTAGCCAGCTTAATACGCTGTGCTTCTCCTCCGGATAACTCCGTAGACGGCTGGCCCAACTTCACGTAGCCAAGTCCTACATCATAGAGAGTCTGAATCTTACGCTGAATGGATGGTACATTCTGGAAAAACGGCAGTGCTTCTTCTACCGTCATATCCAATACGTCATAGATGGACTTGCCCTTGTACTTCACTTCCAAAGTCTCGCGATTATATCTCTTTCCTCCGCAGACCTCACACGGTACATATACATCCGGAAGGAAGTGCATCTCGATTTTTACAATACCGTCTCCGGAGCAGGCCTCACAACGGCCGCCCTTCACATTGAAACTAAAGCGTCCCTTGGAATAGCCCTTGGCCTTGGCGTCCGGGGTGCTGGCAAAGAGATCTCGAATCATATCGAAGACACCGGTATAGGTTGCCGGATTGGAACGCGGGGTACGTCCGATTGGAGACTGGTCAATATCAATGACCTTATCCAACTGTTCCACGCCTTCGATTCTTTTATACGCACCCGGAATCTTATGGGCACGATTCAGCTTCTTGGCCAATGCCTTATAGAGAATCTCATTGACGAGAGAACTCTTACCGCTTCCGGACACACCGGTAATGCAGGTCATTACCCCCAGCGGAACATCCACATCGATATTCTTCAGGTTGTGCTCTTTCGCGCCGATAACTTTGAGCCATCCCGTTGGTTTCCGGCGCTCGGACGGAACCAGAATCTGTCGCTTACCGCTTAAGTACTGTCCGGTAATGGAGTTCGGGTTATTAATAATATCCTCGTAAGAACCTGCTGCAACCACTTCGCCGCCCTGGCTTCCGGCGCCCGGTCCGATATCTACAATGTAATCTGCTGCACGCATGGTATCTTCATCATGCTCTACTACAATCAGAGTATTACCCAAGTCTCGAAGACCCTTCAAGGATGCTAACAGCTTATCGTTATCCTTCTGGTGCAATCCGATACTCGGCTCATCCAGGATATAGGTAACGCCTACCAATCCGGAACCAATCTGGGTTGCCAGACGGATACGCTGCGCCTCTCCACCGGAAAGAGATGCGGTTCCGCGGGAGAGAGAAAGATAATCCAATCCCACGTCTACTAAAAATCCTACACGGCCCTTGATCTCTTTTAATACCATGCGGCCAATCTGCATCTGGTAATCCGTTAAGGTCATATCCTCTAGGAACTTCTGCAAATCACGTACCGGCATGGTAGTAATCTCGTAAATATTCTTACCTGCGATGGTGACGCTAAGCGCTTCCTTCTTCAGACGCTGTCCCTCACACAACGGGCAAGGGCTTACTTCCATGAACTCCTCGTACTGGGCACGCTGAGTCTCGGACTTGGTCTCGCGATAACGGCGGTTGGTATTGGCAATCAAGCCTTCGAACTGCACATCATAGATGCCTTCTCCGAACTTACCCTTATACGGAACCTTCACCACCTTCTTAAATCCATAGATGAACTGGCGACGGATATCCTCCGGCAATTCTTCATATGGTGTATCCAAGCTGAAGTTATACTCCTTAGCAAGCGCCATCAAAATCGCATGGGTATAGCTCTTCGGATCACTACTGGACTGCCATCCCATGACCTGTACACAGCCTTCGTTGAAGCTTAAGGATGGATCCGGAATCATGAGTCGCTCATCGAACTCCATCTTATAGCCAAGACCGTAACACTCCGGACAAGCACCAAAAGGATTGTTAAAAGAGAAGGTTCTTGGCTCAATCTCATCTACACTGATACCACAATCCGGGCAGGCAAAACTCTCAGAGAAGCTCATCTGCTTGCCACCAATGACGTCAATCAGTACGAGTCCGTCTGCTAACTTCAAGGCATTCTCCAAAGAGTCGGTGAGACGCTTCTCCAATCCTTCCTTCACAACCAATCGGTCAATGACGATTTCGATGTTGTGCTTCTTATTCTTATCTAACTTAATCTCTTCTTCTACATCGTACTGGCTGCCATCTACGATGACGCGGACATAACCGCTGGCCTTCATGCGTTCAAACAGCTTCTCATGGGTTCCCTTACGGCCGCGAACTACCGGAGCTAACACCTGGAACTTAGTTTTCTCCGGAAGCTTCATGACAATATCCACCATCTGGTCAACGGTCTGGCGCTTAATCTCACGACCGCAGTTCGGACAGTGAGGTGTACCGATTCTCGCATAGAGCAATCGGAAGTAATCGTAAATCTCCGTTACGGTTCCTACGGTAGAACGTGGGTTACGGTTGGTAGACTTCTGGTCAATGGAAATGGCCGGTGGCATTCCCTCGATACGTTCTACATCCGGCTTCTCCATCTGTCCTAAGAACTGACGGGCATAACTGGAGAGAGACTCCATATAACGGCGTTGTCCTTCGGCAAAAATCGTATCAAACGCCAAGGAGGACTTACCGGATCCGGACAATCCCGTCAATACAACAAATTCATCACGGGGAATATCCAGACTAATGTTCTTCAGATTATGGACATTAGCCCCGCGAATCTTAATAAATTTTCTGTTTCCGTTATCGTTACTTACTTTCATTTCGTATTCTTTCTAATTCAAAAATGTTGGAAATACAACACATCTACTTTTCCATATCACGCAGCATATTCTTCATCTCGATTAAGGAATCGCGGTACTCTGCCGCCGCCTCGAAGTTCAGGTCTGCCGCTGCGTGCTCCATCTTCTTCTTGGTCTTCTCGATGGCTTCCTTCAATTCCTTGATGTTCATCTCCTCCGGACGACGATCCATGGACCGGTCCTCCGCCACCTGCTTGCTGATGGCGATGACGTCACGAACCGCCTTCTCGATGGTCTTCGGTGTAATGCCATGAGCTTCGTTATAAGCCTCCTGGATGCTGCGTCGTCGCTCCGTCTCACCGATAGCCGCTCGCATGGAATCCGTCATCTTATCCGCATACATAATGACATGACCCTTATCATTACGGGCAGCTCGTCCAATGGTCTGGATTAAGGATGTCTCGGAACGCAGGAAGCCTTCCTTGTCCGCATCCAAGATAGCAACCAGGGTAATCTCCGGAATATCCAATCCTTCTCGAAGAAGGTTAATTCCAACTAATACGTCAAAGACACCCAATCGCAAATCACGAATAATCTCCGCACGCTCCAAGGTGTCAATATCCGAATGCAGGTATTTCACCTTGATGCCAAGCTCCTGCATGTAGTCGGTTAAGTCTTCCGCCATGCGCTTGGTTAAGGTAGTAATCAAGACCTTGTGACCATCAGCCGTTTCCTTCTTAATCTCAGCAATCAGGTCATCAATCTGGCCCTCTACCGGGCGAACATCAATCTTCGGATCTAAGAGACCGGTCGGTCGAATCACCTGCTCCGCGCGAAGCATCTCATGCTCTTCCTCATAGTCGCTGGGTGTTGCCGATACGAAGAGCACCTGGTCAATCTTCCCTTCCCATTCTGTGAAGTTCAACGGGCGGTTATCCAATGCCGACGGCAAGCGGAATCCATAATCTACCAGAGTGGTCTTCCGGGCTCTATCCCCTGCATACATACCGCGAACCTGAGGCACCGTAATATGGGACTCGTCGATGATAATCAGATAATCATCCCCGAAGTAATCCATCAAGCACATCGGCGGCTCTCCCGGCTTCTGGCCGGTCAGATGTCTGGAATAATTCTCAATACCGCTGCAAAATCCCGTCTCCCGCAACATCTCCACATCGAAGTTGGTGCGCTCTGCAATTCGCTGTGCCTCGATAAGCTTGTCCTCACTCTTGAAGTAGGCTACTCGCTCTTTTAACTCCGCTTCGATAGTCTCACAGGCCTGATTTATCTTAGCCTGGGGCACAACGTAATGGGACGCTGGGAAAATAGCCGCATGGTTTAGCTCCCGTCTCGCCTGACCTGTCAGCGGATCCGTCTCCACAATACGGTCAATCTCATCACCGAAGAATTCAATCCGATAAGCGTAATCCGATACGTTGGCCGGAATCACCTCTAGGGTGTCGCCCCGTACGCGGAAGGTACCACGGGTAAAATCCAGATCATTCCGCAGATACTGCATATCAATCAATGAACGAATCACTTCGTCACGGTCAATCTCCTGTCCCGGGCGAAGGGATACCATCATGTTCTCATAATCATCCGGACTACCAATACCATAAATACAGGATACGGAAGAGACAATAATAACATCCTTCCGCTCAGACAACGACGCCGTTGCAGACAATCGCAGCTTATCAATCTCATCATTAATGGAAGAATCCTTGGCGATATAGGTATCTGTCTGGGGCACATAAGCCTCCGGCTGGTAATAATCGTAGTAACTGACAAAATACTCTACCGCATTCTCCGGGAAGTATTCCTTCATCTCGGAATAGAGCTGTCCCGCCAGGGTCTTGTTGTGAGAAATAATCAGCGTCGGTTTATTCAACTGTGCAATTACATTGGCCATGGTAAAGGTCTTACCGGAGCCGGTGACACCTAAAAGCGTTTCAAACTGGTTGCCTTCCTTGAAGCCTTCCACCAGCTGGCGAATGGCCTCCGGCTGGTCTCCGGTGGGCTCATATGGCGCATGCAACTTAAATTCCATATTCTATAACTCCTTGGGCATCTTGCCTCATAAGTCTATAGTGTAGCAAAGTCTATTATACTACGATTTAAAATGTATTCCTAGGAATTAAATTGCACAAAATCAAACACATGTTTTCCATTTTCTTTCAAATATAATACACAAAAAAGGCTACTCTCCCGTGCAAATTTTGCTTACACGAAAGAAATAGCCTTCTGATTTTAACCTTTTACCGCTCCTGCGCTTATTCCGTTAATCATATTTTTCACTAAGCAAAAATACAGGATAACGATTGGGACTGCAATGAATACGCTGCCTGCTGCAAATCTAGCGAATTCCGTCTCATCCAAGCTCATCAGCCCTACCGCTACGGTATATAGATCCTTTTCCTTCAAGAGAAGCTTCGGCAAGATGAAGTCACTCCACGGCCAGGTGAAGGAAGTAAGGGCCGTATACACAATCATCGGTCGCGATAAGGGGAGATTCACCTTCCAAAAAATCTGAAAGTTCGTTGCTCCATCAATCTTGGCGGCCTCATCGATTGCCTTCGGAATCGTATCGAAGAATCCCTTCTGGGTCAAATACCCCATCGGCGCTCCGGCGGCATAGATGAGAATCAATCCCCAATGCTGGTTGATCAGGTTGAACTGGGTCATAAGAATATAGACCGCTGTCATTCCCATAAAGGAAGGGAACATTCCAAGTACCATCGTTGTTTTCATCAAAGTCTTACGGCCGCGAAACGTAAATCTAGACATGGTATACGCGGTAAGTATCGTAAGGAAAGTTCCTAAAACACAGCTGGCGGAGGCAATGAACAGGGTGTTCAGAAACCACTTCGGATAGTTATACATGGTCGTATCCGTAAATAATGTACGAAAGGTATCTAAACTATATGACGTAGGGAAAAATCCCCGAAACGAATAGATACTTCCCGACTCGGAGAAGGAAGCCAGGATGAGCCAAAGGCATGGGAAGAAGAAGATTCCACACACAACAAGCAGTACTGCATAGGTTACAACCGTATCCGTCGCTCTTCCGATATTCCATTGTTTTCTCATTGGAAGGTATCCTCCTCTCGATAAGCTGACGATCTCACATATACAAGTAATGAGATGACAGACGTAATAATAAAAATCAACAAGCTGATTGCCGCACCAATACAGTAATAGTTGTTATCAATGGATAGATTGTACAGCCAGTTAATCAATAAATCCGTATCGCTGGCTAGGAAATATCCATCCATATACATTCCGCCACGCAAGAAGTAGAAGATACCGAAGTTGTTGAAGTTCCCTACAAACTGGCTAAGAATCACCGGCGTGGTGGTAAAAATCATATACGGCAATGTCAGACTACGGAACTGCTGTCCCCGCGTCGCCCCATCAATCCGCGCCGCTTCATAAATCGACATATCCCGATTGGATAGATGGCCGGTTGCCAACAGCATAATGGATGGCACACTAATCCAACAGTTCACCAATATTCCAATGACTCTTGCTGTCCATTTTGCATCCAGATCCAAAAAGCCAATGGCTACTCCGCCCAAGGAGCGGATGATCTGGTTAATCGGTCCTCCGTAGGAGAACATGAACTTAAATGCAAGCAAGGTAATAAATCCCGGAATCGCATAGGCCAAGATTGGAAAAGCTCTCCATATTGCCTTGCCCTTTACGCAGTCCTTGTTCAAAAGCAACGCCAGTCCTAACCCCGCGAAGTAATTCAACGCAGTTGATACCACCGCCCACAGCAGGTTCCAACCGAGGATCTTAAAAAAGGTCGGTGCAAACTGTGATAAGGTGATGATTCTACGGAAGTTATCCAATCCAACCCAGTCCACTAATGCCGGAGGCACAATGCTTCCACCATAATTGGTAAAGGCGATTAAAATCATGAACACAATCGGAAGGATATTAAAAACACATACTCCAACAACGGGAAGAGCTAAGGCAAGCACGTAGAATTTCTGATCCAGCAACCCACGTAATTGTGTTATAAATCCAACGGGTTTCTCTCCCCGATCCACCTGCTTCTGGGTAGCATACGCGTCCTTCAGGTTACGAATATAAAATGTTATAAATCCAACAAGAATCAACCATGCTAACAATCCCATAAGCAGCATGACTACGGAGTTGTCTCCCGGAGTATGGGTCCATGGATCCGCCGTTTGCGTACCCAATGTAAAAAACCCAAGTAAGTCCTTCCATCCCCTAACAGCGAAATACCAGATTGTAGCAGCCTCTACCAGGAAGTACAATGCTCCCCGGCCGCGGCAACCATATAGGAACTGTCCGCCACCCATGATAATTGCGGACAAGGTGGTCTGCCAGCGTAAATCCGCCGGCAGCTTTTTCCACTTGCTTTTTTCTTTTTTCATGTCTTATCCACTCTACCTTACTGCAACGTGTTGATGGCGTCGTAAATCTGTTGACTCATATCCGTCAAGCCGTCCTTCAGCGCTGCCATATCCTTGTATTTACGCTCGTTCTCCGGTCGGAAAGCGTCCTTTGCCACATCGATAAAGAACGTCTGTCCCGGCGTCCATATCTGGGACACTCCGTCCACTGACGGCATCAATACAATCTGATTATTATGCAAACGATCAAACAAATCTGCAGAAACTTCTCCTGCGTCCTTAGCAGCATCTGCTCTAGCCGGTGCAACCCCTAAGAGTTCACTGCGCTTCATCATCATTTTATAGCTTGTTGCAAAATCAACAAATGCAAGGCATGCATTTGGTGCCTGGGTATACGCACTGATTGCATATCCGTTCATTCCGCCCATAGAAACTGTATCAATGGTTGCTGTTTCCTCATCCTCTAAGTCTCCGGATTCCGGAAGTTTTGGCAGGCCGGTCATCACCAGATTCTCCTTGGCAAGTTCCATTGCTTCGTTCGCATCTTTTCCGTTTTTCTCGTAATCTTTTGCCAGCTCATCTAGGAAGGTGGAATACATATCCGGAGTAGACAAGGTTGCAAAATAGGTGCCATCGCCCAATCTCGAATATGCATTGGTTGTGATGGTATCATCCAAACAATCTTCGTTCATGACTCCGGCCAGCTGCTGTAGAACATAAGCACCCTTTTCCGCATCCCCTGCAGCAAATCCGATATCCGTCGTATCGGTATTCTCATCACCGAATACATACGCGCCATAGGAGAAAAGGAATCCACTGGAGAAGTACACATCGTAAATAGACTTCATATAGCCATACTTGGCACTGTCTTCTGCGTGGCGTTCCTTAGAGAACAAATACATATCCCGCCAGTTCTCCGTCATATCCGGCACGCCGTTAGCATCCTTATCCCATGTGTTCTCCCATCCTTCCGGCAACAAATCCTTACGGTAATACAGCATCGGCGCCTGTATATTTACCGGAACGCCGCAGTAATACTCGCTGCCTTCCACATTGGTCTTATAGGCCTCCCAAGCTTCCTCGGGCACCTGTTCATAACACTCTAACGATTCTACCGGCAATGGATAGATATGCTTACCCTGCGCGTATTGCATCAACACATCATTGGCCTGATACAGCACGTCAGGGCCATAGCCGTAAGGGCCATCGTTTGCCAAATCCAGATACTGATCCATGTTAGCATCCACCGCAGTAATTCCGTACTGCGCATACTCTGCATTAAATGCATCAATCAATTCCTGAAAATATCCCTTGGAAATCGCCGTATCATTCTCCAAAACTCGAATCGTTACATTCTCTTCCAACGTTCCGTCAAAGATAGCACCGGTTACCGTATCCTTCGAAGCTTGTGCCTCTTCCTTGGAATCTGTTGCTGCACCACATCCTGCCAAGCTTGTGAGCATCATGGCTGCAAGCAACACGCCACTTATCAATCTCTTTTTCATAGGTATTCCTCCCTCGTAATCACATATCCCACAGCAAGTGCTCCATTCCGATATCCATGGGATAGCAGCACCTCGTTTTGATCCGGTATCTCTACAGCCTCTTCGTCTAGGTGAATCCATAAGCGGTAGCATGCCATCTCGTCCTTGCGTTCCATATACAGGCACGAGCCATCACCCTTCAAGAAGACGGTTCCGTACCCCAAAGTGTTTGTCTGTTTGAAGTGCAACAATTCTCTCATGGACTTCCAGGCATCCATATCCCACTTACTCTTGTCCCAATCAAAGCATCGTCTGGAATCCGGATCATAGCCGCCTTCCATGCAAATCTCCGTTCCGTAATAGATACAGGTCGCTCCCGGGAACATCACATTCAATGCAACCGCAGCCAACAACTTGTCTTTGTTGCAGCCCACCTCGGTAAAGAAGCGGTGGGTATCATGGGAATCCAACAGATTTAACATCATTCGATTCACCGGCTCCGTATTGCGCATCAATATATGATTCAGCTGATTTGCCATATCCTCTCCGGAGAATTTACCCTTGGCAAAATAGTCCAGGCAGGCCTTTGTGAAAGCGTAATTCATGATACTGTCATACTGGTCTCCCATCAGATATGGATACGCATCGTGCCAATTCTCTCCGATGATAACACAGTCTTGCTTCTCCTGCTTCACTGCCTGTCGGAATCTGCGCCAGAATTCATGGGACACTTCATCGGACACATCCAAACGCCAGCCATCGATATCAGCTTCCCGAATCCAATAGGTTGCTATATCAATCAGATAGTCCTGAACCGCCACAGAAGCCGTATTGAACTTTGGCATATATGCGCAGGAAGCAAAACACTCATAGTTTCCTTCCTGAGGCAGCGGATAATCCCCATCAATCAAAAACCAATCATAGTATGGGGATTCCTTTCCTTTTTCCATAACATCTGCGAATTCCGGTAATTGTTCACTGCAATGGTTAAATACCGCATCCAACACCACGCGCATTCCAAGCTCATGGGCTTTTTGCACCAATTCCCGCAAATCTTCCAGGCTACCGAATTGGGGATCTACCTTGCGATAATCACTAATGTCATATTTGTGATTCGACTTGGATTGAAAAATCGGAGTCATATATATCGCTGTTATTCCCAAGTCTTTTAAATACTCCAGCTTTTCGATAATTCCCCGCAGGTCTCCTCCGGCGAAATTCTTCGGCGTAGGCTTGCCACCCCATTCCATATCAATGTAGGTATCGTCTTTCTCATAATTTCCACGGTAAAACCGATCCACAAAAATCTGATAGAACACAGCATTCCGCATCCATTCAACGGTCTGGTGGACATCGTTGCGATTGATGTATGGCATTTGGAAAAAATTGTAAAACCCTTCATTGAAATTGTAGGTTGTCGTCAATCCATCTTCACTATAGTAGTAACTCTGCTTTCCATCCTGCAGAAGGAAGATGTAAGCCAAACGCACATCACTTAGCTGAAGTTTTGTTTCATAGTAATCATATAATTGATCAGAGTAAGCAATTTTCATGGTGCACTCCATGCGCTTCTCATGGTACTCATATTTGTTACCGAATATGAGCATAACTGATATACCGCGGTCCTCCTTGGCCACCCGAAGGCGAATCACCAACTCCCGCTCACCGGTGGCGAAGCAGTATTTGGAGTCCGGGCTATGGAGTAATGCATATTCGTTCATTTCCTTAATTCCTTTTCTCTCTTCAAAATGTATTTGACAAAACCGTCCGGATATTTCCATAATATCCATATACTTAAACGTATAAACGGGAGGTTGTTATGGCACAAAAAAAGATTACAATCAAAGACGTAGCAAAAGAAGCCGGCGTATCCGTTGCAACGGTGTCCTACGTCATGAACCATCGTACGGACATCAAAATCTCTGATGATACTCGCAAGAAAGTTCTGCAGGTTGCAAATCTTTTGAACTATACCCCAAATCTTGCTGCCAAAGCTCTAGCCTCCAGCCAGCAACATCTTCTGGGAATCACCTACGAAAAAACAGACTTTCCTTTGATGAAAGCGCAACAAATGATGATGTTGGAGACCTTCTTAGCCTTTTTCCGCACCAAAGGTTATGAGGTTATCTTGATTGATGCCGGCGCAGCAGAACAGTACGATCAGGTCGATGCCCTTATCTGCTATGGCGTCACAGAAGAGCATTTTCATGCTTTGGGTGACAAGAACTTTGTGCCCCTCATCGCCTTCGATTGCGACGTCTCCGACAACCTGTTTTTTCAAATCAATAACGACTGTAACCGGCTTGCCATGGATGCACAGCGTGCATTTGGCAGCCGGAACTATACTTATCTATTGTTACAACCGGAAAATGCAAAATTACGCAGCGCAATCGAACAGGCCTTCCCTAACCATCAGTATTACCGACCGGGTGAGGAAGTGATTCGGCCGGATACGCGCTATTTTATAACTGATCCGATTTTGGATTGCCTGTTCGGTGAACATCCGAATGTTTTCTATGCATCCACGTTATGCAATTCCAAGTTGGAACTGCTGTTTGAAGCTTTGGATTGTGCCATCAACCGTCGCAAGACGGATAATCACAATCTCTTGGTGTAAGCTAGTTTGCTTCGTATGTCCAGGAGATGGTATCATACGGATTCAAATTGAAGTTCTCCTTGGTTTCCTCTGTATAGTACTCATCCTCGGTGTCATAATAATCTTCTGCCGGATGTGTAGTCAGGGTAAATGTGTAAGTACCGGTCTTTAACACTTCAATATTTGTCTTTTTCGGGCTGGCATCTCCCAATCCACTGGCACTCTTAAAATAAAAGGTTCCATCCAAAGAATCTGTTGTCAAATAGCCGAATCCTCTTTGGTCTTCCCAGGAAGAAGAAGCAACCAATTGGAACTGATCTCCCTCTGACAAATCAACGGTTAAGGTATATTCATTCGCATCTTCACTCTTTGTCATCGCATAAGCATCACCGAAATCCGCACCCCAATTGGATGCAGCCATAATATCGCTCTCGCCTGCGCCGACGATGTAAAAGCTACGCTCATCTTCCTGATACTCAGAAAATCCCGCATATAACTCCATATCCTTGGTTACATTCTTGGTCATATCATAACGTCTGTTCAGTTCCGGAGACACGAACCATCCTTCGAAGGTGTATCCCTCCTTGGTTGGATCCGCAACCGTAAGCGGTTCTCCCTCTGCTACACTCACCTCATCCAATACGGTAGTACCATCCGTATCATATAACGTTACTGTATGCGCATTGGTTGTTTCTTCCGTTGCATTCTCCGTTACTGCACCTTCTACTTCTCCTGTAGAAGCTCCGCAACCGCAAAACGCTACGCTTACAGTCAGGGTCATCATCATTAATACTCCCAAAACGACTTTTCTTTTCATTGTTCTTCTCCTTATTTTTCCCTTTATAGTCTTCATTTAAACGTTTAAATTGAAGGCCAAAATAATGGGAAAAGCCAATTGCTTTTCCAAACCCGTTCATTTAAACGTTTAAACACTTATAAATTATCATTTCACTATTTTTTCGTCAACCTTATAATTCATCCAAATCTCCCTTTCGTTTTTTGTTCTCTTTTCACAAAAAAGGAAGTCACCAATGGATGACTTCCTTCTATAAGATACGTTGTAATTACTTTGCCGGATAGGTTCCGTCCAGGTACTCTTCCAAGTGTCCGTTGACTGTGGTACCGCGACCATTGATCAAAATCATAAACGGCTTGTCCTGGTTCTGATTCAACGCAGAACGGTTGGCTGCCAGCATGTATGCATATTCCTCTGCCTGATTGTAGGCTTCAAAATAAGAGCAACGGTTGCCCATGGTATGATCGGATGTAATCCAATACTCCTCTACCAATACCAGCTTCGGGTTGATATGACTTAGCTCTACGAACTTGTCCATGTTATCCTGTCGTACCAAGTCATATTCTTTCTTTAATGATGATAGTTCCATATAAAACACCTCCATTAAATCTTACTTCGCTCCACAACAGTTCTTATATTTTTTACCGCTTCCGCATGGACATGGATCATTCGGATATACTTTAGGTGCTTTTCTTGTCTTCGGTCCGCTGGATGCGGTTTCGTCCTTATTGGTTCCGGTAACCTTAGCTACCTCTTCGCGCTCCACCTTCTTCTCAATGCGGATGCGATACATAATAGTAACGGTCTCTGTCTGGATGGCATCGTTCATGGCATCCATCATATCGTAGCTGGCCATCTTGTACTCATCTACCGGGTTACGCTGTGCATATGCCTGGAGACCGATGTTCTGACGTAACTGGTCCATATCATCAATCTCTTCCATCCACTTACGGTCAATGACACGAAGTAAGATGACACGCTCTACCTCTCGGAACTGCTCTGCCTCAGGGAATTCAGCCTCCTTAGCATCATAGAGCTTCAGGGCCTCATCCTGTAACTTCTCAATCAACGCGTTCACATCGGAAACATCTGCAACACGCTCAGCGCTTAACTTCGCAAGAGGAACGATTGGCAATAATACCTGATTCAATTCATGTAAGTCCCATTCATTCTTCGGAACACCGTTCAATACGGAATTCACGGAATTCTCAACCACGTTGCGAATCATGTCCTGAATCTGAGGCTTCATATTCTCACCCATCAATACGCGGCGGCGCTGTGCATATACCATCTCACGCTGCTCGTTGTTGACGCGGTCATACTCCAGCAAATTCTTACGAATTGCGAAGTTGTTGCTCTCGATCTTCTTCTGTGCCTTCTCAATGGTATCGGAAAGCATCTTATGGGTAATCTGCTCACCCTCCGGTACACCAAGAGAATTGAAGATTCCAATCAAACGCTCGGAACCGAACAATCTCATCAAATCATCTTCCAAAGAGATGAAGAACTGGGATTCACCCACATCTCCCTGACGTCCGGAACGTCCGCGCAGCTGGTTATCAATACGACGGGACTCGTGACGCTCGGTTCCGATAATCTTCAGACCACCGACTGCACGTGCTTCCTCGTCAATCTTAATATCGGTACCACGACCTGCCATGTTGGTTGCAATGGTGACTGCACCATGCTGACCGGCCTGTGCTACGATCTCAGCTTCCTTCTCATGGAACTTGGCATTCAATACGTTGTGTGGAATGCCTTCCTTGTTTAACATCTTACTTATCAGCTCGGATACTTCGATGGTAATGGTACCAACCAATACCGGCTGTCCCTTGGCATGAGCCTTCTTCACTTCTTCCACTACAGCCTTATACTTCTCACGCTTGGTCTTGTAAACCACATCTTCGTGATCGATACGCTGTATCGGTTTGTTGGTCGGAATCTCGATAACGTCCATTCCGTAGATATCACGGAACTCCTGCTCCTCAGTCAGTGCAGTACCGGTCATACCGGCCTTCTTATCATACTTATTGAAGAAGTTCTGGAAGGTAATGTTTGCAAGAGTCATGCTCTCACGCTTTACCTGTACGTGCTCTTTTGCTTCGATTGCCTGATGCAATCCATCGGAATAACGACGGCCCGGCATAATACGTCCGGTGAAGCTATCTACAATCATTACCTGATCGTCTTTTACCACATAATCCTGGTCACGATGCATCAGGTTATGCGCACGCAATGCAAGAATCACATTATGCTGAATCTCTAAGTTCTCCGGGTCTGCTAAGTTGTCAATGCGGAAGAACTGCTCTACCTTGGAGACACCTTCCTGTGTTAAGTTTACCACCTTATCCTTCTCATTGACAATGAAGTCTCCGGTCTCTTCCTGTTCTACACCCATGATGGCATCCATCTTGGAGAACTCCGGTACATCTTCACCGCGCTTCAACTGACGTGCCAAAATATCACACATCTCATAAAGCTTGGTAGACTTGCCGCTCTGTCCGGAAATAATCAGTGGTGTACGGGCCTCATCGATTAATACGGAATCCACCTCATCGATGATGCAGTAGTGCAATCCGCGCTGAACCAAGTCCTTCTCACGAACCACCATGTTATCTCTTAAGTAATCAAATCCCAACTCGTTGTTGGTGATGTAGGTAATATCGCAATTGTAAGCTTCCTGACGCTCTTCCTTGGACATATCGTTCAATACAACGCCTACGGTTAATCCTAAGAATCGATGAACTTCACCCATCCACTCCGCATCACGCTTCGCCAAGTAATCATTAACGGTTACGATATGAACGCCCTTGCCTTCCAATGCATTCAAATATGCAGGAAGGGTAGATACCAAGGTCTTACCTTCACCGGTACGCATCTCTGCGATACGTCCCTGATGGAGGATGATACCACCGATCAACTGTACACGGAAATGCTCCATACCAAGGCTACGGCGTGCGCCTTCACGAACAACCGCATAAGCCTCCGGCAATAAATCATCCAAGGTCTCGCCTGCTGCCAAGCGATTCTTGAACTCCTGGGTCTTACCGCGCAACTCATCGTCCGTCAAAGCCTGCATATCAGGTCTAAGGCTCTCAATCTTATCTACAATCGGGTAAATGCGCTTCAACTCGCGCTCACTATGTGTTCCAAAAATCTTTGTTACTAAACTCATGTTACTTCTCCCTCGCTGGGCCGTTTTTCCAACCCATACCGTGCTATTTTACCATGAAAACATATATGAAACAACACGCGAGGTTTGTCGGAATTCTTAATTTTTTGTGAACTTTCCATTAATTCTCAAACGTTACATTCCAAAACCACCCTGTTATGCGACTATTATTGCGTATCAATTCGCGCAATTCTAAATAATTGCGCGATAATTAAAATATTTTCCTTAAATTATCAAAATACTTATTGACAAATCTCCTGCATGAGATTATGATAATGGTACAAAGAAACAAGAGGAAACTAGAGAAAGGAGGACAGACCGCCAGGATAGTAAGTTTATTTCCGAACCGCCTTAACCGGTATATGTTAAGAAAGGTAACATCTATTTTATGATGGTTCATCGAACTCTACGGATATAGGTTATTTTAACCTCGGAAGGAGAAGTGAGTAGAGTCGGATCGGTAGGAATTAAGTAAAATAGAATATTTGGGAAAGATATCGCAGGTAGTTAAAGTGATGTGATATTTTAAAAATTGATAAATTGTCTATGTGTCTTATCTGAAGGGATGAGGGAAAGATCCCGAGAAAGAAGTACTAAGAAACGCAGACAAGACGAAGGTTATTCGAACCGAGAATTTCGTATTTTGGTTTATATAATAAGTTTTATATAGATGATATCAATCCCAAGGAAACGAGGTAGAGTCCATTGGACAAGTTTGAAAAGTTAATATGTAGTTATTAGGAGAGGATACCAATAGTGATTAGATTGGTACCCTCTCTTAATTTGTGCCTATAGATATTTCATCAAAGATTTGCCAAGTCCTTCGAAGGTACAATGTTTTTCAGCGAAGCGCTGCCCTGCCGCTGCAATCTCTGCCGCCTTGGTCTCATCCATGTGATGTAGCGCATCGATCAAATCATCCAAATGCGCTCTGTCATAGTAGAGCATCTCTTTGCCATCTTGCGGTGTTCCTTCCATCGGATGCATGTTGCTGATGGTAAGTGCTCCGTTTAGAAGTCCCGATGCCACCCGGTCATGGAATCCTCGATAGAACAGCGGCGTCACATCCAAGATTCGCTTACTGTTCTGCATCACCTCGAAGGATACGGACATGGGGCATCCCGGAAGGATGCGCACATTGGGAAGCTTCGCCATAGGAAGCAATTCCCAGCCTTCCCCCATGACGGTGATTGGGAATCCGCTCTCGGCCACCCGTTCCACAATCTCCCGGCGAATGGCATTGCGCTTCCGCATATCCAACAGATACAGATGGGTCATCCAATGGGAAAAAGAATTGGCCCCATAAGTCTCCCGAATCTCGTCCCACTGCGGACTGTCGGCATGTTCCAGCGCTTCCGTCATATCATGCGCCCGCATCCAATCGGCCAGTTCCGCCTCCAGCGGCTTCTCCCCCGGTTGCCAGGTAGCATTCATCTCCTCCATGCACTCCCGCATAAGAGGCGTAATCTGATCAATTCGGCTGGCTACTTTGCGATCCTGTTCCACCTCAGAATCATAGGTTCCGGAAAAGAGCAGCTCATTCTCTCTTTTTTCAAAAGGAATCTCCTCTCCCAAAGCCTTCGTTCCCGGCAGTGGCAGGAACAGTACATCCTTAAGGTGCGGATACTGCGCCTTCATATAATCACAATGGCAACGGTCGATACCAATGGCATATTCCCGCTGAATCGGGAAGCGCAGACTGTCATGGTGATACAGAGGATGATCCACGATATAGTTAAAAAACGGTGCCTCCATCCGGTCCAGCCAGTAAGAATCGTCATCCAAAATCAAAAACGGGAGTATCGAATTCATATCGATAATCCCGTCGTAATGCGTTCCAATATAGTCCTCTAAAACAGAATAGTCTGCTCCCTTGGTCGGAAAGTCCACGCGGTCTACCACAACTCCTTCATCTTCCAAAACACTCTGAATCCGGTCTAAGAAAAATTCTCCGGACAGATAACAAAGCTCACGGGTATGTGGTATCAACACTCTTTTCATGGTACTATTCCTCCCCTTCGGTGCCTACCAGGAAATCATCTCTGCACCGTCCTCGGTAACCAAAACCTGGTACTCCCACTGTGCAGATGGCATACCGTCTAAGGTATAAACTTCCCAACCGTTTTCCTGGTCAGTATAAATCTGCTGTGTTCCCATGTTGACCATTGGTTCGATGGTAAAAATCATGCCCGGAACCATCAACATATCCTCGCCGCGATTGGACAGATATCCAACCCATGGCTCCTCATGGAATTCCAAACCAACACCATGTCCACCGATCTCACGGACTACGGTGTATCCATTCTCTTCCGCATGGGTATGAACAGCTTCTGCCATATCTCCAAGGAATCCCCATGGTTTTACCTGGGCAAGGCCTAAGTCGCAGCACTCCTTGGTGACTTCCACCAACTTACGAACTTCCGGTGCCACATCTCCGATTAAGAACATACGGGAGGAATCGGAATAATAACCGTTTAGGATGGTGGAACAGTCTACGTTAATGATATCACCGTCACGAAGGATGACATCCTTGGATGGGAATCCGTGACATACCTGATCATTGACGGAGGTACATACACTGTATGGGAATCCCTCGTAATTCAAAGGTGCCGGAATACCGCCCATCTTGGTGGTAACATCATATACGATGTCATCGATTTCCTTGGTGTTCATTCCAACATGAATGGCCTCAGCAACTGCATCTAAGCAGGCACGGTTAATGACCGCACTTTCCTTAATCTTGGCAATCTGCTCCGGAGTCTTAATAATATCGTGACTTGGCACAATGTGGCCCTGTCTGCGAATGGACTCGATTTTATTATCAAACATCTCGTGGCACTGCTTATACTTCTTGCCACTACCGCACCAACACGGATCATTTCTTCCTATTTTCATAAAAACTCTTCTTTCTAAAAAATGTTCTCTCCAACTAACATTCATTCATACCTTGCCATTATACTCCCGGCAAACGGATTTAATCAATGCTAATTAATGTATCATGTCTAAGGGAGACATTTCCAATGATGACGCGATTCCATACTTTCTTATTGATTTTGATCTCGTGTTCTTCCTTCAGGCGCTTATAATCCGCACCATCCCAATTGTATCCGGCGTAAGAAGCACCCTCATGCTCATCCACCATACGTTGCTGAGCTTTCTGAGCCAGGGCCGAACGCTTCATGGCAGCATTCACTTCATCATAGGACACCGGAAGCGTCTCCAGTTGTACATCGTAGAGGTCCGTCCAGAAGTCATTCCGACGGTTATCTAAGATTGCTTTCTCATCGGAGGTTAAGACCATCTGCCAGTCCTGGGACATCCGGTAAAAAATCGCGTCGTGCACTGCCATCCCCAGAATATTCTCCTTGGCCTCCTCCTGTACAAAGGAGGAATTGGTGTGGATATTCCAAAAACGTCTGGTCTGGGTATCATCATAGACCGTTGCCGCATCCTCTACCACCCGTTCCTCATAGAGCACATAGAAGTACAGGTCCCGGAGCGTTATATCCTCCCCATCTACCGTGACGGCCACCGCATCCAGATTCTCGGCATAGTCTAAAGGCTCGCGGAGATGCATGCTGTGAACACCATACGCCAGCACCGCAACCGCAAGCCCTATAAATATTGCAATTTTACATCCAAAAAATATTTTCTTTTTCATAGGCTATACCACTCTTCGGATTGCCAGAATCGGATGACAGGTAACGGAACGATAATTGGTAATTCCATGAGCCGTATCCTGGGCCTCTACAATGGCGCCGCCACCGGCGTAAATTGCCACATGCCCTGCGTAACATACGATATCGCCCGGCTGAATGTATTCATAGCTTACGGCCTGTCCTACAGAACGAAGGGATACAGATGTGGCGCGTCCACCGCCGAGACTAATGCCGAAGTTCTTGTATACCTGCTGTACGAATCCGGAACAATCACAGCCGTTGGTCAGGGAATTGCCGCCCCAGACATATGGATTGCCTACGAACTGGTTGGCATAAGCGACCACAGAAGATCCGCTGACGCCGGTGACATTGCCCGGGTTCAATCCGGCGCCGCTTGATGTTCCGGAACCGGTAGCTGCTCCACCACCGGAAGAAGATCCGCCGGAAGAGGTTGTGCCACCTGCTGCCGCACCGGATACCGCTGCCACGTTAGCCTTGGCACGGGCCGCATCACGGGCCTTCCGAACTTCGGTGGCCTTGGCTGCTGCCGCCTGCTTCGCCGCACTTAACTGGTTCTCATAATCCGACATCTGGGCCTGCTTCGCTGTCAGCAAACTATTCAGGCTGGCCTGTTTGGCAGACAACTGACTCTGCTGGCTCTGCAACTCAATCTGTCGATTCTGTAACTCTGCGGAAATCTCTTCAATCTCAATACGCATCGCCACATAGCTATCGAGGAGATCCCGGTCATAGGTCATAACGGAATTGGCATAGTCAATCTGGTTCAAAAATTCTGCCATACTGGAAGAAGTCACAAACATCTCCACCAGATTCTTCTGCTGGTTCTCATACATGTACTTGATGCGAACCTTCATATCGGAATACTGCTTCGCCTCCGTGGCTCTGGCAAGCTCCAACTCATTGGCCATCTCCTCAATCTGGGTAAGATTATCATCAATCTCTGCCTCCAATACGGAAATATCCGCAAGAAGATCTACCAACTGAGCATCCAGGCTATCAATCTCTCCCTGCAACTGGTTGGTCTGCTGCTGGAGACGATTGACCTCTTTATCTGCTTCTTCCTTCTCTTTTTGCTTCTGGGCGAGGTCCGCCTCTGCCTGGGCCTTCTCGGCGTCTTTCTCCGCCTGGGTCTTCTCCGTCGTTGTCGCATAGACGGTATCCATGGTATTGGCATGGATGCCGGTTACGCTTAAGGCAAACACCGTAAGGAAGCTATATGCAATTCGTCGAATTCGTAATACTTTTCGCTTCATTACTTTTATCATAAGAAATTTAGAGGGTGATTTCAAGGAAAACACAACGTAAAAAGGCGCTGCAATCACTTGCAACGCCTTCTCGCACTAAGTTCATCTCTTAGCAAAGCTTCATTCGAATCTCTTTGGTAATAATATCTGTATAGCTAAAGGAAAGAAGCTGTGCCGGGCCTTCGTTCTCATCATTTACCAAGATAGTAAAAACGCTTGGGTAAGCTTCCTGGATTACACCCTTCTGGATGTCAACCTTGTTACGGCCACGATCTAACTGAATCATAACCTCGCTACCACATTGCTGCTGAACGGATGCGCGGACTTTATTAAATTCTGACTGCTCCATGTTGCCCATAACCTCCTGTCTCCCCACTTAACGCAGGAACGTTGCCTATAATATATCATCTGGGCTTTACTTTGTCAAAGTGCAGATTGGTGGTATAATCAGTTTGGAAAAATATATTTTATTACTAGAGAGGTTTTTATGTTACGCACAATTCTTGTACTGCTATTCATGATTGTTTATTTGCTTTTTAGCATTTTTGTCTGGATTTTCGAAGCCATTGTAGGCGTATTCAGTAAGAAAGCCATGGAGCGCCAGTGCTTCCGCTTCGTACAGTGGGGATTCACCTGCGTTCGCAATATCGCAGGCATTCGATTAGAGACCATCGGTCTTGAGAACGTTCCGAAGGACAAGCCGGTACTCTACATCGGTAACCACCGCAGCTTCTTCGATGTGGTCATCTCCTATTCTCAGGTTCCGGGCATTACCGGATTCATCTCCAAGAAGGAGGTCCAGAAGGTACCGTTGCTATCCACCTGGATGAAAATTAACCACTGTCTGTTCTTGGACCGCAAGGATTTGCGCCAGGGACTGAAGGTGATTACCGATGCCATCGAAGAGGTAAAGAGAGGCTACTCCATCTTCATCTATCCGGAGGGAACCCGTAGCAAAGACGGCAAGCTTGGCGATTTCAAAGCCGGTAGCTTCAAGATTGCTACCCGTACCGATTGCCCGATTATCCCGGTTGCCATTACCGGATCCGATGATGTCTTCGAGAAGCACATTCCCTTCATTCGCTCCTCCAAGGTTACCATCCGCTACGGCGAACCAATCATTCCGTCCCAGTTGGAACCGGAACAGAAGAAAAAAATCAACGAGTACACCAAGGGTGTCATCGCCGAGATGTTACAACAGAACTAATACAAGAAAAGGCCTGCCGCAGTTGCGACAGGCCCTTATTTTACCTATTCAATTTCTTAAAACTCCGGTTCAATGAGTCCGTAGGTGTTACCGCGGCGCTTATATACCACGTTGACTTCATCGGTCTCTGCATTGCGGAATACGAAGAAATCATGTCCCAATAATTCCATCTGCACGCATGCATCTTCCGGATACATCGGCTTAATTCCAAATCGTTTGGATCTTACAATCTTGATTTCCTCATCGTCATCTACGTCTCGGCTAGCAAATTCTTCGGTGAAGAATTCTCCCGGTTCCTGCTGTTTGGTTACCAGCTTGGTACGATATTTCTTTAATTGGCGTTCAATTACCTCCACTACCAAATCAATGGATACATACATATCGTTGGAAACTTGCTCGCTACGAACCACATGTCCCTTCATCGGGATTGTGACTTCAATCTTCTGTCTCTCCTTTTCCACACTAAGAGTTACATTCGCTTGGGCATCCGGTGCAAAATATTTCTCGAGCTTCGACAGCTTTTCCTCCACTGCTGTCTTAATACCGTCTGTAAGTTCAATGTTTCTTCCTGTGATGTTAATTCTCATGATGTCCAACCTCTTTTCAATGTATTTGAATCAGATACTGCTTTGATTCATATCTAAATTATAGCATACTCCGGTCTGATATCAAGGGTGTTTGTCTTATATTTTCTGATAATTTATGCTTGACTTTTCCCATTGTTTATGCAAATCCCACTTTGCCACAATTCCACCTATGCTGTATAATAGGAAGGCACTTACGAGGAGGAAAGACATGACATTAACAGCACTTTTTAATCAGTTTATGATCTTCAGCTTCTTAGGCTGGATTTACGAAACCATATATACAACCGTTACTTCCAAACATTGGCAGAATCGCGGGTTCCTATTCGGACCGATTTGTCCGATATATGGATTAGGAGTCATCGGTGCCAACATGATTTTTGAGGTATTGCTTCCCAATCGGCTTGGCATTGTGAATCCGCCTTGGTGGAAAGTGTTCCTAATCTGCGCTGTTGGGAGTGCGATTCTGGAATACTCCATCTCCTGGTTGTTGGAGACCTGCTTCCACGCCATGTGGTGGGATTACAGTAATGTACCGTTGAATATCAAGGGCCGCATTTGTTTACCGGCCACCTGCGGATTCGGATTGGCAGGCATCGTTTTTGTAAAATGGATTTTCCCTTTTATTGATGCCAACATTCCGTATCTTCCAACGCTGGCCAGCCAATTCGTTGCATTACTGTTTGCGATGCTTCTTGGTGCAGATATTGCAGTTACCGTTGCATCTTTATCTACTTTGATTTCTCGCCTAACGGCCATGCAGGAGAGCTTTGATATTCGCATGTCCAACAGTGTGGAGCGAATCCAAAATGCACCGGACGAATTCCGGGAGCGCTTGGCTTCTTTAAGCTTACCGCAGAAGCATCAGTTGATTAGTATTTCGAAGTTCCGTAACGTAAAATATACCAGCGTTGCCACTTCCCTGAAGGAATCCTTGATTGCTTTCAAGGATAAGGCCATGGACGCTGCAGAGGCTATTGCCGAGCGGGCATCCGCCGTTCGTAACAAAGAGGAGGATTCCAATGAATCGTAAGCTCGAGCACGCACGTTTTCAGAAGCTGATCACCGAATTAGCCGAAGACGGTCGTACCCTTCGCATGAAGCGTTATATTCAGCATAGTAACAAGTCCACCTACGATCACTGCATGGACGTAGCAAGACACAGTTTCTTTTTTGCCAAGAGATTGCATCTGCGCGTCGACGAAGTTGCTTTGGTTCGCGGTGCATTCTTACACGACTATTACCTCTATGACTGGCACGATCACGGAGATCATCTCCATGGATATCATCATCCGGATATTGCCGTGGCCAATGCCTGCCGGGACTTCCAGTTATCGGAGAAGGAAGCCGGTATTATTCGAAGCCATATGTGGCCATTGACCTTGACGAAGGTTCCCACCTCCAAGGAAGCTGCTGTGGTATGTTTTGTCGACAAAGTTTGCTCGCTGCGCGAGACTCTGAATAGGAAGTAACCATATGAAATGTGCATTTGTTTCCGGAGCTTCCCGGGGCATCGGACGGGGCATTGCTACCGCCCTTGCCGCCAACGGATACGCTCTGGCCCTGACCTGTGAAAAGAATATCGACTTGCTCCATGACTTCTGTCATTCCTTGGAGCAAGAGTACGGAATCACAACCTGTGGTTATGCCTGTGATATGGGTAATCCCGATGCGGTAGCAGCTACTGTTGAAGAGATTCGTAAGACCTTCCCTTCTATGGATGTGGTGGTCAATAACGCCGGCATCTCTTATGTTGGATTAATCACGGATTTGAATGTTGAAGACTGGAACCGGATTGTTTCCGTGAACTTATCTTCTCTGTTCTATACCACCAAGGCCTTTCTTCCGGATATGGTTCATCGCAAATCCGGCGCCATCATCAATATCTCCTCCATGTGGGGCAATGTTGGCGCATCCTGCGAAGTAGCTTATTCCGCTACCAAAGGCGGCGTCAACGCCTATACCAGGGCCTTAGCCAAGGAAGTGGCGCCTTCCGGCATTACGGTAAACGCCATTGCCTGTGGTGTTATCGATACGGATATGAACGGACACTTAGATGCTACGGAGAAGGCAGAACTGATGGAAGAGATTCCCATGGGGCGTTTCGGCACCCCGGAGGATGTAGGACAATGCGTCCTTGGCATTCTTTCTTCCCCATACTTAACCGGTCAAATCATCACCTTAGACGGTGGTTATCTATAAAAATAAGCTAGGAGCGAAACGTTCCTAGCTTTCTTTGTATTGTGCAAGAATCTCTTCCAAATAATCCCGATAGGCGCTTCGCACCGCTTCCGGTCCAATGACCTCTACCTTACTGCCAAGACCGGCCAGCCAGCCGTAGAACTGGGAGCTTAACTGCACCGATACACGAACGAATAAGTCTGTTCCTTCTTGGCGCATCGCCACATCACTTCCGAAACGATCACGGAATACTCCCGCCATCTCCGGGCTCGTACGAAGTCGTATGGTCTCTTCTTTGCCGGCAAACATGCCGAAGGTCCGCTTGCTATAGTCACTTAAGCGCAAGGCTTCCCGTTCTTGGCGACCGCCTCGGGCTTCCTCCATAGCAGATGCATTGCGAATCTTATCCACACGATAATGCCGAATGCCCTTAGACTTCTCATCGTAGGCCACCAGATAATAATTCTCATTATCCCACAGAAGGAAGGCCGGACTCACCTCATAGAGGGCACCGTCATGACGATACTGAAGTTCTCCCTCCGGCGTCCATTCCACATATTGGAACTGCATCCGACAATCATTATCGATGCAGTTATAAATCACATCTACCGCATAATAAATTTCTTCGCTGCCACCCTTCAAGCGGTCCATAACCACCACCTGACGATGCAGCTGCTTGGCCTGTTCCTTACTGACAAGGCCCTCAATCTTCTTTACCAGTTCCGTGGACTTCTTCTCGGTAATGAACTTGGATGCAGATACGGCATCCACTAAGAGCTTCACCTCCGGCAACTCGAAATCCCTGCTTCCCAGATAATAACCGCCATTGGTACGGCTCTTGGACTGAATGATATCCAATCCATAATCCTCTAAGATGGCAAGATCTGTATAGACACTCTTGCGCTCTGCAGGAATGCCATCCGCCTCCAGGCGGCGAAGAATCTCCGGCATGCTGATGGGATGTTCCTCATCCGTATCCATCCGAAGATACTCCATGATTTTTAACATCTTCAACTTCTGATTCTGTTGGTTCGCCATACTCTCTCCCTATAAGAACCATACATCCGTGTTGGTGGAGGAGATACAAGTCGCTCCCGCATCCAAACACGCCATCACGTCTTCCTTGTCAGACACCAGGCCTCCGGCAATTACCGGTCTGGATGTCATGGCACAGGTCTTACGAATGATCTTCGGCATCAACGCCGGCAAAATCTCAATCACATCCGGCTTGGCATTCTTAATCTGACGCTCCATATTGGCAAAGGCCATGGAATCCAGCATAAAGAATCGCATCACCGTATACAGTCCCAGTTCTTTGGCCCGGGTAATCAGTGGTGCCTTGGTAGAGATGACACCGTCCACCTTGGTATGCTTTTTAATATAGTCCACTGCAATTTCGTTGCTGTGCAGACCCTGAATCAAATCAATGTGAACGAAGGCAATCTTACCGGCTGCCTTCACCTGGTCCACAATATCCGCAATGTTGAGCAGATCCCCGTACAGAATAAAAATGATACGGCTCTCACTCTCCTTGCATTTCTGTAATCCGGCATCGTCCTTGATGGCAACGATAATCGGATTGTCCTCCAACGCATCCTTCAATACTTGATTCATACTTCCCCCTTCAAGTCCACCTAATTCGTGTAATTCTGATAGATGGCTACGTGATCCTGTCGCTCCATCAGGCTGGAATCCGCCTTGCCCGTTACTAAGATGTAACGATGTCCTCCGTTGGACAACAGCGCGCTCACGCAGCAGTTACCGGATTCCATGACATATCCGGTCTTAGCACCGATGATGGTACCGTTGATCTCCTGGTCCTCAATCCAACCAATGAACTTGTCATAGAGCCACTGACCTTCCGGATGGAACTCATTGGGCTCAATATTACGCTCTCTGGTCTTCAATACTTCCGCACACAACTCATTGTCCAGAGCTGCTGCCATAATCACTGCCATATCATGAGCAGTGGTGTAATGATTCTCATCAAACAATCCGACACAGTTGGTAAAATGACTGGTATCGCCGATGCCCAACTGGTCCAACTTGGCATTCATCATATCCACAAATGCCTCATGACTTCCGGCTACATACTCTGCCAGGGTAAGAGATGCATCCGCACCGGAGCAAAGAATGGTTCCGTAGAACAAATCCCGGACGCTGACCTGCTCCCCAACTTCGAATCCAACTACACTGCACTCATTGATGTAACTGTAGTTCGTGGTTTCAAAAGTAACGGTGCACATATCATCCAACTGTTCCGGTGTAATATTCTCTGCCGCAACCAGCACCGTCAACACCTTGGTCATAGACGCCGGATACATCTTGGTCTCCGGGTCTCTGTCTGCAACCACTTTGTTCTCGTCCAAATCAATCAATATTCCGAATCGGCTGTTGACGCCACCTCCGAAACTCTGTGTATTCTCATCCGGTACAAATTCATACTTCGGAGCAATGGTAATTCCGTCGCCTACGGCACGAATGGTATCTGTTGGATTTCCAACGGATGCCACCGCCGTCTGCAAGGTAGCTTCTTCCGAAGTATCATCCTTTGCCTGCACCGCATTGCCGCGATGCGTTGCAATTCCAACAGCAGCCACAGCCATTACCAACACCAACGCTGCGGCGATCCCACGCTTTGCCAAAACCTTACGATCCGCTCTCATCTCTTCCACGAATCGATAGAGCTGCTCTCGCTTTTGTTCCTTCCAGCGCTTGCTCATAAACTGTGCCCGATAGTTCTTACGTATTCTCTTTTGTTCGTTACTCATCTTAGTTTTCCAAATCTATTTCTAATAATTTTTGGCACAATGCCATCTTCTCCGGTGTCGGATTGCTGTTCTCAAAGGTCACCGTTCCACGATGTTCTCCGATGGCTCGAGCAACACCTGCCGCATGAATGCGACGGCGTAGCTCTCGGGCGGTACCATTCGCCCCATCATAAATCTCTACCTCCGGTCCTAATACCTTGGCAATGGCGCGGCTTACAAACGGGTAATGGGTACACCCCAGTACCACTGCATCCACTTCACCATTCCGGTAGTCCCAGAGCAATTCTTCCAGGAAGCTATAGAGCTGCGGACTATCCACTGCTCCAGCCTCTACATAATCCATCAGTCCCGGACATGCCAAGGGATAAATAATGGCGCGATCCTGGAACCGGGATAATAAATGGTTAAACTTCTCCTCCCGGATGGTCATAGGGGTAGCCATCACCAGTACCCGTCCGCCGGGATTGGCCTCCACTGCCGGCTTCAACGCAGGTTCAATTCCAACCAGCGGCAAATCCGGATATAAACGACGCAAGTCCTTCAGGGCAGCTGCTGTAGCGGTATTGCATGCAATGGCTACCGCCTTGGCTCCACGCTCCAAGAAGGACTCCACATGTTGAATCGTCAAATCGCGAACGAATTCCGTAGACTTCGTGCCGTAAGGAGCATTGGCCGAATCCCCGAAGAAAATAAAATCTTCCTGTGGCATCAGGCGAACCATCTCCCGCAGCACACTGATTCCGCCAACTCCGGAATCCATCACTGCGATGGGTCTTGTATCTTCATTCATAGACGACTAAGCGCCTCCTTTTCCATAAATAACCTCTATAAATATAGCACAGCTGAACATTTTCTACTAGGCATTTCCCCGGTTCAAGTATTCTGACATTTTATCATTTATATCCGAATAGTATATGCTATTTCATGCTTATAGTGCTATAATGGGTATACAAAAAAATATCGAAGAAGGAGGGTAGCCACTAACCGAAAAATTCTGCACAAAGGAGACTGCCTATGCCAAAAAAGAAAAGCATTGCAAAGACCTACGTACTAGACACGAACATTCTAATTCAACAACCAAATTCTATTTTCGGATTTGAGGACAACAATGTGGTCATCACCGGAACAACGCTGCAAGAGTTGGATCGTAAGAAGACAGCGCCGGGCGAACTTGGCTATCACGCCAGAGAAGCAATCCGAATCATCGATTCTCTACGGCCTCAAGGCGACTACATCGAGGGCATCCCTCTTCCTCACGGCGGAAAATTCTATATAGACCCGGACGGCATACATCAGGAAAATCTGCCACAAGGATTCGATATTTCCGCTCCGGATAACCGCATCATCAGTTCCGTCATTACCCGAGCAAAAAATACCAACGCGCCGGTCATCCTGATTACCAATGACGTATCCATGCGAATCAATGCCGTTGTCTGCGGTGTGGAGACGCAAGGTTACCACAACGAGGAAATCGACGACGAAGACAATATTTATACCGGACGCTGTGACGCCTATCTCTCCGGAAAAGCTTTTTCGACACTAATGGGAGAAGGCGCGGTAGCTGTAAACAAAGAAATCACCTTCTATTCGGAGGATAATCATATCATTGATGTGGAAGAGAACGAATTCTGCCTGGTGCGGGATTCCGACAGTCCCAACGACCGTACGGCTCTGGCTATGTACCGGGAAGGCATGCTATACCGCATCAAAGACAATGAGCATCCATTTGGTATTACCGGACGTAACATTGCCCAGAAATTCGCCCTTCATGCATTGATGGCACCACCGGAAGAAATTCCTCTAGTCATCTTGCGGGGACCGGCCGGATGTGCTAAAACATTTCTGTCTCTGGCAGCCGGCTTAGACGAAAGCTATCGCCAAGGTTACAGCAGCAGCGGTGCCCGCTATCAGAAAGTTATGATTACACGTAACAACGTCCTCTCCGATGCGGACATGGGATTCCTTCCAGGAACCTTGGAAGAGAAAATGGGACCATTGGTTGCGCCGTTCATTGATAACTTAGAAGTCCTGCTGAAGGCGAATACCAAGGAAGAATCCATGGATCAGATTCACGCCCAGATTGACGACCTATTGGACGAGGGCATTTTAGAGATTTGCTCCATGGCCTATATGCGCGGTCGTTCCATTACAGGAAGCTACTTAATCATTGACGAGGCCCAGAACGCCACCGTCGGCCAGATTCTCGAGATTATCTCCCGTGCCGGCATGGGCACCAAGGTCATTGTAGCCGGAGATCCGGATCAGATTGATAATCCGAAGTTGGATAAAATTAATAACGGTTTGGTGTTCGCAGCAGAAAAGATGAAAGGCAGCAAGCTCTGTGCACAGCTTACCTTCGACCAGGAAGAAAGTGTACGAAGCCCATTGGCGATGGAGGCAGCGAAGCGCCTAACCCTTTAGTAGAAAGGAAGATCTATGAAGCGAAGATTCCCCATGGAGGAGGAAAACAACGGACGCTACTGTCCACAATGCGGACAGCGGGTGCCACGCACCTATCGGGGGGAGACCTGTCCGGCCTGTGAGGAAGAAGAGCTCTATCAGAAGGTTAAGAATTATATTCAGACCCATGATGTGACTGCAATGGACGTTGCAGATGAGTTCGGAATTCCACTGGCCCAGGTAAAAGATTGGATCGAAAACGGCTATTTTGTGTACCGAAAAGACCAATGGTACTAGATGTTGATTGTTCAGAAATTAGCGAGTATTATCTATATTTTTTCAGATAATTTAGTTGACATAAGCCCTTTTGTATTGTATTATAAACACAAGTAAACGAGATGTACTTCAATTAAAAGAGGAAGAAACCTGGCGTGTGCTTCAGGTGACAAGTCTTTCAATGAATGAGATGACGTGGCGTGTGCTTCACCGATTTGATTTCGCGGTAGCAAGATAGTTAGAAGAAATGGTGTGAACTTCATTGATTCGAAATTATCCCAATACGATGTATATTTCGGAAAATGACAAGAACAGGATGCAAATGCATCCTGTTCTTTTGTTTTACTCTTCTATGTCGACATCCTCCATCTCCTGGCCCGGTTCTACAGACAGGCGACGGATACGGTCTAATTGCTTCTTATGGACATAATCATGCACTTCCTCGTGCTCATGCAAGAGACGGCAGCCAAGCACCTTATCTCCCCGGTCCGCACCTTGGGCGCGAACAACAACACAAGTCAGCGAGAACCAATAGCTCTTCTTAGAGGACGTATCGGCAAAAGTCACCACCAGAGTATCTCCCACATTGGCAGGAAATCCCCTTCGGCAGAAGAATCCGACACCTCCCGCAGATACATCACGTATGGTAACAGTCTCCTGGGCATACTCCGCCAATCCGGTGGTTGTAACGGTTCCCTGAACACCAACCCACAAGCGGAAGAATTTGCGGCGATTCACAAATCCTTCGCTGGTTGGGCACATAATCACATGCACATCTCCGGCATCCTGCAAGAAGACGCGACGCACACGAATATCGTTATAGAACTCACCGGTGCTTGGCACCAACACCTCGCAACGCACCAGCTCGCTCTCAAAATTCACGATGTTCGCCCGGTCTTCCGTGTGAATCAACTTCACCAGCGCCACATCTTCCTTGGTATTTGCCCGAAGCACTTCACGATCTCGCATGGATTGTGCCACAACGGTCGTCTCAAAGAATACCCCCGTATGGTTTTTACCATATACCGCAACACGAACAGAGACGCCTGCGGATAAATCAGCTAAACTCGCCATACGCATCTCCTATGCTAGGAAAGAATCGGTTTACATGCCTCTGCCAGCTTGGCTTTCTTTGCTTCTGCCTCTGCCAAATCTGCACCCTTCGTGGTGAAGTAAGTCTTAATCTTCGGCTCGGTTCCGGACGGACGTACCACAACGGTAGAACCGTCTTCCAAGTCATAAATCAATACGTTGGCCTTCGGAAGTCCGGTCTCCTCCGGCTTCGCGTAATCGGTCACACCGCATACCTTAATTCCTGCAAAATCTGCAGGCGCATTGCTGCGAAGGTTATCCATAATGCCCTTCATCTTGTCCATTCCGGACAATCCAGGGAATTCAAAACTATCTACCTTGTTCAGATAACGGCCATACTCTGCATAAATCTCCTCCAAGCGCTGCTTGATGGAAGATCCGATGCTGCGATAATATGCAGCCATCTCACAGATTAACATGGAGCCGATGATGGCATCCTTATCACGAACATAAGGGCCTGCCAGGTAACCGTAACTCTCTTCGAATCCGAAGATGAAACGGTCCACTTCTCCATCTGCCTCTAACTGTGCAATCTGATCACCAATCCACTTGAATCCGGTCAATACATGACGCAGCTCTACGCCGTAGTGTTCTGCCACCTTGTCTGCCAGCGGAGTGGATACGATGGACATCACTGCTACCGGATTTTTCGGCATGGTGCCCTTCTCGATACGACCGGCACAGATGTAATCCAATAACAATACACCCATCTCATTACCGGATACCAGCTCATAGCTTCCATCCGGACATTTCATAGCAATACCGACACGGTCTGCATCCGGATCGGTTGCAAGCATCAAATCAGCGCCCTCTTCCTTGGCAAGGTTCAGGCCATACTGCAAAGCTTCCAAAATCTCCGGATTCGGATATGGGCAGGTTGTAAAGTATCCGTTCGGATATTCCTGCTCCGGAACAATGGTAATATCGGTAATTCCCATGTCGTTAAGAACCTTCGTTACCGGAACCAATCCGGAACCGTTCAATGGGGAATAAACCAACTTCAATCCGGCACTCTTGCACAGGCCCGGACGAACCTGACGGTCTTCAATGGCATCATACAACGCCTTCTTGCAATCATCCCCTACAAAACGGATCATACCGTTCTCTACACCCTCTGCAAAGGAGATGTATTTCGCACCGGTCAAAATATCCGTCTTCTGGATTTCATCGTAAACAATCGCTGCCGCATCATCGGTCATCTGGCATCCGTCCGGACCGTAAGCCTTGTAGCCGTTGTACTTAGCCGGATTGTGGGATGCGGTAACCATGATGCCGGCATTACACTGATAATATCTGGTTGCGAAGCTCAATGCAGGAACCGGCATCAAAGCATCATAAATACGAACCTTGATTCCATTCGCAGCTAATACACCTGCTGCTGTCTTAGCAAATACATCACTCTTAATACGGCTGTCATAGCTGATAGCAACGGTCTGATTGCCACCCTGGGTCTTCACCCAGTTTGCCAGTCCCTGGGTTGCCTGACGAACCACCCAGATATTCATGCGGTTCGTTCCCGCGCCGACCGTACCGCGCAATCCTGCAGTACCAAACTGCAGAGACACCGCAAAGCGATCCTTAATCTCGTCATCATTATCCTGTACACGTAACAGCTCCGGAAGTAAATCTGCATCTTCCAAATCTGCTGCCAGCCAACGCTTATATTCGTCCTGATACATAAGTTCTACCTTCCTTTCACACTACTTGTTGTCTACACGTCCCTCAGCATTGTATGTTGCGGAATAGATTACATTACCCTGACTATCAGAATAATTCACAACCACAAGAATTCCGGTTAACTTGGTGCTGTCCTCTACGGACTTAGCAATACCGGTAAAGGTATCATCGTATGCGGAAATCTGTGTATTCAACTGTTCTACCACAGCATCCTTCGTCTCATCATCAAGCTCCATACCCAAATCGTAGGTATAGCTGATGGTATTCTCTTTTACCTCAATGGAAACACCGGACTCGGAAGACATCTGCTCAATCTGAGCCTTCGCCTCTTCATCCTTCTGTAATGCTTCTTCTAAGTTTGCAGGTCCGCCGCAACCTACCAAAAGCATCATTGCAGCCATTGCAGTTGCAACTGTTGTAAGAAATCTTTTCATTGTATTCTCCCTTTCATTATCTGTGTTTCGCCATGTTAGTAGCTTGTCACATTATATCAAAAGCCGTGTGGAAATGCACACTGCGCTGCCCTACAAGCCTTTACCGACAACGATTCGGTTCTTGCCAGAAGCCTTGGCCTCATACAGCGCCTCATCCACCGCTTTGAATACCACATTGAATTCCTGAGCGCTGGAGCAAGTGACGATGCCACCGCTTACGGTAATGCGATCATCGGTAAAATCATACTCCTGGCTCTCGAACACCCGTCGAAACTCTTCAATCTGCTTCTGGCAGGTAACGGGATTGCGGTCTGTAAAAATAAAGAGGAACTCCTCCCCACCGTAACGGCACACCCGATACAACGGACGTTCCTGCTCCGCATGACCAAGCATACGGCCCAACTTACCGATACGTTCCAATACCACATCGCCACAGTCATGGCCGTAGGTATCGTTGATTTTTTTGAAATTATCAATATCAATCAGCGCCACGGAAGTAGCCAGACGGTTGGTACACTTCCGGAAAATCTTCTCAATGTTGTGACTCAGATAATCTCTGGAATAACATCCCGTCAACGCATCCGTCGCCACACGCTGTTCGTACTCGCCGGACTGTTTCATCAGGTTCCGGTTGTCCTCCATAATCTCCAGGATGTGACTATGAAGCACCATGCTCATGAAATACACGATTGCCAGCATTGCATAGCAAAGCACCAGATTCTGCACGTAATAGACGAATACCGTTTTGTCCAGAATCTTCTCGACTCCCCGCCATTCATGAAGCTGTGCCAAAAAAGCCAACGTCACAAGAACGTAGGAGTAAATCAATATCAGTACTTTCTGTAGTCTGTTATGGGAAATGGTTAAAAACAGAACTCCCAGCCCCGTTCCAATCCAGGTAATGACATATACCCCATGGACAATTGCCGATACCCCACACACGGAGCAAATCGTCCATGCAACCACACCATTCTTGTAATCTGTGCTGTGAATACCACCTTCACTGCCCCACATAAAAGACAGCAGGCCAAAATTCACAACCAACGGTGTCAGCACACGCTGTACAAAAAACGGCAACGGGCCGTCACGAAACAAATCCAACTCTAGGTTATAAATAAATAATGCGATATCGAGGATCGTCATAATAACGGCGCACACCGTAACCAGTGTCGCCACCTTCCGACGAATGATAGCCTGAATCTCGCTAGTCCTCTCCAATCCTTCCATCGTATTGTCCCCTCAAATATGCCTCAAACTCCAGCATCCCCTCTCCTGTTTTGGCAGAAACAGGAAAAATGCGAACCTCCGGGTTCAACTTCTTCACGTGCTCGCAGCACTTCTCCAAATCAAATGTAAAATAGGACAAGGTATCCATCTTGGTAATCACCAATGCATCACACATAGAGAACATCAATGGATACTTCAACGGCTTATCGTCCCCCTCCGGCACGCTTAAGATCATGATATTCAGATGTGCTCCGGTATCGAACTCTGCCGGGCAGATCAGATTACCAACGTTCTCGAGGATGGCGATATCCACATCCTCTGTTCCCAACTCTTCGATTCCGCGACGGGTCATACCTGCATCCATGTGGCACATGCCATCGGTATGTACCTGAATACTCTTCGCTCCGAAGGTCTCCATCTTAACAGCATCCACATCGGAATCAATGTCTGCTTCGATAACGCCAATACGGGTGGTATCCTTCATATCGGATACGGTCTTAGACAACAAGGTAGTCTTACCGCTTCCCGGAGAACTCATCAGGTTAATCAGTAAGGTCTTCTTCTCAATTAATTCATCACGCAGCACCTGGGCATCCCGATCGTTGGAATCCGTCACACTGCGATGTACTTCGATTACTTTCATTTATGCTCTCCATGCCTCCACTTCGTTCTCCAGCCAGGAAATCCATGCATCAAAGCCGTCTCCATTCAGAGAGGACAATGGCAGAATCGGGAGTCCCGGATTCAAACGATCGATATAGGTACGTAACGCATCCAGGTCAAAATCAAACACCGGTGCGGTATCAATCTTATTAATCAACAGACAATCCGTTACGGTAAACATCAACGGGTATTTCAGCGGCTTATCATGTCCTTCCGGCACACTTAAGATGGTAACCTTCTTGGCAGCGCCTACATCGAATTCCGCAGGGCATACCAGATTACCGATGTTCTCCAAAAAAACAATATCCAAATCATCAATTCCAAGCTCATCCAAACCGCTCTGGGTCATACCTGCATCCATATGGCAGGATCCGCCGGTATGTAACTGGATGACACGAGCGCCGGTAGCAGCGATGGTATCCGCATCTACCTGGGAATCTACATCCGCTTCCATAACTCCGATTTTGTACTTATCCTTCAAAGCATTGATGGTACGAACCAGAGTCGTCGTCTTGCCCGCTCCCGGACTTGCCATCAAATTCACTAAAAATGTTTGCTTCTGATTGAGGCCTTCACGAACCTTGGCAGCCAATGCATCATTGTCTTCCAAAACGTGTGCCTTTACTTCTTTTACTCGAATACTGTTATCCACAGCATAGCCTCCATTCTATTCCTTTATCCACAATCTGCGGATAATAATATTGTAACATGCAGAATATGTTCTGACCACCACAGATTAGCAGATTCGAGGTAATCCTTCGCCCTGTAAAACGTCCAGCTGACGGATACCTCCGATGGCGGTTCGCACCAGCAAATCCCCGTGTCCGTCCACACCTTCGGTAACCTCGCCCACAAGGGCAGCAGCCTCTCCGTATTTTGCACTGCGAATCAGCTCCAGCGCCTTCTCGGCCTGGGCCTTTGGAACTGCAGCAATCATCTTGCCTTCGTTACCCATGTACAGCGGATCCAATCCCAGCAAGCCACAGAAATCCCGTACGGCCGGATTCAACGGAAGCGCCTCTTCCTCCAGGGTAATGGTTACTTTGGAGCTATCGGATAACTCCTTCAATACCGTAGCCAATCCGCCACGGGTAACATCTCTTAAGCAATGCACATCCACGCCGTTTTCCAACAGCGCTGCCACCATATCATTCAGCGGAGCGTTGTCGCTTTCGATGGTGTTGGTGATATTCATGCGGCTTCCCAAAATGGTTGCGTGATGATCTCCCAGATTACCGGAGACAAGAATCACATCCCCCGGCGCAATCTTGGTTGCGGAGATATCCACACCGTCCGGAACGAATCCGACGCCTGCGGTATTGATCATGATGCCACCGTTCCCTTCGATGACCTTGGTATCACCGGCTACAATCTTTACGCCTGCTTCCGCAGCCGTCTCTGCCATTGCATTGGCTACACGCTTCAGAAGCTCTGAGTCGGTTCCTTCCTGGATAATATAGCCACAGGTCAGGTACTTCGGAGTTGCGCCACGCATCAGAAGGTCGTTTACCGTTCCGCAGACTGCCAATCGGCCAATATTTCCGCCCGGATACTCTAACGGTGTAACCACGAAACTATCGGTGGTTACCGCGATTCGTCCGCTTCCCGGAACCACTGCGCTGTCTTCCATCTCATTCAATACATCGTTATCAAAAGCTTTTGCAAAAATCTCATCAATCAATTCGGAAGTTGCTGCTCCGCCACTTCCGTGTGCCATGGTTATAATCATTTTCTATTCCTTATCTATTCAAATATCTCTGGTAGCAGCTTCCCTCGGAAGACACCATACAAGCGCCCTGAGGAGTCAGCGGCGTACATACTTTGCCAAACAGCGGGCACTCATAGGAAGAAATCTTCCCCATCAGTACCTGATCGCAGCGACAAGCCTTATTGATCTTGTGGTCTTCATCCAGGCCACGGCTGCCCGCATCATAGGCGGCGTACTCGTCTCTTAAGTACAATCCGGAATCTGCAATCTCACCCATGCCGCGCCATACGGCCGGACCCGGCTCGAAGTACTGTTCTACCTTAGCCTGGGCAATGGTATTGCCTTCCGTCGTTACTACCGACGGGTAAAAATTCTTCGTCAGGCTATCGCCCTTGGCCAGAAGCTCTTCCTTCTGCTCCCACATCCGAAGCAATCCATAGATACCAAGAACCAGCTCCTTCGGAGAGAATCCGGTGACCGCAAAAGGAATGTTGTACTGACGGGACAGCGCCTCAAAATGCTTGCTTCCCGTGATGACACTGACATGTCCCGGCGCAATAAAACCATCAATATGGGCACCGTTGTCACAAAGCCAACCAATTACCGGCGGCATGACTTTTAGCGCAGTAAGGAGACGAATATTGGAAATCCGTTCCTTTACGATTTCATCCAACAGTACCGTATATACCGGCACCGTTGTCTCAAAACCAACTGCACCGAATACATAGGTATGGTCCGGATGTTCCTTGGCCAAGGCGATGACATCCATAGGAGAGTATACCATCTCCACCGATGCCCCCTGTCCCTTCGCCTCATTGAGACTGTACTGTGTTCCCGGAATACGCAGCAAATCTCCGAAGGTACATACCGTCGTATCCGGTGTCTTCGCCAGCTCGATCAAACGATCCACATATCCGGAAGGACTGACGCATACCGGACATCCCGGTCCGCTCACCAGATGAATCTTCGGAGAGATGACCCGAGCAATTCCGGACTTGGCAATGGCCGCCGTATGACTGCCGCAGACTTCCATGAAGGTCACCTCCGGACCGTCGTAGTTTTTTAAATACTCAATATATGTCTGTAATTCCACGTTCTTCATCCAATCTATGAGAAGGCCTGCAGTTCTTCAAACAAAGACTGCAACTCTTCCGCATCTTCCTGTTGTACGGTCTGAATAATGCATCCGGCGTGAACCAACACATGGTCCCCCACCTTGATATCTACCAGACCTCTGGCTGCACGTACTGTATTGCCGCTAAAATCCACCGTGGCATATCCGTCTTCGCCAATCTCTTTTACAATTCCCGGTAATGCTACACACATACCCTAAACTCCTTCATCTACTACATGGTTTGCATACATCCACAGCTGTCCCATCGCCAGTCCGCCGTCTCCCGACGGAACCTGCTCATTCCACAGAACACGAAAGCCCTGCTTTTGCAAGCGTGGGAGCAAACACTTCATCAATAATTGATTGTACATACTTCCTCCGGACAGCGCTACTACCCGTTCCCGATCCGGTCGGTAGTCATAGCACAGATCCGCAGTCATCTCCGCTAAGGCCTCATGAAACTCATAGGCTAGCTGATTCGACGATACTCCCTTGGCCAACAATCGCACCATCTGCGCAATCATCATCGGAGTATCCGCCACCATTATATCACCTTCCGCACGAATCGGTATGTGAAGAAGCTCTTCCCATACTCCTCCGGCCTCCTCGTATCGCTCCGCAACCGCCTGCAAACGATTCGCGCACTCTCCCTCGAAGGTATTCTCCCGGCAGATACCTAGAATAGCTGCTACCGCATCAAACAGACGTCCCATGGAGGAAGACGATACCACATGGATACCATTATCCACCGCTGCCTCTATCAGTGGTTTTGTTGTATCTACAACAAATGGATTCTCTTCCTCATAGAGATATCCCCGCTTCACCGTCTCATGGAGGTAACAGATGGCGGGAATGGTTGCATCCTTGGCCATGCGATTACCTCCGGTCATAGGGATCGGAGCAATCTGTCCCACATGTTCTATGGACTTTCCATCATAGGCAAACATCTCGCCGCCCCAGATGCCACCGTCGTCACCGTATCCGGTGCCGTCATAGGCAAATCCCAAGGCCGGCTCCTCTACCATATGCTCCGCCAAAACGGAAGCCACATGGGCCTTATGATGTTGCAGTTCCACAATTCGCTCATTCCCATGGGCTTTCTTAAGGGATGCCGTACTAATATATCCAGGATGTTTGTCGCACAAATACACCGTCGGATGGAACTCGAAGAGCTTGGTAAAAAGCTCCACGCCCGCTTCCTTGGCCTGCTGCGCCCGTAAGTCATCCAAATCGCCGTAGTGTCCGCTTAAATACGCGAAGTTCTTCCGGCCAAAGGCAAAGACGGATTTTAAGTCACCGCCCACCGCCAACACATCCTCGGTAACCTCCGGTCCCATAGCGATTGGCGTAGGAACCATTCCTCTGGCGCGACGGATGATCTGGGTCACTTCGCCTTGTACCTGTAAGATGGAATCATCCAGGCCCTGCAGAATTCTTCGATCATTGGCCAGCACCAAATCAATGCCGTCCGCTCCCAGGTAGGCCCGCATCTTATCATCATCGATTTCAATGGGTTCTCCGCCTCTATTTCCACTTGTCATTACAAGAGGACCGAAATCCTCCGCTAGAAGGATTTGCAGTGGATTACACGGAAGCATAGCGCCCAGACGATTACTTCCTGCGCAAACTTCCTCTGCCAATGGTTTTTCTATGTTGGATTTCCAACGAAGCAATACAATCGGTCTTGCATCACTTCGCAAAAGTTCTTCTTCTTTATCTGATACCGTTGCATAGTTTCGAAGGCTATCCACATCCGGAAACATCACTGCAAACGGTTTGTTTTCTCGATTCTTAAATGCACGTAGACGACGTGCCGCTTCCCCGTTATAGGGATCCATTGCTATATGGTATCCACCGATATCCTTGATGGCTACCAGCTTACCGGCCGATAGATATTCCTCCGCCAACCGTAAGGCTTCTTCTTTTTCTGCTACCAGCCCTTCTTCGGTATAGGCAAGCAGCTTCGGGCCACAAGTATCGCAGGCCGTTGTCTGTGCATGTCGGCGAATATTACCCGGCGTTACATATTCCTTGGCACATTTCTCACACAACGGAAATTCCGCCATGGTGGTGTGCTCTCGGTCATAGGGCAATTGCTTCATAATCGTTGCTCTCGGCCCGCAGGAAACACAGCTGATAAACGGATACCGATAACGACGGTTCTTCGGATCCAACAGCTCCTGTCTGCAATGAGCGCAGGTGCCGATATCCGGTGGCAGGAATCGTAATCCCTCCGCGAAATCCTCGCTGGATACAATGGTAAAAACCTCTGTATCCAGCGGCGTATCCAGCTCCTGTATCTCCATACGGTCCACTCTGGCGCCCGGTAATTCGGGCCTTGTTCCATCAAGCAACGAAAGGCGATGAAGGAAATCCTCCATCGCCTCTCGGCGTCCTCTCGCTTCGATGTAGACGACGCCACCGGCATTACGCACGTTGCCGGCAATATGCAATTGTTCACTCAGTTCTGCCACGTAGGGACGGAAGCCCACGCCCTGGACCAATCCGTATACCGTGATCTTCTGCGTTACAATTTCATGATTCATACTACTGTGCAGGTGTCTCCTGTCCTTCTGCTGCCTTAGCTGCAGCTGCTGCGGCTGCCTTTGCTGCTGCGGCTGCCTTAGCCTTCTCTGCTGCCTCTTTACGCTTTGCTTCTTCTGCAGCCAGCACTTCCGGAGATTTCTGGAAGACTTCCGTCTTCTTCTCCTTACCAGGGGTCTGATATCCCGGTACCATAGTAAGGCACTTCTTCGGGCACTTCTCTACGCACAAACCACATGCGATACAATCCATACGGTCAATGCTCCAGGTTCCCTGGTTACGGTCAACAGATAAGGTTCCACATGGGCATGCACGTACACACATACCACAGGAAATACAGTCATCAATGGAGATTTCAATGTGTCCACGGCTGCGTTCCGGATATACGTACGGCTCTGCCGGATATGTGGTGGTTACAGGTTTTAAAAATAAATTTTTCAGCGCTTGCGGCGCAAATTTCAAAATTGCCATGTCTAATCCTCCACTCTCTCCATTAACGCTCGGTACAACTGATACATGGATCAATTGTCAAAATCAACAATCCGATGTCAGCCAGCTCGGTGTTCTTTAACATCTCGCACAGGCCAGGAATATTGGCAAATGTAGGAGTGCGGATACGCATACGCTCCAAGTTCGGAGTTCCGTTACCCTTCACGTAATAGAAGGCCTCACCACGAGGCTGCTCCACACGCATGAAGTACTCTCCGTCTGGGTTGCCCTTCACTGCTACGGACAAATCACCTTCTGCAGGCATCTTAGCGATTACCTGGCGAATGATATCGATGGACTGGAAAATCTCCATCATACGTACATAACATCTAGCGTAGCAATCACCGTCATTGCTGGTAATTGGCTCGAAGTCGATGTGTGGATATGCTGCGTAGCCAAGCTTACGCATATCTACGTTCACGCCTGAAGCACGTGCGAACGGTCCTACTGCACCAAGTGCATTGATCTGCTCAGCAGTAAGAACACCTACGCCCTTCAAACGGGACAATACGGAATAATCCTCGAAGAAGGTTGCCTTAATAACCTTCAGCTCTGCTTCTACTTCGTCCATGGTCTTTAAGATGAACTTGAACTGGTCATCGGTTACATCCTTTAATACACCACCGATTTTGTTTACAGAGAAAATCAAACGTCCGCCAGCAGTCATTTCCTGGATATCCAAGACCTTCTCACGTACTCTCCAGCACTGATAGAACAAATTCTCAAATCCAAATCCGTCTGCCAAAAGACCTAACCACAGCAAGTGGCTGTGCATACGGGAAGTCTCTGCCCACAAGGTACGAAGGAACTTCGCACGATCCGGAACTTCCACGCCCATGATATGCTCTACTGCTTCACAGTAGCCCATACCATGCTGAAAACTACAGATACCGCAAGTACGCTCTGCGATATAAGTCATCTGATTAAAATCACGCTTATCAACCAAGCTCTCCAATCCACGATGGATAAATCCGATAGACGGAATGGCTTCGATAACACGCTCGTCTTCGATTACTAAGTCGATATGGACCGGCTCCGGGAGAACCGGATGTTGAGGTCCATAAGGAATGACACTTCTCTTACCCATTATGCTTCCTCCTTCTTCGGTCCAAATGGAGTATCCACTGCGATACGATATAACTTGTTATCCAAATCGGTAGAGATCATCTCGATCTTCACACCAAAGAGTTCCTTCATCTCGTTCTCATAGAAAACTGCTGCCGGAATAATCTCTGTAATACTCGGAACTACGGTATCCAAATCAATGACCAAACGTAAGCTGTGTAACTGATAGGTATTGTAGTCAGAGAAAGAATAACTAAGCTCGTATTTATTTTCTTTGCTTGCATATACTGCATGTGCCTGAGAAAAACGGAAGCCGGCCTTCTTCAGCTCAAGAGCACGACGAAGCAAATCAGACACTTCGATCTCTTCGAGAATATTCTCCGGACAAATTACTTCTGCCATGTCTTATGCCTCCTTTTTCATCTGCTCATGATGCTCGTCCAAACGCTGCTGGAACAGCTCAACTGCCTGAACGACACCATCAATAATTGCCTGTGGTCTTGCAGCGCAACCCGGAACATAGATGTCAACCGGGATTACGGTGTCCGCACCACCTAAAATGTTGTAACAATCCTTGAATACACCACCGGTACAAGCGCATACGCCAACGGCAACAACTACCTTTGGACGAGGCATCTGATCATAGATCTGCTTGACTACGTCCTTGTTCTGCTCGTTGATACCACCGGTAATCAGGAAAATATCAGCCTGCATAGGGTCACCGGTATTTACCACACCGAGACGCTCTGCATCATATACAGGTGTCAGGGCTGCCAACACCTCAATATCACATCCGTTACAGCTTGATCCATCGTAGTGGAGAAGCCATGGAGATCTTTTAATATTTGCCATTGCTATTCCTCCTATCGTACGACCATTAAAATGATTAAGTTCACACCTGCTGCCAGCAAGGTTACTGCCCATGTAATCTTCAGCATCTGCTGCCACTTCATACGGGCACTGGAGTTATCAATCAATACTTCCAGGAAGTATACAAGCAAGATAACTACAACTGCTGCGATGATGCTGTAGATATTGCTGTTGATAATGAACAAGCCTACAACACCCATCAGGAATACATTCTCATACCACTCGGTAATCTGGAAGATGGCTAAGTTACGGGAACCCATCTCAGTGGTAAGACCCTTTACCAACTCCTGATGCATATGGTGAGATGCACTGGTGTCAAACGGAGATTTTCTCATCTTAATTGTCAGGATAAAAACAAAAGCAACGAAAAATCCCGGTAAATATGCAATGTTACTAATCTTGCTGCCTGCAATATCAGCAACGTTGAAGCTGCCTGCTGCAAGGTAAAAACCAACGCAGGTCAAAAGTACAGCCGGCTCATATGCCATCATCTGGATTAACTCACGCTGAGCTCCGGCAGATGAATACGGAGAGCTGGTTACTACTGCGGCAAAATACAAGAATGTTGCTGCGGTAGACATAACGAAGAAGCACATCAACAGGTCTGCACCGTAGAAGAACAGTGCGCCGGTCAATACCATCAATACAAGGTAGGTAATCAGTAAGAACATCTGGGATGTAGATACGGTGATGGTCTGCTTGTTCAGTAACTTTTTCACATCGTAGAACGGCTGCAATACAGGAGGTCCTACACGACGCTGCATACGAGCGGAAATTTTACGATCCAATCCTTCTAAGAAACCGCCAATGAACGGTGCCAGGACGATATATAGAAGTACGAAGGTAATTCCTAATTTCATACGAGTACACCTCCTATAATCATACTAAGCATAATCAAAAGGACAGCGACAGTGAAAATCTGGGACGGAACCATAAGCTTTCTGGAACCGATGACCTTATGCATGTAGTAGTTGGATAACCACAAGGTCTTCTCCTCACCCATCGCATCAACGAACTTGCGGTTGTCACCGGTATTGATACCGTTCATGTAGGACAACTTCATGTTGACCTTGGCATGCTTGCTGTACAGGTATGCGAAGAACGGTACGGCAAATACCAAAACAATAACCACAATCAAGGTGTACAAAATAGCGTCAGGCAATACGTTCTCGCCTGCTCCAAACATCTCTGCAATCAAAGGTGTTACATAGACTCTGGAGATCCATGGGAAGGATACGCAAAGGGCAATCATCATAATTGCATGAATGGTCAAAGAAATGACCTCATTCTTCTTGGTGATATCCTTGAAGGTCTTCTCACGCAAGTGACTTGCGGAAATGATCTTACCCATCCACTTGGTCCAGTAGAACGATGTGGTTGCGGAACCGAAGCAGATGAAGAATACCAGGATGATATTACGCTCATCAATAGAAGCCTTCAGGGCTGCCCACTTGGAAATCAACATACCAAATGGTGCAAGGAACATTCCGGCAATACCGATGAACATGAAAATTGCAAGACGTGGCAGGATGTACAACAAGCCATGCATATCCTCGATGTCTCTGGAATGAAGAGCGTTCTCTGTAGCTCCCACATCCTGGAATAACAAGGACTTACTGATGGCATGGAACATCATTAAGAATACGCCTGCCCAAATAGTTTCTTCTGTACCAACACCGGCACAAGCGACCATCAAACCAAGGTTGGAGATGGTGGAAAAAGCAAGTACCTTCTTACCGTCGGACTGTGCAATCGCCATGATAGAGGTTACCAGGAAGGTAAAACCACCAATCAAAGCGATCATCATTCCGGTGGTGGTTCCGGTCATAGCAGGAGCCAGACGGAACAATACATAGATTCCGGCCTTAACCATGGTTGCACTGTGCAACAATGCAGAAGACGGTGTAGGAGCAACCATGGCTCCGATTAACCAGGTTGAGAACGGAAGCTGAGCTGCCTTGGTCAGTGCTGCAAAAGCAATCAAAGCAACCGGGATAACCGCAAGCTTGTCACCATTCTGGGCCATCTCAACAAGGCCGTGCAGGCTAACAACTCCGGCATTATATCCGTAATAAACGATACCAACTGCAAGGGCACATCCACCCAGCAAGTTCATCCACAATGCACGGAAGCAGTTGTTGATTGCTTCCGGTGTCTTGGTATAACCAATCAACAAGAAGGAACAAATACTGGTCATCTCCCAGAAGAAGTCGATCCATAACAGGTTCTCAGACAGTACGAATCCAAACATTGCGCTCAAGAAAGCGAACAGCAATGCAAAGAAGTAATATCTGCGATCTTCAAACTCGGTGTGATGATGATGATATCCATGCATATAGCCTACTGCATATACAACAATCAGGCCACCGATGACACCTACGATGAGGCACATCAGAATGGATAAGTGATCTACATAGATCTGGCCACCCTCCGGTAATGCCGGTCCAAGCAGCTCAAAGTAAGCAATGAGTGCTGTCGGCAAAATAGAAAGTAAGCTGACCCAATACTTCTTGTACTTAAAAGAAAGTACGGTTACAAGAATCATAAGAATGATTTCTGCGGCGAGAATAACATGATCCACAACCTCTGCATTATACGTAAGCAGCATCGGCTTGAATCCCTGCATTCCCCATTGAACAGTGAGTGCACCGGCGCTCACCATGATAATCACTGCGCTTATGTAGGCAAAGAAGTTGCGAACCTTGTTGACACGGATCACAAACATCAGAACCGATACGATAAGCGGAAAGACTATCAGAAACGGTACGATTGGCATAGTTCTTCCTCCACTATACTTTTTTCTCGCTGTTATCCACAGCGGATTGTGTGAAAATTAACAATACTCCACAAATATAATATTATAGCATTCTATACCGCAAAATCTAATGCTTCGTGGTTAAATATTGTACAAATTTCAGTCCATATTCTTGTTAGTTTTTCCATACCATCTGTATTATAATGGGAGCATGCATGAAATGAGTTATGTGTCCAGGGTTGTGTCCCTGGCAATGGAAATGATACAACAGAACAACCTTACGAAAGTGACGGAACTTCAGGTCGAAGTGGGCGCTATGGCCGGCGTTGTCCCGGAGTTAATGGAGAAGTGCTATCGCCAGGCGGTAGCAGGAACCGTGCTGGAAGGCTCTATTCTTACCATGGCCCCCAAGGCCGTTACCGCCAAGTGCGACGATTGCGGCACCACCTATGAGCCCAATCGGGACAACGACTACTGCTGCCCGAACTGTCGGAGCCACAAGAGCCAGATTGTAGGGGGGCGTAAGGTAATCTTAGAAAATGTAGTTGGAGAGTAAATCATCGTGTAGCGGGTGATGGATTCGAGGTCTCACCCGCTAAATAAATAAGACCCCAGGCGATTGCCTGAGGTCTTATTTATTAAGCGGGTGATGGGAATCGAACCCACGTATCCAGCTTGGAAGGCTGGTGTTCTACCATTGAACTACACCCGCATGTGCCCAGTCTCGGAATCGAACCAAGGACACACGGATTTTCAGTCCGTTGCTCTACCAACTGAGCTAACTGGGCGTCCTTGCTGTGAATCACTCACAACAAAAACGATTTTATTAAAAACATTTCGGAATGTCAAGCCTCTTTTGGCATACGACTCTCGTGGCAGGTGAAGTAAACCACCTGTCGATCGGCACATAACTTCTCCAGAAGTTCCAAGGCCATACGAATCTTACCTTCATCGAAATTAGTGAATGGATCATCCAGAATCAATACCGGCTTCTCCCGCTCATAGAGCACATCAATTAAGGCAAAACGGGCACACAGTGCTGTCAAATCCTGGTAACCGGAGCTTAAGTACTCCGCCTTACGGGTAGCACCTTCCGCCTGGATTAAGACGTTCAAATCCATATCCAAATCCACATTCTCCGGATCCAAGCCTTCCATGCCAAGTTCCTGTAAGTAATTACGCAAGCCCTTGCGCAGTGGTCCCATGTAACGGGATAAGAACTGTTCTCTTGCTTGCTTTAAGAACTTCATTGTGTTATCGAAGAGCTCGATTCGCTCTTCCATCTCCACTTCCTGGCGCTTGTACTGATCCAGCTCTTCCGCAATCTCTTCCAGCTCCTGAATCTCTTCAGCCAACTCGGAGAGTTCGCTTTTGCCCTTGGCATTCATATCACGAAGCTCTGCCAGGCGCTCATCAATGACCCGCTGGCGAGCCTGCAAGTCTTCCACCGTCTCCACATCTTCGTTCACATCAAAGCGCTTCTCGAATTCTTCAATCTCTTCCTGAAGCTTCGCCAGACGGCTAACCAAACTCTGATACTGCTCAGCGTTCAGATGGATGGTCTGAATCTGCTCATGATAGGACTGGTTCTTATCCGTCGGATACTTCTCCACGAAGCCTCGAACCACTGCTTCCTGGCTGGCTACCAGCTGTCCCAATTCCTTGGCGCTCTGTTGGTTTTCCACCATTTCTTCGTAGATACGCAGATCCTTTTCCAGACGGTCTAAGACATCCTTCTCGTGACCGCCTTCTGCCATATCCTCTCCGTAGCATACGCCGTAGTGTGCCAAGGCAGAATTCAGGGACACCTGTAACGCCGTCAACTCGTCCATACTCTCTGCGGTCTGGTCCAAATACTTCTTCTCTGCATCGGACAAGCGCTGATAGTTATCCGCCTTTCGCTGAATCTCCACCACCATCTGCTGGAGACTCTCGGTAGGTGTTACTAAGAAGTTCTGCAGGAACTTCTGACACTCCTCTGCAGTCTCGGTACGCTGTCTGCGCTTCTCCTCCAAGGCCTGCTGGGCGTCCTGCTCTTCCATGCTGGCTTCCAAACGCATCTTACGATCCCGCATACGGATACGAATCGCCACAACAACAGCCAACACCAGAAGCAACGCACCTCCGATGAAGCAAATGCCCTGCACCAGATTGGTAACAGCAGACGGCAACGTATAAAAATGGAATACCAAGCCACCGGCAAACAGCACCAGTGCAATCAACACCGTTACCACAAATCCACCGGCACCTGCTTTTCTCTTGCGCTGCAGCTGACGATGTTCCATCTGAGCCTCTTTATACTGATCTTCCAAAGTCTCTAACTGTCCGTCCAACTGGGTCAAAAGAGAAGCCCGGTTCAAGGTCTCCGTCAACTCTTCCGTTGTTGGCACCTTCTTCTGGAAGTAAATCTTCAACTCCTGCAACTGCATCCGGTCTTCCTCGGACATCTGCAGATGCTGGCACTCCATCTGGAGGGTCTGGATACGGCGAAGTTCTCCGTTCCAGCGCTCAATATCCTCCCGATGAACCTCCTGTCCGTCGAACAGCTCCTCCAACCGGCGCTGTTCCGCTTCACTTGGAAGTCGCTCCTGCAGCTCCTGCAAGCGGGTTCGATCTACTGCCCACTCTCGTTCTGTTGCTTCTGCAACACCGAAGGTGTCATTATCCGGAATTCCCGCAGCGAAGAACTCATCCATCGCTTCCAAGGATTGCTTATCGGTTTCTACCGTTTCTTTTTTCTCACGGTATGCTCCGATTTCCTGTTCTTTTTTACTCTGTGTCGCAATCTGCTCCTGCAAGGCCTTCTTCTCCTCAGAGAGCTTGTGATACTCGGTCCAACGGTCCCCTAAGATCTGGTCCTTCTGCTCGAAGGCACTGTTTAGGGCCGGCAGCTTCTCTAAGGCTTCGTTACACTCGCTAATAGCAGCGCGAACCCGTACCAGCTTGCCGGGATTTACGGAACCACGGCTGGCATAGACTTTTTTCGCATCTTCTACCCGCTTAATGGCTGCGTCGAAGTTGCTCATATCATCCCGCACTGCGGACAGGTTACCCATCTTGGCATTGATGCTGTCGGTCATTCCGGTCTCTAGGGATTCCTGTGGAACAAACACGCTCTTCTCGAATGCATCCCGGTCCACCTGGAACAGCTCTTCTCCGATATTCTCCGTATAATCGGAGGAAGCCAAGCCGGTGGTAGCGTCAAACAGACGGAAGGTATCCTCACTGTCTTTTTTACCGAAGAACCGCTCGATGCGGTACTCCTTGTCCTCTACCAGGAAGGTCAGGCTACCTCCGTAGTTACTGCCGTCCCATGGCATATAGTGTTCCCGTTCCGACAGTTCCCGTCGTCTGGAGTATTCCATTCCGTAAAACATGGACTTGATGAATACGGAAAAGGTGGTTTTGCCCCAGCCGTTCTCTTCTAAAATTCCGTTGAGGCCATCGGTAAAATCATAGGTAAAATCCTTGATTCGACCAAAGCCTGCAATGTAACAGGATTTTAACTTCATTCCTCGATTTCCTCTCCCATAACCGCTTTGATGCCAATCTCAATAATAGCGGCACGCTGCTCTTCCGGCATATCCTGCTGCTGCATCAAGCGGACGAATTCGCCCTTTAGAGTACGATCCAACTTGAAGCTCTCATAATCAATCTGAATGCTGGAGTGATCATAGACCTTCAAAAAATAGAATCGATCATAATATTCTTTGCGGATTCTTCGCATGTCGATATCCGCGTCCATTTCTTTCTCACCGGTTAAGACGATTTTTACCAGGTCCTTGGATGGTATCCGTCCCACCTTCTCTTCCACTGCAGACAACATCTCTGCGGTGGACATGTGCACCACCAATGGCACCTCTACCTCATGTAAGAGGCGCTTGGCAATCGGAATGAAGGTCCGGCTAATCTCACCATCCGTAATCTCCAATTCCACGAAGCCCTTCTCACCACACTCGTCGAAGCCACGGCCTTCCAGACATCCGGAGTAACAGTACACACCCCGGTCATCCAGACGGTCTTCCTTGTAGCTGTGAATATGGCCTAAGGCCAAATAGTCGATGTATTTGTTTCGGAATTCCGATAAGTTGATGATGTGAGTCTTGTCCCGGCCCACATAGTTAGACTCCTGTCCGTGAAGCATGACGATGTTGGTCTTCTGCTGGTCCAATACCAGATCCGTGGACAAGGTCTTATAATTGTCATCACAGATTTCTCGACCGGTAATAACCACATCCCCATAGACGTATTGCTCCCAGGAATCCGTGGTAAACAACTTCAGGTTCTCCGGGAAGCTGTCCTCATCGATGGACTGCAGGAAGTCCGTGCGGTCATGATTGCCCTGTAAGTATAAAAAGTCAATTTCCGGATGCTCGTAAATCTGGTCCAATACTCGGCGTCCTGCTGTTTTTCTGATATGTTGTTTATCAAACAAATCTCCGGCAATCATAATGACAGATACTCCATGATCTGCCCCGTAAGCCACCATGCGTTCATAGGTATCCAACAATTCATCTCGCCGTTGTTTCGCTTTTTCCGCATCCAGATTACTCTCCATCTTGGAGTCTAAATGTAGATCCGCGCAATGTATTATTTTCACTTCGATAATCCTCCAACGCTTGTCGGGTTACATCAGCAACCCGCCGCTCAAATTCTTCGGATGATATTCTAAGGGCTCCGCTGCCCGCAACAATAATCTGCTCCGCACGATCCGATGTCACCACCGTCACGGAAGCATCCTTCACCAATTCATGGGTTGCCCGTTCAATATAGGCATCTGCCGTCTGAGCTTCCTTGGTATAGACCACATAGAGATTGTGATACCGCTGGGTCGAACCGCTTCCGCCTTTCACCCGGTATGCATCAAACACCACAATCATCTCCCGGCCGTCTACGCCCTGGAAATTGGATAGCATATCCAACAGCCGCCCTCTGGCGCCGTGGATATCCACTTCCATCAGCTCCGCAAGTTCCTTCCAGGCATGAATCACGTTGTATCCGTCCACCAGGATATAACCCTTCTTGGTGGCCTTGCGTCGATTGGCTGCGTTTTCATGGGTGGCAAAGTATTCCTCTCGGGCCTTCGCTGCCTTGGCTCCGTCATCTTTCGGACGAATCACCGTCTGAGACGGCAGTCTCCGTCGAATCGGACCGAAGGTACGCACGAAAATCGCTTCCAGTTCATCGTCTAAATTATTATACCCTTTTGACGGGGCTTTTTCACTAGGAGCAGGACGAAGGCGCTCTTCCCCCACCTTCACTTCCGCAAGCACCGGCGGGCTGTAGGATTCCACCTCGAACCACGGCACAATGCTTGCCACGCCATGGGCTGGGAAAACAGAGTCGCAACTGTTCTTAATATCCCGGTCGCTGTCGTAATCCTTCTCCGCCATCACTTCTTCCGGATTATGACATGGATAATATCCTGCCAAGCTAAGGGATAACTGTCCCATACCACCGGTATAGACCGCCACGTCCTTACCGTAGTCTGCAATGCAGGCAACCGGCACACGGCCAATGAGCACACCCATACCGTCTTCTATGAAGGGCGGCTCCATGGTTCCATGCATCCGCTCCAAATCCATCATGGCACGGCCAATCATATCCTGTGGGATGGTCAGGCGTACCTGATAAAAAGGTTCCAATATCTGCGCCATACCGGCTGCTGCTGCTTTTTTCAAGCCCTGGCGCACCGCACGATAGGTGGCCTGACGGAAGTCACCGCCTTCCGTATGCTTGATATGGGCACGTCCACCAATCACCGTAATCTTCACATCCGTTATCGGCGCTCCGATTAAGGTTCCTCGATGCATGCGCTCCCCCAAATGGGTCAGAATCAGCCTCTGCCAGTTCAGCGCCAGAACATCCTGGCTGCAATCGCTGGCCAGCTGAATGCCCGCACCGTTTTCCAACGGTTCGATCAGAAGATGCACATCCGCGAAGTGGCGCAACGGCTCATAATGTCCTACGCCCTCGATTGGTGCCGTAATGGTCTCTTTATACAGAATCTTTCCCGGGCCGAAGGTCACGACCACGCCAAATCTGCGCTTAATCTCCTGCTGCAGCACCTCCGTCTGCACCGGCCCCATAATATTGATATGAATTTCTTTGGTTTCTTCTAACCACTCCACCTGCAGCGCCGGGTCTTCTTCCTCTAACTGGCGCATGTTGGCAAGCAGCGTCGGAAGCGGATAGTCCTCCGGTGGGATGACCTGGTAGTTTAACACCGCTTCCATTAACGGCACATCTGCATCGTCACAGGCTCCAAGCCCTTGTCCCGGCTTGGTATCACTTAGTCCAAGCAAGGTGCAGACCTGCCCCGCATGGGCCTCCTGCAGGCTCTCATAGCGCTCTCCGTTATAGAGGCGGATTTCCGTTACCTTTTCCGTAAGCTCTCCGTAAGTAATCTCTTGGCGATTCTTCAGGCTTCCGCCAATGAGACGCACGTGGGTCAGGCGGTTGCCGTTCTTATCTCTTCCAATCTTAAAAACTCTGGCGCCGAACTCCTCACCGTATTCCGGTTCCATGGTGTAATCACACAGTACCTGTAATAGCTCTTCTACGCCCTCATTTTTTAACGCGGATCCAAATACGCAAGGGAAAAAGTCCCGTCGCACAATGGCCTTAGATACCATCTCCGCCCTCAAAGGCTCGCCGTTAGAATAAGCCTCTAACAGCTCTTCGTTGGCCATGGCAAGTTCTTCTAAAACATCGTCATCTCCGGATACCACACCATCCGCAAGACGCAATGCGCCCATATCTACAAAATCCCCATGAAGATTGTCCCGCAAGTTGGCAAGCAGTTCCTCCCGGGATTCTCTGGCAATATCCATTTTGTTGATAAAGAGAAAACATGGAACCTCATACTCCCGCAACAACTTCCACAGGGTACGGGTATGACTCTGAACACCGTCGAGGCCGCTGATGACCAAGATGGCGTAATCCAAGACCTGCAGAGAGCGCTCCATCTCCGCAGAAAAATCCACATGACCCGGGGTGTCAAGTAAGGTTACCGCCAGGTCGCCATAGGAGAATCCGGCCTGTTTGGAGAAAACCGTAATACCACGGTCCCGCTCAATTTCGGCCGTATCCAGATAGGTATCCTGGTGGTCCACCCGCCCAATCTGGCGGATGGTGCCACCATCAAATAATAAGCTTTCCGATAAGGTTGTTTTGCCGGCATCCACGTGTGCAACGATGCCCAACACAATTTCTTTCATCTCTCGTCCCCACTATTCGTAAAAATCTCCGGTGGGAACATCCCCTTGGAGCAAGTACGTCTTATACGTTGACGGAGAATACATATCCCTCGTGAGGGCCGATTTCTCCGCTTAAAATTCCGTTTACCACATCGTGCGGTACCGGAAGAATCGAGTGTCCGGAATCATTGGTGACAAAAATCTGCTGAATCTGTCCGTCCGGAACTTCCGCGCGCCATGCCGGAATATCCACATGCATGGAATAATCGCCGCGATTAATGGCAATGATCATCTTCTGATGACCGGTAAAACGAGCATAACACAAGTAGTCCTTTCCTGTCTGCAAGAACAGGAACGATCCTACACGTAGCGGTTCGTTGAATCGATGCATGAAGATGATATCCCGATGATAATCAATCAAATAATAATTGGCGTTGCCCCACGGATAGGTCCGTCGATTGTCCGGATCTGTAAATCCTACCACACCGGCTTCATCGCCATAGTATAAGGTCGGAGCTCCCGGCCAGGTCATCTGGATTAAGGCCGCTTCCTTAAACAGAGCAACATTCACATCCTGTCCTGCCGCCTCACTTCCAAGCTGCGCCACACGACCCACCTTATGGTTGGTTCTGGTTAAGAACCGGGAGTGATCGTGATTGGACAACTGGTTCATGGCGCAGTATAAGGACGGCGTCAAAAACTCCGTCATGCAATGCTGCATGGTCATCTCGAAACGACGTCCGTCGCCTTCTGCCTCCGGCTCGTAACGGTCCGAATGCTTCTCCATTCCGGTCATAAAATAGCTCACCGGCTCCATGAAGGCATCATAGTTCATAATGGTATCCCACTGATCGCCGCCCAGCCAGCTGGATGCGTCACCGTAATGCTCTGCCAAAATAATAGCGTTAGGGTTGGCTTTTTTCACAGCATCACGAAACTCCGCCCAGAACTTGTGATTGAACTCCGGGGAATGACCCAGATCCGCTGCAACGTCCAATCTCCAGCCGTCAGCGTTGTATGGAGGAGATACCCATTTTCTGGCAATATCTAAGATATAGTCGCACAGCTTCTGGCTGTTCTCATAGTTCAGCTTCGGTAAGGTATCATGGCCCCACCAGCCATCATATGCGTTGTTGTATGGCCAGCTTCCTTCCGGATAGAAGCGGAAGTAATCGTGGTATGGGCTATCCTTCGACACGTAAGCACCCGGTTCAAATCCGTCCTGTCCCTCGTAGATGCCTTCCCGATCCAGCCACTTATTGAAGGATCCACAGTGATTGAACACACCGTCTAAGATGACACGAATACCCTTCTCATGGGCTTCTTTCACAAAGTCTGCGAAGAATTTATTGGATGCCTCCAGATTCTTCTTGTTGGCTACTCTGGCCTTATACTTGCTGGCATGGTGATTGTCGTGGTCATTGGGATCTAATGTCTCGCCGCCATCCTCCACGATTTTACCGTAATGGGGGTCAATATAGTCATAGTCCTGGGTATCATACTTGTGGTTGGACGGAGATACAAACAACGGATTGAAGTAAATAACCTCTACGCCCAAACTCTTCAGATAATACAACTGGTCCTTCACGCCCTGCAAATCGCCACCATAGAAATTCGTTACATCGAACTCTGACGGCGGACGATTCCAGTCCGGCACAAAGGATACATTTCTGGAAATATAGTGATACTCGTCATCCACCACATCATTGGTTGGATCCGAGTTCTTGAAACGGTCCACAAGAATCTGGTACATCACCGCACCATTGGCCCATTCCGGCGTAGAGAAGCCCGGAACAATGGTAAAGTGATACTGCCAACGCAATTCATCGCTGGCACCGCATCGGTCGTAATAGACCACCTGATCCCCTTCACGTAATTCAAAATAGTATTGAAATGGAGTGTCGCCCAGATTGACCTTCAACTTGTAATAATCGAAGGTCTCATTCTCCCGATCCGCTTTCATCGGAATATGATTGTTATTGGCGCAAAGAAAGATCTCCGCCTGCTCACCGTGAGCCACACGAAGTCGAATGGTAACCGACTGCCCCTTCTTCGGCTGCCAGGGGTCCACATACTCCCTGGTTCCATCACTGAAAATCGCATCCCAATTCATACCCATTCCTCTTTTCTAAATTTGGATAAAAAAAAGACAGCTACGAACGCTGTCTTTTTAGGAGAAGGTATTTCTACTATGGGGGATAGTAAAAATATAATGTATTGGGGGGTTTTTACGATAGTAATTATAGCACCCCCGCAATATACGTGTGCACAAACATCACAATTAATCCAGCTATTTTTTGTGCATTTTTACTAAACACCCTCGACTTTCACGCCTTCTCCGATTTGTACATCCTCTGATTTCGGATATACCTGGTCGCCGAACAGCGCCTCAAACTCCTGACGACCGATTTTCTCTTTCTCTAAGAGGAGCTTCGCACATGCATGCAAAACATCCTCATGTTCACGAATAATGGTACGTGCGCGATCGTAACACTCATCTACGATACGCTTAATCTCGCGATCGATTTCCGCAGCCTTGTCATCGCCATAGCCACGAACACGGCCGAAGTCACGTCCAACAAAAACTTCATCCTCATCATCGTCATAACAGATTGGTCCGATGCTATCGGAGAAGCCATACTTCACAACCATATCTCTGGCAGTCTGAGTTGCCTTCTTGATATCGCTGGAAGCTCCGGTGGTGACATCATCGAAGATCAACTCCTCTGCCACACGTCCGCCTAAGGATACGATAATATCCTGCTCCATCTTACCCTTGGTATTGAACATCTCATCCCGCTCCGGAAGTGGCATGGTATAACCGGCTGCCCCAGGGCCGGTCGGAATAATGGATACGGAGTATACCGGTCCTACATCCGGCAATACATGGAAGAGGATAGCATGTCCGGCTTCGTGGTATGCGGTAATCTTCTTCTCATGATCCAGGATGACACGGCTCTTCTTCTCTGTTCCGATGCCCACCTTAACGAAGGACTGTTTGATGTCCGACATCTTAACGTAAGGACGGTCGTTCTTAGCAGCCATAATTGCTGCCTCATTCAACAGGTTCTCCAAATCCGCTCCGGTGAATCCTGCTGTGGTCTGAGCAACCACCTTCAAATCTACATCATCCGCAAGGGGCTTGTTCTTGGCATGTACACCAAGAATCTCTTCGCGGCCCTTCACATCCGGGCGGCCTACGAAGACCTTACGGTCAAATCGACCCGGACGCATAATGGCCGGATCCAAGATATCTACACGGTTGGTTGCAGCCATTACGATGATGCCTTCATTCACGCCGAAACCATCCATCTCAACCAGCATCTGGTTCAAGGTCTGCTCACGCTCGTCGTGGCCACCACCCATACCGGTACCACGGCGTCTTGCAACCGCATCAATCTCATCAATAAATACAATACACGGCGCGTTCTTCTTCGCTTCCGCAAACAGGTCACGGACACGGGAAGCACCGACACCGACAAACATCTCTACGAAGTCGGAACCGGAAATAGAGAAAAACGGAACTCCCGCCTCGCCTGCAACTGCCTTGGCAAGTAAGGTCTTACCGGTTCCCGGAGGGCCTACAAGCAGCAGTCCCTTCGGAATTCTTGCACCGACTCTGGTGTATTTGCCCGGAGCCTTCAGGAAATCTACAATCTCCTCTAACTCTTCCTTCTCTTCCTGCAAACCGGCCACATTGTCAAATCGAACATCGATGTTCTCCTGGGTTGTCATGCGGGCACGGCTCTTGCCGAAGTTCATCATTTTGGCATTGGTTCCGCCGGAGTTGGCGGCCATCTGTCCGTTCATCAGAATCATAAACAGGATGAATACCACTGCCACTATCAGAAGCATCGGTAGCAATTCCAAGAACCACTGGTCCTGTGGAATATCGTTGAGCATGTATGGGATGTTATTCTCCTTCAGGTAATCCTGGAATTCGTTCACATCGGATACATACAGGGTGTAAACCGTCTGGTCGTTCTTCAGATTCACTCTGGCCTTACCGGTTGGGACCTGCACGTTCTGGTCAATGGTAATGCCGTTGACCTGTCCGTTCTCAATGGCTTCCTCCAGTCTGGTCATGGAAAAATCCGGGCTCTTCGTTCCGGCAAAATAGTACCAGAAGAAGATAACTAAAAGTATCAGTATAATGTAAGCGCCAAAACCGCTTCTTCTCTGTCTCAACTATGTGCTCCTTCCAATTGATTCGGTCACTACTTGTTCTCGAAATCAACTACTCCGATGTAAGGAAGGTTGCGGTATCTCTGGTCATAATCCAGACCATATCCAACAACGAATGCATCCGGAATAGTGAATCCCGTGTAGTCTACCGTTACGTCCACTTCACGTCGATCCGGCTTATCAAGCATGGTACACATACGTACGCTCTTCGCCTTGCGCTCCTTGAAAAATCCGGACAGGAAATTCAAGGTGTTGCCACTATCAATAATATCTTCAACAATCAATACGTTCTGACCTTCGCAGTCCAGATCCAAGTCCTTCTTAACAACGACTTCACCGGAAGATACGGTTCCGGAACCATAACTGCTGGTTGCCATAAAATCAATAATTACCGGTACCGTAATGCGCTTTGCCAATTCGCATGCGAAAAAGGAAGCTCCCTTCAGAATACATACCAAAAATACTGTCTCTCCCTTGTAGTCCTCGCTAATCTGCGCACCCAACTCTGCGATACGTGCAGACAGCTCTTCCTCAGGAATCATCACGCGAATACTATGATCGTTCATTTAATTTAGTTCCTCCAAACCTCTACTTTTAATACTCGACTGGTCTCATCCGTCACCAAAGCGGCTTCGCTGCGGCGGTAGCCAATCACCCAAAGAATATCCTGACCCTCTGCCAGAAGCGGAATCGAGTCCCTCTCTTCCTTCGGGATTTTTTCATCGATAAAATAGTCCTTCAGCCGCTTCGTTCCACCATCTGCCAATACTTGCATCCGGTCTCCCATATTCCGGCTTCGGATATTTAACTTATCCTTTATCTTATCATAATCGAAGATTTTCGCATAGGTTTTATCCGGGATTTCTTCCTCGGCTGTCCACTGAACCACTTCCATGTGGATATCATACTCATCCAGGGAAATCTCATAGCTTTCCCCCACTTCCAGCTTCGGAATGTCAATGGACCACGGATCCTGCGGAACTTCTTCGTCTACAATTTTCTCAACAATTAATTCATCATAATCTGCCTTCAGCTTGATACCGCCAGGAAGATCAATGCGTTTGCCCACTTCCGCAGACAACAAATCTACCGCCGACACGAAATGGGCTCTGGTAATGTCGCGAATTCCACCGCACTCCTGTAACAGGAAACGGCGCACAACCTCCGCCTGCATGGCATCCGGGTATTTTAACAAGCGTTCCCGCACGATGCCCTGCTTACCCCGGACCGCATCCAGGATTCGATCCGCATCATCCATGTGGCTCTTGTACAATCTGGTCAGCTGCTTCGCACTCTCATTAATATGCGCCACAGCTTCGCTATTAATCTCCCGCAAAACCGGCAGGATATCATGACGAATGCGATTTCTTGCATAGTTGTCATCGGCGTTGGTGGAGTCCGTTACATAATCCTGCTCCTTATCCGCCAAGTACATCTCAATCTCTCCACGCTCCACACACAGAAGCGGACGGATAATCTTGGTGCCATCCTTCCGTGGGCTGAGGGGTTCCATACCGCACAAGCCACGAATGCCGGTGCCTCTGGCCATCTGATAGAGGATGGTCTCCACATTGTCATCCGCGTTGTGGGCCACCGCAATCTTGCCACCCTTGTCTCCGTGCTTCGCCGTCTGGATCAGCGCCTCATAGCGCAACCGTCTGGCCGCCTCCTCTAAGGACATATGCTCTAGGCTAGCAAGCTCCGGAGCATCCACATCCGCCTGGCGAAAAGGAACACCCTTGGAGATACACAGCTTCTCCACGAATCGACCGTCTTCTACGCTCTCTTCGCCGCGAATACCGTGCTCCACATAAACTGCCTGCACCTTCAGATCATACTCCTCCTGTAGGTCCAAAAGGACAAAAAGCAGGCATACCGAATCGGCCCCACCGGACACACCCACGGTCACCTGCTCACCATGCTCTAGTAGTTCATTCGTCTGTATAAAATTTCTAACCTTGTCCAAGAAACTTAACATGTTCACCTCAGTATGAAAAAAAGCCGATGCTACCACCGGCTCTTAAAATTGCATCAATCATCAGACTGCCGAAAGACGATCTCATTCTCATGCACCAAGCCAAGCTTGCCCCGCGCCGTATTCTCTACGTACTCCTCCGTCTGTGTACGCTCTTCATAGGTCTGCAAGTCTTCCGCAGCTGCCTGCTGTGCTTCCAATTCTTCCTGCAATGCGGCTTCCTGTTGCTGATATTCCGCATTCTTGCGATATAAAGTGCCAATCTGCACTGCCATTACAATAACCAAAAATATAATGATGATTCCTACGTAGCCACGCATCGGCTGTCTGCGGCGTGACTTCTTTTTCTTGCTCATTCTGATACTCCCTTTCTATCCTTGCTGTTCTATGGAATCCGCTTCCTAGAAAAAAGAATGGTTAAATGTATCGGAACAAATCCTTGGCCTCATCCTTCTTAGTGGTCTCCTGTAGGTCCAGCACTTCGACCTTCACCGTCTTATTACCAAATGCAATCTCAATAATGTCTCCCACCTTGACATTCAAAGACGCCTTCGCCGGCTTATCATTCACGGACACACGTCCGGCATCGCAAGCCTCATTGGCTACGGTTCTTCTCTTAATCAATCGGGATACTTTCAAAAACTTATCTAATCTCATGTGTTCATTATAGCACAAAGCCCCAACCCAAGTGAACACCTGTATATTCAACCGTTGGTTGGACACATTATTCTCTTATGCCCCCTTGATTCATATTCTGCTGAGGGTTTTATGCTGTCAAGGGCTTGCCGCGTAGCGGTGCTTCGCACCCTTGACACCATAAGGCCCTCAGCTATTTCGTTAGCAGGGGGCATAAGAGATTTTGGCTGTCGGCATAGGGATTACGTTTTTTCTTATTTTCCTATGCCTATTTGCCGCAATTTCATGGTTCCTCATGCCCCGAAAGCATAGGGAAGCCGCATAATTTCTATTCCCTCTGCCTTACGGCCCGCAAATCCCCTATAAGTATCACGAAAAAGCAGAGCATATTTAATAAATTTATGTTCCCTATGCTTTTCTCCCGGTAAACTTTGCTCGTTTTACGATTTTCGGCATAGGGATCATCTTGTTTTGCCGGTTCGCTCCGCCGCCCCGCCTGTAGCAGTCATTGCGCAATCCTTAAGTGGGTGCGAGTGCTGCAGAAACTTCTGAGGTGCGATTTGGCACGCTGCGCCAAGGACGGCGCAGCGAACATAAGATATTAACATGGATGTGCTTCTTATGTGGTGCCGATAATCGCCCGAAGAAGCTTCGTCTCAGCACCGTGCCAAACGGCATGATTGCGCAAAGACTGCTACAGGCGGGGGCGGCGGCAGAGCGGCGGCACAAAAAAAAGACCCGGGGCAGATGCCTCGAGTCTTCTTATTCCGCTTCAATCAGGAATTACTTATTAACAGCGTCCTTTAAAGCCTTACCAGCCTTAAACTTAGGTGCCTTAGAAGCTGCAATCTTCATTTCCTTACCAGTCTGTGGGTTGCGGCCAGTTCTAGCTGCTCTCTTAGATACTTCGAAAGTACCGAATCCAACTAACTGAACCTTTCCACCCTTCTTAAGCTCCTTAGTAACGGTCTCTGTGAAAGCCTTAACAGCTGCCTCAGCGTCCTTCTTGGAGATGTCTGCCTTGCTAGCGATTGCTGCAACTAATTCAGATTTGTTCATAGTAATATATCCTCCTTGGAATGTATATATTTCCCGCGTTTTTACGGGATTAACTACAAATTCATTTATAATTGTTTTAAGATTCAGTGTCAAGAAAAACAGCCCGAAAATCCGCATTTTTGCGATATTTTTTCATTTTGAACAAAACGAAAGCCCCATTATTGGCTAATTTCTATATTGAAATCCCGAAAAATCAGTGCTTCGCACGCCCTAATTCTTCACCATATTGGAAATCATATTCGAAATTGTCGACAAATAATCCAGCTGTGCATCCTTGTCCGTGTAATTATTCGAGGAATTATTGCTGTTACCGGAGGAACTATTATTGTTCGTTCCGGAAGAATTATTGCCCGTGCTACTGTTATTGTTGTTACTACTGTTGCTATTGTTATTGCTACTGCTGTTATTATTACTGCTACTATTATTGCTGCTATTGTTGTTCTCGGCAGTATTCTCATCCTCCAAGTCCAGCACAATGGTTGCACTGGCGGAATTGGCGAATAAGGTCCTGCTCCAGGTATCATAGCCTTCTGCGGTTACCACCAGGGAATGACGACCGTACTGCACCTCGTGCTCTTTGTTCACATCCACTGTCTTGCCATCTAAATAGATGGTCACATCCGGCACCTTGCAATCAAAGGTAACCTTGCAGTACTTCGGACCTTCTCCCTTCAGCTCATTCAGATCCAGTGTCAGGGTCTGGTTCCGCTCAACCGTTACCGTCTTGGTTCCGCCGTACCCGTTGTTGGCTACCGTCACATCATAGGTACCTTCCGGCACTTCAAACACCATGTTCTCCGTAATAAGCGCCACGGTCTCCGTTCCTACAGTGATTAAACTGCCCTCAAACAACGAGGTGTTTAAGAGACTGATATAACCATGTCCACTGGTTACCGTAATGGAATAAATCTCTTTGTCCTGTCCCACCACACGAAGTTCATCATCCGCGCCGATATCCGTGATATAAGAAGCGATACCATGTGAAAAAACTTCCGTCTGCGTCGTCAGCTGATAGTTGCTGTCCGCAATCTTCAAGATATCTCTGGATAAATCAATATCGTAGTTGGTAATGTTTTCCTGGACCCATACCCGCGGGGACAACTGAATGCTGGCAAGGGCAGAATCCATGGATGCAGTCTCCACAATCTCCACAATCTTACCCGGAGTAAAACTGGACCAGCTCTCGGCATCCCCATACTTATTCAAAAACTTCGTATCCAGGTTGTAGCTGTAACGGACCTGACGGGTAGATGTGATGTTCTTCAAAATCACAAACTCTTCCTCGCCGTCGAAGCTCTCAATCATATAGAGGCCACCGGTATCCGTCGTTGCTTCCGTTTCTACCGTTGCATCTTCCTCTGTGTCCTCTTGTGTTGTTGTGGCAACGGAATGTCCCTGCGGAATCACCGCATTCACTCCATCCGATTCTCCACATGCCACAAGCGATCCCAAGCAGATACAAATGCTTAAGATTATGCTTAACGGTTTGCTTCGGAATTTTTCCATTGCTCTAGTACCCCCATTAAGTATTCCCGCTCATTCCGAGCCGGCTCTTCAATTACCTGCTGTAATAAATACTCCAATACTTCTCCGATTTGCGGACCCTTCGGAATGCCCATTGCCATGGCATCCTGCCCGTTTACCTTCAAATCACGAATCTGCAAGCACGCCTCTTCCTCCAACATCTGATGGTACAGGCTCCGAAGCAGTTCGATTCGCTCCAGCTTCTCTTCCCGTTGGAAGTCGCTCTGTCCTAATACATCTGCGTGTTGCAAAACCAACAGATTCTCCATATAGTCCACACCGATACGATGTACCAATCGTCTGGCATTTCGCGGTGTCAGTTCCGGTCGCTCGTCATGATAACGCACCAGTCGGCACACTTCATCGATGGTGGCATTATCCAACTTCCAACGGCGCATAATCTCCTTGGCCATTTCCGCACCCAGAGATGGATGACCCACAAAATGATCCAAGCCCTTCTTGTCCGTCTTCTTGCTCAGTGGCTTGGCAACATCATGAAGCAATGCAGCCAGACGAAGCGTCTTCGTCGCAGGAACGCCCTGCATCACCACAATGGTATGATGCCCCACATCATAACAATGATGTACGGTCGCCTGCTTGCAGGACAGCATTGCATCCCATTCCGGGAAAAAGACAGCGGACAAGCCGCTCATAGCTACCTGTTCCATTCGCTCCGGATGGTCGGAACAAATCAGCTTCAGCACTTCTACCTGAATACGCTCTGCAGAAACCTTCGCCAAGGTTGGTGCCAATGTGCGAATGGCCGCAAAGGTCTCTTTTTCAATCTCGAATCCCAGCTGTGCAGAAAAACGAAGGGCGCGTAACATACGAAGTGCATCTTCCGAGAATCGCTCTGTTGGATTTCCAACAGCACGAACAACGCCTGCTTTTAGATCCTCCAATCCTCCGAAGAGATCCACCAGTCCGTCCGTGTCATTGTATGCCATGGCATTGATGGTAAAATCCCTACGCTTCAAGTCCTCTTCCAAGCTTCTGGTAAAAGTCACATCCTTCGGATGGCGTCCGTCCTCATAATCTCCATCGATACGATACGTAGTTACCTCATAGCTGACATGCTTTATGCGCACAGTTACCGTACCGTGTTCGATACCCGTATCGATGGTCACCGGAAAAATAGCCTTCACTTCCTCAGGAAGTGCATCGGTTGTAATGTCCCAATCCGCAGGATTTCTCCCTAAAACGCTGTCACGGACACAGCCGCCCACTACGTAGGCGACGTGTCCGTGCTTTGCTAATTCCTCGATAATAAATTGCGCCCCGGAAGGGATAACGATTTTATTATTATCCATATTAATAAGCCTTACCCCAATATACCAACTTCTTGGCCGGCTTGCCGCAGCAAGCACAAACATCAGAAATATGCTCCTGGTCATTGAATGGCATGCAACGGGAAGTTACAGCCAAATCTTCCTTAATCTTGTTCTCACAAGCAACATCCCCACACCACATAGCGCGGATAAATCCAGGCTTGGTGTTGGCGATTTCGCGGAACTCATCATAGTTGTGAGCATCATAGATATGAGAATCACGATGTGCCTTCGCACGCTCGAACATCTCCTTCTGGATCTGCTCTAACAATGCAGGTACGACGCTCTCCAAATCATCCAATGCGCACTCAATCTTCTCGCGGGTATCACGACGAACAAGTACACACTTGCCAGCCTCGATATCCTTCGGTCCCAATTCCACACGAACCGGAATACCACGCATCTCAGCCTCAGAGAACTTCCATCCCGGGCTCTTGTCGGAATCATCCAACTTGGTGCGTGCCACCTTGCCAAGGCGCTCACTCACTTCTGCTGCCTTCTCAAGGACACCTTCCTTACGCTGCTGAATCGGAATTACAACTACCTGTGTCGGTGCAATTCTTGGTGGCAATACCAATCCGGAATCATCGCCGTGAACCATGATGATAGCACCGATGAGACGGGTGGTCATACCCCAAGAGGTCTGATATACATACTGTAACTGGTTATTCTTATCTGTGTACTGGATACCAAACGGCTTAGAGAAGTTGGTTCCGAAGTTATGGCTGGTACCGGACTGTAATGCCTTACCGTCATGCATCAATGCTTCGATGGTATAGGTTGCTTCTGCACCTGCGAACTTCTCCTTCTCTGTCTTCTGTCCGCGAACTACCGGCATAGCCAATACTTCCTCACAGAAATCCGCATACAGATTCAGCATCTGTATGGTACGCTCCTCTGCCTCTTCAGCAGTAGCGTGGGCGGTGTGGCCTTCCTGCCATAAGAATTCTCTGGAACGAAGGAACGGTCTGGTCTCCTTCTCCCAACGAACAACAGAACACCACTGGTTATATACCTTTGGCAAATCACGATGAGACTGAATGATGTCCTTATAAAAATCACAGAACAATGTCTCGGAAGTCGGACGTACACATAAGCGCTCCTGCAACTCATTCAAACCGCCGTGGGTAACCCAGGCAACTTCCGGTGCAAATCCTTCTACGTGATCCTTCTCTACCTGAAGAAGACTCTCCGGAATAAACATTGGCATGTAGACATTCTGCACTCCTGTTTCCTTGAATCTTCTATCCAATTCATGCTGGATATTCTCCCAGATTGCATAGCCATCGGGCTTAATAATCATGCATCCCTTCACAGATGAGTAAGCAATCAAATCAGCCTTTACCACAACATCGGTATACCACTGTGCAAAATCTTCGCTCATGGATGTAATTGCTTCCACAAGCTTCTTATCCTTAGCCATGTTCCAAAATCTCCTTCTAAAATTCTTCTATTTCAATATAAAATCTCTCTAAATTCTATGCAAGGACGCAGCGCTTGTCAAGGAAACAAGCCCTACTAATCCGCAAAGAAATCTACAAAATCCGCACCTTTCGGAGCAATTTCATAGTGCATCGGCTCCTTGCTTACCGGATGAACGAAGTCCACCTGATACGCGCAGAGGCTAATCCCGTGGCCTCTGGAGGCTCCGCCGTACTTCGTATCTCCAAGAAGCGGTGCAGTACGGGACGCGAACTGTACCCGAATCTGATGGAATCTGCCGGTCTCCAACGCAATATCCACCAGGCAGTCATGATCCCGCTCCCGAATGACCTGATAGGACAGTCTGGCCTTCTTGGCTCTTGGATCTGAAGAAGATACCACTTTCGCTCTGCCTTTGGTTCCGTCCTTCACCACGTAATCTTCCATTACCCCGGACTTCGGAAGAGACCCTCTGGTAATGATGGCATAATAATGCTTCGCCAATGTATGGTCTCTTAGCTGCTTTGTTAATTCATCTGCAGCAGCCTTGGTCTTGGCCACCACGGTAATTCCCTCCACCGGTTGATCCAGTCTCTGAATAATCCCGATGTAGGTATCCTCCCCCTTGCCTGCGCGGTAATTCTTCAGCCACATCTCCAAGTCCATCTGCGCAATTGCTTTGGTCTGAGTCGCCATGCCTGCAGGCTTATACACCACAAACAGACTCTCATCCTCAAATAAAATCTCCGGTTCCATTGTTTTCCCCCTTGTACTTAAACTTTGAATCTGTAACCAACGCCCCAAATGGTCTCGATGTATTGTGGCTTGTTGGTGTTCAGCTCAATTTTTTCACGTAATTTCTTGATGTGCACGGTAACCGTTGCAATATCCCCCACGGAATCCATATTCCAAATTTCCTTGAAGATTTCCTCCTTGGAAAAAACATGATTCGGATGCTCTGCCAAAAAGACCAGAAGTTCAAACTCTCTGGAGGTTAAGGTCTTCTCTTCCCCATTGACCCAAACCCGGCGGGCCGTCTTATCAATCTTAATGCCGCGAATGCGCATCACATCGTTATCATTGGGTTGTGCGCCAACCAAACGATCATAACGGGCAATGTGCGCCTTCACACGAGCCACCAGCTCGCTAGGCGAGAACGGCTTGGTGATATAGTCATCTGCGCCAAGGCCCAATCCGCGAATCTTATCAATATCCTCCTTACGGGCAGATACCATAAGAATCGGTGTGTTCCGATCCTCACGAATGCGCTTGCAAATCTCAAACCCGTCTATATGCGGCAACATGACATCCAAAATAAACATGTCATAGTCTTCGTTCAATGCCTTCTCGAGGCCAAGACGACCGTCATTGACAATCTCTACGGAGAATCCGCTCAACTCCAGATAATCCCGTTCCAATTCCGCAATGGCTTCTTCATCTTCAATTACAAGTATTCTATTGCTCATTTCTTACCTCCTGATACTTATGCAGTACGAAGTAAATCACTGTTCCCACATGTTCTTTACTGGTGGCCCAAATCTGGCCTCCATGGTCTTCTACAATCTTTTTCACAATCGATAGGCCGATGCCGCTTCCGCCTACAGCAGAGTTGCGGGATGCATCACTTCGGAACATACGATCAAAAATATGAGGCAAATCCTGTGCCGAGATTCCCATACCGTTATCTTCAATCTCCACCTGGATGAAATCTCCCACATCCTTCACCCGGAAATCAATCTCCAGCGAGCGCTCTCCGTGATACTTCACCGCATTTCCAATAATGTTGTGAATCACACGCATCAGCTGCTCCGGATCTGCAATCATCTCTTCCTCCGATTCCACGGAGCAATGGTATTGTAAGCTTGCGCCCTGAGTCTCCAGATCCACCGCCAGTTCATCCGTACAATCATCAAAAAATCCCCGTACCGGAATATGTTGGAAATCATACGGAATTCGATTGGTATCAATCTTGCTGTAAAGAGATAATTCATTCAGCAAGGTGTTCATTTCATTCGCCTTATTATAAATGGTGCGAAGGTACGCTTCCTGCTTCTCCGGAGTGGTTGCAACACCTTCTAAGAGACCTTCCGCATAACCGCGAATCGCCGTCAACGGTGTCTTCAAGTCGTGAGCAATGTTAGAAATCAACTGCTTCTGGACATTCTCGTCCTGCAGCTTCTCCTTGGCATCCGCCTGCAGACGCTGCCGCATCTCCTCAACGGACTTGGCCAGTACTGCCACCTCGTCATTACCGCGAATCACAATAGGCTCATCCAGATTACCCTCACGAATCTGGTTCGTCGCCCGAATCAGACGGCGAATATTCGGAACCAATCCGGAGTAGGTCCAGGTAATCAGAACACCTCCGGTAAATAACAGAATCAGGAATACGGATCCGATCAAATCCCACATCAGTCGTCGCACTTCCGGCAACAGTTCTTCCGCTGCCGTAATAATAAATGCACGTCCCAATCCACCGGTTGTCGTAACGAAATCCACTTGCTTTACTACAACGGAACGACCGTCCACATAATAACCGGACACGCCGTCTCCAACGCTTCCCGCACCATACGAGGGCAACTCATCAATGCGAAAAGTCACTTCCTCATCCTTGCCACCGTTATAGACGATGGAGTCGCCAACACAGACCAACAGATAGGAATACTTCCCCTGAAGGCGCGCGTTCATCGCATCACGCTTGGCGTCATCCTCCAACCACCGTTCATGATTGGTGGCCCAATCCTTCAGTTCCGTATATTCATCCTTGGTGTAACTGTTCAACAGTTCATAAGAATTGGCCAGATAGATTCCGTCCTCATTAATCAGGAAGCTTCGGCCGCCCAGATTCTCCTTGATACGCCTAGCAGAAAAAATCAGCGTAATCGCCAGAATCATTGGAAGAAATATAATAATAACAAAAGAAACGATCAATCGGTTTCTGAATTTCAATCTGTCACCTCATCTATCCGAGTACCATAAAAAAAGGGCGTAAGCAGAACGCTTACGCCCTTATTATATCATTATAAAATACCCTTTTACAGATACTTCTTCAGGTCCTCTACCTTGTCCAAAGCCTCCCAAGGAAGGTTCAAGTCGTTACGGCCGAAGTGTCCGTAAGCAGCTGTCTGCTTGTAGATCGGACGACGAAGGTCTAACATCTTGATGATTCCTGCCGGACGAAGATCGAAGTTCTCACGAACAATCTCAACCAGCTTCTCGGAAGATAACTTGCCGGTACCAAAGGTATCAACGTTGATAGAGGTCGGCTGTGCTACACCGATTGCGTAGGACAACTGAATCTCACACTTCTCAGCAAGGCCTGCTGCAACTAAGTTCTTAGCAACGTAACGAGCTGCATAAGCTGCAGAACGGTCAACCTTGGTGCAATCCTTACCGGAGAATGCTCCGCCGCCGTGACGAGCCATTCCGCCGTAGGTATCAACGATAATCTTACGTCCGGTCAAACCAGCATCTCCGTGAGGTCCACCGATAACGAAACGGCCGGTTGGGTTGATGTAGAACTTGGTCTTGTCATCAATCAGTTCCTTCGGAAGTACCGGATCAAATACATACTTCTTGATGTCCGCATGAATCTGCTCCTGGGTAACATCCTCATCATGCTGAGTGGAAAGTACAACAGCCTCTAAGCGCTGTGGCTTGCCGTTCTCATCGTACTCAACGGATACCTGAGTTTTGCCGTCCGGACGAAGGTAAGATAATGTTCCGTCCTTACGAACCTTGGTCAGCTGAAGAGCCAACTTGTGTGCCAAAGAAATCGGATAAGGCATGTACTCTTCGGTCTCATTGGTTGCATAACCGAACATCATACCCTGATCTCCAGCACCGGTATCCAAATCATCGGTCAGGCTACCTTCCTTAGCTTCCAAAGCCTTATCAACGCCCATTGCGATATCTGCAGACTGCTGGTCCAAAGCAACCATAACAGCGCAGGTATTGCCGTCGAATCCGGTCTTCGCATCGTTGTATCCAATCTCATTGACGGTCTCGCGTACGATGGATGGGATATCCAACTGTGCCTTGGTAGTAATCTCACCGGTTACCAAAACGAATCCGGTACAAGCTGCTGCTTCACAAGCAACACGGCTCATCGGATCCTGTGCCAGGCAAGCATCCAGAATCGCATCAGATACAGCATCACAGACCTTGTCCGGATGTCCTTCTGTTACAGACTCAGAAGTAAATAATAATTTTTCCATGAAAATCCTCCTTGCACTCAAAAAGAGCAATAAAAAAATCCGCCAAACAAGCGGATTCGAATCAATCGTAAAGATCATCAAATCCTCTTATTGTTCGAGAAACTCGCTCAGGATGGCACCTTCCGACTAAGGGTTGGGGTTGCCGTGGCTTCATCGATCCTATGTATCTCCACCACTCTGAATAAGAGAACCTATGCAATATGGAATTAATGTCCTTACTAGGTACGCATATAACATACACGCATCCGCCCCACCTGTCAAGCAGATATCTTGTATACATAGACATTATCAGAAATATGTATTGAAAAATCGTTGCATTCCCGCAATTTATCACTCATAATAAAGTTAAGATTTTTTACTCATAAGGGGATATTACTACAGATGGAGCTTATTATTTCACGGAAGCTGACGGCTGGTATGGTGGCAGCCAAAGACATTGTCACCAAGCACGGGCAGACCATCGTCAGCAAAGGTACCGTACTAACCGACACCTTAATTGCCCGCCTTTCTTTTTATCGCATTGACAGTATCTATGTAGAGGATCTTCCGAAGCCACTAGCCGAAGAAGCGCCGCAGGAGCCGGAGGTTACAGAACCTTCCATTGCCACATCCGTTACCACAGTAATAGAACCGGAGCCGGTTGTTGCCAAGCCTTCTGCAAGAGACACCATGGCCTATACGCAAAAGATTAAGAATACGCCGGAGTTTTTGGATTTTCAGGTGGCGTATTCCAAGAACATTGCATTACTCACCAAAGTCTTAGACCAGATTATTGCCGGAGACTACAGCTTCTCTTTTGATGAACTGTTACACGAAGCCGGCCATCTCTATCATGGCAAGACCAATCTTGAGATTCTGGACTTGTTGCATACCATTCGTGCCGTGGATGACAGTGTCTATGCCCATTCTCTGAATGTCGCTTTGGTATCCCGTACCATCGGACGTTGGTTACGCCTCTCCAAGGAGGACCTGAATGTGTTGACGCTTGCCGGCCTGCTGCACGACATCGGCAAGCTCTCTATTCCGGAAGAAGTTCTGAATAAACAGGGCAAGCTTACGGACGAGGAATTCGATATGATTCGTCAGCATCCGCTGACCGGTAATCGCTTATTAAAAAATATACCGGGCATCGATCGCCGCATTCTATCGGCCACCCTACAGCACCATGAACGTTCCGACGGTTCCGGTTATCCGCGACACTTACAGCAGGACGAGATTGATGACTTTGCCGCCATTGTTGCCATTGCCGATGTATACGATGCCATGACCGCAGCCCGCACCTACCGTGCGCCGCTGTGCGCCTTCCAGGTAATTGAATCCTTCGAGCGGGACGGCTTCCAGAAGTACAATCCGAAGTTCATCCTTCAGTTCTTAGATCATATTGCATCCGCGTATCAGAACGGACGAGTCGTTCTCTCGGACGGACGAAGCTGTCGTGTGATTTATATCAATCATCGCACGCTTTCCAAACCAATGATTCAGTTCGATGATGGCTCGGTTATTGACTTATCTCTACAGAAGGATTTACACATCACATCCGTTTTATAATTGCCATAAAAATAGCAGGAACCGGTTTCGGCTCCTGCTATTTTTTAGTGTATTCTGATATCTGTTAACGCCACCTGGTCTCCGGTCAGCGCAACATAGAGCTTCTTCGCACCATCCAGAATTGTGGTTGTATTCTCCAATGCCACCCCCTGGTTTGTTGTTTTTACCACAATCTTACTACCACGCTTGGAGATTTGTACCATAACGTCTATGCCCTCTCTCGTGTTATTATACCATAACTTAAAAAAAAACAAACAAAAAGACCCTTGTACAACAAGGGTCTTGAGAAATTCTTACGTTATGAAACCTTCAAAATAAACTTCTGAAGGTCATGTTCGTTGTCTACCAACTCGATATTACCGCCCAATCCGCGAAGCTTCACCTCGAAGTCTTCGTATCCACGCTGGATGTAATAGATATCATCTACTACCGTAATACCATCATGTGCTGCAAGTCCTGCAATTACAAGTGCTGCACCCGCACGAAGATCCGGAGCGGATACTCTTGCACCGGTGTAGTGGTCCACGCCGGTAATAATAGCAATGTTGCTCTCAATCTTCACCTGAGCGCCCATACGAGCCAGCTCATCTACATACTTAAAGCGATTATCCCAAATGCTCTCGGTTACCGTACTGGTTCCTTCCGCAACGGCTAATACGACTGCCATCTGTGGCTGCATATCCGTTGGGAATCCAGGATATGGCAATGTAGTAACCGCCGTATGATGTAATGGCATATCTTCTGCAATGACACGAACTGCATCATCGTATTCAACGACCTTACATCCGGCTTCTACCAGCTTCGCGGTAGTTGCTTCCAAATGCTTCGGTACGACATTCTTCACTAAGATATCACCATGTGTAACAGCTGCCGCACACATGAAGGTTCCGGCCTCAATCTGATCCGGAATAACAGAATACTCGGTTCCGTGTAAACGCTCCACGCCTTCTACACGAATCACGTCGGTTCCGGCACCACGGATATTGGCTCCCATACTGTTCAAGAAGTTGGCAACGTCAACGACATGTGGCTCCTTGGCCGCATTCTCAATTACCGTCTTGCCCTTGGCCATGGTTGCAGTCATCAAAATATTGATGGTTGCTCCAACAGAGACCTTATCCAAATAGATATGGCTACCAATCAGCTCATCCGCACGGGCGGAAATCAAACCGTATCCGGTATCCACCTCAGCTCCAAGTGCCTTAAAGCCCTTAATATGTAAGTCAATCGGTCTGCTACCGATGGCACAACCACCCGGAAGTGCTACCTCTGCAGACTTATACTTACCAAGCAATGCTCCCAATAAATAATAGGAAGCACGAATCTTCTTAATATATTCATAATCTACGCTCAGACGCTCAATCTTAGATCCGTTGATACGAACCGTATGACGATCCACGCGCTCAATGGAAGCACCAATATCTTCCATCGCACCAATCATAACGTTCACGTCGCGAACATCCGGCAAATTATCGATTACAACCGTATCATCTGTCATGACTGCAGCAGCCAAAATAGCAAGTGCTGCATTCTTAGCGCCACCGATTGTAACTTCTCCGCGAAGCGGGGTGCCGCCCTTGATTACGTATTGCTCCATCTCACATACCTCTAACAATCATCGCCTCATTGCGATTCCTATATCCTAAAACACTCTCAAGATTTACATTATAAATTCTTTTAAAATTATGTCAACTTCACGGCTTTAGTATACCATATCTGCTGTTTTTATAAAAGATAACTACTAAATCTTGAACTGGCTGTAATACAGCGCTGCGTATTTTCCGTTCTTCTCCAGAAGCGCCTTGTGAGAGCCCTGTTCCAATACCTGTCCATGCTCCATATACAGGATGATATCGGAATTGATAATGGTAGACAGTCGGTGGGCCACAACGAAGGTGGTTCTACCCTCCATCATCCTTCCAAAAGCCTCCTGAATCTTCATCTCCGTTCTGGTATCAATGGAGCTGGTGGCCTCATCCAGAATCAACATCGGCGGTAAATTTAACATAACTCGGGCAATGCATAACAGCTGCTTCTGTCCTTGAGAGAGGCTTCCGCCATCCATCCCCAGTCGGGTATCGTATCCGTTGGGAAGACGCTTGATAAAACTATGGGCATGGGATGCCTTACAAGCTTCCACCACCTCTTCCACAGTTGCATCCGGCTTCGCCAGACGAAGGTTTTCTAATATGGTGCCCTCCTGCAACCAGGTCTCCTGCAGCACCATTCCAAACTTCTGGCGCAAAGATGCCCGGGACATCTGGCGGATATCCACGCCATCAATATAGATGCCGCCTTGATCCACATCGTAAAACCGCATCAAAAGATTAATCATCGTGGTCTTACCGGCTCCTGTCGGTCCAACAATAGCCACCTTCTGACCCGGCTGCACCGATAGATTTAAATCCCGCAATAATGGTTGTTCTTTGTTATAGGAAAAGGCAACATCCCGGAAGGAAATCTGTCCGCGCATATCCTGCGGCAACTCATAATCCCCATGATCTTCTTCCGGTTCTGCATCAATTAATTCAAACAAACGGGATGCACAGGCAATGGCATTCTGCATCTCCGTAATTACACCGGTAATCTCATTAAACGGCTTGGAATACTGACTGGCGTATCCCAAGAAACTGCTCAATTCTCCAACCGTAAGGTTTCCCGCCAGTACGGTTCCTGCTCCGAAAAAGCATACCACTCCATAAATCAGCGCATTTACAAAGCGTGTTGACGGATTGGTTAAAGAGGAATAAAACGTAGCATTTAATGCACTTTTCCGGAGCGCTTCGTTTCGTCTTTGAAACTCCGCTTTGGTAGCATCCGTATAAGAGAAGGTATGTACCAATTTCTGCTGTTCGATTCGCTCGGAAGCAAACTCCGTTAAATCTCCCCGGTCCATGGCCTGTTGCTTAAACATCCGATAGGTTCGGGAAGAAATAAACTTCGCCACCAAAAAGGATATCGGTGTTAGAAGAATCACAACCAAAGAAATACGCGGCTGCAAACGCACCATAAATCCAATGGTGCCAAGGATGGTCAATACTCCGGTGAATAACTGACTAAATCCCAGCAATAATCCATCCGAGAAACTATCTGCATCCGTTACAATACGGCTTACATAATCCCCGTGGGAATGGGTGTCCACGTGAGATACCGGCAAGCGCTGCAACTTAGCAAATGCGGCCCGGCGCAACTCCATGGTTACCGAATAGGTAATATAATTGTTGATGCGATTCATCAGCCACTGGAATAATGCCGTAAGCAAAATGACTGCCGTCATGGTGCGAAGGACCGCTACCAATCCATCGAAATCCACCTGATGGAATCCACCGATACAGTCAATGGCGCGTCCGGTAAGTATGGGAATCTCTAAGGTTAAAAATACGGTTCCCACTGCGCACAATAAGGTCAACAGTATATATGGAAGGTACGGCAAGAGTATGCTACCGATACGCTTTAGGGTCTTCTGTCTCATGCGCCCACCTCCTCTCTCGGGAACTGAGAGTAGTAGATTTCCTGATAGACCTCACAGCTTCGCATTAATTCTTCATGGGTTCCAAGTCCCGCAACTTCACCATTCTCCAACACCAGAATCTGATCTGCTTCCCGCACGGAAGAAGCACGCTGAGAAATTATTATGGTAGCCGGCTTCCATGACAGACTCTTGATATTCTGGCGCAGTTTCGCCTCGGTTGCCAGATCCAACGCTGAGGCGGAATCATCCAGGATGAGAATCCATGGCCGCTTCACCAAGGCCCTTGCAATGGTTAATCGCTGGCGCTGTCCGCCGGAGAAATTGCGACCACCCTTTACAACGCCGGCCTGCAACTTGCCGTCTTTTCCTTCTACTACTTCTCTTGCGCAGGCGGTATCCAAAGCCTCCCACAACTCATCATCTGTAGCCGTTGGATTTCCAACACGAAGATTCTCGGCGATACTTCCGGCAAACAGTTCTGCATGCTGGGGGACTACACCTACAACCTTCGCAATCTGCTCATCGGAAATGCCTCGAACATCTTCTCCCACCAGGCGAACCATGCCTCTTGCCACATCGTAATCATGGCAGATGGCATGCACCAAGGAACTCTTACCGGAGCCGGTTCCACCGATGACCCCTAAGGTCTCTCCGGATTTTAACTGAAAGCTAATATCATGAAGCACATGCTCCACCGTATTTGGATAAGAAAAATCAACCTCGGATAGGCCAAGCACTTCTTCTCCCAGCGCTTTGGAGGCCACGCCTTCATGGCCACGCTCATCGGCCGGATGCTCCATCACTTCCTGAATTCTTGTTACGGAAGAATAGGCTCTGGTTAATAACACAATCAGATTGGCCAGCTTAATCAACTCCACCAGAATCTGGGACATGTAATTCACCAGCGCAACTACTTCACCGGTACTAAGCACGCCCTTTTCCACCCGCAGTCCGGAAAACCATAAAATGAACACCACTGCAAGATTTACGATGATATAAGTGGCCGGATTTAAGAATGCCTGGATTTTACCGGCGCCTATCTGACGGGAATACAGTTCACCGGTCTTTTTTACAAAGGCATCTTCCTGCACTTCTTCATTACCAAACGCACGAATAACACGGATTCCTTCCAGATTCTCGCTAACAATCCGAAGCACGGTATCCAAGGTCTGTTGGATTTTCCGGAACATGGGAAGGGTGCTTTTCATAACACGATAAACAATGAGTCCAAGTAACGGTATCACCGCAAGGAATATCAGTGCCACCTTCGCGTCCACAGTAAATGCCATAATCATGGCACCAAATACGATAAACGGGGAACGCAAGAACAGGCGTAAGAACATATTGATTCCGTTCTGTACCTGATTGATATCATTGGTAATTCGAGTAACCAAGGTGGCGCTACCCAGTTCATCCATCGCACCATGGGACATATCCTGAATATGGAAAAAGAGATCCTCTCGCATTTTGCTGGCGGAACAAATCGCCGCCTTAGCCGCAAAGAACTGAGCCGTGATTGCAACTGCTAATCCAATTGCCGCCAATAGCAGAAGAAGACCACAGCGACGAAGAATATAATCCGTATCATTTGTTGTAATTCCAACATCAATGATTGCTGCAACTACCAGTGGAACAAAGAGTTCAAAGATAGCTTCCAACATCTTAAATAACGGCGCTAAAATGCTTTCGATTTTGTATGCTTTTAAATACTGATATACAAACTTCATAAATTTTCCTATAGAAAAAGGCCCGCCCAAGGTGGGCAGGCCTTACAGTTTCTTACTCTTCGGTGGTTGCTTCTTCTGTCGTATCTTCCTTGGTCTCTGCCGTAGAGAAGTACTTCTCGAATGTCACCTTGCTCCACTGCTCCTCATCTACCTTCCAGTCAATGTCCTTTTCCCAAGCACTGATCTGGTCATCGTAGTAAGTATTGCGTGCATCCTTCTCTAAGTTCTCACGCTTAGTTGCAGTTGCTTCGTCATCTTCGGTTGCTTCCATGTGTACTACATAGTAGCCTTTGCCTTCTACCTCGATAACTGCGGAAGTCTCGCCATTCTTCAATGCCTTTGCAGCAGTGATAACATCCTCTCCCAAAACAGTATCCTCTGCAGCATCAGCTGCCTTAGTGTAGGAATACTTCTGTGCAGTCACTTCCTGAGCTTCTGCCTCTGCTGCAAAATCCTCTGCAGCTGCAAGCTTTTCAGCCTTTTCCTTCAATGCTACTAACTCTTCCTTGCTAAGCTCGGTTGCATTGCCCTGATCATCGGTAGAAGTGCTGGCATAGAGTACATAAGATACGGTAGACTGGATGGCTTCCTCGTCGGTGATGTTCACCTCGGCCTCTGCCTCAACCTTATCCTCTACCATCTGTGCAATGGTCTGCTCCTGTAGGAATCGAATCAAATATTCCTCGGTAGCACCCATCTGCTCGATGGCTTCTTCATCGTTATCCTCTAAGAACTTCTTAGCAGCCGCTTCAATGTTGGCCTGCTGCTCATCAGAGATTGCAACATCGTAATCGGATGCATGTAATCCGCTGACATAATAGCGCTCCATATCATCCATAATCTGCTTCTTCACGCTGTCTTCCATGGTGCCTTCTTCGCCAACTTCCTGATCCCACATGACGGATCCGAAGTAGGATACATAAATCTGGTCATAAATGGCCTGATTGTACTTGGCTACGAAGTTACCGTATCCCATGGATACCACTTCTTCCTCGCCTACGCTAACCAATGTTGCCTTCGGATCAATCTTGTCCTTGGAACCACAACCGGTCAGTACCATGGATGCTGCTAATGTTGCGGCGGTCATCGCCGTAATAATCTTCTTTGACATTGTAAAAAACTCCATTTCCCATTCAATCTGTAGGTTGAACCCTACAATCCACAATTATAAGCATTTTAGGAAGGGTTATCAACCAATCCCTGCATCTTCTGCACCAGAGTATGTACATACTGCGGTAATTCCTTCACCGGGAAGCGGTTGTTCTTCTTATAATGCAAGAAGAAGGCCGGGGCTTCCTTGTCCGCAACAAACTCCAGATACGGCGCATACTCCTGAATTAATGCCGGAATGCCACTTGGGTCGATGGCCGCCTGTGGATAGATTGGCATACGAACGAACTGGTCTGTTTGTTTGATTTCCAACAAATATGCCTTGTGTGCATCGGAGCGCAGTCTGGCCACGAACAGCAGGTTCTGTACTGCCTTCGGCGGCTCTCCGAAACGGTCGATGAGCTCATCAATCATCTCATCCTGCTCTTCTTCCGTCTCTACACCGGCAATGCGCTTGTAGATTTCCAGCTTCTGCTCCTCGTCTTCGATATAGGCAGGCGGAATGAAGGCATCCATTGCAATATCCACGGAAGTCTCGAAATCCTCCATAACATTCTCGCCCTTTTCCTTGCGGACCGCCTCATTCAGAAGCTTACAATAGAGATCGTATCCTACCGCTTCCATGTGTCCGCTTTGGGCTTCGCCAAGCATATTGCCGGCGCCGCGAATCTCCAAGTCTCGCATGGCAATCTTGAATCCACTACCCAAATCCGTGAACTCTCGAATGGCTGCTAAGCGCTTCTCTGCTACTTCTTTTAGCATCTTATTCCTTCGATACATTAAGAAGGCAAAGGCTGTTCGGTTGCTTCGTCCCACGCGTCCACGCAACTGGTACAGCTGAGAGAGACCCAACTGGTCTGCATCATGAATAATGATGGTATTGACGTTAGAGATATCCAGTCCAATCTCAATAATGGTGGTGGCTACCAACACATCGATATCCTTATTGATGAAGTCGGTCATAATCTCTTCCACTTCCGTCTCCTTCATCTGGCCATGAATGTAAGCCACATTGGCTTCCGGCACCAGCTTCTGGATGACGGCAGAGACATCCGCGATTTCCCGTACCCGGTTGATGACATAGTAGATCTGTCCACCACGTGCCATCTCGCGGTGGATAGCTTCTCGAATCATCTCTTCATTGTATTCAAACACAAAGGTCTGGATTGGGGTACGCTCTAACGGCGCTTCTTCCAAGACGCTCATATCACGGATACCAACCAGACTCATATGAAGGGTTCGCGGAATCGGTGTTGCAGATAAGGACAACACATCGACGTTCTTCTTCATCTGCTTAATCTTTTCCTTGTGGGTTACGCCGAAGCGCTGCTCCTCATCGATGATAAGAAGTCCCAGATCCTTGAAGGTGACATCCTTGGACAGCACCCGATGGGTTCCGATGACAATGTCCACTTCACCTTTCTTCAGCTTCTTCACGGTCTCCTTGTTCTGGGCCGTGGTGCGAAATCTAGAGAGCATCTCCACATTAATCGGATACTCCTTCATTCGATTGACAAAGTTGGTATAGTGCTGCTGGGCCAAAATGGTGGTGGGCACCAGATATACTACCTGCTTGCCTTCCTGTACCGCCTTGAAGGCCGCACGGATGGCAATCTCTGTTTTACCATATCCTACATCACCGCAGATCAGACGATCCATAATCTTATGGCTCATCATATCCGCCTTCACATCTGCAATGGCTTCTAACTGGCTATCGGTCTCGTCATATGGGAAGCTCTCCTCGAACTCCTGCTGCCAAACCGTATCCGGTCCGTAGACATATCCGTTGTCCTGCTGTCTTAGGGCATAGAGTTCCACCAAGTCCTTAGCCACAGCCGTAACTGCCGTTTTTACGCGGTTCTTGGTCTTGGACCATTCCAAGGTTCCAAGGGTAGACAGTTTCGGCTTGTGATCACCTACATTCCCGTACTTGGAAATCATATCCATCTGAGTCGCCAGAATATAGAGATTGGCCTTCTTGGCGTAAGCAATCTTGATGTAGTCCTTCATGACATGATCGACTTCCATCTTCTCCATACCCTGATAGATACCGAGACCGTAATTCTCATGAACCACATAATCTCCCGGTGATAATTCCTGGAGGGAGCGGATGTGGTCTTCCGCTTTCTTTTTCTTCCGCTTCTTCTTCAGATGATTCTGTCCGAAGATATCATTCTCGCTAATATATACAAATCTTGCATCCGGATAATCGAATCCGCGGCGCAGACTTCCTACGGTCACCAACACCTCTCCCGGATACACCGGCTGATCGGTATTCTCGGAAAAATAGGCATTGAGGCCTTCATCCATCAAATCATCCGCCAGTCTGGCCGCTCGGGTGCGGGATGCGGACACAATCACCATCCGATACTTGTGATTGCGATAGTTCCGTAGTTCCTTGCACAGAAGCTCGAAGCTATTACTGTAACTGGTAACGGAAGTCATATGAATATAGAACTTGGCCTTGGGCTTGAAGCTACCCTTCTTGGTCTCCATCATGGACAGAAGCACACCGGGCTGGTTGGCACAACGTCCCAACACTTCATCTGCGGAAAAAAGCATGTTCTTCTGTCTAGGCAGTGAATATCCCTGTTCCTCGCGATGGAGCATACTCTCCGCAAACTCCTGCTCACAGACATGGCCATTGGCTTCTAAGTGACTTGGCTCATCCAAGAACACCAAGGTCTGCTTCGGCAAGTAATCGATGAGACTGTAAGTCTGTTCCGTAAAATAGAGCATGTGATTCTCCACTTCCTGGAAGCCCCAACCGTTCTCGATTTTGTCTCGGATTTCCTCATAGGAAGTGCGAATGCGATGGGCCGCTTCCGTCTTCATCTCCTTACGATAAGTCTCATAAAGACGGTCCGCATCCTCTCCCATGGCACGAAGACCTGCTGCAATCTCATCCTCTGTGACCACCATCTCCATGGCCGGATAGATGGCAACTTCTTCCACATCCTCCAAGGACTTCTGGGTACCCGGATCGAATCTTCGCATGGAATCCACATCATCGCCCCAGAACTCCACACGTAACGGCATATCCTCCGTCAGTGGGAATACATCTAAGATGCCGCCGCGGACCGCAAACTGTCCCCAGCCTTCTACGCTGGACACCTGCTCGTAGCCGAAGTTCACCAGGCGATGGCGCAGTTCCGTCAAATCCACACTGGATTCCGGTGTTAAACGAATCACGCTCTCCAAGAAGGCTTCCTGGGCCGGAATGCGATTCATCAAGGCTTCCACCGTGGTAATGAAGGTTCCGTGGTCCTGGGTGGTTAAGGCTTTCAGGGCACGGATTCGATCTCTGGTCAATTCATTGCTGTGAATATCCGACTGGTAGAAAAGCATATCTTTGGCCGGATAATAGACGCAGTCCTCCTCATAGAACTGGTACTCTTCGTAGATAGCACGGGCCTTCTGCTCGTCCTCTGCTACTACCAGCTTCCACGGATAATCATGGCCGATTCCATAGATGACATGGGCCTTGCCGATTTCGATACAACCGGTCAATTCATAGAGTTGTCCCTTTTTTGCCAGGGCATCCCGCAGCATCTCAATGTCTGCTAAGTCCCCGAATGGTTCCAAAAACGCTTGCATATATCCTCACCGTTCTTAGTTGAACTTGTTCATGGCTGCTTCTGTTTCCCCGTTGATCATAAGCTCTATTGCATCTGCCGCATGCTCTAAGGCTTCCTCCAGGGACTTGCGCTCGTCACGCTTCAGATGTCCCAATACGTGATTGATCATATCGCCGCCGGTTGGCAGAATTCCCACACCGATGCGCACCCGCTGGAAGCTTTCCGTTCCGCAACGGGCAATAATGCTTTTTAGTCCGTTGTGTCCGCCGGCACTGCCCTTCTTACGAATCCGAATCCGTCCCGGATCCAAGGTCACATCATCAGATAACACAATCAGCTCCTCGGTAGGGTCCACCTTGTAGTAATTTACAAGCTCTGCTAAGGAGTCTCCGCTGTTATTCATAAAGGTCTGTGGCTTTACCAGAAGGACCTTCTGTCCCTTGATATTGCCCTGTCCCACCAATGCCTGTTTCTCAATCTTTTTCACCGTAATGCCGTGGCGCTTGGCGATGACGTCGATGGCATCAAATCCCGCATTGTGACGGGTATGGCGATATTTTAATCCCGGGTTTCCCAGGCCTGCGATAATGTACATATTTTTTCCTCTTTCTTCTATATCTAAACACGACGAAAGCCCCGCTTTTTGCAAGCGAGGTTATTTGCGTTTATCTTATCACAGTTTTACGGCAAAAGAAAAGGCTCCTACCCACCGGGGTAAGAGCCTGTAAACTACACTTTCTATGAAATTATGCCTCAGACGGCGGAGCCAATAATTCCTTCTCGTAGCGCTCTAAGATAATGCGCTGCAGTTCTTCTCTTGTGGAAGACTTGATTGGATGCGCTACATCCTTGAATTCTCCGTCACTGGTCTTGCGGCTAGGCATTGCAATGAAAAGTCCCTTCTCGCCTTCGATGATCTTAATATCATGTACTACAAATTCTTCATCGATGGTAATGGACACCACTGCCTTCATCTTTCCACCATTTTCAATTTTACGTACGCGAATGTCTGTTATTTTCATTTTGTGTACCCCTCTTGCTGATTACTCCCTACGAATCAGCCCCTGTTGCTGTAGTTTTTAAATGCCGTATCGATTGTTGTTCTCGGATACGATGCGAATCTCGCCGTCTCCGATGTAGGTTGTATCGGAAAGTAGTGTCTCGTTGCTTTCCACGATGCAATTCTCTACTCTAACATTATCACCAATATAAGCACCGTTCATAATAATGGAGTTCTTAATCACACTGTTATTACCAACGAATACTTTTTTAAACAATACGGAATTCTCAACCCTACTGTTGATGATACTTCCGGATCCAATCAAGGAGTTATGTACGTCGCTGCCCTGATTGAATTTCGCAGGTGGAAGGTCGTATGCCTTGGAGTAAATCTTCGGCTCCTCGCGGAAGAAGAAGTTCCGCACCTCCGGTTTTAAGAAGTCCATATTGGTATTGTAGTATGCCTCCACGGTGGCGATGTTGCTCCAATAGGTGTCCATCATGTAACCGTAGATTTTCTTCATACCTTTATAGCGTACCAGAATGTCCGTTACGAAATTGTAGCGACCTTCCTGGTTGCACTGCTCTAACAACTCGATGAGCTTACGACGTCTGATGATGTAAACACCGGTGGATACAATATTGGAATGTGCCACCATCGGCTTCTCTTCGAAATCCAACAACAATCCGTCTTCCGCCAACTTCACGGTACCGAATCTGGTCAAGTCATCTCCCTCAGGTGCCTTGGCACATACCAATGTGATATCGGCCTGCTTGCTGATGTGGTACTCCAACACCGGATTGAAATCCATCTTGTATACACAGTCACCGCTGGCAATTACTACATACGGCTCATGTCTGCGCTTTAAGAAATCAATGTTCTGCCACATAGCATCGGCGGTTCCACGGTACCACCAGCTGTTATCTGCCGTAACGGTTGGCGTGAAGAGGAACAATCCACCCTGCTTACGTCCGAAGTTCCACCACTTGGAGGAATTCAGATGCTCATTCAAGGATCTCGCATTGTACTGGCTTAATACTGCAACCGTCTGGATATGCGAGTTGGTCATATTACTTAATGTAAAATCAATGCTTCGATAACTACATCCTACCGGCATAGCGGAAATCGCTCTTTTGTCCGTCAGGTTTTTCATGCGGCTCGAATTACCGCCTGCTAAAATGATTCCTAATGCCTTCATGCTTCTTCACCTGCCTTAATAATATAGCCGCCACTTTCAAGCTCGTTGTTTGGATAGTCTTCCAAGGTAGTAACACCTCGGATTGCGGTATTCTTACCGACAGTTACTCCGGCCGGAATCACAGATCCGTCACCGATGGTTGCTAAACCGAAGGAGTAGATACTTGCGTTCAGCTTGCTCTCTGCTTCTTCGCCAACACCAATCTGTGCGCCTTCGCCAACTTCACAGTTCTCTGCAATGATGGCCTTATCTACGAATGCATTCTTGCGAATGGTGGTACTCTTCATAATGATAGAGTCCTTCACCACTGCGCCTTCCTCTACCACAACACCTGCACCCAAAACGGAGTTGGTAACTTCTCCTTCGATGCGGTCTCCGGCACCCACAATGGCCTTGCTGACCTTAGCGGTGTTGCCGATATACTGTGGCTCAATCATATCCTGGCTGGTGTAGATCTTCCAGAACTCCTCGTAAAGGTTGAACTCCGGAATCAAATCGATTAACTCCATATTGGCTTCCCAATAAGAACCGAGGGTTCCTACATCCTTCCAGTATGCATTGAACTCATAAGCAAAAATTCGCTTGTCGTTCTCATGCAAGTAAGGAATGACATGCTTACCAAAATCCAAATTGCTCTTATCCTTCAAAGTAATGAGTGCATCTCGAAGCACCGGCCAGCTGAAGATGTAAATACCCATAGATGCCAAATTGCTCTTTGGCTTCGGAGGCTTCTCCTCAAACTCCGTAATACGATTCTCGTCATCCGTTACCACAACGCCGAATCGGCTGGCCTCTTCCATCGGAACAGGTAATGCCGCAATGGTTACGTCCGCATTGTTGGCCTTATGGAAATCCAACATTGCTTCATAATCCATCTTGTAGATGTGATCACCGGATAAAATTAATACATAATCGGGATTGTAATTCTCCATGAATCGGAGATTCTGATAAATCGCATTTGCCGTACCGGAGTACCACTCACTGTTGTCACTCTTTTCATACGGCGGTAATACCGAAACTCCCCCGTTGTTGCGGTCCAAATCCCACGGAATACCGATTCCGATGTGGGTGTTTAAGACCAAAGGTTGATACTGCGTTAATACACCAACCGTATCAATGCCGGAATTGATACAATTGCTCAGCGGAAAGTCAATGATACGATACTTTCCACCGAAGGCGACGGCCGGCTTCGCGACATCCGAAGTCAGCACTCCTAACCTGCTGCCTTGACCACCTGCTAATAGCATAGCAATCATTTCTTTCTTCACCATACTCTAGTCACCTCGCGTCTTCTCTTCCCTGTAGTTTCCCCCTAAAAATCATGGGTTACGGTAAATTTAGTATAGCATATTGTCAGAAATTTATTCAACATTTATCCCAAAATTCCACATTTTTTCTTCGTTTTGTACAACTTTTACTACATATTGGCCAAGTGTCTACAATCCTCTACTACATCTGCCCCAAGTGTTTCATTTTTTTCCGAATGCTCCCTTCCATTTTCGGGGAATAATTAGGAAACAATTGCAAAAATTGCAAACGCGACTATAATAAGAAAAGACTCTTTTATGAGGTAGAAAGGAAACCTTATGTATAAGATAGATTTTTCCAAGCCTATGCACGTGCATTTCATCGGCATCGGTGGAATCAGTATGAGCGGACTCGCCGAAATCTTACTAGAGTGGAAATTCACAATATCCGGCTCCGACATGAAAGAAAGCGACTTGACCCGCGCCCTTAGTGCGAAGGGCATGCGCATTGCCTATCCACAGGCAGCCGAGAACATTACCGACGACATCGATGTTGTCATCTATACCGCAGCGATTCATCCGGACAATCCGGAGTTCAAGGCCGCTGTTGCCAAGCATCTTCCGATGTTAACAAGAGCCGATCTTCTCGGCCAGATTATGGCACAGTATGAGCGTTCTATCGCAGTTGCGGGAACACACGGCAAGACTACAACCACCTCCATGTTAAGTCAGATTCTCCTCCGTGGACAGGACGATCCGACCATCTCCATCGGTGGTTTCTTAAAAGCAATTAACAGCAACATCCATGTGGGTGACTCCGATTTGTTCTTAACCGAAGCATGCGAATACACCAACAGCTTCCTGTCCTTCTTCCCGAAGTACAGCATTATCCTGAATGTGGAAGCCGAGCACTTAGACTTCTTCAAGGACATTGATGACATTCGCGACAGCTTCCATCAGTTCGCTGCCAACACTGCCAGCGACGGTGCACTGATTATCAACGGTGAGATTCCGGAAGTGAAGACCATCACCGAGGGATTGGACTGCGAAGTCATTACCTTCGGACATCTGAATTCCAACGATTACTTCCCACAGGGCGTCACCTATGATGAGCTTGGCTGTGCAACCTTCACACCAATCTTCCACGGCGAAGCCCTGCCGAAGATTACCCTTCACGTACCGGGTATGCACAACGTAACCAACGCCCTGGCAGCCATTGCCGTTGCCCGCGCCATGAACCTTCCATATGAGCAGATTCAGGCAGGACTGGCGGATTTCGGTGGCGCCGGCCGACGTTTCGAGTACAAGGGTACCTTCAACGGTGCAACCATCATCGACGATTATGCACATCATCCGACAGAGATTGCTGCTTCTTTGGATGCCGCTTCCAATTATCCACATGAGCGTCTGGTGGTTTGCTTCCAGCCTCACACTTATACCCGTACATTGGCGTTTTTAGACGACTTTGCCAAGGTACTGTCCCGGGCAGACCTTGTAGTTCTTGCAGATATCTATGCTGCACGTGAGAAAGATATCTATAATATCAGCTCTCGCGACCTGCAGGCGAAGATTTTAGAACTGGGTACCCCATGCGAGTATTTTTCCTCCTTTGAGGAGATTGAAGATTATTTACGAAAAAATTCTATGAACGGTGACCTGTTGATAACTATGGGTGCCGGAAACGTCTATACTATTGGCGAAAACCTGTTAAAGTAAAAGTTATCCACATTATCCACACTCGAATCGGTTGATTTATTCCAATTTGAGTGTGGATTTCTTTTGCCCGTATTTCCGCTTTTTTGATTATTTATCCACATTATCCACATTCCCGCAAACCCTTGATTTTACTGGGTTTGTGGGCAATTTTCCCCTTTTCAATCCAAAATTGTTGTGCTATGATTCCGTTAGGTTAGAGAGAGGGAAGTATTAGCTATGTCTGATATTATGTTGCACACGAGTACCTCCCAGCAGGTGACTTGTGTTTCCAATACGTTTATTGACAATTTCATGAAGGACGCCAATGGGGAATACGTGAAGATTTACCTGTACATGCTCCGTTGCCTGTCCCAGGAAGGTATGGATTTTTCCATCTCCGCCATGGCAGACAAGTTGGATCATACACAGCGTGACATCAAGCGTGCCCTGGAGTATTGGGAGCGACAGAATCTTCTCCGCCTCGAGTATGACGAGAGCAACGAGTTAATCGGGATTTGTCTTTTGGATCCGTACTCCACACCGACTCCGGTTCCTACTCCTTCCGTAGCACCGGTTTCACCAGTGGTTTCCACCGTATCCATGGTGACCCAGATTGCTCCGAGCACACCCGTTATTCCGCAGGCACGTATCTACTCCGCAGATGAGCTGGCCGTGTTATCCGCACAGTCCGATGTGAAGGAAATCCTCCGCATCACGGAGATGTACACCGGCAAGCCGCTAAAGAGCAGTGACATCCAAACCTTGATGTTCTGGTATGATGAATTGCATATGTCCGCAGATCTCATTGAATACTTGGTAGAGTATTGTATCAGCAAGAATCATTCCAGCTTTCATTACATGAACAAGGTTGCTATTAATTGGGCAGAGGCAGGTATTACGTCCGTCAGCCAAGCAAAAGGGGAAAACGAGCTACGTTCCGAAAATACCAGAGCTATCATGAAAGCTTTTGGTATTTCGGGGCGGAACCTCACAGATGGGGAATTGGATTATGTGAAGCGCTGGGAGAACGAATACCACTTCACTCTTCCGATTATCCAGGAGGCACAGAAGAGAACTATTTTAACCATCCAGAAGCCGAGCTTCGACTACGCCGATTCCATTCTTTCCAGATGGCATAAGGCCGGTGTTGCTACACTGGATGACATTACAAAGTTGGACCAGGCATTTGATGCTACCAAGCGTCAGAAAGCTGCTCCGACTCGGAACACTACAACCGCTTCCAACAACCGCTCGAATCGCTTCCGTAATTTCGATGAGCGTGACTATGACTACGATGCGTTAGAAGCCAAGTTACTACAGAAACGTCGTTAGGGAGAAAACTAGAGATCATGTCATTAACAAATCATCAGTATGACCAGATTATGCGCCAATATGAGGCGCTTCGCTCCGAACGCGAGTCTCTGATTCACGAACGCCGCGAAGAAGTGTACACCAACATTCCACGTTTCCAGGAGATTGACAACGAGATTGCAACCTCCAGTGTCGATCTGATCCAGGCAAGTATAGAGGGAGGGCTTACCGGATCGGTCGATACTTCTAATTTGCACAGCAAGATTGAAGCATTGATACAGGAGAAGATGGATTTGCTTCGTACCCACGGTTATGGTGTGGATTATTTGAATCCCCCATATCATTGTCCGGACTGTAAGGACACCGGGTATATCGGGCACCGTCCGTGTCATTGCTTCAATCAGCGTGCTATCGATTTGCTCTACGCTCAGGACCATGTCCAGAAGATTTTTGAGCGTGAGAACTTCAGCCATTTTTCCTTAGATTATTACGACAATGATTATTACGACGATAAGGATGGCTCCGGCTTGTCTGCCAGAGAGAATGCCAAGAAGGCTTACGAAGAGGCCCAGCGTTTCGTTCGGGATTTCTCTACAAGACATGAGAACATTCTATTGTATGGAGACACCGGCGTAGGTAAGACTTATTTATCCAACTGTATCGGTAAGGCGGTTTTGGACCAGGGCTTCTCCGTCATCTATCTCACTGCCTTCCAGCTGTTTGAGATTTTTGAGAAGAATACCTTCCATAAGAAGGATCGCTTCGATGACGATACCGTTCCTTATAAGAATATTTTTGATTGTGATTTATTGATTATCGACGATTTGGGTACGGAATTTGCCAATTCTTTTACGACTTCACAGCTGTTTCAGTGCATCAACGAGCGTCTGATTCACAAGCGTTCTACGGTGATTTCTACCAACCTGAGTTTGAAAGATATCAAAGAGACGTATTCGGAGCGTATTTTCTCCCGTTTCATCGAGAGTTATATCCCGATCAGCCTTTTTGGCAAGGATATTCGCGTTCGAAAAACCCTCGAAGAATTTTAAACCAACCTTGAAAATAGCGGAATTCTATGATAAAACTATTACGCAATATTAACACCATATATGGAGGATTCTATTCATGCCACGCAATGACGACACGTTAGTAACCCGTAAACCCATTGCTCCAGTCGGTCTAATCGCTCACAAGAGCATTTCTGAGATTGGCAACAAAGTCGACAAATATCTGGTAGATTGGAGAGCAAATCGTGCTTCCGATCACCTTGATGATATCGAGCGCACCTCTTACCAGAGTGGTTCCTATCTCGTACCGGTGAACACACCACGTTTTGGTTCCGGCGAGGCCAAGGGAAGCTTTAGTCAGTCCATCCGTGGCTTGGATTTATATATCATGGTAGATGTTACCAATTGGAGTCTTACCTATTCCGTATGCGGTCAGGTAAATCACATGTCTCCGGATGACATCTATTCCGATTTGAAGCGTATCATTGCTGCTGCAGGCGGCAAGGGTAAGCGCATTACCGTAATTATTCCTTTCTTATATGAAGGTCGTCAGCATCGTCGTACCGCTCGTGAGTCTTTGGACTGTGCACTTGCTCTTCAGGAGTTGGTTGCTATGGGCGTTGATAACATCATCACCTTCGATGCGCATGATCCTCGTGTACAGAATGCAATTCCGCTTCATGGTTTCGAGACCGTTTCTCCTACCTATCAGTTCATCAAGGGCATTTGCAAGAACGTGAAGGACCTGAAGTTAGATAACGATCATTTGATGATCATCTCCCCGGACGAGGGTGGTACCAACCGTGCCGTATACATGGCTTCCGTCCTGGGTGTAGATATGGGTATGTTCTACAAGCGTCGTGACTACAGCAAGATTGTAGACGGACGTAACCCAATCGTTGCTCATGAATTCCTTGGCTCCTCCGTTGAGGGCAAGGACGTCATCATCGTAGATGACATGATCTCTTCCGGCGAGTCTATGATTGATGTTGCCAGAGAGTTGAAGAAGCGCAAGGCAAACCGTATCTTCGCAGTTGCTACCTTTGGTCTTTTCACCAACGGTGTGGCAAGCTTCGATAAGGCTGTAGAAGAAGGTCTCATCTATCGTGTTGTAACCACCAACTTAACCTATCAGACACCTGAGTTGTTAAGCCGTGACTACTACATTAGCTGTGACATGAGCAAGTACATTGCTTACATCATTGATACCTTGAACCATGATTGCTCCATTGCTTCCTTGCTGGATCCATACGAGCGAATCAATACTTTGGTTGAGAAATATCGCGCTGGCGAATATTAAGATAATAAGAATCCCGGGCATCACTGCCCGGGATGTTTTTATTCTTTAATATAACTGATATATACACTTCCCTGTGCCTCAAACAAGGCCTGGGCATCTTCTCCGCCCATCTTGTAGGTTCGGTTCTGCAACGGATCGAAGACCTCGATATTCACTGCATCATATCCAATAATCAGAAGCGCTCCACCCTCTCCGGTTCGTACGTAGACCGGATTGCCAATGGATACGTAATAGAGAACCTCCGATACGTTACATCCGGTCAGATCTAAGATCTTATAATCCTTCAAGGTATTCTGTAATACGGTGATCGGTGTCTCACCTCGGGCGATTAAGGTATTTACCTGTACGTTCTCACCTTCCCGAACCAGCATTGCGCTGATACACTGGGAGGAGGCATCCGCTCCAACATCGTTGCTTCCTACCGCAATATCCCGGAAAGCATTCCGATAAAGACTTCTTCCACGCTTCCAGATATATTTCTGAGTGTTATCCACAACAATTCCCATTTCTTCATCCGCCGCTGTGATTGCTTTGGTAACATTGGTGGTGGATAAGGTTACATTACTTCCTACATATACGTAGTATTTTTCCTGTGCTGCGGTGGCTTCTACGGATATAATCTTATCCTGGCTCTCCAGCACCAGACCTGCCACTGCGTTCTTAATGGCATAGACGTGCTCGTTGGTATCCAGATTCTCCATTACAAGAGATGCAACTTCTCCTAAGATATCATCCGTCTCTGTCTGGATGGATACCGCCTTATTCAACTCACCGGAACTGTTCATGATGGTATCCTGGGTTGCATCCATATAGACCCCATCGGTTCTGGTCACACGGTCCAAATATAAGGTGTAGGACTGCTTGGTCACATCGGTTACATAATAACCGTTCTTCTCATAAGTCTTCAGAACGTTAGCACCACCACTGGTGATGTCCACGATCTGTAGCTGGTACATCGGATAAATCTGGGTACCTGCTGCATCCACATCAATATCGGATTCCCGTACCAATCCGTATACCAGGTCATCCTCCATAAAGGCCAAAGGCTTCACCAGCTCTCCGTTCATGGCATGTACATCATAGATGTGTTCCGTCTCCAAATCCATCACATGGATAGCGCTGGCCACCTGGGTATCATCGATCCATGCAATGTATCGGCCACTGCCTGCCACCGCATACTGCTGGTCTACCATGTTGGTCAAAAGCTCTTCATTCTCTAAGCTCATCAAATCAACCTTAATCAGGGTACCGTCAATCATAATATAGAAATTACCGTTCGTAGACTGGTACAACAACTCACTAAATCCCGCATTCAGAATCTGATAGGACTTGGTGGACGCAATGAACGCCTGCTCCTTGGCCAGCTTCTCTGCACTGTCATAATGGAACAAATCGATACCGCATTGTCCCTCATGGCTTCCGGAATTCATGTAACCGTATACCACGAAGTCCATGGTACCGCTCTCATCGATATTCAATAAGCGGATGTTATGCTCTCCGTAATTGGTTCTTGGGTCCGTCAAATCACTTCCACGGAAGGAGAACACCTCTGTCAGTTCCTTGGAATTCTGATTGTACTCATAGAGGCTTCCGGCCTGAACGAATGCAACGATGGATCCCGTCTCGTTGGATAGATAGGTCATGTTACTGTCAGTCACACCAACAGAAATCATATTGTCATTCACTGTAATCTGCGTCGGGATCAGCACCTGTTCCATGGAACGATGGTAATCCAACAGATACATATGATCTTCGCCGTATCGAATTTTGAAATATTCTTCTACATTATAATATTCCGTCTGTCCGCCACTGCCGCGCTGCATCTGGTAGTGGAATACGATGGCGTTGTAGTTGCTTCCGATATCCGTTAGGGAAATCACCGGATCCCCCACCTGCACACCGTCGAAGTTCTTCCAACCAATCTGGCTTAAGCTGGACTCGATGGTGACATACTGCAAGGTGTCCTTGTTGGAGAACTCCGAAGTCTCCATATAATCTGTTAAGGATTCTTCGTTGCCGTTCATGGCCGCATCATGGAAGTTCTTGGCAAAATCCAGGCACTCCTGCGCATGTGCGTCCTCCTCCGGCAGCAGAATTCTCGTATAGTAATACAACTCCCGCTCATCACTAAGAAGCTTAATCACTAACAGGTATTCCTGTCCGGCGTCGATTAAGTTCTCCAGCGTCGGGCTTACGGTAATCTCACCGCTATTCTCATTGAAGTCCTCAAGCTTGGTCTCCGCGATTTTACGTTCCGTATCCAAGCTTCGAATCTCGTAAGAGATCTCCGTTACCTTGGCTCCGTATGTATGAATCATCATCGGAAGCACGCGGCTCTCGTCCAACGGCACCACCGCATCACGCATGTAACAGGCGTCCATCTGGCGTACATAGCCGTGAAGTTCATTTACCTCCGTGCCAAGCGCTGTCATAGATATGGTTGGCATGGTGGCATCTTCCATGTCAGATACGTTCTGGGGATCCTTGAAATTCAATACCACATTAAAAAAGATCAAGGCCAGTAAAAATATGAAAAACAGAACAATAATTCTTCGTTTGGTTTCTTTGGATAATCCCTTTTCTCGGAATGTCAGTTGCAATTTTCTTCTCCTATATATGAAACGACGTCATTTGCAATAGCGATTTTAAAATGATATAATTCACGGGATATTAACCAAGGTAGGTTATTCCCAGGGGGTTATTATGGCTACAGAGCATACACATGAGCATACACATGAGCACCATCATCTCCATACCTATGCAGATGGAGATTCCTTAGGTAAGACTCATACCCATACAGTTATCGACGAAAACGGTGTAGAACACACCTATACACATACGCATTCCCACGAACAGACCAAGGCGGTTATCAATCGTATGAACCGTGCCATCGGTCATATGGAATCCGTGAAGCGTATGGTAGAAGACGGTCGTGATTGCAGTGAGATTCTGATTCAGATTGCTGCAGTTCGCTCTGCCATTAACAATATCGGTAAAATCATTTTGGAAGATCACATCAGCCACACAGTGGTGGATGCCGTACAAACCGGCGACCAGGATGTACTCGATGACTTGAAGGATGCGATCAATAAATTCATCAAATGATTATAACCCAACCCTTGGCCTGAATCAACGTTCTCAGGAGGTTACACATTGAAGAAACTATTGAGCAAGATCGGACACGGCATCCAGCGTATACCTGCCCTTCTCAAGAAAATTCATATTCCGACACCGAAGTTTGTTATGAAGCTTCGCAACTCTGCGCGTTACAATGCGTTCATCGATTTTCTGAACAAACACGCTTTGATTCTGCATATTCCGTTAGCTATGGGCTTTTGCTTCCTGTTAGAGTGGCTGTCCCGTCATTCTTTCATTGCAGCCTGCGGATTTGTAAGACATCACACGATTCCTTACTTATATAATTCCTACATTATCTTCTGTATTTTTACATTGGTATTCTTGGTTCGCAGAAGAACCTTCATGCGTATGATGGTCACCTTCTTTTTCTTAGTATTCGGTATCATCAACTGCATCGTTCTTTTGAACCGTGTTTCACCGTTTGGATTTACGGACATTACCATGATCGGTGACTTGCTCACCATGCAGAATACCAACTATTTTACCAAGGAACAGGCCACGGTCTGCGTCATTGCCATCGCGATTTATCTGTCTCTCATGGCCGTGCTCTTCGTCAAGGGCAAACAGCAGACGCCTCGTATGAAGTTCCTTCCGCGCTTGATTCTTGTGGTTGCCGCTTGGATTTCCATGCCACTGACCACCTATGGATTACAGGAAGCCGGTTTGATGGCTTCTTACTTCGGTAACTTATCTCAGGGTTATCTGGATTACGGTTATGTGTACGGTTTTGCCACCAGTATGTTGGACCTTGGTATGAGCCAGCCTCGTGGTTACAGCCAGGAGTCCATTGAGAAAATCGTCAAAGATACAGACATGGGACCGACGGAGCTGACCACAGACCAGCCGGTGAATGTAGTTGTTATCCTGTTAGAGTCCATGTTTGATGTTTCCGAAGCAGACTTCATCGAGACTTCCGAGGATCCGCTTCCTTACCTGCATTACCTAGAAGAGAACTTCTCCTACGGACACCTTACGGTTCCGGTTGTTGGCGCAGGTACCTGTAACTCCGAATTTGAAGTACTTACCGGTATGAGCTGCCAGTTCTTCGGACCGGGTGAGTACCCACAGAAGACCATTTTAAAAGAGACCGATTGTGAAAGTGTGGCTGATATTTTCCACGAGATTGGATACGGTACCCACGTCGTTCACAACAACGGCGGTAACTTCTACAGTCGCCGCAATGCCTTCTCTATGATGGGCTTCGATACCTTCACCTCCAAGGAGATGTTGGATATTACCGACTATACCCCGCTTGGCACCTGGCCGACGGACGACATCTTAATTGATGCCACCTCCGATGCCATGGACTTAACGGAGGGCCCGGATTTTGTATATACCATCACGGTGGAAGCTCACGGTGATTATCCGACGGAGGTCGTTGAAGAGAATCCGGTGATTACCGTCAAGACCGCCGGCAAAGACCAGGCCAAGAACAATCAGTGGACCTACTACATCAATCGTATTTATAACGTAGACGACTTCGTGAAGCAGTACTGCCAGATGTTCGAGGACCGCGGAGAGCCGACCTTAGTGATTATGTTCGGCGACCACCTTCCTACCATGGGTCTTACCGCAGATGAAGTTGCACAGAATGATTTGTACCAGACCAAATACTGGACTTGGAACAACTTCGGTATGGAGAAGCAAGATCAGGACTTAACCTCCTATCAGCTTGTTTCTACCTATATGAATCGCTTGGGTATCCACGGCGGTACCATTACCGACTATAACCAGTCCATGACAAGCGCAGGCGTGAATCCGAAGTCCCATAAATACATGGACGGCTTAGAGATGCTTCAGTACGATATCCTCTACGGCGATCGTTATCTCTACGGTGGCAAGGATCTCTATCCGGCCAGTGAAATTGTGATGGGCTCCAAGGATATACAGTTAGACCGCATCTACAACTTCAACGGCAAGCTCTACCTCTACGGTGACAACTTCACCAAGTGGAGTAAGGTGTACGTCAACGGCGAGAAGGTCTCCACTTCCTACAGCAGTGGTCAGTGCCTCACAATTGATGAAGATTCGGTGAATGACGGTGATTCTATCGTGGTGAACCAAGTTGGTTCCTCCTCAACGGTATTCCGTTCTTCCAATGAGATGATTTATTTCTCACCGGACTATGTTCCGGAGATGATTTCCTCCGACGAAGAGGAACCTACCGAAGAGACAGAAGAGTCTTCCGAAGATTAAGATTTACACAGCACCAATTATCTACGGGTAATTGGTGCTTTTTTATTTACTTTTTTTCTGCAAGTGCTACAATACTTTTTGACAATACTATATCTGCTAGGGGTGCAGTGCTCTGCTGAGAGACGGCTGGTCCGTTAACCCTTAATACTTGATCCGGATTATACCGGCGTAAGGAAGCATCGTAACACTTCTCCTAGCATGATCAACAGGAGGAGTTTTTTTATGTCACTATTTTTTAATGCTGTAACAGATGATTGGGGAACGACCTACGCTTTTACACCGGCAGGCTATGCTCTGATGGTAGTTATCATGTTGGTGCTTTTGATTGCTGGCGCTGCTATTTTCGGCGCTCGTAACAAGAGCAAGTTCTCTACCAAGGGAATCGCTTTTTCCGCAATGGCCATTGCCCTTGCAACCGTTGCTTCCATGATTAAGCTGATTCATCTTCCAATGGGTGGTTCCGTTACACTGTTTTCTATGATGTTCATCGTGCTCATCGGTTACTGGTTCGGCCTTGGTACCGGTCTGACTGCTGCTATCGCTTACGGTATCCTGCAGATGATCATCGACCCTTACATCATTAGCCTTCCACAGATGTTCGTTGATTACATCTTCGCCTTCGGTGCTTTGGGATTGTCCGGTGTGTTCCGCAACTCCAAGCATGGCTTGATTAAGGGCTATATCCTGGGTGTTTTGGGCCGTTACTTCTTCGCGATTTTATCCGGTGTGATTTTCTTCGGATCTTACGCTCCGGATACCGGGATTCTTTCCAGCCCATTCTTGTATTCCGCAGCTTACAACGGCGCGTACCTTGGACTGGAAGCTTTGATTACTTTGGTTGTTATTGCAATCCCAGCCGTATCTCATGCACTGAATTCCGTTAAGACTTTAGCCGCTGAAGAGGCATAAAAATAACCCCTGCCGATGTTCCCATCGACAGGGGTTTTCTTTTGCTTTCTATTCGTTACGTCTCTTATTTACGTAATTAATCTGTTTCTCACGTCCGTTAATGACGATTGCAATTCCTGCTAGCATCACACCCAGTGCCAAGAAGTATCTCGGATCAATGGAGAAATCCGCGGTCTTCGGAGTGGAATCCTTGGTGTGGGAAGTTCCTGTTCCGGTAGATGTCTTGGTGGTTGTGGTTGTTGTGGTCTTAGAGGTGGTTCCTGTGGAATCCTTACCGGTGGTTCCTGCAGCAGCAACGGTGAAGTTCGCGGTTGCTGTTCCGCCGGTCCATACAACGGTTACGCTGTGGGTTCCTACGCTCAAGCTCTCTAAGTATGCATTGCTTAAGGTAATGATGGTCGGTGATGTGGTTGCGGAGTAGTTACTTGCTCCCACGGTGGTTCCGTCCACCTTGATGCCTGCAAATTCGGATAACGGGCCGCTTCCTGTAATGCTGTAGGTTCCGCCGCTACCCTTGGTCCATGTACCGCCTGCTCCGGAGGTAATGGTGTATCCGGTGCTGTTGCCCGGTGTGCTCGGATCTGTGGATCCGTTGGCTGCCTGAACTGTTAATGTGGTGCTGGCTGTACCGTCCACCCATACGATGGTGAAGGTGTGGCTGCCATTGCCTAAGCTCTCTAAGTATGCATTGGTTAATGTTACAACTGTGGATCCTTCTACTACGGAGTAGTTGGCTGCATCAATGTTGGTTCCATCTACCTGTACAGCGGAGAAATCAGCGTAGTCGCCATCTCCGGTAATGGTTAATGTTGCGCCGCTTCCCTTGGTGTAGGTCTGATCAGCGCCCTGGATAATGTCGTACTCTGTGGAGCTTCCGCCGCCGCCACCGCTTGATCCAATCTGTCGGAATACAATGTTCTCAGCATCTGCATATCCATCTGCAGCAGATCCTTGCTCGCCCCAAATCTCAGCTACCGCCCAATTGGTCTGCGCTCCAATGCTCGTTACTGTTGCCGGAATGGTGACAGATGATACTGCGCTTCCGTTGAAGGCGCCTGCAGCAATGGTAGTACAATTCGCCGGAATTGTAATATTGGTTTTTCCATCCGGAACATTAACCAATGTGCTTCCATCTACGCTGTATAAGCAATTATCTGCACTTACGGAATATGCACTGCTTCCACCATTGAAGCCCACCATATTGATGCATCCGTTAAATGCGTCCGGATCTACGCTAGTACAACTTGCCGGGATGGTAATGGTCTTCAAACCGGTACAATCGCGGAATGCATTTGCCTCAATGGTAGTCAATCCAGCCGGAAAATTCACCGTCGTCAGTGATGTACAGTTATTGAACGTATCCGATGGGATGGAAGTAATGCCGGTTCCGATGGTGACCGTCTGCAGTCCTGTACAACTCTGGAATCCGTTACCTAAATTCGTAACAGAGTCCGGAATATTAACGGAAGTAATAACGGCATTGTTCTTAAACACGTCGTTATTAATTGTCGTTACCGTTGCAGGGATATCAATGGAGGAAAGGCTTCCATCTACCGCAATCAACGTTGTCTCGTCGTCACTTAAGGTGTAGCCGCCTACATTCTTCTCTGCCACCGTACTGGTGCTGATAATTACCCATACTGAAAGCATGATAGATACTGCAATCAGTAGCCATCCTATTTTTGTTCCTCTTTTCATTTTGGATCCCCTATGAAAATAATGATTTACAAAATAAGTGTAGTTTATCTTTTTATAAACTACTACATATAGTATATTAGCATTCTTTTTGCCGTTTGGCTATAAAAATCGCGCTTTTTCCTGCGTTTTTCTCCTGTTTTTCCCGCATATAGAAAAACGCTTATGTCTTATCGACCTAAGCGTTTGTTTACTGGATTCTTTTTGCTACGATGAAAAGTCGTCCGTCCTCTGTATAGCTGTTACAGGTGGATAATGTTAGAATCTCATCCGTCGGTTCTAATGTTACATCGCTTTGGTAGATAGCTAGGGAGTTTACATTGTCCACGAACTCCTGCCACTCCTCCATATTGTTGGCCTGGATGAAGTTGTAATAGCGGTAGCTATTCTCATCCTGATACGCCACTTCTGAAAGTCCTACAGACACCACCTGGTAGAGACGATGCTCATAGATGGTATTGAACTGGATGTATCGATACTCCTTGAAGAAGTCTTCCTGCAGATAATTCTTCAAACTTCCGAACATGGTACCGTTCTTCATATTGTGGCCGTAGACCATGGTATTGGTAGTTGGGTTTACGATATCACTTCGATAGTCTACATAAATGGTGCCGGCAGAATCCTCGGACCCATCAAAACTATGATTGAGATAGTAATCATTATCCTCTGTCTTCTGTACCACCGGGTAATCTACCTTGGTTCCCTGAATGGTCAGCCATCCAACCAAGTCCGGATTCTGTGAGAGGAATTCCTCATACTCCGGCAGCACCGTTAAGGTTGCAGGGTCAACCAGCTCATCTCTGGCAAAAGGATCGACCTCTTCCGTTGGTTCATTGGTTGTCGTTCCTTCCTCCGGCTCTGTTACATTTGTCGAAGTATCATCAGTCACTGCCGCCTGCTGCATCGCTTCCTGCCGTTCTCTGGCCAAGCGTTCCAACTCTCTGGTATGCATCACTTCCGCTACTTCAGCATAAACAAAGTACCCAAAAAAGGCAACCGCCAAGACAGCAGCCAGCCGTCCCAGCACCTTCTGGTACTGGAACTTCTGTGCTGCCTCCTTAGCAACTGCCTTATCTTCTAATAAATCCTCGGAGCCTGCTGCCACAATATCAGCGATATGTGTGGCAAACTGCTCTCCGATGGGGGACTTGAACGTAATCTGACCGTCACGCAGCATGTTATATAAGCGCAATGCTACTTCCTGGTCATGAATGTCCAATTCCTGATTAATCAAATCAATTTTTTTAAGATCTTCCTGTGCATCCCGATACTCATGAAAGGTATCGAAGGTGAACTCTCCAATGGTAAATCGTTGATTCTTTTCCTGCATGTTCCTACTTTACAGTTACCGCGGATACATCAGAATACTCACCGTACTCATTCGGGTAACGATACGCCCTTATCTTGTAATAATAAGTTCTTCCTCTGGTTAATCCTACGTCTGTAAATGATGTCGCATCTGTTGTTGTTCTGGCAATAAACTTATACTCACCATTCGCAGTATCACTACGATAGATCATATATTTTGCACCGGAATTTCCAACTCTCCAAGTCAGAGTTGCCTGCTTCGCCTTATTGGACGAAGTTGAAATCTGAGGTGTAGAAATACCTGTGGAAGTCGTAATACTATTCAGCAAGCCATAGTAGGTTGTATCATTTACAGTAACGTAACTGTATGCACGGAAACTATAAGTTGTTCCTTCATCCAGTCCTGCAATCGTTGTGCTGGTTGCACTTGGATTGCTAACATCTACTGTCTTCACCGGTACGTTACTTCCGGTGCTCATTACATCAACTCGATAACCTGAAACATGATTCAACTTATCCCAGGATACCAACATACCATTCGCTCCAACCGGCTTTGCAGCCACTTCACGCATACGTTCCGGATAAATCTGGAATTCCTGATAATAGCTTCCGGTAAAGTTACCAATACCAGTAATGGTAATGGTTGCCGGATCCGGAGTAGCACCTGTGCTGGTTTTGCTGGTTGGCAATGTGTTGTTGTCATATACAATCTCGTAATCCTTACCAGCCTGCAACGCTTCACCATAGTAATACAAAACTACCGGCGGCTGTAATGGACTGCCGCTATATGTACAGTTTGCACCACCTGTGTACTCTGCTGCTCCGATATTTGCCGGCTTGATTGCATATGTTGTCTTAACGGTACTAGACACGGTTCCAATGGTAATTGGAATTGTTACTGTTACAGTTCCGACATTAATGCAGTCATCACCATCTGTAGAGCTTACATAGGTTACTCCGGTAATATCATAGTTTACTTCATTACCGCTTGGATCTAATACCTTAAAGTCATTCGGCTTATGAGCTCTTCCGGTGTAAATCACATCATCCAGGCCCTGGTATGACAGCTTAATCTGAGACAAATCAGTTGTAACTTCAAAGCTTGCTGTATATTTACCCCTATAGTATTTATTATTTCCGGTAATGTCAACCGTACCGGTTGTAGGGTTACCCTCACTATCCGGTGTTCCAAGCTGAACATTTCCAATCATATAATCACTATTCTGTCGGAGCGCCTTACCGCCTACTACTGCATCTACCATCGGTGTAAGAGCAGAACCTGTGTAGAGCTGCTTCGGCACCTTACAGGTATTGTCTAATGTACCATCTGCATCCAAATCCAATCCGGATGTTGTATCACTGGTAAAAATAGTGCTTAAATCTGCCGCAATAACAAAGGTTGCTTTTGCCGATCCGAAGAAACTATTACGTCCCTTTACAGTTACTGTTGCATCACCCGGATTCACATTATTTTCCAGCTCTAAGGTATAATCATCTGCGCTCAGTTCCACGCGTCTTCCAGTACCCAAATCCTGGTAAACTGTTAGGTTCGGAATAATCTCACTTCCGGTATAAGTATAGTAATCATCATTTACTACCACATGCGTTGTAGCCTCTGATAATTCACTTCCAATAATGAGGAAGTTTCTCTCGCTGGTATGTAGTTGATAGTTTCTCTTGAAGGTAACCCAAATCAAACCATTTCCAGCCTTAATATTCTGTGTATCATCACCATAAGAAACATCATAGTCATCTGTTGTCAGCTTTTCGCTCTCAGCAAATGAATCATTTCCATTATTGTCCACATATACACTTACTTCCGGTGTAATCTTGCTTCCGGTATAGTCTGCATAGTAACTATTATTCGCATCCTTTGGCAAGTTCGGAATAATCTGAACCATAGACTCATACTCAATATTCTTCGGCTTAATCTGATAGGTCTTGGACAAAGTGCCATAATAACCGGATGTTCCAATGGCTGTAGCAGTTACTGTAACTGTACCTGCATTGGTAATATCATCGGAATAAGACAGCTTGTAATCTCGGTTCTCCACCAAAGTCTTGCCATCAACAAGTACCTTTAATCCATCTTGTTTCTGTGGCGCACCATTGTAAACCTTATCCAAAGGCTGGCTCAACTCGCCGAAACCATCACCCATGTTTTTGCCGATTGCAAATGTCTTCTTTACAATGCCGTAGTAGTTGCCGATTCCTTCAACTATTACTTCCGCTGAATCCGTTGAATCCACATTGTTCTTATAGGTAACTGTGTAATCACGATCCTTCACCAATGGTTCATTGTTGTTATGGTCTTTATCCTTTAATACAACTATTGGTTCTACCGGATCTCCAGTGTAGTTCTTCTCAAGCGGATCCGCATAGTCAACACCGTCAAAGGTTAATGTATACTTGTGATCATCATCCTCGTACAACTGGTAATCGCTGGTTCCAATCCAACGTCCGGTAACGGTAAATGTGGCAGAATTTGATCCCACTACGTTATCATTACCTGTCTTTGGCTGAATCACAATATCGTAAGTTCCAATATCTACTACGGAACTCTGTCCATTGTAAGTTACCTCATACATGTTCTGATTCAATTTAACAGCCTCGGAAGCTCCGTTTAACTTCATTGTCAACTCAATTGCAATATCAATCGGCTGACCAGTATACTCTGCTGCGCTCTTGGATACACTTAAGGATGCATCACTCAAGTTTAACTGATCGATATCAAACTTATACGTTGCTGTTCCCTTATAATTGCCTCCGGCATTCATAGTTACTGAAACTTTTCCAGCTTCTGTACCTGCATCTTTTCCAGTTAATACAGAGAACGTAAAGTCTTGGTCTGCACCAGGCTTTAATACTTTTCCGTTAGCAGTGTCACGAAGAACAAATCCGCCTAATTCCTCAGCCTTGATATTATTACCTGTATAGACAACTCTTGGGAAGTCCGGCTCCACAGAGGAACCTGTCTCCGCAATATTCTTTGGAGTAATCTGGAACTCTACCACAGTAGTTCCCTTGTAATTTCCAATGCCGGTTACCAGTACCTTTGCCTTACTTGCTTCCGTTGTAACATCAACATTGTTGGCATACTGAACCGTATAATCAGAAGACTGCAAATCTGTGCCATTGTAACGGACATTTACAATATTTGGCTCAATCTTGCTACCGGTATATTCAAAGCTATTTGCCTCTAACTCTACATTCAAATGGTTTGCTGTATCTATTCCGGTAATGGTATAGCTCAATGTCTTTGTGTTATAGCAATATGAATTGGTACCGAGCGGTCCCACGATAACATTGACAATCGCTCCGGCACTATTGAAAGCCGCTCCATCACCCATACTACTTGCATATTCAGCACTGTAACTTCCGGTCGGAATAGATACGGTTGTACCGGTACTATCCTTAAATTCCATAACCGGCTTTGGACGATAACTCTCTACCGTTTTACCTGCTGCAGTTGCTGCGTTCTGAATCTCCGTGTAAGTATAAGTCGTTTTCCAACCGGTTGCGGTTGCCTTACTTAAGTCGTACTTGATGCTGTATGGATAATCCTTGCTTCTTCCGGTAAACATACGGCTTTCATTTCCTTGAATGTATACTGCACGTACATTAGCATTCGTTGTTGTTCCGGTATCGACACTAATCAGGTCTGAGCACTGCAGCTTATCATATTCAAATGTAAATTCCGTACCCTTTGTAAGTTCTCGGTTTCCATACAATACTCGTAATGAAGATGTATTTCCCGGCTTTACTTCATATCCGGTATATGGATATACGTTTGCCATACCTTCTACCGTAAGAAGACTTGCATCGATATATACGCGGATATTATCAACCGTTCTGCTTCCCACGCAATACTTATTTGCGCCCGCACCGTTAATTGTAATCGTACCACCGGTGGTTGGCTGCGTCAGATTAGATGTCAGCGCTGCGTAAGATTCTGCACTTGCATCCTTTAAATAATGCTTTACACCATTGACTTCTGTATAAATCTTAAGATCATTTGCAGAGAAGGCAACACTTGTGTCACTCTTCTGCTTCCAAACGTTCTCGCCATAATATACCAATTCTTTATCTGCCGGAATTCCTTCAATCTTATAGTTATTTGTATCAGTCAAATCCAGGTAGATATCAAAATTCGTTACCGCAGTTCCATCATCACCATAGTCTCCCTTACCCTTTACGGTAATCTTTGCCTGACCAGGATTAACGTTATTCTCATATTCTAATTTATAGTCGGTGCCCTCTACCAAATCCTGATTATTGTAGCGAACGATAATCTCCGGTTCGCTTCCGGTAGATGACAGTGTTAATGCGCTTCCCGTGTATTTCTTGGAAGATGACTTTAATACAATCGTAGTTGTATCTTTTGTCAACTTCTTCTGCACGATTTCGAACTGCTTCGTTACTTCACCGGTATAGTTACCGATTCCTGTAATTGTAGCCGTAGCTGTTCCTTCTTTTTCATTGGTACCATTATAATTTACCGTATAATCTGTACCACGAACCAAGGTCTTACCCTTATAAGTAACTGTAATAGTTGGGTCACTCGGTGTTCCAGCCTTGTATTCCTGAGCAGGAATATCGGAAATAACAGCGTCATTCAGATTCGCAGCTCCAACCGTATACCCGATTTCAACGCTAGACGTTGTTACGAAATTCGGTCCAAGGCCCTTAATCGTTCCGGTTTTTCCGGTTGTTCCGATGGAACCATTGATGGTCGGTGGTTCATAGGTATAGTCTTTACCTAATACCAATTCCGGATGCGGCAACTCTGTATTATTGATTTTATTAATTGGCATGTAAGTTGCGGTAAACGCCGGTGTGATTGTCTCACCACTGTAGTCATAGTTCTTGGTAATCATTCCACCAGCTGCAGTTGCATAATCTGCATCTCCATCAAACTTTATCTTCAGATTTGTCGTATCTAAAGTTACCGGGAGAATCTCATAATATGCAGTCAGCTCACCGTAATATTTAGTTCCCTTACCAGTTGCAGTCACCTTTACTATGGAACCGGCATCATAACCGTTCTCTTTTACCGCTTCAAAATGTAAATCATATTCTCCGTCCTTCAAGTCTGTTTGATTGGCAGCTACCCGAATACGAGGCAAGCACTCCTCCATGCTCTTTCCACCGAGGTAGTATACGTCGTATTTTTTCGCATCTTGATACGTACCATTTTCTGTGAACGTTCCTTTTATATAGTCGTCAATCGTTAATACGCCCTTGGACTCCGGAGCACCAATATCAATACCCTGGTTATATGTAACTTCACGTGTACCGGTATAGTTACCCTTACCGGTAATCGTCATCACCTTATTAGGACCAGCCTCAGTCTTATCGTTCCAATCGCCCCATGACACTGCATAATCTGTGTCAAGCGTTAGCTTACCATCAGATGTGGTTGTTTTGCGCTTTGCATCTACGATTTCAACTGAAGAATCTGTACCCGGAACAAACTTCGAGGCGTCAACAGAAATACGTGTCGCATCATCTAATGCACATGGTGTGATTGTATAAGTAATCTTAATTGTTCCTGTATTCTTGTAATTACCACTACCTGTAATAACAACCGTTACAGTCCCTGCATTTACAGAAGAACCATAAGTTACAACATAGTCAGTCGCGGGTTTCAAGGTAGTATCTCCATCAATTACCTGAATCTGCGGCTTGTTCGCACGTCCTGTGTAAACAGCAGAATAGGAAGATGCATAGGTTGCTATCTTTGTTGAACCTTCACCCGTCACTACAAATCCATCATCGCCTTCGGATACACGCTCTGAGCCTGCAATTGCATACGTAATCTGTGGTCCGATAATGGAACGAGGTGTAATCGTAAATGTCTGAGAAGCAGTTCCCTTAAAATTACCAATTCCTTCGATCGTAGCTTTAGCTGCTGTTCCTACCTTGACATTATTTTCATAGGTAATTGCATCAGCATAGTCTACACCCTTCTCTAGGGTAATTCCGTCTACTACTACAGACTCCGGAACCGGCTGTACAGCACTTCCGGTATAACTATAAGCATCCTTAAATGTAATGGTTGCCCCGGAAATACTCCTTTTTGCAATCGTAAAGTTCTTACTTAATGAATCCTTATAATTGCCCTTTCCGGTTACAGATACAAATGCAAATGCACTCGCATCTACATTGTTGGAATACTCCACTGTATAATCGGTATCTTTTACCAATGTCTTTGTTCCAACTTTCAAAGTCACCGGAAGTTCCAGTGCCTCTCCAGTATAAACATTGCTACTTTCATCCACTGTAAGTGTTCCGCCTGAAATAGAAACTGCCTCAATGGTGAAATAAACATTTAATACCTGAGTACCACAAGCAGAATCCGCTTTGGTTGTAATTGTAGCAACCGCCAGATTGTCCTGTGAACTTGCATTGGTATTGTTATCATAAACAACAGTGAAATCATCGTCCTTCACCAAGGTATATCCACCTACGGACAACTGGATACTCGGTTCCTGAACAGATCCATCGTAAAGCACGCTGTATCCGGATACAAACCCATTGGATTTTTTAGCTTTGGTTGAATTTCCACCTACGGTTACAACTGCATCCTGAACACTTGGTACGATAGTGAAATTAACCGTCCTGCTTCCGGTATAACTTCCACGGCCTACGATTCGGATAGATGCTTCTCCCACATCCGTATTTGCAGAATAGGATACTGTATAGTCTGTATCTTTCTTTAAGGTGGTTGTTCCACTCTTCACGACCACATTAGGAGTAATTGGATTTCCGGTATATACCCACTTTGACTTCTCAATTGTCGCAGTTGTAGTTGTAGCCCCAATCGATCCATAGAGAACGAATTCCGTAGAAATCTCTCCATCATACAGCTCTGCATATGTTGCTGTAACGGTAACCGTTCCAGGTGTATTTAAATTCTCATCGGATAATGTGAAGGTAAAGCCATTCTTGCTTACAGTCTTCCCCTTGGAATTCTTTATTACTACATAACGTAATACTTCATCTCTATCCACTTGACCAGCATAAAGTGGGTCAGCAGTTGTCATCTCTAATGTGTAAACGTCACTCAACGGAGTGGTTACATCTGCCGTTACTTTTATATCTGTTTCTACCTTGGTTCCGGAAAAATTACCCATTCCTTCCAAGGTAACTGTATATACATGCTTATATGTTCCATCAGAATTATCTGAACCGGTACGTTCTGCTGTTGCAGTGAAATCGGTTCCATATACCAATTCATAACCATTCGCTAATTTCAGATTGGACACTGCAGTTACATCAGATGTCTTGGTATCAATTGTATATTTTCCACCGCTTGCTGTTGCTATATCTGCAGTCTGTGAAACAGAAAATGCACTGCTTGCAGAGAATCCGGCGTAATCACCTTTTCCTTCTACAACAATTGCACTGCTTTCGCCGACATTTGTTGCACTACCTGTTACACTATAATCAACTCCTGCCACCAACGTTTTGTCCGCTTCGACTGTTACCGATGGAGCCTGCGCCATTCCGGTGTAAGTTAAATCTGTAGTTCCAAAAGAAACCTGAACGACAGTAACGTCAACTGATGCCGGAGTATCACCAGCCTCAGAGGTCTTTGCTGTTACTGTTGCTTTTCCAGGACCAACTGGGGTAATGGTTCCGGATGCATCAACAGCAAGAACGCTTGGTGCATTTGATTCGTATGTAATGGCACGCCCATAAGCCTTCTCGCTTGCTACAATCTGTCCTGTTTGATCAGTTGTCAGGATGGTTGTAGCCTCATCGATATATACCTTTGAGCTCGGCGGAGTTGCCATGGCAGATGTTGCCACTTCCATGTAGTTACTTCCATCTGTGTATAGCACTACATCTCCACCAAACGTCAGGTAAATGAATACCTTTTTATTTGGTGCAACCGTTGCATTCAAGCCACTAATTGTGACGTCACCTACTGCCGTAACGCCGTCTTTTGAAGCAGTGCTTAAAACACTTCCTGTATCAGCATCTTCTATCGATACAGCAAATGACACAACATCACCCGGCACCATATCCGCCATATGCAGCGTCACGCCGGTAATCGTCTCATAAGACGTTCCTGTATTGGTATATTCCTGGGTTATCATCTCTCCTGTTGTTCGCCATTCATCTTGAACGTCGAACCCCACCGCTTGTACATGCAACGTATTCCAGTCGACGGACCAGGATCCAATTGCTGTAGCCAGGGCAAGAGACAGCGCGAGTGCGCGTTTACAGAATTGATTTGTGCTGTGATACTTTTTTGCCATACCTAAACTCCTCCTATGGACTGATTGATCACTTCAGTCGAATAGTCGTTTTTTGCATTATTTTCGCCGTTTTCACGGCTTATCTCTTTCGGTTTTCCCACCCAAAAAAGAGCGCAATAATACACTTCTGGTAATTCTATCGGAAAGTATCTACTTAAAGTTTATACCAAAAAAGCGAAAAAATGTAGATAGTTATCCACATTTTTCCGCTTTCAGTTGATAAGTGATTCAATTATACTTTTATGCGTTTACAATCTTGCCGGTGTAGAGCTGGTAATACTTGCCGCCCTCGGCGATTAACTCGTCATGGTTACCGCGCTCGATGATGCGTCCGTTCTCCATAACCATAATGCAATCGGAGTTGCGAATGGTAGAGAGTCGATGAGCAATAACGAAGGTAGTTCTGCCATGCATCAGCTTATCCATACCGTCCTGAACGATTTTCTCGGTTCTGGTATCGATGGAACTGGTTGCCTCATCAAGAATAAGGGCTGGCGGATCAGCAATGGCTGCTCTTGCAATGGCAAGAAGCTGTCTCTGTCCCTGGCTTAAGTTCGCGCCATCACCGGTGAGTTTGGTGTCATAGCCCTGTGGCAACTTCCGGATGAATCCGTCTGCGTTAGCAAGCTTTGCTGCTGAAATGACTTCTTCGTCGGTTGCATCCAGCTTACCGTAACGGATGTTTTCCGCTACCGTTCCGGTGAAGAGGTGGGTATCCTGCAATACAATTCCCAGGGAACGACGCAGGTCTGCCTTCTTAATCTTGTTCACGTTGATATCATCGTAGCGAATCTTACCGTCCTCAATATCGTAGAAGCGGTTGATTAAGTTCATGATGGTTGTCTTACCTGCTCCGGTTGCACCAACGAATGCGATTTTCTCTCCCGGATTACCGAATAAGGTAATGTTATGCAGGATCTGCTTATCTGGGTTGTAACTAAAATCAACATCGTCAAATGTGATTTTTCCGGTCAATTTCTGATAGGTCGTGGTACCTTCTGCTGCATGATAATGCTTCCATGCCCAGAGACCGGTGTGCTCCTTGGTCTCGGTTAACTGGCCGTTCTCTTCCTTGGCGTTGACTAACATTACGTATCCGTCATCCACTTCCGGCTCTTCATCCAACAGGGCGAAGATACGGCTGGCTCCGGCCATTGCCATAATAATGAAGTTGAACTGCTGGCTGACCTGGTTGATTGGCATGTTAAAACTCTTGTTGAAGGTTAAGAAGCTCACCAGCTTACCAAGGGTCAGTCCCGTTGCACCGCTAAGTGCCAGAGCGCCGCCCACAACTGCTACGATTACATAGCTGACATTACCGATCTGTGCATTTGCCGGCATCATAATGTTGGCATAACTATTGGCCTTGCTGGCACTATCAAAGAGTTGCTCATTCAGCTCGGTGAACTTCTCGATGGCCTGTTCCTCATGATTGAAGACCTTCACCACCTTCTGGCCGTTCATCATCTCCTCGATGTTACCGTTCACTGCCGCAATGTCCTTCTGCTGCTGCATGAAGTACTTACCGGACAGCTTCGCCAGGTTCGCTGTAACAACCAACATCACACCTACCATCAGTAAGGTCACGATGGTAAGGGGAATGCTTAAGGTAATCATGGATATAAATACCATAATGATTGTCATGGCACTGTTAATAATCTGCGGAATACTCTGTCCCACCATCTGACGTAAGGTATCAATATCATTGGTGTAGGTGGACATGATGTCGCCATGGGCATGGGTGTCAAAATAGCGAATCGGCAACTTCTCCATATGCTCAAACATGGCTCCACGCATCTTGCGCAGCATACCTTGGCCCACATATACCATAATCAGGTTATACGTGTAGGTTGCTACAATTCCGATGACATAGAATCGAACCACCTTCAGCATGGCTGCTGCTAACGGACCGAAGTCTCTGCTATGGTTTTTTACCATCGGTACAATGTAATCATCTACCAGATGCTGGATGAACAATGTTCCCTGAACATTGGCAAATACAGAGATAATAATCAATACCACTACGGCTATTAATTGAATCGGGTAGGTGGTAAAAAGGATTTTGAATAATCTTCCCAAAGATCCTACCGATGCTTTCATTTCTTCTTTGGAAGCTCTTCTGTTTGGTCTTGGCATTATGCATCCACCTCCTTCTCATCAAAATCTCCCGTTCCTGCGCCGGTCTGGGATTCATATACGTCACGATAAATCTCGTTGTTTGCTAACAGCTCTTCATGGGTTCCGATACCGTTAATCTTACCGTCGTCCATGACAATGATGCGATCTGCATCCTGAACGCTGGAGACACGCTGCGCAATGATTAACTTCGTGGTTCCCGGAATCACCTCCCGGAATGCCTTACGGATCTTGGCATCCGTCGCGGTATCTACTGCACTGGTACTATCATCTAAGATCAATACCTTCGGTTTTTTCAACAGTGCTCTGGCGATACACAATCTCTGACGCTGTCCGCCGGAGACGTTGGTTCCGCCCTGTTCAATATAGGTGTTGTAACCATCCGGCATCTTATCGATGAACTCATCGGCACAAGCCATCTCACAAGCCCGCTTGCACTCTTCTTCGGTAGCGTTCGGATCACCCCAACGCAGGTTCTCTAAGATGGTTCCGGAGAACAATACGTTCTTCTGGAGTACAACGGATACCTGATCGCGAAGGGTCTCTACATCGTAGTTCCGAACATCCACGCCACCAACTTCGATATTACCGTCGGTTACGTCATATAATCTGGAAATCAAATTCACCAAGGAGGTCTTGGCACTACCGGTTCCACCAAGGATTCCTACCGTCTCGCCGCTCTTAATATGTAGGTCGATGTCACTTAACACGTTATCCTCAGAGGAGGCGTTGTACTTGAAATTCACATGGTTAAAATCGATAGAACCATCCGCTACTTCCATAATCGGATGCTCACCATTGGCAATGGACGGCTCCTCATCCAATACCTCAACGATACGCTGTGCAGATGCGGTACTCATCATAATCATAACGAATACCACTGACAGCATCATCAGGCTCATGAGGATGTTCATGCAGTAGGACAAAAGGCTGGTTAACTCGCCGGTTGTGAGAGTTGAATCAACAATCATCTTGGCACCATTCCAGCTTAAGAGCATGATACAGGTATATACTGCAGCCATCATGGTCGGCATCATAATCACGATCAGTCGCTCCGCACGAACGGACAGACGATAGATGTTCTGGTTCGCCTCGCTGAACTTATCGATTTCGTGATCCTCTCTGACGTATGCCTTTACTACGCGGACCGCAGAGACGTTCTCCTGGACACGCTCATTCATTGCATCATAGCGCTCAAACAACATCTTAAAGCGCTTATGGGTCATTGGCATGACGATAACCAGGATTACCGTAAGAATTGCTACCGCTGTTAAATAGATGGTAGACAGCTTCGGGCTGATGGTGATGGTCATAATCACAGCAACAATCAAGCTGGCCGGTGCACGGGTTCCCATACGCAGTAACATCTGGAACGCGTTCTGTACATTGGTTACATCCGTTGTCAGTCTGGTAATCAGACTGTTGGAGGAGAACTTATCAATGTTGGCAAAAGAGTATGTCTGAATCCGCTCAAACATAGACTGTCGCAAGTTCTTAGCCAATCCGGCAGAGGCGTATGCTCCGCATTTTCCTCCCATAATTCCAGCAAACAGACCAATGCCTGCTGCCACTAACATTTCCGCACCTACTATCAAAATATGGTTCATATCGCCGGCGTTGATACCCTTGTCGATAATGGATGCCATTAACAGAGGAATCACCATCTCCATCGCAACTTCCAAAAGCATGAAAAGTGGCGTTGCAATGGCGTATTTGGTATATTCCCGCACACGTGATAATAGTTTACTTACCATTTACACAAATCTCCTTCCTTCGCATCTTTCAAATTCTCAATCATCTGGGAAAAAACCTGCTGAAATACGCTGATTTGCTCTTCCGGCACGTTCTCAATCATCTGCTTTTCAATCCGTCTGAAGTTCTCCATGGAGTTCTGCTGGAATCGAATGCCCTCTTCCGTAAGAGCAATCTTCTTCAGGCGTGCATCATGGCTCACGGCCACACGCTCTATATATCCTGCATGCTCAAAACTCTGTAAAATCGTAGTCATGCTGCTAGGTGCCATGTGGAACTTCCGCTCTAAGTCCTTCTGATAGATATCATTCTCCCGCTGTTCGTATAAATAACCGATGATCCATCCATGGGTTGCTACGGTACGGTCATCAATGTACTTCATCTGAAGCTTCACGAATTCCTGCTTGATCTCCCGATCCAATAAATGCATTTGAAACATGATATTCTGCTGCTCATCCACGACTTTCACCTCCTTTTTAATTCGATTGTTCACAATTCGAATAGTTCAATGTTGAAGTATTTTCTATTTTATACCCTTTTTACAAAAGTGCAACCGCTTTTTTCATTTTTTATACTTTTTCATATTTACCTCTACGCCCCTTAATTATTAGAGTTTTATGGAACAATCTCGTTTTTTTGTTGCATATGCATTATTTCTTTTATATAATGGGTTTGTTCACATGTGTGTATTGTTTTTACATGAGCGTTGGAGGAGAGTTAATGAAACACGAAAGTACAGACTTACGCGTGAAGCGCACACTAAAGTGCATTCGCGATGCATTTTATGAATTGATTATGACCAAGGATTTTAACCAGATTTCCATTACGGAACTGACAGAGAAGGCGGACATCAACCGCAAGACCTTCTATCTGCACTACACTTCCTTGGATGACTTGGTTGACGAAATTGAGCATGAGATGGTAGATGAGCTTCTTGAGAAAATCGAAGCTACTGCAGGCAGCTTGGATGTTGCTACCTGCATCAATATTTTCTACCACTACTTAGATGAAGGAGATCCGGTTCAGAAGAAGCTTCTGTGCGACCCGGATTACTACTTCTTCTATAATAAGGTAACCAATGATGTTTTAAATAGTAGTTACTTCCAGCATTTCTATGAGATTACGGAGCATCCGCATCTGGTTCGTGCATACTGCGTTGCCATTACCAGCATCTTCCGTACCTGGTATTCCGATGGACGTAAGATTCCGCTTCAGACCGTAATCGATTATTCATCTAAGCTTCTCTTGGATGGCTACAACGGCATCGAGAAGCACATGTAATGATTTTCGTATTCTGCGCCTTATATCAGGAGGCTTCGAATTTCATATCGCATTTTCACCTGAAGCGGGACTCCTCTGAGTCCATGTTTCAGGTCTTTCGCGGGGGCGGCATCATCCTGGCCATTACGGGCGTTGGGAAAAATGCCGCTTCCGTTTGCGTTTCCAGGATTCTTACGCAGGAGCGTCCCGATGGGCGTTTGGAATCCGGGGATTTGATCCTCTCTTTTGGCTGCGCCGGCGGTCTGGGCTTCGCCAAGGGAGAGATTCTTCAGGTGAATCGCATTATGGACAGTGACTCCCGACGTTGGAGCTATCCGGATTTAAGCATCGTAACGGACTTCCCACAGGCGCCGCTGATTTCTTCCGGTATGCCGGTATGCCTGGATGCATCCGAGGAAGCGTCCGAAGGATTTCTCTATGACATGGAAGGAAGTGCCCTTTATGGAGCTGCTGCCTATTTTGGCGGGCCTCATCAGATTCTGATATTTAAAATGGTCTCCGATGCCCTGTCTCCGGATTCCATTGATGCAAAAGGTCTTGCTGCGCTAATGGGCGCCAACCTTCCGCCACTTTTGGAATGGCTGGAGGGGCTGGTACAGGAGGAATCTGTGGGTGATGACTCCGTGAACGGGTTGGAAGAACAGCTTGTAAGGGATTTTCACCTTAGCGCTTACCAATCCTATGAGCTTCATAACCTGCTGCACTACTGCACCCTTAGCGGCATGGACCCCTCCCCGGTTTTACAAGAGTTATATGACAGTGAAGCCCTCCCGGCTTCCGATAAAAGGAAAGGAACCAAAGTTTTTGAACAGTTCAAATCCAACCTCCTTACATCCGTCCGATAAACGACCAATTTCATATCGTCACGCCTTCGAAATCGTGTATGTGGAAGATGGCGTAGATTCCCAACGCGTATCCGAGATTCTGTCTTTGGTACAGCCACGGGAAGTGATTCCTATCCACCACTACAAAGATGTCTTCTGCCGCCCCCATCAGGACGTGGTCTTGCAGAAGCAATCCCCGGCACTGATTCTGGCCAACAAGCGGGCGCCCTTTTTCTATCCCGGCGCACCGGTGTGTCAGAGTTTTGGGAATGAGCACTTCTACTATACCTCAGTGGCCATGAACTGCCTCTTCGATTGTGAGTACTGTTACCTACAGGGCATGTATCCATCCGGTAATGTGGTTGTTTTCTTGAATTATCAGGATTATCTCGATGAATTAAATCATCTTTTAACACAGCATTCCGTGTATTTGTGCCTCTCTTACGATACGGATTTGTTCCCTTTGGAGGCCATCAGCCATGCTATTTCCTTTTGGTTGGATGTCGCATCAACCAAAGAGAACTTCCGCATGGAAATTCGTACCAAGGCAGCGCCGAAGCACCTGCGCCCTCTGCCCAACGTATACTACGCTTTTACCATTTCCCCTCAACCGGTAATCGATGCCTATGAGCACCGGGCCGCTTCCCTGCAGAATCGTTTGCAGGCGGTAAAAGAAGCCCTCGCTGCCGGTTGCAAGGTTCGTTTATGTTTTGATCCTATGATTGTGGTCCCGAACTGGGAAGACATCTATAAAGAAATGCTCCAAGAAGTCCTATCTACGGTTCCGATCGAACAGCTTTCGGATGTCAGCATCGGCTCCTTCCGTATTTCCAAGGACTATTTGAAGATTCTACGCCGGGTACGACCGGACGGCGCCATCGGATTCTATCCCTTCCGGTTAAAAGACGGCTACTATCACTACCCGGACGATACCGCAGCTCGCATGCAGTCCCTTGTCTATGACGCCATTGCATCCCGCCTGCCGGCAGAACGCATCTTTTTTGATCAAGAATCTTTATAAAACCAAAAAAGCTCGATGGAATAATCCATCGAGCTTCTCTATGTCGAGGTGACGCGATTCGAACGCGCGGCCTCTTGCTCCCGAAGCAAGCGCTCTACCAAGCTGAGCCACACCTCGCCTTGGTTGACTTTGCGTCAACGTTGATAGTATAGCACTCCTACTTCTGAGAATCAAGAACTTTTAGTCTAAAATCAAACGTAATCCGCCATAAATTCCTGCATCATTTCCTAAGGTTGCCAATGCAATCTTGGTATCCTTACTTGCATGGAATACTTCGCTGGTAAAGTCCTCCATCATGTTCTCGATAATGATGTTGCCGGCCTTGGAAACACCGCCTCCGATGAGGACGATTTCCGGATTCACAACGTTACAAATCTTTGCAATCAGCTTACCAAGCAATCCGCACACCGTCTCAACGATCTCTACGGAGAGCTCATCCTTCTTCTTGGCATAATCGAAGACATCCTTCGCAGTCAAATCCGCAATGTCACGGATTGGGCTGGCCTTCTGGCTACGGTCCATATGACGCTTTGCCAGGCGAACAATACCGGTTGCAGATGCATACTGCTCGATGCATCCGTGGTTACCGCAGTTACACTCCAAAATCTCATCCGGATTTACAACGATATGGCCAATCTCGCCTGCTGCACCGTGATGTCCGGTAATAATCTGGTTGTTAATAACAATTCCGCCACCGATTCCGGTACCAAGCGTTACCATAACAACGCTGTCACAGCCCTTGCCGCCGCCCATCCAGGCTTCGCCCAAAGCTGCGATGTTGGCATCGTTTGCTGCACGAACCTTCATGCCGGAGATTTCTGCTAAGTCCTTCTCGATTGGAACAACGCCCCAGCCAAGATTGACGCAACGATTTACCACACCGTCCGGAGTAACCGCACCCGGAACACCAACGCCGATGCCCTGTACGTCATCCTTGGTGATGTTGTTCTCTGCCATCTTCTCATAAATGGCATCGGTAATATCCTTCAGAATGTTCGCTCCGTTGTTGGATGTGTCGGTTACAATCTCCCACTTATCCAACAGCGTTCCGTCTGTCTTAAAAAAACCAAGCTTGCAGGTGGTTCCACCTACGTCAACACCAAATCCGTATTCTTTCATGTTCATTTCCCTTCCAACTTCTATGGTTCTATTTCGTTGTTTCCTGCAGGAGCCCCTTCGCCGTTTTCCGTTACCACTTCCGTGGTCTCTTCCACAACCGTCTCCTCCTCTTGCTCACCCTCATTGTCCTCCAGCGGCTCCGGCTCTAGCTCCTCTACCACCATGGGATCAATAAAATCGATCGGTACCAAGCCCTCATGAATCTCTGTCATATAGGCATTCCAGATCTTCATCGGCGTAGGAAGTACCGTCTTCGGCAGGGTCTGTGGCATATCATATCCAACCCAAACGCCTGTCGTATAGTATCTGGTATATCCGATGAACCAACTGTCCTTGTTGTCATTCGTCGTACCGGTCTTGCCTGCACAAGGCATGCCCTTCAGGCCGTAGCCCTTCGCGGTACCTTCGGTCAAAACGGATTCCAAAATATCCGTCATCTGTCGTGCCGCATCCATCTTGTAAACCACCGACTCCGTCCGATCCGTCTGATACAGAACGTTTCCTGCCGAATCCGTGATTTTGATGATGCATGTCGGTTCGCGATAATTACCATCGTTTTCTATTGTAGCATATCCTTTGACCATTTCAAGTACGGAAACACCGTGGGTTAAGCCGCCTAAGGCCGCCGCTAAGTTCTCTTCCGAAGCATCTACCTGGGAAAAATCCATGGCTTCCAAATAGGACAAACCAACCTGCGGTGTCAACTGCTCGAACAGTCGATAGGCAATGGTATTTCTGGAAAGTGCCACCGCGCGACGTACCGTCATCTCACCCATATAGGTGCCATCTGCATTGGCCGGGCCACCTTCAATTTTTTCATCTACCACAATATCATCTGCCCGTAGTCCATTCTCAATGGATGGCAGGTATACAATCAACGGCTTAATGGTACTACCCGGCTGTCGAAAGCTCTGGTAGGCACGATTTAAGGTGTATCCCGGAATGTTCTGCTTACGGCCGCCCACAATGGCCCGTACCAAACCGGTATTGTTATCTAAGCATACCGCCGATGCCTGCAGCTTGTAGACACCTTCTTCGTTCACGTCCTGGTAGTTCTCGAATTGCGAATCCACCGTCTGCTGCAGCTTCTGTTGCATGTCCAGGCTAAGCGAGGTATAGATACGATATCCGCCGGTAAACAGCTTCCGATTGCAGGTATTGTACATCTCTTCGTAAGCTTCTTCATAGGCTTGCCGGTCCTCATCGTCTGCGAATTCTGTGCGGAACTCGAAGCCTTCCATCTCCATGACCGCTCTGGTTGCACAGTAGAACAAATAGGTCTCTGCGTTGTCGTTAGACACTTCCTCCGCCGTCTCCAGATAAATTGGCTCCGTCATGGCGGAATTATAACTGTCCTCCGAGATGACGCCGTCCTCTAACATGTTTTTTAAAATGCGGTTGCGTCTGGTCAAAGTGTGATCAAAATGCTGATACGGATCGTAATTGTTTGGATTATTGGGAATGGCGCATAGGAATGTAATCTCCGACAGCGACAACTGGTTCACATTCTTGTTGAAGTAGCCCTTGCTGGCCGCCTCGATGCCGTAATATCCGTTGGCAAAATAAATATTGTTCAGGTAGAACTCTAAAATCTGGTCCTTGGAATACTTTTCTTCCAGGGCCAGAGCAATATAAATTTCTTCCACCTTACGTTGCCAGGTCTTGTCCTGGTTCAAAAAAATCGTTCTGGCCAACTGCTGGGTAATGGTACTACCACCCTGGCTGACCTTACCGTCCCGAAGAATCGCCAGTCCCGCACGAATAATGGCGCGATAGTCGATACCATGATGCTTGTAGAATTTCTTATCCTCAATACTGATAATGGCTTGTTTGCAATAGGTCGGAATACGCTGGGACTCTACATAATAGACGTCTTTTTCCCCGCGCATAATAGAAATCACCTGATCGTTCACATCGTAGGCAATCGATGTCTCCGTGGACTTGAAGGTCTCCGGGGTAGACTTGGCAACGTACCGGGACGCTTCCTCCTTCAGCTCGGAGACAATGGCACCATACCCACTGAGGTAGTAGTACGCCACTGCACCTAGAATGAGAATCATGAGAAAAATTTGAAATTTAACGAATAGTCGAAGCCCTCTGTGCTTCTTTTTCTGACCTTTTTTCATGGATTTATTATACAACAACCGACATCCTCTTCGAATCCTTTTTTGCAAAAAAAGAACCGGAAGCACCATCACTTCCGGTTCCAAAGATTCTTTTTACAAAAATGCCTTAATCTGCTTGTAAATGCCTGCTGCATCCAACTCGTACTTCTTCAGAAGCTCTACAGCCGGGCCGGACTCACCGAAGGTGTCATGAACACCGATACGAAGCATCTTGGTTGGGCAGTTCTCAGACAATGCCTCAGCAACAGCGCCGCCCAAGCCACCGATAATAGAATGCTCCTCAACCGTAACAACCTTGCCGGTCTTTGCTGCACTCTTTACAACCAAGTCAACATCCAAAGGCTTAATAGTGTGGATGTTGATGACCTCAGCGCTTACGCCGTCAGCTTCTAACATCTTAGCAGCCTCTAAGGACTCGCCAACTTCCAAACCGGTAGCGATAATGGTAACATCGCTGCCTTCCTTCAGAGTAATACCCTTACCGATCTCGAACTTGTAATCTGCGTTGTCGTTGATGACCGGAACAGCCAAACGACCAAAGCGTAAGTAAACCGGTCCTTCGTACTCGTAAGCTGCACGAACAGCAGCCTTCGCTTCGATATCATCTGCCGGATTCAAAACAACCATACCCGGAATGGCACGCATTAATGCCAAATCCTCCAAGCACTGATGGCTGGCACCATCTTCACCAACAGAGATACCTGCGTGAGTTGCTCCGATTTTTACGTTAAAATGCGGATATGCTACGGAGTTACGAACCTGCTCGTATGCACGTCCGGCTGCAAACATTGCGAAGCTGGAGCAGAACGGAACCTTACCGGTTGCTGCCATACCTGCTGCAATGCCTACCATATCACATTCCTGGATACCACAATCAATGTGACGCTCCGGGAAAGCCTTCTTAAAAATGCCGGTCTTGGTAGCTTCTGCCAGATCTGCATCCAAAACGAAGAGATCGTCATGCTCCTTGCCCAGCTCTACCAATGCGTTACCATAGCTGTCTCTGGTTGCAATCTTTACATCTGACATAATGCTTCACCTGCTTTCTTCAATTCTTCCATTGCCTGCTCATACTGCTCGTCGTTCGGAGCCTTGCCGTGCCAGCCAACCTGGTTCTCCATGAAGGAGACACCCTTGCCCTTTACTGTCTTCATAACGATTGCAGTAGGAGCACCCTTGGTAGCCTTAGCCTCGTCAAAAGCAGCACGTAACTGCTCGAAATCATTACCGTCAGCAACTTCGATGACATGGAAGTTGAATGCACGGAACTTATCAGCGATTGGATACGGAGAGTTTACTTCGGAAACCGGTCCGTCAATCTGCAGGTTGTTGTTGTCCACGATGATGCACAGGTTATCCAACTTACGGAATCCTGCAAACATCGCAGCCTCCCATACCTGGCCTTCCTGGATTTCACCATCACCAAGCAGGGCATATACGCGATAAGACTCATTGGAAAGCTTTGCGGAAAGAGCCATTCCTGTTGCGATAGAAATGCCCTGTCCCAAGGATCCTGAGGAAGCATCAATACCCGGTGTATGGGTAACGCATGGATGTCCCTGAAGGTGAGAACCTACGTGACGCAAAGTCTTTAAGTCCTCTACCGGGAAAAATCCGCGGTTTGCCAGTGCAGAGTACAGACCCGGTGCAGTATGTCCCTTGGACAATACGAAACGGTCTCTGTCTGCCTTCTTCGGATCCTTCGGGTCGATATTCATCTCTTCAAAGTACAGATAGGTAAAAACCTCTGTTGCGGAAAGTGATCCGCCCGGATGACCGGACTTTGCAGCATGAACACCTTCGATGATTCCCTTACGAATCTCAACTGCTTTTTTTTGCAATTCCAAATTTGTCATTTGTGTTCCCTTTCTTCCCTTTTGATACTACATCTCGCCAAGCGAGTTTCTTATTGCGACGTCATTATAGCACACTTGTGTGGCAAAACACATTTCATTTCTTGCCAACCTTGTAAAGTCACTGTCAAATCATGACAATCCTAACGGAAACTGCAGATGTCCTCAAGAGAAATCAGCATAATATTCTTAATTGTTGCGGCTACGGTCTTGGTATTCTCATGGAAACCGCTTCTGGAAAAGATTAAGTAAAAGGCGTTGTTTTTGTCTTTTACATGTTTGGTTAAGTCAATCAGTTCCTTCAGGGTTGCGATGCCAATCGGCTCATCATTGTAGTAGCACCGTGCAAAAGCGATGTTGCTCTTGCCCTCAACCTTACCCAGTGCAACCAAATCAAAACCTTCGGAGCTCTTATTCTCTTCATCGTTTTCCCACCAGTTACCGATGGCTTCGATGGAGAATGGCAACTCTTCCTTGGCAGCCTTGCGCTCTAAGTACTCCCGGCACATATTGATGAACACCCGGTCCATATATTCCGGCAAATCCCCGCCGGCAATGCGCTTCCAAAGCTCTTCCTTGGCGCCGGAAAAATAGCAATCCATATTCGGAACCACGAAGCGATACCAGAATAAATCGTGGGTGTTCACGATGGAATACCGTGTCTTCTTGCGGTTCGTCGGCTCTGTAACCGGATTCTCCTTCTGAACCACACCGATGGACATTAAGGTATTCATGTACGGAACCACCACGTCCTTCGGCTTACCAACCACTTCGGAGATGGCGTTTACACGGTTCTTGCCACTAGCCAGGGTCTCCAGCATGCAGTTATAGTAGGATAACTCACGAAGCTCCGTCTGAATGGTCTTCTCCGGAAGCAAGGTTGCATCATCCTCCGCAGCCAGATAAACCATCTCCGTCATACGATACAGCGCATCTTCTTCACCGTGATGCGCCTCAATGTAGGCAGCAACCCGTTCCAGATGATACGGAATACCGCCGGTAATGCCGTAGATGAACGCCTGCTCCTCGGCAGAAGCACTCGGCATGAACTCCTGTGCTTCGTAGAAGCCAAGTGCACCAAGCTCCATGGAATCCATCGGAATGTCCTTCCATACGGACTTCTTGGATAATACCTGCTTGTCCATCAGAATGTAGGCATCTCCGCAGAATACCACCTTAATCGGAAGTCCGGCCCACTGTACCTTCACATAATCGTGCAGAACCTGGGCAAAATTGTCCTCTGCCTTTACAAAATTCGGGTAATGATCCATCACCAACCAAAGAGGCTCTGCCTCTGCCATAGCGGTAACATGATCTAAGATGTTCTCTAATGTCAGCCCATCCTTCCATTCCACGCCTACAGCTGCAGCCAGAAGCTTCAACTCGCCGGTTCCGGTGGTGGGATATGCTGTAAAAAAGATGTGTTTGCGGTCCTCTAAGAAATGGCGTAACAACGTTGTCTTTCCCATTCCCTGTCGACCATATAGAACAAAAAGCGAAAGATCATCATCTTCCGCAAAAGAATTTAAAGTCGCTAATTGCGCTATTCTACCTGTAAACATAGATGTTCCCCTCTCGCAAGACTGATTTTATTGTAATACGTTTCAACTAAATCTTTCAACCGCATTTTATTGTGGTAAATCTTTTTCAAACCCTACATTTAGGATGAAAATCCGGTGTTCTTTTCCCGGACTTTCCACTATACTGTAGTTAGAGGAAGGATTTCTCGCTACAAAGGCGAAAATCCACAAAAGGAGGGGTTACTATGCCGGGCTTTCGTTCACATTTTATCTTTGGTCAGAATGCCTTAACATCCTGCAAAACAGCCGGGGAATTACGATGTATTAAGGAGCATAAGACCTGCTATCAATTGGGCCAGCAGGGACCGGATTTGTTTTTCTATTTTGCTCCCGCACATCTATTTCATCGCGGTAATATTGGTACAATTATGCATAATACTGCCACGCTTGGATTCATCGATAGTCTTGTTTTTACAAGGAACCGGCTACTGACGAAGACGGATCGGGATATCGCAGACGCCTACATCGCCGGCTTTATGGGACACTATAGTTTCGATACTGTATGCCATCCATACATCCATTATCGTGCCAAGAAAATGACCTACAAGGATGACTTTACCAAAAGCTTTGGTATCCATGTCGCTTTGGAGACAGACATTGATGCAGCTCTGCTACGGCATTATATGCATCTTAATGTGTCCCAATTCGCTTTGGAACCAACCATTGCCCTTAGTCCGAAGGAGCGCATCATCATCTCCCATTTGATTGCAGGCGCTATCGGACGGACCTATCCGGACCATAAGATGTTTCCGTTAACGGTCAATCTGGCGATTTGTAATTTCTGGCTGTTGAACAAATTGATGCGAGACCCGAAGGGCCGCAAGAAGAGACTGGTACGATTTGTAGACGAGAGGATCTGCCATCATATCTTCGTATCCGGCATTGTCGCCAACGACGGATTCAAAGCCTACAAGGATCCTTGCAATCTGCGTCACCTGAAGTGGCACAATCCATGGGAGCCATCCATCACTTCCCATCAGGATGTATACCAGTTGATGGAACAAGGCTTGGCGGCGTACGAGCTTCATTTAGAGAACTATAAGAACCTCATCGCCACCTTACCTAAAAAATTGCTTCCAACTCATGAATATGGGGAAGAGTATTATCGCCGCCTGAACTACCTGTTGCAGGAGTTAGGGGACTTAAGTTACGACAGTGGATTACCGCTGTAAGAATTCTTCCACCTGATGATAAATAATATCCATCAAACGCGTTCTCGCCTCGATGGACGCCCATGCAATATGCGGCGTAATAATCAAACGATTGCTATCCTTGATGCGTCGCAGCGGATTCGCCTCCACCATTGGTTCCTCACAGAGGACATCCAATCCGGCACCGGCGATTTCCTCCTGCTCTAGAGCATCCGCTAAATCGGCTTCGTTTACAATCGCACCACGACCCACATTGATGAACAATGCGCTCTTCTTCATTTTACGGAAGGCTGCAGCATCCATGAGGTTCGTGGTGTTTTCTGTAAGTGGCGCATGCACGGATACAATGTCACTGGTGGCAAGAAGGGTATCCAAATCCACTTCCTCATAATCTAAGTCATGGTTCTTGCCGGAAGTGGAATAATAAACCACCTTGGCACCAAAAGCACTGGCCAAGTCCGCCACCCGCTTCCCAATGGCGCCAAGACCGATAATTCCCCATGTCTTACCGGACAATTCATGGAATGGTAAGTCAAAATGAGTAAAAATCTTGTCATTCACATAACGTTCTTCCTTCACATAGGCATCGTAGTAGTGTAAATGCTCTAAAAGGTAGAACATCAGCGCAAAGGTATGCTGCGCAACGGTCTCGGTAGAATAACCGGCAACATTCCGCCACGCGATATTGTGCGCATCCAAATAGTCCAAATCCAGGTTGTTAATTCCGGTAGCGGTAACACAAATCAACTTCAAATGATCCGCATCTTTTAGGGAATTCTCATTCATAGGAACCTTATTGGTAATAATAATGTCTGCGTCTTTTACACGCTCCCTTGCTTCCTCCACCGTAGAAAAATCATACATGGTAACGGAACCAAAGTCCTCAAAACGCTCTAAATCCAAATCTTTTCCAAGGGATTTACGATCCAAAAATACAATATTCATTCGCTAACCTCACATCAAACTTTCTTTTCTCCAATAAAAAAGAGGATTCCGTAATGGAATCCTCTATAGTATACCTATCTTTGATGAAAAAGTAGAGCCTAAACTTCGGAAATCTTCTTCAGAAGTAATTTCACTCCGGAAATCTCAACCACTTCCGCAAGCTCATCCACTTCAAAGACTTGATCCCCGTCCGCAGCACGAGCGGTCCACTCCATACCGTTGAACATTGCCTTACCGGTCTCTTTGATGTTGTCTACCCGCTCTAAGATACGAACCTGCTGACCAATGGCAGAGTCTGCATTCGTCGCAGTTGTACGTCGATTCAAGTACTTGACTGCCCAAGGTCTGGTAAAGAAAAGTAGTACAAAGGTAACCAGGAAGAAAACAATCACCTGCAGCCAAACCGGACCTCCGATGACATTGATAATAATGGCTGCAATTGCTCCGCCTACAATCCAAATTGAAGTAAGCCCAATTGTAATCAGCTCAACCACCAAGGCGATAATCCCGATACCGAGCCATGCATATAACCATGCCTGTGAGTTGTTTGCGGATAAGAATAGTAAAAAGTCTGCCATAGTTTTCCCCTTTCTGTGAAGAATCTTTACCTACTTTCATCTTATGATTTGCCCCTTGGTTTGTCAATCAACCTGTAGATGAAAGCCGTTTATCCCTATTTTAGGTATAAAAAAAGCCAGTCACAAGGACTGACGATGAAAACTAAAAATCTCATAAAGTATGCCCAGTCTCGGAATCGAACCAAGGACACACGGATTTTCAGTCCGTTGCTCTACCAACTGAGCTAACTGGGCAAGTAGTTGCGGGAATAGGATTTGAACCTATGACCTCCGGGTTATGAGCCCGGCGAGCTTCCAGACTGCTCCATCCCGCGATATTCATAAAAAAATTAGCCTTACGGCTAAATGGGTGGTGGTGGATTCGAACCACCGAAGCAAATGCAGCAGATTTACAGTCTGTCCCCTTTGGCCACTCGGGAAACCACCCATATCAAATTATTCAATTTGAAGCCGACGATCGGACTTGAACCGATAACCTGCTGATTACAAATCAGCTGCTCTGCCAATTGAGCCACGTCGGCAAATGGGACCTATAGGGCTCGAACCTATGACCCTCTGCTTGTAAGGCAGATGCTCTCCCAGCTGAGCTAAGATCCCATATTTTCTTAATAAGGAACGACCCAGCACGGACTTGAACCGAGGACCTCCGCCGTGACAGGGCGGCGCTCTAACCAACTGAGCCACTGGGCCTTAATAAACATACCTTCAAAACTTCACACAGATTCGAAAAAACTTTGCTATACATTGACCTACTAGGTCAAGCCTTCGATCGATTAGTAACAGTCAGCTACATGCATTACTGCACTTCCACCTCTGCCCTATTTACCTTGTACTCTACAAGGGATCTTATCTCCTCAAAGGAGGGGATATCTCATCTTGAGGTTGGCTTCACGCTTAGATGCCTTCAGCGTTTATCCAGTCCAGACTTGGCTACCCAGCTATGCCTTTGGTAGACAGCTGATACACCAGTGGTCCGTCCACCCCGGTCCTCTCGTACTAGGGGCAGCTCC
>FPAN01000005.1 GCA_900116395.1 Lachnospiraceae bacterium XBD2001 | reverse complement strand
TATGCGGTATTAGCAGTCGTTTCCAACTGTTATCCCCCGGTATAGGGCAGGTTTCCCACGCGTTACTCACCCGTCCGCCACTCAGTCACAAAGTCGTCACCCCGAAGGGATCGTAACAAAGTGCTTCGTTCGACTTGCATGTGTTAGGCACGCCGCCAGCGTTCATCCTGAGCCAGGATCAAACTCTCATGTTAAAAAGTTGATTCTTTAGGATAAAGCTTGGCTTTTCCTTTTTACTGCTTTAGGTTGCGTTTTTTGAAAAATCGCTAAAATAAAATTCATTAGAATCTTTCAAGGTTGTTTCACTGTTCAGTTATCAAGGTTTTATCGCTTTCTTAACTTTTTCAGTTATCGGCGACAACTCTGATAGAATATCATTTCTTCAAGTCGTTGTCAACAACTTTTTTCAAGTTTTTTAAGAAAGTTTTTCGCTTACGGATCGGATCCGTTAGAAGCAAAAATGCCGCTCCGCTCATCTGCGGTGCGACATTTATATTATCAAAATTATATGGGGGTGTCAACCTAATTTTTACCCTCCAATTGCATTTCTTATTTGGTCTACAACCTTTAATATCAGATTATTTTGATACAGGTATAACAATATTGGATTATTCGCTATGGAAACCATAACTGTCTGTCCCAGTTCACTGACTGTCAGGCTTGTTGTTAAGATAAACAGTACCCATACCGCCAGCAGTCCTTCGAAGAATCCCCACACGCCTCCTATGAGTCGGCTGATTCCTCCCACTATCGGAAGCTCGTGCACAACCCGCAGCATTAAGGAGATCACCAGGCATATGATTAATGCCATCACCAGCGATACCATCATTGCAGTTGCGGACACTACCCGCTTGGTTAGCTCTTCCGATATACCGGCTACCATCGCTTCCTTTGCTTCTTCTATTTTTTGTTCTGTGGTATCCTGTGCGATTTCCAACAATTCGCCAACCACCGGAAGCTCCAGTCCATCTACCAAATCTTCCAGACTGTTGTTCTTCTCTTCGACCTGCGCATCAGCCTTCTGCCGGATATTCTCCTCCACATGAACGTATACCCATTCCTTATAGGTACTGTTCAGCAAATAGTCCTCTGCCTTTGGTGTCATCCAGGATACGAACCCCAAGGTAAATACCCACGCAATTACTCCAAAGAGGATTCCCCGCAATCCGCGATGGGCACCTCGGATCGTCAACAACGCAATTATGATTACTACTATAATAAATACAATATCTATCTTCATACTATTCCTTTGTAATTCGGATACGTTCAATGGTCTCTTTGTGTATCAATACATAATTCCGGCTGCCTTCCCACGGAATCATACGATAGATGCCTTCACCGAAATCATAATGGAACTTCTGCACACCATATTTATTATATATAGAGAGAACCTGTCCGTCCGTGATGACAGACTCTCCATTCTTCATGAAATAACAATCGTTATAGCCCTCTTCAAAGATTTTGGAAAAGAGCTGCTTGCCACGCAGGTTATACACCCGCAATTCGTTGGCCGGTTCTCCGGCTTCGTTCACGGAATCGGTGATGACACCAATGTAGTCATTATTATGGAATACACTCTTAATCTCTTCCGATATATAAATCTCTGACTCAGACTTCGGCTTCTCTCCGGTTCCGAATATCACAATCTCGGAATCTCCGATTGCAATTGCCCGGTCATCCTTTACATAATCCACTTCCGGAATCACCATATTGCCGTAGGTGAAGGTTCCCATCAGATTATTGGTCTGGTCGATTCCTGCATTTCCGAAGTTATAAAAATTGATGGTACTCTGCACCGCTCCCGATGCCAAATCCAGCATCGTCACCATCAGTCTGGTTCCGTCGGCGGAGATGGCTATGTCCATCGGGTATCCACCCTTGTTCATATGAGTCTCCCCGGATGCTAACAGATTCCCGTTCACATCATAGACATGCAAATACGCAACGGCATTCTCCTGCATCAAAACCGCAATGGTTCCGGAGGAGGATACATCCGCCGCGGAGATTGGAAGGGTGGTAGATATACTTCCTGCCATTCCGCTGGATGACATAATTCGAATCTGCATGCCGCTTCGATCATAGACCAACAGATAGTTCTGGCAGGTTTCTATCACCGGCTGGTTCATCTCATAGCTTTCATTCCAGATAAGATTGCCCTCATAATCCGTATAAAAAATACCGTCCCTACTATAAGCCAACAGATTTCCATTGAAATCCATATATTCTGTCTGCTCCGAATCGGTCCGCGGTCTGGTATTGCGAACCTCTACGGCATCGTATTTTGCCAGAATCCGCCACAGCACAAATGCCACGACGATTACAACAACGGATGCCAATGCAATCAGAACGGTTATCATCGGCTTACTTAACTTTGGCTTTTTTCTCTTGGTCTTTTGTTCTTGTTCTTTTTCTTCCATGTAAACTCTCTTAATAGAAAAAGGGCGCAAGTATCGGCGCCCTATTCTTTAATATTCAAATACTGCTACACCGTATGGCGGCAATGGATATGCGATGGAATACTCTCTTCCGTCACATTCCGCATGCTCCGGTGTGTAAGTTGCCTTGCGGCGCTTCTCGGTTCCGCCATATTTTTCATCTTCACTATTCAGAATCAAATGCAGCTTGGTATTCTCCGGCACGCCGACACGATAGTCGTCATAGGCCATCGGCGTAAAATTGCATACGTACAATAAGCGCTTGCTTCCATCATAGGGCTTCCGCACAAAACTAAATATTCCACGATAGGAATCGTTGGCATTGATCCACTCGAAACCGTTCCAGTTAATATCCTGCTGATAGCTGGCCGGATACTTCCTGTATATATGAAGTAACGCCTTCATCCATTCGTTAATTCCGCGGTGCTTCGGGTTCTCCAATAAGAACCAATCCAGCTCACGCTTCTCGCTCCATTCCTGAAGCTGTGCAAAATCCTGGCCCATGAACAGAAGCTTCTTGCCGGGATGTCCCATCATAAATGCGTATCCCGCTTTCAGATTCTTAAACTTATCATCTTCTAAGCCAGGCATCTTATTGATCATGGAGCATTTCAAATGCACCACTTCATCATGAGACAATACCAGAATATACTTCTCGTACTCGTTATAGCTCATGGCGAAGGTCATCTTGTTATGATTGTCCTTGCGGAAATACGGATCTAACTTCATGTAATCCAAGAAGTCATGCATCCATCCCATGTTCCACTTGTAGGAGAAGTTCAATCCGCCTTCTTCTACCTTGCCGGTTACCTTCGGCCAGGCTGTGGACTCTTCTGCAATCATTACAACACCCTTATACCGTCCGGTAATTAAGGTATTGATATGCTTGAAAAACTCAATGGCTTCCAGATTCTCATTGCCACCGTACTTGTTGGCAATCCACTGGCCGGCCTCCTTGCCGTAGTCTAGGTACAGCATGGATGCCACTGCGTCAACACGCAATCCATCGATGTGGTAATTCTCAATCCAATTGATGGCACTGCCGATTAAGAAGTTTTTGACTTCGTTTTTGCCGTAATCAAAAATCTTGGTTCCCCAATCCGGATGCTCTCCCTTCTTCGGGTCTGCGTATTCGTACAACGGGGAGCCGTCAAAGTCTGCCAAGCCATGGGCATCCTTCGGAAAATGGGCCGGTACCCAGTCTAGGATAACACCGATGCCCTTCTTGTGAAGGTAATTCACCAGATACATAAAATCTTTCGGAGATCCGTAACGGGAAGTCGGTGCATAATATCCGGTAACCTGGTATCCCCAGGACCCGTCAAATGGATACTCTGAAATGCCCATCAATTCTACATGGGTGTATCCCATCTCTGTTACATAATCTGCCAGACTCTCTGCGAACTGCTTATAGGTGTAGAATCCATCGTCCTCTCTTCCGGGATGGCGCTTCCAGGAACCCGGATGGACTTCATAGATTGCCAGGGGCTGCTCATAATATGGTTCTGCCGCCTCTCGCTTTTTCATCCATGCGCTATCCGACCAACGGAAGCCTTCGACATCCGCAATCCGGGATGCCGTCGCCGGTCGAAGCTCTGCCATATTGGCAAACGGATCTGCCTTATAGAGCTTGCGGCCATCTGCGGTATACACCAAGAACTTGTAGAGCTGTCCGACTTTGGCCTTCGGAATAAAACACTCATACACACCCATCTCTGCCGGATCGACCCGCTCCATCATGTGCTTGGTCTCATCCCATCCGTTGAACTCTCCAATGACGCTGACTGCTGTTGCGTGCGGCGCCCATACATCGAATACCACACCTTTGACACCGTCCTGTTCTACCGGATGTGCGCCCATCTTCTTAAAGATTTCATAATGGGTGCCCTGTCCGAACAGATAGCTGTCCATCTCTGTAAAATTATGCATTACCCCTCATCTCCTATGTTCTGCCTTGCGGCTTAGTATTGTGACTGAAAATCCTTCTCGTGCAAAATAATATTGCCGGATTCATCATAACGCTTGGTACCTAAGCGGCCAAATACTCCCTTAATACCGCCGGCGCTTGCATTGTTGATGGCGCTGTCCACGATTTCCTTCACCTCGGTCAAGTAGGTCGGGTGATCCAATCGCTGAATCAGATTGATCTCATTATACAATGCCAGCACACCCATCTCATCGATGATGTAGCCTAGGTCTGCAGCGTATGTCTTACCGAAGTTTACCAGTTCATCGATGGATAAAATCGGAATCTCAATACGCTGGGTAAACTTCTTGGTAAAATTCGGGTTATAGGATAACACCCGATCAATACCCATACGGGTATCCTCTAAAATCACCAGAATTCCGGAGGTGTCACTATCCATAATCAAGGACAAATTCAACACGGTCTCCCGCTCGAGTTTGCCTGCATTCTCAATCATGAGGCAGCCGCCCTGGATTTTCTGGAACAGCTCTACCACGTTCTTCTCGTTCAACTTGGCTCCGTCAATCTTGCCTACGTTGCCTGCCGGTAAGTGAATCTCCTTCTGGAGAAGACGTACCACGTCCGTACATAAGGTAGACTTTCCGCTTCCTTTGCCGCCCTGAATAATGATGTTTCCGGTCTTGGATCCGGCATCATTCAAAAGATGGTTCTTGGTACCGTCGATAATACGGGCCAATGCAGCTTCCATACCTTCAATTGGGGTGAAGTATGCAAATACATCCTTCTCCTCATCCGTTAATTCTTTGCGGTATACGCCGGCATCTTCATCTTCGACACCCATCGCCTGCAACTCTTCCTGGATTTCTTCGGCAATAATTACAGAAAGGGCATTGTCCTCAGGGCTCTCTTCTTCATCCTCATCGAGACGAATTTCTCCGGTTACACCAAAATCCGGCTTTGCTGCAACCTGCGGCTGTGGGGTCTCTTCCTCCGGCTGCTGCGGTAACATGGCTTCTGCCAAAATCTCTTCGTTGTCGTCGCCGATATGCAAGTCTCCGATTTCTGTTTCGGTCTCTTCCATCGGAAGCTCTTCTTCGATTACGACCGGTTCAATTTCAGGTAGCGGCTCTTCTACAGGAACCTCTTCCTGCGGCTTCTCCTCTGTCACCCGGTCTTCTGCAACGATGCGGTCAATCTCCTTCTGGAGCATATGATTCACATCCTCGAACAACTGCGCAGCCGGATCCTCTTCTAACTCAGATGGTGTCCACTGGGTTGCCGCTTCATGGGACAAGCCCACCTTCGCAGCACTTTCTGCAGCCTTCGCTACACCTGTTGCTGCAGCCACTCCTGCCACCGTTGCTGCGCCGGCTTCAATCACAGGAATCTCCAAGCCTACGCCACCTTCGAGGGTAGGGATGGAGAATGTACGCTGTTCCTTCAGAGCCTTCGCCTCTTCCGGCTCAACCGGCATTTCCGGCTGCAAAACTTCTTCTGCTACCGACTCTTCCTTCGGCATCTCCATCGGAAGCTCTGCTTCCGGTTCCTTGGAGAGATATTCCTCTTTTAATAATTCTTCCGGAGCAACTCCGGCATCCAACTTCGGAATTGCGCCAACCAAACGATCCATAATCTGGTTCGCTTCATATAACGCTCTTGCCTTCTGGCGCTCCAAATCTTTCTGCTGTGCATCCTGCAATGCTGCCTCTGCCGCACGACGGGTCTTCTCCCAATTATCCATCACATCCTGAATGGATAACTGTCCCTGAATCTGACGCTCTGCCACCTGCTGGGTTGGCATGTACAGACTCATCTGACCATCGTATTCTTCTGCAAGATATTCCTGGAACTTGGTATTCAAAGACTGCGGTTCTGCCGCTTCCTCTTCGCCCACATTCTCCAGTTCTTCTGCCGGAAGCTCTCCGGTCACCTGAAGATATGGAATCTCTTCTACCAAATTCTTGATGATTTCCATATTCTCGGAAATCTCGCCGGCTTCTGTTGCCTGCATGATTTCTTCGATGTTCTTCTTAATCTCTGCCTGAAGGTTCACGGTATTGAAACGCTCCGGCTTCAACTCCACCTTTGGAATGGTAATAGAATGGCTTAAAATCTCACCATTGCCGTATGCCACTTCTTCCGGACGAATCTCGGTAATTCCGTCTCTTCGCTGCTGAAAATGGCGATACTTATCCTCTTGTTGTTTATCCAACGGATGATAAAGCATCTTCATCTCCAACGCCTTCTCTACATATGGTCCGTCTCCGAACCACAATGCGATTTCGTCGCAGATCTCTATGCACTTGTCTACCTGGGTTGTTTTGCGATATAAGCATGCCAACTCAAAGAGCCACTCCTCAATCAAATCATGAGACCGTAACTCCTCTAAGATTGCAATAAGGGTCTGATCATCGGAACCCTTGGCTTCGTTGAGCTTATACTTGATGATATACTTCAAGCTGTCATGAGGTGCAATCTCCACGAATTCATCATAGTATTCCTTCGCTTCATCAATCGCCTTCAGCTCAATCGATATCAGTGCCAATCGGTATATAATCATACGACCGATTGGAGAACGCTCATGGGCAACTTCCAATAGCTCCCGCGCCTCCTCATAAGCACCGCATGCCTCATACAGCTCACTTGCTTTCAGTAATATATTGACGTTATGGACTTTGCGCCAGTTGGTTCCATCCAATAAATCCAACGCTTCATCCTGTTTCCCCTGTCGTACGTATCTCTTGATTTCATCCAGCCGGGTACTATACTCTAATTTGTCCACTTCATCCACCTCTAGAAGGATTAATTCCCCTGTAAATACAGTTTTTTTCAGTGTATCATACGGCTAATTTGATGTCAAAAACCGTAACCCCAAGCTTCTATGGCTCTTCGCTCTCCTCTGGGTCTGCTTCTTTTTCCTCTTTTGTCACTTCGCTCTTCTTGTTTCGACGGGAGTGCTTCTTCGGCTTCTCATCAGATGCATCCTTTAGCACCAGCTGATTGGTCCCCGGATCTACTTCCCGCACATCAACATAGGCCTCTGTCTCGGTTGGCAGATTCCGACGCTGCAGCAGATAGGTTGCCACTTCGCCGCAGATATAATAAATCACAGACATCATCGGTACACCGATAATCATGCCCGGTACACCGAACAATCCTCCACCCACAACAATGGCCAGAACCACCCAGAAGGAGGACAGTCCCGTGTTTTCTCCAAGAATCTTCGGTCCGATAATGTTGCCGTCAATTTGTTGTAAAATCAACACAAACAACAGAAAGTAAATACCCTGCATCGGGTTATTCACGAAAATAATGATGACCGTCGGTACCGCTCCGATATACGGTCCAAATACCGGAATAATATTGGTAATGCCGATGATTACGGAACACAGCACCGCATATGGCATCTGCATAATCAACATACTGATGTAACAAATCACGCCGATGATAATGGAATCTATAATCTTGCCAATGATAAATCCGTAAAAAACATCGTCGGTCTTTCGTCCGATTCGAACAAAGACATTGGCCCAGTTTGGATCGAAGATTCCGTACAACAGCTTCTTTATCTGTGCCTTGAACTTCTCTTTGCTCATTAAGGTGTACACGGATACCACAATTCCGATGAAGAAATTAAAGACGGTACGACCGATGGAGATTCCCAGGCGGGTCACCATGTTCACTACCTGCTCCTGCTCGCCCAAATCAAAATAGGAGCGGATGAAGCCTACGGCAGTATTAATTGCATAGGTAATCTTCTCATCGTCTTTTGCTCCGAGAATCTGCTTCTCGAATCTACCCTTGGTGATATCATTGGCCCAATCCAACACGTTGTAGACCTTTTCGTTCACATTGCGAACCAGATCATTTAATGTCTCTACAAAAATAGGGGCAACCACCGCAAAGAATAGAAATACAATACTAAGCAGTAAAAGCAATGCAATCACGGATGTAAGTGCACGAATCCGCTGCTTGGTGCGTCGCTCGTTCTTTGTCTTCTTCAAAAAGAACGGTAGCAACTTCTCCTCTAGGAACTTCATAATCGGGTTCATTAAGAACGCCATGACAAGACCGATAATAATCGGCTGAAAAATCATAGATAAAGTGGACAATCCTGCCAGAAGTCCCTGATAACGCTGCACGCAAAAATAAAAAATGATAATGAGTACCGCTGCAACAATCGCCGTCCACATCAGCCCCTGATAACGTCGGTAATCGTCTCTGACCTTGGACTTGGATTCTTCGCGTTTTGTTTCTTCTGACATAACAATCTCCGTTTCTTGCACAATCTGCCAGAGGGAAAACCTCTGGCAGGACTACGCTTAATTATGTGCTCTGTAATAATTGATGAGGCAACCATCCAAAATAATCTCACGCTCATCATCCGTTAATGCGCCCATCTGTAAATCAAAGCGCTTCATTGCTCCGTCTTTTACCACATAAGCTTCAATCTCTGTCTTCTTGGAGCTAATCGCTTCGCGGATGTTCGGAACAAAGAGATAATCTCCGTTCGCAAACGGCAATGCCCCTTCCGGAATGGTGAATGGCAACATTCCCCAGTTAATCAGGTTGGAACGATATCTCTTGGTTGCATATTCATTGGCGATGTTTGCCCATCCGCCAAGTACCTTCTGGCAGCTGGCTGCCTGCTCACGTGCAGAACCGTCTCCCGGCTTCACTGCAAAAATGGTGCTTCCGATGCCGATGTTCTTCCAGCTGGCATCCCCGTAGCTTCCGCGAATTGCATCCATTACGTTTGCAACTTCCGGTAATGCTTCTTCCGGTGCACTTCCGGCTTCAATTGCCTTCTGTCCGGCCTGCACTTCCTTCGCACGTCCAACATATGCCGGGTCCTTACGGGATAAGGTAAACTCCGCAAGACCAAGTGGGTTGGAACGATAAGAAGAAGTCTCTCCGGATGGAATCAGCTCATCGGTGGTCGTTACCGGATCATGAATCTCGGATACCACCTTCAAAATCATATGCTCCGGCAATGCGCTCATAGCCGGCCAGTCCTTAATGTTCGGTCCAAACTTCACTTCCTGGCTTGGATCTGCTACGCCGTGGCTATCAAATACGCGGTTTGCGTAAATGTTCTTATCAAAGTAATACTTCGGCTTGGTGTAATTCACATCGATTTCATCTGCCGCAGTCAGATAACCCTTATTCGCAGCCGTTGCTGCAATAGAGCGGGCATCCATCAGCGCAACGGATGCAATCTGACCATTCTGTAACTTAGAACCTTCACGGTTCGGGAAGTTACGTGTAGAGTGACGAATGGAGAATCCGTTGTTACCCGGCGTATCTCCTGCGCCGAAGCACGGGCCGCAGAATGCGGTCTTCACAATGGCACCGGTCTCCATCAAGGTTGCAACGCATCCGTTCTTCACCAACTCCATGTAGATTGGTGTACTTGCCGGATATACGCTTAACGTAAACTCATCCGGTCCGATGCTGGCACCCTTCAAAATATCTGCTGCATCGGTAATGTTCTCAAATCCACCACCGGCACAACCTGCAATAATTCCCTGGTCCACATAGAGCTTACCGTTGCGAACCTTATCCTTCAAAGTGAAGTCCACCTGTCCGTCTAAACTTACCTTCGCACGTTTCTCGCAATCATCGAGAATATCCATCAGGTTTGCCTTCAGCTCTTCGATCGTATAGGTATTGCTCGGATGGAACGGCATTGCGATCATTGGCTTAATCTCATCCAAGTTGATTTCAATCATGCCGTCATAATATGCTACCTGTCCCGGGTTCAATTCCTTATACTCTTCCACACGGCCATGGATATCATAGTACTCACGTACCGCGTCATCTGTCTTCCAAATGGAAGATAAGCAGGTGGTCTCGGTGGTCATAACGTCGATACCGATTCGGGTATCCACGCTTAAGTTCTTCACACCTTCACCAACGAACTCCATCACCTTGTTCTTCACGTAACCCTTGGCAAATACTTCGCCGATAATAGCAAGGGCTACGTCCTGCGGTCCAACACCCGGACGAAGAGATCCGGTCATATACACACCGACCACGTCCGGTCTTGCAATATCATACGTCTTATTCAACAGCTGTTTTACCAGCTCCGGTCCGCCTTCGCCCACTGCCATGGTACCAAGTGCACCATAACGGGTGTGGGAATCGGATCCTAAAATCATCTTGCCGCCGCCGGCTAACATCTCTCTGGCAAACTGATGAATAACCGCCTGATGCGGTGGTACATAGATTCCGCCATAGCGCTTCGCGCAGGAGAGTCCGAACATGTGGTCATCTTCATTGATGGTTCCACCAACCGCACAAAGACTGTTATGGCAGTTGGTCAAAATATACGGGATTGGGAACTTCTCCAATCCGGATGCACGAGCCGTCTGAATAATTCCGACATAGGTAATGTCATGGCTCGTAATCTTATCAAACTTAATCTGCAATGCATCCATGTTTCCGGACACATTGTGTTCTTCTAAAATACCGTAGGCAATGGTGGCCTTGGCAGCTTCTTCTTTGGAGACTTCCCGTCCCACCTGCTTGGCAATGGCTGCCTTGGCATCCGGGCCGTCTTCTACTAACGTATTCCCATTGACCAGGTATACTCCGTTTTCATACAGTTTCATGTTGATTCCTCCGTACCTTTCTTACTTTTCCTTTTTCCCGAAGAGAGAGAAAACCTTCCGAGGCTCGCTGGTCTCATTGTCCTTCTTCTCTTCCTCTTCCTTCCAATCGAAATACTCTGCATCTAAATCTGCTGCCTGCATGGATGCGATTTCCTCTTCGGAAAGGGCAGACTCTGCCGGCGTATCTTCTCCGTCAATGGACAGACCATTGGCACGGAAATACTCTTCGTTGATATGAATCTCCGGCTTAATATCAGCATATGGATTTGCGGTTGGAGTTGCGGATGAACTATCCTTTTCCTTTTTGCGACGAACGTTCTCCTCCTCAATCAGGCGCAGATACTTCTGGGTATCAATCATGTCCTGAAGCTGGGATTTGAGTTCATATTGATTTTCTTTGACGATACGTTTCTCTTCACGAATGCGCTCGATCAATTCCTGATGGACGGCGTCAATACGCTCTTCCGTCTCTTTCATGATATCCTGAATCTCGGCCAACGCCCGATCGGAATACATCAAAGATGCAGCATAAACATCTTCTGCATTCTTGCGCGCTTCGAAGACCATATCGTCGCCCTGCTTCTGCAGCTTGCGATTGGCCTTGTCACGGCTCTGCACCGTCAGCTCATGCTCTTCCATCATGTCGTACATGCAATCGTTGAGTTCCTTTAGAAGGTCCATCATCTTGGACTTCTCAATGACAACACGCTTCTTGCTGTCGTTATATGGCTGCGCCTTAGAAAAAAGCACATGTATTTCTCTTAAGACTTCCTCTGTTCGATCCTGTGCACCCATTGAAAAACTACCCTTTCAAAAAATCTTCTCATTAAATATAGCATAGGATAATTATGAGTACAAACAGGAATTGTCAGATAGAACCACGGTCTACAATGGTGTAATTCAGGCAAACCTGACGGGCCAAAACGGACTCCTCGGTATTTCCGATTTTCTCCAAAAGCATCTTGGCTGCGTCCTGGCCGCATTGACGATAGTAAAAATGCGCGGTAGACAGCTGCGGCTTGGCCACTTGATTCATCCAGCTGTCTTCTACGGCAGCGATACTAATCTCATCTCCGATACGCAGATTTTTCTCATACAACACCTGCAATGCACCGTTGGCCGCATTACCGGTTGCACAGATGATTCCGTCGATGGTTGCATCCGAAGATAATGCCTCCTTGGCAGCATCATAACCGCTTTGGGCATCGAAGTCTGCTTTTTTAATGATGTATTTGACGTCCTTTTCCTTCGCTACCGCAGATTCAAAGCCTTTGCGTCTGGCCAGTCCGGCCTGTAAATCCTTCTCTGTTACTCCAATGTAGCAGATGTTTCGTCTTCCTCTCTGAATCAGGCGTTTGGTCAATTCTTCCATGGCGTGGAAATCATCATGATAAACGCATGGGAACCCCTTGAAATTCTGTCCCGTGATTACCAGCGGAATATCCTGCTCCAGCAAAATATCCTGCTTGGCCGGGCTCATCATGGTTCCCATCAGGATGACGCCGGCGACGTGATTGCCGGACATCAGGCGCACATAATCCGGCTCCTTGTCCTCTCTGTCATTGGTGCATCCTAAGATTGGCATATAATCCGCTAAGTTAATCACATCCGTGATGCCCTCTAAAATCTGGCTTACAGAATAGGAATGAATTCGCGGTACGATAATTCCAATCTGGTTCATGGTACCGGTACGCATGCCTCTTGCGGTCAGAGACGGACGATATCCGGTCTTCTCGATAGCGGCACGAATGGCTTCCTTTTTTTCATTGCTCAAGGAACCGCCGTTTAAATATCTACTCACTGCCGCAGTGGAAACTCCGGCCATGTTTGCTACGTCTTTAATCGTCATAGGATACCCCTTCCAATGAAACTTCTCTGTAATCGTTCTCATTGTAAGAGATTCCTGTTTTTCCCACAATAAAAATACCGCCAAAAAAATTGGCGGTATTTTGTATCATTAACCAAAAACAAAAGCCGGACGTTACCTCTGCAGTTAACTCAACCCAGGCACCCTCACGGCACATGAGACCATCCACTTAGTGCTGCTTCATTCCTGACCTGACACGGTTCGCGGCATCCCATCGCGCAAGACCCGGATATCAACGCCACTTGCAAAGGGCAGCTCCGGCAAGTCATCATTGTACAGGCTTTGGGCGGGATTGTCAAACAAAGACCCGCTCCTCCCGATTAATCTTGGCATACATGTAATGATCCTGCCAACATCCATTCAGATATATCTTGTCCCGAAGAAGGCCTTCCTGCTCGAATCCCAGGCCTTCCAACAGCTTCATGGAAGGTGTATTATCCGGCATAACAATGGCTTCAATACGATGCAAAGACATCTCACGAAACATCAGCTCATTTCCAAGCTCCAATGCCTCATGCATGTACCCTTTGCGCCGATATTTCGCATCCATCTTGTATCCTAACTGGCAGCAGGAATAATAGGTTCCGGTAATATTCCGATAGCTTGCCGTTCCGATAATCTTCAGCGGATTGTTCTTCTCGAAGAGATAGAATCGCATCATCTGTCCCTTGATAAAGGCATCATACTCATACTGCAGCACATCTTCATGGAAGCGCAGCTGGGTAGCGGATGGGAAAGACAATGGTTCATACTTCGCAAAGTCTTCCAGGTTACGCTTGTAGAAATCCAATACCATCGGCGCATCCTTCCGGTTGCAAATCCGCATGATCATGGAGTCTGTTTCATACTTTGTATTCATCTCCCCGATTCCTTTCCTATTCTATCTATAAATTTATCGCTTTTTCCGATAAAATAACAGTAGTATTTCACAATTTGAACAGGAGATTCGTATGAGTATCAAAGATACGCTGGCTGCTGCCAAAGAAGCACACGATAAAGATAAGGAGCAAAAGCTCCGGGAAAAATATATGCAAATGGCCATCAAAGAAGCCCAAAAAGCCGCTGCCATTCGGGAAGTTCCCATTGGTTGCGTCATCGTTCGGGAGGGCAAAGTCATTGCCAAAGGCTATAACCGCCGCAACACCGACAAGTCGGTGTTAAAACACGCCGAGATTGACGCGATTCGGGATGCCTGCAAGAAGGTGAAGGACTGGCGCTTAGAGGACTGTACCCTCTATGTGACCTTAGAACCTTGTCCTATGTGTGCCGGTGCTATTGTACAAGCCAGAATTCCTACCGTGGTCATTGGCAGTATGAATCCAAAAGCCGGTTGTGCAGGAAGTGTCATTAACCTTCTGGATATGGCAGGTTTCAATCATCAGTGTGAGGTCATCCGCGGGGTTTTGGGAGAAGAGACCTCTTCTCTTTTAACCAACTTTTTTAAGGATTTGCGGGTGGAAAAAGCCGCCCAAAAGGAAGCCGAAAAAGCGGATGCTGCTTCCGAAGAAAACGAAGAATCGAAAGAATAAAAGAAAGCTTCCCCGTTCTTGGGGAAGCTTTGTTGTTAAATAGATGTATCCGGTAAATTCAGTAAATCGTCCACCGGGGCTGCAACTGCCGTCATCTGCTTCTCTGTATCAAACACATCTCCGGCTTCGTGGATGGCTTCTGCCTCTTCCACATCGAAGTCCTGTCCTAACATGATACTGTTTCTGGAGGTACGTTTTACCTTGTACAACAGGTTGTCTGCCTCATGTAAATAATTCCACATGGTCTGGCCCTCTTCCGGAACATGCCAGAAGATTCCCTGAGAGATTGTAACGATACCGGACTTGGAGCGACTGAACTTGTGCTCGTACTTGGCACCAACAATGGTGGATTTTAATTCCTTGGCAATGGCAAAAACCTCTTGGGCCGTACGTCCTTCGTAAATAATAACGAACTCATCTCCGCCGTATCGGGCACAGAAGACACCCGGGTGACGACGTAACGACAAGATACTGTCCGCGATGAACTGGATACATTTGTCTCCGGCCTGATGTCCGTAGTTATCATTGAATTCCTTAAAGAAATCAATATCCAAAATCTCTACACCGATGCCTACCTTGTTGGCAATCGCCCGGCGGAACGCTTCTTCGCCGAATTCATTAATCTTCAGACGATTATACATACCGGTCAGAGGATCCGTCTCGGACTTCTTCTGGTATTGTTCCCTCTGGCTTAACGTCTCCCGATGCTCGTCCACCAAATTATAGAAATTCAACCGCATGGTTATCATGCTGGAAATCATCAGATTATTTTCCCGTTCCTGCAAGCGGGATAATTCATAGAACTGCGCTGCTTTCTTCTCGTAATTCATTTCATCACCGATTTCCTGGCAATACTGAATCTCAAGGGTAAGAAGTCTGCGCTGCATATTCCGCACTTCGGTTCTGGCCGCCAAATCCATAATAATCGGAGACAATTCCCGATAAATTTCGTATTCTTTTTTGGCAAGGAGCACCTGTAGGAAATCCACCACCTCATCGATGAACTCCATGATTGGGAAGTTCTGGTTGCGGATAATATGCACCATCTCTTTGATGCACTGCTGACAGGATTCCTCCTGCTCTCTACGGTAAAAGAGCATCGCACCGAATGCATAGACCGGAATCTTGCCTACCTCCAATAAGTATGGCAAACACTCCCGCTCCAAACGGGTGTAGTACTGCATGGCGCTCTCATAATCCCCCAGTACAATATAAGCCTTGCCCATGCCCACACAGGCTGCGGACAAATCTAACACATAGGTTGGGGATTCGGTGTGCTGATTGATATAGGTAAGACCCTCTCTTAAGTGCATAATGGCCTCTTTGCCGGCCTGTACGTTGCTGTAGAGGTTGCCTAAGTTCATATGAACCTTCCATTCGATATCCGGCAGGTGATACTGCTTACAGATGCGAATGGCCTTAATATAGTAATCCACTGCAATTGGAGAATCTCCACGGGTATAAGACATGATTCCGAGCATATTGTTGGCTACCGCAAGATAGCCCCATTCCTGCACTTCTTCCATGGGGCCCATGCACGCAAGTATCTCGTTGTAGAACTTGCTCATGTCATTCAGTTGGAAGTATACTTCTGCACGCGAAAAAGTGGCAAAGCCAATCAATGCACTTTCCCCTATCTCCCGTCCGTATGCTTCAATCTTGTTGCAGTGACTGATAACGTCTGCAGGACTACTCAACCTACGGTCTCTGATGTCCTCAATATAAGCTTGTATATCACTGCGATACACACTGATATCCATACAATTCTCCGATTCCGTGAATTCAAGATATGTCTTTGACTACATCTCTATTATATCGTCTAGCGGGTATTTTTTCCATGCTCACAAACGGCATCTGCAAGAGCGGCAAACTGTGCTAAGGTCAGCTGTTCCCCGCGAACAGACTCCGGTAAGCCCATACCCGTAAGGATTTCTGCTAAGTTCTCTTTGTTTATCGGAAGGATTCCGGCATTATTCAACCCATTCATCAAAGTTTTCCGACGCTGGTTGAATGCCGCACGGATAATCTGAAACATCATCTTGGGATTCTTACAATCCACCGGCGGCTGTTCGTAGATATCCAAACGAATCACTGCACTGTCTACCTTCGGCTGTGGAATAAAAGAGGTCTTCGGGACAATGGCCACAATCTCCGGCTTACTGTAGTACTGAACCGCAAGAGATAATGCGCCGTAATCCTTGGTGCCCGGGCCTTCCTGCATACGCTCTGCCACTTCCTTCTGGACCATAACCGTAATGGAAGCCAATGGCAGATCACTCTCTAAGAGTCCCATAATAATCGGGGTGGTAATATAGTACGGAAGGTTTGCAACCACCTTCAACGGTTTGTTCCCATGGGCCTTCACGTAATCCGTCAAATCCACCTTCAGAATATCTTCGTTCAAAATCTCCACATTGTCATACTCTGCTAAGGTCTCTGACAAAATCGGAATCAGATTGGTATCAATCTCTACCGCTAACACACTGCCGGCCTGCTCACACAGATACTGGGTCATGGTTCCGATTCCCGGTCCGATTTCCACCACCACATCATCCTTGGTAATGTCCGCTGCATCGATGATATCCTCAAGAATCATCTCATCAATCAGGAAATTCTGTCCGAACTTCTTCTGAAAACGGAATCCGTATTTTTCCAATATTGCATTGGTATGTGCTCGATTTCCAAGTGTTGCCATATGCTCTCCTTACTTCACTCGTGTAAACAGGGATCTTGCGTTCTCCCGGGTTGTAATCATAACTTCATCTTGCGTGATTTCTTTGATTTTTGCAATGGTCTCTATCACGTATGGAATATACGTAGAATCATTACGCATGCCGCGAAACGGCTCCGGCGCCATATAGGGACAATCCGTCTCCAACAGAATCTGCTTCAGCGGAAGCTGTGCGACAGTCTCCTTCAACTTCTTGGCATTCTTAAAGGTAACAACGCCACCAACGCCAATATAGTAGCCCATCTTGGCATACTCAATCGCCTGCTCCACAGAATAAGAGTAACAATGAATGACTCCCGGAATTCCCATGGCATGAGCTTCCTTCATGATGGTCATGGTGTCTGCCGCTGCGTCTCTGGAATGAATAATCACAGGAAGAGAAACCTCTTTGGCCAGTTGCAACTGCCGACGAAACCATTCCCGCTGGGCCTGCTGCACATCAGGCTCTTTGTCCCAATAATAGTCCAAGCCAATCTCTCCGATGGCTACCGTCTTCTTATCCCTTGCCATGGTACGAAGTTCTTCCATGGTCTCCTCTGACAAATCCTCGATATTGCTAGGATGAACTCCCACTGCAGCATAGATATACGGATACTGATGTGCCAACGCAAAAGAGTTCTTCGCCCCGGCAAAAGATGCTCCCACATTGATGACAGTCTCAATATTCTCTTTTGGTAACCGCCTTAACAGTTCTTCCCGATCTTCCTCAAACTGTTCATCATCATAATGGGCGTGTGTTTCAAATATCATTTGGTTTCTCCATAAAAATACGCCTGTTGCTCTATGAGGAAACAACAGGCGTCTTCTAAGTCTTTATGCGATTTCTGCTCCGGACGGCATGTTCTTCTCCGGTGTCAGAAGTGCTAAGTTACCCTCTGCATCCTCTGCACACAATAACATACCCTCAGACAGAACTCCTGCAAGCTTGGCCGGCTTTAAGTTCACAAGAACCATAACCTTCTTACCTACCATCTCCTCCGGAGAGTAGTACTTGCGGATTCCGGATACGATCTGCTTCACCTGGGAACCGATACGTACCTGAGAGCAAAGCAGCTTCTTAGACTTCTCCACTGCCTCACAAGCGATAATCTCGCCTACCTGGAACTGTAATTTTTCAAAATCATCGAAGGTGATTTCCGGCTTCGCCTCAATATCGATGCCTTCTTCCTCACCTACTGCAGCAGGATTCTCAGCCTGCTCCAATGCTTTTGCTTCTTCTGCTGTCATACGTCCTGCCTTCACAAGATTCTCTCTTGCTTTCTTCTGGTGTGCAAGGAACTCCTCGCGCTGACGTGCCTGAATGGCCTCCGCCTTGGCTAAGGTCTCTTCCTTGTCGAGACGTGCGAACAAAATCTCCGGTGCATCGGTTACCTTGTTGCCGCTTGGATACAAACCAAACTCATGTAAGGTATCGAATTCACGAAGAGAGGTATTCAACTGGGATGCGATACGCTCGCCGGTCTCCGGAAGGAATGGTGCCAACAGGGAAGCTCCCATGATGATTCCTTCGGTTAAGTTGTAGAGAACCGTAGCCAGTCGATCCTGCTTCGCCTCATCCTTGGCAAGTACCCAAGGCTCTGTCTCGTCGATATACTTATTCAAACGCTTGAATACGGTGAAAATCTCGCTTAACGCATCGGCAACACGAAGGTTGTCCATCAGCTTCTCCACCTTATCGTATGCACCGCATACCACACTCTTCAAGTCATCGTCTACTGCTTCGCTAACACCCTTGTCGGCTACTACACCGTCAAAGTACTTATTGCTCATGGAGATGGTACGATTTACCAGGTTACCCAACGTGTTTGCCAAATCTGCATTGATTCGCTCAACCAAAAGCTCCCAGGTAATCACACCGTCGTTCTCGAATGGCATCTCATGTACAACGAAATAACGGGTTGCATCTACGCCAAATAAATCTACCAAATCGTCCGCATAGATTACGTTACCCTTGCTCTTAGACATCTTCTCGCCACCCTGTAACAACCAAGGATGTCCGAAAATCTGCTTCGGCAAAGGCTCGCCCAATGCCATCAAGAAGATTGGCCAATAAATGGTATGGAAACGAATAATGTCCTTACCGATTAAGTGCAAATCAGCCGGCCAGTACTTCTTGTACATGTCGGAAGAATTGCCTTCTGCATCATATCCAACGCCGGTAATGTAGTTGGTCAGTGCATCCAGCCAAACGTATACCACATGATCCGGATCGAAATCTACCGGGATTCCCCACTTGAAGGACGTACGGGAAACACACAAATCCTGCAATCCCGGAAGTAAGAAGTTGTTCATCATCTCATTCTTACGGGATACCGGCTGAATGAATTCCGGATGGGTATTGATATATTCAATTAACTGATCTGCGTACTTGGTCATCTTGAAGAAGTATGCTTCTTCCTTCTCCGGATGTACGTTACCGCCGCAAACCGGGCACTTACCGTCTTCCGTTACCTGAGACTTGGTATAAAAAGCCTCACACTCGGTACAATATAATCCCTCGTAGGAACCCTTATAGATGTCACCCTGATCATAGAGCTTCTTAAAAATCTTCTGTACCTGCTTCTCATGGTCTGCATCCGTGGTACGAATGAAACGGTCATAAGAAGTATTCATCAAATCCCACAAATGCTTAATGCATCCTGCAGTCTCATCAACGAATTCCTTCGGTGACTCACCCTCTTCGATGGCGCGTGTCTCAATCTTCTGGCCGTGCTCATCACTACCGGTCTGGAAGCGAACATCATATCCGTCTGCTCTCTTATAACGTGCAATACAGTCAGCCAAAACAATCTCATAGCTGTTGCCGATATGCGGCTTGCCGGATGTATAGGCAATGGCTGTTGTCATGTAAAATTTACCTTTGTTGTTCATGTACCTTATTCCTCTTCCGTTGTTTCTTCTTCATCATCCTCGAAGATACTCATCTTGGCTCCGCAGGAATTGCAGAACTTGGAACCCTTCGGAACAACTGCGCCGCAGTTCGGACAAGGGTCTCCGCCCTTAAGACCGGCAATCTGGTCCTTCAGATGCTCTACGTCAGCAGCAATCTCCTTCAGTGCTTCCACTGCTTCTTCCTTGCTGTCTCCATGCTCTTCGAAATATTTCTTACCCAGCTCGATATATAAATCCTGCTGTTTCTTCTCCAGGCTGCGAAGTTCACCGGTCAACTTGGCAAACTCGGAAACATCCTTGGCCTTCTGGCCTGCAACATTTCCAACCTGTGTAATTGTCTCACCAATACGATCAAAAAAGTCCATGTTCTTACCTCCTGCCCCATAAATACCAGTTTATTATAACAAAATACAGGGGTTTTTCAACGATAACCCCTGTATTTTTCAAACTTATCCACATATTAAAGATATGCACGTGCAATAATGTATCCTAAGAAAATCGCATATGCAATCAACATAATTACGCCTTCCTTGCGGTCAATCTTCTTGGAAGACTTGCAAAAGAGCATAATTAGCAGGCTTGCTGCCACCAGGATTGCAATATCAATGATATTCTCTGTCAATAGAGCAACCGGGCTAATGGTTGCTGCGGTTCCTAAAATCAAAAGAATATTAAACACATTGGATCCAACCACATTACCAACAGCCATATCCATCTCGTTCTTCTTGGCAGCCACCATAGATGTGGCAAGTTCCGGAAGGGAAGTACCGCATGCAACGATGGTAAGACCGATTAAGGTCTCGCCTGCTCCAAGCAAGGTTGCAATGGTAACTGCGGAATTAACAACAAAATCTCCGCCAAACTTAATGGCAACCGCACCGCCAACAATGAACAACAAGCTCTGCCACAGTGGCAGCACCTTAATCTCTTCCTCTTCTTCTGCGGATTCCGCTGCATTTCTGCGGGCCTTCAAAGCGGAATGTACCATCACACCTAAGAATCCCACGAAGATCACCAAGAGAATGATTCCATCGATGTGTCCCAAGCCATTCCCGATGAAGCCTAGGATTACCAGCAACACCGCGCACAGAATGGAAAACGGCATATCTCTTCGAAGCACATCACGACTTACCGGAATATCACACAATAATGCGCTGGCTCCTAATACCACAATCAAGTTAAAAAGATTAGAACCTACAACATTACTGATTGCCAGGGAATTGGCATTATTCAAAGAAGCCGTTACCGAAACGGATAACTCCGGCAAACTGGTTCCCATAGCAACCACCGTCATACCGATTACAAGGCTTGGTACCTTCAAGGTCTTTGCCACGGAGGAACTTCCTTCAACGAAGAAATCCGCACCTTTGACCAACAACACAAATCCCACAACTAACAGTACAATGGCTTTTCCTGCTACTAACATAATATCTCCTCTCTTATGACAATCCCAACAAATGGGTTACTAGAATTCGAATTCCAAGAGCAATCAGGATGATTCCTCCTGCCAATTGGGCTTTACTCTTTAGCTTGCTTCCGAAGATGTTCCCCAGAAACACCCCTAGTGCAGACAACAGGAAGGTGGTAATTCCGATGATTCCGATGGCCTTCCAGATATTCACCGTAAGGAAGGAAAAAGTAATTCCTACCGCAAAAGCGTCTATACTGGTCGCAATGGCCAACATGGTCAATTCCTTCAGTGGCAACGGTAAATCCAATGCGACGGGGGTCTCATCTTCTTTCCATTCTTTGATGGCATCATAGACCATCTTGCCACCCACATAGCCAAGCAATGCAAAGGCAATCCAGTGGTCGATTTTACTAACATAACTTGCCACCGTTGATCCCAAAAACCAACCCAATAGTGGCATCAGTGCCTGGAAGCCTCCAAAGAACAGCGCTATCAAAAAGCACTGCTTCTTGTTGATTCGGGTCATTCCAAGACCCTTACACACCGACACCGCAAAGGCATCCATGGACAGGCCTACGCCTATCAACAGTAAATCTACAAAATTCATTTTTCTTCACTCTTTTCATCTTCCGAAGGGGAACAATAAAAAAGAGACTCCACGTGTGCCAACATCGGACACACGTAAGTCTCATTCATTAAGATTTGCCAGATTCCTTCGAATCGAGATTGTTGACAAATCACGTTATCTAACGCGAACTACTCCCCTACGGAAATATTGTATACAAATTTGATTACTAATATATCGAAGAAATCTACCATTGTCAAATTATTTTTCCTTCGCAAAACGGCGGAACGCCTCACGAATTATGATTCCGGACAACAAGCCGCAGATGATTCCTACTAGGATTCCTACCAATACATCCGTAGGAAAATGGATGAACAGATACAATCTGGAAATGGCGATGAGGGTTGCAAGCACTATCGCTGCACTTCCCCACTTCCGGTTGTACTGTACAAAGGAAACCGCTGCCGCAAAGCTGGCTGCAGAATGACCGGATGGGAAGGAATAATCCGTCGGCGGTGTTACTAACATCACAACGGTAGGATCTATCCAAAACGGTCGGTCTCTGGCTATCATCGGCTTCAGGCAAATATTGCAGATCAACAAATCCAATAGCAGTGCCAAGGCTGCTGTAGCCCCTACCCGCTTGTCTTTTACAAAAATCAAAACCAGTAATGTCATGACAATCCAGAACAATCCCGCATCCCCAAAATGGGTAATGAAGGAAAAGAATGCATCCTGGATCGGTCCGTGAATACTTTGAAACCAATATAATACATCAAATTCCCAAGCCATAACTTACACCGTTACCTTACAAAACTTCTTCTTACCCTTCTTCAGGATGAACTCCTCTGCAAAATCTGCCTTGGTATAGGTGGTCTTGGCATCTTCTACCTTCTCACCATTAACAGTAACGCCGCCCTGCTCTACCGCACGACGAGCCTCGTTACGGCTAGTTGCCATACCTGCTGCCACAAGAAGTCCTAAAATATCAATACTTCCGTCGTTGAATGCATCTGCTGCAACCTGTACGGATGGCATATTCTCAGCACTTCCGGCAGAGAACAATGCTCTTGCGCTCTCTCTTGCCTTGTTGGCTTCCTCTTCGCCGTGAACCATGTTGGTAAGCTCCCAAGCAAGAATCTCTTTTGCCTTATTTAACTCGGCACCTTCCCACTTATCCATCTCGTCAATCTGCTCTAACGGAAGGAAGGTTAACATACGGATGCACTTCAATACGTCGGCGTCATCCACGTTACGCCAGTACTGATAGAAATCGAATGGGCTGGTCTTGTTCGGATCCAACCATACAGCGTTGCCTGCGGTCTTACCCATCTTCTTGCCCTGAGAATCGGTAAGCAAGGTGATGGTCATAGCATGTGCGTCCTTACCAAGCTTACGACGGATCAACTCGGTACCGCCAAGCATGTTGGACCACTGATCGTCTCCGCCGAACTCCATGTTACAGTTGTACTTCTGGAACATGTAATAGAAATCGTAGGACTGCATAATCATGTAGTTAAACTCAAGGAAGCTTAAGCCCTTCTCCATACGCTGCTTGTAGCACTCTGCACGAAGCATGTTGTTAACGGAGAAGCATGCGCCTACCTCACGCAGCAAGTCTACGTAGTTCAAATTCAACAACCAGTCCGCGTTGTTTACCATCATGGCTTTGCCTTCGCCAAAGTCGATGAATCGCTCCATCTGACGCTTGAAGCATTCTGCATTGTGATCGATATCCTCTCTGGATAACATCTTACGCATATCGGTACGTCCACTTGGATCACCGATCATGGTGGTTCCGCCACCAATCAATGCGATTGGCTTGTTGCCTGCCATCTGCAGACGCTTCATCAGCGTAAGTGCCATGAAATGTCCGGCAGTCAAGCTGTCTGCGGTACAGTCAAACCCAATATAGAAGGTTGCCTTACCGTTATTAATCATGTTTCTGATTTCGTCCTCATTGGTTACCTGAGCAATGAGGCCTCGTGCTACGAGTTCTTCATAGATTCCCATTGTGTTCTCCTTTTCCATATCAAATCTATTGTTCCTCTATGGAAGTATGGACATAAAAAACCGTCCTCTACTTCCTGTTACGGAAATAAAGGACGGGATAAACCGTGGTACCACCTTTATTCACAGCCGTCTCTCGACGTCTGCCTCTTCGGTCTTCTATCGCTAGATCACCTTATACGCGATAACGTGCGCTCCTCCGTCATAACCTACTATGAGTTCAGCTATGAAGCTCCGGGATGTATTCCAAAACGCCTTTTGATACCTCGCACCAACCGATATCTCTCTGAAAAAAGGGGATGTCTTGTACTCTTTCCCTTCTTAGCCTTTGTCTGTATAACTATCAAGAATTATATCGGCAGGATTTTTATTTGTCAACGCAGGAAAACAGTTTTAAAGGATGAAGGAATCCTTGATATCTTTCAGCTCTGTGGAATTATCCTTGGTCTGGGATACCACATCCACAACGCCGGTGGAAAGCATTGCAACATCCGTTGTTTTCTCTGCAACGGTGGTAACTGCATCTGCTGCCTCACCAACGGTCTTACTGATGGCCTCGATGGAGCTACTGATTTCGGTGGTGGATTCCTGCAACTCCCCAATCATGTTGTAGATTTCACTCATGCCCTCTGCAAATCCATTGGCATCTTCCTGGTACTGATCACTGATGTCTAAGAACTTGGAATAATCCGCTGCCACATCGCTGCTTAAGTAATCTAAGGTTCGCTGCAGGCATGTGCTCATTTCATTTACTGCAGATTGTACTTCTGCAACGATATTCATAATATCCGCTACCGTATTGGAAGACTGCTCTGCCAAAGCACCAATCTCTGTTGCTACAACTGCAAATCCTCTTCCGGCCTCGCCTGCACGGGCTGCCTCGATGGATGCGTTCAATGCTAAGAGGTTGGTCTGGCTTGCAATATCCTGGATGGCTGCTGCCAACTGGTTGACTTTCTCCACAGCCTTAGACTTCTCCAATGCCACCTTGCCCTGCTCGTCGATTTCCTCGTACATATGCTGTGTCTTCTCGGAAGCCTGTACGGTTTCTTCGTGAATCTTCTGGGCTTTGACGCGAATCTCTTTTGCAACGTTTGCACGGTTCTGTGCGTTTTCTGCAATATTGTCCGCATTCTCTTTGATGGTCTTGGTATTGTCACTGATCAAATCCGTCGAAGCGGATGTTTCCTGCATGGATGCTGCCAACTCCTCACTGGTTGCAGAGTTGTCTGCATTGGCAGAATCAATCTTGTAGGTAATCTCGGAAAGCTTGGTTGCATGCTCTTCCAATTCGCTACTGGTAACACTGATACGTCCTACCATGTCACGAAGGCTCTGCTCCATGTCTTCTACGGCCCGGGCCATAACGCCGGTCTCGTCTTTGTTCTGTTCTAAGTGTACCAACTCGTCATTGGAGGAAAAATCCAAATCGCCAGTACGCTTGATGGTATTGGTCAATACCAGAATCGGTTTGGTAATCTGCTTGGATGCAATTACGCCAAGTAATACTAAGATCACTGCAATAATAACGGAGAAATTAATACTGGTGTTCCGGACCTTGTTGATGCTGGCCATAACTTCCGTTTCATTTGCCGCAATGACACATACCCAACCTACGGAATCAACTACCTGATAGGAGGTATACTTCTTGATACCGTTCTCATCGGTATAGTGGAAGGTTCCGGTAGCTTGATAACTTCCGGTCGGAATCTGCTTCAACAACTCCTGTACGTTGGCATTGATGACCTGGGTTCCGATCTTATCCGGATTCTTATGATAGAGGAAGGTTCCACTCTCATTCACTACATAGACGAAACTGGAAGGAATTCCGGAAAGACCCTTTCCTGCAATATCTCCCGCTACAATCTCCGGTGTCACACCGTCCACACCGTATTCATCAATCTCATTCTGTACCAAAAGCGCGGAGAAGGTTGCGATATCCTGCATGTTCTTTTCCGTACTAGCCTGTACCGCTTCCTTCGATTTCGGAATGATATACAGTACGTTTAACAGGGTAAACACAAGAATACAAATGAGCACTACCGCAATAATGCGGAAGCTGATGGAATGTATTCCTAAGGATTCCTTCTTCTTTTTTTCTTCTGTTGCCATGGTTACATCTCCTTTCGGTTATACCTGGGAATTGTGCTTTTGCAGCACTTGTATTGCGGTTCCTGCGATTTCCAGATTCAAATAGATGGAATCCTCCTCGATGGAATCGTGATTCTCCAGCCCGAACTCCACTCCCCGGTTGCTAAGATAGTACTCTGCCCGCTCCAGTGAATTGGTTCTAACCCCCATATGGCCCATTAGGCCACGTAAGCTCGGCTTCATTGCCTGGAACATCTCTCCTGCTTTGAAGCTTTGCTCGTCTTCCGTTACTTCTTCATCAAACAGTTCGGCAAAATCCGCTGCTGCATGCTCCGCCAAATCATCCTTCGGTAAATTCACTGCGATGTGGTCGATGCGGAAGCCAAGCATCCGTTTGACAGCTTTTTTCGCCCGCTCTTCAATTTCGTCGAAGTTCTGCCGTTCATGAAAATCATCTTCAATCAGCCAGGATCCGTTCACCGCAATGACATTCGGATTCTCTAAGTATTCCATCATGTTTTCCGCGGTTATTCCTCCTGACGGCAAGAAGGTCATATCCGGATATGGCCTTGATAGCGCTTCAATGGTCCGGATGCCTCCCATAGCCTCACATGGGAAGAACTTCACCAAATGAATACCTAGATCCAACGCCTCCTCGATTTCCGATGCTGTTGCTACACCCGGAATAATGAGAATACCGTTCTTTTTGCAATACTTGATAATCTTCGGGTTCACTCCGGGACTTACAACGAAACGACAGCCGGCTTCCATTGCCTGATCCACCTCTTTGGTGGTGCGTACGGTTCCTGCCCCAATGTACATTCCAGGAAATGCGGAAGTAATTACCCGCATGCTTTCTAAGGCTTTGTCCGTGCGGAAAGTTACTTCAATGACACGGATACCTGCATTATAAAGAGCTGTTCCGATGGGAATGGCATCTATCTCATTCTCGATGGATGCGATTGGCAGAATGCCGTTTTTGCGAATAATATCAATGATTTCAGACATATATACCGCCCCTCCCCTATAAGAAGTCCGTACACTTACTCATATTTTAACAAATTGTCAGAACCTTTTAAACAGATTTTTTGGTTGTAAACTTGTGTTATTTTCTGGTTGACAATCATCTCTGTTCTTCGTACACTAATCTTCGGACCTATACTTTTTACATGAGAGGAAATGACCTATGAAAAACAACAATCAAGAACCTGTTGCTTCTACGCAGACCTTCTCCACGAGACGAATGGTTTACTGTGCAATGTTTGCCGCACTTTTGTGCATTGGCGCTTACATCAGTATTCCGTTACCTCTGCCGGGCGCGCCACACATCACCATGATTAACTTCATTCTGTTTATTATTGCGCTGCTGTTTGAGCCGGTGGATTCCATCCTCATCGTTATGATTTGGCTCATTCTTGGAACCGTTGGCGTTCCGGTATTCATTGGTGGCAAAGGAGGCCTTGGTTATCTGATTCAGCCTTGGGGTGCTTATACCTGGGCGTTCCCGGTGGTTGCAGCCGTACTCCCTTTTATCCGCGGCCGCAAATACAACCGTGTATGGTATACCATCTGTGCCCTCATCGGTTTCGTTCTCATCGACGTGATCGGTATGGTATATCTGAAAATCATGATGCACTACGATTGGGTGACTGCTTTTAACATTGGCTTCTTGCCTTTCGTACCGCTGGATGCCTTAAAAGCTGTTGTTGCAGCACAGGTAATTCCGGCTTTCAAAAAAGTCATGCGAACCGAAGAATAAACCGGGAAGTAAAAACGGGCAGCAGATCATCCTGCTGCCCACTTTTTATGCACTGATACTTTCTTTCATCTCTTTTACGAATGCTGCCACGTATGGCACGCAATCTTTTCCGTATTTCCCGCAAAGCTTCACAATCGCACTTCCTACAATTGCTCCGTCCGAGGCATCTGCCATGGCCTTGGCTTGCTGTGGTGTAGAAATACCAAATCCCACGGCACAAGGGATGTCCTGCTCTTTTTTTACCAGCTCCACCATAGATGCCACATCCGTTGTAATCTGCTCTCTTGTTCCTGTCACGCCAAGAGAGGATACGCAGTACACAAATCCTTTGGCCTCTCTTGCGATTTTTCGAATCCGGTCTTTGGAGGTTGGCGCAATCAACGAGATCAATGCGATGTCAAAATCCTCCGCAACTGCCGCGAACTCCTCTTTTTCTTCAAATGGCACGTCCGGCAGAATCAGTCCGTCCATACCCACTTCCCGGCTTTTTTTCATAAACCGCGTTACTCCGTAGGAATACACCACGTTGGCATAAGTCATAAATACCAGAGGTACTGTTGTTTTCTGTCGGACCTTTGCTACCATGGCAAAGATATCGTCTGTGGTAATGCCATTGGAAAGGGCGCGAATATTCGCTTCCTGTATCACCGGACCCTCTGCCGTCGGGTCGGAAAAAGGAATTCCAAGTTCAATCACATCTGCTCCCGCTTCCGCCATTGCGCAAATCAATGCCTCCGTTACTTCTAAGCTTGGATCACCGCAAGTAATAAAGGGAATGAAGGCTTTTCCGTTGGCAAATGCCTGTTGTATACGATTATTCATGAAGATCCTCCCCTCTGTATCTGGCAATCGCTGCCACATCCTTATCGCCTCTTCCGGAGATATTAATGACAACAATTTGGTCTTTGTTCATGGTTGGAATGAGCTTCTTGGCATAGGCTACTGCGTGGGAGCTCTCAATGGCCGGAATGATGCCCTCTATGCGGGATAGATATTCAAAAGCATCGACTGCTTCCTCATCTGTGACCGCCACATACTCCGCCCGGCCCTGATCATGGAGCATGGCATGTTCCGGTCCGATTCCCGGATAATCCAATCCTGCCGAAATGGAATACACCGGTGCAATCTGACCGTATTCATCCTGACAGAAGTACGACTTCATTCCGTGGAAGATTCCTAAGCTTCCGGTATTGATGGTAGCGGCTGTTTCCTTGGTATCAATGCCTCTTCCCGCTGCCTCACAGCCAATTAATCGCACCCCTTTATCGTTTATGAAGTGGTAAAAAGCACCAATTGCATTGGAACCTCCGCCAACACAGGCCAGAACCGCATCCGGAAGACGACCTTCCTTTTCCAACAGTTCTTCCTTGATTTCCTTGGAAATTACTGCCTGAAAATCACGCACGATAGTTGGGAAGGGATGGGGTCCCATTACAGATCCCAGCACGTAATGGGTATCATCGATACGGTTGGTCCACTCCCGCATGGTCTCGGAAACAGCGTCTTTTAGGGTTGCCGTTCCACTGGTCACCGGATGTACCTTGGCTCCTAACAGCTTCATGCGATATACATTGAGTGCCTGGCGTTCACAATCCACAGCTCCCATAAATATCTCACAGTCCATCCCCATCAAGGCTGCCACTGTTGCGGTTGCTACGCCGTGCTGACCGGCTCCGGTCTCTGCTATAACACGGGTTTTTCCCATCTTCTTGGCCAGCAGGCACTGTCCGATGACATTATTGATTTTATGAGAACCGGTATGATTCAAGTCCTCCCGCTTCAGATATACCTTGGCACCACCCAAGTCCTCGGTCATATGCTTCGCATAATATAATCTGGATGGCCGTCCGGCATATTCATTTAACAGCTCTTGTAGTTCTTGGTTGAATGATGGGTCATCTTTATACTTATTGTATGCCTCTTCCAACTCGATGACCGCATTCATCAATGTTTCCGGAATGTATTGTCCGCCATGCTGTCCAAATCTTCCATTGCTCATCTTTCTTTTCCTTCTTTCCTATCTCGCCATGCCAGGATGGCTTCCATTTTCTTCGCATCCTTATATCCGTCTGTTTCCACACCGCTGCTGATATCCAAGGCGTATGCCCTTGTGGCTTCATAAGCAGCATCGATATTCTCTGCGCTAATACCTCCCGCCAAAAAATAGGGCTTCGGGAAATCCCTAGGGATCCGGCTCCAATCAAAGGTTACTCCACTGCCCCGACCGGCATCTAACAATACGTAATCTGCACTGCATTGGGCTGCGGATGCGATATCCTCCCTGTTTCTAATGAGAAACGCCTTCATGATGATGCAATCGCATTGTTCCCGCAGGCGCTGTATATACGCCTCGTCTTCTTTGCCATGGAGCTGTACCATATCAATGATTCCTTTTTGTACCAATTGCACCGGTGTTTCTATCGGTTCATCCACAAAAACCCCCACTTTTTGGATATCGGTCGCTAATTGATTCGCTAGATTTTCCACTTCTTGTGGAGTTTTAGAGCGGTGACTTTTTGGATAATTTATGATAAATCCTACATAGTCCGGATGTAGTGTGTTTACCATGTCCACATCTTCCATCCGTTGCAGGCCACAAATCTTAATCTTAATTTCACTCATCCTTTCGATCCTCGCAACGCATCCAACATGCTCTTTTTATTCGACGCACGCATCAATGTCTCACCGATTAATACTGCATTCACCCCATGCTCTTGCAACAGGCGAATGTCCTGTGGTGTTTTGATGCCGCTTTCCGATACGAAGAGCACGTCTTTTGGGACCAATGCCCGCAGACGTACGCTGTTGTTCGGATCCACCTGAAATGTTTTTAAATCCCGGTTGTTGACTCCGATGATTCTGGCCCCACAGGCGAGGGCACGTTTTACTTCTTCCTCATCATGGGCTTCCACTAAGACATCTAGCCCCAGTTTCGTCGCCAAGTTGTGATAGGTTTGTAACTCCTTGTCACTTAGAATGGAACAGATCAGCAAAATCGCGGAAGCGCCAAGCAATTTGGCTTGATAAATCATATATTCATCTACGGTAAAATCCTTTCTGAGGATAGGAATTTTTACCACTTCTGCGATTTCGCTTAGGTACTTATCTGCTCCTTGGAAGTAGTATGGCTCAGTCAAACAAGAAATAGCGGATGCTCCGGCGGACTCATAGTCTTTTGCTATCTCCATATAGGGAAATGCAGGATCGATCAGCCCCTTTGAGGGAGAGGCTTTTTTGACCTCGCATATAAAGGAGATTCCGGGAGCCTTGAGTGCGTTGAAGAAGGAAGGAGCCGCTTCCTCTTCCGATTTTTGCTCGACCATGGCCTGTAGCGTGACCATCGAACATTGCGCCTTGGCATCCTCTATACGTTTTCTTGTTGTTAAAGCAATCTTTTCTAAAATGTTTTCCATTTATTCTTTTTCTTCTTTTCCCTTACGCGATCAATTCTTCGTCGCGGTTTGTTTCCTCAATAAACTCTTCCAGCTTCCGAAGAGCTGCGCCCTCATCAATCAGGGCCTCTGCCAATTTCACACCTTCGGCTAAGGTAGCGGCTTTTCCTGCCACATACAATGCGGCACCGGCATTCAAGCACACCGCCTGGCGCTTCGGACCTTGTTCCTTGCCTTCCAATATGTCTCTGGTAATCTTGGCATTCTCTTCCGGGGTTCCTCCTACCAACTCACTCTTTTCGCAAGTTGTATATCCGAAATCCTCCGGACGTATGGTATAGGTCTTGGTTGTTTTATCTTTGATCTCACAGATGTAGGTTGGTGCACTCATGGAAATCTCATCCAGCTTGTCTTCGCCGTATACAACCACGCCGCTGTGTACCCCTAGGTTACATAACACTTCTGCTAAGGGCTCCACCAATTCCTTGTCATACACCCCCATCACCTGCATGGTTGCGCCTGCCGGATTGGTTAGCGGTCCTAAGATATTAAAAATTGTACGGATTCCCAGCTCTTTTCTCACCGGTCCCACGTATTTCATAGCCGTGTGATACTTCTGTGCGAACAGGAAACACATATTGACCTTCTCTAAGGTCTGCTTGCTGTGTTCCGGGGAGATATCGATTTTTACTCCCAAGGACTCCAGACAGTCCGCAGCACCGGAACGGGAAGACGCTGCCCGATTGCCGTGCTTGGCTACCGGAACGCCACCTGCTGCAATAACGAATGCGGACGTGGTGGAAATATTGAAGGAATTGGAGGCGTCACCACCGGTTCCTACGATTTCCAATACTTCCATGTCATGTAACAATCTGGTACCTGCTGCCCGCATACCCTCTGCGGAAGCGGTAATCTCATCAATGGTTTCTCCCTTCATGGCAAGAGCCGTTAAGTAACAGCTCATCTGCAGCTGGCTGGCTTCTCCCGCCATAATTTCATCCATAACTTCTCTTGCTTCCTGATAGGTTAAGTCTTCTTTATTTGTTACCTTAAAAATTGCTTCCCGAATCATTGTATAACCTCCATAAAATTCTCTATGATCTGTTTTCCCTCCGGTGTCATTACCGATTCCGGATGAAACTGTACGCCAAAGACATTATTCGCAGCATCTTCTACTGCCATCACTTCCTCATCTGCGTCATCGCTTCTGGCAATGACCTGTAATTCCTTCGGTAAAGTTGCTTCTTCTGCGGACAAGGAGTGGTATCTTGCTGCAAGAAATACCGGTTGTAAGCCTTTTAGAAGCTTACTTTCCATTGTTTTTCGAATTGGCTTTTGCTTGCCATGCATCAGCTCCTTGGCATAACCGACGGTTCCCCCGTATGCCTCGCATATCGCCTGATGTCCTAAGCAAATCCCTAAAATCGGTATGCTTCCCCTTAGTTGTTGAACCACGTCTAAACAAACACCTGCATCTTTGGGTTTACCCGGTCCCGGCGATAGGATAATGGCTTTGGGTTCCATGGCCTTTATTTCATCCGGGGTGTAATCGTCATTTCGAACCACCCGAACATCCTCGGCCACACTGCTTACCAGCTGGTACACGTTGTAGGAAAAGCTATCGTAATTATCAATCAGTAATATCATTCCAGCCCCTCCTTTGCCTGTTCTATGGCCAACAACACGGCTTTTGCTTTATTCTTACATTCCTCGTACTCTTTTATTGGATTGGAATCTGCCACAATGCCTGCTCCGGAGCGAATACAGATTTCTCCGTTTTTCTTGTATACCAACCGGATTGCAATGCATACATCCATATTCCCTGTAAAATCCAGGTACCCTAGAGCACCGCCGTATACCCCTCGCTTGGAGTTCTCCAGCTCTTCGATAATCTCACAGGCCCGAAACTTCGGCGCTCCGGACAAGGTTCCCGCCGGAAGAATGGCATTCATAGCATCTACGGCATCCTTACCTTCTGCCAGCTCGCCTACCACTGTGGATCCGATGTGCATTACCTGGGAGTACCGTTCGATTCCAAGGTATTGCTCTACCGCAACACTTCCCACCTTACAGATACGTCCCATATCATTTCTGCCTAAGTCCACCAGCATGTTATGCTCTGCCAGCTCTTTTTCATCTGCCAAAAGTTCTTTCTCTAAGGCTTCATCCTCTTCCTTGGTTTTGCCTCTTGGTCTGGTTCCTGCCAACGGGAAGGTGCGAACCGTTCCATCTTCCACCTTCACCAGGGTCTCCGGAGATGCTCCCGCCAGTTCAATATCATCACTGGAAAAATAGAACATATACGGGGATGGGTTGCTTGCCCGAAGCACCCGATATGTATCCAACAGGCTTCCCGTTGCCTTGGCCCGAATGGGATTGGATAGCACAACCTGGAAGATATCTCCTTCGTGTATGTAATGCTTGGCTTTTTCAATCATTTTGCTGTAGGTTGCTTCATCAAAAGCCGGTTTGACTTCACTTTGCAGCTCCAACTTAGGAAAATCCGCTTCTTCTCCGAAGGTAATTAACTGCTGCATCTCTTCTAGGGCCATGTTTGCCGCTTCATAGCTTTCCTCGAAGTTCTCTGTCATTACTCCCGCAATCAGAATCACCTTCTGCTTGTAGTGATCGAAGGCAATGACCCGATCAAACAGCATCAAGTCCAAATCCTTAAAGTCATCCTCACCCTTTGCAAATACCAGCTTCGGTTCGTTGTATTTGATGTAATCGTAAGAGAAATACCCAACCAAACCCCCGCTAAAAGGTGGTAATCCTTCCAATTTCGGACTCTTATAAGCTGCTAAGAGTTCTCTTATCTTCTCCCCCGGATGGGTGGAAAAGTCGCTGCCGGAAAGCTCTGTCACCGGATCATATCCTAAGAAGGAATATCGCCCCCAGTGTTCTTTTTGACTTGCACTCTCCAACAAAAAGCAGTGATGACTTTGTTTTCTGAGTTTACGCATCAGTCCTACCGGCGTATATCGGTCGCTGTAGATTTCCTTGGTTAGCGGAATCCGTCGATACTGCCCCGTATCCGCTAGTTCTTTCATTTCTTCTCTTGTCATGTTGTCCCCTTCACGCTGTATGGTCTGTAAAAGGGTATAAAAAAACGCCCCAAACAGACCTTAAATCTGTCAAGGACGAGTAAACTTCACCCGCGGTGCCACCTTGCTTTATGGGAAATCCCATACTCTTAAAAGATACCATCATATCTTCGACCACTGACGTGGGTCTTACGTCATAGAATACTAGGCAATCTTGCCGTTGACTATGCCCTCAGCGGTCCATTTGGTAATCTGCATCTCGATCCGGCTCTCAGCCTCCCGGACTCTCTGTGCGCGCATGTACTACCTTTATCTCCGCTTCATCGGTTTAAAGCGCTATAAATTTGTTAGTGCTAATTTACCACGGTGTCGCCATGAAGTCAACAAATTTTTAAAAGTGTATAAATATTTCATCTATGGCTTTCCAAAATATGATTCTATTCATGCTTGCATTACATTGAGATTGCACAAAAAAAGCGATACACAAATGTGTATCGCTAAGAGGCGCCAACCAGATTTGAACTGGTGATAGAGGTGTTGCAGACCTTTGCCTTACCACTTGGCTATGGCGCCATATAAAACGGAGAAGGAGGGATTTGAACCCTCGCGCCGGTTTCCCGACCTATACCCTTAGCAGGGGCACCTCTTCGGCCTCTTGAGTACTTCTCCATCGCCGACAAGTTCCTGTCAATTGATACCCGGTCGCTAATCCGGAACAGTTACTTTATCCTGTAAATATAAGCTACGTCACGTTTGACGCAAGATTTATTCTACTAAACAGTACCTGCTTTGTCAACGAATTTTTCTCTATTTTTTGTATTTTTCTGCCGCAATTGCGTATAGATTATTTCCCTTACAATCTGCTACTACAATCACCGGAAAATCCTCTACCGTAATCCGGCGAATCGCCTCTGCTCCTAAGTCCTCGTAACAAACAATTTCCGATTTTACAATACATTTTGACAGTAATGCACCGGCTCCGCCTACGGCTGCAAAATACACTCCGTCGTTACGTACAATGGCATCCAACACTTCTTTGGTTCGCTTCCCTTTTCCAATCATGGCCTTCTGACCAAGGTCCAATAGGGTTGGAGCATACTTATCCATACGACTGGCTGTGGTCGGTCCCGCAGAACCGATTGGGCGTCCTTCTCTGGCAGGTGATGGTCCCATATAATAAATCGTTGCATCGGTTAAATCGATGGGCAACTCCTTACCTTCCGCAATTAATTCATACAATCGCTTATGGGCTGCATCTCTTGCTACATACAGCTCACCGGTCAAATATACATAATCTCCTGCTTCTAAGGTTTTGGCCTTCTCGGCAGTGATTGGCAATGTCATCTTGTATTCCATTAGATTGTTCTCTCCATATGTCGATTTACGTGGCAACAGATATTCACAGCAACCGGAAGTCCCGCAATATGGGTTGCGAAGCTTCGTACATTGACTGCAAGAGCGGTGGTACTTCCGCCCAATCCTCCCGGTCCGATACCAAGCCCATTGATGCGCTCTAACATCTCCTCTTCCAAATCCTTGGTCCACTGTGGCCGGTCTTCCTCCGGATGCTTTACCAGTGCTTCTTTGGCCATAATGGCAGCCTTTTCGAAGGTTCCTCCAACACCTACACCGATCACCATCGGCGGGCAGGCATTCGGTCCCGCATCCGATACCGCGGTAAGGATGGCATTTTTTACCCCTTCGATTCCATCCGCCGGCTTTAACATAAAGACTCTCGACATATTCTCGCTACCAAAGCCCTTCGGTCCTACGGTAATCTTCACATTGGATCCCGGAACGATGGAATAATGAATCACAGCCGGTGTATTATCCTTGGTATTCACACGCAGTATGGGATCACCGACCACGGATTTTCGAAGATATCCTTCTTCGTACCCGGCGCGAACCCCTGCATTTACCGCATCCTCAATGGGTTCCCCGGTAAAATGCACGTCCTGACCTACTTCCAAAAAAACGACTGCCATTCCCGTATCCTGGCAGATTGGAATCTGCTCGGTTTCGGCAATTTCCAGGTTCTCCAATAGTTGGCCGATAATCTTTTTCCCCAGAGGAGCCACTTCCGTCTCCTTGGCTGTGGATAACTTTTCTTCCATATCCGGGGAAAGTTTATAATTTACTGCAATGCACATGTCCTTGATTGCTTCGGCAATCTCTTTGGTATCAATTTCTCTAATCATTTCTTTTCCTACAATATCTTTGTTGCAAAAAAATGCCAGGGTTTGACCCCTGGCATTTATCCTCTTATTCCGGATCCGAGGTTACTTCTTGTGCTTCTACATCAATGGCTTCTTCGGCTTCGATTTCTTCTTCGATGATGTCCTCTTTACGTACCTTTGCGATACTTGCCACGAATTCGCCCTTGTTCAGATTGATTAACTTCACGCCGGAAGTGATGCGGCTTAAGAGTGTGGTATCTGCTACCTTAATGCGGATAATAATGCCTTCGTTGTTAATCAACATGACCTCATCATCCTTCTCTACTGCCTTCACACCTACAAGATATCCGGTCTTCTCCGTAATCTTGTAGCACTTCACGCCCTTACCACCACGATACTGGGTGGAGAATTCGCTCATCAGTGTACACTTTCCGAGACCATTCTGGGAAACGATCATAACGCTCTCACCCTGGGATACTAACTGCATGGCAATTACGATATCCTGGTCGGATAAGTTCATACCGATAACACCCATGGAGGTACGTCCGGTATTACGAACATCCGCTACCTTGAAGCGGATACACTGACCATACTTGGTGAAAAGCATTGCCTCATCGTCCTTAGAAGCAACCTTAACCTCAATCAACAGATCGTCATCTCTTAAATTAATTGCTGCCAAGCCGTTCTTACGGATATTGGAGTATTCGGAAAGCTTAGTACGCTTACAAATACCCTTCTTGGTAGCCATAATCAGGTACTTATCGTCCTTGAATTCCTTCATGGTAATCATGGAGGTAATCTTCTCATCCGGCTGTAACGGAATCAGATTCACAATAGCAGTTCCACGTGCCGTACGGGAAGCTTCCGGAATCTCGTATGCCTTCAAACGATAAACACGTCCGAAATTGGTAAAGAACATAATGTAATGGTGAGATGTGGTTAACTTCATCTCAACGATGTAGTCCTCATCAATGGTCTCCATACCCTTGATGCCCTTACCACCACGATGCTGGCTCTTGAAGTTGTCCACATTCATACGCTTGATGTAGCCCAACTTGGTAAACGTGATTACGGTACTGGTTACCGGAATCAAATCTTCCATGCTGATATCAAACTCGTCGAAACCGATGGATGTACGACGATCATCGCCGTATTTCTCAGCAATCTCCGTAATCTCATCACGGATAACGCCAAGTAACTTCTTCTCATCTGCGAGAATTTCTTTCAAATAAGCAATACGCTTCTTCAGCTCTGCATATTCTGCCTCTAACTTGCCTCTTTCCAAACCGGTCAGCGCACGTAAACGCATGTCTACGATTGCCTGTGCCTGCGCATCGGAAAGTCCGAAGCGAGCCATTAATTGCTCTTTTGCTTCCTGTACGTTGGCAGAAGAACGGATAATATGGATGACTTCATCAATATTATCTAATGCAATCAACAAACCTTCTAAGATATGGGCACGTTCCTCCGCCTTATTCAAATCGAACTTGGTACGACGGGTTACAACGTCCTTCTGGTGGTTCAAATAGTGAACCAGCATATCCTTCAGGTTTAAAATCTTCGGCTCATTATTGACGAGGGCCAACATGATTACACCGAAGGTGTCCTGCAACTGGGTGTGCTTGTATAACTGATTGAGCATGACGTTCGGATTTACATCTTTACGAAGCTCAATTACAATACGCATTCCTTCACGGGAAGATTCATCACGAAGTGCGGTGATTCCGTCTAACTTCTTGTCACGAACCAACTTACCGATGTATTCAACCAAACGCGCTTTGTTTACGGCATATGGTAACTCTGTTACGACAATGCGATTCTTGCCGTTTTGCATTGGCTCAATATCCGTAACGGCACGAACACGAATCTTGCCTCGACCGGTACGATAAGCTTCCTCGATTCCGGCACGTCCAAGAATCATTCCACCGGTTGGAAAATCCGGACCCTTTACAACGTCCATCAATTCCTCGATATCAGTATCACGATCTTCGTTGATCTGGTTCTCAATCATTTTGTTCACAGCAGCAACGACCTCACGCAGATTGTGTGGAGGAATGTTGGTTGCCATACCTACTGCAATACCGGTTGTTCCGTTCACCAGTAAGTTCGGGTAACGGCTTGGAAGTACGGTAGGTTCCTGCTCCGTCTCATCGAAGTTCGGAATAAAATCAACCGTATCCTTCTCAATATCCTGAAGCATTGCCATGGAAATCTTGGAAAGTCTAGCCTCGGTGTAACGCATTGCAGCAGCGCCATCACCATCCACAGAACCAAAGTTACCATGTCCGTCTACCAAAATGTAACGTGTAGACCAATCCTGCGCCATATTAACCAAGGCACCATAGATAGAAGAATCACCGTGTGGGTGGTACTTACCCATGGTATCGCCGACGATACGCGCACACTTACGATGTGGCTTATCCGGAGTATTATGCAATTCACTCATGGAGAAAAGAACACGGCGCTGTACCGGTTTCAAACCATCTCTTACATCCGGAAGTGCACGGGCCGCAATAACGCTCATGGCATAATCGATGTAAGAAGTCTCCATGGTTTTCTTTAAGTCTACTTCCTGAATATTGTCAAAAATCTTGTCATCCATTTACGATTCTCCTTAGAATTCAAAGGAATTCTTAAATATCAAGGTTCTGTACGTACTTCGCATTTTCCTCGATAAACTCACGTCTAGGCTCTACCTTATCTCCCATCAAAGTGGAGAATACTGCATCAATTTCAGATGCATTGATATCGTCCATCAGGACTTTTTTCAGAATACGACGCTCCGGATCCATAGTGGTCTCCCACAACTGCTCTGCGTCCATCTCACCAAGTCCCTTGTATCGCTGGATCTTGTTGTTACCGTCACGACCAATTTCCGTCAAGATACGGTTCAGTTCCTCATCACTGTAGGCATACCAAACCTTCTTGTTCTTCTCAATCTTATAAAGTGGCGGTGTTGCAAGGTATACATAACCCTGACGAATCAACTCCGGCATGAAACGATATAAGAAGGTCAACATCAAGGTAGCAATATGCGCACCGTCTACATCGGCATCGGTCATGATAATAATCTTGTGATAACGCAACTTGCTGATATCAAAGTCTTCATGAATACCGGTACCAAAAGCGGTAATCATGGCACGGATTTCCGCATTGCCATAGATTTTATCTTCTCTTGCCTTCTCTACGTTTAAGATTTTACCGCGCAGCGGTAAAATCGCCTGAGTTGCACGGCTTCTTGCGGTTTTTGCAGATCCGCCCGCGGAATCTCCCTCTACGATGAAGATTTCACAGTTCTTCGGATCATTATCGGAACAGTCCGCAAGCTTACCTGGAAGGGAATTACCATCCAACGGAGACTTGCGTCTGGTTGCTTCTCTTGCCTTACGAGCTGCTTCTCTTGCACGCTGTGCAAGGACAGATTTTTCACAAATCAGCTTTGCAACCTGTGGATGCTGCTCTAAGAAGTAAGTCAACTGCTCACTTACAATAGCATCAACCGCACCACGGGCCTCACTGTTTCCAAGCTTCTGCTTGGTCTGACCCTCGAACTGAGGCTCAGAAATCTTAATACTGATGATTGCCGTTAATCCTTCACGAATATCGTCACCGGTAAGGGCATCATCTTTTTCTTTTAGAATCTTCTGGTCTCTGGCGTACTGGTTGAAGGTTCTGGTAATCGCACTACGGAAACCGGCCAAGTGGGTACCACCTTCCGGAGTAATGATGTTGTTAACAAAGCTAAAGGATGCGTCGTTATATCCATCGTTATGCTGCAGGGCAACTTCCACGTATACATCATCCTTGGTACCTTCACAGTAAATGACTTCCGGATACAAAGGCTCCTTACCCTTATTCAAGTATGTAACGAATTCCTTAATACCACCTTCATAGTGGAATACACGCTCATTGACTTCTTCTTCACGCAAATCACGAAGTGTAATCTTCAGATTTTTGGTTAAGAATGCCGTCTCTCTCAAGCGAACTTTTAAGGTATTGAAGTCATAAACGGTGGTCTCGAAAATCGTTCCGTCCGGTTTGAAGGTAACCTTGGTTCCGGTCTTGTCCGGATCACAGGTTCCCACTTCTTTCAAAGGATACATGGTCTTACCACGCTCATAGCGCTGCTGATAAACCTTACCGTCTCGGCAAATCTGAACTTCCAACCAATCGGACAATGCATTTACAACAGATGCACCTACACCATGCAAACCACCGGATACCTTGTATCCTCCACCACCGAACTTACCGCCGGCATGAAGTACGGTAAATACAACTTCTACTGCAGGGATTCCTGCCTTGGAGTTGATACCGGTAGGAATTCCACGTCCATCATCGGTTACGGTAATGGAATTATCCGGATTAATTTCCACAACGATATGAGAACAGAATCCTGCCAGTGCTTCATCCACTGCGTTATCCACAATCTCATATACCAGATGATGCAATCCACGCTCCGATGTACTACCAATGTACATACCGGGACGCTTACGAACTGCTTCCAAGCCTTCCAAAATCTGGATTTGATCTGCACCGTATTCTTGCTGCTGACTCATGTTTGCCTCCTTATGAATCCGCGATTTTTCCTTCCACTATGTGAAAAATCTTATTGATTTGGAATCGATTCTTCACGAATTCATCCAAACCCGTACAAGTAATAATTGTTTGTGTATCATATAAACTTCCAAGTAAGAAATTCTGTCGGTTGCTGTCCAATTCGGATAAAACATCATCCAACAGCAACACCGGCTTCTCACCTATGGTTTGTTCTACAATCTGAATCTCTGAAAGTTTCAAAGAAAGTGCACAGGTACGCTGTTGTCCCTGTGACCCAAACTTACGAATATCCGTATCGGCAATGGTAAATTTGATATCATCGCGATGAGGTCCCACGGAAGTTTGACCGTATTTTAGGTCCTTTTCTCTGGCACGAATCAATTCGTCAGCCAAAAAGATATCCTCCACATTGGGTTCATAAGATATTTGGAGGGTTTCTCTGCCTCCGGAGATATTGGAATGGATATCGGTTACGATTCCACTGATTTCATCAATAAATTCTCTACGCCGTTTGATGACTTTTTTGCCGTATTCTACCAGCTTCTCATCCCAAACCGATAAGGTGTCTCTCAGAGAAGGATTAAAATAAATATCCTTCATCAGCTTGTTTCGCTGCTCCAAGGTCTTCTTATAGTTGGTCAAATCATACAGATAAATCTTATCCAGCTGGCACAATTCGCTGTCAATAAATCTTCTGCGCTCTGTCGGCCCGTCTTTGATGATGTTCAAATCATCCGGCGAGAAAAAAATGATATTTAAAAAACCGAAGAGTTCACTTGCTTTTTTGATGGGAACCTTGTTGATGGCAATTCCTTTGCTTTTATTTTTGCGAAGATGGATATCAATCTGATAATCCTTGCCACCCTTCTCTACGATGGTACGAATATGTCCTTCCTTCTCACCGAATCGGATCATTTCCTTATCCGGACTACCCTTATGGGATTTGGAAGTACCGCTAACATAGGCAGATTCCAAAATATTTGTCTTTCCCTGGGCGTTATCCCCGTAGATAATGTTGGTTTTGCTATCAAAAGTGATATCTAAATGTTCATAATTGCGAAAATTACTTAACTCAACGGATTTAATAATCATTTGACAACCAAAACTTCTTGCCCGTTGTAGGAAACAACATCGCCGTTTACTAGCTTGCGTCCACGGCGGGTGTCCACCTCACCGTTTACCAAAACCAAGCCGTCCTGCACAACAATCTTAGCTTCCACACCGGAAGAAACCAGGCCTGCCTTTTTCAACAGCTGGCCCAGTTTAATAAACTCTTCTTCTTCTCTAATACGAACTTCTTGCATATGATTCCTATGACTCTCTGATGTTAACCGGAAGAATTACATAGATGTAATCTTCATTATCATTCTTAATCAGACAAGGATTCTTATAATCCAACATGTAAATGGTTACTTCCTCGTCATCAATTACATTCAAAGCATCGATGAAGAACTTCGGATTGAAACCAATCTGAAGATTCTTACCCTCTTTGGAGATATCAATGCTCTCATCAAAGTTACCGATGAAGGAGCTAATCTTCAAATTCATCTTGTCATCTTCTATGTTCATGATGATTGGCTTCTTGTCCTGTTCCTTCACCATTAAGGTAGAACGGGTAATGGAGCTGTGGAGATCCTTCTTGTTAATCTTCACCTTGGTCTCGTAATCAGAAGAAATCATCTGGTTAATGTTGAAGTATTCACCTTCTAACAGACGGGATACCACAACGGTCTGATCAAACTCAAAAATAATGTGATTATCTGTAATAAAGATATTGGTATTGTCCTCGGTAGAACCACCGATAATCTTACGGATTTCCTGTAAGGTCTTACCAGGAACAATGACTTTCTTATCTTCATAGGAGTCTTTCAACTCAATGTTACGAATGGAAACACGATGTCCGTCTAAGGAAACAACCTTTAACTTGTTTCCTGTAATCTCAAATAACTCACCGGATAAAATCTTAATCTTATCATTGTCGGCAATGGAAAAGATGGTCTGACGAATGGTCTCTCTCAAAGTGAACTGAGAAATAACGATTGGCTGATTTCTCTGGATAATCGGAATGTTCGGGAAATCTTCACCACTCTTACCTACGATTTCGAATCGAGCTTTCTCACAGGTAATTACTGCCTGTAACTTATCGGAAGTCTCGATTGTAACATCACTGTTTGGAAGCTTGCTTACGACTTCCTGTAAGAAGTGTGCATCAAAAGCGATGATACCTCTTTCTTCTACTCTACCTTCAATGACAGTTTCAATTGTAATTTCCATATCGTTTGCAACTAATTTTATTTTGTCAGAGGAAGCGTCAATTAAGATGCATTCTAAGATTGCCATGGTTGTTCTTGTGGGAACAGCTTTGGAAACAATGTTAACACCTTTTGATAATTCCGCTTGTGAACAAACAATCTTCATGTTGTGAAAAACTCCTTTCCCGTGCCTATACATAAATAAATATATAAAAAATAATTAATATTATTATTAGGGGGTGTGTATATGTTTATAACTTCCAAACCCCTTATTTTTACTGGAAAAACTCATAAAAAGTAATCAAAAATTCAAGTGTATAAATTGTTTATTTTTTGTGTAAAATTAAGACCCCTCTCGGAAGGTAAAAATCTTAATGTTGAATAAAATTAACTTATCCAATGCTTATCCATACATAATCAACAAGTTAATAACACTATTACTGTGGATAATGTGGATAACTATGGTTAATTATTAAGAAAAAATAAACTTATGCAGGATTGATTTTCTTTTTGATGGCTTCGATTTCCTTTTTCAACTCTTCGTCATTCTTGTAATCTTCTTTGACTTTGTTGATTCCGTGAATAACTGTGGAATGATCACGTCCACCTAATAACTGTCCGATGTATTTCTTCGGAGAATCGGTCATCTCATCACAGAGATACATGGCAATCTGTCGTGGAATAGCAATCTGGCTGCTTCGCGTTTTGGAAATCATCTGATCTAAGGAAATCTGATAATGTTCTGCAACTACTTCAATAATAAACTGAGGTGTAATCTCCCTTGGCTTATCCGGAGAGATGATATTCTGTAATTCTCTCTCTGCGATTTCCATGGTGATTTCCTTTTTCTCAAGGTTGGAATAAGCAACTAACTTGTTCAAAGCTCCTTCAATCTCACGAATGTTGGATTTGATGTTGGTTGCAATGTAATCCAGGATGTTATCATCGAAATTGATGTGCTTGGATTCCACCTTCTTACGAAGAATGGCCATTCTGGTCTCATAATCCGGATTACCGATATCGGCCATTAAGCCCATTTCGAATCGCTGACGAAGTCGCTCTTCCAAAGTCTCCAATTCCTTCGGAGGACGATCGGAAGTTAAGACAATCTGTTTGCCCTTGGAGTAGAGAACGTTGAAGGTGTTGAAAAACTCTTCCTGTGTACTCTCTTTACCAATGATAAACTGAATATCATCAATCATCAAAACATCAACGGAACGGTATTTGTCACGGAACTTCGACATAGAAGTCGCGTTGTTGGAACTACGAATGGATTCAATGACTTCATTCAAAAATTCCTCGGAAGTAACGTATAAAACTTCCATCTCCGGATGTTGGGATAATACATAATTACCGATAGAATGCATCAAGTGGGTCTTACCAAGTCCCGGACCACCATAAATATAAAGTGGGTTGTAAGCTTCTCCCGGAGATTCGGCAACAGCCAAAGCAGCGGTATGAGCAAATCGGGAGTTGTTACCAACGACGAAAGTGTCGAAGGTGTATCTGGCATTCAAATTGGATTTGCGATAGTTCTGATTATTATTAATAGGAAGAGCCGGCTCATTCTCAGATGCGACATCCATAGGAATATCCTTCGGTAAAATAAAATCGATATCGTACAAAGTTCCGGTAAACTCGGCAATCTTCACACGAAGCTCTGCCTGATATTTCCTGGAAACAATGTCCAAAGTCAGCTGATCCGCTGCTCCGGATTCCGGTTGAAACACCAGCGTCAATCGATTATTATTTAAAGAAAAAATACGGAGTGGCTTTAAGAATGTATTGTAAGCAATCTCGGTAATTCCGTATTCGTTCTTATAGGAGAGGAGTATTTCATCCCATAATTCTTTTAACTTGTCCATTTATCTACTCCAAAACTAGTTTCTAAACAGTCATTATAATAGGTAGAAACTCATTTCTTTTCTTCTAAAATCCCTATCTAATATAATAAACGAATGATGCCAATTTATCAACCAAAATAAAGCTTTAAAGGGCTTTTTGGACCCTTTGTGAAAAAAGTGAGTGTAAGCATGAAAAACGGCTTAAAAAGGAAATTAGCGTGTATATACTCTTGTGGATAAGTTGTGGATAAGTGTTGATAACACAAGATTTAGGTTGAAGAAGTGTGTGCAAAAATACATGTTGTGGTTTTTGTCTGTGGCTTATGTGTATAACTTTTTGTTATCTGAAAAAGTACGTGCATTCCTTGACTTTACGGTATTTTTTGATATAATTTATTAGACGTTTTCTTATCAAGAAGGAGGTGTTTGTAAGCTATGAAGATGACATTTCAACCAAAGAAGCGCCAGAGAGCTAAGGTTCATGGTTTTCGTTCTAGAATGAGTTCTAAGGGTGGAAGAAAAGTTTTAGCTTCCAGAAGAGCAAAAGGAAGAAAGAGATTATCCGCTTAATTGGATATTTCGTATAGGCCACATTTTTGTGGTCTTTTCTTTTCTTTTTTATTTACTGATGAAGAGGGATTTTTGTTATGAAATTCAGTGATTCCTTAAAGAAAAATAAGGACTTTGATGCCGTCTACAAAGCCGGCAATTCCAAGGCCAATCGCGATTTCGTTATGTATATTAAAAATAATGATAAGGAAACGAATCGTCTCGGTATCTCAGTAAGTAAAAAAGTCGGTAATAGTGTAGTAAGACATCATTTGGCGAGACTGATCAGAGAAGCTTATCGATTACATGAAGAGATGTTCAATAGTGGTTTGGACATTGTAGTCGTTGTAAGACCTGCAGCCAAAGAGATTTCCTATGATCAGACAGTGAAATCTCTGCTACATCTTGCAAATCTTCATCATATAACGATTAATAACTGATTGTTTGAAAAAGATTTGAATTTTATGTTAAAAAAGTTCCTGATTTTTTTAATTAAATTTTATAGAAAATACATTTCACCGATGAAGCAAGCCAAATGTCCTTATTGTCCTACTTGTTCCACATACGGCCTACAGGCTGTGGAGAAGTACGGCGCAATCAAGGGTGGGGCATTGGCGACTTGGCGCATTTTGAGATGTAATCCTTTTTCAAAGGGTGGTTATGATCCGGTACCTTAATTTATAGGAGGATGTAAAAGTGTCAGAGCTTTACTTGACCGCCTACAATGGTATGATCCTTGGCCCGATTGCGAAGGCCTTAGGCTGGATCATGGATAAGATTTATTATTTCTTATCCAATGTATGCGGGGTGGAAAACGTTGCAGTAACAATCATCGTTTTCACAATTTTTATTTATCTGTGTTTGTTTCCTTTGACTTACAAACAGCAGAAGTTCTCTGTCTTACAGCGTAAGATGAAGCCGGAACTGGACGAGATTCAGAAGAAGTACAAGGGTAAGAAAGACCAGGCTTCCATGCAGGCAATGCAGGAAGAGACCACAGCACTTTATGATAAGTACGGTGTGTCCATGATGGGAAGCTGTCTTCAGATGATGATTCAGTTCCCAATCCTGATGGCTTTGTTCCAGGTATTCAACAACATTCCTGCTTATGTAGGAACCGTTCGCAATGTATTGAATGGTTTAGCTGTTGAGATTACGAAGCAGAGCGGATTCCAGGATACCATGACAAGCTTGGTTGAAGCATTGAAGAACAATCGCTTGCGTGTTGATTTTTCTGTAAGTGATAATACTGCATTGAAGAATTACACCATCGATACACTTTACAAGTTGAACGATGACGGTTGGAAGATGCTTTCCGATAGTTTTCCGACTTTGACGGACAGCATTGATAAGACCCATGCCCATTTGAATTTGATCAATTCTTTCCTTGGATTGGATATTTCCGATAATCCTTGGCATGTGGTTACTTCTTCTTTTTCCAGTCATCAGTTTGGATTTGTCATCATTGCTTTATTGATTCCGATTTTGGCGTACGTATCTCAGGTGATTAGTATTCACATGATGCCAACCGCTGATTCCGGTAATGATCAGATGGCACAGCAGATGAAGACCATGAACACTATGATGCCTTTGGTATCTTTGTTCTTTACCTTTGTTTCACCAATCGGTCTTGGTCTTTATTGGATTATGGGTGCGGTTATCCGTACCATTCAGATGTTCTTCTTGAATCGTCACTTTGAGAAAATCAATTTGGATGACATTATTGAGAAGAATAAAGAGAAGGCTGCTAAGAAAAAAGAGAAGCGTGGCCAGATGCAGATTGCACAGGCTGCTATGCAGAATACCCGTCAGACCAGATCCATGGCTGACAAGGCAACCGTTTCTTCTGATTATACAGAAGTTTTGAACAAGGCTGCCGAGGCTAGATCGAATGCAAAGAGTGGTTCTCTTTCTTCCAAAGCTAACTTGGTTAAGGATTTTAACGAGCGTAATAATAAATAGGGGGTAGTTTTCATGGACTTTTTAGAGTATTCCGGAAAGACGGTAGAAGACGCATTGACTCAAGCTTCTGTTCAGCTGGGCGTTACCAGTGACCAGATTGAATATGAAGTGATTGATAAGGGAAGTGCCGGTATCTTAGGATTCGGCAGTAAGGATGCAACCATCCGTGTGAAGAAAAAAGAAGAAGCTACAGATGCGAAAGATGTTGCAGAAGCTTTCTTAAGAGATGTTTTTGCTACAATGAATCTTGAAGTTATCATTGATTCTTCTTATGATGATATTGATAAGGTTTTGAATATTGATCTGAAAGGACCGGAGATGGGAATCATCATTGGCAAGCGTGGCCAGACTTTAGATTCCTTACAGTATCTGGTGAACTTAGCAGTGAACCGTAAGTCCGGTGACTACGTTCGCGTGAAGATTGATACAGAAGATTATCGTCGTCGTCGCAAAGAAACATTGGAAAACCTTGCAAAGAATGTAGCTTATCGTGTTAAGAGAACCAAGAAGCCGGTTTCTTTGGAAGCAATGAATCCTTACGAAAGAAGAATTATCCATTTTGCACTACAGAATGATAGCTATGTTTCAACCCACAGCGAGGGAGAGGAACCTTATCGTCACGTAGTTGTTACTTTGAAGAGATAGTTTTCGAAATGGATTTCATCTATTCGTTAGATGAAATCCATTTTTTTGAGGTTTTATGTATGTTACAGAGTGATACCATCGCAGCAATCGCAACCTATCCTTCCAATTCCGGTATTGGAATTATTCGTATCAGTGGTCCGGATGCGATTTCTTGTTGTGAACAAATTTTTAGAAGTAAAGTGCCTCTTCATGAAATGTCTACCCATACCATTTCTTATGGGTTTATTTTTGATGGCGAGGAAAAAATAGATGAGGTGTTGGTGTCTTTGATGCGCTCGCCTCGTAGTTATACCATGGAAGATGTTGTTGAGATTCAATGTCATGGTGGTATTTTTATTCTGCAGCGGATTCTCTCTTTGCTTTTTTCCAAGGGGGTTCGTCCAGCAGAAGCAGGAGAGTTCACGAAACGTGCTTTCCTCAATGGTCGTATTGATTTGACTCAGGCGGAATCCGTTATGGATTTGATTTCTTCTGAGAATGAGAAATCCAGAAAGAATTCCATGAGTCAGTTATCCGGTGTTTTATCTAAGAAGCTTGGTGATCTTCGTGGGAAGATTCTTCATGAAGTTGCTTATATTGAATCTGCATTGGATGATCCGGAACATATTTCTCTGGATGGTTATTCTGAGAAGTTATCTTCCTTATTGGAGGAGCTGTCCTTGGAGTTGGATTCCTATATTCGTTCTGCGGATGATGGCATGTTATTAAAGAGTGGCATTCGAACAGTAATCGTTGGTAAGCCAAACGTTGGAAAATCTTCTCTTTTGAATATGCTTTCCGAGAAGGACCGTGCGATTGTTACGGATATTCCGGGAACAACCCGAGATATCTTAGAAGAAAAAGTGCGTATCGGTGATATTACACTTCATATTCTAGATACCGCAGGTATTCGTGAGACGACAGATGTAGTGGAGCAGATTGGTGTTTCCAAAGCGGAAGCTTCCGTGGAAGATGCGGATTTAATTCTTTATGTAGTGGATTCTTCCATCCCATTGGATGATAATGATGTTAGAATTCAATCCACGTTGAAGGATCATTCTTCTCATACGATTATTCTCTTAAATAAATCGGATTTGAATTCTGTGGTTTCAGAAGAGGAGCTTCGTGATTTGGGAGTACAAGTGATTTCTGTTTCCATGAAGGATGGTTCCGGTGTGGACGATTTGAAACAGGCAATCACAACCATGTTTTTTCATGGTGATATTTCTTCCAATGATGATTTGTTGATTACCAATGAACGTCACAAATTTTTATTGCAGCAAGCGAAGAAAAGCTTGTCTTTGGTTCAGGATTCCATTGCGCTTGGAATGACGGAAGATTTTTTTGCCGGTGATTTGATGGATGCTTATGAGAGCCTCGGTTCTATCATCGGTGAGGCAGTGGAAGATGATTTGGTGAATGAAATCTTCTCTAAGTTTTGTATGGGTAAGTAGTTTCTTTTTGAAAGAAGGATTTTGATGGCAGTAGTTGAAGAAACTTATGATGTTGTAGTAGTTGGTGCAGGTCATGCCGGATGTGAAGCGGCGTTGGCTTGTGCTCGTTTGGGATTGGAGACCATTATTTTTACGGTTAGTATGGATTCCGTAGCGATGATGCCTTGCAATCCTAATATCGGTGGTTCCTCTAAGGGACATTTGGTCCGTGAGATTGATGCTCTTGGTGGACAGATGGGAATTAACATTGATAAGACCTTTTTGCAGTCGAAGATGTTAAATCGTTCCAAGGGTCCTGCGGTTCATTCCCTTCGTGCTCAGGCGGATAAGCAGATGTATAGTTTGGAAATGCGTAAGACGTTACAGTCTACCGAGCATTTGACCCTTCGTCAGGCAGAAGTCTCTGAGATTCTTGTAGAAGACGGATGCATTGTTGGAGCGAAGACATATTCCGGAGCAACCTATCATTGTAAAGCGGTTGTGTTATGTACCGGTACTTATTTGAAGGCCCGTTGCTTGTATGGTGATGTGATTGAGTACACCGGTCCGAACGGGTTAAAGGCTGCGAATTATTTGACGGATTCTTTGATCAAGAACGGAATTGAGATGATGCGTTTTAAGACAGGAACTCCTGCGCGTATCGATCGACGTTCCATTGATTTTTCTAAAATGGAAGAGCAGTTTGGTGATGAGCGAATCGTTCCGTTTTCTTTTACCACGGATCCGGATTCTATTCAGAAGGAGCAGGTCTCTTGTTATCTGACCTACACCAATGAGAAGACCCACGAGATTATTCGAAATAACTTGGATAAGTCTCCGATTTATGCCGGTATTATTGAAGGAACCGGTCCGAGATATTGCCCATCCATCGAAGACAAAGTGGTAAAATTCCCCGATAAAGAACGTCATCAGTTGTTTATCGAGCCGGAAGGACTCTATACCAATGAGATGTATATCAGTGGTATGTCTTCTTCCATGCCGGAGAACGTGCAGTATGATATGTATCATACGGTTCCGGGTTTGGAGCATGCGAAGATTGTTCGTAATGCTTATGCCATTGAATATGATTGCATCAATGCGAACCAGCTGTATGCAACTTTGGAATTCAAGAAGATTCATGGATTGTTCAGTGGTGGACAGTTCAATGGAAGCAGTGGATACGAAGAAGCTGCTTGCCAGGGATTGATTGCCGGTATCAATGCAGCTCTGGAAGTTCTTGGAAGAGAGCAGATTATTATTGATCGTTCCGAAGGTTATATCGGTGTTTTGATTGATGATCTGGTTACCAAGGAGAATCGTGAGCCGTATCGTATGATGACGTCTCGAGCAGAATATCGTCTACTTCTTCGGCAGGATAATGCAGATTTACGCCTCTCCAAGATTGGTCACGAGGTAGGATTAATCTCTGATGAACGCTATGCTTGGGTAGTGAAGAAGCAGGAATTGATTGCAAAAGAGATGGATCGTGTGAAGCATGTGAACATTGGTGCTAATGCCAAGGTGCAGGCTTTCTTAGAAGCTCATGGTTCCACTCCATTATCTACCGGTGTGAAGCTTTCGGATTTGATTTGCCGTCCGGAATTGGATTATGATCAACTGGCGGAGTTAGATCCGGAGCGTGAAGCACTTCCTTATGATGTGCGTGAGCAGGTGAATATCAATATTAAGTATGAAGGTTATATTGAACGCCAGGTAAAACAGGTAGAGCATTTCAAAAAGATTGAAAGCAAGAAGATTCCGGATAACATCGATTATGATGATATTGCTTCTTTGCGAATAGAAGCGCGGCAAAAACTATCTAAATTACGCCCAATTAGCATAGGACAGGCTTCCAGAATTTCCGGAGTATCTCCTGCAGATGTTTCTGTTTTGCTGGTTTATCTGGAGCAAGGCAAGTATCAGAGTAACGATTAAGTATCAGAAACGTTGAATTTATCAGCTTTCTTGACATTGTTATATCCTTATTTAATAGGTTTTTTATGAATATGATTTTAAATGGCAGAGATTATAGTTCTTTTGTTGCTTCTTTGGAGAAGGCCGGGCTTTCCATTTCAGAGCAGCAGCTGGAGCAATTTGATCTCTACTTCCAAATGTTAATTGAAAAGAATAAGGTTATGAACCTTACCGCCATCACGGAATTCGAAGATGTTCTTTGCAAGCATTTTTTGGATAGTGTTTCTATCTACCATTTATTTGCAGATGGTATTTTGACTGCACAAGATTTTTCCAAGGGTAGATTGGTTGACCTTGGAACCGGTGCAGGTTTTCCGGGAATTCCTTTGAAGATTCTTTTTCCGGAACTTCGAGTTACCCTTATGGATTCTTTGAATAAACGAATTGTTTTTTTGCAGGAAGTGATCGATGCTTTACATCTTACTTCCATTGATGCGGTTCATGGTCGCGCAGAAGATTTGGCACGGAATAAGTTGTACCGTGAGCAGTTTGACTTTTGTGTGTCCAGAGCAGTGGCGAATATATCTACCCTGTCGGAATATTGTTTACCTTTTGTAAAAGTGGGCGGAGCATTTATTTCTTATAAGTCCGATCAAAGTGAAGAGGAGTTATCCAAGGGTGGTAGAGCTATCTCTATCTTAGGCGGACAGGTGAAACATGTTTCTCATTTTACGTTAGATAATTCTGATTTGGGTCGCGCATTAATCTATATCGAGAAAGAAAAATCTACAGCGAAGAAGTACCCACGCAAAGCAGGTACTCCTTCGAAAGAACCATTATCATAATAGGGGAAGACGAATGGTATTAGAGTTTTTACAATCTTTACAGGAGAAGTTCACATCAGAGAAGTTCGATAAGAAAGAAGAGCTGGATTTCATTGGTACGAAGATTCGGGAGACGGAGAAGTTCATCCATCTGTTGGAGTCTGAGAATGAACAACCTTTTTCGGATTTTACTCCAAGAACGGTGAACTCCAAGAACCAGAATCGACTAAATGAATTGAACCAGGCCTTATCGGATTATCAGTCACAACGGGATCAGATTGTTTCTGAGATTGATGAGTTGGAACGTTGGTTATCGGATATTCGATTATCCATTGATGAAGTTCGTGGAATGGATGGCTCCACTGTTCCTGTTTCTCATACTTCGGATTCTTCCGGTACTCCAAATCCGGAAGGTATGGAAGTATTGGTGAAGCAGCTTAACGAAATCAATCATTTTCTTCCGGTGGATTCCATGCGTGCAAAGCTGGAACTCACGAAATTAATCTCTAAATTATCATGATTTTTTTAGAAAATATTGTGATGTTTTGTATGAATACAAGATATAGGTATATATCTTGTTCTATGTTTCACGTGAAACATTCCAATATGTTTGGGTGATCTCCACAAGATTTAGTGTTGAATCTTTTTTCCTGAATCCAAATCTTGGGAAAGAATTCAAAAATGTTTCACGTGAAACAATCTGTAGAATCAAAAATCAATATCTATATATAGGAAAACCATAGTTTTTGCGTAGAAACCCACGGTAGAATTGGGTTTTTGAGAGTGCTATAATGTGGAAAGCGACTAAAAAGAAGGAGTATGGATTATGGGAAAAACGATAGCAATTGCAAACCAGAAGGGTGGCGTAGGTAAGACAACGACAGCAATTAATCTGTCTGCATGTTTGGCTGAGGCCGGTAAGAAAGTCTTGGTCATCGACTTGGATCCACAGGGAAATACAACCAGTGGTCTAGGAATCGATAAAGAGAGTTTAGAGAATACCGTTTATGATTTAATCTTAGACGAGTGCAGCATCAAGGAGAGTATGAACAAGGTAGAAGAGATTCCGGGATTGACCGTGATTCCTTCCGATGTTGATTTGGCCGGTGCAGAAGTAGAACTCTTAGATGTAGACGGTAAGGAATATATTCTGAAGAATGCAGTTGATTATGTGAAGCAGGATTATGATTATATCATTATTGATTGTCCTCCTTCTTTGAATATGTTAACCATCAATGCAATGACAACCGCTGAGAGTATCTTGGTTCCAATCCAGTGTGAGTATTATGCGTTGGAAGGAATCAGCCAGTTGATCACTACCATTGATTTGGTTAAGAAGAGATTGAACAATAAGCTGAAGATTAACGGCGTGGTATTTACCATGTATGATGCAAGAACCAATCTTTCTTCCGAAGTAGTTGATACCGTAAAAGAGAATTTGAATGCTACGGTTTATAAGACCATCATTCCTCGTAACGTTCGTTTGGCAGAAGCACCATCTCATGGTCTTCCGATTAACTTATATGATTCTAAGTCTGCCGGTGCAGAGAGTTATCGTAACCTGGCAAAAGAAATTATTGAGCGCAAAGATATTTAATAGGTGGTAAGAGACTATGGCAGCAAAAACAAAAAAAGGTGGACTGGGTCGAGGACTGGATTCTTTGATTACAGCCAAAATAGAAGAGGAAGCTCCGGTTGCAGTAGCTACCGGTAATGAAAATGGCGGCGGAGTTATGGTAGACATCAACAAGGTGGAACCGAACCGTGAACAGCCACGTAAATTTTTTGATGAAGACGCATTGATTGAGTTATCCGAGAGCATCAAGGAGAAGGGTGTATTATCTCCTCTGTTGGTTGTGAAGAAGGATGACTATTATATGATTGTTGCCGGCGAGCGTCGTTGGCGTGCATCCCGCATGGCCGGACTGAAGAAAGTGCCGGTTATCATTCGTGATTTAACAGATCGTGAAATCGCAGAGATTTCTTTGATCGAGAACTTACAGCGTGAAGACCTGAACAAGATTGAAGAAGCATTGGCTTACAAGCGACTGATTGAAGAGTTCGGTATGAAACAGGATGAAGTAGCTGAGCGTGTGTCCAAGGGTAGACCGACCATTGCAAACGCACTTCGTCTTTTGAAGTTGGACGAGCGTGTTCAGAAAATGATCATCGACGGCATGATCCAGGAAGGACATGCAAGACAGCTGCTTAGTATTACCGATGGTGATAAGCAGTACGAGTTTGCTCAGAGAGTATTCGATGAGAAGATGAACGTACGTGAAGTTGAAAAAGAAATCAAGCGTATGAACAAAGAGGATGACGGTTCTTCTGAGAACAGTAAGCCGGAGATTGATCCGAAGTTGATTGCTATTTACCGTGATTTGGAAGAGAAGCTGAAGCAGAATCTTGGAACTAAGGTTTCCATTCATGCCAAGGACAATCACAAGGGCAAGTTGGAAATCGAATACTATTCTCAGGATGAGTTGGATCGATTGGTAGACTTATTGCAGGCAAAATAATAATAGAACAAATGTTTGGGAGAAACTATGATAGAACAGTACTTAGGAATTAGCACCGACTACATCGTCATTGGTTTGGCTGCTGTCATTTTAATTCTTTTGATTTTAATGATTGTTGCCCTGGTTAAGATTAGCAAGTTGAAGAAGAAATATACTTCTTTTATGCGCGGTAAGAATGGCAAGTCCTTGGAAGAGACGTTGATTAAGAAGTTGAATGAGATTGAAGAGCTGACGGAGGCAAATGCTTCCAACGAGCGCAAGATCGAAACCATGCAGAAGAAGCTGAAATTTGCTTTTACCAAATACGGTCTGGTAAAATACGATGCGTTGGAAGAGTTAGGCGGTAAGTTAAGCTACACCTTGTGTATGCTGAATGAGAGCAATGACGGTTACATCATCAATGTTGTTCACAGCAGAGAAGGATGCTATAATTATACCAAGGAAGTGATTGATGGTAATTCCATCGTTACCTTATCAGGCGAGGAAGAAGAGGCATTAGAGAAAGCTTTATCATCAAATAAGTAAAATCAGAAGCAAGGTTCACAACTGACCTTGCTTCTTCTTGAATTAGGAATGGAATATGCATAGTTATCTTAGATCGGTTGGATTTCACAATATAAAGAAAAAAGAGATGACGGGCTTTTTGCAGGAGATGATGGCAAATCCGGATTACATCGAGCATGCCTTGGATACCGAAGGGAATGAGTTCGCGGAACTAAGAAAAGAGTTTGCCCCGGGCATTGGTGTTGCATTGCGCGGTACCTATGATGAGGAAGATAATTTCCATATGGAATATTATTATCCTTACTGTCAGGCCGGACGGATTTCTACCGAATCCAAAGTCGAACTGGTAAAGGCATCGGACAAAGAAAGCTTGCTTGGTATCTGTGACGATATGAAGCTGGGCGTAGATTTGATCTTTTTTGTACAGGATATGTTTCAGATTTTAATCTCGGAACAGCGCAATCACAAAATCGTAAACTTTGGCGGCGTGAAGCTAGCCGGATTGGCATACGAGGGATCTGTACTTCTTCCGGTTCGTACACCGGAACCGCAAGCACAGCGTACCAAGAAAAATGTGGCAAAGCGCAAAGAACTGATTCAGGCTGCAAGGGATGGAGATCAGAAAGCCATTGAGCGATTAACCCTTATTGATATGGATCTGTATTCCAATATTACGAATCGGGTGGAGAAGGAAGATATTCTTACCATCGTCAATTCTTATTTTATGCCAAGCGGAATTGAATGCGATAAGTATTCCATCATGGGTGAGATTCAAGGTGTGGCCAGAGTGAAGAACGACTGGACTGATGAAACGCTCTACATCTTGAATATCATTAGCAATGAACTGGAATTTGATGTCTGCATCTGTGCCAAGGATTTACTGGGCGAACCGGAAGTTGGTCGACGATTCAAGGGACGTATTTGGATGCAGGGAAATGTTACCGGATACCGTTAATTCTACTAGCCTTTCATGGCAAAATAAGATACAATGAACAAGTGTCGCAAGACACCGATTGTTTCTATAGCTCAGCAGGATAGAGCGTCCGCCTCCTAAGCGGAAGGCCGGCGGTTCGAATCCGCCTAGGAACATGCAAGAACTCGATGTAGATCGAGTTCTTTTTTTCGCATGTTGGTAGTGGAAAGAAGTGCCCACATGCTTGATTTATATATACAAATAATCTAAAATATGTATATAAGTGGATATTTTAACCAAATATTCTGAAAATGACAAATTGGAGGACGACATATGGACAATGAAAGAGAAGTCATCGAAAAATCCCTGGTGAAGGAGAAAATGATTATCATTTGCAGTGCGATTGTTGCGGTGCTGCTCCTGATCACAGAGCTTTACATTGTTATGAACAGTCCGAGCATTATTATGCTCGCCGTGATAGCCATCGTTTTTGTAATCGTTCTGTTCATCCTCCTGAATTCTGTGATTGTTCACAATCAGAAGACCAAGAAGCTGGATCGTCTGGAGTACGAGGAGTTATACAAGACCCAGAAGGCATCCTACCTTGTGATTCGCAAGAACTTCGAAGAGCTTCAGGATCGTATCGCTGATTTAGAAGAGAGCGGAGCTGTTCCGGCAAGCGATATCATCCAGGCACAGAAAGCCATGGCAAAAGTTCAAATCAGCAGAAGCAAAGAGAATGCGGATGCGCTCATGAATGCCAATGAGGAACTGTTAACTCAGATTATGGCATTTAACGAGAAGCTCCAGAATAACGGGAATGAAATTCTAAAAGAGCAGACCCGTTTATTGCAGGATGCCAAGAACGAGATTATCAGTAAGAACACAGAGCTGGATCATCGGATGGAGCAGATTGGTTCCACGATTCAGCAGGTACAGAATATTGTTTCTAATATCGAGCAGACACAGCGTGCATTATCCATGCAGCAGCCGGTAATGATGGCAGTCCAGGCAATGCAGCCGATGCAGGGTGTTCCGGCGCAGTCCGTAATGCCACAGCCAATGCCGCAGACCATTCCACAGCCAACACCACAGCCGCAACCGGAAGTAGCTCCAGCGCCTACCTTCCAGGAAGAAGCTGCACCGGCTACGGAAGAATTGCCAAACGAAGAGTTGGCTACAGAAGAGCTTGTGCCGGATGAACTTTCCGTGGATGAGTTATCCCTGGATGCATTTGCTACAGAGGATATTGCAAGCGAAGAAGCACCTGCGGAAGAGGAATTGTCGGTTGACGATTTAGCCAGCTTAGAAGCGCTAGAAGATCTTGGCGATTTGGAAGCTTTGGAAAATCTTGAGATTCCGGAAGAGGGAGCAGAAACTGAAGAAGCTGCTTTGGAAGAACTTCCGAACTTAGAAGATTTAGCCAGTGAGTTTGATTTGAATCTTGATGCAGAACCTGCAGCAGAAGAAGCGCCTGCGGTAGAAGAAGCACCAATAGAAGAGGTGGCATTAGAGCCGGAACCAATTCCGGAACCGGAGCCTATCCCTGAGCCTGAACCAGAGCCGGAGCCTGAACCAGAACCGGAACCAGAGCCTGTTCCGGAGCCAGCCCCAGTGCCGGAACCATCGGATGATCCGAATAAGCAGTTATCTGCAGATGAAATCCAGGCAATGTTTGCAGCGGCCAACGGTGGAGATGCACCTGCGGAAGAAGCGCCTGCAGAACCTGCCCCGGAGCCTGAACCAGAACCTGCTCCAGAACCTGAACCTGCACCTGCAGCAGAGCCAGCCCCAGCGCCGGATTTATCAGACCCGAATAAGATGATGAGCCCGGAAGAAATCGAGGCATTGTTCGCAAATATGTAAGAAATATCAGCTGCCATAAGGCTTTCCAACCTTATGGCAGTTTTTTTATAAAAAAACAAAAAAGTGCTTGCATTTCTATGATGCCTCTTATATAATAAACACTGTCGTTGAGATATGCGCGATTAGCTCAGTTGGTAGAGCACCTGACTCTTAATCAGGGTGTCCAGGGTTCGAGACCCTGATCGCGCATTATTTTTTTACCTTGGAGCATGAAGCTACCAAGGTTTTTTTATACCAAAAAACCCTGCCTTACGGCAGGGCTTTTTCTATATATGTCTGGTTGCAACCAGCTTACAAATCGGATTACCGAGAGAAGAGAACTTCTCTTCATATTCGGTCATCACATTGCCTTCATTCATCTCTTCGTTGTGATGTAAGTCTCTGGTGGATGCAACTAAATCCCAATAAGGACTAGCCTCCATCTCTTCCAAGGAAAACGTAAATAAATCCAGATTATCGGTCTTGAACTCCAAACGTCCTTCGGCGGTCAAAATCTGATTGTAGCGCTCCAAGTAAACGGAAGAAGTCAGGCGACGTTTTGCGTGACGATCCTTCGGCCATGGATCTGAGAAGTTCAAATAAATGCGATCAATCTCATCCGGTGCAAAAATCTCTGTAATGGTTGCTGCATCAATACAAAGAAAATGCAGATTCGGAAGAGGTTGTTCCTCCATCTTCTGGACAGCGCGCAACAGAACACTGGTGTAGCGCTCGATACCGATGTAGGAAATCTCCGGATGCAAGGTCGCCAACTGGAATAAAAACTGGCCCTTGCCCATACCGATTTCGATATGGATAGGAGCATCACCTAAGAACTGACGCCAAGCGCCACGGTGCTCGGTAGGGTTCTGGATGCAGTATGGGCTATTGGCAATGGCCTCATCCGCACCGGGTATATTTCTTAATCTCATAAAGACTCCTTTTCTAACAACAATTACACTATCGCCTATTATATCACAGAAATCCAAAAGGTAAATTCAAAAGAGGTTGCTACATTTTTTTCAACCGATTATACTAAAAAAGTGTAAACCTAACGATGGGGAAGAAAAATGAAGAACAAACTAGTGAAACGGATTGTTTCGGCTCTTTTTGCAGTGACCTTGGCAGCAGGACTGGTCCATCCGATGCCGGTAGAAGCGGAAAGCTATTGGCCAAGCGGAATTGAGGTGGAGTCCAATGCTGCAATTGTCATGGAGCAGGACACCGGAACGATTCTTTATCAAAAAAATGAAACAGATGCGCATTATCCGGCCAGTATCACGAAGATTATGACGGCGCTTTTGGCTATCGAGAACAGTGATATGGATGAGGAAGTTACCTTCAGCCAGGAGGCGGTAGACCAGAGTTTGGGCGGTACCAGTAGTATTGCTAGAGACTTAGGCGAGGTCATGACCATGGAGCAATGCCTCTACGGAATGATGTTGGAATCCGCCAATGAGTGTGCGTATGCCATCGGCGAGCATGTGGGCGGTGGCGATATCAAAGTTTTTGTGCAGATGATGAATGACCGCGCCAAGGAATTGGGATGCAAGAACACCCACTTCAGTAATCCCAATGGATTGCACAGCGACGACCATTATACCTGCGCATACGATATGGCTTTGATTGCACAGGCAGCGTACCGCAATCAGGTCTTTGCAAAAATTACGGGAACCCGTGCCTACCAGATTCCGCCAACAAACCGACATAGCGACATTACCTATTTGAACAACCATCACGCTATGCTCAATACCTACAAGACCACCGAGTACCTGTATGATTACTGTGTGGGAGGTAAAACGGGATTCACGGACGAGGCCAATGCCACACTTGTGACTTATGCGAAGAAGGACGGCGTTACCCTAATCTGTGTGGTAATGGATGTAGATACCGCATATGAGTATGTGGACACCATCAACCTGTTCAATTACTGCTTCGATAATTTTAATGTATATCACATTACCGATAACAATAGTTTAGGAAATGCCGCTTCCGATAAGGATGTGGGAGCATTTGGCAATAATATCGATCTGGTACAGATTCAGGAAGGCAAGGTGATTCTTCCGAAGACAGCGGATCTGTCGGAGACCGAAATCCAGGTAGAAGCATATAAGGACGAGAACGATCCGGATGTGGTTGGTCGTCTGAATTATACCTACGGCGGAAGATTTGTGGGAACAGCCAAGCTTACCTTCTCCAACAATGACAACGGCGGATATCCATTCCACAATGTCCCGGAGACCCAGGGAGGATCCGGAGTTCCATATTACCGAATTGATTTTATTACCATTTTCGGAGTGGCTCTGGGAATTATCCTTGGCATCGCATTGCTTATCTTCCTGTTTAAAAAAGCGGATGAGCTGTCGACCACCATTCATCGTTTGCGCTTAGAGCGGAGAAATCCAAACAAAGGATTCCATCGTATCAAGCGGACAAGACGTAGAAAACGCCGCAGAAGGTAATTATCAGACAAAACACATTCATCGACATAACAAAGACGATATGGTACAACGAATGACACAAAAGAAATGTCGAATGAGTAGATAAAGACAAAAATACGACAGAAAAGTCGAAATAATAGCTGAAAAAGTCAATCACGAAAAAACGATAAATTATCAGATAAAAAGAGCAATCCACTGGGAAAAGGTCGGATTGCTCTTTTTATTACAAGTTATATGTAGTTGATTACGCCTCAATGAGATTCCGAAGCAGATTGATGAGGGAGGATTTATTCTCGGTGTAAAAAATCAATCCGTCGGAGGAATCAACTAAGGTGACATATTTGGTACGAAGAGATTGGGACTCTTCAATCAGCTGCTTCAGGTAAGCACGATACCGAGGCTCGCAAGCTAAGAACACCTTCTCCAATTCATCGAGAGAACGGAAGGAAGCGTTGGTCTTCCGGAGCATCTGGGTCAGCTCATGATCCTGGGACAACTGGGACTTGGACTTGTTGATAATGAAATAGCCGCGTTCGTCCTTGGGCATGTCCATGGCTTTGATGGCACGCTGCACCTGTTTCAGAAGACTTGGTCCGGCCGGATATAGGGCTTCGAAATACTCCATGAAATCGGTAGCATTTTTAAAATGATTGTTCTGACCGTTCTGCAGAACCTCTGTCATAAGGATGCGTCGAATGGCTTCTTCGCAGGTTCTGCGGGAAGGATTCTTGTGATCCGGTGTCGTGGTATCCATAATAACCTCCAAAAGACATTAAAATCTGTCCTAAACACATTATAATCCCCAGAAAAAGACATTTCAAGACAAAAAGAGAAATTGACACAAACCCATTGACTACGTATAATTATGTTAGAAAATGCCACACGTAGAAAATAAAAGTGGTAAAGGTGAGGGACTATGGAAGAAATCCTTATGGATCGGGAAGAAAAGAAAACCTATCAGCTGGAGCAAATCCAGGCATTGGTGGAAGCCAATGGCGGACTGGTGAAGACAGCGGATATTTTGGAATTGGGCATCGACTACCGAAGAATTCTTCAGTTCATGGAAGAAGGCCTGGTACGTCGTGTGAAGAACGGGTATTATACCACCACGTTAAACTCCGGTTTTTCCCAGGAGGAATTGATCTTGGCAATGTATCCGGAAGGAATCCTAACCATGGAGAGTGCATTGTATTGCTATGGTTATCTGAAGAAGCAGCCTTTCGAGTGGTCCATTGCAATCAGTAAGAATGTATCGAAGTCCAGATTCCGAGTAGAGTATCCGGTGGTAAAGCCTTATTACACAGAGCCGAAGGTGTTAGAGATGGGCGTTACGGAGATCGATTTTGCTACCAGCGATAAGGGCAGCAAGGACGAAGCGGTACACAAGATGAAAATCTATACCATCGACCGTCTGATCTGTGATGTTTTGAAGTACGAAGAAAAAATGGACCGGGAAGATTTCAAACAGGCCCTGTTATCCTATATTCAGGATGATCGCAAAGATATCGGAGCCCTGATGGAATATGCGAAGGAACGTAAAGTCCGTAAAAAAGTACAGACCATGATTGGGGTCTGGCTGTAGGAGTAAGGCATGGAACTGGAGAGAATGCGACAGCGTGCAGACGAACTGAATATTCCGGTGAAGAACCTCATCCACGGATATGTGATGGAAGAGTTGGCGAACCTGATGACCCAGACGGCAGAAGGGGAGCAGCTCTGGTTGGAAAACGCCAACATCCTGGGGCAAGCCCAATACGGGAAGCGTATCGAGAACCATCTGTATTACTGTTACAGCGGCAAGCACATTACCAGATTGGTGTTGTCCCTGTTGGTGGAGTTGCAGCGATTGGCAACCTTGGGAGTGAAGGCCTTCGGTAAGGAATCGGAAGAGCTTTTTACCGTGGAAGGCATGCCAAGGGAAGGCGCCAGCGAGCGTGGAGCAACGATGGAGCTTACCATTCGGGCAGAGAATATGTATGTCCCGGTTCTGATTACCATTCATCCGGTTAGCGGGGAGGAACTGTACCCGAGCTTACAAACCATTCCATCGGTGATGAACGACGGACGTCAGCTTAAGTTCTATGAGATGCCAACGGAGGAGTTGGTGGTTAGCCGAATCCAAAGTATTTTTACCTATATGGAACTGATCAACGAGATGGAAATCTATTTGGATTTATATGAAGCAATCACAGAGCATCCGGTGGAAGGACGAAGTGTATATCGGAAGTTGTTGGAGCTAAAAGAGCAACAGCGATTGGCCATCGATGAGAAAAAATGGAAGCTTTGGCAGGAGTACGGTGACTATAGCTACATGAAGCGTAAGTGGAAAGTTTTGCTAAGAAGACAAAAAATATTGTCGCCATCCTGGGAAGAATTACAAGAAACTTTGTCTCAATTTGTCGAGCCAATATGGACGGCAATAACAAAGGAGGAAGCCTTCTTCGGAGATTGGATGCCGGAGCTGGGTAGATTCTTAGATTAGAAGAGGAGCAAAAATGGATGAGCTACTAAAGGCATATGGACGCAGCACAAGCTATCCATTTCATATGCCCGGACACAAACGAAAAGCCATTACCGCCATGAATCCCTATGAAATCGACATTACGGAGATTGATGGGTTTGATAATTTACATCATGCCACAGGTGTAATCGCCAAGTTGCAGCAGGACTGGGCCGACCTCTATGGATGCAAGCGTGCATTCCTTCTGGTGAACGGAACTACTTGCGGTAACGAAGCAGCGATTTTTGCCGGAACCCGGGAAGGGGATACGGTCATCGTCGGAAGAGGTTGCCATAAAAGCGTCTATCATGCCATGGCTTTGCGCCATCTAAATCCGGAATACATACAGCCGAATGTACGGGATGACGGAATACCGGAACCGGTGACTACCGCTCAAGTGCAGGAAGCGATAAAAGAGCACCCGAGGGCCACAGCCGTCATTTTAACATCCCCGACCTATGAGGGATTGTGTGCCGATATCGAAGGTATTGCGGGGGCGGCCCATGCAGCAGGAATGCGTTTCATCGTAGATGCTGCTCACGGCGCCCATTTTGGATTGCATCCGGGATATCCGAAAAATCCGGTCAGCCAGGGGGCAGACGCAGTAATCGTAAGCCTACATAAGACATTGCCTACCTTTACCCAGACGGCATGTCTGTTGTTGCCGGAGAATTCCGGAATTATGTCGGAGCGGATTCAGAAATACTTAGGATACTTCGAGAGTAGCTCCCCATCCTATATACTAATGGCCTCAGCGGCAGCGGCCCATCGCTATATCAAAGCGCATGGGAAAGAAGCCATGGAGGAACACCTTCACAGGCTAGGGACCTTGCGGGAGCATGGTACAAATCTAAAGCATCTGTCTGTAGCCATCCCGTCCCCGTGGGAAGCGGGAACAACCGCGGATCCGTCGAAGGTAATCATTGCCGGAAAAGACCAGTTGCTTTCCGGGGAATCTATCATGACAGCCCTTCGGGAGGAGGCGCAGCTGGAACTGGAAATGGCGACACCGACCTACGCCCTTGCAATGACCTCTTTTATGGATACCGAGGAAGGATATGAGCGCCTGGAAAATGCTCTTTTTCTCCTGGACGAAAAAGCGGACGCCTGGAGTAATAGCATTCCAATCGCGAAGGTGCGTCAGCTCTATGAGGTGCGTCGGGAAATCGGGATGCCGTTAAGCGAAGCCACGGAGGCAACCACGGCAAAATGCCCGTTGAAGCAGGCCGCAGGCCATATGGCGGGCGGATTTATCAGTCTCTATCCGCCGGGAATTCCGGTCTATGCTCCGGGAGAGCGACTGGAGGCAGCAGGGGTGGAAGCCCTGGAAGAGGCCATAGATGCAGGCTTTGCGGTAGACGGAGTAGACGACCACAAGAACATCGAGATTATTATAGAAGCATAAGGAAAAAACAATGGGAACCATATATTGCGTAATCGGAAAAAGCTCAACAGGTAAGGACAGCATATACAAACGCCTGCTGCAGCGGGAGGATTTACAACTGAAGAAAATCGTTCCGTACACCACCCGTCCCATTCGGGAAAAAGAGGTGGAAGGTGTAGAGTATCACTTTGTCACGGAAGAAAAGCGCCTGGAATTGGAGGCTGCTGGTAAAATCATCGAAGGCAGAAGCTATGATACCATCTATGGTCGCTGGGACTATTTTACCGTGGATGACGGACAGATTGATTTGGCAGGGGGCGATTATCTGCTGATCGGAACCCTAGAGACCTACGGGAAGCTGAAGGAATACTACAAAAACGGGCAAATTGTGCCGATATATATAGAAGTAGAAGATGGCGAACGCTTAGAGCGAGCCTTGCGCAGAGAACGGAAGCAGCCGGAGCCGAAGTACGAAGAGATGTGTCGTCGGTTCCTAGCGGACAGCAGAGATTTTTCCAAAAAGAAGCTGGAAGAATACGGCGTAACCAAGGTGTTTGACAACGGAGACGACATCGAGAAGACCGTCGAAGCCATCGCAGCTTATATTAAGGAACGATAGAAGCACGAGAGGGAAACCTTATGGATCATATCAAAGTTAATGAGGTGACACCGGTCAACCAGCCGCAACAGGCGCAGGAAGTGAAAAAGACCGGCGAAGAATTCAAGTTCACATTGGCAAGTGCCATCCAAGACGAGGAACTCCAGGAGAAACTGACGAATCTGATGTCCCAGATTGATGAGCAGGGCAAGAAGATTTCGGAACATATGGATATCCGGGATATGAAGAAATATCGAAGCCTGGTTAAGGAATTCGTCAACGAAGTGGTGAACCGATCCCATAAGTTCAGCAGAGAGAACTTTCTGGACCGGAGAGGTCGCCATCGTGTGTACGGCATGGTAAAATTAGTGGACAAGAATCTGAATGATCTGGCAGAAGAACTGGTAAAAGACGAAAAAGACCACTTAAGCATCTTAGGACGGGTGGACGAGATTCGTGGCCTGCTGCTGGACATATCCACATAAAGGAAGCAAAAAACATGACATTTGCGGAAATCATCGGGCAGGAAGAAATCAAGAATCATCTGCAGAGCGCATTACAACAACATAAAATCTCCCACGCATACATCATCAATGGAGAAGCGGAATCCGGGAAAAAATTAATGGCTGAGGCATTTGTCGCAGCCTTATTGTGTGCCGAGGAAGGCATCGAGTCCTGTGGTGTGTGTAAGAGCTGCCATCAGATGTTGACCCATAACCATCCGGATGTGAAGTACGTCATCGCGCCAACCGTGGATGAGGTCCGTGAGCAGATCAACGGTGATATAATTGTTAAGCCCTATAGCAGTAAGCATAAGGTGTACATCGTGGAGCATGCGGAAGAGATGACGGTGAATGCCCAGAATGCACTGTTAAAAACCATTGAGGAGCCGCCGGAATACGGCGTGATCCTGCTGCTGGTAAATAACGATCAGCGATTGTTACAGACCATTCGCTCCCGCTGCGTCACCTTGAATATCAAGCCTCTGCGGGATGAACAGATCAAACCGCGGCTTATCGAGACCTTCCATGTGCCGGATTATGAGGCCAATGTGTTAACCGCATTTGCCCAGGGCAATCTTGGCCGGGCGGTACGGCTTGCCAAGAGCGAAGCCTTTGTGGAAGCCAGAAAAGACGTGATGCGACTAAGTGCTAAGGTCACCAATATGAACGATGCGGAAGCCATTGAACTGGCCAAAGAGTTAAGCGAGACCTATAAGAGCAGTCGCAAGAAGCAGACCTATTCCAAAGACCCGAATGCCACCGAGGAAATCCCGGATGAAATCTCCCTTCCGGAATTCCTAGACTTACTAGTCGTGTGGTATCGAGATGTGTTATTATATAAAGCGAGTCAGAAGACATCGGGAATGATTTATTCCGATGCACTGCATCAAATACGGACACAAGCAGCGAAGTTAGATTATGAGACTTTGGAGTGGATTTTAAAATCCATCGAGAAGACCAAGCGTCAGCTTCAATCCAATGTATCGGGGGAAGTAGCGCTGGATTCTTTGCTGTTGTCGATAAAGGAGAACTATTAAATGAAGAAAATCATAGGGGTTCGCTTTCGCAATGCCGGAAAAAGTTACTACTTTGATCCCAGCGGATTATCCCTTCATATGAATGATCGTGTCATCGTGGAGACGGCCAGAGGTGTGGAGATGGGAATCGTATCCATCCCGGAGATGGAAGTCGAGGATGACAAGGCGAAGCAGCCGTTAAAAGAAATCATGCGCAAGGCTACCGAGGAAGACATCAAGCGCGTGGAAGAGAACATTGTCAAAGAAAAAGATGCCTATCGCATCGGACAGCAGAAGATTCGTGAGCATAACTTAGAGATGAAGCTGGTGCAGACGGAGTACACCTTCGACCGTAACAAGCTGTTATTCTATTTTACCGCGGACGATCGTGTGGACTTCCGTGAATTGGTAAAGGATCTGGCATCCGTTTTCCGTACCAGAATCGAGTTGCGCCAGATTGGTGTTCGTGATGAGACCAAGATCTTAGGCGGAATCGGTATCTGCGGACGGGAGCTTTGCTGTAAGACCTTCTTGTCCGACTTCGCACCGGTATCCATGAAGATGGCCAAGGAGCAGAATCTGTCCTTGAACCCAACTAAGATTTCCGGCGTTTGCGGACGTTTGATGTGCTGTTTGAAAAATGAGGAAGAGACCTACGAGTACCTGAATGAGCGTATGCCAAACAAGGGTGACGAGGCCATTACCAAGTCCAACGAGCATGGTGTTGTGTACGATACCAACATTTTGAAGCAGTTGGTACGTGTTCTGTTTGAAGTGGACGATGAGCGCGAGATTCGCGAGTACTCGGTAGAAGAGTTGACCATCATCCCACGTAAGAAGGGACAGAACAACAAGCCGAAGCAGGAGAAGCCTGCGGAAGAAGCTGCACCTGCCAAGGAGTCGGAGCGCAAGAACAAAGAGACCAAGGAACCAAAAGAGAATAAGGAATCCAAGGACAATAACAATAATAAGGAACGTTCAAACCACAAGAAACAGCACGGCGACAACAAGAAAGAGAATAACAACAAGAAGAATAAGCCGCGCCGGGAAGAGAAGCGGGAAGACAAGCACGAGGAGGCAGCCACTCCAACAGGAGAGGATAAGCCGAAGAAGCCGCATAAACCGCGTCACCGCAACCGGAATAAGAACCGTGGAAACGGAGAGCGTAACGAGAATAACAATGGAAAAGAGAACTAATCTGCTAAAAGAAGGAGAGCGCATTGATGATTTGCAGCGGAACGGATACGGGATCATACAGAATCCCGCCAAGTTCTGCTTTGGCATGGATGCGGTACTCCTCAGCGGATTTGCAAGAGTCAAAGAGGAAGAGTCCGTGGTGGATCTGGGAACAGGAACCGGGATTCTTCCTATTTTGCTTGAGGCCAAAACACCGGGCAAGCGCTTCGTAGGACTGGAAATCCAGGAAGAGAGCGCAGATATGGCCAGACGTAGTGTGGCCTATAACGGCTTAGAGGATAAGGTAGAGATTGTAACCGGAGATATTAAGGAAGCATCTACCATATTCGGAGCCGCAAGCTTCGACGTTGTCACCTGCAATCCGCCTTATATGATTGCACAGCACGGCCTGCAGAATGCCGGGGATGCCAAGACCATCGCCCGCCATGAGGTACTGTGCACGCTAGAAGATGTGGTAACCCAGACCGCGAAGCTGTTAAAGCCCCAGGGACGGTGCTATTTTGTTCACCGCCCGTTTCGTCTGGTAGAGATTCTAACCATGATGAGCCAGAAGGGCATAGAGCCCAAGCGCATGCGACTGGTCTATCCATACGTGGATAAGGAACCCAACATGGTCTTAATCGAGGGCCTGCGAGGAGGCAAAAGCCGCATCACGGTAGAACCGCCGCTGATTGTATATGAGAAGCCCGGGGTCTACACACCGGAGATTTATGACACCTACGGATATTAGAGGAAGAAGATATGCTGTATTTAGTAGCAACCCCCATCGGAAATATGGACGACATGACCTTTCGGGCCATCGAGACCTTAAAATCGGTGGATTTGATTGCCTGCGAGGATACCAGAACCTCCAGAAAACTTCTGGATCATTTTGATATTCATACGCCGGTGACCAGCTATCATGAGTTTAATAAAATCGATAAGGCAGAATACCTTTTGGAGCGCCTTGGAGCCGGGGAGAACGTAGCCGTGATTACGGATGCCGGACTTCCGGGCATCTCCGATCCGGGAGAAGAGCTTGTTGCCATGTGCTACGAGCGAGGATTGGAAGTAACCACCATTCCCGGAGCCTGCGCAGCAGTGACCGCAATTACCATGTCAGGGCAGTCTTCCAGACGCTTTTCCTTCGAAGCATTTTTACCGAAGGACAAGAAGGAGCGGGCCCGGGTACTAGAAGAGATGAGCCGGGATACCAGAACCCTGATTGTCTACGAAGCACCCCATCATCTGAAGAAGACGTTGGTGGAACTGCGGGATGCACTAGGCGGAGACCGTGGCATTACTTTGTGCCGGGAGCTTACCAAGAAGTTCGAAGAGAAGGATAAGACCACCATCGACGGAGCCATTGCGGAATACGAAGAGCGGGAGCCTCGTGGGGAATACGTCCTTGTCATCGAAGGCAAGTCCAAGGAAGCGGTGGTGAAGGAAGCCCAGGCTGCCTGGGAAGAGATGAGCTTATCGGAACACCTTGCTTACTACACCAACCAGGGTATGGACAAAAAAACCGCCATGAAGGAAATGGCAAAAGACCGCGGCGTGAGCAAGCGGGATATTTACAATGCACTTTTAACGGAGGAATCATAAGGAGGGGACTATGGACCTTGAGAAAATCAAAAAGTTGCAGGAAATGGTAAATGACTCCAATCGCATCGTGTTCTTTGGGGGAGCCGGTGTGTCCACGGAGAGTGGAATTCCGGATTTTCGTAGCGTGGACGGACTCTACAATCAGAAGTACGACTATCCGCCGGAGACGATTCTAAGTCATACCTTTTATATGAGAAACAAGCCGGAATTCTATCGCTTCTATAATGAAAAGATTATGATTGACGGTATCGAACCCAATGCAGCCCATAAGAAGCTGGCGGAAATGGAAGCGAAGGGGAAACTTAGTGCAGTCATTACCCAGAACATCGATGGATTGCACCAGAAGGCAGGAAGCAAGAAGGTCCTAGAACTTCACGGAAGTACCCTGCGCAATTATTGTGTGGAGTGCGGCAAGTTCTTTGACGGCGCCTATATGTTCGAGCAGAAGGCAGCAGGTGTGACCGTTCCCAAGTGTGACGCCTGTGGTGGCGATATTAAGCCGGATGTGGTGCTCTATGAAGAAGGATTAGACCAGAATATCCTGCAGGAATCCGTGTATGAGTTATCCCATGCGGATATGTTGATTATCGGCGGAACTTCCCTGGTGGTATATCCGGCAGCAGGCCTCATCGACTACTTCCGAGGCAAATATCTGGTACTCATCAATAAATCTGCCACCGCCCGAGATACCAGAGCGGATCTTGTCATAACGGATAGCATCGGAGAGGTGCTCTCCCAAATCGAGGTGTAAAATGCCAATGGAAATCGCAGTCGGAGATATCCTCACATTGAAAAAAACACATCCTTGTGGAAGCAAAGAGTGGGAAGTACTATATGTGGGAGGAGACCTTCGTTTGAAGTGTTTAGGATGCAATCATCAGTTGATGATTCCCCGAACCAAAATAGAGAAAAATATCAAGGCCATCCAAAAAAGACCTTGAAAAACCACGAAAAAGATGCTAATATATCAATTCGTGGTATATGAAAATATCCTTGCTCTTTTCTATAGAGAAGAGGGCCAAAAGACCAAAAGGAGGTAAACAAATGAACAAGTATGAATTAGCACTCGTTGTCAACGCTAAGATCGAAGACGATGCTAGAACAGCCACAGTTGAGAAAGCAAAGGATTATGTTGCTAGATACGGTGGAACTGTTACGGACGTTGATGATTGGGGTAAGCAGAAGTTAGCTTACGAGATTCAGAAGATGAACGAAGCTTACTATTATTTCATTCATTTCGATGCAGAAGCAGATGCTCCTGCTCAGATCGAAGATCACGTTCGCATCATGGATAACGTTCTTCGTTTCTTAGTTGTTCGTCAGGACGAGCAGTAAGATACGGATAAGGAGATCGTATGAACAAAGTTATTATGATGGGACGCCTTACAAGGGATCCTGAAGTTAGATATGGTGGAGCCAACAACACAGCAGTCGCACGTTACAGCATCGCTGTAGATCGTCGCTTCAAGCGTGAAGGTCAGCCAACAGCAGATTTCTTCAACTGCACCAGTTTCGGTAAGCAGGGAGAATTCGTAGAGAAGTATCTTCGTAAGGGTACCAAGGTAGTTATCGAGGGTGAATTACAGAACGATAATTATACCAACAAGGAAGGCCAGATGGTCTATGGTATGAGAATTATCGTTAACAGCGTTGAGTTCGCTGAGAGCAAGAACTCTTCGTCAGCTAGTGGAGATTTCGGTGGCAATGACATCCCGGCACCTACAGCAGATGCGGGAGACGGCTTCATGAACATTCCGGACGGAATTGAAGATGAGCTTCCATTTGCATAAGAAGTCCCTTTGAATTGAATAGGAGGAAAAATCATGGCTTTTAATAAATCTGACAGACCAGACGGCGCTAGACGTAGACCTATGCGCAGAAGAAAGAAAGTTTGCGTATTCTGTGGAAAAGATAATGTAATCGACTATAAGGACACCAACAAGCTTAAGAGATACATCTCTGAGCGTGGTAAGATCCTTCCTAGAAGAATCACAGGAAACTGCGCAAAGCATCAGAGAGCTTTAACTGTAGCTATCAAGCGTGCTCGCCACGTAGCACTGATGCCATATGTACAGGAGTAATCTTTCTATAAGATGATAATAGAACACCTTCCGAGGATTTCCCCGGAAGGTGTTTTTTTATACTTATACAATTTCGTCGCAGGTTCCGTCCTTCTTGACAATAACAAGTCGGCAACCAAATCCAAATGCAGCTAAGGAGCCTGCAATTAAGGCCCAAGGTGCGGCAGCTAAACCAACCAATCCGCCAACGATACCAACATTGACCGGAACGCTAAGAACAACTTCGTCGCCTTTCTTGATCTGAACCCGATCCACGTTACCTTCGTTTACTTTCTTTTTCAGCTTCTCCATCAGAGCTTTGATGTCTTCGCTGATTTCCTGGGTCTGTGGCTGGATGGCCTTAATAGCAGCATCCACATCTCCGTCGGAAGCAGTAAGTGCTTCTTTGGCGGTCTTATAATCCACACCGGTTTCTTCCATAACTTTTTCTACAGCTTCTAATGTAATTTCCATAGTGAAATCTCCTTTCCTCGAAACAAGATCTATTGGTTTTCTTGTTATCCTTATTATAGAAACCCCTTGTCTAATATTATATACACATTTACGTGAAATAGTGGTATATAAATTGCTAATTGCGGAAAATAAACCATATGCTAGAATGGAAGCAGTATGTAGAAAAGTGAGGGAAAAGCGATGCGAGCAGTAGTAACACGAGTAAATCATGCCTCTGTCACCATTGATGGGGAAGTAGTGGGAAAAATCGAGAAGGGATTCCTGGTTCTGTTGGGGGTTCATAAGGACGATACGACAGAGATTGCTTCCTGGATGGCGGATCGAATCATGGGACTTCGTATCTTCGAGGATGAGAATGGCAAAATGAACTTAAATCCAATGGCTGCAGGCTATAACAACCTGCTCATTGTAAGCCAGTTCACGTTGTATGGAGATGTATCCTCCAGAAGACCGGGCTTTTCCGATGCGGCAAGACCGGAACTTGCGATACCGTTGTATGAGCAGGTAATCGCCGAGTGTAAGGACAAGGGCTTCCATGTGGAAACCGGAAGATTCGGCGCAGAGATGATGGTGAACTCCGAGAACGACGGACCGGTCACCATTCTTATCGAGAAGTAGGAGTGAACTAGCAGTTCACGATTCCCCACTAGTATTGTGGATAAAAAAGTTGTAAGATACCTTTTGTGTGAATAATTAATAAGTTTTGGAGGTAGTAACACAATGGCAAAAGAGAATAATTGGAATTTTAACTTAGAAGACGGAACACCGGTCACCGTAACCATGCGTAAGAACAAGTGGATCTCTGTAAACGGCGGTAACGAGACCAACTGCAAGGAGTTAAAAGACGGCGTAGAGAGTAACTTCTTTGAGAACGTATTTAACATTCCTTTGGAGAACGGCGAGAGTGTGAAGTTATTTGTATCCGAAACCAATAAGGTTCTGACCTATCAGGGTAAGGACGTTACAACCGGTGAGGAATACTTAGCAGCAAAAGTTCCTGCTTGGTCCTATGCGTTCATTGTATTGTATGTCATCAACTGGTTGTTCATCATTGGCGGAGCAATTGGAGCTGTCATTGATATATTTGCAGTAGCATACACCGTTCAGACCGCAACCCGCAGCAAGAAGGGAACCGGCGCTAAGGTTGGCCTTTGCATCGCAATCTACGTTGTAGTAACCATCTTGTCCTTGATTTTGGCAGGTCTTCTGGCAAACGTATTAAACTAAGATAATAATCGTGCTCCCATCCCTTTGGATGGGAGTTTTTCTATGTGGAAATTTTACCGGCAGTATTATATGATAAAAATGTATTATTTACGGGAGTATAAGGGCTTTAAAGCTTGTAAAAGGGACACATGGGAAAACTAGAATTAAACAGAACACAGTTAAAATTACTGGCAGTCGTAGCGATGGTAGTGGATCATACCGCATGGGGATTCGTGGATTTTATGTCACCGCTGGGCCAGGCGATGCACATATTTGGACGGTTGACCCTTCCGATTATGTGTTTTTTTATCGCAGAAGGGTACCGACACACCTCGGATCTGCGACGCTATATCGAGCGCATGGCTTCCTTCGCGGTGATTTCCGTTGTACCGTTCTATGTATTCTTTCATGAGGAGTATTACTATCGCCAGAACATTATCTTCGATCTACTGTTGGCGTTGTTGGCATTGGCAGCGTTGGAGTACGATAAATGGCACATTGCAATAAGAGCGTGTATCGTAGGAGCCTTGGTTCTGGTGTCGTTACTGATTGGCGGATGGGTCGTGATGCCAATCATCTATGTGCTGATTTTCTATTACAGCCCGAATTTTAAAGTCGCAGCCAAGCGATTCGCCCTGGCAACGGTGGTAATGGAAGTGGTACTTATCATCATGATTTTGATGAATCAGAAGTATCACTTCTCCGTATATGAATGGACGGTGCAGGAACGCCTGTATTTATTGGGATTTGTGCTGGCTTTGATTCCGCTGCATTTTTATAACGGACAAAAGGGAAGTTCCCGCGTATCCAACCATTTCTTCTATGCTTTTTATCCGTTCCATTTCGCGGTGTTGGCATATATCAAGTATCTGATGCAGGGCATCAACTGGCAGGAAATCTACATTCATGCTCACGTGGTTTCCTTGCTCATCGGTGTGGGACTGTTAATCTACGTGTTGATGCAGCGGGCATCCCGCGCACAGGTATCCGTCAGCTTCTTTTTAACCTGGGGAATTCTCTACGTGTTTGGATTCCTATTGGAGATTACCTCCAACGAAGTAGCGGGCGTTTATACCGCTACCAAGGTACAGTATTTTGCACTATCCATGGTGTTTTTTGCCATGACCTATTGTAACCAGGAGCTTTGCCATGTAAAAATGCCGCAGATTCTCTATGTGATTCAGGGTGTTGTGACGGTGGTTACCATGTATTTCCTGTTCACTTACGAGGAGAACGGATTGTTCTATAAGGGAATCTCTATCAACAAGAACGCAGGTCCCTTCCCGCGGATGGAGATTGAAGGATATGGACCGGCTTTCTATGGATTCTTAATCTATGCGGCGATTATTTGTTTGATTCACATCTGCATCGGTATAAGAACAGCGCTTCGGGGAACCACAACCCAAAAGAGCAGATTGCGTCTGTTATCCTATGCCATGATTTCTATGTGGGCTGCGTATTTGATAAAGCCATTAAACATAACCAACGGATATGAGATTCCGGCGCTGTTTATCCCATTTACCGCGTTGTTTATCTCTACCGCTTTGGTGCGCTATAACTACTTGGATTCCGTCACCGTGAACTTCGGAAGCGCCTTAAATAGAGGCCAGACCGGCGTTTTAGTTATCGACCGTAATCACAAGGTGCTGTATCATAATGAATCCATGCATGAGATCTTCGGAGACTTTAAGAAGTTCGATGACGCCTTCAAGATTCCGGATATTGAGCGGGCCTTTTCCAAGAAAATCAGCACCATCGAGTTGAAGGGGTTCACCTACGAAATGAAGGTAGAACCGGTATTGGATCAGGGACATCATACCGGAGATATTTTGTGGGTCTTTGATTTAACTAAGCACTATCAGGATTATGACCGGATGGTGGAAACATCCACCCACGACCACTTAACGGACTTGTACAACCGCCGTTGGATGGAGGAGAAGCTGGAAGAAGTAGCCAAGAAGCAGGAATGTGGCGCCTTCTATATGCTGGATTTGGATCGCTTTAAGCAGGTCAATGACACCTATGGACATCAGGTGGGAGACATGGCGTTAATCCTCTTGGCGAAGTGCATGAAGTCTGCACGTACCAAGGCCCAGGAGAATATTATCTTCCCGGCGCGCTTAGGTGGTGACGAGTTCTGCATCTATTATCGCGGGGAGAAGAACCCCATTGCTTTGGGTGAATATGCCAAGAAGCTGATTCACGAGTACGACCTGGAGTTAGTACGAAACGGCTATCCCAACCTTACGTCCTTATCCATTGGTATTAGCATTTTCGATGAGAAGACCTACGAAAAAGGCGAGAAGGTAGACTTTTCCGTATTGTACAAGCAGGCAGATCAGGCCCTCTATCAGGCCAAGGAAGCCGGCCGCAAGACCTATCGATTTTTTGCAAATTGAATTATGATGCCCCCAATGTTATGATGAAGTAGAGTCATTTTTGCAAAGGGGGCAAGGGGTTATGGCAAAAGAGAAGCAGAAGATGGAGTTCCGCTATTACGATATTCCCAAGGGGGACTACGTCTTAGCCAAGTTAGGCAAAGGCTGGGAGCAGGAATACGGCCTGGGCATGGGCCGCATGCTGCATTTTCATAACTATCTGGAAATCGGTTATTGCTACCACGGAAGTGGGGAGCTGATTATCGAAGACCGATCTTATCGTTATTCCGACAAGATGTTTACCATCATTCCGGAGAATATTCCACATACAACCATTAGTGATCCGGGCAATATCTGTAAGTGGGAGTTTTTGTTTATCAATATCAAGGACTTCATACAGACAGAGATTAAGTGCGACGAGATCAGCGCAGAAGAGATGCTGCGTATTTTTAATAAGCGGGGCACCCTAAAAAGTGTGAAGAATCACCCGAATCTGGCGAAGCTGGTGCAGAAGATCATCGAAGAATGCCGGGAACAACCGCTGTATTACAAGGAAAGCCTGAAAGGCTATATTCACTCCTTGATTATTGAGGTGCTGCGCCTGGATGATGAGCGGGAAAAAGCCAAGCGAAGCGCCAAGATCAACACCTACATTCGAGATGCCATCGGATATGTGGGAGAGCATTATCAGGAAGATATCAAAATCGCTGATATGGCAGAGATTTGTGGCCTGAGTGAGAGTCATTTTCGCCGGATTTTTGAAGAAAGCATGAATATGAAACCGTTGGATTACGTGAATATGATCCGCATCGACCGGGCTTGTGTCTTAATTAAGCGGGGCGATATGTCCATGGAAGACATCTGCTACCACATCGGATATACCACGCCATCAACGTTTAACCGCAATTTTAAGAAGTTAACGGGCAAGACTCCGGTGGAGTGGAAAAAGACGGAAGTAGCCTTAGACGGTGGCCTGGCGAACTTTCGCATTACTGCTGAAAAAGGCTGGGAAGCGAAGGAAGTATAGTCGAATTTGCAAAAAATCTGGTTGCATATGCGCACACAACGAAACCTTTCGAGGATATAATGTACATATCTTCGAAAGAACAAGGGACTTTTTAGTGCAAGTTTAACAAGGGTGAAAACAGGAGAACTTGTCTTAGCTCCCGAGGTAATGAACAAGGAGGGTTTTTGATGAAGAAGAAACTATTATCCATGATGCTGGCAACAGCATTAGTAACCACATCTTTTGTAGCATGTGGTGGCAGCAGTGACACAGCAGCAACAACCGGTGGAGATACCGCAACTGCTGATGCAGCAACAGAAGCAGAAGAAGAAGAGGTTGTGGACTTAGGAGGCACATCCGAAGATCCAAACACCTTGACCGTAGCAGCTTGGGATGAGAACTTCAACATTCCTGCATTGGAAGCAGCTGCAACAGCATACCAGAAGGAGAATCCGGACTTCAAGTTGGAGATTAAGACATTATCCGGATCTAGCGATGTTGAGCAGGCAGTTACCTTGGCAGGATCATCCAATGATTACAGCCAGTTACCGGATATCGTATTATTCCAGGATCATTACATTCAGAACTACGTAGCAAACTACCCAGATGCTTGGCAGGATTTAGAGGGTGCAGACATTGATTGGAGCGACTTCGGAGCAGAGAAGTTATCCTACAGCACCATCGACGGCAAGCACTACGGCGCACCTGTTGACAACGGAACTTGCGTATTTGCTTATCGTATCGACATTCTTGAGCAGGCTGGATACACCATCGATGATGTAACCGGTATTACTTGGGATCGTTGGTTAGAGATTGCAAGAGACGTTAAGGACAAGACCGGATATGCATTATTATCCATGGATCACTCCGGAGACGATCTTCCATACATGATGCTTCAGGCAGAAGGCCAGTCTCAGTGGAAAGACGGCAAGCCAAACCTTGTAGGCAACGAGACCTTCAAGAAGATCATCGAAGTAATCGTTCAGGGTGCGAACGATGGAACTATTCTTTTAGCAAACGGCTGGACCGAGTACACCGACAACACCATCAAGGGTGATCAGGTAGCAGGTGTCTTCAATGGTAACTGGATCATTCCTACCATCGAGTCCAACGAAGCAGCTAGCGGAAAGTGGGAGATCACAACCATCCCAACCTTAAGCGGTAAGGAAGGATATGCTTCCAACGGTGGTTCTTCTCTTTACATCACAGGCAACTGCGAGAAGGTTGAGCTTGCTCAGGCATTCTTAGCATACACCTTCGGTGGTGGAGAAGGCGCTATGGAAACTTATGACAACGCACTTCGTAACGGCGGTGTTATCACAACATGTGTATCCGCTTCTAAGTCTGATGTATACAACGAAGGCGTAGCATTCTTCAACGATCAGCCAATCTACACCACTGTTGTAGAGTATGGTACTCACGTACCTACCATCGAGCAGAATGATTATCACTACACCCTACGTACCTCTGTAGGTAACTTGATTACCAACGTACAGAACGGTGCAGACATCGATGCAGAAATCGAGAACGCTCAGAGCGAAGTTGAGTTCGCAATGGAAGAGTAATACGTTAACTACAACATCATAAGAAAGTATTAATCGGGGAATCGGATTATCCGATTCCCCATTTTTTATAAAAAGGAAGGGGATTTATCTTGAGTAAGCAAAGGACCATTCAAGCGAAACAGCAAAGTGCTGGATGGCTGTTTCTGGCGCCTGCCACAATCTTGATTTTCATCATGAGCTTCTACCCAATGGTACAGGCGTTTATTATTTCCCTAAAAAAGGGATCCAGTGCAAATATGGAGTGGCAGGAGCCACTGTTCCACAATTACGCGCGAATATTACAGGATAAGACATTCCAAACCGCAATGGGGAATACATTCTTATACCTGATCATCGAAGTGCCGATTATGTTGATTCTCGCAATCCTGTTGGCACAGATATTAAATAACAAGGATCTGAAGTTCCGCGGATTATTCCGTACCATGGTATTCATGCCATGTGCAGTATCCTTGGTATCTTATGCATTGATTTTCAAGTCTTTGTTTGCAACCCAGGGTCTGATTAATGCCGCATTGATGAATCTTGGTATTATCAGTGAGAACATCAACTGGCTGGGAACCACATTCACAGCAAGAGCGGTCATCATCATCGGTTTGATTTGGAGATGGACCGGTTACAATATGGTGTTCTATCTGGCAGGTTTGCAAAACATCGAGTATTCCGTATATGAGGCATCCAAGATTGACGGCGCCAACGGCTGGAAGACCTTCTGGTACATTACCGTACCGTTGCTTCGTCCGGTTATTGTAATGACCGCTATCATGTCCATCAACGGAACCTTACAGTTGTTCGATGAGTCCGTCAACTTAACCAACGGTGGACCGTCCAACACCACCATCACCATGTCACACTACATTTGGAATCTGTCCTTAGGACAAGGTGTAGCTAAGTTCGGATACGCATCTGCATTGGCATTTGTCGTATTCATCCTGGTAGGAATCTTGGCCTTCATCAACATGAAAGTAGGTGATAAGCGTGACTAATACGAAGAAAAAAGTAACAAACAGTTCTGCAATCCAGAAGCGTTTGATTCCAAGTTATATCTTTTTGATCATTGTATGCTTTATCTCTGTTTTCCCGATTTACTGGATGTTAACAGCAGCAACCAATGCATCATTTGACGTGTCCACCGGAAAAATCTGGTTCGGCACCCATGCCATTGAGAACTTCCGCGGATTGTTGAAGTCCTCCATCGGCTCCGGAGCACCACTGTCTAAAATCATGTGGAACTCCTTCAAGTATTCCGCCGTACAGACCGTACTGTGTATCTTTGTATGTTCCTTGGCAGGATATGGATTCGAGCTCTATCACGATGAGAAGAAGGATAAGTTGTTTGCCGTATTGCTTTTAGCAATGATGATTCCGGGTGTGGCAACTTTGATTCCTCTGTTTCGTATGATGAGTGCATTCCACTTGTTGAGTACCGTGGCAGCCTTTATTTTGCCGGGTATCTCTACACCGTTTATGATTATGATGTTCCGTCAGAATTCCCGTAACTTCCCGGTAGACATTATGGAAGCTGCAAGAATTGACGGATTAAGCGAGTTTGCGATTTTCTTCCGCATGTATATGCCAATCATGAAGTCCACCTATGCAGCAGCAGCGGTTATTACCTTCATGAACGCATGGAATGCATACATGTGGCCAAGAGCTGTCTTAAGCGACAACAAAGCCATGACCATGCAGATGCTGGTGGCAAACTTATCCAACGGATACAGCGTAGATTACGGTGTGTTAATGATGGGCGTATTATTCTGCTCATTACCAACCATGATTATCTTCTTCGTATTGCAGAAGCAGTTCGCAGAAGGAATTACCGGAGCAGTGAAGTAATTAGCCGGTAAAAGGGAGGAGAATTGTGACAACATTTGATTATGGAATTGTAAAAAATCCTGAGATATTTGAACAGAATCGTCTAGCAGCGCATTCTGATCATGATTATTACAGAACAAGTGAGGCCGAAAAAGCAGGAGAATCCGATTTCCGTTATTTGTTGAATGGGATATGGAAGTTCTCCTATGCCAAAAACTATGCCTCATCCATTCAGAACTTTTTTGCAAGTGATTATGACTGCAGACCATGGGATGAAATCCGTGTGCCAAGCCATATCCAGACCGAAGGATACGGTGTGCCGTCTTACGTGAATACCCAGTATCCGTGGGATGGCAAGGAAGCGGTAGAACCGGGAGAGATTCCGACGATTTTTAATCCGGTGGCAAGCTATACCAAGTATTTTACACTGCCAAGTGATTGGACCGAGGGCCCGGTATACATCTCTTTCCAGGGCGTGGAGAGTGGATTTGCCCTGTGGTTGAACGGTCAGTATGTGGGCTACAGCGAGGATAGTTTTACACCAAGCGAGTTCGATTTGACACCGTTTATCCACAGAGATGGAGAGAATAAGCTCTCCGTCATGGTATTTCGGTTCACAGCGGGAAGCTGGTGTGAGGATCAGGACTTCTTCCGGTTCTCCGGCATTTTCCGAGATGTGTATCTGTATACCGTGCCACAGACCCATGTGCGGGATTTGCGTATTCGTACCCTGCTGGATGATGCCTATGAGAATGCCGTGTTGGAGGTTACAACCCAGGTAACGGCAGCAGGTAAGGCCAGTGTCACCTTGTTGGATGACGGAGATGTGGTCGCAACACAGGAAGCAAAGTTAGAGGGAGAAACCAAACTCATCATGGATATAGAGCATCCGAAAAAATGGAGTGCAGAGTATCCGAACCTCTATGACCTGCGGTTGGAAATCTATAACGAGAAGGGTGAATTCCAGGAAGTGGTCACCGAGAAGGTGGGCTTCCGCCGCTTCGAACTGATTGACCATGTGATGTGTCTAAACGGCAAGCGAATTATTTTCCATGGCGTCAACCGACACGAATTCTCGGCCAACAACGGACGTTGTATCACCAATGATGATATCGTAAAAGATATCGTCACCATGAAGCAGAATAACATCAATGCGATTCGAACCAGCCATTATCCGAACCGGACCTTCCTGTATCGGATGTGCGATTTGTACGGCATTTATTTGATCGATGAAACCAACTTGGAGACTCACGGCGTTTGGGATAGCATCGGACGTGGCATTCACGATATCAGCTATTCCGTACCGGGAGATCGGGGCGAGTATTTGGAGCTAATCTTAGACCGCGCCAAATCCATGTTTGAGCGGGATAAGAACCATCCGTCCATTCTGATCTGGTCCTGTGGTAATGAGTCCTTCGGAGGAACCAACCTTCTGAAGATGCATGATAAGTTCCACGAATGGGATGATACCAGACTGGTTCATTATGAAGGATGCGTCTGGGATGACAGATACCCGGATACCACGGATATCTACAGCACCATGTATCATCCGGTAGCGCAGATCAAGGAATACCTGAAGGAGCATCGGGATAAGCCGTATATTAACTGCGAATATACCCATGCCATGGGCAATTCCTGCGGTGCGATGCATAAGTATACGGATCTGACTCATGAGGATCCGCTGTTCCAGGGCGGATTCATCTGGGATTATATCGACCAGTCCATGACCTTAAAGGATCGCTATGGCGTGGAATTCCAGGGCTATGGCGGAGACTTCGGCGATCGTCCGAACGATGGAAGCTTCAGCGGTAACGGTATTGTCTACGGAAAAGACCGTGATCCGTCTCCGAAGATGCAGGAGGTAAAGTATAACTATCAGAATATCCGCATCGACTTCGACGAGGATACCGTAGTAATTAAGAACGACAACTTGTTCACCGAAACCAAAGAATACCAGTGCGTAATCACCTTGGAAAAAGACGGAGTAGAGATTGAACGAAGCAGTGGACGCATGGAAGCAGAGCCGCAGTCCGAGAATCGGATGCCTCTTCCGTTTGCACTGCCAACCGATGGCGATGAATATGTACTCACCGTTTCCTTCCAATTGAAGGAAGATACCCTCTGGGCCAAGGCAGGACATGAAGTAGCCTATGGTCAGACCGTCATCGGACATCGGAAGAAGGCAGAGCATAAGAAGTGCAAGATGACCGTAACCCGAGGCTGGTGTAATACCGGCGTTCGAGGCGATGACTTTGAGGTGCTGTTCTCCAACTTGCAAGGTGGATTGGTATCCTATATCTACGGCGGCAAAGAGATGATGAAGTTACCTCCGAAGCCGAACTTCTGGAGACCAATGACCGAGAACGATAATGCGAACTTACTTCCATTCCGTGCAGGCCAGTGGAAGCTGGCAAGTATCTATGCCAGCCCGAAGTATGCAGACGGTCGCCGCACTACAGACTACATGGTAAAAGAGGGCAAAGATAGCGTAGAGATTTCCTACACCTATCACCTTCCGACCAAGCCGTCGAAGGATGCGATTATGACTTATGTGGTACATTCCGATGGCGTCATTGATATGAAGCTATTCTTGGATGCATCTGCGGAAGTCGGGGAACTGCCGGAATTGTCAATTCTCATGACATTGGATGCGGATTATGATAATATGATGTGGTACGGTCGTGGACCAGAGGAAACTTATCCGGATCGCAATCATGCCAAGATTGGCGTGTATCGCACCAAGGTAGCCGACAATATGGCCAAGTACTTGGTACCGCAGGAATGCGGCAACAAGACCGAGGTACGATATGCAGAGATTACCGATCATCGTGGAAGAGGATACCGTATCGAAGGCGATAATTTAAGCCTGTCGGTATTGCCATATACACCACATGAGATTGATTGCGCAACCCATCCGAACCACTTGCCACCGGTGCAGAACACCTACGTACGTGTAGGCCTTGCGCAGATGGGCATTGCAGGTGACGATACCTGGGGAGCCAAGACACATCCGGAATACTGCATCGATAACAGTAAGCCATTGGAGGTTTCTTTTTCCTTCCGACCGATCTAAAGTTTTTATAAAAAGCGAGGGAAAATGATGGAGCAGAGTTTATTTGTAGAGCAGATTGTGGCACGGAAGAATCCGCCACTGACCAAAGTAATCTTAGGCATTATGATTGCTTTAACGGTATTTGTTGGATTGAACGGAATCCTGTTTTTACAGCCGGTCATCCTGGTGATGTTTTTAGCGTTACTTGGCATGTTGTACTACATGTACCTACAGGTAAACATTGAATATGAGTACTCCGTAACGGAGGGTGAGTTGGACATCGACATCATCCGTTGGCAGCGTAAGCGTAAGCACCTTGTCACCGTTGATATGGAGAATGTAGTTGTCATTGCACCGGCCAGAAGCGAACCGGTTAGCGCCTACGTAGGACGTAAGCTTAAGACCAGTGACTGCACCAGCCACGATGCCGACCACAACTACTACACCTTAGTCTACAAGCCACAAGGCCAGGCCACCGAAGAGAAGATCCTCTTCGAGCCCAACGAGCGTGTCTTAGACGCTCTGTGGCGCAAGGCTCCAAGCAAAGTACACAAAGAAGCATAAACATAAGACCTCGACGCATGCGCGCCGGGGTCTTTTTTTTGCCCCCACCTTCCGAAAGCCCTCTCGCCTTCCTTTCGCCGCGGCCGCCGCCGGGTGGGTCTGCCCGTCCCTTTTCCCGTTCACAAAGGTAGTAGATTTTCTTGCACCCAGGCTTTTTCTCCCCGTTGGTGTCTCTTTCACTGGTTTTGCACTTCTTCAGCGTGTGTGTCGATCAAACGGACAGTTTTCTGTTTCTATTATCCAACACCTCTATACATCCCCATCGCACATCCTTGAGAGGATGCATAGAGTGTTGGATATAGGGAAAAATAAGTCGCTGTCCGTTTTTGGACACACATGCGCCAAAGAAGTGCGAAGAATTGAAAAGACACCAATAATAAAGGGAGAAAAAACCGGTGCTTAGAAAATCATTATCTGCAGTGAGGGAAAAGGGACGGGCAGACCCACCCGGCGGCGGCCGCGGCATAAGGAGGACAGGGGAGTGGGGGAGAGATGGGGACAAAAAAAGACGCCCCGGAGGGCGTCCTTCCTATTCTTCTTCGCGGCGGTGGCTCTTTTCGAGGTTTGCGAACTTGGTGTACTGTGGTAACCAAGCCAGCTCGGTGGTGCCGACAGGGCCGTTACGTTGTTTTGCGATGATGATTTCGGAGATGTTCTTGCGGTCGGTGTCCTTGTTGTAGTAGTCATCACGGTAGATGAACATTACTACGTCCGCATCCTGCTCGATGGCTCCGGAGTCACGGAGATCGGACATCATCGGGCGCTTGTCGTCTCGCTGCTCTACGCCTCGGTTCAACTGGGATAAGGCGATAACCGGAACGTTAAGCTCACGGGCCAATCCCTTCAAGGCACGGGAAATATCAGATACTTCCTGCTGACGGGAAACGGACTTGCCGCTACCACTCATCAACTGTAAGTAGTCGATGATAATCAGGTCGAGGCCTTGTTCTTGCTTGAACTTGCGGCACTTGCTGCGCATCTCGGAGATGCTGATACCAGGGGTATCGTCGATGATTAATGGAGAACCGGCGATGATGTTGGCACCTTCTACCAGTTCTTGCCACTCGAAATCCTGTAAGTTACCGGTACGGAGCTTCTGGGCATCGACTCTGGACTCCAGGGAGAAGAGACGGTTAACCAGCTGCTCCTTACTCATTTCCAGAGAGAAAATAGCGGTGCATTTGTTCTCGTGGAAAGCAACGTGCTGTGCAATATTCAAAACGAAAGCTGTCTTACCCATGGAAGGACGGGCAGCAAGCAGAATCAAATCGGAAGGCTGTAAACCAGCCATCTTGTAATCCAAATCCGTGAAACCGGTAGGAATACCGGTAACGCTACCCTGCATTTTCGCAGCGGAAGCAATTTTCTCTAAGGCATTCAAAACGACCTGACGAATCGGAACGAAGTCGCCGACACCGCGGTTCTGAAGCAGCGCTAAGAATTCCTTCTCGATGCGGTCCATAACATCACTTACCGGCTCGTCATCCTTGTAGCAGTCGTTCTCGATAGACTGGCTCATACGGATAATCTTGCGAAGCATAGCCTTCTGGCTAACGATGTCGCAGTAGCTCTTAATGTTGATACTGGTCGGCACGTGCTCCATCAGGCTAAGTAAGAAGTTCACGTCGGAGATTTCCGCCGGAGCATTTTTCTCACGAAGCTTGTTGGTTAAGACAACCGGATCCATGGCGTCTTCGCCTGCATTATATACTTCAATGATGGTATCGAAGAGCATGCCGTAGGACTGATGAAAAAAGTCCTCTCCTTGCAGAGACTCCATGGCAGCAATGATGGCATCCTTGTCCATGAGCATGGAACCGATGACGGATTGCTCAGCCTCGAGGGAGTTGGGCATGGTTCGTGTTACTGTTACCTGGTCCATGTTATTCCTCTCCTACGTGAACACGCAGTGTTGCAGTTACCTGTGGATGTAATTTCACTTTTACCTCATGTGTTCCGAGGGAGCGAATTGCCTCTTCCAACTGAATCTTCTTCTTGTCGATGGTCTTGCCGTACTGCTTGGTAATGGCCTGTGCGATTTCCTTGGAGGAAACACTACCGAAGGTTCTTCCGCCTTCGCCGGTCTTAATCTTGGTCTCTACCAACCACTCGGCAACTTCCTTGGCAAGGGCCTGAGCATCTGCTAAGTTCTCAGCAGCTACCTTCTCCTCGTGGCGGTTCTGAAGCTTTAAGTTGTTCAGTGCTTCCGGAGTAGCTTCCACACCAAGCTTTTTCTTGATTAACATATTACGCGCATATCCTTCGGATACTTCGATGATATCACCCTTCTTGCCCTGGGACTTCACGTCTTGTAATAAGATTACTTTCATAATTTAATCTCTCCTTCGTCTATCATGATGTCTAATATATTCTCGATTCGGTTCTTGACGTCGTCGATATTGCTGTCTTCAATCTGGGCACCGGCAACGTTCAAATGTCCGCCGCCGCCAAGGCGCTCCATAATCAGCTGTACATCGATTTCATCGATGGAACGGGAGCTGACGTAGATCTTTTTCTGGTATTCCGTCAATACAAAGGAAGCCTTGATGCCGACGATGTTCAACAGCTCGTTGGCAGCCTGTGCGCCGACAACGGTCGGACTCTCTAACTCGCTGGCTTCGCAAACGGAGATGGCGAATGCACCGTGGTAAACTTCTGCGTGACGAACCACTTCCGCACGGGCCTTGTAGGTCTCCATATCCTCGCGCAACATCTTACGTACGCGGGTAACCTCGGCACCGCAACGACGTAGGTATGCAGCAGCCTCGAAGGTACGTACACCAACCTTGGTCATAAAGTTGTTGGTATCAATTAAGATACCGGCGTAGATACAATCTGCCTCCAGAGGAGAGAGGTGTACACGCTCGGAAAAATACTGTAACACTTCCGCAATCATCTCACAGGTGGAAGATGCATACGGCTCAATGTAGGACATCATCGGGTTCTGAACCTGCTCGCTGCCCTGACGGTGGTGGTCAAATACCACGATATTCTTACAACGTTCTAACAACTGCGGACATTCCGTATAGTTCGGTCGATTGGTATCAACCACAACCACCAAGGTGTTGTTATCAAGAATGTCCAACGCTTCGCCACTGTTTACAAACATATCCCGTGGATATCCTGCAGACTCGGAAAAGGCTTCCACCAACGGGCGAAGACTGGTCGTAATAGTGTTGAGTACAATCTGACATGGCTTGCCAAGTTCTCTGGCAGCACAGAATACACCAAGTCCTGCACCAAGAGCATCGACGTCGCTAATCTGGTGACCCATAACGATGACACGGTTCTTGGTCTCCATCATTTCACGGAGGGCCTGCGCCTTAACACGGGCCTTCACGCGGGTGTTCTTCTCGATTTCCTTACCCCGGACACCGTAGTACATAACTTCGCCACGGTTCTTTACAACCGCCTGGGAACCACCGCGACCAAGGGCCAAACCGATAGCGGTCTTAGCGAACTCGGCACTCTCGGTGTAATCCGCACCGTTCATACCGATACCGATACTTAAGGTAATCTCGCTTTCGTTCCCCATCTTGGTGGTCTTAATATCTTCCAATAGAGAGAACTTGCCTTCTTCCAGCTGCGCCATATACTGCTGCTGGAAAACAATGAAGTACTTGTCCTTCTCAACTTTCCGGACAATGGCATTGATATCGCTGAAGAAACGGCTGATTTTACGATCGATAACGGCGGTCAAAAGAGAACGCTTAACGTCCTCCACCTCGTCGATGGTCTCTTCATAGTTATCAATGTAAACAAGAGCAACCACCAATCGCTCATCATCGTTGATCTTGCGATAATGCATCAGATCGGTCTCATCAAATAGAAGCAAAGCGGTTAAGGATTCCTCGCCGGATAAGGCAAGCAGCTGTTCCCCGCCGTCCTGGGAGAAGCTTAACTTCTGTAAAGCCGCTTCATAGAAACGCTCGTTGTGTTCTAAGTGAATGGAGTAAGGCTCGTCGTTGGCCTGCTCAATGACCTGTCTGGTAATGGTGGTAAAAATACCGGTAATGGATTTCTGGTAAGCTTTGTCGCGGCCACTGACTTTGACGAACTGGTTGTTCATCCAAAGAATCTTGCCTTCGTCATCCAGGATTGCATAAGGAATCTGGAAATTCCGAAGTAGCTCCCGCTGTACCATACCAAACTGGGTGGCAAAGCTGATAATCTCATTATTGATTTTTTTGCGGTAAAGTCGGTAGAAGACGAAGCACAAGAGCCCATAGAGGACACTGATGCCAAACGCACCTGCACCGGCGCGCAGGTCTATGAAAAACAGACCGATGCTTCCGATCAGAAAAAATATCGTTAGATATATGGGTGCCCGTAAGAAGTGTTTGAGCTTCCCGTTAAACTTTATGCCTGTCATGTGAATCTCCCTAATTCAAGTACAATAGTCGCTATTGTCCCTGCAATACGCAGTTTCCCCCACGATTATAATTTAACTACTTTATTATATCATTTCCCCTTTTTTTTACAAATTTCGGGGTCTAGTTATTTTAACGAAGAACGATTGGTTATTTTGGTTACTTTACCATTGTTTGAACATGCCCCTTCGCATAAAATGAACCTAGCTTTAAAAAGGGGGTGCAATCATGAAATCAATTAAAGTAAACATCAACTCCATCGACAAGGTTAAGAAGTTCGTTAACATCATTACATTATTCGACAATGACTTCGATCTTGTAGCAGGACGTTACGTAATTGATGCAAAGTCTATCATGGGAATCTTCTCTTTAGACCTTTCTCAGGATCTTGAGTTGGTAATCCAGAAGGACAATGATCTTGATAAGATTTTAGCTGAATTAAAAGACTTTATCGTAGAGTAATTAACTAAGAAAGGAGCCACTACAATGGCAAATATTTCACTTAAGAACATTTGTAAAGTATATCCAAACGGCTTTGAAGCTGTTAAGGATTTTAACCTGGACATTGAGGACAAGGAGTTCATCATCTTCGTAGGTCCTTCCGGATGTGGTAAGTCTACCACTCTTCGTATGATCGCTGGTTTGGAGGATATCTCCAGCGGTGAGTTGACCATCGATGGTAAGGTTATGAACGCTGTAGAGCCTAAGGATCGTGATATCGCAATGGTATTCCAGAACTACGCTCTGTATCCTCATATGACCGTATATGATAACATGGCATTCGGTTTGAAGCTTCGTAAGGTACCGAAGGATCAGATTGATAAGCAGGTTCGTGAAGCTGCTAAGATCCTTGATCTTGAGAACTTACTTGAGCGTAAGCCAAAGGCTCTTTCCGGTGGACAGAGACAGCGTGTTGCTATGGGACGTGCAATCGTTCGTAATCCTAAGGTATTCCTTATGGATGAGCCGCTTTCCAACTTGGATGCTAAGCTTCGTGTACAGATGAGAATTGAGATCTCCAAGCTTCATGACAGACTTGGTGCAACCATCATCTACGTAACACATGACCAGACTGAGGCTATGACCCTTGGTACCAGAATCGTAGTTATGAAGGACGGCGTTGTTCAGCAGATCGACTCTCCTCAGAACTTATATGCTAAGCCATGCAACCAGTTCGTAGCTGGATTCATCGGATCTCCTCAGATGAACTTCATCGATGCTACTATCAAGGTAAATGGCTCTAACGTAACCGCAACCATCGGCGACAAGGAAATCGCTATTCCTGCTTCTAAGACCAAGGCATTAATCGATGGTGGTTATGACGGAAAGACCGTAGTACTTGGTATTCGTCCGGAAGACATCCATGACTCTCAGATGTTCATCGATGCTTCTCCTAACACCGTTATCGAGTCTACCATCCGTGTATACGAGTTACTTGGTGCTGAAGTATTCTTGTACTTCGATTATGCAGGCGCTCAGATTACTGCCCGCGTTGATCCTCGTACAACCGCTAAGACCGGTGATACCATCAGCTTCGCTCTTGATATGGAGAAGGCTCACTTCTTCAACAAGGAGACCGGCGTAACTATTACTAACTAGTCTTTGACGGCTGCTGCATTGACGCTTCTTTCGGAATTGTTTAAGATATAGCTATCCTAGTTTTATCGGGGGTTATGACTTATGAACTACGAACAGAAGCGCGATGCGCTACTTAAAAAACTATATAATGAGACCGGGATTACTTTTGAAATCACAGAGAATACCAATGACGAAGTACAGACGATTGAAAAATTGGAACAACTTCTTCATCACTATCCCTCCGATGACAATCGTAATTTCTTCTTTCAGCAATTCCTCCTTGGGCAGTTACCTAAGGAGGAAATTGTTCGTGGATTACACCGGTTTCATGTCGAAAAAGGCACCCCGGTGGTGCTTTTTTTAATTGCATTCCGCCAGCCCTACACCAAGGACACCATCTCCATCTTATCCAGCATGTCTTCTCCCGGAGCAGATGCGCTGATTAAAATGGATGAGACCCATATTGCGGTGATTCGCCAGCTGAAAGCAGTTGCATCCGAGGAAGAAATCTACGAAATGGTAGCGTCTACCACAGATATGCTGGGCGCAGAAGCAATGATCTCTGCACGAGTGGCTTTCGATCACACGGTGGAAGATCCGGAGTTGCTGCCACAGTCCTACCAGCATGCATACCTGGCGTTGGAAATCGGATCCTTGTTCTTCGCATCGGAGACGGTATTGTCCTATCATCGCCTGGGCTTAGAGAAGCTGATCTTCCAGCTCCCGGAGGCCGCATGTCGTGAATTCTTAAGTGACCATTTTGCCAACTTCGACTTCAAGGAGTTAGACAATGAATCCCGCAGCACCATCCAGGCCTTCCTAGACAACGGACTGAGCATTGCGGAGACCTCCCGTGCCCTTTACGTACACCGGAACACCTTAATCTACCGCATCGACAAGTTTGAGAAGCAAACCGGCCTGGACATCCGCAAGTTCGACGACGCCATGATCTGCAAAATCGGACTCATGATCGCCGACTCCATGGCTGCATTTCAATAGTGTTTTCCGACCCCGACGTTTTGTCGGGGTTTTTTCTGCCCATTTTCCCGGTACGCCCTTTTCCTGTGGCCGCCGGCGGCGGCCGGAAGAGTAGGGGAGTAGGGAGAAATGGGCATAAAAAAAGAGACGACAAAACGTCGTCTCTCCTCCACTATCGATGGAAATTAGCCCTGGGAAATAGCTCCTGTTGGGCAAACACCAGCGCAAGTACCGCACTCAACGCATGCATTAGCGTCGATTTCGTACTGGCTGTCTCCCTGAGAAATAGCACCTACTGGGCACTCAGGCTCACATGTTCCACAGCTTACACATGAATCAGAAATTACATATGCCATAATAACGCCTCCTATAAAATAGAAATCTATAAAATTTCCTTTTTGATACCTTGATAATACGTGACAACCACGGGCTTTACAAGTTCTTTATACGACACATGTGTTGTTAGTGTGGACTTACATTTTAGACAGATGACAAGATGATGTGGTGCCGGAAAATATGGGGTACTACACCAAGTAGATTGCATAAAATTAAATTTGTTGTAAAAGGGCAGAATTCGTATTATAATGAGTGCACAAATGTAAGGAAATGGAGGTAGAAGAATGGCACAGGTAACAAAAGATACCATGATCGGTGAGTTACTGCAGATCGATCAGGACATCGCTCCTATCTTATTTGGTATTGGAATGCATTGTCTTGGATGCCCGGCTTCTCAGATGGAGACCATCGAGGAGGCTGCATCGGTTCACGGCATTATGCCGGATGACCTTGTAGACGAGATTAATAACTTCTTAGCAAGTAAGGCGTAATAGATTCAAATTGCAGTAAGAAGCCCCGCTCGAATGAGCGGGGCTTTTTCATGCTTCGTTTAAACGCGAGCGAAATCTTGAAGCGCTGTATCTGACGAAATTAAAGTCATGTGTTCGGACATATAGCTATCTAAACCGAGGGTCAGGTTCTCCATGGTACCGTACTCGGTTAAGATGTTGCAGACTTTGTTGAATTCCTCAGGGGAGTGGTCACCCATGGAAACCATCAGGTAATAGGTGTCACCCTCACGATAGAGGGAATTCTTGCCGTGATAGAAATCTGCTAAAACGGCGGATAGGTTGAAGATGTCATCCAAAGAGTCAAAGGAAAATAGTCTTGTAATGTCTCTTGGAATGGACACATCCTCTTTGATATTTAAAATATCATCGGCGGAAGCCTTCGAAGTCGGAATGGAAGAGGAGAACGGAACCTCTTCATAGAGGCCGTCATCTTCGAAATCCTCGAAGTCTTCGTCGCCTTCATCGGAGAAATCGGCAAACCTTGTGTCTAACTCCTCCGGATAAGCAACCTTGGTAATAACCAGAATAATGGACTCTGAGGAAAGAGGAATGGCCTCAATCATCAGAGGAATATCTTCTGCCTTAAAATCAAGCTTCTGTGCAGCCACCTGCATCATCTCGCGGAACAGTGCCCGCGCTTTGTCTGTGCCGTATGCGAACTCGCTTAACTTAATGTTGTGATATTCTAGGTCTTCTTTCGTTAAAGTACAGCGGATCTGATTGTCATTAATCTTTTCTAACTTCAATGTCATCACATCCTTTCTGTTTTCCTAACCTAATTATAGGAAAAACCAAATGCAAAGTAAAGAAACGGAAATATAAAATAATTATTAAAAAACAGCACCAATTATTAACTTTTTATAAACTCTATTGCAATCCATAAAAAGTCGTGGTATAACCTATCGACGTAGATGCTTCTCATCGAACGAAAGGAGAGAGAAGTATTCAGATACCAATTTTTGCTGACCGATATGAGGCCCTCGAGTGTGTGTATCACACTTCTGCCACCCGCATATACAAGGTCAGACATCGATCCCTTGGTGAGCTGAGAATACTGAAGGTAATCTCGAAGGCCCACATGCAAGGGTTCTCCTACGAAGCCGAAACGCTTCGTAGTCTTAGACATCCCGGAATTCCAATATTGTATGATTATGGAGAAGATGAAGAAAGCATCTGTCTCATCGAGGAATATATACGGGGCGTATCATTACAGGAGTATTTACTCCACCATTCTATAATTACCCGAGATTGGAGCATAGGCATCCTGCGACAAGTCTGCGATATTCTGCAGTATTTGCACGAACAGAAGCCTACCCCGATTTTGTACCAGGACCTAAAACCGGAGCATGTCATCATCCGCGGGGAACAGGTAATTCTCATCGACTATGGAATTGCACACCCCAAAGGCATGAGGCGATACGGAGCAGGGACGCCGCAGCATGGTGCGCCGGAGCAGTTTTGCGAAGCACCGGTAGACGAACGCAGCGACATCTATGCCTTAGGTTTGTTGGCCAGGGAGCTGTGCGATCATCAAAAAGAACGCATCAGTGCAAAAGAAATCACATCAATCGAATGGGCATTGGAAGCAGATCCTAAGGATCGACCTGCCACCGTGAAGGAATGGCTGGCATCCTATGACTGTCCCCATGCCGAAGAAAAAAAGAATGGGAAGCATCTTACAACAGAAATCGCTGTGATCGGAGCAGGTCACGGAGTCGGTACCACCCATGTGGCGTTGGCACTGACTGCCTACCTGAATAAGCATCACAAACGCGCATACTATGTAAATCGAAGTTCCGACGCGACACTGCAGAGAATCCTGCAACAACGCGGGGAATACCGTGAAAAGGATGGAATCATATACCACAATGATTTTGCCGGAATTTTAGACTATGGACCGGCAGTTATGGAACCAACGCCTCCGAACGGTATCAAAGTAGTGGATTGCGGAAGTGATTGGAGCGGCGCGAGGGCGTCAGATTTTTATCTATATGTTTGCAGCAGCCGACCGTGGTTGGATATGGGTTGTTGCCATAAGAAAGCCATGAACCCTCATTGTCACATCCTAATCAATCCGGCCAATCGGGGCGTGGGGCATGACATTTCCAAGAAACTGCGCAAAAAAGTGTATGGCTTCCCGTTAGATAGCGATCCCTTCCTTGTAACCAAGGAAAAAGAAAAACTATTTCAAAAAATCTGGGAAAGCGAGGAGTGATGTGAAGATATTTTCCAATCTTTCAAATCGAATCAAGCAAAAGAAAGTGTATCCGACGGAAATCATCGGACTGCAGGGAGTGACAGCAGGTGTCGGTGCGACCCATCTGACCGTGGCTCTGGCGAATGTTCTGTGCTCCAAGGAGCGCTACCGCGTGGCGGTGGCGGAACTTCGGGGAGACGGGCGAATTGCCAATCTCATGGAGGAAGCATGGTTTGCATCGGAAGGCTGTGTGGGCTTTGCGAGCAGTGGCGTAGACTATTATCCCAAAGTAAACATCGATCAGGTACGTTTGCTTAGCGGAAAAGGATATGACTACCTGCTGGTATTGTATCCGCCGGCCGATACAGGTGTTTCGTACGGGGAAGTCGCCCATCGCAGAATTGTGATTGGAAGCTTACAACCGTGGAACTACCGGGAATATCAGAAATTTATGAGAGACATATTTATAGAAAGGGACGTGCCGTCTTGGGATTTGTATGGGCAGTTCCTTACCGGTAAACAGAAGCGGAAGTTCGAAGCGGAATTTCACGTTCCCATTCGGGAACTTCCTGTCATCGGAGACCCTTTTTGTCTTGGGAAGAAAGATCTGGAGTATTTAACATCGCTACTGGTATAGTGGCACAAATCGAAACCCATTAACGTAATCGGACGTTGGAACAAATAGGAGTTCTGACTACCTCAACCGATTACAGCACGAGGGGTATATCGAACAATTACAAATTAGAAAAAATCCAACGGACTCATCGGTGCAAGCCACCGGTGAGTCTTTTTATTATGCTACGTTGAGTTTGCAAGCTATCGAATGTTATAATGAAAAAAGTTTGGAAACAAAAAGTGAGGGAAATATGGAAAGAGACATTCAGAAAAAGAGGAAGCAGCGCAGACGGAAGAAATCCTCTGCAGCACCGCTTCTGGTGATATTTGCTATGCTCCTTGTGATTGCATCAGGCGCCGCCGTTTGGGTGATTCGCTATGCGCCAACCACAGAGCACGGGTCATTAAGCAGTTACTACACACAGCGCAGGGAGGATGAAGCTTGCGTGGTATTGAACGGCCAGTATCTGGAGCCAACAGAGGAGGAGTCTGTTTACGGTCGCTTCATCGATGGGAACTTCTATCTGGAGTATTCCTTTATTAAGGAACATCTGGATGATGGTTATGTCTATGACGGAACGGAAGGAGTACTTCGCTACGCTACCGATTCCCAGATTGTAACCACCACCCTTGGAGCAACCACATACGATGTGGAAGGCCAGCAAATGCCGGCGGTTGGAACGATCCTACAGCCGGAGGGAGATACGGTTTATATTCTGGTGGATTTCCTGACGAATTATACGGACATTACCTATTATGTATATACCGATCCGTATCGTATCGTGGTAGAGACTGCCGGTTATGAAAAAACCGAAGCAACCTTACGTCGTAATGCTGCTGTTCGTCGTTTCGGCGGACCGAAGAGTTTAATCTTAGAGGATGGCGTACAGGGCGAGAAGGTTAGCGTCTTAGAAGATTACGGTAAGTGGGTCTGTGTCCTGACAGAGCGAGGAACGATTGGCTGTGTCATGGATCGACAGCTGAAGGATAAGACCACGACAACTACACCGGTGAAGTTGCAAGGACGTACCTATATCCATAAGCATCTGGATGGCAAGGTGAACCTGGTATGGCATCAGGTAACGAATCAGAGCGCGAATGCCCGTCTTCCGGAACTCTTAGATGCAACCAGTGGAGTAAATGTTGTATCTCCAACATGGTTCCAGCTCAGCGATGACTTTGGAAACATCAACAACCTGACCGCTTCCGATTACATTGCAACCTGTCATTCCCGAGGAATCCAGGTGTGGGCATTGGTAAGTAATATTGAGGTGAAGGTGGATGAGGAGAGCGTCTTAAATGTGACTTCCCACCGCGATAACCTGGTCAATAATCTGATTAGCGCATGTACTTCTGCCGGAATTGACGGTATCAACGTGGACTTCGAAGCGTTAAGCGGTTCTTGTAAGAACGGCTACATCCAGTTCATCCGTGAGTTATCCATTGCCTGTGAGCGTGCAGACTTGTATCTGTCCGTGGACAACTATCCACCGGCAGACCACAACCTGTTCTACAACCGCAGCGTTCAGGCAGATTATGCGGACTATGTCATCTTAATGGCATACGATGAGCATAATGCAACCACCGAACCGGGCAGTACCGCATCTCTTCCATTTGTACAGGAAGCGGTAACCAAGACTTTAGAGGAGGTACCGGCAGACCAGCTGGTTATGGCTCTTCCGTTCTACACCAGAGTCTGGACCCAGGATGCCAGCGGCATCGGATGCAGCGCCCAGGCCATGAAGAAGACGTCTGAGTATCTGGCAGAGCATGGAGCAAGCGCAAGTTGGGACAACGGAACTGCTCAGAACTACGCCGAGTTCATGGATGGCGACACCAAGGTTATGATTTGGGTAGAAGACGTGGCATCTTTGAATGAGAAAATGAAGGTGGGACAGCAGAATCAACTGGCCGGACTGGGCTTCTGGAAGTTAGGCCTAGAGTCGCCGGAAGTTTGGCCGACCATTGCACAATATACGAATTAAGCAACAAAGACCTCATACCTGAGAGAAAATACGCAGGATGGGGTCTTTTTTTGTGCGTCTTATGGTATAATTATGAACATGAATACAAAAATATACAAAATGGAGCATCAGCAAAATGATGCGGCTTTGCTTGAAGAAGCAGGAGCAATTATCCGGAACGGTGGATTGGTTGCTTTTCCAACAGAAACCGTTTATGGATTAGGTGGAGATGCCATGAACCCATCGGCATCCCAGAAGATATACGCAGCCAAGGGACGTCCTTCCGACAATCCTTTGATTGTGCACATATGGGATTACTCCCAGTTAGAGGAAATTGCGGCAGAGTTACCGCCGGAAGCGAAGAAGCTTTCCGATGCGTTCTGGCCGGGACCAATGACCTTAATCGTTCCCAAGAACGACAAGATTCCTTACGAGACCACCGGTGGATTGGATACCGTAGCGGTACGAATGCCATCCCACGAAGTGGCAAGAGAGTTTATCCGCGTCAGCGGTTGTATGATTGCGGCACCAAGTGCCAATACATCCGGACGACCGAGTCCCACCACAGCAGATCATGTGTGGCAGGATTTGAATGGTAAGATTGACGCCATCATCGACGGCGGAGCGGTTGATATCGGATTGGAATCTACCATTGTAGATATCAGCGAAGACGTCCCGACGATTTTACGTCCGGGCTATATCACCAAAGCCATGCTGGAAGAGGTGGTAGGCGAGGTTCGTATCGATCCGGGTATTATATCTGAGAATGAACACGTTCGTCCCAAGGCGCCGGGGATGCGTTACAAGCATTACGCACCTAAGGGAGACCTTACCATTATCAATGGTGCACAGGACAATGTGGTGGCATATATTAATGAAGCAAGCGCCAAGGCCGTAGCAGAAGGTAAGACCGTTGGCATTATCGCGACCGAAGAGACGGAAGCGTTGTATCGAACCGGCGAAGTATTAACCATCGGTTCCAGAGACGATGAAGATTCCATCGCACATAACCTGTACGGAATCTTGCGTTCCTTCGATGCATTGGGGGTAGAGATTATCTATTCGGAGAGCTTTTCCACTCCGCGGATTGGACAGGCAATCATGAATCGATTATTTAAGGCAGCAGGACATCATATGATTGATGTCTAAGTTGGACAGGGAAAATTATGAGAGATATCAAAAGAATTATTTTTGTTGCCGGCAATGGCATATGCAGATCGCCAATGGCAGCAGGTATTTTTACACAGTTATATACCAAGGGGGACATTGAGGTGTTGTGCCGGGGACTGGTGGTACAATTTCCGGAACCGCTGAACCAGAAAGCGGAAGCAGTGATGATTTCCAATGGTATTACCATGGAGGATTTTACCTCACAGGAGATTTCCGAAGAGGATTATACAGAAGGCACCATTGCATTCACAATGGAGAAGGCGCAGCAGGCAAGACTCATCGATAAGATTGAGGCAGCCAATGAGGAGAACACCTTCGTGTTGTCCGAGTATGTAGGGGACGAGCTTGAGATTATGGATCCTTACGGCGGAACGTTGCAGACCTATGGCCTCTGTTTTGAAGTCATGAAGAACGCAATTAAGAAGCTTATTAATATGTTGGAATTACAACAATAGAGGGGGCAGTTATGAGCGACAAGAGGACAGACTACATATCTTGGGATGAGTACTTTATGGGAATCGCCATGTTATCCGGTATGCGTTCGAAGGATCCGCATACCCAGGTGGGGGCCTGCATCGTAAGCGAGGATAACAAGATTCTTTCCATGGGATACAACGGTTTCCCCAAGGGATGTTCCGATGATGAATTCCCTTGGAACCGCGACGGAGATCCATTGGAGAACAAGTACTTCTACACCACCCACAGTGAGCTGAATGCGATTCTGAATTATCGTGGTGGAAGCTTAGAGGGTTCCAAGCTCTATGTATCTTTGTTCCCCTGCAATGAATGTGCCAAGGCCATCATTCAGTCGGGCATCAAAGAGGTCATCTACGACGATGACAAGTATCAGAACACACCAAGTGTGATTGCATCCCGTCGCATGCTTACTGCAGCAGGCGTTGCCATTCGTAAGTACCAGCACACCAATCGCAAAGTTGAAATTATACTTTAAAATATCAGACGACTTTGACAACACGTGTGGTTTGTATTACAGAAATTTCTTGAAAGATTTGGCATTAAGGAGTAAGTTTGAAGAAGGAGAAGCAACAAGTATTAGGAATGTTGGCACTGATTACGCAACTCGGTGTCATCATGATCGTATCAATTCTTATGTGCACATTGATCGGAAACTGGATAGGACGTAGACTGGATATGGAATGGATCAGTGTTTTAGGATTCTTTTTGGGGGCCATGTCGGGATTTACGGGGGTATATCGTACAGTTTCCAAGTATATCAAGAAAAACAAAGACTAGAGAGCAAGAAGTCATAACAACGAGAGAACATATATGATAAAAGCGTTGAGACGACTGAACCAGGCGTTGCCGGAATTGGTGTTTGGCATCCTTCTATGGGGCGTTGCCGCAGAAGCCATCGGTATCTGGTTCGTTACAGACAAAGCAAGTTATACCATAGGTCTATTGTGTGGCCTTGGTTGTGCTATTTTTATGGGTGTGCATATCGCTCTTGTGATTGAACAGGCCGTTCGGACTGAAGGCGGTGCACCGAAGATTCTTGCAGCAAAATCCGTTCTGCGATATCTCGTGGTAACGGTGGTACTTGTAGTGATGATGATTACCAAGGTAGGTAGTCTGATTCCTGCATTTATCGGTATTCTCGGCTTGAAGGTCAGTGCATACGCACAGCCTTTATTGCATAAAAAGTTATTCCAGAATCTTCCACAGGAAGAAAACACTCTAGAGGATGAGGAGGTGAAGCAGTGAATAATGCATTGCTGATGAGTTCAGCAGGGGATATTGATTTCATGATTCACGGCTTGTTTAGTTATGAGCTATTCGGCCATACATTGTGGATCACAACGTCTCATGTCTGTATCTTAATCGTAATGCTGTCGCTCATCATTTTTTCGATTTTAGCCGGTCGAAAAATGCGAAGGGCTACGGATGTTCCCGATGGATTCCAGAATATCGTGGAACTGGTGGTAGAACTTCTTGACGGAATGGTTGCCGGAAGTATGGGTAAGAGTGCTCCGAAGTTTCGCAATTACATCGGAACGATTTTTATCTTTATCCTGGTAAGCAACATTTCCGGATTGGTTGGTCTTAGACCACCGACAGCAGATTACGGTACGACGTTTGCGCTAGGTATCATAACCTTCTGCTTAATTCACTTTAACGAAGTCAAGCATAACAGCTTGAAGAGCATTTGGATTGACAAGTGTTCACCTTTGCCACCTTGGCTGCCGATTTGGCTGCCAATCAATATCATAAGTGATATTGCGGTACCGATTTCGTTATCTTTGCGTCTGTTCGCTAATGTATTATCCGGAACAGTAATGATGGCGCTGGTATACGGATTATTATCCAAGATTGCTTATGTGTGGCCAGCAGTACTACATGTGTACTTTGATTTATTCTCAGGAGCAATTCAGACCTACGTTTTCTGTATGCTGACGATGACCTACATCGCTCAGGCAATTGGAGACGACAACAACTAAAGAATTAGGAGGACAACAGAATGAACATTTCAGGACAGGATTTAATTTTAGCATGCTCAGCAATCGGTGCAGGCCTTGCAGTTATCGCAGGTATCGGACCTGGTGTCGGCCAGGGTATCGCAGCAGGACACGCAGCAGCAGCAGTTGGACGTAACCCGGGAGCACAGGGACAGATCATGTCTACCATGCTTTTAGGACAGGCGGTAGCAGAGACCACAGGTCTTTACGGTTTGTTGGTAGCTATGTTGCTGTTATTCGTAAAACCTTTAGTTGGCTAATAGATAAGAATAATAATATAAGAGGAAAAAAACATGACAAGACTGTTTAATCTTGATCCACAGTTATTACAGGATTCCATCTTGCTTGCGATTTCCATGTTCTTCTTATTCCTTATCATGTCATACAACCTCTTCAATCCGGCGCGGAAGTTCTTAGAGGACAGAAAAGCCCGCATTCGCGGAGAGTTAGAGGATGCAGCCAATGACAAGGAAGCTGCAGCCAATTTGAAGGCAGAGTACGAAGCAAAAATCAAATCCGCTGACAAAGAAGTGGAAGCGATTCTTGCAGAGGCTCGCAAGAAGGCTCTGGCCAATGAAAATAAAATCATTGCAGATGCCAAGGAAGAAGCCGCACGTATCATTGCAAGAGCCAATGAAGAGGCTCTCTTAGAGCAGAAGCGTGTAGCAGATGAAATGAAGCAGCAGATGATAACTGTAGCAGCTATGATGGCGCAGAAGGTTGTATCACAGCAGATTGACACTTCTGTACAGGCGTCTCTGGTAGATGAGACATTAAAGGAAATGGGTGGTTCTACATGGCAAAGTTAGTAGAGAGCGTCTATGGTGATGCGCTTTTCGAGCTTGCGATAGAACAGAATCGTGTAGACGACTACGCGGAGGAAGCAAGGGGCTTGGTACAGGTCCTGGAAGAGAATCCGCAGTTGTCACAGCTCATGGCTCATCCCCAGGTGACGAAAGAAGAAAAGCTGGAAATGATCGATAATATCTTCAAGGGTAAAGTCAGTGGCGAAGTGCTAGGACTATTACGAACGATTATCGAGAAAAACCATTTTTCTGATACCAAAGAAGTATTTACCTATTTCCTGAATCGTGTGAAGGAATATAAGAACATTGGTGTTGCAACAGTAAGCACTCCAATGGAATTGTCCGAGGCACAGAAGAAGGAAGTAGAAAAGAAGCTTCTTGAGACAACCAAATATGTCTCCTTTGAGATTAACTATGTAGTTGATCCAGAACTAATCGGGGGAATGGTGATCCGTATCGGTGATCGGGTCGTGGATTCCAGTATTAAGACGAAGATCTATAACCTATCCCGAGATCTATCAAAAATACAGTTGAAAGTAGGTGAAGGCACTCCATGAAATTACAACCGGAAGAGATTAGCTCCGTAATCAAAGAACAGATGCAGCGCTATGCTTCCCAACTGGAAGTATCCGAAGTTGGAACCGTAGTTCAGGTTGCAGATGGAATCGCCCGTATCCATGGACTTGAGAAAGCCATGCAGGGTGAGCTCCTGGAATTCCCGGGAGAAGTATATGGAATGGTATTGAACCTTGAGGAAGATAACGTTGGTGCCGTACTTTTGGGCAGCCAGAGGAATATTAACGAAGGCGATACCGTTAAGACCACGGGACGAGTAGTTGAGGTTCCTGTTGGAGATGCATTATTAGGACGTGTAGTCAATGCACTCGGACAGCCAATCGATGGCAAGGGACCGATTCAGACCTCTAAGTTCCGTCAGATTGAAAGAGTAGCAAGTGGTGTTATCTCCAGAAAGTCTGTAGATACACCATTACAGACAGGTATCAAGGCAATCGACTCCATGATTCCGATTGGACGTGGACAGCGTGAGTTGATTATCGGTGACAAGCAGACCGGTAAGACTGCAATTGCAATTGATACCATCATTAACCAGAAGGGACAGAACGTAAAATGTATTTACGTTGCAATTGGTCAGAAGGCTTCTACCGTTGCAGGTCTCGTAAAGACATTGGAAGAGTTCGGTGCAATGAGCTATACCACAGTCGTTGCAGCAACCGCCAGTGAGTTAGCACCACTCCAGTACATTGCTCCGTATTCCGGATGTGCAATGGGTGAAGAGTGGATGGAGAATGGGGAAGATGTACTCATCGTCTATGATGACTTGAGTAAGCATGCAACCGCATATCGTACACTCTCCTTGCTGCTTCGTCGTCCACCGGGACGTGAGGCATATCCTGGTGATGTATTCTACTTGCATTCCAGATTGTTGGAGCGTGCAGCTCGATTGTCCGACAAGTTAGGCGGAGGATCCTTAACCGCACTTCCAATCATTGAGACCCAGGCAGGCGATGTATCTGCATACATCCCGACCAACGTAATTTCCATTACCGACGGTCAGATTTATTTGGAGACAGATGCATTCAACGCAGGTCAGCGTCCGGCTATCAACGCTGGTTTGTCCGTATCCCGTGTAGGTGGATCCGCACAGATCAAGGCGATGAAGAAGATTGCAGCACCAATCCGTGTAGACTTGGCACAGTATCGAGAGCTGGCATCCTTTGCACAGTTCGGTTCCGAGTTGGATGCGGATACCGCTGAGAAGTTGGCACAAGGTGAGCGCGTTCAGGAAATCCTGAAGCAGCCACAGTACCAGCCAATGCCGGTTGAGTTCCAGATTATTATTATCTATGCAGCAACCCAGAAGTACTTGTTGGATATCCCAACCGCAGACGTTCTGGATTTCGAGACTGCATTGTTCGAGTTCATCAAGACCAAGTATCCGGAGATTCCACAGGGTATCAAGGAGAAGAAGGTCTTAGAAGAAGACAACGAGCAGGCACTCATTAAGGCAATCAACGAGTGTAAGGCAGATTTTCTTAAGGGTAGATAAGCGAAAGGTGGTGAATGCGCATGGCCTCAATGAGAGACATTAAGAGACGCCGTAGTAGTATTTCCAGTACTCAGCAGATCACAAAAGCCATGAAGCTTGTATCTACCGTTAAGTTACAGAAGGCTAAGGGCAGAGCGGAGCAGACCGCACCATACTTCAATTACATGTATGACACGGTTTGCACCATGTTGGCCAAGGCCGGAAGTGTGAATCATCCGTATCTGAATAAGCAGGAATCCACCAAGAAGGCGGTCATCACCATTTCCTCCAACCGAGGATTGGCAGGCGGTTACAACAGTAGTGTTGTAAAGCTGTTGACCCAGGGAGACCTTCCTGCAGAAGATGTGGAAGTATATGCCATCGGACATAAGGGTGAAGAGGGCTTAGCCATTCGTGGTTATCACATTGCCAAGGAATACAACGAGGTAATGGAAGCTCCGACCTACGAAGATGCAATGGCCATCTGTAAGGATGTGTTAACCGCATATACCTCCGGTGAGATTGGAGAAATCTATCTTGCTTACACACATTTTAAGAATACGGTGGTACACCAGCCGAAGCTTTTGAAATTGCTTCCGGTTGAGGTGGACGAAGCAGATATAGAAGGTATGGACAAGAACCTTCTGATGAACTTCGAACCTAACGAAGAGGAAGCAATCGGACTGATTATTCCGAAGTACATCACAAGCCTGGTGTACGGAGCGTTGATTGAGGCAGTTGCCAGTGAAAATGGTGCGCGTATGCAAGCCATGGACAATGCAACCAGCAACGCAGAGGAAATGATCAGCGATTTGACGTTGAAGTACAACAGAGCCCGTCAGGGATCCATTACACAGGAGCTGACGGAGATCATCGCAGGTGCAGAGGCAATCTCGTAGCCTAAGATGAGCCAAATAAAATAAAGGAGACAAAAGTAGACATGGCGAATGAGAATATTGGAAAAATTACTCAGATCATCGGTGCCGTTCTTGATATCAAGTTCCCGGCAGGAAGCTTGCCGGAAATCAATGATGCTATCGAGATTACACGAACCAACGGCGAAAAGTTGGTAGTGGAAGTAGCACAGCATTTGGGTGATGATACGGTTCGCTGTATCGCCTTGGGACCTACCGACGGATTGGTTCGTGGTATGGATGCCGTAGGAACCGGAGCACCGATTAGTGTACCGGTTGGTGAAGAGACCTTAGGACGTATGTTTAACGTACTGGGTGATCCGATCGACGAGCTCCCTGCTCCACAGACCAAGGAGCGTAGTCCGATTCATAGACCGGCACCTTCATTTGAAGAGCAGGCAACATCTTCCGAGATGTTGGAGACCGGAATTAAGGTCGTTGACCTTCTTTGCCCATATCAGAAGGGTGGTAAGATTGGACTTTTCGGTGGTGCAGGTGTAGGTAAAACCGTATTAATTCAGGAATTGATTCATAACATCGCTACCGAGCACGGTGGATATTCCGTATTCACCGGTGTAGGCGAGCGTACCAGAGAGGGTAATGACCTCTACTACGAAATGAAGGAATCCGGCGTTATTGATAAGACTTGCATGGTGTTCGGACAGATGAACGAACCACCGGGAGCAAGAATGCGTGTTGGTCTTACCGGACTTACCATGGCAGAGTACTTCCGTGATAAGGGTGGTAAGGACGTGCTTCTCTTCATCGATAACATTTTCCGTTTTACCCAGGCAGGTTCCGAGGTATCCGCATTGCTTGGCCGTATGCCATCCGCAGTAGGTTACCAGCCAACCTTGCAGACAGAGATGGGTGCTCTTCAGGAGCGAATCACCTCTACTAAGAACGGATCCATCACATCGGTACAGGCTGTATACGTACCTGCCGATGACTTAACTGACCCGGCTCCGGCTACCACCTTCGCTCACTTGGACGCAACCACCGTATTGGAGCGTTCCATCGCAGAGCTTGGTATCTATCCGGCAGTAGACCCATTGGGCTCCACTTCCCGTATCCTTGACCCACGTATCGTAGGTAAGGAGCACTTCGAAGTTGCCCGTGGTGTACAGGAAATCCTTCAGAAGTATAAGGAATTACAGGATATCATCGCTATCCTTGGTATGGACGAGTTGTCCGAAGAAGATAAGTTGGTTGTATCTCGTGCCCGTAAGATTCAGAGATTCTTATCCCAGCCGTTCTTCGTAGCAGGACAGTTCACCGGTTTGGAAGGTAAGTACGTACCAATTGCTGAGACCGTACGTGGATTCAAGGAAATCCTGGAAGGTAAGTTGGATGATATCTCCGAAGGTTTCTTCCTGAATTCCGGAACCATCGACGAGGTTCGTGAAAAAGCAGCCGCTGCAGCGAAGTAAGGGGTGAGGCAATGGCAGAATCAGACAAGAATTTATTTGAAATAGAAATCATCACACCGGATCGAGTATTCTATCAGGGTGAGGCTTCTATGATCGAATTTAATACGGTGGAAGGTGAGATTGGTGTGTATAAGAACCATATCCCGCTGGCAACCGTACTTGCTCCGGGAATTGTCACCATCACGGAAGGCGATTCCAAGAAGTATGCTGCCGTTCATTCCGGCATTGGACAAATCCTCGGAGATAAGGTAACCTTACTTGCAGAGATTGCAGAGTGGCCGGGCGAGATCGATGAATCCCGTGCGAAGAGTGCGGAGGAGCGTGCGAGAGAACGTCTTGAGCACAAGGACAGCAATCTCGATGTAATGCGTGCAGAGCTGGCACTTCGCAAAGCTCTGGTTCGTCAGGAAGTCTTGAAGAAATAACAGAATGAGGAAACGCTATGTTATCTAGAACAAACAAAGAGATCATCGAAGATCTGAAAGTGGAGCTTAGCTCCCTGGAAGCGGAAGAAGAACAGCTTCGTAAAGATATCGAGCGCATCGAAGGCAAGAAGAAACAAATCTTGGAAGAGATTGCGCAACATTCCGATGAGAAATACGAAGAAGATATGCTTGCGCTGGTATACCAGCAGCGTCGGAAGCAGTAACTTTCCGTTGATAACATAGGATTATTTTGCGCCCGCGGCTCAGTCGTGGGCGCTTTTTTTTTGATTGCACATTCGGAAATTCTCATGTGCAAATTTTGCATATATGTAATTTTAAATATGCAGAATTTGCATATGAATTGACATTAACATGCAAAAATTACATAATATGAATAGGAGGATGTGCAAATGACGGAATTGAAAACAATTCGTACAGAAAAAAAATTAACGCAACAAGAAGCGGCGAAAGCGTTAGGTGTTTCACTTCGCACATACGTGGAATACGAAAATAATGACAAAAAAACAGAGACGCTGAAGTATCGATACTTGCTGGATGGGCTGAATAAAATAAATTATATTGATGAGACGAATGGAATTATTCTTTTGGATGATTTATGTCAAAAGGTTAAAATAGTATTAGCGGATTATGATGTGAAATTCTGCTATTTATTTGGTTCGTATGCAAAGGGGATCCCTACTGAAGAGAGTGATGTTGATTTGTTGATTTCCACAACTACAACAGGATTGAAGTATTATGAAATGGTGGAACGATTGCGCCAGGAACTTCACAAGAAAATTGATTTGCTGGATATGAAGCAATTGGTTAGTAATGAGCAGCTTTTAGAGGAAGTGCTGAAGGACGGAATTAAAATCTATGGATAATCGTAAAACAGATACATATTATGCACGTAAGATTGAAGATGATCTTGAGTTTGTTGTAAAACACACAGCAAATGTTGCACAAGAAGAGTTAGCTGAGAATGAAATATTATTGGACTCGATGCTTTTTCGATTAATCCAGGTTTCGGAAAATGCAAAGCATTTAAGCGAAGAGTATCGACGAAGTCGTCCGAGCATTCCGTGGATGGCGATTTCCGGTTTAAGAAATCGTATCGTTCATGATTATGGGCATGTAGAATTAGGAATTGTATATGAGACACTTAAGAATGATATACCGGAATTATTGTCGGTGATTAGAAAAGATAATAATGCTGATTCAGGAGAGGATGATTGAAATGGCAGAACGATTAACCAAATCAGATGTAGCAAAGATTGAAGCGGAAATTGAAAAGAGAAAGTTAGAGATTCGCCCGCAACTAATAGCAGAAGTGAAGGAAGCTCGCGCTCAGGGTGATCTCTCTGAGAACTTTGAATATTATGCAGCGAAAAAGGCGAAGAATCAGAATGAGAGTCGTATTCGCTACTTAGAGAATATGTTGAAATTCGCTACCATTGTGGAAGATGATTCTAAGAGTGGTGAAGTAGGTATGAATAATACCGTAACATTGTACTTCCCGGAAGACGATATGGAAGAGACTTATAAGATTGTAACTTCTATCCGAAGCAATTCTTTGAAGGGAAAGATTAGTATAGAATCTCCCCTTGGAAAAGCGTTATTGGGACATAAGGTAGGAGATACCGTCACCATCGAAGTAGATGATAGCTACTCCTATGATGTAGAGATTCGCTCCATCGATGAGAGCACCGATGATGCGGAGGACGAGATTAAGAGTTTTTAAGGAAAAGGACCGGGGAAATCCCCGGTCTTTATTGTTTATAGATTCGTATATCCCATCAGATAGGCATCTACTTCGGCAGCACAGGCACGACCTTCTGCGATGGCCTTTACTACTAAGGACTGTCCGGTATGCATATCACCGGCAGTGTAGATACCTGCAACGCTGGTCTTGTGATCATCTGCACCGGTCTTTACATTGGTGCGTTCTGTCACATCTACGCCGAATGCTTTGGTAACATAGGACTCACTTCCTAGGAAGCCTGCTGCAATGAGTACCAACTGACATGGCACTTCACGCTTGGTGGATTCATCTGGTACCATCATGCGACGTCCCGTCTTCTTGTCTACTTCCGACTTCAAGGATACCAGCACCACTTTCTTCAAGTTCCCCTTCTTATCACGAATAAATTCGCTAACAGTGGTTGTATAGAGCCGCGGGTCCTGACCGAAGACGGCCGCAGATTCTTCCTGGCCATAATCGGTCTTCTTCACAAGCGGCCATTGTGGCCAAGGATTGCTCTCGAGACGTTCCGCCGGTGGTTCCGGCATCATCTCTAATTGTGTGACAGACTTGGCGCCATGGCGGATGCAGGTGCCGACACAGTCGTTGCCGGTATCACCGCCGCCGATGATGATAACGTCCTTGCCTTTGGCGCTCGGGAAGCTGGCATCGGTAAATGCGCTCTCCGGTAGAACACCGTCTACCAGACGCTTGGTGGTTGCAGTTAAGAAATCTACCGCAAAGTAGATTCCATCACCCTCACGTCCCGGTGCTTCAATATTACGAGGATTGGATGCTCCGCAGCAGAGCACGATGGCATCATATTCCTTCTTTAATTTCTTGATATCTGTTGTTTTTCCAACATCAGCGTTTACAACAAAATGCACACCTTCCGCTTCCATCACAGCGACCTTCCGGTCGATGATGTGTTTCTCCAACTTCATATTGGGAATACCATAGCGCAATAATCCGCCAATGGCATCGTTTCGCTCGAAGACGGTGACCTCGTGACCACGCTGGTTCAACTGGTCTGCAACGGCAAGACCGCTTGGGCCGGAGCCGATGACAGCTACCTTTTTCTCTGTACGAACCTGTGGTGGCTTCGGACCGGCAAAGCCGTGCGCATATGCATACTCAATGATGGCCTTCTCGTTCTCCTTGGTAGAGACGGCATCCCCATGGAGTCCACAGGTGCAAGCCTTCTCACAGAGGGCAGGGCAAACACGAGAAGTGAACTCCGGGAAGTTGCTGGTCTTCTTCAGGCGGATATAAGCCTGTTCGAAGTTGCCATGGTATACCAGGTCGTTCCACTCCGGAATCAGATTGTGGAGTGGACAACCACTGGTCATGCCCTGAATGGCTTCTCCGTACTGGCAGAAAGGTACACCGCATTCCATGCAGCGGGCAGCCTGTCTCTTTTGTTCCTCTAAGGATAATGCGATATGGAATTCACAGAAATTCTTGATGCGTTCTTTTGGGGTAGAAGCGTTGGCGTCCACCCGCTCATAATCCATAAATCCGGTTGCTTTTCCCATGATCTTCCTCCTACTTGGCAGCCGTTACAATATGGAATGCTTCCATAGCGGCCTGCTCACTGCTCAATCCTTTTTCTTCCATCTGGACGATGGTCATCATCATCTTCTTATAATCGTGTGGCATAATCTTCTTGAACTTCGGCAGATAATCGCTGAAGTGGTCATAGATTTCCTTGCCCTTCTTGGAACCGGAAGCTGCAACGTGGGCAGCGATTAACTCCTTCAACTCCAAAACATCGTACTTATCGGTGACACTCTCTAGGGACACCATGGACTTGTTCAGGTGACGATAGAGGTTGGCCTTCTCATCTAAGACGTAGGCCACACCGCCGCTCATACCGGCAGCGAAGTTCTTACCTACCGGGCCAAGAACTACAGCACGTCCCCCGGTCATATACTCTAAGCCGTGATCACCGCATCCTTCCACAACAGCAGTGGCACCGGAGTTACGGACACAGAAGCGCTCGCCGGCAAGGCCGTTAATGTAAGCGCTTCCGCTGGTGGCGCCGTAGAGAGCTACGTTACCGATGATGACATTCTCGCTGGCGGCATAACCATGATCCTTCGGTGGGAAAACAGCCAGCTTACCGCCGGAGAGCCCCTTACCGAAGTAGTCGTTGCTATCGCCCTCTAGGGTGATGGTGACACCCTTTGGAACGAAGGCCCCGAAGCTCTGTCCACCGGCACCATGTGCATGGATGCGATAGGTATCTTCCTCCAAATCCGTAGAGTTCGTGCGTGTCACTTCCGCACCGAACAGGGTTCCGAAGGCACGGTCCGTATTGGATACCTGTACGTCCAGGTCACCGCTTTCCTTGCCGGTAAAATATGGAATCACCGTGGTTTCATCCAAGGTGGAATCCAAGGCAAAATCGAATAGGTTCTTCTTGTCATAAGATACACGGTAGTCCTTGCCTACAAACGGATTATGCAAAATGGCATCCAATTCCAACTTGGAATCCCGTGCATCCAAATCTCCACGCACCTGCAACAGGTCCGTACGACCCACCAACTCATCTAAGGTGCGAACACCAAGCTTGGCCATATATTCCCGAAGCTCCTCCGCAATGAAGGTCATGAAGTTCACTACATATTCCGGCTTGCCGGCAAAGCGTTTCCGCAGTTCCGGATTCTGTGTTGCAATTCCAACAGGACAGGTATCCTTGTTGCAGACACGCATCATGACACAACCCATGGTAACCAGTGGAGCGGTAGCAAATCCGAATTCCTCCGCACCAAGCATGGCAGCAATGGCAACGTCCCGGCCGGACATCAACTTACCGTCGGTCTCAATCACCACCTTGTTACGTAAGCCATTCTCAATCAGTGCACGATGTGCTTCTGCCAAGCCTAACTCCCAAGGCATACCTGCATTGTGAATGGAGCTAATCGGTGCGGCACCGGTACCTCCGTCGTATCCGGAGATTAGGATGACGCCGGCACCGGCCTTAGCAACACCGCTTGCTACGGTTCCAACGCCTGCCTCGGATACCAACTTCACAGAGATTCGTGCGTTCTTGTTGGCATTTTTCAAATCATAAATCAGTTCCGCCAAGTCCTCGATGGAATAAATATCATGGTGGGGTGGCGGAGAGATTAAGGACACACCCGGTGTGGAGAGTCTGGTCTTGGCAATCCAAGGATAGACCTTCTTGCCCGGTAAGTGTCCGCCTTCTCCCGGCTTGGCACCCTGTGCCATCTTAATCTGAATCTCTTGGGCAGAGACCAGATAACGGCTGGTGACACCAAAACGTCCGGATGCAACCTGCTTGATGGCAGAGCAGCGATTCCGACCGTCTTTTCCAATGGTCAGGCGGCTTTCGTCCTCGCCACCTTCGCCGGTATTGGACTTGCCGTGGATCTCGTTCATGGCAATGGCCAAGGTCTCATGGGCTTCCTTAGAGATAGAGCCGTAACTCATGGCGCCGGTCTTGAAGCGCTTCATAATGGAAGCGGCCGATTCTACCTCATCCAGTGGCAGTGGTTTCTTGGCATAGTGAAAATCCAAGAGACTGCGAAGGGCCATGGCATTGTCGAATTCCTCTAAGGACTTGGTGTAGTTCTTGAAGGTCTCATAACTTCCGCTGCGGGTGGCCATCTGTAGGAGATGGATGGTCTTGGGATTATAGAGATGCTCCTCCTTGGAACTTCGCATCTTGTGGTCGCCGGAGCTATCCAAGGTGGTGTCACAACTTAATTCCAATGGGTCGAAGGCCTTGTCGTGGAGGTATTCCACATCGGCCTGAATATCTGCCAATCCGATTCCGCCAACGCGACTGACGGTACCGGTAAAATAGCGGTCAATCACATCCCGATGGATCCCGATGGCTTCGAAAATCTTCGCACCCTGATAGGACTGGATGGTGGAAATACCCATTTTGGAGGCAATCTTTATAATGCCGGTAATCACTGCATGGTTGTAAGAATCCACGGCAGCATAGTAATCCTTATCCAACAGGCCGTCTTCGATGAGTTCACCGATGGACTCTAAGGCCAGATATGGATTGATGGCAGAGACACCATAACCCAATAAGGTGGCAAAATGATGAACGCTTCTTGGCTCGCCGCTCTCTAAGATCAGAGATAAACGGGTACGCTTCTTAGTCCGAACCAGGTGCTGCTGCAGCGCAGAAACCGCCAACAAGGACGGGATTGCCACATGGTTCTCGTCCACGCCACGGTCACTAAGGATGATAACGTTGGCCCGGTCGCGGTAAGCACGGTCCGCCTCCACAGCCAGATGATCCAAGGCCTTCTCCAGGGAGGTGTTCTTATAGTAAGTAATCGGGATGGTCTCTACCTTGAAGCCATCCACCTTCATATTTTTAATCTTAAGTAAATCCGTATCGGTAAGAATCGGATTATTGATACGAAGCAGCTTGCAGTTGGAAGCTTTCTCCTCTAAAACATTTCCTGCACTGCCAAGGAAAATGGTAGCAGAGGTTACCACCTCTTCACGAATGGAATCAATGGGCGGATTGGTTACCTGGGCAAACAGCTGCTTAAAGTAATGAAACAGCGGCTGATGATGGCTGGATAAGGCTGCTAACGGTGTATCGATACCCATAGCACCAATGCCTTCCGTACCACCGATGGCCATTGGAAGAATGGTCTCCCGATAGTCTTCATAGGAATAGCCGAAGGCCTTCTGAAGGCGACGACGTTCCTCGGTGGAGTAACGCTGCGGACGCTCATTGGGAATCGGCAGATCATGGAGATGTACCAGGTTCTGGTCCAACCATTCCCCGTAAGGCTGACGGGTTGCATAGTCGTGTTTTAGTTCCTCATCGTCGATGAGGCGACCGTTAACGGTATCTACCAGGAGCATCTTGCCCGGTTTCAGGCGGTCTTTTTTTAGAATATTGGATTCCGCTACCGAAAGAACCCCTACCTCGGAAGAGAGGATGAGGTAACCATCCTTGGTAATATAATAGCGGGATGGACGAAGACCGTTACGGTCAAGAACCGCACCCATTACATCACCGTCGGAGAACAGGATGGACGCCGGTCCGTCCCATGGCTCCATCATGGTGGCATAGTACTGGTAAAAATCCTTGCGATCCTGATCCATAGCCTTGTTATGAAGCCACGGCTCCGGAATGGTAATCATTACAGCCAATGGTAGCGGCATACCGTTCATCACCAAGAACTCTAAGGTGTTATCCAACATGGCGGAATCACTGCCGGAGGTGTTAATCACCGGAGTCACTTTTGACATTTCGTTTTCCAAAAACGGGGAGTACATGGTCTCTTCCCGGGAGAGCATCTTATCTGCATTACCCTTGATGGTATTGATCTCGCCGTTGTGGACAATGAAACGGTTTGGATGGGCGCGCTCCCAGCTTGGATTGGTGTTGGTGGAGAATCTGGAATGCACCAGGGCGATGGCAGATTCGTAATCTTCATCTTCCAAGTCAGTAAAGAAGGTACGAAGCTGACCAACTAAGAACATACCCTTATAGACAATGGTACGGCTGGACATGGAGACCACATAGGTGTTGTCCTCACAGGTCTGCTCGAAGACGCGACGTACCACATAGAGCTTCCGGTCGAAGTCCAATCCTCTTGCCACATCCGCCGGGCGCTTGATGAAGGCCTGCATAATATACGGCATACAGGACAAGGCAACCTGGCCTAAGATCTTGGGCTGGGTCGGAACTTCTCTCCATCCTAAGAAGGTAAGACCTTCCTTCTCTACAATAATCTCAAACATCTTCTTCACACGGTTGCGACTCTTGGCATCCGTTGGCAGGAAGAACATGCCCACACCGTAATCCCGTTCCTCACCAAGGTCCAGCTGAAAATCTCTTCCAATCTTAGAGAAGAACTTATGTGAGATTTGCAACATAATACCAACACCGTCACCGGTCTCGCCGGAAGCGTCTTTGCCGGCGCGATGCTCAAGGTTCTCAACAATCTTCAGGGCGTCGGATACGGTCTGATGAGACTTCTTACCATGAATATTGACGATGGCTCCGATACCGCAATTATCGTGTTCTTGCTGTTGGTCATATAACTGGTTCATGTGGTCCTCCTGCTTTTCGTAATAATAAAAAAGAGATTCCAAACCGGGCCAAGGGCCACTTGTTGGAATCTCCGTTGATTCATATGTGTATTTTTTCAAATCATAATCTTACGAGAAAAATCTGTCAACTATAAATTTAGTTTTGCTCAACTTTGAAAAAATTTTAAAAATGCTGTTGACAAGAAAAAACGAATTGCGTATCATGAAACCAATTTAAACGAGGCAACGGCGCCGCAGGAACATTGATTCTTGCGGCGTTTTTACGTTTAAAGAGAAGAAAAGATTCACACAAATAGGCAAAGGCGCCACGGAATTTCACGGATTCTGTGACGCCTTTTCTATATGACAACAGGAAAAGAGGAAAAAGAAATGTGCTCCATAATGGCGATGGAAAAACACATGGGAAGCAAAAAGGATTTTTTGACTGCTTTTGCAAAAACAATTACCCGGGGGCCGGATGATCTGCGGGTGAAGGAAGAGGGGGATTACTACTTCGGATTTGAACGGTTGGCGATTATGGGCCTGACGGACGAAGGTATGCAACCATTTCACCTCCATGGGAATGCGGTGATTTGTAACGGAGAGCTCTATGGCTTCCGGGAAGTGAAAAAGCAGCTGGAAAAAGAAGGCTATACCTTCCGAAGTGACAGTGACTGCGAGATCATTCTTCCAATGTATGAAAGCTTCGGCTTGGATATGTTTGAGAAGCTGGATGCGGAATTTGCCATGGTCATTTACGACAGCCGCAAGAAGACTTTGATAGCAGCAAGAGATCCTATTGGAATTCGTCCATTGTTTTATGGAACCGATGCTGCCGGCAATATTTGTTTCGCCAGCGAAGCCAAGAACCTGGTGGGACTGGTAGAGGAAGTAAAACCTTTCCCGCCGGGACATTATTATCTGGAGGGACAGTTCTATTGCTATAGGAATTTGGCCGAGCGTAAACCCTACGTGGAGGATGACCTGGAAGAGGCTTGCAAAAATATCCGACAGAAGTTAATCGCCGGCGTAGAGAAGCGCTTGGATGCAGATGCTCCGGTAGGATTCCTCTTAAGTGGCGGATTGGATAGTTCCTTGGTTTGTGCCATTGCAACCAAGTATTTGAATAAACCCATTGAGACCTTTGCCATCGGTATGAGTGAGGATGCCATTGATTTGAAATATGCCAAAGAGGTGGCGGACTATATCGGAAGCAAACACCACGAGGTCATCATCAACCGACAGATTGTCTTGGACGCGTTGGAAGAGGTAGTCGCAAGCCTTGGAACTTATGATATCACCACAATCCGAGCCAGTATCGGAATGTATCTGGTATGCAAGGCCATTCATGAGCAGACGGACGTTCGCGTGTTGCTCACCGGAGAGATATCGGATGAGATCTTCGGTTATAAGTACACGGACTTTGCACCGAATGCGGAGGAGTTCCAGCAGGAAGCCGAGAAGCGATTGCGGGAATTGTATATGTACGATGTGCTCCGGGCAGACCGCTGTATATCGGTACATTCTTTGGAGGCCCGGGTGCCGTTTGGGGATTTGGATTTCGTGGATTATGTGATGCGGATTCCACCGGAGAAAAAAATGAATGTCTACAACAAGGGCAAATACCTGCTGCGACATGCCTTTGAAGGCCTGGATTATTTGCCGAATGACATTCTCTTCCGAGAGAAAGCAGCTTTCTCTGATGCGGTGGGACATTCCATGGTGGACTACATCAAGGAATTTGCAGAGTCCTACTATACGGATGAGGTCTTCCGACAGCGGGCCGACGCGTATACCTATCGACCACCGTTTACCAAGGAGTCCCTTCTCTATCGGGAGCTCTTTGAAAAATATTATCCCGGCCAGGCAGCCATGATTGTGGATTACTGGATGCCAAATAAGAACTGGGAGAACTGCAACGTCAACGATCCATCTGCAAGAGTCCTAAAGAACTACGGACAGAGCGGATGTTAAGAAAGAGAGGAAATGAAAATGGACGTACCAAAAATTTTCGGAAGCATGGTTTTTAACGATGAAGCAATGAAGGCACGCCTGCCAAAGGATGCTTACAAAGCATTGCGCCGTACCATTGATGAGGGCGCAACCCTAGAACTGGAAACTGCCAATGTAGTAGCAGAGGCTATGAAGGGTTGGGCAATTGAGCATGGAGCAACACATTTTACCCATTGGTTCCAGCCAATGACCGGAATTACCGCAGAGAAGCATGACGGATTTATTAGCCCGGAACCGGGCGGTAAGGTCATGATGGAGTTTAGCGGCAAGGAACTGGTGAAGGGCGAGCCGGACGCATCCTCTTTTCCATCCGGAGGCCTTCGTGCCACCTTCGAGGCAAGAGGATATACCGCATGGGACCCAACCAGTTATGCATTTATTAAGGATGATACCTTGTGCATCCCAACTGCATTCTGCTCCTACACCGGAGAAGCACTGGATAAAAAGACCCCGTTGCTTCGTTCCATGCAGGCATTGGATAAGCAGGCCCTTCGTATTCTTCGTCTGTTCGGAGACAATACCGCCAAGCACATTATTACAACGGTAGGACCGGAGCAGGAATACTTCCTGATTGACTGTGACGTCTACAAGCGTCGTCCGGACTTGATCTATACCGGACGTACCCTCTTTGGTGCGAAGCCATCCAAGGGACAGGAAATGGATGATCACTATTTCGGAATGATTAAGCCTCGTGTCAAAGCCTTCATGAAGGAGTTGGATGAGGAATTATGGAAGCTGGGTATTTTAGCAAAAACCGAGCATAACGAGGTGGCACCGGCACAGCACGAGTTGGCTCCGGTATACTCTACCACCAACATTGCCACCGATCACAATCAGCTGACCATGGAGCTTATGAAGACGGTAGCAGGTCGTCACCATATGGTATGCCTGCTGCACGAGAAGCCTTTTGCAGGCGTCAACGGCTCCGGTAAACATAATAACTGGTCCATCTCTACCGATACCGGCATCAACCTGTTGGAACCGGGCGCTACGCCATCTCAGAATGCTCAGTTCCTTCTGTTCTTGGTAGCCGTGATCAAAGCGGTAGATGAGTATCAGGGACTGTTACGAATGTCTGTGGCCAGTGCTGCCAATGACCATCGCTTAGGAGCCAATGAGGCCCCGCCAGCTATCATGTCCGTGTTCTTAGGCGATGAGTTGGAAGCAGTGTTAGAGGCTATCGAGACAGGCAGAGACTATCATGATAAGAAAAAGAAATTAATGTCCATCGGAGCAACGGTGTTGCCGCATATCCCGAAGGATACCACGGATCGTAACCGTACATCACCTTTTGCATTTACCGGCAACAAGTTCGAGTTCCGTTCCCTTGGATCCAGTGCATCCATCTCCGGACCGAACATTATTTTAAATACCATCGTTGCAGAAGCACTTTGTGAGTATGCAGACAAGTTGGAGAAGGCCAAGGACTTCGACAAGGCATTGAGCAAGCTCATCCATGATGAGATTGTTGCCCATAAGCGGATCGTCTTCAACGGCAACGGATACGGTGAGGAATGGTTAAAAGAAGCGAAGAAGCGTGGCCTTCTGAACCTTCGTACCACCGTGGATGCATTGGAGACCTTCATTGAGGATAAGAGCATTGCAGTCTTCGAGAAGCATGGAGTATATAACGAGACCGAGGTTCGTGCCCGCTATGAGATTCTTCTGGAGAATTACTATAAGACCATTAACATTGAGGCGCTGACACTTAGCTCCATGGTGAAGAACAACATTATCAGTGCTGCTTGCGCATATGAGGAGCGCCTGGCAGATGTGGTGATTAAGAAGGAACAGGCATTGGGCGCGAAGGGCGCTGTGGCAGAAAAAGATATGCTTAAGAACATGTCTGATCTGGTTGCCTCCATGAAGAAGCGCTTAGAGAAGTTGGATTCCGATATTGCCAAGGAAGAGAAGATGTCTGAGGTATACGACCTGGCAGTATATCATCGGGATGTAGTCTTAGCAGACATGGATGCCTTAAGGGAAGTGGTAGACGAAGTCGAAACATTGGTACCAAGCGATATCTGGCCATATCCGACCTATAGCGAGATTCTCTATAGTGTTCGTTATCAGCCGGATCGTAAATAAATAATCATTTGAAAAGAAGGAGTGCAACGGCGCACAGCAAGAAACTGTGTGTCGGGCGCTCCTTTTTATATAGAGAAGAAAGAGGAGGAAACGAGGTATGACAGAAGAAGTAATGACCTTTGTGAGTGACAACGTGTTTGGCGTCTGGTTCCTAATCGGAGCAGCGCTGGTATTTTGGATGCAGGCAGGATTTGCCATGGTAGAGACAGGATTTACCAGAGCAAAAAATGCAGGCAACATCCTGATGAAGAACTTGATGGATTTTTGTATCGGAACCGTGATGTTCATCTTGATTGGTTTTGGATTGTTCCTTGGGGAAGATGCATTGGCAGGATTCATCGGACTTCCGAACTTTGATATCTTTACGAACTACGCAGGATTTGATTGGAGCAACTTCGTCTTCAACCTGGTATTCTGCGCAACCACAGCCACCATCGTATCCGGTGCCATGGCAGAGCGTACCAAGTTCTTATCTTACTGCGTATATTCTGCAATCATCTCCGGATTTATCTATCCGATTGAAGCACACTGGACCTGGGGCGGCGGCTGGCTGGCACAGATGGGATTCCATGACTTCGCAGGTTCCAACTGTATTCATATGGTTGGTGGTATTTGCGCTCTGATTGGTGCAGTGATGGTTGGCCCTCGTATCGGTAAGTTCACCAAGAACAAAGCCGGCAAGATTACCAAGGTCAATGCATTCCCGGGACATAACTTAACTCTTGGTGCTCTTGGTGTATTCATCCTCTGGCTTGGCTGGTACGGATTCAACGGTGCAGCAGCAACTACGGTAGAACAGTTGGGAGCAATTTTTGTAACCACTACCATTGCACCGGCAGTCGCAACCGTTGTATGCATGATTTTTACCTGGATCAAATATGGCAAACCGGATGTATCCATGTGCTTAAACGCATCCTTAGCAGGACTTGTAGCAATCACTGCTCCTTGTGATGTGGCAGATGCAGCAGGTGCATCTATTATCGGTGCAGTTGCAGGTTTACTGGTTGTATTTGGTGTATGGTTGTTAGATAACGTTCTTCACATCGATGATCCGGTTGGAGCCGTTGGTGTACATATGGTCAATGGTATTTGGGGAACCTTGGCAGTAGGACTGTTTGCAACCGATACGGCACCAACCTATAGCTTGGCAGATGCAGCAGGGGAGCCAATGCTGGGTCTATTCTATGGAGGCGGATTCAAGCTTCTTGGTATTCAATGTATCGGTCTACTTGCAACTGCAGCATGGACGGTGGTAACAATCTTCATCACCTTTACTGTCATTAAGGCAATCTTCGGTCTCCGCGTATCTGAGGAAGAGGAGTTAACCGGATTGGATATTACAGAGCATGGTCTGGCAAGTGCATATTCCGGATTCTCCATCATGGATGTTACCGGCATGGAGATGGAGGTCAATGAGAACACTGACCTGGGTGTAGACGAGTACGATGAGGCATCCTCTACCTTGAAGGATGCAGCAGTGAAGGTTGTCAGCGCTCCGAAGTTCCCGGAGGCTGTTATGAACAAGGTGGTTATCATTGCCAAGCTTGCCCGCTATGAACATCTGAAGAAGGCGCTGAACGATCTCGGTGTGACCGGTATGACCGTAACACAGGTCATGGGCTGTGGTGTCCAGAAGGGTGCCGGCGAACGTTACCGTGGTATTGAGATGGATGCAACCTTACTTCCGAAGGTGAAGGTTGAGGTGGTAGTCTCCAAGATTCCGGTAGAAGATGTAGTAGAAGCTGCCAAGAAAGCTCTCTACACCGGACACATCGGTGATGGTAAGATCTTCGTCTACGGAGTAGACAAGGTTGTTAAGGTCCGCACCGGTGAGGAAGATGTGGAAGCATTGGCGGATGTAGAGTAGGTAAGAATAGATTAGAAACTGGAAAAGCCCGGGTAGAACCCGGGCTTGTTTTTATTTCATATGCTTTGCTTCAATATCCATAATCATCTGAACGCGCTCTGCGTGACGTCCATCCAATGGAGTGGCATTCAGGTAAGCAAGAAGGATGTCCTTGGCGGTCTCCACACCAACGATGCGCTCGCCAAAGGCAATGATGTTGGCGTGATTGTGTTCACGTACTAATCTTGCGGTGGTAGGTTCGCTACATACAGCAGCGCGGATGCCCGGAACCTTGTTGGCTGCAAGGGAGATTCCAACGCCGGTACCGCAGATTAAGACACCACAGTCTGCCTGGCCGCTTGCTACATATTCTCCAACCTTCTCGCCATAGAGTGGGTAAGGAGTGGATTCTTTGGTGTCGGTTCCGAAGTTCACCACTTCATGTCCGAGACTCTCAAGAAATGGAATCAACTCCATCTTCATATCAACAGCTGCATGATCATTTCCAATTGCAATTTTCATTTTTAGTTCACCTCGTAACAAGTAAGTTATAGTAATTTCGTGTTGTCGGATAACTGAGTATGTAACACGTTTACTTCGTAATCGTTAACATACTCATGTTTCCTTATCTAGTAGTGGTACGCGCTTGATGTTCTTATCATTTTTGGCATGGAAATGATAGAAGAACAACACAATCGCCTCCGCAAAACGCTTAATAATAATCTGGATTTCTTCCTTCCACTTGTGAACCGGCTTAACCATAATGGAACGAATGCCGGCAAGGTTGGCGCCCCAGATATCGGTAAAAATCTGGTCTCCCACGAAGAGTGTGGTCTCCGGCGTGGTACCAAGAATCTCCATAGCCTTCTGGTAAGACTTCGGACTAGGCTTACCTGCCTTATAGATGTAGGCGTCGGCTCCGGAAGCTTCCTTGAAGGACTGAACACGTGGCTCTGCGTTATTGGATAGAAGCAGTGCCTTGTATCCGTTGTCGTGGAGCATGGTAAAGAAAGCGATTGCGCGCTCATCTGCCGGAGCATTGTGCTCTACTAAGGTGTTGTCCACATCGAAGATGACACCGCGGTAGCCTTCCTTCGCAAGCTTGGCAAAATCAATCTGGTAGGTCGATGCTACATAGTCATCGGGATACCAAGTATGTTTCATATTTTGGACCTCATTTTCTATATTGTTTTCAAAACTTTTATAAGTATAACACAATCGTTCTTTCTTGTATTATAGATTCCTTTTTGCTATATTGGAAGTATCAGAATGTGCACGTGCCCGATGCACTAAAATGGGCATTTTTAGAGGTTATATTTTTATAGAAAAGAGGTACAAAAATTATGGAAAAACGTGTGTGGGGAAAAACAAAAGACGGAGCAGACGTTACGGTCTACACTATTGGGAATGCCAACGGAATGACCGTAGAAGTGATGGATTTTGGTGCAGATCTTCTTAGCATCAAGGTTCCAACCAAGGACGGCAAGGTGGATGTTGCTCTTGGACATAAGGATTTGGAGTCCTATTTTACCAATGGTTCTTTCCTTGGGGCTTGGGTGGTTCGTCATGCAAACCGTATCGGTGGCGCGAAGTTCACCTTGGACGGTAAGACCTACGAGTTAGAGAAGAACGATGGCAATAACAACCTGCACAGCGGCTTCAACCCATTATGTATCCGCATGTGGAATGTAGATGAGGTGGCGGATAATCATATTACGTTCTCATACGACAGCCCTGCAGGCGATATGGGATTCCCTGGCAAGATGCATACGACCATCACCTATACGGTATTGGATGATAACAGTCTGGCCTTGGATGCAAGCGCTCTTTCTGATGAGCGCACCATCTTCAACCCGACCACACACTGCTACTTCAACTTGGCAGGACACGACCACGGAACCATCTTGGATCATGAGCTCTATGTGAATGCAGATTCCGTTACATTCGCAGATAAGGAGTCCATTCCGGATGGAAGCATTCGTCCGGTAACTGCAACTCCATTTGATTTCCGTAACTACAAGTTGATTGGTAAGGAAATCGATGCGGACTACGACATGATGATTTACGGTAGAGGCTATGATCATAACTTCGTATTGAATAAGGATGCAGCCAGCGTGGCACCACAGTATGCAGTGAACGGATTAACCTTGAACCTTGCTGCGAAGCTTCGTGATCCGGCAAGCGGACACGAGATGGAAGTCTATACCGACCTTCCGGGAATTCAGGTATACACTTGCAACTTCTTCAACGGAACAGACATCGGTAAGTCCGGCAAGCCATACCCACATCGTTGCGCAACTGCATTGGAGACCCAGTACTTCCCGAATGCCATCAATGTTCCGTCTTTCGACCAGCCGGTGATTGAAGCCAACGAGACCAAGTACACCAGAACGGTATATAAGTTCTTGAATTTCTAATAAGAGAATTGACATTCGTTTCCAATGTCAGTACAATCAATAATCAGTAAGACAAAGGCGTCTTAGAGAACATCACTCTAAGGCGCCTTTTTGCGCTATTTCAAGAAATTTTTGAAAGGAAAAACTATGGTACGTATTAATCAAAACTATTTGAAGTTACAGGGAAGCTATCTTTTTTCCACCATTGCAAAAAAGGTGGCGGCATATAGCAAAGAAAATCCGGAAGTGGAAATCATTCGATTGGGAATCGGTGATGTGACCCAGCCAATCGTTCCGGCAGTAATTGAGGCGCTGCATGGAGCGGTTGATGAGATGGGAGCCAAGGAAACCTTCCGGGGATATGCGCCGGATTTGGGATATGAATTCCTGCGCAATACCATTGCCAAGAATGATTATGAAAAGCGTGGTTGCGATATTACGCCGGAGGAAATCTTCGTATCGGATGGTGCCAAGTCCGATTGTGCCAATATCCAGGAAATCTTCGATGCAGATTGTTCTATCGCCGTATGTGATCCGGTATATCCGGTATATGTAGATTCCAACGTTATGGCCGGCCGTGCGGGAGAGTATGATACCCAGACCGGTCAGTATAACAAGGTCATCTACATGCCTTGTACCAAGGAGAATGGATTCGTTCCGGAGCTCCCAAGGGAAGTGCCGGACCTCATCTATCTGTGTTTTCCGAACAATCCAACCGGTACGGTGATTCATAAGGCGCAGTTGCAGGATTGGGTAGACTATGCACGGAAGAATGGCTCCATCATCCTCTATGATTCCGCCTATGAAGCCTTCATTACCGAGGATGACGTACCACACAGTATTTACGAGTGTGAGGGCGCAAGAGAATGTGCCATCGAGTTCCGTTCCTTCTCTAAGACCGCAGGATTTACAGGACTGCGATTGGGATATACGGTGATTCCAAAGGATTTGAAAGCCGGTGGAGAAGATGTGTGGCCACTGTGGGCCCGTCGTCACGGAACTAAGTATAACGGAGCTCCATATATTATCCAGAGAGCCGGGGAAGCGGTATATTCTGAAGCTGGTCAAGAACAGGTGCATGAGCAGATTGCCTGGTACTTAGGCAACGCCAAGATTATATCCGAAGGATTGGCAGCTGCAGGATTTGAAGTCTATGGTGGCAAGAACGCACCATACGTATGGATGAGCGTTCCAAAGGGACTGACCAGCTGGGAGTTTTTTGACCAGCTTCTTACCAAGGCCGGCGTGGTTGGTACTCCGGGTAGTGGATTCGGACCACACGGCGAAGGATATCTGCGATTATCCTCTTTCGGAGATCGGGAAGCTACCAGGAAGGCGATTGAGAGAATTCAAAAGATGTTTTAAAAACAGGGACCACAGTGATGTGGTCCTTGTTTTTATATCACCACAGCGATATAATATATTATATCACTACAGTGACATAGGAGGGCGGCCAATGGTTTTGTATCACGGCTCAGATCACATCATACAGAAACCGGAGCTTAAGCTAGGAAAAACAACTAATGATTACGGCAGAGGTTTTTATTGCACGGAGCATGTAGAACTCGCGAAAGAATGGGCATGTCAGAAGGCGACAGATGGGTTTGCGAATAAGTATGAATTTGATATGTCCGGGCTTAAGGTTTGCAATTTGGAAAAGGAGCCTTACCACATTCTAAATTGGTTGGCGCTTTTGACAAGATATCGTAGCTATTGGCAAGCACAGAGTATTGCGGAAGAAGCCAAAGACTACTTACAAGAGCAGTTTTTTGTAGATTTAGCAGATGTTGATGTTGTAATCGGGTATCGTGCGGACGATTCGTATTTTTCTTTTGCACAAGATTTTATATCCGGAACGATTTCTCTAGAACAATTGTCTCGTGCAATGCGATTGGGAAAGCTGGGTGAGCAAATCGTTATCAAATCTGAACGGGCGTTTGAACGGCTGATGTTTCAAGATGCAGAGGTCGCTGATGCGGAAGAGTACTACACCAAGAAAATTATACGTGATCGAGAGGCGAGACAAGCATATCGGAACGATATTAAGAAGCATTCTAAGGTTAATGAGACACTCATTACGGATATTATGAGAGGAACGGTGAGTATAGATGAGTTACGCATATAGTGAGTTATATATGCCTTTGGCGCAACGTGTGTTGGGCGATATGTTTGACTTCGCTGTGAATACGCTTGGTTATAAGCTCAAAGCATTCTACGATATGTTTGTTGTAAGTGGCATGGCGCACCAGATTGAACGTGGTAATCCGACATATATTGCTGGTAAAAATGGTTGTGAAGTAGCCCGAACTGTTCTTGAGTGGTGCGGTATTCCAAATCCGGAAACTGAGGATGTTATGTATTTGGATAAGTCTGAGGAATACTGGATAGGCTGGTCCTTGGCATACTATCAGTGGAAAAGGAATTGTAGATTTCGCGATATCGATAAGATTGTTCCAGTAGAAGAATTATATGCATTGTATGGAACATTGCATGAGGCGGACGTATCTCTTTTTGTTGATATCATGGATGAACGGATGGGACGATACCATGATGTGAAGCAGCTTAAGCGCATACGGGCATATGCAGGCTTGTCCCAGGCTAATCTCGCGGAGAGTGCGGGTGTTCCGCTGCGTCAGATACAGATGTTTGAACAGGGGCAGCGCGATATTAATAAGACCCAGGCGCAAACCTTGCAGAAACTTGCTCATTCACTAGGGTGTAGCATGGAAGATTTAATGGAGCGGGAAGAGGATAAGCGGAATGAATTACAATCGTGATGATAGTTATGTGCGCGATTGGGCTATGTCCAATATGGGCGAAATGGTTGAATACTGTATAGAAGCTTGTAATGAAAAACCGGATCGTTTTTTCCAGATGTTTCAGGTAAGTGGGATAGCAGAAGAATGGGAACGAGGTAATATAGTTTTCATTCTTGGGCGATCTGGAACAGAACTGTATATGGATGTGTGCGATCGCATCGGTATTAAGAAAACAGATTGGCCTGCTGCACTGATTCGTATGGAAGAAGGCGTTAATTATTGGATGGGAAGGATGTTAGCGTACGTGCAATGGGAGACGGAATGGCCATTTCAAGAGATATTATCCTATTTGTCTTTTGAAGATTTAGCTTCACAATACAAAGAACTTCGTAATATGCGCATAGAACATTCAGGCCCAAAAATAATAGGTTACATTTTGAATAAACGACAAGGTTCTCGTTTGAAGATTCATCGAAACAGGATGGGATTATCACAGCGAGGATTAGCGGAGCAATCTGGAGTTAACGTACGAACAATTCAGCAGTATGAGATTGGTTCGAAAGATATAAACAAAGCGTCTGTAACAACTGTCTTGGAGTTAAGCAGAGCATTATGCTGTGATATAGAAGATTTATTGGAGTATAGAAATGATTAATGAGATTACAAGTTTAGAAGCGCCGGAGTTGGCAATCTACGCGAACCGCAATGAGGCGCAGTTATTGCATATTAATGAACCGGAGTTGGGAATATTCATCGCAGAGAGTCCTAACGTAATTAAGCGAGCATTAGATGCTGGATATGAACCAATCTCATTCTTGTTGGAAAAGCAACAGGTAGATAAGGTGGAGAACCGGTTTATCGAGGAATATGATGTGCCGGTTTATGTGGGCGAGAACGAACTCTTACAAGAGATTACGGGATTTCCACTGGCACGTGGAGTATTGTGTGCGATGCGGCGCAAGGAATACCCCACAATAGAAGAAGTGTGTACAAATGCGAGACGTATTGCTATACTTGAAAATGTGGTAAATCCAACAAATGTGGGAGCGATAATTAGATCAGCAGCAGCGCTCAATATGGATGCGGTATTGCTGACTTCGGCATGCGCAGATCCGTTGTATCGTAGGGCGGCCCGGGTCAGCATGGGAACCGTATTCCAGATTCCGTGGACCTATTTTCCGAAGGATGTATGGCCGGGAGGTGCGATGCCGCAATTATCCCGCATGGGATTTCGCACCGCAGCTATGGCGCTTAGTCAGAACTCGGTATCTATCGATGATGAGCGTCTGATGGCAGAGGAGAAGCTGGCAATCATCCTTGGAACCGAAGGCGAAGGATTGATGAAGAGTACCATTGCTGCTTGCGATTATACCGTGATGATACCAATGTCACATGGTGTAGATTCGTTGAACGTTGCAGCTGCTAGTGCTGTGGCTTTTTGGCAGTTGGGTAGATAACAAAAGGGGAAGACAAGAGATGAAACAAAAGAGAATACTGGCGGCGTGCTTGCTGGCGGTAATTATGATGACCGGTTGTAAGGGTAAGGATGAAGAACCGACACAGACGCCTATGGAGGATGGACAGGCAATCGTTACCGAAGAGCCGGAAGAAATCAAAGAATCAGAGGCGCTGTTACAGGACATTGCAGCCCAGCAGCAAGGGGAGTATCAGGGGGTAGATGTATCCCGATTCCAGGGGACCATTGACTGGAATCGCGTGAAGGAAGCCGGCATGGAGTTTGCGATGATTCGTGTGGGATATCGCAAGGAATCCACCGGTGTGATTGAGGAGGATTCCAACGCCAGATATAACCTTCAGGAAGCAACGGCAGCAGGTATTCCGTGCGGGGTCTATTTCTTTTCCACAGCAACAAATGAAGAGGAAGCGAGAGAGGAAGCGGAGTTTACACTGAACCTGATTTCCGGATATGCCATTACTTATCCGGTGGTCTATAACTGTGAAGGCTTTGCTGACGGGGATAGTCGCATGAACCAATTGTCTGTAGCAGAGCGAACCCATCTGGCCGATGTATTCCTTAGTACTATTCGAAGTGCAGGCTATACGCCAATGTTCTACGCAAACCGCAACGAACTGGAGGGTGATGCTGCGTGGGATACCACGACCCTTGAGAATAACTATCTAATGTGGGTTGCCTGGTATGGCGATGAGAGCGCTGCGGAACCGCAGTATGCAGGCAAGTATGCTATGTGGCAGAAGACGGCAACGGGTAATGTCGATGGAATTCCGGAATCTGTGGACATAGATAAAGCATATTTTGGATATTCCCAGCTGGCAGTGCCGCGGGGAGAAGCGGCATCCGGCGCAACGGCAGATCCGGAAGCATTGATGGGATTTCATGATGTATCTGAGATGGTGACTGCGAAGGAGGAGACCAACCTTCGAAGCCTTCCGAACACCGGAAATAACAGTGTGGTTATCCATACATTGACCAATGGAGAGACGGTGGAGCGTACCGGTGTCAGCGATGCCGGCTGGTCCCGTTTGATTTACAACGGACAGAAGGTTTATGCGGTATCGAATTACCTGACTACGGATACCAGTTACCAGGCTCCGGCAAGCACGCCGGCAGCAAGTGATAGCTCCGGACTAAAGACCAAGTTTACGGCTTGCGATGATTATGTGACACCGAAGGAAGAGATTAATCTTCGTTCTATACCAAGTGTCACCGACGAAACAGCTGTTGTAATTGCTACCGTACCCAATGGAGAAGTGCTTCATCGGACCGGTATTAATAATGAATATGGCTGGTCTCGTATTGATTACAACGGACAGACCGTTTACTGCATTTCAAGCTACCTGACCGGCGCACAATAGAGACTGAAGAAAAACAGGAGTACATAACTATGTACTCCTGTTTTTACGTAGCGCAGAGCGTGGGATTCGAACCCACGCACCGGAAACCGGCCTAAAGCATTTCGAGTGCTCCCTCTTGGACCTCTTGAGTAGCTCTGCGTGTCCTATTCAAACAACAACGATTCTATCGTATTTTTCCTGTGAATACAAGGTGCAACTCTTTTATTGAAAAGGGAAAAATGGTATATTAAATTAGAATGATTTTATCAGGAGGATACCATGGAATTACCGAAGTTATCTGAGATTGAATTACCAAACATTCCGATTAAGAACCCGCTGAATACAGTGGATACATCCTTTAATAAACAAGACGATTACCGTGATAAATTCATGCTTCATGGAGCATTGGCGAAGGAAGGCTACGATTGGTGGTGGCATTCTTTTACCGCGCATCATGCAGACACCGGAGAAGAGAAGGCATTCTTCATAGAGTTCTTCGCCATCAACCCGGAGTTGGGCGGCGGAGCACCGGTCTTCGGCCAGTTGGAAGAGAACCGCAAGAACGGTATTAAGCCAAGCTATCTGATGGTGAAGGTTGGTACCTGGGGTGCGGATGCTCGCCAGGTGCATCGATTCTTCGGATGGAACGACGTCACTATTAAGGAAGAGCTTCCGTTCCTCCTCTCCGCAGACGAATGCTTCTTGTCCGAGACCCGAACCCTTGGTAAGGTGAAGGTGACCGAGGACGAAGCTGCCGCACATCCGGAGTATATGTGTGAAGCCGGTGAGATGGTGTGGGATCTCCACATCGACAAGCAGATTGCGTTCAACGTAGGTTACGGTGCATCCAAGGCCATTCGCGAGATGGAAGCCTTCGAGATGTTCTGGCATGCCCAGGGCATGAAGACCGCCTATAGCGGTGATTTGTACTGGAACGGCCAGCACTACGTGGTAGATAAGAATACCTGCTACGGATATGCAGACAAGAACTGGGGCAAGGATTTCACCAGTCCATGGGTATGGCTGTCTTCCAACAACATTACCAGTAAGATTACCGGCAAGAAGCTGGAGAATACCGTGTTCGATATCGGAGGCGGACGCCCGAAGGTTGGGCCGTTTGCATTTGAGAAGAAGTTGCTCTCTGCCGTATGGTATGAGGGAACGCCGTATGAGTTCAATTTTTCCAAGTTCTGGACTATGACCAAGACCAAGTTCCGCTGCCGCGAGAGCAAGAAGCGTCTGGCATGGCAGATTGAACAGGAGACCCCGCTTCATAAGATGTCCATCCAGGTTCTCTGCAACAAAGAGGACATGCTGCGAATCAACTATGAGGCTCCGGACGGCGTGAAGCGTCATGAGAATCTCTGGAACGGTGGCAACGGCATCGGTGAGATGAAGCTATACAAGAAGAAAATGTCCCTGAAGAATAAGTGGGAATGGGAATTGGTAGACGATATGGAGATCGCCAATATCGGTTGCGAGTACGGCGAGTATTCCAAGAAGTATCAGGATGAGCAGAACCGTATCGCCAAGGAATCCCAGAAGAAAAATAAGAAAGAAGCGAAGTAAAATGGCAGTATTAAGTGAGTTAGAACCAAAGAGAGTTTTTCATTATTTTGAGGAGATGTCACAGATTCCTCGCCCATCCTACCAGGAGAAGGCCATCAGTGACTATTTGGTAAATTTTGCCAAGGAGCATAATCTGGAGTACTACCAGGATAAGCTCTACAACGTGATTATGATTAAGCCTGCAACAGCAGGATATGAAGACGTAGAGCCAATCATCATCCAGGGTCATATGGATATGGTCTGTGAGAAAGAGGCAGATTGTACCAAGGACATGGAAAAAGAGGGATTGGACTTAGAGATTAACGGCGACTTCGTAAGTGCTAAGGGAACCACTCTTGGCGGAGATGACGGTGTTGCAGTTGCTTTTGCATTGGCACTCTTAGAAGATGAGACCTTGCAGCATCCACGCCTGGAAGTCATCATCACCGTTTCCGAAGAAGTTGGTATGGACGGCGCCAGAGAGATTGATTTGTCTATGTTACAGGGCAAGCGCATGCTGAACTTAGACAGCGAGAAGGAAGGCGAAGTATTAGCAAGTTGTGCCGGCGGCGGAACCGCAAGAATTTCTCTTCCGATTGAGCGTCAGGAACTGGCACAGGGCCCAACCATTATGGGAGTTGCCCAGGGCGCAGCAGCTTACCGCGAATTGGTAATGACCGGCTTATTGGGCGGACATTCCGGAGATGAGATTGATAAGGGACGTGGCAATGCCACCATGTTGATGGCTCGCACCCTTGCAACCTTAACCGAGAATCTTCCAATCCAGTTGGTGAACTTAACCGGTGGAAGCAAGGACAATGCGATTCCTCGTGAGAGCAAGGCCATCGTTGTATTACCGAAGGATAAGGTTACCAAGTTCGAAGAAATCGTAGCAAGCGTTCAGGAAGCAATCTTGTCTGAGTACTCCATGGCAGACCCGAATATCCATATCGATGTGAACGTGGTTGAGGAGCGCAACTTAGGCGAGATGCTTGGAGTAGAGACCAAGGTATTACCGCTTTCTACCGAGTCCACTTCTCGTGTGATTAATTTGCTTTTGTCCCTGCCGAACGGCATTCAGCGTATGTCCGATGCCATTCCGGGATTGGTTGAGACTTCTCTGAATCTTGGAATTACCAAGATGGATGCGGAGTACTTACAGCTGGGATTCTCCATCCGTAGTTCTGTAGGAGCGGCTTATGTGGCACTTCGTCAGAAGGTGACTTTCGTATCCCGTGCGTTTGGTGCAACCGTTGCCATGAACGGTGAGTACCCGGCTTGGGAGTATGTTCAGGATTCTCCGCTTCGTGATAAGCTCTGCAGAATTTACAAGGAGATGTTCGGTAAAGATTTGGAAGTCCGCGCCATCCATGCAGGATTGGAGTGCGGATTGTTATCCGGCAAGATTGAGGGCTTGGACGCAGTGTCCATGGGACCGGATTTGTACGACATTCATACACCGGGAGAGAGACTTTCTATTTCTTCCACACAGCGTATGTATGACTTCGTTCGCAATATCATTGAAACCAAGTAGGAGACAGTGAATTAAGGAGGGTTTTTGTATGTTAAGAATCGGATTGTTAACCAGTGGTGGAGATTGTCAGGCATTGAACGCAGCCATGCGAGGCGTGGTGAAGGGCTTAAGTGCCAATGTGCCGGATTTGGAAGTCTATGGTTTTTTCAACGGATACCATGGACTGATTTACGGCGATTATCGATTGCTGACCAGTAATGATTTTTCCGGTATCCTGACCAAGGGTGGCACGATTCTTGGTTCTTCCCGTCAGCCATTCAAGCTGATGCGGGAGCCGGACGAGAATGGCTTGGACAAGGTAGAAGCCATGAAGTCCAACTACTACAAGCTGAACTTGAACTGCCTGGTAATCTTAGGCGGTAACGGCACCCAGAAAACAGCGAACCTTCTTCGGGAAGAGGGACTGAATATTATCCATCTTCCGAAGACTATCGATAATGATATCTACGGAACGGATATGACCTTCGGATTTTACAGTGCAGTGAATATTGCCTGTGAAGCCATCGATTGTATCCATACCACAGCAGCTTCCCATAACCGTGTTTTCATCGTAGAAGTTATGGGACACAAGGTTGGCTGGCTGACCCTGTACGCCGGTGTTGCATCCGGTGCAGATATCATCCTTCTTCCGGAGATTCCGTACGATGACGACAAGATTGTAGAAGCCATCGAAGCCCGCCATAAGGCAGGCAAGGGATTCACCATTCTTGCAGTGGCAGAGGGTGCCATCTCCAAGGAAGATGCCAAGCTTAGCAAGAAGGAATTGAAGAAAAAACAGGAGAAGGAAGGCTATCCTTCCGTATCCTATCGCATTGCCAAGATGATTGGTGACCGTACCGGCGCGGAAGCCCGTGTGACGGTTCCGGGTCATACTCAGCGAGGCGGAAGCCCGTGCCCATACGACCGTGCACTGTGCACCCGTCTGGGATCTGCAGCAGCCAAGGCAATCATGGACCAGAAGTATGGCAACATGGTAGCAATCGTTGACGGTGAGACCAAGCTGGTTCCGTTGGGCGAGGTTGCGGGTAAGCTGAAGACAGTTGATCCGGAATGCAAGATGATCAAAGAAGCGAAGCGTATCGGCATCAGCTTCGGCGATTAAATAAACAGTTAGGAGTATTACTACATGTCCTATATGGCTCTATACCGAAAGTTCCGACCACAGGAATTCTCGGAAGTAAAGGGACAAGATCATATTGTAACCACACTGAAGAATCAGTTGAAGAACGACCGTATTGGTCACGCTTATCTTTTTACCGGTACCCGAGGTACCGGTAAAACTACGGTGGCCAAGCTTTTTGCCAAGGCAGTCAACTGTGAGAATCGTCAGGAAGACGGAAGCCCTTGCGGCGAGTGTCCGTCCTGTCGTGCCATTGCAGAAGGCCGTTCCATGAACGTCGTGGAGATGGATGGTGCGTCCAATAACGGTGTGGATCATGCACGTAGCATCATTGAGGAAATTGCGTATCCACCGACGGAAGGCCGCTACAAGGTCTACATCATCGATGAGGTGCATATGTTAAGTACCGGCGCCTTCAATGCGTTATTGAAGACCATTGAGGAGCCGCCGAGCTACGCGATTTTTATCCTGGCAACCACAGAGGTCCAGAAGGTTCCGATTACTATTCTCTCCCGTGTGCAGCGTTACGACTTCCATCGTATTTCCATTGATACGATTTCTGCTCGTCTAGCAGACTTGATGGAGCGGGAAGGCGTCGATGCGGAAGAGAAGGCCCTGCGTTATGTGGCGAAGGTGGGCGACGGATCCATGCGTGATTCCTTATCCTTGCTGGATCAGTGTATCGCATTTTATCCGGACCAGACCTTAACCTATGACAATGTGTTGAACGTGTTGGGTGCGGTGGATAACGAAGTCTTTTCCAAGATCCTACGTGGCATCATGAATCGGGACGTGTCCGAAGTGATTCGTGTAGTGGATGAGATTATTATCGAAGGCCGTGAGATTGGCCAGTTCGTAACGGATTTTACCTGGTATCTTCGTAACCTGTTACTGGTGAAGAATATTGAGAACATGGAAGATATCCTGGATATCTCTACGGACAACCTGAAAGTGATGCAGGAAGAAGCCCAGAAGCTGGACGAAGCAGTCCTGATGCGGTATATTCGTGTATTGTCCACGCTGTCCGATCAGTTGCGAAACGCAACCCAAAAGCGTGTAATGACGGAAATTGCCATGATTCGTTTGTGCCGTCCGCAGATGGAACGGGATAACGATTCTATGATTGACCGTATTCGAAGTCTGGAGCAGCAGTTGGCCAACGGTGTTGTGGTGGCTGCGGGAAGTGCAGGTGCCGATCCAGCGACTGCTGGGAGCGCCGCAGCAGCGGATTTAACCAAGCGCCCGTTCCCGGATGCAAGACCGGAAGAGGTGGACGCTGTATTAAAACAATGGAATGAGGTATTATCCCTGTTGGATCCAATGCGCCGACAGTTCTACCAGACGGCAACGCCGACGGCAACTGCCGATGGAGAATTACTCTTGGTGGTAGACATTGCGGCAGGAAGCGATGGCAGCCTGGCTTACTCGGTTTTGACCAGCGAGACTGCGCAGCAAGAGTTCCAGCAGGTGCTTAATAATTTTACGGGTGCCAATGTGAAGGTGCGCGTAGAATCCAACCAGACCGGTGTTCCGGCTGAGAAGCTCTACACATCCGGTCCGGAGTTCTTTAAACGAGCAGAAGAATTTGGTATGCTTGTGGAAGAAGACGATATCGAAGAATAGAAGGAGATTTTTGAAATGGCAAAAAGAGGTGGATTCCCGGGCGGTGGTATGCCTGGCAACATGAATAACTTAATGAAGCAGGCACAGCGTATGCAGCGTCAGATGGAGGAGAGCCAGAAGGAGCTTGAGACCAAGGAAGTAACTGCAGCAGCAGGTGGCGGTGTTGTTGAGGTAACCGTATCCGGCAAGAAGGAAGTTACCAAGGTGAAGATTGATCCGGAAGCTGTTGATCCGGAAGATGTTGAGATGTTAGAAGATCTCATTATGGCAGCAACCAACGAGGCACTTCGCAAGATGGATGAAGAGTCTCAGGCTGCTATGGCGAAGATTACCGGCGGCATGGGCATGGGTGGCGGATTCCCATTCTAAGATCCTAAGAGGTGAATTGTGGAATACTATAGCAAGCAAATCGGCCAGTTGATATCCGAATTATCCGGACTTCCGGGTATTGGTGCGAAGTCCGCACAGCGACTGGCATTTCATATTTTACATATGCCAATCGAGGATGTAGAGAAGTTATCCGAGACTTTGGTGGATGCTCGCAAGAACGTGCGCTACTGTAAGGAATGCTTCACCCTGACGGATCAGGAGGTATGTCCAATCTGTTCCAACGAGAAGCGCAACCATAAGAAGATTATGGTGGTGGAGGACAGCCGGGATCTGGCAGCCTACGAGAAGACCCAGAAGTATGACGGTGTTTATCATGTCTTGCATGGTGCCATCTCCCCGATGCAGGGTGTTGGCCCGGCGGACATTCGTCTGAAGGAGCTGATGCAGCGCCTCCAGAAGGATGACGTGGAAGAGGTGATTATCGCTACTAACTCCAGCTTAGAGGGCGAGACAACCGCCATGTATATCAGTAAGCTCATCAAGCCAAGCGGCATTCGTGTCACACGAATCGCCAGCGGTGTGCCGGTGGGCGGCGATTTGGAATACATCGACGAGGTGACGCTGTTGCGCGCCTTGGATGGTCGAACAGAATTGTAAGGACGAGCGTGCCGGAAGGCACGCTCTTTTTTATGGGTTAAGAAAATCCTCCTCCTGTCCGACATAAGAGGTGAAGGCTTTTTTAGGAGGAACTTATGCAGGTAGAGGATTTATTATACGCGACCAAACCGCATGCAGGGGCCATCGAAAAGAGTGCTTCTCAATCATGGAGTGATGTGAAGAAGACCGCAGAGAAATCTGTGGAACCAACGGATGGGGTTCTTCGAAGCATATCAATAGATCAACCTACTTATCAAAAAAATCAATTGACGCAATCCACGGTGGCAGATCACCTGGAGGATGCGTCTTCTTTTGGTGGAGATGCAAGAGCCATGAAGAATCAGATGGTCTTAGCATCCGAAACCATGTCAGATGAAGATTATCAGCGTATGTCCGAGGAGGGATTCTCTCCTATGGACCAGCCGGGACATACCATCGTCACCGTCTCCGATAAGATTAAGAAGCAGTTGGCCATTGCCGGTGCAGATATTGAAGCCATGGGTGGATTATCATCGGATGAAATTGCTGCTATGAGCGGAAGTGCCCAGGCGGCAGCTGTGGTAACCGACGCCTTGAAACAGGCAGATTTGCCAACGGATGAAGCGATTGTTGCTGATGCGAAGACTGCAATAATGAAGGCTGAGCAGATCGGCGAAGTCACACCGGAGGCACAGAACTATCTGGTAAAAAATGAGCTGCCACCGACCATAGCAAACGTCTATACCGCAGTCTACGCCAAGTCTGCAAACTATAGCAACGCGGCACCGCAGAGTGAATTAAGCGCGGAGCAGTGGGAGGCCATTCGCCCGCAGGTAGATGCCATCATCGAAGAGAGCGGATTGCCGGTAGATGACAAGACGGAAAGCTATGCGAAGACCTTATTGGCACAGGATATTCCGGTGACCGTAGAGAATCTTACTTATATGAATTCCTTAGCAGAGGGTGAATGGGTACAGCAGCCAGAGGATATTGTCGATGCCATTGTTGCATCCGTATCCGAAGGTCGTATGCCACAGGATGCATACTTAGTACGTGGCTATTCCATGCGGGATCAGGCCGAGGCGCTGGTAACAACGGTTCAGACCATGAGCAACGAGCAGATTTTATCCCAGGTTCATGACCAGCGTGTGGTAGAAGAGATTCGCCTGATGATGACACAGGAAGCAACCTTCTCCATGTTGAAGCAGGGAATTGATGTAAATACAACAGACCTGGCACAACTGGTAGAGGACCTGCGGGCACAGGAAGAGAGCCTCGCCCAGAAGCTCTTCCCGGAGAATCCGGAAGCAGCAGCCCTCTTCGAAGAGACCAATGTGCTCGTAAAAGAGATGCAGGAAGCGCCGGTAGTAACTCTTGGTCGTATCGCCAATATTCCGGCAGCAACCTTGACAGAGATTCATAGAGAAGCGACAGTTCTTCAGCAGACCTTCCAACAGGCCGGAGAGCGGTATGAGACCATGGCAACGGAAGTGCGTCGTGACTTGGGAGATCGCCTGACCAAGGCATTCGGCAATATCGGTGATATCCTTGATTCGTTGGATTTACAACAAACAGAATCCAACCAGCGTGCCGTTCGTATCCTTGCATACAACCGTATGGAGATTACCAAGGAGAGCATCCTTACCATGAAGACGGGAGATGAGATGGTACAGCGTACCCTGAAGAATCTCACCCCAGGAGTGGTAAAGAACCTTATTGACGAAGGCAAGAATCCACTGGATTTGTCCATGGAAAAACTCTTAGAGATGACGGAAGATGCCAAGGAGCGCATGGCAGATTCCAACGGAAATAAAGAAGAAAGCTACGCCAAATTCTTATGGAAGATGGACCAGATTGGTGAGATGACACCGGAGCAGCGAGACAGCTTCATCGGTGTGTATCGACTGTTACACCAGGTAGAAGCAACCGATGGTGCCGTCATCGGACAGCTACTGCAGCAGGGTAGAGAGATTACCCTTCGCACCATGATGGAAGCGGTTCGCACCCGTAAGCATGAGAATCGGGAATACACCGTAGATAATGACTTTGGTGTGGTAGAAGACTTCGCAGTGAAGGACTTGAACATTACCCAACAGGTAGAAAAAGTATTCTTAACCTACCGTTGCAAGGATGCCAAGGAAGCCATCTCTCCACAGAAGATGATGACCTTCGCCAGCGAAGATACCTATATGGAAATGAATCCGGACACCTTCGCCACCGCATTGGAGCAGACCGAGGAATCCCCGGAAGTAGAGCAGGCCTATGTAGCAGAGCAGCGAAGTAACCTGCAACAGGCGGTTGCAACCGAGGAGCGCATCTATGCCATGTTGCAGCAGTACGACCTTCCGGTAACGGCAACCAACTTAGAAGCCATGAGTTCTTATCTGAAGGATCGGAATCGAATCTTCGAAGTCCTGGCAGAAATCAAAAACGATATCTTCGAGCAGTTCGGAGAAGCAGTGAAGACACCGGAAGAAATGGCCGAGGCCCAGCGCAAGTTAGAAGAGACCGCCGAGAACGTGATGCGCACAGCAATCATCGAAGATGCCAAGGGTTATATTGATGTACGGGGCATGAAGATGGTGATGACCCAGCTCCATACCTTAGGCACCATGGCAACCCGAGAAGAGACCTATGCGATTCCGATTACCGTTGCAGATGCAGCCGGTAACATGACCTTAAAAATTGTTCGTGGCAAGGAAGAACAGAAGGGCCTTGTAGATGTGGCCTTAGATATGGATGCCACCGGATGTATCCGTGGCTCCTTCCGCATGACGGCAGAAGGCATCGAAGGCGAGATTACCACCGACCGCTCCACCACGAGACAGCTGTTAGCAGACCGGGCCGAAGAATTGAACGAAGCAATCGCCAAGGCCACCGGCGAAGCTTGCCATTGCAGCTTCTCATGGAATGCTTCCGTAGAAGCAAACGGCATATATGAACAGACCAACCCTGGATTCGAAGTGACCAAAGAGCTGCGAGAAGTGCAGACTTCTAAGTTGTACGGTCTGGCCCGTTCATTTATCGACATTTTGGGAAGTCTTCGTGGATAAAACACAAAATATTTGATTCGGGGGTTCATAATTCGAGCCCCCGGTCCGATATATAGTGTGTAAGGAACAAAGGATGGTTTCAAATAAGGCATGGAAGCACGAATGACCACTTTGGTCGTGAATGACTCCGTGCATTTTTTTGTCCAAAAATAAAGAGAGGTATCTATATGAAGATCAATAACAATATTTCCGCAGTCATTACCAACAAGCAACTTCTTCGAACCGAGGATACCTTAGCTGCTTCTATGGAGCGTCTGTCTTCCGGATTACGCATCAACCATGCCAAGGACGATCCGTCCGGTATGGCCATTGCAGGAAAAATGAACGCTCAGATTGATGGCTTATCCAGAGCAAGTCGTAACTCTTCCGACGGTATCAGTGTATTGGATACCGCAGACGGTGCATTAACCGAGGTTACTTCTATGCTTCAACGTATGCGCGAGTTGTCTGTTCAGGCAGCCAACGGAACCATGTCCGAAAATGATCGCGCAGCAATCCAGAAAGAAATCGGAAATTTAGTAGAAGAAATCGACCGTATCTCCGAGGCAACAGAGTTCAACACCAAGACTTTGTTGGACGGTTCCCTCTCCAATCGTGTATACGGCGATCATTTTACCCGCCCAACTCCGTCCAGTACGGTTGAGGCTGGTTTCTATAACTTTACGGTTAACGCTGCCGCAGAGCAGGCATCCGTGGCAATCAACGTAACCAACGGATTGACTTATCCGATTCCTTCCGACCAGGCAGGAAGTATCACCATCAATGGTGCAGCAGCTATGATTGAGGCTGGCATGTCCAAGGAAGATGTGATCGGAAGCATTCGTGATGCTGCAGAAATTGGCGGCGCGCTGATCGAGATTACCGACGACGATACTGTAACCGTGAAGTCTGAGTATTATGGTGTGAACGAGCATGTGGATGTGGTAAGCAATTCCACCTTGGTTCTTCCGACAGGAGCAGAGCATCAGACCGGAAAAAATGCAGACATTACCATGGATGCAGCAAATTCCCTTTTCAAGGATCATCCAACTGCAACCATCAAGCATGAGGGTAACCACATCACATTTACCGATGTGGAAGGATTCTCCCTGTCCATGAAGTTGGAAGAAAATTTCGAGGGAGCTATTAAGTGTGAAGTCACCGACATCGGACCGATGGACCTTCAGGTAGGTGCCAACATGGGCCAGCAGATTACCGTTCGTATTCCGTCTATTTCCTCCGAGTATCTCTACTTAGACGAAGTGGATGTCAGCAAGGTAGGCGGACCAGAGCGTGCTATGACACGTCTGGATGAGGCTCTTGCAACGGTAAATGATATTCGTGCCAACCTTGGTGCTTACACCAACCGTTTGGAGTACACCGTGTCCAGTTTGAACGCAACCCATGAGAACATGAACTCCGCAATCTCCCGAATCGCCGATGTAGATATGGCAACAGAGATGGTAGAGTATACCAAGGATAACGTGCTGCAGCAGGCAGGTACATCTGCATTATCCCAGGCCAATGAATTGCCACAGATGGCATTGCAGTTGTTACAGTAGAAGGTGAGGTAACCCATGAATAAAGAGCAGGTACAGGCCTTTACCAAGCGGATTTCCGGTGGTAATCGCAGCCAGATCATCGTGGTCTTGTTTGATATTTTTATGGTGTATGAACAGGATGCCCGCAAGGCTTTGTTGGAAATCCAACAAGCGAGAGCGGAGCAGAATTATGAGCAAAAAGTAAGCGCAACCAAGGCATATCGCGAGGGCATTCGCCACGCGTCTATGGTACTGCGCCATTTGGAAGACGATCTGAATTTCGATCAAGAGATATCCAACCAACTATTTCGATTATATACCTATTGTGAGCGTGCCTTAGCGCGTGCCACATACAAGGAAGACCCGGAACTGTTTGACCGGGTAGAGAAGGTAATGGGGGAACTTCGGGAAGCATTTGTTGCCGTAGCCGCCGAGGATACTTCGGCTCCACTGATGGCCAATACGCAGAAATACGTGGCCGGCTATACATATGGCAGAACAGATGTTAAGGAAATGGCTGTAAACTTCGACATTTCACGAGGTTTTCTAGCATAATAGGCGACACCGCCTATAACGGGTGAATGCACTGGTGGCAACGGATGGTAACCAGTGTATTTTTTTTGCTTATTTTGCGGTAAAATAGGACCTATAACGAGAACAAAAAAGGAGGGTTTTTACATGCATAACATGAACGTATCCGAACACATCCTGTATGTGGGCGCGGACGATACAACGCTGGATTTGTTTGAGAGCCAGTATCCGGTACCGGAGGGCGTATCCTATAACTCCTATGTGATTCTGGATGAGAAGATTGCGGTGATGGATACCGTGGATGCCAGAGGTAGCGAGACTTGGAGAGAATCCCTGGCCAAGGTCCTTGGTGGCAGAACGCCGGACTATCTGGTGGTTCAGCATCTCGAACCGGATCATTCCGCCAACATTGCATACTTAGCCGAGCGTTACCCGGCGATGCAATTGGTTGGAACGGCGAAGACCAAGCAGATGATTCCGCAGTTTTTCGATGAGGATCTCTCCGGCAGATTCCTGGTAGTGGGCGAAGGGGATACCTTGTCACTTGGTAGTCATACCCTGCAGTTTGTGATGGCGCCTATGATTCACTGGCCGGAAGTTATGATGACCTATGAGCAGAGCGAGAAGGTCTTTTTCTCTGCAGATGCCTTCGGAACTTTTGGTGCGATTTGCAACGAAATCCCTTGGGAGCAGGAAGCCAGCCATTACTACCTGAACATCGTGGGTAAGTATGGCCCAAGCGTGCAGACCCTTCTGAAGAAGGCGGGCGGCCTGGACATTGCTACCATTGCGCCGTTGCATGGACCGGTGCTCCATGAGAACTTAGGCTTCTATCTGGAGAAATACAACACTTGGAGCAGCTATCGTGTAGAGAAGGAAGGGGTGCTGATCTGCTACGCATCCATTCACGGCAACACCAAGCGTGCGGTATGTCGCTTCGCGGATGAACTGAAGGCAGAAGGCGTGAAAGTGAAGACTCTGGATCTAACAAGAGAGCATGTCTCCGAGGCAGTGGAGAAGTGTTTCCAGTATGGCAAAATTATTCTTGCAGCAGTTTCCTATGACGGCAACCTGATGCCGGCCATGGAGGATCTCCTCTATCATCTGGAGATTAAGAATTACCAGAACCGCCGTGTGGGCTTAGTGGAGAACGGATCTTGGGCTCCGGTCGCTGCCAAGAAGATGCAGGAGCACTTGGAGGCCATGAAGGATATCGAGATTTGCGAGCAGGTGGTAACCATTAAGACTACCCGCAAAGACGCAGACCAGCCGGCTTGGGATGCACTTAAGAAACAGATTCTCGCATAAGTGTATTAGCGCTTTAGAAAAAGTTTATAATTACCAGGAGACGGTGCATCCAACCAGCGGATGCGCCGTTTTTTTATACCGGTGTCAAAAAAGCAGGGCTTGCAAAAGTGTGGATAGGTGCGTATAGTCTTGCCTTGTCACAAGGAGGCACGAAAGAAGATGGAACACATCGTAGCAATTCTCGTGCTGACAGTTGCCGTGATATATGACCGGAAAAGTTATCGCATTCCAAACGCCTGGATCCTTATGGGATTCGGAGCGGGACTTATACTTGCGATTCTACGGGACGGTTCGAAAGGATTTTTTGACGGGCTGCTTCGTGCAGCCATCCCCATTGTTGCTTTGTATATCCTTTTTTATGTTCGCGCCTTAGGCGCTGGGGATATCAAACTCTTGGCTGCAACGGCAACCATGTGCAGCACAACCAAAGAGGTATGGGAAATCATACTTCTGTCTTTTGTAATCGGCGCAGTCATTGGCTTGATTCGCCTGTTACTCAACGGACAATTATTCGTCCGCATTTCCAATTTTGTAACCTATATTTTGCAATGCGTATATCGCCGCAGTGTGGAAGCTTATGGAACGATTGCACACCAAGACGCCTATTTGCATTTCAGCGTCTGCATCCTGCTGGCTTATTGCGCAATCACCTTACGGGAGGTAATGGTATGAAGCTGTTAATCTGTGATGACGACGTGGCTTATGTGGAAGCCCTGGTGAAGCATTTCATCAGTGAAAATCCGACGCACTACGAGATTCGGGCGTATTCCACCCTGGACGGTCTGATGCACGACCGGGGAACCTATGATGTGGGAATCTTAGGGGAGCAGTACTTAGAGGCTTATGAGAAGGACGATTTGGAAGACGTACAGATTGCCCATCCCCTGTTGCTTCGTGCGCAGGAAGGCGAAGACCGGGAAGGTGTGGAGTCCATCTACAAGTACCAGAGTATGCGAAGCTTCAAGTCTCAGCTGGCCAAGACCGTGGGCAGAGGGGACGCCGGAATGTCTCAAGCTAGGGAGCATGGCGAGAGCCGGGTGATTGGCGTTTTTTCTCCGATGCATCATGAACTGCAATTGCCCTTCGCACTGTGTCTGAGCGATTGGTGCGGACAGCGGGAACCGGTGCTATTCGTAAATATGGAAGCCCTCAGTGTGCAGCCGGCACTGATGGATGTGGAAGGCCGAAGAGATCTCTTAGACCTTCTGTATGTGGTGGCCAATCGCAAGGAAACCAAGGTGAACTTAGCCGAATACATCTGTGAGAGCGAGGGCATTAGCTTCATTCCCCCAATGAATTCTCCGACGGAAGTGGCTTATATTACCGGGGAACAGTGGATGAGTTGCGGACAAAAAATCCGGGAGAACTTCCGGGGCACCATCGTTCTGTTATTGGATTATATGATGCAGGGATTTGAGCAGGTATTGTCGGATTGCGATGGACTGATTCTTTTAACCAAGCCGGGAGAATATTACCGGAAAAGTATGCAGGCGTTTCGCAACCGGTTTTTGGAGGAGCGCAAATTCCGTTGCTGGATGCAGCAGGTTTCTCTTCCCATGTCTGCCGGCGCCACCATGGAGGAGACCTATGACTTGGGGCAGATGCTGCGAAGCAAGATGGCCCAGGAGATAAGAAAGGAACTACAGCATGTCCCATATCTTGCATGACGACTGCGAGTGGATCCGGCAGCAGGTGCTGTCTCGTATGGATTTAAGCCGGGAGGTGGAAGATGAGGAAATCACTGCACTAATTCAGGAAGAAATCATTGCATACAGCAAGTCGCATCCCCTGACCATTGCACAGCGGATGGAGCTAGAGCGGGATGTCTTCAACTCCCTTCGGAAGTTGGACGTGCTCCAGGATCTCTTAGAGGAAGAGGATATCACCGAGATTATGATCAACGGGCCGGATGATATCTTCGTGGAACGATACGGCGAACTGCAACGGGTGGATAAGCATTTTTCCTCGGAGGAAAAGTTGGCGGATGTGATCCAGCAGATTGTCAGCGCCACCAACCGTACGGTAAACACCTCAAGCCCCATCGTAGATACCCGACTGTCGGACGGATCTAGAGTGAACATCGTCCTGTCCCCCATCGCAATTGACCACAGCATTCTGTCCATTCGTAAATTCCCCAAGCACCCCATCAACATGGACAGACTCTTAGCCCTTGGAAGTCTGAGCCCGGAAGTGGCAGAGTTCCTTGGCATCTTAGTTCGCGCACGCTACAACATCTTCCTCTCCGGAGGAACCGGTAGCGGCAAGACCACATTCTTAAACGCCCTGACAGAGTTCATCCCTCCGTCGGAACGTGTCATTACCATCGAAGATTCCGCAGAATTACAGCTTATCGGAATAGAGAACTTAGTCCGTATGGAAGCGAGAAATGCCAACCTGGAAGGCAAGTTGGAGGTGCCCATACGAGATTTGGTGAAGACCAGTCTGCGCCTTCGGCCGGATCGTATCATCATAGGCGAGTGTCGAGGGGCAGAAACACTGGATATGCTCCAGGCCAATAATACCGGGCACAGCGGAACTTTTTCCACGGGACATGCCAACTCCTGTGTGGATATGTTAAGCCGCATGGAGACCATGGTGTTGATGGCCATGAACCTTCCACTGGTTGCGGTTCGCCAGATGATTGCCTCCGGCATCGACATTATTATTCAGCTGGGAAGATTGCCGGACCGCAGTCGTAAGATGCTGGAAATCGCTGAGGTGGAAGGCATCGTGGACGGAGAGATTCGGCTGCATACCTTATATGAATACCAACGGGAAGGAGGACAGAGCACATGGGTAAAAAAAGGAAATCTCATACATCGCGAAAAACTGCTGCAAGTCTATGGGGAAGAAGCACCTTGTTAGAGGTGGGACAAAATGTTGGAATTACAACAATAATTGCGTGGCTGTTTTATAGCTCCCCCGTGGCAGCCCTTCTCTTCCCGGTGGTGGGGTATGTGAATGCAAAGCGCCGGAAGGAGGCAGAAGTGAAGGCACGGACTGCCCGGTTCTACGAAGAATATCGGGAACTGTTATCGGCGGTATCCGCGGCTTTGGAAAACGGTCTCTCGGTGGAGAATGGATTCCGGGAAGCGGAGAAGACGTTAGAGATGTTGTATGGAGCGGATGCCATGTTGCGCGCGGACCTGCATACCTTGAATCACAAGGTGGCAGTGCGGGTGCCGGTAGAGCAGGCCTTCGCGGAATTTGCGGAGGCGCATCCTTACGAAGAAGTTCGGGATTTTGCCAAGATTTTCGGATTCGGCAAGCGCATGGGCGGCAACTACCTGGCCAATCTACGACGCTCCATTGCCAAGATGGAAGAGAGCATCGAAGTGCGCCAGGAGATCGCCACGAACTTAGCAGAGAAGCGGTTGGAACTTCGGGTCATGAGTGTGATGCCTCTTGGCATCCTAGGCTACATTCGCCTTAGCTCCCCGGATTTTATGGAACCGTTGTATCACAACGTCTTGGGATATGGCGTTATGAGCGGTTGCCTGGCGGTGTATGCCCTGTGTCTGTTTTTTGGCAAGCGGATTGTGGAGATTGAGGTGTAGGAATGAAAAATAAGAAATTAGCAAAACGTCTCATCCTCCTCATCGAGATTATCGGACTGCTGATGTGGGGAGGAGAGCTGTTGACCCATGGCCCTCTTGCAGGGAATCGCCTCCCTCGGGGAACTCCGGAAGAGGGCGTGCAGGAGAAGGAATATACCGTAAAGCATGGGGATGCAACGGACGAAGTGACGGTACAGGTGCATCCCGTGGCCCGTAGCGGAGAGGAGAAAAAAGCCTTACTGGATGCGGCGGAAGCTGAGGTGCTGAATACCTATCTTGGTGAGAATACCGATGCGAATCACATCGACCGGAATCTGCACTTTGCCACGGAATATGCCGGTGGCGCCGTAGAGGCCGCTTGGAATCTGACACCGGGCCAATATGTAGATGCTTCCGGTGCACTGCGACCGGAGAGTCTAACCGAGGCTGTGGAGATCAGTGCCGAAGTGGAGCTGCGCTGCGAAGACCGGGTGCGAAATCTGGAAATACCGTTGGTGGTTTATCCATTGTCCACCGACACGGAGGAAGGATTTCGTTATGCACTGGAAGCTAGCTTGCAGGCTGCGGATGCGGCGGACCCTACGTCCCGGGAGGTGGAACTCCCCGACAACGTGGGAGAGCAATCCCTAACCTGGAGGGAAAAAACGGAAGGAACCGGACTGCAGCTATGCTTCCTGGGATTGGCTGCAGCCATCGGTATCCGAGCCGCGGAAGGCGCCGAGGAACGGGAACGTAAGAAAAAGATACAGAAAGCCTTACAGCGGGATTATCCCAATATCGTTAACTGGCTCTCCCTCTACGTGGGCGCAGGCATCTCCATGAAGCAGGCTTTCACCATGATTGGCAAGGAAGCCACAGCCGAGCATCCGGGATACGAGGCGATTCTTCGGTGCGCACGGTCTATGGCCGATGGCAAAAGTGAGATGGCAGCATATGAAGACCTAAGTACCTATGCGCCGGAGAAAAACTATCGGAAACTCTCCCTTTTGATTACCCATCACTTGAGGAAGGGCAGTGAGGACTTGATTTTTCAACTGGAGAAGGAGGCCAGAGCTGCCTTCGAACAGCGGAAAATCCAAGCAAAAGTGGCGGGAGAGGAAGCTTCCACGAAGCTGCTTCTGCCCATGATGGGATTACTTGGAATCATCCTGGTGGTGCTGATTGTACCGGCCCTCCGGGGGATCAATATATAATCCGGAATTCCGGAAATCTAATTAGAAAGAGGTAAGTAAGATGAACAACAAGAAACAACCGAAGTGGATGGATTTGTGGAAGGAAGAAGACGGCGCTGGCGTGGTAGAGGTAATTTTGGTCCTGGTAGTGGTCGTTGGCCTGGTCCTGATCTTCAAGAAGCAGATTACAGACTTGGTGAACAAGATTTTTGAGTCCATCAACAAGCAGGCAGAGCAGGTGTACTCATGAAGAGAAAGCTCCACGGGAACATCACTGTCTACATGGGTCTTACCACGGGAATAATTCTATCCCTGGTTTTTTCCCTGTTGGAAGTGGTGCATCTTGTGAGTCTGGGGCAGGAAAAAGAAATCCTGTCCCAGCTGGGAGCCGAGAGCGTTCTTGCGGATTACAATCGCCCTTTGTGGACAGATTACGGAATCTTAGCGGTGGACGCCGGCTACGGGGATGCACAGTTTCAGAAGGCGGCCGTGGAAAATCGGGCCCTCTCTTACGTAGAGGCCAACAGCAACAACAGCCTATTGTCCTTGGATGCCACCGGGGTAAACCTGAAGGGCTATACCCTTCTGTCGGATGCCAATGGACGGGCGTTTTTAAAAGAGGCAGCCATGGCGGAACTCTACGGAATCCCCCAGGAATTGCTCCAGCAGCAAACCGGCCTGTGCCAACAGATGGAAAGCGATGCCACATCGGACATCTCCATGGAAGACATGCTAAACAATGCTCAGAATTCTCTGGACGAAGCGGAATCTCTGCGGGAGGAAAACCAAGAGAGCTCCAAGGAAGGTACAAGCACTGCGCTTCCGTCAGAACCGGTGGAGAATCCCATTCTAAATGTACAAGAATGGCGGGCCAACGGAGTCTTAGCCCAGGTATTGCCATCGGATGTGACACTATCCGGTGGAACCCTATCGGACCAGCGACCCAGCAAGCGTACGCTACAGACCGGAAGTCTTCCGGCTCCGGCCATTAGCGCTACGGACCGGGTGCTGTACGGGCTGTATCTAAGAGACCATCTCCAGAGCTACACCCATCCGAAGCACCATGACGGACTGGCATACGAGTGGGAGTACATCCTTAACGGCAAGTCCTCCGATGAGGAGAACTTGCGCCTGACGGTGGAGAAGCTTCTGGCCCTGCGGGAGGTTCAAAATTTTATTGCTATTCAGCGCATTGAAAAATGTCAGTTAGCGGCGGAGGCAACGGCCACAGCCCTGGTGGGATTTACCGGGAACCCGGCCATCATCAAGGGTGTCAAGCAAGGAATTCTTGCGGCCTGGGCCTATATGGAAAGCGTCTTGGATGTACGAACCCTTTTGGCCGGAGGCAAGATCCCTTTTGTAAAAAACGATGGGGACTGGACCTCGGATATTGCGAACCTGGGAAATTGCTTCGATGTGAATACCAAGGCAAAGGAATCGGAAGGTGGCATCTCCTATGATGCCTACCTGGTGGCATTTACCTATTTAGAGTCGGAGACCCATGTGGGACTGCGCTGTCTGGATGTAGCGGAAGCGGCGATCTGTGCCCATCCCGGCTATGAGCATTGCAGAGTGGACAATCTCTTGGTGAAGGGACAGTTCGTCTTCTCTTATGAAGGTAAGCCAAGCTTTGCATCCATGGTGCCGGCTCTTAGAGGCAAGGTGGGACGGTATTCCTTCCTGCGGGAATGGGAGCTTGCATATTATACGTAGAAAGAGATCGGAGATATAGGAAAGTATCCCATAAGGATGTTTCAAAAATCGGCGGGAAATAAAAATTCAACGTCAAAAAAGTTCTCTTCTAGGCATCACTGGGGTGCTTGCCTATATCTCCGAGGAGGCATATGAAAGGAATCAAAAAACAACAGGCATCCTATACGGTGGAAGCGGCGGTGGTGATGCCGATTTATGCAACGTTAATGGTGGCGCTGCTTCTGTTCTTCCGGATTTTTACGGTGTTATGGTCGGTGGAAGTGGCCATGCATGAAGTGGCGGAGGAAGCCGCCTATTCCGGAATTGAAGCCGAGCCCTTGGCCCTTGGTGCAATGGTCAGTGCCAAGGTGGCTGCGGAGGGAGATGCCATTCGTTGGATATCTCACGGAATCTTGGGCCTAAGTTACAGCGGATCTGTTGTAACTGCAGCAGATATCGACTTGGCCGTGCGCTACCGAATTACGGTGCCCGTGGGCATCCTAGGGCCAATCCATTTTACCGTGCGGCAGCGGGCCAAGCATCGCCGTTGGGTGGGATACGACCCCTGGGAAGGCCGAGTGGATATGGCGGAATACGTCTATATTGCCAAGTATGGGGAGGATTACCACAGCCATGTGGACTGCCCCTACTTGAATCCCTCCATTCGGGCAGTCTCCGCCGCCGGGGTAGGAGCAGAACGCAACGCCGACGGCAAGCGGTATCGTGCCTGCGGGACCTGTCACCCGAAGAAGTCGGGCATCGTATACGTAACCAATTACGGAGAAACTTATCACAACAGTCGGACCTGCGGCGCCTTGAAGCGCACCATACAGCGGGTGTCCATCCGGGAGGTGGGCATGCGGCGTGCCTGTCCGAAGTGTTACCCATAGAAGGAGAAGAAGATGGAAATCATTAGCCTATGTGGCGGTCTGGGCGTTTTAGCCTTGGAAGATTGGAAAACAAAAGAGATTCATGTGGGGGTCATTGCAACCCTTGGGGTTCTTGGAGTGCTGTTTCACTTGTACTTGGGACGCTTGGATATTCTGGAAGTCTTTGGCGGATTTGGGATTGGCGTCCTGCTCTACGGGATCAGCATGCTCTCCAAGGGTGCCGTTGGAAAGGGAGACGGATTGTGCTTCATGGCAACGGGAATTTATCTGGGATTCTGGAACAATCTGTTCCTGCTTTGGTCCTCTTTTCTTGTGGCCGGTATTGTTGGGCTGGTGTATGGAAAAATCCGGGGATTATCCAAGAAGACCCAGCTCCCATTTTTACCCTATGTGTTTGTCTGCCTCGTCCTGCAGTTGGCGCTGGGAGGTGGCCTATGAGGGTAAAAGCGGTCTATACCGTGGAGGCCTCCATGGTGATGGCGGTCTGCATCGGCATCGTGATGGCGTCGATCCTTCTGACGTTTCATATCTACCGGGAGACGGTTACGGAGCTTGCGTCTACAGCGAAGTCGGTGGACGATGCGGCCACCAGGTTCCGTCAGATTCAGTTCGGCAAAGAAGTGCTGGATACAATTACAAACAAGGAGAAGTAAATGAAAATCACATACAAAAGAGATTTAAGACATAGTTATATGGTGGCTTCCGGCCGTGGGAAGGCGGAAGCATACGAGGAGAAAATGTTGGCAAACAACGAGATTGCCGTTTTTTTACCTTACCATACCACGGAGCTGGATGGGGAGGTGCAGTACTGGTATGACATTACCGGAAAGCGTTCCTTACGGGATTATCTGACCCAGGAGAAGGTGACCAAGGAGCATTTGCGGGCGGTGTTAGAGGCGCTGGGGAACGCATGCCGCCAGTTGGAGGAGTACTTGATTGCCCAGGAGCGGGTGCTGTTTTCTGTGGATGGAATCTTTGTGGAGCACAGCGGGGAAACCTGTGAAGTGTCCCTGTGTTACTGTCCGCTGAAGGAACGGGATATGCGAAGGGAGTTCCAGTCTGTTACGGAGCATCTGATTGCGGAGGTGGACCATGCGGATGAGGACCTTCGGAAGATTTGTTATGACCTCTACGAGGAGAGCTTGCGGGAAGAGTTCTCGATTACAGTGGCAGCGGAACGCCTGCAGGAAGTACGTCCGGAGCCTGTGGTAGTGACCGAAGTGGAGGACCGTTGCATCCAGATTCGGCAACAGGCCTACGAGGAAGAGGAAGCGGAAGTCTGGGAGCCGGAAGAAGAGGAGAAACTGACTCTGTGGGAGCGCCTTCTGGAGAGGGTAACGGACTGGAAGGACCAGCTGCTAGGGGGTGTGGTATCCAAGCGGAAAGAGCTGTTTCCGCTGCCGAAGGAAGAGGAGGACTTCGTCTTCGATGCGGCCACTATGTGTGAACCTAAGACCCAGATGCTGTCGGAAATAGTGCAACCGAAAGTTACGCGATTGGTTTACGAGGGGAAAGGCAAAAGCCCGGATATTCTGTTAGAGCAAGAGACAATCACAATTGGCAGTAAACCGGGAGATAATACGATTGTTTTGGCTTTTCCAGGGGTTAGTCGATACCATGCAAGAATTCGAAAGGTAGATGATGAATTTTGCCTAGAGGACTTAAATTCCACCAACGGTACTTACTGTAACGGGCAACTTCTGAGTTATCACGAACCGCATGTGCTTCAACGAATGGATCAGATTCTGTTTGCGGATGTAGCATATCGAGCAGTGTGATTATAACAAATTTGTTATTGAATGATTATAACAAACTTGTTATAATCTAAGGAGGAAGTATTGTATAAATTAGAAGATTATATGCGAAGGAGGGGTTGATATGAGTACCTGGAAAGAAGTTCGACAAGAATTAAATCTTTCGGAGGAAGAGGAAAGAATCATTGCACTGGAAGAAGAGCTGATTTTGTCCATGGTTGCAATTCGCGAAGAGCAGGGGTTGTCTCAGGCAGAACTTGCAAACAAGTGCAATTTGAAGCAGCCTGCGATTGCGCGGATTGAAAAAAGTCAACACTCTCCACGGATAGATAGCCTTTTGCGTATACTGGCGCCATTGGGATATACGCTTCAGATTGTACCAATGAAGTAACTTTGATATACTTGGTAGTAGTCAAGCTTACGTATTTTGCGGAAGGGGATAGAGATGAAAATCAATATCTATTATGGTGGACGTGGAGTATTGGACGATCCAACCATCTACGTAATTTCCAAAATGGAACAAGTATTGGCGGAGCTTCGTGTAGAAGTGAAGCGATACAACATATATGAATATAAGAACCAGGTGTCTACCCTGCCGGCAACCTTGAATGATGCGGACGGTATTATTCTGGCAACCACGGTAGAATGGCTGGGAATCGGCGGCAACATGACCCAGTTTTTGGATGCTTGCTGGCTCTATGGAGACAAGGAGCGCATCTCCAAGATTTACATGCAGCCGGTTGTTTTATCTACAACATACGGCGAGCGGGAAGGCGTTTTAACCTTAGAGAATGCCTGGGAGATTTTGGGCGGGTTGCCGTGTGCAGGCCTCTGCGGATATGTGGAGAATATCGAGAGCTTTGAGAAGAGCAAGGAATATCTTCATATTATTGAGAAGAAGGCAGAGAACCTGTACCGCACCATCTCACAGAAGACCAAGGGGCTTCCGACCAGTAACCAGGCGGTGAAGCAGTCCGTGCTTCGTACCCAGCAGTTAGAGCTGACCCCGCAGGAGAGCGAGCAGCTGTCGGTATACGCATCCGATGATGATTATGTGAAGCAGCAGAAGGAAGATATTATGGAGTTGTCTTCCCTCTATCGCAATATGCTTGGACAGCAGACGGAGGACACCTCGGTAGAGTTGATTTCCGTTTTGAAGTCACATTTTACTCCGCAGCGGAACTTCGCAGCCAAGTATTCCTTCGTTATCGAAGGCCAGGCACAGCCGCTGTTTGTGGGTGTGCGTGAGGACCAGATCGATTGCCATTACGGCGAGGAATCGAACGTAGACGTCATTGTCAAAATGAAGTCCACCATCCTAGAGGAGATTACTTCCGGACGGATGACCTTCCAGCGTGCATTTACCGTAGGAGATATGAGTGCCAAGGGACAGTTTGCAACCCTGCGCATGTTAGATACGATTTTTAATTTTTAGGAGGGGAACATGAGAGACGACAATTGTATTTTCTGTAAGTTGGCCAACGGAGATATCCCAACCAACGCAATCTATGAAGATGATGAATTCAAGGTAATCTTAGACGCAAGTCCTGCTACCCGCGGACATGCCCTAATCCTTCCGAAGAATCACTTCGCTAACATCTACGAAGTAGACGATGCGACCGCATCCAAGATTCTTCCGCTGGCTAAGAAGGTAGCAACCCATATGACCGAGAAGCTGGGCTGCGACGGATTCAACATCCTCCAGAACAATGGTGAGGCAGCAGGCCAGACGGTATTTCACCTTCATGTACATCTGATTCCTCGTTGGAACGGTGGCAAGGACATCCTGAATTGGAGCCACGAGGAGTTTTCCGATGATGAGATGAAGAACATCTGTGACACCCTGAAAATGAATTAATTGCAATGGTCCCGGAAAAATACCTCCGGGATCATTTTTTATATTGAAAAGAGAAAACGCTAGGCGTAAAATTGTTTCGGTTTTTGTATTTTGAGAATAGGAGTATATATGAAACGAGACAAGTTGAAGCCGATGCTGTTTTCTAATATGAAACAGTATACGAAGGAACAGTTCTTAAAGGACGTGATTTCCGGAATTATTGTAGCAATTATCGCATTGCCGTTGTCCATTGCCTTGGCATTGGCCTCCGGTGTTGGCCCGGAAGAGGGTATCTATACCGCAATCTTCGCCGGATTTGTAATCTCCCTGTTGGGTGGAAGCCGCGTACAGATTGCCGGTCCGACCGCAGCATTTGCAACCATCGTTGCAGGAATCGTTGCGAAGAACGGAATGGGCGGATTGGCCCTGGCTACCGTTATTGCCGGTGTATTCTTGATTATTATGGGACTTTGCCGTTTGGGAAGCCTCATTAAGTTCATTCCATACACCATCACTACCGGATTTACCGCCGGTATCGCAGTCACCATTTTCATTGGACAGTGGAAGGACTTCCTGGGCCTTACCTATCCGGCCGGAACAGTTACCATCGAGACCATCGATAAGGTAGAGGCAGTTGCAGCCAACATCGGAACCATTAACTGGATGGCCGTATTGGTTGGACTGGTATGCTTGGCAATCCAGATTGTATGGCCAATGATTCCAAGCAAAATTACCCAGAAGATCCCGGGATCCTTGCTTGCAGTTATCGCAGGTATTGCAATGGTAAGCGGCCTCGGCCTTCATGTTAATACCATCGGAGATCTGTACGAGATTCATCCGGGACTTCCGGCATTCCGTCTTCCGGATTTTACCATCCGCAACGTGAAGCTGGTATTCTCTGATGCGGTAACAATCGCCGTATTGGCAGCCATCGAGTCTCTGTTATCTTGTGTCGTAGCAGACGGAATGATCAACTCCCACCATCGTTCCAACATGGAGCTGATTGCACAGGGAGCAGGTAACATTACATCAGCTCTTTTCGGCGGAATCCCTGCAACAGGCGCCATTGCCCGTACCGCAGCCAACATCAAGAACGGTGGACGTACACCGGTAGCCGGAATGGTACATGCAGTCCTTCTGGTATTGGTACTGGTTCTTTTGATGCCGGTAGCAGGATTAATCCCAATGCCGACCATCGCATCCATCCTGTTCTTGGTAGCATATAACATGTGCCAGTGGAGACCTTTCGTTCATCTGTGCAAGACCGCACCGAAGAGCGACATCGCCGTATTGGTACTCACCTTCGTATTGACCGTAGTCTTCGACCTTGTGGTAGCAATCGAAGTAGGTATGATCATCGCAGGTATCCTCTTCCTGAAGCGTATGTCCGACGAGGCAGACGTACACGGTTGGGAGTACTTCGATGAGGAGACCGATACCGAGTCCTTAAGCATGCGTTCCGTACCGAAGCATGTTCGTGTTTACGAGATCAGTGGACCGATGTTCTTCGGAATGACCGATATGATTTCCGAGATTACGGTAAAAGAGTTCACCCGCGTGCTGGTGATCCGTATGCGTGGAGTTCCTGCATTGGACGCTTCTGCAATGAAGAGCTTGGAAGATCTCTACAACCGCTGTAACAAAGCCGGTGTGAAGGTGGTATTTTCCCACGTGAATGCACAGCCGATGAAGACCATGGAGAAGGCCGGCTTCGTAGAGAAGGTTGGCCGCGACAACTTCTGTGCTCATATTGACGATGCGTTGGAGCGCGCAGCTTCTTTATAAAAATAGCAAATAAGAATGATTATTTAAGACCATATGTGATGCGCATGTGGTCTTTTTTTGTTTGAAAAAATCCAGACAGTCAATAGGAAAATGTATGAAAAATCGGTGTTTAGTTCCGACGTTTATGCCAGAAAAACGACGTTCTTGCCAAGTGTATTGCCATGGAGTTTCCTAGCATGTATGATGCGATTATCAAACAGGGGAAGACGGGAATCGGAGATTAGGTGATAATTGAGGAGGAACGAATAATGAGTAAGAAACTGGTTGAAGGAACAATTAAAATTGCATCTGTTGGAATGGCAGCAGTGATGGCAACGACCCCTATGGCAACATTGGCAGCTGACGCGGACGTTGTAAGCAGCGATGCACAGCCGACAGTAGAAGATATAAAGCCTGCAGATGATACAACGACGGAGAAGCAGGAGATTCAGGACGCATCCGAGGCAGTTGCAGATGCACAGAAGGCCGTAAGAAATTCTGAGGCTGAAGAGGAAGCTGATCAGGGCGCCAACGATAAGATGGAAACCGCTCTTGCTTCTAATGCACAGATGGGTCAGGATGCCATTACATCACTTCCGACCGCACAGATCCCGGCGGAAGGCAAAGAAGACGCAGCAGAAGGTGAACTTAGCGATTTGGCTCAGAATATCTCTGATATGAAGGATGCCAATACTAAGGCTGATGCTGCAGAGACACAGAATAACGGATATATCACAGATGCAGGAAATGTAGCATCTGAGCTGAATGCAGATATGAGTACCGCAGCAAGTGATTTCGCAGCTAGAAGAGATGCGATGAACAATGCAACTACAACGACGGATACCGATGCTGCATACGCCCAGGCAGTTGCAATTGCAGACGCTGCACAGGCAGAGTTTAATGAGAAGTCTGCTGAATATGATGCGATTCTGCAGAAGATAAACGATAACAACGCTGTCATTCAGGCTGCACAGGAGCGTTATGACGAGGCAGTTGCGAATGCATCTGAGAACTTAGAAGATGCGAAGACAGAGCTCGCAGCAGCGAAGCAGTTGGCAACAGAGTTGGAAGCAGCTGCAGAAGCAAAGCGTGAAGCTTTGGCTACAGCCGGTGCAGGTGCACAGGCGATTCTGGATGCCCAGGCTAAGCGTAATCCTAAGGATTATAAGAATGGTGAAAAGCCGATTTTTGAAGCAATTGCCAGAGAATACTATATTCCGTCAGTTTTGGGTGGAACGCTGGTAGCATGGGATTATGATGGAATAACCGGTGAGAAGGAAGTTGGTAAGACCATAAGCTATGATGGTGGTGCTCATAATTATAAGGCAACTTATACGACGGTGAACGAAGACGGAGAGACGGAGACTCATGTCGTATATCTGAACTATAAGTGGGACAAGAAGACCGGTGATCTTATTATCTTCGAGAAGAACTATGAGAAGATTGATTTGTACCGTTATGTAAAAAAAGAAGGCGGTACAAAGTTTTATGAAGAGAAAATAGTGAATGGCAAGAGCGTTATTCAGGTAGGAAACCAGACCTATGATGTTCATACCATCGATGGAGACAAGTATATCCTTTTGAACGAAGGGGAAGCTGTTGCAATTCCTGTTGTAACAGAAGGCACTGAAACAAATGGAAATGTAACGGTTGAAACATCCATTAGTAACGAGGAAGCAACCTATTCTGTTAAAGCAGATGGCCAGGTTGTTAAGACGGTAACCGGTGATGTAACTAAGGTTACAAAGACAGAGAAGACGTTAAGCGCTAGTGGTTACACATACGAAAGCGCAGACGCTGCAATTGAAGCTGCGAATACAGCAATTGCAAATGGTCTTGCTGAGGGTGAATCCGTATTAGGCGATGTTACTGTTGAAACTTCTTATGAGACCACAAGTGATGTAACCTATGATGCTGTATTTACGGCAACGATTAATATTAAGGGATGGAGCAAGAAGATTCAGGCAATTGCATTCGATAATGATGTAAAAGAAAAAGCCGAAGTTAGAGCTCTCTTGAAAGAAGACATAGAAAATATCATAAAAGATGCGGGCTATACTTTGACCCAAGAGGTTAATACAAGTGGCGTAGAACTATCGACAAATCAGCTGTGGGTTCCAATCAGCCAAAAAAGAACATGGACTGTAAAGGACAACGAACATAGCGTAATCACCGTTACCTTCAAGAAGGCAGGTTTAAGTGCAGGACAGGTTACAACCAAGGATGGTGCTTCTGCAGATTCCAAGGCAAAGGAAAACGCGAACACAGCAATCGCAAGTGTTAATCCAAGCATTGCCGGTGTAAGTGTAAATAAGAAGGAAGCAACCAACGTTCAAACAGGAAATGCTACAACATTGTACGCATACAATGCAGTGAATTACACCACTCAGAGCACAGAGACATTGCCGAATCAGACAATCGCTACAACTACTTATGAGTCTGCGAAGTTACAGCATCTTCAGACTGAAGGCATGTTTGGTAATAAGGCGTGGGATAAGTACCAGAAGACGCTGGATCCGAATGATGTAATCATGGTCGAGAAAACAGATCAGGGATTAGCAGATTTCTTACAGGCACATAATGACAAGAAGGCTGCATATGCAACGGTTCGTGATCAGGCAAAGGCTGCTAAGGAAGCATACGAAACTGCAGAAAAGAAGGTAAATGCAATTCAGAAATCCATCGATGCATTGAAGGAGCAGGCTAAGGTTGCAGGCTTAGATGCGAACCAGATTGCACTTCAGGCAGAGCTTACCGTAGCACTTGAGCAGGCAGAGAGAGACATGACGGAAGCAGAAGAAACATTGAAGGGTATCACAGGCCAGTTGGCAGCCCTCTTGACTGAGCGCGACGCTAGAATCTTAGCTTTGACGCCGGCACCTGCAGCACCAGCCGCAGCAGGAGCAGCACCTGTAGTGGCAGCAACTCCGGTATTAGCAGCAGTTCCTGGAGCAGGAGTAGCCGCAGCAGCTCCGGCATTTGTTCCGGGAGCAGACGTAGCAACACCACAGGCTAACGTACAGCTTGATAATAATAACAATGTAACTGCAGATGATGTTCAAGCATCCTTGGCTAACATGACCTTAGACGATGTAACAGAAGCAAACACCATCATGGGATGGTGGTGGTTACTCATCATCGCACTCTTAGGCGGAACCGGATACACCATGTATCGTAAGCATCAGCAGAAGAAAGCTGCACAGACAATTGATAAAACCAAATAAATCGATTTTTACAAAAGAGTAGATTTGAAGGCGCCACAGCCCATACGGGTTGTGGCGTTTTCGTTTGGGAAAAAGCAGGAATAACACGCTTTTGCTGACGTTTATGCCAGAAAAATGACGTTCGTGCCAAACCTATTGAATTGAAAATTTCGTTGGAATAAGATGCATATAGTTTGAGATTAAGTGAACCAATATTCACACAAAAATAGGGAGGATTAAATGATGAGCAACAAGATCAAGAGAAACGCAATCAAGGCAGCATCTGTGGGAATGGCTGCAATGATGGCAGCAACTCCATTAACTGCATTCGCAGCAGAGGAGACTCCTGTTGAGGGAGCAAACAGTGTTGAAGCTACTAAGCTTGTAGCACCGGAAGGAACCAGTGAGACATACCGTGCAGAGGGAGCTACCAAGGTTGCAGAGGCAGCAACTAAGGATGCGAACGAGAAGTTGGAAGTTGCCGGTAATGAATTGCAGAAGGCAGCTGGAACCACAAATCCTAAGACAGAGGTAAATGCCGGTGAGGCAGCTCTTGCTGATGTTGCTACTCAGTTAGATAATATTAAGAATGCCAACGCTGACGTTGTAAAGAATGAGGGATTGAACAATACAGCAGCAGGTGATGCGAAGACTGTAGCATCCGATGAGAAGACAGCAGCTCAGACTTCTGCTGATGAGTTCAACGGACACGCAGATGCAGTTGCAACTGCAGGAACTGTTGCAGATGCTCAGGCACAGTATGATGCAGCAGCTAAGGCAGCAGAGACTGCACAGAATGACTACAACAATGCTTCTGCAAGACTTGAAGAACTGAAGGGTCAGATTGAGACCAACGATCAGGTTGTAGCAGATGCTCAGGCTCACTATGATGCAGCTGTAGAAAATGCAGATAAGGATGTTGCTAAGGCTGAGGAAGAACTCGCAGCAGCTAAGAAGCTTGCAACAGATTTACAGACAGCAGCAAATGCTGAGCGTGAGAAGTTAGCTCAGAGCGCAGCTGCTAGAATCGTTGCAGAGCAGCAGGCAAGAGATGCCCACGTTGGTGAGAATGGCAAAGTTAAATCTGGCGAGTCCCAGGCATTTTGGACTGATAATGATACATTGTTCTATGACATCATCCAGAACTACTATGTACCGGTTGTAAAGAATGCAAAGTTTGTATCCGCTGACGAGAAGTTTACTCGCCCTCGTGCGAATGTAGTTGGAGCAACCCGTGCGCATGACGAGAATGGTAACTACTATAAGGTAGTTTGCGAGATCGATGGTGAGCAGCAGACCTTATACATGAATTATAAGGTTGAGGGTAATAAGCTGGTTATTTTCGAGAAGGTATTCGTTAATGAGGATATCTATTACTACAAAGATGCAAAGGGTACGATGCATGATGTAGATACCACCGCTTCTAATGTAGTAACAATTAACTCTGCGAAGTATCTCTTGAAGGATAACGGAAAAAAGACCGACGTAGTTGAGGTAGGTAATACTTCTGATGATGGTGCAACCGTTGTTACCAACGTCGTTGATGATGGTGGATTCAGATATGAAGTAGATAAGACAACCGGTAACGTTGTAAAGATTACAACCGGAACTGTAACTAAGGTTACTACAACCGGTAAGACCTTAGATGGAAGCGAAGAGAAGTTCAATACCGAAGCAGAAGCAATCGCAGCTGGCAAGAATGCTGCTGCAAAAGACGTAAAGTCTGGCGAGACTTTAGTTGAAGGCTCTGAGCAGGTAACTGTCGGTTCCGAGACTAAGTATACATATGATGTAAATTATGCAGCAAAATTTACAGCTACTATTGACTTAAGTGGTATCACTCGAACAAGAGAAACATGGAGAATTTTTACAAACAATACGGAAGATGTTGCTTCTGATATTGCGGAAGAAGAAAAAGAAAAGTATAGAAAACTGATTGAAAATGCCGGATTCACTATTCTGGATACCGATGTAGATGTAAGTGTTGTTGATGCTAACGAACTTGACGAAACCCATGAAAAAGAAGGCTCGTTTCTCGGAGTGCACTACAAGGAGACGATAAAGGATGCAGATGGCTATCGTACAACCGATGATTCTCACATTACATTTACATTTACATTGAAGGCAACTCCGGGCACAACATATATTTCTGCAAATGCGTGGGATTTGATTTCATCTATCCTTGGAAATCGTGGCGAAAAAGAGTCAATGGCTGCAGCTAACGCATTGGAGTTAGATGGCCCTGTATTAAGTGCTTCTAGACATGTTATTGATGGTAAAATTGGTCGCGCGACAGTGAATTATACTGCTGCCGGTGTGGCAAGTGCAGGCAAGGTAACAGTAACAGATAAGGCTTCTGCTACGGCTACCGCTGGTGAGGCTGCTCAGGCGTCCATTGATCAGACAGCAATTGACTTGAAGAATAAGTTAGGCGATAGAGCAACTGTTACAGGTCGAGTATGGGAAGATTCTGTAAAGGCTAAGAATGAAACCGCTAAGACTACTTACTCTTATGACAAGGTAGACTACAAGGTAACTACTTCCAAGGATGATGTGAAGCAGGATATCGCAAGAACTGTATACGATACTCAGGACTTAACCAAGTTGCATGTAGAAGGTTACTACGGAAATGATAACTACACCAGACGTAATGGCCTGTTCTTCGAAGCAACCGATGCAGGATTCAACAACTTCCTGAACGATTACAAGCAGAACAAGCAGAACGCAGACAACATTGCACAGAAGGCTCAGGATGCAGTAACTGCATACGGCGAGGCTCAGAAGAAGGTTCAGACCTTAAAGAACGAGTTAGCTTCCTTGAAGAGCACTTCCGTAGCAGGTGATGATATCGCTCGTGCAGAAGAGAAGGCTCGTATTGAGTCTGAGTTAACCGCAGCAGAGCTTGACTTAGAGGCTGCTAAGGCTAACGTAGATGCAATCGTAAGCCGTATGGCTGGACTTGCAACTGTTCTCGAGAACAGAATTGCATTCCTTACCCCTGCACCAGCAGCACCAGCAGCTCCGGCTGCAGCAGGTGGCGTAGTAGTTGGTGGCGCTAACCCGGCAGCAGCTCAAGGCGCAGGACTTGTAAGATTGAACCCAATCGCAGCACCTCTTGCTAATAACACCTTGGATAACGGTGATGACGCAGCAGAGGAAGATGTAAATCTTCAGCAGGTGGTTAATAGCAATGACGTAACGACCGCTCTTTCTGATATGACCTTAGAGGATGATGCGAAGGCAAACACCATTCTTGGATGGTGGTGGTTACTGATCGTTGCAGTACTTGGCGGAACCGGATACACCATGTATCGTAAGTTCCAGCAGAAGAAGGCAGCTGAGAAGATCGACAAGACCAAATAATAAAACGATTTGAACGAGGGCCGTCCGGACATCCGGGCGGCTTTCTTTTCCCGGTAGAATGATGCTATAATGTTCCTATATATAAATGGGGAGAGAAGCCATGAAAAAAACCATGTTTACAACAACCATAGCAGTCCTTCTTAGTGCGGTATTGCTTATGGGTTGTGGCAAAGAAGTTACAGTAGAAAAGAAACCGACTCCAAAGCCGGAACCACAGGTTGAAGCTACCGAGCCGGAAGAGACCAAAGAGGAAGAGCCACAGGTTGAGACCAGAAGCTTAACCATTACCTTCGTGAATGAGTGTCAGGTTGATATTGGAATGCTGTCCGTTATCGATCCGGTTACCGGGGAACAGGCCCAGGTAGACCCGATTCCTGCAGGGGAATCCATCTCTTTGGATGCCGCATGGCCGGTGGATGTGACCAAGTTCAATTGGGCCATCTACAACCAGGCAGGCGAGCTCTACATGGAGTGTGAGACGGATATTTCCGTAGCGAAGACAGCGGCTACCATTACCTTGGTAGGCGAAGACGAAGTGGAAGAACTTCGGGAAGAATACGAATAAGATGTTCGAAAAACAACGAACCCCTCGCTTTTTGATAGCGAGGGGCATTTTTTATTTGGTCACACTTTTGATAACATCTACAACGGCCTTGACGGAATCCATCTGGCCGCTTTGTTCCATAGCGGTAATGTACTCGTTACGGCGTTCGTAGACGTCGGTAACGGCAGCGGTAAGGCTGTCGGCGGTGACGCTCTCTTCATCCATTACGAAGCTGAATCCCTGCTTCTCGAAGGACTTAGCATTCAGAATCTGGTCTCCACGACTGGCGTTCAAGGACAGCGGAATTAAGATGTTCGGTTTATGTAATGCCAGCAACTCACAGATGGCATTGGCACCGGCGCGGGAGATGATCAAATCGCTGGCTGCGAACAGATCCGGAAGTTCTCCGCTAATGTATTCATACTGTACATAGCCCTCACGGCCCACAAGAGCCTCATCCAGGTTGCCCTTACCGCAGAGGTGGATAATCTGGAACTGCTCCAATAAGACGTCTAGGGAGCCGCGTACGGCGTTATTAATGAAGACAGAGCCCTGGCTTCCTCCCATAATAAGAAGAATCGGCTTACTACTATTTAAACCGGTAAAAGCATATGCCTTCTCCTTGTCGCCGGCTAAGAGCTCCTGGCGAATCGGAGAACCGGTAAGAACCGCCTTGCCTTCCGGTAAGTACTTCAAGGTCTCCGGGAAGTTACAGCAGAACTTGGAAGCGCCACGGGAGGCGATGCGATTGGCAAGTCCAGGAGTCATATCGGACTCGTGAATAATTGCCGGTACGCGGCAAGCCTTGGCTGCTAGTACCACAGGAACGGAGACGAATCCGCCCTTAGAGAAGATCACATCCGGCTTCTCTTTTCGAATGGTGCGCATCGCCTGGAAATATCCGGCGATGACACGGAATGGATCGGTGAAGTTCTTCCAGGAATGATAGCGACGGAGCTTGCCGGAGGAGATTCCGTAATACTTTACCCCGGTCTCTTCGATGAGCCCGCGCTCCAAACCGGTCTTCGAACCGATGTAGACAATATCGTAACCGGCTTCCCGAAGGGCCGGCATCAGTGCAATATTTGGTGTGACATGACCGGCAGTACCGCCGCCGGTGAGAATGATTTTTTTCATAATAAATACACTCCTTTTTCGTACGGTATAATCATAATACCAATGGGCAAAAAGTCAAGAAAAACAAGGGTTTGTCGGAAATGTTAAATGTGAATTTTGCGGAAATTTGACATTGTTGTGTAATAATGGTAGAATCCTTCTGTAACAAAGATGTAACAAATCGTAAAAAGAGGACAACATTTTTTTTATGAAAATCAACAGTACGATGAAGAGCCGGATACAGCAGGCCGCAATCTTAAGCGTTGCACTTGCCACGGTCATACTTGGTGTTAACTACGAGACACAGAGTTCTGTAGTAACTTCCAATGTAGAGGTTTCTAGCCACGGAACTGCTGGAATTATTTCTACTATGTCTAAGATCCAGTATGGAGCCTCCATTGGAGTGTATACCGCAGGTACAGACGCAAATAACTTAACAATTCTAGGTGGTAACCCATATGGGATGAAGAATCTGACCACCGCTATGAACACCCAAGACGCTAACACAAATACAACCGGAGCAGCAGAGGAAAGCGATGCTGAGTGGGCAGATAAGTTGATGACAACGGTAGACGATTATATGAACGTTCGCGAGAGTGCATCTTCCGATTCCGCATTGGTTGGTAAGTTACGTAAGGGCGATTTGGCTGTAGTTACCGGTACCGAGGGTGACTGGACACAGATTACCTCCGGCAATTTAACAGGATATGTAAACAACGAGTACGTCGTAACCGGCGATGCTGCTAAGACACTTGCTTATGATATTTGTCTTGTTTATGCAACATCTACCACCGGTGGACTTCGCGTACGTGAGAGCGCATCTGAGGACGCTTCCGTAGTAACCGCACTTTCTGAGGGCGAGAGATTGGAAGTTGCTGATGAGGCATCCGGCGTGGACGGCTGGACCGCAGTGAAGACCAAGAGCGGCGCCACTGCTTACGTAAAGAGCGACTATGTAACCGTAGCATTATCTACCGGAACAGGTATCACCGTAGAAGAGGAGCAGCAGGCTCTGGCTGCCAAGAAGGCAGAGGAAGAGAAGAAGGCAGCTGCACAGCAGCCGGCCAACACCGTTGCAACCGTACAGAACGCACCGGTCGCTGCAAGCTATGATGATGTGACCTTACTTGCTGCCTTGATTCAGGCAGAGGCTGGTTATGAGCCATACGAAGGACAGCTGGCTGTAGGCGCAGTTGTAGTGAACCGCTTGAACCGTGGATATTCAGGTTCCATTTATGGTGTTATTTATGCACCTGGACAGTTCTCACCTGCAGGAAGCGGACGCGTGGCACAGATTGCTGCCAACGGACCTAGCGCATCTTGTATTCAGGCTGCCAGCGAGGCATTATCCGGCGTGGATAATACCGGTGGTGCAACATCCTTCCGTCCGGTACGTAGCGGACGCGCAGGCGTTGTTATCGGCAACCAGGTATTCTGGTAAAATAGACAATTGAGTCATATGAATTTTCAACTACCGGGTCATTGCGACTCGGTAGTTTTTGTTTTAATATAAGAGAGTAGTAAAAAGACACCTATGGGAGGAAACAAAAATGGGCGGAATTATTGCATTTCTTGTACTAATTGTTATTGTTTTATTGATCCTGATGTCATGCGTACGTATCGTACCTCAGGCACATGCATTTGTTATTGAGCGACTGGGTGCATACACCACCACATGGCCGGTAGGTCTTCACCTGAAGATGCCGATCATTGAGCGTGTTGCCAAGAATGTCAACATGAAGGAGCAGGTGGTTGATTTCCCACCACAGCCGGTTATTACTAAGGATAATGTTACCATGCAGATTGATACGGTTATCTACTTCCAGATTACCGATCCTCGTCTCTACTGCTACGGCGTTGAGAATCCAATCATGGCAATTGAGAACTTAACCGCAACTACCCTTCGTAACGTCATCGGTGATTTGGAGTTGGATGAGACCTTAACATCCCGTGAGACCATCAATACCAAGATGCGTGCATCTCTGGATATTGCAACCGATCCTTGGGGAATTAAGATCAACCGTGTCGAGTTGAAGAACATCATCCCACCAACCGCTATCCGTGATGCCATGGAGAAGCAGATGAAGGCAGAGCGTGAACGTCGTGAAGCCATCCTTATCGCAGAAGGTGAGAAGAAGTCCACCATCCTGATTGCAGAAGGTAAGAAGCAGTCCGCAATCTTGGATGCAGAGGCTGAGAAGCAGGCAGCCATCCTTCGTGCAGAAGCTAAGAAGGAAGCTACCATTCGTGAGGCAGAAGGTCAGGCAGAGGCTATTCTGAAGGTACAGCAGGCGAATGCAGACGGTCTTCGTATGATTAAGGAAGCCGGCGCAGACGACAAGGTACTTCAGTTGAAGAGCTTAGAGGCATTTGCCAAGGCTGCTGACGGACAGGCAACCAAGATTATCATCCCTTCCGAGATTCAGGGCATTGCAGGTCTTGCATCTTCTATCTCAGAGATTGCAAAGACGAAATAAAAACATTACAATAAAATAGCTAGATTCCAAGCCGTGCCATCTGGTGCGGCTTGATTTTTTAGCAAGGGAAAAGGAAAAGAAAGAAAAAAGAAAAAGGAGTACGCTATGAATCTACAAGGAAGAAACTTCCTGAAGCTGAAGGATTACAGCTCGGAAGAGATTCGTTACCTCATTGACTTGTCTGCAGAATTAAAGGACAAAAAGAAGCGGGGAATTCCTCATCGGGAATTGGAAGGCAAGAACATTGCCTTGATTTTTGAGAAGACCAGCACCAGAACCCGTTGTTCCTTCGAAGTGGCAGCCCATGACTTGGGAATGGGTGTGACTTACTTAGATCCCAGTGGTTCCCAGATTGGGAAGAAGGAATCCATTAAGGATACAGCCAGAGTTCTTGGCCGTATGTATGACGGCATCGAGTATCGTGGTTTCGAGCAGACCATCGTAGAACAGCTGGCGGAGTACGCAGGAGTTCCGGTATGGAACGGCCTGACCAATGAATTCCATCCAACCCAGATGATTGCGGATATGCTGACTGTACAAGAGAAGATTGGACATTTCGAGGGCGTGAAGTTCGTCTATATGGGTGATGCCCGTTACAACATGGGCAATTCCCTGATGGTGACCTGTGCGAAGCTGGGTATGGACTTCGTGGCCTGCACCAACAAGAAGTATTTTCCGGAGGAAGAGCTGGTGGAGTATTGCCGTAGCGTAGCGGCCGAGACCGGCGGAAGCATCACACTGACAGAGAACGTTGCGGAAGGCTGCAAGGATGCGGATGTAATCTATACCGACGTCTGGGTATCCATGGGCGAGCCGGATGAGGTATGGCAGGAGCGTATTGCCGACCTTGCTCCATACCAGGTGAATGCCAAGGCTTTTTCCTACGCGAAGGAAGACGCCATCTTCATGCACTGTCTGCCGGCGTTCCATGACTTGGACACCACCATCGGCAAGCAGATTTACGAGAAGTTCGGACTGACAGAGATGGAAGTCACCGACGAGATATTTGAGAGTAAGCATTCGGTTGTTTTTGACGAGGCAGAGAACCGTATGCATTCCATTAAGGCGATTATGTACGCCACCATGCCTCGATAAGAATTAGCAGAGGATTAAAACATGTATCAGGATCGAATCATTCTATGCGGCGCTAGCGCATATACGAAAAAATATTATTTGGGAGAGGACTTTTCCAGTCTTCCATCCTCCATACAGGACGAGCTGAAAATCATGTGCGTGCTGTTCACGGAAGATGTAGGCGGTACCATCGAGTTGTACTTCGATGAGGAAGGTAGTCTCCAGATTGAGACCGCAATGGATGAAGGAGATTTACTCTATGACGACATCGGAAGTGTTCTGAAGGTGAAGCAGATTCGCCGGGAGAAGGCAGATCTGTTTGAGTCATTGGAGATGTTTTATCGCGTGTTCTTCTTGGGCGAGGACGCCTAAGCGCAGAGGAGGTAGAGATGTTATTAGCAGTTGATGTAGGAAATACCAATATTACCTTGGGTGTATTCAATGGTGAGGAGCTGGTGGGAACCTTCCGTATGACCACCAGAATCACACGTACATCCGATGAGTACGGAATGATTATCAGCGAGATTTTAGAGCAGAACGGCATTGCTCATAAGGATGTCAACGATGCCATCATCGCGTCCGTTGTGCCGGCGCTGATGCATTCTCTGACCAGCGGTATCATTAAGTATTTTCACATTGAGCCGATTATTATCGAGGCCGGCATCAAGACCGGTATTCGTATTGCAACGGAGAACCCGAAGCAGATTGGTGCAGACCGTATCGTAGATGCGGCCGGCGCATATGAGCTCTACGGCGGACCGGTATTGGTACTGGATTTTGGAACCGCAACCACCTACGATTTGGTAACGGCAGACGGATCCTTCGTAGCAGGTGTAACCGCGCCTGGTATCCGTATCTCTGCTAAGGCCTTGTGGGAAGATGCAGCCAAGCTTCCGGAGATTGAGATTCGTCGTCCGGAGAGCATCCTTGCCAAGGAGACCATTTCCTCCATGCAGGCCGGTTTGGTCTTCGGCCAGATTGGACAGACCGAGTACATCGTGAAGCATATGATTGAGGAGTCCGGTCTTAAGAACGTGAAGGTTATTGCAACCGGCGGCTTAGGCGGCATGATTGCAAAAGAGACCGATTGCATCGACGTTTACGATCCGGATCTAACCCTGAAGGGAATCCGCTTCATCTATGAGAAGCAGGATGCAGCGAAGAAGAAAACCAAAAGATAAGTATTTAGAAAGATTTTTATGATTGAAAAATTAACCATCGGTAACGTAACTTTGGATAATAATTTAATCTTGGCACCAATGGCAGGCGTATGCGACCTGCCATTTCGCTTGTTGTGCAAGGAGCAGGGAGCGGGTCTTGTGTGTATGGAGATGGTCTCCGCCAAGGCGCTGTTTTACCACAACAAGCGTACCAACGAACTGTTGGAAGTAGATGAGCGGGAACGCCCGGTATCCCTCCAGCTCTTTGGATCCGACCCGGATTGTATCAGCCAGATGGCCCATGAGATCGAGGATCGTCCCTTCGATATCTTGGATATTAACATGGGATGTCCGGTGCCGAAGGTCTTCAACAACGGCGACGGTTCGGCCTTGATGAAGAATCCAAAGCTGGTCGGTGAGATTGTAGAGAAGACGGTGAAGGCCATTAAGAAACCGGTAACGGTGAAGATTCGCAAGGGTGTGGATGAGGAGCATGTGAATGCGGTGGAGATTGCCCGGGTAGCTCAGGAATCCGGTGCGGCAGCGGTCGCAGTTCATGGCCGAACCCGTGAGCAGTACTACTCCGGCAAGGCGGACTGGGACATCATCCGCCAGGTGAAGGAGGCACTGTCGATTCCGGTTATCGGCAACGGAGATCTCTTAACGGCAGAGGATGTGATTGCTATGCAAAAAGAGACCGGATGCGACGGCTTTATGATTGGACGTGGCGCCCAGGGCAATCCGTGGATTTTTCACCAGATTCTGCATTACTTCGAGACCGGAGAGCTGATTGGCAAGCCGCCGTTGGAAGAAGTGGTAGAGATGATTCTTCGCCATGCGAGAATGCAGATTGAATTCAAGGGAGAAGAGATTGCCATGCGGGAGATGCGCAAGCACAGCGCCTGGTACACCGCCGGCTATCACAATTCCGCAAGACTGCGGGGACGATTGAATGAGGTATCGACTTATCAGGAATTGGAAGATTTGTTTCGATCGTTAGTATAAGAAAACCCATCTCAGAATGAACTGAGATGGGTTCTTTTTATGAGTTAGATTAGCCCATGGTTACAACAACTTCAACTTCCTTCTTATCGGTCAATGGAAGGATGTTGCCTTCAATTGGAGCGCCGTCCACTGTAACGGACTTCACGCCCTTCTCAACGCCGGCAGCGTTGTCGAAGGTGATGTGGTAAGTAGTTCCACGATAGGTACGATCCAGCTTGTAACCCTTCATGTCGTGAGGGATACATGGATTCAACTGCAAGCCTTGGAGGGTTGGCTGAATACCTAAGAGGTACTGGCTGATGCAGGTGAATGTCCAAGCTGCGGTACCGGTTAACCAAGAGTTCTTGCCTTCGCCGTGGCTCGGAGCATCGCATCCGGCAACCATCTGGCAGTATACGTAAGGCTCAGTACGATGAATCTCGCTGATCTCCTCAAGGTATACCGGGCAGGTCTTCTTGAATACTTCAAAAGCACGATCGCCGTGGCCCATAACAGCCTCTGCGCAAGCAATCCAAGGATTGTTATGGCAGAAAATACCGGCGTTCTCTTTGTATCCCGGCGGGTAAGAAGAAATCTCACCCAGCTCTAAGTGATACTTGGTATAAGCAGGCTGTAACAATACGATACCATACTTGGTATCCAGGCGCTCCTTAACGGAATCCAAAGCCTTCTGAGCCTTGCCGTTATCTACGCCGACACCTGCCATAACACACATACCCTGTGGCTCGATGTAGATCTGGCCTTCTTCGCATACGTGGCTACCAACCGGATTGGAGTTAGCGTCATATGCACGAACGAACCATTCGCCGTCCCAGCCGGCATCTTCGATGGCTGCGGTCATATCAGCAACCAGCTTATCTACTTCATCGGCACGGGCGGTATTGCCGGTTGCACGAAGCAGATCGGAATATTCCTTGCCGTACTTAACATACATGCCTGCAATGAATACAGACTCAGCAACCGGTCCTTCGGAAGGTCCGGTAATCTGGAAGCTCTCGCCCGGCTCTGCAGAGAAGCAGTTTAAGTTCAGGCAGTCATTCCAGTCTGCACGACCAATCAGAGGAAGCTTGTGCGGTCCACGATTCTTGGTGGTGTAGCTAAAGCTTCGATCCAAGTGCTCCATCAACGGAACAGCCTTGGAGAAATCGCTGTCAAAAGCACACTTCTCATCTAAGATGGAGAAGTCGCCGGTCTCACGGATGTAAGCGCTGACACAAGCGATAAGCCACAACGGATCATCGTTGAAGCCGCCGCCGATAGCTGCGTTACCCTTCTTGGTGAGTGGCTGATACTGATGGTAAGTAGAACCATCTTCAAACTGCGTATTAGCAATATCGATAATACGCTCTCTTGCACGCTCCGGAATGAGATGTACGAATCCCAACAAATCCTGGCAGGAATCACGGAATCCCATACCACGGCCCATGCCGCTCTCATAGTAGCTGGCACTACGGCTCATGTTGAAGGTTACCATACACTGGTACTGGTTCCATACGTTAACCAAACGGTTCAGACGCTCATCCTCGGTATCCACACGATAGGTGGAGAGCAGCTTGTTCCAATAATTATGTAAATCATCAAGTGCAGCGTCTACCTGTGCGGAAGTCTTGTACTTGGCAAGGAGCTCGTTGGCCGGCTTCTTATTGATGATGCCCGGAGCTTCGAACTTCTCATCTACCGGATTCTCACAGTAGCCAAGAACGAATACGAAATCTTCGCAAGCGCCAGGAGTCAAGGTCACCTTCAAATGATGGCTTCCTACCAATGCCCAACCGTGAGCAACGGAGTTACGGCTCTTGCCTTCGAGAACAGCTTCCGGATTAGCGAAACCGTTGTACACACCAACGAAAGCATCACGACTGGTGTCGAAACCTTCGATTGGCTTATTAACAGAATAAACAGCGTAGTGATTACGACGCTCACGATACTCGGTCTTGTGGTAAATGGTGCTGCCGATCACTTCTACCTCACCGGTAGAGAAGTTACGCTGGAAGTTGGTGGAATCATCCTCCGCATTCCATAAGCAGAACTCAACCAAACTAAAGAGATCTAAGGTCTTGGTCACATCAGAATCGTTGGTTAAGGTGATGCGGTTAATCTCGCAGGAATCACCAACCGGAACGAATGCCTCCAACTTGGCCTCTACACCGTTCTTGGAACCGGTAATTACGGAATAACCAAGGCCGTGACGGCAGGAGTAAGAATCCAATGGAGTCTGGGTTGGCTGCCAGCCCGGATTCCAAATGGTGTCGCCATCCTTAATATAATAGTAGCGACCACCGTTATCCAGCGGGCAGTTGTTGTAACGATAACGTGTTAGTCGAAGAAGCTTGGCATCTTTATAGAAGTCATAGCCTCCGGCTGTGTTGGAAAAAAGACCGAAGAAATCCTGGGAGCCAAGGTAGTTGATCCAAGGCAAAGGAGTCTTCGGCGTAGTGATGACGTACTCTTTTGCTTCGTCATCGAAGTAACCAAATTTCATTGTTTCCTCCAAACTGGGTGATATAAAGATAAAAAACTAATATAATAGATACATCGGGTGAGAAGGAATGTTACTAACGAATACGTTTTCGCACTCCTTTGCACCCATTCTAAATACAAAGCACGAAAATGTAAATACAGAAAATAGTAGAAGGAGTGAATTTAGTGCAAGTTGTACAAAAAATGATGGTTCCGAAACATGAGTTTCGGAGATTGCAATCGGTACGAAAACGATTTAGAATTAAATCACGAAAACGAATTCGGAGTATTGATGCCCGTGGTTACGGGATTTTGGAAGGCGGGGTAACTGAGAATGGCTACAATTAAGGATATTTCGAAACGTTGTGGCGTCTCACCTGCGACCGTAAGCAAAGCTCTGAATGGTTACGGCGATATCAGTGAAGAAACCAAGCAGAAGATTCTGGCCGCTGCAACGGAACTACATTACACACCGAATGCAGCAGCAAGACAGTTGAAGACAAACACTTCACATAATATAGGAGTTGTTTTCGTGGATCAGACCGGAAGTGGTTTGGCACATGAATACTTTTCCCAGATTCTTGACAGTGCGAAGGCAGAGGCTGAGAAGCGAGGCTACGACATCACTTTTATTAGCGAAAATGTAGGATACGGTTCCTACTTAGAACACTGTAGATATCGAAATTGTGACGGCGTCCTGGTGGTAAGTGATGATTTCACCACTCGACAGATTCAGGAGCTGATTAACAGCGATGTACCGACAGTCATTATTGATTACGTTTTCGACAATCACAGTAGTATCCTATCCGACAACATGGATGGGAAGTACCTTCTAACTAAATACTTAATCGAAAGAGGTCATACGAAAATCGCTTATATTCACGGGGAGATTACTTCGGTAACCAATAAGCGGTTGAGTGGATTCTACAAAGCATGTATGGAAGCCGGCATTCGTATTCCGGACGACTACATGATAACAGCGAAGTTCCACGATCCGGACTCTTCCGCTGAGGCAACCAAGCAGCTGATGCGCTTGAAGGTTCCGCCGACAGCAATTATGTATCCGGATGATTATTCTTATTTAGGAGGCCTTCGGATGTTGGAGAAGTTGGGAATCTCCATTCCGGACGATGTCAGCGTTGTGGGATACGACGGCATCGGATTATCACAGGTCATCCGACCAAGACTTACGACCTATTACCAGAACGCACCGGAGATTGGACGCAGATCCGCCGAGAAGCTCATTGAGACTATCGAGCATCGCAAGTCCTGCATTCCGGAAGCGATTCGTGTATCAGGTAAATTACTGGAGGGACAGACGGTTCGTGATTTAACCGCCGTGCAGTAAGTTCAATTCGATTTCTACCGGAGGGGTATTGGGTGAGTACTTATTCGGTAAAAATAAATTTCTTATCATTATATGTCATAATCTAAATAAGGGAGGAAAAGACATGAAGAAACGTATTTTTAGCATGCTTTTAGCAGGTGCCATGGTATTCGGTCTTGTAGCATGCGGCAGCAACACTGACACAGCTACTACCGGCGACGCAGCAACAGGTGGAGACACCACAGAGCAGACAACCGCTGCAGCAGATGGTTCTGTATTGAACATTTACTGCTGGAACGAGGAGTTCAAGTCTCGTGTAACTGATCATTACCCAGGATATGAAGCTACCGGCGACAACGAAGGTAAGATCGGTGATGTAACTGTTAAGTGGAACATCACACCAAACGAGAACAACGCTTATCAGCAAAACTTGGATGAGACCTTGTTAAAGCAGGCTGATGCAGCAGCTAACGACAAGATCGACCTCTTCTTGGTTGAGGCTGACTACGCTTTGAAGTATGTTGATACTGATTACACTATGCCGGTTGCTGACCTTGGAATTACCGAGGATGAGTTAGCTAACCAGTATCAGTACACCAAGGACGTTATGACTGACTCCAACGGCGTATTGAAGGGCCTTTCTTGGCAGGGCTGCCCAGGAACATTCATCTACAACCGTGAGGCTGCTAAGGAAGTTCTTGGATCTGATGATCCTGCTGATGTACAGGCAGCTGTTTCTGATTGGAACAAGTTCGCTGATACTGCAGCTAAGATGCAGGCAGCTGGTTACAAGATGACCGCTACCGCAAACGATACCTACCGTGTATTCTCCAACAACGTATCCGGCAAGTGGGTACAGGATGGTAAGGTAGTTGTTGATGACAACATCAAGAACTGGGTTGAGATGTCCAAGAAGATGGTAGACGCTGGCCAGACCGGTACTCAGGATCTCTGGAGCGATGACTGGAGCAAGGGCTTCTATCCAGACGGCAAGGTATTCTCTTACTTTGGACCAGCTTGGTTAATTAACTTCTGTATGGCAGCTGATCAGGAAGGCTCCATTGCTAACCAGGGCGGCTGGGGTGCTTGCGAAGGACCTCAGGGCTTCTTCTGGGGTGGTACATGGATCTGTGCAGCAACCGGAACAGACAATGCTGATCTTGTAGCTGATATCATGAGACAGTTAACCACTAACGAAGATGTAATGCTTGACATCGTTAAGAAGGATTCTGATTTCGTAAACAACAAGCCAGCTATGGAGAAGTGTGCACAGGATGACTCTTACGCATTCGACGTATTCGGCGGACAGAACCCACTGGCTATGTACTGCGCAGGTGCTGAGAAGATCGACCTTAGCAACCAGGGTGCTTACGATCAGGGATGTAACGAAGAGTTCCAGAAGGCTATGAAGAACTACTTTGATGGCAACGCTACTTATGACGAGGCTATTGAGCAGTTCAACAAGGCTATCGTTGAGAAGTATCCGGAGCTTAAGACTGAGTAATTTAACCGATAACATCACGTGAGTGAACTTTAAGATGCTTGCCTGGCTTTGGCCAGGCAGGCATTTATAAAGCAAGATTACGAACACGTTTACGTAAAATCTTGCCTTATAAATGCCTAGGGAGGCAAAAGTAGTACAGGGAGGAAACATATGGAAAAAAATAATAACAAAGCGGTTATTAAGTATAATCGCTGGGGATACATCTTCTTAATTCCATTCGTAGTAACGTATGTAATTTTTCAGTTGATCCCACTTTGCTCAACAATCTATAACAGTTTTTTCGAAAACTATCGCTCCGGTCTGACTCAAATTGGACCGAACTTTGTCGGCCTTGAGAATTACAAGGCACTGTTAAGCGGCGGAGAGTTACTGGGATATCTGAAGAATACCTTGATTATGTGGGTTCTGGGATTCGTTCCACAGATTTTCTTCTCTCTGTTACTTGGTGCATGGTTCTCTGATCCGGCCCTTCGTCTGAAATGTCAGAGATTCTTCAAAACTGTAATTTACTTACCGAACCTGATTATGGCAAGTGCGTTTGCAATGTTGTTCTTCACATTGTTTGCAGATAGCGGCCCAGTCAACGACATCTTGGTTGGCCTTGGAATTATCAGCAAGCCATATCAGTTCATGATTCATGTTGGAAGCGTTCGTGGCTTGGTAGCATTCATGAACTTCATTATGTGGTTCGGTAATACCACTATCCTTCTCCTTGCAGGTATGCTGGGAATTGACAGCTCTCTCTATGAAGCTGCAGAAGTTGACGGTGCTAGCGCAACACAGATTTTCTACCGTATTACATTGCCTCTGTTGAAGCCAATTCTGTTGTACGTAATGGTTACTTCCTTAATCGGTGGTCTCCAGATGTTCGATGTACCTCAGATTTTGACCAACGGTAACGGTGATCCGATGAGATCCGCAATGACCATGATCATGTACTTGAACAAGCACTTGTACAGCAAGAACTATGGTATGGGTGGTGCATTATCTGTACTTCTGTTCTTCGTAACAGGCGTCTTAAGTATCATCATCTTCAAGACCATGAATCAGCCGGAAAAGGAGGCGAAGTAGTATGGATACAATGAATTACAAAGCAAGCCGAGGTATGAATATTCATGCACGTCGCATCATTTCATATGTAGTATTAGTGATTTTAACTGTACTGTGTTTGATTTGGTTCTACATCTTAATGATCAACGCAACCAGATCTCACGGTGAGCTGACCAGGGGATTTACGCCATTCCCAAGCACACACTTGGTTGAGAACCTGCATAACGTTATGCACGGAACCCTTCCAATCGCTGCAGGTATGAGAAACAGTATTTTCGTATCTGTATGCTGCGCAATCCTTTGTACTTATTTTTCAACCATGACCGCATATGCAGTACATGTATATGATTTCAAGTTGAAAAAATTCATGGCAACCTTTATCTTGGCAGTCATGATGATTCCTACACAGGTAACCGCACTTGGTTTCTTACGTTTGATCGACCGCATCGGAATGGATGATAGTCTCACACCACTCATCATTCCATCCATTGCATCTCCAATCGTATACTTCTACATGAAGCAGTACATGGAGTCCAACCTGCCAAGTTCCCTTATCGAGGCAGCACGAATCGACGGAAGTAACGAGTTTAAGACCTTTAACTGGATCTGCGTACCGCTTATGAAACCGGCAATCGCAGTACAGGCAATCTTCACTTTCGTAAGTACCTGGAATAACTACTTCACACCGGCATTGGTACTTCATACCGATACCAAGAAGACCCTCCCGGTATTGATTGCACAGTTACGTAGTGCGGACTTCTTAAAGTTTGATATGGGACAGGTTTATGCGATGATCGCATTCTCCATCTTCCCTGTAATTGTCGTATACTTGTTACTCTCCAAGTATATCGTAGGCGGCGTAACTGCCGGCGGAGTAAAAGGTTAGGACTTTTTCCCTCCTTCTTTTTCATAACAAAATGCACCCTTTCGTTTGACTGCTACAAGCGAGAGGGTGCATCCTCCTTTCGAGGAGAGATGCGGACCGAAAGGCCCGCATTTTTAGAATGGTGGAAATGCTTGGAAATCTTGACAAAACAGGCAGTGCGGAATATAATTTTAGCGCTGCGTGGAGATACGCATTTATATAAGTAGACAGTAAGTTAGAGCAATAAGAATAAAATCTAGGAGGCCAGGAACATGGAAGCAAAGAAAAATTTGATGACCTACGAAGGCTTGAGAGCATTAGAGGAAGAGGTACAGGACCTCAAAGTGAACAAGCGTCGTGAGATTGCTGAGAAGATCAAGGAAGCTCGTGAGCAGGGCGATTTGTCCGAGAACGCAGAGTATGATGCTGCGAAGGATGAGCAGAGAGATATCGAGGCACGTATTGAGGAGATCGAAGAAATCTTGAAGCACGCTGAGGTTGTTACCGAGGAAGACGGCGAGGCTGGCAAGATCAACATCGGATGTACCGTACGCCTCTTAGACTTAGAGTTCGACGAGGAGGTTGAGTATCGTTTGGTAGGTTCTACCGAGGCAAACAGCCTGAAGGGTAAGATTTCCAACGAGTCTCCTGTTGGACGTGCACTGATCGGTGCAACTTTGAATGATATAGTAACCGTAGAGACCGAGGCTGGTACTTTCCAGTACAAGGTATTAGATGTTAGAAGAGATAGTTAGGACGAAAGATGGCAAACGAAAACAATAATCAGAACAAGCAGCAGGATGTGAACCAGTTACTGAAGGTTCGTCGCGAGAAGCTGGCAGCCTTACAGGAAGCAGGCAAGGATCCTTTCCAGATCACCAAGTATGATCAGACACATCACAACGATGAGGTGAAGGCTCTTTACGAAGCTTATGAGGCCGAGACTTTGAAGGATTACGTTGAGCCGGAGCTTCCGGCAGAGCCGGCTGAGGATGCAGATAATGAGACCATTAGCGCATACCGCCAGGCCAAGAAGGAAGCATACAACGCACGTCGGGAGATCTTAGATGCCAACGCACCGAAGGTATCCATCGCAGGACGTATGATGTTCAAGCGTGTGATGGGTAAGGCTTCTTTTGCTAACATCCGTGACTTGAAGGATGATATCCAGGTATACGTATCCAAGGACGCATTGGGAGATGAAGCATATGCAGACTTCAAGAAGTCCGATATCGGTGATATCTTCGGTATCAAGGGTTACGCATTCCGTACCATGACCGGTGAGATTTCCGTTCATGCAGAAGAGATGGTACTCTTATCCAAGTCTCTTCAGATTCTTCCGGAGAAGTTCCATGGCTTGACTGATACCGATATGCGTTATCGTCAGCGTTATGTTGACTTGATTATGAATAAGGAGTCTAAGGACGTATTCGTGAAGCGTTCCTTAATGATGAAAGAAATCCGCAACTTCCTGGCTGGCCGTGATTTCATGGAAGTCGAGACTCCGATTTTAGTATCCAATGCAGGTGGAGCAGCAGCTCGCCCATTCGAGACCCATTACAATTCTTTGGATGAGGACGTGAAGCTTCGTATTTCCTTGGAGCTCTATCTCAAGAGATTGATTGTTGGTGGTCTTGAGCGTGTATACGAGATTGGTCGTGTATTCCGTAACGAGGGTGTTGATACCCGTCATAATCCGGAATTCACTTTGATGGAATTATACCAGGCATATACCGATTACGAAGGCATGATGGAACTGACTGAGAGCATGTTCCGTTACTTAGCTGAGAAGGTATGCGGATCTACCACCATTTCTTACAATGGTACCGAGATTGACCTTGGTAAGCCATTTGCTAGATTAACCATGACCGACGCTGTGAAGCAGTATGCCGGTGTGGATTTTGATGCAATTACAACAGATGAAGAGGCCAAGGCAATCGCTAAGGAGAAGCACGTGGAGTTCGAAGAGCGCCACACCAAGGGCGATATCCTGAATCTGTTCTTCGAGGAGTTCTGCGAAGACAAGATGATTCAGCCAACCTTCATCATGGATCATCCGGTTGCGATTTCTCCTTTGACCAAGAAGAAGCCAAGCGACCCGGACAAGGTAGAGCGTTTCGAGCTCTTCATCAACGGATGGGAAATGTGTAATGCATACTCCGAGTTGAATGATCCAATCGACCAGCGCGAGCGTTTTGCGGCACAGGATGCCAACGCAGAAGCCGGCGATGACGAGGCAGAGCACACCGACGAAGATTTCCTGAATGCATTGGAGATCGGTATGCCTCCGACAGGTGGTATTGGATACGGTCTGGACCGTTTGTGTATGTTACTCACAGACAGTGCAGCAATTCGTGATGTATTGCTGTTCCCGACTATGAAGACCGTGAAGGAATAAAATCTAAGGGCTTTTCACATCTTACGTGAAAGCCCTTTTTATTTGCTCCAGAAACTTTTCAGCAATAGGAGTAAAGGTCTGATACTTATTCCAAATGAGATATAGCTCGGATTTCAGTTCCGGTGAAAGAGGCTTAAATACCATGTCAGTTCCTTCGGTATTTATCAGATCTTTAAATGTAAGAAGTATTCCAAGGTTTTCTCTTGCAAATACAGAGCCGTTATAGGAAAGACTGAAGGAACCCTCAAGCTTAAGCTCATTAAATCTGTCTTTAGACCACGCTTTAATCTCATTGTTCCAGCTCTGTTCAGAGACAAAAAGGGGCTCTCCTACGAGGTCAGAGACCCTGATGGACTTTTTCTTTGCAAGGGGATGAGATGATGAAATGATTGCTCCCCACACATCCGCTTCCGGAAATTTAACATATTCATATTTATTGCTGTCAGGTGTTTCACACAGTACAGCAAAGTCTAAAATGCCCTTATCAAGCTTTTCAGTAACCTGCTCCGTATCTCCGCTGGTTATATGATAAGTGAAATTAGGGTATTTTTCTTTTAACTTAAAAATCTCTCTGGCAAGGTATCTGATCTGATAGCTCTCGGCCAGTCCAAAATAAATATCCCCACCGGTTATATCATCCAAGGAATTAAATTCCTGTTCTATCTTGTCTGACATAGCCACAAGATCCTGGGCACGGTCACGCAGAAGCATCCCTTCATCCGTAAGTGAAATGCTAAAACTGTGTCTTACGAATAACTTCTTCCCAAGTTCTTCCTCTAATGCTTTTAACGTCTTTGAAAGAGTAGGCTGCGATACATGAAGCTGCTCAGCAGCCTTTGACATATTTTCTTCCCTTGCAACTGCAAGAAAATATCTGAGATTTTTTATTTCCATGAAAACCTCCATAAAGTTGACGATGAATGTGTTATTCCAAAAACGAATATCATGATATTTATTTTATCTATTAGCGAAAACCCGGTCAAGGATTTACTATGAAATCAGAAGGAGCAAAAAAGATGGATACCAAAAAGATTCTTGAAAGCCTTACGGACATGGGCTGTGATGAGAAAGAAATAAGCTTTATGAAAAAGATGTATGAAGAAGGGGATACCGATACGCTTCTTCGAGATCTTAGGAAATGTCGGTGCCATCTGATGGATGAACTTCATGACAGCCAGAAAAAAGTTGATAACATGGATTTTTTGATAAGACAGATTCAAAAAGAGAAATGATGAAAACGGAGGAATGTAAAATGATCAGAAAAGAAGAATTAAACCTTGTAACTGAGTGGGATAAGACCTTTAAGAAAAGTGATAAGGTTGACCACAGCAAAGTCACATTCGTAAACAGATATGGAATCACCTTGGCAGCGGATATGTATGTTCCTAAGAATGCAGAGGGCAAGCTTCCTGCAATTGCTGTATGCGGGCCATTCGGAGCAGTTAAGGAGCAGTGTTCCGGTCTTTATGCTCAGACAATGGCTGAGAGAGGATTCTTAACAATAGCATTTGATCCTTCTTTTACAGGAGAGTCCGGTGGAAATGTAAGATATATGGCATCTCCTGATATCAACACAGAAGATTTCATGGCTGCAGTAGATTTCCTTTCTTTAAATGAGAAGGTTGATCCTGACAGAATAGGAATCATTGGTATCTGTGGTTGGGGAGGAATGGCTGTAAACACAGCAGCTCTTGATACAAGAATCAAGGCTACAGCTGCAATGACAATGTATGACATGACAAGAGTAAATGCCAAGGGATATTTTGACTCAGAAGACAGTGAAGAAGTAAGATATCAGAAGAGGGCTGCTATGTGCGCTCAGAGATTGGAAGACCTTAAGGCAGGTGAGTATAAGCTTGGCGGCGGTGTAGTAGATCCACTTCCGGAGGATGCACCTTTCTTTGTAAAAGACTATTATGATTACTATAAGACTGACAGAGGATATCACAAGAGAAGCCTTAATTCCAACGGTGGTTGGAATGTGATCGGCTGTGAATCCTTTGTAAATCAGCCAATCCTTAAGTATAGTAATGAGATTAGAAGTGCTGTCTTATTTGTACATGGAGAAAAAGCTCATTCATGTTATTTCTCAAAGGATGCTTATGCAGATATGATCAAAGACAGCAAGTATGCAGATAATAAGGAACTTATGATAATCCCTGATGCTGTACATACTGATCTTTATGATGGCGGGGATAAGGATTATATTCCTTTTGACAAGCTGGAGAATTTCTTTAAGGAGAATCTGAAATAAAAGGATGGTGATAAGATATGAGCATAGTATTAGTGATTTCTACAAGCCTTCGTGCAAAAAGCAATTCAGATATACTTACTGAAAAGCTTATAGAAGGAGCAAAAGCATCCGGTCATGATGTGGAGCATATAAGCCTGAAAGGGAAAAATATCAGTTTCTGTATCGGATGTCTGGCATGTCAGAATACGCAGAAATGTGTCATTAAGGATGATGCTGCCACGATTGCAGAAAAAGTAAAGAATGCAGATACCCTGGTTTTTGCAACACCAATCTATTACTACGAGATGAGCGGACAGATGAAGACTCTTTTGGACAGGCTCAATCCTCTATATCCTTCGGATTATAGATTTAGAAATGTATATATGCTCTCTGTAGCAGCTGAGGATGAAGAGTTTGTGCCTAAAAAGGCGGAAAGTGGACTTCAAGGATGGGTTGATTGCTTCGAAAAGGCTCAGTTTTCAGGTTCCTTATTCTGCGGTGGCATAGGTGATATGGGTGAGGCATCAAGTAAAGCCGAGGAATTAAGCGAAGCCTATGAATTTGGTAAGGCTTTAAAATAGAGGAAGATTTCTATGAAAAAGAGATTGATTACAATGGCACTCAGTGTGCTCATGATTCTTTGTATGAGCGCCTGCTCAGATGATACAATAAACTCCGGTGATAATCAGAATGCAGTAACTGAAATATCAACATCAGAAAATGTTGAAACAGAAAGCTCAGAAGAGAATGATGAGCCGGAGGGAGATGGTACAATGATAATGAAGATTGGCGATACAAAAGTTAATGTGGAATGGGAAGACAATCAGGCTGTAGAAGCGCTGCGGGATATGGCGAAAGATGGTGATATTACCATTCAGATGTCAATGTATGGCGGTTTTGAACAGGTGGGTTCCATAGGACAGAGTTTGCCACGAGACGATAAGCAGACAACAACATCATCAGGAGATATCGTTCTGTATTCAGGAAACCAGATGGTGGTGTTTTATGGGTCCAACAGTTGGTCATACACAAGGCTGGGTCATATATCTGATAAGGATGAAGCAGAGATGACAGATCTTCTTTCTAATGGTGATGTTACTATAACCATTAGCAGGGAATAAGCGGATTTTAAGGGACCATTTTGTATTGGGAGGTAAGAAAAGATGGCAGAAAAAATCGTACAGACGGCAGGAAGAGAACAGCTTGGAGAATTTGCACCAATGTTTGCGCACCTGAATGATGACGTGCTGTTTGGTGAGGTGTGGAACGAAGAGGCGATTGATGTGAAGACCAAATGTATTATTACAGTGGTTTCGCTTATGGCTTCAGGTATCACAGATTCTTCCCTGACCTATCATCTTCAAAATGCGAAGGCTCATGGAGTCACAAAGGAAGAGATTGCAGCTATCATAACCCATGCCACTATGTATGTAGGTTGGCCAAAGGGATGGGCGGTATTCAGACTGGCAAAAGAGGTGTGGAATGAAACGACAGAGGCTGCTACAGAGAAGGATAAGTATCAGAATTCCATTTTCTTCCCTATTGGAGAAGAGAATCCTTATGGAGAGTTCTTTGACGGTCAGAGTTATCTTGCCCCTGTATCTACCGAGCAAGTACCCCTTTTTAATGTAACCTTTGAACCGGGATGCCGAAATCACTGGCATATCCATCATGCGAAGAGTGGCGGCGGACAGATGCTGATCTGTGTCGGCGGAAGAGGTTATTATCAGGAATGGGGCAAAGAGGCCGTAGAAATGACCCCGGGCAAGGTGATAAACATTCCTGCAGAAGTTAAGCACTGGCATGGAGCGGCGCCGGATTCCTGGTTCTCACATCTTGCAATCGAAGTTGCAGGTGAAGAGACAAGCAATGAATGGCTGGAAGCTGTATCCGATGAGGATTATGGCAAATTGGGCTAGGAGGCCAACAAGCGATGAATCCCGGGGACGGGGACAAGAGACCATTTTTATAGAGAGGTAAGGGGAAAATGGATACTAGAGAATTTGAAGAATTTAAAGAGAACATGCAAAGGGATTTGAATGCAGAGGAATATCCTTTTGTTGTAACGGTTGAAAAGAATAAAGTGGTTGCACGCTGGAAGATGGAGCAGGATGAGCCTTTTTCGGTGACATATACGCTGCGAGGAGACAAAACCTTCTGTGGTGGGGAGACAACCCTTCAGAGAGATACGTATCACCCGATGGAGGGTGCGGATCGTACGACGTATTATTCTCTTTCTACGCCGGAGACGCTTCGTTGGAAGAAAAAGGTCAATCCGAAAGAGTGGGCGAAGATTGGACATGATGAGGAGAAGTTATTATCCATTGTGGAGCATTATCTGATGGATCATGGTTTTTCCTATCGCCCGGGAGTATGGAATCACAAGCGATTAAGCTGGGAAGCAGGCCGTCAGTTCCGGATGTGCGGAGTTTTATTCTTGGCGGTTGGACTCTTTTTACTGATAAGCTTTTTGCATAGCTCAATGATAAGAGATCTTTTGGCGGCGGGCCCGGAATTCGGGCCAATGATACTTCTTGCGACTGCAATACTGCTTCCGTTGTTGGCAATCATACTTGGAGCACTGATGGCGCTGGTGGGATTCCGGATTATGGACTTTTATGACCTAAGATGGGATATTGCGATTAAGGTAGTTTTGGGCACGGTCATTGGCAGTTGGTTATTGCTGCTGGTATGCGTTGCTGTGTTTGGGGGTAAATAAAACAATTGGAATAAGCCACTTTCTAAAGAGATTTAGAAGGTGGTTTTTTTGTGCCTTGACATGTAGTCAATGACAACATAGATTGTTGACTGGTTGAGATATATCTCATATAATAAATAAAGGAAAGGAAGGCTAGCATGAATCTTAAAGAGTATAAAACAAAAAAGATGAATGATCCGGAATTTGCCAAGGCATATGAGGAAATCCAGCCGGAAATGAACGTGGTACGTGCAATCATAGATGCTCGTATCTCGAAAAATATGACACAAAAAGAACTTGCTGAGAAAACGGGTATTGCTCAAACAGAAATCAGCAAGATTGAAAACGGAACAAGAAACCCTTCCATAAAACTATTGCAGAGACTTGCAGAGGGAATGGATATGGTTTTGAATATATCGTTCACACCTAAAAATGCCCCAAGAGGACGGGGTTAAGAGACTATTTGAATAGGAGAACGACATGACAATCTTACTGGAGGACATTACAAAAGCATACAACGGACGCAACGTCCTTGAGCATAAGAACATCTCTATTGAATGGGGTGGATGCTATGGAATTGTTGGCGAGGAAGGTGTTGGAAAAACAACACTCCTGAAGATCTTCATGGGAACGGAACAGCCGGACGGTGGTGGTGTGCATCGGATGGGAGATTATAAGTATCCTACCTTGCGAAGTGCATATGTTAGCCAAGAAGGACAGCTGAACCGGAAGAAGAATGCTATCTGGAACGTGCACAAGGCCTATCGCAAAATCGGAAAGGCTCAGGCGGCAGAATTGTTGCAGCTTCTTTTGACACCGGAAGAATGCAAGGTGGCAGCAGGGGAACTAAGCGAGGCAAAGCAGCGCTGGGTAGAAATTGTGGCAGCCTGCGTCGTTCCGGCGGACTTCTTCGTATTGGATGATCCGTTTCGTGGCATGAGTAGAGAAGAACGCAGCACAGCACTTACATACATCTTAGAATGTCGTGGTAGCCGCCCGCTTCTCATTGCAACCCAGGATGAGGGCGAACTTGAGACCATACCTCAGGTGAAGGTATATCATTTATAGAAGCGGTATACGCGTAGAAAACCATAACCCCTAGGGGGGCTTATCTTTATAAAGAATATAGTATAAACTCCTTTTTGCAGTGAACGTGCTGTAAATAGGAGTTTTTTAATGAGGAGAATGAGATGGTAAGACGCGGAATAGATACTACGGACATGCTGGTATACGGGCATGAAGCGTGGATTGTGACAGATAAGTCGGTATATGAACCGGGAGAAGAGGTGTGTGGAATTCTTAGATGGGGTCACAACATGCGACCGGACGGCTTCTTTCGCCTGGATGAGTTTCGGGCATTTGTTCAGGACGAAGCAGGTAACCGTATTGCATTGTCACCGGTAAAAGGTCCGGGAGATGAGTGGGGCGACTATTACGAACTGCGCTTTACGCCTACCTCCAAAGGAATACATACGATAATGGCAATCTATGATAATAACTATGTCCGTGATGAGAAGGATGTTTACTACGAAGGTGACAGACGTACCTATCCGGATATTTTAGATGCCAAGAACTATCCGCAGATATACGCAACCTGCATTAGTGTAACGGAAAAAAGTGCTCCGGTTGCATTCATCCATGAATCCAGAGTGGCCTTCATCCCTACACCGTGGGAAGCGGATGCGGATGTTGTAAATCTAACACTTATTCACGACAAGTTCCCGGTGAAGGGTGCATCGGTTATCGTTGTACATTATGATGGCAAGGAATATTTTGAGCGGTTTTTGAATACGGATGACAATGGTCGTGTTTTCTTTAATACGGAAAAGAAGGGCATATACATGGCTGTTACGAGAAAGCCACTAGCCGAAGGCATTGAGGGCATCTATGACAGTAAAGAAATCGCATCCACATTTACATTTGTTAAGAGGTAAGAATGGCAGGAAAACAGATTGCGGGACATGAGCTTGTTCCGGGAAAAACCATCAAAGATCATATACATGTTGGCGGCACGCAGTTTCAGGTGCCGCATGTTTTATTGTGCGGAGAAAAGGAAGGACCGACCGTGCTGATTACCGCAGGGATACATAATGCGGAGTATATTGGAATCCAGGCAGCAATAGAACTTTCTAACGAAATAGATGTGAGCGAATTGGCTGGAAATGTAGTTATACTACCGCTCGTCAACTGTTCCGGATTTGAGAATCGCACGATGTCGTTGGTATACGAAGACGGCAAAAACTTAAATCGTGTATTCCCGGGGGACAAGGACGGAAGCGAGGCGGATCGGCTTGCCCATGTTCTCTTTGAGGCGTTTATCAAAAATGTGGATATGTACATCGATTTGCATGGCGGAGACGGTTATGAGAACCTGATGCCGTTCGTGTATTATCTTGGGGATACGGATTGCGAAGAGATAGCAAGAAGTATGATGGAATGTGTTAACTCTGACTATTGTGTACGTTCAAGGTGCAGAACCGGGGGTGCATATAATCTTGCTTCTGTTCATGGTATTCCGAGCATTCTCATTGAGCGAGGACAGATGGGAACATGGTCCAGGGAAGAAGTAGAAGCGGACAAAACAGACGTCCGAAATATTCTAAAGTATCTTGGAGTCCTTCCTGGGGAACATGTACGCTATCCGAAGACGGAACTTACCGAGTACAATTATTCGGCGCCTGTTGCAGGATGCTGGTATCCGGAGAAAAAAGCCGGCGAGACCTTCTCTGAAGGGGAGAAGCTAGGGGAGATTCGTGACTATTTTGGGCAAAGTGTTTATACGGAGTATGCAAAAGAAGACGGAATTGTCTTGTATCAATGCGCATCGTTGAACATTGTGAAAAACGGTCCAATGTTGGCGTACGGGGTTAGATTAGACTAACAAAATGCGTTTTGCGTATTTCATAATGAACCGTTGACCTCGTCCCCGGCGACCATATAAAATGGTCCATATGGAAAAACAAACATCCTTCATAAAAAAGACAATTGCATTATTGATTGCTCAGGTGTTGGTATTGCTGGTGCTATTGAATGTGGTGGTATGGGTTGTGCTGCGAGCGGCAGAGAGTACCACCGGAGCCATGGTTACCAACTACATGAACCTCTATACCGGAGCGGTGGAGGACGTGTTGCAGGATGGTGACAAAATCTTAGGACGCATCGTCTACGATAATTCGGACCTAAGGCTCCTCCAGGCATCCTCCGAGGAGAATCGATTCTATGCCTCGGTGCGAACGCTGAATCTATTGCAGAATGAGATTGCAACAGACAACAACTTCGACGCCTTGGTAGTAGCAGCCAGTGCCTATGATACCTGTCTGGAGAGTTATGATGGTAGCGTCACCCATGAATTCAAGGAGGCCATTCGTGCCCACATGCTGGATGCAGCGGTGGACGGCCATAGCTCCATGTGGAGTGTGACCACCCTTGGTGGCGAGGACTACGTCTATCGAATGTACGCATGGCAAGGCTGGAGCGCCGGCATTTTTATCTCCTTAGATAAGCTCATGGGAACCGACGCCGGAGAACACATCCGGGACTTGGATGTGGTGGTAACGGATGAGAACGGCACCATCTGTGGCGTGAACGGTGACCTGGTGGCTGCGGAGGTAGGCAGCAAGATTAGCGATATCAGTACCTCCGGCTACAACGTAGAATTGCGGGATACCATCGACGGCCTGCAGATCTATTCGGTAGCCACCCGACAGGGATTGATTTACCAGATTCGATACGGTTATGTGGTGCTGTTTCTTATGGCCCTCTTGACGGTCATCATGGCAACCCTTATCATTCGCTATATCCGCCGTGCGGTGCTCTTGCCCATGGAGTCCATCCAGGATCACATGCGTCGCATGCAGGCGGGAGACCTAGATATTCGCATTGCGGATGCCTATGAGACTCTGGAATTTACCATGCTGAAAAATACCTTCAATGACTTAATGGACGAAGTCATGGAGTTAAAAATCGCAACCTACGAGAAGCAAATCTCCCTAAGTGAGATGGAGCTTCGCGCCATTCGATTGCAGATTCGTCCCCACTTTTTCCTAAATGCGCTGACCACCATATCGGGGCTTAGCATGCAGCAGAAAAATGCGGAGATTCAAAAATACATTGATGCCCTGTCCAAGAACGTGCGCTACATGTTCAAGGCAGGCTTGCATACGGTAAGCCTGGCGGAGGAGATTCGCCATGTGAAGAACTACTTCGAGATGCAGGAGTTGAAGTACCCGGGCTGCGTCTTCTACTACACCCAGATTGCAGAAGACCTGATGGAGTGGAAGATTCCACAGCTGATGATTCATACCATCATCGAGAACGAGTACAAGTACGCGGTGGAAATGGGCAAGACCCTAACCATCCTAATCTCTGCTCGCGAGGAAGAGCGGAATGGGAAAAAGTATCTGCACTTGGAGATTGAGGATGACGGCGGCGGATATCCGGATAGCGTGTTAAGCGACTTCGCTAATCCCAAGGGTGCAGCCAGTGCCGACGGAACCCGCGTGGGATTGTGGAGTATTCGCCGTATGTTAACGCTCATGTATGAAGAGGAAGGCCTCTTTACCATCGAGAATGTACAGCCGCATGGCTGTTTGAATGTCTTTGAAATCCCGGCTGAGACCGTGAACGAATTGGCCGAGAGTAAGAAGGAAGAATTGGTTTTATGAATGTAATTATTGTGGATGACGACCGCACCACCGTGGAAGTCATTGAGCAAAATATGGACTGGAAGGTCTTGGGCATCGAAGGGGTCTATACAGCCTATAACATTGCCGGTGCCAAGAAGATTATCGAGGCCCATCCCATCGATATTGTCATCAGTGATATCGAGATGCCGAAGGGCAGCGGCTTGGATCTCTTAAGTTGGTTCCGAGAACAGAAGCAGGACGGAGAGTTCTTGCTTCTGACCAGCCACGAGCGATTTGATTACGCCACCTATGCGGTGCGCCTCCATGCATCGGAGTATCTGCTGAAGCCTTTTGATCCGGTCATTATGGAAGCAACCCTACAGAAGATTGTAGCCAAGCGCCGGGAAGAACTTGCCAAAAAAGCCAGTGAGAATCAGGGCCAGTGGCTGGCCAGCAACATGCGCCAGGTGCGCTTAAGCTTCTTCCGCCATCGATTGGAATCGGAAGATACACTTCGTCCGAATCGAACAGAGGAAGAATTAAAAGGGTTGGATTTACCACAGAATCCCCAGCACCCTTATACGCTGATTATCTCCAGAGTGACGGAGATGGAACGAGATATCGAGACGGTGCGACAGGAGCTCTTCGACTTCATCGTCACCAATATACATGGCGAGATTCTCTGCGGAAGTGCCGATGATGGCAATGTGGTGGTATTCCGGGAAGAAGGACAGATGCTGTTGGCTTCTGTTGTAGATGCAACAGATGAGAACGTGATACAGAATCGCACCAAGGCATTGGAGGAACGTTTCCACGGCTTGTTCAAGGCAACCCTTACCATGTGTGTAACGGAACCTACCGTTATTGATGAATTCGCCAAGGCCTTCCGTGCCTGCAAGGATTCTTTCCAGCAGTATGTCCCGGGTTATGGAAGCACCTACTTCCTTCGGGATGTGCCGACAGCAGACAGCATCGACCATCAAATGCTTCCGGTAGCGGAGATGGTAAGCCTGTTACAGAAGGGCGACAAGTTCGGATTTTTAAGTCTGGTAAAATCCGCCTTGGATGAATACGGACATAACCGGGGGCTGACCGGTGAACACTTACGTCGCATGTATAGGGAATTATCCCAGGTGGTGTACACGGTGCTGGGAGATGCAAGCATTTCCGTAACGGATCTTTTTGACGAGGATCTCTCGGTTCTGGCCAGAAATGCTCAGAGTTCTACCATGGGTATGATTCGCTTTTCCAATTATCTGGTGGAGCGTGCCCTGGATGTAATCGCTGAGACGAAACAGAAGGAAACCTTGGCAGACAAGGTGGACCGCTACATCCGGGAGAACTACCACAGGGAGATTACCACCGGCGAGTTGGGCGAGTTCTTCCATATGAACGGCGAGTATCTAAACAAGAGTTACCGCAAGGAGCGGGGCGTGGGCATCAAGGATGCCCTGAACGAATACCGCATCGAAGAAGCCAAGAAGCTCCTTCTCGGAAGCGACGAAGCCATCAGCAATATCGCAACGGAAGTAGGATTCGACAACTTCACCTACTTCTCCACCTTATTTAAAAAATATACGGGAAGTACCCCGAGTCAGTTTCGAAAAACGGAGAGTGGTGTATAAGCCATTCTCCGTTTTTTGAAAAAACGCATCTGATTTTTTAAAGAGATGCCCATGGCGAAAAAATATAATGAAGACAGTTAAAAACGAAAACGCCAATGAAAAGGGCGTGAGAACATCTGGGAGGATATATAAGATGAGAAGGAAACTAATAGCAGCTCTTATGGCAGCGACCATGGCCCTTACGGTTGTGGGATGCGGTGGCGCAAAAGACGGCGGCAAAGCCTCTGACAGCGGTTACGATCAGGTAACTTACGCATACTGCACCTTCAACAACATCCCGTCCGAAGAGGATTTGGATACCGTGGAAGAAGCCATCAATGAGATTACCCGTGACAAGATCGGCGTAGAAGTAACCTTGAAGCCAATCGGAATTGCAGATTACTCCAGCAAGGTAAGCTTAGCACTTCAGGGCGGCGAGCAGATCGATATCTTCGAGAGCCTTGGTAACTTCAATACCTGCGTATCTACCGATATGACCTATGACATCACAGATCTGTTGGATGAGTACGGCAGCGAGACCAAGGAACTGGTTGGTGAGAACTGGTTGCAGGCTTGCTCTAAGGACGGCAAGGTATATGGTATTCCTACCATGAAGCCAATCGCCCTTACCCCAATGATTATTTATCGTCAGGACATCGCAGAGGAACTTGGCTTAGACATGAGCGCAGTCAACTCCGTTGAGGATGTTACCGACGTCCTTCGCAAGGTGAAGGAGGCACATCCGGAGATGACGCCACTTGCTCCTGTACAGCAGGGACAGATCGGAATGAACGTTGTTTGGGATAACGTAGACTGGTTGACCGACGACTTCTATTCACCGAAGGGTGTTTTGATGGGCGATGATATGACCGTAGTAGATTTCTATTCTACACCGGAGTTTCGTGAAAAATGCGAGCTTGCCCGTCAGTGGTACAACGAAGGCCTTGTAATGAAGGATGCAGCAACCACTACCAGCACCGCAGCAGAGTGCATGACCAGTGGTAACTACTTCGCTTACATTGCAGCATACAGCTATCCGGAAGCAGATACCGCAGCTAGCCTTCAGGCACAGTGCGGAACCAATCCAATCGCAGCGAAGATGATTGGTGATGCTTATCTGTCTACCTCTGATGTAAATGCAGTAAGCTGGATGATTGCTTCTACTACCAAGAATCCGGAAGCAGCAATGAAGTTCCTGAACTTAACCTATACCGATGCAGATGTAATTAACCTGTTAATCTACGGTATCGAAGGCAGAGACTATGTATTGAACGAAGACGGCAGCGTATCTTATCCGGAAGGTGAGGATGCAACCACCGTACCTTATACCGCACAGTTGTCTTGCGGAACTTTGGGTAACTTCTTCTTAATGTACCCAACCGCAGGAACCGATCCGGAATCCCTGAAGTGGGAGTTAGAGCAGAACGAGAAGGCGAAGACCTCTCCTGCTATGGGCTTCACTTTTGACTCTGATGCATACAAGACCCAGTACACTGCAGTCACCAATGTAATCCAGCAGTACTTAGCAGGTCTTTACTGCGGAAGCTTGGATCCGGACACCGAGATCGACAAGTTCGTTGCAGCATTGAAGGATGCAGGATACCAGGATATTTTAGATGGCAAGCAGGAACAGTTGGATGAGTGGCTTGCAAACAACAAATAATACTCTTTAAGAGCATTTTTCTCCGGCGGCCCTCCCGCCGGAGAACATTTTGGAGGAGATTATGACGAAGACAGAACATGCAGTTGCGCGGAGCGCAGCCAAAGAGAAAAAAGCGTGGAAGGATTTACCGCTTTTATTGATTGCGTTGCCCGGAATCGCATATTTAATCATCAACAACTACATACCGATGATGGGAATTTTCCTTGCATTTAAGGATTTTAGTTTCTTCCGAGGAATCTTCGGCAGTGAATGGTGCGGACTCGAGAACTTCCGCTTCCTCTTTCAGACCAAGGATGCCTGGATTATGACAAGAAACACCATTCTCTACAACGTAGCGTTTATCATTATCGGAACCGTGCTCTCCATCTTAGTGGCAGTGTTCATCTGTGAGTTGGGTGAGCGGAAGCGTGTGAAGTGGTTCCAGGGAGCCATGTTACTTCCGAATATGCTCTCCTGGGTTGTTATCGGATACATCGCATACGCATTCTTAAATTCCGAGACCGGTTTTATTAACAACACCATCTTAGGTCGCCTGGGATTGGATCCGATTTCCTGGTACGCAAAAGAGGGCGCATGGCCACTGATCTTACTGATCGTTTACATCTGGAAGAACATCGGATATCAGTCCATCGTCTACACCGCAGCCATTTCCGGAATTGATAAGTCCATTTTCGAAGCGGCAGCCGTAGACGGAGCAACCAAGCTGAAGCAGATCATCAAGGTGACACTTCCGATGTTGAAGCCAACCATCATTACCTTGACACTGATGTCAATCGGACGAATCTTCTTCTCTGACTTCGGATTGTTCTATCAGGTACCGCAGAATTCCGGCGCAATCTACGCCACCACACAGACCATCGATACTTACGTATACCGTGGCTTGATGGAGTTAAATGACGTAGGAATGTCTGCTGCAGCAGGTCTGTATCAGTCCTTAGTGGGCTTCGTACTGGTAATGATTGCCAATACCATCGTTCGGAAGATTGATTCCGATAACGCATTATTCTAGGAAGGATGGAAAAACATCATGACGGAGAGTAAGAAATTCAATCGGGTAGCAACCATCGTATTGGTACTGTTTACGGTGGCAGCCATCTTACCGATTTTACTAATTGTACTGGCTTCCTTCACGGAAGAGACCACACTGATTCGGGACGGTTACTCCTTCTTCCCGAAACAGTGGAGTACAGATGCCTATTATTACATGGTAAAACAGGGCGTTACCATCGGACGATCCTACGGAATCTCCTTCCTGGTAACCGGTGTGGGAACCACCCTTAGTGTTTTAATTACAACAATGTTGGCTTATCCAATGGCGAGAAAATCCTTTAAATATCGCAACGTATTAGCCTTCTTCGTATTTTTTACCATGTTGTTCAACGGCGGTATTGTACCAAGCTACATCATGTGGACCCAGATTTTCCACATCAAGAATACCCTGTGGGCGCTGATTATTCCGAACTATTTAGTAAGTGCTTTCAACGTTATTCTGGTGAAGAACTACTACCAGAACAGCATTCCGGATTCCCTCATTGAGGCGGCACAGATTGACGGAGCAAGCGAGTTCACCATTTTCTGGAAGGTCATGCTTCCGCTTGCCGTACCGGTTATCGCAACCATCAGTCTTTTTACAGGACTTTGCTATTGGAATGACTGGACCAACGGTTTGTACTATGTAGACAACGAGAAGCTCTATAGTATCCAGCAGCTTCTCATGAAGATTATGGATAATATTCAGGCATTACGATCTAACTCGAATGCAGCACTTCTGGGAACAGGACAGGTGGACTTGCCGGGTACCTCCATAAGAATGGCAATGGCAGTGATTGGAATCTTGCCAATTTTGGCCATCTATCCGTTCATCCAGAAGTACTTAGTAAAGGGTGTTATTGTCGGAGCTGTCAAAGGCTAATCGCGAAAGGGGAATGACATGTTAATTCGAGAAGTGATTGAAAGAATAGAAGCATACCATCCGCATCTGGAAGGATACGTTGGATGTGACGGCGTAAAGAGCGGCAATCCGGATGTAGAGTGCACCGGCGTGGTTGCAGCCATTGTGCCGACCATGGAAGTCATTGAGAAGTGCATCGAGCTGGGATGCAACTTCCTCTATGTACATGAACCAAGTTACTATATGACGCCGGATTATCCGGAATGGAGAGGTGACTTTGCCAACGAGGTCTATGAGACCAAGCGTGCCCTTCTTGAGGAGCACGGCATTGTGATCTATCGTGATCACGATCATGCCCATGCCCATCAGCCGGATTCCATTTTTACCGGAGTGATCAAGTACTTAGGCTGGGAAGAATATTACGAGAAAGATAACAAGAGCGTACCGTTCGGTTATTCCTTCCACATTCCGCCAACCACCGTTGGGGAATTGGGAGAGAAGCTGATTCGAGACGTAGGACTAAACGGTATGCGTTATATTGGAAATCCAACAGACGTGATTGAACGTGTGGCCATCGTGGGACATCTTTTCCCGAATGGATTCGGTGAGACCATCGAGACGGAGACCACCTTCACGGACTACTCTACGGAGCTCATTCGTTGTATGGAAGTAGGTGGCATTCAGGCCATCATTCCGGGGGAAGTCATCGAGTGGAATATCTTATCCTACATTCGTGACGCGGTATCCCAGGGTAAGCCAATGGCTTGCTTCAACATGGGACATTTCAGCTTCGAGCAGTTGGGCTTGCGTTTTGCCAAGGACTGGCTGGAAGAGATTTTGCCACAGGATATAAGCGTGCATTACGTGGATACCGGCGATATTTGGAACTTTATGTAACAGGAGTTGTCAGCTATGTCATTTATTCGTACGGAGGTGTTCTCCGTTTGTTTGAAAAGAAATGTATCCCTTACGGTGATTCTGCCGGATGACGCCATTACCGGTGTGGGCGTGCAGCCACCGTATAAGACCTTATATATGCTTCACGGCTACAGTGGTGAGGGCATGGTCCTTGCTACTTACTTAAGTCTGCGCAAGCATTGTGAGCTGAAGGGCATCGCAATTGTGCTTCCGGACGGGTATAATTCTTTTTATATCGATCATCCGGAGCGGGATGAGAATTATAGCCGATTCATCGGTGAGGAACTGGTAGCCATTACACGACGCATGTTCCCATTGTCTCATAATCGGGAGGATACCTACATCGGAGGCATCTCCATGGGCGGTTACGGTGCGCTCTACAACGGAGCCAAGTACCATAAGACCTTCTCTAAGGTTATGGCTATGTCTCCGGCGGTGGACGGATATGATTTGTTGGAAAAACATCAGGAAGGTCCGGCGGGATTTGCACCGGGCGTATTCGCCAACGTGTATGGGGATGCAAGTAAGTACTACGAGAGTGAATACTATTTGCAGAATCTCTACGGCGAGTTGGGCGAGGATGCACCGAAGGTGTGGGTAACCTGCGGAACGGAAGATGATCTGGTATTTCCGGTAGTGAAGAAATTCTCCGAGGATTTGGATGCCATGGGCATTTCCCATATCCATCGATTCTTACCGGGTAAGCATGAATTAGAGTATTGGGAGAATGAGTTGGACAGCGGATTCTCTTTCCTAGCGGACATTCCGGAAGGAAGCAGAAACCGACTGATCATGGAGATTTTATGAAAGATTTGAATGTACAAGCACTGGCATATAATCCGGTGATTGTACCGGCGGGACAACCGCAGGCAATCACCTATGAGGAAGGCAAGACGATACTGCGCTTGTCTTATCCCCATGCTACGAGCGTATCCTTGGTGACCGGTGAGAAGGAGTATCCCTTTGCCAAGACGGAGGATTGCTGGGAACTTGTCTTCCCGGTGAAGAGTGGCATTAACTATGTGCAGATTTTGGTGGATGGGGATGAAGTGTTATCGCCTTATCTGCCCATCGGCTATGGATATTCCAGACCTTACAACTATGTGGAACAGCCGGTGGAAGGCTGTGAGCGCTGGAGCATGGAAGGCGTGCGACATGGCACGTTGCACCATGAGATAATCTACTCCATGGTGACCGGTACCTATGAACGATGCGTGGTCTATACGCCATTCGGATATGAGATGGATGAGCGGGAATATCCTGTGTTGTATTTACAACACGGACACGGCGAGAACGAAATCGGATGGACCACGGCCGGCAAGGTGCAGTTCATATTAGATCACCTGATCGCAGAGGGCGATGCAACACCGATGATTGTGGTAATGAACAACGGTATGGTGCAGCAACGGGATGCTTCCGGCAAGCCTTATGTGGATCATCTGCTCTTTGAGCAGTATCTCTTAGAGGATGTGATGCCACTGATTGAGCATAAGTATCGCATCAAGAAGGGCAAGGAGAATCGCGCCATGGCAGGACTGTCTATGGGATCCATTCAGACGGCGATTACTACCTTCCAGCATCCGGAACAGTTCGGAGCAGTAGGCATCTTCAGTGGATTTTTACACGACTGGATTACTTCCAGCGAGCTGGATACCAACAACCGGGGACCAAGCGAGAACCGGCATCTTAAGATTCTTGATGATGCGAAGACTTTTTCCGAGAACTTCGATGTATTCTTCCGGGGTATTGGCAAGGAAGATCCGTTCTTAGAATACTTCCTGGAGGATGATGCACTCTTGGAGGAGAAGGGCATATCCTGTACCAGACGCATCTATGAGGGCACCCACGATTGGAATGTTTGGCGCGGATGCATTTATGATTTTGCGAGATTAATTTTTAAGTAACAAGGAGTGGGGAAATGGCAAGTGGAACAATGCGGTTTTATTCCGTATGCAGAAGTGGACAGACCAACGTTCGGTATGTGATTCCGAACGATTTGATGGAGGAGATGAAGGTAGGCAATCCGCACTATGAGCGGCCCATGAAGACCTTGATTCTCTTACATGGATTCAGTGGCAATGAGAGCGACTGGCAGTTTAACGGTGTGGCAGAGGATATTGCCTTCCGTTACAACATGGCGGTATTTATGCCGGATGGTGGCAACAATTTCTATCTGGATCGGGAGAGCTCCTCAGCAAAGTACGGAACCTATGTTGGCAAGGAGCTGGTAGATTACGTTCGCAAGACCTTCGGATTGTCTGACAAGCGGGAAGATACCTTCATTGGAGGATTGTCCATGGGAGGATTCGGCGCGCTGCATACAGCGCTTGCATTCCCGGAGACCTTCGCCGGAGCCGTTGCGCTGTCTTCTGCCTTGGTCATCCACGAACTTCGTGAGATGAAGGAAGGCGATGCGAATATGCTGGCCAACATGGCCTATTACAAGGAAGTCTTCGGTGATATGAAGACGGCCCATACAACCGACAAGAATCCGGAAGTGTTATTTGACAGCATTGTCAAGGCCGGCGGTGTGATGCCGCGTATTTACATGGCTTGCGGCACAGAGGATTTCTTATATAACAATAACATTCAGTTCCGTGACTTCGTTGCGGCACATCGACGTCCACAGGACGACTTCCTCTATGAAGAGGGCCCGGGAATCCATGAATGGCGATTCTGGAACGAGTACATCTTCCGGGGAATGGATTGGATCTTATCATAGATTCATTACATGGACGCATGTTTTGAATACAACTCACAAACCTTTTTCGTGAAAAACAGTGTGTAATGCGTGCATACTGTTTTTTGCGTTAGTGACTCAGGGGGACATATGGAAATTACAGTAGAAGTGGTGTTAGATGGAATCAGTCGAATGGAAGGAGCGGGGGTGTTGGTACAGCAGATTCCCTTCCATGGAACCTTCACCTGCAAGGCAGGCAGTGGCGTTATCTTACCCGGTGGTGTAGATACCCAGGTGAAGCGGGGGGAGGGCCCGCTGGAATTAAGCGCCCGGTATATCTTAGAGGGCACAACCGCAGAGGGAGAAACCTTCCACTTCTATGTGGAGAACAACGGCAGCTTCCAATCGCCGGAAGACAATAAAACACGGCCCACAATCCTGACGGATTATGAGCCGTTGAAATACCTAGAGACAGCAGAGCTCACCGGAACGGTAGAGTCGAATGGAGAGAAGGTCGTTCTGATAAAAATCGATCGAACTTGAAGTCTTACCCTCGCAGCATAAACTTACGTACAACCTGAATTCCGACTTTGTATGGAAGCGGCCGAATCACACGGTCCGCTTCCTTTATTTTCTGGCGGATCGGAATGGACTGTGGGCAGTGAGCCTCGCACTTACCGCATTCGATGCACTGGGTGGCAAATCCGGGTTCTGCCTTCAATCCAACAGTCTGGGCATACTCGAACCGGGCCGCAGACTTGGACTCTAAGGTGGTCATATTGTAGCAGCGGAACAGCGCCGGAATATCTACGCCCTTCGGACAAGGCATACAGTAACGACAACCGGTGCAGCCAACAAGCTCTGTCTCAGAGATGGCGGCCTTCACCGTATCGATGAGGGCAAAATCCTCTTCCGTAAAAGCGCCGGCTTCTGCACTTGAAGCAATGCGACAGTTCTCCCGCACCATTTCCAAAGAGTTCATACCGGAGAGAACGCAGGTGACTTCCGGCTGGTTCCATAACCAGCGAAGCCCCAATTCTGCAGGAGTGTAGCCCTTGTCAGACCTGGCAATTGCATCCTTGGCCTTCTGTGGAAGGAGATTCACCAGTTTCCCGCCGCGCAGAGGCTCCATAATCACAACCGGGATGTGCTTCTCGGCCGCATGTAGAAGTCCGGCTCTTCCGGCCTGGGAATGCTCGTCCATATAGTTGTACTGAATCTGGCAAAAATCCCAATCATACGCATCCAAAATCCCGATGAAATCTTCGGTGTTGCCATGGTAGGAGAATCCGATGTGGCGAATGGCACCGCTGGCTTTTTTCTCGGCAATCCAATCCTCCACCCCAAGGCGCACCAACTTATCCCACTGGCTCTTGGCCGTTAAGTGGTGCATCAGGTAGTAGTCCACATAGTCCGTCCGAAGACGCTTCAATTCTTCATCGAAATACCGATCCAACGCCGCGGAAGAGCTGACCAGATACTGAGGCAGTTTGGTGGCAATCTGTACCTTGTCCCGAATGTCGTTGCGGGCCAACACTTCCCCTAAGGTTGCCTCGCTGCCGGGATAGACGTAAGCCGTGTCAAAGTAGTTCACGCCGCTGTGGAACGCCTCTAGGATCTCCAACTCCGCCTTGTCCACATCGATGGAACCGGCCTTGGTGCTAAAGCGCATGCACCCGTATCCCAAAATCGAAATCGGCTCCCCTTGCTTGTTCAAACGATATTCCATGTTACCCTCCAAAAAATACTTTTCTATACAAATTATGCGCGATATAATTGCGCTAAATCTATTATACCGCGGGAAATGGTTCCGTCAATAGAACAATCATGCTAGAATGAGAAAAGATAGAAAAAATAAAGAGGAACCAATATGTTAGAAGAGTTTTGCAGAACGGAAATTGTATATGGAACAAAAGCCATGGAACGCTTGGCTAATAGCCGCGTGCTCATCTTCGGCGTCGGCGGCGTGGGCGGATACGTGGTAGAGGCGTTGGCGAGATCCGGCGTGGGAGCGTTGGATCTTGTGGACAATGACACCGTAGCCCGCTCCAACATCAACCGGCAGATTATTGCCACCCAGGCAAGCATCGGTCGCTACAAGGTGGAGGTAGCCGAAGAACGGGTACATTCCATCAATCCGGACTGTCAGGTGCGTACCTACAAGACCTTCTACCTCCCGGAGACCAAGGACCAGTTCGATTTTACCCAATACGACTATGTGGTAGATGCCATCGATACCGTCACCGGCAAGCTGTCCATTATCGAAGAAGCCAAGGCGGCAGGCGTACCGGTGATCTCATCCATGGGCGCCGGCAACAAGATTCACCCGGCAGAATTCCAAGTGGCAGATATCTATGAGACCTCCATTTGTCCACTGGCCAAGGTGATGCGGAAGGAGTGCAAAAAGCGTGGCATTGACTCCCTGAAGGTGGTCTACTCCAAGGAAGCTCCGAGAGAACCTCATATGACAGAGGCGCTTGTGAAGGAGATGGAAGCGGCCAAGGCGGCAGGCTCAACCCGTCGCTCCATCCCGGGCTCTACCGCATTTGCCCCATCGGTGGCAGGTCTGATTGCAGCTGCGGAAATCGTCAATGACTTGTGTGCGGACAAAAAAGGGATATAATATAGACATGCAGCGTTAGTACATCGGTAGTGCGCCGGCTTCCCAAGCCGGATAGGCGGGTCCGATTCCCGTACGCTGCTTTTGTTGTAAAAAAAGAGATATTACACAATTGAGGGGAAACTATGAGCAAAAAGATGCAGGGACCGGTGCTACTGGTGGCGGCAATACTTGTGATTGCCGGATGTAGCATGGTGCCCAAAAGCGGTACAACGGAATTCGACGGCGTACTCTACACGCCGAAGGTGGAGCAGAACCAGCCACTGGTCATCTACTATCACGGCTACGGCGAGTCTGAGCATGTGGAAGATACCAAGGTGGTGGCGACCCTGACGGGGAATGACAGCCAGCAGAAGCACCCGTGTTATGTGTTGGCGCCGGCCATATCGGACAAGACCTATATGGCCCAGCGGAAAAGAGAGACCACCTACGAAGCGGTGAAGGAAGTGGCAGACCAGCTGGTGAAGCTGGGGAAGGTGGATCCCAATCGCATCTATGTGATGGGCAATTCCTTCGGAGGACTGGCAACGGTGGAGTATTTGGAGTATTATCCGGAAGAGGTGGCAGGTGCCATCGCTATCTGCCCGGCCTTAAGCTATAACGAGAACGCCATAGCGAATTTGGCAGTCATGAAGGACGTTCCAATCTGGTTCGCCCATGCCAAGGGTGACACAGTGGTTCCAGCGGAGGTTAGCCGCGAGGCGGTATCTACTCTGGTAGAAATGGGGGCTAGAGAAACCCACCTAACAGAATTCACGGACGAAGACATGCGTTATGCCGGCGCTCTGCCGGGCTACCATCAGGCAGACTACGCAGTAATGGAGAATGAAGAATATCTAGACTGGCTCTTCAACGAATCCCTGGAATAATTATGACTCAGGGGGACGGAGTTCCTGAGTCATTTTAAAGAAAAAGACCGGACGTAATGTCCGGTCTTCGTTGTTATAGATTAAACTGCCTGCTGCTCGTCATCAGATGGCTGAGTAGCTTCAACCTGCTCGGTAGTAACGGCTGCATCTGTCTTCTTATCAAGTACGAAGATGAGGATTGTAAACAATACACACATCGGAATGTTAAGAAGAAGTCCTGCAATTAAAGATCCTACGATACAAGCGGCAAATCCGCCAAAAGCAAGACCTTTCTTACCTTTCTTGAGACCGATAATCAATGGGATAAGTCCCACTAAAACGCCGGCAACAAGAGAACCAACGATTGCACCAACTGCAGCTGCTGTGTCTAAACTCATAGTTTTTTCCTCCCTATGTATAAATTTATATTACCGGTCGAGTATACCACACAATAGGGAGTATGGGTAGTATTTTGAACTACAAGTTGACTCCGTCCCCCTGAGTCAAAAAGTTATGAAAAGTTATTAAAACTTTACAAAGTTATGAAAAGTTATTAAAATATAGAAAAGTTATGAAAAGTTATTAAAAGTTATTAAAACTAGAAGGAGGGCGTTTATGGCAAATCCATTCAACATTAGTTTCGGAAAAGAGCCGACGTGTATGATTACGCGTGCTGCGCAGATGAATGAGGTTATAGAGACATTCCAGAGCGACACGCCATCCAGCCAGGCCTATATGATTACCGGAGTCCGCGGATGCGGCAAGACCGTAACAATGACCCGGATTGAGCACGAGTTGGCGAAGGATAAGAAGTGGATTACGGTGCCACTGAATCCCAACCTTAACATGCTGGAATCACTGGCGTCGCACCTGTGTGAGCATAAGGAGTTGAGCGCGGCGTTTGTAAAGGCAGATATTAATATTTCGGTTTTTGCGATTGGAGCATCTTTTAGTAGTGAAAAGCCCGTAACCGGCGTAGAAGTGCAACTTCTTAAAATGCTGAGGGTAGTGAAGAAGCTTGGGCTAAAGGTACTAATTACCATTGATGAGGTGGTGAAAAATGAAAGAATGGTTGCCTTCGCTTCCTCCTTTCAGACATTTGTTCGTGAAGATTATCCGGTATTTCTGCTGATGACGGGATTGTTTGAGAACATCCGGAATCTGCAGAATGAAGACACGCTGACGTTTTTATATCGAACACCTCGAATCGAGTTGAAGCCGCTGGGTATCGTCGGAATGGCCAATGAATATCGCGATGTATTCAAAATATCGGAAGGTGAGGCGGAAGAAATGGCTCGCTTTACGAAGGGATATTCCTATGCATTTCAGACGCTTGGCTATTTGCGCTGGGAGCGAAAAGAAACCTTGGCAAAGCTGATTCCGGAATTCGACGAATACATGGAAGATTTTGTTTATGAAAAAATCTGGTCCGAGCTGTCAGCCGGAGACAAAGCAGTGATAAAAGCACTGGCTGCCCATGGCGGTGAGATGAAGACAAAAGACATTCAGGATGAGGCAGGGTACACTTCGGCCAGCTTCTCCACCTATCGAAAGCGCCTGAAGGAGAAGGGCCTCATTGACACATCTGATTATGGAAAAATCCGGCTCACATTACCGCGCTTTGGCGAAGTAGTAAAAGCATACGAATAATAGTAATGACACCCCTCTGGGGTGTCATTTCATTACTCATGTATCTCCAGTGGAAGCCCGTCCGGATCACGGAAAAACGTCATTTTCTCACCGGTGTAGGTATCATGTCTTATGGGCTCGCAAGCAATTCCCATTGCTTCCAGCTCCGAAACGGTATCGTCCACGCTCTCAACACGAAAAGCCAGATGCCGTAATCCATACGCTTCCGGAGACAGGCGCTCCGGGTGGTCCTTCATGATAAAAAGTTCAATCTCGCTATCGCCAAGCTTCAAATCAATCTTCCAGTCATCTCGTTCTGGTCGATAGTTCTCCCGTATAATCTGAAACCCAAGCTTATTATGGTAAAAATCCAGCGCACGTTCCTTGTCGGAACATATGATGGCGATGTGGTGAATACGATTTAAGTTCATGGCATCCTCCTGTCTTTGGATAAAATCCGATATTTCTACAGTGATTGTTTTAATATACCATAAAATGACTCAGGGGGACGGGGTTAGCGAGTCATTTTGAACTACAGGTTCATTGACCTAAGATTCCCGGGCCGCTATCCTAAGACTGTAAAGACAATTCTAAATACGACTTGATTTCAAAGGGGAGAAAATAAGAGATGAAAGCAAAAAAGATTTTACTGGCAGGAACGTTAATGGCAAGTGTTTTTCTTACAGCATGTGGAACAAAGGTAGAAGAATCCGAGTCCGAAACGACAGGAAAAACGGAACCGGCGGAAAACGTAGCTACTGAAGAAGCTGATGCACAGCAGGTAACAGCATCCGCCGAGGATGGATACTATCTTGTATATGCAAAGGACGGAGAAAAATACAAGTATCATTTCTATACGGAGTCTGGAGATTGCAGCCAGTATTACTATTCGTTTCAGATGGGAGAGCCATCCGGGCCTTTGAGCAGTGTGAAAGCATCAAAAGGGGAAGTGAACCTTGAGAATTTTGACAATGGGGCAGAAACTTCTTTAGAGGCTGATGGTATCAGTATTTCGCACTATGATTTCGATGCGGTAAAAGACGAGGAAGTCAGTGAGAACTTCACTTATGCAGACATGTTGGAGAAGTTCCCAATAGATACTATATTATTTGACGCCAACAATCTGGTAGAACAGAAGGCAGATGATTATTCCAGCGAAGATTTTGATTACCAGAAAAACATCTTGGAAAAATCACATTATGAAGTAGTCTCTATAAGAATTACGGATACAGATGAATTTGAAGACTATACGAAGCCAATCGTTCAAGTCTCATCCGGCGACACCTATACTGCTGATGAATATGAGATTAATGGTTACCCGGTCATTATGCAAATCTATGAACGCCCTGTGGATCCACAGATTTTAAGAGATACGGATAAACCGGTTCGAACGGATTACCGTGCTACCGTTAAGCTCTCTGATAAAATATTTGTACAGGCAGAGTTGTCTAGTGCGAAGACAAGAGAAGAGGCAGATGCGCTTTTGCAGAAATATGTAATTGATGCGATAGACTAACAATTATGGATATAGGAGCAAGCTTTATGGCTTGCTCCTTTTTTATTTCCGGACGCAAAAAGACGCAGGTCAAACGCCTGCGTCGTCTTGCCTCGTTGGGGGGAAAACTAGAGATGTATTATATATAACATGCCCATAGACACAAAAAGGACACACTGTGGAAAAAATGAATCGCTAACTCCGTCCCGGGGGTTCATAGCACACCAACAACCACAAGTTGACACACAACCGGTTGTAGGTGTGCTATTATTTTCTATGGAGTAAAAGATAAAAAGGGAGAGTATAGGGAATGAAGATAAAGTGTGATTATTGCGGCGCCATGGTGGATGAGGACCGCACCAGTTGTCCCCAGTGTGGCGGCAAGTTAAACGGTGTGAACCGAATGGCCAGTGGGGAGCCCCGGACCATAGAGGATTTGCAGCAGTGGTATCAGGCCCATCAGCTACCGCCGGAAGAGGTGACAAGATTCTTCATCGGTAAGGATGTGCGTGAGGCCAAGGCATTCGGTATCTATCGCGATGACAACGGCGACTTCGTCGTATATAAGAACAAGGCAGATGGCACTAGAGCAGTGCGCTACCAGGGTAGTGACGAGGCCTATGCGGTCAACGAGCTGTATCAGCGCCTGCGCTCGGAAATCGCCGACCAGAAGTATCGCGCCAAGCCACAGGAATCCGATAGCGATTTTAAATTCCGCCCGCTGTACAGGGACGACGCGTATCCGGACTATAGCAAGCTGGATGAAGAGGAGAAACGTTATCAACACCGGAATTCCGGGAGTAATGGATCCGGCGGGAATGGCTCCGGTGGGGGAAAATTCCTACTTCTTCTCCTGTTCTGGCTGATTACCTTTGCACTGGCAATGGGAGCAACGAATGGTGGTAGTAGCGGACATCACAGCGGTGGCGGCAACAGCGGCTTCTATTATGAATACGACGATGACGATGATGATTCCGGTTTGCGATGGAATAATCACAACGATAGCAGAACCAATAACAACAACGATAGCAACTGGTGGGACTCCGGAAGCAGCGACGACAGCTGGGATTGGGACTCCGACAGTTCCTGGGATTCCGGCGACTCATGGGATTTCGGCAGTACTGACTGGGGCTCAGACTGGTAAAAAAGGGAGAAGAACAATGAGAAAAATTCAGGTATGTATGTGTGCAATGATGGTAGCGGTATCCATGGCAGGATGTGGACAATCCACCGCAACACCTGCTCCGGAAAAAGAGCCGGCACCACAGACCCAAGAAGTGCAGCAGGAGACGAACGTAGCCCAGGAGGAGACCACCGAGGCGGCAACCGAGGAAACCACGGCCGACTACGTGGTGCTGGAGGATGGAACCTATAGCACCAACTTCGTAACGGAAAATGAAGATGGCATGGCTTACATCAAGAGCATCGAGTTCACCGAGGATGGCGTCATCCTAGAGGCCAGCCTGGTAAAGGTACACAGTATCGATTGGTCCGATGCGGAGGATATGGAATGTAACAAGTATTTCATCCCTACGGGTGCAAGTACATCCTACATCAGCGGCGGCGGAGAGCAAGACCCAACCCCTTTCGAACGCAGTGAATTCGATTCCTATCTGCAAGGAGCCATGAGTAGCGGACTAGGCCTTAGCTTCAAGATTGAGAATGGCGTAGCAACCGAAATCGGTATCTGGTCATAATGACTCCGTCACGGGGGCATTATTAAACAAGTATTCGTTTGAAAAAGTGTAGTGGTATGAGAAATATTCGTTTGTAAAAGTGTATCAACATGCGAAATATTCGTTTGTAAAAGTGTATCAACATGCAAAATATTCGTTTGTAAAAGTGTATCAACATGCGGAATATTCGTTTGTAAAAGTGTAATGAATCGCTAACTCCGTCCCTCCTGAGACATTATTTGAGCGGGGTTTACAGGCATGCTATAATACTTATAGAGAGAACTTTGATATGACTTCCGCCGATAATAAAAATGAAAGGAAGTCAAAGAATGAAAGAAAAACTGAATACTATTGCGAAGCAGGAGCGCGTAAAGAATCTTCGACCAATCGATGATGTGTTCTTCGAGGTGCTGGCAGAAAAAAAAGAGGTGTGTGAAGAAATACTTCGTACAATCCTCGAGGACCCACAACTGCGGGTCTTGGACGTAATCGTCCAACAGAGCGAACGGAACATATATGGAAGGTCGGTCCGGCTAGATGCATTATGCACGCTAGGTGATGGAACAAAGTGTAATATTGAGGTCCAGCGTGCAGATAATGATAACCATTTGAAGCGTGCGCGTTTTAATGCGGCAAGTATTACGGTTAAGGAATCGAATATCGGTGATACGTTTGACGACGTCGTAAACGTCTATATCGTGTATATATCCGAATTCGACTTCCTGAAAAAAGGAAAGACGATTTACCATATTGATAAGGTGATTCGCGAGACCGGAGATGTAGTGGAAGATGGCTTACATGAAATCTTCGTGAATACGACGGTTGATGATGGAAGTGATATAGCGGAGTTGATGTCGTGCTTTATCAAGAAGGAAGTCAAAAACCCGAAGTTTCCGCAATTATCAAGTGAAGTAAAGCGCTTGAAAGAAACGGAAGGAGGCATATCGGTTATGTGTGAAGTTATGGATAAGTACATACTGGAAGATAAGTATGAGTCTATTGCAGAAATGCTAAAAGATGAAGTCCCATATAGCAAGATTGAAAAATATCTGCACGTGACAGTAGATGATATAAAGAAAGTGGAAGCGAACCTTCTTTCCGCTGCAATAGAAAAGAGATAAAAATATGATGAGCGAGATCATGGAACAATATAACCGTGAAGCGGTAGATGAGGAAAAAGTGGATCGCATTAAGAAAATGTTTCGAATGGGATATTCTTTGGAGCAGGTAGAGAGCCTTTACGATGAAGTGCCACAAAAACTTATCAAAGAAATCTATGCCTCGGTAAATAGAAAATAAAACTTTCTAGAAAAAATTAAGACTTTTGGTTTACAAACGTAGGCCAAAAGTCTTTTTGTTATAATAGGGTTAGTTAGTTCATGTGGAAAGGGAGATGGTATTATGTGGTTATGGCTAGCACTTGGATCAGCAATATTTGCAGCGCTTACATCTATATTGGCGAAGGTTGGTATTGAAGGGGTGAATTCAAATCTCGCAACCGCAATACGTACAGTCGTTGTGGTAATCATGGCATGGGGGATGGTCTTCCTCACGAATACGCAATCCGGGATAGGTGAGATTAGTAGAAAAAGTTGGATTTTCCTGATTTTGTCCGGATTGGCAACAGGAGCTTCCTGGTTATGTTACTATAAAGCGCTTCAAGTGGGAGAGGTATCGAAAGTCGTCCCTATTGATAAGCTTAGTGTCGTAATCACATTGATTCTGGCGTTTGTTTTACTTCATGAACAGCTGACGCCAAAGTCTGTGGTAGGCTGCGTATTAATCGGCATTGGAACGTTGTGTATGGTGATGTAGAAAAGCAAGGGCGCATCCGTAATGGATGCGCCTCTTTCTTTGGGCCTCGAAGCCCACTATGTATTCCCAACGATTGCCTTAGTGTAACAGACGAACAGCCACAGCAAGGACACAGGTATTTTTGGACGCAAAAAGGCGCAGGTTAGATACCTGCGCCGCCTTGCCTCGTTGGGGGGAAAACTAGAGATATATTATATATAGCACGGTAATGGACACAAAAAGGATACACTGTGTGGAAAAACTTTTGAAACGGGACAACATTGACCTTGGAATGGGGAAGGCGTACCATTTTGGATAGGGAAAAAAGAACGGTTTGGAGAAACACCCAATATGATAAATACGAAAATAGAGTGGGCAAAAACCCGAGAAGAACTGATTGCAGAGGTAACTGCCCTAGGCTTTCCCAAGGAGCTGGGCGAGGCCATTGCAAAAGAGCTTGGAAGTCCGAAGGCGATGAATCGCATGATCGGATACCTTACCAAGGTAAAGCCGAAAAGTGCAGAACTTATCGTAGATGAGATGTTGGCCATCTCCAGCGAAATCAGCGCATGGAAAGAGAAAAAAGCCTCCGAGGCAGCGAACGCAGCATATAACGATATGTTGAATCGTGGGCTTGGAACGGAAGAGGACGAGTAAACGCGGATAAAACGGATAGTAAAGGAGGTCCTTATGAAAAAGAGCATACTTGTAATTATGTGTTTGTTACTTGCTTCATCTGTTATCGGATGTGGGTCGAAAAAAGATGCTATCAACGATGCTGTTATTGATGAGACTGAGGAAGCAACGCAGACGGATGATGATGCGTCCTTATCATATCTATTAAACAACTGCACATCCATTGATGTTAAGTATGGTTATCAAGTTGAAACTCAAGGAGCCTCCGGTAATTACTATCAAATAATGCTGCGAGATGGCGTAACAAAGTTCGAATCAATGGTATTCCAAGATGGCGATTATGAAGAGCGGGCAAGTGATTATACTGCTGCTAAGTTTGAGGAATTAAGAGACAGTTTGAAAGCAGCAAAGCCGAAGTTGTACGATATCAATGAGCATGCAGATGAAAATGGCAAAATCATATATGAAACGTTAGATCCTGCCATAATTGTGTATGGAAAAGCAAGTGATAATGGAGCAACTGAAACCTATCTTTTGGATATCGACGATACGTCAAAAATCGAGGCGCTTATTACTGCTCTTTATGACACAAGTGATGTAATTAAACCGATTACTGAATCCAACGTTGAAGTAAAAAATACAGAAGTAGTACCGGGAACGCCTGGAACGGATTCCGACGAGGGAAATCAATCACTTCCTAGTGGCGCATATACAATGACATTATCGTCTACAGTAAACGTTAGAAGCACGATGTCAGAAACAGCATCTAAAGTTGCGGTTGCATATGCCGGGGAGGAAATAACGGTACTCATGAAATACAATGAAGGCTGGACTAAAGTCCTATACTTAGGCAAGGAAGGCTATGTTAAAACCGAATTTTTGAAATAGTGTGTGGGAAATACAACAATTGTAGGAATGGAAAAGTGTTACAGGTTAGATCTGCAGAAAAAGATGATATAGAAATAATAAATCAGATATATGAAACAGCCAGAGAATTCATGCGTGCTACGGGGAACCCGAATCAATGGAAGAATACCAATCCTACAGAGGAGCAAGTGTTAGGCGATATTCAGCAAGGTAGATGTAAAGTTATTTACAATGTGTCCGGAATTCATGGCGTCTTCGCCTTGTGCCAAGGAGAAGATCCAACATACGAGTATATCGAAGGTGGACGGTGGCTGAACAACGAACCATACGTAACCATCCACCGCATCGCCAGTGACCAGACAACACGTGGAATCTTTCACGTAGCCATGGAAGAGTGCAAGAAATACGCGGACAATATTCGCATCGATACCCACAAGGATAATGTGGTGATGCAGCGCACTCTGAAAAAGTATGATTTCCAACATTGTGGTGTAATCTATCTAGCGAATGGAGAACCAAGGGAAGCGTTTCAGTGGGCGAAGGAATAGGAGGAGAACAATGGGGGAAGAAAAACGTAGGCAGATACTTACTTCGAGATACTATGTTGCTAGGAAAAAGAAATGGAATTATGAGGCGTTCGTAAGGCCATGTATACCGACAGTCAAGACAGTAAACGAGGAAATTGAAGAGTGGGACAAATTGGTTGGTTATCCTGAACAAGAAAGAGCTCTTCGAAAATTATTTGTTGAACTTTGCCCTAGAAATGATTCGTTGGAAGATATCTTGATAAAAGTCAGTGCACTTAATGATTTTTACAGCACGAATATATATAAAGTCCTAGATGTGGCAAAGGTAATACTGGAGCTACAAATTGATAGCAGATTACAGAAGGATGTATTAGATGCAAAAATAGTAGATGACATAGATGCACGTGTAAAGCAAGTGACGGGAAGGTCTGTGTATTCCTTTGCTTCAAAGTATTGTAGTCATCACCGACCAGATTTATATCCTATATATGATTCGTATGTAGATTTGTTACTGCGATATTATCGGGATGAAGCGAACGATGCCTTGTTTACCTTTAATGATAAAGATTTAAAATACTATTCTGGCTTTTGCCAGGCGGTAGAAATGTTTAAGAAGCATTATGAGATCACGCAATTTGATGCGAAAAGCATTGATAAGTTTTTGTGGCTGGTTGGGAAAAAGACATTTCCTAAATGGAAAAACGAATAGAAACAGAAGGGGTATCCGAGGGGGATACCTCTTTATTTGTAGTGTCTGTATTAAGGGACATATGCCTGTTATATAATAAATACATAGATTTAAAGTAATTCTAATGAACATTTAAGGCTTTGGGTGTCACTTAGATGATATAATACAGAGTGAATATGCTTAGGGGGAGATGGAATGGGAAAAAGTCCTAGATGTATGTATGAAAACAGTATAGGTTCATTTGTTGAGGCAGATCCGAATGCTGTATTTGGTATAATTTGCGACAATCACCATGGCGATGAATCCACGTTAACGCGTGATGCTTGGAAAAGAGAAATTGATATTTTACAGAACGCACTTCAGCCATGGAAGGATACTGACGGAAGGATTGTTTTTGAATATGATATTCCTCGCCTTGGAAAGCGTTTAGATACGGTTTTATTGCTAAAGGGAATTATATTCTGTATCGAATTCAAGACGGAAGAAACATCCGTGCTAGAGAAAGATTTGGATCAGGTGTTAGACTATGCACTTGATCTCAAGAATTTTCATAAGTATAGCCAGGATCACCTGATTGTTCCGATCCTAATCCCTAGAAAGACAAAGAGAATATCGTCTATTATTCAGCCTTCAGTATATGATGATAGAGTTGTTAATCCGCTTATAGCTGGAGAAGAGGGAATTACAACTTTAATTACATCTGTTATATCATTGTTTCCGGCGGAACCTGACGTAAATCCAAATTGGCTTATTAGTCCGTATGCTCCAACACCAACAATTATTGAAGCGGCTAGAACGTTGTACGAGAGTCATTCGGTTGAGGATATTACTCGCCATGAAGCAGACAAGGTATCGACAGATGCTACGGTAGCATATATACAGGGTGTTATTAGGCGAAGTAAAGAGCGGAACGAAAAAAGCATATGCTTTGTCACAGGCGTTCCGGGAGCGGGAAAGACTTTAGTTGGTTTAGATATTGCCGTTAAACAAACATACCAAGGCGGTAATGAACCAGTAAAAGATGAGGGAGCGGTGTACCTTTCTGGAAATGGGCCGTTGGTAGCTGTTTTAATAGAGGCACTTGCAAGAGATAATTATCAAAAATGCAGGGCTCGTGGTGAAGAAAAGAAAATATCGGATTCTCGGAGAGAAGTAGGCAAGTTTATACAGATTATTCATCGTTATAGGGACGCGATGTTGGCTAAAATTAAGAACCCAGTGGAAAATGGTATTCTTGAGATTGATCCGACAAAAGCGGTTCATCAGGAAGATTCGGGATATGGAGAAGTAGAACATGTAGCCATCTTTGATGAGGCACAACGCTCGTGGACGCATGAAAGGATTGCGGCATATTTAAAACGTGGAGGAACGTATGGAAATAAGCTTAAGGTTCCCAATTTCCCTCTATCCGAAGCGTCATTTTTGATTTGGTCTTTGGATCAACGTGAAGACTGGGCAACGATTGTATGTTTAGTTGGTGGCGGCCAAGAGATCAATACAGGAGAAGCGGGTATCTCTGAATGGATTAAATCGTTGAACGAGATATTTACGCATTGGAAGGTGTATATATCGCCTCAGCTGACAGAACCAGAGTATGCGGAGGGGAAAGTATATGAACTTCTCAAGGATAATCAGAATGTAACTTATTCAGAAAAATTACACTTGGGTGTGTCGCTTAGATCCTTCAGAGCGGAAAAGCTGTCGGCGTTTGTTCATGCACTTTTAGAGATTAAACCAGATGCAGCAGCAATTTATGCAGAGATTAAAGAGCGGTATCCTATTGTCTTAACTCGAGATATGGAAAAGGCGAGACGTTGGTTGCATGACAAAGTCCGTGGAACAGAGAAGACCGGTGTGCTGATTACGAAAGAGTCTGCTAGATACAAACCACTAGGTGTGCATGTTTTGGAAAGTGGTGATGCAAATGCAGTTCACTGGTTCTTAGAGGATAAGGAAGATACAAGGTCCTCTAACTATTTAGAAGATGCAGCAACGGAAATACAAGTGCAAGGATTAGAGCTGGATTATACGTGCCTTTTGTGGGATGCTGACCTGCGATATGAAAATGGTAAGTGGCATTATTATAAGTTTAATCATAGGTGGATTGAACAGATCGATAATAGTGAAAATAGGCATGAGCAGATGAAATACATGCTTAATGCATATCGCGTACTGTTAACGCGCGCTCGTATTGGCATGATTATTTGTGTACCAGAAGGGAATGCTTATAAAACTCGGAATGGTTATCCAGAAGATCCTACCCGATTGCCAGAATTTTACGATGGAACTTATGAGTATTTGAAAAGTTTAGGACTTGAGGAAATATAAGAATATGTCAGAAGATTGTAAGCATATAGTCCGAGTGGTTGCTGCCGTAATTCGGTCGATGAATAAGGATGGTGAATTTGTTGTATTTGCAACGGAACGCGGATATGGAGACTACAAGGGCTGGTGGGAATTCCCTGGTGGAAAGATTGAAGAAGGGGAAACACCACAGGCTGCATTAAAGCGTGAGATTATGGAAGAACTGGATACGGAGATTTCTGTTGGTGAGTTAATTGATACCATCGAATATGATTATCCGGAATTTCATCTTTCTATGGATTGTTTCTGGTGCGAGATCGTTAGCGGCGATCTTGTGCTAAAGGAGCATGAGGCTGCTCGTTGGCTGACGAAAGAGCGGTTGGATGATGTGGATTGGTTACCGGCGGATGTGACGTTAATTGAGAAGGTGAGGAAGATGTTGTAAATGCAACGGTTCCAGTGAACGAATAGGGGGCGCAGCTATGCTCAAGGTAAGCCTAAAAACAGAATATCCAGAAGTGGCGTTGTTATGGCATCCTACACTTAATGGAGAGCTGCGCCCTGAAGATGTTGCACCGCATTCTAATAAGATGGTCTGGTGGACTTGTAAAGAAAATCATGCATATCCAAGAACGGTAGATCAACAAGTAACTAGATCAATATCGTGCCCTGTATGTAATGGGAAAAGATACGTTCGTGGTGTCAACGACGTAAAGACGAAGTATCCTCAGATTGCAGACGAATGGGATAATTCAGTGAATGGTGACAAAAAGCCAGAAGACTTTTCTTTTTTGTCTGCCGAGCGCGTAGGCTGGAAATGCAAGGAATGTGGGCATACTTGGACCGTACCTATCAAGAATAGATGTGTATATGGTAACGGCTGTAAGGTGTGCGCCACAAAGCGGCGCTGGGATTCAAGATATAGGAATATGCAACTGGGAATTACTATTCCGGAGTTGCTTGAAGAATGGGACTATGAGCTGAATGAGAAAGGCCCGGAGTGTTATTCAGATCATAGTAATGCAACTGTGTATTGGCATTGTAAAAAATGTGGATACAAATATCAGGCCAAGATTTATAACAAAGCAAATGGAAGAAAGTGCGCGTGTTGTCAAAGAAAAGTAGTTGTTCCTGGTATAAATGATTTGGCAACAACTCATCCAGATATTGCAAAAGAATGGTATCAGCCGCTTAATGGAGATACTACGCCGTCGGATGTTATGTCTGGCAGTGGTAAGAAGTTCTATTGGATTTGCCCAAGAGGGCATATTTATCCTGCAACGATTGGACATCGCACTAGTGTTAATGGTACTGGATGCCCAGAATGCAATTCGGGCAGACAGACTTCTTTTGCTGAACAGGCCTTGTTTTATTATGTAAAACAAGTTTTTCCAAACGCGATTAATGGATATAAAGATATATTTTCCAAGAGTATGGAATTGGATGTATTCATACCAGATATTCAAGTAGGAATAGAATATGATGGCGTGTATTGGCATCATAAGAAGCCTGCTACATATGAGCGTGAACGAAGAAAGTATTGTATATGTAAAGAACACGGAATAACGCTTCTTCGCGTACGTGAAGAGCGAATCGACGAAAATGAAACTCCACCGGCAGATTGGTGTTGCTTTTTACCGCCTGATAGGCCATCAAATGAAGCACTTAATTGTGGTATTGAAACGGTACTTCAAAAGATTGGCGAAATAACGCATCAAGATATAGGGGCAGAGATTAGTGCATTAGGCATAGATTGTTCAAAGGACCGCTTTGAGATTTTGGCATATTTAAAGGGACCAGTTAAAAACTCGGTTCAAGAAGTTGCGCCAGAACTAGTAAAAGAGTGGGACTATGAGAAAAATGGAACCCTGAAACCAGACATGATTGCGGCAGGTTCGTCTCAATCGGTTTATTGGCGTTGCACAAAGTGTGGGTATAGTTGGGATACGCCGATATATAATCGTGCGCGGAGCCACACTGGTTGTCCTAAGTGTGCAGGATTTGTTTTCGAAAAAGGGTTCAATGATTTAGAGACTAAGAGACCAGATTTATTAGCGGATTGGGATTATGAGAGTAATTCTGTCGATGGGATTGTGCCCAGCGAGATCATGTTTAATAGCAGCAGACGAGTAAAGTGGATATGCCATACTTGCGGACATAGATGGACGGCACCTATCCGCAATAGAAGTGTTGATGGGAATGGTTGTATCCAGTGCGGTTACAAAGCTGGGAAAGAAGAGAAAAGAAAGAGAATAATTGAAAAGCAGGGCTGTGTCAGCGATCCACTTTTACTGAAAGAGTGGGATTTTGAGCGAAATGATGAGCTTGGGTTACATCCGTCTGAATTGCCACCAGGAAGTAATAAATCGGTTTATTGGATTTGCTCCAAGTGTGGGCATAGATGGAAGGCTCCTATAGCGCGTAGGAATAAAGGGGCTGGATGTAGAAAATGTGCAGATAAGGCAAATCCTGACCTGAAAAGGAAGAGCTTAATTGCGCAAGGTCGAGCATTGACGGATGAATTGCTGATTAAAGAATGGGATTATGAATTAAACAGCAAGATGCCACAAGATTATACATTTGGAAGCAAAGTAAAGGTGCATTGGATATGTTCTAAGTGTGGACATAAATGGCCAGCGTCTATAAACAGTAGAAGCAAAGGCGCTGGGTGTCCTGCTTGTGCAGGCAATATTGTTGTAACTGGGCGAAATGATTTGGCTACACTGCATCCTGAACTTCTGAAAGAATGGGATTATGAGAAGAATACAGATAAAATCCCGGAACAGGTCGCTGGGGCGTCTCACCAAAAATTCTGGTGGATATGTCCTAAGGGACATGGAAGTTATCCGGCTTCAGTTTCACATAGGATTAATGGTACGGGATGCCCAACTTGTGGGAATCTGCGGATTGCGGAGAAGTCAAGCAGGCCTGTGGATCAGCTTTCTTTAGATGGGGAGTATATAAAAACGTTTAAGAGCGTAAAAGCGGCTTCAGAAGAGATGGGGCTTAGTAAAGGTGCTATTAGCAACGCGATAAGAAAGAATGCCACATCTGGCGGTTTTAGATGGCGGCATCATAGTGGCAAGGAATAGGATGGACAACAGGATTTCTGCAATATATAACAGTTGCCGGAGGGGAGAAACGTGGAGATAATAGAAAATCAGGCATGGAGATACTATCTTTCGGATGATCAATCAGAATTGAGGGGGTCAGTTTTTGTTGGAAAATGGATGCTTTTCCCATCAAACATTCAGAGCGCAGAAGAAATGTGCAGATATGCTATTGAGAATAGTATTGTAGTCCAGGCAAAGCATTCATTAGAGCCGAGAAATGGAAGTTATTTATGCTGCTTCTATATGAATATATACGATTATGACAGACATGAAGGCTTTATAAAGGCTTTTTTGGGGAAAAACTATATTCCTAGAACACAATCAGGAAGGTATTACAATATAGCATATAAGCTTGATGCTGAGACTTATATGGGTATGTATGGTAATAATTATAAAGGATTGATGCATCTGGTAGATTTCATTGATCTTGATACTGGGCAGTGGAGTGATCTTTTTATAAAGAAAAAGGAAAAATATCATTTGCTTTATACGATTAATACACTATCTCATCAATATATCATGCCAGGATTTCCGGAATACGCTAGTCTAAAGAATGTGTTATTTAAGCACGGAAAAACACAGAGGTTACGAAGTGGGGACGTATTCAATTATAGCTATGTAGAAAAAATGCTAACTAAAAAAGGTATTACATATAAACAAGTAGCAGATCGCATGGATGTGAGTGAGGGGACAGTAAGAAAGTGGTTGAGTGGAAAGTCTAGACCGTGTGTATGGTACGTATTTGCCCTGGCAACGTACTATGGCCTTGATTCTACAATGATGATAAAGAATGAAATGGCTAATGAGTGATAATAAGGTGTGGATAAAAGATTATGGGATTATTCAGTAAACCAGAAGTAGTTATTATAAAAGATTCGTGTGATTCAAAAGAGTATTTAAAAAAGCTGCAGGAACTTAGAAGTACGGTTGCGGATAACTCTGTTGCTGCTGAGAAAATTGATAAAGAAATTACAATTGTCGAAGCTGGCATATATGGTGAGGAAAGTGTTCTTTTCGAGTTGCAGAACAGCGGAATGGATTTGGTTGTTCTTCGTGATCTATTTCTAAAAACTGAGGATGGAAGAAGCGCGCAGATTGACTTCTTTGTTATTACGCCATATGTCAATGTGATTATTGAATGCAAGAATCTATTTGGCAATATTGAGATCAATAATAAAGGCGACTTCATCAGAACCATTGAATGCAAGGGCAGAAAGTATAAGGAAGGCATTTATAGTCCGATAACTCAAAATGAACGTCACTTGGAAGTATATAAGAGTTGTTGGGAAAGCGACAAAGGTTTTGTGACAAAGTTTATTGCGGGTAGGCATTTTACGGAATACAATAAGACCATTGTCGTACTTGCTAACCCGAAAACGGTTATAAATGATAAGTTTGCTAAGAAAGAAATTAAGCAACAGGTAATTCGAAGTGATCAGCTGATTAATTACTTGAAAAGTACGAGAACGGATGTGGCCTCGAGCCTTAAAGCAATGAAAGAAACTGGCGAATGGATCCGCAAAATGAATGTTGATGAACGCACAGATTATCTTAAGAAGTTCGAGGAGTTGGCTGCGGAAGCAAAGGTGGAAGATGTATCGGTTGAGTCTGCGAATCCACCGGAAGAGCCTAATAGCTCGCAAGAGTTAATCTGTCCTCGTTGCGGTGGACAACTCATCCTTCGTACCGCAAAGAAAGGGGATAATGCTGGCAATCAATTTTATGGCTGCAGTAATTTCCCGAAGTGTCGTTATATAAAGAATTTGGAATAATGGATAATCCCATTGATAGGAGGAGAGCCTCTATGGAAACCTGGTATTACATCGTAGTCAGCATCGATGGCGACTACGCAAATTTAAAACGTACAGATATCGAATCTGATGATTTGAAGCTGGTGGCGCGTGCGCTTTTGCCCGCAGATATTGATGTGGGCAGTAGGCTGAAGTACGAGCTGATGCAGTATACGTTAGAGCAATAAGATGAAGAGACTTACGTTAAAACAGATTCATACGATTCTGGTAATCACCTATGGAATTGCAATCCTTTTGTTTATCCTTTGGGTTTCGAGGTTCACAGGGGCCGAGGATCGATGGATAGAAGAGAATAAGGATGCAATCCAAGAATATGATGTCCGAGTAGTGGAATGCTATAAGGAGCGCCAGCGGGATCTATATTATCAGATTACCTTGGAATTTTCCGATGGGCAGCAGATGCACGTGGAGAGTTCCTATGCGAAGGAAGGTACGGTGAAGTTTTACAGTATTACGTATGAGGGGAATACCTATTACGGGTTTACGAGACAGTTACTGTTTTCTGAAATCCATCCGTATTCTGAGAGCCTTTTTTTGGTGGTAAGTGCGATTCTTATGATTGCTCCGTTTGCGTTGTATTCATATCTGCGTGTGACTTATGGGTATGGGGCGATTTTTACCGGAAAGCGGAATAAGTTTATTTAGTTTGTGAGGCGATGATCTTGAGATACATTGTGAAGCGAATCCAGGAGGCGGACTTCGGGTGCGAGGAGCGTCCGGCGGATTATGTGCAGCAGGTGCTGTTACAGTTGCGGGACGAGGATGGGAATGAGATCACCATGGAAGTGCCGGATGGTGACCTGTACGCCCGGGATATCAACGAGGGCGACTGGGTATTTTTCGATAAGGACAATCAGATCCATAAGGAAGTGTAGTTATGAACATTCAGATTTTTGGCACGAAGAAGTGCAATGATACCAAGAAGGCGGAGCGCTTTTTCAAGGAGCGTGGCATCAAGTATCAGTTTATTGATATGAAAGAGAAGGGCATGAGCAAGGGGGAGTTTACCTCTGTGGCTCAGGCCAATGGTGGCGTTGAGAATATGATTAACCCGGATGCCAAGGATAAGGATACCTTGGCGTTGATAAAGTATATTGCCGACGAGGACAAGGTGGATAAGATTCTTGAGAACCAGCAGGTGATTAAGGCACCGGTGGTGCGCAATGGGAAGCAATCCACCCTGGGGTATCAGCCGGATGTGTGGAAGAAGTGGGAGTAGGGATTACACCTGCGCCTGCGGCTGTTTTGCAAAGAGCTTAATCAGGATGACCAGTAGTGCCATATAGTCCAACACGACGATGAAAGAGCATACACCCAACAGGATAGCCAGTGGCAAGGACAGTTGTCCGGCTCTCCACATCTTGAAGCAGGCGATGGCCTCAGCGATGGATGTGGCAAAGTACACGAATCCGACGATACACCAGATGACGATGGATCCGAGGATGCCCAGTGGGAGGCATAAGAGGACCATGCTTCCGCCGAGCAGCAGTCCCAGCGGTACCAGCTGCGGGATTTTCACCAGCAGTGCGGCGATGACTGCTGATTTTGCAGTATGTTCGCGGGATGTCAGCAGCGTGACCAGGCCGATGAGGTATGTGATGGCGGTAAGAAGCGTCAGTACTAGATATGGCAGGATATCTAAGAATGTGCTTCCGGTTGGAAAATAGCTGGAGGAATCAATCAGTTGGCTGATTCCGTATAATAGATAGAAGTATAATGCTGTTGGTAAGAATAATAAGTATTTTTTCATGTTTGTTCCCCCTCGTGTTGTTGCCAGTGCGTTTGGCGCCCGACAGGTTCCATTATATGCTTTGTAGAGGGGGATGCAAGTTTTGTATCGTCATTTCATGTGAGAAATGCTATAGTGTTCATAGATTATTCGTGCAAAAAGGCGGAGGCCCTCGGGTCTCTTACCCACGACTCTTTTTTTCATTGCGTAGGCATAGCGGAGCATTCGTGAGGTAGCGAATAATCTTTTTTTATGGGAAGAATCGATGGCATGTCAAGAGACCAAACTTGTTTGTCCAACTTGGACAAACAAGTTTTTGTTTGATATAATTGGGGGCGAAGGAGATAAGAAATGTTGAAGGTAGATTGTGAATATAAGATAAAGGATGCTATTGGATTTATACTCGAAGCGGAACACATGAATAAGCGCGAATTATCCGAGGCAACTAAGGTTTCGCGTACAACACTCGATGCGATAGAAAAAAGTGGTGTGACGACCGAGGAAGTATATGAAAAGATATACTCCTATATTTATGCCCAAAAATATAGGATTAATTCAGTGAAAGAAGAATTGGCAAAAGAAGCGAATGGAATTGTGTTATTTCATGGTTCCAAGAATGGAAGCCTTTCTGAAGTTACTGTTACAGGCTCAAGGAATAATTGTGATTTTGGAAATGGATTCTATTTAGGACAAACGTATAACCAAGCTTTATCCTTTGTTTGTGATTATGATAAGTCTGCAGTATATTCATTTGGATTTTCGAAACAAGGATTGAATCTGGTAGAGTTGGAGTGCTCCTTAGACTGGATGATAGCGATTTGTTATTACAGAGGCACTATAAGGGACTATGAGAATAACAGTATCGTCCAAAATGTTGTAGCGAAGATTGAGGCGGCAGACGTGGTTGTTGCGCCGATAGCGGATAATAAGATGTTTTATATCATGTCCCAATTTGCGGAGGGCGAAATTAATGCTGATGTAGCGCTTCATTCGCTATCCGCATCCAGACTGGGGCTACAATACATCATAAAAACAGAGAAAGCTTTGAAGAAGCTTGTTCCCCTGGAGAAGTATTACTTATCCGGACCGGAGCGAGAAGAATGTAAGAATTCGTTGGTACAAAGAAGTTATGAGATTGATACGAAATTGAAACTTGCTAAGCGGGAGTTCAAGAACGGTCTATACATTGAGGAGTTGTTGAAATGATAAAGTTTGATCACAACGGATTGCTATTAGCGGAATATCAAGGGCGGTTGTTTGAAAAATCTACAGAATTAAACTGTTCTTCAGCAATTTTTATTCGTAGATTTTTACACTCAGATCTTCTTAAGAAAATGGATGCGAATGATCCATCACTTTTGACGTTGGATGTGAATGATGGGATTGCGAGTATTCAAGACCAATTTGGGGACTCGGATTATGGCGAGAAGAAGTTTGCTTCGAGTGCGATGTTTTGGATGGGATATGTGTATAGATATATTTCGTATACAAGAGATGTTAGGACGAAGTTTGCCATGGATCTTTTCCCTTATAAGCAATTGAACGATGTTTATTACACGTTTCATACACAGGACATGGAGTGGTGTGTGCGAAGCCTTCTAGAGATGAATAATCTGAATGAAGAAATATTTGATAAAAACCTGCGCTTGAAGAAAATAATAGCAGAGAGTCAGAAATATTAACTTGTTTGTCCAACTTGGACAAACAAGTTTGACGGATGAAATATCTATAATAGAAAGGGCCGTGCTTTGCACGACCCTTCACTAGTCTTATGACTTCCACAGTCCGTGGAGATTGCAATATGCATAGGCTGCAACGCAGGAATCATCATCGGATAAGATGAACTCTGCACATGGCGGCTCGCCCGGATTCAAGGTCTTGCGCTGTGAGCCCTTGGCGGTCTCAAGTGCAATCCACTCGATGTAGTGTTCCGGTGCCATTGGATGCTCCACGGAGCCTACGGTAACCGTTACCTTATTCCCCTCTACGGTCACCACCGGTACGTGCTTCTCCACTGCGCCGTCGCTGGTTCCCGGAACCAGTTCCTTCATCTTCTGGCCACAGCAGGTCATTGGCGCGCCGGACTCTTTTACCATTTCTACGAAGTTTCCACATACTTCACATACGAAAAAATTCATACAATGTCCTCCTTATAGTAAGAAATACCCTTCACTATTTATTATTATACCATGGTCCTATAGGATGGCGATACCACACAATATAGTATGGATTCCGTCGGAAGTCGGTGTTATAGTATGGATAGTTTCTTTGGAGAGGTAACAGACATGGAATTTGTAAAAAAGCATTTTAATGCCAGTGTCACCACAGAACCGGTGGATCACTCGGATTTATCGAAGGGCGTTCCGAAGGAGGCACATCCCTTGTCGGAACAGGAGGACAAGATGCAGGAAGCGTTTTTTGCCGGCGGTTGCTTCTGGTGTGTCACCCCGATTTATAAGATGTACGGCGTGGACCAAGTGATTTGCGGATATGCCGGCGGAGATGTGGTAAATCCAACATACGAGCAGGTGAAGACCCAGACCACCGGCCATCGGGAGACCATCAAGCTGGTGTACGATCCGGCTCGGGTATCCTACGAGCGTCTGTTGGATATCTATCTGGCTAACGTGGATCCTTACGATTCCGAGGGCCAGTTCATCGACAAGGGCTTTTCCTATACCCTGGCGATTTTCTACAAGAACGAGGCAGAGCGGGAAGCGGCCGAGGCCAAGATTCGTGCCCTTGAGGCGGAGTCCGGCAAGACGGCTGCCATTGCACTTCTTCCTTATAAGAACTTCTACGAGGCGGAGGAGTATCATCAGGATTACTATCGGAAGAATCCGGAAGCCTTCGAACAGGAGCTCATCGAATCCGGTCGGAAAAAATAAAAATCCTGCGCAGGTGATTGGTTTTCTCACTTGCGCAGGTTTTCTTTTACCCTTTTAATTTCTGTGCGATGACTTCCTCGATGCATTTCTTCGCAACTCTTAGATGCAGCAGATACTGCGTGTTCATAGGATCCTTGGTCTCCTTGGAGAACTTCGCCTCGTGCTGCTCGATGACGTTCTTGGTCTTCTGCAATGTATCAATGGGTAGCCCCATTGCGGTACAATCCATGGCTCCGGTGTCGGAGATGAAGTTACTGGTTTCAATCTTGAGATTCTCTTCGCCGGTGAATTCGTTGGCCAGCGCGCTGATTAAATCTGCTCTGTTGATACTCATACGTTATACCGCCTTTCTATTCGATTACCTAATGTTCGGTGATGTAGTTCTAGTGTATCACAAACTCTTTTTGTTAGACAGTAGTAAAGAAAAATAAATATTTTTAAAAAATATTAGCACTCGCTCTTGACGAGTGCTAATAATGGTGGTATAACAGAATCAGAAAGAAAGAATACCACCGATGAGGTGATATCCGTAAAGGATGCAAAAGGAGGTATGTCTTATGTTAGCACCTAGTATTTTTGGAGAGAACTTTTTGGATGATTTCTTCGGATTCCCGGAGATGAGAGATTTCGACGACATGGAGAAGAAGCTCTATGGTCGCAAGGCTTCCCGTGTAATGAAGACGGACGTTCGTGAGAAGGACGATTCCTATGAAGTCATTGTAGATTTACCTGGATTTAAGAAGGAAGACATTGAGGTTGAGTTGGAGAATGGTTACCTCACCATCAACGCCACCAAGGGTCTGGATAAGGAAGAGAATGACAAGAAGGGCAAGTTGATTCGCCAGGAGCGTTATTCCGGATCCATGACACGTAGCTTCTATGTAGGCGATCGTGTTCAGAAGGAAGATGTTTCCGCTTCTTACAAGCACGGCGTTTTGACCTTGTCCGTTCCGAAGCAGGAGACTTACAAGGAGGAAGTACCGCAGCGTAACCTTATCGCCATTGAAGGTTAATTACCCCTATATGTTTCGACCGGAGGTCCTAAGCCTCCGGTCTTTTTTTATTCTTCGCCCTTCCAATGGGTTCCGTAGTATGCTTCCCGATATTTCTTCGGTGTCATGCCGCATTCCTCGGAGAAGACTTTGATGAAGTGGCTCTGGGAGGAAAAAGACAGGTAGGAAGAAATCTCTACCATGGTAAACTCCGAGAAGCGCAGTAGGTTCTTGGCCTTATCAATCTTCAGCCGTCGGATATAGTCGCTGGCGGATTCTCCCAATTCGCTTTTAAACAGGCGGGAGATATAGCTGGTGGAATTCCCGGTGCACGCTGCCAAATCCTCCAGAGTAATCCGCTCCTTCAGATGGGCGTAGATATAGTTCAGGCATTCTGTGATGGGGCGGGACAGGGCGGCGTTCTGGCGCAGTAAGTGCATGCGGTTGGTATAGTCTAAGACCATCTTGTTATGCCATCGCTCAATCTCCGCCTGGGTATCGATGTGATCTAGGCGCCCAATGTAGTAGTCGCTTAGGCGGAAGGCCTGCTCCATCTCCATGCCCTGCTCCGTGCAGATACGGGAGACTAAGGCTGCGGTTACGATGAAGTGGTATTTCAGATTCAACACCGGATCCTTGGACAGTCGGCCTACACCTTCCGTCTCTAAGAAGCGATGCTGGCGGCAGTTCTCCTCGATGGCCTCGATATCCCCTGCGGCCACCTGCCGGTAAAAGAGCAACTCATCATTTTGGCTGCGATGCAGCATTTCTTTTTCATCTAATATCATATCCATGAACTAATTATATCATTTCATGTCATGATTATGTTATTTTTAAACTTCATTTGATATAGATATTTTTCCCCGACAGATATCATGTGGATACAAAGAATCCTTTTGGAGAAATGATAAGGAGATTAGAGATGAAAAGGGGAATACTAAAGAAGTCACTGGTTTATACCGCGATGTTTTCCTTGGTTGCCGGGGCGATTCCGCAGGTTGCGTCTGCTGCGGAACCTACCGATGACGGCTACCAATTGGTATGGTCGGACGAGTTCGACGGTTCGACCTTGAACACCGCTGATTGGAATGTAGAGCAGCATGAGCCCGGCTGGGTCAATTCTGAGCTACAGCGGTATACCGGCCTGGATGAGGGGAACATTCAGGTGGCTGACGGACATTTGGCCATTCGTCCGCATGTAACGGATGGTGGGAATGCCAATGCGTCGTCTGCCTCGGTGGAGAAAACAGAGATTGTAATGGATGCTAATGTTGGAGCGGACAAGCCACTTAGCAAGACTATTGCATTACAGGTGAATTTTGGAAAAATTGGCGACGGATTCGAGGATACTTCCGTCGCTGCTACAGTAAAGCTCTATGATATTTCCTTGAAGGAAGTATATGCAGATGGTACAGAATCTGATGAGTTGTTGAAGAATCCGGGATTTGATGATAATTCAAATTGGACTGGTGGTCCTTGTGAAACCGGTGTTGGTTCCATCAGTTATGCCGATGGAGCTGCTGTGATTCGTATTGAGAATCCAGGGGATGCTAACTATAACATCCAGTTACTGCAGGAAGGAATTACCTTAGAAGGTGGACATAATTATAAGCTTCGCATGACTGCAGAGTCTGATGTGAATCGTTCTGTAGAACTTAGCTTATTGGATCCAAAGAATGGCTGGAATTGGTACGGCGGTGGCAAGTACATCATCGCCGGCGGTGCTGGGGTTGGTTCCGGAAGTCGTTCCATTACCTCCGGTCGTATCACCACCCAGGGCAAGCATGATTTTACCTATGGTCGCTTCGAGGCGAAAGCCAAAGTACCTACCGGTCAGGGTTATTTGCCTGCTTTTTGGCTGATGGCTTCCGACGAGGGCTTATACGGTCAGTGGCCGAAGTGCGGTGAAATCGACATTATGGAAGTGATGGGACAGAACGTGAACAAGTCCTATCACACCATTCATTACGGTTACAACTCCGGCAACGGTCACAAGGAGAACCAGGGTACCAAGGTGTTATCTACCGGGGATTTTGCCAATGATTACCATGTGTACCGCGTGGATTGGGAACCGGGTGTGATTACCTGGTATGTGGATAATCAGGAAGTATACTCTACCCGTGATTGGTACACCGGTCAGGATGATGATAACCAGATTACATATCCTGCACCCTTTGACCAGAATTTTTATGTCATCCTGAACTTGGCTGTCGGCGGCAGCTGGGTAGGTTATCCGAATGATGAGACTTATGCGGATATGAATAATCAAGAGTACGACGTGGATTATGTCCGCGTATACCAGAAGTCTGCTGAGGAGTATGCCCGTGAAGAGGCTGCTGCAACCCGTCCGGAAGCTGCTCCGGTTTCTTACCGCGAGGCGGATGCTGACGGCAACTTCGTGAAGAACGGGGATTTTGCAACAGACATCAAGATGGATGGCGCAGCGGATGCGTCTCCGGACAATTGGAAGTTACATTTAGAATCCGATGCTGCTGATACCACTTATACCGTAGCAGACAACAGCATTCGCTTAGTGCCAAGTGCCGTTGGTTCTCAGAACCACAGCGTCCAGCTGAAGCAGGAAAACATTCCGATGCGCAAGGGCTGGGAATATGAATTGACCTTCGATGCGGTTGCGAAGGAAGCTCGCGATATCGTTGTTGACGTGGAAGGCCCGGATCGCGGCTGGATGCGTTACATGCAGGATACCAAGGTGAGCGTTGGAACTACCAAGCAGAGTTACAGCTACTCTTTTACCATGAATGAGAAGAATGACCCGAAGGCCAGCTTGGAGTTCAACTTGGGTAAGCAGGGTAGCACAGCTCCAGTAACCCTTTCCAACGTGTGCTTAAAACACAAGTCCGGTGATGAAGTGCCGGAGGACAATTCCAAAGTGATTCGTCCGGATGGCAACTACATCTACAACGGTGGTTTTGACATGGGCGACAAGCGCCTGGGATTCTGGGAGTATGATGCTTCCGACGCTTCTAATATTTCCGTTACCAATGCAGGTAACGTGCGTGAATTGAAAGTGGTTGTTCCGGAGGGTAAGACCATTCGCTTGACTCAGAGTGAATTGTCTCCGATGCTTTCCGGTGAATATGAGTTAAGTTTTGATGGATATACTGCAGCGGGAACCGATGCAGACGGACTGACCGTGAAGACGGGCGGCAAGATGTTCACCCCATCTTTGTCTGCAAGTCGCTCACATTTTTCCAAGAAGATTGTTCTTAGTGAGAACCTGGATCGCAACGCCTCCAATGTGGAGCTTCTCTTCTCTAAGCCGGGTACTTACTACATCGACAATGTTTTCTTGTGTGAGTCTGCGCTGATTAAGAATGGTTCTTTTAACGCGGGAATTGCAGGTTTTACACCATATATTTATGATTCCGTTACTGCGAACTACGTCATCGACAACATGAATGGCAATGACAATGCTTTTGCCATCACTATCGATGATACCATGGCGGATGACAGCGGCAATTCCTGGTATGTCCAGTTGAATCAGGACGGAGTGACCTTGGAACAGGGCAAGCAGTATCGCCTGTCCTTCCGGGCGAAGTCCAGTATCCAGCGTGTGATCTCCGTTGCGATGCAAGAGTTTGAAGGTAATTGGACCAACTATAGCAAGACCGGTTCTGTTGAGATCGGACCGCAGTGGAAGGATTTCTCTTTTGACTTTACCATGGAGGATCCGACCGATACCGCTGCTCGATTCAACATCACCATGGGCTCGGTAGACGGTGTTCGTATTACCCAGCGTCATGATGTTTTTATTGATGATATTTCCTTAGTTGAATTAGAAGAGGAGCCAAGTGCTCCTGCGCCGGAACCTGCGCCTGGTGTATCCCCTACACCGCAGCCTGCTCCAAATCCGGCGCCAAGTACAGCTCCTGCACCTGTAGTAGTTCCTGCTCCGATTGCAGGTATTGCAGTTGCGAATGCTCCTGCAACTGTAGTAACCCCACCGGCTCAGGTGACGGAGGAAGCTGCTGTTGTAGCGCCGGCTCGTCCGCGTACCTCCCGTACGAATGACACCAAGCCGGCAACTACGGCCAGCGCTGATGCAGAAGATGCGGAAGAAGCACCGGAGACGGCAGTATCTGAGAATGCTCCGGCAGTTGCCAAGAATGAGGAGGCCGAGTCTCCAACCGAGAATGTAGCAGCCGGTGAGAAGACCGAGAAGCACGGTGGATTTTTTGCGGCCATCGCGAACTTCTTCAAGTCCATCTTCGAAGCTATCTTGGGCTGGTTCAAGTAGGATGTTCTCTGGGGAGAGAATAAGAGGATATAAAGGTAATAAGTAATAAAGCATATATGCATTGGGCCGCGGAGTTCTTCCGCGGTCCTTTGTATTTCTGCTGAGGTTTGTTAGTGGGGGCTTGAGAGATTTAAAAAAGGCCGCGGAAGTCTCCGCAGCCTTAGCCAACATTTAATTATAATTCTTTTGCATACTTCTCACGCAACTCTTGCGGGATATCAAAGAAATCCATCGCCGCATCTGCAGGAAGGTTCAGCTTCTGCATGGCTGTGCGAATATCCTCCAACCTTGCCCCATCAGCGCCTTCCTTTAGTCCTTTTTCGCGCCCAATTCGCTCACCTTCTAATTGGAACAATTCATGAGACGAAGCCTCGTTATATTCTGTTAATAACATATCTTTGACCTCCTCTCGGTGTGCCATGATGAAATCGCGGATTACAAAGCTATTATACTTTACACAATTATATACTCTCAAGCCCTCTGCTAACAAATTAGCTGAGTACTGTGGCGCGTCAAGGGCTAAGCCTCGAAGAGGTGCTGCGCACCCTTGACACACCACATCACTCAGCAAGAATACAACCAAGGGGGCTTGAGAGATTAATCCCTTGACCAGAACTTCCCGACCACACATTTTCAGTACCCTCTGGTCTTGGCGGTGCAAATACTGATTCATGATACGTTCATGGATCTCGGGATGAGCGTGATTTCAGTATTTTCTCCGGAATCCGGTATTTTCACTGATTCCAGCGTTCCTTTGCGTCTCTCACCGCACTTGAATATCAGTATTTACACCGAAATCCGGCGATTTAACTTATTTTTTGATATAGCTCTCGCTCAATCGTCTTGGATACTTCAGTGAAATCTTCTTATTTTGGAGGAAATACTGAAATTTCCATTGTGCGACAGCACGCCAACGCCAAATCCATCAGTATTTCCGCGGAATATCGAGGATTTGACTAAGATTTTTCTTTCTTCCATGTCCCCCTGATGGCATTTCATATCCTTCGTTTGACATATGTTCAAAAGTTTATACTTTTTTAATTTGACGTGGATATGGACGGCGTGTATATTGTTACTTGTTCAAGAGCCACATAAGGCATCCGAGCAATTCTGCTCACCATTTCCCATTTTGTTTGAGACAATGATAGGAATGAATTATAATATGTATAGAGTTAGCGTTTTGTAGTGTTCTGCAAGCATTTCTATACCTTATGTGATTCTTGTTCAAATCTACATAAGGAGGACATGTTTTGTCAGAAAAGGAAAATGTAGTCACCAAGGACTACAAAGACCGCCTGTTTCAGTTTATTTTCGGACAGGCAGATCACAAAGATTGGACGCTGAGTTTGTATAATGCGGTGAATGATTCTGATTATGCAGACCCGGAGGCCATCGAGTTCAACACGATTAAAGAAGCACTGTATCTTGGGATGCACAACGATGTCTCATTCATCATCGCGCAAGAGATGAATCTGTATGAACATCAGTCGACTTATAATCCTAATATGCCGCTTCGTCAGATGCAGTATGTTTCCGGAGCTTATGAAGCCTATGTGAAGAAGCATAAACTTAACAAGTACGGCGTCACACAGGTGATGTTACCAACTCCGCATTTGATTGTTTTTTACAATGGTGCAAGAGAGGTTGATGACTGTGTGATTTTGAATCTATCTGATGCATTTTCCGAGGATACTCGTGATACATCGGATATTCAGGTGCGTGTGAAGATGCTCAATATTAACGCCGGTCGCAACAAGAAACTCATGGAGCAATGCCGACCATTGTTTGAGTATGCGTGGGTAATGGACACGTCGCGCCGATACAAGCTAGAGGGCCACGAAGATCCGGTGGATGAAACCATCCGCATAATGCCGATGGATTTTGTAATCCGCGATTTCATCATGGCACACCGAGAGGAGGTCAAAGATATGTTATTAACAGAATATAACGAGGCTGCGTCTCATGAATTATTCCAATTAGAAGGTGAGCGAATTGGGCGCGAAATTACATCTGTCCGGGATATCAGAAAGATTATGGAGAAGATGAACTATTCCGCAGAGGAAGCGATGGACTTACTTGACGTACCACGTGAGTTACGTGAGAAATACGCAAAAGAATTATAAGGTGAATTTTGAAGGCCGTGGATTGTTCCACGGCCTTTTTGATTGCAGGAAGTTCGGGCGGAAGGAGGAAGATTAACTTGAGCCCAAGTATTGCATAATATACATGCGTGAATAATTTTACACCTGCACATGAAAAATATTGACTTCACATAAGAAGACCGATAAACTTTAATCCATCTAATCTGTTGGATTTACAACGCACGATAAAAATGCACCCGGCGTGATTAGGGACGCGCTGGGTGCTTTTTTATAAATATTTCACGGGAGGAAAATAGAAAGCTGATGAAAAACAAACACACAAAGCAAGCGATTGCTGTGGTGCTTAGTGCAACTCTTGCATTGACACCGTCTTACACAGCATTCGCCACAGAAGTGTCGGAGCCGGCTGTATCTGAAAGTAGCGCAGAGACAGAGACTTCGAAAGTTGCAGAAGAATCCGTAAGCGAAACAACCACGCAGGAAACTGATGCAAACGATGAGGTAAGCTTCGAGCAGGTAGACGCAGAAGCAGAAGGCATCGACGTTCACGCAGACTCCATTGAGGGGGAGACCACCGAGATTGAAGAAGCCAATCTCGACCCGGACCAGGAGACTAGAGTAATCATCGTGTTAGAGGGCGACAGTGTATTGGATGCCGGATTTGACACGGATGAAATCGCTGAGAACAAGCGCGCAGTTGCGCTGTCTGAGCAGATTGTAGAAGAGCAGGAAGCTACTGCTGAGAAGATTTCTGAGGAAGTCTTGGATGGCGAGGAGCTGGATGTTAACTACAACTTCACATTAATGACCAACGCATTCTCTACTGATGTTACCTTCAAGGACATCGCAGAGATTGAAAAAGTAGATGGCGTTGCTGCTGTATATGTAGCACAGCAGTATGAGCCAATGGTAGACGCGCAGCCACAGACCATTACATCCGGTGACATGGTTGGCGGATACACCACTTGGGATGCAGGATATACCGGAGCAGGAACCCGTATCGCAATCATCGATACCGGTATTGATTCCGATCATCCATCCTTCGATGGAGGTGCATATCTTGCACACTTAGAGGAGACTGCAGAAGATGCAGGCAAGTCTGTAGAAGACTACAACCTCTTAGATGAAGAAGAATTGGATTCTGTATTACCACAGTTAAATGCAGCAAGAAGATTCGACGGACTGAGCGGAAGCAAGTTGTACGTAAGCCCGAAGATTCCATTCGCATTCAACTACATTGATAAGAATCTTGAGATTACCCATGACAACGATGACGAAGGGGATCACGGTACACACGTATCCGGTATCTCTACCGCCAATGTCTATGTACCAAACGCTGCAAGCGAGACCGGCTACTCCAAGCAGGCCAGCGGCGTTGTAGGTGTTGCTCCGGATGCACAGTTGATTACCATGAAGGTATTCGGTGCTAACGGCGGCGCTTACACCGATGATTACATGGCAGCTATCGAGGATGCCCTAGTCCTTGACTGTGATGTAGTAAACTTAAGCCTTGGTTCTTCCGCTGCAGGTTATTCCTTAGGCGAGGAAGAATACATCAATGATATTTTCAAAAAGTTAGAGGGTACCAGCACAGTTGTATCCATCTCCGCAGGTAACTCCGGACGTTGGGCAGACAACTCTGTATACGGTGTGAACTTAAGCGAGGATGTCAATCAGGATACCGTTGGATCTCCGGGATCTTACATCAATGCATTCACCGTAGCCAGTGCGGTAAACAGCGGTTATACCGGATTCTATATTGTAGTAGACGGTAACGAGACCTTCTTAACACCGGCCGGTGATTCCAAGTCCCAGGACTTCCATTTCTTGGATACTTCTGCAGACCAGAACGGTACCGATTATCCATTCGTATTCTTTACCGGAAAAGGTGAAGCAAGCGATTACGAGGGCATCGATGTAAAAGATAAGATTGTTCTTGTATCCCGCGGTAACATCACTTTCGGTGAGAAGCAGATGAATGCGGAAGCTGCTGGTGCAAAGGGTCTTCTGGTATACAACAATACTGCAGGAACCATCAGCATGACCTTGCAGGGAAGTACAGCAACCAAGTGCCCAACCGCATCCATTCAGTTGTCCGAGGCACAGGCCATTGCTAAGACCGGTACAGAGATTTCCGAAGGTGTCTTCGAAGGAACCATGACCGTTAAGGGCAATGCCAAGACCAGATACAACGTTCCGGAAGGCTATACCATGAGTGATTTCTCCTCTTATGGTGTTCCGTCTTCCTTAGACTTGAAGCCGGAGATTACCGCACCTGGCGGAAATGTATTCTCCACCATCGACCATGGTCAGTACGACAATAAGAGCGGTACTTCCATGGCTGCTCCGTCCATCTCCGGGCAGAGCGCATTGTTGTCTCAGTACATCAAGGAAAACAACCTTGCTGCAGACAACGATATCTCCATTCGTACGCTGGCTCAGTCCCTAATTATGAGTACAGCTACACCGTTACACGAAGGTAACGATTCGGAAGCTCCGGTATATTCTCCACGCTCTCAGGGCGCAGGACTTGCCAACGTCAACGATGCCATCAATTCCCCATCCTACATCTTAGTAGGTGACAAGGAAGGCAACGACGGTAAGGTCAAGGTAGTATTGGGAGACGACCCGGAAAAGACAGGAAATTACTCATTTGATTTTGACATCTATAACATGTCCGAGGATCCACAGTACTACGTACTGGATTCTACCGTTATGACAGAGAAGCTTTACGAAGAAGGCGGCGTAAAATACTTCGCAGGTACTTCTTATGAGCTTAGCCCACAGGTAACTCTGAGCGCTGACAATACTTCTTTGGTATACGACTTGAATGAAGACGGTCGCATCAATTCCAAGGACCGCAAGGTATTCTTGCAGGTAGTCAACAACTCCAAGGAGTTATCCAAGATTAGCGGCAATGAAAAGTACTACGACCTGAATGGTGACGGCGTTGTCAACACCAAGGACGTATACGCTTTTAACAAGCAGTTAAAGGGTGGTGCAGAAGTTGCAGACCTTAGCCTTGAGCTGGTTGAAGTAACCGACTCCACCAAGATTAACGTATCCATCAACCTCAGCGATGAGGACCGTGCATATCTGGCAGGATTTGAAAACGGTATGTACGTAGACGGCTTCATCTATGTGAACGGTAACGTGAACCTCTCTGTTCCGTTCCTGGCATTCTACGGAAGCTGGATGGATTCCTCCATGTTTGAGCACTATGATTTCTTACGTGCAATGCACGATGCAGATTATGCTGCAAATGCAGTAACCTATACCGGCGTAGCAAAAACCAACTTCCTCTCTATTTTCCCTGAGGGAGATGAGGAAGAAATGTACTACATCCCGAACCTCTTCGCAAAGGATGCAGAGTACATCGCTGACCGTAACGCAATCAGCTCTGAGAACGGCACCAAGCTTGGCGGACAGTACTACAGCTTGATGCGTAATGCAGGTCGTGTCATCTTGACCGTAACTGACCGCAACACCGGAGAAGTATACCTAGAGAAGACCGATAACGAAGGTTATGCTTCCTTCTTTGCATCGGGTGCATGGCAGAATCGTATGCAGGTAGCAGAGATGATGTGGGCAGGAACCGATGCTTCCGGTAATCCATTGCCGGACGGAACCCAGGTAGACATCACGCTTCAGGCAGTTCCGACCTACTACAATAGCGTAGAGGATCCGAAGACCTTGAAGGCTGAAGGCATGTATCTGTCTACTCCAATGACCATCGATAACGAGGCTCCTGCACTTGCCGGAATGAGCAAGACCGAGGATGGCAAGATTACCTTGTCCTTGAACGACAACCGTTACACAGCAGCTGTTCTTGTTATCAGCGCTGATAAGAAGACATTGCTTGGAAAATACGCAGTGAACCAGACGACAGCAGGCGAAGATTGGGATGTGACCATCGATGCTCCGGAAGGAACCTTCTATGTAGAAGTATTAGACTACGCAATGAATTCTTCCATTTATCGTTTGTCCAACAAGGTACCGAAGGCGACCGATGATGTTGTAATTCCAACAGAAGAGAATGGAGGAGAGGGCGATGAATAAGTTATTGAAAAAAGCAGCTGCCCTTGTTCTTGGCGCAGTTATGGCAGTAACTGTTGTTCCTGCACTTCCGGTACAGGCAGCAGATGCTGCACCGTTACATACCGTTGTAACTACAACAGGTAAGGGTGATGACCTTAAGATTACATATAAGCTGAACTTGGATAAGACCGTTTTATCTGACGGACGCGTTGCTATCTACTATGATGAGAACGTGCTGAAGCTTACCAAGGATAGCGAAGCAAATCTTTTTAGCGAGAAGGATGTAAACAAAAAGTTCGTAAGCGGGGAAAATAAGGGAATTGCAATCGCATTCTTAAACGATGCACCGAAGAAGACCGGCGGTACCGTTGCAACCTTAACCTTCGGTGTGAAGGCAGGATTAGCGGAACAGGAGACCGTAATCTCTACCCAGGTCTTCGGACTGAACAACGAAGAGAATGCAGCGCTTGCAGATACCCTTCTTACCGATTCTGTAAAGGTTGGTAAGCCGGCTCTTGAGAAGCCGCAGATGAAGAGTCTCGATCAGACCTTAATCGGCGTGAATGTGACTTGGAAAAAGTTAAGCGGCGCAGAAGGCTATGAAGTATACCGTGCAACCAGCGCAAACGGCAGCTATTCCAAGATTGCCACCGTTCGCGATCAGGATTACTGGGATGTCTTAATTGCCAACAAGAAGACCTACTATTACAAAGTTCGTGCTTACCAGGGCAGCGGCAAGAACCGTGTATACTCCGAGTTCTCTGACGTTAAGTCCATCAAAGTACAGAAATTTAAATTGTTCTAATAGGAGCGAACCTAAGACACTCGTCCAACTTGGGCGGGTGTCTTTTTTTCTTGCTTTTTTCACTTTTTTACCGGGACAGAATGGTGTAAAATGTTGCATGTTAGGTATAACAAATTTTCGTATCAAAGGAAGTAGCATATTATGGAACAGAAATTACCAAAGAGATCTGAGGTCCCGGTAGAGCTTACCTGGAGACTGGAAGATATCTATGCAGATGAGGCTGCATGGGCAAAAGATTTAGAGAAGGCTGTAAAGCTTGGCGAAGAATTTGCTGCATTGAATGGCAAGACAACCACAGACGCTAAGGCATTTTTACAGGCATGGGATCTGTATGAGGAGACTTACCTTGTACTCTATCGTGTGGCTGAGTATGCCATGCGCGTAGGCGACCAGGATTCTGCAGACAGCCATGGCCAGGAGCTTCGCGGCAAGGCAATGATGGCTGTTGCTAAGGTAGAAGAGATGTGTGCATTCTTCGCGCCGGAGATTCTCGGTGTATCTGCAGAGACCATCGAGCAGTTCTACAAGGATGAGCCGGGCCTGAAGAAGTACGAAGTATCTATCAAGGATATCATCCGTACCAAAGAGCATGTGTTATCCAAAGAGATGGAGGCGCTGATTGCTTCCGCAACAGAAGTATGTGAGGCTCCTGCCCGCGGAGCAGAGATGCTGCGTGATGCAGATTTGAAGTTCCCTATCGTTAAGAACGAGAAGGGTGAAGACGTTCAGCTGACCAACGGCAGATTCGTTCCGTTGCAGATGAGCGCAAATCGTGAGGTTCGTAAGGAATCTTTCGAGAAGTTCTATGAGAGATACAAGGAGTTCGGCAATACTTGGGCTGCAATGTACGAAGGCGAAGTGAAGAAGCGTATGTTCCAGGCGAAGGCACGTCATTACAACTCTACCTTCGAGGCGGCAGTAGACGAGAACAACGTATCCCCTGTTGTATGCGACAACTTGATTGACAGCGTACATCGCGGATTTGATAAGATGCATCGTTACGTAAGACTTCGTAAGAAGTTACTGGGCGTAGACGAGCTTCATATGTATGATGTTTACACTCCAATGGTTGCAGATTACGATGCCAAGGTAACCTACGAGGAAGCCAAGGAATTGTCCTTGAAGGCATTGGCTCCTCTCGGTGAGGATTATCTGGAAATCGTTAAGCGCTCCTATGATGAGCGTTGGATCGATGTTATGGAGAACGAGGGCAAGCGCGGTGGTGCTTATTCCGCAGGCTGCTACGGCGTTCATCCATACATGCTTTTGAACTACAACAATACCCTGGATGATGTGTTCACCTTGGTTCACGAGATGGGACACTCCATGCATACCTGGTATTCCGAGAAGAACCAGACCTTCTTGAATTCTCAGTACAAGATCTTCGTTGCGGAAGTTGCATCTACAACAAATGAAATCCTTCTTTTGGAGTACATGTTGAAGAACGCAACCGACAAGAAGGAGAAGGCATACTTAATTAACCATTACTTAGAGAGCTTCAAGAGCACGCTGTATCGTCAGACCATGTTCGAGGAGTTCGAGCGCAAGACCAATAAGATGGCAGAAGACGGTATTCCGTTGACCTTCGAGGCATTGTCTGAAGTATACTTGAACCTGAACAAGGAGTACTTCGGTGAAGATATGGTATCCGATCCGCTCATCGCTTATGAGTGGTGCAGAATTCCGCACTTCTACTACAACTTCTACGTATACCAGTACGCAACCAGCTTCTCTGCTGCAGTGGCAATTGCACACCGCATCTTAGAGGAAGGCGCACCGGCTGTAGAGCAGTACAAGAAGTTCCTCTCCAGCGGATGTACCGAAGATCCGGTTAGCCTGTTGAAGATTGCAGGGGTTGATTTTACCACCGGAAAGCCGGTCGACGAAGCATTGGAAGTCTTCGAAAAAGCCATTGAAGAAATGGAGAATTTATAAGATACTTAGGGGCCCTTTTCTCTTGAAAAAAGGGCCCTATTATTATACAATTTTAGCGATATTGGGACGACTTTAGTTAAGTAAATTTTTATAAAGGAGTGACAGAGATGGTATCTTGGAACAATTTTGATAAGCTGAATGCTTATAAGACTCTGCAGGGATTGAAGAGCCAGGTAGAACTGAAGAAGGTGATGGCCGGTGCAAACGGTGCGAAGCGTGTAGCTGAGTACTGCGTACCGATGTCTAACGGCATGGTATATAACTTCGCTTCCAAGCAGGTAGATGATGTAGTTCTTGATGCGTTGGCTGATCTTGCAAAAGAGGCTCAGTTAACCGAGAAATATGAGGCACTCTACAATGGTGAAGTAATCAACACCGGTGAGAAGCGTTTGGTTCTTCATCAGTTAACCCGTGGACAGCTTGGCAACGATGTTGTTGCTGACGGTGTCAACAAGCGTGAATTCTATGTGAAGCAGCAGGAGCGTATTGCTGAGTTTGCTAATAAGGTTCATGCAGGTGAAATTGTAAATGAGAAGGGTGAGAAGTTCACTTCCGTTGTACAGATCGGTATCGGTGGATCTGATCTTGGTCCTCGTGCAATGTATCTTGCACTTGAGAACTGGGCTAAGGTGAACAACACCTTCAAGATGGAAGCACACTTCATCTCCAACGTTGATCCGGATGATGCAGCTGCTGTATTGGCCGGCGTTGATGTTGCACACTCCATTTTCATCTTGGTTTCCAAGTCCGGTACAACCTTAGAGACCTTAACCAACGAGTCTTTCGTTAAGGATGCTCTTGCGAAGGCCGGCTTAGATGCTTCCAAGCATATGATTGCTGTTACATCCGAGACTTCTCCACTTGCTAAGAGTGATGATTATCTGGATGCATTCTTCATGGATGATTACATCGGCGGACGTTATTCTTCTACTTCTTCCGTTGGTGGCGCTGTATTGTCTCTTGCATTCGGACCGGAGGTATTCGCTCGTTTCTTGAACGGTGCAGCTGCTGAAGATGCACTTGCTAAGAATACCGACATTCGCAAGAATCCAGCATTGTTGGATGCATTGATTGGTGTATATGAGCGTAACGTATTAGGATATGAGACTACTGCAGTTCTTCCATATTCTCAGGGACTTTCCAGATTCCCTGCACACTTACAGCAGTTGGATATGGAGTCTAACGGTAAGAGTGTAAACCGTTTCGGCGAGAAGATTGACTATGTAACCGGACCGGTTATCTTCGGTGAGCCTGGTACCAACGGACAGCACAGCTTCTATCAGTTATTACATCAGGGAACCAACATCATCCCATTGCAGTTCGTAGGCTTCAAGAAGAGCCAGATGGCAACTGATGTTGTAATCGAGAACAGCACTTCCCAGCAGAAGTTATGTGCCAACGTAGCAGCACAGATCATGGCTTTCGCTTGCGGTAAGGATGATGAGAACGCTAACAAGTACTTCGAAGGTAACAGACCTTCTTCCATCATTGTTGGTGAGCAGTTAACTCCTGAGACCTTAGGCGCATTGCTTGCACACTTCGAGAACAAGGTTATGTTCCAGGGATTCGTATGGAACGTAAACTCCTTCGATCAGGAAGGTGTTCAGCTTGGTAAGACCCTTGCTAAGAAGGTTCTTGCCGGTGAGACCTCCGATGCACTTGCTGCATACGCAAAATTGTTGGAAATCTAAGGTTTTTGAAAAAAGTCATATTAGAAAAGTCACACGGGCGACCAGAGTAATCTGGTCGCTCTTTTTTTACGTGTGACCACGGGAGAGGATTTTACCTCGCGCTGTTTCATAGGAGCAATAATTTGTAATTCCACATAAAGAAAAAAGTGTTGCGAAACACCGATATCTTACAGAAATGTTACGGAAACTGGCGGGGTTCTAGCATATTGAAAAATGTTTCAACCACGTGGGTTTAATCGGGCAACAATTTGTATGAAAACGTATTCGTAGAGTGCTAACATTATTCGTGTGTAACAAATACGTAATAATTTGCGTGGGGGCGCGAAGGAAGGAGGGGATGAAGTTGAGAACTAGGGAGCATAGTTCATAGTCGTCGGCCTCAAACAAATTGGTGGGGAAAGTTACATATTAGAGAGCATGCTAATATCAACATCTTGGTAGTTGCTCCAAGCAGAAACGTATTATAAGGACATAAAAAAGGAGCATATTATGAACAAAAACAGAAAAAGAGTTACGGGTCGCGTCATTGCGACGGCATGTACCGGACTCATGCTGATGCAGGGTGTGGTCACACCGACTGTCATGGCGGCTGAGTTACCCGGAAGTGCGATTGAGGCGAATGCTTACGGCGAGAGCAGTTCTTTTACCCTGGACTCCACAGTTAAGAAGATCAAACTGTACGAGACCGTACATCTTCAGGCTACATTGAATTCTAAGAATGTAGAAGATCGATATCTTAAGTGGGAGTGCGACAATGCGAATGTAGCTAACGTATCCAACGGCTACATTACCGGAATGAATACCGGTAGAGCGAACATTACCGTTACTTATCTTCCGACAGGAGAGACCGCACATTGCCAATTAACCGTTGGCACAATCCCTGGAGAAGATGGTAATGAGTTCAAGCTTGATAGTTCTGAAAAGAAGATTAAGTTATACGAGACGATTCAGTTGAAGGCGCTAGCCGGCGATGATGTCGTTCAGGATCGCGACCTAAAGTGGGAATCTTCAAACAAGGATGTTGCAAATGTGAATAATGGTTATGTAACCGGTATGAACAATGGTAAAACAACCATTACCGTTACATATGTACCGACCGGATTAACCGCTACTTGCGAGTTAACCGTAGGAACAATTCCGGGGGAAAATGGAGCAGAGTTCAAGATTGATAGTTCCACAAAGGCAATTAGACTTTGGGAAACAGTTCAGTTGAAGGCTATGGCCGGAGACGACGTTATGGCTGACAAGGATATCAAGTGGGAAAGCTCTAATCCGAGCGTTGCTACCGTTAACAATGGATATGTTTCCGGTATTTCTGTTGGAACAACAACAATTAAGGCAACATATCTTCCAAGTGGATTGGTTGCAACTTGCGAAGTTGCCGTATCTAAGGACGGAAGCGTAACACCGGAACCTACTCCGGGACCTGGACCGGAAGATCCGGATCCTGTCGTTAATCCGGAAGTGAACTTCACCCTTGACGCAAACGTTAAGACCGTAAAGGTTGGTAAGACAAACCGCATCCTTGCTAAGGTTGATGGAAAGAATGCTGCAACTAAGGACTTAGAGTTCAGCGTAGATAAGCCGGAAATCGCAACCGTTAACAGCCTGGGGGTTATCACCGGTGTTGCAGCAGGTAAGGCTAAAGTTACTGTAACTTACAAGCCAACCGGCCAGACTGCAGTATGCCAGATCGCAGTAGAGAAGGACCAGGAAGCACCAGTCGTTCTTGAAGGTGAGCTTGCACTTGATAAGAAGGTTGTTGCTTTAAAAGAAGGTGAAACAACGAAGGTTGTAGCAACTGTTGGCGGAAAAGCTGTAGATACTAAGGATTTAAAGTTCGTATCTGATAAGACAGATGTTGCTATCGTAAGAAATGATGGTACTATCCTTGGACGTAAGGCTGGTAAGGCAAAAGTAACCGTGACTTATGTTCCTACCGGAAAGACTGCTGAAGTAATGGTAGCAGTTGAAGCTAAGGAAACAGCTCCGGAGGTTCTTGAAGGTGAGTTGGTTCTTGATCAGAAAGTAGTAACTGTAGAAGCTGGTAAGACTGCTAAGGTTACAGCAACTATCAATGGTAAGGAAGTTCCTAGAACAGACCTGAAGTGGACCGCTGATAAGTCCGAAATCGCAGTCGTAAGAAACGATGGAGTAATCCTTGGCGTTAAGGAAGGTAAGGCTAAGGTTACCGTAACCTACGTACCTACCGGCAAGACTGCTGATGTAATGGTAGCAGTAACTAAGGCTCAGTCTGAGCAGGTAGAATTCACTCTTGATGCAAATGTTAAGACGGTAAAGGTTGGTAAGACAAACCGCATCCTTGCTAAGGTTGATGGAAAGAATGCTGCAACGAAGGACTTAGAGTTCAGCGTAGATAAGCCGGAAATCGCAACTGTAAACAGCATGGGTGTTATCACCGGTGTTGCAGCAGGTAAGGCTAAGATTACTGTAACTTACAAGCCAACCGGACAGACCGCAGTATGCCAGATCGCTGTAGAGAAGGATCAGGATGCACCTGTCGTTCTTGAAGGTGAAGTAGCAGTTGATAAGAAAGTTGTTGCTTTAAAAGAAGGTGAAACAACGAAGGTTGTAGCAACTGTAGGGGGAAAGACTGTAGATAAGAAGGATCTGAAGTTTGTATCTGACAAGACTGATGTTGCTATCGTAAGAAATGATGGTACTATCCTTGGTCTTAAGGCTGGTAAGGCAAAAGTAACTGTAACTTATGTACCAACCGGAAAGACAGCTGGAGTTATGGTAGCAGTTGAAGCTAAGGAGACAGCTCCTGAAGTACTGGAAGGTGAGCTGGATCTTGACCAGAAGGTAGTAGCTGTAGAGGCAGGAAAGACTGCTAAGGTTACTGCAACAATCAATGGTAAGGAAGTACCTAGAACAGACTTGAAGTGGACTACTGATAAGTCTGACATCGCAGTCGTAAGAAACGATGGCGTAATCCTCGGCGTTAAGAAAGGTAAAGCAAAGGTTACTGTAACCTATGTACCAACCGGAAAGACTGCTGAAGTGATGGTAGCAGTTAACGCTAAGCAGGAAGCAGTTGTTACCGGCATCACTTTTGATTCTAAGATTAAGAGCGTTGATGTTGGAAAAACAACAAGAGTTCTTGTAAAAGTAAACGGACAGAATGCAAAGTTGGATGATTTGGCATTCTCTGTAGATTACGAGCAATATGCAACAGTGAACAAGATGGGTGTGATCACCGGTGTGAAAAGAGGAAGATGTGTCGTTACCGTTACCTACCTTCCAACCGGTGAAACAGCAAAGTTACCTGTTTCCGTACACTAATAAAAAACACTAATAACAAAACACTAATAACAAACTACTTATACTATAACCCCTAATTAATAAAAACGAAGAAGGAGGTGTGCCCATTTTATGGACATGCCTCCTTTTTGCATATTTTTCGGGAGAAAAAAGGTGTCGAATTTTTAGATAAAATTTTGAAACCCTTCTAAATTTTAGAACCTTTCGGATGGTGTCTGACATTTCATAAAATGAGACCAGTGAGTTTTTTAGTTATGAAGGAGGGTTTTTATGAAACACAAGAATTACCGGTACCTCTCGCGAGGGGTACTGACAGCAACCCTTGCAGGTGCCATGGTTTTAACGCCGGTGGCAGGAATTGGGGTTGGATTGGCGCCAACGGTTCGTGCGGAAGAAGCAGCGACCGCAGGGGGATATCTGAACTTGGAGCAGATGAAGGCCAACGGACACCGGGAAATGTATGTTGGAACGGACTGGTCCGGTGCACAATTGGAGCTGACAGAGCAGGACACCGGCGCGCATTTTGAGGTGAAGAACTTTGGATGGGCGAATAGTGAATGGGCACTCCAATATGTATTGAATGATTTGGATCTGCAGGCCGGTGTGTCCTATGAAGTGGAAGCGGATATCACAGCCTCCTGTAACAAATCTGTTTTTGTAAAACTGTCTGATTCCGGCATGATAGAGTCCCGCGTTGATTTGGTGGCTGGAGAAACCTACCACTTCCAAGCAACCAGCAAACCGGACGTTGCGCCGAGTACGGCGAAATTGTTTTTTGCCTTGGGTCAGTTTACCGGTGAAGAAGTAAGCATGGCAGGTGCCATGGACATCAACAACGTTCGCATCAAGAACTTAACCACCGGAGAGTACTTAACCGTACCGGAGAAGGTGGTTGTGGAAGGCAGCGAATATGATTTTTCCAAGGATAATTCCGACGGGGATGTGGCAGATCCGGGAACGATCAAGGAAGGTTACGACCTTATCTGGGCAGATGAATTCGACGGTAACTATGGGGATGCTACGGTCGATGCCAATACCGGATTGAACTTAAATAACTGGGCATACCAGTTGGGCGACGGTTCTACCGATTGCGGCAACTACGGCTGGGGTAACAACGAGCTCCAGGCTTACACCAACCGCAAGCAAAACGTGGCTGTCAACGAGGACTTGACCGGGGACGGCACTCCGGACGGACTCTTGCGTATTACCGCATCTCGAGAGGACAACGGTTATGTGTATGCCGGAGAGAGTGCGAAGAATTACACTTCCGCAAGACTTCGCTCCACCACCGGAGAGAAGGCGCTGTTTAATACCACTTACGGATATATCGAAGCAAGAATGTCACTTCCGGCAACTGCCGGTGCATGGCCGGCATTCTGGATGCTTCCGGAATCTACCACCATCTATGGCGGATGGCCGGTATCCGGTGAGATTGACATTATGGAATCCTGCGGTGCGTTTGCCGACGGTGCCAAGAACAAGGCGGCAGGTACCCTGCACTGGGGCGCTCCGGAGCATGTGTACAAGGGTAGCGGCAACGTAAACCTGGACAGCGATACCACCTATTTTCACACCTATGCGGTGGATTGGGAGCCGGGCAAAATGGTATGGTACTTCGACGGTAAGCCGGTAGCCACCCGTACCAACTGGAACGGCAAAATCAGCGGCGCAACTACAGATATGTCCTACGATGCACCGTTTGACCAGCCATTCTATATGCTGCTGAACTTAGCGGTGGATTCCGGCCAGTTCGGCGGTGATGCCAACAAAGCGCAGTTTATGAATGATATCAACATGTATGTGGATTACGTTCGTGTATTCCAGAAGAGCGGTGGATATCCGGATAGCGTGGTTAAGGTTGTTGACAACAATGGCAACAGCGATTGGGCACAGTTCGAGGGTATCAACCAGATTGCCGAGATTACCACGTCCAACGTTGCGAAGGCTTCCGCTGGCGGCGGAATGGATGATTCCTCTGCTGATGCAGGAATGTGGTATCTGTCCCATCAGAGCGACGCAACCGATGCAACTTTCGATACGGTAGAACGTGACGGAAATGCTTATGCCAAGGTTGGTGTAAAAACCGCCGGCGGACAGGACTATTCCGTACAGCTGATCGGCCACTACAACGCCAAGGCAGGATACGTCTATCGCGTATCTTACGATACGTTTGCCGACGGTGGCATGGTTGGAAAAACCGTGAACTGCGACTCCAAGGAGTGGCATGGTTGGAGTACCTATGGCATCCAGTCCTTCGAATTGACGGAGGAGCCAAGCCATAATTCTTTCCTCTTCGAACAGGGTGAGGACTTCGATAATTGCCGTATCGAGTTCAACGTTGGCGCGAAGGGAAGCGGTAATGTTTACATCGGCAACGTAAAGGTTGAGATCGTCGATCCTGCAGAATTGCAGAAAGAGACCGATGTAAGAAAGCCTTCTACAAAGGGAGATTTCATCTATAACGGCAGCTTCGACCAGGGCAACCACCATGTGGGATACTGGAGCACATCCGAAGGAACAACTTTGACGGTTCCGCGATACACCACAACAGACCTTACCGGTTCTGACAAGCACGTTGTGGACGTAGCTTCCAAGAGCAACTATGAGCAGATTGAAAACGGTGTGAAATACTATGAGCGTCGCGCCCAGATTAGCGGTGATGGCAATGTTCGTCCGCAGGTATATCAGAGCGGACTGGTGTTGCCAAAAGACGCATATCACTTGACCTTCGATCTCTATTCTGCAAAAGAAACCGCAGTAACCGCAGCGGTGTATGAGATGGATGGTGACAAGCTTGGCAAGCGTGTGGCAGCAGGTCGCACCACGGTATCTGCAGGCAAGGTCAATACCTTTACATGGGGTGTGACCACCACAGAGGACATTGCTGATGCGGCTGTTGTCTTCACTTTTGAAAAAGATGCTAAGGTTCAATTAGATAACGTATCCTTCATCGGGGCCAACCAGGGCGCAGCGGTAGAGGCTGTTCCGCTTGGAGACAAGCAGACCTGGGGCGGCGACAACGGTGGCGGCAGCAAGCTTGATATCGTAAAAGACGGCGATGTATATAGCTTAGACAATGCAGTCAGCGGCGGCGCATGGTACGCACCACAGATTATCAGTAATGACTTCACTTTGATGGAAGGCAATCGTTATCGTCTCTCCTTCCGTTATAAGATGGAGGGCGATAGCAACAACCGATTCGACTATATCGTCCAGGAAAATGGCGGCGGTTGGTATGCATATCAGGATGTGACAGAAGTTCACGCCGATGCTGCGACTGTAGATGGAGAGGGCTTCAACGAAGAGGTCGTAGAATTCGATGCGAAGAAGACCTTGAACAACGTACATGTAGTTATCGGTCTTGGTAATTCCGCAGCAACAGGTAATTTGAAGTTCTTATATAAGGATGTAAAGATTGAACTGGTTACCGCCGGCGGAGACGAAAGCACCGAGGGAAACCGCTTAGAAGATGTTACTGATGAGGAAGAACCGGTAGAGGAACCTGTAAAGGAACCAACCGAACCGGAAAAAGAGCCGAGCACACCTGCGCAGCCAAGTCAGCCAAACCAGCCAAGCCAGCCGGCTACACAGGCTCCTGCCCAGAATACAGCGCCGGCAGCAACTCCTGCACCTGCTCCGGCAGCAACTCCGGCACAGGCAATGGCAGCTCAGGTGAACCAGGGTGTAACGCCGGTGGTGCGTGCAGCAAACCGCAACAATACCACTACAACCGTAACCACACAGCAGGATTCCGACGAGGAAGAGGAATTGTCTGTAGAGGCAGACGGTGAAGTGGAGACTGCAGAAGTATCCACTACAACAGCCGAGGAAGCAGCGGCTCCACTTCAGAATACCGCTTTGGAGAGCCCGAAGGAGTCCAAGAGTGCACTTCCAATTGTAGCAGTGGTTCTGGTTGCAGTAGCAGGCGTTGGAATCGCAGGATTCATCCGTTTCAGAAATGTGGTAAAATAACAAGTAGAATACTTGTTGACGGGTTGAAACGGTGATTGTATGAGAATCTTGGTTATTCCGGATGTCCATCTGAGAGCATGGATGTTTGACCGGGCAGAAGAAATCATAGAATCCGGCAAGGCGGACACGGCAGTTTGCCTGATGGATTTGGCGGACGACTGGGACATGGCAATGAATATCAATGCCTATGCCGCAGTGTATGACCGTGCCATCGCTTTTGCCAAGAAATACCCCTCCTCCCTGTGGGTATACGGGAACCATGATGTAAGTTATATCTGGGGAAAATACGAAACCGGATACTCTCCATACGCAGAAGCCACCGTCATCAGCAAGATGAACGAGCTGGAGAATGTGGTGAAGGGCCGGGATGATACCAAGATGGGATTTGTTCTTCGGGTGGACAACGTATTGTTTGCCCATGGCGGACTGACTGTCGGATTCGTTCAGCAAATCGGAAGACGCCTGATGGATGCAGATGTGGACGAGGTGATCGAGATCGTCAATGACCTAAGTCCAAACCAGCTCTGGGGTGACCATTCGCCTTTGTGGCATCGCCCGCAGGTGCGAAGAGATGTGATGTATGGTGGCGACCAATTCGTCCAAGTGGTGGGACATACGCCGGTAGAAGCCATTACCTTTGAGAACGGCGTGATCTCTACGGATGTGTTCTCTACCTATCGGGACGGCACCCGGATCGGCGAATCCGCAATGATCGTAATCAACACCGTAACCAAAGCATACGAGAAGATTCCAATCGAATAAAATAGAAAGCTCCCGGAAATTTTTCCGGGAGTTTTTTTATGCGCCGAGATGATAGCCGATGGCTTCGATATTTTTCAAATCCTGTTCGATAGAGACGCCACGAACGGTAACCATATCACCGGTAATGGAGGCGTTGCAACCACCCTGGAAACAGGCGATTCCGGTGTCTTCTAAGTAGTTGCGGCCGGCGGCAAGACGAATGTATGCCTTCGGAATTAAGAAGCGGAAGATGGCAATGATGCGGGCCAATTCCTCTTCTCCAAGAACCGGATAGTCACCCATTGGTGTTCCCTTCACCGGATGTAAGAGGTTAATCGGAACGGAAGTGGGATGGTACTTGCGCACTTCCAATGCCAGGTCAATGCGGTCTTCCCAAGTCTCTCCAATGCCGAAGATGCCACCGCTACAGAGCTCCAAGCCTACCTCGTTGGCGGCCTTCAACACCTCAATTTTCTCATCGTAGGTGTGAGAGGTGCAGACCGACGGAAAATATCTGCGGCTGGTCTCTAAGTTGTTGTGAATGCGCTTCACACCGGCTTCCTTGAGGCGAAGCAGGTCTTCCTTGGTAAGCAGCCCTAAGGAGACGCAAGGCGCTAAGTCGGTATGGGTTGTAATCTGTCGAACGTTCTCGCAGACCTTATCAATATCGCTGCTTCCCATCTTGCGGCCGCTGGCAACCTGGCAGTAATGGGAGATTCCCATGTGGGCGTGGGACTTGGCGTCCTCCCGGACGAAGTCGGCATCTCTGGTTGCAAACTGCGGTACTTCGGCTGTGGAGCAGCTGGACTGGGAACAATACTTACAGTTCTCGCTGCAGCGTCCGCCGCGAACGCTTAAGACGGCACACATGTCGAAGGAATCTCCGCAGAAGGTGCGTCGGATTTCATCGGCAGCTTGTTGCAATTCCAACAGGTCAGCGTCTACCAGGAAGAGAGCTTCTTCCCTGGTAACGTCCTCCCCGGATAATACGTGTTCTTTGATGGTTTGGATATTCATGTCAATTCCCCTTTTCAATCGTTCATCCATAGCAAGTGTAGAAGAGGTTTGGATGTATGTCAACCCATTTTGCAGCATAGTTTACAATCCGGCGAACAATTGAATCCACAGGGCAAAAAGTATATGATGGAACAGATGAATTAAGAAAAACGAGGGATATGTATATGAAGAAAATCAGCATTACCTATAACGCGCCAACGGTATTAACCTTCGTGTTAATCTGTGCGGCGACCGTCATCTTGAATGGCCTTACAGGCGGACGATCCAACAGCTTATTGTTTGTTACCTATCATTCTTCGCTGACGGATCTTCTGACCTACGTGCGATTTTTTACCCATGTCTTCGGACATAGTGGATGGGCACACTTCGTTGGAAATGCAACATATTTACTGTTGCTAGGACCGATGTTGGAAGAGAAGTACGGCTCCAAGACCTTATGGATTGTCATCGGTGTAACCGCTCTTGCCACCGGCCTTGTGAATTACATCCTGTTCCCGAATGTAACTCTTTGCGGTGCCAGCGGCGTGGTATTTGCTTTTATCATTATGGCGTCCTTTACCGGATTCCGTAATGGAGAGATCCCGTTGACCTTCATCCTGGTTGCCATCATTTTTATCGGCCAGCAGATCATCGATGGACTCTTCGTAACGGATAATATTTCCAACATGGCACACATCGTGGGAGGTGCTGTGGGAGCTGTCTTGGGATACATCTGGAATGTGCATCCGGCAGGCCATCGCAGATAAGGTTTTTTATTGTAATGATGCGCAGTTGTGGTAAAATGGTCTCGATAATGAACTTTTAGGGAGGTAAACCATGAAAAAACTTTCAGTTAAGACAATCGTAGCAATTGGTATTGGTGCAGCATTATTCTTCGTACTTGGTAGATTCGTTGCAATTCCAAGTCCTGTACCAAATACAAATATTTCCCTGCAGTACGGCATTCTTGCCTTCATCGCTGCAGTGTTTGGACCGGTAGCAGGTGTACTTGCAGGCTTGATCGGACACTTCTTCATCGACTTCAGCTATGGCTGGGGCGTATGGTGGAGCTGGGTTATCGCTTCTGCAGTATTCGGCTTGGTATCCGGTTTGGTTACCATGAAGCTGAACTTAGACGAGGGCGAGTTCTCTTCTAAGAGCCTCTTGGTATTCAACGGCGGACAGATCTTAGGACATATCGTAGCATGGGTTGTAGTTGCTCCGGTATTGGACATCTTGATGTACGCTGAGCCGGCCAACAAGGTATTCCTTCAGGGTGTGGTTAGTGCTATTTTGAACATTGTTACTACTGCAATCGTAGGAACCATCCTTTGCATCGCTTATGCGAAGGCAATCCCGAAGGCAGGCAGCCTTACCGAGGAAGACTAATTATTCATCGATATAACATGATGTGATTTACGGGCGGGAGATTACTTCCGCCCCTTTTTAAGGATTTTTATGACAGACAATATTATTGAATTTCGTGACTTTGGATTCCAATACAAAGCACAGCAATCCCCAACCCTATACGACATTAATTTTGCCGTGAAAAAGGGCGAGAAGGTGCTGATTGCCGGTCCTTCCGGATGCGGTAAGAGCACCATGGTTCATTGCATGAACGGCCTCATTCCGTTTTCTTACAACGGAACCATGACCGGCAGTGTTACCATTGCAGGCAAGGAGACCAAGGACGCCAGCTTATTTGAGATTTCCCATACGGTGGGTACGGTGTTGCAGGACAGCGATGCCCAGTTCGTAGGAATGACCGTTGCGGAGGACATTGCTTTTGCGTTAGAGAATGACTGCATCCCGCAGCCGGAGATGAAGGAACGGGTGAAGCAGGTTGCCAAGATGGTCAACATTGGCGATTTCTTATCCCATGCTCCAAGTGAAGTGTCCGGCGGCCAGAAGCAGCGCGTATCCGTAGCCGGCGTATTGGTGGATGATGTGGATGTGCTGTTGTTTGATGAGCCGTTAGCGAACTTGGATCCGGCCACCGGCAAACAGGCCATTGAGCTGATTGATGAGATGCAGAAGCAGACCGGAGCGGCAGTGATTATTATCGAGCATCGTATCGAGGACGTGTTGCATTGCCCGGTGGACCGTGTTGTGTTGATGAACGAGGGCCGCATTGTGGTGGATACCTCTTCCGACAAGTTGCTCTCCGGAGACTATCTGGAGCGTTGCGGCGTGAGAGAACCGTTGTATGTAACCGCTCTGCGTTATGCCGGAGTGGAGATTACACCGGAGAAGCATCCGAGCAACCTAGAGACCTTCGCTCTTACTGACGAGGAAAAAGAGAAGGTACATCAGTGGTTCAAGGAAGTTCCTTCCGCTGTGCAGCAGCCAAGTGCAGATTATATGCTACAGGTAGCAGGCGTGGAATTCGGTTACGAGAAAATGATGACTTCCGTCTTGCACGATATTTCCGTAGACGTTCGTCGTGGCGAAATGCTTGCCATTGTAGGAACCAACGGTGCGGGTAAGTCCACTTTTTCCAAAGTGGTGTGCGGATTTGAAGAGCCGACGAAGGGTAGTATTACTTTTTGCGGCGAAGTTTTTTCCACTTATAGTATCAAAGAACGTGCAGAGCATGTGGGTTATGTAATGCAGAACCCCAACGCCATGATTTCCCAGGTGATGATTTACGATGAGGTGGCCTTCGGTCTGAAGAACCGTGGAATCCCTCAGGACGAGATTGATCGCCGTGTGGAAGAGGCGCTTCGGGTATGCGGCTTGTGGCGTATGCGCAAGTGGCCAATCAGTGCTTTAAGCTTCGGCCAGAAGAAGCGTGTCACCATTGCTTCCATCCTGGTCTTAGGACCGGAGATGATTATCCTAGACGAGCCGACGGCGGGACAGGATTACAAGCATTACACGGACATTATGGAGTTCCTGTTAGAGTTACATGCCAAGGGAATTACCATTGTGATGATTACCCACGATATGCATCTGATGTTAGAGTACGCAACCCGTGCGGTGGTATTCTCCCACGGACGTGTCATTGCAGATGACACCCCGGCGCATATTCTGACGAATCCACAGATTATTGAAGAAGCCAGCCTGAAGGAGACCTCCCTTTATCATCTGGCGATGAAATGCAATCTGAAGGATCCGACGGCATTTGTACAACGTTTTATTGATTACGAGAGGAATACGGCAAGACATGACGAATCTGTTTAATTATATTGAACGCAAGTCCGCCATTCATAATCTGACGGGAGCTACGAAGCTGATCTGTCTGATGCTGTGGAGCTTCGCTGCCATGGGTACTTACGATACCCGCTATCTGGCAGTGTTGTCCCTTCTTAGTATGGTGTTGTTTAAAATCGGACATATCCGCATCAAGGATGTTTCCTTCATGTTGGGATTTACGGCGGTTTTCTTGCTACTGAACACAGTGTTGGTGTATCTGTTCTCCCCATTGCACGGAACAGAGATCTACGGCACCACCACTTATCTGACGGCGTATCACGGATACTTCGCCCCGACGGCGGAGCAGCTGTTTTACCATTTGAATTATTGGCTGAAGTATTTGGCAACCATTCCGATTATTCTGCTGTTTGTCTGCACAACGAACCCTAGCGAGTTCGCAGCCAGCTTAAATCGTATCGGTGTCAGCTATTCTGTCGCTTACTCCGTTGCACTGGCTCTTCGTTACATTCCGGATGTGCAGCACCAGTATTACGAGATTAGTAAGGCCAGCCAGGCCCGAGGCGTAGAGATGAGCAAGAAGGAATCTCTGGTACATCGCCTGAAGGCTGCTTCCGCCATTTTGGTTCCGCTGATTCTTACCAGCATGAGCCGCATTGAAGTCATCTCCAACGCTATGGAGCTGCGTGGCTTCGGTAAGAACAAGAAGCGTACCTGGTATATGGAGCGCCCGTTCCGGGTATGGGACTACCTGTGTATGGTGATTTGCGTGGGACTTTTGGCGATAACTTTGGTGTTAAATCACGTAAACGGCGGACGTTTTTACAATCCGTTTCAATAAATAAAACTTTTTTCAAAAAAGGGGTTGCTTTTTTCTCCGATTCGGTTTATTATAGCAGAGTTGCTGAAGCAACCATGCGCGATTAGCTCAGTTGGTAGAGCACCTGACTCTTAATCAGGGTGTCCAGGGTTCGAGACCCTGATCGCGCATTTTTTATTTGAAGAATCTCCTACATTTCGTAGGAGATTTTTTGTTGGAAAAACAAATTTTAAAAGTGTGACCTTAGTGTGTCCATCGGTGTGCTATATAATAGTTACACTTAATCCTTCCGAAAGGAAATAGGACAACGTATCTTACCCAACCCCACACCCGAGGTAAGACCGATTGTCCTATTTTATTGCGCAAAAAAGCCAACCACCCCGTGATGGGAAGGTTGGCTCTTATTCTTATAGGAACTTATGCCTGCTCCTGTGGAAGGAACTGCTTCGCAATCTGCTGCATGGCTTTTAACATAACAAAAAGCAGTGCAGTGTTGATTGGGAACATGATAAAGGTCTTCAGCAGACGCGGAACCATTACTGCGAAGAAGCCGTTACCATAGAGAATGCTCAAGTTGATGTTGTTCAAAATCAGGCTGATGACAATGACCTGAACGAACTGTGCGAAGATCACGCGAGGAACGGTCAGTGGCTTCTTGTAGAGGCAGAGACCGTACAACAGGCCGGATACCGCACCGGAGATGGTGAATCCCGGGAAGAATGGGCCGGTTGGCTTGGCAAGGTATCCAAGGACATCTGCCAGTGCACCTACGATGGCGCCTACACCTGGACCGAAGAGCATTCCGGCAGATGCAATCGGAAGGAATGCAAATCGAAGCTCTACCAATGGGTTCAAAGGTACCTTAAAGAAGCCGAGAACGGTGGCAATGGCAATGAGCATTGCGGTGATGGTTAGTACATGTGTCTGTTTCAATTTTTCCATAAAAATAACCTCCTTATGAGCTCCTTGGTCTACATAGAGAGGTTGTGTAATCTCCATATGTAGCAGCGGGATGCGACTGCGAAACCGCAAGGATGAATATTCATCTCTTTTCGTCCGAATGACAACTCCCTGTTCACTCGGCACTTGACGCTTCGTAATCTACTCTGCATGATTTTTGTTCGCCTTCATAATATCACAGTTTCCATTGGTGTCAACCTATATTTTTTTATGCACGGACGTGGTACACTAGGGGTGATGATTAATCTTTAAGAGGAAGTTATATGGCATTTATCAGTGTTTTTGAAGTATTAGGACCGAATATGATTGGGCCTAGCAGTTCCCATACCGCCGGTGCGGCAGCCATTGCCTATCTGGCTCAGAAAATGCTTGCGGAGCCGGTGCAGGCGGTGGAGTTCATTCTCTATGGATCCTTCGCTAAGACCTACCAAGGACATGGTACAGACCGGGCGCTTGTGGGTGGTATCATGGGATTTAATACAGAGGACGAGCGGATTCGGGAGTCTTTTGAGATTGCCAAGGAGCGTGGCATAGATTTTCGCTTCTGCATCGATGAGGAAGAAAAGGATGTGCACCCCAATACCGTGGATATTCATATGGTGGGCGTTAGCGGTCGCAAGATGATGGTTCGGGGAGAATCCATCGGAGGCGGCAAGGTGCAGATTACCCGTATGAATTCCGTCAAGATTCACTTCACCGGTGAATACAGCGCGGTGATTGTAACCCACCAGGATCGACCGGGTGTGGCCAGCCATATCACCAAGTGCTTAAGTGACAGAGGTGTCAATATCGCCTACATGCGCCTGTTCCGTGAGGACAAGGGCAAGACGGCTTATACCATTGTAGAGAGTGACGGCAAGCTGCCGGCGGAAGTGGCGGAAGAGATTCGCGCCAACGCCTGCGTCAGCGAAGTCGTGGTGGTAGAGCCGTAATCGAGGAAGTGGAGTAGTCTGGTATATGTATGAATTTGATTCTGCCGAAGAGATGCTTCGGCAATGTGAAAAATATGATTGTAAGATTTCTGCCCTGATGCGCAACCGTGAGATGGAAGGCGCCGAGTGTGACGGCGAGGCAGTAGATGCACGAATGCTTAGGGCATTGGAAATCATGAAAAATGCAGCCCGGGGACCGATTGCGGAACCGAAGAAATCCATGAGTGGATTGCTGGGTGGCGAAGCCAAGAAGCTACAGGCGAGAATCGATGCCGGTAATGCAATTGGCGGTCCGCTTCTTAGTCGGGCTATGACCTATGCCATGGCAACGTTGGAAGTGAATGCTTCCATGGGTTTGATTGTGGCTGCTCCGACAGCGGGTTCTGCAGGAATTGTGCCGGGAATCCTGTTGGCATTACAGGAAGTCTATGAGTTGTCCGATGGGCAGTTATTGGAAGGCCTCTTCCATGCCGGTGCTATCGGATATCTAGCCATGCGCAACGCAACGGTGGCCGGTGCAGTAGGCGGTTGCCAGGCGGAGGTTGGTGTGGCTTCGGCTATGGCGGCTTCAGCGATGGTAGAGTTGATGGGCGGAACGCCAAAGATGTGTGTGGCGGCAGCCTCAACGGTATTACAGAACATGTTGGGATTGGTCTGTGACCCGGTAGGCGGATTGGTAGAGTACCCTTGTCAGAGCCGGAATGCGGCTGGGGTTGCCAATGCTATTGTGGCAGCGGAGATTGCCCTGGCAGGAATTTCACAGCTCATTCCGTTGGATGAGATGATGGAGGCCATGTACAAGGTGGGCAAGCGTCTTCCTCCGGAGCTGCGGGAGACCGCCTTGGGTGGTTGTGCAACCACACCAAGTGCCTGTGCGGCTTGCGGTGGATGCAAATCCGAATAAAAAAGTGTTGCATTTCCAACATGATTTGCACATAATATTTTTGGAAACAGAATACAAACTAGGGGAGCTGCTGTTGGCGGCTGAGAGATGTAGCGGAACTACATGACCCTCAACCTGATTTGGATAATGCCAACGTAGGGAACATAGCGCAAGACTATGCACATGCATAGAAGATTGAACTTACAGGACGTCCGAATGGGCGTCCTTTTATATTTGTGACATCGGATAGGGGGATTTTATGAGCCGAATAAGAGAACAGGGACCACGTATTCATATGATCACCAATGGTGTCACCAGGGAATCCTGTGTGAATCTGGTGCTCTCAGCCGGCGGGTATGCCATCTGTGCCGAAGCACCGGAGGAAGTGGAAGAGGTGGTGGAGATTGCAGACGGACTGCTTCTGAATCTGGGGATGCCCTCCGCCGAGAAGGCGAAGGCTATGGAACTGGCGTTGCAACGGGCCAAGGAACGTGGAATTCCGGTGGTGTTGGATCCGGTGGGAGTCGGTGTGAGCGCTTTTCGAAGAGACTTAGCATCACGCCTATTGGAGATTGGCGGCATTACCTGTATCCGTGGCAATGCGGGAGAGATTGGGTATCTGTGCAATGGCGTGGGCGCATCCTTGGGTGTAGAGACGGGAAGTATCCACGTATCGGAAGAGGCGCTGCAAGAGTTATCCACCCGGACCGGGGCTGCGGTGATGATGAGTGGACCAAGAGACTATCTAGTGTGGAAAAGTAAGACTGTGGACAAGCCGGGTGGTGGAGAAGTCTTCACCCACATGACCGGAAGCGGATGTATGGAATCGGCATTATTGGCAGCCTCCATGGCTGCGACCGGGGATGCCTGGGAAGGCCTTACCGAAGGGGTGCGTCTTTTTGATGCGGCCGGACGGGAAGCGGCAGAGAAGATGCAGGGTATGGGAAGCTTTGCGGTGGCATTCTTAGATGCCATGAGTCATTTATAGTCTAGCGGTGATATGTCAAGATGAAAAATCTTGAAAAGTCCCTTTCTTTTTGGTTATTTTTCAAAAAAGAAAGAACGACCGCCTAAGCCCTGCCGTACTGTTTCAAAAAAACAGGGCGTTAACTCCTAAAGTAGTATTTACTACTTTGAAACAGGAGCTTTGTATAGCTGATTAGTCTTCAGCATACTGTAGACCAATCTAGCAAATTTACGGGCAGTAAGTGCGAGTGCGCGTTTGTGCTGGTTCCTGTTGACTTCTTTGTATTTGATGTCGTAGAAGCGCTTGTATTCTGTGTCGCAACACACGTGAGACCAAGCTCCTTCACACAGGTAGTATTTTAAGA
>FPAN01000002.1 GCA_900116395.1 Lachnospiraceae bacterium XBD2001 | reverse complement strand
GAGCTTGGTCTCACGTGTGTTGCGACACAGAATACAAGCGCTTCTACGACATCAAATACAAAGAAGTCAACAGGAACCAGCACAAACGCGCACTCGCACTTACTGCCCGTAAATTTGCTAGATTGGTCTACAGTATGCTGAAGACTAATCAGCTATACAAAGCTCCTGTTTCAAAGTAGTAAATACTACTTTAGGAGTTAACGCCCTGTTTTTTTGAAACAGTACGGCAGGGCTTAGGCGGTCGTTCTTTCTTTTTTGAAAAATAACCAAAAAGAAAGGGACTTTTCAAGATTTTTCATCTTGACATATCACCGCTAGACTATTTACACGTACTACCTTAAAGCCTGTTTCTTCTTATGAACGATAATCATTATGACCGATAATCTGCATTTATTTTAACATAATCGTATGTTAAGTCACAGCCCCAAGCTGTTGCATTTCCATCACCTTCATGCATATCTGCATATACGGTAACGGCAGAGGATTGCATGATGGAAAGTGCCTTCTCTTCGTCGAATGCAAGCGGTGTTCCATGATCAAAGACCTGTAGTGTACCCTTCTCACTTTTGAAAAACAGCTCCACATCCGTTTCATCGAATACCGCACCGCTATAACCCATGGCACATAGGAACCGTCCGAAGTTGGCATCGCATCCGAAGATGGCTGCCTTGGACAGGTTGCTTCCTACGATTGCTCTGGCTAAAGTCTTGGCATCCTCTTTGGACTTGGCATTCACCACCGTTGCTTCGAAAAGCTTGCTGGCTCCTTCTCCGTCTGCCGCCATTTTCTTGGCTAAGGTTTCACAGACATAGCGCAGAGCTTCCACGAAAGTCTCGTAATCTTTATCTTTTTCCGTAATCACCGGATTGCCCGCTAAGCCGTTGGCCATTACAAGCAAGGTATCGTTGGTGGAAGTATCCCCATCCACCGTAATCATATTGAAGGTGTCCGCCACCACCGCGGAGGTTGCTTCCTGAAGAAGCTGCTTCTCAATTGCTGCATCCGTGGTTAAAAAAGCCAGCATAGTGCACATATTGGGATGAATCATGCCGCTGCCCTTGCTCATGCCTCCAAGGGTAACCTTCTTGCCACCAAGTTCGAAGGTAACTGCCACTTCCTTATTCACCGTATCCGTGGTCATAATGGCCTTGGAAGCATCCGTTCCGGCTTCGATGGAATCCGATAAGGTATTGCTCATCTTCTGTACACCGGCGGTTAACTTCTCCACCGGAAGCTGCATGCCGATGACACCGGTGGAAGCCACTGCCACCTGTTCATATGGGACCTGGAGGGCTGTCTCTACGGCCTTGGCGGTTGCTTCACAAGCTGCGAATCCTTCCGCTCCCGTTGCCGCATTGGCAATTCCGGAATTAATCACCACCGCCTGTAGGAGCTTCCCGGAGGAGACCACCTGCATGTCCCATTTCACACAAGCCGCCTTTACCACGTTACTGGTAAAGGTTCCTGCACAGACACAAGGCTCCTTGGAGTACACCATGGCCATATCCGTGCGGTTCTTGTATTTGATATTGGCTTCACAGCTTGCTGCTGCAAAACCTTCTGCTGCGGTTACACCGCCTGCTATTACTTTCATCCTCTTCCCCCTAGCTGTTAAAATTCGTAATGTTCTCTTCGTTCAGCAAAAAATCATAGGTATTCAAATCATCCCGCAACTGCCAGCCTTCCTCATGCCAGAACTGGTTGCCCACTTCGTTGCGCTTAAATGCCACCAGATTCACCTTACTGATGTTTTCTTCCTGAAGCTGTCGCATGGCCGCCGTTGCCATGGCCTTACCGATACCCTGACGGCGCATATCTTCTCGCACACATACGTGGTAAAAACAACCACGTCTGCCGTCGTGGCCGCAGAGAATGGAACCTACAATTGCTCCACCGGATTCCGCTACCACACTGATTCCGGGGTTGCGGGCTAAGAACCGCTCCACTCCTTCCCTGGAATCGTCCACACTACGAATTCCAAATCCATGAATGGTCATCCACAACTCATGGACCGCTTCGTAATCCTCCATCGTCATTGCACGTACTGCAAAGTCCACTGTTTTCATCTTCTTTCTTTTTTCTCTTTCTTTTCCTTACAAAACTCCCTTACGGGAACATCGGTGCCATTCGAAGACCTTCCGTCTCATCCAGTCCGAATAACAAATTCATATTCTGCAGTGCCTGGCCGGCCGCCCCTTTTACCAGATTATCCAGGGCTCCCATCATCACCACGCGATGGGTGCGGGGATCGATTTTAAAATTGATATCCACGAAGTTGGATCCCTCTACCCACTTGGTCTCCGGCGGAGTATCTCCTTCCAATACGCGAACGAAGAATTCCTTATCGTAATACTTCTTATAGGAAGCACGGATCATCTCTTCCGTTGGATATCCAACAGATCCATCCGGTAAGCTCACCCGGTTCAATGACGCATATTCCGTTGCTAAGATACCACGATTCATGGGTGCCAAGTGTGGTGTGAAATTCACCAGGATTTCCTTGCCGCAGGCATAGCCCAACTGTTCTTCAATCTCCGGTGTATGTCGATGATTCGTCACCCCGTAAGCCTTCATGCTCTCATTCACTTCGCAGAACAGATTCTGCTGCTTGGCACCTCGGCCGGCGCCACTGGTTCCGCTTTTTGCATCAATAATGAGGGTATTGGGATCAATATAGCCATCCTTCACCAGAGGATATGCCGTTAGAATGGAACAGGTGGTAAAACAGCCCGGATTGGCAACCAGGCGTGCCTTCTTAATGTCCTCCCGATTCACCTCGCAGAGGCCGTACACCGCCTCCCCAATGAACTGAGGGCTCTTATGTTCTATGTTGTACCACTGTTCATAGACTGCCACATCTTTGATTCGATAATCTGCCGACAAGTCAATGACCTTGCAGGAGTTTAAGATGTCTTCCGATAAGAGTCCCGCAAGATAGCCTTGGGGTGTAGCGGTAAAAATCACATCCACCTCCTTCGCCATTTCTTCCAGCTTATCCTCTAAGCAGTCATCTTCTACCAATTGGAAGAAGTTGCGATAGACGTTGGCGTATTTCTCCTCCACATAACTCTTGCTGCCATACCATACGATCTGTGCTTCCTTGTGACCAAGAAGCAGTCGCACCAGCTCCGCTCCGGCATATCCGGTGGAGCCTACGATTCCTACTTTTACCATTTGTAATCCTTTTCCTTCCTTTTTCCACAAGCCACATCTTCTATATAAATGAGGCATTTTGTGCATCTTTATACAGACACAACCTAGTATACATCAAGTCGCCTGACAATTGCGATTGAATATTACTATCATTATTATTGCATAATTATACATTTTGTATTTTCGGTATGCAAGAGCGAAATTCACATGATTATCTTTATATATAGCATAGTTATTGTACATATTTTATACTTGATTATCGAAAAACGTTATTGTATATTATTGCATAGAATCAGCAAGCGGTTTAGCAAGCAAAAGGAAAAAGACTGACAAGTCGAAAAAGGAAAAAAGATTTACGCTTTTAGGGAAGGCGTCTGAAAAAGGAAAAAGGTATTACTGCAAGCTAAGCCGGTTGCATACGATTCTGTTTTTTACAGGATCAAAAGGAAAGGAAGAAAAAGATTATGAGTGAAAAGATTGTGTTGGCTTACTCCGGCGGATTGGATACCACTGCTATCATCCCGTGGCTGAAGGAGAATTATGACTACGAAGTGATCTGCTGCTGCATCGACTGCGGTCAGGGCGAAGAATTGGACGGACTGGAAGAACGCGCGAAGTTATCCGGCGCTTCCAAGCTCTATATCGAAGATATTACCGATGAGTTCTGCGACGACTACATTGTTCCTTGCGTACAGGCCGGTGCGGTTTACGAGAACAAGTACTTATTGGGAACCTCTATGGCACGTCCGGGTATCGCCAAGAAGCTGGTAGAAGTTGCCCGCAAGGAAGGCGCTACTGCTATCTGCCACGGCGCTACCGGTAAGGGAAATGATCAGATTCGTTTTGAGCTGGGTATTAAGGCCTTGGCTCCGGACCTGAAAATCATTGCTGCTTGGCGTGATGATAAGTGGACCATGGATTCCAGAGAATCCGAGATTGCATACTGTAAGGCACACGGCATTGACCTGCCATTTTCCGCAGATCAGAGCTACAGCCGTGACCGTAACCTGTGGCATATCTCCCACGAGGGCTTGGAGTTAGAGGATCCTGCCAATGAGCCGAACTACGACCATCTGTTGGTTCTTGGTGTTTCTCCGGAGAAGGCTCCGGATGAGGGCGAATATGTTACCATGACTTTTGAGAAAGGTATCCCAACCTCCGTCAACGGCAAGAAAATGAAGGTGTCTGATATCATTCGTGAGCTGAACCGCCTCGGTGGCAAGCACGGCATCGGTATTGTCGATATCGTTGAGAACCGTGTGGTTGGTATGAAGAGCCGTGGCGTCTATGAGACTCCGGGCGGAACGATTCTGATGGAAGCACATGCCCAGTTAGAGGAACTGGTGCTTGACCGTGCTACCATGGAAGTGAAGAAGGACATGGGCAATAAGCTGGCACAGATCGTATACGAAGGCAAGTGGTTCACTCCTCTTCGGGAAGCAGTTCAGGCTTTTGTCACCTCCACCCAGGAATATGTCACCGGCGAAGTGAAGTTCAAGCTCTACAAGGGCAACATCATCAAGGCCGGCACCACTTCTCCATACTCTTTGTACAGCGAGTCTTTGGCAAGCTTTACTACCGGTGATTTGTACGATCACCACGATGCAGAAGGTTTCATTACCCTCTTCGGTTTGCCACTGAAGGTGCGTGCCATGAAGATGCAGGAGAACGGATTACTGAAATAAAAATAGAAGCCTCGGAACAGCTCGTCCGAGGCTTCTTCAATGCTCTTTATTTCATCCACATATCTTCCGCATACACGCTCAAATCCAGACCGTCTACTGCGCCGCCGGAAATAGAAACTGAATGTGTTGCACCCTCTGTAGCATCATACCAATTCAACACCTGCACACTAAACATATCATCCAGGTTATCGGGATCTCCATTGTTCTCCACATAAGCCTTGATCTCCGCCTCGTGGTTAGCAACATTCGTGTCCTCTTCTGCAACCCATTCATAATACATGCCGGAAATATCCTGCAGCCCGTCGGTTGGCTGCACGCGATAGGTCCAATCATGGTTATTCATCACGTAGCTTACCTGCGCCATCTTGTCCGCTTCCATATAGCTGTACACTACATTCTCAGCTTCATCCGGAACATTCAAATCGAATCCGGTAGCGGCCAAAACCCCTTCTCGGTCAGACTCTGTCCAAGGATTTGCTAGTCCTGTATCCGATTCCTCTGCTTCCGGTTCCTCTGTTGCAGGCTCTTCAATTACCGGTTCAGCATCCGGTGCCTGTGGTGTTGCCGTGTTCTCAGTCTTGGTTCCACATGCGCTGACAGATAACATAAGCATCACGCTCATCCCAACAAGTAGCCATGTTCTCCTCATACTCTTCCCTCCCTATCATCATCTTTCATTGCACTTCCGGCAAGCGCCATCATTGCAATACCGGCGATAGCGCCTATCGTACATACGATTAATGATACTGCTACGTTTCCAAACAATTTCCTCTTCATAAAAACACCCCACTTATTTAATTCTTCACGCTTTGTGTATTATCCGCCTCTCCTCTAAGTACTTTTATCATTGATATTTTACTACAAAATTATAGAAAGAGGGGCGCATACCTCCACATAAGTAAGAAGACAGCGCCCACATGATTTGTAAACCTAAAAATATTTATGAAAAGTATTTTTTTGAAAAACAAGTCCTTCTGTTGATGCATTAATAATCATCTGGTTGATGTTACTAACTTGCTTTTCATAGACTTTTTTCAATGACACTTTAAGCGTTTTTCTATCGCGTTGAAGACGAGGTTTTGCAAAGAAATCCTTTTCAAATCCAGTTACCTTTATAGGTGCTCCTTCAGCACCGTTTGCAACATAAATTAGTGCTCTTGAAGGAGAAATAGGATATACCCAGTATACCGGTGCCGATAATCCATCTGGAAAAACGCCTTCAACCACGAGCGGATAACTATCGCCGAGAATAAAATCCTCTCCGCCTCTTCGTTCAATTACCATTGGATAAATGCCAAAGATTCCAAATGCATCCCGTCCCATAAAAAGCTTAATAGGGTCATCAATCGATGGATGATCTAGTATCTCTCGCAAGCTACGACAATTAACTAACGCCCCAAGGTTTCTTTTCCAAAAATCTGTGAGATTACCATCTTCTTGGTAAAATGAGTAGTACGCCGACATCTCTTCTGAAGCATTATCTCCAAATGCCTGTGCTGTACGTTCCGAACGGAACCCCATAATTGCATAGAATATACGCAACTTTTCCTCGTCCTCAGTTGAAATAAGAATGTCATCATCTTTCCGCAGTTTTGCAATAATACGAGAAGCTTCATTTTCGAACTTCGAGAGATCATTCTCAATCTGTACCGGATTATCCTCGTTATTTATAGAATCTCTATACAAATTTCTTGCCATAAAGATTTCTTCAGGTGCCCTTACACTACTTGTCTTCGTGTGCTTGTCATAATACAGTGCTTCCTTCTGATTATCACAAAATGGCCGAATAAGAAATCTAGGAATATAATGATGTCTAATTGGCTGCTTCATAATTCAACCTCTCGAGAATGATTCTTTTATACTTATCCTTCTTGAAATCATCATAATATAATTCTATAAACTGATAACCTTTTTGGATAGCATAATCGCGTTTCACTTTATCCTTAAACTGCTGATATTCAAATGCCTCCTCCGTCGTATGGAAGTACTTTATAAAGTTCAAATGTTGCCTTCCTTGAACCTCAATAATCACTTTCCTATCAACCAGTTCAAAATCATACGGTAACTGATGTTTCGTCTTTGGATTACGACAAATCAATGTGTCAAACTGAGTTTTATATCGGATTCCCAGTTCCTGCAAAAACCGCATCACCATGCATTCACCTGTTGAAATAGTACTATCACATCTATGGAAGCTATCCCTTAGATTATCCCATGTAACCACAAAACTCTTATCGCATCTCAAACAGCGGCACTGGATCTTAGCGTCTGCAGCCTTGCCAAATACATTTAGAAGTAGCAAATCCTCTCTATCTTTAAAATAATTCAAAATGTACTTTGGAGTATTATCCATCGACAACGTATCGTTATCATTCTTCTTTGCTTTATATGATTCACGCAATAATCTTCTTTTCTCTTTGGAGAGTGCAAAATAAGCAAATATAGACTGTGGGTTATCATATATATACTCAAAGATATCTGGAACATTTGGGTACATCTCAGCCATTCTAGCAACCATTGCTTTTTCTACAGGATACTTCAAGTTAAATCGTTCAACCAAAAATGCGCTTAGTTTATTTGTTTTCCTGACACAGGAGTTGCAATACCATCCTCTTGTCTTCACCGGCTTGTTACAAATTGGACACTTCTTTACATCAAACGGATAAATGTTTCCGCTTTGCTTCTTTTCTTTTCCCATAAGCCTAATCCTCCAAAAGATAGATTAAAAGCTTATAAGCCGCATCTTTTTTTGCCTCTTTCTTGACGGAAGACTCTGCTGAACACATAGCTTGTGTTTCTGGTATATATGCTACGCAATGCCAGATAGAATGACCATCTTCATCATACGATTCCTCAAAATCATATTCCGGACGCAAAAAATATCCTCTACTTGATAAGATTTCTAGCTGGTTGATGGCTAGATCTCGACTTGGTTCATCAATCTCATCCTTCATGCTAAACAGCAAATCACGCTCTTCTAATACTTTTAGTGCGTAACGCGCTGCATCCTTCCTCGCTTCACTTTGTGTACTTCCAAATCCAAGAATAGTCTGTGCAATTCCAGGGATACTCAAGTACGCTATATACCCAGGATTACAGTCTATACGTCGATGACTTGTGCAATCATAAATGTAATTTGGATTATTAATATAATCGAGGGTAAACTCCTTTATATCATAGCTAGGTAAGACGTTATACTTCTTCTGCGACCATTCCTGGAGTTCACTTACATAATTAGTATCTCCTTCACTCAAATCTGGCTGTAGCATCTGATCCACTACTCGCTTCAAATCTTTCATGTCCCACTTACAATCAATTGCAATGGCACCTAGGATTGCTTCAAATAAATCTTCCTTGACTGAAGCATTTTCATATACACGATTATCGATATCACTCTGGCTCATCGTAATATAATTAATGAATCCTAATTCATCGATACGTCGGGCTAGATTTTTTCGCTGAACTAACGCCTTCTTAATCTCTGTTAATTCGCCTTCCGTTTTGTTTGAATGAAGCACATTGGGCTCATTCATTATTCGCTTCTTTTGCAACATTGCCTGCTGGCGATACTTCCACTCCATTGTCATACTGCAATGTTCTTCCACCAGTAACTGAATCACAACTAGATCCAATACCTTATCCCCTATAAATTCTAGGACTTCATTGTCTACGCACCCATGCTCAACGGCGTATGATTTCCGCACAAACGCCTGCTGCAGTAAACTTTTCTCCTTAAACTCATAGTTGATTTTCTTTTCGACAATTCGCATGTCTTCTGGTTTCATAAAAAATAACCTCCTATATTCTCTTATAGGAGGGCATAAAAATACCTAACACAAGTAACAATCCGTCCTTACAAACGCATCGCCCGTGTTAGGCAAAGTAAGATAAAATTAATGCTTTGTTTTATCATGTTTATAAGGGTTCATTTTCACAAGCCAGAATAAACATACGAAAACAATGTTTTCATTTTATGGTACATGCCCTCTATTTAATTAATTTCTTTATATCACAGAACCGTACTGCAAGCAACTCCATTTTCACTTCATCCCAAAAGAACAGTGATATAATTGGAAGTAAATAATGGCAGGATATTTATATTTAATATCACGTATGTGAGGAAACCACCATGGAGATAAATGTAAAAGAAATCTTAGAAAAACGCTTAGCCACAAGCTTAGGCCTAGATAGATATCAATATATCATGGAACATGTGATGACCACAGACATTGCTTCCGACGCTGAATTCCAGCGACTGTTCAATGGATTCTATATTGTCCGTCGTAATGAGAAATGGCGAAAAGTCTACTACTCATATTTCGAGAGTATAAAGCATAAGAACCCTACCTTTGATGAGATTCTCACATACTTATACGAGAACACAGGAAACCTAGAGCCTTCTTTTTCAAGCAAGATGCTGGCATCCATCAATCCAACGAAACCCATCTGGGATCGCTATGTCGTCCAGAATCTTAATATCAAACTAACCGGAGCTACAAATGAACAGCGATTACAGAATGCTATAACTCTCTATTCCGAAATGGAGAATTGGTATAGTAGCTTTCTAGAAAGTGCTGATGGCATTACGTGCGTAAAAGAGTTTAATCACTATCTACCAGATTACGCATGGATTTCTGATATCAAGAAAGTGGATGCGATACTTTGGAGTATACGATAGAAAGAGGGACCGATTATGGTCCCTCTTTCTTTGCCTCGATTCTAAAGTGATGCAAGGAAAACTAGCAAAAGAATAATCATACCTCCTGCAAATGCCAATCCCGTAACAACTGATAATTGCCGTCTTCTTTCTTCTCTTTCAATATATTGATCAACTGAATTCACATCAATTTCATATCTGTTTCCACGTTTAACGGCGCTGATCTCACCTCTTTTTATTAGATTGTACACTGTACTAGTACTAACATCTAAAGCATCTGCAGCCTGTTGAGATGTATATATCTGCGCAGGAAAAGGCGTTCTACTCTCTTTCATATGAGATTGATTCATTGAATTATACGATACTGGTACATCTGTCTCCACCGAATAGTTCTCCCTGTTATCGTTCACAGATGCATGTCTCTCACTCATTTCTGACAGAGATTGCTTCTTTGCGATAAACTCCTGTTGTCCTATTCCAGTATCTTTTAATTGAGCAATATCATATTTGTATAATGGATGCCCAAGCAATTGCATTATTTTCAATTCATCTACCGCATCATAAAATGCATTATGTGTCTCTCGGTATCTCCTATTATCCAAAAGCATTTGAAGAATTGGTTCTACTCCATAACCTTTCTTCATTCTTCCATTTTTATAACATTCCACTCGTCCATCAATCTTTGGATTGTACTGCTTATACGCAGCCAAACGCATGATGTCATACCACTGAAATCCTCTCAGCGCTGTCAGATGGTTAAAATCAAATGATGCATTGTAAGCAAAAATCTTGTTTATGCCCTCTTGTGCAAGCATTATAGATATTTGCGCAATTGCTTCATTTCGCGAGCATTGAACCACAGTATCTAAATCTTTTGGATACAACACCGATTCATACATCCCCCCTACATTCACTTCAGGGGTAATAACATAATACATGCCTCCAATCACTTTAAACGATTTGTCTTCAGCAGTTACTATACCAATGGACATCACCTGATCTTCCCAGTTTGTTTCTGTATCAATAACTGCAAATTTTTCAGGCTTATCTGAAGAGATACTAATGCGATTCTTTCCTTCACTTTGAGGGCGAACTCTATTTAGGCAACGCTTTGTAACCGTTTTTGCTATCTGCTTCATTAACTTATCCCTGTCTGGAATATGTATTGAAAACAGTTCATTGCTCTTCGTGTTCCAAAGAATACCTTCCGGTTTATTTAATCCCAACATGTATGTTGCGCACTGTAGAAAATGTTCATGCTGAAGTTCGGATACGAATTTTAATTCATAAACAACATCATCTTTTACAACGTCTGCAAATCCACTTGCATCAAATATCATTCTACCTTCATTATCATAAAAAGATAATTCGCAGGGAACTTGAACATCCTCATCCTTATTCAATCGCTCTGCAAGACGGCGATGTATCTGCTTAACTTGATTATCTGAAACAAAAGGAATACTTACCTGTGTCATATATCGAAGCAAATGAGTTTCAATTGCCGTCAAAAACAATATTTGCTTCTCAACGGATTCACGAATATTACTGTTGTACAGATGGCGCATGCTAGGAGCATGAATTAACCGCGCTTCAATCTCTGTATCAATATCATAATTATTGAAGTAGGATGCCTCCTGGAATATGCCTATGCATGGTGTCAAATCAATCATCTCGTCCTTTCCCTTAATTTGAATCGGACTAACATCATCCACCTCTATTTTTCTTATATCAAGTAATTTATAGCAATCCTCCACATCTTCCTTATACTTGAACTCATATAGATCTGTTACACTTAAGTGAAGTGTTCTATCTTCATGCCAAATTGCAGTTGATAGTGTTTCCTCCGATAGCATAGATTCATTATCTTTTACAAAAATAATATGCTGCTTTCCACGACTGGCAGCTACACAAAAAATGTTTCGTAAAATCTGATAATTAGAGAAGGCATTTTCACTTCGAAAATTCCAATATATCTCTGTAAAATCAAAGACAACACAAATCGGTCTTTCCATTCCTTTACTACTATCATATGTAGTAAATATAGCTGCATTCTTCTTAGGATCAACCGAATTTGCATCCTGATCTCGTATGCTGGCATACACCGTTCTCTTATTAAACTTTTCCGGATACTGTAATTCAAGCGTGTTTAAGACTCGCGACATCAAGCCTGTTCTCATACCTAAACATAAGATATCCTTCGTATCTAGACTCGCTAAGTACTCCACAATTTGAGAAGAACCCATCTCCTCAACTATACAGTCTTCATTTACACCTTCGATAGTTTTTCCCCATATTCTTCCGAGCATTGCTGCATGATCGGAAGACAAACGAAAACACTTCGTAAATTGAAGTTGTATATAGTTTCCTAGAAAATGACAAATAAAATCCTGAACATCAAGGGAAGTCTTATCATATATCTTCTGTTCCATATCCCCAACCACTACAATCTGCATGGCTGGATTCATGAATTTAAGATGTTCCAACATATCTGCAAATTCTTGCTCAATATCCTGATATTCATCAATGATTAAAACATCATAGCTTTCAAGTTCCGGTTTTAATTCTAGATACTTCTGAATTAAATCAGACACTCCTGCACTAATGCCTTGCTCTCGTAGCACTCTGCTTGCATATCCATGATAGTTTGTAACTAATACATTCTTATTGCGAATGCGTCTTTTCGCATCAACTTTAAGAAGTCGATTGTATGTCAAATATAGAACACGCTTGGAAGTTGGAAGTGCATTGCAAAGAGCCTGTATTGCCGTAGTCTTTCCACTACCAATACAAGCATCAACAAGAATATTATTCCCCTGTACTGCGAGTTCAATAAACTGATTCTGCTCATCCGACAAATTCAGTTCTATAGGTTGATTATTCGCACTCTCCCTATTCTTCTCTTTTTCAATTCGCACCTCTTCAGCGAACCCCTCTGCAATCTGAATAGCTAATTCATCTAACACGTCTTTATTTTCCGGATTTCTCATGCAATCAGGACATGCTGGATATTCTCCCTTGAGTAACTTTCCCCGCTCATAAGAACATTCTTTTCCACACTGGCATTTGCATCTGAACATAGCCCTGTGAGAGTTGCCTTCTACCGCAGCTCTACCAAGCACCTGTAGCCAGCCTATTTGTCTTCCCTCTAATTGTATTCTCCTCATATCGACACCCTTTAAGATTTTTATCTTTTAGTTCATCAATGAATCCGCTTATCCTTATGTACTCAAATGCTCTGAAATTATTATATCACTCAATTACTTTGACATTCATCTGATGTGCAACAAGTATCATTTGTTGAATAATAAAAAGCACCAGCTATACTGCTAGTGCTTTTTCCTATGGAGCATATGGGACTTGAACCCATGGCCTCCTCAATGCCATTGAGGCACGCTCCCAGCTGCGCCAATACCCCATGTATGTCTTCTGTTGTAATAATAACAGATACCTATACTCATGGAAAGAAGTAATTGGCTGTAATTCATTCAGCTTAAGTTCTTCTCTTTTTCAAAGAATGCTCTCTTTAGCATCTCATATTCCTCATCGGTGCAGACTTTTCTACACATTGGTTCAAAGGACTTCGTTACCTCAAAGCACTCTTTCATATTGTCGCAAGGATATTCATTGCATTCCGAGCAATTAGAAATGCCCTTCTCTTCGCAACATTTTGCAACTCCATATCTACACCAGTTCTCCGGCTTACATCCAAAACAAGCGATTTCCTCATTGGAGACCAGATGATCTCGATATCCGATTTTCATCCACAGCTCCGCCGTATGTCGCAATTGTTCTTCCGTCTTTTCATATGGATGTGCCGTATATCTAGGACACGCAGAGCAATCATTTCCGCAGGCTGCAATTATTTTTTCCATACCCCCACTCCCCTATAACATGATATACAAATGACCAGAGCAAGCGCCCTGGTCAAACTATATTATTTTCCGTCCGGGAAGCTGGTGAATGCACCACGCTCCAACTGAGGAATGATGTCTGCCTTCTTGGCTTCCGCAAAGCACTTCATCATGAAGGACATATTTTTCGCCAGATTGCGCATGGTCTGCAAGCCTTCCAAATCCTTTTTCACATCTTCTGCAGTGAATCCATGAACCTGGTTCCAATAGGTACTGGATGCCACCGGCATGCCGCTGATGGTGAAGTACTTATTCAATACATCGAAGCTTGCGGTGTTACCGCCACGACGGCAGCTTACCACTGCTGCTCCAACCTTCATCTGCTTGGAGAAGGAGGTACTGTAGAACAAGCGGTCCATAAAAGACAGAATGGTTCCGTTTGGAGACGCATAATAAACCGGGCTTCCTACCACCAGGCCATCTGCCTCTTCGAATTTTTTCGCCACTTCATTCACCAGATCATCGAATACGCACTTGCCGGTCTTTGCACAGGAACCGCAAGCAACGCATCCCCGGATGGCCTGATTTCCCACCTGAATAAGTTCGGTTTCCACGCCCTCCGCTTCGAATGTGCGAATCATCTCGTCCAGCGCAGTTGCTGTACAGCCGTGTACATGTGGACTACCATTTAATAAGATTACTTTTGCCATTTTGTAAACCTCCACTTTTCTTTTTTATATACCCTCAACTGAGTTTCATACACTACTTATAGTCTGAAAAGACTTCCATAAAATCCCGCTTACCCTCAATATAATCCCGAAAGGCCACCTCTGCGTCCTGGCCACGAAAGACCTTACACAGTCCGCACATATCACAATCGGAAATACATGGGAAACGGTCCTTAATATAGGCTCTTCGCTCTTCCGGGGTGGATGTTGCAATTACCGGTATTTCCATCATCCCATCACCCCTTAATATCCCGGTCCTGGCGATACTGTTGCATATAGCTCATGTTAATCTCTCGGATTTCCCGCTTGCCATCGATGTAATCCTGATAAATATCCCATGGGCTTCCGCCGCCCAGCCAGCAGGAAGAGCAATTCTCGCATCCGCCTCCGCAATCTAAGGACGCACGAATGATCTGCTCCCGTTCTTCTCTTGTGGTATCTTTGATTAGAATCGATCCCATAGCGTCACCTCCTATGGAAACTACATGGTTCTTTTCTTTTTTACATTTTACCACGTCTTGTATACAAGCTCTATATGGTATGTAGATTCTGCAGGAATCGTTTCGCAAACTCAAGATGCCCCTGTTCCGTAAAATGTACGCCGTCGGATCCCATGGGAATGTTCCAGCCTCCCGCATCCACCGCATCAATATTGTATTGCTGTGCAAGTTCTAGGAAGCGTCGATTCATCTCCACCGAGCAATCGTGATATGGCTGCAAGTCCGGATAGCTGTTGCTGATATGTGGCGGTGCGATTAATAGGAAGGTTCCGACGCAATTATTCTTTACATAATCTAGGATTGCTTCCGCTCTTTCCACTGTCCTACTTACATCCGGTCTGCTAGTTAGAAGAATATCATTGGTTCCAAGCATCATAGCTAACATATCTTCTGCATTTGTGCTTCGCACCAACTCTTGGAATAATCCATCTGATACCCGCGGCAAGCATCGACCATTCATACCTTCCTCAATGACATCATATTCGCCTTGTAATTCCCGCTTCACAATTCCGGCCCATCGAATCTCTTCTTCATATCTTCCACCGAAGAAATCTCTTGGATCGTAGCCATAGGTGTTGGAATCACCGTATAAAATTAGCTTTTTCATATATTCTTCCCCTTCAGATTCATTTAAAAAAATGCCATCGGCATAGGGATTCTCATAATCGCACAATCCCTATGCCATTTTATCAGAAATACCATCCTATTAATCTTGCCCAAGCATAGGGATTTCTCTTTTTTGCTTTTCCCTATGCCTTTTTCTAAGATTATACCCTTCCATCCGTTACAAAAGGCATAGGGAATTTCAAAATCTCCGAATCCCTATGCCGCCACCCCTGCCAACACCAGCCAAACAGCCAATCCAGGCAGAGGGATTCCCAAAATCTCCGAATCCCTCTGCCACCGCCCAAAACATCCCCCATCCACACAGCCGCTACATATAAGAATGCCAGGGTGCAACACACCCTGGCATCTAAAAAGGCTCAAAAAGTTCCTATTCTTTCTCTTTCATAACCGGCTCAGTCACCGCATACTCCACACCGTCAACGGTAATGGATGCAACATCCGGAAGCGCACTAAAAATATGCTCTTCCACGTAATTGTACTTCTCCGGAGTCTCGCCCCGCTCCAACGCCTGAATCATCGCCTCCACACGAGGTCCATGGAGGGGATTACATTCGCCGATGCAGGCAATCTTCCCTTCTCTGGCATATTCCAACGCCTCTTCATTGATGCCGTCGAAAGACAGCACCATAATCTCACCGTTGGCAATATCCTTGCCCGGAACCAATCCAGCTGCTTCAATGGCCTTGATGGCACCAATAGCTTCGTTATCGTTCTCACAGTATACCACGTTGATGTTGTCATAAGTACGAAGCAGGGAGGTCATAACCTCTCTACCCTTCTCCTGGGTAAAGTCCGCATCCCGAAGGGCTACAATATCCCAGCCATGCTCGATGGCCGCTTCATTCAGCCCTCTGGATCTTCCAAGCTGTGCGGTAGATCCTAAGGTCCCTTGCAAATCCACGATATGCAAGTCCTCGGCAGCAATGTCATTCTGCAGGGTGTACTGGTGCAACCACTCGCAGACTTTCTTACCTTCCAATTCAAAATCCGATCCAACCCAGCATTGATAGAGGGATTTGTCCGACACATCCACCAAACGGTCTACCAGGATAATGGGAATCCCGGCTTCCTTGGCCTCTTCCATGACAGACTCCCATCCGGACTCTGTTACAGGAGCAAGGACAATATAGTCCACATCCTGCTGGATAAAGGTACGAATGGCCGTAATCTGGTTGGTCTGCTTCTGCTGGCCGTCCTTGAACACCAAGGTATATCCTGCCGCTTCACTAAACGCATCCTTCATGGATTCCGTATTGGCACTTCTCCAGTCGGACTCCGCGCCCAACTGGGAAAAACCAACCACAATATTGGAATTCTCACTTGTCGGTTCTGTTGTCTCTACAGGACGACTGCTCCCGCAGCCGGATAACACCAGCATGGAGAGCAGAAGCCACATGAACGTTATTTTTTTCTTCATAAGTTCCTACGCTGTCTTTAAGGCTTTCTTCTTCTTAGCCATAATAACACTCTGGATTAAAAGGAACAAGCAAAGCATTCCTGCAATGGTAATTCCTGTCCACCATGCCTGATCGAATCCGGCAGAAGAAACGATATTCTGAATCGTGCTCAAAGACAATACGCCAAAGAGGGTTCCGATAATGTTACCAACACCACCGGTCAACATGGTTCCACCAATGATGGAGGAAGCAATGGCGTTCATTTCCATACCCATTGCATGGCTGGCAGCACCACTTCCTACGTGAAGGAAGTATACATAACCGCCGAGACCTGCAAGCAGGGAACAAATCAAGTGTGATAAAAACTTGGTTCTCTTTACGTTAATACCGAGCATCAAGGCACTTTGCTTGTTACCGCCCACTGCGTAGAAGCTACGGCCAAGCTTGGTCCAACGAAGAACTGCAAACAAAATGATGACAACCAAAAGTGCTACCACTACACCGATTTCCACATAAGCCGGAACGTATGCCCCAAGCTTGTTATAGGAACCCATGCCCGGAACATTGATACGGGTTAACTTCAGCTTCGTAAATGCTTCGTTGGAAACATTAAACGGTGCGGTGTTAACGATGGTGGTCATACCTCTGGCGAAGAACATTCCTGCCAAGGATACGATGAATGGCTGGATATCCAGGTACGCTACCAAGAAGCCCTGAACCAAACCATAAGCAAGACCGATACCAAGAGCAATCAGTACGGAGCCTAAGATGGTACCGTCATGATAATCCAGATATACGGCACAGCACATGGAAACCAAAGCAACTACACCACCGACAGAAATATCGATACCTCCGGTAATCATAACAAGACTCATACCACAGGATGTGATAATGAGGGCCGCATTGGCATTTAAGATGTTAAAAAATGCCTGTGGCTTGGTAAAAGCACCGCCTAAGAATAAGGCTGCTCCTACATACATCAATGCAAATACCACAATGGTAATTGCCAACAACATATTCGTATCACTAACACGTGTGAAGATATTTCCTTTATTTGTCTTGCTCATTTATGCCACCTCCTTCTTCGCACGTAACTGCTTACCGAAGCGACCTAAGTACTCGCGAACACTTGGTGCAGAGAATACTACCAGAAGAATTACAACGACTGCCTTGTATGCAGCCAATGCATCGGAACTTACCTCAAACTTGTACAAGGTTGTGGTTAAGAACTGGATGACATAAGCGCCTAAGATGGAAGCCCAGATATTGAACTTACCACCGCTTAAGGAGTTACCGCCAAGTGCTACTGCCAGGATGGCATCCATTTCGATATCTTTTGCGATAACGGAATAGTTAATGGTAGACAGACGGCTGACCTTAATCAGTGCTGCAACTGCTACGCATAATCCTAAGATGACAAAAGCCAAAATCTTAATCAATGTTGGATTGATACCGTTTAAGCGAGAGGACTTCTCGTTGATACCAACGGCCTGGGTATATAATCCTAAGTTGGTGAACTTCAATACCAATGCAATAACGACGATACAAGCTGCTGCAATGAACACCGTTGTCGGAATCGGCACACCCGGAATAAATCCACCGAAGTATCCGAACTTCGGATCCGGAACGATTGGCAACTCATTGTTGTTGATCCATGCTGCGATAGAACGACCTGCAGTAAACAGAATCAAGGTCGCAATCATCGGCTGAATCTTAAAGATTGCAACCAATGCACCATTGAAAAGACCACACAACATACCAACCAAGCATGCTACTAAGAATGCTACGATGACCGGTGTAGCTACTTCGGTCGGACGTGCAACGCCGCCGCAGAGTACATGCAACATAGCAGAACCTGCAATTGCAATGGTTGCACCAACGGAAATATCCTGTCCACCACTTGCTGCGGTAACTAAGGTCATACCGATTGCAAGAATGGCAAGCTCACTGCCGTAATCCAAAATGGTAATTAAGTATCCGGATAATACATGGTTTCCTGCATTGTTAAGACCCATGGAAATCTTAAAGAAGCTTGGGTCATGAATCAAATTGATGATTGCCAAAAGTACCAATGCCATCAACGGAATGAACATCTGGTTGGACACCAGTCGACGCAAGAAGCTGTCTTTCTCTTTTGTTTTACTCATGATTGTTTTCACCTCCGGCGATTGTACTCATAATCTTATTCTGGGACAATTCTTCTCCCAAGAGCTCTCCTACCACCTTGCGGTCACGCATAACAATCAAACGTGAGCAGGTACGGAGCATCTCATCCGTCTCGGATGAAATGAAGGTCACGCTCATGCCCTCAGAAGCCAATTCCAATACCAGCTTCTGAATGTCAACCTTGGTACCGACATCGATACCACGGGTCGGCTCATCCAGAATCAAATATTCCGGATGCATCAAAAGCCAGCGTGCCAGGATAACCTTCTGCTGGTTACCACCGGAGAGTGATTTAATCGGAGTATCTGCGGAAGCGGTCTTAATATTCAGCTTCTTAATATACTCATCTGCAAACTTGTACTGCTGTGCCTTGGAGAACGGCTTGAAGAAACCGGTCAGCACCTGCAGTGCCAAAATAATATTCTCTCTTACGGACAGATCACCAATGATTCCGTCCACCTTACGATCCTCCGGAAGGTATGCGATACCGTTCTTCATCGCATCCAATGGCTTTTGGATTTTAACTTCCTTGCCATGTACCTTCACCTTGCCGCCAAGAACACGATCTGCACCGAAGATGGCACGTACGCTCTCAGAACGACCGGATCCCAACAAACCGGTGAATCCGTTTACTTCACCCTTCTTAATATAAAAATCAAACGGCTTGATTCCAGCATCGCTTTGCAAGCCCTCTGCCTCGAATACAATTTCATCGGCATCTTTCTCATGATATGGTGCCTGTTCGCCCTTGATATCGGAGAGATCATCCATCTCCTTACCCAACATCTTCGCAACCAACTGCACACGAGGAAGATCCTTAATCTCGTACTCACCAACCAACTGGCCGTCACGAAGTACGGTGATTTTATCACATACTTCATATACCTGATCCAGGAAGTGAGTTACGAAAATGATACCAACACCGCGGCCCTTTAAGTTCCGCATTAAGCCAAAGAGCTTCTGCACTTCCTGATCATCCAGGGAGGAGGTCGGCTCATCCAAAATCAAAACTTTACAATCCATATCTACAGCTCTTGCAATTGCTACCATCTGCTGTACGGCGATGGAGCAGCTGGCAAGCTGCTGTGTAGCGGATGCCGGAATATCCAGAAGCTTTAACAGCTTATCCGCATCCTCATTCATTTTCTTCCAATTGGTAATTGCACCCTCGGTACGACCGATGAACATGTTCTCGGCTACCGTCAAGTTCGGACATAACGTAATTTCCTGATATACGGTACTAATACCGTTCTTCTGTGCATCCTGCGGAGAGTGAATCTGCACTTCTCCCTTATCCTTCATGGTGATCGTTCCCTCATCCTTGGAATACACACCGGTCAGAACTTTAATCAATGTGGATTTTCCTGCTCCGTTTTCTCCCATTAAGGCATGAATCTCACCTTCATTAAGCGAAAAATCCACATTAGATAAAGCTCGTACGCCCGGAAAACTTTTACAAATGCCACGCATTTCCAGTACTCTGTTGTCTTTCACCAGTTTTCCACCTCGTTCCTTTTAAAAAGAGGCGCGGTACGCACCGCGCCTCCCTAAAAATTTTTCTTCTTAAGTTTCAGAATTGATTCTGATTAGATTCCGTACTTGTCAACATCTTCCTGAGTAATGGTAGTTGCATCGAAGCCCTTCTCATCCATGATGACAACCTTCTCTGCAGGTGCGGAACCACTCTCGATGGTCTTGATGATCTCATCAATGTAGGAAGCCTGGAATGGGTTGCACTGTCCATCATAGTTCCAGTTCTGTGCAAGTAACTCTTCCAATGCCCACTTGTTGCAGTCAAAGCCCATTACGATAACGTCTTTGCCAACACCGTGAGAGATACCAGCTGCATCAAGTGCTGCAACAGCACCCTTAGCCATATCATCGTTCTCAGCGTAGATTACGTTGAATTCCTTACCAGCATCGATCTGAGACTGAACGATCTGCTGAGCCTTCTCAGCGTTCCACTCAGCGGTCTGCTGTGTTACGATTTCCCAATTGCTTTCTGCAGCAACCTTCTCATCCAAAGCACCGGAACGTCCCTGCTGAGCAGCGGATCCCATAACACCCTGAATGTGGATTACCTTGTAGCTATCTAAGCCCTGTCCTGCAAGCCAGTCAACAGCGGTCTTACCTTCCTTGTCCATGTCGGATACGATGGAAGCATCATAGAGGCTCTCATCTGCATCGATGGTACGGTCGAATAAGATTACATGAATACCAGCGTCCTTAGCATCCTGCAATACGCTGTCCCATCCTGCTGTATCAGCTGCGGAAAGAAGTAAGTAATCAACGTCATCCTGGATGAACTGCTGAGCTGCCTGAATCTGCTCGTCATTCTTAAGGCTGTATGCGAAAGATGCATCGTATCCGTTCTCCTTAGTGAACATAGCCTTCAAATCAGCATCGTTTGCAGTACGATATCCGGACTCGTTCGGATCGTTGTTAATGATACCAACCTTGATTAAGTCGCCGGATGGAGCTGCTTCTGTGGTTTCTGCTGTCTCGGTATCAGCACCACCATCAGTTGTTGGAGCAGCTTCCCCACCATTGCTGCCACAAGCTACAAGGCCCATGGTCATTGTTGCTGCCATTAACATTGTTAACAGTTTCTTCTTCATTTTAAACCCTCCTTAGGTCTCTAGTTTGGGGTGAACCCCCTTGTTGATTTCAATCTTAGACCAGAGAGGGAAAAAATGACATTGAGAAAAAAACGTTTCGTGTTGGATTTTTTACTTTGATTTCTTTTCGGTTGGATTTTCTACGATTTCGGTTAGAATTTTCGGGAGACGGACCACAACCACCGTTCCCTTCTCATATTCACTGGCAATTTGCAATCCGTACTCATCGCCGAAATTCAAGCGGATACGTTCATTGACATTATATAAGCCGTAGAGTTCCTGCTCCGCCGGTGATTGCTCCGATAAGCCCTTACGTACCGATTCCAACCGTTCCTCCGTCATACCAATACCGTCATCCGACACCTCGATATAGAAGGCGTTCTTATCCTCGTGCCCCCGAAGGGTAATTTTTCCACCGCCACGCTTATTCTTAATTCCGTGATACAAGGCATTCTCAACCAGTGGCTGTAGCGTAATCTTCGGCACACGGTAAGCAAACAACTCTTCCGGAACCAAGATCTCATAATCTAAGATATCCCGATAGCGCACCTGTTGGATTTCCAAATAACTACGTACATGTTGTAAATCTTCCCGGACGGTAACAATCTCCTTGCCACGATTCAAGGATGTCCGGAAGAAGTCCGACAGAGAACCAACCATCTGAATGACCTGTTTCTGGTTCCCGGCCTCTGCCGACCAGACAATGGCATCCAAGGTGTTATACAAAAAGTGCGGGTTAATCTGGGCCTGCAACAGCTCAAACTCCGCCTTCCGAAGCTGTCGTTGCTCCGCCCGCACCTGCTGCTCGATTGGTTCGGTAATACTGATTGGAACAAAAATAGAAATGAAAATAATGGATAACACCAGCAGCGCAAAAATGATAATGGAAATCTGCATGATGTGAATCACATGGGCACGGTTCTCTTCCTGGGCCGTCTGCAATTCCCGGTTTTCATAGTAGATGTACTCGTTGATGGTCTCCTGGACCAGGGTCGTTACAATCTGAACATCGTTCTCCCAGATGACCATGTTTTCTTCGTAACGGTCCTCTTGCTCCAGATTCGTAAGAATACGCTCATGGTAAGTCTCCAGATTGTCCAGATACTTTGCTGCACTCTCCAGGCGCTTTCGGTTACTATCCGTATCCGTATACTGCTCCAGCCCGATTACCACACGTCTTGCTTCCCTGAGTAGTGATGGAAGTTCGGAATCCTCCGGTGTTTTATTTCCAACAATTAACAGGTAGGTTTCATAGTCATAATCGTTTTTGAAATCCAAACTAAACTCGCTGGCACTAACCACCGAGTTCAGCATGGTCTCATAGCGTTCATTGGTCTGCCAGAGATTATAGAAAATGTAAATCAAGAACAACACAATCGGAATCAAGAGAAACAAATAGGAAATTCGAATCTGCAGTGCCAATCGGGAATGTTCTCTGTCGCTATGCTTTCTGCTCATAGCATCCCCTCTTTATCAAGTCCCCCGATACTGGGTTGGTGTCATTCCTTGGGCCTTCTTGAAGGCATAGGAAAAATAGTGTGCGTCTTTGTAACCCACCATAAGCGCAATTTCACTGCTCTTCTTGCCGGTACAACGAAGCAGTTCCTTGGCTTTTTTGATACGGTAATCCGTTAGATACTTAATGAAAGGCTGACCGGTCTGCTGGCGGAATACCGCACTCAAATGGTTCGGAGAAAAATTCACATGGGACGCTAAAACGTTCAAGGAGAAATCCTCCTCCATATAATGCTCTTCAATATAAGTAATGGCTTCCTGTACCACGTCATAGTAACGATCCTTGGAGATATCCTCCCGAAGCTGCAAGGCCGTCTCCACAATCCGCTTCATATAAGCCACCGCATTCTCCTCGTTGGCCGTTACCCGCGGGTTATCATCGAAGGTCTCAATGAGGCCTCTGGATTTTTGCAATTCACTCTCCACGAAATCCACCACCGTAAGGTAGGTATCCATCACAATGTACTGGCGGAACATGGTGGACTGCATGGCATGCTTGCCAAGGCCCTGAATGAACTCCTCAACGAAGAAGGATACTTCCGGAAGATCTCCCCGACGCAGGAACTCGATTACACGTTCATGGGCCATTCGCTTCGGATTCAATTCCGATAACGACAGGTTGTCGGTGTGCAATACCACCGGATCGTTATCGAAAAGAATGGCATCCACATCCCCCAAATACCGATGGGCGAATCCTCGACCTGCCACGGCAAAGGATTCCGGAATCTCCGTGATGCGCCGCACCGTACGGCCCACACCACCGAAGTAATGGATGTGACGATTCTCCGTAAACATCTCACGAAGCCAGCCGGTGAATTCCTGTAATAGCGCCTCCATCTCCTCCGCACTGTCTGCCTTAAACAGCAGTGCTTTGCCTTCTAAGTGACGATCAAACAGAAGGGCCCCTTTCTGCTCCGCCATATCATGGAGACGTTCCTCCATGGAGACTACCGTCTTGGAATACTCCTCCATATCATGACGGTCGGACCACACCTTCAGAAGCAGGATATTGTAACAAGCTGCCGACACGTCTAAGGACAGCTTCCTCGCCTCTTCCAAAAGCCGTGCCGCATCTCTTCCGCCACTAACCAACTGATTGAAGAATTCCTGGCGTTCTAAAACCGTGCGTTCTTCCATCTCCCGCTCGTACTTCTGCACAATCGCAACTTCTTCTTTTTTCTCTTGGATTTTCTGACCGAGATCGTCAATTTCATGAATGAGTGTTTCCCCGTTGATGGGCTTACTCAGATATCTGGCCACACCGATATGAATCGCTTCCTGGGCATAGGAAAACTCTTCGTATCCGGTGAGCAGGATGATTTCCATCCAAGGAAATTCTTCCTTCAGTAATTTAGATAAAGTAATGCCGTCCATGAAAGGCATCTTGATATCGGTAATCACAATATCCGGCAATTCCTTGCGGATCATGGAAAGAGCTACTTCCCCGTCTCCTGCTTCACCGCAGAAATCAATTCCGTACTCGCTCCAATTGATATTGTTCTTGATAGCCTCACGGACGACATATTCGTCTTCCACTAAGAATACTTTTAGCATCTATAGATTCCCCCAAATTAATTTAAATCCCTAGGAACGATTGTAGCATATTTTTGAAAAGGAAAACAGCACCCGCAGGGTAACGGATGCTGTCTTCGCTTTATAATTGATAAGGGATTTTGATAGTGTCCTGTTTAGTAAGGGCTGCGCTTCGCTCATCCGGTTGAGAAAATCCAACATAGATGGAAAAATTCTTACCGAAGATGTCCCGCACCCCTTCTTCATTCACACTGGTGAATGCTTTGTCCGGCAGAGAAAGAAGGACTTCCTTCTCTTCGCCAGGTTGTACGGATACTCTGGCAAATCCGCACAAGCTTGGATGCAGTACGGCAAATGCACTGTCCTCATCCTTGATATAAACCTGTAGGACATCTTCACATGGGAGGGTTTGTGTGTTTCGAATCGTTGCATGTACAACATGTTTCTCATCCACTGTTGCAGATACAACATCCAAGTGTCCATAGGTCAAACCATATCCGAATGGATACAACGGGGTTCCCGTGAAGTACCGATAGGTACGGTTCTTCATGGAGTAATCTTCAAAATCCGGAAGGTCCTTGGTATCTTCGTAGAAGGTCACCGGTAGCTTGCCGCTTGGGGAAGCATTACCAAGTAATACATCCGCCACGTCTTCGCCGCCCAAAGCCCCCGGATACCAAGCCTGCAGGATTGCCGCAGCCTTCTCGTCCGCCAGTTTCAAATCCATAGCAGATCCGGTCATATTTACAAAGATTACCGGCTTGCCGGAATCCAAAACGGCTTTCATCAATTCTCTCTGTGGTCCCGGGAAGCGTAAGTCCTTCTTATCTCCGGAAGCATCGGAATTGCCGGTGTCTCCTTCTTCCCCTTCTAAGGTCTCATCCAGTCCAACCACAAGGACCACCACATCGGAGTAATCGCATACGGTTTTGGCCTCTGCCAAACGGTCGGAATTGGATGGCTTGGATAACGGTTCCACATTGTTTTTCCACAGATGGCAACCCTGGGAATAGAGCACGCGCACGTCTTGTGGCAGCTTCTCTTGTAAACCTTCTAAGACGGTTACATATCGCTGAGCCGTACCGTGATAATTTCCAATCAGAGCGCTTCTGCTGTTGGCATTCGGACCAATGACTCCGACGGTGTGCACATCATCCAATCGAAGTGGCAGAATGCCGTTATTTTTCAGTAGCACCATGCTCTCTAACGCCGCACGATGGGCAAGGGCCTCGTGCTCTTTGGTTGCTACATCCAACCACCCAAGGGTATCGTATGGGGTCTTGTCAAAAAGCCCTAGGAGGATGCGGGTGGTAAATAACCGTACGCAGGAACGGGTAATGGTCTCTTCCGAAACCAAGCCCTTATCCACAGCGGACAGTAAGCTCTCGTACGTACATCCACAGTTTAAGTCACAGCCCATTTCCAATGCCAGCTTCGCGGACTCTTCCACGGTCTTGGTGACTTTGTGATTTTCATGGATATCACGCAGCGCCCAACAATCGGACACCACATGACCCTCGAAGCCCCATTTGTCTCGGAGGGTATCCTGCAGCAAGGTCTTGCTGGCACAGGCCGGCTCGCCGTTGACGCGATTGTATGCGCCCATGACTGCCTCCACGCCACCGTCCTTAACACAGGTTTCAAATGCAGCTAAGTAGGTTTCTTCCATGTCCTTCTTGGATGCCTTGGCATCGAAGGAATGGCGGATGGCTTCCGGCCCGGAGTGTACCGCGAAGTGTTTTGCACACGCCGCAGCCTTCATATACTCGCCATCACCCTGAATCCCATGGATAAAAGATACCCCTAAGGTTCCGGCCAGATACGGGTCCTCTCCATAGGTTTCATGTCCTCTTCCCCAACGCGGATCACGAAAAATATTGACATTCGGTGACCAGAAGGTCAGTCCCTTATAGATGTCCCGATCGCCGCGCTTGGACATCTCGTTATAACGTGCTCTGCCTTCCGTAGAAATGCAGTCACCGATTTCTTCCATTAATTCGGAGTCAAATGATGCAGCCATTCCAATGGCCTGTGGAAACATGGTCGCCGTTCCGCCACGGGCTACCCCGTGCAGGCTCTCATTCCACCAATTGTACTCCGGAATATCTAATCGCGGAATCGCAGGTGCATTGTATCGAAGCTGTGACGCCTTCTCTTCCAGCGTCATCTGTGCCACCAATGCCTCTGCCCGCTCTCTCGCTTGCTGTCGATTCATAGTTATAATCCCTTTTCTGTTATTCATCTAGTGTCTTAACCCTTTACAGCACCGGCAGTCAAACCATCAACAATTTGGTTGGAAAAAGCACAATATACTGCAATGGTCGGGATGATTGCGATAATAATAGCCGCAAACATCTGCGAATAGTTCGTATTGTATGGTCCTACGAACTTGGATAAGGATACCGGCAAGGTCTTGATATTATCATCCGAGATGAAAACCATTGCCAATAACAATTCATTCCAATTGGCTACGAAGGTCATCAGTCCGGTTACAAATAATCCGGTCTTGGCCAACGGTAAACATACACGGAAGAAAATCTTGTAAATCGAACATCCATCGATACATGCAGCTTCCAACAGTTCATTTGGAATGCTTCGGAAGAATCCGGTCATGATATAGATGGTAACCGGCAGGGAGAAGGTTAAGTATGGCAATACCAATCCCCACAGGTTGTTGGATAAACCAATCTTGGCAAATCTGGTAAACAGCGGAATCAATACGCAGTGTACCGGAATCATCATGCCAAGCATGAAGTAAGTCAGTACCAGTTTGGACAGCTTCCACTGCATTCTTGCAATGGCAAATGCAATCATGGAGCCAATCAACATACTAAGCAGCAAGGTAATCACACATACCAGGAAGGAGTTCCAGGTGGCGATTCCCAATTTGCCTGCCGTCCATGCTACCACATAGTTGTCTACGAATAGACCCTTCGGTAATGAGAACGGCGATGAGAAAATCTCCGCATTGGTCTTGAAGGATACGGAAAATACCCACAGAAGCGGCACCAAATACAGCGCTGTCATCAAGACGAAAAAGAGATAAATTATTATTTTTACAACGGAAATCCGTTTTGTTTTCTGATTCATATACCCCTCCACTAGCTCTCGTACTGATCGGTCTTAAATAACGTATTAATCAGTCCGGTCATAATCAAACATAACACCAGAAGAATGACGCCGATGGCACTGGCATATCCGTACTTAAAATACTTAAATCCCTGGGTATACAAGTGGGTTGCCAATACCTCTGTGGTATGGTTCGGTCCACCCTCTGTCATGTTGAAAATCAAATCGAAGAATTTCAAAGAACCTATGGCATTCAAGCTCATTGCGGTTCCTACCATCGGTTTGATCAGTGGTAAGGTAATATAGCGGAAGGACTTTGCTTTGGAGCATCCGTCAATCTCGCTTGCTTCATATAGTGTTTTACTAATACCGGAAATCTGTGCCATGTAAAGCATCATGGATTGTCCGACATACTGCCATAAGGCAACGAATCCGATGACCCACATCGGTAAGGTAATAAATCCTTTGGTGTCCATCAACCACAACGGTCCCTGGATTCCTTTGGCCTGAAGCAACTGGTTGATACCAAGCTTCGGGCTGAAGATAAACATCCACAACAGACCAAGTGCTGCAGATGACAACACGCACGGTAAATAAATGACATTTTTAAAGAAATTTCTGCCCTTCTTGATGTTGGTCAACAGGCCTGCAAGAAGCAGGCCCATGATCAACTGAGTTACACAGGAGAAGATCAAGAAGAACATAGAATTCTTCAGCGCTATTTTCATCGTGTCATCACGCAAAAGATTTTTATAATTTGTAAATCCAATAAACTTTGGCGGTGTCAAGGCATCATAATTACATAGCGAGTAATAGATGGACTGACAGATTGGGATAAATAGAACAAAAGTAAAAAGTAATAACCCCGGCACAATAAAAATACAAATTGCCTTTTTGTCCTGTAATAACTTATTCATAGAATTCCCCTTTTACAACGAGTATTTTCGTTACTCCTTAACGGATATTATCTACGTACCAGTCTTCGATACTCTGGAATCCCTGTTCCGGTGTCTGGCTTCCCAAGTAAATGGATACCATCTGATCATCGAAGAAGGAACCAGCCTCGGTGGTCTTCAAGGACTCATTTAAGAATCCGAAGGTACCGGATGCGTTCTTGAAGATGTCCATAACGTATGCCAACTGTGCAGGTGCTGCCTCTTCATCGTAAGATACGTTGGTTACCGGAATCTTTCCACCCTTCTCAGCGGTGTACTTCTGAGCAGTGTCGTCGGTGAAGTACTTCATCAATGCAATAACTGCTTCTGGATGCTCGGTATTAGCGCTCATAGCAAGTGAGTCAGACTTTGCAATAACACGGTTTGGATCATTTCCGCCGTCCAATGCAGGGAACTGGAATACACCACACTTCTCTTCGAATGCAGGGTTAGAACCATTAATCTGACCGATTGCCCAGGAACCCTGAATCAGGATTGCTGCTTCTTCGTTGTAGAATGCTGCAGTTGCAACATCGTTGGTGTCTCCTGCTGCGGTTGGCTGGAAGTACTTGGATAACTCAAGCATCTTGTTACCAACATCGATGGTCTTATCGTTCACCCAGCTCTCCTTGCCTGATTCCATGTCTGCAAGGCTTACACCTTCGCGGTCCATCAGGTATGCACACAACATGGATAAGCACCAAGCGGTTCCTGCAGAAATGGTGATTGGTGTGTAACCGGCCTTCTGAAGCTTGTCACATGCTGCCAATAACTCATCCCAGGTCTTCGGAACTTCTACGCCGGCCTTCTCGAACATCTCTGTGTTGTAGAATACACATGCAGCTGCGATGTTCAACGGTACTGCGTAGATCTTGCCGTCGTAAGTCTGCTGAGAGAATACGCTGTCGCTGGAGAAGGTGTCCTTCCATCCGTCAGCCTCCAGGTAAGGAGTTAAGTCAGCAGCTACACCGGGATCAACATAAGTGGTCAGGTTTGGTCCCGGGCTTACGATGAAGCAGTCCGGGGTCTCGCCGGATGCTACCAACGCATTCAACTTGGTGTAGTACTCTTCCAAGTTGGTGGTAATCGGTGTTACATGATAGACACCTTCATAATCCTTATTGAATCGATCGATGACATCCTTGTAACCAAGAGAAATCAAATCCTCTGTTGCATTCAGATCATCCCAGAACATCCAGGTAATCTCTTCTGCACCGCCATTGTCCCCACCGGATGCAGTTTCACTACCACTACCGCTTCCGCTTGCTCCACAGCCTGCAAGTGTTGAGATTGCTAAGGTTGCAGATAATAAAATAGATAGTAACTTTTTCTTCACAAACAATACCCCCTTTTCAAGTTTTTTTCGCGTTTGTGTTACTGTCCCCATACTAGCATCGGAAGGTAACCCTCGCTTTCAAATTCTTGCGAAAAGCATTCCTAATTATTGCTATTTTTTGCCCGCAAAATTTGCAGATTGTGAATTATTTACGATTCGCATCTGTCCAAATTATGCAACATCTCCAAGTTTTCTCTATTTTTGCAAAATATATTGCCTTTTTTTATAAAAAAAGTAATAGTATCATTGTTGTTAGTCATGTAAGTCAATAGCAATTTCTGTATATTTCAATTCTACAGAGGTTGTCCTAACGTTGAAAAAAGGGGAAAACTATGATTGAGACACTGAACGGAATCGTTGAAACCGTGCATTACCACGGTCATACGAAGCTGAAATTCTACTACAACAATCAATACGAGAACTATCCGGCCCACTGGCATACACCAATGGAAATCATTATGCCTGTGAAGAACGGGTATCATGCAGAATGCTGCGGCGTGGAATACGACCTCAGAGAAGGGGATATTTTTCTCATCTGCCCCGGCACCATCCACACCCTCTCTGCACCTGAAACCGGAGAACGAATTATCTTCCAGATTGGCACCACTTCCTTAAGGGAGATTAAGGATGTGGATACCATTCTCTCTCTGCTCTCGCCGGCCATTCTGATTACGCCGGAGCAGTACCCGGGCATCTATGAGACCATCCACGATTTGATTATGGAGATCAAGGAGGAATACTTCCGGGATAGCTTCTTCTCGGAGTCCTTCATCTATAGTAAGTTCCTACTGATGTTATCGCTGATTGGGCAGAACTATACCAATACCGCAGATCAGTTAAGTTCCAATATTTCCCGGCAGCAGGAATACACGGACAAGTTCCTCTCCATCTGCGACTATATCTCTACCCATTGTACGGAGGACTTGACCTTGGAGCAGGTGGCAGAACAGGCAGGATTCAGCAAGTTCTACTTCACCCGACTGTTCAAACAGTTCACCAATGTATCTTTCTATAAATACCTGAATCAAAAGCGTATTGCCATGGCGGAGAACTTACTGGCCCAGGAAGAGAATTCCATTACAGACGTAGCCTTAGGTTGTGGATTCTCCTCCTTGTCTGCGTTTATTCGAATGTTTAAAATTGTAAAAGGCTGCACACCAACGGAATACCGCAAGATGCAGAATGAATGTTAGGAGGCTTATCAGATGTTACAACTTGGACTACTCTATCAGAACGGCATGATTCTGCAGAGAAACAAAGAGATTAAAATTGTTGGAAATACAACACCGATGGAATTGATTTCCGGTGTTTTGGGAGAGGTAACTTCTACTGCAACGGCAGATGAAAAAGGCGACTTTACCCTTTGCTTCCCGGCTATGGAGGCAGCTACCAATCTGACCCTTACCGTATCCAACGATACGGAGGAAGTAATGCTCTCTTCCATCGATATCGGTGATATTTATCTGGCCTGCGGCCAGTCAAATATGGAGTTCTTCTTAAAGTACGAAGCACACTGGGAAGATACCCAACAGGATGCCAAGTCCAATCCGGCATCCCAGCGGATACACTTATTCAATGTACCCCAGATTTGTTTCGAAGGACATGATCGGAAGAATCCGGCCTACGGACATTGGTTTACCCCCAAGGAATCCGAAGACTTATCCATGTTCTCTGCTCCGGGCTACTATTTTGCCAAAGAAATCTATCGCAATGAACAGATTCCGGTAGGCATCATCGGATGCAACTGGGGTGGCACCACGGCTACCTCCTGGATTCCGGCGTCCCTGTTGGAGGGAAGCGAGCTATCCACTTACTTAGACGAATATAAGGAAGCCCTTGCCCTCTACTCCGAGGATGAGATGAAGCGAAAGAGCTTAGAAGCCTGGGCCTGGGAAGATTCCAGGGAAAATGCGGAAGCTTTCGAGCCGCTACTCTACGGTCGGGACCGAAAGTGGCAGTTGGACTATATTCAGCGTACCGCCAAGAACCCCGTCATTCCTATGGGACCATACAACATCAATCGTCCCGGCGGATTGTATGAGACCATGCTTCTTCGTATTGCCGGCTTCCCTTGTACCGGTGTGCTATGGTACCAGGGAGAATCCGATTGCGGTCTCGCTCACGCGAAGCTCTATGAGCAGCTGATGACCACCCTCATTCAACATTGGAGAAGTCTCTGGAATGAAGACCTGTACTTCTTCCTGGTGCAGTTAGCACCGTTTGGTGTGTGGTTGGAATGCACCAACGAAGACTACAGCACCGTCCGTGCTTGCCAGCAGGCGGTGGCTGACCATGTGGAGAAGGTTGGCTTGGCTTCTATCCTGGATTTAGGAAGTTACTACGATATTCACCCCAAGGAGAAACGGGAAGTGGGCAGACGACTTTCTCTTCTTGCACGGAAGATGGTCTATGGAGAAGATATCCTCTGTGAAGCGCCACGGATGGAATCCTTAGAGCATACCGGCCGGGAGGAACTAACGGTACATTATATCCATGGTACTGTTCTTGCCCAGGATAGTCCGGTTAATGATATTCGCATCCAACTGGATGGCAAGCAAGTTCGCTTGCAGGACTATCATCTATCGGAGATGGATCTTATCCTATCGGTTCCGGATCTGGCCTTAGCCCCGGCCAGCACTGTCATCACCGTAGATGTGGGCACTGCCGATTACGGCGAGATCCATATTCACAACGAAGCAGGGCTGTCCTTAAGACCGGGAGCGCTGGAGATTGTGTTATAAAAGAATTCAAAGAAAAAGAACCGGAAGTGTTTGTCTTCCGGTTCTTTCGCCATTAAAATGTTTGACGCAGCTCTCCAAATGCATCTATTGCCTTATAGTCCCTAGGAACGGGGTCAGTGGGCCATTACATGTACATATAAACCATTGAAATACACCTTTTCTTATAATTCTCCCAGCATCGTACAAATCTCATTAAATTTATCCATATTTCTTTCCGCTCTCTTACTTAATTCGCTATCTTGCGCACTGTCTTGCAGAAAGTTTCTGACATCTTCCAAAAATCTTTTTGTTATTTCTTTTTTTCCCAAATCATACGACATAAAAATAAGGCCGCTTCGAACATGGTTTTCCTTTCGTCCTATTAAAGCTTCCGCTATCCGAATTCTATCGAAGTCATCATCCACTTTTATAGAGGAATATGCTTGCTCAAGAATGTCTAAATAGTTTATATCTCTTAATCCGTCACATATTTTATACATTTTTAAAAAGGCTTTCACGTCTCCTGTTCTAAGTACCTCTTCACGCAACTGCCTTATTCTCTCCAATCTCCATTCATCAATAACTGGTTGCGGAATACCCATCTTCTGAATCTCTTGATACAGAGCCATTTCCTCTCGAGCCACTCCAAACCAAGAGCAATCATACTCATAGTACTTCTCCTTCGCTTCATCTACAGTCATTTTACCGCCTCCCACAGTTCACCATTAGTTTTCCTAAATGTCTTTATAAAGAGTATCATCACATGGGTGCCAAAGGCCGCTTTCACCAATCGTTTTAGCACCCAAATATCCACAGTCATATGAGCACCAACACTTATTTGGGTGCTAAACAGCCATGATAATTTGTCTTTTGGCACCCAGAACCAATCACAACATTCATACGCAACACATATCTGGGTGCCAAAACGCATCGTACACCCGGGTTTTGGCACCCATAGAACCACCTCTACTGCTCCAAACATTCTCCCTTGGGTGCCAAAATCCGGCGATATTCATCCCAATGTCCCCCAAAGCAATGGCCCATGGACGTCAGAACAATCCTTTTCCTGCAATACTGGCGTCCAAAACATAGTATAAATCAACATTTTCCAAGGAAAAAGTCCCAAAATCCCTTTCAAACCAGCATTCTTGGACGTCAACAGTTCTAGAATTTCTTATAAATGGCGTCCATAGCGCAAATATCCAAACAAAAATCCCAGCCTTTGGACGCCAAAAGACTCCTCTACGGCAAGTTCTGGTCCCCAAAACAATTCTCCGCCTTAAACCAAAAAAGGGATGCCGCTTAACGCAGCATCCCTTTCCCTATACTAACTTATTCCTCTTCAAACATATGCTCATTGTCTTCTGCCGGAGCTTCCGGAACGCTTGGCTCCTCCACAGCAGGCTCTTCCACCTTCGGTGCTTCCTCTACAGGAGCAGCTGGGCGCTGGAAAGTTGTCATCGGCGGAGTGCTCGGATTCTGTGGATCTCCAAATCCCGGAATCGGAGTCACCGGCGGAATACTGCGATAGAATCCCGTAGCGCTGGTGCCCTTCTGGTACTTCAATACCTCATACAGTGCTGCAGAGGTAGAGAACATGTAAGGCTCTACATAGAAGATCAATAACAAGCCACAGGTGAAGACGGACAACAGAATCCATCCAATGAAGGATAGATCCAACAGGAATGCCTTGCCCTTCTCTCCCATCATCATCTGCTTACTAATGGCAAATGCCTCTTCCTTGGACATCTCCGGATGCTCTGCCAACAGGTATGGAATCATACGATACTCATAGAGCTTCACAATACCCGGAATAATGAAGAGTAAGCTCCACAGGATCACATACAAATCCCGGAAGAAAAGAATCTTCACCACGTTCCGATAGTTACGATCAAATCCAAAACAAATCTCCTTGCAATCTGCCGGATTCTGCAGGTTACATAAGAAGAAGCGACTACCACCCATAGCAAGAGGATTGGTAATCAGAATATTCACAACAAGGGTAACTGTAATGGAAATAATACCCAATAATAATGCTACAAACAGAACGCCTAAATAATCCAACCCATCCAAGATTGTCTCAAGGGTAGTCTTATGGATATAAACGCTGTCATCATAGTCCCCATACTCTTCCCCGCCAAAAGCTTCATCAAAGTCAAAGGATCCGAAATCATCTCCATAACCGGAATCAAAGGTAATATTGTTATCCAATCCGAAGTCGTTCCCCGGTCCCATGGCATAGGATGTCGGGTGCGCACCGGTATTGGTATAGATATCATCGTCGAAGTCCTCTTCGTAGGAACGCTCTTCCAACTCCTGGTTGGCTGTATCCGACCATCGTGCGGTGATAGTTACAGCACTTGTCGCCAGTCCTGTCACTAAAAGAACTACAAGAACACTCTTCCAATAGTTTCTCTTAAATGCTGCTTTACCGCGTTGTTTTACTTGAGAAATACTCCACATATGCATGTCCTCCCTTATTTCATCATGTCCATTCTAGCACTCTACATCATAAATATCATCAAAAGAAATCTTGGTATCCACAATTTGTAACACGCGACTGGTCACATCCATCCGGGCCACCATGCCGGTGACCTTCAGATATTCCTGTCCCTTCTTGTTGTAATATACCACCGTTGCAATCTTGCCACGTTCTAGCTTATGCATCTGCTCATCCAGATAATCTTCCTGTTCCGGCGAGAGCTCTACCTTGGGTACCACGATCTTCTCTTTGGCTGCCATAGCTTCCGGAAGTCCCTTCACTGCGGCAAAGGGAAGGAATTGCTTCGCCCGCTCCGAAACCGGCATCTTATTCTTCGGTCTAGTCGCCACTGCGATGTCCTCCTATCTGGTGATTCCGTTCTCGGGTGGTGCCCTTCTCTTCTAGGTTCATGCCCTTCATCACCGCATCTTTGCCGAACTTATACTTCAGCTCAATCACTGCTTCCTGAATCTTGTGATTCCGCTCTAAGTCCGCAGCATCGGTAAAAAAGCTATACTGATGGAACTCCTCCGGAATCACATTATTACAGGAGATATTCACCCGACGAATGTCATAATTGGGATTGATAATCTCCTCGTAGAGCTTCATCATGGCAGGGATAATGATCATATCCGCATTGGTATCATCCCCTAGGTTCACCGTTCCATGGGCCGGTGGCACATTCAACCGGTTGGAATAGCCCACATGTAAGGTGATGGACTTGGTAAGAAGCTTCTTCTCCACCAAATCCAAGCAGATGAGATCCGCCATCTCTTTTACGATGAGCTTGCCGTCTTCGTAATTGTAATCGCACATTAAGACCTGCCCGGAGGTAATACTCTTGGTCCGGGTGTGATAATTCTTAATGTCCGCAATGGTCACCGGTTCCCTGCCCCAGGCATGATCGATCAGTAGCTCTGCATCAATACCGAACAACCGATACAGGAGGTCTTCATCCGCCCTTGCAATATCCCCCATGGTATAGATGCCGTATGGTGCCAATCGTCTTGCGATACCACCACCAATGCGCCAGAAGTCCGTTAGGGGCTTATGGTCCCACAGGGTCTTACAATAGCTCTCTTCATCCAGTTCTCCGATAAAATCGTCGGCATGCTTGGCCGTAATATCCAAGGCAATCTTGGTTAGATACAGATTACTTCCGATTCCACAGGTAGCCCGCACGTGCACCGTATCATAAATATCCTGCATAATCCGCTGGCCCAATTCCTTGGCGGTCATGCCATAGAGGTTCAGATACTCCGTCACATCCATGAAGGCCTCATCCACGGAATACACATAGATATCCTGCTTAGAGATGTACTTCAGATAGATGCCATAAATCTCCGCGGAATAATCCAAGTATTTCTGCATCCGAGGCGGCGCCATAATATAATCAATGCCCTTGGGAATCTCGAAGACGCGACAGCGGTTATGGATGCCCAGCGCCTTCATAGCAGGCGAGATTGCCAGGCAAATGGTCTTATCCGTTCGTGTTGGATCTGCAACAACCAGCCTTGTGGTCATCGGATCCAATCCCCGCTCCGCGCACTCCACCGAGGCATAGAAGGATTTTAAATCAATACACAAATAGGTTCGTTTTTTCATGGGTCTATTATAGCATATCTTTCGAAAGTATGTTTGCATTTTGCGTAAAAAAGAAGGCCGCCGAAGCGACCCTCTTCTACATTTTATAAGTTGTTGTATGCATTGTACTCGCGGCAGATTGCGTTGGTGTTGGTAAGCAAGATATTCATTGCAATGTAAGCACCGATACCACACAAGAACATACCGAACAAGTTCCACATCAATACAGAAGTACCGTTCTCCTGGAAGGATAATCCGTAGCGAGGAGCATTTCTCTGAAGACGGTTACCCATCTTGTAAACATAGTAGAAATGATAGATACCACAAGTAATAATGCTAAGTCCAAGATAAGCCCAGAAAGAAGTGGTATGATCTCCGTCACCATCACAAGCGATATTGATATCACGCTCCAAGGTATACATCATATATAAACTATAGATACCACAGGTAATGATTCCAAGGAAGATGTAAGCCCAAATGCTACGATCTGTTTTTAATGCGCCAGTATACATATTGTTATTGCCTCCGTTATTTGATGTATTTGCACTTGCCGGTGCTGTCGGATTCACCGGTGTGGTTGGATTGGCACTAAAATCCAGTGTAAAAGGATCGTTTGCCTTAGTTGCTGCTACAGAAGCTGCAGTAGCTGCGGTTGCAGAAGCTGCGGTTGCAGTTGTTGCTGCTGTAGCACCGCCATTAACAGTTGTCTGCAGGTCTGCCCACAACTCTTTACCGTAATTCATTGCGTTCTTCAATTCATCTCCAACCTGGAAGCCGCCGTCGGTCGGGCCAGCCTGCATGTTGTTGGTGATGAAGAAGTATCCCAAGATACCTGCGATAGCAAGTACCACCGGACGTCCGCTTGCAGAGAAAATCTTCGGGCCATAGAAATCGCCGAAGGAAGCCAACTGAATGATAGCGGATGCAACGGAATTCAAAATTCCCATGACTGCACTTGCTACACCAGCTACAAGAAGTACCACGAAATACTTGCGGGATACTTCCTTCTTCCAGTTACGGAATACTCCATAGAAGCTCACTGTCATCACTGCGGCACAAGCGCCGGAAAGCAATGTGAAAATAGCCATAATCACATCACCGATGGCATATACCAGGAAATGGTACATATACGGACGGAAAATGGTTCCAATCAAAGCAAAAATAGTTCCGATACTGCTAAATACCGCACGGATGGTATACAAACCGTACAGAAGCATCATGATAATAGAGAATACCTGCAACAGGTTCATACTAGAGGTATCTCCGATAAAATTCTTACCACCGGTTGCCTTCTGTGTCTGATTCGTTGCCTGGTTGTACGTATTCTGCTGTGCACCGGTCTGCTGTCCGTAGAAAGACGGATCTACCTTCGGTGCTTCTTCCACTGCCTCAATTACGGTCTCGGTTGCTTCATCGGAAGTGACCTTGGTGCCGCAACTTGGGCAGAACTGTGCACCTTCCGGCATCTCGGTGCCACAATTGCTACAAAACATATGTTACTCCTCCTCAACAAGTTTTATCTCCGCAGAACCATGCGAATCATACGAACGAAGAATCCATCCTGAGGACGAAATACCACGATATTCTGATGCGGTATGGTCAGTCGATACAGATACACCGCAATTGCCACAACACAAATCGCTGCGATGATTCCGTAATAAACTTTTTGCGAAAACCTTTTCCTCAAAAGAATAACAAATGTGGCAAATATTGGCAACAAAAATAATGGATGGTAGAAAAACGCACGACGCAAATCTCCGTGCAAAAAATACCACCATGCCCGGGTCATCCCGCACCCAGCGCAGGATACGCCGGTTAGAAATTTAATCGGGCATCCGATTCCCGTCAAAAAAAATAAACCATAAGTTGAAATTATCGCCAAAATTGCAGACACATCTCCACGCAATTTTTTCCGCATAAGACTTATCTCCCAAACATTCTTTGTCCACCATCATAACACAAAAGTCCCTGCTTGTTACAGCAGGGACTTCTCTCGCCTATCCAATCCCGTAGGCACTCTCTAGCTTTTCTTGGGAAATGTGTTCTTTCCAACGTCTCCGATGCTCCATCTGTCGTTGGAAATTTTCTTCTGCAATTTCCTTGTGTTCCTCTCTGCGCTTGGCTGCAGCTTCATTTAAGGCCTTCCGCTCTGCACGGCGACGCTCTCTTCTTGCTTCCATATTCCGCTTCTCTGTCTCGGACTGCCGACGCAGTTCCTCATCATCCTTGGCACTTTGCTTCACCACGTCCTGGTTGGCTGCGTCCTGTTCTAAGGCCTTGCCATTCTGGGTGGTTGTGACCACGCCGTTATTTACCGTGGTACTTTCCATCACCATCTCCTGGACCTGTTCGATGGCCTGATGAATCACCATATCCACGTGCTGCAAGGTGCTTGCCGAACCGCTCTCCCGAAGGAAGATTCCGGTGGAGCGAAGCATGGCTGCCATACCGCCCATGGAATCCGTCATGGAAAAGTCTGTTTTTTCTTCTCCAAGATAGATGGCACCAACATCCGCATCCTTCAAGCTCATCAGGATGTCTTCGCCATTCTCGCCCTTGCACCATACACGAAGCTTATCAAAGATTTCATCGTTCTCATCGATCCATCCGTTACCGTCGGAATCGTAGGCACGCAAATCGCCGAATCCGTCTCCGCTCTGGGTACCGAAGAGCTCCGTACCGTCGTTAATCTTGCCGTCTCCGTTCTTATCCAGTGCCAAAAATCCGCTGCCGGCGCCTAATTGGTTAATCTCCTCCTCGGTACCGTCCCCGTCCAAATCAAAGAAGAAGGTTTGATCCGATACGGACAAGGTCTCTCCGGAGACATTCACAACCAAAGGATCCATAAGAAGATTCTGGAACAACGGCGTCTCCACATTCATGTACTCCCGATAACTACGGCTCATCGAGATATCAATGGAGAATTCCAGACTTCGGCCATCCTCCGTAAGTGCCTGTCCCTGTGCATGGAAGCAAGTGGCCTCATACTCACTGTAGGTGTCCACCTGCTGCACATAGGTACTACTCAGCCCGGCGGACGCTACCATTCCACCGGATCCGGCAGTGAAGATGCCCATACTCTGCATCATCCGCTGCCACAACATGCCAAGCAGATCATACTGCATCTTGCTGGCACTGTTCGTCGTCGAAGACATATCCGTTTGCCCAATGTCTGATACCGCGATTCCGTTCTTGTTATAAGGATTTCCATACATGGTTCCATCTGCGCCATTCCCTGGCAAATAAGTATCATACTTTGTTCCAAACATGGATGCGGCAATGTTCTGGAAAGCCTTGGCTCCCTGTGCTTCCAAGGACCCCCTGCTTCCCATCTGCCATGCCTGTCGACTGGCGTTCATTTGAATTGTGCTTTCTGCAATTTTCATTTGCACGACCTCCCTTTCCAGTCACAAAATATGACGTTCTACGAATTACTTCGGATGGGAAAAGTCCCGTCACTAGAGCCTTGGAACCACCTGTCGGGGAAATGGAATGAATCGTACAAAAAGAATGGCCCCTGCCACTACCCACGCCGGTAATGACAGAAGCCATTCTATATACAAAAGTGTGCACACACACTGTTTCGCTATTCGGTAACTTCCTTCTTGGATGCATAATACTCTTCGAAAAGCTTATTGGCTGCATCTAAGGTATCCTTGCTAATCTGCGGAAGGTCACGGCCCCATGCTTTGGTTGCTTCCTTGAAGCCCTTCTCCATAGCGGACTGCATCTTCTTCATTTTCTCTTCGTCATCGCCGGCCAATGCGCTGGCAAAATCGAAGAGACGCTGGGAAGTCTGCTTCACACCCCAGTAACCGTCTTCGGAGATATCCTCCTGGGCCTGCTTCTTAGCAGCTTCGCTCACCGTAACTTCACCGTTGGCGAACATCTTCCATACGCTGTCGTCCTCCGTTGCAATGGCATATGCCTTGCCCTGACCGTTCAAGGTCTGACGAACAATGTCAAGGAGCTGATTCATGCGATTGGCCTGGTCCGCCTTCAACTGCTGTACCAGATTCGCACGATCTTCCTCGCTCATCTTATTAATGCTGTATGGGGATTTGGATTCAGCGGCCTTCTCATCGGACTTCTCGTATACTGCACCCTCTTCTACAACCTTCTCGGCTACCTCTTCGGTCTTCGCCTTCGGTGTGGTCTGGGTGGAAGTCGCATAATTGTTTACGACCGCATTTACATTCATTTCAATTGCCATATGATCATCCTCCTTGATTCTTAAAAGCTTTAGCACGTCCGTATGCAAGCGAATAGACATAATGATAGATATCTTTTCTATTGTATCGGTTCAATCGTCAAAAAACTGAACCCCTTCTGCCTATATTTTACAAAAATTTATCGTAAGCTGCAACGAAGGCGCTGTAGCGATCTCTGGCCATGTAAATCTCGTCTCCGTTATCCATCACGATGGTGTTCTTGGAGTACCCGTGAATGTGCTCCATATTCACAAGGAATCCTCTGTGACACCGGAAGAACTTCGGTCCTACCAGGATTTCCATATCTTTCATGGAACCATAGACCTCAATTGGTTTTCCCCCGGTGTGAATGTAAAGCTTTTTCCCGGAATTCTCTACGTAGAGAATCTGGTGCTCCTTAAACATATATTGCATTCGTTTGGTGCGAATAATAATCGTTGCGTCAATCTTGTACTCGAACTCAGCATGTTCAACCATAGAAGCCTCCTCATCAATAAAAAAACACCTACTTCCGGATCCATCCGAAAATAGGTGCCTTCCTTAGCTGTATCTTCACAAATAATATCGACATTCCGTCGGTAAATCTTAAGAGGCCAATTTCTTTTTTTGCTGGTGTCCGGTAATCTTCACCGCAAGGGATCTTGGTAAGATGTATCCGGCAATCACTGCCAGCTTCATGGTAAAATTCGGAACAATAATCACGCCACGCTTGTCCATGCCCTTGATGGCTGCCTTCACACAATCCTTGGCACTAATGCCCTTCAATGCAAAAACCACATCTGCATTGGCATTAAACTCTGTATCGACCGGTCCCGGGCACAGGGCATGTACACGCACATGACTCTTCTTCTCACGAAGTTCTACCGCAACAGCGCGGGTTAAGCTGGTCACATAGGCCTTGGTGGCATAATAGGTTGCCATATACGGGCCTCCCGGCAATAAACCTGCAGAGGATGCTACATTGAGAATCGATCCGGAATCTACCGCTACCATGCGCTGCAGAATGCCCTTGAACAGGATGTGCATCGCAATATCATTCAGCTTCACCATGGAGATTTCCCGTTCTAAATCGGTCTCAACGAAGGAACCGGCCAGACCGAATCCTGCGTTATTGATAAATACATCAATGGTCTCATCCTTCAGCGCATCCAACAAAGCAAAGCATTCTTTTTTCTTGCCAAGGTCAAAAATATAATACTCCACCGGTACATCCAGCTCTTCCTGAAGCTGCTTCAGACGGTCTTCTCTACGTCCGGTCACAAGCAATCGATATCCCTTAGCTGCATAGGCTCTGGCAAATTCCATGCCGATTCCGGAAGTTGCTCCGGTAATTAATGCTGTCTTCATGCAGTATCCCCCTTATTCGTTGTCAGACTCCTCAGCCTCACCGTCATACTCTTCATGGTCTTCATCCAGGCAAGGATCCACCATCATCTCACGATTGACCACGCGCTTCTTGTCACGCTGCTCTTCCACGCGGGCAGACAGCATCTCCTTCACGTCCTTCGGACGCTTGATACTGCGAATCTCTAAGTTGTGCGCACTGTGATCGGAAGTGGTAAGGAAAATAGAACCAAGTCCGAACAACCGCTGTCCCAAGGTTGCCTTATACTGGATATCCAGTACACGATAGAGGCGAATCTCCTCCTCATTGATGGTGAAGAATCCGGTCTTCACGAAGAGACGGTCATCCGTCAAATCATATACCGTAAAACTCCACGGCAATCCAAGAAATGTACGCTTTCTATCATGCCAAATCACTTCCCGCTTCATTTTCTCCATTGTGTTTTCCTCCTTTTGATTGTCCCTTATTTGTCGCTAATCTTATTCCACTCGTATGGGGTAGCCTGGTATACATAGTAGTTCAACCAGTTGGAATAGAGCATGTTGGCCGTGGATCTCCACTGTAACAGCGGTTCCTTGGTCACATCATTATTCGGATAATAGTTCTTCGGCATATCCACGTAGTCGAGGCCCTTATCCATATCCCGGCGGTATTCCTTATCCAGGGTCATGCGGTCATATTCCGGATGTCCCATACAGTAAATCTCACTACCGTCATTCTTCATGCACAACAACAGTCCCACTTCTTCGGACTCTGCCAGGATAATAATATCCTTCAGTTTCCGTACCTCTTCCACATCTACCGTGGTGTTACGGCTGTGGGGTACATAGAAGTAATCATCGAATCCACGAACCAGCGGCACCTTCCGATGCTGTACCTTATGGGCAAAAACACCGAAGATCTTCTTGTCCATGATGTGCTTCTTGATGCCGTACTTGTGGTACAGCGCAGCCTGTGCGCCCCAACAGAGGTACAAGGTGGAGGTTACATGGGTCTTGGCCCAATCCATAATCTCGGTAACTTCCTTCCAGTAGTTCACCTCTTCGAATTCCATCAGCTCCACCGGTGCACCGGTACAGATCATTCCGTCGAAGCACTCCTCCTTCACATCGGAGAAGGTGAGATAGAATTCATTCAGATGACTCTTAGACGTATGGGTTGCTTCATAGGATTCGGTAGTCAAAAACGTAATATTACATTGTAACGGAGTGTTGGACAACATTCGAAGAATCTGCAACTCCGTATCTTCTTTGAGCGGCATGAGATTCAGAATCAAGATCTTCAATGGACGGATATCCTGGTGCATGGCACGGTCTTCATCCATAACAAAGATATTCTCTTGCTCTAAGATTGAATATGCAGGTAAGTTTCGTTGTGTCTTAATTGGCATGTTCCAACATCTCCTTTTTAGATTTTTTGTTATTATACTCTATTTCCCTTCGGAAATCATTCGCATAACATCTGCTTCCGATAAAACCGGAATTCCAAGGGAAGTTGCCTTGTCTAATTTGCTGCCGGCAGCCTCTCCCGCCAACAGGTAGTCCGTCTTCTTGGATACGGAACCGGTGACCTTGGCACCATTGGCTTCTAACAGCTCCGCAGCTTCCTTACGTCCTAAGGATGGCAGAGTTCCGGTAATTACCACGGTCTTGCCGGAGAATACACCGCCCTCTACAGCCTTTAAGGATGTGGCAAAATTCAGGCCATAAGAACGAAGCCGTTCAATGACTTCTACATTCTGCGCTTCCCGTAAATACTCAAAAATGCATCGTGCGGATACCTCTCCAATATCCTCCACCTGCATCAATTCTTCCATAGAAGCCGCCATCACTGCATCGATGGTACCGAAATGCTGTAATAAGGACTTGGCTGCCGCCTTGCCTACGTTTGGAATACCAAATCCGGTAAAAAGCTTCGCTGCATCGTTCGCCTTGGAGTCTTCAATGACCGCTAAGAGCTTGTCCGTGTTTTTCTCTTTTCCAATATAGCCGTTGGCAATCAGCTCCTCCCGCTTCTCATGGAGGGCATAGATATCTGCGATATTTCGAATATAACCTTCTCTGGCCAGTACCTCAATATAAGCGCTACCAAAGCCCTTGATATCCATAGCGTCGCGGCTGACGAAGTTGATGATGTTGCGCTCCAACTGTGCCGGACAGGTTGCAGAAGTACAACGAATATCCGCTGTGTTCTCTTCTCTGGCCGTCTTAGCACCGCACACCGGACAGGTATCCGGAATCTTGAATACGGATACGCCTTGTGGGTGTTTCTCCTTCACCACCGACTTAATCTTCGGAATGATTTCGCCGGACTTGTACACAAGTACCGTATCACCGATGCCCACACCAAGCTCATCGATAAAATCCTGGTTGTGCAAGGTTGCACGGGATACGGTGGTACCACAGAGGCGAATCGGCTCAAATACTGCAGTTGGATTGATGCGTCCGGTACGACCAACGGATAATTCAATATCTAGAATCTTGGTCTCTTTCTCCTCCGGCGGATACTTGTATGCAACGGCCCAACGCGGAACCTTCGCTGTATTTCCCAGCTGCTCACGGTCGCTGTAGCGGTTGATTTTTACTACGGCACCGTCGATATCATATGCCAGGTTGCCGCGGTTCTCCCCGATGGCGCAGATGGCATCCCACACCTCTTCCTTGGTGTGGCAGACCTTATAATCCTCAATCACGGAAATTCCCTGAGACTTCATGTACTCATAAGCCTCGGTATGGGTGGCAAACTCCCGTCCACGAACCTGCTGTAAGTTGAAGATGAATAAGGATAGTTTGCGCTCCTTCAGGATAGAAGAATCTAACTGGCGCAGGGTTCCTGCCGCACAGTTTCTCGGATTGGCAAAAGTCTTCTTGCCGAGGAGCTCCTGCTTCTCATTCACTGCATCGAAGTCCGCATTTTTCATGTAGACTTCTCCGCGAATCTCTAAATACTCCGGTGCATCGGAAAGCTGCTCTACCACATCGTCGATGACTCTGGCATTCGCCGTAACATCCTCACCGAATTCGATACCGTCTCCTCTGGTCTCTGCCATAACCAGCTTACCGTTCTCATAACGAAGGGCCATAGAGAGTCCGTCAATCTTGTACTCTACCACGAACTCCGGATCCACCAACTTCTCCTGCATCTCTTCTACGAAGTGGTCCACGTCTTCCTTGGAGAACACATCCTGTAAGGATAGCATTGGCACATTATGTCGCACCAACACACCGGCTTCCCGCTTGGCAGAACCGCCTACGTGCTGGGTTGGGGAAGCGGCATTCACTTCTTCCGGATACGCTGCTTCCAATCGACGCAACTCCTGCATCATCATGTCATATTCATAATCCGTAATCTCCGGCTCATCCTGGTTGTAATAGAGATTACTGTGATACTCTAATGTCTTTCTAAGCTCTTCGATACGAGCCAAATCTTCTGCTCTACTTGCCATACTTCTACTCCTAACGATCCCCTGCCAAACGACGACGTAATTCCCTCTCTTCCTCTGCAGTCAGCTTCCGATAGCTTCCTTCCGGAACATCGCCCAAGGTAATATTTTCAATACGAATACGCTGCAAATCCTCCACACGCATACCGCACGCCTCACACATCCGTCGAATCTGACGCTTCCAGCCCTGGGTCAAAATAATGTGGAACTGATTGCGACTGGTCTTCTTCACTTTGCAAGGACGGGTCTTCTTGCCCTCTTCCTCGATATAGACTCCGGCGGACATTTTCTGAACAAATTCTGCGGTGATTTCCCGATTCACGGTGACCAGATATTCCTTCTCGTGATAATAACGGGCCTTCAGCAATCGATTGGATAGCTCCCCGTCATTGGTCATAAGAATCAAGCCTCTGGAATCCTTATCCAGTCGTCCTACCGGATAGAGACGGATTGGATAATGGATATAATCCACGATGTTATTCTTCTCCATCTTCTCGGAGGTACATACAATGCCCTTGGGCTTATTCACAAGAAGGATCACCTTCTCCTCCACCGGAACTACCGGCTTGCCGCAATAGACCACCTTGGCATCCGTCGCGATGCGTGCACCTAAGGTTGCAGGCACGCCATCCACCAATACATGGCCGGCTTCGATCTGTCGGTCCGCCTCCCGTCTGGAACAGACGCCAGCGTCCGATAAGTATTTATTCAAACGAATATCTTCCATTGGTAACTCCATTCAATAATAAAAAAACGGAGACCCGTTAGAGTCTCCGCTCATAGAACTTCGAATTGATTATTTCAGGAACTCTGACTTGATATATCCCTCTTTGCCCTTGTAGGTAACCTTGGTCCAGCCTTCTGCGTATGGCATGACAACCGTTACCTGTTCACCGGCATATGCAACTGCAACCTTAGAAGCAGTCTCGCTCATGGAAGAACGAACATTGACGGTGCTGGACAATGTAACCACATCACCCTTGGAAAGGGAGGAGGAAGTATCTTCCTTCGTATCCTCGGTCTTCTCCTCAGATGCAGCATCTTCAGAGTAATCCTTGATGAATTCCACGCTGACATAACCAACGCCACCGTTGTATTCCACCTCTGCCCAAGTACCATATTCATTGTACTTCTTCAAAACAGTTCCTTCATCTACCTTGCCAAGTACGTTGGCACCATCTTCGTGGTTGTCACGTACATTGATGCGGGCGGTAGTAATGACCTGTGTTGCGTTAGCTTCGCGCTCTGCCTGCTCTGCTGCTGCCTGCTCTGCTGCTGCAGCATCAGCGGCTGCCTGCTCTTCAGCGGCCTTCGCTTCTGCAGCTGCCTGTTCAGCGGCTGCTACCTGCGCGTTGTACTCTGCAGCCCACTGCTGTGCTGCGGTTGGCAACGTAGAAGTAACGAATGCGTTGAAATCAGGATCGCTCTCAACCAACTTATTAAACTCGTTCTGTACCTGTGCCTGAAGGGCCAGTACATCCGGCTGCTGCTCAAACTCAGCAATCAAAGCAGAAATGGTAGAATCCATTGGCTGCTCACTGTTCTCCTGGTTATAAGCACTGTAGAGATTGTTGATGTAGAGCTTGCCCTCATCATCGGTCTCCACATAGAAGAAATCCAATCCAGGTGCTTCACTGGTAAGGTTTGCGAACTTAATGCTTACCTTCACGGAAACAAGGAAAGACTTCTTATCTGCACCACGCTTGGTGTAAATGTCCGTAATGTTATAGCTCTCAATGTAATTGGACATAAAAGAGATATAGCTCTGCTCAGCCTCGGAAACCGGGTAAGCAATGGACTGTAAGGATGTTAAATCATTGTTGGCATAAGCCTCATAGTAGCTGCTAACCAACTGTAATAACTCTTCGTCTTCGTTCTCGACATTGACCTCTTTGAACTCCTGATATGCACCGGACATTGGGTCTGCCTCACTGGCCTTATCACCGATACCGAATGCAAGCAGCAATAACATTGCAATACATACGATACCTGCTCCGAAGTAACGCTTCTCCTTCATAATGAAGGTTCCTACCTTACTGCAGAGTTCCTTGAATTTATCCATATCAAAAGAAGGCTTTGCTTTCTTATTATCTTCCACAATAAATCCTCCTATACACGCAAAATCGTATTATACCTTCGCAGAAAAACCTGCGAAGATATAAAAATGTAGACGACTGGATTCGAACCAGCGATCTTCAGAGTCGGAGTCTGATGCGTTATCCAGCTACGCTACGCCTACATGTCACACGACGAATCTATCTTACCAAAGTGAGTATCCAAAGTCAACGAACCGAGGGGATAAAAGCCCTGCAAATTTCCGCTGCAATGTCCTCCATAGACCGATCGTCTGTCGCCACTGTAATGTCCGCTGCAGCCTGATAATGCGGGAGTCTCGCCTCCATCAATTCCGTAATTCCTTCGATGGTCTTACGTCCCTTAAGAAGCGGTCGATTCTCATCTCTTGCCACTCTTTTTAAAATGGTCTCCGGCTTGGCACTTAACAGGACAATATGGCCGCCGCGACGCATCTCTTCCACATTCTCAATCCGCATGGCTACACCTCCGCCACAGGAGATGATGCGCTTTTTCTCTTTGGTTAATTTCTTTAAGACTTCCGTCTCCACCCGGCGAAAATACGCCTCTCCCTTCTCCTCGAAGATCTGCGGAATCGGCATGCCTTCCTGTTCCACAATCAGCGCATCCGTATCCATAAACCGGCGATAGGTCATCCGGGCCAGTACCCGGCCAATGGCGGATTTGCCGCATCCCATAAAACCTACCAGATAAATATTGTTCATGCCCTTATACCTCGTAATAACGGTGAATCACCGCCAATGTTTCTTCCAAGTCCTTATGATTCAGCTGTCCCGGCGCACTGGCCACATGGTCCGCTCCAAAGGTTACACAGGAGCCGAAAATCTCACCGCTGATGCGGCTTAGCATACCGATGCGTCCCATGGACATGGTCACAAGAGGTACATCCTTGTTGCGGAACTTAAACTCTTCCGTGACCTCCAAAAGGTCTAACAAGTCCTTAATCTTCTGTGGCATCACAGCCAGTTTCACCATATCGGCGTCTGCCTCTGCCATGGTCTCGAGACGTTGTAGCATCTCTTCCGTAGACGGGGTCTTGGTAAAGTTATGGTGAGAAGCAATGACCAAAGCGCCATGCATCTGCAGCGTATGAATCAGGCTCTTTGGATCTCGATAGGTAAAATACTCTACGTCAATCAAGTCCGCACAATGACACTTCGCCATCTGCTCCAATAAGGCAATTCGCGCCTCTTCTTCCAGATGCACATTGCCACCTTCCGCATCGGTGCGAACGGTCACAAGAAGTATGGTCTCTGCCGTCTTATTCCGAAGAATCTGCAACATCTCCCGCAGCTCTTCTTCATCCAAGAGCGCTTCATAGAAGTCCGCTCTCCATTCAATCATCTCTACACCGGCATCAACAAGCGCATCTACCGACTCAATAATATCTGCTTTTTTGCTGTGAACCACCGGCACGCAAATCATCGGTGTTCCACGGTCAATCATTTTCCCTTTGATAATCAGTGGCATGTTTTCCCTCCTAATCTCCATTTCTAGTATAGAATACACGCCCCCGCTCTTGCAAGGCGTAGGGTGCAAGATGTTTGACACTTCCTTGGCTTTCTTCGTATAATAAAAATCGGTAATTTACTTACCGGAAGGAAAGGAAAAGATGAAAACAAACATACTGGATACTAGCATTAGCGGGCATACCAATCTGTTATGCCTTCTCGGCCACCCGGTGGAGCACAGTATTTCTCCACGGATGCATACCATTGCCGCCAATCATTTAGGCTTGGACTATGCATATCTGGCCTTTGATATCACCGAAGAACAATTGCCTACTGCCGTTAACGCGCTGCGCCTGTTTGGCTGCCGTGGTTGGAATCTGACCATGCCCTTAAAGCGCACCATCATCCCACTACTGGATGAGCTGTCCGAAGCTTCCGCGCTTGCCGGTTCCGTGAATACGGTCGTAAACAATCAGGGCCGACTCATCGGACATACCACGGACGGCATTGGATTTATACGCGCCTTAGAAGACCGCGGCTGCTCTGTGAAGGGAACCAAGATGACCATCTTAGGCGCCGGCGGTGTCGCTACTCCAATGATTGCTCAGGCTGCCATGGACGGTGTTCGGGAGATTTCTGTTTTTAAACGTAAAAATGCAACTTTTGCCGAAACCGAATCCTTTGTTCATAAGATTACCCAGCAAACATCCTGCCGGGTTACGGTTTATGATATGGCGGATGATGCCACTCTTCGTCGGGAGATTGGCGAGAGTCAAATTCTAGCCAATGCCACCAACGTCGGTATGGGGGATGATACGACAAGCCTTGTGAATCCTTCTATGTTCCACTCCGACCTTGTGGTATTTGATGCCATCTATCATCCGGCCAAGACCACACTGCTTCGGGATGCCGAAGCCGCTGGTGCCACCATCATTAACGGGGAAGGACAGCTTCTGTTCCAAGGCGCAGCAAGCTTTGCCCTATGGACCGGCAAGGAGATGCCAATTGACATCATCAAAGAGACCTGTTTTCCAAATCTAATGCCTAACGGAGGAATGAACCCATGAGTTTTACCTATATCAACCCGATGCCATCTCCCGAAGAGATCAAGCAGCAATATCCCATGCGCCCGGAATTGGCCAAGTTGAAGGCCCAGCGTGACGCCATTGTATCCGATATTATCACCGGCAAAGACGACCGTTTCTTAGTAATCATCGGACCATGTTCCGCAGACAACGAAGATGCGGTGTGTGAATACACCTCCCGCCTTGCCAAGGTTGCTGATAAGGTCAAGGATAAGATTTTCGTAGTTCCCCGTGTCTATACCAACAAGCCACGTACCACCGGGGAAGGCTACAAGGGTATCGCCTCCCAGCCGGACCCATTGAAGGCTCCGGACATGGTAGAAGGCTTAATTGCCATGCGTAAGATGCACATCCGCTCCATCGAAGAAAGCGGTATGACCAGTGCAGACGAGATGCTCTACCCGGAGAACTGGGGTTATGTAGAAGACCTGCTCTCCTATGTTGCCATCGGTGCCAGAAGCGTAGAGGATCAGCATCATCGTCTCACCGTCAGTGGATTCGATGTAGCTAGCGGTATGAAGAATCCAACATCCGGAGACTTTTCCGTCATGCTGAATTCCGTATATGCAGCACAGCATCCACACCACTTCACCTTCGCAGGTTATGAAGTAAAAACCACCGGCAATCCATTGGCCCACACGATTCTGCGGGGCGCCGTATCCAAGCACGGCAACACCACACAGAATTATCACTATGAAGATATGATGCGCCTCTATGAGATGTATCAGGAAATGGACCTTGTGAATCCGGCAACCATCATTGATGCCAACCACTCCAATTCCAACAAGCAGTGTCGTCAGCAGATTCGTATCTGCCGGGAAGTCCTGCACAACCGCAGACACTCCGACGAGATTCGCTCTTTGGTCAAAGGTGTCATGATTGAAAGTTACTTAGTAGAAGGCAACCAGAAGATTTCCGACCACCAGGTCTACGGACAATCCATCACCGATGCCTGTCTTGGTTGGGATGATTCGGAACAGCTGATTTATACCATTGCAGATATGTTAGATTAACAAAAACACCGGCGAACCAACTCGCCGGTGTTTCTTATATTCTTCGAAGCGCTGCTAAGATGCCGGCGATGGTCTTCCCATCTTCCATCTTGCCGGAATCAATGAGTGCCAATACATCCTCTATCTCCCACAATTTACAATCAATAGCTTCCGCATCATCCAACTGTTGGGTGCCTACCGGATAGATATCCTTCGCCAGGTATACATCAATAGCTTCATTACAGAAAGCCACGGTAGACTGTAAGGATAACAACTTCTCGATATGATCACTGTCATATCCGGTCTCTTCCCGTAGTTCCCGCTTGGCGCATTGCAATGGATCTTCTCCTACACTATCCTTCTGTCCTGCCGGAATCTCCCAGGTATAACGTTCCAGCGCTGGTCGGAATTGCCGAACCAGAAGAATCTTCCCATCCTTCGTAATCGGAACAATACAAGCGGCTCCCTTCCGATGCTTCACAAAATCCCAAATCTCCGTATTCCCATTGGGGAGAAGCATCTCATCCTGGTAATAATCAATAATGGTGCCCGCATGAATTAAGGTACGGGACTTCCTGGTTACATGCTCTTCACTGCTCATGTCTGTCACCTCTCGTCTTACAAAAAAGGCAGCCGGGTCATAAGACCCAACTGCCAATTTCAAACTCATTACTTTGCGTAATCTGTAACACGTGATTCACGAATTACATTTACTTTGATCTGTCCTGGATACTGAAGCTCTTCTTCGATACGTTTAGAAATATCTCGAGCTAAGAGTACCATGTCAGCATCACTTACCTTCTCAGGAACTACCATGACACGAACCTCGCGACCTGCCTGAATAGCAAAAGATTTCTCGACGCCTTTGAAATCATTAGTGATGTCTTCTAACTGCTGTATTCTGTTGGTATAAGAATCAAGGGTATCTCTACGTGCACCCGGTCTTGCAGCACTGATGGTATCAGCTGCCTGAACCAAAACTGCAATGAGGGATTCCGGCTCACAATCACCATGATGAGCAGCTACCGCATTGACAATCAATGGAATCTCTTTGTACTTCTTACAAAGCTCAACACCCAACTGGATGTGAGAGCCTTCCATCTCCTGGTCTACGGCCTTACCGATATCATGTAACAAACCGGCACGCTTTGCCAGACGTACATCCTCGCCAACTTCTGCAGCTAAGAGTCCGCACAAATGCGCAACCTCGATAGAATGCTTCAAAGCATTCTGACCGTAACTGGTACGGTACTTCATTCGACCGAGAAGCTTCACAAGTTCCGGATGAATTCCGTGAACTCCAACCTCAAAAGTAGCAGCCTCACCCTCTTCACGGATGGCGTTGTCCACTTCCTTCTGGGCCTTCTCAACCATTTCCTCAATTCTAGCCGGATGGATACGTCCATCCACAATCAATTTCTCAAGAGCAATTCTAGCGACTTCTCTTCGAACCGGGTCAAAAGCAGATAATACAACTGCTTCCGGAGTATCATCGATAATCAACTCAACACCGGTCATTGTCTCCAATGTACGAATGTTACGTCCTTCACGACCAATGATACGGCCCTTCATCTCATCACTAGGTAGCTGAACTACAGAGATGGTAGATTCAGCAACATGGTCAGCTGCACATTTCTGGATGGCATTGACCACAATGTCTTTCGCTTTCTTGTTGACTTCGTCCTTGACCTGAGCCAAAGACTCCTTCACTAACTTTGCGGCGTCTGTCTTGACATCTTCTTCGACTGTCTTTAACAAAAATTCTCTTGCTTGTTCGGAGGTTAATCCGGAGATTCGTTCGAGTTCCTGTACTCTTTGCTGATTTAATTTTGCGATCTCAGCCTTTTCCTTGTTCATCTGTTCCTCGCGAGCATTCAATCCATTCTCACGCTTCTCTACCGCTTCCAACTTACGATCAAGGTTTTCCTCTTTCTGTTGAATACGGTGTTCGCTCTTCTGGACCTCAGCTCTGCGCTCGCGGACTTCCTTCTCGATCTCATTCTTGGATCGCATGGACTCTTCCTTCGCCTCAACAAGAATCTCGCGCTTCTTGGCATTGGCATCTTCAACTGCCTTGTCAATGATAGCACGTGCTTGTTCTTCGGCTCCGCCAATTTTCTTCGCATCCACGTTCTTGTGGTATGCATTGGAAGCAGCGATGGTAACAGGAATCGCAATGACAAGTGAAACGATCACAGCGATAACTATTCCAAGCACAGGAGCACCTCCTTTATAAAATTTTCATTGTACCCACAATATATAGAAGATATCGTGTCATCAAACAACAAAATAATTGTAACCTTTCTTGCAACAAGTGTCAATGACGCAAGGGCGATTCTAAGGGAAAAACAAAGCGAAAACTTCCTACGAAAAATCCTCATATCCGCGAAGAACACGACTGATATCTCCGGAGGAAAATCCTCTTCCGGCCAAGAAGCGATACATCTTGGATCTTTCCTTGGCATCCGCGCTCTCCGGTTCATAATGCTTCTTCCTAAGCAGATCCCGAATCATATCCGCTTCGGAAGTCTCGTACTCTTCCTCTAACACCAGAGCAATCACATCCCGGTCAATGCCCTTCTGCATTAAGTCCTGCTGGATACGGCGCTTACTCTTGCCCTCCTGGTGGAAGTGGACATAGGACCTTGCATATCGCTCATCATCAATGTAATGGAAGGACTCCACATAGGCGATGGCCGCATCAATGGCGGTTTGCGGATAATCGCTCTCCCGCAACTTGTCTTCTAAGTTCTTCCGGGTACGATCCTGCTTCTCCAATAAGTGCATGGCTCGACGCTTCGCACGGGGAATTAAGGTCTCCTCTAGGATGCGCTGATACGCTTCTTCTGACAGTTCTTCCCCCGCTTCTAAGCCATAGGTCTTCACTTCCCGCTTATACAGGACAAGGTCCATGCCTCCTTGGAGGTGGACCTTGTATTTATTCTTCTTCCTGGGTACTAATTGAATATCAAGTATTGTCATTCAATCACCAATTATCTTACTCTTCCTCATCCTTCGCAGCAGCCTCTGCCTCGCCGTCCATACCGTAATGTTCACGAATCAGGTGCTCAATCTGCTCCATCATCTCCGGATGCTGCTCTAAGTATAGCTTCGCATTCTCACGTCCCTGGCCGATCTTGTCGCCGTTGTAAGCGTACCAAGCGCCGGACTTATTCACGATATCAAGATCTGCGGCTACATCCAGAAGATCTCCGGACTTGGAAATACCCTTACCGAACATGATATCAAACTCAGCCTCACGGAATGGCGGTGCAATCTTATTCTTCACAACCTTGATACGGGTACGGTTACCGATGACCTCACCCTGCTGCTTAATGGACTCGATACGACGAACATCCATACGTACGGAAGAATAGAACTTCAACGCACGTCCACCGGTGGTAGTCTCCGGATTACCGAACATAATACCTACCTTCTCACGTAACTGGTTGATGAAGATAACGGTACAATTACTCTTGCTGATGGCAGCGGTTAACTTACGAAGAGCCTGAGACATCAAACGTGCCTGCAAACCTACGTGGGAATCACCCATATCACCGTCGATCTCGGCCTTCGGAACTAATGCAGCAACGGAGTCTACGATGATGATGTCTACCGCACCGGAACGTACCATGGTCTCGGTAATCTCCAATGCCTGCTCACCGTTATCCGGCTGAGAAATATATAAATTATCAATATCTACTCCGATATTCTTCGCGTATACCGGATCAAGTGCATGCTCAGCATCGATGAATCCAGCGATACCACCCAGCTTCTGAACCTCTGCAACTGCATGTAATGCAACCGTGGTCTTACCGGAAGATTCCGGTCCGTAGATCTCGACGATACGTCCCTTCGGAAGACCGCCCTGACCTAACGCCAAGTCCAAACTGATGGATCCGGTAGGGGTTGTCTCTACCTTCATATTGTTGGAGTTGTCTCCTAACTTCATAACGGATCCGCGTCCATACTGCTTCTCAATCTGTGCAATCGCTGCGTCTAATGCTTTTAACTTATCTTCCTGAGCCATGTTTTAATCTCCTTACCTCGAACTATTGTTCGAACTCTAAAATTATAATAATTCACGAACATTCGTTTGTCAACAACGAATCTCATATTTTTTACATTTTTTATACTAGCAAAGTCGATGTCCCATTATACGGACTCCATCCTGCTATTTATAAAATAATTCCTTGGGAATTGCGCATCGGAATCGATGCAAAACGTTCTTACGAACAAAGACAAATAAAAAAATCCAACGCCTATTATATCTGAATCATAGGCGTTGTCAAGTTTACAGTTTCCGTATTTATTTTTTCTTACGTTGTAACTTCTCTCTGGTTCCGTCCGGGCGCTGTACCACAATACTGTCTAAGTGGCTGCGGATATTTCCCCGCATGGCCTCGATATAAGCACGGCGCAAGTCCTGCTGTTCCTGCTTCTCTTCGTCGGTTAAGCCTTCGGCTTGGGATTTGTGATACAACTCGTTAATTCGCTTAATATCAGCTTCTGTAATTGCCATGTTCTTACCTCAACTTTCAAATGCGAACCCCATTGTATCACAAGTTCTCCTCTTGCCCAACTAATTTTCTACGATAATAACGCATCCACGATGCGCTTTTTCTCCGCATTGCTCAAATTGTTATCGGTTCCGTGATGAATGACACGGTCAATATCCCGTCGGGTATCCAGCACATAATCGCTTCGCACCGGACTGTTGCGCTCCACGAAGAACACATAACCTTCCACCCAGACGTTAATTTTCCGCTGCTTCAGGCGACCGGATAAAATATAGATTTGCCGCTTCACCTGAGGGATCGGATTCTTCACCGTCTTTTGGTAAATATTACCGGCATCCGTCACCTTATTCTTCACCCATTCGAAGTCATCTTCCTCACCGATGAGCATTCCGCTGTAGTTTTTCACCTCAATAATAAAAACACCGCGGTTGTTTATGATGACATTATCCAGTTCTGTTGGTTTTCCATCAAAAGACAGCTTCACATTGGTCAGTAAAATGTCCCGATCATCCAAAACTTCACTTATTAGGCGACTGGCGAAGTGCTCTCCCCGCCTTCCGGCCCGGCGTACTTCGGACTCATCGGTGCTCCCTTTAGAAACCAGCGCCAGTAGAAAAGCCAGCAATATGACAACTGCAGTTATTACAATTCCCGTAAGTAAATATTCCATAGCACTATCTTAAAGCCCTTTACACCTGCACGTCAATTCCGCCTGCTGACAATTCCGGCAGGGCGACGGTATGAAGCGCCATCAAATCCTTCAGATAATCCATGTCCGCCTTCACCATAGCCTTCTCTTCCGAGGCGCGGTGCTTCTGCTTAAGCTTCTCGAATTCTTTCTGAGACATGTGGGGATCTACCACTTCCATGGCTTCGAAGAGTTCCATGGCTTCTTCTAAGCGCTTTAACTCTTCCTCTCCATATTCCGAGATAATTTCATTCACTTGGGCAAACGCCTCGTCCGACACTTCTTCCTGTCGTTCCTTGGCTGCCTCCACCGCTTCGTGAATCATCTTCTGTCGCTCATCAAAAATAGCATCTTCCTGCTCGGTAATCTTCTCTTCCTCTGCAGCTACCATGGATTGGCGCAACTCGTCCATAGCCTTCTCCTCGGATTCCATCCGCTCATCCCGCTTGCCGGTGTTGGCAACCATCTCTTCCAATTCCAGATGATGTTTTTTCTTCCGGGCTGCCATCTCCATGCGCTTGGCATGGGTTAAGGCCAGCTGTAACTCTTCCGGGTCCCCGTCACCGGAGGCAATCTTGCGCTTTACTTCCTGGACCTTCCGCTTGGCTGCAAGCACCGCCTGTCCGGCCCCTTGAGAAGTCTTGGCCGCACGAATCTTATTGGCAACCTCCTTATAATTGTAATTAGGCGAAACCTTGTAATAATCCTCTTCCTCATCGGAATCCGTCGTCTCCATCCAGGTACTTTGGGCCATACCGAAGGCATTCATCCCATTTTTCTCATCCTGGCGCTCCAAGCCCCGCAACAGTTCCCGAATCTGCTGGGTACGGGCAGACTTCTTCTCTTCTTCCTCTTCGCCATTGGCACCGTGAATCCACTGATTAGATTCCTTGGCCTCCTGCATCCGACGAAGTCCGACGGCACTGCGCAGTCCCAGATTTCCTTGATTTCCTAATACATTCAGGCTCATCCCTTCCCCTCCCGGGATTTATCCCTTGAAATCAATGGCACTACCCACCAGAAGCTCTTCTTCCGTGCGAATACCACCATGTTCATATACATAATCCTGCAGCTTCGTAAGCAAGTCTTCTACGTTGTCGGCCCGGAAGGTCACCCCTTCTCTTGCTTCCTGTTGCTCTTCGCGGGCTTCCTCGATACGCGCTTCCCGCTCTTCCTTGGCGGCTTTCTTCTTCTCCTTGGCACGGGCCTCCCGCTTGGCTTCCTGCTTCTTCTCGATTCTGGCCTTCTGGGCTTCCTGGGATTTTTCTACCGTTGCAAAGAAGCTCACCTTGCCGTTATCTTCCACCTTCATGCCGAAGTTTAGAAGCTTGGCACCACTGCTGGCCAGGCTATTCTTGGCCTCCGCAAGCTTCTGCTGGCCCATGGAGATAATACCCTCATACTTCTTACGGAAGTCTTCATCAGTGGCCATGCGCTCTAACTTTTCTTCATCAATCAAAACCACAGCCTTCCCTGCATTACCGTAGTTAGCCGCATGCTTCGCCACGGTATCCTTCATGTCTTTGCTGACCGCAATGAATTCCATGTTGTGATACTTGGCCTTCAACTTCTCATAGTAGTCCTTGGCCTTATCCGACAGCTTCACATCGCCAACGGTCATGCCGTATTCGGTTTTCTTGGGAATTAAAGAACTTCCGGATTCGATAGGTGCCCAATTCTTGCCACCGGCTTTTGTCTCCGATGCCCGGGAATTATCCGCACCCTTAGATGGTTTTGATTCAATCTGCCATGCATTGGCAGCCTGCTGATAGGCATTGATGCCGTTGATTCTGCTCATAATACTACCTCCCTGTAGAAAAAATGCAAATTTCCTTTTCGCATAAACATATTCACGGTTTTCTATATTTTTTATCGGTGTCCCCTAATAAAAAATGAAGTCCGCAGCACCCATCTCAGATGCCACGAACTTCACAAAATTCATTACTTATTATTGATGTAATTCACCAATCCCTCGGAATCGATAATCTTCTGCATGAATGGCGGGAAGGCCTGTCCCTGGAAGGTCTCTCCTGTGGTCTTGTCGGTAATTACACCGGAATCGAAGTCCACTTCCACTTCGTCCCCTTCCTTGATAGCAACGGACGCTTCCTTGCACTCAATGATTGGAAGACCGATGTTGATGGCATTGCGATAAAAAATCCGGGCAAAAGTCTCTGCAATCACACAGCTGACACCGCTGGCCTTAATGGCAATGGGTGCATGCTCTCTGGAGGATCCGCAACCGAAATTCTTGGTTGCTACAATCAAATCTCCTGCCTTTACCTTGTTGACGAATTCTTTATCAATATCCTCCATGCAATGGGTGGCAAGCTCTGCCGGATCGGAGGAGTTTAAATATCTTGCCGGAATGATAACGTCCGTATCGATGTTATCTCCGAATTTATGTACGGTTCCACATGCTGCTTTCATCTTCTCTACCTCCTATCCTACAACTTGGTCGGGTCACTGATGTATCCGGTTAATGCACTGGCTGCGGCAACTGCCGGGCTGGCCAGATAAATCTCGGAATCCACATGTCCCATACGACCGATAAAGTTACGATTGGTGGTAGAAATACAGCGCTCACCTGCTGCAAGAATACCCATATAGCCACCTAAGCATGGGCCACAGGTCGGTGTACTAACTACGGCGCCGGCTTCTACGAAGGTGCGAAGCAGGCCTTCTTCCATGGCATCTAAGTAAATCTGCTGGGTTGCAGGAATCACGATGACACGAATGCCCTTTGCTACCTTCTTACCCTTTAAAATCTCCGCAGCTACACGCAAGTCTTCCAAACGTCCATTGGTACAAGAACCGATGACCACCTGGTCAATCTTAATCTCGCCCACCTCATCGATGGTCTTGGTATTCTCCGGAAGATGCGGGAATGCCACCGTCGGGCGAAGCGTCGATAAGTCAATGGTGTACTCTGCGCTGTACTCGGCATCGGCATCTGCCTCATACACCTTGTAGTCACGCTTGGAATGTGCCTTCATATATTCAATAGCCAAATCGTCTACCGGGAAAATACCGTTCTTGCCACCGGCCTCAATGGCCATATTGGCAATGGTAAAACGGTCGTCCATAGACAAGTACTGAATGCCCTCGCCTACGAACTCCATGGACTGGTACAATGCTCCGTCCACACCAATCATACCGATAATATGAAGGATGACATCCTTGCCACTGACATACTTGGATGGCTTGCCCACAATATTGAACTTAATGGCGCTCGGTACCTTGAACCATGCCTTGCCGGTTGCCATACCTGCTGCCATATCCGTGCTTCCCACGCCGGTGGAAAAAGCACCCAATGCACCGTAAGTACAAGTGTGAGAATCTGCGCCGATAATTACATCACCGGCCACCGTCAATCCTTTTTCCGGAAGGAGGGCATGCTCGATTCCCATCTGTCCCACGTCATAAAAATTCGAAATACAATGCTCGCAAGCGAACTGGCGAACTTCCTTTACATGCTCTGCAGACTTGATATCCTTGTTCGGTACGAAGTGGTCCATGACAAGTGCAACCTTGTCCTTATCAAAGACACCGTCTACCTTCATCTTGCTCATCTCATGAATCGCAACCGGTGAAGTGATGTCATTGCCTAATACCAAATCCAGATTCGCTTCAATCAGCTGTCCGGCAGTCACAGATTCTAAGCCCGCATGCGCAGCCAGAATCTTCTGGGTCATAGTCATTCCCATGTTGAGTTACCTCCACTCTTTCTTTTCCTTTTTCTTTTATGTAAAAGTATACCCATCGCGTGGGCCCTTTTCAACAAAAATCCTTACGGAGCGCTCCGTTGTTTTTGCGCTCTTAGCGCATCCAGTTTCTGATGCAACGACTCTTCCGCATCCGGATGCTCTGCTAAAAAGTCTTTCTCGCTGATACGCTCCCCGACGCTTCCGTTCTCTCCATCCGTATTTACCGGAAGCAGATACACATCCTCCGTATCAGTGATGATATACGGCTTTCCATCATAGGTGTACACATTCAAAACCGGAGACTGGTCATACTGCTGGGTATCCAGCCATTGCTGATTGTACTCTTCGATAATCTGATTTCCTGTCGGATGGGGTTCATTTCGGTGCTTGTGGGCGTCCTGTAATGAACCGGCAAACACCATCAGTCCAATCATGATGGCCACTGTCCAGACCCCGATTCTCCATGTTCTGGAGTTATCCTTCTTGGTTGGGGTTCTCCATGCAAAAATCCGGCGTTTCGCCTCAGCAAGAGAAACATATTTCTCCTTGGCATACTGCTGACCCGGAAGCTGATAGGCCCGTACCCGGCGGAAATGATCTACCACCGGCTGCCATTCCGGCTTACTGCGCTCCGTTTCCCGTGGCAGCAAATAACCTTCCAGCACATCCCACACCCGATAATCCAACTCCTGAAGCATCGGAAGAACGCGAAGTAAATGCTCGGTTACGTGAGGATTCGGGAAGAATACACTGTTCTTAGAATCCGGATATAGTTTTCGCTCCTGAAGATACTCCGTCTTCACCCGTTCACACAGCGCCTTCCAATAAACGGAATGAGTATTTCTATCCACATGAAAGCTGATAACCTGTTGGAAAAACAACTCCATAAAATGAATCTGACACCAATTCAGGTTCTTATCCTTACGGATGTCCTCTATAATCTTTTGGAAGCTATTCTCGTTCTCCTCTAAGCTTCCCCCGGCCTTCACATCAAAATGCAGGGTCTGAAAATCGTTGCTACGGTCCTTCAGTTCCTCTTCCCAGTAGTGATCCTGCTGGAATCGCCCGGTGTGGAAGTTGAGCTGCTGCGCTGTTTCCGCTTCCGGCAGATGCTTCTCTTGTACCGGCTCCTCAAAGCTTGGGATTGCCTCGGCTTCCGGAGGGTCCGGGTATTCCTCTCCCTTTGGAAGCTCCGGGTACTCCTCCTGCTTCTTCTCCTGCAAAACGTCCTGCAATCCGTGCTCGAATTCCAGCGTTTTCTCCATGCGGCTTCGGGTAACCCCAGCCTCTCGCTTGGCATACGATAGCGCCATCTGGTAAGCAAATTTAATTCGCTCATATTCCTCGGGATGCTCCGATGGATGGAACTCCTTGGACTTCTTTGCATATGCTTTTTTGATAGCCTTCACATCGCAGGTCGGCTCAATCCCTAATAACGCCCAATAATACTCCATGATTACTGATCTTCATCTTCCTTATTTACATAGTCTTCCCACAAGCCCGCATCTCGCACGTCGAATTGGAACATATGGGATTCAATATAGGCCATCAGCTTCTGCAACTGATCCGCCGTCTGTCTGGCCTGCTTTTGATCGCCTCTGGCCAGACAATTACGCAGTGCATCCATATGGCGGGCCAGGTGATATTTCTGCTGGGAATCGCTCTCTGCAAACAGACGCTCCGCACGATTTAACAGCAATTCCATACGGCGACCATGCATTGGCGGCTCTGTCTTCAACTCCTCCAGGCGCTGCCGTCTGGAAGCAATCTCATCCTCCGATAAGCCCAAAGTATTTACAATCTCTTTTCTAACGGATTCTTCCAGGTACGGAGATTTCAGCTCCAATACGAAGATTCCATTGATATCATAGGAGAATGTGACATTCACAAATACTTCTCCTGCCGGCTTCGGAGGCACATTCACCTCAATCTCGCACAACTTGGTATTCTTGGAAGCCTGGTGGAACTCTCCCTGATATACTTCGAACAGAATGGACTTCTGACCATCCCGCACCGTTACATAGGTTCTGGTGCGGCTGCAAGGAAGTACCTCGTTCCGCTGAATAACAGGAGACATCACATCTCCGATGATGCCTGTACCCAAAGTAAAAGGACAAATGTCCGTTAGAATCAAATCCTTAGCCCCAATGCTGCGCTGCTCAATTCCGGCTGCCGTGCCCACACCACGACAAACAATCTCATCCGGATTCTCATCGTAGAGAAGCTTATCCTTAAACAAGGTGTACAAATAAGTCCGTACCGCAGGCATCTTGGATGAGCCGCCCACTAAGATTACACCGGAGATATCCTCCATCTCGTATGCTCCGGACTGGTTCATCAAACGCTTTAACACAATGGCCACACGGTTAAAAATATCCGTGGAAATATCCACCAAGTGTTGTGTCGTAATGTGATAGGTAAACCGTTTCGTCCCGTCTAGAGCATTCCCCTCATCTGCAATGGCAAATTCCTTGGTTACTTCCGGCGTATTAGACAGTTCCATCTTAATCTCTTCCGCCTTGCGATAGATTTGGGCACGTTGAGTATCGGTCAGATTCTGAAGCTCCATGCCGTTCTCCTTGCAGATGTCCAATGCAATCACATGGTTAAAATCCGCGCCACCTAAGTGGTTATCACCGGAGATTCCCTGAATCTCAATGATGTTATCGAAGGCATCCACCAACGTCACATCCAAGGTTCCGCCACCGAAGTCAAAGACAATATACATTTCCTCATCCTGCAGATGGTTGGCGTGGTAATACAACGCCGCTGCAGAAGGCTCATTCACCAAACGGCTCACACGAAGACCTGCAATTAATCCTGCATTTCTGGTCTGGGCACGCTGCTTGTCGGTAAAATACGCCGGTACACTGATGATGGCATCTTCCACCGGCTCTCCTAAGAACGCCTCCGCATCCTCTTTTAACTGGCGAAGCAAAATGGCGGACAAGTCCGTCGCCGTATACTGTTTTCCGAAAGCCTCATAACGCCGATTGCTTCCCATATCCCGCTTAAATTCCTGGAACGTAGACTCCGGGTGGGCAATCAGTCGTTCTCTTGCTGTCTGGCCAATATAGGTCGTTCCGTCCTCATCGAAGCTAATCACCGACGGGGTTAAAAACTCGCCTAAGGCATTGGGAACCATGGTCAGCCCCTTCTCTCCCCAGACACTTACCAGGGAGTTGGTGGTTCCTAAATCAATTCCGATAATCATAGGTTATTACTCTTTTCTGTAATTTCTTCTTTTTTCATGCGCTTATCAATGTAAGTGTACAAAGCACTGATAGCAAAACACAACATACCGCAGACAAGGAAGCTTGCTGCCCGTCCGGCGGAGTTATCATAGTAGATATCGATCAAAATCAGCTTCACCATGGCGATGATGGATAAGCCAAGTCCAAAGAGGCGCATACCCTTCTTGCGGATATAGAATCCAAGGGCAATGCAGCCGATGGCAAAAATCAACACTGCAATATCCGAAACATAATCCATCACACCCATCTCGGATAAAACAAATACCAACACCAGACAATACTTCGCACTGACAAACAATTCCGGTACCAATGGGTTCTTAGCCAGTGCAGAATGACTGCGAAGCTGGGTTAGAGTAAATACCGAGCACAGACCAACGGTACCAACAATGGCAATCAGACGAATCCCGGTCTCCATGTAGCCATCTGCAATCTGTGAGAATCCCACCATGATACAAATGGCATTCATCACATAGGTGACCCACCAGAATACCGGCTCCTTCGCTCCCGTCTTCCAGTTCTTGGCAAACGTTGTTTTTGCAACGGCAATATTCATAGCGGATACCAAAATCCAGATTAGTAATAATCTGATATCCGAATCAATCGGCAATAGGTATTTTGCACACACAGTAATTGCAAGAATCAACACCAGATGTACCGTAATCTTGGATGCCATATGATAGTCTTCCCGGTACCGCTTCATCCATAGATATACCCCAAGGCCGATGGCATACAATAACACCAGGTATACAGCACTTGTAAGAACAGTCTCCCAGTTCTTGCCACCGTTGATTTCGCTTAAGCTTCCCGCCATTCCCATGGCATAGAAAATAAAACCGGACACCCTGCTAAATCGATCCTTACGAAGATAGCCATAACCTAAGAACAGGATGCTTGCTGTTGCAAACAAAAGAACGCTCATCAAAGGCTTCTCTTCATATAGCGCAATATTAACGAGGACAAACAGCATGATGGCCACACAGATACCGCGCCAGATTTCCTTACAAATAAAACGGTCCTTGGTAATGACAGAAAGCACCCCATAGAGGAACAATCCCAACGCCAGCCATACGCCGTACATCCACAGGCTTTCTTCATATAAGCATTTCAATACAAAAATCAGATTCCCGAAGTACAGCAGACCAAAAAGCAACTCCATCTCTTTCGGTTCCGTAGCAAACCGATGAATCTGGTACGTCACAAGTCCAATGACAAATGCCAGAAACATAAGCACTACCAAGAGCAGCATCCGATCCCCGTCCATCTGCTCATACCAGCTGCGATAGGTCACAGAGAAGTAACCGGACAGCAACATGGACATGGTAGTCACATTCACCACTTCGAATACGTCGGTGATGAGCCGATCCTTCAAGTCCTTCTTCTTGGTAAAAAGGAAGATGCCGCTTCCGATAATGAAGAATGCCATTAACCCCGGGAGCATCTCATCCATATCATTCCGGTCAATCACACTCATACCAAGAACGCAGGCAATAAACACGCCCACTTCACCAATCACCTGGAACAGCCAGGAGAACTTCCCGGACAGGTAGCAGGTTCCGATGGTCCATACCACAATCAGCACATACAGCGGCACCATATCAATCACATGGAAGTAGGTATAGGTCACAAATAAGGAAATAAATATCGCTCCCACACCGCATCCGCTTAAGGATAACAACAAGGCATTCTCTTTTTTGCGAAGCAGGTACAAGGATACCCCTGCCAAGGCAAAACTGAATCCATACATGGCTACCATCTTAATGGCATCGGTAAGATGTGGAATTAAAAGAATGGCGAACAGAATCAAGCCAATAAACACCAGCACGGAAGCTAAGATACCCATCAGGTTCTTGCCCACGAAGGTCTCCATGCCTTCCTTCCGCGACTTGGACGCAACCGCCTGTTCCGGAGGCGCATAGAATTGCGGAGCAGGGCCGGCCGGAGGTGGTGTCTGTGGAGCCTTCGGTGTTGGCGTATAATCGTATATTGGCGTCATTGGAGGCGGTGCCGGAGCAACCCGCTGTGGAGGCACCTGTACTTCCGGCTGCGCCGGAGTTACCATCGGCTCCTCTTCCTTTCCCTCTAATACACGAACACGAGCCTCTAAGTCCTTGATTCGTTCTTCTAAGATTTCGATACGATCAGACATTATTTTCTCCCCTTTATGTTCTAATATTCCAAGGTTGATTATATCAATTTTGCTACCCAAAAGAAATAAACTTGTGGTTCAACCATCCCCGGAAACAACACAAAAAAAGAGGCCGCCCGCCCTTACGGACGAAGCAACCTCTCTTTTGTAAAATCTTAGTTATTGATTAACTTGTCAGCCTCGTTGTTCCAGCTGTAAAGCTTACGAACTTCCTCACCAACCTTCTCAGCCGGATGCTCAGCAGCTAACTTACGCATTGCCTTGAAGTGAACCTGCTTGCCTGCAGGAGACATATCCAGTAAGAATTCCTTGGCAAAAGAACCGTCCTGGATATCCTTTAAGACCTGCTTCATAGCCTTCTTGGTATCCTCGGTAATAATCTTAGGACCGGTTACGTAATCACCATACTCAGCGGTATTGGAGATGGAGTAACGCATGCCTGCGAAACCGGACTGATAAATCAAGTCAACGATGAGCTTCATCTCATGGATGCACTCGAAGTATGCATTACGTGGATCGTAACCAGCCTCGGTCAAAGTCTCAAAACCAGCCTGCATCAATGCGCAAACACCACCGCAAAGAACGGCCTGCTCACCGAAGAGGTCTGTCTCGGTCTCTGTTCTGAAGGTAGTCTCCAAAAGACCAGCTCTCGCTCCACCGATTCCAAGACCGTAAGCCTTAGCAAGATCCCAAGCCTTACCGGTAGCATCCTGCTCTACTGCGATGAGGCACGGAGTACCCTTACCAGCCTGATACTCACTACGTACGGTGTGACCAGGTGCCTTCGGAGCAATCATGGCAACATCAACATCAGCCGGTGGCTTGATGCAACCGAAGTGAATGTTGAAACCGTGTGCGAACATCAACATGTTGCCCGGCTGCAAGTTCGGCTCAATATCCTTCTTATATAATTCTGCCTGCAACTCATCATTGATCAAAATCATAATGATGTCTGCCTGCTTCGCAGCTTCTGCAGAGGTATATACCTTAAATCCCTGCTTCTCAGCCTTTGCCCAGGACTTAGAACCTTCATAGAGACCGATGATGACGTTGCATCCGGATTCCTTCAGGTTCAATGCATGTGCATGACCCTGGCTACCATAGCCGATAATTGCGATGGTCTTACCGTTCAATAAAGACAAATCACAATCTTCCTGATAAAAAATTCTTGCTTCTGACATAATCCTTTTCCTCCTTTGAGTCCTTTTACTCAATTATGATAACATCCTTGGTTCCTCGACTGAGGCCGGTGATACCGGTACGAGCCAATTCTAAGATCTGATAGTCGGATAACATATCAAGGAACGAATCCAGCTTGTCCGTATGCCCGGTAATCTCAATTACCATGGAATCACGGGTGACATCTACTACTTTGCCATGAAAGATTTCGGAAATTGCAAGTACAGACTGACGATCGGTATCCTTCGCGCTAATCTTCACCAGCATCAGTTCTCTGGTAACGGAATCGGTAGGCTCCAAAATCTTGATGTCTACCACATCCTCTAGCTTGGCCAGCTGCTTCTCAATCTGCTCTAGAATCAGCTCATCGCCACTGGATACAATTGTCATTCGAGTAAATCTGGGATCGGCTGTTACCCCGGCAGAAAAGCTATCAATGTTGTAGCCTCTGCGACTGAATAAACCGGACACATGGCTCAACACGCCGGAGGTATTTTCAACCAAAATAGAAAAAACCTGACGTCTCATATTAAGTAACCTCTTTCTTCTTTCAACAACAATTTCATACTAGCTTTCTTTGGATTCTTTGTCAACCAAGAACCCCACAAACTGGGCGTTTGCAAGCCGATAGAAGCCATCATTTTTCGCCTCATCCGTGAAGGATTTTTCACCTTTTACAGTTGAAATGCATTCACGTTCAACTTGAATAGAAGTTTTTACCAAAAAGATATGGTCTTCCACCGCTTCCCCTTGTGACAAATCCACATCTTGGATTTTTTCGCGTACATTTTCAAAATCGTACGTACCAAAGACTTCTGTCAGCGGTTCGTTATAGGCTTTGGCCATGGCTTCCTTATAAGTCCAGATGCCGAAGAACTCCTCCGGATGGACTGCTAGATAGCGCTGTTCCGATTCCGTGAAGAACCGCTGTCCGATGCGCTCCATCCGTGCCTTAGCAACAGTCGTCGCTTCCCCGTACACCTTATCCTCAATATCTACCCCCACAGGCCGCGGACTGATGGCACAGATAACCTTCGTTCCGCTGTGGCTCAAGGAAAAATGCGGAGCACAGGTTCCGTCCGCAAATACCAGATAGGGCTTGCCGCTTGGAAGCTTCTCATAAGAAAAAACGGCAGGGTATCCGTTCCTCTTCAGATAGAGTTCCAACAGATATCCTGCCGCGATATGCTGCAGGCGCTTCGCGGCACTCATGGAGGGACGAAGTCTGGCCTTACGGCCGTCACTAATCGCCTCTTCCATATGCCGAATCTGCTCCTGCGATAATGCATCGGTATCACAATATAGAATTACAACTTCCTGTACTGGTTCTGTCATAATTAGTGTTTCTTGGAAGGCTTCTTGCCTTTCTTTTTCCCCTTCTTCTTCACAGAGTACCCGAAGGTGCCCAACTTCTCCCCTAAGCGATAATATTCTCCATGGGAATACACGATTGGCTTCGCCTTGGCAAAAGAGAATCGTCCCTTCTCATCCATGTATTCCTCATCTGCATGCACGGCAACCACCTTGGCCAAAAACATGCTGTGACTACCAAGCTTCTTCTCTTCCGTCACACGACACTCGATGTTCACCGGACTCTCTGCCAGAAGGGGAGCCTTCACAACGGAAGCCTCTTCCTTGTGGAGCTTGCAGCGTTCGAACTTATCCATATCTCTACCGCTGTTTACGCCACAGAAGTCCGTAGCCCAGACCAGTTCCTTGGTAGTCAGATTGATGACAAACTCCTTGGTGGAGCGAATCATCTCATAAGAATAACGCTCCGGCCGCACGGAGATGTAGACCATGGGCGGATTGGTATTCACCGTTCCGGTCCATGCCACCGTTAATATATTGTCTTTGCCCTTCTCGTCCCGACAGGTCACAAGCACTGCCGGAAGGGGATACACCATGTTCCCCGGCTTCCATTCCTGTTTTGCCATAGATTACTCCGCCATTGCCTGCAAGGTCTCGATGACTGCAGGAATTAACTGTTTCTTACGGGATACCAGTCCCGGTACGATAATCTTATCGGTCTTCTTGGCCTCCTGGTGGAAGGCACGTCTTGCAACGGTCTCCGCATCATGACCGGCAAAAAGAAGTCGTGTCTTCTGGTCTAAAATATCCGTAAGCATAACGAATACCATATCCAGATTACGCTCCGTTAATACCTTCTCCAGGTAGGTCTGCAAGTCGTCAGAGATGGCAGCCAACTGCTTCTCGGATACGGCGCTGACCTGGGATACACCGAAGGTAATGTCCTCTAAGTTAAAGGACTTGAAATCCTGATAGAAAATCTGCTCGATGGTACGTCCGTTGAAGTTACTGCCCGCCTCAAACATAGACATGGCCAGTTCTTCGTAGTCTACGCCTGCAATCTTGGCCAATTTCTTGGCAATCTTAATATCCACCTGAGTGCAGGTTGGAGAACGGAACATCAAGGTATCGGAAAGAATTGCAGATAACAACAACCCTGCAATATGCGGCTCCATCGGTGCCTTCTTCTCTTCGTACATCATCGCTACGATGGTAGAACAACAACCCACCGGCTGATTACGGAAGTAGATTGGCTGAATGGTCTCTAAGCTACCAAGCTTATGATGATCGATAATCTCTAAGATTGCTGCATCATCGATACCATCCACTGCCTGGCTCTTCTCGTTGTGATCTACGAGAATCACCCGCTTCTTCTCCGGATTCAATAAGTTACGACGGGAGAACATACCAATGTAGTGGTAGTCCTCATCTAAGATTGGGAAGTCACGATGACGAACCTTAGATACGGTCTCCTTCACATCGTCTACGTAATCCTCCGGATCGAAGGATACAATCTTCTCTCTCGTCATTAAGTAACGAATCGGAATACTCTGGTTAATTAATCTTGCTGTGGTGAAGCTATCGAACTCTGTTGTAATAACAACGCAGTCAATGGCTTCTGCCGTCTTCAAAATCTCCGGATCTACGGTTGTTGCGCCGGTAATAATCATACAGCTTGGAATACGTTCCAAGACAATACGCTGACGCTCAATGACATTACCTACAATAACCAGATCGTCGCCTTCTACCTCATCACGAATATCATCGCGGTTGGAGGTGGTAACAACAACCTTACCGTTCATGAAGTATGCATGCTCATTACCGCAGTGCATCTTACCGTTAAGAATCTCAATCATGTTCTTGTACTGGGTACGAGCCTCAGACAAGACACGATTGTCATAGACATCCATATAGGCGTAGGCGATATCACCGTTAACGATGACGCCGTTTAGCTTCCCATTCGGTGCAACTACCGGAAGGGTAACAACATTCTCAGACTTCATCATCTCCCAAGCCTTCTTCAGGGAGATATGGCCATCCACACCCGGTGTATGACGATAATCGATATCCTTAATCTGTGCTCCCACATCGGATACGGTCTGCGGTGGCTTCACGCCAAATCGCTTCAGTACATAACGTGTCTCTTCATTAATATTCCCAGCCTTCTTAGGAATATACTCATCTTCTTCTGTGATGTTCTTCAGGTTTGCATAGGCAATGGCCGCACAAATAGAATCCGTATCCGGATTCTTATGACCAATGACCCATACTGTGTTTTTCTTATTACTACTCATATGATTCTCCTAAAAGCTAAAATAAGGACCGACCCCTCTTAAGGCTCGATCCTTATACCTATGCGATTACAGAATCCCCATAACCGTAAGCGCTGTTACAACCTGTACTGCAATAGAAATAATCAGTAATGTAAGCGCTACCCCAAATCGTATTTTCATGGAACGATACTTCTGTTCCATCTCTACTCGATACGCCACGTCCTCGGCGGTCATCTTCTCCTCTTGTTCCTTGAACAAATCCTGTACATTGCGGTAAACCTTCACGTTCTCGGAATGGATGCGTGCACCGATTTCGTTCTTCAAGGTCTCCAGACTGTCATTAATCTTGTCCACGGATTCCTGGATGCTGGCGGATTGCTTCTTCGCCTCCTCCTGGCTGGTGTTCACCTGCTTGGCAACATTGTCATTGAAGTCATCCATATTGCCTCGCAAGGATTTCAGCATTCGATCTACCTGGGTCTCCACACTGGTAACAAGTCCGTCTGCTTCTTCCTGCTTCTTGGTAAGCTCATCCTGTAGCTTCTGATTCTGTTCTTCCTTCTCAGCTACTAAGCCTTCCAATTCACGCACACGATTCTGCTTGGCATTAATCAGTCCCTGTAACTGCTTCGCCTTATCACGAAATGCATCAATCTGAACTAACAGATTATCTTCTAACGGTTCTACATTCGTCAGTGTTTCGTTCGTTGCTGTATTATTCACGGAAGATCCTTCCTGATCCACAGACTCGTCTCTTACGAGGTCCCATGCATCTCTCTTATCGTCGTTACTCATGTGTATGATTACTCCCCATCAAGTAGTTATCAAAATACATCCGCTATCATGATAGCATTTTGGCTTTTCTTTGTAAACGATGAATCCAAACAAAAATACCGCCCTCCCTAGGGAGGACGGCATTTTATTCATAATTCTTGTAGGAAGAATTAATCTGCTTTGTAGAGGTCTACCAACTTGTTCAAGTACTGGTAACGCTCCTTGTACTGCTGCTCGGACTCTGCGAACAACTTAGCAGCCTTGTTCGGATTGAACTTAGCAAGTGCTGCGTAACGGCTCTCACCCTTCAAGAATTCCTGGAAGTCTCCGGTCGGAGCCTTGGAATCAAGGATGAATGCGTCCTTGCCTTCCTTAGCAAGCTCTGGGTTGAATCTGAAGTCGAACCAGTATCCTGCCTCAACTGCAAGCTTCTCCTCAGTCTGTGCCTTGGACATACCCTTACGGATACCATGGTTGATACATGGAGCGTAAGCGATGATGATAGAAGGTCCCGGATAAGCCTCTGCCTCTGCAAGAGCCTTAACACACTGTGCAGGATCAGCACCCATGTTGATCTGAGCAACGTATACATATCCGTAGCTCATTGCAATACCTGCAAGATCTTTCTTCTTGGTCTCTTTTCCGCCTGCTGCGAACTGTGCAGTTGCACCAAGAGGTGTAGACTTAGAAGACTGTCCACCGGTATTGGAGTAAACCTCAGTATCGTAAACCATAACGTTGATGTCACGGCCGGAAGCGATGATGTGGTCTAATCCGCCGAAGCCGATATCGTAAGCCCATCCGTCACCACCGAATACCCACTGAGACTTCTTGGAGAGGTAATCCTTCTCCTTAAGTACTGCCTTAGCGGTCTCAGATCCTTCAGCCTCAAGAGCTGCTACCAATGCGTCGGTTGCAGGTCCGTTGGTTACACCACTATTGAAGGTGTCATTCCACTCCTTAACAGCAGACTTAAGATTTGCATCAGAGGTCTTCTCGCATAACTCGTCCAAAGTATTCTTCAAACGATCACGGATTGCTCTCTGAGCAAGTAACATACCATAACCGAACTCAGCTGCATCCTCGAACAAGGAGTTAGACCATGCAGGTCCCTGTCCCTTGAAGTTGGTGGTGTAAGGTGTAGAAGGTGAGGAGTTACCCCAGATAGAGGAACATCCGGTTGCGTTTGCAATGTACATTCTATCACCGAACAACTGAGTGATTAACTTCGCATAAGGGGTCTCACCACAACCACCGCAAGCTCCGGAGAACTCAAGTAATGGCTGCTTGAACTGGCTACCCTTAACGGTATTGATCTTAAACTTGTCGATTACTTCCTGCTTCTCTGGCAAGGTTACAGCGTAATCGAAGAACTTCTGCTCACCCTCGTTCTCCTCGAAGGACTGCATTGTGATGGCCTGAACCTTGTCAGGACATACGTTCACGCAGGATCCACATCCGGTACAGTCAAATGCGGAAACAACGATTGCGAACTTCATACCCGGCATACCGGTCATATCCTTCATTGGCATATCTGCAGGAGCAGCTGCTGCCTCAGCCTCAGTCATAGCAACCGGACGGATTGCTGCATGAGGACATACATAAGAACACTGGTTACACTGGATACACTTGGTAACATCCCATACAGGAACATCAGTAGCTACACCACGCTTCTCGAATGCTGCAGTACCGGATGGAGTATGACCATCAACGTACTTCTTAACAACGGATACAGGAATGGTGTTACCCTGCTGAGCGTTAACCTTCTGCTGGATGTTACGAACGAACTCTGCTGCTGCGCCTTCGCCCTTAACTTCTGCGGAGAAGTCATCATCCTTGCAGTTCTTCCAGGACTCAGGAACGTTAACCTTAACGTATGCAGTAGCACCTGCATCAATAGCGTCATGGTTCATCTTAACGATGTCGTCACCCTTCTTCGCATAAGACTTGGTAGCTGCGTCCTTCATGAGCTTGATAACCTGCTCTTCCGGAATCAACTTGGTCAATGAGAAGAATGCAGACTGAAGAACGGTATTGATACGGTTACCAAGACCGATTTCCTTACCAATCTTAACACCATCGATGATGTAGAACTGAATGTTGTTCTCAGCGATGTATCTCTTAACCTGTCCAGGAAGCTTCTCATCCAACTCATCCTCAGTCCACTGAGTGTTGAAGAGGAATGTTCCGCCAGGAACAAGATCCTGAACCATGTTGTACTTGTAGATGTATGCAGTACAGTGGCAAGCTACGAAGTTAGCCTGGCTGATTAAGTAAGTAGAACGGATTGGTTTGTGACCAAAACGCAAGTGAGAAATGGTAACACCACCGGACTTCTTAGAATCATAATCAAAGTATGCCTGTGCGTACATGTCGGTATTATCACCGATGATCTTGATGGAGTTCTTGTTAGCACCTACGGTACCGTCTGCACCAAGACCCCAGAACTTACAGTTGGTAGTTCCTTCCGGAGTAGTAACAGGATTTTCCTTACGCTCAAGGGAAAGATGTGTAACATCATCGGTAATGGATAATGTGAATCTTTCCTTATCCTCGTTGTGATATACAGCGATGATATCAGCAGGAACGGTATCCTTGGAACCAAGACCGTAACGTCCGCCAAATACCTCAACAGCGTCGAACTTGCTACCCTTCAAAGCAGCAACAACGTCTAAGTACAGCGGCTCACCAAGAGAACCAGGCTCCTTGGTACGATCTAATACATAGATTCTCTTAACGGTATCAGGAATAGCCTCAATTAAAGCTTCCTTAACGAATGGGCGATACAAACGAACCTTAACAACGCCGACCTTCTCGCCGCGAGCCATTAAGAAATCGATGGTCTCATCGATGGTCTCGCATACGGAACCCATAGCAACAATGACACGCTCTGCATCCGGAGCACCATAGTAGTTGAACAACTTGTAGTTGGTGCCAATCATATCGTTAATCTTGTCCATGTACTTCTGTACGATAGCAGGCAACTCATCATAGTAAGAGTTGCAAGCCTCTCTGGACTGGAAGAACAAGTCAGGGTTCTGAGCGGAGCCCATTTCCTTCGGCTTGTTAGGATTCAAAGCGTTAGCCTTGAACTCTTCTACCTTGTCCCAAGGCATCAAATCACGCAACTCAGCGTAATTGTCCTTCTCGGACCAGGTCTCAATCTTCTGGATTTCGTGAGATGTACGGAATCCATCGAAGAAGTTGATAAATGGAACCTTACCCTCAATTGCTGCGCAATGAGCAACTGGAGTTAAGTCCATAACTTCCTGTACGGAAGACTCACAAAGCATTGCAACACCGGTCTGACGGCATGCATATACGTCGGAATGATCACCGAAGATATTCAAAGCGTGAGTAGCTACACAACGTGCAGATACATTGAATACTCCAGGAAGACCTTCACCTGCAATCTTGTAAAGGTTAGGAATCATAAGTAAAAGTCCCTGAGAAGCAGTATAGGTTGCTGTCAAAGCACCTGCTGCAAGGGAACCGTGAACCGCACCAGCAGCACCAGCCTCAGACTGCATTTCTGTAATCTGAACGGTCTGTCCAAACAAGTTCTTACGTCCTGCATTTGCCCACTCATCTACATGCTCAGGCATAACAGAAGATGGGGTAATCGGGTACATAGCTGCTACTTCAGTAAATGCATATGAAGCATGAGCTGCGGCCTGGTTACCATCCATGGTTTTCATAGCTCTTTTCATGGTATTTCCTCCTACAAAAATATACTTTTCACTATTTCACGAAAAAATAGGCTACACAATCAAATATTAGCACTTTTGTGTGGAAAATCAATATATGCCCCTGGCAAAACTGTTTTTCTTTTAGAACATTTATACAAGAAATACTGTATGTAATATGCAAAATGCGATACACATGCAAAAAAAGAGCCGCCAGTTCAGGCGACTCCCTTCTATATTTGGTATTGTGCGAAATCACTAGTCTGCAGCAAACTGTTGCTTCAAATCATCTGACAATCCTGCGATGCCCATAATCTCTTCTTTGACATCACCGACAGAATCATGCTGTGCCATGATACTCTCTGCAATGCTTTGAATCATCGCGGAGTTCTCCTCGTTGGTTGCAACCAGAGTCTCAATCTCGCCCTGAATCTCACCGAAAACATGACGAATATTCTCGATGACCTCATACTCCTGCTTTACCACATCTTGCGCGTCGGTGGTGGAATGGCGAATGCCGTCGAATACCTCTAAGAGGCCAACCATCTTCTCCACACCTTCCTGTGCTGCCTGAGCACCGGCATTGATCTTGTTGGACACATCACCGGTGGTTGTCGTCAAGCCCTCCAAAATGCCCTTAATGTTATCTGCTGCCTGGGAGGACTGCTCGGCCAAGAGACGAATCTCATCCGCAACAACGGCAAATCCGCGTCCGTGCTCTCCTGCTCTTGCTGCCTCGATGGAAGCGTTCAAAGATAACAGATTGGTCTGGCTGGCAATGGCATTAATCTCTTCCAGGATGCTGGTAATCTTGCTCATCTCAGCCAAGAGGCCATCGGTGGCTTCTCTTGCGGAGCCGACAACAGATACCATCTCTCCCAAATCTTCCTGGAAATTCTTGGCTTCCGTATCACCGTCATCTACCGACCGGCGAACCTGAGCGAAGGATGCTTCTAAGTTCTGTGCCATCTCGTAATTGCGGTCTACCTGCTCGTTGGCACTGCTAATCTTCTCGGAAAAAGCGATGGTTGCATTGGTGGTGCTCTCTACCACCTTGCCCATCTGGCTTGCAGACTCGCTCACGCTGTTGGCCTGCTCTACCAAATTGGCCATACCATTCTTACAATCGGAAATTGCATTGTTCAGATTCTGTGCGATGCCGTTGGCAGCCTCTTCGTTCTCACGAACCAGGCCCAAGGTCTCCTCCGCATGATCGATAAACATACGTCCGCGGCGCACTGCCTGAATCAAAGCAACTTCTACGAATACCAAAAGCGCAGCTTTTACAGCAGCTCCGGAATAAGTAGCGTATACACCGTCGATAATTTGCGGATCAAAAATAATAGATATAACGGAAATCACTGCCATTACGATGGTATACCATTTAATATAATTCTCGTTAAAGTAAATAGCCACCATTGCAGCGAACAGGTAATTTGCTAAGAAAGACACGGCACTTCCGCCAACCAGATAGGAATAAATGAAGGTTGCAACAGATGGTACCACGATAATTCCCATTGCCTTGGCTAAGTCACCGGCAGAGGAAAAATAGAAAACAAGACCGATAATTCCGGCAATAATCATAGATAAGGAGCCACCCACCATCATGGCTACACTGTCATGATAAGTAAGACAAGTCATAGCAGTCATGATAATTATACCGACCCAAATAACGATAAGATTACTTTTATGAATTTTGTTCGTATCCATACGGACGACTCTCCTTTCCGCCTAAAAGTATTCCCTTTTTAAGCGCCCGTTTTATGGGTAAATTATATTTCTATTTGTACTTTTTTTCAATCTCCATTATAATAAGACAGATTTTGTGTATTTTTATAAGTAGAAAGGATGTAATCAATGATTCAGGCAAGTAATATTACACTTCGTCTGGGCAAGAAGGCCCTCTTCGAAGACGTCAATATCAAGTTTACCGAAGGAAACTGCTACGGTTTGATTGGTGCTAACGGTGCAGGTAAGTCTACCTTCCTTAAGATCTTATCCGGACAGTTAGAGCCTACCAACGGTGATATCATTATCACACCGGGACAGCGTCTTTCCTTCTTAGAGCAGGATCATTTTAAATACGACGCTTACACCGTTCTTGATACCGTTATCATGGGTAACAAGCGTCTCTACGATATTATGAAGGAGAAGGAAGCCATCTACTCCAAGGAAGATTTTTCCGACGAAGATGGTATCCGCGCCAGCGAGTTAGAGGCTGAGTTTGCAGAGATGGACGGCTGGAATGCAGAGTCCGATGCAGCACAGTTATTGAACGGTCTTGGTATTCCTACCGAGGAGCACTACTCTATCATGGGTGATTTGAACGGTGCTACCAAGGTCAAGGTACTTCTTGCGAAGGCTTTGTTCGGTAACCCGGATATTCTTCTTCTCGATGAGCCGACCAACCACTTGGATTTGGATGCAATCGCATGGTTAGAGGAGTTCTTGATTAACTTTGAGAACACCATTATCGTTGTATCCCATGACCGTTATTTCCTGAATAAGGTTTGTACCGATACTGCAGATATCGACTACGGCAAGATTCAGCTCTATGCCGGTAACTACGACTTCTGGTATGAGTCTTCTCAGTTGCTTATGAAGCAGCGTAAGGAAGCTAACAAGAAGAAGGAAGAACAGATTAAGGAGTTACAGGAGTTCATTCAGCGATTCTCCGCGAACGCTTCTAAGTCCAAGCAGGCAACTTCCCGTAAGCGTGCATTGGAGAAGATTCAGCTCGATGACATTCGTCCATCCAGCCGTAAGTACCCTTACATTGACTTCCGTCCTAACCGTGAAATCGGTAATGAGGTTCTTACCGTTGATGGCATTTCCAAGACCATCGATGGCGTGAAGGTATTGGATAACATCTCCTTCACTTTGAACCATGATGATAAGGTTGCTTTCGTCGGAAGTAACGAAGCTGCTAAGACCGTATTGTTCCAGATTCTTGCCGGCGAGATGGAGCCGGACGAGGGTGAGTACAAGTGGGGTGTTACTACTTCCCAGTCCTACTTCCCGAAGGACAACACCAAGATTTTCGATACCGACTTAATCATCGTTGATTGGTTGACCCAGTTCTCCGAGATTAAGGATGCCACTTATGTTCGTGGTTTCTTGGGACGTATGTTGTTCGCCGGTGAAGACGGTGTGAAGAAGATGCGCGTTCTCTCCGGTGGTGAGAAAGTTCGTGTACTTCTCTCCCGTATGATGATTGAAGGTTCCAACGTTTTGATGCTGGATGAGCCGACAGACCACTTGGATATGGAGAGTATCACCGCTTTGAATGAGGGACTGAAGAAGTTCCCTGGTGTTATCCTCTTCTCCTCCCGTGACCACCAGATTGTTGAGACCACTGCCAATCGAATCATGGAGATTCTTCCGAACGGAACCATGATTGATAAGATCACCACTTACGATGAATACCTTGAGTCTGATGAGATGGCTCGTAAGCGTCAGGTTTACTCCATGTCTTCTGATGATGAGGAAGATAACTAAGATAGAAATTCAGCCCTAGCAATTGCTAGGGCTGTTTTTAATACTGTATTCCGAAGCTTCGCTCGTTCTCTTCTACCGGGATTTTTTCCTTGTTCAGATTATCGATTACAATCCAATGGTCCTGTGCAATATTCTTCATGAACATATAGATTTCTTGTTCAGAACCTTGCACTTCCACTGTAACGGAGCCATCATATTCATTTTTTACGAATCCTGTCAATGAATAATGATTCGCAATCATATTGGCCTTATAGCGGAAACCAACGCCCTGCACACGGCCGGTATAATTCATTCGATAACGTACTACGTTTTTCATTTCTTATCCTTCACTTACCGAAAGCTCTTCAAATACGCTTTATGCTCCTCGCTTACCCGGAAGCTTTCCACTGCCTTCTGGATGGACTTCTTATGCACCCAATCCGACAATCGATGCTCTTCGATATAGGTAACAGTAGCATCGTATTGCTTGGCTAACGCCGTGGCAAAATACCACGCCTGCATCATTTTCAAATAATAATCTTCCCCTTGCTTGTCCGCCACCCACTCTAAGTATTCTTCCTTAAAGTCCGCATCCAAGAACTCATTCATCAGCATGCGCATACCAAAACGAGCGGTATACACATGGTCGGAATCCATCCACTTACGAATGTAAGGAAGCAACTGCTCATGGTACTTCTTGAAGCAGGTGGGTGTCGCCTGATCTGAGATTGGCCAACAATCCACATAGGGAAGGAATTCCTCCACTCGTGCTATGCAGGAATCGAAATCACGAATCATGGCAACAATAAAAAAGTGAACTAACTTCTCCTCTAAATAGGTGTGAGGCAAATCATCCAAAAACGCTTCCCAATCGCCATTTCGGTAGACATCCTTGGCAATAGCCCGCATTGCAGGCGTCCGAACCCCAATGATGGTATCCGGATCGATACCCGGAACCAACTTGATTTGGAACTGGCGGTACTTTTCGTCCCGTGCATGCATCAACTGCTCATAAACGCTCATGACATCCCCCTATCGATAGGCTTCTAAGTTCTCCCAGTCAATCTTCTCGTCCTTATAGAAATACTCCGAATCATGCTCAGAAATCTCACGAAGCACACGACATGGATTACCTACAGCAACCACATTCTCCGGAATGTCCTTGGTTACCACCGCGCCGGCTCCAATGACAGAATTTTTGCCAATGTGTACGCCAGGCATGATTAGAACGCCGGAACCAATCCAGACATTCTCGCCAATATAGACGTCCTTGTTGTATTGCAGCTGGTGCTCCCGCATCTTCACATGAATCGGGTGATTCGGTGTTGCCACGGTAACGTTCGGTCCAAACATGACATGGTCCCCAATGTAAATCTGCCCATCATCCACCAGAGTCAAATTGAAGTTGGCATAGACGCCGTTCCCCATATGGACGTTGTGTCCACCCCAATTGGCATGGAATGGAAGCTCGATGTAGCAGTTGTCACCGCACTCCGCAAACACTTCTTTCATGTAGGCTTCCTTCTCCTTGAACTGGGACGGTTTCAGCTGATTAAACTCCCATAGCTTGTCCAGATAGGGCGTCTGCATATCCACGATTTCCTTGTCCGCCGAATCATAGATGAGACCGGCCTGCATACGTTCGTATTGTGTCATTTCTCCTCCTCGCGCTACTCGTGCAGTAGCGTATCCTGTAAATATTGAATTAACGCACGTATCATCACCGGATTCGTACGGTAATAAATCTTGGTATCCACCTTCTCTAAGCTAAGCAGATTCTGATCCAGCAGCGCTGTGGTGTGATGCGAAATGGTTGCTGTAGTAAGTCCAAGCATATTAGCAAGCTCGGAACCATAAGCCGGCGTATCCACCGTTGCTGATAAAATCTGGAATTTACTCTTATCTGCTAAGAGTTTTAACATCGCCAGGGCTTTCTCCTCCGTAATGGAAGCACGCTGTGACATCAAGGTTCGGAAGCTTACATTCTTACTAAAAATCACACCAAGGTAGCAAGTGAGCTTGGTCTCTTCGATCTTCTCGCCTCGGAAAAAGAATCCCATGATGTTGGCTCTTAGGTAAGATACATATACATCACAATCTTTATCCGCAAACGGAAGCTTAGCACCGTTGTAAAATTCTTGAATAACAAAGCCTGCGATGGATTGACCTTGCAATTCCTCCTTGGCATATGCAATTACTTCTTCACCAAAGGCCTGTAGCTTCTTCTCGTACTTCTTCAGGATTTTCTCTGCTCGAAGCATCAAGCCCAGGAGCGTCTTCTGATGTTCTTTGTGATGCAGGAATAATTGTTGTAAATGCAACTTCCTGGCATCCGTTTCGTTCAGCTGAACAATCAAATCAAAAATATCCGTCACCGTCTCCGTGTCATTGCTACTAACATCAGACGTACTGGACCGATATGCCTTCAATATCTCGTAAAAGCTGGTGAGATACTCCTGCTCTGTGAGTTGTTCCAGAAACTCGGCTTGCTCCTTCACGGTACGATGATGATAATCACACACCCCACCGGACAGTACCAGCATATTGGCAAAGGAATCAATTTTGCCATACTCACTGTCTGCATCACAGTAGAACTTCACCGTCTCCAAATCCTTGGCAAACTCCGCTCTGGCCGCATCCTCTATCTCTTGAAGAAGCGCCACCACCTTGTTGGCTCTCTCATCCGGCGTCATACCATAACGGGATGCCATGTAATTCATGTAGTTGGTGATATAAGGTGCCGGCTGCGCCACAATATTCAATAAAGTAACGCTTTCCGGAACATATTGTATTTCTAGATGGAATCGATTCATGCTGCCTCCGAAGATTCTTCCGCCAACACTTGTGGTTCATCATTCAATGCACTGTTGAAAAAGAGTACGCCGCAAAATGCTACGGCAATGATTCCTGTGCTAATAAAGATAATCGCAACTCCAGCAAAGTGAACAACTGCACTTACGATGAATGCGGTTACCGGCATAATGGCGCAGCCTAAAGCACTACCAATGCTGGCTGCTCTTGCCAAGTATTCACGATCAATAATTCGCAGTGTCTCTACGCTTAAGAACATATTCGTAATACTAATGATAAGTCCTAGCATACCGGCCAACACAACGATGGTTGCAATTGCAACATACTGATTCGTATAAAAAGGTGATCCGGCCACAATCAATATATGAAATGCTGCAATACTTGAGCAAACCATCACTAGTACCATTTTAACATTTAATCGGTTCTGAATCATTGGAAAAATTACAGAGCCAAGGAGCATGGAAACGGAGACAACCGTTCCATACAAAGATAAATACCACACATTGCCATGGAACAACTCCTTCACCATCGGAGTCTGCAAACTATTCATCGGAACTAGAATGCCATTCAAGAATAATACCATCATAGTGATTGCAACCAGACGCTTCTTGGTTCCGCAATAGATGAAGCCTTCCTTCAAGTCGGTAAGATAAGCATTCAAGGAGAAGCCCTGGGTGTCTGCCTTCGCCTCTTCCTGCAACTGCAAGGAGAAGGTCAACAATGCCGATAACACAAAAGTAATCATATCCACATAAATGGCACCTGCACTACCAATCAGTGCGATAATCGCAGCTGCTGCACCGGTTCCCACCAATTCAACAACACTTGATGATGCCTGGTTAATGGACATTGCTGTACCGTACATCTCCTGCGGGACAATCTGTGGGAAAATTGCTGTACCAGCCGGCATACGGAATGCCTCTGCACTGGAGATGATAAAACTTAAAACTGCGATTAACGGTGCACTTAAAAATCCCAGTAACAATCCGGTAGCAAGCACTCCTACACATAATGCGCGAATCAAATCCGTAACTACCATAATCATCTTCTTGTTGTGACGTTCCACCCATGGGCCCGCCAACGGTGTTAAGAAAATGGTTGGTAAGCGGTTGATTGCATAGATGATTGCAGACCAGCTAGCCTCTCCCGTCAGCTCATAAACAATCCAGGATGAAGCAATGGCATCAATGGAATCACCGAAACGGTTAATCAGTGATGCAGCTAAATCCTTGCGGAAGTTGCGGTTCTTGAATAGTTCTTTGTGCTCTAGTTTCATAACAGTCCTCCAATATTAGATGAGTATCTTAATCTTCTTTTGATAAATATAAAATATCATCTAATATGATAACTGTCAATATGTATATTAGATATTTATCTAATATAAGAGAACGCCCCATAAATAGGGCGTTCTCTCAGTCATTATACTTCGAAATCCAAGCAGCTACGTAACTTCGTATACGGACGAACCGCTCCATCCGCTACTGCTACATGATCTGGATGTACTGCGTAACCCTTCAAGGCTTCAAAAGTCTCGAAGGTAGAATCCAACATCACGTCTGCATTGGAAGTCTCCAATCCATTGGTGTATACGTGAATCTCGGTTAATCCCGGGATTTTGCCCTGCAAGCCTTCCAAGCCAGCCTTAATACCGGCTTTCACCTGCTGCTTCTCGTCTGCAGATAACTCATCTTTTAATGTCCATAAAATAACGTGCTTAACCATCTTTACTCCTCCTAATTACTGTTCCACTCCATGTCGCCAATCAATTCTACTTCTTCCGGCGTACATCCATAATTCTTGATTAGCAACTGCTTCACTTGCTCTGCTACTGCTAACCGGTCATCCCAACCTGGATTAAATTCCTGCTTCTCATAACGAATCTCCATGGATTCATCCACATCGATGTCATAGATATAAACCGCATCCAGCGTTCCACCACCGCCGTATTTTATCAGTACTGCCACCGCATTCCCCGGGCGCTTCGCATCTAGGCGAGTACCTGTTCGCACCTTGCCGTTGCCCGTTTTGTCAAAGGATTCCACTATTTCTAACACGAAGTCATCCTGTGATATAAAACTACTCGAAAATGTTCCCGCAGAAGATGTTCCATCACAAGAGATTACCAGTTCCTGCCCGGATACGTGCTCGCGATAGGGATATAGATTCATCTTAGCTCTCACAATATAAAACACACAGTAACCAAACACTACAAGAAATAGCACGAAGCATGGCCAAAACAGAATTCTAGATATCCATAGACATGCTTTGTGGCCCGTCTTTTTCCAGATGCTACGGAAGATTGCAGCAAGGCCGGAAACAACCAGAATAAAGAAAATTGCTAGCAACAAAATTAAGCCTATTGGATTCATCGATTGATGGCCTCCCCTTGTTATTTACATCCAGCTATAATCTCCACCTGTTACAGCTAAGGAAAGCAGTGCATCCATACGCTCTACTTCTTCCTCACCCTGTACAACGGAGATTAACTTAGCGGTTTCCTGCACTACCGGCATCTCCTCATCCGGTCCAATTTCCATGTTGGGTTGTTCCCCGCAGAATGGGCAGATTAAACTTGGTCCCACCTGCACAGATAAAAATCGATTTGCACACTCCTTGCACTCATAGAATCCTGCAAGTTGTGTTCCATCCGGTACGTAATACATAAATGCTCCTTAAATCAAGTAATATTAATAGATTTTCTCAATCTCACCAGTTATATTATAACGCTTCTTGAAAGTTTCCCAATCCCCAGGTGTACGAATCAGCATCACTTCTTCAATTTCACCGGTTTGGATGTTCTTGAATCCCGCCACCTGCTCTCCATTGCAGATGCTAGACTTCACCACTGGCTGATAAAAAGCAGGGTCATAGGATTCTACCTCCTCATTCATGGCTTCCTTGTAGTGATTTACATGAATCCCTATGTGCCCGATACCGAGAATCACACCTGCTGCAAACAAGATTGGATTACGAGCATAGATAGCCAACAGTAGTACTGCTACCACAGGCAGTGTTGCACCTGCAACAGGCACGCCAAGAATACTGCTATAGTAATCCTTCATGGTCTTGTCACTACGGAAGTATCGAATCCAGTAGATTTCATATAGCACCATAAGAAATGCTGCTAATAGGAACCACACCATCCACGTGTTAACGCCTTGGAAATTCAAATCCTTGAAGATTAGCATCAAGCACGTTACCGATACTTCTCCTACTCGTTCGAATAACAACAGAATCTTATTCTCATTGCACGCATACTTTTCATAGTTCTGTGGCTGATTCTTGGTCCAGATGATATTTGGTGTAAACAGCATCGCCATAAAAATCAGGCCTACATAAGAAAAACCAAAGTGCATGATATAGCCCCCTAAACTTATAATAAAAGGACCTCGATGATTCGAAGTCCTTAATCCATCAAAACAAATCCGGCTCAGTCTCCTTTAATATTTCAGCCAACACTTTATAATCAAGGTACTGCATTCCTTCTTTTCCCTGATTAATCTTGTCCGAAAGTTTACTGCCGTAGTATATCTCCATAGCCTTCTCCAAGGAAATACCATTTTCCTTCGAGATATAAGATATTAATCGTTCTTCCAAGTTTTCCTGATAAACCTGCTCTAAAACCTTATCATCCATTAACTTACCTCGTATGAAGTCTTATACTCTAAGAGAGAATCAATGGCGACTTGCGAAATAAATGCAATTTGGTCATAGGTTTCATACACCTTAATCTCTTTTAGCGCTCTATCTCTGTCCCAGATTCCCTGGTGATACATATCAACAACACGGAATACTTTATCATCCGCAACTTTTCCCATGATAATGTCGTACTTCAAATAATCAGTATTACCATCTCTACAAGAACAAACGAAATCAATCCACTCGACAAGATCATCAGGAAATGTTTTAACCTTATAATCATCGTAAAGCTCATGCAAGTCATACTGATTAATAACAGCCCTACTTGTATTTAAAATGTCCTGCTTTCTTCTTGCCCACTTCTCAGCTTGTTCCTTAACTGTGGTAACATAAAACCCTTTACCAAAATCCAATGGACGATATGAATGTAATATATCTGGCTTCTCTATAATGTCAACACTTCCATGATAAACAATCATAGCTTAATCCCCCTTGCGCCAAGATATTCCACAATATCTTCAATCACAAAAGACGTACTCTGTGTGTGCATCACGTCAAAATGCTTCACTAGCAAATTATTAATACAATCCACACTACTAAGAATCTTATATACTTCAGATGGCATTTTTCCCCATTTATTAGCGCAAGCATGAATCATATAAATTACAAAAGAAAACGACTCCTGATTCATATCCTATAACCTCATAGACATTTGTTTTCTTAATAATACTATAAAACAACTTGTACATCCAAATCTTTTCAGTGACTGGTTACTCACTCAGCAATCGCTTCAACAGCTGCTCCCGATTCTCTACAAACAGCTTTGTAATCTGGTAGCTATCCGTATCCTCGTACTCTATTGGGTGAATGCGACCTTCATCGAAGCTTAGGATCTCCGCTCCGGGGATTCCTAGAAGAATCGGAGAATGCGTTACTATAATGAACTGTGAATCTTCTCTCGCACAGTTCACAATCTCAATTAGAAGCGTCAACTGACGTTGCGGAGATAATGCCGCCTCCGGCTCGTCTAGTAGATACACTCCGTCCCCCTTGAAGTTCGTCTGGGCCAATTGCAGAAAGCTTTCCCCATGCGAATGCTCATGAAAATGCTGTGGAGCAGTGCCGCCTTCGCGACTATATGCCTCTTCCGCAGAGGCCACGTTATAAAAGCTTTCTGCTCGAAGGAAGTATCCCCAACCAGGTTTCTTATATCCCTTGGATAATCGAATTGCATCACATAATTCTGAGTGAGAATCATACGTAGAAAAGCTATAGTTCTTCGTTCCGCCCTCCGGATTAAAGCCATAATTCACAGCAATTGCTTCTAGCAACGTAGACTTACCACTACCATTCTCTCCAACGAATATCGTAATATTCTTATGAAACTCCAAATAATCTAAGCCCTTGATTGCTTCAATCTCACGCAGATAGCTTCCACGCTCAATCTTATCCCAATCAATTGTTACTCCTTGAATATGTAAATCGTTCAAGTTCACTTCCTCTATTATACTGTAATTTCTATCTGGTTCCCTTCAATCCCTACGATACAACTCTCGTAGTATCCGTCTCCTGTTGTACGAGGACCACTTACTACGTCGTAGCCATCGTTCTTCAAACGAGCAGTTAGTTCATCTACCGCTTCCTTGCTGCCTACTGAAAAGGCTAGATGAATGTAACCCGTTCGATTCAAGGGCTTTTCTAAGTCATCCATTACTGGTTTCTTCATTATTTCTAATCTTGCTCCATCATCAAAGGTGATGAAGTAGGAACGAAAATCGGTATTGGGATTATGATATCCATCGTTGGATTTCCCACCAAAGTATTTCACGAAGAAGTCTCTGGCCGCTTCTAGATTATTTACGTACATTGCGATGTGTTCAATTTTCATAAGTCCCCCCTATAATCGGTCTGATAAGTCGCTCGCTATATAGCAGAATTCTTCATGGGTGCAGGATTTAAAAATCACACTTCCGTCCTTACAGAAGCATAGATCTTCGAGCCGCTCCGCTCCGGCGGCATCAAAATCATAGATATCGTGTTTCTCTTGTAACCACTTCTTCGTCGTTTTATCAATCCGTAGATATAGCAATAAGACGCTTGGTCCCTTTGTTACCGGCGTCTGTCTCGTATATTCATGATTAACTACACTATCATGTAAGAAGCCCCACTGCGAAGCACGGAAGTCCTTCATCTCACGATTATAGGTTAAGCAGATTGTATCTGCATACTGAAACGCTACTCGTAAGAACTTCTGATACGCCTCTGGCTGCGCTAATTCGTCCGCTTCCCGATACTCCCCTTGTATATCTCTAACCTTCTCCATACGTTATTCCCTTATCTGCAATAAGAAATCATATGTGCATTCTCTAACGTATGCATTCCAATTGCTTTATAGAAAGCATTGTCACGTACATCCTCAAGATCTGTATTCACCTGAATGAATCTTACATCTTTATACTTTTCAAATATGCGATTCATTAATTCTGTGCCAATTCCTTTTCGCTGATATGGTGCATCGATGATTAAGTCCTGAATGAGAACAACATGCTCTCCATCTCCAACGCATCGAACAAGGCCGATTAACTTCTCATCATCAAAAACACCTAGCACATACAAAGAGTTATCAAAAGCCCGCTTCAACTTTTCATCATCGTTAAGGTATGCGCACCAGCCCTCGCTCTGATAGATTTCCTTGATACGCTCAAGGTACGTAGAATCTATTTCCTGATAACTTATATTGTCATTCATTTTAAGTCCCTCTCTGTTATCAATTATAACTTGTACTCATACCACTCATCAGCAACCTTTTGAAAGCCTACTCTTTCAAACATCCGCTGACTCTGGGTATTAAATTCATAAATATTTGCCTTCACAGAAGGCATTTCTTTTTCCTTAGCAAGCAAAATCATATCCATGATGCATCGTCGCCCAATATGCTGGTTCTGATACTCCTTGCATACAACAATCGCAACCTCGCCGCTATCCTGCAGAGAAACATCCCCTACCAGCACGCCCTTATACTCTATGTAATAGCATGCTCCTTGCGCGCTTAGGTAGTCATACATCCGATGCAACAGTTCCACATCGTAAGGCTCTGATCGGTTATCCACCTGCCTGCAAACATCCAAATCCTGATACCAGGGCAAGGACACCTCATCATTGCGGTAATAAGGAATCAATCTAATCTCGTCATCTATCATTCGGTCCATGGTAACTTCTTCCCCATCTCACTTCACATATTCCTTACGGTAAAAACTTCCCAGATGCTAAGTACAATTCATACCAGTCATGGTGGGACAGATTCACCTTGGTAGCATCACAAGCATCTACAATGTGCTCCGGATTCATGGAGCCAATGATGGCCTGCATTTTTGCCGGATGACGAAGAATCCACGCAATGGCAATAGCGGCCTTGGACACGCCTTCCCGCTCGGCCAGCTTGCCAAGAACCTCATTCAACTCCGGATAATCCGGATGATCGATAAAGGTTCCGCCAAACATGCCAATCTGCAGCGGTGACCATGCCTGGATTGTTACATCATGCAATCTACAGTAATCCAGTGCGTTGCAATCACGATTAATAGAATACTCCGTGGTCTTATTATTCATATAGAGCGCCTGGTCAATCAACTGAGACTGCTCTAGGGATAGCTGCACCTGGTTGATGATGAGTGGTTGCTTTACGTACTTTTTCAACAGCTCGAACTGCATCGGAACAAGGTTACTCACACCGAACCAGCGAACCTTGCCGGCTTTTTCCAATGTATCGAATGCATCTGCCACTTCCTCCGGATCAAACAACAAATCCGGGCGATGAAGCAACAAGGTATCCAGGTAGTCCGTATGCAAGCGCTCCAGAATACCATCCACACTGGCAAGAATGCTCTCCTTCGTCCAATCGAACTCTGCCCGCTCCGGATAGATTCCGCACTTGCTTTGGATGTAGATATCCTCACGCTTTAATCCGGTTAGCGGGAAAGCCTCTGCGAATCTGGTCTCGGCCTCGCCGGCACCATAGACCGTCGCATGGTCAAAAAAGTTGATGCCACAGTCATAGGCGCTGCGAATCACCTTGGCTGCATCCTCCTTCGACAGGGATGGCATACGCATGCAACCCTGCACCATGGTAGATACCTGCTTGGGTCCATTTACGATATCAATGTATTTCATCATCTTTCTCCCCGTATTGTCTTACAGAATCACTTCCATATGGGTTTCTTTAACCTTCATACCAACATTCCGATAGAAGGCTTTTGCACTGTCGTTGCCTTCCCAGACATTGAGCATTACACTATGGCAGCCAAGTTCTCGCGCATAGCTAACCACATGTTCATAGAGTTGCTTTCCGATATGCTGACCCCGGGCGTTTTCATCTACACACAGATCATCAATATACAGCATGGTAATTGGATGAATGTATGGCTTCTCCGGTAACTGGCGAACCACGCAGAACGCATAACCCAACACTTCGTCTGCATCATCTACCGCCACAAATACCGGCTTCTCATCATCCGCAAAAATCTCACGAAGTTCCTCTTCGGAGTACTTCGTACTTCCGGATACAAATATATCCGGGCGAATCTTCGCATGAATCTCTAACACCTCATTCAGAAGCTTCATAACCCGCTTCATGTCTTTCTCTTTAGCTCGTCGAATTCTCATCTTTTTTCTCCTCCTTTTGACTCCCCGGGACGGGGTTAGCGATTCATTGTACCTCTAGAAAAACAATGAATCACTAACTCCGTCCCCCTGAGTCATTCTCTCTCATCTGTCACAATATGCTCCACTCCAGTATGTTCTGACTGTAGATAGTCCTTCATCCAGGTTGGGAACGCCCTATACTTATCCAATTCAGCGATTGGAATCCAATACATGTGCTCACGCACACCCTGAGTGTAGCTATTGCTGTTTAGCTCCTGTGAGCCTCTTGGCTTCATCAAGAAATACATCGCAATCTCATGACAATCCATTCCATGTAAAGAAGTCATATTATCACAGAAAAAATTCTCATGAATTACCGCTAGATGATCAACGTCATATTCTACTCCAGTCTCTTCTAAGACCTCACGCTTCACTGCATCTTCTGCAGTCTCACCCATATGAACCGCGCCACCGATAGAGTAATAATAATCATCTCGCTCATTCCCGGCGAACAACACACAACCATCTTCAACAATGATAGCTGCCGCACGATAGCGAAACCACTTGTCATCATTCGTAAAACCGCAATTATATTCCATATCTCAACTTATCGCTTTCTCAATCTGCCTTATATCTATCTTCTTCCAAAAAGTCTTTCAAAAAATCCCGGTTTCTTTTCTACATACGAATATGGTTTTCCGGTTTCGTCCAACTCCTCCGGATCCATGAGATTAACCGCATCCTTCGTATATAAGTCAAGCGCAAGAACAGTTACCATTGCTTCACCTTCACGCATTGGGTAAGTGCTGCAATAGACATCATAATCATGCAACTCTTCATGCTCTTCCAGATAGTTTTTCAAAAACTGAACATTCAGGATGTATTGTTCTAACGGCTCGCCATCCTGAGCATTCTCGAAATTGGTCGACAAAAAGATTCTCTTATCCCCCGTCGTAATCCAGTTACATACGCTTACATCCTCGATTGTAATATCAAGGTTTTCGTCTACAGTTAATAAATAGTCATATAATTCGCTTACTTTCATCAATTCCATTCCTCCATATTTTGACTCCCCGGGACGGGGTTACCGATTCATTGTACCTCTAGAAAAACAATGAATCGCTAACTCCGTCCCCCTGAGTCATTATTCCACTAATCCACCATGGAATACGCATTCATAAATCTACTCTACTATAAATCTAAACTGTCTTCATTTAGCAAGAAATCAAATAATCCCATTATTGTTATGCCTTGGTCATTTCTCCACACTGGAGTATTTCCACTAGTAATAATTATCTTCTTAAATGAATCCGGTATTTTAATTAATGATGCTTGTTCCTGCTCTACCTTTTCCTGATTTGGTAGCGCATATGCAGACTGGATATAATATCTCTTACTGCCTTGATTAACCACAAAATCAACTTCTAATTGCTTACGCACTTTTTTCCCATTTTCATCAACTCGAATTTCAACCACACCCACATCTACTTTGTAACCTCTATATATTAGCTCATTGTAAATAGCATTCTCCATCAAATGTGTCTCTTCAAATTGGCGAAAGTTTAAAAGAGCATTTCGCAGTCCCAAATCTGTATAATAATATTTGGATGGTGTACCTATATACTTACGTCCTTTAATATCATATCTTTTGCTTTTTTGTATCACAAAACTCTCTGTAAGATATTTTAAATAATTCGATATCGTAGGCATTGAAATTGATTTATCACCACTACTATTAAACGTATCCGATATTTTTTGAGCATTTGACAGCGAACCAATGGCTGAAGCAATAACTTTCATTAATGTTTCCATGCCAGCAGTATCTCGAATATCATATCTGTCGACTATGTCTCTAATATAAATCTCAGAATTCAATCTCTCAAGATATGCTTCTTTCGATTCATTATCTGGTTCTACCAAAATATGTGGTAATCCACCATAGAATAAATACTCTTGCCATGCATCATATTTATCCTTCCCAGAAGCCGGGAAGTATTCCGAAAATGCTAAAGGTGCAATATGAATCTCATCGCCACGGCCTCTGAATTCAGTTAAAATATCAGAAGATAAAAACTTTGAATTGCTACCCGTAACGTAAACATCTACATTCTTCTTCCTAAGAAGCCCATTTAAAACACCATAAAGTCTGATTGGAACATCTGGATTTTTCATTTCCTCCTTTGTAATTGCATATTGCGCTTCGTCTATAAAAATGTAATACTGCTTGTTTGAATCAGTTATTCTGCTTTTTATGTACTCAGATAATTTTTGAGGATCGCAGTATTCGATATAATCATCATCATCTAATGGAACGGATATTATACAATCCTCAGGAACTCCTTCTTGCATAAGATAATCATAGTACAGGTTAAATAGTAAATATGACTTGCCGCATCTTCTAATTCCTGTAATAACCTTAATCAATCCATTATTTCTTTTACTTATAAGCCTTTTTAAGTATTTATCTCTTTTTATCTCCATAAAAATCTCCTACTTTAGATTTTTGGTTTTGTTACCGCTTTTCTAAAGTATATTATTAGTAAGACTGCTTGGCAAGCTCTATTTTAGAAAACCGGTAATTAATCCATTTTTATAAATAATTGCAAATGGGCATGGTAATAGACCAGTACAATCAGAGGTACTGGTCTATGTAAGGTTACTCATTTAGTTCTACAAACTGCGATTTAACGAATAACTTTTTTATCATTTAAATAAACAATAGCCAGTGTGATTACAATCATAATCCCAGCCATAACTGCATTGCCTATAACAGTATCATTGATTTTAAAACTTGCCCCAGAAGCATTAACGATACAATGCAAAAGTACACATAACCAAACGCTATTTGTGCATTTCCTAATACACGCTAATGCAAAAGCCATTCCAAGCACGCCTAATCCAAAGGCAATATAACTATGCCCTTGCTGTCCCACACCATCTATATGGAACAATGGAAAATGCCATAACCACCATATTATGGTCACAATGATAGTTGATAAAACATAAGGACATTTCTCTTCTAGTTCAGATTGAAGAATGTAGCGCCATCCTGCTTCTTCAAGACCTCCACCAAGCAGCATTAAAGGTATGGCTAGAATCATTATGTATATAGGCTCACCTTTCTCATAACCGGAGACTATACACTGGGGAAATACGTATACAACAGCCAAAAGTATCACAAGCAAATATGCTTTTAACCCGTGTTTGAAATCAAACACATTTTTCAGCCAATCCTTAAAATTATCTACTCTACCATTTTTCTTTAAGGCAATGTATGAAGCAATTGTTGGTGACCATCCACCTAGCATGTATGGGATAAATAAAAAGTAGTCATTCTGTAATGAAAGACCATTTAAACTACATATCATGCAAGTTCCCCAACATATTCCCATTATAATAAATGTATAAATTAAGAATTGTTTACTTACTTTACTCATTGTAGACCCTGCCTTTCTCCCCTATAAACTGCCGATTTATAGATTAACCAAGTTCCTTCGCAAATGCTGTTAATTCTGGTAGCTCTGTAAATCCTATATGCTTATAGAACTCATATGCTGGCTGTGATCGTTCTGTCATGAGAAAAATCGTATTCAGTCCGCGTGCTTTTATCTTCTCTTCAATCAATGACAAGAACTCTCTACCACAGCCTCGTCCCTGATAATCCGAGCGAATGCATAATTCTTCGATAAAATACTCCGTGCCACAGCACCAATGCCGAATCTTGCCAACGGACATGCCGATAAACTCATCCTGGTCAAACAATCCATAAATAATGGAACCTCGCACTTCGATAAGTTCTCGCATGTAACTGTCCAGTTGTTCATCGCTCCAATCTTCATTCCATGGAGGTGCACTAAACACCGAGCGAAATAGTTCTTTTAGTTTTTCAAAATATGATTGATCCAATTCACGAATTATCATTACTTATCTCTCCATAATGACTCCCCGGGACGGGGTTACCGATTCATTGTACCTGTAGAAAAACAATGAATCGCTAACTCCGTCCCCCTGAGTCACTTTCCTAATTTCTTCATCATCCAGTATGCGTCACGATAAGTTCCATCTGCATACTTCATATTGTCTGGGAAGGTGCCATACTTTACAAACCCAAGACTCTCATAGAGAGCAATTGCCTTCTCGTTATCTGCTACAACTTCCAGTTCTGCCTGCTCATATCCTAGGTTGGTTGCAATATCCAACACCGTCTCAAGCATTTCCTTACCGATTCCACAGCCACAGTATTCCTGATACAGCGCAATTGCCACATCACAGCGATGCTGATAACGCTTATATGGAGCCAAGCTCATAAGAGAGCAATTCCCCACGTGCTTGCCATCTACGAACGCCAGAAGCATTAACTCACGTTCAGAATCTATCTTGTTCTGGATGAAAGCCACTTCACTTTCCACGGTGATGGTAATCTCATCCGGTTCTCGGATTAAAAATGGAGTCTCGCCACTGGTCACCTTCAGATACTGAATTAAATCTGCCGCATCCTCTGGGGCTGCTGCTCGAAGTACTACTTCGCGTCCTAGTTTATCTGTGATTGTAATTGGTTCGATGGTCATTACTTTTTCTCCCAGTCTTCTCTTGTCAACAAGTTCACGTAGTCATTGCGCACTTCATTGAGAAGTGCAACCTTCACGTTCTCTTTTCTCTCCTGGAAGACGAAGCCCAGCTTCTCCTGCACACGCTTGGACTGCTCGTTGCCTTCGTAGTATGCGCACCACACCTTGCTTACCTTCAAATCTTCGAAGGCGTGGCGAATTAACTCCCGGCATGCTTCCGGCATGATGCCCTGTCCCCAGTACTCACGCCCAAGCCAGTAACCAAGTTCGCACTCATCGTCCTTCTTTTGGTTAAACATCAAATCGATACAACCAATTGGTTCGTCCGTACTCTTCAGGCAAATCGCGTAATTCTCTTTACCGGTGAATACGGTATTAATCGTGTTGATGCTATCCTCTACGCTCTTATGTGCCGGCCAGCCGCATCGGTAGCCGATGTCCGGATCCTTGGCCATCGCAAACAGCGCGTCCTTATCTTCTAATGTCCAATGTCGAAAATATAATCGTTCCGTTTCTAATCTCATTCTTTCTTTTCCTTTCAAAGTTTGACTCCCCGGGACGGGGTTAGCGATTCATTGTACCTCTAGACAAACAATGAATCACTAACTCCGTCCCCCTGAGTCATTATTCTACCCAGCCGAAGGCCGTTAAATACACCATGGTGCCAAAAAGAAATAATATGAATAACGTCAGCCACAACAGTGGCGGCTTGAACCACTCCTTGATAAAATCAATGGTCACATCCAAATCCGCTCTGTCCCGTTTCGGCTTGTAGCGCCGCTTCTGTCCATTCTCGCCGATCATATAGATCCAAGGATTATCATAGATATCCATCCGGCCATACTTAATTAGGAATACCGGCGCAAGTGGCACCGCAATACAGAACCACACAGCGGAACCGCCCAGATTCAGGATTGAAAAATTGAATCCATTGATGATAAGAGCAAGAATTACCGGAAGGAACACTACACCAAAGGTGATAGCCAATGCACGAATCACTCGAAGTACGGATGTAAATCGAATCTCCACTTCCTGCATTTTCCCGGCGATATTCATGAAAAATACCGGCTTGGTGACAGGCTTTTTCAGTTCTGTTTTGGAATGAAACACCTTGCGATAGGTTTCTAATCCATAGGTCTCTTCCCTTTGTTGGCTATAGGCTGCAAAGAACACAAACACAAGCACTAAGGCAAGACACCCGGATGCGCCAAGAATAAGATCCTGCTCTGCGCCAAATAGAAACATGCCAAGTGCTACTCCTGATGTTCCGGCGATGGTTGCAAGGATAGCCTTTAAAAACCATGGAAGGATTAAATACTTCGAATCCTTGCAGGCGCGAACACTGACTCTGCCGGTCTGTCCGTTTACTGCCGCCATATAGCCATCAAAAGCCAGATAGTAAACCGGTAAAAGTACCGGCATTCGTAGCACGTTTTTGCAAGAAACATTCACTCCAACAGCCTTGGTTTCCAGCGTCTTTTGGATAACCGGCTTATAATCTTCCCCTACTTCCACATCGATACGTCGGATCAATTCGTCCTCGGAGATGTCACCGGTCTTTACCTGATGACCTGCAATATAAGAAAAATCAAACTCCTGCAATTCATCCAGATTATATGGTTCCATGGCATCCAAAAGTTGGTTATCCAACTTTTTTGAGCAGTTTACAAATACTTCATCGATGAAACCGCCGCAGTCGTACACACTACCGCCCTCAATACGGAACACGCTACAACTTACAGGGCCTCGCACCAATTCGTAAGGAAGATAGAATCCCTTAAGATCCTGGATTTTCTCACGGATGGCACGAGCCTCTTCTTTCCACTTGTTCTTATTGCACCAATCGGCCAGGATATCCTGCGCTTCCGTCGGAGTGATGGCAAAAGGTACGATTAACTCCGGAATGATGTCCGGATTCACAAATGCTTTTCGGACAAGAGACCTGCCACAGAAGGCGCAATTGGCCACTGCTTCACCGGTCTCAAATACCACCTGAGCACCACAGCCGGTGCAGGATGCCTTTTGAAGGGTGAACTTCTTGATGGACTCCCGCATCTTTTTCTTACTGATTTCACGGAAGCCTTTATGCTCGCTCTTCGCCCGATCGATGCCAACACGGTTGCCGCAGTAACTGCAATTATACATACGTGTCCGAATGTCATAATATGCAGGAGCTCCACAGGACGGGCAATGTATGTCATATAATTTCCCTATCTTTTTTGCAGTTGAATCATTCGCTGATTTCATCTGTATCCCCTTTTGAAATACCCCTAATCTCCTAAGTTATTTTGCTACCCGCTCACGAATAAACGCCCAATCCGCACTTCGTACATAATTCTCATTCGGGAACTGGCATTCCTGATTCCATGGGCGGTCGAACACCAACACCTTCGTCTTAGGAAAATGCTCCAAGTACGGAAGTGCCAACGGAGAATCCTCCACCGCATAATCAAACTCCATTCGATAGAAATCTTCCAACTCCAAATTGTGGTTCCCACTTCCGTAGAAGGCATCTCTACCATACTTGTTCAAAAAGTATAACTTCGCACGCTCTAATCCGTGCTCATCCAACCACTGACGGGATGCCTCATATGCGCTATACGGACGTCCCGTAATGATGTTAACGGTATGTCCTGCATCCATCCATTCATTCAGGACCTTCGAACAGCCCGGTGTCTCCTCATATGCCAGCAGAATCTCTGGTCGATGGCCCTCTTCCATCAACTGCTGATACTCCTCATCATTCAGGTCAAAGGTCTTCTGTAGATTGAAGCTCTTCACGCCTTCGTAAGGAACCTTTTTCCCGAACAATCTGTCAGCAATCTCTGTAAAGGAAAGCGCTGTCTCACACAAACAATCATCAAAATCTACGTAAAAATTCATTCTTAAGCCTCTTCTCTCCTTTTGACTCCCCGGGTGCACTACGCTTCCATGCAACGTTTGCGGTACCAGGTGGTTCCGCCGTTAGCTATCACGTAATCTCGACAAGACACAGCCTCTTCCTCTCGTCCGGCTGCGGTCAGCACCTTAGATTTCAAGTAGTTGTACTTTACTAGGCTCAGGGTAAAGCGACGCAGCACACTCGGACTTTCCAATAACTGTAGCAATTCATCGTACTTCTCTTCATTCCAACAGGTTGCCCCTGTAAAGTAGAACTTTCGTGACTCATAGCTACGCAGATATGCTGGTGGAATCTTGGAAGCAGACGTCAATGCTTCTACCTGCGGCTGCAAATTCTTCAAGCCTTCCAAATCTTCGCGATACACGCACAAATCCATGCGAAGCACGTATTCCAACAACTTCGCAATAGGTCCGGCACAATACTGCTGTGCCAATGTAATACACGCTTCTGCCTCCTTATCATATCCGGCAAGCAGTAACGCATTGGCCACATTATAAAAGTTCTGGTACATGGCTCTTTTTCTGGTGCTACGAATCAGCAACTCGCGAAATATCGTGTAACTTTTCACTGCGTCACATTCATTGACCAAGCCCATAACATACTTCTTGATAGCCTTACGTCGAAGAATGATATATGCAACAACAATCACATATCCTAGAACCATTGGTACGACAAATGGTCGATCCAGCACAAGACACACCAATGAAGCCAATAGCAAAAACACGCCGACTAGTCTGGTAACGGTCGCCTTGATTATATAGGAAGTGACCTCTTTTCTCGCGTTCTCATCAATTGCAGGTCCGCCAATTTTAGCAAGTTCTGCTTCCAATTCTGTATTTTTCTTAGGAATTAACATAACTATGTTCCTCTACTCTTTTAATCCGCGTAACTTATTTTGTTTCTAGCAAAAGCGTGCGATACGTTTATCTTTTTTCACTGCCTCTTCACTTAGTCCAAATGCACGGATTCGCTCGCATAGTTCTTCGCTGAGCATCGCTTGATATACTTCTTCATCTGAATAACTATGTATTACGCACTCACTATGCGCCGCAGCACGCTGAATATATTCGAACAAATCGCTGATTCGTTCTTCCTGCACTACCGGCACTGTATGTTCACAAACCAACTCTACATCCCATCCGGTTACACCTGAGAGAAACCCTTCTTCATGTACTGTATAAATACTACATGATTTGCCGGCATATATGGTTTTCAGTGCATCCTGGTAGCACTCATACAGATGCGGCACACCATCTACCTCATCCATCAACAAATCGAAGTCATCCTTCGGTGCACCGAAACACGCTGCTGTCACCTTATTACGAATCGCATATACATAGGGCTTATCGTGAGTTGAAATACGTGGTTCTAGTTCTCCAAGCCCTGATACACTTGATGCATGATAAAGCATTACTTCCTCCTTTGTTTCTCTTATATTATTCCATATCATAAGTCAATCCCATCTGACGACGGCACTCATCCATGACTCCCCGGGACGGGGTTAGGGGGTCATTTTCGATTTGATTCAATCCACTGTACCGAAAAGTCCACCAGTTCCCGTTGGTTCATAAGCCGTGACCAAGCCTCGCCAACGTATCCTTTCTGTACATCATGTTCCTCTTCAAAAGCATGTCCGATATCTACAAAGTCCTCGCCATCTACAAACAAGGTATCATAAGCCTTCCATACGCGCTGACCATTCTCCATAATTGCACTATGCTCGGTGCTGTTGTGCTTGCTCGGATACTCTGCTCTAACATCCGCAAGATGAATGGAGGTATTTTTGTCATAGTCCACTCCAATTAAGAGGACCTTGCCATCTAGTTCATAGAGTTTTCCCACAGGAGAACCTTCGCCAAAGATGTTGGATAAGTCATGCTTCTCTGTAAGATACTTCGCATGCTTGCCCCATGCTGCCACCGAGCGAGCCGGATGATCACTTCGTATTGCTCCCGGCCAAGAGCGAAACATCTCTGCCACTGCGCCCATGGTATTGGTCGGTGTAAGGTTCTTATCATAGGCCGGCCAATTCTCGCGAATCGTATTCCAATCCGCCTCATCCGCATCCCAATGTACGCCGATTTCCGGGTCCAGATTCTTCCAGGACTGGGTCGGCATCATGATGGTACCATCCTCACCAACAACCTCTATCAACGCTTCGATAACAGCCTGCGCGCCACCACAGACATAGCCAATACTTTTAAGAGCAGTATGCACCATGACCGTATCGCCCTGCGTTAAGCCAAGATTTTTCAAGTCCGTTACAATGTCCGTCTTCGTTACCGTTTTCATCCTTCTCCTCCAAATCCACTTAACCGCCAATCATTACTCCACCACTACCATGCAACAGCAAGCGGATGATACCGCAGACAATCAGGTGTGCCGGATAATAGATATAGAACAGATACTTCATATTCTTCATCTTGCCACGCTCTCCGTTGTACGCTTTTAACAGCGGGAAGGTCAGACATACAAATAACTGAAGCACGCCATAAATTGGGTTAATAAAGATGGCATAAACCGCTGCATATACAGCAACCCATATCATAACACAGAGCATCTGCTTCTTGAGATTCCCACGATGCTCTCCAAAACAAATTACCCCAAGTACTGCGATACTACTCCAGTCTGCTGGGAAGGCAATTATCGTAAACAAAACAATAATAAGGGTTTTCTGCCAAGACTTCAGGCTCTCATGATCAGCAACCCACAATCCAACCAAGCCAAAGAACAGCGCCCATATTACGCTGGTCTGGTTAAATACACTGGTTTGAAACGGAATAAATGGGATTCCAAATGCGAAGTTATATGCAAAATGGCTGATTATCGCAAATATAAATAATCGAATTGCATACTTTTTGAGATTGCGCGTGTAATGATACCCCTCTGCAACCATAAACCAAAAGATTGGTGCAGCCAGCCTTCCGATGATGTGTAGTACAATTATCCACCAATCCGTTGGATAGTTTGGCCAGATGACACTAACCAAATGATCAATTGTCATGGCAACCATAGCAATTACCTTGAGCTGATTACCATTCAGTCCCTTTGTTCTCATTCAATTCTTTCCCCTTTGTTTCTCTTATATTATTCCATATCGTAGGTAAGTCCCATCTGACGACGGCACTCATCCATAATCTTCATACAATCAAGTGTATGCTGAAGTGGCACATAATCCGATTCCTTTTTCCCTGCAAGGACCTCCTCTGCCACCTTCGTAAACTCTGTAATATAGTCTGTCACGCCCTCGGCCTTGGTTGTCTTAAGTCCCTGACGCAGTTTCGCCTTGGATGCCCAGTGGAAGTTACGTGGAATGCTGATGGTTCCCTTGTCACCAACAATCTTGAACTTCTCTTCCATGTAACTAAGAGATGACTTAATCTTGCACTCACCCTCCGGATACACGAATGTAATGACCTCTTCCTCATCGATGCCATTGGCTAACTCACCGGTACACTGAATCTCCTGTGGCATTCCAAACAGATTATAAAGATAAGTAATTGGATAGATACCAAGGTCTAATAATGCACCGCCAGCCGTGGCTGGGTTCAAAAGACGATGTTCTCTCGACTTGGTAATCAATCCCGGTATACAGAAGCTTGCGTAAGCCTTCTTGATATTTCCTACACGGCCATCCTTCACCCATCGGCGCACCTCATTCGCTACCGGTGCATACCAGGTCCACATAGCCTCAGCAAGGTAAACGCCTTCTTCCTTGGCAACTGCAATCATCTCCTCTACTTCGGAGACATTGACACCCATGGGCTTCTCGCAAAGCACCGGCTTCTTCAAGCGCAGCGCACGAATGGCGTACTCCTTGTGAGAAGTATGAGGCGTTCCAATATAGACACCATCGATATCATCCCGGTTTACCGCTTCCTCGAAGGTCTTGCAGGGAATGGCCTCATAACGGGAGGCGAACTCTTCTGCACTTTCAAATCGTCTGGAATACACCGTCACGATTTCGTGATTTGCCGTTATAATCTCATCTGCTGTTTTCTTACAAATACTACCGGAGCCAATGTAGGCCCAACGAAATTTCTTACTCATTCTCTTTTCCTCTTAAAAATGGTCGTGCGATGTGTACGTTAAAGAACTCAATCAACGGCCCCATAAAAAAGGCTGTAATAATTGTTCCAATTCCAACAATGGTTGGAATCTGAAGTACTGCTCCACCCGCCAGCAAAAACAAGGTAATGCCTAATGCTACGCAAACCAAATCCGTGATGATACGGACATACTGGAACTTACCCTTCTTCCAGGTATGCACAATAATCAGTGCCACCGCATCGTAGGTGGATACTCCAAGGTCTGCTGTCATATAAAAGGCGGAACCAAAACAGATAATAACCACTCCGATAACCAAACAGAGCACACGGATCACCATAGACGGATTCACAATAACTGTCTGCAGGAACTCATAGGTAAACTGTGTAATATACCCTAATAAAAACAGATTTATAAATGTTGCAATTCCAATGTAATGGCGATCAAATATCAGTGCGAATAACAATAGTACTGCATTCGCTATGACGTATAACGTTCCAAACTGAATCGGAACCAGTGCATCCAAGCCCGCCATAAATGACTGGAATGGATCTACACCAAGTGCCGCAATCTTAAAGATTCCAACACTGATGGCACAGATAATAACGCCAAATAGTGACATCCCAATTCTTTTAACCATAAAACCTCCCAATCCTCCGGTTGCTTATCCTTCACCATTTAAAAACGTTGATAGGGCCGGAAGCGCATCCAACGCCACCTTCCGTCCCAGCTGATACACACGCTCCAACTCGTCAGGATTCTTCTCTGTACGGCTGATTCCAAGGGCTTCCGGTGGGCGAATCACAAATGCACGGCCTTCCTGTTCACGCTCTTCAATCTCTTCCATCTGGCGGTTGTACATCTCGTGGCGCCGTGCCATGGCTTCTACAATCGCAGGATAAGCCTTCAATTTCCATTTGAACAAGGACATCATCGCTGCCTTGCTCTTACGATAGCCCTTCGGCTGGGTCAAAACAATCAGATTGCGGTCATACCCGATGCTCTCCATATACTTATACGGCACCGAATCTGCAATACCGCCATCCAGCAATAAGTATCCATCCACTTCTACCGGTCTGGATACCAATGGCATGGACGCAGAGGCCTGCATCCACTTCAAGTCCTTCCGCCCGCCATCTTCGCACTTATGGAAGATGCACTCCCCGGTCTTCATATCCGTTGCCCCTACATAGAACTCTGTCGGATTATTGCGAAAAGTCTCTGTATCAAAAGGATCCAAGGTATCCGGCAACTCCCGATAACAGAAATCCTCACCGTACATATCACCGGTTTTTATAAGGGAACGAATGCTACAGAATCTCGGATCCTTGCAATACTTCTTGTTATAGCGAATCGCTCTTCCAATCTGCTTGGACTTGTAATTACATCCGAACACTGCACCGGCAGAAATCCCCGCCGCTCCATCAAATTCAATATCATTTTCCATAAGGACGTCCAACACCCCGGCAGTAAACATGCCGCGCATGGCTCCACCCTCTAAAACTAATCCCTTCTTCATATAACTCTATCTTTCCTATAATTCTTACAAGCTATTTATAAATGCTTCAAATGTTTCTTAGCTATAATTATTATCCCTTCATCATTGCCACTGCTTCATCTACAGACACACAATCTGCAAATCTCTCCGGCCACATCATCTCGTTGTAGTACTTGTAAGTCGCTTCGCGATTCATATAATCATTATCGAATGTTGAATTGCATCCTGCCGGCACAATTACATGATAACCTCTATCAAATGCAGACTTCACAGTCGCATCTATGCAGAAGTTTGTTTGTAATCCAACAATCATCAAGTCCTTATTAGCAAAAGACGCCAGATACGCCTCTAACTCCTTATTGCCAAAAGCACTATTTACTGTCTTATAGTAAATCTTCTCTCCAGAAACAGGTGCCACCTGATCTGCGATTTCAAATTCTTCATCACCGATGGAAAATCCAGTTCCAGGACCGTCATCATGCTGAACATAGATGACTTCCACCTGATTCGCACGAGCAGCATCAATCAGCTTTTTTGTATTCGCAAGAAAGTCCTCGTAGTTATAGAGTCTTTCATCTGTTATTCCTTTTTGTACATCAATTACTAGAAGTATCATAATTTCAAATCCTCTTTATTCGATTTCTTAGTTAAAACTATCAGGTTCTCTTTTTTTTACTAAGATTTTCTGTGCATCTTCATTATGAGGAAAGCTCAATTCTTAGTGAAATCCTTCATATACGCAATATTAACTAAGAATAAAGCACGATTATTCGTTGTCCTAAGCTCAATTTCAGGAAAAATCTTAGTAAAATCACCTCTTTCAAGGGTTTTCACTAAGAATTACTCCAAGTATCAGCTCGGTCACAGGCAAAAAACTAAGTAAAAATGATTATATCCTGTGTTTTCACTAACTTTCAGTGGTAAGACTGTCTCATCGACAGTTACACACTCATCTTCAACAGCGGAATCCATCCATCCTCCATGAACTTCTCCCCAGTGAAATCAAATCCATATCGCTTATAGAAGGCTGCACCGCGCTCATTCTGCTGCAATACCCAGAGCCACTTGGCACCCTTCTCTTCCAGTGCGAACTTGAGAAGTTCAGCTCCAATTCCTCTGCCCTGGAAGTGAGTCTCGATATGAAGCTTCTCAATCTCATCCTCGTGGAGTCGGATGAATCCACGAATCACTCCATCATCATATACATAGGTATTCGCCAATAACTCCGGATTCTCCAAGTATTCCTTGGCCGTATCTAATACATTTAACTCTCCGAAGTAGAATTCATCACTTTTAAAAATCGGATAGAAGTTATTCCGATAATTGGTTACAAAAATCTCTGCAATACGAGAGACGTCTTCTGTTCTAGCCTGTCTAATATTCATCTTCAATGTCTCCTTAAAATGACTCACTAACCCCGTCCCGGGGTGTCATCTCCATCTTCACATGGGGGATACCGTCCTCCATAAAAGGCTCCGATACCACTTCAAAGCCCTCCTTGGCATAGTATCCGGTGGCATAACACTGCGCCTCCAAATAAATCTTCTTGGCGCCAAACTTCTGGATTGCCAGTTCTACCCCTTCGTGTAACATCTGTCCACCAATCCCAAGTCCATGCTCTAAGGTCACAACACGACCAATCTGTGCAATGCCAGCTGCTTCATCCTTCCAGAATACCCGTAGGCATCCGGCCACGCGTCCGTTGTCATTCCAACAAAACACATGATAGGCATCCTGGTCCTTATCATCCAAATCCTGATAGATGCACTCCTGCTCCGTTACAAAGATTTCAAATCTGGTCTTTAAAATCTCATACAACTCATTGGTTGTAAGATCACGAAAATGCTTAATTACAAACTGCATATAATAAAAAACTCCTAATTATCCATGCAAGGTTTTACACCATAGTCTTCCGGATATTCCTTCTTATCTGCTAGTACCACGGAGCATGCCATAGCAACGGACAACACGGTAATTGCGATAGAAAATATCCACGCTGCAGATACTCCCATGGAATCAAATACGTATCCCGTGCCCCACTTCACAATTCCGGTAACAAGTGCTCCAAAGAAATACGTCACACCATTGATACGCCCACGGAAGTTCTCCGGCACACGCTCCGCAAGGTAGGTTCCAATCATAATGGTGGTTAGAATCTCACCAAAAGTAAACAGTGCAATGGATACGTAATATCCACCAATGTGTCCAAAGGACAACAGGAAGGATATGAAACTTAACATCTGGAGCACACATCCAAGCGCGTACTTATGAGTAAGACTCATCTTCTCTAACAGCATGGTGATAAATGGTGTAAAAAGTACCACGATAATGCAATTCACACTGGTAACCGAGCCATAGATTACGGATCCATTCTCCGGAAATGCTCTACCAATATCCAGTGGCATCAAGTATCCAAACTGATCATAAGCACTCTCATACAAACTGAATGCAATTACGAATAACAGCAGGGCTCTGCTTCCACGAAGGATGCGGAAAATATCTTTCTTTTCCACATGCGAAGCTTCCTGCTCCACTTCTGGTGTCTCAACAACCTTCTCGTTCTTCACAAACATTGCAATGAGAAATGTAGATACACCAATTGCAACACCGCTAATGATAAAGCTTAACCACAGGTAATGATTAAAAAGAAGACCCGCGATGGTCGGTGATAGAATTAGTCCAATATTGCCACCTAAGTATGAGAGAGAATATGCCTTCTCTCGCTTTTCGGATGGCGTGATATCTGCTACCATGGCCTGATATGCCGGACCTTCCAGCGACTGGAAGAATGCACCAAGAAGCGGCACACCAAGCATATACAAGGATAGCGGCAAGAAACCACTGATAATAAATAAAACTATGGAAATAATATCGCAGAAAACTATGACGTGTTTCTTATTGAAATGATCTGCGATTCGCCCACCCAACAGATTTGCCGGCAAGAATGCGATGCCGGTTACAATTGTAAATGTTGCAGTCTCTGTTGCGTTCAGCCCTAGTTTTTTATTCAGAATCATTGTCATCATGGGCCAAATCATGGCACCAAGATTGGTAACGATTCGTCCAATAAACAGGATATAGTTATCCCGTTTTAGGCCTCGATATTGATTTATAATTTTCATCTTTTTCTTTTTCCTTTTTCAAGTTTTCCCTACGCTGCTTTTTTCTCCAGAATCACCTTGGCAGAATCCGCCAAATGCTGATGATGTACTGCAGTTGCATCGAAATGTACCAATGCAAAAACCATATCCATAATCGGCCCCGTGGCAAAGGCACAAATCAAGGTTCCGATTCCAACCGGACCACCAAGTAACCATCCAATGAATGTTGCGGTACTAAGTAACATAATACAAACCACACCATATGGAATTCTCTTGGCCCGCTTGGTAAGCGCTACCAGCAAGGTATCTCTCGGTCCGCATCCCAGGGACGCACTCATATAAGTAAATCCGGTAAAAGCCAGAATCAAAAGTCCCAGTAACATCATTGGAATTCCTGTCCACAAGGACTCACACGGCTTCACCAAATGCAAATGATTAAATAAATCTACGGATTTACCAACCACCACCGCATCAATAAACATGGCGATACCGATTGGCTCCCGCAGTGCAATATCAATGCCTAGAATGGAATAAGAAACAATAACCGATGCCGTTCCATATAAAATGCCAAAGGTCTTCGATAACCCCAGATTCAGCACATCCCAAGGTGCTGCTCCAAGGTTGGCCTGAATGGTAAGATACACTCCAAATCCATTTATAAATAGGCTGACCGCTGCCAATAACACATTCGCCATGATGGCTCCGGTAGTCTGATTCTCTTTTAACTTGCTAATACGTAACACTTCTGCTAACAACTCCAATTTTTACAAAATCAACAATTTGTCCCATTTTACCATAGGACGACCGGAAGAAAAATACCTATTCCTCATGTTCTACAAAAGAGGCGCGCACCACGGAGTCCTCCCCAAAACGGTTGCGAATGGAATCAATGGCCCGGTCCAACTTCTTCTGTTTCTCGGAGCGTCCCATATCAAACAAATTAATCTGCTCCGCATCGTTTCCTAAGTTCGTGGCCGACACCCGAAGCAAACGAATGGGCACGTGGGACCATAACTCATCAAACAGCTCTACCACTGTCTCATACATCTTCTGGGTAGAATCGGTAGAGGAATACAGCTTCTTCTGGCGAGAGGAATGGACGAACTCACAATCCGTAATTCCCACAGCAATGGTGCCGGCCTTCACCCCGTCCCGGCGCAGCTTCGCTGCCACCACCTCGCATAGGGACAGTAGCACCAATTTCGCCTTCTGGGCTTCTACGATATCATTGGGTAGGGTTACCGAATGGCTGTAGCCCTTCCGCTCATAATCATGGGTAATCTCGCCGGACTCATCGATGCCATTGGCGTAGCGCCACATCATATGTCCCTGGCTCTTAAACCGTGCCACCAACAACTCCTCCGGGGTGTTGGCCAAGTCACCGATGGTGCGAATCCCCATCTTCTGTAGTGCTGCGGTGGAGGACTTCCCCACAAAGAGCAAATCTCCCACCGGAAGCGGCCACATCTTGGTCGCAATCTCCTCCGGAAAAAGTGTATGTACCCGGTTTGGCTTCTGGAAGTCCGAGGCCATCTTGGCTAAAAGGCGATTCTCCGCCACACCGATATTCACGGTAAATCCTAAGGTCTCATAGATTTCATCCTTCAATTTGTGAGCAAACTCCACCAGGTCCCCATAGAGATTCTGGGTTCCTGTCATATCACAGAAGGCTTCGTCCACGGAAAAGGGATCCACCTCCGGAGCATATTTCCGCAGAAGCTCCATAAATTCGTGGGACCTTCTGGCATAGAGCTGGTAATCGCCCCCATAAAGCTGTAACATCGGACACTTCCGCAAGGCCTGCTGGATTGGTTCCGCTGTTACCACACCGTACTTCTTAGCAGGAGTCGACTTAGCTAAGATGATGCCATGGCGCTTCGCAGGGTCGCCGCAAATTGCCGACGGAATCTCACGAATATCCTGCGCCGATGGATTCTGCTCTAATATATCGCACGCGGTCCAACTTAAAAAAGCGGAATTCACGTCTACATGATAGATGATACGCTCAGCCATAAGCCGCCTCCTTTCCATAAAAATCCTCTTTTATTCTACCAAATATCGAACATATTTTCACTATGATATTCAAGAAAAAAGCCCACATCCTCATGGGATGTGAGCTAAATCTTCAACTGTTTCATCGCCCGATTTATCGGGTAAAACAGAACCAAACAAATAACAAAATTGCCAACGCAATGCACCAGATCATACGGTATACCGGAAATCCACCAGGTTAGCTGCATTCCAATGCCGCCAACGACCAGCGTATACAGAGAGCATAAGAAACCAAAAGATAATCCGAATGCCCCGGACAGAATCGCATAGAATAGCGGTCGTTCCTCACCAAACCGTTTCAACACCATCACTAGGATGATAAGAATCGGCCACACATAAAAATACGTAATAGTCCAAGGTCCAAACCCAAAATAAATACATTCCACCAGGCTAAAGGCCCAGCTTAGAAGCACGATTTGCCACCCGAAATACAAGGTAAAGATAATAAACAGGAAGCTGACCAATTCGATATTCGGCAAGAAATCCAGTGCATGCTTGCATACTTCAAGAATTGCCAGCATGATTCCCATGCCGGCAATATCTAACGCAGTCCACTTACTCTGCTTTTTCATATCGGAATCCAAATACATCTCCATCGTTAACCGGTTGCTGATCGGCTCCATACTGACCATAATCGCCATTTACATAAATGGACCAATATGCTCCGTTGGTGTCATAATCAGCAGTCTCGCCGTTAATGGAAGTAATGAACATACCATACTCGGAAGTCGTGCTCTCATAAGTGAAGCCCTGCTTCTTAAGTTCCTCCATCAACTCACTTAAATACTCGGCATCTGTCTTACCATCATAAGTAACCACATCACCCTTACTATCGGTTACATTTACAACGAATCCCTTGGAACCGTGTGTTGCCTGTGGTCCAAATGTAATATAAATACCACCAACCAATAATGCCGCAACAACCAGCAGTACCAATCCGATAATTAAATTCTTTGTAGATTTTTTCATGTCTTACTCTCCTTGCCTTTATTATAAATACCATTTGGTATTTAATTCTTGAAACTATGAATCGGTGCAGGAATTCGTCCCTGGCGATTTACAAAATCATCACAGGAGAACTCGTTCACCGGCATAATCGGCGCATATCCTAAGAGTCCACCGAACTCTACTGTCTCTCCTACATCCTTACCGATCACAGGAATCAGACGAACAGCGGTAGTCTTCTGGTTGATCATACCGATGGCCATCTCATCCGCAATAATACCGGAAATGGTCTCCGCCTTGGTACGTCCCGGAATGGCAATCATATCCAATCCTACGGAGCATACACAGGTCATGGCCTCTAACTTCTCTAAGGTAAGAGCGCCGTCAACCACTGCATCAATCATTCCCTGATCCTCGGATACCGGAATGAACGCACCGGAAAGGCCTCCAACGTAAGAAGAAGCCATAATACCGCCCTTCTTCACCTGGTCATTCAACAGGGCAAGTGCAGCGGTTGTTCCCGGAGCACCGGCTCTCTCCAATCCCATTTCCTCGAAAATACCTGCTACGGAATCTCCGATAGCCGGAGTCGGAGCTAAGGACAAATCAATAATACCGAATGGAATACCAAGCTTCTCGGAAGCGGTCTTCGCTACCAGCTGGCCCACACGGGTAATCTTGAATGCAGTTTTCTTAATGGTCTCACACAGAACCTCGAAGCTCTCGCCTCGAACCTTCTCCAATGCAGTCTTAACTACGCCAGGACCACTGACACCGACATTAATAATGGCATCTGCCTCGGTCACACCATGGAATGCTCCCGCCATGAATGGGTTATCATCCGGTGCATTACAGAATACCACCAACTTGGCACAGCCTAAGGAATCCTTCTCCTTGGTTGCTTCTGCAGTCTCTTTTACAATCTGCCCCATGAGACGAACAGCATCCATGTTAATTCCGGTCTTGGTAGAACCTACATTAATGGAGCTGCAGACGAAGTCGGTGCTTGCAAGAGCCTGTGGAATGGAGCGAATCAACAACTCATCCGCATGGGTCATCCCCTTGGATACCAATGCGGAATAACCACCGATGAAATTCACGCCAACAGCCTTAGCCGCATCATCTAACGTCTTCGCAATCGTTGCAAAATCCTCCGGGGTCTTGCAGGCTGCCCCACCAATCAACGCGATTGGGGTTACGGAGATACGCTTATTCACAATCGGAATCAAATAATCCCGCTCAATCTCCTTACCTACCTTCACCAAATCCTTGGCAACCGTGGTAATCTTGTTGTAAATCTTCTCATTCAATCGATCCAAATCGGAATCGATACAATCCATCAAACTAATACCGATGGTGATGGTACGAACATCGAAGTTCTCCTTCTCCACCATCTGGTTGGTTTCGTTAACTTCAAAAATATTAATCATGTGAATCTCCTCGCAAACCAATGCTTAGATGCGGTGCATCATTTCAAAAATCTCTTCCTTCTGGCACTTGATGTCGACACCAATCTCTTCTCCGATCTGGGTCAACTCCTTCTGGAGCGCATCAAATGGCTTGTCGGATGCATTTAGGTCCACGATCATCATCATATTGAAAAATCCGCTAACGATGGTCTGGGAAATATCCAATACGTTGACATGATTCTTGGCAAGATAGGTACATACCTTTGCGATAATACCTACGGTATCCTTACCAACGACAGTAATAATTGCACGATTCTTTGTTTCCATTTCTTTTCCTTCCTACAATAAACTTCTTTCTTTTACATCTCGCTCATTATAAATCGTCATGATGCGATATTTCAAGGGCTTGTGGGGATTTACACCACAATCCGCTCAGAAACACTACTGCGACTTGCTACCGTGATTTTGAAGTCCGTTCCTTTGTATGGATTGTCTCCCAAAGTCACCTCCGCACGTACACTCTCCAGAGCCAAATCCGGATAATTGTTCTCCTTACTTAAGTGGCCAAGCAACACCTGCTTCACGTTGTCATGCAACACCTCGCCCAAAAGTCTTCCACAGGTCTCATTAGCCAAGTGTCCACGATCACCTAAGATACGCTGCTTCAGCGGATAAGGATAGGGTCCCACCTGCAACATGTGCACATCGTGGTTCGCCTCAATCAGCATGGCATCCAAATCACTGATATTCTCAATAATGTAGTCATCATAGTAACCTAAATCCGTGATGACACCCATTTTTTTCTTACCATCTTTTAAAATATAAGCGACAGGATCCGCCGCATCATGGGAAATATGAATCGGTCGAACGGTAAGATCTCCGATGGTAAATTCCTCATCGGGACGAATGATATGAAACAGCCCCGGGTCAATCTTGCCCAGGGAACTACTCATCATAATGGCGTCTGCGGTACCCTGGGTGGTATAAATCGGGATACCGTAACGCCTTGCAATGACACCCAGTCCGCCGATATGGTCGGAGTGCTCATGGGTAATCAACACTCCCGCCATATCCCGGGTGGTAAGATTCATTTGATTCATGCCTTCCTCGATGCGCTTCCCGCTGATGCCGGCATCAATCATCACGTGGACGTTGTTGCTGCCCACACAGATACAATTGCCACTACTACCACTGGCAATACTAAACATTTCCATAAAAAACTAATCCTTCCAACGGATATCTACCACATCGCCGTCTTTCAACGGGTCTGCATATCCGCAATCGTGACCGTTGATCTGGGTCAGAACACCCTTATGGCCACGCTCATGTACATCAAAATCAATGAAGTTGAATACATCCACGAAGATGTAATCCTTCTTGTCGTTCATCTCAATGGTCTTGCCATTCACCGTTAATCGAATCTTGGTCTTAATATCCAGATTCGGCGCTACCGTAAACGGTGTGTTCGGACGGTCTACCACGGTAAAAGCGTCACGATTGTAAGTCTCTCCGGCTGCCTCAGCCTTCATAACCGCCTCAGAGATGATGGCCTCTTCCTTGCGCTCTTCGAAGGACTCCTCATCCTCTGGCTCCGTTGCAACTTCCTCGGTTACTGCTTCCTCGGTTACAGGTTCTGCATCTGCCACCTCTTCCGGTGCCTCTGCCGATACTTCATGCATCTCATCCGATGGCTGAATGGCTTCCGTTGCTCCATATCCGGTTACCACCCAATCAATGGTGAAGTTCTCATAGATTAAGGTGTTTAAATCGGAGCTTCGGTTATTCACCACGATTTCATGGTTCATATCCACTTCTACATCCATGAAGGATGCCAGCTGTCCAACGGTATAGAAGTTACGGGTCTCGATATCATCGCCTTCCTTGATAATATAGCTGCCCGGCTCTAAGCTTCCGTTGACTTCCACGAACTTCGGACAACGGATGCGCTGACCGTTCACCGTGAAGGATACGTAATTATTAGCGAACTCTTCTAAGTTCTGAATCTGAAGTTCAGCCTGGGCACCAACGGTAGAATACTCTACCTCTACGGTACTGTTTGGCTCTAAGCGGGTGTTCAGTCCCACTTCCTCACCGTTCATGGTCACATGGGCAGACTCGCCCTCCAAACCACGGACCATACGTGGAGTTCCATTCACCTTGTAATGAATCTCACGACCACGCTGTGGGAATAACTGCTCTGTTGGAATGCCGGCCTGCAATGCAGCATCCACAATCTTCATATGGCCGTTATCATACAGCTTCATCAATTCTCCGTTGAAGCGGATCATGATGAAGTTATTCTTGCTCTCATAGTAATTCAGGCAGATACCGATTGGGGTAACCAGAAGGGGATCCTTCTTGATATCCTGCTGTAAAAAGTCGATGTTCTGCATGACTTCTTCACCACGAAGTGCCACACGCTCATGGACGATATTCAGCTCATCTGCCAAGGTATCGGTGAATCCATGAACCTTACCGCCACCACCGACAACGAAGGAGGCTGCAACGGATGCATCTCCGTTCAACTCCTTAATCTTCTCGGCAACTGCAGAAGTAATCTTCTCCATTACCGGATCCGTCAGCTTCCATACCTCTTCCGCAGGCACGGTATGCTCGATTCCCATAATGTCCTTATAGGTAACTTCCTCCATCACCACAGAATCCTTCTTGATCTGCTCTGCCGTTGCGAAGTCTACCAGGAAGGCCTGTACCAGCACTTCCGTCAGCTCATCTCCGGCGTATGGAATCATGCCGTAAGCAATAATACTGCCGTCCTTGGTCAAGCAGATATCGGAGGTTCCTGCGCCAACGTCCACAAGGGCAATATTCAACATTCGATAAGCCGGTGGAATGGCAACATTCATTGCCGCAATCGGCTCCAAAGTCATATTGGCAACATGTAAGTCTGCACGCTCTACCGCAGAATACAAACCGTCTACAACGTCCTCCGGAAGGAAGGTCACGATGATATCCTCAGAAATCTTCTCTGCCTTATGTCCCTCCAGGGAAGAAAACGGCTCGTCATTCAAATAATACTTCATAACCGTATAACCAACGCAGTAGAACTTATACTTCTCGTGCTCGCTTCCGCCGGACAGTTCTGCCTGCGCCTTATCTACGCCAAGAAGATCCAAGGTATTCAAATCCTCACCGGTAACTACCGTCTCTTCCGGATACTCATAATCGATACGGGTGGTAATGGTACGAAGTACACGACCTGCGGCAGCGATACATACATCAGTTAAGGTAAAGCCAATCTGACTCTCTAAGTTCTTCTTCACCTCCGCAATGGTCTTCGCTACGCGACCGATGTCATGAATCTGTCCATCCAACATGGCTCTGGTCTCATGTTCCATGGTACATTGTGCCATAACGCAAAAGCCCTTCTCTGTTGGATATCCAACGGTACCTACCACATTACGGGTACCAATATCCAAGCCAAATACATAATCTTCCGGTTTCTGACTCTGCATGTTCTTCTCCTCTGCCTCTTGCACGGAATCTTCCGCTTGCTCTAGTTCTTCCTCTTTTTTGTAATCCTTACGCCCCGGTCCTAAAATATGTCGAATCTGCTCCATGGAATGAGCCTCATCCCCATTGTTATCAATCACCACTCGACACATCTCCCGGAAAATCTCTTCCGATAACTGGGACGCTAACATTGCATCAATCTTCTCATCCGAGTAACCTCGGCTCGCCCGCAGTCGCTCCCGTCGCACGGACTCGTCTGCATAGATGTACCACAGCTCATCACAGAGCTCATCGTAATGCTCCTCGATTAACAGTGCTGCTTCCAAGAAAAAATAATCCACCTTGCCGGCATACTTGGCCACCTTCACCTGGCGCAGGACTTCTTCCTTCACCGCCGGATGCACAATGGCATTCAGCTCCTCCCGTCTGGCGGGATGCTCATAAATCAGCTTCGCCAGTACCTCCGGTCGAATCTCATGGGCTTCATCAAAGACACCGTCGTCTCCGAAGGCGGCTTCTAACTGCTCATGACAGGTACTACCGGGGGCCATCAGGCTCTTGGCCAAATCATCTGCCCGTACCACAATGGCATTATAATTCTCTTCTAAAAACGATAATATGAAACTTTTGCCGGCACCGACACCTCCGGTGATACCGATAAACTTCATACAAAAGTCCTCCAAATAGCCGAAAATATACTATAATCCATGAAAAATTATAGCAGTTTCAGAAATAAAAAGGAAGAGATGACTACAATAATTTGACCAATTGCAGGCATCTCTTCCACTATATGTTGTGTATGAAATTATTTGGCGTCGTACCAGTTCTCGCCCTCATGAACATCAATCTCAAGAGGAACTGCCAGTGCGGCCGCACCCTTCATCTCTTCTTCCAGAATTGCACGTACCTGCGGCAATTCGGATTCCTTAGTCTCGATTAAGAGTTCATCGTGTACCTGAAGGATTAGGCGGGACTCCAGTCCTTCCGTTACCAGTCGATCATGGACACGAATCATGGCTATCTTAATAATATCCGCTGCCGTTCCCTGGATTGGGGAATTCATAGCAATACGCTCACCGAAGCTTCGCTGCATGAAATTGCTGGAGCTAATCTCCGGAATCGGGCGCAAGCGTCCGAATAAGGTCTTGGAAATACCGGTCTCCTTGGCCGTAGCAACCAAGCCGTCCAGATAGGTCTTCAGCTTCGGATAGGCTGCGTAGTAGTTATCGATGTACTCCTGCGCTTCCTTCCGGGAGATATTCAGATCCTGGCCCAAGCCGAAGGAACTGATTCCGTATACAATACCGAAGTTAACGGCCTTGGCGTTGCGGCGCTGTAACTCCGTTACTTCTTCAAATGGCGTATGGAACACCAACGCTGCCGTGGAGCGATGAATATCCTTGTTCTGCTTGTAGGCTTCAATCAGGTTCTCATCCCCGGACAAATGTGCCAATACACGAAGCTCAATCTGGGAATAATCCGCATCCAGGAATACATAGCCTTCCTTGGCATGGAACACCTTACGAATCAGCTTACCCTGCTCAATTCGAATCGGAATGTTCTGCAGGTTCGGTTCTGTAGAGCTTAATCGTCCTGTTGCGGTAACCAGCTGCTGGAAGGTGGTATGAATCCGGCCATCGGATGCAATACACTTATCCAATCCATCCGCATAGGTGGATTTCAGCTTGGCTAACTGTCGGTAGCTTAATACATCCGATACAATCGGATTCTCCGGAGCTAGCTTCTCCAATACGTCTGCCGCAGTAGAATAACCGGTCTTGGTCTTCTTGCCGCCTTGCAAGCCTAACTTCTCGAAGAGAATCTCACCCAACTGCTTCGGAGAATTGATATTGAACTCTTCTCCTGCCGCTTCGTAGATGCGCTTCTCCAAACGGTCGATATCGCCCTCCAGAGAACGACCATATGCCTTCAGATCTCCACGGTTACAGGAGATTCCGGCACGTTCCATATCATAGAGGCAGAATACCAGCGGAAGCTCAATCTCTTCATAGAGCTTCTCCATGCCTTCTTCTACCAGTTTTTTCTCTAGAACTTCAGCAGCCTTGTAAGCTACGTAAGCATCATAGCCACAGAACTTGCGAATGGCATCCTTATTATCCCAGGCCTTCGGCATCTTCTCTTTGCCAAATAGGTCCGTATAGGAAGGAACCATCAGTCCAAGATAATTCTTGGCAATATCCTCCGTCGGATACTCGGAAGGAAGCGGATCCAACAGATACGCCTGTAATGCGATATCTGTGTAGTTCCCATACTGTTCCGGTGTAAAAGAAAGTGCTTCGTGGGTATTATCCCCACTTCCACTAGCCATGGAAAACAAATCCATCTGGCCGGACGCATCCGTACTCTCTTCCGCCTGATACAGTGCCTCATAACGGTTCAGGGCGCTCTTCAAATCGTTCACCGCAAGGCCCTTACCGGTAGTAAACAACTTCCCAATGGCATCGCGCACCTTGTTCTTCTCGTCACCGATCAGTGCAAATGCATCGCATACCACGGTCTCATCCCCGTTGGAAAGAGACAGTCCTAACAGGTCCTGTTCAAAGGTATAGAGGCCGAATCCAACCTTAGCCTTGCCTTCCTGTAATAGCACCAGTGCATGATCAATGGCTGCCATCATACCGGCTGCATCGGATACCAATCGGAAGCCCTCTTCCATATCATTGGATACTTCCATACCGGATTCAAAGCGGGATAAGAGATTCTTGAACTCCCACTCCTTGCACAGCAAGTATGCTTCCGGTGTATAGAGGTTCTCTAACTTCATGGCATCCAAGTCCAGCTCTACCGGCGCATTGGTATCAATGGTAGCAAGGGTCTTGGATAAAACAGCCTGGTCCCAGAATTCCTGCAGGTTAGCAGACGCACGTGGCGGCTTCACCTCACTGGCATGGGCATGGGCCTCTTCGATGGAATGATACTGCACAATAATAGCCGTTGCCGTCTTCTCGCCAATGCCCGGAACACCGGGGATGTTATCTGCTGTATCGCCCATCAAGGCCTTCACATCGATGAATTCTTCCGGTGTGACCTGTTTCTGCTCCAAGACATCCTTGGCATAGTAATGTTCAATCTCTGTACCGGTCTTCTTGGTCTTCGGGATAGAAATCTTGATATGATCCGTTGCAAGCTGCAACATATCACGGTCTCCGGACACTAAGGTTACTTCCAGTCCGGCTTCCTCTCCACGCTTGGCAAGGGTTCCAAGAACGTCATCCGCCTCAAATCCCTCTTTTTCAAAAATCGGCACGCCCATTGCCTGAAGCATCTGCTTCATCATAGGAACCTGCATCTTCAGTTCCGGCGCCATTGGGCTACGGGTACCCTTATAGGCATCAAACATCTTGTGACGGAAGGTCGGCGCATGCACATCGAACGCCACAGCAAAATACTCCGGCTTCTCCGTCTCCAAGAACTTGGTCATAATATTAATAAAGCCATACACTGCATTGGTATGCAGACCTTGGGAATTGGTCAAATCCGGCAAGCCGTAAAAGGCACGGTTTAGAATACTATGTCCGTCAATCAATAACAGTTTGCTCATATATTAAACCTCACGGGTCTCATGCTTCAGCCACTCAGCCTCTTCCTTGGTAAGAAGCGGAGCCAACTTCTCATAAACAGCCTTGTGATAGTCATTCAGGGACTTACGCTCTAAGTAAGTCAACTTGTCTACGTCGATGGCATCCAAGTCAATTGGGCAGAAGGTTAAGTTCTCGAACTTGTAGAACTGGCCATACTCGGTCTTTTGATCTTCTACACACAGAAGCTCACTCTCGATACGTACACCAAGCTCGTCCTCTACATAGAGTCCCGGCTCATCGGTGGTAATCATACCCGGCTTCAATGGCCATACACGCATACGGTCGGTCATTCTCCAACGGAAGGAGTTCGGTCCTTCATGAACATTCAGGATATGTCCCACACCATGACCGGTTCCGCAACGATAATCCAGGCCCAAATCCCACATCGGACCACGTGCCAAGATATCTAAGTTCTGGCCGGTTGCACCATCCGGGAAGTGTGCATCCAACAGGCGTAAGTGAGAACGAACGGTTAAGGTATAAGCCTCACGCTCATGCTCAGTTAACGGTCCAAGAACGATGGTACGGGTAATATCGGTGGTTCCCTCTAAGTAATGTCCGCCGGAATCTACCAAGAGGAATCCCTTCGGCTCCAATACGGAGTAGCTCTCCGGAGTTGCCTCATAATGCATCATAGCGGCATTCGGACCATAAGCTGCAATGGTATCAAAAGATACATCAATGAAGTGCTCCTGCGCTTCACGGAACTCTAACAACTTCTCAGCTGCGGAAACCTCGGTAATCTCTGTCTTGCCGATATTCTGCTTCAACCAGTAAATGAACTTGGTAACGGCAACACCGTCCTTGATGTGTGCAAGACGGGTATTCTCCTGTTCTACTTCGTTCTTAATTGCCTTCATAAGCTCCGTTGGGTTAGCATCCTCTACGAAGGAAACCTTCTTCGGGAATGCGGAAATCAGAGCTGCATTTACAATGGCAGGATCTAACAGCACGTTCTTCTCCTTCACATGCTTCAAATCCTTATAGATGTCCTCATAGCCCTTCACGGTAATCTGGTTCTTCTCTAAGTGCTTCTTCACTTCTGCATTCAAGGACTTCTTGTCTACATACAGTGTTGCATCATGGAAGGTCAGATAGAAATAGGACATGAATACCGGCACGGAGGAAATATCGTCTCCACGCAAGTTTAAAAGCCATGCAATATCATACAGGCTGGTCAAAAGAAAGGCATCTGCCTTCTTCTCCTTCATTACTTCGAAGACCTGCTTAATCTTAGACTTGGCAGATACACCTGCATAAGGCTTCTTCACTACCCACATTGGCTTGCAAGGAAGCGCCGGGCGCTCCTTCCAAAGCTTATCAATCAGGTTGTACTTCACAACAACAGATGCCTCAGCCTCCTTCGCAACCTCTAAGTATTCGCGATGGGTTGCCACCGGCATCAAACGTCCGTCATAAGCAAGCACCTGTCCCTTCTTCAAATGGGAGGTGACGAACTCCTTCACAGTAGGAACACCTTCGGTACCCATCTCGAAGAGAACAACACCGCTGCCTGCCATCTCACGACGGGCCTGAATAAAGTGACGTCCGTCGGTCCACAAGCCTGCCTCGTCCTTGGTTACCACGATGGTGGCGTTGGTTCCGGTAAATCCGCTAATAAACTCGATTTCCTTGAAATAATCTCCTACGTACTCGGATGCATGAAAATCGGACATCATAATCATGTAGATGTCGATATTCTTTTTATTCATCTCAGCGCGGAGAGCCTTTAATCTACTATCATCCATATCTATGGCCTCCTTGTTTTATCAAACTAACACCTATCATAGCACAACAGAGTCCGAGAAACTACATTACGCAGCTAAAAACTCAAGGTAGTCACTCTCGTCTGCGAACAACATGTATTTGCCATCCACATAGCCCATATATCCAGTCTCAACAGTGTATCCCTTCATAAAAAAACACCTGACCTTTCAAATCTTGTTTCATGTTCTGAAACCAAGATACCAGGTCAGGTGTCCGATTATTTGGACTCTCTATTTAGATACCAACGACACATTTTATCCGCATGTTCTTTGTAATGGCCGCCAATCTTGTGTCGTTTGCCATTGATGTCCGTGAACTCCACATGATAAAGGGATGCTCCGGTTGTACGTACTTCTTTGATACCGTGCCACGTTTTGATGAAACGGCGATTCAGGACTTCTATTTTCCCGGGAAGGGATTCCACAAACCATTCCTCATCTTGAAACTCTCTTCCGATTGCACCACGTCGCGCCATCTCCTCACGGAAGGAGAACCCAAGAGCCCGCTCGATACTATTCACCTCTTTTAAGCCTGTAGCAAAGAATAACATCATAAGAGCAACCCCGCCGAAGAAGAACGCAGCCATTAAAAGTTCAATTTCTATAATAAAAACAAAAGCATCTACTGTAAACCCTCTGGAAGATATACTCACCGGAACCACAAGAGCTGTTATTCCAACTATGGTCCAGATAAAAATCCAAGCAATGGTTCGCGTTGCATGCCAAACCAGCGTGAACTTATTGATGCTCCTGCCGGACTTGTTCCGCCACTGGATGCCAGCTTCTTTGCAGCGTGCCTCAAGGAATGGAAGACCATACATATCCTTATCCAGAGTAGCAACCTTCCGGTTTCCGATGTATAGGCGAAGAAACTGCTCCGTAGTAAGACACTGGGTAACATCCGTTAGTTGGAAGTGGCGTTTCATGCCCCACACATTCACATATGTAGCCTCATTTCCATCCACAATCAACCGCTGGTGTGCAGAAGCCCAACTCGCAAAAATAGTCAGTACTGTCACGACTCCAAAGAAGTATACTGCCACTCCTGCATCTTCTCCGCCCGTGAAAAAGCTAATAACCGCAATTACCGTAATCAATGCAAAAAACACACTAAAGATTGCAAAAATCCCTGTATAACCATCTCCGGAACACTCAAATTGCTCCGTTGTATACTCAAAGCTTTTTCTTTTCCCGCTATTTTCATTTCTCTTCCGTAACTTATCAATCACCTGCATGGTGATGATATTCGATAAAGCACTCATCGCACCATTGCCTCCGAATTCTGTTTAAATAAAAAGACCCACGCCTTAGCGTGGGTCCTACATTCTCAATTACTTATGTGTGTTCTTAAGGAAATCCGGAATCTTGATATCCTGTTCCTTAATGGTGCTTGCCGGCTGCTGTGGCTTCTGGATACCGGTGAACGCCGGTGCTGTTGCTACAGAACCTGCTGGCTGAGCGGTTGCCTGTACGCCGGCTGCAGTAGGGCGAGGCATAACCGGAGTAGTTGCTGCAGGACGGGTAGCATTAAAAGATGGTGTTATATGAGGAGCTGTTGCATAACGCATACCACTTAACACACCTGCAGATACCGGAGACTCTTCCAAGCCGGTAGCAATAACAGTGATGGTTACTTCGTCGGTCATCTTCTCATCGAACTTCGCACCGAAGATAACGTTAGAAGACTCACCAACCAATCCCTCAACGTATCCAACAGCTTCGTTGGCATCCATAAGGGAAATATCACCGGAAATATTAACAATTACATCGCTTGCGCCATTGATGGTGGTCTCCAACAATGGGGAAGAAACTGCCTGCTGAACAGCTTCCATAGCCTTATCATCGCCCTTGGCAGAACCAATACCGATGTGAGCCATACCCTTGTCGCGCATAACGGTCTGAATATCAGCAAAATCAAGGTTGATCAATCCAGGAACATTGATCAAGTCTGTAATACCCTGAACGGACTGCTGTAATACTTCGTCCGCCTTCTTCAAGCTGTCCTCGATAGATGTTCTGCGGTCAACAAGCTCCAACAGACGATCATTCGGGATAACAATCAAAGTATCCACATATTCCTTCAGGTTCTCGATGCCGGCCAAAGCATTGTTCATACGGGTCTTCGCCTCGAACTTGAATGGCTTGGTTACAACACCGACAGTAAGGATGCCCTGCTCCTTCGCAATCTGAGCAACTACAGGAGCTGCACCGGTACCGGTACCGCCACCCATACCACAGGTAACGAAAACCATATCCGCACCCTTAATTGCTGCGGAAATATCCTCTGCGTTCTCCTCTGCTGCTTTCTGACCAATCTCAGGCTTAGCTCCTGCACCAAGTCCCTTGGTCAACTTATCTCCAATCTGTAACAAGGTAGGCGCCTTGCACAAGGTTAATGCTTGTTTATCTGTATTGATGCCGATGAATTCAACGCCGCCGATGTTCTCATCAATCATGCGATTGATGGCGTTATTTCCGCCGCCGCCGACTCCGATAACAATAATTTTTGCTCCGGCATCTACTTCATTTCTGTTAAGTTCAAGCACGGTTCGCTCCTCCTCTTCTATTTCGAAACTGCTTGCACATGTGATGTACAGTTAATCTCTCTTTTCACATTCATTTCATATAATATCGGTTTTCGGGGTATTTATCAACCCATTTTGCTAAAAAATGAGGATTTTTCAACACGCCCTATAAGTTTTCCTCAAATACAATATCTGTATTTTCTTCGGTCCAATCTTCAAGATGTAGTGTGCCACTCTTGCCGTCCAGATATGGCAGGATATACGGCAGACGCTTGGTCTTCTGAGCCAGGTTCGTGGTGGTTCCCAGGTTAATAACAATGTTCTGATAGCTAAGATTGATGGTGCCATCCTCCATGAAGTTCACGGCGGAGACTTCCACCCCGACCTGCTTCAGCTGCTTCTGGATTGCAAGTAAGCTTCGTCGCTGGGTGGTATCCATCGGAAGCTTCTGTCCAATCACCGCATCCTCTAGGGTTGCGCCATTTACCACCAGAAGGCCGTCCAGGTAGAGTTCCGACAACTCCGTCACCACACCGGAAGCATCGTAATAGATATATCTTCCGTTGGCTGCATCCGCAATTACACCCACGCGCTCCTTCTCCGTGACGGTAATCACCAGATGATTCAATGTCTTCATGGACACCTTATAGCTTGCTACAAATGGAATATCCTTCTTGGGACGAATGCGGTTCTTCACCACGTCATACACCGCATTGGAAGAATACTGATCGTCCAGGATATAGGACTGAATCACCGCTTCGTTATTCACCACACTGCCCTTTACCGTTACCTTCTCTACCTGACAGAAAAAGATGATAAACAGCACTGCTGCGGTAATCAGAATGACCAGTCCCAACAGAATATTCAATAAATAGTATCGAACCTTAGAGACCCGCTTCACCCTGGTAACGCGGGATTCCTCCATGGGTTCGCTTCGCTTTTTCTTCTTCATACGCTCCTCAATCCTAGGTAAGCTCTATGCCCTTGGACACGCTTAAGACCATACCCATCTCCGCAACCAACACGGAAATCGATGTACCACCATAGCTGATAAAAGGAAGAATAACACCGGTGTTAGGTATGGTATTGGTAACAACTGCAATGTTCAAAATAACCTGCAATGCGATGTGAGTCAACACACCAACCGCCAGATAAGAACCGAACAGGTCCTTGGCATTGATGGCAATAATCATCAGTCGCCAGATTAACAGCAAATACAATACAATAATGCAAACCGCACCAAATACACCCAACTCCTCACAGATAATGGAGAAAATCATATCGTTCTGGGCTTCCGGAACGTATCCCATTTTCTGCATACTCTCTCCGAGGCCTCGTCCGAAGAGTCCGCCGGAACCTATGGCATACAATCCCTGCAAGGTCTGGAATCCCTTGTCATAGTTCTCCGGATGTCTCCATATATCAATTCGTTCACTTCGATAGCTGAAGGCCGTAATGAAGAATACCAGTCCCAAAACACCAATGGCAATCAATGCCAAAAACGCCTTCTTATCCGGGCTGGCAACAAACAACATCACAAATGCAATACCCGCAATAATAATTGCGGTACTAAGGTTGGCCAATGCAACGGCACCTAAGATTGGGCTGACAAATAAGAAGCACTTCAGTACCTGCTTCGTATCCCGCAGTTCTCTCGGAATCTTGGCAATCAATGCCGCCAGGAAAACAATTACGGCAACCTTGGCAATCTCGGAAGGCTGAATGGACAAGCCTCCGATGTAAATCCAACGACTGGAACCGTTGATGGATTCCGTAAACAATACGTACACGCATAGAATCAGGGATACCACCGCAAAAGGAAAAGCAAACTTCTGGAAAATGTGGTAGTCCAACTTGATACAAATCGCCAATGCAAACATTCCAAGGGAAGCTGCAATGGCCTGCTTCCGAAGCCAATATGCCGGATCACCGAACTTGATGGTGGACATATAGGCACTGGCGCTGTATAACATGACCATTCCAAAAATCAAAAGGAGCAATACGATGGCCAGTAAGTTGTAATCAAAATAGCGAATATGCGGTACCTTGGGCACGGTGCTTTTTCGTCTTTTTGCCATTGTAACCTCCTTTCTCCGGAATGATTCCATCCAACTGTTATTCTGCTAAATTCCGAACATACTCTTTGAAGATGCGACCACGCTCTTCATAGTTCTTGAACATACCCCAGCTTGCACATGCAGGAGACAGAAGCACTGCCTCACCGCTTGCTGCGGTTTCATAGCAACGGTCAATAGCCTCTTCCAAGGTCTCGGCAAAAACATAGTCATTGAATCCGTGTTTTTTACAACATTCCGCAATCTTCTCACGGGTCTGTCCGATTAAGACCAGAAGCTTCACCTTGTCACCGAAGCTCTCAATCCACTCATCATAAGTAGATTCCTTATCATATCCACCGCCAATGAGGCAGGTCTTGCGGTCCATAGCCAAAATGCCCTTAATGGCCGCATCCGGATTGGTACCCTTCGAATCATTATAGAAGCGAACGCCGCGCTTCTCACATACATACTCAATACGATGCTCTACTGCAACAAAGGCACGCAGCGCTTCCCGAATCTCTTCCATAGTAACGCCCATGGCATCTGCCATAGCTACGGCAGCCATGACATTCTCATAGTTGTGAAGACCAAGAATCTGTAACTCATTTACCGGGATTATTTCCTCGGTTGCACCGTTACGGTTCCAGTAAATCACGCCGTCCTTGTAGTATAAGCCCTCTTCCAACTCTCTTGCGCTGGAGAAGTATACCACCTTATGATGAAGCTTGCCACCGAACTCACGCAATACTTCATCCTCGTAATTCAATACGGTAACATCACTTGCGGTCTGATACTTGGTAATGTCTTCCTTGGCCTGAATGTAATTGGCCATGGTATGGTGACGATTCAGATGATCCGGTGTAATGTTCAGGATTGCAGATACATGCGGTGCGAAGGTAGAGATGGTCTCCAACTGGAAGCTGGAAATCTCTGCCACCGTTACGGTATCCTTAGTCATGGTTGCGGCTTCCTGGGTATAAGGAATACCGATGTTACCAACTACACGCACATCGTCAAAATGACGCTTCATAATCTCGCCGGTTAAGGCTGTGGTTGTGGTCTTACCGTTGGTTCCGGTAATGGCAACCAGTGAGCCTGCACCCATCTGATAAGCCAACTCAATCTCACCGGAGATGGTAATGCCACGTTTTCTCATATCCTCAACCATTGGAAGGTCCGTTGGTACACCCGGGCTTAAAACAGCAACGGTAATGCTATCCAATACCGGGTCCGGCAGCTTGCCCACATACATCTCTACATCTGCAAGAGACGGCTGCTTCGCCTTGAAGGCCACCATGTCCAGCTGGTCATTGCCATCAAAGAGCACCAGGTTCTTCTGATTTTTCTGTAACAAATTGCAGGCTGCGATTCCGCTGATGCCTGTTCCGATTACTAAGTATTTCTCTGCCAAATGGGTCACACTTTCTTCTAGATTCCAAAATACATTACGATACTAACAACTGCTGTAATTGCGGTAAATACTACCACAATCTTCACTTCGCTCCAACCGCCCAACTCAAAATGATGATGAATCGGAGCCATACGGAAGATACGCTTGCCGTGGCGAAGCTTATAAGAACCTACCTGTAAGATTACAGACAGGACTTCTACCAAATAAATAATTCCAACAAAAATAATGAACAGCGGCATCTGTAACATGTAAGCCATACCTGCAACAAATCCACCCAGAGCAAGGGATCCGGTATCGCCCATGAACACCTTGGCCGGATGACGGTTGTATACCAGGAATCCAAGCAAACCGCCCATCATTGCAAATCCAACAATATCGATTCTTACACCAAGCACATAAGCGGCTACGGTAAAAAATGCTGCAACAACAACCGTAACGCTGGTTGCCAGTCCGTCCAAACCGTCGGTAAAGTTGGTTCCGTTGACGGTTCCGATGACTGCAAAATACAACACCGGAATTGCAAGCCATCCCAAGTCCCACATAGCTCCATGGGTAAACGGAACTCTCATGGCAAGGGAAATGCCGGAAAAGCGCACAATATAAACCGCATATACAGTCGTTACCGCAATCTGCAGAAGCATCTTCTGCCAAGCCAATAATCCGTCGCTGCGCTTCAATACTACCTTCAGATAGTCATCAATAAATCCGATGATTCCGAATCCAATGGTAAGAATCATAACCGGAATGATATGGGGCTGAATATGTACGCAAGCCAAACAAGTAAGTAACATCGCTCCAAGGAAAATCACACCGCCCATGGTTGGGGTTCCGTTCTTCTTGACATGGGACTCCATAATATTGCGCTCCGTCTGGCTGGCCTTCAGGCGCTGCAACACCGGAATGGCAAAATGTCCAATCAGCACTGCCAGTACAAAGCTCACTGCCATTGCAACAACATCCGTAACGAACGATAAACTTAACATGTAAATTCCTCTTTTCTATTGTGCCACTTCTACCTCTTCCACGGCAGTCTTCTCAACGCCAAGATACGGTAGAATCTGGCTGTAAATATTTCTTGTTATTTCTTTTGGTCCCTGACAATGTTCCTGGTCTTCGTCATTCGGGACATCTACGATAGTATATACCATTACCTGCGGATTGTCTTGTGGTGCGTAACTGATAAAAGAAACCAGATAATCGCCGGTTCCACGAGGCAATTTCTCGGCCGTACCGGTCTTACCACCGATCTCATAGCCTTCCACCGCTGCGGACTTACCGGTACCTTCTACAACAACGCCGCGAAGGAATACCTTCAACTCATCGGAGACTTCCTTAGAGATGGTCTTCTTCTCGATCACCGGATCTACAGTCTTCACGGTATTGCCGGCGCTGTCAGTAATTGCCGTTACCACATGTGGCTGGTAGAGATTTCCACCATTGATAATGGAGCAAAATGCAGAACCAAGCTGTACCATGGTAGTATTGAAGTTCTGTCCGAAGGAGTTGGTTGCCAGGTTGATGGCGGTACGGTTCAAATCTTCCGCACCATATAATAAGGAATCGGTACGGGCTTCACCCGGAAGATCCACGTTGGTCTTCTGTCCGAATCCGAAGATATGCTGGAACTTAGCAAAATTGTCGCCGCCGATACGGAAGGACATCTGCATCAAAGCGTCGTTACAGGAATCCTCTAAGGCCTTCTGGATGGTCTCCTCTCCGTGTCCGCCTCGGGTAATTCCGGTACAACGAACGAAGTGTCCGCTGACTTCCTCACCACCGTCGCAGAAGAAGGTATCCCCATCCTGTAAGGTTCCGGTCTCAAGTCCTGTTGCAATGGTAAATGGCTTGAAGGTAGAACCCGGCTCATAGGTATAGGTTACCGGGTAATTCTGCCAGAGCTGGTTCAGCTTCTCTAACTTCTCATCCTCCGTCATCGCCTCAATCTCTTCCTGCTTATAAAGGCCGGTAGCCTCCAAGTCTCTCGGATGATTCAAATCGAAGGTTGGATAGGTGGCCATTGCCAGAATCTCACCGTTCTGTGGATTCATTACCAAAACCGCTGTATGCTCACTACCCGTCGGATGCTCTTCGTCAATATGGGCATTGTTCCAGTTTAAGATTTCCTGTTCTACAATGCTCTGGATATTCACATCAATGGAAGTCACCAGCGTATATCCGTTCTGTGGCTCCACCACGGTCTGTTCCATGTTGCTGTCGTCGTTCAAATATCCATAGGAACGTCCGTTGATACCATTTAAGTAATGATTATATTCGTTCTCCAGGCCGATAACGCCTAAGTTACCGGAGGTTGAGAATCCAATCATGGCCGATGCCAGCTGTCCGTACGGATAACTGCGAACGTACTCTTTTTCAAACCAAATACCGGAAATCTTCTTCTTGTAATCGTCAGACTCTGCCAAGGTCTCGAAATTGGTCTTGGCCTCATAACTCACCTTCTTGGCCAACTTGATATAGCGGCTGTCCGGATGTTCGGACAATTCCGAGCGAATCTTCTCCGCGGTAATCTCCGGGAAACAGGTGGTTACCAAAACAATGGTAGAATCGATATTCTCCTCTTTTTCATTCAAGACACTGCAATCTAAGATGACGTTGTACACATCGATACTGGTAGCAAGCACCGTTCCCTTGGAATCCGTAATGTTTCCACGCTGGAAGGGAATCACCGCACTGTCGTAGACCTGCTGGGACAGCACGATTTTCTCGTAGCGGTCACCACTGGTGTACTGGATATACATCAAACGTCCGATTAGAATCACAAAAAGAACGCAGATGAGGCTGAATACGATCCAAAGCCTTCCCTGCATTCTTCTGGTTATTTTCGTTATTTTCTTTTGCTTATTTCTTCTTCTCACCAAAGTATCATCCTACCGCTTCCTACGGAATGCTGTCATACTGATTCATGTAGTCCTCATCCTGCATATCATAATACACTATTTGGTCACTGGTTGCATAGACCATTCCAAACTCGTTGATTGCACGGTTTTTGATATCATTTAAATTGGTAGAAGTATGAATTCGGCTCTCAGTTGCTGCGTTGGCAGCCTTCAAGTCAGAAATCTCGCTCTGCAAAGTTGCGATATGATGCATGCTGGTTGTAATACTGTTCTGTAAGTAAATATAGCTGGTACATAAAAATCCGAACACCAGCACACCAAAGGTCAGATTCAAAGCGTGAATCTTACGACGACGCAATTCCTTCTTGTGCTCCTGCAAACGGGACTGGCGCATACGGCGCTCACGCTCCTGCTTGCGACGGATTCGCTCCTCTTCCATACGCTGTCTTTCAAGACCAGGCTGAAAGGCCGGAGCAAGATTTCCATATTGATAATCGACCATGTCGATCTCATAAGTTCTGTATTCTTGCATTTGACTCTCCCCGCATTACTTGTAATGCTCTATCGAAAAATGTGAAAACGTGTAGTCTCCAGGTCCCCACCTGATACATCGGCAGCACACACCACTGTTCGCCGACTTCTATACACTCCGTTCAAAAACACGTAACTTCGCGCTTTTGGACCTTGAATTCACTTCTAGTTCTTCCTCACTTGGTAGGATTGGTTTTCTCGTAATGACCTTGCCCTTGGACTTATTCCCGCACACACACACCGGGAAGTTCTTCGGACAGGTACATGGATCCTCTGCCTTTTTAAAAACGTTCTTGACGATACGGTCTTCCAGAGAATGGAAGGTAATAATACAAATCCGTCCGCCGTCATTCAATAAATCAATCATGCCGTTTAGGCTATCTTCCAATACGGCAAGCTCTCGATTCAACTCAATACGCAATGCCTGATAAGTACGCTTGGACGGGTGTCCGCCGGTAAGTTGCGCCTTCTTCGGAATAGAAGTACGAACCACTTCGTTCAACTGTCCCGCGGTTGCGAATGGTTCCTTCTCTCTGGCACTGCAAATATTCTTGGCGATATTCACTGCGAACTTCTCTTCGCCATATTCCCTCAATATGCGAATCAGTTCTTCCTGCGGATAGGTATTCAAAATATCCGCTGCCGTCATACCGCTCTCCTGGTCCATACGCATATCCAACGGTGCATCTTCCTGCATATAGGAAAAGCCGCGTTCCTTATCATCCAACTGATAAGAGGATACGCCAAGATCCAGAACAATTCCGTCCACCCCGTCGTAACCCAACTCATGGACCTTAGCAACCATGTTCTCATAGTTGCTCTTGACGATGGTGACTCTATCGCTAACGGGTTCCAATCGCTTCGTTGCCGCTGCAATGGCATCCCGATCCTGATCGAAGCCGATGAGACGACCTGCCTCTAAGCGGCTGGCGATCTGGAAGGAGTGACCGCCGCCACCGAGAGTTCCATCACAATATATCCCATTCGGCTTGATATGTAGTTCGTTGATTGTCTCCTGTAATAATACGGAGTAGTGATTGAATTCTTCCATACTTGCTATCCGTTAAATGCTAAGTCCAAGATCTGCCATATGCTCGGCAATCTCATCCATATCGTCATATCCATTGGTTTCTTCCCACTTGGTCTTGTCCCAAATCTCGATTCGATTCAAGACACCAACCAGTACCACATCCTTCTCCAATCCGGCAAATTCTCTTAAGACGGACGGAAGGAGGATTCGGCCCTGCTTATCAATCTCACAGGCTGCCGCTCCGGCAAAGAAGAAACGGGAGAACTTTCTCGCGTCCTTGGTGGTCAGTGGTACTTCACGGAATTTGGTCTCGATGCTCTGCCACTCTTCCTGGGGGTATACAAACAAGCATCCGTCCAAGCCCTTGGTTACAACGAACTCGTTGCCCAACTGCTCTCTGTATTTCGCCGGCATAATCAATCTGCCCTTGGCGTCTATGCTGTGGCTGTACTCGCCCATGAACATGTCGCAGAACACCTCCTTTCATCTATGGTATATATCGTACCACTTCACTCCATTATTAACCACTTTCCCCCACCTTTTTCTTTATTTTACTCCCCATAACACTCTTTTGCAAGGACTTTTCGTTGATTTTACGCGGTTTTCAACCAGTGGTTCATGGTGGAGGGTCATCCCACAACATGTTGTATCCTCCTTAATTTTTGTTCCCCGGTGGGGGCCCAACACTCAAAAAGAGCAATAAAAAACCACCACACAAATGTGTGATGGTTCATAAAACAATATATTAAGCTTCTGCAGGAATGTCCTGTTTATGGGTACGGCGCATATAAATCATATAGCAAACAGCTCCGATAATCATCAGAACCGCCACCACCTGGGATACCGGAATGTCGGTATTCCACAGCTTCAGCTGGTCGGTGCGGATGCCCTCGATCCAGAATCGTCCGATGCCGTAGAGCATCAGATAGAATGCGAAGAGCTCTCCGTAGAACTTCTGGCGCTTCCGATACCAAAGAAGGAATAAAAGGACTCCTAAGTTCCATACCGATTCATAGAGGAATGTGGGATGGACGGTGATGAATTCGAACTCTCCCACCTTGTAGGTATTCTGCATCATCTCCATAGTTACATCATCCAGGGAACGAATGCCGGATAGCGGCAATCCCATGGCAAACAGCCCATCGGAATATCCACCGAAGACTTCCCGGTTGAAGAAGTTGCCCCAGCGCCCGCAAATCTGTCCCACCAGAACGCCCATGGCCGCTAAGTCGATGACTTTCCAGAAGTTTAGTTTTTTCTTAAGGCACACGCCAAGGATGGCAAGTACACCACCGATGACACCGCCGTAGATGGCCAGTCCGCCCTCTCGCAAGTACAGAATGGAGATCAGATTGTCCTTATATAAATCCCAGGAAAAAATGACGTAATAGAGTCTGGCTCCCACCACACCGAAGATAATGGCAAAAAGGAATACGTCCATCATATCGTCCTGCTTGATTCCTACCCGCTTCGCCTCATGGAGAATCAGAAACATTGCAAGAATCATGCCGATGGCAATGATGATTCCATAATAAGCAATGGTAAACCCTCCGATGTTGATATTCTTCCCTACGTTCAACAGTGTAATGTGCAGGTTCGGGAACAGAATCGTCTTGTCGCTTATGCCCATGGTTACTCCTTCGTCGCCGTAGCAACCTCTCCGTTGAACATCTGATATACCTGAATACGCAGGATGTCACTGTTCTCCATGCCCACGAAGATGCCTCCGTAGATTGGTGTATCACCCTTCATGGTGCAACGCACAATCTTCAAGATGGCAGAGATGGTTTCCTCGGTCCATATCTTAATCTTAGTCTTGTAAACTTCCCCAATCTCCAACTGATCGTTGCAGGTGAAGCCGATGCCTGTCGGTGACAAGTCCATAATATCCGCTTCTACGACCTTCGTTTCCCCTGTGGTGCTGATAACAGACAGCTCTGCCGTCACCTTCAAATCGGTTCGTTTGTTTTTTCTTTTCTCTTCCATAATAACCCCCTATGAAAAAGCCTCATCTATCACTGATTTTAGCATATTATCACAGAAATAAAAAGAATCATCCTTACTGCAGACGGTTATAAATCGGTGCCACATGGCGCTTGCTGCCGCCAATAATCACAACCGCCATTACCGCATTTACCATTGCGACGATCAGAAGTACCATACGCTCCGAAAATGCCAGAGTTAAGCTTCCTGCCAAAAGTTGTCCTAACAACATTCCGCCACTGGCCACCATATTGAAAACGCCGTTGAAACGTCCCTTTTTCTCATCCGGCACGTAGCTCTGGGTAGCGGAAATACGAATGGTATAACTGGTCACCCCTAACATGCCGTTACAGAATAAGAGCACCATCATCAGGCGCACCGGCAGGAACAGATACACCGCTTCAATCACACTGACCGCGATATATACTGCAAGAGCAATTCCATAACGGATGTGTGCCGGCACCTTCACTTTGTAGTGAATCAAGCCTCCGATACCGCGGCCTACTACAGACATACCCCATACCACCATGTAAACATACTCTCCGTTGTCGAAGTGTCCACGGAAGTACGGAAGAGCCACAACATCTGAGGTCCCTGTGGTGATGAAGGAGAAGGTAAAATACAAAACAATTGCCAGCAGTCCTCGCTCCGACCACAGATATAGGAAACCTTCCTTCAAATCCAGAAGTACCTGGGCCATATAGGATAAGTCTTCCCGTCTGGTCTCCTTCTGCTTCTCCACATAAGTCTCTTCATGGCCAATGCGGGTCTCCATAATTGCAGCAATCAGGTAACTTACCGCATCAACAATCAAAAGCGGCACCATACCGAAGTTCTTGTAGAAGAAGGTTGCCACCGGAATCATAAAGAAGGTGGTGTTCTCCAATACTCCCGCAATGGAGTAAGCCTTCTGATAGTTTCCCGGCGTAATCAGAAGAGGATAAAAGCTATCATAGGCTACCATATAAATGCTCTGAATGGATCCGATGATCAAAGAATACACAATGAACAACGGGAAGGAGAAAAATCCCGTTCCCAGTACAATCGCCAGAATCGCAAATAACCCTGCCGATATGAAATCCAGGGTGTAAATCATCTTCTTCCGGGAAAAGCGATCCAATACCGCACCGGAGAAGATTGGAACCAATAGCTGTGGCACCGTATAGGACGCGATGTAGAGCGCGTATAGAAATGTAGATTGTGAGATATCCAACACCATCAGACTCATGGCAAAACCCGACATGGAATTGCCTAACATGGAAATCACACTACCAATGGTAATAATGGTGAAATCCTTGGTCCAAAGAGGTGCCCCTTGCATGTCTTTCTTCATAAGTCTTTTTTCTTTCTTTTTTACGGTTCAATAAACATAGCATCTCCGAAGGAGAAAAAACGATACTTCTCTTCCACAGCCTTGTGATATGCAGCCAGGACATGCTCTCTTCCTGCCAATGCAGATACCAGCATAATTAAGGTAGACTCCGGCAAATGGAAGTTGGTAATCAGTCCGTCGATTACTTGGAACTCATACCCCGGATAGATGAAAATCTCGGTCCAGCCGGTCTGTGGAGTCAACTTCACGTACTGCTTGCCGTTTACCTCGATGAATTCTGCAGGTTTCACGTCTGCATCGGAATTCACCAGGCCCTTGGCATTGCCTAAGATGGCATTAGCCACAGACTCCAGGGTACGGGTACTGGTAGTACCTACAGCGATAACGCGACCGCCGTTTGCTCTGGTCTCGTTGATAATATCACAGGCTTCCTGGCTAATCTGGTAATATTCGGAATGCATGTGATGTTCTAAAATGTTGTCCACCTTTACCGGACGGAAGGTACCAAGACCAACGTGTAAGGTCACTTCCGCAATCCGAACACCCATATCACGGACTTCCTGCAATAACTCCTTAGTAAAATGCAATCCAGCCGTAGGCGCTGCGGCAGAACCGTCATACTTGGCATACACGGTCTGATAACGGTTCTTGTCCTGAAGCTTGTGAGTAATATACGGAGGCAGCGGCATCTCGCCCAACTGGTCCAAGATTTCCTCGAAGATACCCTCATAGGTAAACTGAATCTTGCGGTTGCCGTCCTCAAGCACGTCCACAATCTCACCATGTAATAGACCGTCACCGAAGGAAATCTTCGCACCCACGCGACACTTCTTACCAGGACGCACCAAGCACTCCCAGATAGCATCTTCCTCTCGCTTCAGAAGCAAGATCTCAATCGCTGCTCCTGTATCCTCCTTGACACCATAAAGGCGTGCCGGAATAACTTTCGTATTATTTAAAACAAGACAATCGCCAGGCTTTAAATACTGTTTGATATCATAAAAATGGTGATGACTAACTTCACCAGTCTGCTTATTCAAGACCATCAAACGAGAGCTTGTTCTATCCTCTAGCGGATCCTGTGCTATAAGCTCTTCAGGGAGTTCGTAATTATAATCTTTAACATCAAAAAATTGTTCCATACTAAATCCAATCTAAAAAAGTAACCCCCACCCGCAAGGTGGATGCCCTATTTCCTGTAGAGACCCTTGGAGTCCGTCGGCACTAGCAATCTATTGATTGCGTAGTGTCCGCTACGGGCGGAACGGAGCGCAAGCGGGTCTCGGGGAAATATGGGCATCACCGCAAGGGTGGGGCCTTAACGGTAATTTAGGCTCTTAAAGTAGCGTTTAACTTATCCTTCAAGTCGGCAAGAATCTTCTCTACAAACTCTTCTACTTTCTTGCCTTTGATTTTTTCATCTCTTGGTGTAAATACAACAGAGAACGCCATACTCTTCTTGTCATCAGGGAGCTGTCCTCCTTCGTAAACATCAAAGAGTTTAACAGAAGTTACGTAATCGCACGCAGAGTAAATCAACTTCTCGATCTGGCCGCAAGTAACGTTCTTATCTACTACAAATGCGAAATCACGCTTCTCCTCGTCATACTTGGAGATTGGTGTAAATACTCGTGCCTTGCCGTAGTACTGGGAGAGAACACGCAGGTCTAACTCAGCAACGAAAGCAGGAACGGACATATCCAACTCGTCAGCAATCTCGTAAGAAAGCTTTCCAACATATCCAATCTCTTCGCCGTTGCAGGTAATCTTGGCGGTCTGATACGGATGTAAGAAGGTCTTGGTGTCAGCCTCGTAATCGAAGGTAACATCCAGTGCGTCTGCAACTACATCGCATAATCCCTTGATGGTGAAGAAGGTCTCTTCCTTACCAAATACACCGATGCATAAGGTCTCACGCTCATCCGGATAATCGGTCAATGGCAAGTCCTTCGGAAGGAAGATATTACCAAGCTCGAAAATACGGCCTTCTAAGATGCCCTTCTTCTGGTTGCCGGCCATAGCTCGAAGCATCTGAGGCGCCAAAGTGGTTCTCATAAGAGACAAATCGATATTGATTGGGTTCATCAGGCTAATAGCCTTACGCTCCTTAGCATCCTGTGGCAAGCGAATCAAGTCCAAATCGCTTGGGGAGAAGAAGGAATAATGAATGCCTTCGTAAGCACCTGCTGCACACAGCGCTCTCTTCAGCTTCAACTCGCTCTTCTGGCGAAGATTCAATCCACCCATAGTAACCTTGGCAGTAGGCATGAAGGTTGGGATGACATGGTCATAGCCGTACATACGGATGACTTCTTCCGCAACATCCGGATAGTCTTCCATATCTTCACGATATGCAGGAATCTGTAAGGTGAGCTCATCACCGTTGATGGATGGCTGCATATGAAGATTGGTAAGGATACGAACGATTTCATCGTTCGGAACGGTAATTCCAAGAACACCGTTGACCTTATTCACGCTAACCTTCATCTCGTGCGGCTCGATGGAGTTGCCGGTATTATCTTCAAAATGGGAAGAAGATACGGTACCGCAACCAAGCTCTTCGATTAAGTGCAACGCACGCTTCATTGCTACTACAGTGGTGTACTCATAAACACCCTTAGAGTACAACGCGGAAGAATCGGAAGCCTGTCCCAATGCGCGGGAAGACTTACGGATATTGTCACGAGCGAACTTGGCAGCCTCGAACATAACGGCTGTGGTATCGTCCTTAATCTCAGAATTCAATCCACCCATGATACCTGCAAGAGCTACCGGCTTCTTGCCATCACAGATGACTAAGTTCTGATCGTTCAGCTCAAATTCCTTCTCATCGAGGGTCTGAATCTTCTCACCGTTATTGGCACGGCGAACCTGAATCTTACCACCCTCCAAATAAGAGTAATCGAAAGCATGCATCGGCTGACCGAACTCTTTTAATACGTAATTGGTAATATCAACAATGTTGGAAATAGAACCAATGCCGGTCAGGGCAAGACGGCGTCTCATCCATGCAGGGGATGGTCCGATTTTTACATCATATACATAATGTGCACTGTAACGTGGGCACAAATCCTTGGCATCTACGCTGACAGAGAAGTCATCCTGCAATGCATCATGCTCGGTATACTCCAGAGATGGAGCCTTCAGCTCTTTGCCAAGTACTGCTGCTACTTCTCTTGCAATACCGTAGATGCTCTGGCAATCCGGACGATTTGCGGTAATAGCAATATCATAAATCTGATCATCAAGACCTAAGATTGGCTTAACATCTGCGCCAACCTCGGCATCTTCCGGAAGAACCAAAAGTCCGTTATAGCCTGCACCCGGATAGAGATCTTCGTTCAAACCAAGCTCTACACCGGAACATAACATACCGAAAGAATCATATCCACGGAGTTTGCCCTGTCCGATGGTCATAACACCTTCGATGGTGACATGATCCTTAGCTGTAGCGTAAACCGTAGCTCCAATCAGAGCCAATGGATACTTGCCACCGGCTTCTACGTTATCCGCACCGCAGCAAATCTGGAGCACGCCATGCTCGCCGGCATCTACCTGGCACAAATGCAAATGAGTATCCGGAATTGCCTCGCAGGTCTTTACCAAACCTACCACAACGTTCGAGATATCCTTACCAACCTCATAACGTTCTTCTACTTCAAAACCGCAGGAGAACAGCTTGTCTTCCAACTCCTGTGGAGTAACATCAATATCTACATATTCTTTTAACCAACTCAGTGGTGCTAACATATCCTTAATCTCCTTCCCGAACCTTAGTCGTCAATCTGCTTCAATACACGCATATCGGACTCGAATAACAACTTGATGTTGTTGATGCCGTACTTCAGCATGGCGATACGCTCAATACCGATACCGAAAGCGAATCCACTGTACTCATTGGTATCAATGCCACAGCCTTCGAGTACCTTCTTATTGACAACACCTGCTCCAAGAACTTCAATCCATCCGGTACCCTTGCAGAGCTTGCAGCCCTTACCATGGCACTGGAAGCAGCTTACGTCTACCTCTACAGACGGCTCGGTGAATGGGAAGTAAGACGGACGAAGACGGGTTGTAGTCTCCTTACCGAAGATCTTCTTCACGAATTCATCCAACATACCCTTCAAATCACACAGGGTAATGCCCTTATCTACAACCAATCCCTCCATCTGGGAGAACATTGGAGAATGGGTGGCATCATCGTCGGAACGGAATACCTTACCAGGGGAAATAATCTTAATCGGCGGCTTCTGCTTCTCCATAACATGAATCTGGCCGGCGGAAGTCTGTGTACGAAGCAAGAACTCCGGTGACAGATAGAAGGTATCCTGCATATCACGGGCCGGATGATCCTGTGGGGTATTCAATGCCGTGAAGTTGTAGTAATCGGTTTCAATCTCAGTTCCTTCGTATACTTCGAATCCCATAGAACCGAAGATATCTGTTAACTGATTGCGAACCTGGGTAATCGGATGCAGATTGCCACGAACAGCCTTCTCAGATGGCATGGTGACATCAATCTTCTCAGACTCATAACGACGGCGAAGTGCTTCTTCTTCGAACTTCACCTTCTTCTCTTCCAATAACTTCTCGATGGTCTCTCTGGTCTCATTCACCAGCTGGCCAACCTTCGGACGGTCTTCCGGAGCTACGTCCTTCATACCCTTCAACACTGCAGTCAACTCACCGGTCTTACCCAGTACGCTCATACGAACATCGTTCAGCTTGTCGATGCCGTCAGTTGCTTCAATGGCTGCAATCGCTTTTGCTTTGATTGCTTCTAACTGTTCTTTCATATCTGCTCTCCTTCTATTCTGTAGGGACTTTTTTACAATAAAAAAGTCCCTAGTAAAATACTAGGGACGAATCAAATCCGCGTTACCACCCTGATTCCAAAGGCATCTTGCCTCTGACACTCATGTACGCTTAACGTGCGCTACCCGTCATGGCCTACTAAAGGTTCAACCATGCGACTCCTGCGTGAAAATTCATCCTGCGCTTCTTACCGGTGCTTCCAGCCGCTGACACCGTTCTCTATTAAGAAGTCCCGCAAAACTACTGTGCGCATTCACAGTCTTTAACTTGACTCATTCTACCACAGGAATCCGAAAATCTCAACAAAAAACTCCCACGTAAAAAACGTGGGAGCTATATTCAGATATCCCCAAAATGCCGGACCTGCATTTTTGACTCCTAGCAACAGCTAGGTGGGTTACCGCAATTCAGTCTCCTGCCATCCAACGGAGCTTACGCTCTCCAGCAAAGGCTGTTACCTTGGCCCGGCATCGGACAGATAATGTTGGGATCCCGTTTAAAGTAAATGTAGGTTCAAAAACTACAGGCTGTATCGAACATTTCAGGTTACCTATATTATACTATCTATTCCACACCCCGTCCAGTAAATTGCCGAAGTCAGACAACTCCAAAACAATCCCGCATGTCCAAAAACATACGGGATTGCAATCATCATCAAGCGCCGCTATTCAAGGCATCTAAAATTGTCATCAAAAGCTTACTCTGGTTCACCGGCTTCAACAGATATCCCGCCGGACGCAGAGCCAAGGCCGCCGCAATCTGGGAGCGGTCATTGACACCGGTTAAGAAAATAATCGGCGTATCCTTGAATCCCGGCTTCATGCGAATCTTCTGCATGGTCTCCGGTCCATTCATCATCGGCATCTCATAATCCAAAAGAATCACATCCGGCTTCTCAATCGCCAACAAATCCAAGGCTTTTTTGCCGGAATTGGCCACAGATACCACATACACACCATCTAAAATGCTCTTGATGCTACGTAGGGTGCCGGCATCATCATCGATGACCATAACTTTGCTACGCAAATCATCCAGACCCAGATCCAAATCATCCAAATCGAAATCCAGATCTAAGTCCAGGTCATCCAGATTCAAATCCATTCCTAAATCCAAATCATCACTCATCATGTCATTGCTCCTTACTCTTGTAGTTTGGAAATCATTTCTTCCAACGTTGCCTTGGATAGTTCCTCATCCAAATCTGTAACTGCTCCGACTAATGTAGTAATATCGGCATCCACTGCTTCGCCAAAGGTAAATTCCTGTAGCTTGGCAACGGCTTTGTCTGCCCGATCGATGTCCATATGCTTCAATGCTCCTATAATAATGTCGGACAATTTCTGTAAAATCTTGAGATTGCCCGGTTGTCGAGGAGCTTCTTGAGCCGTTCCGATATCAAAAACGCCCACTAGCTTCTGACTGTAAGAATTCCATTCCCGCAGGAACACCGGATGTAAGTTTTTAATAATGTCTATATTACCATCTTTTGCCGCAAATTCCAAAATCTTCGCCGGTCCCGCCAGCGGAATAATACCAACCGTTGCCGCCAACCCCTTCATGGCATGAACCAAAATCCGGTAATTCTCCCAGGCTTCTTCGGTTGGTTCCTTCAACAATGCCTCATACATTGCCTGAAGCTTCTTGCTCTGAACCGGAATCAAAGTATAGAACTCTCCTAAGGATTCCCGCAACAGGTCTACGGAAGGCAGATGCAACCAGGCGAAGCTCCAGTCCAAGCCTTCCACACTTGGTAAATCTTCCGGTGGTTGCGGTCCTCCGGATGGCTTTGTCTCCATTCCTTCCGGCATTGGCTCAATGTACTCCGCCGGAAGCGCTTTCTGTAAGGCTTCCTCTAATTTTTCAAAAATGATCGGCTTGGATACAAATCCATCAAATCCCGCTTCTAGGTATGCTTCTCTGGCTCCGGTAATGGCATTGGCCGTCAGTACGTAGATTGGGGTATGCTCGCAAGGGATGCCCTTCAGGGAGCGAATGTACTGCATGGCTTCCACGCCATCCATCTCCGGCATCATATGATCCATAAAAATCAAATCGAAGTATTCCGTCTTGGCATATTCAATAGCCTCCGGACCGCTGGCTGCTTCCGACACCTGCATCTGCATCTGTTTTACCAGACTCTTGAATACACGACGGTTCATGCTGTTGTCATCGACTACGAGCACCTTAGCTTTTGGCGCTATAAAATGTCCGCCGGTACGATGTGTCACAATATCCTTCGAGCGCGTCGGATCGTAGTCTTCGCCAAGAGGTGTGGCATCAATAATTTCCTGGTCCAAATCAAAATAGAACTTCGATCCTTCGCCGTATACACTGCTTACCTGAAGACGACTGCCCATCAACTCCAGAAGGCGCATAGAGATATTTAAGCCCAAGCCCGTACCTTCCACGTAATGGTTTTTGCCCAAATCCAAGCGCCGATACGCATCAAACAGATGCGGAATATCCTCTTCCTTGATACCCTCACCGGTATCTTCTACCTCCACACGCAGATGTGCAATGTTGCCTTCGCATGTGCCAAGAACTCGGAACCATACGGTTCCTTCCTTGGTGTACTTCACAGCGTTGGAGAGCATATTGGTAATAATCTGGCGAATACGAACATCATCACCCCGAAGCTTCTTCGGCAGATTCTTGTCCACTTCCACGATCAGGCTAAGATCCGCCACAGAGGCTCGCTGGATAATCAGGTTGTGCAGGTTATGAATCATGCCACCCAATTCATATTCCTCCGGAACAATCTCCATTTTGCCCGACTCAATCTTAGAGGAATCTAGGATCTCATTGATTAAGGACAGCAACGTCTGTCCGGCAGAGTAGATATCCGTGGCGTATTCTAAAATGGAATCATCCTTGCTCTCCCGAAGAATCATCTCATCCATACCAAGTACCGCATTGATCGGGGTTCGAATCTCATGGGACATGCTGGCAAGGAAATTGGATTTCGCCTTGTTGGCCACTTCCGCCTCATCCTTCGCAATTCGGATCTCCTCATACTGCTGCTCAATGGTGGATAAGGACCGCATCTGGGCTATAATCCAAGCAAGGAAAGCAACGAAAATCAACGCGATGCAGAAGACATAGGTACGGAAGTACGTCTCTTCGTACATCTTCGGTGCCTTATAAATCGGGAATATGCGCTCCTGCTGCACTGCTCCCGTTACATCATCCATCACCTGAATGTGGAGATTATATTTGCCATACTTGATATCCGTTAAGGTAATGGCCGATAACGCATCCTGTTTGGCCGTAATATCCGATTCCGGAACCCCTTCGATGTAATAATGAATGGTGGGATTGGTCATGGAATAATTCAATATCGCCGGTCGAATCACAAGCCGCCCTACGCCTGCCGGCAACTGGTATGCACCGTTTTCCAGAATGACAGGAGTATCATTCATGGTAATCTCATCAATGGCAATGTTGTATTGTCCTGCCGAAAGCTCATATCCGTTTCTTGGCACACGGCGCACGCCATCGGTACAGCAGAGGAACATATCCTCCCCATCGGTGGTATTCCAACAATTCAATGTTAAGCTGGAATCCAGTCCTCTCGTGTGATCAAGCAGTGTATAGGCATAGCCTTCCTTGTTCTCTATGACATCATCCACGTCTGCAACGATAACTCCCGCACTGCTGGCAACCCATAATTTGTTATCCTCCGTTACGTACGCATCATAGTTGTTGCTGTAAGGGAAGTTCGTTAGTCGCTGAATGTTATCTCTGTCATCGTAAAAAAGCGCGTTACTGGTAACATAGATGTATCCGTAACCACAATGAATGGCACGCAGTACCACCTGGGAATTCAATCCCACACGCATATTGATATGTTCAATAATCTTGCCATCACGAATAACATAGACGCCGTCACCGTCGCTGCAAGCCAGAAGCTTCTTATCTTCCGTCTCAAGGAGGCACAGGATTTGCGGCACCCGCAATCCGTCCTCTTCCGTGAAGGTATCTACAATCTGCCCATCCCGAATGTAGTAGATTCCGGACATGGAAGCAGCGGCAATGGTTCCGTCCGCCATCTCAATCGCCATGCGGAATCGTTCCGGTGTTGCATTTTCATCTTCTTTGACACCACCGTAGGTCACACATTCCCCATCCGGTCGAATCTCTAGGATTCCATACTCACCATAGGTACAAATCCACAGACTGCCCTTGGAATCCTTCATGATATGACTAATGCGGGCATCCGCCAATTGGTCCATCCAATCATAATGTATCAGCTCGTTGGAATAGACGTCCTCCACATAGATGCCCTTATCCGTGCCAATCAAAAGCTCTCTGCCATCCCGGAGCACACAGTTCACCATTCCCGTATCTATACGGGCACGCTTGGTTAGATTGGAAAAAACGGAAGGTGACATTTTTAACACGCCCTGCTTGCTGGAGGTAAACCAGATATTTCCCTGGTAATCCACCAATACGTCATTTACGGAACTATCGAATCCCACTTCCGTAAGATCCCAGAATTCGCCGTCGTTATCGACGAATCCCACGCCGTTTTCCGCGCAGACGAAGATGCCTCCGAAATAGGACGAATAGAAAATCTTATTCAAATAGTTTAAGTTACCGGTAGATAACGTTCCTCTCGGAGTCAGCTTCCCGTCAACCCAACGATAGTGTTCAATCACATTGGTGGAGGTAGACAGCCATAGATCTCCGCCCTTGCCCCAGGTTGCAGAGACATAGAACGCATCCGGGGTACTGCAATACTTCGGTTCCGGGACGGACTCCTCAGCAATCACAAGCACATAGCCGCTTTGGCTGACGCAGACGCACTCATCCTCCTCGTTGATGGAAAAGTTATTGATATAGTTCAATAACTCGTCCTGGTTGTAGGTACCTACCATACCGTAGGGGCGAATCAGGGCACTGTAGGATACGGTTCCCACGAAGATGTTTCCACCTGGGCCTTCCTGGATGGAGCGAACGGACTCCGATGGCATACCGCGATTTACCCCATAGGTATAGACCTTCTTATGGACGGTGTTATACTTCACCACGCCCATATCATTGGTACCAATCCACAGATTGTTCTGATCATCCGCATAAAGGGAGGTAATACTGTTAATATTGTTTCCCAAATCCATCTGGATGAAGCTGGTTCCATCAAAACGATACAAGCCGGAATATCCGCCGGCCCAGATATAGCCGTCCTTAGTCTGGGCAATGGCATTCATCTGCGTGGAATACAAGCCATCACCGGAGGAATATATCTTGGGTACATATTCCGCCGTCAGTTCTCTTTTATAAGAGCCTTCTGCCTGAACATCCGTTGCAATTCCAACAAAGGAGCCGGCAAAGAGAATCAGCGCCAATCCAAGACCATACAGTTTCAGGAAGGTATCCCTTTTCCCCGTAATCAGCATGGTGGTCCCGATGATGGACATGGCAATGATAACACTGAGGATTTTGTCCGGGAAGTGTACCAACAGTTCTCCTAAGAACGTTGCAACAAAATTGCTTTCTCCGGTCGGGGTAATCCACTCTACCAAGGCATCGCCCCATACATTGCCCACTTCGCCACCACGAAACAGCATATTGATGACAGCGCCAAAGGCCGCACTGAGCAGGGAAATCATAAAAGCCACCATGAAGACGCGGTACTTATTCATCCGCTGCCCATGCGGGAAATTGGCTCCGATAACAAAACCAACCACCGCTCCCAACGGCGCATAGTAATACGCCAACGGATCAAACATGCCAAGCACCATTGCTGCTGCACAACCACTGATTGCGCCTGCAAAGGGTCCAAGGATGGTTCCAATCAAAAATGTACCAACGGAATCCGCCCAAATCGGCCACAAAAAAGCTTGCGAGAGCATACGTCCACCCACGTTCAGTGCCACACCCAGGACAATTAGGAGAATATTTGGAATTGTAATGGGAAAAACCCAACGTTCAATCTTCTCTCTCATAGTCACACCACAAGCTACATACCTTCTATTTCATCAGTTCCTGTAATTCATCCTCCGCAGCCATCAGGCCTTTTTGCGGAGTCAGTTCCTCATTGATAATTGCCTCCAAATATTTACCGAGAATATCCGAGAATGCATTCCATTCCATCATAATCGGACGGTACTGACCACTCTCCAGCGCATTACAGATTTCTTCATATTCCGGGTGGAACCGCAAGACTTCTTGGTTGGTTAATACGGAGTAACGGCAAGGAACGCCACCGGCTTCTACGCTGTCCATCTGTACGTCCGGATCCATCAGATATTCCAGCAAGGCAACCGCCTCTTCTTTGTGCAGGCTTGAATCCGCCACACCTAAGGTCCAGATGCCATAGACATTGGAATTATAAGCGGCGGAACTTGGGTTAGCTCTTCCGCTTAAGGCCATAAATCCGACGGTCCACTGGTCCGCGGAGACATACCAGCCCGGCCATCCAATGGCCATTGCTGCTTTTCCGGTGGAGAGCATCTCAATGACCTCTTTTTTCGAAGCCGCCGCACCGGTAGCAATCAAGTCCTTATAGAACAGCGTTGCATAGTAGAAGTTGTCATCCTCTACTATCGGGCGGTTGTCTTCATCCACCACCCAACCGCCGTAGGATAATAGGATTGGCAAAAAATCTACCACCAAATTGTTATAGGAATCGCCGCGATAGAGGAAGCCGTCTTTGCCGGTGCTTTTTGCGTATTCACATACCTTTTGGATGTCTTCCAAGCTTCCTAAATCCTCCGGCTCATATCCGGATGACGCTAAGATTTGCTTGTTATACATCAATACGGTCACATTGCCATAATAAGGTGCCAGATAGACGTCCCCATTGTAATAACACACATCCGTAGTTGCCGGGATAATATCGCTATCCAAGCTATACCCGTAGTCCGATAGATTGGCCAACACGCCGCCGGCAGCAAATTCCGCCATCCAGGAACCGTCTACCATACATAAGTCCACGGACCCTTCTTCCCTTGATTTTGTACTGTCTGCAATGGTTTCTCTAAGATCTGCTTCGGAATACTCCGTGACGATACAGGTGACGTTGTTTCTCCGTTCGAATTCCTCCAAGCCGGACTTCACCGCCTCGCTGTACGCCCCTTCTCTAAGAGCAAGATGTAAGATGGTTTTTCCATTGGCTACCGGACGCTGTAGTCCACATCCCACCAAGGAAAACACAAGAATGGATATGATGAGCAAACTCCTGAATTTTTTCATGCGCGCCTCCCATTGATAGGTGTCGCTCTGTTCTCCCTCCAAAATTCAAGTTCTCATGTTGCTTTCATATTAAGACAAAGATATTATATCATTCTTTTTCTGTTATTTCGACTAAATAATTTTAATTTTCTGATTACTTGCACAAACACAAAAAAGACACCGCACATCATGTGCGGTGCCTTGTTGGTTCTAATTAAAGCTGTGGGCCAGCAGCAACCAATGCCTTACCGGCATCGTTGGTCTCATACTTCTTGAAGTTCTTCTGGAAACGAGCAGCCAAATCCTTAGCCTTCTCTTCCCACTCAGAAGCATTTGCGTAAGTATCGCGAGGATCTAAGATGTTGGTATCAACACCCGGAAGCTCGGTAGGTACTTCGAAATCGAAGTAAGGAATCTTCTTGGTAGGAGCCTTCTTGATGTCTCCGTTCAAGATTGCATCGATGATACCACGGGTATCCTTGATGGTGATTCTCTTGCCGGTTCCATTCCATCCGGTGTTTACTAAGTAAGCCTTAGCTCCGGACTTCTGCATCTTCTTAACAAGCTCCTCAGCGTACTTGGTAGGATGTAACTCCAAGAATGCCTGACCGAAGCATGCGGAGAAGGTAGGTGTAGGCTCGGTAATACCACGCTCGGTACCAGCCAACTTAGCGGTAAATCCGCTTAAGAAGTAGTACTGAGTCTGCTCAGGTGTAAGGATAGATACAGGAGGAAGTACTCCGAATGCATCTGCGGACAAGAAGATTACGTTGTCAGCTGCAGGACCTGCAGACTTCTTGTTCACGTTCTGAGCGATCTTCTCAATGTGCTCGATTGGATAAGATACACGAGTATTCTCGGTAACGCTCTTATCATCGAAATCAATCTTACCGTTGGCATCAACGGTTACGTTCTCTAACAATGCATCACGACGGATTGCGTTGTAGATATCCGGCTCAGACTCCTTATCAAGTCCGATAACCTTAGCGTAGCATCCACCCTCAAGGTTGAATACGCCGTCATCATCCCAGCCGTGCTCATCATCACCGATGAGAAGACGCTTAGGATCGGTAGAAAGTGTAGTCTTACCGGTTCCGGAAAGTCCGAAGAAGATAGCGGTGTGCTCACCGTTCATATCGGTATTAGCGGAGCAGTGCATGGAAGCCATACCCTGTAATGGTAAGAAGTAGTTCTGCATAGAGAACATACCCTTCTTCATCTCACCGCCGTACCAGGTATTCAGGATAACCTGCTCACGGGAGGATACGTTAAACAATACAGCAGTCTCAGAATTCAATCCTAATTCCTTGTAGTTCTCTACCTTAGCCTTAGAAGCATTGTAGATTACGAAGTTAGGAACGAAGTTCTTCTCTTCTTCAGCGGTTGGCTTAATGAACATGTTACGAACGAAATGTGCCTGCCAAGCTACTTCCATGATGAAACGTACGCAAAGACGGGTTCCCTCATTCGCACCGCAGAATGCATCAACTACGTATAACTTCTTATTGGATAATTCCTTAATAGCAAGGTCCTTACAAGCCTTCCAAGCTTCCTCAGATGCAGGATGGTTATCGTTTGGATACTCCTCAGAAGTCCACCATACAGTGTCCTTGGACTTGTCATCCATAACGATGAACTTGTCTTTTGGAGAACGTCCGGTGTAGATACCGGTCATTACGTTCACTGCTCCAAGCTCTGTTTCCTGCCCCTTGTCAAATCCTGTTAAGCTAGGATCTGTCTCATCTTTGAACAACTGCTCATAGGATGGATTGTAAATAACTTCTGTTGCGCCTGTAATACCATACTGTGTTAAATCAATGTTTGCCATATAGTATCCTCTCCTTACTTTATATATTTTATTGTGATCAGATGCTTATGATCTGATTGGTAACAAAAAAATTACCACCAACTAATATGATAAATATCCGTCAAATTTTTGTCAATAAAAACGAACCATTTTTGTATCCATAAAAATACATATTATTTTGTGTCTTTTCCACAAACACATCTGTTGTTCTATGAAAAACATTTGCTTGTATTGAATTCCGCTTTTTGCTAGAATATCCCATATGGGAAAAAAGAAAACTAGACTGTTCTAAGGAGATTATCCATGACAAGTAATAATATTTACAGTGAAATCACGCCGGAAATACGCGCCCTGGCACAACTGTCCAAGAAGGCTTCCTTCATTGAGCCGGACCTCTACACCGAATATAACGTGAAGCGCGGACTCCGTGACTTGGACGGTTCCGGTGTCTTAGTCGGCATTACCAACATTTCCGAAGTAAACTCCCGTCGCATGATTGACGGTAAGATGACCCCGATTGACGGTGAGCTCTTCTATCGCGGATACAACGTCCAGGAGATTATTCGCAAGCAGGATATGTCCAACCACTTCGGTTTCGAAGAGTGCACCTATCTTCTGCTGTTTGGAAAGCTTCCGAATGCCAAGGAGTTAGAAGACTTCAAGAATCTTCTGGCCAACTATCGGTCCCTGCCTCACACCTTCGTTCGTGACGTTATCATGAAGAAGTCCAGTAAGGACATGATGAACACCCTAGCCCGAAGCGTTCTGACCTTATATTCTTATGACGAGAATCCGGAGGACACCTCCGAGGAGAACGTACTGCGTCAGTGCTTAGAGCTGATTGCCATGTTCCCGCTGTTGTCCGTATACGGCTACCAGGCATATCGCTATTACCATCTGAATGACAGTTTGATCATTCACCATCCGAAGCCGGAATACTCTACCGCTGAGAACATCCTGCACTGCTTAAGAGACGATTCCAAGTTCACACCGTTAGAGGCCAAGCTTCTGGATGTTGCATTGATTCTTCATATGGAACACGGTGGTGGTAACAACTCCACCTTCACTACCCACTTGGTATCCTCTTCCGGAACCGACACCTACTCTGCCATTGCCGCAGCCATCGGTTCTCTGAAGGGACCGAAGCACGGTGGTGCCAACCTGAAGGTGGTTCGCATGTTCGACGATATGAAGAAACAGGTGAAGGATTGGACCAACGAAGAGGAAGTTTCTACTTATCTGAAGGCCCTCCTCCATAAGGAAGCATTCGATAAACAGGGACTGATCTACGGTATCGGACATGCCGTATACTCCAAGTCCGACCCTCGTGCCGTTACCTTCCGTGGCTTCGTCGAGAAGCTTGCCGAAGAGAAAGGCTACGAAAAAGAATTTGCTCTCTACGCTATGGTGGAGAAGCTTGCTCCGAAGATTATTGCCGAAGAGCGTAAGATGTACAAAGGTGTCAGCCCGAACGTGGATTTCTTCTCCGGTTTCGTATACCAGATGCTTGGACTTCCACTGGAGCTCTACACCCCAATCTTCGCTATTGCACGTATCTCCGGATGGTCCGCTCACCGTATGGAAGAGATTTGCCAGCACAACAAGATTATGCGTCCGGCTTATATGACCGTAGCGCCGCATCATCCTTACGAAGTGTTGGAAGACCGTTCTTAAACACACTCCCCCAGCCCGCTGTGGCTGGGGTTTTCTTTTTGTCAAAAAAATATTACACAAACCTATTGACATGTGGTTCAAATTGTATTACTGTGTTATTGTATTAATCAGCTAGTACACTAATACAAACATACAACCTTAATGAAAGGAGGGGCCTCTATGTCATGGGATCTTGACTCCGACCGTCCGATTTTTGCTCAGATTGTAGAGCATCTGCAGTATGACATTATTTCCGGTGTTTATCAGCCGGGCCAGAAGCTTCCAAGTGTTCGCGACCTTGCAGCAATGGCTTCCGTCAACCCAAACACCATGCAGCGTGCCTTAAGCGAATTAGAGCGTGACGGCTACATGCATTCCGAGCGAACCGCCGGTCGTTTTATTACAGAGGATACCAACATGATTCAAGAATTAAAGACACAATTAGCAACTGCCCAGATTCAGGAATTCTTAGAAAGCATGAAGAAGATGGGCCTGACCAAGGAAGAGATTTTGAACCTTGTGGAAAAGAGTTTGAAGGAGTAATCACATGAGTAATTTAATTGATATTAAGGGGCTAACCAAGAGTTATGAAACGACCACTGCCCTCTTCAATGTGAACCTGGACATCGAAGGTGGTCACATCGTCGGCTTGCTTGGACCGAACGGTAGCGGCAAGACAACATTAATTAAGATCCTGTGCGGATTGCTGCATCCGTCTTCCGGAACCGTTTTGGTAGACGGCAATCCAATCGGCGTTGCAACCAAGCGCGTCATCTCTTACTTACCGGATTCTACCTATTTAGACGGCAACCAGACCATCCGGGACACCATCAATTTGTTTATCGACTTCTATGAGGACTTCGATCCGAACCGTGCTTATGACATGTTACAGAAGTTAAACATCAACCCGGATGCCCGCCTAAAGACCCTCTCTAAGGGTACCAAAGAAAAAGTACAGCTCATTCTTGTGATGAGCCGCCGTGCGAAGCTCTACATCTTAGATGAGCCAATCGCAGGTGTTGACCCGGCTGCCAGAGATTATATTTTGAACACCATTATTTCCAACTATGATCCGGAGGCAACCATCATCATCTCCACCCACTTAATCGCAGATGTTGAGAGTGTGTTGGATGACGTTATTTTCTTGCAGTACGGACAGATTGCATTACACGCTTCGGTAGACGATATCCGCGCCAAGGAAGGCAAGTCCGTGGATGCACTGTTTAGGGAGGTATACAAATGTTAGGTAAATTGTTAAAACATGAAATCATCGCCACTTGGAAAATCTTTGTTTTGCTGGATGTGATTACAATTTTAGCAGGTGGTGTAGTAGGTATCTTCGGATACAACTTCCCGGATTTGGACCGTGTTCCGGAACCGTTGGCCGTTCTTCTTGGCTTGGGCTTCGCCGGATACTTCGTACTCTTAGTGGCATCCGGTCTGTTGACTCTGGTATTCATCGTGGTCCGTTACTACCGCAACCTCTACACGGCACAGGGTTACCTAACCTTTACCTTGCCGGCAACCACAACCGAGATTCTTTCTTCCAAGATTATTGTTTCCTTTGTGGCTGAGTTATTAAACTTCCTGAGCATTGGCCTAAGCGTTGGCCTGGTAGGATTAGGATTTGCTGCCCTTGGCATGAAGGAATACCCGGTAGACACCATCCAGGTTTTAGAGGGCTTCCGTGAGTTATGGTTTGAAATCTTCGGCATCGACGGTATCGGAACAACTTGCTTATACATTGCATTTATGTTAATCAGCATATTGTATCGTATTATTATTTTCTTCTTCGCTATTAGCTTGGGACAGCTATGGCAGCAGCATAAGGTGTTAGGTTCTGTCATCTTCTACTTCGTAATTAATGCAGTCCTTAGTGTGGTACACACCTTGTTGAACATCGGAAGCGGAAGTTTCTCCCTGTTGTTCATGACAACCTACGATACGTCTTCCCAGTTCTTCGAACGCATGGTTACTACAAACACCATTATCAGTTTGATTGCAGTCATTGGCATGTATATCGGAAGCATCCTAATTACCGATCGCAAACTGAATCTTGATTAACAAAAAAGCTTGTGGGGATCACTCCTCACAAGCTTTTCTTATATCTATCTAAAATTTATACTCTTAGGAAGCTAACTGTTCCTGCTCCTGCTCCAACTCTACGGTGAAGTATCCCATCTTCTCATTCAAGGTCTCAGCCATTGCACGCAAGTCTTCTGCTGCATCGGAAATCAATGCGAAGGTTGCATTCAACTCTTCCATAGAAGCATTGGTCTCTTCGGAAGAAGCGGCATTCTGCTGGGAGATTGCGGACAACTCTTCGATAATCTCGGTGAAGCTGTTCTTCAATCCCTTCAACAGATGAATCTTCTCTGCAATCACCTTGGTGGAAGAATCTACGTTGTTTACGTTCTCTACAACCGCGTCCATATCAGACTTGGTAGAGGTCAACTGCTCATTCTGTGCAGATACATCTGCGCTTAACTGCTGGATGGTATCCACGCTCTTCTGGGAATCCTCAACTAAGGTCTCTACAATCTGGTTGATGGATACGGCTGCCTTCTTGGACTGCTCTGCAAGAGAACCAATCTCTGCAGCTACTACTGCAAATCCTCTTCCGTACTCGCCTGCTCTTGCTGCCTCAATAGAAGCATTCAAAGACAACAGGTTGGTCTGTTCGGAAATATTGGTAATCATGCTGGATGCCTCTGCAATGTTCTTAACGGAATCATTGGTCTGGCGAATCTGAGCATCAATTCCCTGCATGGAAGCCATCACTTCCTCGTTCTGGCTCATTAAGTTGGTCAGTGCATCTACGGTACTCTTTGCACCGCTTAACATATCATTGGCTGCATGAGACAATCCCTCAATGCTATTTGTGATATCGTCAATGCTATCACCCATCTCATTGGTATTGTTCATGGAGTTCTCAACGTTCTCTGCCTGATGAACCGCACCACGGCTGATATCCTCTACGGCACTTGCTACCTGATCTGCAACGTGTGCTGCTGTCTCTGCGGAAGTTGCCAGGTTCACACCGGACTTATTCACTTCCTCAGAGAGGTCCTTGGTTACCTTGATCACATCCTGCAGGCGATCACGCAACTGTGCGGAAGTCTCAGCCAATACACCAAGCTCATCCTTACGGTTGAATGTACGGTCTGCAATATAGAAGGTCAACTCGCCGTCTTCCATTTTCTTCAGTCCACCGGCGATATCACGGATGGAACGGGAAGAAGTAGAAATCAGGTAACGAGCTACACCCCAGTTAAAGAAGAAGAAACCAACATACAATGCAAGGATAATCATTCCTGCATGCTTCATGGCGGTTACCACACTGGTGGTCTCACGACCTGCAAACAACATACCAACAACAGATCCGTCGGAATTACGAACCGGGAGATAATATGCATACCACTTCTTACCGCTAATTTCGAAATTCCTAGCAAGATATGCCTCTCCACCGGTAAGTACCTTGGCAACAATTGCATCGGACGCCTTGGTTCCTTCCATACGATTGCCCTGCTCATCTACCATAGAGGTAATGTAACGGGTATCGCCGTAAAATACGGTGAAATGGATTCCGGTCTTCTCATGCAAATCATCCAACTGCTTCTGGTAAGAATCATGAATGGATGTGTTACCCTTACGCAGCTGTCCGCCGTCGGTCAAGGTCCAATCGCCTTCCCACTCGTTGTTGATTTCATGCTCCATCATCATAGCTGCTGCCTGCAACTCCTCGGAGAATGTGTCATAGTAGGCATTGCGGATATATGCAAATCCCACCAATGCGATTGCGCCGGACATTAATAGTGCGAGTCCTGCCGCAATCAAAATAATTGTGCGCACCATGTTTCTGTTTCTTTTCATAACGTACCTTTCCGATTGCCTCCTGCAATCCAATCAAACAAAAAAAGCAAGGACAATGCGCCCTTGCAATAAAACAAAATCAAGTGAATGATGCAACTGGCTGACATTTTACAGTCCCTATAGCTTTGCGTCACAGGCTTTCACCTGCTTTGCTCAGTGTTTACTTGTTTCGGTCGCTCTAATCACGCAACGTCGATTATACGAGGTAGATGAAGGATACGCAATCAAAAAAAACCGTTTTTTGCAAATTCGACGTTCTCACTACAAAATACACAAAATGACCATCGGTTTTTTGTGCAAAAATTTTGGAGTTGTGTAAAATGGTGCACACATGAAAAAACGTTCCGCCACACTCTGTGGCAGAACGTATAGGAAACTAGATTTTTTTATTCAGTTTTCCATGCATCCGCATATAAAATCTTGCGAAGCATTTCTTCATAGGAAACCATCTGCAAACAGTCAAATGATTTCGCGCATTCCGCTACCATGGAAGATAGCGCCTGTCGACAGAACACCTCATAGCACTCCGGATTGCAGTTCTTCTTCAATAGGAGCGGATTATAGGCTGCCCGCTTCGTATCCTCTTCCAGGTTCGCATAAGCACTCATGGTATAGATGAACTTGCCCAGATAATATCCCATATCCGATAAGTTCTTCTGGCGCTCGTCTCTCTTCCATAGAAAGAACTCCGATAACATGGAACCCATATAGCCGGCCACCACGTCCATATTCTCTTCCCGCCGGGCTGCAGCATCCTGCATCTTACGAATCAGTTCTTCCACCGCTGCAACCTTCTCGGGGTATTCCGCACAAATCGCCTCATAGGCCTTGCGGTAGGATTTTGCTAAGGTACGCTTGCTTAGATTGCTGCCATCCTTGGTCGCATCCTGCAATCGATGATACTCCAAGAGTAGATTCATCCGCGCCACATAACGGGTAGCATCGTTCACATAGGCCAGTTGCTTCTTCCCCGGATGTCCCGGGCAGAGGAAACGTTGTTCCTCCAACGGCAAATCATATAAACCGGTTAAGAGAATAATGAGAAATGTCATGTCGCAGTTCAATAGCATTCTGCCCTTCACCCCCACAAGGCTGCGCAATTCCAGACACAGACCGCAGTTAAAAGCCTTATACTCTTCCTGCTCCGCGTCGGACAGCATCTTATGGTTATCATGGATGAAGCCTAACATATTCTCACTTCCTCGTTCTTTTATAATAGAAAAAACGGCCCGGTTGGACCACATTGTTCCTCTTAGTAATTCTAATCTAAGAGTTCCTCACAATGAAGTCAACCAAGCCGCATAAGATTTAAGAAAAGTTTAATAATTAGTTCAAACTTTCTTTAGATTTTCAAAGAAAAAGCCAGACGATAAGCCGGGTTATGTCGTTGCGCGATCATCTATCTAGAATGACTGTTACCAGCCATTTCAAGCGACCTACCCGAGACTAGCGGGCCACCTTCGTCTCACTTTGGTCTTGCTTCGAATGGGGTTTACATGGCTACGGGTGTTACCATCCGCACGGTAGTCTCTTACACTGCCTTTCCACCCTTACCCACACAAGGTGGGCGGTTTATTTCTGTTGCACTATCCTTGGAGTCACCTCCACCGGACGTTATCCGGCATCCTGCCCTATGAAGCCCGGACTTTCCTCACCTGCCAGCTTTCGCATATGGCAGCCGCGATCACGTGTCTGACTTTGACTTTTGCAATTATACACAAAATTATACGTTAAAACAACTGCCACCGATAAATTCACGAATCAGGGAATTATTATTGATGCCTTCGGTCGGAATCGGAAGTACATAATCCAACAGCTTCAACAAGCGGTTGGCTTCCGCATACTCCGGGCATCCCGGTTCGATGGCATACAATTGTGGCTGCGCGTATACCTTCAATGCTGCCAACTCATAGATAAGCGCAGAATTGAACATGGCGTCCGCCTTCTCCTGGAACGGGAAGATGTTCTTCTCCTCACCACGGCGCACGGAATCCCACATAGCAATGGTTTCCTGTGCGGAAGTGCCTCTGGTTCTGGCATCGCGAACAATACGACGAATCAGTCGTCCGTCCGTGGTTGGAAGCGGATTGTGCTCATCGATAGCCAGATGGGTCAACGCAGAAATATAAATCTTGAACTTGCTCTCTGCAGGCAGGGAATAAGACAGGCGGTCATTGAGGCCGTGAATGCCTTCGATGACCAGTATGTCTTCCGGTCCAAGCTGCATGTAGTTGCCGCGGTATTCCCGCTTACCAATCTTGAAGTTGAAGGTCGGAAGCTCTACCCGCTCGCCGGCTAAGAGCTTATTCATATCGGAGTTAAAGAGCTCGATATCGATGCCCTCTAAAGCCTCGAAATCCTTCTCGCCGAATTCATCCAACGGCATCTGGTCACGGTTCAGATAGTAGTTATCCAATCCTACCGGATGCGGTTTTAAGCCCAATGCGCTTAACTGGATGGATAAGCGATGGGAAAAGGTGGTCTTACCGGAGGAAGACGGTCCTGCAATCATAACGAACTTACGACTACGGTCACTAGCAATCTCTCTAGCCAATGCACCGATACGCTCTTCCATCAATGCTTCCTGGGTCAGGATGATTTCCTGAATGCGACCTGCTGCAATGGCATCATTCAAAGCACCAATGGTCGGTACATCCATCATTTTGCCCCAATGGATGGACTCCTGCATAACGGAAAACAGCTTCGTTGCCGGATCAAACGGTGCCATGGTCTTGCCGTCCTTCTTGTCCGGGAAGAGCAGCATGAATCCCTCATCAAAAGGAACCACATCGAAATACTTCAGATACTTGGTAGAAGCTACCATATATCCATAGAAGTAATCCTTGGAACCATGTAAATCGTAGATATTAATATTGGAGCTGGAACGATAACGAAGGAGACGCACCTTGTCGTTCATGCCCCGCTCTGCGAACATCTTCTTGGCATTGCGAGTCTTCATCACGTCCTTCATAATCGGAAGATTGGCCGCCACCATATCGTTCATCTTCTGCTTCAGGGAAGTAACGAATTCCTCCGTAACCGGACGCTCGTCATCCCACTTGCAGTAGTATCCGTCTCCAAGGGAATGCATGACTTTTATGTTGGCATTCTCTCCCGGATACATCTCTTCCACTGCTGCCTGCATCAGCATTACAAGGCTTCTGCGATAGGCACGACGGCCATTCTTCTCTGCGGTGGTAATGAACTTGATGTTACCGTCCTCTTTTAGCTTCTTGTGGAGCTCAATGAGGCGGTCGTTGTACTCCGCCATCACGATATCCGCATCGTAATGCTCCTGGAGACGGTCCGCCAATTCCATAATCGGTGTGCCCTTCTCCAACACATATTCCTGACCTAAAACGTTAACTCGAATCGTATCACTCATACTGTCTACCTCGCTTAAACCAGCCAGAATGGCTCTTTTTCTTTTGCGTAAATAACTTCTAACGTTCCGGTTTTCCCTTTGAGATAATTCCCAATGTATTCAATAAAAATATGCTCGATGCCGTAATGGCCGGCATCTACGATGGCAATGCCCTTCGCAACCGCATCAATTCCGCTGTGATGATCGATATCTCCGGTCACAAGTACATCCGCCGCCTTGCGAATGGCGGGATTAATCTCGCTTTTGCCGCTTCCCGGTGCAATGGCAACCATCCGCACCTCCGTCTCGGCGTCCCCGAAGACCTTCACATGGGACAGATGAAAAGCATCTCTTACGAATGCGGCAAACTGTTCTAAGGTCATGGCATCTTCCATCATACCTACACAACCGATGCCGTATTCATTGTGTTCCTCGTCTTCCTCGCAGACATCCAATACCACGGACTGCTTGATTCCAAGCACATTCTTGGCGATATCCGTCATGCCGTGGATATCGAAGTTGGTATGCATGGCATAGACTGCGATGTGATGCTCGATTAGGGTAATGATTCTACGTCCCACAAAATGGTCTCCCGTCACCTTGTTCACCGAGGTAAAAATCATGGGATGATGGGTAATGATCATCTGTGCCCCCTGATTGATGGCGTCCTCAATGACTTCGTCCGTTGCATCCAGTGCAATATAGACTTTGTCCACCGGCCAATCCTTGTCTCCCACCAGAAGTCCCACATTGTCCCAATCCAGGGCGCTTGCTTCCGGGGCCTGCTGGTTCAAAAGAGCTATAATCTTCTCTACTGTCATAGACTTATCCCTCTATTTGGTGAAGCACGGACTGTAACTGTTCCAGTGCTTCCATAACCTCCCGATAACGGTCACTGTGTGTAGCGTCCGTCGCATCTAACTTGTCACGGATGGCTTCCTTCAAGCCGATTTCCCAGCGAATATACTCCGCCAGAACCGGATGATGCTTGGCAAGAAGGAGCTTACCAAAGAGGAAATCCTCCTCTGTCTCTGCTAGGACTTCTCCCACACCGTTGGCCTCATAAGAAACCTTCATCATCATGTAGTACTTGCCGTCTTCCTGTAGCATCTCCTCATCAATCAGGCGATATCCCTGCTCCACCAGATAATGGCGCACCAACGGAATCTCGGACTGGGGCTGAAGGATTAGTTCCTTAGCAGCCTGTGCCACCTCACGGCCTTCCTCTAAGATATGCATCAGAAGCCGTCCGCCCATTCCGGCGATGACGATGGTCTCGGCCTCTCCGGGGGTAAGCTTCGTAAGGCCATCGGAGAGTCTTGTCTCAATCACATCGGACAATCCTTCTCTGGCGATGTTCTCCTTGGCATGCCCTAGGGGGCCTTCCCTTAAATCCATGGCAATGGCGGAAGGAGCAATGCCCCGTCCTACCAATGCAATAGATAAAAATCCATGATCGCAGCCGACATCTGCAAGACGCAGGCCCGGAGTCACCATGCTACACAGTGCTTCCAATCGATTTGATATTGGCTTCATATTTATTACTCTAAGTAGTCTTTCAACTTACGGCTACGGCTTGGATGACGCAGCTTACGCAGAGCCTTCGCCTCAATCTGACGAATACGCTCACGGGTAACGTTGAACTCCTTACCAACTTCCTCAAGGGTACGGCCACGGCCGTCTTCCAAACCGAAACGAAGGATCAATACCTTCTGCTCACGCTCGGTTAATGTTCCAAGAACCTCTTCCAACTGCTCTTTTAACAGGGTAAAAGTAGCTGCCTCTGCAGGTACCGGAACGTTATCGTCCTGAATGAAATCGCCCAAGTGGGAATCTTCCTCTTCACCGATAGGAGTCTCCAAAGATACCGGCTCCTGGGAAATCTTCAAGATCTCACGTACACGCTCTACCGGAATCTCCATCTCTTTTGCGATTTCTTCCGGAGATGGCTCACGGCCCAGTTCCTGTAACAACTGTCTGGAAACACGGATTAACTTGTTGATGGTCTCAACCATATGAACCGGAATACGGATGGTTCTCGCCTGGTCCGCGATTGCACGGGTGATGGCCTGACGAATCCACCAGGTTGCGTAGGTAGAGAACTTATATCCCTTACGGTAATCGAACTTCTCAACTGCCTTAATAAGACCAAGGTTACCTTCCTGAATCAAATCCAGGAACAACATACCACGGCCAACATAACGCTTGGCAATGGATACAACCAGTCGCAGGTTTGCCTCAGCCAGCTTCTTCTTAGCATCCTGGTCACCAAGCTCCATACGCTTCGCAAGCTCAATCTCTTCGTCTGCGGTAAGAAGCGGTACCTTACCGATTTCCTTCAGGTACATACGTACCGGATCCTCGATACTGACTCCTTCCGGAACGGACAGGTCGATGTTCTCCATCTCTACTTCATCCTCGTCATCTAAGAGGATGTCCGGTTCCTCGTCCTCCGTATCTTCTACGCGAAGTACATCGATATTGCTCTTCTCTAAGAAAGAGAGGATCTTCTCGAACTGCTTCGGAGACAGATTCATGTCCTTGAAGGTATCGCTGACTTCCTGATACTCAATGACGTTCTTACGGGACTTGGCAACTTCCAGTAAGTCGTGCAGCTTCTTCTCGAACAATGCAGCAGCCTCGTCGTTATCCTTGGAAGCCTTCTCATCGCCCTTCTTCTCAGAAGTCTTCGCTGCGGTCTTCTTGGTAGTGGTCTTCTTCGCTGCAGGTGCCTTCTCGGCCTTCTCCGCGGTCTTCTTGGCAGCCGTCTTCTTAGCTGCAGGTGCCTTCTGGGCCTTTTCTTCCGTCTTCTTGGTTGCAGTCTTCTTAGTTGCAGGTGCCTTCTCGGCCTTCTCCGCGGTCTTCTTGGTAGTAGTAGCCTTGGTAGAAGTCTTCTTTTCTTTGGTTTCCGTAGTTTCCGTTGTGGTCTTCTTCGTTGCCATAGTAATTCCTTTCTTTGTTAGCTTCTATGATAAAAGTCATGTTTCTTAAGAGATGCGATGATGTCTTTCTGCTCTCGCAGAAGCTTCATCTGTTGGCTTGGGTCCGCAGCCTTACGCTGTCGCTCCAAGCTCTCCTCCTTGATTCGGATCACCGTCTCCTTCAGGGCCTTGCCTAGGTCCTTGGCGCTGGTATCCGCATCTTCCGCCACCGGGGTGTTGAACATTTTGGCCACCTGCCGCTGTTGTTCCTCTTCCGTAAAAGAGGAAGAAATCTTGGCCGGATTCACGCCCTCGCCCGCTTCAATCTGGGCAAACAATGCCGCCGCCACCTGGCGTAGGATTCCTTCATTGAAATCCTCCGGAGAAATATAGTTCTTGATATCGTGGTAAATCGCAACATCCTCTGCAATCCAGGTAAGCAATAGCATCTGGGACTTGGTCGGACCATCCTCCCGATTCAGCTGTTGCTTGGCAAAATTGGTTGCCTTGGGCCGTGTTGCCGGACGGGCCGCGGTAATACCGCTTCCTTCCTGGGCTGCCAGGTGCACCACCAACTGACGTAAGCTGTCAATTGGGAACTGGTATGCCAGCGCCACCGCCTCAATGTAGTTGTTGCGCTCAATCTCTTCCGGAAATTCCAAGATACGCTTGGCAATAGCCTTCTGGAAGGCCGTCTTCCCGGCGGGATCGTTCATATCAAAATCAGCTTCCATCATCCGGATGGAGAATAAGAAGCTGTTCTCCGCTTCTTCAATGCGCTTCTCATACTCTTCCGGTCCTAAGTTCTTCATGAACTCATCCGGATCCTTGTATGGTCGCATATTGATAATCTTGCAGGTAATCCCCGCTTCCCGAAGAATCGGGATGGCACGCAGTGCCGCCTTCACACCGGCACCGTCGCTGTCATAGCTTAGGTATACCGCATCCGTATAACGCTTAATCAAGGCCGCATGACCGGAAGTCAGCGCCGTTCCAAGGGAAGCCACCGCATTATCGAAGCCCGCCTGGTGCAGGGCGATGACGTCCATGTAACCCTCACATAGGATGAACTGTTTCCGCTTGGTCTTCTTGGCCAGATACAGGCCGAAGAGGTTCCTGCTCTTGTTAAAAATCGGAGTCTCCGGAGAGTTCAAATACTTCGGCTCTCCCTCCCCCATGACACGGCCACCGAAGGCAATGACTTTGCTGTTGGCATCTAGGATTGGGAACATGGCGCGATTCCAGAACTTGTCCCGGCCGCCACGGACCTCATCAATGGTAACCAGTCCGCTGTCCTTCAGGATGGCATCGGAATAGCCCTGCTTCCGAAGGTACTTATACAAATCGTCGGAATACTGGTCGGAATAACCAAGTCCAAACTTCTGCATGGTCTCGGGACTTAACTCTCGACCGATAAAATAATCCATGGCACGCTTGCCCCGCTCGCTGTGGAGCAGACTGTAGAAGTACTTGGCCGCAAGCTTGTTGATCTCCAACAACTGGCTCTTGCGGTCCGCCTCCCGTCTGGCTTCGGCGGTCATCTCCTGGCGGGGGAGTTCGATTCCCGATCGGGATGCCAATTCCTGTAGGGCTTCCGGGAAAGTTAAGTTCTCGTAATCCATCAGGAATCGGATGACATTGCCGCCGGCTCCGCAACCGAAGCAATAATACATCTGCTTCTGTCGGGACACGGAGAAGGATGGGCTTTTTTCATTATGGAAAGGACATAGTCCAAAATAGGAGCTTCCTTTCTTTTTAAGATGAACGTATTGGCCGATCACATCCACGATATCGTTGGAGGATCGCACCTGTTCGATAATCTCATCTGAATAAAAAGGCATCTGTCAAAACTCTTTCTGTACTGCTTGTTACCTGTTAATATTCTCTTAATTGCCAGCTCACCGGAACGAAGAACTCATTGAACTTCATACATGCGAACTGGTCGGTCATGCCGGAGATGTAGTCGCAGATGACCCGTTCCTTGGCTTCACCGTCTTCGGTCACCATGTTGCGATACTTCTGTGGCAAATCTTCAAAATGCTCCATGTAATACTCATAGAGCTGCGCAATCATGCGCTTCGCCTTCACCTCTTCTCCCTTAGCTACCGGGTTGCGATAGACATTGTCAAACAGGTAATGGCGCAAATCCTGCATGGCCTCAAAGACCTCATCGGACATGCAAATATCCGGGGAATCCATGCTGCTCATAATCACGTCATGAATCAGGCGATTCAGACGGTCATTCACGTTGAATCCCAGTGTTTTTCGAATCTCAAGAGGAATATCATCCTCGCTTAAGAGATTGGCACGAATAGCATCATCAATATCGGAATTCACATAGGCAATCTTATCGGAGAGGCGCACAATCTTGCCTTCCGGCGTTGCCGGTGTGGTCTCGGTCTGGTGGTTCAGAATTCCGTCCCGCACTTCCCAGGTCAGATTCAGTCCCTTGCCGTCCTTCTCTAACTTCTCCACAATACGAACGCTCTGCTCGCTGTGTACGAAGCCTGTTGGGCACAGTTGGTCCAACACCAATTCTCCGCAATGGCCGAAGGGCGTATGGCCCAAATCATGGCCAAGGGCAATGGCCTCCACCAGGTCCTCATTCATACGAAGGGCCTTGGCAATGGTGCGGGCATTCTGAGAAACCTCAAGGGTATGGGACAATCTTGTCCGATAATGATCCCCCTGCGGGTCCAAAAATACCTGTGTTTTGTTCTTGAGACGGCGAAAAGCCTTACAGTGCAGGATACGATCCCGATCCCGCTGGAACAGCGGACGGATGTCGCACTGGGCCTCCGGATATTGTCTCCCCCTCGAGTTCTGGCTCAACGTAGCATAAGGGCTAAGCGTCTTCGCCTCCATCTGTTCAATGGTCTCACGTATAGTCACGGCCTTCTCCTCTACCAGTAAAAGTTATCTCGATAAATATTTATTCCGTAAAAGAGTAGAATTATCTTTTTTTATAGAAAAATCTTTTTGCAAAAATTGTATTTATTTTCATACAAAAAAAGAGTGCCTGCCAAAAAGCAAGCACTCTGTGTCACTTCTATTGTTCTGTCAATCGGGTGGCCTTCTTCTCCGTGGTCTCCCGAATCATGCCCATCATGTCTAATGGCATATGGGCTACCTTGCAGCCAATGGCTACACGGCCTTTTACATCGAAGAATCGCACCACCTCGCCGTCAATGGCGTAGACATGTTTGGATTCTCCCAACATGAAGCGGATGTATGCCATATCTCCGATGCGGCAACCTACGTTACCATCCAGGATAACGGCAATTCCGCCCATGGAAATATCATAAACAATGGCCTTGTATTCTACGTTGTGAATGCGGCAAGTGCCCATATGAATGACCTCGATTCGGGTTGCCATTCGCTGGTTCTTGGCCTTGCCGTGGTCGCCGCTTTGAATAATATGCACGCGACCATACTGGGTGTCCTGTGGCAGAATGGCTTCCGCATAGAACACATAAGTCTTATCATCCCGCAAATTGTGCACGGATACCATGCCCGGACGCTTCCAAATCAGCTCTCCGTCCCCCACCATGATGGGTTCTACCAGAAGTCCTTCCTTGGTGCCGAAGAGAACCTTGGTTTTGAACAATACCGGCGTATCCTGAATTTTGATTTCAACTACGACTTCAGAACCACGCATTACTTCTGTGATTTTCATGCTTTGCCCTCCGTATCTCTAGTCCGTCAAATGTTACACAACGGTATATTTTGCTACATCCAGTACTTCCGTAAATGAATCAATCACTGCCACGGCGTCCCTCGGGTCAACATCTCCGAATCCGTAAGATGCGAAAACAAATGGTACACCCGCTTCCCGGCAGGCTTCTAAGTCTCCGGCGGTATCTCCCACGTAGATGGGATGCTGCCAGCCGTTACGCTCAATGATGCGACGCAGGTTCGCCGCTTTGCCTTCTCCGGTATTACCGAAGCATTCGGTATCTATTATATCGGCTTCTGTATCGGTTTTCTTCATAAAAAGTTCAATATATCCGGATTGGCAGTTACTGACGATGGCCACCGGCAAGGTCGCCTGTCGGATGGTGTCTACCACGCCGGGATAGGTAATGTCACGTTCATTGGCTTCCACCGCTTCGTGCTCATAAACACAGCACTTATCGATGACTTCCTTCCGCAGTTCCTTGGTTGCTTCCGGAAACAGTGCATCTCCGATGGCATCCATGGTTTTTCCAAAAAGCTTCTGCAGCTGCGCGGCTTCAATGGTCATGTCCGAAAATCCACACTCTCTGGCAGCTTGGGTCCAGGCCTGGGCCACCACTTCCGTAGAGTTCCAGAGGGTTCCGTCCACGTCTAATATGATTGCATCAATCATGATATCTTCCTCATCTTATCTATGATGCCATATTATACTCTACTTATCCCGAGATTGCACTGCGGGGCTAGTGAATGACGATTTCATATAGCTTTGGTTCCGATTGGGAGCTGTAAGTCACCGACAGCTGATGGGTCGTCGGGTCATAGGACCAGGAATCCATGGTGATGGTGGAATAGGTCGCCTGTCCCGTTTTTGCATCATACGCACCTTCGCACAAGGTTGCTTCCTCCAGTTCATTCATCAGTGTTGGTAAGGAATCCGCAATGATGTCTTCCATTTGCTCGGATGGGATATCGTATGTTTCCTGCGCAAGGGAATAGCAGATGCACAGATATGCTACATGGTCATCCACCTGCACCGCCGACTGGCCATCCGTTGTTGTTACATATACTTGTTTTGGATTATCTAATGTATGTTCCTGAATGAATGCATTGGCAGAATAGTTCTGCTTCTGGTATGCAAAGCTCAACCGGTTGTATGCCCATACCCCAAGGAAGAGAAGCAGCGGCAATAACGGCAGAAGCCGCAGACCCCAGGATACGCTTCGATATTTTAGGAACCAGATTACTAACAGCACCAAATATACGATGCCGGTGATATATGCGATTCCGACACGAAGGAATCCGCCCCGTAGGGTTGGTGCCAGCTCCAGATGTTGTCCATTCGCCCGAACTTCTGCCAAATACAGCAGTCCCCACACCACAAGCGGTCCAATTGTCGTTACCAATAAGTGAATCATCATTTTTGTGTTTGTATTCATTTCCCCTCAACCTGTGTCTTTCTTATCATTTTCGTTTTGTAGGCTTCCGCTCTCCGGCTTTGACGCCAAGGATGTCATAGATCTGCTTTTCGTTGGCAATCGGATAGATTTCCTGCATATGCCGGATAATCCGCTGGCCGGAATCGTCAGCAGACTCCTTGTAAGCGCCGGTTACATAATCGTATCCCCAGAGATGCTCCGGCGTACAGTAGATGGCAATGGGCCAGCCATATGCTTCACCCTTCTTATTTTTTCGCTGGCGGAAGTCCCGCACCACCAGGTATGTCTCCATCTGTAGCGCTGTGATGGCGCCATCGAAACCCTTTTCTTTGCCTTTTCCAAAGCCTGCCTGTGCCTTCAGCTCGTTGGAATAGTATTCTTCGTCCATCCGCTCTTCTGCATAGAGATCCATAATCTTCTTATGCTTGGCCGGTGCCTTACCGTCCTCCCAGAGGGCATCGAAGTCATAGCCGTCCCGGCGATAGTTCGCAAAGTACGGAAACCATTCCTTGGAGATGAATCCCGCCTTCTTATCGAAGAACTTGCCATAGGCAATCTCTCCACGACTAGCGATAATCTCTCGCCACTGCCACGGGTCTACCTTGGGATCATCGCACCACCAGTACTCCGGCACCGTGCGCTCCTCAAGCGAGAATCCCGGAATCTCATTCTTAAACAGCGGCAGGAATCCCACCTCGTTAATATATGCAATTGCATCATCCACGGTATGCAGGCATTCCGGATCATCCCAGTCTACGCCATACATAATCCATGTTCCATTTTCATTCGCCATGTATTTCTCCTAGTACAATGACTCCCCGGGACGGGGTTAGTGGGTCATTTTACAAACTCTGCAGTCTTCTGCATCACATCACGGATTATCTCGAGGTTCTTATCCACATCGTCTGTTTCCAAAGAGTGATTACAGTCCGGATACAAATATAATGGCATATTGGCATCAGCTGCTTTCTGTTTCAGCATCTCCACATCTGACCAGGGATCTGCATCTCCAAGAAAAGCGATCACCTTCTCTGCAGGAAATTCGAATGTCGCCTCCACTGGCGTATACCAAATCTGCTTTGGAGAAAGGTGATGTTCCTGAATATACTTACTCATCACTACAGTTCCGATGCTTTTGCCAACGAAGACCTTCTTCTGATACTTGGAGTAATCAATCCAGCTAAGCATCTCTTCTGCCTTGGCATAAGCTAGTTCTGCCGCCTCCTGCATCTTCGCAGCATCACCCTTGATGTTCTTCGGCATCTCTGGGTATTCCACGAACATCAGGTCATAACCCTGCTGCAGTAAAAGCTTGGATGCATAATATAACAATGGTTTATCCTTGTGATATCCGATTCCCGGAAATATCACGGCTAGGTATTTTGAATCCATATATTTCCTCTTACTCCGCCTTACGCTTCTTATATGACATATAACCAATCACTGCCACTACGATATATCCCACAATTGCCGGAACTGCCGCTTCTACACCGAAGTTGCCGCCCGTCAATAACTTACTCTTGGATACAATCGGAATAATGATATAGGAATCATTGGCAGATCCATTTACAATCTCACCAACACCGAAGGTGCCTCCGATAATCAGGGTATTCCACAAACAGTGTGCGATAGCTCCCGGATAAATCATGTCCGTATTTAGCGCATACATAGTAAACATGATGGCTACGGAGGATCCTGCCAGAATCAGCATCACCAAATCCAGTACATCGAAGGTCTCCATGTTCATGATATGTACGCATGCGAATAAAATCGCCGGCACAATCACTGCTACCTTCACACCCAAAGTCTTCTTCATATAACGGAAGATAATTCCACGGAATACCACCTCTTCGGTAATTCCAGCCATAAGACCAGCACCAAAAAAGCCCACCAGAAGAGATTCCCAGAACTTTCCAGGCTGTGCCACATAAGGCTTGCCAGGAAGTACGAATGCATAGAATAGAAGCACCACTACCGGCAACGCAATTGCCAATAGGAGCCACTTTATTTGAAAACGCTTTGGAACAATACCAAGTTCCTCGGCGTCCATTTTCAAAATCTTAGTTGAAACCAACCATGCCAATGCCGGTGTTGCTACAATTGCAACCAAACATTGCACAATTAATCCTACATAGGGTGCATTTTCAAACGGCGTTGCACATAACCCTGCCACAAGACTAGCCACAAATAATACCGCAATAGCTAGCACAATCACCCCAATGTTCTTCGCAATCTTTTTTACCATTTCCATCCTTTTTCGTCCTCGCTTAGTTGTCCTTTTTTCATTCGCCATGTATTTTTCCTAGTACAATGAATCGCTGACTCCGTCCCCCTGAGTCATTCTACCTTCATTTTACCCAACCCTACAAAAGAGCGCAAACCCAAGCCCATATATAATAGAAATTCCCCGGCAGTTGCCTGCCGGGGAAAAGAGGTAGTATAGAAGAAATCTACTCAATTGTGCAGTACATGAAGTACTTGTATCCGAGAGGATTAGAGAAGAATCCCTTAACGGAACTGTCAATCATGTAGATATCTGTGTAGAAGTATAATGGGCAGATAGCGCCGGTCTGCATAAGAAGATCCTCAGCCTTGTGCATCAAAGCATAACGGGTCTTGGTATCGGTGCAGGTCTTGATGTCGCTAATCAATACGTCATAAGTCTCAGCCCATGTTCCATCTGTAACCTTGGTGTCATATCCAAGATCGGTTAAGTCTAAGCTGTAAGCAGCAACGTTCTGATGAGCACCCTTACCGAACTGAACATCGTTGTTACCGGATGCAGTGGTCCACATATCAAGGAAGCAGATTGGATCGTTGTAGTCTGCTAACCAGCCGTTACGTGCGATGGAGTAATCTCCGGCTTTACGTGTCTCAAGGAAGGTGTTCCACTCCTGGTTCTCAAGCTGCATGTTGATACCAACTGCTGCAAGAGCACTCTGTAAGTACTCACCGATTGCCTTGTGGCCTTCGGAAGTGTTGTACAGGTAAGTCATGGATGGGAAGTTGGTGAACTGTCCGCTTGCTTCATCATAATCATAGTACTTCTTCAATACTTCAATTGCTGCATCGAAGTTGCTCTGAAGAGATGCAGTATCAACAGCATAGTAACCACCCTTGCCGCCGTTTGCATTCTCACGGAATTCCTTGCCGTCAGCATCGGTAAGACCCATAGCTACGAAAGAAGCTGCAGGAACCTGACCAGCCTGTCCGATCTCGTCTACGATGTAGTTACGATCGAATAACAGGGATATTGCGTTACGGATTTCAGCTCTGGCATCCTCTGCCTCCTTGCCGCTTAAGCCGCTGCCTTCCGGAAGGATGTCTTCATTGATGTTCCAGCATACATAGTAGGTACCTAACTGACCTGCTACAACGAACTCATCCGGATAAGCTTCCTTCAAAGCTGCGATTTCATTGGTAGGAACATCATCAATCATCTGCCAGCTGCCGTTCTCGAAGTTGGTCAACATGTTGTTGGCATCATCGGACAGGTAGAAGTTAATCTCCGGCATGGTGATGGAATCAGCATCAAAATAGTTATCGTTCTTCTTCAAAGTAATTACAGAGTTGTGGCTCCAGTCGCTCATGGTGTAAGCACCGTTACATACATAAGTAGAAGGATCGGTTGCCCAGCTCTCATTTGCTACAACATCCTCTCTTACCGGGAAGTATGCCGGGAATGCAAGCAACTCGTTCCAGTAAGTAATGGAGTTCTTTAAGGTTACAACAATGGTCTTGTCATCGGTTGCTTCGATGTTCATGGAGTCAGCCTCACCACCGGCTACTTCATCATATCCATCTACAACTTCAAACATATAACCATAATCAGCTGCCAAGTCATCGGAAGCTGCACGGTTCCAAGCAAAAACGAAGTCGTTCGCGGTCACAGGCTCACCGTCAGACCACTTCATGCCATCACGAAGTGTGTAAGTATAGGTTACGGTACCATCTTCATTTACAACACCTTCCGGAAGTTCGGTTGCTGCGTCCGGTACCAGTTCCAAGGAACCGTCTGCCTTCTGCTCGAACTTAGCAAGTCCGGAAAACAGATGTACTAACATGGTTGCTCCATCTACTGCACTGTTCAATGCAGGATCTAAGGATGCAGGTTCAGATGCGATAGAAACGTTCAATACGTTTGCATCAACAGTTGTTTCTGCTGGTTCGCTACTTCCGGTTGCTGTATCGCCACCGGTCTTAGCAGAATCGCCGCATGCAACCAATGAAAGTGTCATCGTTGCAGCCAGCATAAGTGCGAATAATCTTTTCATATCAATTTTCTCCCTTCATTATTTGAGTAATGATATATTTCAACATGCATGAAAAAACTGCCTGTATGTTTCCCCATGGATGTAGAAAACTTTATGAATTAATCTCTTTTGCTCTGTGGCAGGCAACAAAACGGCCTGTCTCAATTTCCTCAAATGCAGGAATTTCCTGCTTACATACATCCGTTGCATACGGGCATCTGGTGTGGAACGGGCATCCGCTTGGAGTATTCAGCGGAGACGGAATCTCACCGGTTAAGGTGATACGCTTGTTGGCCTTGGCAACCTTCGGATCCGGAACCGGAACTGCGGAAATCAACGCCTTGGTGTACGGATGCAGTGGACGCTCATAAATGGCATCGGCATCTGCAAGTTCCACCATATGTCCCAAATACATTACCGCAATGCGGTCGGAAATATGTCTTACTACCAACAGGTCATGAGCGATGAACAGGTATGTCAGATTCATCTTCTCCTGTAACTCATCAAACATGTTGATGACCTGTGCCTGAATGGATACGTCAAGCGCAGATACCGGCTCGTCACAGACGATGAAGTCCGGACGTACGGCTAAGGCTCTTGCGATGCCGACACGCTGACGCTGTCCGCCGGAGAACTCATGGGCATATCTGGCTGCATGTTCGGAGTTCAATCCAACATGCTCCATCAATGTCAAAATCCGTTCTCTTCGCTCCTCCTGTGAGGAATACATATGATGGATATCCAACGGTTCTCCGATAATATCCGCAACCGTCATACGCGGATCCAAGGAAGAATACGGATCCTGGAAAACCATGGTTGCTTTCTTACGGAACTCCTTGATATCCGCCTTGGTCTCAATCTTCTTGCCACGGTAGATAATCTCACCTGCCGTCGGCTTGTACAGATGGAGGATGGAACGTCCGGCAGTGGTCTTGCCGCATCCGGACTCTCCTACCAATCCTAAGGTCTCGCCCTCACGGATGGAAAAAGAGATATCATCCACAGCCTTGAGCGGCTTGGTCTGGAAGAATCCCATATTAATATCAAAATACTGCTTTAAATGCTTTACCTCTAAGAGGGGCGTATTGCTTGCATTCTGGGTCAAATCACTCATGTTTTTGCCCCCTTTCTTCTCGTTCTGTTTCACTCATTGCTGCACACAGCTGATCCACCTTACCGGATTCTGCGGCTTCCTTTACGGTCATCCAGCAGGCTGCCTGATGGTAGTCGTTAATCTGGATACGCTCGCATTTTTTGTTCAGGCAAATCTTCATAGCGTTATCACAACGAGGTGCAAAAGGGCATCCCACCGGCATGTTCAGAAGATCGATTGGAGTACCGGTAATCGGCTGCAACCGCTCTCCGTTGTTATCTGCGGTCGGGATAGAACGCATCAGACCCTTGGTGTACTCATGGCGCGGATTGTAGAAAATCTCTTCCTCCGTACCCTGCTCACAAATGGAACCCGCATACATAACGATGACTTCGTCACACATCTGTGCAACGACACCCAGGTCGTGGGTAATCATAATGATGGCCATGCCCATCTTTTTCTGGATGTCCTTCATCAGCTCTAAGATACCTGCCTGAATGGTTACATCCAACGCGGTGGTCGGTTCATCCGCAATCAGAATGTCCGGCTCACACGCTAATGCCATAGCAATCATGACACGCTGTCTCATACCACCGGAGAACTCATATGGATACTGATGCATACGCTTTTCCGGTTCATTTACATTTACCAAGGTTAACATCTCAATGGCGCGGGCTCTTGCCTCTTCACGGTTTCGGTCCGTATGAAGCATAATCGCTTCCATCAGCTGTCTTCCAATGGTATAGGTTGGGTTCAAGGAGGTCATCGGATCCTGGAAAATAATGGAAATCTTGTTTCCACGGATATCCTTCATCACCTTTTCCCCTGCGCCTACCAATTCCTGTCCATCGTACTTGATGGATCCGGAAACGATTTTGCCGGTAGGTGCCAATATTTGCATCACGGAATATGCGGTTACCGACTTACCGGAGCCGGACTCACCAACAATTCCGAGAACTTTGCCATAATCCAAGTCAAAGGACACGCCGTTGACTGCTTTTACTTCACCCGCATCAGTAAAGAAGGAGGTGTGTAAATCTTTTACTTCTAGTAATGCCATCTTCCAAAAACCTCCTTAACTATTCAATTTCGGGTCAAACGCATCTCTTAAGCCGTCGCCGAACAGGTTCAATGACAACACAATCAAGGAGATGACGATTGCCGGGATGACCAGTCGATACGGATAGGAAGAAAGTCCATTCAACGCATCGGACGCCAGAGAGCCAAGGGATGGCATTGGTGCATTCACACCCAGTCCAAGGAAGGACAAGTAGCTCTCGGTAAAAATCGCACTTGGAATCTGCAGCGCCGTAGAAATAACGATGACGGAGATGCAGTTTGGAATTAAGTGCTTACGAATAATACGGCTGCCCTTAGCACCGGCGGTCTGTGCTGCCAATACGTACTCCTGCTCTCTTAAGGAGAGAATCTGACCACGTACCAAGCGGGACATTCCAACCCAGTACAACAGCGCGAAAATTACAAATAAGGAAATAATGTTGGAGCCAATGGCTGCCAGCGGTGTACCCTCAATGGCCGGCGCCAGTCTCTGGCGAAGCACGGCTGCAAGCAGGATGACCATCAACATATCCGGCAAGGAATAGATGACATCAACGATTCGCATGATGATGATATCTACCACACCGCCAAAGTATCCGGAAATGGAACCAACCACGATTCCGATTACTAAGACGATGATACTTGCGAAAAATCCAACCGCAAGGGAAATACGGGTTCCGTATACCACACGGATGAAGTAATCACGGCCCTGGGAGTCGGTTCCAAACAGATGTGGGAATACCTTCTCGCCGGATTCGATCAAGGCCTGTTCCGATGTGGAATACTCCATCGGACGCAAGTTGTTAAAAGAAGCATCCATTGGTTTTCCCGGCTGCATACCAAGCATGGTCTCATACTTGTATGGCCAAAACATCGGAATAAAAATTGCCATTAAGGTGATGAGCAAAATAATGATCATACTCACCATTGCTACTTTGTTTTTTCTCAAACGCGCCACACCATCCTGAAAAAAGGTGGTAGATGGACGCATCGTTACCATGTATTCTTTTTCTTCTTCGGTTGCGGGAATAAAATCGTCCAGATTTACCTGCAAACTCAAGCGCTTTACATTTGTATTATCCATCGGTAAATCTCCTTATTCCAAATTAATTCTAGGATCTACAATCTTGTAGAGAATATCGCTGACTAAGTTCATGATGACAATCAATGTTGCGAGAACAATGGTGGTTCCCATAATCAGCATGTAATCACGGTTGATAATACTCTGAACGAATGCACGACCAATTCCCGGTACTGCAAAAATCTGCTCCACTACCAAGGAACCGGTAACGATGTAAGCCAGCATCGGTCCAAAGTAGGTAATAACCGGAATCAGGGCATTTTTCAGTGCATGACCGAAAATAATTTTCCAACCGGTTACACCCTTCGCTTTCGCGGTGCGGATGTAATCCTGTCCCAACACATCCAACATGGAGGAACGAGTCAAACGGGTGATGTAAGACATCGGGTACAGCATCAAGGTGATGATTGGCAGTACCAAACCTCCGGCAGATGCGCCGTTGGCCGGGAACCAATGCACACGGATGGTAAAAGCCACCAGCAGCAAAGATCCCATAATAAAGGAAGGCATCGACACGAATGCCGTGGTAATAATCATAATAATTCGATCTAAAACGGTGTTTCTGCGAAGTGCTGCTACAGAGCCAAGAACCACTCCGATTACCAGCGCTAAGAATGCAGCGATGATACCAAGCTTCGCGGATACATGTAAACCATCGGTGATGATATCAATTACCATTCGACCTCTTTGCTTTAACGACGGGCCGAAGCGGAACTGTACCACATCGGTTAAATAGGTTACATACTGGGTCATCAACGGTTTATCCAACCCATATTTTGCTTCCATGGCCGCCTGGGCTGCCGGCGAAACCGCTTTCTCGGATAAGAACGGACCACCCGGTACCGCATGCATGATGAAAAATGTCAGGGTAATAACAACCCACACGGTGAATACTCCAAGTACAAGTCTTTTCAGAATGTACTTCAGTGTTTTTGGATTCAAATTTCGAACCCTCCTTTTCCTTTATTTTCCTTCGTATCCTTTTAGTCATTTGTTGAAAAAACACGAGAATTCGGTGAAAAAATAGATAGCACAGCCCCATTGCTGATACTCAAGATCTACCCCACTTGAGTCGATTATAGTTATTTTCTGTATACTATGCAACAAGTGTTGAATATACTAAACAATTATTCTTCTTGTGCAACTTACAGTTGAATTTCATTCACTTATAGCGATTTAATGTGATAAATTGCTAAACAAATAAAATAAAGGCCTACAATCCCTATCAGACTGTAGGCCTTTGTTGTTTTTACAACATTTTCTAGGCTTTGAAGAACTTCATCTCTTCGTTCAGATGATCGGAAATGTCCTTCAGACTGTTTGCAGATGCTGCTAAGATATTAACCGTAGCAGACAACTCCTGCATGGATGCACCGGTCTCTTCCGAGGATGCTGCATTCTCTTCGGAGATTGCGGACAATGCACTGATGACATCCACCACTTCGTTCTTGGAAGATTCACAGGTATTGGCGCCGTCGGAAATCAACTGAACACCGCCAACGGTACTGCTGATATCATCCAACATACCGTTGACCGTCTTGATGGTCTCACCCAACGCAACCTGCTGTTCGCTATTGCCCTGCTTTACATGCTCTGCAGCAGAAACCGCAGCCTTGGACTGCTGTAGCAAGGAGTCCATCTCAATACGAATCTCATCCGCCATGACACGGGAATCTTCCGCTAACTTACCAATCTCCTCTGCAACAACGGCGAATCCTCTACCGGCCTCACCGGCACGGGCAGCCTCAATAGATGCATTGAGGGATAACAGGTTGGTCTGGGTTGCAATGGAGGTAATGCCCTCCACCTTCTCACTGATATTGTTAACCGCATTCTGGGTGGCATGAATGGTATTGGCAATGTCATCAATTTTCTCTGTCATCTCAACAGAGGACTCCTGCAAATCGGTCAAGGACTTGCTGGATATCTCGGAAGCCTTCTTCATCTTGCCTGCCAACTCTGTCAGGCTAACGGAAGAGGTCTGAACATCTTCTACCGCATCACCGATGCGTCCTACATTGACCTGAGCATTCTGAATCTCTTCTGCCTGCTGGGATGCTCCGGATGCAATATCCTGTACTGCATTGGATACATCATCTGCCGTTGCGGAAATCTGGTTGGCCATCTCGGACAGCTCATCTGAAGAACTACCCACATTTCCGGCGGAAGCCTTAATGTTATCCACAATTTCATTCAATTTATCAATAACCGCATTGGTTGCCTGTGAGATTTTACCGAATTCATCCTTCCGGCGATCATGCTTCTCAACCTTTACAAATCGACCATCAGCCAATGCACCGAGGGATTCTCCTACCGCCTTGATTGGCTCGGTAAAGCTCTTGGACATCAGATAGGAAATCACAATGGCAATTGCAAGCAAAACAACACCTACAATAATAACAGTAATTGCTGCCGCTCTTGCAGCAGACATAACTTTTGCTTCGCTGGTTGCAGATACAACAATAAATCCGGACCGAGGATCTTTTATATAAGCCATAAATGCCTTGTAACCACGACCGGTATCAGCCTCATAGAAGCCCTTGTCTAATCCGGAGGTATAGAACTGGGACTGTGCACGGCTCTCTTCCTCATGAGCACCCTCACCAATCTCATACTGAGAATGAGCGGCGATCATACCGTCACGGTCTACCAAAAAAGCATCCTCTGCCTCTGCAGCCAAGAGTTCATGGAAGTTGTCCATACCATAATTACGATGCACAATACCGATTGGAGTATTTCCATCCATAATCGGAACTGCGAAGGTAATCATACGCTTTCCGTTGGTCTTGCTGACCTGCACGTTAGAGATGAAGGTCTTGCCCTGGATGGCTTCCTGGAAGTATTCACGCTCGGATACATCGATGCAATCTCCTGTACCACGGGCAATCTGCATACCCTTTGCATCGGTAATAGCTGTGTTCTCGCCATCGCCCATAACTTCATCATAAGCGCGAAGGGTTGCTTCTACCGCATCCACCGGAATTTCAGCCCGACCCGTTGCAAAATTCAACACCGTCGGATTGGTAGCGATACTATTTACCATGTTCAAATTGGAATCAATCTTGTTCTCGAACTTACTGGCGAGATAGGATGCCTGCCACTGCAGGTTTGCTTCTGCATCCTCCAACGCCTTATTCGTAGACGTAATGTAACTTACGATGATGGAGATAATCAGCGGAACCGCCGTTACCAGCATCATGATAGCAATCAGCTTCGTCTTCACACTGTTACGAACGCTGACCTGGCCACTAGCCTGCCCCTGTTTCGGACTCTGTTTCTTTGCCATATTGTGCCTCCCTTATGTTTTAAAAACAACTTTCCCACGGTTATTCTTAAGGATACTTCTCTAGCGTTTCCCTCACATAATACGAGACACCTATATTTTATCAAGATATTCCCACAGAATCAACAAAAATGGTCCCTATGGGACTTATGTCAAGGGACCATTTCGACGATTGTCAGTTCCTCCGGGGTAACCCTGGTACATAGGAAAAGGACCTGCACGCCGGCATCGATAGCCTCCTGCAAGGCTACACCAAACTCCGGATGAGTTTCCACATTCGGGCGCACTTCCCGTACCCCTTCTACCTGAATGACAAAAGCGATTCTGGCCTCGTAGCCCTTCGCCACCGCCGCGGCCAGCTCCCGCAAGTGCTTTACGCCCCTCTCGGTAGGAGCGTCCGGGAAATATCCGATGCCGTCTTTGATTAGGGTACAGCCTTTTACTTCCATAAGAATACGGGCATTCCCCTTTTCCATATAGAAGTCAATCCGACTGTCCCCATACTTATACTCCGGCTTGATGTAATCATAGTGTTGGGTCTCTAACCACTCTTTGACCACGGCGTTAGGCGCCTGAGAATCGATGTTGATGACACCAATCGGCGTATCCACAGCAACCAGGTCATAGGGGGTTTTCCGTTCCGGGTTCTTAGCCTTTTCTAAATACACCGTTCTCCCCGGCAGTAACAGTTCCTTGCACCGGCCGGTATTCTTTACATGGACCGTCGTCTCTGTGCCGTCAATCTCCACCTGGGCGATAAACCGGTTGGGACGGGATATGAACTTACCTTCTACAATTTCCGAATATCTCATTTTCTTCCTCTTTTTGACTCCCCGGGACGGGGTTAGCGAGTCATTTTGTGTTCTTACAAATCATTAAGATATGGCTGGACAGGCCAAGGAGCTCTCGTTGCTCACAAAAATGCAGGTGGTACTTCAGGAACTTTTGAAAGTGTTCACCCTCTAATCCGAAGTCTGCACGATGTTGTGCCAATTCCAACATGCCGTCTACCGCAACACTTTTTTCGATTGTCATCGTTGTTTTTCCAACCAACTTTTCGAACTCTTCCATGGTAAATCCGGTGAATAACTGCTCCGGAAAATGCTTGAATCCACAGTCTTCCGTGAAGTTCTCTTCAAAGCCATAGGCGAAGTTATTCTTCAGGTAGTTGGTGTACATGATGGCGTAGATGGAAAGGTAAGCAATCAGGATGGTTCCGCCCGGCTTGGTAATACGCTGTGCTTCCCGCAGGGCTGCCAACTGCTCTTCCTCATCGTACAAATGATACATCGGTCCAAGAAGCAGCGTGACATCTACGCTATCATCGGAAATCTCACCAAGATGCACCGCATCCCCTTGGAAACAACGGATGTTGTCTATGCCCTTGGCATTTGCTACCAGTTGCTCATAGTTGCACCGGGTATACTCCACCGCTGTCACATCAAAGCCTTCCTTGGCCAGTGCAACGGAATAGCGACCGGTGCCGGCGCCAATCTCTGCCACCCTCATGCCAGGCTTTAGATACCGATGGATGTAATTCATGGTGACAATATACTCCACTTCCCCTTGCTTGTCACTCTCCAGGCGACCAGCCTCGTCATACTGTGCATAGAATCCGTTTACTACTTCTTTTCTTGTCATACGCTTGCCCTCCTAGCTTGTCTTTGTATATAAAAAAGCCCCATCAAACGCTTGGCGTCCGATGAGGCTTCTTCATCCATAATCTGTATCTACGTTGATACCTTATGACTCTCCTCTACTCACAACGCCACGCCAAATAGTCCCCTGATCGGAATTCACGGGATTCAAAGATGCGTTGGAATTGTCGAAGAATCTAAATAACATCATAATTCACACCTTCTGTAAAATGTTGTTGTTCCAACAATACGCTTTTTGTCATGGCAAGTCAAGAAGTTTTTGTTCCCCGGGGACGGGGTCAGTGGAGCATCATTGCTAGTCATCGTACTTCCTGTCATCCTTTAACAGCTTAATCAGAGACTTTACAACCCACCGAACCACTGCAAACACAGCAAAAAACAGCAGGAATCCACCCATGCCAAAGACAATATCCTCAAAATCCATAGTTCCGGTATGAGATATTCCCTGTCCAATTTCAATTGCAAAGGTAATCACAATCAATAAGGTAAACACGTAAATCCAGGAAATCACCATCACATGATTGTGCTCCGCCAAATACTTAAATAACCCATGCACAATAAAGACCATCAACATACCCAGGATTCCAATTACCAGAAAATGCAGTTGTTTGTCGTTAAAGTTGAATTCATAGCTGTCATTGAGGCTCAAAAGACGCTCATGAATCTTGTAAATATAGCCTACGATTCCGTATAGTAATGCTTTCATAATTATCATCTCCTTTGAACGCACGGCGCTCTAGAACAAATGGTTGGCTCCATCCACGGAAAAATCACTGCCAGTTTCTTGTCTTTCATCCTTTTCTCTCCCCTATGCGGTAGTTCGTATTGCTCATTATAGAATCCTTTTCACCATCACCACATCATCGTTCTGATACTCTATTTCGAACCCATTTTTCAAGAATAACTGTACCGAAGGATTATCAGCCGCAATATCATCATGCAAAACCGAAATGCCATTCTCCTTTGCCGCCTGGCATAATTGCCGGACACCTTCTGTTCCATATCCTCTGTTCCGATATTGGGCAAGAATAATAACATCACAGATATAAATATCTCGGGCTTTATCGTAGTGATATGCTATTTCACCAACATATTCATCCTCTGAGTTCATTAAGTACCGATAATACCGGTGTGCTCCGGGATTTCTCACCCATGTCTCATACCAAGGTTCCCATTCATCTTTAGGAAACGGAATTGTGCCTCCCCACTTAGCGTTATAGGACATGGTTTCTTCGTCCGCCATTAATTCTTCTCTAAACCATAAATCTTCCAAATTCGGTATAACAATTGTAAGCATCAATGTATTCTCCTAAGTTTTTAGAAAACCTCAATCTCTATTCCAACAACGCCATATTTTTCCTGTTCTTCCACGGAATAATATTCATTCATATCTTCCGGAGATGCTGTAGAAATATCATCCTGTGTATAGCCGCATGCTAGCAAAGGAAGATTATTATACAACTCGCCAAAAGAATCATATCTGAAAATATTCTTCACCCGAACATCAAGCAGGTCATGTTTTCCCTCAGTATTTATGAATTCGATAATATCGCCCTCGTGAATCATCCTACGTTTCTCATCATATAGGCGTAATTCTATTGTTTTGGTTCCATCTTTAATCATGTTAAACGGAGATGGTGCAAGCTGCATGATATGCTTCACTTTTCTTTGTGCCTCCACAACCGTAAAATCATCCATATCATATGTTTTGCCAGTTTCACAGAATCCATTCTTATGCCAGAAATGCTCAGGTTGCGGATTACCCTGTACCCACCCAAGCTGCATCTTAGCATAGCCACAGCTACTTATAAAACGACTCAATTCGCTAATAATTAAACTGCCGACACCTTTCCCTTGCACGGATACTTCCGTCATGAAAAAGCCAATATAAGCCGTATCTGCCTCCGGAAATCCCAATATCAAATCCATGACAGCAATTAACTTATCGGCGTCAAAATATCCTACGTAAAATTTGTCTTCCACCGTCTTTCCCGGCGGAAGTACTGTCATATCCTTCTCAATACTCTCCGCTGTTACAAATGGTGGGCAGTATTCGTAGTACAGCGTGTTTGGGCTGCACAAATTATAAACGGTTGAAATATCATTCTTCCCCAATCTTTTTACCGTATATTTTTCTGAAAGGTTTTCAATTGTAAGCTGCATTATCTTAGTAATATTCCTTCGTAGTATTTTTCTTGAAATTCAATTCTTTTCAATATTTCATCGTCAGAGTAATCTTTTCCATCTACGGAAACAATCCATTTATCCTCGATATCATTTGTCCGATGATAAATAGCAATTACTTTACCCGTGAATGTTTTGAGTGGTTCATCAGCTCCAAATATATAAACATCCTGTTCTTCGCCATCAGCAGCAAATACACCATCCACATAACCATAATTGATTGGATATATCATATCAGGGTAATTAGGATGTGCTGAGCCAAGAGGACGATCAACTGTTCCAGTAACAACAGAGCCGATGATTTCTTTATATTGTTCCATTTCCTTTACTCCAATACCTTATTTACTATTTTCCGCCAGTTGATAGCGTCTGCCTTTCGTTGCGCCATTGTCGACAAGTTTTCCCATATCCGCCAGGCTTTTTTTCTCTGTAATACTGTATGTTATGATATAACCTTGTATCTAAGTCTTATATAAGAATCATTCAGTATTTCGCACTTTTCCAATTGCAGAACCCCAAGGCTACCGAGCTCATTTACATTTGTAATTGAGATGCCATCAATAAGAGTTGATGTATCTTTTCCACCGATCAGAACAGGCGCAACTACAATATCAACATAATCGAATAGCTTTTCACGAAGGAACATTCCATTCAGTGTTCCACCACTTTGGATCGTGATCCTATCACAACCATACTTTTCTTTAAGTTCTATCAATGCATCTTCCAGCGATAAGCTGTCCTGATAAATGATATGGAGATTATCCTCCTTAACCCCATACGCCGGGTGATTCTTATTTGTTGTTATCAGAACAAACTCTTTGGATTTTGCGCAAAAGAATCTGATGCCATGCTCTTTCAGGTGCGTGTTGTCCAAAAGCACAAAAGAAACCGGTGTCTTTTCGGGAAATGGCTTTACATTAGCTCCCATCTTTTCCTGGACTCTGCCTGTATTAAACGACCACAGGTCAGTTGTCTGCTCAATCTCATAATACTGTGGCAGCCCCTCCTTAAGTCCTTCTATATCAGGGAAATCTTTATCTACATCCAAAGAATCAGATGCCCCCGGACTGATCTTTCCATCTAAAGACATCAGCATAAATAACGTAGTAATTGGTCTCATCAGTCTCTATCCTTTCTGTCTGGTCATTTCTCCTTCGAATTCGTCCGGTTGCTGTCCATCATGTGCCTTCCATGCGCATTCCGTAATCGCAAAGTCAGTAAATACTGCACGGAAGCTGGAATCCTCCGGACTGCAGGCATAGATACCAAAGCGGATAAGACCGGCACCTTCCCACATATGACAGACACGCATCTGAGAAAACTGCTTGCCATCCGTAGAACACTCGATGCAATAATCATCTTCTCTGCGGCTTAGGCGATACCACATGGTCTTCACATCCGCTGCAATCTCTGTCGTCGCCCAGTCCGAGTAACCATGATTTGTCACCACGGATCCAAGATGCTGGAAAGACTCATTCTCATACTCCACCGAAGCCTTCAGCCAGTTCTCGCTGTCCAGATACATCACAATACCGCACTGATCGAATCGATGATGGCTTCCGGAAAAATCGGTTTTTACAACAAAAGAGAAGAACTTCTCCTCTGTCTCCATCTGAAGAACCGGCGCATTATCATTCCGAAAATGATAATAGGTTCTCTGCCACAAGTCCGTATGCGGCTCGGTGGTAATCTCGATCCGACCTAATTCTATGGTATAATCCGCGGGTTCTCTCGTCCATGTCAGCTTTTCCAAATCCATGCTCGTTACCTCCCTTTGTTACTCAGCCTAGCACACCATTAGTAGCTGTGCAATGCGGAAGATGGGGTAAGGTGGAAAACATAAGAGCCCATGACGCCATGTCATGAGCTCCTTTTAGTACAAATCCTTCACTCTTCCAAATAAAACTTTGAAATGGTATCAACCATCATCTCTGATCAATCCATAGACTCTTATATCGATTAAAATATTTGCTTTCCATATTTGTCCATATCCTCTCTCAGCAAATCACTGCAAACCTCATCATAATCAAAAATATCTATACGGCGAAGTGTCGGAATATCATTCACTTCTTCCTCAAATTCATTGATATTACTACATCCTCGAACGATAAAATCAATATCACTTCGTTCAGAGGCATTTCCCATAGCAAACGAACCAAACAAATCTAGCCTCTTCACATGATACTTATGAGCAATATCCGTTACTCGACGAATAATCTCTTCAATTGGCATTGTATAATGAGTATCCATATATACATCCTCCCGTCTTAATAAAAATTATAACATTAAAAAAAGAGAATACCTCCAAGAATTATCATAGTAACAAAATGGACCCTGTCCCCGTCCCCAGGGACCATTGTAGCTGTGCAATGCGGAAGATGGGATGAGGTGGAAAAAGAAGATGGGACTTGATTCTCGCCTCCCGGCTCGGTCGGTGCTCCTCGCTACGCGAGGGTCGTCCACTGGACGACCGCCCCCCACTCGACTGCAAATATCACAGTCTTTCCGAGTGCGAGTCCCATCTTCCGCACAAAACAAAAAGGACCAACTCTTACGAGTTGATCCTTTGTTTCGTGCGGAAGATGGGACTTGAACCCACACGACTGCAATAGCCACAAGATCCTTAGTCTTGCTCGTCTGCCAGTTCCGACACTTCCGCGAACAAATGTTATTCTATATGTTTTACTCATATAAGTCAATAACTTTTTCCGCGGAAATTGTGCAACTTTTCAAGCCAAATAGCATAAGATGTCAGGTCTCTATTTGAGCTTCTTCCCCATCTCAATGCGCATGTTATGATCCTTTGGGCCATCGTTGGAATACGCGTAACGATCGAAGCCAATCCACTCGAATCCATTCTTCTTGTAAAAAGCGATGGCTTTGCTGTTATAACTCTGGGTCTCTAATACGGCCATACGGGCACCACTGGCGAGTGCATCCTGCATGATGCGCTCCAGTAGCGCGCTGCCCACACCAGAATGTCTGCGCGTCCCCTCAAATACACAGATATTGGTGAGGCGGAAGCGATTGTTCCACTTTTCCAGAAATCCTTCCACAAAGCCAAGAAGCTGTTCTCCTTCGTATGCGCCATATGCCACCAGATTCTCCAGCCACTCAGAGAGCATATCGTCGGTAAGCTCCTTCACCAGCTCCGGCTCAATTGTCTTCCACTCGATTGCAAATCCGTCCCCTTCCGACTCAATAGAGAGGTATCTGTCCGAGCGAATCTCAGCGTGATAGGTCTGTCCTGCAAAATCTGCGTAGTTTAGTTTCTTGATCTCCATATTACTATTTCAGTCCTTCTGTTAGTTTTCGAACTTCCTCCACAAGCCAGTGCCCACCGAACGTCACCGTGTTCTCATGGGAACAATATATAACCCATTCCAAACTATCATCACAGTAAAATTCTTCCGAGCCGTAAGGAAATCCGTAACCGTCCTCATCTTCAACGAGAAATATACGCGCCAAATCATCTGTGCTATAACCTTCTTCAAACTCCGGCAAAACAAACATCTCGTGAATACCATGGCTAATAAAAATCTGCAGGAGCCCCTTCAATATACCCTCATCGCATAATTCTTCTGAATCAAAATCGATTACAGGTATCTTGTCATTCACTTTCTTCAATGGATACCAATATGAGCTCTCCGTTGGTTCGGCATAAGTTGTATTTAACCAGTTTCGAAATTCCGTTCTTGTCATGTCTCGTCCTCGTAAGTATTCACTTTCAGATAAGGATGTTCGATAGCATAGACATATGCTTTAGAATTCTTAATATAAGCGAAAATGTTATCATCTAAATCAAAATCCCATACACATTCTTTCAATTCATTATTCTCACCATCTGGTTCGAAAAGGATGTCCGTGTGCTCCTGCACATACTCTTCCGCTTCATTCGGATATTGTTTCACCAAACTGAAATAAAAAAGCTTCTCACCGGTAAAGTCATATATTCCGGTTTCAAAAAGAATGCTCTCACCCTCATCAAGTTCCTGATTTTTCTTTTCAAAAGCATCCACAATCTGTTCCACTGTCAATTGTGGCTGCTTATCTTCTAACGTTTTCTTCTTAAACAACTGAAATAGTCCCAATACGTCTACTCCTCCATAAAATGCCCTATAAACTATTTGTAACATGAAATGCAATACATCTGCGTCATTTCCTGATAGGTCTCACTGAAAAACTCATCCTTCAACACACCACCACAGTTCTTGATTACGCCTGCAGATGCCACATTCTCCTTGTTACAAGCCACCAGCACCTCATGGAATTCCTTGATATAATCCATAGCTTTCTCTTTATATTCCATCGTTGGAAAAACCAGTTTCATTCTCTATCTCCTACTTCTTCACCTGCAACTGCGCAATGGAACAATAATGCTTCACCGGAAATGTCTCTTCAGCTTCCCGCTCCAGCATCTCCATATGCTCCGCATCCCACTTTGCCAAATTCTCCGGGGACATAGATGCTCCAACACCCCTGCAAGCACGCATGCGGCCGTGCCATCCTTCTCTGGTAAAAGGAATGTCTACCCGGAACTCTTCTCGGGACAACAAGTCAAAATACTCCAGATACTGGTCCGGCACCCACACCGGGTGCACGGTATCCCCATAAGCAGTCCAGCTCGGATTCAGTTTACGAATAATCTCCTCACTCTTGCCCGCAATCGGATCCTCGTATGGAAGCCAGCCCATGTAGAGAATCAGGAACTTTCCGCCCGGCTTCAGCATCTTAGCAAAATGCTCTGGGGTCACATCGTTATTAAAATACCAGATACACTGGCATGCCGTGATCACATCGAAGGTATTCTCCGGATAATCTACATCTTCCGCCTTGGAGGCAAAAAATGTAATATCCATGCCTGCCTCTGCAGCCAGCTCCTTGGCCTGTGCAATCTGATTCTCGGCAATATCCGCAGCAGTCCAATGTGCCCCATACTTGTACATATTCCGCGGCAACACGCCGGTTCCGGTACCAAGATCTAACACCTGCTGCCCATCCCTACACAGGCCCAGATTCAGAATGTAATCATAGAATTCCTGTGGATAAATATCCCGATACTTCGCATAGTCCTCAGAGGTCTTTCCCCAGTCAAAGGACTTTCCTCCATCAATGTTTTCAATAATCATTTTTCTTTTCCTTTTTCCAATAAAACATAGGTATCGGCATTAAAGTGTTGGAAAAATTTTAAAACCCTAATACATCATTTACCAGAATCACATGAATGCGGTCCGCATGGCGGGAATATCTGGTAATCAAAAACTGGCAGCAGATGGTATCCGGGGACTTACAGTCCATGCATGCACCGGTCTTAGCGCACGGCGTAGACAGTCCAAAGCGCTGCGCATTAATAGGCGCTGCCACATTGCGGGCACGCTTCATGGCTGCATCTGCATCCACACAAATCTTATTCATACCAACAATTACAAGGACATGCTTCGGTCCCTGGGCAATGGCAGACACGCGGTTAGCATTGCCATCGATGTTGACCATCACGCCGTCCTCTGTCATGGCATTGGCACTGGTTAAGAAGAAGTCGGCATCATATGCCTGCAACATAGCTGCACGCTTATCCTCTGCGGCATCCCGATCGATGAAGTTGTAGTCTCCCTTTTTCAAAGCCTCTACCAAGCCAATCTCATGGGCAGACATGGCGCCACCCATGGTAACGGAAGCTCCCGTCGGAATCAGCTCCAATGCCTTGGCCAGAGCCTCTTCCTTGTTAGCTGCGTAGTAGCCCTTCATGTTCCGGGACTCTAAACCCTTGATGACCTTCTGGGCCAGTAATTCGTTACGTTTTGTAATGTTCTCGTTCATGTGTTTCCTCCTAATATATACCCTCTATTCATACCCTACTCTGTATCCTCTGCCAGGCGCTGCATCGTCTTGGCAAACAATTGTTGGTATTCCAACTCTTCTTGTCGGCGAGCTTCAAACACCGCCTCGTCCACCTGGACCTGCTTGGCACTAAGCCAATGAAGCTGTGCCTTGGCACGGTCGCTTTTGATTGCAACCTGGGTGTACTCCGGTCCAATCAGAAGCAACTCCAATGCCTCCTTCGGTTCTAGATACCCGCTACTAATCATGCCAAGCGTATCGTAAATCGTATCATTTGCAATGGGCCCGATAATCACATCTGCTTCGATAGTATCCTTCGCCCGCCGATTGTGAAAAATGTATTCAAACCAATCCTCGTCACGCTGCAAGCGCACCACATGAAGGTCCTCGGTATCCAGTTCATATTCGTTGATGTAGGCATCTCTTTTTGCCCAGCGGCGGGAAAACTCATAGTCCGGCGACAGGTAGAATCCCTGACCGAAATCTGCATTCACCCGACCATGGCGAATATCCGGATCTTCAATCACTACATCACTTGTATGGAATAGCTTCATAGGCAATCCTCTCTATGATCAATCTTCACCCACCAGGTGTACCGTCTGATAGGTATGACCTGTTGCCGGCAGGAACTTCTCCACAATCTCTGCCGTAGGAATCTTCATACTGGATGTATTCACACACGGATGGCAACCGATATAAGCATCTGAGAGCACATCCTCATCGATTAAGAGCTGCACGGCATGTTCCGTATCATTCATCAGTCCCATGACACTTACCGAACCCGGTTCGATATCTAAGTACTTCACCATATCCTCGGCCTCTGCAAAGGACAATCGGGAGGAATTAATCTGGGCAGACAGCTCCTTGGTCTTGAACTTCTTATCTCCCGGCATGAGAAGTAGATAGAACTTGGTCTTCTGCCGGTTGCATAAGAACAGATTCTTACACATCACAACCCCAAGCGCATCATCCACTGCCTTACAGGCTTCCATGGTGTTGGCCGCCTCATGGTCCGCCCGCTCGTACGCAATGCCAAGCTCATCCAAATAGTCATATGTTCGCACTTCCCGCGGCAAACGCCCCGTGCAATCCTCGGGTCTTCCCTTGTATAATTCCATGTTGTTCTCCTAATCTGTCTTCTAGACACGCAAACTACAGTTGTATTATATCCAACCTAGTTGTACAAATGCTAGTTTTTTGTAGAGGGTTCAGGTCCCATCTCCTGCACAAAAAAAGCCCCAGGCTATCGCCTGAGGCTTTTTCTATGTAGTGCAGGAGATGGGACTTGAACCCACACGATATTGCTACCACAGGCACCTGAAGCCTGCGCGTCTGCCAATTCCGCCACTCCTGCACGCAAGTGTCATTGTATCTGTTCTTGCATAAGAAGTCAACCGATTTTTCCAAAAAATCTAGTCTAAATACTTGCTCTCAAATTCATCCTGAGTCAGCGGTTGATCATAGAGATATCCCTGAATCATATGGACCTTCATATCCTCTAATGCGCTTTCCTGGGCCTGGTCCTCAACGCCCTCCACAATCACGTTCACGTGAAGGGTATCCGCTAACTCTGCCACCGTCTTCACGAAGGCATCAGAGAATGCATCCTCTCCCACTTCATTCACGAAGCACTTATCAATCTTAATGACATCCAGCGGCAACTCACGAAGATAGCTTAAGGACGAATAGCCTGTTCCGAAATCATCCAGCGCCAGACGTACACCAAGCGCCTTCAGCTCGTTCATGGTATGAATCATATTCTCCATATCGCCGGCTGCAATGCCTTCCGTCACTTCTAAGGTCAAGTTGCCCGGATAGATACCGGTATAAATCAAAGCATTCCGTACGGTGTCTACAATGGTCTTCTGCTGGAGCTGAACCACCGAAAGATTCACGTTCACCTTGTACTCCGGATGACCGAAGTCATTCCAGAACTTGCAACGCTTGCAGGCCTCTACCAACACATGCTCACCGATGGAATTAATAAGGCCAAGATACTCTGCCAAGGTAATGAATTCACCCGGCATGACCATACCAAGATCCTTGGAATCCCAGCGAACCAAGGCCTCTGCACCACAGCACTGATGTCCCTTCTTGGTCACATCCACAAGCGGCTGATAGTACACCTTGAATTCCTTACAACCGGCAGCCACAGCCTCACGCATACAACGTTCCAAATCCAGACGACGCTGGGAATGGGTATTGGTTGCCGCATTGTAGGTCTCCACCTGGTTCTTGCCCTTTTTCTTGGCTTCAAAAAGTGCATAGTCTGCCCGCTGCATCAAGGTATCCTCGGACACGCCGTCCTTCGGGTAGCTGACAACGCCCATGCACATGGTGCAGTAGTAATCCTTGTCACCAATGCCCCAAGGCTGTTCAAAGCGCTTCTGTATGGTCTCGGTGATACGGGTCACCTCCGACTCGTTATAGTACGGCACCAAAATAGCGAACTCATCGCCACCCAGACGATACACGTTTGCCTGGTCCCGACAAATGGTCTTTAGGGACTTCGCCACCAAGGTCAGCAAGGTATCCCCGTTCTTATGGCCAAGGCCGTCATTGATATCCTTAAAATCATCCAGATTGATACATAGGAAGCTTCCCTGATCTCCGCCGGAGCGCACTGCATCCCGGATAGAATCCTGGAAATCCTTACGGAAGCGATGACGATTATACAAACCGGTTAAATCATCCAGGTTCGCCTGCTCCTCAATCTGCTTCTGATACTCCTTCATCGGGGTAATATCATAGAGGGTGCACATCTGCACTTCCCGGCCGTCCACCCATCGAATCAGCGCACGGGTCACGGAATACCAACGGCCTGCCGCCTCTGCATAATATTCAGTGGCATCGCCCTCTTCCACAGCATCTCCAAGCATCTTGCTCTCAAAATTCATTCGATCCGACAACTCCACCAGCATATTATTGAAGGTATCGTTGGAATACAGTACAGAACCGTGGGACGCATCCGACACGCAGATGCCGCAACCACTGTTCTCTAGGATTGCATCAATGGCCGCATAGGAGCTGGCCAGAGAATTCTTCGTAATGCGTTTTAACAAAATGGTCTGCAAGACACGCTTTACGTCATTTAAAAAGCGCACGTCTTCCACAGCCCATTTACGCGGTCTTCTGGACTCAATGAATCCCAAATACATGCTCAGCTCGTCGTTCACTGTCAACGGGAGGAACACACCGGCACTGATGTTAAAATCCCGGAAAAAGTCCGTGAACTCCTCCGGCATCAACGAATCCGAAGAAATCGTATACGGACGACCGGTAAAATACGGAATGGACGTGCTCTGGAGCTTGCTGTACTGGCGAATCATGGAGGTATAATTATCCCCATACCATTCACACAGCAAATCCACCGTCTGTCCGTCCGCATTCAAACGTAAGAGGTTACAATGGGACAAGCCCAAGTACTCACCGGCCAAGGTCAGCACATTGTCCGCAATCTGGTTGAAATCCCCGTCCGACTCTAAGAGCTTAAGAACCTCCGTTGTTACCTCGTTACGATGCAACATCTGCTTCAGCTTGCTCTGTGCAGTCTGGGTCTCCTCCAGACGATCCTCTAATAAGAAAGAATGGAATTTTTCCTGGAAATACACCTTGGTTAAGAGCTCGACAAAATGCACCGCATTCTCGAAATCCGCCAACGTGGTAAAACGCATATTGGATGGGACATTGTCCACGTCACTTTTCAGATCGGCAGCAATACCGCTGATCATCCAAACCCCTAAAAGCTTGCCGGAATGGCCACGAATCGCAACCGCCTTGTACAGAATAAAAGGCTGATTGGAATCCCCGGAGATGACATCTTCGAGATCATCATCCCGGAACGATGCAATCAGAGTCTTCTCCATCTCAACGGAAATATGGCGCCGCAAATAAGCCTCCTCATCTGCAGTGCCGGAGAATTCCGTAATCTTGTTATAAGTCAAACCGTAACATACGCCGTAGATATGATTGCTGCGGCAAAATAGATCCTGCATGGACTGCATCACCTGGCGGTTCCGGTCATCATCACCGAATTTGAACATATTCACTTTATCTTCAATGTTCGTCAAGTCCATCTTCCTGCCTCCGGATAATATAAAGTGCCTTTTCTTTGCCAAATGGTGCCTGCAACTTCAAACTAAGCTGCTCATGCAAGCGAACATACTTCTTCAACAGGTTCTCCTCGGCGGTTATCACCACCCAGGTGGACTCTGTCATGGTTAATTCCATACTGCTCCGGAAAAACTCTCGAAAAAATTCATCCTTCTCTCCCGGCTCCTTATGGAACAAATCAGGAAACTCTGTAATTAATTCTGCAAAAGTCACCCGATTGGTAAAATCAAAATAATCGCGCTGAACAAAATGAATGTCTACGCCAGCGGCCTCTGCATTCTCTCGGCCTCCGCGAATGGCATCCCCGAAGATATCACATCCAAAGACTTCTCTGGCCTTAGCCACGCGGTCACATTCCAGTAATAACGTGCCCTCTCCACAGAATCCGTCCAAACGAAACGCCCCGGAAGTCAAAAACGGTTTCGCAATCCGCGCTGCCGCTGCCGCCTTCTGTGGTGCCATGGATACCGCGCTGTGATTCTTACGATAGGCAAAACGTCCTGCACCCAAATCTCCCGGCCACAAAAACAAGCCAAAACTGCCGTCCCGGCGCGGGAACAACACCAATTCAATCTCATAGTCGCTTGGAGCGTTGTAGAGTCTGCCACCGGTAGCATCTTCCAATGCTGCCGCAGCCTGCTTCATCAATGCAATCCGTCGATCATTCTCATACTTGCCATAGATGTCCAGGCGAAAAGCAAATGGCTTGTCTCCCTCGAAGAGCTCCGATAAAATTGCGGGCAACCCGCACTGGGCAAAGCCCTTCTTAAAATCATCCTCATGGATTGGCGCATTCTTGGACTGCGGAATCTGAATCAATAACTGCTCGTAGAGACGATTCTCAATGAGTGCCTTCGGATTCCCGCCCTCTACCAGCAAGCCGAACGGCAACCGCTTGCCTTCCGGATAATCCTGCTGTAACAAATCCAATAACCACGGCTCACTGCGGAATAACCACTTCCGACCACGAGGCAAGCCCTTGCGCTTATGGCCCTTCTCTTCCTGCAGCTTCTCAAGCAACTGTCCCAACTGCTGGCGTTCCTTGCGGATATGTTTTAGATCCTCCTCCGGAAAATCCCCATTGGTCAATTCCTCAAATCGCGCCTGTAATTCGTCTAAATGTGCCTTACAATCAAAGGCCGCAAGCGCCTTCACGTAAGACTCCCGTACAAACAGCGTCTCTTCCTTCTCATATGTGGAAAAAAGTGCTTCTGCCACGTCTGCTGCATCTGCATGGCTCCATGGCAAAAGGGAAAGAAGCGTTGCTGCATTCTTCCTGCTTTTGGCATCCTCGTCACCTAACAACTCGCACCACGCATCCTTCGACAGCGCGGCAAGAACCTCCTTAGATTCCGCAGGATTCCCTTTTATCTCATCGATGAGCCCTCTTAGGCTCTCTCGTACATTTTTCTTCTCTTTTAAATCTGCTAAAAACTGTTGCATTCCTAGTATTCCTCAGTTTATACTACGTTTCTTATTTTACTTGATTTGCCTATAAAATGCACTACAGGAAGTCCTTTTGTACAGGTTGCACAGTTTTTCTGATATGTTATTGTATATTTTGTTATTTTGTTTATTGAAATACACACCCTGTGGCGATATAATAATCATGACTTAAGGAAACACCCCCAATAAGTTTCTTTAAGGTCATTTCCCCTTTATATATTTATATAACCCCCCTTTTAAAATACAACCCCGTTGGTTGTATTTTTTTTGCCCAAAAATAGCTCGCAGTGAAACCGACTGCGAGCTATTCCTGTCTTCTTACTTAATTCTTTTTTCTTAATTTCGTTACTGTGAATCCTGCTATACATCCGGCAAATCCAATCAGAATTACCGGAATCGTGTTTTCTCCGGTCTTCGGAGATTTCGGCACACTTGATACCGAAGCAGATGATCCCGTTGTCCCAGCTGCTACTGTAGTTGTTCCAGTCACCGTTACGTTCGCAGTTGCATAATCTCCACCGTTATAATCCGCAACTTTTACCACATAACTTCCCGCTGCAAAGGACTGCGTTAAGGTATAAGAATAAGCCCCACTGCTTGCAGCGCAAGTCTCCATTGCTACCAGGTTCGTTCCTGTGCTGTCATACACCAAAATCGCACAAGCCAAGACGCCAGCATCCGTTGTACCGCTTACCGCTATTCTATTATTTGCACCAGACACACTCAGTGCTGTTACATTGGCTGCGTAAACTGATACCGTATTCAACATTATAAGGCCAAGAACGATGGCCAATGTTATTAAGCTTTTAATACTCTTTCTCATATTGCCACCTCATCCTTGTTATTTAAAATTCTTAGTTACGCCCTTGCCAGCACCAAACAACGCTCCACCAAACGATGAACCACTAGCTGCTCCATGTTTTACTGCTGTAACGGATACACTTGCAGGCATCGCATCTACAGACTCACCGCTCCAAATCAGATACTCTCCACCCTTTAAGGTAGGGGTGTGACAATCCATTTGCGCAAAACCTCCAACGACTCTTGTTTCCGTTGTGCCATTGGAATATGTTAGGTTTGCTACCATATCGTAATCTGTATAGTCTTTTGCGGCATCATAATAGAATACTGCAGCAATATTATAAGTTCCAGCCCCTGCAACCGTTGCCATATTGCTTCCCGGCTCTGAGCCATGATAGAGAATTCCAGCATCTCTACGTGTTTCTCTCAATTCAATTCCAAGGCGATCCACCTGCATATATCCAACCGTTCCATCCGCCAAGGTGACAGTTAATGGAATCGATGTATAATAACCACTATTAAACGTAACCGTATTACCTGTTATCGTCACGGCACCAGCTGTGCCTCCGTCTGTTACAGCAATTGAAGAAACTGCAGTACCATTTACTTCTGAAATAGAAAAGTCAGAACTATCATAATAAACTGCTGTTCTTGCAGGATTTTCCCGACTTGATTGAGATATATCAACTTGTGCCGGATAAACCATAGGATCGTACATATCCGGTTTTGTACTTGAAGTTACCTGCACACCTCTTTGTGTATTCGACGCAAAGGTAACCTGAGGAATATAAAAGCTTGGAACAGTTGTATTTACGGGATCTCTACCGTTTTCATCCTCATCATCATTACCGTGATACTGCAATCCAACACTCCACTGGCTTCCGGTATTCTCTCCGCCCGGAATAGTCACTATCTCAAGAACCGGACGATTTTCTCCATTTTTCGCCGTTGCATACTGACCATTTCCAACACCTGACAATGGGTAGTACGGTGTTCCATTTAAGGTAACACTTGTGATCGCAAACTCTAAGTTAGCAATACTATCCGCACCAACACGCACGGTTGGATTCGACATATCCGAAATCGTGTATGATTGTCCACCGATTGAAAAAGTAATCGCATCTACCTGCGTATTATTGCTTTGACTTCCAGTTCCCGGATCGCTGCCACCCGGATTGCTGCCACCCGGATTGTTGCCACCATTTGGATCCGCATAATCTTCAATATTGAATACAATGTTGCTACTAATCTCAGTATCCATGGAGTGTGGCGTATGTCCATTCGTATCATATAGGGTAAAACTATTACCGCTATTATAGGTTAATTTTCCCGGAGTACCATCTGAAACAGTAATAGACGCTGAAGTACCATTCACCGTAACTTCCCCAATTGCATTATTATCGCCGTTTCGAAGTTCCACAAACTGCCCATCAATTTTTAGGTGTCCACCATCATTTTCCACAGTATGCGTTCCAAACACCTGGAATGTCACTGTATATGCATTTGCTGCCCGTACTTCCCGCATTCCCAAGTTCAACCCCAGAACTGCAGAGAAAGCAAGCACCAAGGCAAATACAGCCGCCAATCTCCTTTTCTTTTTTGCCATAGTTTATTCTCCCTTCTGTCACAAATATGAATTATCTAATTAATATTATCTCCCTTAATAATTTTCTGTCAATTGTAAAAACTAAGACACCTGTTTCGTTTATACGGTTTCCTATGTACATCAGGAAATAACTATAATATCGCATAAAAAAAAACCGGATTATATCCGATTTTTTTCCAATACTCCGATTACTAACCACCGGGAAGAAGAATTCGCTGTACAAGTGGACAGCACAACATAATGCATGGATGGATCCAGTTGAACCTCCGTATCCAGATGGTTTTTCGTCCCTTCCCCAAACGCATAAATATCACCAAGAAAACGTGATACATCCACATCAGATGCAAAGTAGTTATATACCGCCGGAATCAGGCGGTCATCGTAATTCACTGCCGCAATTACATGATAGGTTTGCGCAGTGGTAGGCGTATAAATATAGAACTCATCATTGGTATCGAAGAACTCCCTGTTTTCGTAGCTATGCAGCCCCGCAAACATCGAACCATTCTTCATATTATGGCCATACACTACAGTCACCGCATCGGAAAAATCTGCATCGTTGGACTTCTGAATATAGATACATCCAGGGTATCCACCGGAGCCATCCAGATTATGTTCGAGATAGAAGTCCTCTTCCATATCCGGCTTACTCTGAAGGATTGGGTAATTCACCTCGGTTTCCGGGACCTCCAGCCAGGCGATAATGTCTTCATTCTCCTTCCACGCCGCCTCAAAATCGATTGGAATAACAACTTCTTCCTCTTCCGGAATCTCCACATCAATATCCGATATAATCCGAGTCATCTGTTGCAACTCTTCCATATGTAATTGATTTTGATGCTGGCGATATTTGCTAAAACCAATAGCACCGGCAGCAATCACACAAGCTGCAAGTACTACCATCGCAAGTATTTCCCATATTCGTTTCATAGACGTACTCCATCAATAACCCTTTACCACTTTAGTTCAGTAATCCTTTTCATTCGCTCGTCTAATTCATGATATACCGAAGTCAAAGGCCATGGCAACAGTTCAATATATTCCCGGTCTCCCGGCTCCAACAAATCCAGAAACTGCAAGAACTCCGGTTTCTTCTGGTACAACGCCTTCCCATATTCACAAATCACATACTTCCGCTCTGTATTATCCACGGTTTCAACCACCTTGCGAAAGCTTGTCTTTCCGTAGGCATCCTGTTCCTTTACGAAGCGAATCTTCTCATGAACCTCCTTGGGCTCCTCCAGGCAAATCTTCCCCGTATTCACAAAATGCTCCCACATCACGGCAGCAATCTTCTCCTTCGGAAGCGGATAATCCAGCTGTGCTGCAATCTCCGAGATGCTATACCCTGCATCCGCCAGATGCCTCACTGCCCCGCCAGACGCCACATCATGAACAAAGTTTGACAAGGCATTCTGAAACTCTTTCATTCGTGCTCCTCCATCAGTCATGTAAAAAAAGACCTCTGTGTATATTGTTTCTGTAGCGGGTCTGTCGAGGCGTCGGCACTTGAAATTGCATCGCAATTTCTTAGTGTCCGCTACGCCGAGACCGAGAACGCAAGTGGCCCCGCGGGAAACAATATATACAGAGGTCGAATACCTTATTCGATGGTGTAGATCCAGCCCTCCGGCGCCTCGATGGTACCCATCTGGATTCCGGTCAGAGTGTCGTAGAGCTTCTTGGTGTAAGGTCCCATCTCTTCCATGCCTGCAGGGAAGCAGATTTCCTTGCCGTGGTCATTGATTTTTCCAACAGGGGAAATAACCGCAGCAGTACCGCACAGACCACACTCAGCGAAGTCTGCCAGCTCATCGAAGTATACTTCACGATGCTCAACCTTCATGCCAAGGTACTTCTCAGCAACCACCATAATGGAACGGCGGGTGATGGAAGGAAGGATACTGTTGGACTTCGGAGTTACCAAAGTGCCGTCCTTAGTGATGAAGATGAAGTTCGCACCACCGGTCTCTTCTACCTTGGTACGGGTTGCAGCATCCAGGTACATATTCTCAGCAAAGCCCTCCTCGTGAGCCTTTACGATTGGGCGAAGGGACATTGCATAGTTCAAACCAGCCTTGATGTCGCCGGTTCCGTGAGGAGCCGCACGATCGTAATCGGACACCTTGATGGTGATTGGCTTCGCGCCACCCTTGAAGTAAGGTCCAACCGGTGTTACAAGAATACGGAACATATACTCATCTGCCGGCTTTACTCCGATTACGGAATTGATACCCATTAAGTATGGGCGGATATACAAGCTTGCGCCGGATCCAAAAGGCGGAACCCAAGCTGCATTCGCTTTTACCACCTGCTTTACCGCATCTAAAAAGCGATCTTCCGGGAACGGTGGCATCACCAGACGCTCTGCGGAATCAATCATACGGGATGCATTCAAGTCCGGGCGGAAACATACGATGTGTCCGTCCTGTGTGGTGTAGGCCTTCAAGCCTTCAAATACGGTCTGTGCATACTGGAATACACAGGCGCACTCATTCAAGGTAATGTTCGGGTCGGTAACAAGCGCACCGTCATCCCACTTACCGTCTTTGTAATAAGAAACATATCGGTAATCTGCTTCCATATAGCCGAATCCGATATTGCCCCAGTCAATGTTTTTCTTTTCCATAGTTGCCTCCAATAAATGTTTGCGTAATCTTTTTCCCAATATTATCGGTCTTTTGATTTGCAGTGTCAAGAATTCTACAATTGTTGGCTGTTGTTTTTTCCATCTCCTTGTCTTATACTGAAAATAAGATTAGTTTGTGCATTATTATCTCACTATTAGCGTTAAGCAGGAGGACTGTATGCATAATTTCCAACCATTTCCGATTAGCACCCTGGAGTTCAATCCCTTCCAGTTGATTGGCCAGCAATGGGGCGTGGCCACCGTAGAAGTTGGCGACAAGATTAACACCACCACGGTGAATTGGGGTGGCATGGGCGTCGCTTGGGAGAAAAACGTAGCCTTCCTTATGTTAAAAGATTCCCGATACACCAAGGAGCTTTTAGATCAGGCAGACACCTTCTCCTACACTTTCTTCGATCCGGACCAGAAAAAGTACAAGATGTCCATGAAGTACTTAAGCGCAGTTTCCGGTCGTAACGAGGACAAGCTCGCTGCCGCAGGACTAACCGTCAACCGCACCATGAAGGTTCCTTTTATCGATGAAGGCAACTTCGTGCTCTTACTTCGCAAGCTGGCAACGGTTCCAGTACCGGCGGAAGCCTTGGCCAAAGAAACCATGGTAGAGACCTTCTACTCCGACAATGATTTTCATACCATCTTCATTGCCGAGATTCTCGATATTTTAGCCCGATAAAAAAGGATCCCACAGACCAATTGGCCTGTGGGATTTTTTAATCTAATTCATCGATTCTCCAAAGAACTTCCTTGTAGCTTTCCTCCAGGGGTTCAAAGTTCTGCTTCGCCAGCGAGATATCTCCGGTACGCAAAGCTTCCAACACCGGAACTGCCACTTCCGTGACATTGTCCAGACACAGATTCTCGCAGATTCCCTTCAGGGCATGAGCGCTCTGGAAGGCATCCTCCGCATCCCCCGTATCCAGCGCTTCCACCAACCGTTCGAAATTATCATCCTGTTGTAAAAGCAACACGAAACCTTGGATCTTATCGTTCTCTGCAACTCTCTCTTGCATCCTGTGCAAATCGCCTAGTCCCTCATAGAATTCTTCCAATGTCATAGCATATCCCCCCTTCCTGATTACTCCTTCTCATTCAACGACTTCCAAATAGCACGTTGTAAATGCAACAAGTTTACCGGCTTCGTCAGGCATCCGTTCATGCCCGCCCGGGATGACTTGATATGAATCACATCCGAAACATCTGCAGTCAGTGCCAGGATTGGAACACTCTTCACATCCTCCCGCTCCATTTTTCGTATTCTGGCACAGCATTCCAAACCGCTCATTCGCGGCATCTGAATATCCATCAGAATCACATCATAATAAAACGGTTCACTCTCCTGGATGCGCTCCAAAGCTTCGAATCCATCCGCGCACACTTCCACAATCATGCCGCCATCCCGAAGCATCGCCATACCAATCTCCCGGTTGATGCGGTTATCCTCCACATACAATACCCGCATACCCTCTAAGCTGGCATTGGCGGATTCCTCGGTTTTGATTTCCTCTTCTAACGCCACGATTTCCTGCTTGGTGCAGAAGGTAATCGGAATGGTAAAAAAGAACTTGGACCCTTGGCCCACTTTGCTCTCCACCTGTAGCGTACCGCCCATCAGTTCCACGAAGTTCTTAGAGATTGTAAGTCCTAGGCCGGTGCCTGCATTTTCCCCCGTCTCATAACGATACTCCTGTTCAAAAGGCTCGAAAATACGTCCAATGAAATCCTCACTGATGCCGCAGCCCGTATCCTCCACACAAAAGTAGACGCCCGGAACTGCCGCCTCGCTAAGGAACGTTCGCTTACAGCTAAATCGAATGGTTCCGCCTTCCGGCGTAAATTTAATGGCGTTACTAAACAGATTCAAAAGTACCTGAACCAGACGCTTTTTATCTACATTTACATAGACATCCCGCATGTTCCCCCAGTCTGTTTCGTAGGACAACATTTTCTCCGCCATCAGCGGAAGCGTAATGTCTTCCACCTCCACGAAGGCCTTTCCTAACATGGTTGGGGAGGGATTCATCAACATGTTGCCGGATTCAATCTTATTAATATCCAGGATGTCATTAATAATGTCCAACAGATAGTATCCGGAGGAATAAATCTTCTCCAGGTACTTAAGGGCCACCTCCGGATCCTTATTCTTAATACCGATTTCGGAAAGCCCAATAATGGCATGGAGTGGTGTCCGAATCTCATGGCTGGCATGGGACAAAAAATTCCCCAGCATCTTATTGGTTTTCTGGGTTGCTTTCAAGGCATGCTCCAAATCCAGATTCAATTGGTTCACTTCTCGGGTTAAGCGGATTTCGTCTGTGGCATCCACGAAGCTTCCGAAGAGACCTACAATCTCTCCCGCTTCATTGTAGATTGGATGTTTGGAAGCATAGATGTCGTGCACCTCTCCACGCACCACGCACTGACCGGGCACCATATAGGTATCCTCGCCCCGCAGCACACTCTCTTCCGCATTCCGATACCCCGTCGGGTCCGGATGCCATCCCATCTCCTCATCGGTCTTACCAAGGAGTACCTCCTCTGACTCGAATCCATAGAAATTTAAGAAAGCTTGATTCACTCCCACAAACCGCCGTTCCGTATCTTTCCAGAACATGCACTCTTGGGAGTTGTTTATGATTTGATAAAATAAGTCTTTGGGAAAATTCTCATAGCGCGCATTCATCGTAAGTCCCCCTTCTTACTATGTTGCTTTATCTCTCTCTTGTAAAAAAGGCTGTCGTACAAATCTATACAACAGCCTTTGTGTGATATTATTTTACTCTACAAATGAAAACATCGCAAGTTAGTTCTCTTCCGGCATTACGATAGCAATATGAACATCGTCCAACTGCTTCTGATCAACGGTTGCAGGGGCGCCCATCATGATATCCTGAGCATTCTTGTTCATTGGGAACGGAATAATCTCACGGATGGACTCTTCGCCAGCGATGAGCATGATCATACGGTCTACACCAGGAGCGATTCCTCCGTGTGGCGGTGCTCCATAAGTGAAGGCATTGTACATTGCAGGGAACTTCGCCTTCACATCGTCTTCGCCTAAGCCAACCAGCTTGAATGCCTCAATCATAATCTCCGGATCATGGTTACGGATTGCACCGGAAGACAACTCAACACCGTTACATACCAAGTCATACTGGTAAGCTAAGATATCCAGCGGATCCTGGGTGCGAAGTGCATCTAAGCCACCCTGTGGCATAGAGAATGGGTTGTGGCAGAACTCCAACTCACCGGATTCCTCACCGATCTCATACATTGGGAAGTCTACGATCCAGCAGAACTCGTAAGTATCCTTCTTCATGTGGCCTTCTGCAGCAGCACCGAGAAGCTTACGGAATACACCGGCGGTCTTCTGTGCGGTAAGCAGGTTACCTGCAGCCAAACCAACGAAGTCACCAGGCTTCAAGCCAAGTGCAGCGATTACCGCATCCTTGCGCTCTTGTAAGAACTTGGCAATACCACCAACAATCTCGCCGTTCTCATCCAGCTTGAACCAGTAGGTCTTCTGTGCAGTGGCAACTTCTACGTCAGCAATCATTGCATCAATCTGCTTACGGGTAGCGGTGAAGTTATCTACTACGATAGCTTTTACCACGTTGCCCTCGAATGGACCAAATCCGCAATCAGCCATAACTTCGGTAGCATCCTGGAGAACCAAATCAATACGAAGGTCCGGCTTATCGGAACCATACTTGTCCATTGCCTCTAAGTAAGGGATGCGTACGAAAGGTGCAGTGGAAGCACTCTTGTATACGCCGTATTTTGCAAAAATCGGAGGAAGCACATCCTCAATAACTGCGAAGACATCTTCCTGAGATGCAAATGCCATCTCCATATCCAACTGATAGAACTCTCCCGGAGAACGGTCTGCTCTTGCATCCTCATCACGGAAGCATGGTGCAATCTGGAAATAACGATCAAAGCCGGAAGCCATCAAAATCTGCTTGAACTGCTGTGGAGCCTGTGGCAATGCATAGAACTTGCCAGGATGATTACGTGCAGGTACCAAGTAATCACGTGCGCCCTCTGGAGAGGAGCAGGTCAAAATCGGTGTGGTAATCTCCATGAAGTCATGAGCGATCATAGCGTTACGAAGCTCAGCAACAATCTTGCTACGAAGAACAATCTTGCTCTTTACTTCCGGATTACGAAGGTCTAAGTAACGATACTTGAGACGAGTATTCTCATCAGCTTCCTTGGAACGGTTAATCTCGAACGGAAGCTCGTTGTGATCACACTTACCAAGAATCTCAATCTTGCTTGGAACAACTTCGATCTCACCGGTAGGAAGGTCTGCATTCTTGGAAGAACGCTCTCTAACTACACCACTAACGGAAATGGTAGATTCCTTATTCACGGAATCAATCACTGCCATCATCTCTTCGGTCTCAATCACAATCTGAGTGGTACCGTAAAAATCTCTTAAAATCAGGAATCCAAGGTTCTTGGATACCTTACGGATGTTCTCATACCATCCTACAAGGGTAACTTCCTTGCCTGCATCTGCAAGACGAAGTTCATTACAATTATGTGTACGTGACTGCGTCATAATACATCTCCTCTTACTTCTTATTAATTATTGAAAAATTCCACGAACTCCTCGTAGCCCTGCGCTTCGAGCTGTTCCTTCTGGAACTTCTTATTCTTATTCATACGAACAACCAGTACCTGCTGTCCATTTTCACGAGCAGCCTTGGCCTGCTCCATAACACCAACCAGCTTCTCAGCCGGATACTTCTTCTCAACCAGGTAAGCTACACGCTTTGGTCTCTCCGGGATTTCAAATCCGGACTCCATCAGAAGAAGAATGATTCGCTCGAATCCAATAGAGAATCCGCAAGCCGGAACGTTCTGGCCGGTAAACTTACCAATCATCTCATCGTAACGTCCGCCGCCACCGCAGCTTCCGCCGAATTCCGGAATGGCAATCTCGAAAATGGTTCCGGTGTAATAGCTCATACCACGAACCAAGGTCGGATCGAATACCAACTCGAACTTGGCACCCTTGGTTGCATTGACTGCAGCAGCAATCTCTGTCATGGAAGCAACCACTTCCTCACCAAGGAACTCACCCAGAGTATTTGCCAAGAAGCTTACGCCCTCGGCAACATCCTTCTTATCGGAAAGCTCATCAAAGAGCGCTAAGTACTTATCAATAGAAGCTTTATCATAGCCGTGGTTTACAAGATCTTCGGACACGCCATCCAGGCCGATCTTATCCATCTTATCCAAGGAAATAAAAATCTCATCGAAATCTGCTTCTGCAAATCCGGCATAAGCCGCCATAGCCTTTAAGATTCGACGCTCATTGATACGAATCTCGAAGTCATGGAATCCAAGCTTACCAAGGGTTGTTGTGGTTGCAGTAATCAACTCGATCTCCGCAAGATTGCTTGGCTCACCTAAGATATCGATATCGCACTGGGTAAACTGACGATAGCGACCACGCTGTGGACGATCTGCGCGCCATACATTTCCCATCTGCAGTGCCTTAAAAGGACTTGGCAGGTCATTGGCATTGTTTGCATAGAAACGGGACAACGGAACCGTCAAGTCGTAGCGCATACCAAAATCCACCACGTCCATCTCTTCCTTTGCTTCTTCAAGCTTCAGCTTCTCGCCACGCTTCAACACTTTGAAAATCAGCTTCTCATTCTCACCGCCCTGCTTGTTGGACAGGTTCGCGATATTCTCCATGCAAGGAGTCTCAATCGGTGTAAATCCGAAGCTACGATAGGTATCCTTAATCACCTGTGTCACGTAATCTCGAATCTCCATCTCACGAGGGAGAATGTCTCTCATTCCGTTGACAGGCTTCTTACTCAATGCCATAACTTGTCTCCTCTAAAATACTAAATTCCAAATAGGCATTATAACATATGTTAGCAAGGGATGCTACAAATCTCCTGCCCCCTTTGCTTATATTTTACTGAGCGCATTGGAGCATCAAGGGCAAGCCGCGTTGCGGTGCCAAGCACCCTTGACCCTCCAATCTGCTCAGCAGTTTTGTTAGCAGGGGGCATGAGAATAATTGTCCCACGGGGCGAAATAGCATTTTTAGTGAAATCGCCTGATTCTTATTATTTTCACTAATCATTTCTCAACTTCTATTAGTGAAAATCCTCAGATTTCATGCTCTCACTAAAATTCGGACCTTATTTCAGCCTGTCAAAGTCCACTTCAGCCTAAATTCTTTAGTTAACTACCCCACTTCTCCAGGGCTTCACTAACTTTTCCCCCATTCCAAGTCCAGAAAAGGGCAAATTTCAGTATCTTCTTTCTCTCAACATGCAAATACTGATTCCGGCCACTTCGAATATCGCGACAAGGAAGCTAATTTCAGTATCCACTTCTCCACAGCACTTAGATACTGATTCTAAGGGTTTCCTGCCCTCGTACTCCAGCACAAATATCAGTATTTCACTTCCCACAGCGCATATATACTGATTCCACGCACTTCCAACATTCCCCCGCAAGTGCAAATCTCAGTATTCTCCTCTTCTCAGCCCGAAGATACTGATTCCAGCTATCCAAGGCATCCGCCCACTAGCAGAAATCTCAGTATATTCTCCCCCACAGCTCGCGGATACTGATTTCGCCCCCTTCACGGCCCGGCCGAACCGGGAATAAGCGCTCCTAGTTGCAATAACTCTTATGCCCCTTGCCAACAAAAATGCCAAGCGCCTTGGTTTGTCAAGGATGCGAAGCACCCGCTAGGGCTTGTCCTTGACCAACCAAGGGTTTTGGCTATCATCTCCCACGGGGGCATAAGAAATCAAAGATTTCTTGTGGGAGCACAAAAAAACATCCCCGCCCATGAGGACGAGGATGCTTTCCATGTTCGTATGCAAGAGCACGCTCAATGCACACATGTTATCCAATGTAGGGAGCGAATCACCGCGGAGCCATTTGTACACCGCCTGGGGTGCTTTAAATCCCATAAAGTCAGCCACTTGACGAGCTGATAGATTGTTCGCCCGCATCAAATTCTCGATACGTGCACCCGTTGCAATCATGTCAATACTTGGATATCCCATAATGAATTCCTCCTTAAATGGTGTTTGTTAATAAGGTTAACAAACGAAGAATTCCTAGGCACGAAGCCTTCTCGCAACTGCGATCCAAGGAAGTAAGGATGAATTCTTTGGTTGTAATTATTCTATAAAAATGTGAACTTGTAGTCAATAGATGTAAACTAGCGGTTCACACCATGCGCCGATTTTCCATAGGTGCGGTACAAGTAGTAAATCGTCATCAGAATACCGCCTGCAATCCAGGTTGTCGGATAGCACCAGACCAGGCTTGCAACCGTAGCCTTGGCGCCAAGCACTGCCACCCATCCGATACGCACCGCACAGATACCAACCAGGCAAATCACCGTTGGAACCAGCACGTCGTTCTGGGCACGACGGGAACCGGAGAATGCCTCGATAAAAGAGAAAATCCAGTAAAACGGTCCCATGATGCAAGCCATCTGCATACCAATCTCGATGACCTTCGGATCCGGTGTGAAAATACCAAATACCGGAGCGCCGAAACGAATCAAAAGGGCACCAAATACCATAGACGTTACAGCACCCATGGCCAAGGTAATCCATGTACCCTTGCGGACACGGTCCATCTTGCCGGCACCATAGTTCTGTCCTGCAAATGTGGTAATGGACATACCAAAGGCTCCGTTAATCATCCACTGCAATCCATCGATACGTCCAAGAGCCGCCCATGCGGCAACCACATCAACGCCCATGCGGTTCATGGCCGACTGCAATACGATATTGGACACGCTATAGGTACTGGTCTCAATCGCGGAAGGCAAACCAATCCGCATAATACGACGCAACATATGACGATCCAAACGTAATTTACGGAATACCAGCTGCATTCCATCCACGCGATACATCAAGGTCCAGGTCACTAGGACTGCAGAAATTGCCTGGGAAATAAAGGTGGCAATGGCCGCACCCTGAACGCCCAAGTGTAACTTACCAACGAAGAACAGATCCAACACCACATTGGTAAGTGTTCCAATCATAAGGAAATACAGCGGTCGCTTAGAATCTCCGATGGCACGCAGGATTCCGGAGCCCATGTTGTACACCAACAGGAAGACCATACCGCCGAAGTAAATCCGAAGATACGTTACGGATCCGCCAAAAATCGCCTGTGGCGTCTGCATCCACCCCAGGAAAATCGGACACAGCACCGCACACAAACCGCCGCCAATCAATCCGAACAAAAGAGAAAAGGCATACGCCGTATGCAACGCCTGATCAATACGCTTCTCATCTCTCGCCCCGTAATACTGAGCAATGATGACAGTGACACCCACAGACAATCCGGAGAAAAATCCAACGAAGAAATTGGAAATCTGCGCGGAAGAACCGGCAATACAGGATAACGCTTCCTTGCCCGCGAACCGTCCTACGATAATGGCATCCATCGTGTTATAAAATTGTTGAAAAAAGGAACCCAATAATATTGGAAAGAAAAACAAAAGTATCTGCTTCCAAATGGTCCCCTCGGTAATTTGATTCTGTTTATTCATAAGGGATATTCTACACCTTTAAGACAAAAAAATACACTCAGTCAGCGGAGTTAATTAAGAGATTGACTGAGTGCTTTTTCATAAAATATTGTAAAAAAAAGAAAGTTTATGAAAAACAGTGACGCATTGCGTACTGATTTTTCCAAATAAAAAACGACAACTTCTTCCCGTTCTAAGAAGAAGTTGTCGTAGTTAACTAAATCGGTAGTTTGTAGAAACGTCTGACCATCTCTCAGACATATACAACAACAAAATTGATTATACTCCGTTTTTTTAGAATGTCAACAGTTTTTTCAAAACTTTTTTCAAAATCTATCAAAACTGTTCAGAATCCGTTATTCTCCCGGCATCAGACCATTCTTCTCCAGGTCTTTCTCCAGTTCCCAGTTCTCCAAGCGGCGAACGCCCTTATCCTTCTTCTCTTCCGTTAAGTCTACCGCAATAGCACGGGATGTCTGGATTCTCTGGATTAAGGAACGAATCTCATCCGGTTCCTTGGCTAACACCATACCAATCACATATTGGTCTCCAACGCGATGCTGGGTACGACGGACAATGCCTTCCACCTCGTAATTCGTGCCATCGCTCCAGGTAATCTTACAATGCTCTCCCACACCGGGAAGATTCTTCACACCCTTCACGGAAACCGCTATTCCGTCGTGGCATACATTCAGAACGAAGCAAGGAATCTCGAATTCGTAGCCCTTCCAATCTAATTTGCCACTCTGGTCCACCGACACACGGAAGGAATTGCGGCGATTAAAAGAAGACGCATCCGTAGTATTCTTAAGCACCATAGCATAAGGCTTATCGTTGACGCGAATCGGATTCACCGAAACCGGTGCCCAACGATATACCTTGCCGTTAGCAAGAATCAAATATAAGCTACTAGCAACCTTCTCCGATTGAAAATTCACCATTTTAGAGTCAAAAATGACATTCTCAACCACAATATAATGTTTTGCGGATTCTGTTCCCAAGTTCTTCGCAATGGAGCCAAGCTTATCGGAATCCTCGCATACGCGTAATTCGAAATCAATCTGCTCTCCGGTCTCATTGTCCACGGAAGATAACTTCAATGTGTACCCCTCCAGAGATTGAATCTGATTAATAAACATCTTTTCACCCCAGTGAATTAAATTTGATAGAAGCCTACCTTCTTGTATACCTTGCGCAATGTTTTATTTGCAACATAAGACGCATGCTCTGCACCCTTGCGATATACATCTTCCAAGTAAGCCTTATCCTTAATGAGACGCTCTGCCTCTTCACGAATCGGACGCATAGCATCGATAACGACCTCACCGACAGCCGGCTTGAATACCCCGTATCCCTTGCCTGCAAACTCTGCTTCGATTTCTTCGAAGGTCTTACCGGTTAAGGTAGAGTAAATATTCATCAGGTTGGCAACGCCAGGCTTGTTCTCTCTATCATAGCGAACCGGGTTCTCGGTATCACTATCGGTGACCGCACGCTTGAACTTGCGAGCGATGGTGTCCGGATCGTCCATCAAGAATACACAACCCTCCGGAACAGACTTGGACATCTTATCTCCCGGAGTAGTCAATCCGTAGATACGTGCACCGGTCTTGGCAATCAGCGGCTCCGGAATCTTGAACACATCCCCGTAGATGCTGTTAAAACGGGTTGCAATGTCACGGGTTAATTCCACGTGCTGCTTCTGGTCCTCACCAACCGGAACATAGTCTGCCTGGTACAGAAGGATATCTGCAGCCATCAATGCAGGATAGGTAAAAAGGCCGGCATTGATATTGTCCTTGTGCTTCGCGGACTTATCCTTGAACTGGGTCATACGGGACAGCTCACCGAACATGGTGTAGCAGTTCAAAACCCATGCCAACTGTGCATGCTGTGGCACCATAGATTGTAAAAACAACACATTCTTCTCAGGGTCCAAACCACACGCAATATACTGTGCTAACTGATGTAGGGAGCGACGACGCAGTTCAGCCGGCTCCTGGCGTACCGTAATGGTATGCAAATCAGCCATAAAATAGAAACATTCATATTCATCAACCCGGGATGACCAGTTCTTGATTGCACCTAAATAGTTGCCAAGGTGCAAATCCCCGCTTGGCTGGATTCCGGATAACATTCTTTTCTTTGGTTCTTCCATGATTTTCCCTCTCAATCGATACAAATTCTACAGATTATTGTATCTGTTTCCTTCCTTGCTTTCAACTAAATATCACTGCAAATACGGTCTTTGCCTTCGTTCTTGGCCCGATATAGTAAAGCATCCACACGGTCAATGACATCTTTGGCACTTTCTCCGGGCTGATGCTTGGTAAGCCCAATACTTACCGTAATCGGACGATGCATGACTTCCGGATTCTTCACATGCTCTCGAATGCATTCCGCGATTTCCATAATCTCCGCCCGGGTGTAGCCAAGACCAAGCACCATGAATTCCTCGCCACCCCAGCGTCCCACGTCAATACGATTGCTGTTCTTGACCTGTGGCACTAAATAGTTGGCAATGTCCTGTAATACCCCATCGCCTTCCGCATGACCATAAGTATCATTAATCTGCTTGAAATCATCCAGGTCGAACATCAACAAGTACCAGTTCTCTTCGGACGTGTTGTAAATCATACTTTCGATGGCACCACGATTATACATTCCCGTCAGATAATCATGGGAAGCCTTAAAGAGCATATCATTCAGTTGCTGGTTCTTCTCCATCAGTTCTTCCGTAATGGTATTAATAAAAATCGCAAGTCGGGCGGTAATCGGAAGTTCTGCAGTCTGCACCACATGGGAATCATCCACCGCAATCTCCTTCGCCACATCACCTTCACGTATAGCAACCGCCACAATGGACAGGTTATTTAATAGCGTAATGGAGTTGTAGCGCATGATTTCGCCTAAGGCGCTAAAGCCCACGGAGGGTGCAAATCTGGCCAGTTCCCGCACTTCGTCATTGCATCTTTCTGCCCAAAAAAGCTTACGTCCCATACAGTTCACCAGCACCAAAGCATCCGGAGCAAACGCGCGAATGCGCTCTCCTGCCCGCTTGGTATGGTCAATCATACGACGGGGATCTCCATAGGTCATACGGATGCGGCTCCCCTCTGGAATATCCGAAGACATTACAATGGCGCCATCCTCACGGACCGACTTGGCGTGACGAATATAACCGTCCATATTGGCATCCACTTCCACTTCCCATGGGAATTCCAAGGCCTCGTAGAAGAAGTTCTTATCCTTATCGATATGCAAATAATGATTGTAGACCTCATAGGCCGGCTTGTGATTCAGTTCATATACCACCGGTCCCTCGGAACGGGTCACCTCAAACGGATATCCGATGGCCTTCCATCCAAACATACGGGTAGCTTCCATATGGAGATTCGAACCACTATACACGGCAAATACAGTGCCATCGGTACTGAACGCTTCCCCATTTACAAAGACATAGGACGGATGAGCCTCATCACCGACTGCAACACCGCCAAAAATCTCTACCTCTGCCGGGAGTCGGTCCAGTGAATTTCCGCCATCTTCCATCCGCTGATAATCTGTGGCAGATAGAATCTCAATACCACGCAGGTCCGGAATCTCCAAAAATCGCTCCAACAGAGCATCCCGTTCCAGAGAATCCCGTACCGCTTGACAGGAAAGGACCTCGATTCTGGTCTCCGAATCTTCACAAATTGTTGCAGATACAACAATCTGCCCGTCCGTAATACTGCCGTTATAAATCTCTCCATTGGCACTGCAACCGATGCACTGCGGATGTGGAAAAACCTGTTCCAAATCCCTATAAGCCTGCTGCACCTGCTGCCATCCGTCCTCTAGCTCATATGGCACAAAAATATGAAATAAGGCGGAGTAATTCTTCTGAATTTCACCCGCCCATTGATCTAGTGTCTGTGTAAAGTTCTCGTCGACAACTGTTTGTAGTATTTTCATGCTTATGCTCTCCATAGCAATATTTCTTTTGCTCTTCTATTTTACTACAATTCCATGATAAAAAACACAAAAGAAAGGGGAGCTGCAAAGCGCAGCTCCCACAGGGATTACAATATTTACTCTACATCAGAAGTACAATGTGCACACTTGGTTGCTGCAATCGGAATCATGGACTTGCAGTATGGGCACTCCTTCTCGGTTGGCTCTGCAGCCTCCTCAGCAGCGTCGTCTTTTTTCACACGCTCTGCTACCCTGTTCAATGCCTTCACCAAACAGAATACTACCAATGCCATTAAGATGAAGTTGATCACAACGGTAATGAAGGTACCATAGTTCAAGGTTGCTGCACCGGCTTCCTGAGCCTGCGCCAAGGTTGCATATTCCTTGCCATCCAATGCTACGAACCAGTTGGTGAAATCAATACCGCCGGTGATTGCGGAAATCAGCGGCATAATTATATCGTTAACCAGGGAATTGATGATGCTCTGGAATGCACCGCCGATGATAACACCAACTGCCAAATCCAGCACATTGCCACGCATAATAAACTCACGGAACTCTGCAGCAAATCCCTTGCCCTTTTTCTTTAATTCTTCACTCATCTCTAGATACTCCTCTCATAAGACTGGTCAAATGTGTTTGTTGGAGATACAACGTATCACCAAATACTATGATAGCACTTTTTATACCACATGTCTTGAGTTTTGTTGCTGGCGGCATAGGGATTCCCGTTTTCTTTCAATCCCTATGCCTGTTTTCCCGTTATCTTTATCCCATTAGGCCGCCCGGGCATAGGGATTTACTATTATCCCGCTTTCCTATGCCTTTTTTCCTGCTTTAATGCTCTATTCCCACCGCTCCGGCAGAGGGAATTCCATTATTTAGAAATCCCTATGCTTTAGATGCTCTAGACTGCTCCAAAATCAGCGTCTCATACAGAGGGATTCCAATTATTCCTGATTCCCTATGCTTTTAACTATTTCAGCCTGCCCTTATATGGCCAAATTGGCATAGGGATTCGCCAATTCATTAAATCCCTCTGCCGCCACGCCACAACACAACCTCTGAGCTGTCGTACTTTCAGTATTCTCACTCTCTAATGACTGAAAGCAATCCTTCCCACAACCTACCCGCCAGCCTCTATATCAGTATTCTCGCTTCTCTAAAGCTGAAATACTGATAATCCGCCTGCCCGCCTGCTGCCAGCCAGACTCCAATTCAGTATTCTCTCTACCACAGCGTTCAAATACTGATTCTACGCTCCCTGCCAGTCAGCCAGCCTCGCTCATAATCAGTATTTCACCTTCCCACAGCCCAGGATACTGAAATAGACCTACCTCCCGTACTCCTGATTCTTCCAGCCATCAGTATTTTCGCGCTATGGCGCCGGAAATACTGAAATTCACCACTTCTCTTGCTGCCCCTTGTCAACAAATCTGCTGCAGGCGGCGGGGAGTCAAGGGCAACGCCTCGAAGAGGTGCTTCGCACCCTTGACGCTCCGGTGGATGCAGCAACAATCTCCCACAGGGGGCAGCAAGAAATGAACCTTCGAAAGGAGAACCTTGAGAAAATGAGGCAGAATTCCTATAATAAAGACACTATGGAAAAAGAAAAGATTACACCAACAACTGAATTTCTAACCGGCACGCGGGATTCCCTGCCCATCGCCATTGGATACTTTAGCGTTTGCTTTACCTTCGGGATTATGGCCGCCAAAGCCGGTATTTCTCCCTGGATGGCAGGGCTATTCTCTCTTGTGAATGTTACCAGTGCCGGCCAGTTTGCAGGCTTACAGCTGATTATCGCCGGAACTACCTACTTCGAAATGTTCCTAACCCAGCTGGTCATCAACCTGCGCTACGCACTGATGAGTCTATCCCTTACCCAGAAACTTTCCAAAAATTGTCACACCGGCAAGCGCCTTGTGATGGCATTCGGAGTTACTGACGAGATTTTTGCCGTGTCCGTTAGCCGTGACACCCCGGTGACTTTCGCTTATATGATGGGGCTTGAGATTACACCGATTCTTGCATGGTCCCTTGGCGCAATTGTCGGCGGCATCGCAAATAACCTGCTGCCTACATCCGTGCAAAGCGCTCTTGGTATCGCCCTCTACGCCATGTTCGTAGCGATTGTGATGCCTCCGGCCCGAAAAAATCACCATATTGCCGTTGTAGCAGGCATTGCACTATTGATCAGTTGCATTCTAAAATATGCACCAATGCTCTCCCGGATTTCCTCCGGCTTTGCAATTATTATCTGCACCGTGGTAGCTGCCGGCATCGGCGCCGTCCTCTTCCCGGTCGAAAATGCAAAGGAGGCGGATTCCTAATGGTAAAATACATGTTATTAATGGCCGTGACCACCTACCTGATTCGTATGTTGCCACTGGTCCTGTTTCAAAAAGAAATCAAAAACAAATACATCCAAAGTTTCTTATACTATGTACCATACGCCTGCCTAACTGCTATGACCATTCCGGCCATCTTCTATGCCACCGGAAGTGTCATCAGCGCAGCCGCAGGACTTGTGGTTGCACTCTTCCTTGGATGGCGCGGAAAGAGCCTTCCAATCGTAGCACTTGCTTCCTGTATCGTCGTATTTATAGTAGAACTGATGATATAAAAAGCGCTCCGTGGAATCATCCACGGAGCGTATTCTTTTATTCTTCCTCTTCTTCGATTGTCTGTGTTGTATACTTATCAAGTTGCGCAGATACCTGCATCACATCATTCAGGAATGTACGCGCATAGTCTGCATTCTCAAGATTCTCGTTCGATAACGACTCTGCCTGAGAGGAGGAAGCTGTTACTTCCTCTGTGGTTGCGGAAAGCTGTGTAATCGCATCCACAATCTGGTTATTGGCGGAAGCCAATTCATTGAGCATCTGATCCACTTCATTGATCATGCCGGTCAGACTGTTTACATCACCACTGATATTAGAAAAGCTATCGGATGCATCGTTAATCAAAGCATCCTCGGTGTTGGTAGCATCCACAGAAGAAGTGACTGCATCGGCAGCTGCCTGTGCATTCTCAGAGAGCTCATCTAACACGCGCTCGATGTTCTCTGTCTCTTCCTTGGTCTTCTCTGCAAGCTGACGAATCTCGTCTGCTACGACTGCAAAACCGCGGCCTGCCTCACCGGCACGTGCAGACTCAATAGATGCATTCAAAGCAAGAAGGTTGGTCTGGTTGGAAATGGCAAAAATGGTTCCAACAACGCTCTTTACCTCTTCTGCCTTCTCCTGCAGATGTGCCATGGTCTCAGACACGTTGGCATTGGTCTGGGAAATAATCTTCGCCTGCTCCTTCAGGTTATCCATAATCTTCATTCCGTTCACATTTACTTCCTCGGAATCTTTTGCAATGGAAACCATCTGCTGGGCATGGGTCAGAATCTTATCGATGGAACTCTGGATATTCTGGGTCATCACGGTCTGATGCTGGATGTTCTCTGCCGTATTCTGGGTAGATTCGGAAATGTCACGAACAGCGCCGGTTACCGTACCGGTGGAGTTGGAAAGCTTGTCCACAACGTCCATGGCATCCGTGGTTCCCTGGCGAACCTTGCCCGCCACGTGAAGCACATCCTTCATCATAGCCTGTGTCTGGGTCTGCTCTTCTTTTAACTTGCCAGTGATATCCCGAAGGAAATCACAATTGATTTTTCCCATGATCAGAGCAGCCAAAAGAACTAACAATACAGCAAACACTGTCTGTGCATCCGCCAGCGGATCGGTCAATGAGTTTAACACCAACCAACGAATAAAAAATTGTGCTGAAGCTACGATGCCAAGGATAAAAAAGGATCTGGTCTGAAAGCGAAAATCGTTATAAGCGATGTATCCAATCAACGGGAAACATCCAAATACCATCACGTAATTGGAATTTAAGAACATCGATCCAAGGATTACCATAGCAGCCATCAGGATGACAGATACGTTTCTTGCGGTATTTCCCATGGGATTTGTTTTCAAAAGAATTCCAACGATTGCTAAGAAAAGAACAGATAAACCGATGATCGTTCCGCCCTGGACTGCACTTACTTTGTGAGCAAAGTACTGTGTGGAAGCAGCCACGATGATGCAGAAGTAAATCATCGCAAAACCTATAAACAAAGCCTTATTTATGCGGCGCACGCGTTCGCGCTCGACTGCATACTTAAACTTCTTTTCATTCTCCATAATTATTTTCCTCCCGTATTCCGTTTGTTTGATTGCCAACAATTCAGGACTGCGGCTATATATATTATTTATAATGCATTCCGCGCCCCAACTCAACCGAAATGATGAGATAAAAAAATACGCCCTGCGGATATATCCACGGAGCGTATTCTTTTTCCAAAACTTATTTACGATTGAATGCCTCAAATCCCGGATAGGAAGCACCTGCGCCAAGTTCTTCTTCGATACGAAGTAACTGGTTGTATTTTGCTACACGCTCGGAACGGCTTGGAGCACCGGTCTTAATCTGGCAGGTGTTAAGAGCAACTGCCAAATCCGCAATGGTGGTATCCTCGGTCTCACCGGATCTGTGGGAAGCAATGGCGGTGTAACCATGCTTGTGAGCAAGCTTGATAGCCTCAATGGTCTCAGTCAGGGAACCAATCTGGTTCAACTTGATTAAGATGGAGTTACCGCAACCAAGCTCGATACCCTTCTTCAAGCGCTCTACGTTAGTAACGAAGAGGTCATCGCCTACCAGCTGGCACTTGTCGCCAAGCTGAGCGGTCATCTTCTTCCAGCCTTCCCAGTCTTCCTCATCCAAGCCATCTTCGATGGAGTAGATCGGATACTTATCGATGAGGGATGCCCAGTGTGCAATCAGCTCATCAGAAGTAAAATCCTTACCGGACTTCGGCAAATGATAGAAACCAACGCCCTTGTCGGACTTCCACTCGGAAGAAGCCGCATCCATAGCAATCACGAAGTCCTTGCCCGGCTCATATCCGGCTTCCTTGATTGCATTGCAGATGTAATCCAAGGTCTCTTCGTCAGAGTTTAAGTTTGGAGCGAATCCACCCTCATCACCAACGGAAGTTGCAAGGCCGTCTTTTTTCAAAAGTGCCTGCAATGCATGGAACACTTCGGAACACCAACGCAAGCCTTCGGAAAAGCTTGGTGCACCTGCCGGCATAATCATGAACTCCTGGATATCTACGGTGTTGGTTGCATGTGCACCACCGTTCAAGATGTTCATCATCGGAACCGGAAGCTTGGTGCCCTGGGAGCCGCCGATGAACTGGTGCAAGGTGGTTCCAAGCTCTAATGCAGCTGCCTTCGCTGCAGCAAGGGAAACTGCAAGAATCGCATTGGCACCCAAGTTGGACTTATCCTTGGTTCCGTCCAAGTCTATCATGACCTTATCGATCTCATAGATATTGGAAGCATCCTTGCCAATCAGAGCAGGAGCAATCTTGTCGTTTACGTTGGCAACGGCCTTCAATACGCCCTTGCCTTGGTAACGCTTCTTATCACCATCGCGAAGCTCCAGCGCTTCGAACTGTCCGGTAGATGCACCGCTTGGAACTGCAGCAATACCGATGGCTCCGCCGGCTACCTCTACCTCAGCCTCAACGGTTGGGTTGGAACGGGAATCCATGATCTCTCTGGCATGAACCCGTACAATCTCTAAATATTCATTCATAAAAAAACTTCCTCCTTTTATTGTATAAATCAGTAGACATCACTGTTATGTGTCGCTAACATTTTTATACCTGTAAAAAGGAGGAAAGTCAATATCAATCTTATTTTTCAAAAAAAGCCAGCAATCGGGACAGTCCGTCTTCCAACGTTGCCCTGGTACAAGCCACATTCATACGTAAAAAGTCTTTGCCGCACGCTCCATAAGCAGTTCCGGCAGATAGATACAAGCCGGTAGACTGGCGGATTTGTCCAGCCAGCACATCACTTGGAATTCCAAGGGCGCTCACGTCAATCCAAAGCAGATAGGTCGCATCTCCACGTACCACATACAGTTGCGGAATCTGTGCATCCACAAACTCCTCCACTCTTCTTCGATTATCAAAGAGATACTCCCGCAATTCGTCCAGCCAAGGGCCACCTTGATTGAAAGCTGCCACAGCTGCATGAGCCGCAAATACATTAGGCTCTGCCACCTCATCCGTATTGATGCCACGCCATACCTTGTGGCGCAGGAATGGATTCGGTACAAAAATGGCTGCCGTCTGAATGCCCGGAATACTGAAGGCTTTCGTCGGTGCAACGCAGGTAATGCTAACATCTCTGCAGGTATCGGAAACACCGGCAAACGGCACATACTCCTTGCCGGGAGCCGTCAAATCACAATGAATCTCATCGGAAATCACAGTCACCCCATACTTCGCCGCCAATTCACCGACCCGGGCCAAGTCTTCCTTGGACCAGATTTTGCTCACCGGATTATGAGGGTTGCAAAGAATCATAAGGGAAGCCTGAGGATCTGCCATTTTTTCTTCCAAATCCTCAAAATCCATGGAATATTCGCCGTGCTCATAACGCAGCGGACTCTCTGACACGCGACATCCGTTATTTACGATACTGTTAAAAAAGATATTGTAAACCGGTGTCTGCACAATCACCTTCTCATTGGGGGTGGTAAGCTTCCGCACGATGGAAGAAATGGCCGGAATCACGCCGGTACAAAACATCAGCCAATCCTTGGAAATCTCCAATCCGTGGCGATTCTTCCACCAGTTTATATAGGCTTCGTACCAGTCATCGGAGACGTCGGTATAACCGAAAACACCTTCCTCTACGCGCTTTGCCAGTGCCAAGCGAATTTCCGGTGCCGTCTGAAAATCCATATCCGCCACCCACATCGGCAGCTCATTGTCCGCCACGTCCCACTTCATGGAATCCGTGCCGCGACGATTCACTTCCAAATCAAAGTTGTATACTCCCATATCCTGTCTCCTATTAGTTCTTGCGTCGCCATTCTACAACTTCTTCCTGCTTGCCAATCTGCTTGCAGGCAATTCGTGTTTTTGCCGGATCTACCAGGTCCGGTTCCACAATCAAGGTCTCAATCTCCGGAGCCGTGATGGTTCCGCTGATAGGATTGAACACGCTCTTGATGCCAGTGGTAATCTCTGCATCCACATTGCTTACGAACTCAAAAGCCAGCGTCGTATTGATCAGCTTGCAGTTCTCCATCTTCAGGGAATCGATGTAACACATGCCCTGTTCACTCTCGATGGTACAATTGATAAAAGTCAGGTTCTTGGAGTTCCAACCCAAGTACTCGCCACAAATATAGGAATCGTAAACGGTTACATTCTCCGTATTCCAGAAGCTATCCTTGGACAACAGGACAGAGTTGCGAATGGTTAGATTCTTAGCTCCGTCAAAGGCATAGTTGCCGTCCAGCTTCAATCCGTCGACTTCCACCTGCTCATTGTTCATTCCGAAGTAATTGCCCTTAGCGCTGACATTTACAAGCTTTACATTCTTACAGTTCCAGAAGGTCTCCTCTGCGTTTGTTAACTGGACATTTTCCAATGTCACGCCATCGCAGCGTCTGAAATTCTTCGGTGCTGTAATTAGGGAATTCCGAACGGTGATATTGTTGGTGTACCAAACACCGGAACGGGCCATCTCAAACCAGTTACAGCGCTCTACTGTCACATCCTTGGAATACCACAACGGGTACTTGTATTTGAACTGAGAATCATAAACCTCAATCTGCTTGCTTTCCTTCAGTGGAGATTCTCCATCATCAAAAATAGAATCAACGATTCTTGCATCTGTTTCTCCGTAGAGCGCACGCTCTCCTTTGAAAAATTCATTTCTATATTCTTTCATTACATTATTCCTCCAATAGGAATTATAACGCGCAAATTAGATTTTGTAAAATTAAATCGTCTGCAAGCCTTAATATTGCTTTACCAATCACTGTCCCAATCCGTGCTACTGCTATCCCACGAATCCGAAGAATCCCAACTATCAGAGTCCGAAGAGGAGCTATCATTCTCACATCTGGTCTGATAGTCAGTATAAAATGTGGTGTCATCCCAATTCGTTTTGGAATAAGATGCATTCCAATCAGAGGATACGTAATAATCCTTTACTGTATCGCTATCTTTTAATTCATCAGGCAAATCCACAGTAGAAACAGACGACCAACTATCATCATTGTCATCGTAGGAATACCACTGACCATAAGAATCCTCAAAATAGGTATCGTTATCATCAGATACGTAATACCCCATTTTCGGACCATTAATAAACTTAAAAACAGCTACGCCGATTAGGAAGGACATGAATAAAACCGTTCCAACTGCATAAATGCCAACTGCAATTAGGGACCGACGATAACGCGCATTTGCTTTTCGCGTTTCCGATGCACTTGCTCCGGTTCTGCTCTGATTATTCTTTTGATTCGCAATCTCATCCTTTAAACGTTGCCACAATTCATGAACGGCATACTGTTCATCCTCTCCTTCATATCGGATGGCTCTGCTTCCGTCTGCCTTGTTTTTATATACAACAAACTGATCGCCATCTTTATAAATGCCAAAAGCACGTGGCTGACGATAATCAATTCCGATAAAAAACCTCGTGGTTTCATATGGTGGCAAGTTGTGATTCGTATACCATTCTTTTAGTTCTTCAATTGTCTTCGGACGCGCATCTCCATCATTATGGGATGGATTCCTCGCTCCACAATGCGGACAGTTATACAGAGTGTCCTCATATGTGTTATCACAATAATCACATTGAATCTTCATCTAGTTACCCCCGTTTTGTTAGTCCTTCCGCATGTATGGCATTTACTCGTTCTTCGGGATAATCTCGAATCCGCTCTTATTCTTGTAAATGGAATGTCCCGGAACGACGCCTCTTACACAGGAAACCGGATACACGTTGGAGTGCGGTCCGATGACGGTTCCCGGATTCAGTACGCTGTTGCAGCCCACTTCCACGTAGTCACCAAGCATCGCACCAAACTTCTTCAAACCGGTCTCGATGGACTCCTTACCGTCTTTTACTACAACAAGAGTCTTATCAGACTTCACGTTAGAAGTGATGGAGCCTGCACCCATGTGAGAATGGAAGCCAAGAACGGAATCACCTACATAGTTGTAATGAGGTACCTGAACCACGTTAAAAATCACGTCATTCTTAATCTCGGTGGAGTTACCGATGACACAGTTCTTACCGATGATGGCCTTACCACGGATGAATGCCCCCGGGCGAACCTCGGTACCCTCATCGATGATGAGTGGTCCGTTTAGGGTTGCGGTTGGAGCGATGGTAACGGACTTGGCAATCCAGATATCCTCTCCTCTCTGCTCGAAAATCTCCGGATCCAGAGTCGGTCCCAACTTCTTAATGAAATCTCCAATCTCTGCAAGAACTTCCCATGGATAGGTCTTGCCTTCGAAAAGCTCTGCTGCGATGGTCTCGCTTAAGTCATACATATTTGCAATCTTACATGTTTCCATTCTTCTACCTCTTACTATTATTTATCCAAACAATTCATGTTCCAAATCTACGTCTACGGCCGCTTCTTCTGCTGCTAAGAAAGCCGCCAGATCATCGTCGGCGCTGGATGCCGGAGCCAGTGCATTTGCCTCCTGCACGACCTCTGGCGCTTCCGGGGCTACCGGAGCTGCCGGGGCACTTGCTTCTGCTGAGCTTGGCGCAGTCTCCGTCGGCGCCTGCGGGGCGGTATTATTGCTCTCGAAGTCAAACGCTGCTCTAAACTGTTCATCCAGCTTCAGCTTCGCACTAAACAGGTTGCCCTTCTTACTAAGGAAGCCCTGAATCTCATCGGTATGCTTCTCATTCAAAAGCTGTGTGATCTGGTCTTCCGTCAGTTCCACGCCGGCCACCTTACCAATGAAGAACTTGCAGCCCTGATCCGGTCCTAAGTTATGCTCACACTTATAACCGAAGTGGTTCTTGATGACCTTGCCCTGGCAAATCGGACATTCTACGCCTTCTATGACCTTAGTCTCATCCGGGAAAACGAACTTCACACCGGTGACCTTGCCGCTGTCATCCTTACCTAGGGCTAAGCAAGCTTCGAACTTGTTACCGCTCTTGGCACGGAATCCGGAGAGCTTCTCCGTAATGCCCTTGGTCAGAAGCTCCGTTACCTGGCTATCGTTCAGGCTCACACCTGCAATCTTGCCAATATTGAAGCGGCAGGAATTCTCCTTGTCATTAAAATCGTAATTCTCGCAGCCGTAACCGAAGGAGGTCTTTACAATGCCACCGCCACACAGCGGACACTTCACATCCTTCACGTACTTCTTCTCAACATTATCGAAATCAAAGGCAATCTCATGCTTGCCGTCTTCTTTTTGTTTTAAAACCAACACCGCATCAAACTTCTTACCGGATTTGCCCTTGAATCCACGGATGGTATCCGTTTTGCCTTCCGCAAGAAGCTTCTGCACATTCTTTACAGACAAGGCCTTACCTGCAATCTTGCCGATGGAGAACTTACAGCTGTTCTCATCATCTGCACGGAAGTTGGAGCATCCATAGCCCCAGGACTTGATGTTGATCTTGCCGCCGCAATCCGGGCAAACCACATCCGGCACTGCATCCGCTTCTACCCCTTCAAAATCGAAGGTAACATTCTTCTTGCCATTTTCGTCGGTGGCAAGTTTTATCTTCGCATTGAATGAAGTTTTATTCTTTGCTTTGAATCCACGAATCACATCGGTTGTTCCTGTGGTTAACAGGGTCTTGATCGTATCATCATCTAACTTTTTGCCTGCAATCTCGCCGATGCCGAAATAACATCCATCGCCCTCTCTGGTTCGCTTCTCGCAAGCAACACCAAAGCCGGTGCGCACCAACTTGCTGCCACAGGCAGGACAAGTGGCACCTTCAAACGTTTCTGCAGGAACATCATTAAAATCAAACACTGCTCCAATTGGATGTTCCTTGTTTTCCGGATCTTTTTTTAATACGAGACGGGCCTTGAATTTCTTCTTGGACTTGGATACGAAACGGTCAATGACCTCCGTCTTGCCTTCCGTCATCAACTGTCGAAATTCCTCTTCGGTTAGATCGCATCCCGCAATACTACCCACGTTGAATTTGCACTTGATGTCTTCGTTCCAGTAGTTGCTGCATCCATAGCCAAAAGCGGTGGTGGTCAGTTCGCCACCACATAGCGGACAAGGAATGCCAAGAGGCTTGCGGGTTGCCGCACCCTTGGACTTCTCCGTAGTGAACTGGTTGATGTTACGAGCCAGCTCACCATTCAAGTCGGAGGCAATCATCTTGTTGGTCTCGGTACGAATGTAATTCTCCAGCTTCGCACGATAATCGTCCGCATCCACGGAACCGTCGATGATGCCCTCTAAGCCCTTCTCCCAGGAAGCCGTCATATCCGGATTCAATAAGGACGGACAGGTCAGCACCGCCACCTCGTAAATCATCTCGCCAAGCTTCTCCGGCGTAATAATCTGGGTTTTCTCGTTCAAATTCAAATAGCCGATACGCACCAGCTTCGCAAGAATCTCACCACGGGTTGCGGAGGTTCCGATTCCGGTATTCTTAATCTGCTCACGCAGTTCTTCGTCTTCAATCAGGTTACCGGCGTTCTCCATAGCAAGAATCAAATTACCGGAAGTATAACGCTTCGGCGGCTTGGTCTTGCCTTCCTTGATTTCGAATCCGTTCACCGGTAAGGTGTCGCCCTTCTTCAGATTCTGGGCAAAAGCGATAAGGTCTTCCTTGGAACAGGTCTGCTCCTCTTCCTCCTCGTCCCCATCCTTAGATTCCTTGGCCTGCGGAATGCCGCTGACCTCCATATATCCCGGCTTCGTAAGAACCTTGGCGGAAGTAAAGAACTTCTCGTTGCCTAAGGCCAGCTGGATTTTGACCGTCTTATACTCTGCATTCGGATAAAAAATCGCCAAGAATCTGCGACAAATCAGGTCGTAAACTTTTTTCTCCAATTCTCCCAGATTGTCTAGGCCATTGGTGTAGCCTGTCGGGATGATAGCGTAGTGGTCGGTAACCTTGGAATCATCGGTGTAGGCCGTTTTCTCAATGCCAATGTAGGACTTGTTGTCCATGATGGTCTTCACGAAGCCCGCCACCGGACCATAACCGGAGAGTCTGGAAATATTCTTGTGAATCTCCTTGGCCACAGCAGTGGTCAGCACTCTGGCATCCGTTCTCGGATAGGTGGTGTACTTCTTCTCATATAAGGACTGGATGGTCTCTAAGGTCTTATCCGGACTAATCTTGAAGCGCTTGGAACACTCTGCCTGTAGCTCCGCCAAGTTAAAGAGCAATGGCGCCTTCTTGCGGCTGGTGCCGATATCGCAGGCATCCACAACGGCCGGCACACCGGCAAGTTCCTGCATCAAGCCTTCGGCGCTCTCTCTTTTCTTGAAGCCCTTCTCACTGTAGAGAAGCGGGGAATTGTAATACTTAGACTGCTCCGTCGTACGCCACTCGCCGTTGAACTTCACGTCGGCGAAATTGCCCATGACGCGATAGAACGGGGTCTCGGTAAAGTTGCGAATCTCACGTTCACGACGCACCACCATACCAAGGACACAGGTCATCACGCGGCCCATGGCAATGGCGGTATAGCTGCTGGTTGCCGCTGCATCGTTGATGAGACGGCCGTATTTTACAGACAAGGCTCTGGAAAAATTAATGCCCAGGGCATAGTCTTCAATGGTACGCATAATGCCGGACTTACCAAGGAGGGCATACTCTGCCATGGGCTTCGCCTCGGCAATTCCGCGCTGAATCTCTTCGTCAGTCTGGGAATCGATCCACACACGAAGCTCCGTCATGCCTTCCCGCACGCCGCCGTACATACGAATATTCTCTTCGATGGTCTGTCCTTCTTTTCCGGAGTCGCCTGCCCAATAAACGGTGTCGATGTCCTCGCGATGAAGCAAGCGATTCACCACGCCGTACTGCTTGGCCGCAGACTCGATGACGCCGTACTTATAATCCTTCGGCAAAAACGGAAGGTCCGCCAAATCCCACTTCTTGTAGCGGGCGTCGTAATCTTCCGGATACACCAGCCCCACTAAGTGACCGTAGCACCAGGAAATCACATAATCGCTGTTCTCGATGCAGCCGTCCCCGTTACCGCTGACGTGCAGCACCCGGGCAAAATCCCTTGCTACGGAAGGTTTCTCTGTAATGATCAATTTCTTCATAAGTATCTAAAAGCCCCTCAGGCTAACCTCTCTTTTTATAATTCCGTCATGTCCACCAGGACCAGGCTGGTCTCTTCCTGGGCCAGCTTCTGCAGGCGCTCTTCGAATGCCGTTGCAGAGAAAAGATAGGTGGTACGGGCATGAATCTTGGCTTGCTGCATGTTGTTCAGAAGTTCCTGGTAAGCATCGAAGGTAAGCTCGGCGCCGTTCCAGTTGCAGATGCCCACCACATAATCGTCCTCTGCATCTGCGCCAATGATGTCGATGGTACCGTTCTTGCCAATCCAGGTGCCCATACGGGTCACCTTAATGGAACACTTATCCACCATATTCATAAGTTCCAGATATTCTCTGCACACCTTCACGAAGGCATGATCCAGATAGTCATCCAACTCACTTGCAATATAGGTATCGTAGAACTGCTCCGCACTCATCATGTACAGAGCAGACTGGTTCGGATAGATGAAGCGGAACCAGAATTCCACGAAATGATTCTTAATTCGATAAATGCCCTTCATGGCATTGTCCCAGCCGCCGGTCTCAAAGGATACTACCTTCTCTACAATATCGAAGGCCGCTAAGTTCTTCAGATATACGCTAATCTTCGCTCTGGAATAACCGGTCTCATGGTAGAGATCGTTGAGCTTGGAATTGCCTCTGGCCATGGCTGCTAAGATGGTCTCGTATACTGCCAACTCTCTTAGCTCGCCGCTAATGTAATTCTCTGCCTCATGGTGCAAAAATCCACGAGGGTTCAAAATCAAGCTGCACACGTTCTCTTTGACACTGCGCTCGCCGTTCCAACGGTTCACATATTCCGGAACTCCACCAAGGATGCCGTAGGTACGAACTGCCTCCGCCACCGAGTACTTCGGGAACGCACGGACAATATCCAAGAAATGGAACTCATCCAGGAAGAATCGCTCATCAATGGCTGCAACATCTGCACCCAGGCAATCATCCATATCTCTTCTGGTCCAAAGCAGAGAGGAATTGCATAAGACAATCATCACCGGACCCGGATAGAGCTGGCGCTTCTTCAACTTGATCAGGCTCTCGAAGAAGGTAGGATCCTTCTTGGCAATGGTCTGGAATTCATCAATGACCACCACCAGCTTGGAAGAGTCACCGGACTTAATGCGGTTGAAGCACTCCTCGTAGGTATTCTTCTGTAAGGTCACATCGAACTCTGATACAATCTGTGCCTGCATCTGGCGCAGCTGCTCTGCCGGAGACGCATTACGTCCACGGTAATAGAAGACCTTCTTATCTTTGCAAAAAGCCCGGAGCAGCAGTTCCTTGTCACTCCGATTGGAGCCATACAACAGGACCATACCGTTCCCGGCCTTCTCATAAAACTTCTGTAATTCTTTTAATTCATTTGTTCTCAAAATCATCGTCTCACCCCAAACTAATCACTGTATGATTCAGCGTCAATTTATCAAAAATCAGCAAATTTAAACGCGTGTTAATTTCTTTTTCAAACAGGTATTATTATAGTTGATTTGAGGTGGAATAACAACGATGGATTGTGTGAAATTCTTGTGAATTTATCTTCGAAAAACCCGCAGGCAGAGGGATTTGCGGATATCGGCATTTTCTCTGCCGGAAAATTTAATTATAAATTAACATGAGGATATGGGAGCATAGGGATTTTCATTTTTTGAAGAATTCTATGCCTTTTTTCCATGAATTTGAATCAGGGTTCCGGCTATTGGCATAGGGATTTCTCTTTTTTCTATATCCCTATGCCTACGACCGATTACCGGAATTCGAATAGGCATAGGAAATCCGGGAATCTTCTATTTTCTCTGCTTCTGCGCCTCTCGAGCCCCAAAACTCGATAAAAAAGGCAGAGGAAATGAAGGTTTTCTCCATTCCCTCTGCTGTAAAGTGCAAATTAAATGTTCTTTTACTTTTCCGGTGCATGTGTCGCAATATATCTTAAAATACGAACCACGCACTCCATGCCCTCTACGGTACAATGCTCGAACGGACCGTGGAATCCATATCCACCGGTTCCAAGGTTCGGACAAGGCAATCCCATGAAGGACAGTCTCGCACCATCGGTGCCACCGCGAATCGGGCGGGACAATGGCTGTAAGCCCTGAGCCTGGATTGCTTCCTTGGCAAGATCAATGACTTCCATGTGATCCTTCATGACTTCAATCATGTTATCGTAAGAATGCTTGATGCTAAGCTCCACGGTACCTTCGCCGTACTTCTCGTTCATCTCAGCAGTCAAATTCTCCAATGTGGTAATACGCTCCTGAATGCGAGCAGCATCATGGTCACGTAAAATATAGGACAAGGTTGCCTTCTCTACGTTACCTTCCATATCCGTCAGATGATAGAAGCCTTCACGGTCCTCTGTGGTTGCCGGAGTCTCGTTCTGTGGAAGGCGGGCAGCCATCTCACATCCGATTAAGGCAGCATTGATCATGATATCCTTGGCTTCGCCCGGATGTACGTTCTTACCGTGAATCTCAAGGCCTGCGCTGTAAGCATAGAAGTTCTCGTATGCTACTTCGCCTTCGTAATCGCCGTCTACGGTATAGCCGAAATCAGCCTTGAAGTAATCCAAATCAAAGCCATTCGGGCCTGCACCAATTTCCTCATCCGGTGTAAATCCAATCCAGATATCACCGTGCGGCTCGCCGGAAGCAATCAACTCCTCTACGGCAGTCATAATTGCGGATACGCCGGCCTTATCGTCTGCACCAAGCAAGGTGGTTCCGTCGGTGGTAATCAAGGTGCGTCCCTTCAATCCCTTTAATTCCGGGAAATCCTTGGTGCTAAGAATCGCACCGCTACCCTTCAGAACTACATCCTCACCATCGTAGTTCTCGATGACCTGAGGCTTGACGTTCTCGCCGGAAAAATCCGGAGCGGTGTCCATATGAGAAATGAAGCCAATCGCCTTCTTATTCTCATATCCTGCAGTTGCAGGCAACAAGCCATATACATAGCACTGGTCGGTCATGGTAACTTTTTCAAGTCCCATCTGGGTAAGCTCGTCTCGTAAAATCTTCGCAAGATCAAACTGTCTCTGGGTACTTGGTAATGTAGTTCCGTCTTCGTCGGAAGTCGTCCAGACGGAGACATATTTTAAAAGTCGCTCTTCTACTTTCATTTTTTGTCCTCCTATTTCAATCGCATGCCCACTCTTTGCATAGTAGCCACACTAGAACATGGTAACATAAAATGCACTGAAATGCTGAACAAATTAGCAGAAAATCTTACGATTCTGAATATATGAAATTGACTTGACGGGAACATATGTACGAAATTATACTAGAATAGTTACAACTGAAGAAGGTCGGGTGCGACTTTTGATTGCCCTAGTTCACTATGAAAGAGGGTGATGCCCATGACAGTAATGGAAGTACTAACTCTGCTACTTGTTGTGTTTGCTGCATTGTCTTACTTAGATAATCACAAAAGAAAATAGCACCTGCCCGCAAAGTAAGGTGCTATTCTAAATAAGTGCTATACAGGGCATCGGAGTCACATCCGATTACCTTCTATACAGATTGTAACACAGGGACGATTGCTTTTCAATCGTCCCCTTTTTCTTTTCTACACTGCTACCTGTTCCCAGCGAATGCCGCGGGAAGCGGTAAATTCTCTGGTCTCCTCCATTGGCATGGGCTTGCCGAAGAAGTACCCTTGCGCCCGCTCACATCCGATTTCCCGCAGGAAGTCGAAGTGACCTTCCGTCTCCACACCTTCGCACAGTGGCGAGATGCCCATGGCCTTGGCGCCTTGCACGATGTAGGACATCAGCTTGCCGGTACGCCGTCCGTTTTCTAAGCTGCGAAGGAAAACCATATCCAGCTTCAACACGTCAAAATTGTAATCTCCAATGGTATTTAGGGACGAATATCCACTGCCAAAATCATCAATCCAAATCCGATAGCCCATCTCCCGCATCCGGTCACACTCGGAGCGAATATAGCCTACGTTCTGGTTCAGGGCACTCTCCGTAATCTCCAAATCCAGCATCTCCCGCGGCACGCCATACTCCGCCCTGGTGTGCTCCACCACGCCGAAAATATCGCACAGCTCAAAATCCAACCGGGAAATATTAATGGAAATCGGCACCAATGCCTCACCCTTTGCCTGCAGGTGCTTGTAATCCTGGCAGACTTTCCGCACCACATAGGTATCCACCAGATGAATCAAGTGGAATTCCTCTAACGTCGTGATAAAATCCCCGGGACTTAACATGCCGAACTTTGGATCTTCCCAGCGCACTAACGCCTCATAGCCGCAAATCTCCTGGGTATTCACTCGAATCACCGGCTGATAGTAGACCTTGATATGTTCTTTTTCAATGGCCTCATCAATGTGATCGATGACGTACTGCTGTCGCCGCAGGCTCTCCCGCAGCATCTCATCGTAGACGCAGTAATTCACGTCGTGGCGATGCTTGATGCTGTTGCATGCCAACCTTGCATGGTCGCAGGCTAAGCCAATCTCCGCCCGACGATCATCCAGGTAATAGATGCCGGCCTTCACACGGACTTTTTTGTTCACATCCTCCGACAGAAGCATCCGCTTGTACACCTGCTCCACACGCTGCACCACGCTCTCTTTGCTGCCAATGGTGCACACCACGAAGTGGTCATCGGAAAAACGGGCCACAATGCTGCCGGTTGGGAATGCATCCTTAATGGCCTTGGCCAAATCGCACAGCACCTCGTCGCCTAAACGGAAGCCGTTGCGCTCATTGAACAGCTTAAAATTCGGAATATCAAAGTGGATGAAGGTAATCTCCTCCCGCCAACTCTCGCTGGAATAGAGGAATATCTGGGCCCGCTGATAGAAAAAGGACATGTTTAAAAGCCCCGTCAAGCTATCCGTCTCCTGGCTGGCGGAGAGAATCTGGGCCTCGGCGTAGGAATTCCGATTTTTGTTGTAGAATTCATTCTGATCCACATCCACCAAATAGACGTAGTAATAATTCTCGCCCACATCGGAGTGCAACAAATGCCCGAAATCCTCCACGTACCGCTCCTCTCCCTGGCGGGTAAGAATCCGATAGCGGACATAGTCGTGCCTTTTCTCCCCAAACACGGTCTGGGCCTGTATTTGATTCACAATCCGATTGTAGTCATCGGGATGAACCATCCCGCGAAAAGAGCCACCGGTGAACTCCAGGAATTCCTCCATGGTGTCACACCCGTAGAGAGACAGCACATTCGGACCGGCGAAGGTAATCTTCTCGTCCTCATCTGCTTCGTAGATAAAAAAACCACCCGGCAGTCCGATCGGAATCTGCCCGTTGGTCCCAGTGTCATAGAAACCCTGTGACATACACACACCCCATCTTTCTAACGCAACCTTCCGATACGCTCCGGTTCGTCCCCCACCAAGATGAATATGCTTAAGTTCATCATACACTATTTTCTATAAGAATGCATTGCAATCCGGTGAAAAAAACAGGCGCCGAAACATCTTCGACGCCTGCCTATTATCCTATTTATTTCTTGGTAATGTATCCCTGTGCCTTCAACAGCTCTGCGCACAAAACTGCACCGCCGGCAGCACCACGAACGGTATTGTGGGAAAGACCTACGAACTTGTAATCGTAGATGGTATCCTCACGAAGACGACCCACGCTGATGCCCATGCCGTTCTCATAATTTACATCCAACTGTACCTGTGGACGGTTGTCCTCCTCCAAGTACTGGATGAACTGCTTCGGAGCGCTTGGAAGGTCAAGCTCCTGTGGAGCACCCTTGAATTCAACCATAGCCTTAATCAGCTCTTCCTTGGAAGGCTTCTGTTTGAACTTTACAAAAACAGCTGCGGTGTGACCGTTCAATACCGGAACACGGATGCACTGGCTGGTAATCAGAGGCCAAGTGGTTGGCTCAATGACGCCGTCCTTGATTTCGCCCCAGATACGAAGCGGCTCCTTCTCGGACTTCTCCTCCTCGCCACCGATGTAAGGGATGATGTTGCCTTCCATCTCCGGCCAATCCTTGAAGGTCTTACCTGCACCGGAAATTGCCTGATATGTTGTAACTACAACTTCGGTCGGCTCGAATTTACGCCATGCGGTAAGAACCGGAGCGTAAGACTGGATGGAGCAGTTTGGCTTAACAGCAACGAATCCGCGGGTAGTTCCAAGACGCTTCTTCTGGAACTCAATGACCTTCATGTGCTCTGCGTTGATTTCCGGAACCACCATTGGTACGTCCGGAGTCCAGCGATGTGCACTGTTATTGGAAACAACCGGAGTCTCGGTCTTGGCATATGCCTCCTCAATGGCCTTGATCTCGTCCTTGGTCATATCTACTGCGGAAAAAACGAAGTCTACTTCGGAAGCTACGGCTTCTACTTCGTTTACATTCTTTACAACAATATTCTTAACGGCTTCCGGCATTGGAGTATCCATCTTCCAACGACCCTCTACACACTCTGCATAGGTCTTGCCTGCACTACGTGGGGATGCTGCAATGGTGGTTACCTCAAACCAAGGATGATTCTCCAACAGTGCAATGAAGCGCTGTCCAACCATTCCGGTTCCGCCTAAAATACCAACTTTTAACTTCTCGCTCATTTTTCCTTTTCCTTCCTTGTCCGCGCTACGCGAACATCTGTCTTTCTTTCAAATATACTACGCTACTCCCCTGTAAAATGCAACCCCTTTTTTATACGCTTCCTTTCGGCGAACGTATACAGCACGCGAGCTACTTATCTAAATAGGTATGGCATTTTTTTATTTCTTCTAACATTGCATCGTGGCCAGGAGCACCAGTAGTAAGACGCTTATTCACACAGGTTTCCATTGAAATTGCTTCATAAATATCTACGTCGAATTTATCGCTGAAGCCCTGTAACTCATCCAATGACATGTCATCGATGGCAATGCCCCGCTCGATACAGTGCAGCACGATCTGTCCGATGATGCCGTGGGCGTCACGGAACGGAACACCGTGGTTCACCAGATAGTCTGCAGCATCCGTTGCATTGGTGAAGCCGTGGCGGGCAGAATCTGCCATGACCTGCTTGTTGAACTTCATGGTAGCAAGCATGCCGGTAAAGAGGGCCACGCAGCCCTTGGTGGTATCCATGGCATCGAAGGCCAATTCCTTGTCTTCCTGCATATCCTTGTTGTAGGCCAGCGGAATACCCTTCATGGTGGTAAGCAGGCTCATCAGGGCTCCGTACACACGTCCAGTCTTGCCACGCACCAATTCTGCAATGTCCGGGTTCTTTTTCTGTGGCATAATGCTGCTTCCGGTACTGTAGGCGTCATCGATTTCCACGAAGCGATATTCGTTGGAATTCCAAATAATGACTTCCTCAGAGAACCGGGACAGATGCATCATTACCGTGGACATGGCGGATAGGAATTCGATGAGGTAATCCCGGTCGGAGACACCGTCCATGGAATTGTCCGTCGGGCCATAGAAGCCAAGCTCTGCCGCGGTATAATCCCGATCCAGCGGATAAGTGGTTCCTGCTAAGGCACCACTGCCCAGCGGGCAATAGTTCATCCGCTCATAGATATCGTGAAGACGCAAGCGGTCTCTTTTAAACATTTCAAAATAGGCACCCATGTGGTGAGCCAGGGTAATAGGCTGTGCCTTCTGCAGGTGGGTAAAGCCCGGCATAATGGTGTCGGTGTTCTCTTCCATCACCCGAAGAATGGTCTCAAGAAGATTCTTCAGTAAGCCGTCCAATTCCTGCACCTGACCCCGGGTATATAAGCGCATATCCAGCGCCACCTGGTCGTTGCGGCTGCGGCCGGTGTGCAATTTCTTACCTGCATCACCGATGCGGTCAATGAGGTTCGCCTCTACGAAGCTGTGAACATCCTCGTACTCCTCCGTAATGGCAAGCTTGCCGCTATCCACATCTGCCTCAATGCCGTCTAGCCCTGCAAGAATCGCATCCCGCTCATCCTCCGTCAAAATGCCCTGCTTGCAAAGCATCTTCACATGCGCACGTGACCCTGCCACATCCTCATGAAAAAACTTCTGATCAAAGCCAATGGACGCGTTAAATGCGTACACCAGCTTATCTGTTTCCTTGGTGAACCTGCCACCCCATAACTGTGCCATAATCTTTTTCCTCTTTCTTCTTTTTCTTTCTTTTCCTTTTTTCTTTTCCCTTTGGTCCCCGTGCGCTCAACCAAGAACGCGTTAGAAACCTTTATAGCTAGAATTCTTAGACCTTTTTGTGTAGCGAGCCTGTCGAGGCGTCAGCACTTGAAATTGCGAAGCAATTTCTTAGTACTGCTACGCCGAGACCGGAAGCGAGAGCGATCTCGCGGCAAAAAGCGTCTAAGAATTCTTGCGCTACTTGCTCTTTTGTGCTTCGCGTTCTTGATAGGAGTACACGCATCCGCAGTAATCCTGGCGGTACATATCGTACTCCTTGGAGATTTGTGTTGAGCGCAAATACCCGTTTTTCTTGCGAAATTCGGTAGCTAAGTACTCCACTCCGTAACGCTCGCCCATGGCGGCTCCGATGGTGTTTAAGAGCTCCACATCCTTCATGGGACTGATGGTCAGCGTGGTTGCGAAGTAATCCATCCCCTCGGCTGCGGCCCGCTTGGCGGTCTCACCAAGGCGAAGCTCGAAGCACTTGGTGCACCGGGCGCCACGCTCCGGCTCTTTTTCCAATCCCTTGGCCACTTCACTATAGAAGCGGTCCTTCTCGAAGTCCCCTTCAATGAAGGACACCGGATGCTTGGTGGGGAACTCGCTGATGAAGCGCTGCTGCTCCTTCACCCGGTGGAAGTACTCCTCATCCGGATAGATGTTGGGATTGTAATAAAACACCGTGATAGTAAAAAATTGAGACAGATACTCGATGCAATAGCTGCTGCAAGGCGCGCAGCAACTATGCAAAAGCAAGGTCGGAACCTTGCCCTCTGCCTCAATTCCCTCAATCAGTTGATCTAATTCTCTCTGATAATTAATCTTGTTCACTTACTTATAATCTCTCGTCCAAGCGTATAACAATGCAACACAAGCTACATATACGAAAGCCATCAGTACCATGAATACCACTTCATGGAATGCGATACCTGCAACAATCATACCAATGAAGAACAGACCATGAATCCATACCGGAATCTTATTGAGAAGTGCAGCAAGTACACCTTCCAAAACAACAAACGCGCCGGCGGTTACCCACGGAATCTCCAACTTCAGGCTGCTAACAATCATCGCTACAACCAAATAAATAACTGAAACTGCCAATACAGCAAAAGGAATCGGATTCTCTTTTACCAAGGCTACCAGCTTCTTCACATCAATTTTTACTTTCTTTGCTTCTTCTGCCATAGTTTTCTCCTCACCATTGCACATTATCTTGTTGCATTATACTACACTTATCCCCGAAAAAAAACACAAAAGACAGCTACTTTCGTAGCTGTCCTTTATTAAATCCAATGCATCCTCCTAGTAGGTAATCTCTCCGGTCTCTCTACAATAGTAATACGGATGGTCGGAGAGGATATCCTCCGGGGAGACCTCCGTGGCGTTCACCTGCTGCACAAGCTCCATCAATCCTGCATAGTCACTCTTATCCGCCGCCGGGAAGAGAATCAGCTCGTGGATACTGGAAGGTAAGATAAAAAAGTCCGACTGCATGCACTTGGCAAACTCAGAAAGCATGTTGGGATACAGCATGGTGGTTGCCCCGTGAACCCGCGGCACGTTAGAGACAATGTAGAGACGCTGCAGTTTCAGAACTTCTAGGAGTTCATCGTCCACCGGAATCCCCATCATCTCAGCAAGCACATCTCCCATTGGCTGAATCACATAAGGCATTAATCGCGGGGTGTTGACGGAAGCGGCCTTCCACAGATCCTCCACCGTCACCTTCCATAACTTCAAATGGGAATTGTGGAGAAGAATGGTTGCCGTCTCTTTTTCCTTCTGGTCAAAAAGGCATAAGAATACCACGGCAAGGTCCAAATAATCCAAGTGGGGTACCGTCTCCAGAAGCTCCTTGTTGCGGCTTTTGCTCACCACCTTGTAGATGATGCGAGGCTTCACACGGGAATAATCCGAGAAAAAATCCACGTCCAAATCCTTGGCAGGACGGTTGTTCTCGTACAACATCACCACATCATCCATCACATCACAAAAAGACGCTTCCCCCTCCTCAATCCGACGGTAAAACCCGTTCAGATAAATGGTCGGTGAAATCGTATTGCCCGGTTCACAAATCACAAGACCATCCAACTTGCGGTCGTTGTTCTTCAGTACAGTTCGAATGCGAATCTGGGTATCGGCAGGAAATCTGCCACTTAGATAAGTTGGTACTTCATTAAGAAATTGTTCGTATGTCATCATAATTCCATGTCGACATACCGTATGGGATTTGCATAAGCAAAAGCTCCAAGCCGGACTTGAACCGGCGACCCCTTCATTACGAGTGAAGTGCTCTACCAACTGAGCTATTGAAGCTTGCGTACGCGTCTGACTCAGTCGCGTACTAACTGATTATATACTAACTATTACAGCGATTCAAATACTTTTTCAAAAAGATTATGCCTGGTCCATGTAGCGAACGCGGATCCGTTCAATATCGCTATAGCAAGCAAGGAAGGCATCCACCACAAGTGGAGAAAACTGCTCTCCCTTCTGGTCGATAATCTCCTGTTTCGCATCGGAAGCAGCCCATGCATCCTTGTAGGAGCGCTTACTGGTTAAGGCATCGTACACATCCGCCACCGCCACAATCTGAGCATAGATGGAAATCTCGTTGCCCCGAAGGCCTCTCGGATAGCCACTGCCGTCCCACTTCTCATGATGCTGTAAGGCGATGACTCTGGCCATCTCCATAACCTCCCCCTTGGAATGTTCCAAGAGGTTCCAGCCGAACTGGGAATGGCGCTTCACAATCTCGTACTCTTCGTCCGTAAGCTTCCCCTTCTTTTCCAAGATATTCTGGTCAATTAAGAGCTTACCCAGATCATGCATCATGGCTGCAATACGAAGCTGTTCCGATTCTGCCACATCTTTTAGAATGCGCATACCAAGCAGTCTGGAGTACTCCGCCACACGACGAATGTGCTGCCCGGTCTCACCGGACTTGGCTTCCGTAATCTCCGCCAGGGAAATAATGATGTCTTCCTGGGAATTCTGCAGCTTCTTGAAGTAGTTCATCTTTTTCTCTACCTGCTTCGCCTCGGAGAAGCTTAGCTTCATGTAACCCACGATGAATCCACTACTAATCAAAGAGATGGAATCCAGCCACACGATGTACTTGGTCTCTAAAAGGCCGCTGGCCAGTTCCGGGAACAGGAAGTATGCTCCGTAGAGCAAATCCAGGATATAGAACAGCCCCACCATATACACAAAAATTCTACGCCACTGAATGGTACTGTTTCGAATGACAAATTCAATGTCATTGCGCTGTGCCAGATAGAGAATCACCTGGAACAAAACGAAGAACAATAGGTAATTCCATGGTTCCGTACTAAAAACCATACACAAGCGCTCTACGCAAACATATTCCATGTAGATGGTGGCACCAACGAAGCCTTCTAAGCCGGTGAGTCTGGAATAGACGTTACCTCCTAAGAACACCACCAGGGCATCAAAGGTAATCGCATAAGGCAAAAAAAGCATCGGAGAATAGATATTAATGTCAAACAAAGCCAGAATCACCCGATAGAGGGAAAAGGACAGTTCCTCGCCAACCACCGCCAAGAATCCGCTGGATACGAAAAACAGGGCCACAAACTGTAACCCAATCCAGCTCTTCGGCGGTCGATTGGCCCGTTTCAACATGTAGATATTGAATACCGCGAACCATAACCCGGCTACCAACTTCGGCCAATAATAATATACAGGCGTCAAACCACATTCCTCCTTATAAACAGGAAAAGCCCCTTGCACCAAAACGATGCAAGGAGCGTATTTTATTCAGCTTCCATGAAGTACAATCTTGAGGCAAAATCCGTCATTACACGGACCTGATCATTAAATCCGCTGCTGGCAAATCCCTGCTTGAGATTCTTACCAACACCCATTAATGCATCTCCATATATTGTAACATCTTCTGTCTCGCCGTCAATCTTCACCACCTGAGCCATGACATTATGCAACAGTCCGTCCTGCTTTACATGGACCGGAGCCACTGCATTAATCAGGCTTCCGAAGGTTTTTACGTTGTGTTTAAAAGGCAGGCTGTAGAAGTGGTATTTCGTCTCCGCTTCCAATCCCTTAGCACGGAAATTCACATATTGCTCATTAGGCTTGACTTCCTGCTGGAGCATCATGCCAACCGCATCCCGTTTATCCTTGGATACCACCATCCACTGGTAGATGTTGCCTTCCTGCAGGCGGTAGAAGTTACCGAACTGCATGGTGGCACGATGTTGTTTATACAACGCAACCTGGGCAGCGATTTCTTCCAACTCGTCCTTCTTCATATCGGACAGGTTGCATTCGTAACCCAAGACACCGAAAGACGCCACGTTGAAGCGGGTGCTAAGCGGTGTGTTGCGCAGGGTCTGATGGTTCGGACATGCAGATACATGGGCCGTTACCACGTTCATCGGATATCCGTAGCTGTAGCCGTTCTGGATGGATAAACGACTGATGGCGTCGCTGTTATCGCTACCCCAGATCTGTGGGAAATAACACAAAATACCAAGGTCGAAACGGTTACCGCCGGAAGCACATCCCTCGAAGAGAATCTGTGGGAACTCTTCCATCAAAGTCTTCATCATGCGATACATACCCATGATGTAACGATGGTTCACTTCCTGCTGTTTCTCGGCCGGAAGGTATGGGGAATAATAATCGGACCAAATACGGTTCATATCCCATTTGACGTAAGCAATATTGGCAGAGGAGAAAACCTGCCGCATCTGCTCCGTCATGCAATCCACCACTTCCGGATTACAGAAGTCCAGGATGCGCTGGTTACGGCCTTCGGAATGATCCTTACCCGGAATCGCCAGGGCCCAATCCGGATGAGCGCGATACAGGTCACTGTCTACGTTGATCATCTCCGGCTCTACCCAGATACCAAACTCCATACCAACGGAGTTGATCTTGTCTGCCAGGCCCTTCAGGCCATTTGGAAGCTTCTTGGTATTCACTACCCAGTCTCCCAAGGCGCGCTTATCGTCGCTACGCTGACCGAACCAGCCGTCGTCCATAACGAAGAGCTCCATGCCGGCTTCCTTGCCCTTCTTGGCAAGAGCCACCAGCTTGCCCTCATCAATGTCAAAATAGTTGGCTTCCCAGCTATTTAAGAGTACCGGACGTTCCTTGTCCCGCCATACACCACGAACAATGTGATTGTGTACGAAGGCATGAAGGTTCTGGCTCATGCCGTTATGTCCCTCCTTGGAGAAGGTCATAACCGCTTCCGGTGCTTCGAAGCTCTCGCCTGCTTCTAAGGCAAAAGCGAAGTTCTGGGGATTGATACCACACACGAAGCGGGTCTTGTCATAAGAACTTACCTCGAAGGCTTCGTAATGGTTGCCGCTGTAAATCAAGTTAAATCCATAGCACTCGCCGGCCCACTCGCTGCATCCCGGACGGGAAGCCATCACGAATGGATTGGAACGGTTTGATGACCATCCGGCAAAAGTGGAATTCACGAACTTGCCTGCAGTTAGGACGATGTCCTTCTTCTGCATCTCCTTGATCCAATTGCCATGGAAGGAAGATACGGTGAAGTCCGCTTCATTGAAGTCCACGCAGTTACTCATCAAACGACGTAAGGATACGGGATGCTCACTTTCGTTTAGGAACTTTGTAGAACGGGTAATGACATCCTCTTCTTCATATACGTAGTAATGAAGCTCGATGACGAAGCCCTCGTTCTTATCCTTCATGCGGATGCATAAGTGATCTACTTCGTCGTCCTTGGCATAGGAACCAGGCAGAGTCTCGAACTCCGGCTTACCGGTCGTAATGACATCGGACTCATAGACAAAATCCGTGGTGGTGCTTCCGTTGTGACAAACCACTTCCACGAAAGGTTCCCGGATATCGCCCTTGCCATAGCCGCTCATCTCTAAGCAGATATCCTCCAAGGTCATATCCAGATCTTCCTGGGTATAAGCGATGGAGTTGCCCTGAGCCACACTATGCTGCTCTGCAAGGTCATCGGCGGAAGCCACGTGGATGCGGCTTCCGTAATAGATGTGTTCCAACTGTCCGGTCTTACGAACCCGGAACAGATAGGTTGTGTTTGTTGTATTTAAAACAAATGCAGGATACTCTCCCTCAATTTTTCGAATCATGAATGATCCTCCTAATTTGATGCTGCTTTCTTGTCTGCCAACTGGCCGGAAATCTCCTCAACCTTCTCATCGGTCAGGATATATTTCTTCTTGAACAATGCGAATGCAACCAACAAGCAAGCAATCGGAATCAAGGTCATGACCAGACGAAGTCCGACTTTGGAAGCTGCGTCTACGCCAAGAGACAGATCCATGGTCTCTTCTGCTGCGGTTGCTTCATCAGAGCTTAAGCTGAAGATCTCCAGTGCAATGGACATGACTAAGATTGCAATACCACTGGCAAGCTTCACAACGAAGGTCTGCATGGAGAAAATCACGGACTCCTCACGACGACCGTTCTTCAGTTCACCGTAGTCTACGGTATTTGCAAGGAATACGGTAATGACAACGTTGTTGACACCGGCAACTGCCATAATGATGATTCCCGGAATCAACAGTGGCGGAAGGGTCTTCACACCAACGGTTGCCATGCTAAGCAGGATTAAATATCCAACAACGGATGCGCAGATACCATAAGTAAAAATCTTTAAGTTATTCAGCTTCAATACACGACGCAACAGCGGATACAGAAGCATCATGGAAAGAATCTGTACGCCACCGCCTACGGTGTTGAACAAGGTGTAGTTGGCCTTCCATGATACGCCGCCAAGGTCATACTTGAAGAAATAGATCACAAGGTTACTGGTTACATACAATGCGGTATTGATTAAAACAATGGTAATCACCACGGTCATGGCCTGATCGTTGGAAAGAAGTGCCTTAAACATATCTCCTACAGATGCGGTCTGCATCTCAACGGAAGACTTCTCTTTGACATTGATACAGGTAATAACGATAAATACAACGAATACGATAGCAACAATCCATGCCACATACTTAAAACCGATACGCTCGATTTCATATGCATTGGCACCGCTTGGAGCGAACTTGGTACCTAATGCACCAACCACCATAACGGTAAAAATAGAAACCAAAGCGGAACCAACACCTGCGCAGGAACGAGCCAATGTGGTTAAGCCTTCACGCTCCTTACCACCCTTGGTAAATGCAGGAATCATGCTCCAGTAAGGAATATCCATCATGGTATAGGTCACGCCCCAAAGGATGTAGGTTACTGCTGCATAAGCAACCAGTCCGCCACCGTCTAAGGTTGGAGGTGCGGAAAACATTACCACCAATACAATGGCATTGGTAATGGTACCGATCAACAGCCAAGGGCGGAACTTGCCCCATTTGGTCTTGGTTTTTGCAACGATAACACCCATAATCGGGTCATTAAAAGCATCGAATACACGAGCCACCATGGAAATAATTCCAAGGGCAAGAGAGCTTGCTCCTAAAATATCCTGGAAGTAATAGAATACATAGCTCGCAGAGAGCATGTACATCATGTCTTTTCCTACCGCACCTATGCCGTAGGAAGCTTTCTCAACTCCGGTTAATTGTCTCTTCTGTTCCATTAGTTATTTTCCCCTTTCATGCTCATAGCGAGCTCTACCACCTTATAGGCTCCATCGTACAAGCCCTGTGCCTTGTTGGATACGATGGCATCACACATCTCACCTAAGAGCTTCTCGTCCTGTAAGAACAGATCCAGCATCTGGATGGTGTGCGGAATATCTCTACACTCTAAGGTTCCGTCACCCACTTCTGCGGAGTGAATGGCACCCCACATCTCATGCTTACCGACACGCTTGATAAAAAGCTTCGGAACCGGATAAAATGCCAACTCACTTGGCTTGGTCACCAGTACATCTGCGCTTCGCATCAGAAGGTTGGTGCAATATACTGCCTCGAAGATGCTGGAGTGATAGAAGCCGTGAATACCGGTAACCTCTCCGTCTAAGGCATCCTCTGCGAACTTGGTGCACTCTGCAAAATCATCGAAATGCTCGGTGGCAATGTGTGCCATCTCCGGGATTTCTTTTTTCAAATCGTTCCAGACGTTCTTGTAATCACCTACGTTAACGTACAGTGCTGCCTTCTTCAGCTTAATCACCGGAAGTAAGTACTTGATGATGGCTGCAAAAATCTCTTTCTGTGCGCCGGCGCCACCGATGGTCAGTAAGAAACGCATCGGCTCATCCTTAGCCTTGCGGTCCATTCTGCGCTTGCAGTCAGCCTCAATGTTGCTTACCAACTCATGGTCGATATAATGACCGGTGTAAACCAAATCATCGTTTGGCATTGGCTTGCAGACCTTGTTCTTGTTCATGCCGTTTAAGATACGGTATCCCATGTAGGCATTCTTACACTGAATGGTGTGAACGCTGCCTTCGGAAAAATGCAAGGCCATTGGCCAGTTATCCGGGATTGCGTTTACTACATGCTTCATACCTGCATGAATGGCAGCCTGTGCCGGCCATACGTGGGTTCCGATCACCGGAATGTCCTTCGGAATGTTGCGGTATACCGGTGCCATCAACTCTGCATTCTTCTGGTCGGAAGAATTGTAGGATAAGGCACGGAAGCCTTCGTAGTTCATTGGTTCCCATACGAACTTGTTAAAAAGTGCATTCTTGGACAATCTGGATCCCAAAGAATACAAATCGTTCTGTGCGCTGATTACCTTAGTACAGGTGGTCTTCGGGAAAGAATTCAAATCCAGCCAGTAAGGCTTGTAACCCAAAGCCTTGGCAGCGGATGCCATGGCCATGGAGATACGGTAATGACCGAATCCCATACGGATATTGCCAACGATAATACCCTTCTCGGTATCGAAGGCTTCTGCGCCGTCTGCTACATCCAATCCTTCGGTGTAATGAATATTGTCTGTTGGATTTCCAACTAAAATATTGTCTACTGCCAGGCTATCGCCGATGTATGGATTTTTCTGGATGTGTACCGGATAATCCACATTGCTGTCATCGCCGAACTTCTTGGCATATTTCTTCTTGGACTTTAAGGCTTTCTTGTAGTCCTTGTCGCTGATTTCGTTGCCAAAAATAACTTTTGACTTGTCTTCCATAGGTTAATTCTCCTTCTTTGTTACCGTAAACGGTATTTCGACTGCGTCCATGCCCTCAGCAGTCAGTTTGATTTTTCCTTCTCCGATTTCCCCTAGAGACTTCACGTAGATACCACTCATGCCCCCGCGGAATGGTACGCGACGTGGTCCAATGACACCAATCATGCCACTTGCTTCAATCTGAAGCGCTTCCTGATAGAACGGAAGTACATTGCCGAACTCATCACAGGCCTCCACACGAACCTCTGCCACATCGTAAGTCTGGTCTTCCACTAAGGTATCGTGGGATACCCGAACTTCCATGTGGGTCTTGGTCATCGGCGCCTTGGTGACGGTTTTTACCACCTGGCCGTCCTTGATGGCTTCGAAGCGGTATACCTTGGAGGTTCCGCCCCAATCTCCTACATACTTCTGGAACAACTGAGTGGCATCATTCATGCTCATGTGATAGAACACCATCAGCTGCAGTGCTGCCCAAACCACCTTGGCAGAAGCCTTGTAACCGTGGATGGAGACCTCATTCAAACAGGTCTTAATCAACTTGGTCTGGCGGTCGGAAAATCCCTCGTTCAACTGCATGTCCGCACCTACGAAATCGTCGATTAAGATCGGTCCCCGACGCATATTCTTAAAAGTAGACATGTCATGTGTATATTCTTTTACCAGATTGTCATTCTTATACATCCGCACGGAATCCGCGTTGGTGATGATGTAGGTCTCACCGCGCACCGATGCCGGATGCTCTCCGATATCCATGGATGACGTAATCTCCAAAACCGGCTCGCTATCCCCTTGCGCGCCGTAGACAGCCGCAGCCATCTTCGGATTACGGAACATATCCATGACCCCGTGATAGCAGATACGGTCTCCGCTACCGAAATCCTTGTGTGTATTGTAGTCGAACATACACCATCCGAAGGCACCGGCAATTCCCTCTTCGCCGGCAACCGCGTCAATCACCCTTGCATGACGCAGGGTATGTTCCATCCGATGCTCTTCCCAATCGAAGGCCTTGGTGGGGTACATGTGGCCGTTGTACTCGGAAATGAAGTATGCACGCTCCATATCCGGGGTCACGTTCTTCTTCGGCTCACAGCCCGCATTCGGACCATTGTGAGAAAAGTCATTGTACGTATACACATCCTCTAAGAAGCTCATCTTCTTGTTGCAGCGAACACCGCCGGTGGGGCGGGTCGGATCTAAGTCATGAGCCATCTTGTTGGTACGCACGTAGAAGTCATCGTCATCCTGGGACTCGTTGATACGAACGCCCCATAACATAATGGAGGTATGATTGCGATATTCCGTTACCATCTCTCTGGTATTCTCTACCGCAATGTCCTTCCACTCGTCGTCGCCGATGTGCTGCCATCCCGGAATCTCGGTAAATACCAGAAGTCCCAAGCGGTCACACTCGTCGATAAAATAGTGAGACTGCGGATAATGAGAAGTTCGAACCGCATTCAATCCCAGCTCATTCTTGCAGATTCTAGCATCCTGACGTTGCATCTGCTCCGGCATTGCATATCCAACATAGGGATAGCTCTGGTGACGGTTCAATCCTCTAAGCTTCAGGCGGCGTCCGTTGATATAGAAGCCTTCCTTCTTGAAGGCGAACTCGCGGAATCCGATGCTGGCACGATGGGTATCGCACACCCGATCATCCACCAGAAGCTCCGTGACTACTTCATATAACTTCGGAGATTCCACATCCCACAGATGCACATCTCCCGCTACGGTCTTGCTGTAACCGGACACTTCCAACGGCTGCTTGGAAATCTCCTTGCCGTCCAAGGTCTGGCGGATGGTAAGACGTCTTGCTTCTGCCAAGCGCTGTGCCTCTTCCGACAGGCGCATCTCGGTAGTAAGCTGTCCAAGTACCGTGTACTCTGCGAAGTTGGCTTTTTTCATACCACGGGTACGTGGCGGTGTCATCAGACTTGGCTGGTAAAATACATCCCGCATGTACACCGGGCTCTTCACCTCAAGATACACATCGCGATAGATACCGCCGTAGGTCATATAGTCAATGACGAATCCGAACGGCGGCTGGTTGATATCCTCTCTGGAATTCACCTTCACCGTCACCAGGTTGTCGCCGCCGTAGCGAACCACCTCGGAAATATCGATGGAAAAAGCGGTGTAGCCATTACGATGATGCTTCACATGCTCACCGTTCACATACACATCTGCCTCATGTCCTACCGCATCGAAGGTTAAGAAAATCGTCTGTCCCTTCCATGGCTCCGGAATCACCATCCGGCGCTGATAGCAAGACACCATCTGGTAGATGTTCTCGTCAAAATAATGGAACGGGGTCTCTGCCACCGTGTGTGGGATGGTTACGGTCTCGGCATCTTCCATCGGAATCTTGATGTATTCCTCACGGAAGGTAGGGGAGAACTTCCAATCCCGGTCAATATAAACTCTACTCATAGCTTCCTCCAATGTGATTACTTACGAACCACAGCGCCATCCATCATGATGTCAACCAAAGCGTTCAGGGCATCCATGTATGGCATTCTCTTTTTCTTAATCTCAGTTCCATGGATGAAACGCTCAATGGCCGCCTCATACATTACCTGGAATACGGTCTCATCTACCGGACGAAGGCTTCCCTCTTCCACGCCCTGACGAAGCAGACCAAGGGTGGTCTCCCAACCGCTCTCCAAACGCTGCTGGATGCGGTCGTAGCACTCCGGATACTTATCCTTCATCTCATACACCTGGGTAAAATCGAAGTCACGGAAACGTTCCGGCATGACACCAAGGATGCCACGCAACTTCTCGATTGTGCTCTTATTGGTATCTGCCAATACCTCTGCCTCGCTCTGTTTGATGGCGTCGAAGGTATAATCAACCATGTCATACAACAAGCTCTTCTTGTCACGGAACACGGTGTAAATGGTCTTCTTGCTCATACCAAGTTCGTTGGCCAAATCGTCCATGGTGAACTTGGGTCCTTTCTTACGATAGACAGCCATGCCGCCTTCTAAGATTCTCTCTTTCATTACGAATACTCTCCTCTGTTTTCCATAAAAAAATAGGAAACGAAAAGCCGAACCTTTCGTTTCCTCTATCATACCATGTTGGAAACTTCTTTAGTAGTCGTGAGTTTCCACAAACAGTCGTATGTGAATTTGTGCAATATTATAGTTGCTTCGCTTCTTCTAGATAAATACGGGCATTCTGATGGTTGCAATCCCCTTCCAATACCTGCTTGAAAAAGCGAATGGCGTCCTGTTTTTTCCGAAGTCCCAAGTTCGCCAATCCCATTAAATAGTAGCAATGGAGACGGTTCTTCTCGGTCATGTCCGCATCAAACACCGACATATCCGGCATGGATACGGCAAAATAGTCCATACGGAATTCATCCCGCAAATGCTGCTCGCCATAATCCAGCAGCTTGTAAAATCTGGCATTGGCTTCGCTCTGCAGACCCAGCTTCTCTTTGGCATAAGCCTGATAGAGAATCATGTCCGCCGGCTGATCGTAATAGTACATCATGCCTGCCACTTCCATGGCTCCTTCCGTTGCTGCCCGGAAGCACTTCTTGGCCTCTTCCTGATTTCCCAGAGCTTCCCATACCAGTCCCAGATGGTAATAGATATGGTTATCCTTGGTGCCTTCCAAATGACCTTCGCCCAGGTTCTTCGGATTGGACACCGCTTCCAACAGCTTGGCCTTGGCCTCTTCCAAGCGGCCTGCTGCCAAATCTTCCTTCGCCAACTGCAACAATGCCACCTTGAATTGGGTGGTAATCTTGCCTTCCGCACCTTCCCAGGTCTGGAACTGATGTCCCCGAATCAAATCATAGGCCTTCTGATAATGACCTGCATTGTTTAATAATGTGACGTATTCCGTATAGAGATCATCCCGCTTCTCAATTAGGCCAATATGCTTCTCGTAGAGAGAGAGTCTTGTCTCGTCGGAGATTTGCATCCGCTGGTACAACTGATCCAACTCTAAGAAGACTCTGGCATCGGAAGTATCCAATGCAAATGCCCGTTCTAAGCACTCCAATGCTGCCTTGGCATCCTTTTTCTTATTATAGTAAGCAATGGCCAGATTTCGAAGTAATGTTGGAAATCCATCATCCAACGCCTTGGAGGTCTCCCACAGGGCAATGGCCTCATCAAACTGTAACTTATCATAATATAAGCAAGCCAGATAATACGGTGCTTTGGCCCCCTTCGGCTGACACTCCATGGCGTGTCGAAGAACAGCAATATCCTCCAACTTATTCGGGAAGCAGTAAGTCGGATTGGCTTCTTCCGCCAACGCGTACTCCTTCTTCGCTTCCTCCATATCACCGGACATTGCATAATAATAACCCAGATAGTAATGCACCATCGGATGATTCACTTCACACTCCCGAAGTAGTGCAATGGCTTCCTTATAGAATCCGGCTTCCGCCAAATCCCGTCCGCCGTTTAAGTAGGTCTCATGGAAACCACGGGTCAAGTCATTGAACTCTTCCAAGAGCACTTCCGACTTCTTGGAAATCCAGTACTTAGCGAATCGGGAGACAAAATCAAAAGCATCAATGGATAAGCTTTCTTCGATCCAGGAAAGTGCTTCCTCATCCCTTCCCAAAGTATGAAGAATCATCGCTTTCAAGCCTCTGGCCTTGATGTTGTGTACATTTTTTACCAGGCCCTTCTCAACAAGTTCCAATGCCTCCGGGTATTCCCCTCTGCGGCAGGCAATCACAGCCAGATAATAGTAGGCCATCTCCTGCAATTCACTGACCCAGGCTGCCTTGTAGAAGTTATCGTAGGCCTCCTCATACTTGCCCTGGTAAAACAGCGCCAATCCCAGGTTATAGAACGGCTCACTGTCGTATGGATTCGGATGCATCCGGGTCAAACGCTTCAATGCATTACGGAAATACTGCTCCGCTGCTTCGAATCGTCCCCGTCGTAATAACAACAAACCGTAAGCGTTATTGATACGGATATCTTCCGGATCCCGCTTCAGGCCTTCCAGATAATATGGATCCGGAAGCCAGGTGGCATGGCGATACTGCTCGATATGCTGTCCCGTAATATAGAGCTCCTCGTTGGTAATGATTTCCTCCGGAAGCTTTGCTGCTACTGCAGGTTCTGCCAATTCCGGAATGCCCTGGTCCTTCGGCTGATAGGATACCAGTTCCCGGCCCTCGAACCATAAGGACACCTTCACATCATATTCACTGTCAAACTGCAGCGGTAAGGTCTTCTCATAGATATCTACCGGAGAGATGGTGATGGTCTCCTCGTAAGCACTCTTGCCCTTGTCCGTTACCACAAGCTTGGCCCCTTCGTATCGGCCGGTGCCGTATAAGCATACATAGAGGCCCTCGTCTCTTACTTCCATATTCAATGCGGCATGGATGCTGGCATTTTTCACCTGTCCTACGGCCTTATAAGGCATAAAATACTGGGTAAACACCTTCTCCTCATAAGGCTTCAGCCAGGAGAAATCCGGCTGGTTGTCGCAATACATACCGGTCATCAGCTCAATATACGGGCCGTCCTCATCCGTTAAGTTTCGATCCCAGGCACGGCCGAAGTCCCCGTTGCCCCAGGTCCACTGCTTCTTGCCCGGAGATACGTGATGGTCTGCCACATGAAGAAGGCCTGCTTTTTTCCCATAATCGTATCCGCCTACGAAGTTGTAATCGGACTTCTCCGCCATATAGGATGTAGGCACCGGAATGTTTTTGTACCGGGAGATATCCACACCTTCGCTATAATCGTGCTTGTAATATACACCGGTTGCAATCGGGAATCTGGATACGGCGCGCTTGCCGTGGTCATAGACGCTGTGTACATCCGGTGGGAAAATAGACTGGGTATTGTCATTCACCGCCACCGCCGGGTTTGCCCACCACAAGAAGGTCTGTGGCAATGGAGTCCGGTTGTAGAGCTGTCCCCGAATCTCAATGTAAGCCTTGTCCGGATACAGGGTAAACGCCGTCACTTCCTTGGTTCCGTACATCTGGTCCACATCCCCGGTAAGCAAGGTCTTGCTACCGTCTTCGTTCTCCACAATCTTGGTATCTACCGGAGAAAAGGTGGTTGGACGATGGTGCTGCGGCCAGTTGAACTCAATACCGCCGGAGATCCACGGTCCCGTCAAGCCCACCAGCGCCGGCTTAATCACATGGTTGTAGTATACGAAATCATAATCGTTGGTCTTGTCATAGGCCCGCTGAATACGTCCGCCCAACTCCGGCAGAATCATCACCTTGATATACTGATTCTCCAGCCACACCGCATGCCACACCTTATCGGTCTTCTCTCTTGCGATTTCATTCGTGGTGGGATATGGATAAATCTTACCGGTACTTCCCTGGTAGACGCGCTTCTCCAAAAACATAGGGTTCTTATCCGGTGCTCCTACTTCGTAGGTTGGAATTACAACATCTTCCTTCCAGATTTTTACAGACTCCATGGCAACCTCCTAAAAGCATGTTTGCATATCTTGCTTCTTCTTTTTTCCTGTTATACAATCATTTTAGAAGTAATTTGCAGGCATTACATTCCTTGTGCTTGCTTACTTCTTTCAAAAAATTGCTTAGATCATTTCAGTAAAGGGGGATTTGAAATGTTATCTACGGAACGACTGGTCCGCAAGGACTCAGACTATTACATCTATACGCCGGGCTCTCTGGCATCCAATCTCTTTTTGTATCCATCCATCGTCGGACACTTCACCTATCAGAGCGGATATCGACTGTCCAGAGACTCCTTCGATAGCTTCTTATGTATTTATGTCAAAAACGGATGCGGCACCATCCTCTCCGGCAAGGAGCGCTATGAGGTCAGCCGCGGACAAATCATACTGTTGGACTGCTATCAGCCCCATACCTACGAGGTGAACCAACCCTGGGAGACCCTGTGGATGCACTTCGACGGTGTCCAGGCCAGAGGCTACTACGACGCCATCACCCAAGGGAAAAATCTGGTGGTCACCCTAAGTTCCACCTATCGGTTTGAAAAATACCTAACCAAAATCTACGAAGCCTTCCGGGACTCCACTCCGGTGAACGATGCCACCTTAAACAACTGGATTGTCAACATGATGACGGAGCTTCTTGTATCCAGGGAATCTACGGACCGAAGCGCTAACGGAAGTGATGTCATCGAAGACGTGGTCTCCTACATCATGGAGCACCTATCGGAAGATGTATCCTTAGAGGAACTGGCCAAAAAGGCCTCCTTAAGCCCCTTTTATTTTTCCCGCCTCTTCAAGAAGGAAACGGGCTTTACTCCACACGATTACATTCTCACTACCAGAATCAATCACGCAAAATTCTTGCTATTGACCTCATCCTTAAGCATTAAGGATATTTGTTTTCAACTTGGTTTCAGTAGTGAAAGCGCATTCTGTACCGCATTTAAGAAAAAGATTGGAGAAACGCCTAGCGAGTTTCGCACCAACCACACCACAATGCTTTAAAAGAACAGGGCTCCCGAAGGAGCCCTATTTTTGTGAAGTAACGTCCTTACTCTGCTGCCTTACCCATAACATCCTTGTAGGTATCCGGGGTAACAACAACTGCATCTACTGCAGTTTCCATATCCACATCTTCGCCGTTGATTAACTTGTAGAGAACCTCTACAGAGCCCTTACCAACGCTATCGGAAGAGAAGTAAGCTGCTGCCTTCATGCAGGTTCCGTCAGCACCCTTGTTGTTCCACTCGTCTTTTGCCATGTAAGCACCAAGTCCAACAACACATGCATCCTTATCCAATCCTGCACTCTCCAACGCACGGCATGCACCGATGGTACCCTCTTCGTTCGCACCGGTTACCAGCCACTTCTTGATTTCCGGATGAGCGGTAAAAATAGCTGCTGCTGCGGTGTTGCCCTTCTCGGTTGTTCCATCGTAATCTGCCTTGAAGATACGAGCGGTATCGAAGTTCGGAAGTGCTGCGGTGAAGTTGTCATACTCACCTTCTGCACGAGGTACACAAGAAGATACGGTATCCATGGTCATGATGAGAAGACCGCACTCTTCGTCGGAATCCAATCCGTTCTCTTTTGCATAGTTTGCAAGCCAATCACCGTTTGCCTGTCCGATTACATAAGCGTTGATTCCTACCCAAGGAGCAATCTTGTTGCCATCGCCATCCTGCAATGCATCATCGGCTGCAACAATCGGAATACCTGCTTCCTTACACTTATCAACAACAGCCTGGCTCATGGTCTGATCCGGGATACAGGTCACAATACCCTTGGCGTTGTTTGCAATTGCATTATCGATGGCCTTCAAGTACTCTTCCGGACTCATCTTCGCATCTACATAGGTGAAGGAATCCCCATTTGCCTTCACTGCTTCTTCTGCTGCTGCACCCTCATCGATGAACCAGGTCTGGTCACCGGCTTTGTAAATACCGTAGATAACGCCGGCTTCACCGGAAGCAGCGCTCTCTGTAGTTGTCTCGGCATCAGCTTTCGGCTCTGCAGTTGCAGCACCGTCATCGGTAGATACCGCAGAACAAGCGGTTGCAGACAGTGTCATTACAGACACCAATAATGCGGTTAAAATTCTTTTTCTCATAAAACCCTCCTAAAAATGTTTTTTTATTTCTCGACATGCACGCTTGCATGTTGGATTCACAACATTATGCGTTCTTCATGGAAGCTTCCAACAGCTCCTTCTCACGCTTCTGCTTACGGATGTAGTCTGTGGTCAATGCGAACAGAAGCAATGCACCACGTGCTACATACTGCCAGAAAGACGGAACGTTAACCATGGTAAGTCCGGTGTTGAAGGACTGGATTAAGATGATACCTAAGATGGTACCGCCCATTCCGCCGACACCACCCATGAAGGATACACCGCCTAAGATTACGGCGGTAATGGCATCGAACTCTAAGTTCACGTTCGCTGCCGGCTGTCCCGAATTCATACGGGAGGAAAAGATAATTCCGCCGATAGCACACAAGATTCCCATTAAGATAAAGCAGATTAAAATCGTGCGCTGCGGATTCAAGCCGGCCAATCTTGCTGCATCTTTGTTACCGCCGATGGCATAGATCTGACGGCCGAACTTGGTTCTGGCAAGGATGATACCGAATACCGCAATGAGGATAATCATAATCCATACGGAAAGCGGAATTCCGAAGATACGAAGCTTACCAATCAGAAGGTACGTCGGGTCGGTAATGGATACCGGCTTACCATCGCAGATGATATAGGCAAAACCACGAATCACCGACTGAGTAACCAAGGTTGCAATAAAGGGATCCAGCTTGATCTTGTTCACCATGAAGGAGTTAAATACTCCGATGATGGCTCCACTTACGACTGTGATTAATACAACAAATCCAAAAGGAACTCCTGCTGCCGACAACAGTGCAGCCAGCACTCCGGAGAAAGCAACCACAGCACCCGGAGACAAGTCGTTTTGTGCGGCAATGATCAAATAGGTATGTCCGATGGCAACCAATCCAACCAGGGATCCTGCCACCAGGATATTTACAATATTCGTTCCGGTAAAAAAGTTATGATTCAGGGAAGAGAAAATAATGAATACCACAATAATTGCGGCGATCATCGTCAGCTTGTCTCCCCCAATTTTGATTTTCTTTAATTTCTCCATGTTTTACACCTCACCCAGCATACCCATAGTCAGCAACTGATCTTCCGTTACTTCCTCTCTGCCGGTTTCTCCCACAATTTTCAGTCCTCGCATAACGATGATACGGTCAGACAATCCGATGACCTCCGGCATCTCGGAAGAAATCAGGATAACGCCCATGCCCTGCTTGGCAAAATCGCATATCATCTGATAAAACTCCGCCTTCGCTCCTACGTCGATACCCTTGGTCGGTTCATCCATGATGAGCACCTTTGGGTTTGTGGAAAGCCAGCGAGCAACAATACATTTCTGCTGGTTGCCGCCGGACAGTTCCACAATCTTCTTCGAAGGGGAGGGAGTTTTGATGTTAAAATCACGAATTCCCTTGTTGGCAACTTCTTTCTCTTTTTTGCTATCCATAAAACCAAATTGGTTGGAATTGGCATCTAACATGGAAATATTGATGTTATCGGCAACACTTAGGTTGGCTAAGATTCCCTGCAGCTTCCGGTCTTCCGGTACCAGCACAATGCCGTTCTCCTGGGCTTCGTGTGGTGAGCGGTTGGTGATCTTCTTGCCTTCTAAGTACACTTCTCCGGTTTTCATCTTGTCTGCACCGATGATGGCACGCATCAGCTCTGTACGGCCGGCGCCAACCAGTCCGGAGAATCCTAACACCTCGCCCTTATGCAGAACGAAGGAATTCTCTTTGACGTAATCACTGGAGACGTTTTTCACCTCTAAGAGCACGTCGCCGATATTGGTGTTGCGGTCCAATTCCTTGTAGATATCTCCCAAGTCACGGCCGACCATCATCTTAATCATCTCCGACTCCGGAACCACCTTCGGATCGATGGTGTCCACATAACGGCCGTCCTTAAAGATGGCAACCTTATCTGCGATTTGTTGGATTTCGTTCATACGATGGGATACGTAAATAATGATTTTCCCCTCATCCCGAAGCTTCCGAATAACCGTAAACAGCGCCTCAATCTCCGCATCGGACAAGGACGCCGTCGGCTCATCGAAACAGATAACCTGTAGATTATCCCTGGAATAGGCCTTCATGATCTCAACCATCTGCTGGTAGGCAATGGACATGTCCTTCACCTTGGTGGATGGATCAATCGGCAAACCAAAATCATCGATAATCTTCTTAGCATCCCGATTCGCCTTCTTGGTATCGATAAATCCAAGCTTCTTGGAAGGCATCCGTCCGAGATAGATGTTCTCTGCAACGGATAACTCTAAGAGGATTTGTCGCTCCTGATAAATAACCGAGATTCCGTCTTCAATTGCTTCATGTGGGGAATTAAAATGCTTTTGCACACCGTTGATAATGTATTCACCGGATGTTGGCTGATAATCGCCATTTAAAATCTTAAGAAGTGTAGACTTTCCTGCCCCGTTTTCCCCCAAAAAGGCAAGTACCTCTCCCCCATAGGCTTTAAATGACACATCATCGAGAGCCTTCACGCCCGGGAAATACTTGGAAATCCCCTTGAATTCCAGTACTCCGTTCATACCGTTCGCTCCTTATTTCAAATCACGTCTGTGTCTTTTGGTGACCTTTACTAACTTGATTATAGGACCCGTTTGTTGGATTTCCATTAACAGAACTTGCGAATGTATTTCAAAAAATTGCTCTCTGCTATGGGGTGTTGTGTACTTTCCATCTTTTTTCATGCATAATTTTGTAAAGAATGACGATAGTTGGAGGGAACAACATGAACGTAAGCCAGAGTGTTGTAAAAAGAACAAACGCATCTGACGTAAATATCATATCTGTAACGGTTGCTACCGGGCATACGAAATGTCCACGAATCTGTTTCGAATTCACATCCTTTGGCGCCGGTATCCGAAAAATCAGCCTGTTTGACGAGTCAGGAGACGAGCATCTTCTCTCTTTATGTTATGAAGATGTTTCAGAATCTTGCTCCAACACTTCTTTAGCAGGTCTTACCGTCGGCCCAACTGCCGGACGACTTCCGGGGAAACGCCTCCTTGCAATGGCAGATGAAACGGACCTTTTAGAAGTATCCCTTCCCGCCAATGAAGAGGACAAGCAACTCCACGGCGGTGCCCATCATCTGGCTACCGTCAATTGGGCAATGGAGGAATTGCGTTACTCCGAATGCTGTTGTACCGTGTGTTTCGTAACTTCCCAACCGGATGGATTGGACGGCTGGCCAGGAAACCGTACTTACCGGGTGCGCTATCATGTGGATGGACAGGGATTGTCTATTTCCTATGATGCTGCCTCCGATGATCTAACCTATCTCAATCTGACCAACCATACCTATTGGATGCGGGATGGTTTAGAGCTGCAGGTCGCTGCTCATCATATGGTAGAGAACGAAGTCAATTTTCTGCCGAAGACCATTGTAGATCTTACGGATGCCGCATCCAGTTTTTACGCAATAAAAGAAGACGCTGTTTACAACAACGCCTTCCTCTTAGATTCTATAGATTGTGCTGCTAAGCTCTCCTGGCCGGATGTTGGATTTGCAATGAACCTAATCACCGATGCACCGGCTCTGGTGGTCTACACCGGAGATTATCTGGATGATGCCACCCTTGCAGACGGAACCTCCTGCACACCGGGATGTGCCATCGCATTGGAAGCACAGGAGCTATGGCCCATGACCAAGATTCGACTCAGCTCTCCTGCTCATCCTTTCAGCCGAAGAATCGCCTTCCGCTTTGCCTAGGGGCTATTTCTTCGCCGCTGCTTCCTTTTCTTTTAGCATCTTTTTGTTCTTATACATGGCGGCATCTGCCCGCTTGAACACCACAGATACTTTCTTGTCTCCGTGGCACCTGGAGATACCTGCTGCCACCACCACCTTGCCTTCCGCAATGTGCTCTTCGTTGGTCTTCTCAAGGACCTTCATCAGGGTGGTTAAGTTGTGGTAATCCTCGCCCTGGATGATAGAGACGAATTCATCACCGCCAACGCGGAATACCGGACTGTGTTTGAAAATGTTGCAAATCAAATGGCAGCCGGTGATAATGAACTGATCTCCGGCCTGATGGCCCTTGGTATCGTTCACTTCCTTCAGCCCGTTCAAATCGAATACCGCCACCGCATAATCGGTGACTTCGCCTGCTTCGATTAGCGCATCCATCTGGGATTCCGCATCGGTATAGGCATGCTTATTCTTTACACCGGTTAAGGCATCCAGATTTGCAATATCTCTTGCCGCCAGAAGCTTTCTTGCGTACTCTTCATCTTTTTTCACCTTGGCATCTGTATCGATAAGGCCAAAGACGATAACCGGTCCCTCTTCCTCCTCTACGATCGTGGCCTTCAGAGAAACATACCGCGGAACACCGGCAATACGCAGTCGGTAATTCAGGACGAAGACACCGTTCTTTTCGATTTCCCGCATGACATTTTCCTTGGTGACACTGGACAGGAATACATCCATATCTTCGATATACACCACATCCGCACCGTTCTTACGGGTCTCTCCGTAGAAGTCATTGCCCTCCGAAGCAACGCCAAGCTTCTTGTACAGCTCCGACGGGCCATATTCCATGTAATGATCCGTCTTCGGGTCTACGCTGTAAATACACAGGAAATCCCCGGATAACGCCATAATACGATTGTAGGTCTTGCGCTCCTGGGCCAAGCGTTCGTTTTCTTCCCAACGTTTTTGCGCCTGCTCTTTTTCCTCACAGCCAAGCACCATCAGGGCGACGGATATGGAGCCGTTCACCGGGTTCTTCGCAATACGGCGGGAATACACATGAATCACATCTCCCTCGCTGCCTCGCAAATCCACCGTATGACCTTCGCCGTCGCTCTTTTCCTCGAGGATGCTATAGATATGCTCCCTAGACATCTGGCACTGTTCATAGGTAAACACCTTCCGCTCATCCGGCTCCACACCCGGGTAGTAGCGGGACACGAATTCCCGGTAGGACTTATTGCCACGAACCAACCGCATGCCTTCCTCTTTGGTCTCCATAATGCACATGGGCATGGTATCGAAATAGTGGACCGTGCTCTCGCTATCACTATCCTCAATGGAGAAGGACATATCGTAGAGATTGATATTACCAATGGCGGAATAGTACTCCGACTCCTCCGGATTCTCGAAGCCCACCTGGATACCCTTCTCGTAGCGTTCGAAGATCTTCTCCACCGGTATCGCCTGGCAATAATTGAATCCCTGCAATCTGGTACATCCGATTTCTTTTAAAAATTCCACCTGGGCATCCGTCTCCACGCCTTCCGCCACGGTCTCGCTACCAAGGCCGGCAGCTAAGCGCATCAGCTCTGTGATGATGACACGATTCTCCTCGCTGGTTTCAATTTTATCTACGAATTTCTTATCGATTTTAACTACATCAAAATGTATTTTTTGCAACAAATCCGGTGTGGAATATCCGCTACCGAAATCATCCATCCAGACCCGATATCCCAGCTTCTGGAAGCGTTCCACCTGGACCCGGATGAAGTCCGTATCTTGCATAACGTAGCTCTCGGTTAGTTCAATGGTAATAAACCGCCGCTCCACGCCGGCTTCCTGTACTCTTCGGTCAATCTCCTCCACCATGTCACAGGCATAGAAGTCCGTACGGGATAGGTTGATGGAATTGGGGACCAGATACAAACCGGCCTTTTTTAGCATGTTGATTTTTTTCAGTACCTGATCTGCCACATAGAGGTCCATCTTGTAGGTCAGCTTCGCATCTTCCAGAATCGGTATAAATACCTCCGGCGGAATCAGGCCACGTTTGGGATCAATCCAGCGGGCCAGGGCCTCCTCGTCACAGACTCGTCCATTGGCGGCACGAATAATGGGCTGATAGTACACCTGAAGCCATCCTTCCTCGATGGCCCGGTCAATATTCTCTAAAATGTAATGCTTACCCTCATAGCGATTCACCATTTCCTGGTCGAAGAAGGTATAGGTGGATGCGAACTCATTCTCCACGGAATCGCAAGCAAGCTTGGCCATGTCGCAGGCTGCAGCAACAGAAATCCAACCAAGGGTAGCCGAATAGACACCAATGCGCACCGGTAGCGTATTCCCACCGTTGATGTGCTTCGCATCTTCCATCAGGTTCTCTAAGACTTCTTCAATATCTGGTTTGTTGGTGTATACGGCAAAATGATCTGCTGTGGTACGACAGCAGTTATCGTTGGAAAAATAACGGACCAACAGTCTGGAAAAAGCCTGGATTAACCGATCACCTTCCGCATAACCGAAGCTTCGGTTAAAGGATTTCATACCATTCAAATTCATAAAAAGAATATACCCGGCGTCTCCCTCATCCAGATAACGTTCTCTGGCCGCTTCTCCCAGTTCGAAGAAATAGTTCATCTCCGGTAGACCAGTCAGATAGTCATAGCTGTATTTGCCGCCCTGCCGACGGGATTCGATAAACTGGGTTTGCATACGATGAAGGCCGGCCCGGTTAAAATCTTCTTCCTGAAAAATACCTTCGTTGACATAGTGAATGACAGCCAATCGTTCGCCGGTTGGCATATTGACGTGATGCCCGATGGCATGCAAAATGATGTAGTCCTCTCCCACCTTGGTACGATAGACCACATTGTATTCTCCGCCCTGGGTTGCGAACTGAACCGCCTCATTGGCCACCCAGGCAGCATCTTCCGGATGAACATCACGATACATATCATTGTCCATCAGCCGATAAGCTTCTTCCATTGGCTCATAGTGCAGCATTTCACAGAAAGCACTGGATAATGCAATGGTTACAACACGCTTGTCGATAAACTGATAGACAGCGCAAGGGATGCTGCTCCCCTCAATTAATTTCAGCTCTTGCTCTTCAAATTGATATCTCGACATAGTGAATGGCTCCTCCGCTGTAGATTCGCCCCCCTATATAGTGTAGCATAAGTATACTTTTCAAACAATAATATGCTTCAACGCTATTTTGTCTGATATTTTCCCAGGGTAATTAATTAGGGCTCCCGCATCTGCGGAAGCCCTATGTAAGCACATATTATATTGTGTATGTTGCAGATTACTCTGCGCGAGCCATAGCCTCTTCGAAGTCTCTTGTTCCTTCGAATACGTTGTTGGCGTATGGGTTACGTCCGTTAGCGATGGATCTCTTAATGATAACCATGATGCAAACAACGTTGATGGCTAAAGCCATAACAGCAACTACGCCCTGAGCGGTAGGATCAGCGGTGATACCCATAGCAGCGATAGCGTCGCCAGCTGCAGAGGTCTTGCCCTGTCCAGCGTTGTAAAGAGCGATTGCCTGGTCATACAACTGCATAGTAGTTACGCCCTGCTCGGTTGCTCCACCGTATACACGTGGAAGAACTGCTGCGAACTTGCTTCCCAACTGGAAAAGAGGGAAGATCTGAGCGAACATACACCAGATAGCCAAGGTATTTGCACGGTTCTGAATCCAACCACCCTTGTTCCAGAATGCGTTAGCAAAAGTAGGAGCAAGAAGAAGTGCAACACCACAGTACCAAGTATGAGTAGGAAGGTTCAAGTAAGTGTACTCGAAGTTCCATACATCATAAGCAAGGATGAACCAGATGGTCATATCAGGCCAAAGCATATCGCTATGGTTCTTGTCCTTGGAAGTGTAAAGCTTCACACAACCTGTCATACAGAAGATGTTGATCATACCTGCGATTGCGTTGAGGATGTTCCACCAACCACCGTAGATGAATACACCTTCGTTGGATGCCCACCAAGCACCGGAGAAGTTACCGGAGATTGCGTATGCTGCAAGAGCGGACTCCATATCAGATACGTTAGCGATCATGATGTTAGCGGAAACGATGAACCAAGGCCACCATTTGAACCACTCCTGCTTACCAAGTCCCCATTTGTACTTGATCATCATGAAGCCGACACATCCGATGTCAGCAGCATAGAGCTTGAAGTAATGGAACCATCCATCCATGTACTTCATAGTATCGCTGTTAGCTCCACCAAATGCACCAAGGTGGATTGCGATGAAGTAAACGGTTAAGATCAAAGGAATGATTACGAAAATAAGCATTCCGCCGATCTTAGTACGACGACCAATCTCATTCAACAGAACAAGTCCGCAGAATACGAGAAGCCATCCAACCAACTGTACGGCAGCGTGATCGCTGTAAAGTTGAAATAACATAAGAATTCCTCCTCTTATTACAATATGTTCTCACTCTGTCTATTATAAACAGATTCTAAACAGTTTTCAATCTTGTGCGGTAATAATAGACAACCACAACACTTTGTATATTATTTGTTTTAGTTAGGTTTACCAAATTTTCTTAAGAAATTATAAAGTAATCGCCTACTGTGGCGGATTCTACAGGGTAGCGATAAATCTACGGAACGCAGATAATCCCTCATCTGTGCACTTATACACGCCTGCGCATTCTAACACTTCACAGAAGACCTTACCCACTTCCTGATGTAAGATTTCGGTAAGACGTGCTTCATCGGCAGTGCATCCATTGGCCAGCTCCGGATAATTCTTAGAGAACTCCTCTACCCAATCCGCATGCTTTGCCAAGGTTTCATCTACGCGCAGATCTTTGCCTTCACGGATAGCTGTATTTAACTGCTCCAGCTCACCTTTCAAGCGGCTTGGAAGTACGGCAAGTCCCATGACTTCAATGAGGCCGATGTTTTCCTTCTTAATGTGATGCAAATGTGCATGTGGGTGATAGACACCCATTGGATGCTCTTCTGTTGTAATGTTGTTGCGCAGTGCCAAATCCAGCTCGAAGAGATCTCCTCTTTTTCTGGCAATCGGTGTAATAGTGTTATGCGGTGTTCCGTCGGTCTCAGCAAAGATAAATGCTGCTTCGTCGGTGTATCCACGCCATGCTGCAAGGATATGGTCCGCAAGGTCAATGATGCGCTTCTCATCCTTACACTGTAAACGAATCACGGACAGCGGCCATTTTACAATGCCGGCGGTTACATCTTCGTATCCAGGTACGGTGAATTTTTCAATCATCTCGGCACGCTCCATAGCGAAGGTGTAATGTCCGCCCTGGAAATGGTCGTGGGTTAAGATGGATCCGCCTACGATTGGCAGGTCCGCATTGGATCCAAGGAAGTAATGCGGGAACTGTTTTACGAAATCAAACAGCTTCACAAATGCCGCACGGTCAATCTTCATCGGAGTATGCTCACCATTGAAGACGATGCAGTGCTCGTTGTAGTAAACATACGGAGAATACTGGAATCCCCACTTGCTATCGTTGATGGTAATCGGGATGATACGGTGATTCTCTCGGGCCGGATGGTTCACACGTCCTGCATAACCTTCATTTTCCATGCACAACTGGCACTTCGGATATGCGGAGTTCTTAGCAGACAGTGCTGCTGCAATGGCCTTCGGATCCTTCTCCGGCTTGGACAAGTTAATGGTGATATCCAAGGTGCCATACTTGGTATCGGTGGTCCACTTCAAATCTCTTGCCACGCGATAGGTACGAATGTAGTCGCTGGCGCGGGACAGCTGATAGAAGTACTCGGTTGCTGCCTCCGGAGACTTCTCATACTCCTCGGCAAAGCGACGCTGCACCTCCGCCGGACGTGGGCACAGACAGTTCATAATCTTGGTATCGAACAGATCGCGATATACAATGCTATCCTCGATGATGCCACGGGCAACCGCCTCATCCAATAAGTCTTTTAGAATGCTCTCTAAGTCCAAATCACTCAGGTCGCACTCCACATCTTCATATTCATCTGCATGAAATAAGTCCAGGATTAGATTCGTTGCGTAGATTCGCTCACACTCCGGCAGAAGCTGCGCATCGATTCCGTACTGGACTAACTTCTTGATGGATTCATTTAACATACAATTCCTCCTCATATTCTCTTCACGAACGTTGCATCATAGTTACATATCTCTCTTATGCATCCTATTATGGCACGTTTACCGATATCTTCACATGTAATTATGTTGCACGAGGATGTAATGTTGGGGCAAAAAATAATCTCTCATGCCCCCTTAATTAACATTCTGCTGAGCCTTCTGGAGTGTCAAGGGTGCAAAGCACCTCTACAAGGCTTCGCCCTTGACGCTCCAAAGAGCTCAGCTATTTTGTTAGCAGGGGGCATGAGAAATAAAAACCTATATTTCAGTATTTTCACTCTGTGGAGTCTCAGATACTGATTCTCGAAACGTTCATGGGCTTCAGGATGCACGTCATATCAGTATTTCCTCCCTGTGCGACCTCAGATACTGATTTTTGATGCGCTCATAGGAGTCGGGATGAGCGACATATCAGTATTTGCTTCCTCACAGCGCTAGAATACTGAAAATGGCATATCTTTCATGCGCTCAAGCCATCGCAATATCAGTATTTTCGCCTCACACCACTACAGATACTGAAATCATTAGTGAAGTTCCCGTTATACAGCAACATCACTATAGACAACGACGCCTACAAGTTCCTGACACATGCCATTTATTAGTGAAAGTCAGTCCATAAGAAGACTTCACTAACAATTGTGACACCTAAAGACTTGGGCATGCCATCAAATGTTAGTGAACTCTTCTTTCTGCATGAAGTTCACTATAATTTGTGGTTTGCTTATACTCTAGATACCTTCCACTCGTTAGTGAAGTCCAACTGACCACAATACTTGACTAAAAATGGCTTTTCTCTCATGCCCCCTGCTAACAAAATAGCTGAGCGTTTTGGAGTGTCAAGGGCGAAGCCTCGTAGAGGTGCTCCGCACCCTTGACACTCCAAAAGACTCAGCAGAATGTTAATCAAGGGGGCATGAGAAATAAAAAACCTCCCGGCCAGGGCCGAGAGGTCAAATCATTCTTTTTTACTTGCGGCTTCTTCGTAACGAACAAGCTTCTCATCCCAGATGCGGGACAGCGCTGCATCATCCCGGCGATCAGCGGCTCCGTTCTCCAGAAGAATCGGTCCGATATAGTGAGACAGCTTCTTGGCTCCGCTTAGGTTCATGTGCAATCCGCCGTCGTAGGTGTCAGTTGAATAATCCACCCCGGTCTCCTCCTGCAACTCCAGGAAGTTATAGTATGGAAGATCATACTTCGCCGCATAGGCTTCCACCTGCTCTTCATACTCCGGATACCAGTACGGATACAAACTTGGCGCCTTCACCATCACCAACTGAATATCATTTTCTTCACACAGGGCGCGAATCTTATCCATGTACTCCCAGGCCTTGTCACCGAAGTCGTAGTTCTCAAGAGGACGTCCCTCCGGAATATCTCCGGCAGCCAACACGTCCGTCCGCATATAGTAACCGTTGTAGGTTACCGGCTCGGTCTTGAACATGTACTTTACATCGTCGGCGGTCAATTCCTTCCAACGATCATGATAGCGAAGAATCGGGAACACATAATCCAAGAAATGCTCTCCTTCGGTCATGGATGCCCGAATAGACCCCACTTTTGCCGGGCTCCACTGCATCCCCTCTAAGGTCATGCGATTGTAAGCCTCGGACTGGGACTCATCGTACTGCAAGGACTGGATGTTAAAAACCACCACTTCCGGCTTATGGAAGCGTAAGGTATCCTCCAACAAATAGTACGACTGCCAGATGTACTGCTGGGCCGAACCGCGAATATAGCTGTGGATGCCGTATTCCTTCCACAGTTCTGCCGGGGAAAAATTCTCGTAGACTTCACAGTCACCGACAAAAATCACATCGAAATTCTTGTCCGGCTCCCGATAATACTCCGCTACGAAAGCACCTTCCACAATGCCGGTGATGTACTTCGGCACCAATAGACGTTGCAGCATATATAAGATAAAAATCAATAGGAGTCCCACGGCGACCACCCGCCGCAGGATAACGCTCTTTTTCATTCCAATCTCCAACTAAAAACGATTATAGATAAACTGGGACGCATCGTATCCCATACCATAGGCGCCAAAAATCAAGGTCACCAAGAACAGTGCCATCACAACCCCGGCCTGCAGGGCAAAAGGCTTGCGGGACAACTGGTCTCTTACACTCTCTGGGCGCTGAATGAGGCTAACTGTTAGAATTACAACACTTCCAATCGCAACCACCACATAGTCCGCAAGAGACATTCCAAGCTGCAACCAGCCGCCATGCACCAGCTCATCCAGCTTTGCAAAAGTAAATGCAGATCCGTAAGCACGGAACACTTCCCCTGCGCTCTGGTAGCAATCAAACAGCTTCAAAAAGCAAAGCATGGTAAAGGTACGAAGTACCATAAAGACTCTCCAGCCCTTGGCCTCCGCCGGAATACACTTCTCATGAAACGCAGCATACGCCGGCTCTAACTCCTCGGAAATCATTAAAATCACGTAGTTTACCAGACCCCAGACAATGAAATTGCTGGTGGTGCCATGCCAGATACCGGTCACAAACCACACGATAAAGGACGCCACGTACACCGGCAGGCGCTTGCCAATATAATCTCCGAAGTGCGCACGCAGGAACTTGGAGAAGTTCTGCATGGTCTTGGTGATACTAATCGGATAGAACAGATAATCACGGAACCAGGTACTCATGGTGATGTGCCATCTGCGCCAGTATTCCTTCAAGCTCTTGGAAAAATACGGACGAATGAAGTTCTCCGCCATTTCCACACCAAGCATCTGGGCCACACCGATGGTAATGTCGATTCCACCAGAGAAGTCCGCATATAACTGGATGGTATAGAGGAACATCTCTAAGAAAATATAGGCTCCGTTATAAGTATCAAAGTCTCCGGAAATCGTTGCAATTACAACAGACAACCGATCCGCAATCACCAACTTTTTAAAGAATCCCCACAGCACACGAACAAAACCGTAGTAGATGTTTTTCCAATCCAGGGCATGCTCTGCGTAGAGGGATTCACTCAAATCCTTGAAGCGGCTAATCGGTCCCTGCACCAGCTGCGGGAAAAAGGACACGAACAGTGCAAAGCGAAACAGGCTCTTTTCCGGCTTCTGCTTCTCCCAGTACACATCCAAGAGGTATCCCAAGGACATCAGGGTGTAGAAGGAAATTCCCATGGGCATTAGGAATAGGAAGATGCGATTCGGGAACTTCACCAGGGCAAGAAGTGCGACATTCAAGATAACAGCCAAGGCAGCAATTAGCTTCCGCTTCTTCTTTTCCTTAGCCTTATAAGCCTTCTTCTCTTCCCGGCTCAGCTCTTCCTTGTGCGCTTTGACGTATGCCTTCTGGGCATCAATATTGTTGCCAATCCAACGGGCTGCGCCGTATGTGGAAAGAATGGTGATTCCCATAAAAATGAGATTTGTCCACCCGCTCATCACATAGAAGCACACATTACCCACAAAAAGAATCAGCTTCTGGAAGCGCCGTGGTACTGCATAATACAGTACCAGAAGCACCAGCACGAAGCCGATAAATGCATAGCTTGTAAACAGCATGGAATCTTTAGTCCTCCATCATGCGCTCAATCATGGCAACCATGGCATCTACGGAGTTGAAGTTCTCCGGAACCATGTCTGCTGCAGTAAGCTCCACATCAAAAGCGCTTCCAATCTCGGTTACCAAAGTAACCACATCAAAGGAATCCAACAATTTATCATCAATGAGCTGCTCTTCCTCAGCAAAATCAATGTCCGGATGCAACTCCTCTAAAATCTCCAATAACTCTTCTTTTACGTTCATGATGTTCCTCCTTATGAAAACTCTTTCTCTAACCGCTTGCGGTCAATCTTGCCGTTTGGGGTAAAACACATCTCGTCCATGCGATGGGTCTTGGCCGGCAGCATGTACCGCGGCAACATCGCCTTCAAGGACTTGGTCAATTCTTTTTCATCCATGTCTCCTACGTAATGCAGGATAATCTTGTCCTTCTCCCGCTGATAGGTGCAGGCGCAAATCTTGATGCCCTCCACCTTGGCCACGTCCGCCTCGATCTCGCCCAGCTCAATACGATGGCCCATGTGCTTGATCTGGTAATCCTTGCGGGATGCAAACACCAGCTCATGATGCTCGTTGTAATATCCCATGTCGCCGGTGCGATAAATAATCTCCGGATAGTTGTGATTCAGCGGATTCTGGACAAAAGACTCCGCCGTCTTCTCCGGATTGTTGTAATAGCCTAAGGTGACGCAGGTTCCGCGAAGACAAATCTCTCCCGGCTCCCCGTCCTTGGCCAATTGGTTGTTCTCATCCAAGAGCAGCACCTGGGTATTGTCAAAAGGTCGCCCAATCGGGATTGGCTCCTCCTCGGTAAGCTCTCTGTCGCAGCGGAAGTAACAGCTCATGCCGGTAGCTTCCGTCGGTCCGTAGAGGTTGATAAACTGTGCTTCCGGTAAGGCCTCCCGCCACAGGCGATACTGCTTCTTCGGGAAGACTTCGCTTCCGAAGCAAACGGTATGTAAAAATTCCGGCTTCACCAAGTCAAACGTCTTGAAAGCGGAAATCATGGTAAGCGCAGAAACTACCCAGCAAATGGTGTTTACTTTTTTCTCATTCAAGTACTCCACTAAGTTCTTCGGTTGCATAAACAACTGTTTTGGAATGAGATGGGTGGTGGCTCCAAACATGATGGTCGGATACAACTCCTTCAGGCAGGCATCGAAATACAGCGGGCTCTGGTTACCAAAGACCGTATCTCTTGTGAATCCCACCACTTCCGATAACTGCTCCACATAGTCGATGACGGAGCGATGGCAAGCCACCACGCCCTTCGGCACGCCGGTAGAACCGGAAGTAAAGACGATATAAATCGGATCAATATCCAATGCCTTGTCCATGCGCTCAGCGATCAAGTCCCCATCCGCTGGGGTTGCCACCAAATCCTTGTAGTGAATCTTGGCTCCGGTAAAAGATAAGCTCTCTAACTTCTCTGCTGTACTATCATCGAAAATCACCGCTCTTGGCTTGCAGTTATCGATAATCAGGTCGATTCTGGATGCCGGCATCTCTTCATCGATAGGCACGTAGTAACATCCGGCAGTAATCACACCGAAGAAGGCACAGATTTCTTCCGGACTTTTCTCCATAAAAATGAGAATCGGTTCATGATCATACCCGTCCCGAATCAGCGTGGTTGCAGCGCTTCGGCTACCATCCCACAGCTGTCGGAAGGTAAGGGATGACTTCTCTCCGGAGAAAGCCACCTTGTCCGGCACCTCCATGGCCGTTGTAACTAAATAACTTAAAACATTATTTCTCATGGTTCCAATCCTTCAGACAGCGAAGCGCCAACACTTCCAGCACGTCTAAGGTCTCTCCTTCCAAATATTCCTTCGGGATTAAGGACAACTCCGTGCATCCCAATACCACCGTCTCGGCGCCGTGATTGCGCAGGTGGGACAACACCTCATGGACAGTTTTCTCATCCGGTATTTTGTTGGATTTCACACAATCATAAATGATGCTCATGACCATCTCCTGGTGTTCCTTATCCGGATAAATGCACTCCATATCGTAAGGACGAAATGCCTCGGTAAACAGGCCCGCGGTCACCGTACCGCTGGTAGCCATGATGCCCACCTTCCGAACGCCCTCATCAGCAAGGGTTCGAGCGGTATCCTCTACCCCGTCCAACATAGGAACCGGGATTTCTTTTTGAATCTTGTCATGGAAAAAGTGAGAGGTCACGCAAGGAATGGCGATCTCTCGCACACCATCCGCCACTAAGGCTTCTGCCGCTTCCCGAATGGAATCTTCGGGACTGTCGGTACTTTTCCCCAATATATATGCAGTGCGATCCGGCGTAAAAGGCACATGACGCACCACCATAGGCAAATGCTCCTGGTCGCAGGACGCTTCGGTTTTTTCTATTAAGATTTGCATAAAAGTTGCGGTCGCCATGGGGCCCATGCCACCGATGACGCCAAGGGTATATCGATTGTTCATTTTCGTACCATCCTAACTTATCAAGTATACGTTTTTAGGCGGGCGGCTGTCAATGTGGCCGGGGAGCTGTTATAATAGGGATAGATACGCAGGGGAGACCATAGGAAAGGCCAAAATATGAAGTATCAGAATTACATTTTCGACCTATACGGAACGCTGATTGACATCCGCACCAACGAGGACAGCTCCATGCTGTGGGAGTGGATGTCCATCGAACTTCAAGAAAAATACAACACCTTCATCACAGGCACGAAGCTGCAGGAAGACTATCTTCGCATGGTAAAGGAAGAGGAAGCGGTGCTTGCAGCCCAGAACGGAAGCGCTTATCCGGAGATTAAGATTGAAAAAGTCTGGAATCGCATCTTAGACGGTTCCTGCTCTTCTGCTGATACCGAACAGGTGTGCAAGACCTTCCGTGAAACCTCCCGGGCCAGATTACAACTCTATCCGGGCGTGCAGGAAGTCTTAGCAGCTATTCGCGCGGCGGGCGGACACATCTATCTGCTCTCCAATGCACAGTGGATTTTTACCGAAGACGAGTTGAAGACCTGCGGGCTACTGGATTCCTTCGATGATATCTTCATCTCCTCGGAGCTTGGCATCAAGAAGCCGGACCGGGACTTCCTGCGGAAGCTGATGGAGAAGCACAACCTGGATGTGCAGGATTCCGTAATGATTGGTAATGAAGTGAAGGCGGATGTTGGAATTGCAACAGCCGTTGGTATGGATGCCATCTACCTAAACACCGGCAAGCATACCATGGGTGAAATAAAGAATGCGCTACTGGCTTGCAACGCCAGCTTAGATCATGTGGTGGTTGCCAAGAACGGCGATATTCGCCTGGTGCTTCGGGCGGCAGGCATTCCTGCAATCAAAGAATAAGATTAGAATTGAAAACACCCGACGGTTCCGTCGGGTGTTTTATTTACTGAATGGTTGGATACTTGCTTGGATCATAGTTGTGGGTGTTGTGGTGTGTGTTGGAGTACTCCCACAGGTCCGCATCGTGCCAGTAGAAGATGGTGGTTCCATCCAACTGGAGGTTCGGATCGTAGTGGTACCAGCCTTCGCCCACGTCAATTAACAACCAGTAATGTCCACGGGTATCTCTGATTTTTTCAATCTCCATGTTCTTAATGCCAAGTCGATTCAGCATCACTTCGGCAGTCTTCTGCTTCACGGTGCAGTCTCCCACACGATTATAGAGGCCGCGATAGGCTGCGGAATAGAGGTCGTCGATGCCGGCGCTCTCGGAGTAAGTGATGTTGTCCACCACCCAATCGTAGACAGCCTTAGCCTGGTCTAGCTGGCTCATGTCCGGTGTGGTAATCTCCGCAAGTACTGCATCCGCCATGCCATTCACCGTATCCGGCGTTGCTGCTGCAATGATCATAGATTTGATCTGGATGGTGGTCTCTGCAGTTGCTTCGTTACCGGCTGCATCCGTTGCAGTGTAGGTAATCGGATAGATGCCACGCTTGTCCGGATTGACCTTGGAGGTATCCACTTCTAAGCTCGGATGCTCATCGTAATCATCTGTTACGGTCACCTCTGCGGTATAGGAAATGGTATCGCCCTGGCAATAAGCCAATGGGGCTACGCCCTCGATGGTTGGAGCCTTGGTGTCTTCAATGACTTCACAAGGGACAGTCGCTTTTGTTGTATTTCCACCCAAATCCGTAACCTGGATTTCTACGTCAAAAGCACCCACCTTGGTAAAGTCATAATCCTTGGCGTAGGCCACTTCGCACTTGGTCGCATCTTTTACCGCGGTTACTAAGTCGGAAGCCTCCGGTGTTTCCTTCTGGAAGGTGAAGAATCGATAGCTCTCCACCGTAGTCACCTCTGGCGCAACCGTATCGGTAATGTGCAAAGTTGTTGGAAGTCCAACAGTTCCGAAGATTGGCATTTTATAGTTGATAGTAAGCTTGTACTCACCCGGCACTGCGGTATCAAAGGTGGAATCCTTGGAGAAGGTCACTTTTTCTTCCGGACGCTTAAGGAACTCCGTAATATCCGGCGCTTCGCTTCCGGCTTCTAACCACACTTCCTTGTAGACAAGGTCTGTTTTCTCCTCGTAATAAACAAAGAGTCCGAAGCCGATAGCTGCAAGGATGCCTGCGATGATTCCGGGGATAAGTATTCTCTTGCGTCCAGCCTTTCCCTTGCGGCGGCGATTCCGACGCTTGATGTCCGTGCTTTCGTTTTTCATGTTCGTCCTCTTCCTATGCCTTCAAGCTATCGTACTCGATGGAGACCATGGTTCCATCGTTGAATAAGAACTTCAGCTTCATGTCGCCTGTCTCATAGATCAAGGATCCGGTGACTTCTTCCGTTGGCTCGCCGTATGCAGCGATGATGTCTTCCTTGGTGGAAGATGTGTTCACGCCCTCTGCAGTGGAGACTGCGTCGGATTTTAACATCACATAGAGTACACGGTCCACATCCCCATCCGGATAGGTCTCAATCTCGAAATCATTGTAGGTGTAGTGCTTGCCAATGCCCTGTGCCGCGCAGCTTGGGGATTCGAAGTAGCTTCCCGGCTCGCCCAGAGCCTCAAGGATTGGTGCGAAATCTGCATCCACCGGAATCTCGGTTCCCTTGTAAGAGAAGACGTATCCAGCTGCGGTTGTCTTATCCGCCTCGGAAGTAGTCTCGGTCTTAGAATTGCCATCGATGACCTTCACATCATCAGAGCTTCCGCAGCCGATGAGGGAAGCGGTCATGGTTGCTGTCAGCGCAAGCGCTACCATATATTTACTAGCTTTCATATCTCTACCTCTTTCTAGTTCGATTCACTAGGTCATATTTTAGTAGATGTGTGAGGAAAATACAATCATGGGGGAGGCATGAGGACTTCTATCCATTTCACCTCTCCCCCGGCGCCAGGAATGTGTCATTTTTTAGTGAAGTCCTCATTCTACAAGGATTTCACTATAGTTTTTGATACTCATGAGCTCTGGATGCATGCCATTCTTTAGTGAAGGGCTCGCCTTGCGAGGACTTCACTATAATCTGCGATACTCATGAGCTCGGGATGCTTGCCATTCTTTAGTGAAAGGCTCGCCTTGCGAGAACTTCACTACAATCTGCGATACTCAGCAGCCCGGAAGCCATGCCATTCTTTAGTGAAGTATAACCATCAGCTTCACTTCACTAAGAATTGCCCTTCCTCTCCAGCTCCTACTCCTGCCTCTTCGCCATATCAGTATTTGCTTCCAGACAGTGTACAGATACTGAAAAAGGACCTGATTACTCAGGCCCCAAGGTTCATTCCTCATCCACAATGCTATGGAAGCATTTTTTCTCGAACTTCATCCATTGTCATGTTCTTGATGAACATTTCTTTCTCTGCATCTGTTAATTCCGGAACTGTTTTATTCAAAGCCTTCGCATACTGAACAAGCCCACGATAGTCAATCTGGACTTCCGGAATTTCCGCCTTAGAATATGGTCTAGCATTATATTGTCCATTCATAATCATCACCCGTTATTCATCGAATAAATCACTATGTTTCCCTGTTCTCGTAGCTGTAAGAATTAGCTCGTTCTCATTCTTCGCATAGATCAAAAGCCAATCCGGCAGAATATGGCACTCATGAAAGCCTTCATAATTCCCATGCAAGGGATGATCATAATACTTAGCGTTAAGCTCTTCTCCACTTAATAAAGCATCAAGCACTTCCTCCAAAAGCCGTATATTACAACCACGTTTCTTACAGCGCTTGTAGTCTTTCCTAAACTTCGTTGTAGTCCTTAATGTATACTTCATTCCTCATCCAGCTCCGCAAATAGCTCAGAAGCTGTTGCGTAGGATTTGACGTGCTTTTTTCCATTCATGATATCCTTGGCCTCCTGGATGGCAGCCTCGGTCTCCCTGTTATAGCGAGGTACTCTGACATCAAATGGGATTCCGCCCTCCATTAAGGATTTTTCAAAAAATATATTCACCGCTTCGGCCAATGTCATGCCTAGGCTTCCATACAATTCTTCTAAGCTTATCTTCTTTTGTTTATTCATTCTCATATTAAAGTTCGTATCTTTTACCGTTGTAGTTGCCATAAAACAACCCTCCTTATACTATAAGAATAATGCGATTGTTTTACTTTTGCAAGCAGATGTTTTACACATCTAGCAGTCAATAATGCTCTCCACCATTCCCTGAATCGTCTTATAAGTCAGTGGTTGTTGCAAAGTTTCTACCGTCAGGATTAGGTTATTGCCGAGATAGATCCCATTCGCCTGGTACATGGCCAGCTTCTCAATTGCAGATTCGTAATAAGCCATGTCATCCATCATGCCAAGGTGCTCCCAATAGATTTTCTTCCCGGTTGTCGGATTCATAATGGTAAAATCCGGAATTGCACTTCCGCCTTGTAAGCGTATGCGGTCCTCATAGCGGAAGGGTATGCCACGCTCTTCTAAACAGCTTGCAATCATGGCTTCCGCCTTGGAGCGGACTTTTAAACCGCCCTTGGAGCTGTGGCGTTTTTCTTCTTCGCGGTAGGTGCTTGGATTACCTTCCTCGACCCATTGCTTTGCGCGATACGCTACCGGCTTTAAAATCGGCTGCAATAGTTCTGATATTACCGGCGTTCGATAAAGCAAATCCTCCGCCGAATACCGCCCATGGAATTGTCCTACCTTCTCGTAACTCTCCAACGCATCCAATTCTAACTGTATTTCCTTGTCACGAAGATGACAGTACCTCTTCAATGCAAGGCGCGTAATCAATTCCTTCTCCTTACGGTGTATGTATTTCCGATGCTCCTTGCCTTCTACATCCACATATCTGGAATAAAAATAGTACCCAAACTTGTTTCTATTAATCTGCAGGTTCTCCTTTGGAGCATTGGCAGACAGCTTAGCAATACTCTTACGCTCGGCCAGAAGCATTCTCTGCCGGCTCTTAATCTCTGATTGATTCATAAAAAACTCCAATCTTAGTCATAATCCAAAAATATCATCCACTTCACTAATGATTCTGATACTCATAAGCACGGGAGGCGCGTCAATTATTAGTGAAGGGCTCGCTTTGCGAGAACTTCACTACAATCCGCGATACTCAGCAGTTCGAGAGCCATGCCATTCTTTAGTGAAGGGCTCGCCCTGCGAGAACTTCACTACAATCCGCGATACTCATGAGCACGGGAGGCGCGTCAATTATTAGTGAAGGGCTCGCCTTGCGAGAACTTCACTACAATCTGCGATACTCAGCTGCTCGGGAGCCATGCCATTCTTTAGTGAAGTATAACCGTCAGCTTCACTTCACTAAAAATATGCCCTTCCTTCCCTGCTCCTACTCCTGCCGCTTCGCCATATCAGTATATTCCCGGCCAGGGCGGCGAATTACTGATTCTCCCGCTGCTTATCGGGTAGCAGGGCCAGGGGTGCGTTGGCCAAAAGGCCATACGCGCCCAGCTTCACGAGGCTGCGATACCACAAACAGTACAAGCGCCCGCGCCAGCTCTCCATCAGTGCAACACGGCGCTCAAAGACAACCTGCTGGCGGCGGACAATATCCCGCATGTGCGAAACGCGGTACCAGGCCCGCTCCGGCGCGGACTGCATGCTGGCAAAGCGAATATACTCCATGCCCTGCTTCAAATCCTGTAACTGCAGCTCATAAGCGCAGATATCTCCCATCTGATTGCGCAAAGAATCCCTGATAATCATCAAATCCTCACTTTCATTTAGATCAATACTACAACTACTCTCTTGGAAATTCCGTGGCGAATGCCACTTGAAAAAACTAGAATGACAGGCGCGATGCGCCGGTCTATACGCGGCGCAGCATGTTGCTGCGCCGAACAAATCATATTTATAAACTATCTTTCTTAGCTGACGCTAAGTTCTTCATCTCTCTTGCGTTCTCACGAACTGCGTCGGAAATCACCGCACCACCAAGCATACGTGCCAGCTCATCCACGATCTCATCCCCATACAACGAATGAATACGGGAAATGGTTGCGCCACTCTCCACATTCTTCTCAATCAAGAAGTGATGATCCGCCATAGCAGCAATCTGTGGCAAGTGGGTAATACAAATCACCTGATGACGGCGACCGAGGACACTTAACTTCTCGGAAACCGCCTGGGCCGTACGACCGGAGATACCGGCATCAATCTCATCGAAAATCAAGGTATCAATCTCATCGCCCTCTGCCATCACTGTCTTCAACGCCAGCATGACACGGGACAACTCACCACCGGAAGCAATGTCCTTCAGCGGACGCACCGGCTCACCCGGGTTAGTGGAAATCAAGAACTCACAATCATCCTTACCGTTGGCGGTGTAATGGGCAAGCTCTGCAAAATCCATAGAAAACTTCACATCTAAGAAGTTCAAATCCAACAAGCTCTGGCGCACCTGCGCACACAAATCCTCCGCCGCGCTCTTACGAATACCGGAAATCTCGTCGCACAATCGTGCCACCTCTGCCTCCAAGGAAGCCACTTCCTTGGCCAGATTCTCCAGATACAAATCGTAATCCGCCAGCTTCTCGATGCGGGCCTGCTTTTTCTCAAGCTCCTCAAGAATCAGCTCAATAGACGCGCCGTACTTGGCCTTCAAATCATTAATCAGGTTCAGGCGGCTCTCCACCTCAGCAAACCGCTCCCCGTTAAACTCCGCGGAGCTCATATAATCGGACAATTCCCGATTGAAATCATTCAACAGATTATCCACATCCGCTAGCTGATCCGCCAGGCTACCTATAGCCTCGTCGTACTCGCTGACCATGTGAATCATGCGAAGTGCCCGACCAATGCGGTCTCCCGCAGCATCCGCCGCTCCGGTCTCGCCATAAGCCTCGTTCAGCGCATCCATGATCTTGTGGGAATTGGCCATCTTGCGATATTCCTCTTCCACCTCGTCATCCTCGCCGGGACGCAGCTTGGCATTCTCAATCTCTTCTACTTCATACTGTAAAAAAGAGAGTTCTCTGGCACGGGCCTGCTCATCCAAGTTGGCATTGTCATACTCTTCCTTCTTGGAAACATAGGCGCGATACGCCTCCGCCAGCTCTTCCTTGCGGGAACCGAGGGCATCCTTCGCAAAAGCATCCAAGAATTCCAAATGCTTCTTCTTATGTAACAAGGACTGGTGATCGTGCTGTCCGTGGATATCCAATAAAAGAGCTCCCACGTCTCGCATTTTTCCGGCAGGCACCGTCTCGCCATTGATGCGGGCTGCAGCACGGGTTGCGGAAATCTTACGTGTGAGAATTACCTCATCATCGTATGGCTCGATTTCCAAGGCACGCAGAGCCTCCCGCTCTTTGTCGGTGCTTACAGAAAAAACAGCCTCCACCAAGCCTTCTGCATTCTCGTCACGAAGAGCATCCTTCTGGATCTTGCCGCCAAGGGCCAAGTCCAGGGCACCAAGGATGATGGACTTACCAGCTCCGGTCTCACCGGACAAGATGTTTAGGCCATCACCGAAGAGGATTTCTTCTTCATCGATTAATGCTAAATTTTTGACATGCAAACTAACTAACATCGCTTCACCTATTCTATAAAAAACCTACAGGGGACTACCGGGATTCTTCACCGAGTTCCATGGCGGAGTGCCACGGAAACCGGCTGCTAGAAAGGACTTGTATGATTCGCTCCCCAAGAGCATGTTCATTATACAATCCCATTCCGATTTGTCATCCCTATTTTTGAAGATTTAATAAACGTTTAATAAATACCCCTCTAACCCGCGTGGTTGAGAGAAGTTCTACACTGCCCGAAACGAAGGCAATTCTGGAAATTAAAATATTTGTACACGACAGTGGCAAAAATTGTTATAAAAAATCTTACCATTTGGACAAGAGCAAAAGAGAAATTTGAGCTTGAGAAGGCAAGTTTTAATACTCTTCCTGTAGAAGAACGTGGCACATTGCCACCAAATATTATTTCTGTTGCTCTTATTTTCTCTTCTCTGCTTGGCCTGTCAACATCTTATAAGAATTCTTCTCTTCGTCAAGCCGGCTTCGCCCCGCAAAGCGGCTCTGGGCTTGACTTTGTTACGAATTCTTATCAATATTTGACAAGGCCAATCATAGAGATTCTCCGCATACTATATGCGGATTTCAGTATTTATTCTTTCTACAGCCTCATATACTGATTCTAACACTTCGGAATCCCAGCAGAGGCGATACTATTTCAGTATCTGAACGCTATGACAATTCATATACTGATTTCAGAGCTTTGGGCGAGTCTCGTCTGGAGTCAGATTTCAGTATATGCGCTTTCTACAGGCTGAAATACTGATTTAGGCCTATGGGTATCACATTAAGTACGATACTACATCAGTATCTGAACGTCAGGACAATTCATATACTGATTTCAGCCCCTTGGGGTTGTCTGGCACAGAGCTATATTTCAGTATTTACTCTTTCTATAGCCTCATATACTGATTCTAACACTCTGGATTGCCTGCTATGGCGATACTGCTTCAGTATCTGAATGCTATGACAATTCAAATACTGATTTCAGCGCCTTGGGCGAGTCTCGTCTGGAGTCAGATTTCAGTATATGCGCTTCCTACAGACTGAAATACTGATTTCGGCCTATGGGTATACCAGCAAGTGCGATACTACATCAGTATCTATGCGCCAAGACAATTCAAATACTGATTTTGGCCCATAGTAGCGCCCCGCAATGCGGCTCTGGGCGCTACTCTGCAATCACCAAATGCTGTGGCAGGCCATCCACAAAAATCGGGAACATCTCGCCGGCGATGAGCGGGCGGGCGTACTCCTCGAATTCCACAGTCAGGCCGTAGTCATCGGTAATCCACTCCAACGGCAGGGTCTTCTCCAAATCCGCAATGGCATGAATGTCGTAGCCTTCCATATGGCAGGCATACGGAGAAGACATATCACGCTTCATAACAATCATCTCACCAGTATGGCCCTCAACAGCCAGGTTCACTGCAGCCACGCCACAATTGAAGGCTTCGTCCACATCGGTACGGGAAGCCAAGTGGCTGGCAGCACGCTGCAAGGTAGAAAACTCAATATATCTGGTCTTGTAACCAAACTCCGAACGAATCAAACTGCACAGATAAGCAGCGGTTCCGGACATCTGCTTGTGTCCGAAAGCATCCACAGCTACATCCGCAGACAATTCACACACATAACGGCCGTCTGCAAGCTTCACGCCCTCAGACACTGCAATGAGCGCCGGCTTCTTGGCCTCGCCAAGGCGCTTTACCAGTGCACGGAAGGCATCCAGATCAAACACCTTCTCCGGAAGGAAAATGGCATCCACGCCCTTACAATCAGCGCCCTTGCACAGTGCAGCTGCAGCGGTGAGCCATCCGGCGTTGCGGCCCATAATCTCAGCTACAATAATGGTTGGCTTGTTCACATCTCCGGCGTTGTTATCCCGCATGACTTCCTTCAGGGAAGTGGCGATGTATTTTGCTGCAGAACCGTATCCCGGGCAGTGATCCGTTACCGGAAGATCGTTGTCTACGGTCTTCGGAATGCCCATAAAACGCTGTGGCAGGCCATGCTCTGCTGCATAGTCAGACAGCATCTTCACTGTATCCATAGAATCATTGCCGCCAATGTAGAGGAAGAGATCAATCTCGAACTTCTCCATCACCGCAATGATCTTCTTGTAATCGGAATCATCCATATGGTAATCGCACAGCTTGTACCGACAGGTACCAAGGGCAGAGGCCGGGGTGCGCTTCAACACCTCAATATCCTCCGCATCATCCAAAAAAGGCTCCAATGCAATCAAATCCTCTCGCAGCAAGCCTTCCACACCATGGTGCATGCCATATACCGTGTCGAAGCCAAGCTCCTTGGCGCGGTGATACGCTCCCGCCAAAGACGCATTGATAGCTGCCGTAGGTCCACCGGACTGTCCGATTACGATGTTTCTCATGTTTTTCCCTCGCTTAAGTAAAAAAGTTAATATACCAATCGACCACCGAGAAGCGGTCGTGTACTACTCTGCCAAAATCTTCTCCAGGCGCTCCATAATGGTGACAGTATCATCCAGGGAACGCACCGCGCACATGATGGTGTCGTCACCGGCAATGGAACCAACAATCTCGTGGAAATCCATGTAATCAATGGCTGCAGCCACAGCCATGGCCATGCCGGAAACGGTGCGAATCACCAGGATATTCTGGGCATTGTCCATAGATAGGAATCCATCCCGGAAAATGCGATGATACTTCTCCGTCAAATCCTCTTCGCTCTTGCGGTAGGCCACATAACGCAGCTTCCCGTCGGATAGAGCCACCTTGGTAAGCTTCATCTCTCTGATATCACGGGAGACCGTAGCCTGGGTCACATCATACCCTGCCCGGCGAAGCTCCGCCATAAGGTCCTCCTGGGTACCAATCTCTTTTTTCATGATCAAATCAAGAATCGCTGATTGACGCTCACTCTTCATATACTCTCCTCAACTACTCAACCAAACGGATGAGAAAAATATGGTCATTCGGCAAACGAGCGGTACTCCGGTACTTCTCGGCCGATGATTCAAACAATAGGTATAGACCGCGGGTGGTCATCACAATCTGCTCCGAGCCCTCCGGCAGCTTCCAGGAAGCCTGTGGATACTCGTACTTCTCGGTGGCTTCGTGGTAAACAAAACGAAGCAGGCGGCTGTCGTACACGGAATAGCTCTCGCTAAGGAGCATGTAGCTGGTGTCCGTGGCCACATCCCGATAGAAGGTAATGCCCTGAATCCGTTGCGGTATCTCTACGGACGATTGTAACGTGACGGTGCAGTCGGAGTCAATCTCATAGGTATTTAAAATTCCATTGTCCCCGTTGACGTAGCTGCCTACGTAGAGCTTGCCTTCAAAAATCGTAAGGAAGGACGCAATCTTCTGGCCTTTGTGGTTAATCAGTCCTGCATCAAAGGATGCAAGGTAGCTGCCGTCGTGGCGATAGATGATGTTGTACGGATCATCCTTCTCCACGGCGTGTTTTAAGGTCTTCCAATCCAGCGCCAGCACACGGCCAAGTCGGGCTGTTACCCAGATGACGCCATGAATCTCATCGTAGGCCAAGCCACCTACATGGGCCCGGAAGCCAAGGTCGATGATTTTTTCCAGGTTACCTGCCAAATCCATCACATAGAGGACACTGTTAAAATCCCCGGAATAACTGTAGGCCGACACAATGATGTGATCCGGCGTACGGGTCATGCCCTGGCAAATCATGTCCTCGCAGATGTGGGGCACGTAGTTGCCGTATAAGCCCGGCATGGTGTAGGACTCTTCGTAGTTATCGCACAACAGGGAGTACTCCGGATGGCTGACTACACTGGCCAGGCCGTAGTTGTCGGCAAAAGCGCCGTTGGCCTGCATGCGATAGATATTCAGAAGCTGTGTGGGGCCTGCTACGTCGTAGACATAGACCTGGCTGCCCGCTTCATGAATGGCAGACACCAGCTCACTGGTGACGTTGTCCACATATAAGCTGTAGTAGTCCGCCGGATACTGCTCTAAGATGTCTAAGGTTCCGCTGGCGGTCTCGTACATGATCGGAAGCACCGCATTCAAGGAGCGGATGCCCTCTAAGTAACTGTAGTTGGTGGAGACACAGATGCAGCGACGCATCATACCACTGTGAATCAGCGCACCGTACACGCCCGACACCAAGGCATCCCTGGCATCACTACCATTGTCCACCAGATTGATATAGAGGCTTACATCGGTAGGCTCCAATAATCGCAGCAACTGGGCAAAAGTCATGACCTGGCCACCGGCAAAATCTGCGGAATACCAACTGCCAAAATCCATGGATGCAAGTTCAGAGTAGCTACAGTCCATGATCCGTCGATCCGTTCCGTCAATCTTAGAAAGCGTTGCATCATCGTATAACACCAGCTCCCCATCGGAAGTCATCTGTACATCGCATCGCACCGCTGTTGCGCCCATGTCCATGGCACTCTGGAAGGACCGATAGGAATTAGCCGGATACTGGGTAGCATAGCCGCCATCTGCCACAATCTCCATGGCATTGGCCGGAAAATCCACGGTATTCAGCTCCCCTGTGGCAAGGTCCACGCTGCCCCCGGCCTCGTAAGCACGGGTACGGTCCGCATCTTCCTCTGCAAGGAACCGTGGATTCTGGGTCCAGTAGTAACCAATGGAAGTTACTGCCACAACAAAAATACACAGGAACGCACTATTTACCAGAATGATCCGGCGCATGCTCACCCGTCCGGTGTGCACCAGGTGGAAACATAACGGATATACAATGGTCACAAACAACCCTGCTACCAGGTTCGTCACGAAGTTGGCGTACCGGGATAAGGTAAATACGGTAAGAAACTGTGGTAGGAATTTTAGAATCAATACCAAGAAGCCACTGCCCACTAAGAACCGCAACGCCTTCTCCATGGCAGTTCCGTCTACGGAGAAGCGAATCCACCGGGATTCTACGTACCATCCCAGCAACAAGCCGATAGCCATGCCCCCATTGGCATTGACGCCGTACTTGTAACAGCTATAGAGAGCTAGGGCCAGTCCCACAAGCAGAATATACTCATCCTTCACATAGGTCTTGGCCAACTGCACGATGGCCATCCATAGGAATCCAAGACCAAGGGCTGCTAACACATCCCATGGGGTATGTACACCCAGGTACATGCGGGAAAACATAATCAGCGCCACCAAGGCCCATAGGAAGCCGCCGCAGACTTGGCGGATGGTGTATTCTTTTTTCATCTTCCGTGGAGACAGATAGATGGCGGTGGTACCATAGGTAGCAACCGCGCGGGTTACATGACCGCTTGGCATAGAGTAACCGCCGGCATCATACAACGCATCGGATACCGGCACAATCCGTGGATCCCGAAGCCATGGGCGTGGGATACGGAAGATATTTTTCAAAATGGAATTGAAATTCCCTGCAAAAGACAGGTTGAGAAGGATGGTGCGCCCCAACTCCTTGTTGCCGCACCAATAGATGAATGCAAGTACCAGAAAACATGGCAGAATGCCTGCCATGTCTGTGATAAACAATATGAAGTTGTCGAAGATACTGCCACAGGACAACCGCAGCGCCTGTAGCAGATATAGGAATTCGATGCCCAACTTCATGAAGATGCCCCCGTTAAGGCGCCAAAGCGCCGATTATACTCTTACGTGCAACATTGCCAGAATGTTCGCAACGTGGCACTTCTTGTTCCCCTTATCCATACCAAGAGACTTCTTGTAGTACGCGCGAGCCGTCTTGTAATCCTTGTTGGCATGGTAAAAGCGACCAACCAGGTACTCGTTGAAAGCACGACGTGCGTCCTTCATCGCAGCAATCTCCTCTGCAGAATGCTTCGCCGGATTCAAGTAATCATAGAAATCCACAATACGCTCGTTGGAAGCCTTCATGTAATCCACACTCTTCATGGTAAGAGAAGTGGACATACGCACGTACTGGCCCAACACCTGGTCCACATGGTAGAAGGTACCGCCTGCAACACCAAGCTTAATCCAGCACTCATAATCCTCACCTACGCGAGCCTTAGCACTGTATGGATCTGCATCCAGGAAAAACTGACGCTTAATCACGGTCGCGGAAGTCGATAAGGTATTGCCATTAATGACCAAATCCTCTACCGGATCCGCAGCATCCAACTGGCGGTAGGAAATGCGCTTCTTACCGCTGCCATCCTCTTCTACCTCATCCTCATCGTGGTAGTAGATGTCCGCCGGATGCTCATTGATAGCCTGATTCATCACCTCAAGCTTGTTCGGATACCAGAGGTCATCGTGGTCTAAGAAAGCCAACCACTCGTACTGTCCCTCCAGCGCACACTTCTTGCGGGCGCCGGCCGGTCCCTCGTTCTCCTGCCATACGTAGCGCAGCGGGAAGTCCGGATACTGCTTCTGGTAAGCCTCGATGGCCGGTCCCATAGGAATCGGTGAACCATCGTCTACCACTACCACTTCGTAATCCTTGTAAGTCTGGGCACGGACACTGTCTAAGGTCTTGCCGATGAAGTCGGATGCATTGTATGCGGAAATTACTACGCTAAACTTGTTATTCATAAAATGTTAATAGCCTTTCTTTTTAAAAATCGATGCTCTTCAGCCACTCGGCCTGTTCGCGGATAGTCTCCTTGAAATCGGCCTTGCACTCAAAACCTGTATCATTGTACAGCGCATCCAAATCCGTGTAGGAATAATCCATGTTCAGGCTGTCCTGGTACTCGCCGAAGCGCAGTTCCGCCTGCGGATTGATGGCATCACGCATCTCCTCTACCACCTCACGGAAAGTACGGATGTTGCGATGACCGATGTAGTACTGACGCATGTTGTGGCCGCTCTCGCCGATGCAGTAAAGAGCCTCTACTACGTCGGAGATGTGAGCGATATCGTACTTGTTGTTACCGGTAATCAGCTTGCTTGGCTGATTGGTGTAACAATTCTTGATAACGGTATTAATCAGCTGTCTGGAAGCATTGCCTACACCGTAAGGAAGCGGAATGAGGGCACTGCAGAACTCCATACCTGCATTGTGCGCTAAGGTACGACAAGTCATATCCGCTGCCACCTTGGCAGATGCATAGATGTTGGTGTTACGTGGAGTGAAACGCTCGTTGTTCATGAACTGGTTAATCTCGATCTCATTCACCGTTCCTGCATAGACGAACTTCTTAGCTCCCATGGCTGCTGCAGAAACACAGGCATCACACGCTGCCTGGGCATTCTTAAACTGCAGGGAATAATCCTTCAGGGCATCGGTGAATCCACCCTGCCAAGCCATATGGAAAAACACATCCACATCTCTGGCATGGATATACTTATCCAAGCTGTTATATACACGGAAGTCTGCAGTCACCGGAGTGAATCCCTCGCCGAAATTCATATCCATCATCTTGGTGATGTCGGTGCCTACACCGTAGACCTTCACGCCCTTTGCTAACAAATTACGAACCAGATAGCTGCCGATGAATCCGGTAGCACCTGTAACTACTGCTGTTTTCATAATCTCTCCTTGTCATTCGTGGAAAAATACCACGTCCATAAGCCCTTCTATTATACCGATTCTTGGGCAGAAGAACAACCAATGCTAATTATCACTTCCAGCCTGGGCATCCGCCCAAATCTGGTATTCTCCCAGCCATTGTACAATATTGTATCCATTGCTGGTCAGAACAGGTGGATTCACGTCTGCTACCTCTGACGGTATAACAATAATATGTGCATTATTCTCTCTGGCTGCAACTACATAATTGGAAACCTCGATTGGTTCTATCCGCCAATCATATACCGGACAAGAAACCCCTGTGTCAGCAATTTCGGCCTCCATTTGCAATTCCCTTGGTAATACGGCGTAAACATCACCACCATACAATGTACGTAAGCTGTCACAAACCATTGCCGTCTGCTCAGAGACACCGGACAGGCTCTTATGTAGCGTAATATTACTCGTAGTAGGCTTATCTCCTATACTGATTCCTGCAGGAATCAGGAACAATAGAAAAGCAACCAAAGCCACACGCCGCTTCATCGTCTCATTCTTCTCGTGCTCGATAATAGCTGCAGCAGCTTCTGCTGCAAGCATTACATTCGGCAGGATATCAAATGTACTATGTCCTATAGGCATACCGGTAAGGTGCTGCACTAGCCACGATATTCCCGGAAAAGTAAAACATACAGCCGTAATGAACGCTAGTAGTCCACACTCCCTCAGCGTATCTCCTCTCCTCCTACGAAGTAGTAAATATACTGCTCCTAGCACTCCAAGAAAGAAGTTCGCACCCCAGCGCTGATATTGAAATAAATCTACACGGCCAAGATAGAGGAATTCTTCGAATGTCATTCTTGCGCGCCTCCCTTCTTGTCATAGATACGATACCCTATCCGCATTCCAATATATACAATTGCCAGTGCAACCATATATACCCATACAGTAGGCATTAATCCGACCATAGCAAGAGCAACGATGGCCAGATTCACATACGAACGGCCTACCAAACTAACATAGAAAAGAGGTAAGAATACAGATACTACCAAAGTTGCCGGATTCCACACATTCAAGAATACCTCTAACGGCAAATATCCCGGAACGAAAATGAACATTCCGAAAATTATATAAGCAAAAATTAAAAACCACACACGGCCCTTAGCCAAATAATGGTAAGTCGCATAGAATAACGGTAGCAAGAACAATGGCAAGAATACTCGCACCAACGTAACCGGATTCATCCCAGTAAGTTGCTGCATCATGCCATAGAGCAACACACCCATATCATCCAACTGTCCGGTAACTGATAACTGATACAGAGACTCTTCCGTTAAGTCCAGCCAATGCGGCATTAGAAGTAAAATACTTCCACCCATCATCCCAAGCTCACCAAGTAAGATAATCACATTCCACAGACTTGGCTTCCATGCCGGCAAATTGCCCTTCCACTCACGACAGGTCAATATAACGCAAAAAATTCCTACTACAATAGATACCACCAGATATCCTCTTGCAAAGGAAAGTATAGAAAGTTTTGTGAAATTAATTAGTACTCCGCATAAGGATAGGACTGCAAATTGTATCGCATGTCCCATCACGTATATCGGAAGTGTTGTTTTCTTAAGGAAGTGTTTTCCCATTGCTCCTAACAGTAATGGGAAAACACCACATAAATATGCAATGATTAGTACTGACACCTAGTCACTCCTTATTCAGATACTTTGTAAGTGGTTACCACTTCAGCCACAATATGCTTAATCTCATCGGACTCGTGCTTGCTAGCCTCATTCAGTCTCTTCAACTGTTCGGCAAACTTCTCATCATCCATCTCGATTGGCTTACCAATGAAGATAAGCTTGTTAGCGGTCTCCTGCATGCCTTCTTCATCCATCAGCAGTTCCTCAAATAACTTCTCCCCAGGGCGAAGTCCGGTATAGACAATCTCTATGTCCTCATCCGGTTTTAATCCGGACAATTTAATGAGATTACGGGCCATATCATCGATACGAACCGGATCTCCCATATCTAAGACGAAGATTTCTCCGCCCTTCGCATAATAACTAGCCTGTAATACAAGAGATACAGCCTCCGGAATCGTCATGAAGTAGCGGATGATATTCTTATCCGTAACAGTCACCGGACCTCCGGCAGCAATCTGCTTCTTAAACAGTGGAATAACAGAGCCGTTAGATCCAAGTACATTACCGAATCGAACAGCCATAAAGTCTGTATTCTCATATCGACGATTCAGCATCTGAACCACCATCTCACAGAGGCGCTTACTAGCACCCATGATATTGGTCGGATTTACAGCCTTATCCGTGGAAATAAGAAGGAATCTCTTCACGCCGTTCTCTGCCGCAGCAGTACCCATCTTATAGGTACCCATTACATTATTCTTAATTGCTTCGTTCGGAGAATCCTCCATCAATGGCACATGCTTATGCGCTGCTGCATGGAATACAATCTCCGGATGATACTTCTGCAATACCCAGTTAACACGAGCAGAATTACGAACTGAACCAATCAATGTAACAAGATTCAGCTCATCACCATACTTCCGCTTCAGCTCCTGTTGAATTGCATAAGCATTATTCTCATAAATATCAAAGATAATAAGCTGTTTCGGCTTCGCCGCTGCAATCTGGCGACACAATTCAGATCCAATGGATCCACCTCCACCGGTAACCATAACCACTTTGCCACCGATGGAAGCAAGAATCTCATCATTATTAACTTTAATCTCATCACGCCCTAAGAGATCAGAAATCTCCACATCGCGAAGACGCGAAACACTGACTTCACCGTTAATCAGCTGGTACATCGCAGGAATGGTCTGTAGCTTACAGCCTGTTTCCTTACAGATACTAAGGATTTCTCGACGAGATGCGGCATCAGCAGATGGTATTGCGTAAATGATATGATTAATACCATACTTCTCCACCATATCCGGAATCTCATAACGTCCACCAACGATTGGCGTCCCTTCTAAATACAATCCCCACTTCGCCTTATTATCATCAATGATACAAGCAACACGGCCATACAATTCCTTGGCAACATTCATCTCCCGGATAATCACACGAGCAGCTTCACCACCACCAATAATCATAATGACATCTCTATCTTCTTCACCACCGTTAGAACGCCGAACATTTCGAACTCCGCTTCGCAACAAACGGTAGGACAAACGGATACCCACACATGATGCATATCCCATTGCCCAAAATAGGAAGAAATAGCTTCGTGGTAAAAACGCAGCACCATGCAACTCTCTACTCAAAAAATACTGTTCAAATATTAACACAGGAATATAGATTCCATACACTATTGTTGCACGAACAACTTCCATTACACCGGCATATCGCCAGATACTGTGATATAAGCGAAATATAAAATACAGCAAAACAAGTATTGCAGCATTAACTACTACTAAATGCACACTACGCTGTACGTATTCGTTTGGCACATTATTCAACTGAAAATCAAAACGTAGCCACAATGCAACATAGCTAGCACAGAATAAAGCTATTATATCCAATAATCCAACACACGCTGCTCGAAGCAGCCACGCTCTTTTACCCTCAGACATTCGAAACTCCATAATAATAACCTCTAGTTCCACATGTTATACAATCGAAAAAATGATACCACTAAAGATCATTTTATTCATCATTTAGTTTATACTACTTACCCTGGTACATATCCTCGTAGTACTTCTGGTAATCACCGCTGGTTACGTTCTTCATCCAATCTTCGTGTTCGAAGAACCAAGCGATGGTCTTCTTGATGCCTTCCTCGAAGCAGGTCTCCGGCTCCCTGCCAACCTCACGCTTAATCTTATCCGGCGCAATGGCATATCTGCGATCATGTCCCTTACGGTCGGTAACATAAGTGATTAACTCTTCACTTACGTTGGCACGACGTGGATCATTCTCCGGAAGCATCTCCAATAAAGTATCTAAGATAATATGAATAATATGAATAATCTGGATATTCTGGCGCTCGTTGTGTCCACCGATGTTGTAGGTCTCACCCAGCTTACCGGTCTCCTGTACCATATCGATTCCCTTAGCATGGTCATCTACATATAACCAGTCACGAACGTTCTTGCCGTCTCCGTATACCGGAAGCTTCTTGCCCTGGAGTGCATTGTTGATAATGAGTGGAATCAACTTCTCCGGGAACTGGTAAGGTCCGTAGTTGTTAGAACAGTTGGTAATGTTGGCAGGGAAATGATAGGTATCAATATATGCCTTTACCAGGAAATCACTGCTGGCCTTAGTTGCGGAATATGGGCTGTGTGGATCGTATGGTGTGGTCTCATAGAAGAATGCGTTTGGATCATCATCCAAGGATCCGTATACTTCGTCGGTAGATACATGCAGGAACTTCTTGCCTTCCTTGAAGGTTCCGTCCGGGAGCTCCCATGCTGCCTTGGCACAGTTGAGCATTACAGCGGTACCAAGTACGTTGGTCTGTACGAAGACTTCCGGATTCTTAATGGAACGGTCTACGTGAGACTCAGCTGCGAAGTGAACCACGCGGTCAATATCGTTCTCTGCAAAAATCTTTGCGATTGCTTCCTTGTCACAGATATCTGCGCGAACGAAGGTGTAGTTGTCGCGGTTCTCGATATCCTTCAGGTTCTCAAGGTTGCCGGCATAGGTCAGCTTATCCACGTTGATGATACGAATCTCGTTATCATACTTACGGAACATGTAATGAATGTAATTGCTGCCGATAAATCCGGCTCCTCCGGTTACTAAATAAGTTCTCACAAGTGCTCCTTTATCAACAATAATCATATCTAAAAACAAATCCAAATCAACAATGTCTTATCAAATGATAAAAAGAGGCTGTAAACAAACTACATTAACTTTTGGATTTTATTCCCTGCCACCTATTAGCGTTTTCCACTAAACAGTATTAATCATAGAATTCACATACAGCGCGAATAACGCATTCCCTGTCTTCCTCTGTCAGTCCATAATACATTGGTAGTCTAACAAGTCTCTCACTTTCTGCAGTCGTATGTTCATCCGTGCCATCAAAGCGTCCAAACTTAAGACCGGCAGGAGCAGAATGTAATGGCACATAGTGAAAAACAGTAAGTACATCTTTCGACTTCATGAAACTAATAAAATCTGTTCGTTCTTTTAAATCCTTACACTTAATATAGTACATATGAGCATTATGAACACATCCATCAGGAACAACAGGTAGTTCAAACTTGCCTTCCGCTTCTAATGAACGAAAAGCTTCATCGTACGCATTCCAAGTTGCCAAACGATTCTCGTTAATCTCGTCTGCATTTTCTAGCTGTGCCCATAAGTATGCAGCATTCAAATCACTCTGCAAATAACTATCGCCAAAATCAACCCACGTATATTTGTCCACCTGACCACGGAAAAAGCGCGACCGATTCGTCCCCTTCTCTCTGAGAATCTCTGCGCGTTCAATATACTTTTCATTGTTAATTAGAATTGCTCCACCTTCACCCATGGAGTAATTCTTCGTCTCATGAAAGGAAAAGCATCCAAAATCACCTATGGTTCCGCACGCCTTACCCTTATATGTACTCATTACAGCCTGCGCGGCATCTTCTACAACTAGCAAATGATGCTTGTGCGCAATCTCCATAATCGTATCCATCTCACATGCAACACCTGCATAATGTACCGGAACAATTACACGTGTCTTATCGGTGATTGCCGCCTCAATCTTGTTCTCATCAATATTCATTGTGTCAGGTCGAATATCAACGAATACAAGTGTTGCGCCAGCAAGGACAAATGAATTTGCAGTAGAAGAAAAAGTATAACTTGGTAATATTACTTCATCACCTGGTTTAATATCACATAACAAAGCAGCCATATCCAATGCTGTTGATCCACTAGTCGTCAGCATTGCCTTTGCTGTATGGAATCTTTCCTCCATCCATGTATCGCACTTTTTTGTAAATGGACCATCGCCACAAATCTTCTGGTTCTCAACTGCCTCCTTCATATAGTCAAATTCTTTTCCTATAAAAGGTGGTACATTAAATAAAATCATATCAATTTGCCTTTTTTATTCATCCCATATTATATATCATATCGCTATCTTTATCCTAGTAACGAATAAACCGAAATACCAATAATAATCAAAGCTAATGCCAGCACCTTGCCTCGGTTTATTCTCTCACCAAATAGTTTAACGCCAAAGAATGTCACATATATGTAGCTAGTAGCTTCCAAAATTGGGCCCATGGACAGTGGAATCACTTTATATGCAAAAATAGAACAAAATGTAGCTAAAACAAATATGCCATATGCAATAACAATTGGTAGGTTCAAATACTCTTGAACAAGTGATTTATGTTCTTTACTTGCTTCCTTCTTCAGGATAGCTTGTGAAACAGCACTAATAAATGTTCCAAGTAAAACAAGTCCCGCATACAGTAAAACACTATGATTCATGCGAGTCCTCCTGGTCCGATAGCGCATATACAACAATACCCATCACAACAAAAAGAATTCCCACTATCTTCCCTACAGTGATGTATTCATGAAAAATGAGCACACCCCATACAAGTCCCCAAACAACAGTAACTGCCTTATTTGCAAATGCTGTTGTAAGTGGAATTCGTTTCAAGATTTGTTGCCAACAGATTGCATAAAAACCTAGTAAAGCAATGACCATCCCATAGAGCAATAAAAATGGCAAACTAAGAAACTTTTGCCCTGCTGCCATTTTACTACAGATTCCGCTCATCGAATAAACCATTAGCATCACATGTAATGCTATATATACTTTCCAATTACTACGATTCATTTATTCACCATCACTTAATAAAAAGATATTCAATTACACATCCTCTCGAAATGTATCCGGTCTCCCCGGATTAAATACCTCATTACAAGTCATTACAGTAACCAAATCATCAGTATCTGAGAGATTGATAATATTATGTGTCCACCCAGGAATCATATGAACCGCCTCAATCTTCTCTCCAGACACTTCGAATTCCACGGTTTCTCCAGTATTAATATTCCGTTCCTGAATTAAACCATGGCCCGCAACAACAATGAATAATTCCCACTTGGAATTATGCCAATGCTGTCCTTTGGTAATTCCAGGCTTGCTGATATTAATAGAAACCTGTCCACAATCCTGTGTGTGAACAAGCTCCGTAAAAGAGCCTCGATTATCCACATTCATTTTTAGCGCATACTTGAACTTATCAGTTGGAAGATATGTTAGATACAAGCTATACAACTTCTTAGCAAATGACCCTTCCGGCATCTTGGGCATCATAAGCGTATTAGGCTGTTCTTTGAACTGTTGTAATAAATCAACAATCTCACCTAATGTAACTTTATGCGTTACCGGTACACAACAGTATCTGCCATTAGTCGCTAACACAGTCTCAACACCATCAAACTCACAATGTTGTTCTTTGCCTTCCAGGAGGTCAAACATACCTTCAACTAAGTCATCGATGTATAACAACTCAAGTTCGGTAGTTGGATCATTAACGGTGAATTCTTCATCATTCGCTACTGCCCAACAGAAAGTAGATACCGCAGAATTATACTTTGGCCTGGAATGTCCCATTAGATTAGGGAATCGATAAACTGCTACCTTAGTGCCGTTTTCATTCGCATAATCAAAGAATAATTCTTCACCAGCCTTCTTACTGCGCCCGTACTCAGAATCACCAAATCTACCGGACAATGTTGCCTGAATTGAAGATGAAAGCATAATCGTCGCCTTATTATTATACATCTTCAATGTATCCAGCAATTCACTTGCAAATCCAAAGTTGCCCTTCATGAAGTCTTCCGGATTCTCCGGACGATTCACACCGGCTAGGTTGAAGACAAATTCTGCATTCCGGCAATACTCTTCTAATTCTTCATGGGTAGAATCAATGTCATATTCATAAATCTCGTTAACAACAAGATTGGGACGAGTTTGATTCTTCCCGTCCCTTATATTCTTAAGATTGTTTACCAGGGCAGTTCCAACCATACCCTTGGCACCTGTTACTAGTATATTCATGTTAGAACCCTATCCTAGATATCTTTTCTCCATACCATCTTATTAACCACACCAACGTAGGACTGAATAATCTTAACAACCTTATCTGACACGTTGATATCTGTATAATCCGGAACCGGTATAGCCCCACCGTTCTTCTCTTCATGAACCATCTCAACAGCAGTGTCTACCGCCTGCAACAATCCCTTAGTATCGATACCAGATAAGATGAAGCATGCTTTATCCAATGCCTCTGGGCGTTCCGTAGAAGTACGAATGCAAACTGCAGGAATCGGATGTCCAACAGATGTGAAAAAGCTACTCTCCTCTGGCAACGTACCACTATCACTCACAACCGCAAAAGCGTTCATCTGAAGGCAATTATAGTCATGGAATCCTAGCGGTTCATGCTGAATCACGCGCTCATCCAGTTTGAATCCAGATGCTTCCAATCTCTTTCTTGAACGTGGATGACAAGAATATAGAATCGGCATATCATACTTCTCAGCCATCTGATTAATTGCTGTAAAGAGGCTTGTAAAGTTCTCTTCTGTATCAATATTCTCCTCGCGATGTGCAGACAGAAGAATATACTTGCCTTTCTCGAGACCTAATCGAGTGTGAACATCAGACGCCTTAATTGCTTCCAAATTCTCTGTTAAGACTTCTGCCATTGGAGAACCGGTTACATATGTTCTTTCCTTCGGCAATCCACAATCCGCCAAATATCTACGTGCATGCTCAGAATATGCCAAGTTTACATCAGAAATAATATCTACGATACGGCGATTCGTCTCCTCAGGAAGACACTCATCCTTACAGCGATTACCCGCTTCCATATGAAAAATCGGTATATGAAGACGCTTCGCACCAATAACCGACAAACAGGAATTGGTATCACCTAATACCAGCACTGCCTCCGGCTGCAACTCAACCATTGCTTTGTAACTAGATGCGATGATATTGCCCATTGTCTCGCCAAGATCATTACCTACTGCATCCAGATACAATTCCGGATCATCCAATCCCAAATCCTTGAAAAATACACCATTCAAGTTATAGTCATAATTCTGTCCGGTATGAACCAAAATGGTGTCAAAATACTTACGGCATTTCTTGATTACCGCAGCAAGACGGATGATTTCCGGGCGTGTGCCCACGATAATCATTAATTTCAGTTTTCCATTATTCTTCCAATTTGTACTCATACTTTATCCTTATGCTTCAACCGCGTGCGGACGCCCTTCTAATTCTTCCTTAACATAGTCTGTTTCCATAATCTTCTTAACAACACCATCCACGTCAAGAAGATTGGTATTATGGCTAGTGTATGCCTCATCACTCTCGGTTAATACATCACCATCCACATAGAACTTATCATAGTTCAAAGAACGTCCGTCAGGTGCGATTCTGAAGTAATGTCCCATATCTGTTGCTCGTAAGCGTTCCTCACGAGTCATTAAAGTCTCATACAACTTCTCGCCATGCCTGGTTCCAATAATCTTCTTCTCCGTCTGGCCAAAGACCTTCATAACGCCATCAGCCAAATCACCAATAGTAGACGCATCCGCCTTCTGAATAAAAAGATCACCCGGTTCCGCATGTTCAAACGCAAAAGCAACCAAATCTACAGCCTCATCTAAATTCATAAGAAAACGGGTCATGTTTGGATCTGTAATCGTAATTGGATGATGGTTCTTAATCTGATCGATAAACAATGGAATAACAGATCCTCGAGAACACATAACATTACCATATCGAGTACAAGATAATACCGTACCGCCTCGTTCAAATGCTTTCTGCGCACGTGCTGCAACAATCTTCTCTGCCACAGCCTTGGTCATACCCATAGAATTGATTGGATAAGCGGCCTTATCTGTAGAAAGGAATACTACTCGTTCTACATTATTCTCTACTGCAGCAGTGATTACATTATCTGTTCCAATAATGTTTGTCTTAACTGCTTCCATTGGGAAGAACTCACAACTAGGAACTTCCTTCAATGCTGCTGCATGGAAGACATAATTAGCTCCATACATAACGTCTCGGACAGACTCAATATTCCTTACATCTCCAACATAGAACTGCACCTTGTGTGCATACTCCGGATAGCGAGCCTGAAGAATATGACGCATCATATCCTGCTTCTTCTCATCGCGAGAGATAATACGAATCTCTCCTATATCAGATGTCAAAAAGTGTTTCAAAACAGTAGAACCAAAAGATCCGGTACCGCCGGTTATAACAAGTGTCTTATCTTTAAAAGCTTCGTTGATAATCATATCTACAGAATCTCCTTTGTTTTCTCTACTACTGTAGCTAATTCCTCATCTGTAATTCCTGTACTGCAAGGCAATGTAATAATACGCTCCCATAAGCTTTCCGCCACATGTATATCGCTGCATGGTGCATCCTCATACGGCTTCTGCAGATGTACCGGTTTCCAGAAGGATCGTGCTTCAATACCATCCTCCTTTAACTTCGCACAGAAATCCTTAGCATCCTGTAGCTTTGTACCTTCAGGCAAAACAATTCCACTAAACCAGCAACTACTTCCCTCTGTAGTTGGGAAATAGGAAACACCCTTTGTCAATAACGTTCTCAAATTCTCTTCATAGTATTCACGTGCGTGACGCTTGACTCTTATAAAGCTTTCCAAATGCTCCATCTGCGCAACTCCAACAGCAGCTTGCAAATTCGTCATACGGTAATTAAAACCAACCATATCGAAATCATAGTCCGGCCATACACGTGCTGTAGTTGTCAGATGACGTACTCTATCAAGCAATTCTTGCTTACATCCAACGACAGCACCGCCTCCGCCACAGGTAATGGTTTTATTTCCGTTGAAAGAAAGGACAGACAAATCTGCTAAAGAGCCAAAACTCTTTCCTTCAAAGGTTGCACCAATAGCGCAGGCAGCATCCACCATCAATGGTAGCCCATATTCATCTGCAATCTCTCGGAATTCATGCATATTAGGCATATTACCCAAGGTATATACCGGCATAATCGCAGCTACTCTGCGCCCTGTTGCTACGTGATATACTCCATCCTTACGCTTCTCGCACTTAGAGGCTAATTCTTCACGAACAACCTTAGGATTCATACACCAAGTATCTTCTGCAATATCCATTAACCACGGTGTTGCCCCACAATGTGCCACAGCATTTGCGCTTGCAATAAACGTAAAGGTAGGAATGATAACCAGATCATTATGCTGTACACCAAGCGCACTCAAGGCAGCATGTAATCCAGTTGTTCCGGCACTCGTTGCAACGGCGCCAACACTTCCAGTTGCTTCTGCTATCATCTCTTCAAATCGCGTAACGTATTCTCCAACGCTAGATACGAATGTTGTATCTATACAATTATCTAAGTACTTCTTCTCATTGCCATTTAGATTCGGCACTGCCAAAGGTATCATCTTACAATCCTTCTTTCTTACATTTTCCCATCTAAGCTTTTACCGGTTTCAATATGCTCAAAATTCGGCAAATAATTACTAATCAAGCGAACTATATCCGCCTTGGTGCAATTCTCCGATTCAAATGCCTGGTCCAAAGTATGAATCAAGCTCACAACTGCCTCACGATCAGGCACTGGCTTATCGGTAATAACACCTAATGAGCCAAAGCGCTCCATATCTACTGACTCTCCCTCTACATAGAACTCCTCAAAAGATTTCTCCCCGGAAGTATCCGACGCACTAAAATGCACCGGATATGGTTGTCCCTGCCTCCAGTTTGCTGCTTTATGAATTGCTTCCTCGTCAGAAGAACAATAGTCAATCTCATGTCCCATTTCTGCAAGCAAATCCTTGGCAATACAATCAAACGTTGTCATCTGCGCTTCTTCTAACTTCGGGAAGAAGATGGCACGATTCTGTCCTATCATTGCTGATAACATGCAAATCTGTCCAGACTCCTGCGGAGATACAAAGTAACGCTTCGTATCCGTTGGTGCAGACAGTGGCTGATGATGATTCAATCTCTCCAAGAATCCAGCAGGTAAACTTCCATTTGAAAACGCAACATTGGCAAATCTGGCTGTCTTAACTGGAAATGCATTAGAATAAGAAAAAATCAAATCCTCCATAATACGCTTGCTTGCGCCCATGATATTAACCGGATTCGCTGCTTTATCGGTAGATACACAGAAATATACTTCCGGTGGATTCTCCTCCAACAAGTCCAAAAGCTTCTTAGCGCTAATAACGTTATTACGTAACAACGCCTCAACACTGTATATATCCTTCTCAGATCGCACATGCTTGTGTGCAGAAAAGTTTGCTACAATATCGAAACCACTTAATCCGTTAGCGCGCTTGTGGTGAAGAAACATTCTTCGAAAGGTAACCGAACTATAATCCATAGGATAAGGTAAGTAAGTATCCGGAACACAAGGAGCCAATTCAGCATTAGAACGTAAACTACGCGTTAATTCCGTTAACGCATTTTCATTCGTATCTACTACGACAAGTTCTGAAGGTCGAAATGGCAGTATAGCACGAATGAAGCTAGATCCAATGGATCCTGCTCCTCCTATTACAAGAACAGACTTATTCTGAATTGCATCTGTCAATGCTTCATAATTGCGCTGAATATCATCACCAAACATTGAAGCTGGCCGTTTGGTAACATATGTATTTATAAAACTATTTAAATCAAACAATCGCTCTACTCCTTCACACAACTACTTATTATACTGTGACATATATTCCTTTTCAATTTGATCAATAATGCCCAGAATATACGCGTCATTTTCCAATCCGTATCGAGGCGATTCTCCATCAATCGTACGGATGAACTCCCGGATTTCATCTCGATATGGTTCTTCCGCAATATTGTCAGAATAACCTTCGACATGTTCTTCTGATGCATATACCTCAACGGATTCTAGCTCCTTGGTATCAATATTTAACTTGAATAAATCATCATTATGTCCATCCCAGAACACATGGATGTCCTCACCTATAACCTCAAGATGTGTCGTTGCCTTACGTGAAGTTACATCTACGACAAACACACCAATATGACCACTTTCGTGAACAATACTTAGAATCACGCTATCCGGGAACTGGATATCCAAATCTGTACATTTCTGATGTGTTACCCTGACATCCGCAATCTTGCCAAAGCAATCAACAATCCACGGTAGTTGAATCGCCATAATCTCACGAATGCCATTTGTTTCTTTTCTACCAATAAAGAAATCTTTGTAGCTCTCCCATGGATGCCAATCCGGTAAATATTGGCCAACATGATACATGTAAGTCAATGGTTTACTCTGCTTTCCTACCATTTCTTTAAATAGATTCATCTGCTTCTTATATACAAGCGTACTGGACACAAAAATAGGCACTTGATACTCCACAGATGCTTCTAATAACATATCATACTTATTAGAGGTTAGATTCAGTTCCGTAAAAACAGGTACACCTGCTGCAACAATCTGAAGCAAAAGCTCTGCATGATGTCCTGGAGATGTGCATACAAATGCTATATCCGGATGAATATCCAGTCCTTCCTGCAATGACGATACTGCCTGATGTCCGTCTTCTGTAGCTTGTTTCTGGCGTTCCACATTACTATCAACACAATAGAACACTGCATCCGGGAGCAGTTCCGATGTAAGACGAATTCGACGACGTCCCATAGAACCATATCCCACAACTAAAACTTTATTAATTACCTTCATACTACGAAACACACTTTCTACATAAACTTCTTGGCTTCTTCGTATACTTCGCGCAAGCCGTCATCTGATTTAATATAGAATTGATGCAGCACTTGCATCATCTGAAAGTCTTCTTCTGAATCAATATCTAAAACAAGATAATCTGGCATTACGGAAATACCGCAGTTATGATCCAAAATGGTATCTGTAAACTCTGACGCCAAAAAGTCAGGGCGATACGCATACATACTGGCATTCAATTCGTAAGATGCAGGCGCCTCTTGTCTGGCTGTATAATTAGATACACAGATTTTCTTGAAGAACTCACCCTTCTTCTCAACCATGTTAAAATATGGGCTACGACGAGCCGGAACAACACTTGTAACTAATTCAAAGTTAGCATTTGATTCATACTCGTGAATCAAATTCTCTAAATCCACTAATGTACGAAGTGGAGATGTAATATCCAAATCAATAATCACATCATAATCATGGCCACACACATTATATGTATCTCGAATAACATCCACCTTAGCCACACGATCCCCGGCCAATTCCTGTTTACGCTCTACAATACAGACACTAAGCATATCATTACACTTTACAACCATATCTATTAACGGCTGACTATCTGTATTCAAAGCAACTTGAACAACATCTTCCGTATGTTTTCTTTTATACATAGAAATTACCGCGAGCGTGTAATACACTAGCGGCACTTCATTCATTTCTTTCAAATTTTTATTCTTAAACCCTTTAGATCCGGCTCTTCCACATATTGTAAATAGTATCTTCATTCCACACCTCTTGCAATTCGTAAGACTCTGCAAGCTTCTTCTAATGTATTGTCACTTTCTACCCTACCATCGACAATATCAAGAAAATGCAACAATTCTTTTCTTTGGTAGGAGTCTCTATCCTCGGATAAGTCTAATACTTTTCCACTAGAAAGCCAAGTGATACGTTGTTCCAATAAATCTGCTATTATCGTATCTTCCTCTGAAATGATTTCCAACTGGCGTATTGGCTTACGCCCAAAATAATCCAAATGAACTTCAACTAACATCTGTGGATACTCAGCAATGTATACGGCAATATCATCGGAATCAATTTCCAAATTAGATTTTTGAGAAATAATACTCCGCATCTTAGTTGGGAAACCAAGCAAATAACTGATATAGTCCCATTCATGTATCAAATCAATCGACACTCCACCGCCCATGTTCTTATGCGCTGAGTAAGTATCCCGATAATCTATACCCGGTCTCCAATCCGGAAGATAACTGGATGAAATTACTCTCATACTATGCACAGTCGTAAAATCAAAGTTTTGTTTTAACCACTGAATGACATTGGAATAACGTAGTGGCGCAGCCACATAAAACTTTTTGGTTGTATTCATCCATGGAGTAATATCTTCCTCGCCGGTAACAAAAACTGGCTTTTCAACGAATAATGCATCACTCATATGCCCATATTTCTGCAATGTATCATAATGCAACGCGGTTGGATTCGTAATAAATATGGCATCATAATTGCCTTCAAGTTCTTCAAATAGTGTATAAAAATGTTCGATGCAATCGTTTACATCTCTAGGTATATGCCTACTCGCAGTTCTCCGAATCGCACTAATTTCAATTTTATCGCCTAAAATACTTTTCAAATTTCTAATATGCCGCTTTGCAATAGAACCAATACCTATAAATAAAACTTTTCTTTCTTTCACTTTTATTCCCATCCACTAATTCAATTATCTGTAGTATTAATCGTCATCTCATCATTCAACATTTATAGTTTTTTAGCATTGCTTAGCAGTCGTCAATAGATATAAATAATAGTAAATCCCATCAATAATCTGAATTGCTCCAAGTATACAAGTGACCAGTATCTTTTTTTGCTCTACTGTAGAACGGTTCTTCATATACAACATGACTTTTTCAGCAAGCACACCCATCATGCACATATAAAGAAGAAATAAAGCCAGATTATACCCCCAAATAAAATTACAATGATACAGTCTTGGTCCTTCCTCTGCCAAAAGTATCCATTCCATATATCCAGAAAACAGTAATATCCAAGCAAGCTTTACATGCGCTTTTTTCAACACATCTCGCCAACATATTGTAATTAAAAGTGGTAACCCAATTGCCAGTAAAAGGGAGACGAAACAACTTGGTGCATAATATTTTACCACTTTAAAAGGAGCTATCATAATGTGATTAGAAGAAGTTTTATCAAATATCTCATAAGCTTGAAAAAGTATAAATAAAAAAGCAGGAATCATACTACAACCTATAGCTAGATAACTCTTTATAGCCAGACAATTATTCCTATTTTTCAACATTTCTAGTCCGAGGTACACCCCTACGCCAGGTAAAAAGAATTGGACTAAACTTGCTTTTGCGAAACAACTAATACACAAAATAATAGAAAAAAACATTATCATAAAAATATTGCTCTTCTTTGCATTTACTTCTCTGATAATAAGCAAAAACAATACAAATGCCAACACTGCAAAAGGTTTAACCATAAGATTCGTAGGGTTATGCCATGTGTTCGGAGCACCCTGTCCTAAGTATAATTCTTTGTTATAACTTGGAATATATAATGGTGTTACTATGAGCAAAAGCACACCAATCAAAGTATAATATAGACTGTTTTTAATATTACAGCCGCAAATCTTCTTGTAATAAATTAAAACAAGTAAATATACCATCGTACCTGCACACGCAGAAATAAAAGCTGCAGCAATTCTTGCTGGTATACCAAGATTCATTGTGAAAAACATCAGCACATGATACATTCCCAAAGGATATCCCAACTCTCTAGAAGCATAAAGCAAGCCATATTTCAATTTTTCAGCTTGCAATATATGCCATTCATAATCTCCTTTGGGGACACCACTCATTTTATATCCCATTAAAAACGTAATTACAAAAACAGCAAAAATCATCACTGCAGTTACGTAGTACGTAGATTTCTTTTTCTTCAAGTCCTTCCTCCCAGAAGAAAACATCTTTTAATCCATATTAATAGTATTTCGCACAGTATATTGTGGCAAGCCATTAATACATATATATATTCTACCAATATATTCTCCAATAATGCCAAGCATCATCATAATCACACCACCAATTATTAATAAAGCAGCCAGTAATGAACTATACCCTTGCACCGAAATAGCTCCAATAAGTCTTCGGATAACAATAATAACTGCATAAAGTAATCCAATACCAGATGTAATCATTCCAATAATTGTAGCAATGCGCAATGGTTTTACTGAGAACGCTGTCATACCATTTAGAAACAAGGCCAAACTCTTTTTAAATGTAAAACCTGTTTTCAAAGAATCAAGGCGTTCTCGCTCTTCTATCTCAATATTTGCAATGTTATGGGTAACACTTAATAGAAGGCCTTCCAAATAAGGGAAAGGATTACTATACTTTATCATTTCCTCGGCGACAAATTTTTTCATTACACTAAAATTCTCGTAATGTAAATCTCTCGGCTTTGATAACAACACTTCTGCCATCTTAGCATTCACCGTGCTTCCAAAATTCTTAAATTTAGACTGTTTCTTTTCGTAATATTTTGCAATTACCACATCATAACCCGCTTCAATCCTATCTACGAACTTCCATAATTCATAAACAGGGCACTGATAATCATCATCCAAATTGACTATAATACTACCCTTTGCATATAAGTATCCGCACAAAACAGCAGCATGCTTTCCAGAATTTTTCGCGAGATTCACAACTTTTATTCTGTTATTTCCCGCTGCCAATTCACATAAAACATCATAAACACTATCTGGACTACAATCATTAACTAGAATAATTTCGTAATCATATTCTTCATTCTTTTCCATAACCGTCTTGATAATCTCATCAATCACAGGTTGTATTGTTTTTTCGCTTCGATAACATGGTATTACAAAACTTAATAGTTTCATTTTCCAAATCTGCTCCTATACTTTTTCAGTGGAAGAATACTCTTTCCGTCCAAGTAATGCGCTGAGATTATTTCTAATAATCCATCTTTGCAAACTACAAATGGATGCTGGTTCTGCACAAATAGCATCTTGCCTATATGATCTTCAGCGGCTTCCACATGATAATCTCTATGGGGGGCGGCTTCATCAATAATAATCTGTTCGCCATTCAGGCTGGTCCTCGCTCCTTCGTAAGGGAACCCCACTGCATCGACAACTCTTGCGATCTTATCCACATCCCACGAATTCCAATCTATTATATAATCATCCTTATCTCTCCAACAACTATAAGATACCTCGGTATTGTCTTGCTTAATTCTCGGTAGCTCAATTTGTTCTTGCAGCTTGTCTACAATTCCAGCCACTATTTCATAATATAAATACTTCACAATTTGAATAGCTTCTTCAATCTTAATTGGATAATTAACCATAGCACTTCTACTATCTATAATGTCTCCATCATCAAATTCCTCACCTGCAAATAATGCTGTCACCCCAATTTGTGGTTCTTTATTAATAAGCATATTGGCCAAAGGAGCAAAACCACGATACTTAGGAAGTAGCGAGTCGTGCAATACTACTAAGCGACTTATATCGCCTTGTATCATCCATCGCCAACCGATTGCTACCTTATAGCCTTTATAGCCATCCAAATCCGGCATATTCGCTTTATTGTAGCAAGGGATTGAATATGCTTTACATAGCTCTATTATATCGTCATAATAATCCTTCTTAATATTTAAATCTTGAGAAGTAATTACGCATTCTAAAACTTCCGCACCTTTATCCCTAAGCAAGTTTTCAAGGACAAAAAAGCCCTTCTCGTTCATCAAAAACAATACGATTTTTCCCACTGACATAAGCTCCTATTTCAATCGGTAAACTGTATACCTACTATTTGAGTACACGATTTTATCCTTAAGCGCAGTACCAAAATTACATTTAGTTATCTCATTTGTCCGTATAACATAATCTACACCTTCATCTATTAGTGCATTCCCTGTATTCTGCGACAAAAAGAATTCCTGAACCAGACTATTTCGTCGAAATGCTTCCTCACTATTCCAAGTATACTTCATTTCGTTAAACACAAATCGCTCAGAAAAAACACCTGCCATCATCTCACGGTTTAATCCATATGAGCCTTCCCAACTATCTATTGCAATCACCGCTCCACTATCTGTATTATCTCGAATCCATAAACAAGTATCATAATCCAGCTCGTCCATATAGTGATCAGTAGTATAGCTATTCTGTGTCTGCTTACCTCTAATGCAGGCGATTCCCTCAGATGACTTAAATAGAAGTGTTTCAACACATAATTCAGACGAAACTCCTAAAAAAATGCATGCCAACGCTATTAACGGCGCATAAACATATTGCTTATATCCACGGTATATTTCTATTATATATACTCCAGCAATAATACTAAACGGTACTGCCGCCATACAAAAATACATCTGACTACCACCACTTTGTACAGTAGCGACTCCAAGATAATAACCAAATATTGATACTATAACAGCAATCAAAATGAATGGATAATACTTTTTTCTTATGAGTAATAATAGCAACATTATGCCTGCTATTGTTAGCATCACAAGCGCAAACTTGTTTGTCCTAAATACATCTAACCATAGGCTGTATAAAGAAAGTAGTTTTGAATCGCCGATTCCTATTGCATTCATGAGACCATTTTTTAAACTATATACAAAATAGTTCTCTCTAATAGCCCCACGCAATCCTACATATTTTAAGCCTGCTTCTGACTCAACACACCACTTATCATAAATAAAAGCAAAAAATGTACAGATAAATGCTGCTAGCCAACTACCTCCATACATAAATGCTACTCGTATTTCTTTGTGGCACAACAGGATTAGCGCAAGAATTCCAAATCCCGAAAGAACTACAACGCCAACTGGTCCTTTATTTCCTACACACATAACAAGAAACAGAGTTGATAGAAACCATGTAGCTTTACTTCTATCACCATCTGCAATTCTTTTAATTATCGCAATAGAAAACAATTCATATGCATATGCATAATCAAACCCAAAGGGACATATCAAGTTGTGCCAGGCAAGCGTCACCGTAGTACCATCTGTAAAAAGTAGTCCTATCATCCCAATAGTTATTAACAAAGTTTGCTCTGTCACTAGGGTCAACAAGAAAAAAGAAGCCCCCACTAAAAGAATTGCAGCTAAGATAAATGAAAAATAAAAACTAAGAACTACAACATCAATACCTGTCATCAAACTGATTTGTGCAATGACAATACTCGAAAAATAGTGGTAACGAAAAGGAGCCCCTACTTGCCTAAAATTCTCGACCGGAAAACCCTTTGTAAATGAAATATTATTTCCAACCCAAAATGGCCAATCGACAAAATAGTCCGTTCCGCCTGATTCAGATGGTAAAGTATTCACAAAGGACACCGTAAATAAGCCAAACAAAAGCCAAACAAACAGAAATGCAATAATAATCGGCCAGTTCTTTATTACCTCTTGCCTTTCTTCCGCAGGATGTAGTCTTATCAATCCAACAATAACGATTAATCCATGAACAACTGCAACCAGCGGCATGTAATCTTTTAATCCAAGAGGCACGAGCAAGAAATACTCTATCATGACAACCACAATACCTATCGGATATGCCAACAACAGATTTTCATTCCAGGTAGTCGCTTTAAAAAAGAAGTTCTGAATAATATAACCAGTCCCCCAAAGAATGATTAACTGAAAAATCCAGAATTTCGATGCCAGCAAGCATCCAACGCCATGACTTAGACAAGTTAGAATTGTAAACATAGCAATCACACTTTGAAGAGAAAAAAAAAATACTTTACCCGATTGAATTTTCATAGAAACAAAAACTCCTTTAGCACTATACAGAATAGTAATCCTAGTTTTTTACAGGAACTATATAAAATGCCTTCATTAAATCAATCTTACTTTTTCCTAACTTATCAAATATCGTATTAGCAATCTTAACACTAGCATTTCCCAAACCATATACCCCTTTTGATTCTCTACAATTACCAACAAAGGCGTTCTCTCGTGCTTTTGTTATTGCAATACAAATACTATTAAAATCGCTGTTACAATTAATTATACTCTTTGCTTGCAATCTTCCTCTTTGTCTATCACCAATATTCACAGTAGGCACACCAAATGCCGGTGCTTCTATAATTCCACTAGATGAATTTCCCAAAACAAATTCAGCAGACTTCATAAGAGACAAATATCTTCTAACACCTAGTGAGGTATACACATGAAGGTTTTCAATACTTGTTTCCGCTTCATCTAACAACTTATTAATCCGTGCTCCACCCTGATCTGCATTCGATTTTGTAACAATGAACTCAATCTCCGGAAATGCCTTGATTGCTTCAAGAAATTCTCCAATTTGATAATCTACCGATTCACCTTCCATGGTCACCGGATGATAGGTACATAAAGCATATTTACAATCCGGCAGTCCAATGCTATCTAGCGCTTCTTTTTTTGTCATATCCGCAGCTTGAAGCACGTTATCTATGCTCGTTGAGCCATAATTAAATACTCTGCTAGGATCCTCCCCCATTTGAATCACTCTTCGACGACTATCTTCATTCGTAACAAAATGAAGATAGCTCATTTTAGTTATAGAATGTCGAATCCATTCATCAATGGCTCCCTCTGTTGTATCACCACCACAAAGATGAAATATTGGTGTTCGAGTATTACCTGCAGCAATAGCCACAGCCAAGGTTTCATAGCGGTCACCTAGTAGGACAATTGCATCAAAGCGTTCTTTCACAAACAACTCAGTAAACTTCACCAGTACTTCTGCCTGATTACGTGAAATATCTAATTCGGTCTCGGAAGCCACAGAAATCGGCACCTGGTAATCTATACGGACCCCATCATTTTCAATTTCATGAACAGTCATTCCATATTTTTTACTCAAATGAGTTCCTGTTACAATTAGCTCCGCTCTAAACCCAGAATCCTCTTGTTTTCGCAATTCTTTTATTACAGGTGCTAACAGGCCATATTCTGCTCTTGTTGCGGTAACTACTGCTATCCTTTTCATAACTCAATTAATTCATCCTCATCATATTCACGATTTGCTCGTCTTCCAACGACTTCATTCCATCTCATTGGATTTATACCAGTCCCTGGACGTTTAACCGTTAGATTGTCCTCTGAAAACACTTCTCCAGGCTGAATGTACTTACTTGCTACAATACTCTTCCGAGCAACCTCTATGTTCTTTCGTTCAGAACATGAAGGTGCCTTTATTCCAGTACCCAATGCACTTTCAATATGGCGAATACCTCTTACCATTTCCGCAAGTTCTTGCGGTTCCAAACTTGCCTTATGATCCGGTCCTTCCATATTTCGATCAAGAGTGAAGTGCTTTTCAATAATTGTCGCCCCCATAGCAACGGCGGCAATAGGGACTTCTATCCCCTTGGTATGATCTGAATAGCCCACCTCTACATGAAATGTTTCCGCCATAGTTTTCATAGCGCGTAAATTCACGTCTTCAAATGGTGTGGGATATTCTGTATTACAATGGAGAAGCTTTATATCTTCTGCTCCATGCTCGCGCAGGACATCGATTGCCGCTTCTATCTCATACATCTCACACATTCCTGTAGACATTACAATTGGTTTGCCTGTTTTAGCTAATGCGACCAAATATGGATAATTCGTTATCTCCCCAGACGGTATTTTCCAAAAAGGCATGTCCATGGAATTTAAGAAATTAATGCTATCAAAGTCAAACGGAGTTGAAAGAAATCTTATTCCTACCTTCTCACAGTACTCCTTCAGGCTGATAAACTGTTCATATGATAATTCCAGTTTCTTAAGCATTTCCTGTTGCGAGGTATCCCCCGTTGTTTTCTTTTGATACTCCGCCTTCTTAGCGTTATGAGAAACCAGTTTTTCTGCTTTGAAAGTTTGAAATTTGATGCAATCCGCACCTGCTTCCTTCGCAGCATCCACCAAACCACACGCCAATTCATAACTTCCGTTATGATTCACTCCCGCTTCAGCAATAATAAAAACACTCATTTATACTACTCTCCATAGAGTTTTACACGCATCTTCTCTAATTCTGGCAACTGCCCCATATCCATCCAATCATTCTCTGAAATAGGATAAGCAGCAACCTTGCGTCCCTTTGCTTTTTGACGTTCAATTACGTCAGGAAAACCTATTGATTCACCTTCCACCATATCTTCAAGAACTTCAGGTTCTACAATATAGCAGCCTGTATTGGTTAAAAATGACATTACCGGTTTTTCCCGCATAGATTCAATCTTACCATTAACTCCCATATCAATCACACCATACGGAATCTCAAGATTCTTGTAGGCACAAATCATAGTGATTGCATTCCCCTGTTCTTTATGAAAAGCTAGCATATCCTCATAATTTGCAGTCAATAGCACATCACAATTAGCAAAGAAAAATGTCTCGTTAATCTGTCCCTTTAATAAGCTAAGTCCCCCTCCTGTTCCAAGAGGCTGGCTTTCCTCATACCAGTTTATCTGATACTGATTCTCATTGTCGGCAAAATATGCTTTTATTAAATCCTTTTTATAATTAACGATGATGTGAAAATCATCGCACGCATACGTCTGGTATTCTCGCATAATCAACTCGATAATCGGAAATTCTCCCACTGGTATCAGCGGTTTGGGAAGAACTCGCGTAAATGGATCTAATCGGGTTCCTTTACCGCCAGCATTTATAACGACAGGAATATCAAGAGGATTGTGCGGTTTCTTTTGCGCTTGACCATCGCCAAGGTACAGATCCACAATCACACGATGCTCGTCTAAAATCGGAATTACAATAAAATTTTTCTTATCATAGAGTCTCTTTGCCTCATCTCTAGTTGAAGCACAACGTGGGTAATGCTCTGCCGCCGCCATAACGGAATCCGACATTTGACCACCGCTTAACAAAAAACGACGCACATCGCCATCTGATAGACAGCCTACAAGTCGACCATTCGCATCAGTTAAAAACAGTATTCCATATGTATTTCGATTAATCTGTTGCATTGCCTCCGATAACGTTAGGCTCTGTGATCCCAAAATAGTATTTAATTCTTTTTTATTCATTTACAAACACCAAATCATCTATTAATATCATCTTTTCTTTAATATACTATATATTCTTCCTACAATCATCCGACATTCTTCTACGCACAGCAAATATGTTATCAATAGATATGCAGATAAGCCAACTATACAACTTAGCAATAACACTGTTATCATTTCAAACAGTCCACCCTGCAAACTTCCTAACACATTAGTGAATATCAACTTACTAATTAAGACCATGATTCCAGCTGCAATGATTTCTTTCAGTATCTTGTAGAAACTATTCTTAATACCAAGTTCAGGAATAGTCTTTTTTATATTGTAAATATAAATCGGGAACGATATATACGCTGCAATCGTAGTTGCCAACGCTAGTCCAGCATGTTCAAGAGTATTTACTAAAACTAAAGAAAGACAAATATTAATACTAATTTCAAACAAACTGAACAACAAATTTCGCTTAGTCTGATTATATGAGTACATAATTTTAATTAACAATTCTCTCCACACTAAGACTATAAGCGAAAGCATATACATAATAAAAGGAAGTGTTGTTATCATAGCCGATTCAACATCAAAACTACCGCGTTTTAAAACAATAGTTATAATCTCATTTGCAAATATAATGCATAGAAGCATTATAGGCAAAATTATAAATGAAATGCTGTCCATTCCTCTATTTATATAATAGCAAACTGCTTTATTCTCGTTTTCCTTTACCCTCTCAGCAATTCGCGGATAAAAAATCGTCGTAATAACCGCAGAAGCAGCAGTTACAAATACTGCTCTAAGCGTAAACGCATAATTCAACGCTGATAACTTTCCTTCATCTAAAGAAGAAGACAGCATTTTATCAACAAATCCATTAATATCAACAAGAATATTACTAAAGAATAGTGGAACTGAAATAATCAGAAGTCGTCTAATATATTCATCGTGTCTTGAATATCTACACAGTAATAATCCTTTTTTCTTTGATGAAGCAAACAACCAAATTAGCTGAAAAATCCAAGGAACAACAATACCTATTGGTAAAAAAATAGCATCAACACTTGCAGCAATAATTACAAATACCGCTTGCGTAACACTCACAAACAAATTTGAAATATTACTATTTACATAATCTTGATTGCAGTTAAGATACGCAGTCAAAATCTGCACAGGCGTATTAAACAGAACACACCAAACTGTAATATTCAAAAATCTGGATGTCAGTTCCTTATTCGCCACACTAAATCCTGGCGCACATATCGAAACAATTTGATTGCGTAATACAATTGTAAGAATAATGCAAAGTATTGCAAATACAGCACTTGCTATTAAAGCGTTACTAGTAAATCTATTCTTTTTGTTATCATTACTGATTTCGAAATAGATTGGCGTAAAACCAATTCCGATTGCTGGCAAGAACCCAAAAAGGATCGATGGAATTGTCATACTCATTAAGTAAACATCAACAATTCCAGATGTTCCAAAATAATTAGCTAATAACAGTTCTCTAACAAATCCAAACAACTTTCCTATAACAGAAATACCAATAACAATAACTGCCGTTTTCTTTAAAGAAAGCTTAGTCTTCATAATACTCTTTATAGAATTCCATTATTTTATTAATCAAACACATTCGATCGTCATCGCTCACCGCAGGCGCTCCATTATCAAGAAAATTCTTTTCAAACATTCCCATTGGGACAACATACTTTTGTACAGATGATAACAAAATTTCCACTTCCCGACGATTATAGTCAAAAGAATTGTTTAGGATTTCATTAATTGCCTTTTGACAGTCTTCCTTGGTTCGCACTCTAAACGCATACGGGAACTGTTCGAAGAACGTAGCAGCAAAGGTCATTACCGGTATACCTTTAAACAAGGCCTCAAATCCTACTGTACCATTAATAGTTACCACAGCAGAGCACTTATTCATTAATTCGCCGGAAGATACTTTATGATCTACCAAAACTACATTTCGTAGCTTCTTAATATTTTGGTAGAACTCAATACTTCGGCTCTCATAAACACTCTCTAGTCGATTTTTCTGCGTCCAATATGCAGGATGTTCCTTCACATACAGATACATATCATCTGGTAGACACTGAGAAATTAATCTAATTGCCATCAACTGGTCGGCATAATTACCACCAGCCGGTGTCGTTGTAGCTTCAGGCTGAAGGTGAAGACAAAACAGCATATACTTTCTATTCGTATCCGCTTTATCTTCTAACGACTCGACTTGACGCAGAAAACGTGCCGTTTCTGTTTTCACCTTAAGCATGTATTTCACTTTATTAGTTAGTACTTTAGTATCACCACGATCTATGTACTTTGCTGCTCTCAATCGATAATCATTCAATTTACTAATAATCGAATTCTTTTCGTTATAATATATTACCTTTTGATTTCCCTTTGCCGTTGGATCATACTGTTCAAAATAAGCCTCTAGTTCAGGGATAACATCTATTGATTCATTGCTTGCGCTGTACTTTTGCTTAGCTTCCAAATATCTATTTCTACTATTTAGGTCAAATTCGATTGCATTAGGGCGCAATATATAATTCGTCTTTGCTCCATTTCTAAATGGTATAACACCTTGAATAATAGTCGGAATACCATATGCCCTGCATATTGCGTAAGGCATTATCTCATCAACTACGTGCGGCATAGTATTAACAACCATTAAATTAATATTATTCTTTAAAATATAGTCATTCCAATATCTCAAGAATATAAAATACAGGTTTTTAATCTCTTGATAATCACTCTTGTAAGTATAACTTCTACGCCAACGATTAATTAAGTCAAGACAAGTTTGCTCATATGGTTTCATCAAATCCACAATTTTGTCATCTAATTCATACACAATGTTCGCATTTTGATAGTGTTCTAGAGAATTACTAATATTTAGCATAACAATTCTATCATCGCAAACATTACTTTCTTTATCTATTGTAATACAATGACATTTTTCAATGTCAAACTCATCTAAAAAAAACTCGAATGGCTTATTATTGACGCCATAAAACCAACATGTTAGTAGATTTTTCTTCACTTTATTTTCACTCCTTACATAGGATATTTTAGGGTTCAACAATCACGTTTAACCAACTACTTTTCCCATATTTTGCTCTAGCTATTAATTCCATACAAACCATAGCAAAAATCATAAACATAAAATAACCAAAATTAAGTGCCATTGTCATTACCGACATATAAACATGTAGTAAGATAAATATAACCAATACCAAACCACCCATCCCGTAATTGTTTGGATTTGTATTTAATATTTTTATTGCACTACCAAGTAAAACACCCCAAAAAATGCATGCTATAATAAAACCCACGTAACCATAATCATATATTAGTATTCCAGGAAGGGCTATAAAATTACCTCCCCCTACATCAAATTCCGGCAATTCCATCGTATAGTCACTCAACAACGGTGTTCTTGCAAGCATAACAAATATCCAACGAAATGATATGTTATGATTCATATCTGCAGGTAGTTGATAGTTTTCTACTACCGCTGGTATAAAATATATTCCATGCAAAATGTAAAGCACTATTTCAGTCAGCATATTCACTATTGGATTAGATACATAACCAGCCTTTACCTTTGCCCCCAACATATCCGCAACTTTCTGAAGATAATCTATATCATTATCCGCTATCCAGAATAATATCGATGCAACATAATATAGGATTACAATAGAAGCACTTATAATCATCAATAAACGTCCATTAAACCTAGGCAAAAAACTTTTTCCATTGTACTTACGAAGAACACATACTACCAAAGCAAAACAGATTGATAATAAAATGTTGGATCTACCACCATTTAACATAGCAATAACAAACTGCCCACCAAATCCTGCCCCAATTGAAATAATCCGATTCTTTTTGTTCAAATATTCCCAATGATACAATCCTAAAAAAAGCGCACAATATGAAAATGGAATCATCAGATTTCCACATTTACTCAGAATACTCCCAGGAATGGAAGAATTATTCCATTGATATCGAGCATTACGAAATCCTTGACTATAATCAATTCCTCTAATATATACTCGATCAATATATACAAACATATTTCCAAGTAAAGTAGAAATAACTGACCACCGAATCATAAAAAGCATTTTCGCTTCTGTCATCGGTTTTTGCACGCACCCTTTAACTCGAATACTCCTTATCTTTTGATACCATAAATACGCCGTACATGACACAACACAAATAAAAATACTAACTAAAACTATTGTGTCAAGATGGTTTTCATACTTGGGTTCAATAGGGAGCACTTGCAACAAGAGCATTGAAATAATCCAAACTGCAATAAACAACTTTATTGCAAGAAACCTATCTTTCTTCACTTTACGCTGCTACCTTCTTTTTTCAATAGTTCAACAAACCGCTCTGGTGAATTCATAACATCTCTCACCCTTATTAATTCTTCCCGAGTCATATTCCACCATTGAAGCTTCATCAATTCGCCAATAGTCTCATCAGAAAACCTCTTTCGTATTAGTCTCGCCGGATTACCCGCATAAATACCATAAGCTTCCAAATCATGTGTTACTATCGATCCCATTCCTACAACAACACCATCTCCAATTCTAACACCACCCTTAATCAAAACAGATTTGCCAATCCACACATCATTTCCAATAATTGTTTTTTTTGACGAAAAATCATATTTAAGCACAGCCAAATCCTTAGGAATACTATCTCTGCCCTTGTAAAATGCAGGTGAAGTAGATACCCAATCTACTGGATGACTGAAATCGCCAATTGAAACATTATCAGCAATAGAGCAAAACTTACCTATTTCACAGTTAGCGATTAAACAATTGAATCCGCAGTAGGAGTATGAACCAAATTTTGAATTAATTACTGTACTTCCAGCTTGTGCTTTTGACGGTTTATCAAATTGCGAATTTGAAATAGCAGTTCCCACTAGACGTCTAGCAATTCTATTCCAAATATACCCAACATTCATACTTTATGAACCTCCATAAACTATTCTTATTTATTACCCTGTAGCATTCTATAGAATATTAAACTCTATCTCAAATCCTAAACCACATAATTCCTTTAACACATCATGTTACCAATTATTTTTATTGTCATAAAAAATCCCTTTCTTTTCAGAAAGATTTATTATAGTATCATCTACAATAATCCTATTTCTTCCGGGTTTTCCACAAAAGTATCCTATTTCAAAAAGTTTTCTGTTAGGCTCATTACTCACTACTAGCATCCGCATCATCTGCGGTAAACAAGCATATAACCATAGTTACATTCTGAGCATATCTCTCAATTTTTCAACAGCAGTCATCCCTTTACTTGCCAGCTAGTACAATTGGTTTAAAATTCTACTTCCCCCCTCAACTTTGTACTCCCCGTTTTCGCCTTTGACGTTATAAGAGTCCCCGATTCAGAATCAATACACGAAGTAAGCATGCCGTCAGTCTGACCCGCTAACTCTTTTAACACTTCTTATTCTACATTCATTTTCGAATTCTCGCCTCCAATCCCAGCTTCTCATACAGCCGGATTCCAAAACTATAAAGCTTCTCCTGACTCTTAAATGATTCCGTACATTCTGGAAGATTTAAGTATATCTCAAGTTCTTCTTCCGAAATTTCTAATTTCTTTGCCACATCAGCAAAAAGTGTTCGCCCTTCTTCTTCAGTCAATGGAGGATGTTCCAATTCCTTTAACGCATCTTCCCTGCTCATCTGACCAGTAACAACCAAAGCGCTAAGCCATGTACGACGAATATCATGTCCAAAACGTTTTGGAACCCAATACCCCTCTAAGAACTTAGTAATCAAATCTTCAAAGTGCTTCTGTCCATATGGAACATAGTCATACTCCTTCACCAGCGTGTCTATCATCTCCTGCTTGGTAAACTCGATATAATTCAATAAAAGAACTGTCTTAACCCCATGAATATAGGGCACAACAAATTTATGCTTAAACCCGTTTGTAAAGGTATATTTTTTAATAGGCTTCTTACAATATTTACGAATAACATCTTTAACAAACGTACCATCACCGGTCGGGCCACCGCCCTTTGCCCATGATGCAGGGTCTGCAAAGGTTTCAGTTGTAAGATTTCCACCATTCAAGATGTATTTGATGCCAAGTTTTCCAGCCACCTTGTCAATTACTGCTATAAATGCGTGATCCTGTGGCACATCCAGAGACTCCAAGCCCGTACGGAACCAGGCTAACTGCATCTCCTTCATCTCTTCCCAGTCAAGTTTCTCGATATGTAGCTCCACGCCAAGCTTATCTGTAATTCGGCGTACGTTTTCTTCTGCAATAGGCAAATTCCATCCTGCATCAATATGATATACGCACGGTCGTAATCCCCATTCTTTTACTGCCAAATGCAACAGATACGACGAATCTAATCCACCAGACAGACCAAGAATGCAATCATATTCTTTTCCCTTGCCTCTTTCTTTTATCTGACTTATAAGATTCTTTAATTCCTCTTCATGGCCTTTTCCATGGTTCCACATAGGCTCTACTCTAGTTTTAAATTCGTTACAGCGCATACACAAACCATTAGAGTCAAATGTAATATATTCGTCCGTTGTATCCATCACACAACAAGTACATATCTGATATGGTCGATTAGTGTTCGTTCTTATTATTGCTTCCATAGTCCTTAGTTATACTTTTCAATCATGTGGGTAATTGCCTTTTTATACTTTTCTACTACTTTATCAGGCGCATACTCTTCTAACACGAGCTGATATGCATTTTTTCCTCTATCTGTACGCTCATCTGGATGATTACAGATTTCATCTAACTCTGCATTAATCTGTTGATAATCTCGCACATCACAACTCCAGCCAATATTGTGTTTCTTTATAAACTTGCCAGCTTCCGTATCATTTGAGCAAGCAATCATAATTGGTTTTCCCATTGCCATCAACGAGTATATCTTAGACGGGAAGCTTGTAGCCGCAACATGCTCAGCCAAAAGAATCATGCAAACATCACTTATACTATTTATAATGCGTGCCTCTTCCCTCGTCACATATCCCAGAAATCTCAAATTGGAAATATGTTCTTCTTCCACACGCTTTTTATAATAATCTTCTCGAACACCATTTCCGGCAACTAGAACACATGCATCTGGATTGTGTTTTGCATACTGTACCAACGGTTCCAGATCTTGTGCCTGACCGATATTTCCAACATAACTCAAAATAAACTTGTCTTTTTCAACGTCATACTTCGCATAGTCTTTGTCTTCGGGATTTCTCGGTCGGTAAACTTCCGTATTAACGAAATTCGGTATCACTATTGGATTGAGGCCTGAAATTTGGGCTACACGTCCTGCCATTGATTCATCGATTGTCGATATTAAATCAATATGTCGATACTGATAGGCCTCAACTTTTCGAAGTATACCTGCCAAAAATCCTTTGATTCTTCCCGAATCAATCATTGCATCCAACCACAAATCCTGTAATATCATGGCAGACTTCGCATGCAACTGTTTTGCCAAGTGTAAACAATCAATTCCAACTGTCATAGGCGGAGTTTGGCAAATGACGACATCTGCTTCAATCTCTTCATTCTTTATAATCTCAGTGCCATACTTATGAAAGCGATAAAACGTCTGTAGCCGGTCCTTTGTGCTTCCTTTTCGAGGAAGCACATCTATATGATAAACTTTAGCTCCTTTATAACTGCTGTAATAATACCTATCCGTTTTACACGGAGTAAGCATCTTACGCTTTTCTATTGCATGTTCCTCATCATAATGCGGTGTGGTAGTAATGACAGTTACTTCATCACCCTGCTTTATGAGTTCCTCTGTCATATCCGCAAATACAAATGCGTTTGAGCATGTATCAGGTGGATAAATCAATGTATATAATAGAATTCTCATTTTTCAACACCTTCTGTTGCTTCTATAGAATCACGAAAACCTACCAACTGGTATTTGTTATCAAAATAATCCGTCTTGGCATAGCAATAGGAACCAAAAACTTTATTTACAACATTCTTCCGCTTTCCAAGAATTAATACAGCCCAATTTAGTCCTCTATTCATCCACACTTTATGATGATTAACTCGTGCTATTTCAGCTACCAAATTAGATGTGTTTACATATTCAGCATTCTGTGGAAGGAATACCCCCTGAGCATCACTATCAATCACCAAGCGGATGAATTCACACAAATTATCGATATAAATCATGGAACGTGCATTATCAATTCTAGGAAAAAAAGGTATCTTCTTCGCCAACTTCGCTAGTGGATTATAATTTCCTTTTGCACCAGGACCGTAAACCATTGGAGGACGAATAATAGCTAGCATTATTCTATTCGATAACTGTTGCAGCCCTTGTTCAGCACGCATTTTGCTTATTCCATACATTGTATTAGGTTCTAGCGGGCTATTCTCATCCACTATAATGCTCTTATGATTACGGTCGCTTTGCGAGAACACTGCTCCACTGCTCATAAAAACAAAATGTTTTACACCATCAGTAACAGCCTTATTCGCCACTTCCACTGCAAGCTTGTGATTGACTTCATCATACAAATCATCTGGTACATTCTTCCTGTGCGCAATTCCTGCAACATGAAAAACTACATCGTATTGCGAAAACTCTCTCTTTCTCCACTCCGGCAGCTGCATATCAAGTGTCTCAATTTGATACTTCTCAGGCTCACGACTAAGCCACTCTTCTACTTTTGTTCCTATATAACTATTTTTCCCAGTAATAAGTATTCTTTTCATGTCGTTTCTTATCTTTCAGAGTAAAGTACTACTGCTGTACCATCTGAAACAATCTCATCATTTTGATTTGTTACTGTTGTTTTAAGGCGATATATTCCCTTATCTGGATTCAACACCTCTTCCAACACTACAGTTGCTGTCACTGTATCTTGAATATATACAGGTTTCAAGAACTTGAGATTCTGTTCCAAGTATATTGTTCCAGGGCCTGGAAACTTCGTTCCTAATACTGTAGATATAAAGCTTCCTGTTAACATTCCATGTGCAATTCTCTTCTTAAAAACGCTCTTCTCTGCTGCAGTTTCATCAATGTGAACACTATTAAAATCACCGGTCAATCCGGCAAATGTATAAATATCGCTCTCTGTGATTGTCTTACTAAAACTTCCTGTTTGTCCAACTTCTAGCACTACTTTATCTCCTTACTATCCTCTTTGTCATCTTGACTATCCATAATAAATGCTGCAACACGTCCCTCATTCACATGATCTTCCACATCCTTCTGCGATAACACAATTGCAATTGTTCTCCAGAAGATATATGCATCGATTTTGAAGCCAAAACGCTCCACATATTCTACTTCATGGTTATACTTTTCTTGAATTGTCTGGTTAGCTCGACCAAACAGAGCCGTATATCCCGTAATTCCCGGCATAACCTCAAATCGAATTAATTGTCTCTCACTATAGGTATCTAAATCATTGATTAATAACGGGCGTGGCCCTATGAAACTCATATCACCCTTCAGTACGTTCCATAATTGTGGTAGTTCATCAATACTTGTCTTACGAACAAATCTTCCCACTTTAGTCAGACGTTCCTCGTCAGACAATGGGCGGCCGTCCTTATCCCTAACTTCAATCCTCATTGATCGAATCTTATAGATATAGAACACCTTCTGATGATATCCGGTTCGTGCTTGCTTATAGATTGGAAAACCTTTGGATTCAATCCTAACGGCAATCAAGGATAATAACACAACAAGCGCTGCTGGTATTAATAGTATTAATGCTAAAATAATATCTAGAACACGCTTTATTCTAAAATATATTCTTTGTCGTCTAGTCAAAGAATAGTTACTTTTATACTCAGACACTTTATTACCTCTAATGCTCATCTTTTTTGCGATCTCGAAGAACCTTGGCCGGAACACCAACTACTACTTTTCCTGCTGGCTGACTCTTAGTAATAACCGTTCCGATACCAGTGTAAATATCATCTCCTAGTTCAATTCCTTCACGAACTGCAGTGCCAGGTGCCAACCATGCATTCTTACCAACAGTTGTACTGCCAGAAATCTCAACACAAGCTGTCAGCATAGCGCCATACTTAATATAGTCATTATGAGCGATATGAACAAGATTGTCCGTCTTTACATAATCTTCAATCACCGTATCTGCTAGACATCCTCTAGAAATTGTATTACCAGCTCCAATCTTCACATGGTTTCCAATAACTACACCTCCGAAATGTGGCACATCTATTGGATGTTCATCCTCATCCCAATAGTGGCCAAATCCACATGCTCCAATAACCGTGCCAGATTCAATTGTTGTATAATCACCAATGGTGACATTGCCCTGTATCGTGACGTTATTAAGGATAGTAACATGATTACCAAGCTTAACACTCTTTTCAATTATCGTATGATGGCCCACGTATAATGCCTCACCGAATTTTTCTGTTTCCACAACTGCTGTTGAGGCAATCTGCGGCAACTTTATCTCGGGATCCATTTCTGCAAATAATTCCTGCACAATGCGAAAGAACGTTCTATGTGCATTCGGCACATAGAAAATGGAAAAGGATGCATTCGGAATGCTGGCACCTTTTTCTGCTATTAAGACAAGATTATGATGTTGATTCAATTCATCAACGTTCAAATTATCCGCATTTCTCACCCATGTAAGTGAGTTGTCTTTCAATCGATTTAACGGACAAAATCCATCGAACCCTGCGTCAGTTTTGCCTTCACAATGATACTCGACGTTATACTTGTCTAATAATTCAACTATGTTTTTAATTGTATATTTCAATTTATAATCCTCTTCTATACACTACTTCAAATGTTTCTGCATATTCCGCACCATATTGCGCTCCTCGGTAGGCTGCAAGCCCTTCGATTGCTTCCTCGCTTCGCGGATGCGGATAAGGCCTCATCACGCCTTGATACGCTTCCAGCGCTCTTAATTTAATCTCAACGCCAGACTTTCCAACTTCTACAAATGTATTCGGCTTAAAACTATTCTCGGCAGAATTAAGACTCCACTCTGTACTGGACGGCACTTCCATATACGCAACCAGACATAATTTCGGAACTCCTTCAGTTCGCTGGAATAATCTACATGCAGCATTTACTGCACGCCCCGTCTCCTGATGGTCAATATTGGTATCTGATGGATGATGAGTAATAATTGCTTCTGCCTGCCAGTCTTCAATACACTTTTCAATGAACTGTACCAGTTCCAAATGCGGCACCGTATTCATCTTAATGTTTGGAAAATCCGCATGGTAAACCTGCTGTACTCCCATGATATCCATTGCCTTCTTCTCATCTTCCGAAAGAGTCGCCGAAATATTGGCACGTGCAGCCGCATGACCACTCATAATTGCAATCGCAACCTGATGTCCTTCTTCGACTAATTTATAAATTGTTGCACCTGCGCCTAAAACTTCATCATCCGGATGCGCTACTACAAATAAATATCTCATTAGTATGTCCTCCCAATTTATTCTTGATACCAGTACACATCGCAATGTTCCGTCGTAGCAATCTTTACATAACCGCGCGTTGCAAACAGTTCCTCCGCGTCACCTTTCTGTGCAATGGCATACTTATACATGTTCTGCATCTCATTAAGGTAGCTTATATCCATGCAATATGTGACAAAATGTGAAGAATATGCCGTAATACCACTAAATATCTTATCGTATACTGTCATCTCGCCAACCATATTTTCCGTCACTGGGCAAAAGTATATGAGCGAATAATACCCATTCGCATCCGGCAGCGTCGCATTCATTGCCCCTACAATTTCTATTGCCTCATTAGATATTTTGTAGGAATTCTCCGGCATCTCATGATATGTGTTATTTTTCACAGAAACCAACAATACTACTCCCATGAGAATCAACACATTCCAAGCTTTCTTCTTATTCCAATCAATAAGTTCAATACCTAAATAGGCCACCATCGGGACAACCAATAGTCCCCAACCAACTCGTGTATATTCTATAGTCCCCTGTCCAAAGAGCTGTTGTTTGATGAAATAAATCACCACCGGATTGTACATAATTAACAGTACGACAATCATTGCCACCGCAATCGGCTTTACCTGTTTTCTTATCTTTTCCCAGCAATGCAACACGTAAAACAAAGCTACGACATATAGAAGAAACCAACCCGCATGTACCCAAAAGATTCCATGTACTTTAATCATCTCATCAATCATACTCCAGCCCTCATGAACCAGGCATCTAACAAATGATGCGTATATACCTCATATATTGCTAGTTCCATCACGCATGGTATTCCACCAATAATTCCAACTCCAATCGGCTTCAGAGATTTCTTGTATACTCCATATACCAATGATAATGCCCCTAAGGCCACCGGAAACGCCATCATCACAGCAGCCGTAGTTGCTGTTCCTGCAAAGCATACAAGGTATAGCCATAAGGCATCTCCCCTACATCTATGCGAATCATCCTGTCCCATGATACGTATATACCACGCAATCAGCAAGGTGCATATCACTGCAGATGCTACGCTCTTGCCCCATGTCGGCCATACTAACATGTATGCTGACTGCTCACCAAATACTAATCTACTTTCATATAGTATTCCACAGATAATCACGAACATCATTCTCTTTGAACATGAATCATATAATAATTCACGCCCTAGAAACCATAATGCCATATAGGCTAACAGCATTATATAAATTGGCATAAATGTACGTAGAATAATCAAAGGATGTACTTCAATAATCTTCGCAACGTATGCTTCATACACGTACCAGGGAGTGGTAACAAACTTGGGTGATATGTACATCAGCTGCTGTGGATTAAACTCTGTTGTTCCACGCCATCCATATACCAGACCATTCTCCACCATTTGAAGCACCATCGAATCATAATCCAAAGAATCTCTCACCTGTGTTGGAACACCAACCCCTAGTCGCAACATCTGATACGCTATTATGACTAGCATAACTATTGTTAATAGTTTGTTTTCTTTTACTGCAAGCACTATATCATGCATTTGCTGTCCATATTGCATTCGTTTATGCAGGCTCTTCCCAAGACCTATGAACGCAAGTGCAAGTAGTATAATTGTATACCCCTCAGTTAGCGTTTGGAGAGAATTACTTCTCATTACAAATATGAGAATGTAGTAACACACATTAAAAATGGCTAGTTCTAATATAGCGCCTTTTATGTATTGTTCTGCCACGCTACTATGGTTTTCAAACAACGCCCCTACTACCATAGGAAAGATGAAAAACAGAATTACGATAAACATCTTCTCCGTCTCCTACTTCTTCCAATCCATCATCGTGAATCTTCTACTCCTGATATATTCCTGTTTCCGTTAACACAGCCTCACTTGGTGCAGTAATAAGTACCGCCTTCAATCTACCATAATAAACAAACATACTTCCACCGGCAGCTGCGTGAGTGTGTCCGTTCTGTATCGCATTCTTCAAATCAGCAATTCCGCCTGCACCACCAATTGCAATTACTGGAACCTTAACTGCATCTGCAACACTTCGTATCAACTCAATATTATAACCATCCATCATACCATCACGCAACATGTACACCGCTGATGCTCTCGCTGCTTACTCTTCATTATTAAACTATCTCCTAACTACGTTTTTAAATAATTCATCGTAAAAAAACTGTTCCATAGAATAATAATTTATAAGGCATTATACGCTAATTTAAAAATTATATCACAAGTATGCATTCATTATCCATCAACATACTTTTCATTTTTAACATTCCTTATTTCAACATCGCATCAAACTTGTTACGCAAACGCCTCATAGTCGGTACCCCGACTTTTTAAAGTCATAATCCTGGCGGCTCACATTCAAGCCAACATTTCGGGTTATGACTGATTAGTTAGTTGCTTTTCTACATTCCTTTGGAATACTTTCAGACCAAGGAAGTAGATTATCTATAAAGCTATAGTCCTTCGCTTCTAAATCATCCATATGATCGGCGAACGAAGATAGCATATAGTCAAAGTAATGGTAAGGCTTCAAATGATTAGCCTTAACTGTTTCGACAATTGAATAGATGATAGCACTGGACTTCGCACCGGAGATGGTATCAATGAACATCCAGTTCTTCTTTCCTACACAGAAGGAACGAATGGCACGCTCAGCTGCATTGTTTAGAAAGTTTAGCTATACTTTCTAAACAGCGAGTATAAAGATTCTAGTTAAATATCATTATTGCAAAAAATCATTATAGAAAGTAGGTACGCGCTATGGAGCGTTTACTGTATTTCGTTGCATGCAGAAGGGAGCAGGTTGTAATCCAACTTGCTCCCTTCGTTATTGTTCTAAAATGTATCAAATTCTACTGGCTGCCCCCAAAATCTTCAGGTACCACAGCTTAGTTTTGGAGGTCATAAATCTTATAGGAGCCTACAATTCTTAGCAACTGCTTATAAGCATTAACTTCAATATACATATTTCAGGCTTGGTAGTTTTAATCCGACCATGTTGTTTGCTATCTTTTTAATCTACAAACTCTCTCGAATTAAATCAATTTGAGTGTTCCTTCCAACTCTTTTGTACTTTCAGCTTTTATGTCCATACAATGTGATATGAATCATTCAATTTATGATGCGTCATTATCTTCACTGCGGTTTTTTTCTGCACAGGACTCATTCTTCATTTTCTCAATAGACAGCAAATCATTAATATAATTCATATGCATTTCATAATAAGTCCGAAAATCCGGGTATTCTGCATATATTATTAAGTGTTTTTCATTCATAAGAGCGTTTATATCCGCGTTCTTCTCCCCTATTAACTCATCAAAAAACAACCCTAACGCCATGGCTGCAAATGCTGAAAAAGTAACTATCGTTGTCACAACACCATTCACTAATTCGATTGCCAAAAAAGGAATAATAATAAAGGCTGCTATTCCCAACACAAATAATATAAATGAAATCTCGCTAAGAACACGTATCCATGGCTTTTTCACATACTCACTAGGATGACAAAATACATAATCCTTTTTCAAGAAACTATTATAGTTTTCTCTAACATTTCTTACATTTATACATCTTGATGGAATATACCCAGCACTTATCTTCCCATCCAAAAAATCTATTGCTATTCGCATATTAGCGTTAAACGCGTTTTGGGCACACATATAATCACAAGCTTTATTAATCACATCACTCATCGATATAAGCAATGCTGAAACGGAAAGCGCAAATAAAAGATTTTCACTTATTCGCAAAATTTTGAATGGCGATGCGATTGCCATTGTCACATATATTACAGCTAAAATAATAAAAATGAATTTTGATTGTTTCACAGATACGCCCCCTGTTTTATAGAAATAATCGAATATAGCTTAAAAGTTTATTTCTCTACTCATTGCCTTACATATAAGTATATCACTTTTAACGCACTGTTATTTCGTAACCGGTACCTCCTTTAAATTAAGTTACGCCCGCAGGCGTGACATTTACTTCATCGGTTTTCTGCACTCAGCTGGTAATTTATCTGACCAAGGAAGAAGTTCTTTTATGCAAAACATGATATCTCAATACGTGAAGTCTATGGCTTAGACAAAGCATTGCGCGAGTAGATTGCGCACAGGTGGTTCCCGCGCACCGGACTGACGGTTTCCGTCACTCCGGACGTGCGGTTTCACTGCACAGGAATATTCAAAAGGAGCGTTTACCTATCACATCATTCTTTGGATTCGTCAATACATCTGCGTCTGGTGCCATATCCATGTTGAATCCAAGTTCGGCAAGATGTGTCCCTAGCGTTTCTCCTACTTTTTCTGCTTGTCCTACATCTCCCGACTCGCCAACTGTCCGCATATCTCCAACATCCGGAAGTGTGAAGTTTGGATTTTTACCCAAGCGGGACACTTTGGCGCCTTCCTCGTCTATCGCTAAGAACGGCACCGGCAACTATTGTTGCTCGTAATACTTCTTGGTATTGGTGAGCATCTCTCGCGTTTGGTATTCATCAATCAGATTATCCTTGAAGTAGATGATTCCTCCCACAGGGATTTTTCTGATTGCCTTTTCCGTGGCTTCACCTGCCGCAGTTACGGTATCATAGCCCGTTAGTTGATCCTGTGTAATTATGAACATCTGGGCGACCTTCTCTTCAAGAGTGTGCGTAGATATCCATTCACCAAATCTTGCGTCCATGGAGTCGTCCTCTTCTAGCGCTTCTGATGTTGGTGATTCGATGGTTGGAGTGTTTGGTTGGGCGTCTACCTGTATCTCATTATTATCTGTTGCTGTATGAACAGATGGTGTGCAGCCTGCTAGGCTGCACACCATTGTGATTGCTAGGATTGTTTTAAATGGTTTAGCTGAGTTCATTAAATCTAGTATTCTCCCCACATAGTTAAAGCGCCCAATTCCTCCTATTCGCCTCCGCATACAAGGTTAAGAATAAATATTTAGCTATTCTAACAAGCTACAAATATCTTTTTGTGTTATATAGCGAGTGCTTACCCCCCTAACCGGAACACACAATTTACCATCTTTAGTGTTTCGTAACAATCTTCTCTCCACATCTTCTGTTGGGTTCTTAATCACAAACAAGCAATCAGACACCCCTACACGATCGGATTTGTTCACACACCAATATCCAGCTCCCCGCCCAACACGGTTTATAATAATATCTCCTCGTTCTGCATATATTCCACATTCGCAATCCGTTGATCTAATAGATGGCTTCCAGCATTTGCCGTCAAATTTGCTAGAACAATGCATGACCTTTTTATTTCCACCCGTTAATTCACCACTATGGATTTTTCCCCGTTTTATCAAGACAGCACTGCCTTTGAGTTTTTTCCCCTCCCAGTTACCGCCATCTATTTCAATCGTCTTAAAACTATCAAATAACCAGGTTCCATCTTTATACTTTGCTATCCTATAGTTTGTTTGTAAGCACTCTTTTTTTCTTTTCTTAATAACAATTGCCACTGTTTTAAGATTGTTACCGGCAAATGCTTCAACTGGTAGTTCTACAATCTCAAGTATCGAAAAAAATTCTGAAATCTGTTTCCTAGCCGCCTCGTAAGACTCCCCGATAAGAAATGTAATAGGCAGTATAAAAACCAAAACAGAGTTATCATGTGCCAACAATATATTTGCCAACATCATTTCGGACTCATATCTTCTAGATATTAGTGCCGAAAAAGGCATATTCTCATCCTGCCTTCTCCAATACGATTCATCTTCATTCATACGCCCAAACGGCGGATTAGATAAGATCAAGTCAAATTTTTTCCCAGCAGCAACAGCATCTTGTGAAAATTTCCTTCCATCATTTAAAAAGAACTGCGCTCCTTCAAACATATTATGTTGTGCCCTCCCATCGACATCAACACCATAATACTTTGATTCTGGATAATACTTTCTTGCCGCAGCTAACAAATTCCATGTTCCGCAGCATATGTCTATTATCGTCCTATAGTCTTGTCTAGGGATCAATTTTAGTATCTCTTCCGCTAATGATATCGGCGTATAATAACAGTACTTACTCAACAATCTTCTCCTATAAACCTAGAAATATGATAAACCTTTATATTTCGGATTCCTCTTGTTAAAACACTTTTCTCAGATGCGTTATCATATATAATTCGACATTCATGCTTATGTTTAAGCCCATATAAAATCGCCGCGACAAAATGTGGTCTAGTCCCAAGTGGTGCAATAACCAATGGTTTACCATAGTCTGAAGCGACTACCTCTAGTTCAGTATATGCACCGTAAATGCTATCCGCTTTGCATTTTCGAATCTTAGACTGCGCATGTTGTTCCACAATAGAATCCTTACAATTCTTTAATGTTTCAAATTGCCAAATGGGATTGTCAGAAGGGAAACCAATAATTGGGTTAATGTCAGAATAATGATCATCACCAATTATATTTTTCAATCGTATCCCTTCAAATCCCAAAAAAGGTACCAACATCTCATTGTTCTTAGCATGTGATGCATATCCTGGAAGAGCTGATGGTGAATATATATCCTGCGAAAACTCATATTCCCCACAATCACGGATATATTCTTCAGGCTTAACATAAGTCAAAAACAACCTTGCGGGTTTGATTTCGCATAGAATAGCACGCAATAAACATGCTATTGCCACGTGCTGGAGACTTGTTATATCCACTAATATGCTTTCTATCTTTATTCCTGGGAAAGATAAAAGCACACTTCCCAGCCTATTATGTGGAGCTTGTCTCGTTAATGGCGTTCTATCTGAAGGATTCGTAATTATAAAATACCCATCCTTGTAAACAATCGACATTACATTCTTGGTATTCAAATACTTTTGATATATACAGTTCTTGCGCTCTTCAAGCGAAGGATTGGCTATAACAAGTGTAACATTCTTTTCTAAATACTCCTCTACTTCTTCAAAATAAAACTCTTCTTTAACTTTCATCTATCACACAACCCTCAAGCCAAGAAAACTGCTCATACTCTGATTTGCTTTTTTCATTCTTATCCCAGTATTTTTTTAAAAATTTCTTCACTACACCTTGTGCTTTTATCATATCCCCAGAAAACAACTCCTCTAATTCGCCCGCATTTAGCTCAATTTTCCTTTTTTTTAAACATGATATTCCAAAATAGGGCGCGTATATTTTGTTCAAATGATAATCCGTTATATTGGTTTTTATGTTTGCCTTGTCTTTTGTCGAAGGTGAAGTCAACAGCACTGACCATTGAATTGCATCAGAAATGCTTTTATTCACGACAGAAGAGTGCGTCAATGAATCCGTAGAAAAATGGTTTGGTTCCGGTTCAGACAAAGTATTTTTCTCATTTTTATGTAAGTCCTGAAATAATTCGCCTAAGCATTGAGTAAATATTCTCAACCGTCTTCCATCTTCAGCATATGACTCTATCTCCATCACTTTTTTTGTACTCACAAGATAGGCTGCACGTGTCTGCGTCTCGATATTGATAGTGCTCTCATTTTCCCAAGAGAATCCTCCTCGAAACGCAATATTAATTGTCTGTTCACAGAGTTCCAAAAAGTAACGAATTGTGCCTGATGACAGCGAAATAAAAGTATCAAAACCATAATATTGTTTCTTCGAATGACACTCCTTAGCCAGCAGGAATACCAATCCATTTTGAGTAGTGTGTAACCATTCTTTATATTTATCATAGTTAGCATTTTTTTCCTGTTTTACCCACGCTTGATAGCATTCTAATAAATAATCAACCGATGGTGCATATTTCGTATTACGCATCAATAATGCAAGATGTAGTCTTGCATTAAGCAATGGTGCAGAATCACATAAAACACTTTGAGCTAGCTGAACATCTGTCGCCCCTCTTTTAGTAATGACATCTCTAAGTTGGAGATAAAATCTTGGCTTTTCTTTTTTCTCGAGAAGTTCTAACTCCTTTGAAATATCAGAATCCCCCAAATATGTTCTGATATCGACACTTTGAACATTAACTCCTTCTTCATCTCGAAATATTTCTAACCTTTTTTGGCAAATCCGAAGAACCATCTGCTTATACTCATCTGCCAAAACTAGATCATCCAATTTGATGCGCTTATAATCATGCGTTTCCTGCAATTGTTCTTCAGCAGCCAAGGTAGCATATGTTTTCATCCCCATCGGTTTCATGCCGATATTATATATAATTCGATTATCGCTTTTCTTGATCAAGGAATTAATCATGCGCTGCTGCCATTCAATAAGCGATTCATATTCATCAATATAAATTCGAAGTGCAACTCTAGTGAATGGTTCATATTTACAAACTTCACTAAAAAAACCTGATAATCCATTACCAATATTTGTTTTTCTGAACTTAAAATCAGAGAAATCCGGATTATTAATCACATCTTCAATATCGTTCAACAACATTTCAACATCAGAAACCACATCTTCAAATGAAACAAACGTACGTGAGTTGCCTCTAAAAATTGATGCATACTTCATAGATAGTTTGAGTTCTATTGCCCTAGATATCACCTGTTCATCTCTAGCCTGAATTAGGAATTCCACAAGTTCCTTTACCAAAACAACTGACAGGTAGGTACTAAAAACCGTTTTCCATTCTGCTATTTCTCTTCCATTTTCATTCATTGATGCTACAAACGAGGGGTCAACTTTATAGTACAATCCAATATTGTTTTTTTCGACTATGCGCCTTACTGGACTGGTCTCAGTGTCTGAATACTTGGATAGCATAGCACGCCAGGAATTACATAAAAAAAACATTGTTTTTCCTGTTCCTCTTCCCCCCTCTATTACGAGCGGTTTTGCATTGTCCATGTTCAAATCATTAAAAGGAACATAAAACTTCCATATGTCTTCCATATACTCAGCTCTATTATTTGAAAAAGGATTCTTATTAGTCATTTGAGTCTTTCCTTTCTACCAAGAGTTTCCACCCATTTTTTTCTTTATGCAAAATAGGTAGACTCCAATCTGGTATGTTATTGTGAATAATCACGGCGAAATCCATCTCCTCATACCCAAAAAGATTCACACCTTTATCAATAATCAATTTTTCTATACACGCCTTGGCATCTTCCATCTCCTTTTTACTATTCCATTCCTTATTGCCTTCATTAAAAACTCTATGAGAATCTGTCAATTGTTCAATCGCAACAATACTAATATCATTGTATCTACCCTGGATCTCGTTCATCTTTTGATTATAAGCAACTAAGCAGAGATAATATGCATGAATACCATGCTCGCTACACCACGTACTCAGTAGCTTTCCACCTGAAATGGTAGCAGATTCCCAAAACTCTGAAAACTGATGCCCCGATCCAATACAATCATCAACTACAATTAAAACATCACATGGGTAATCATCTGGAATTTCCGAAGGGAATAATTGTTGAATGCTAGGCTTCACTCTTTGCGTAATTATGCGCATTATCGACATACTGCTCTCTCCGGGTATACCATTGACCAACAACGGTACAAATAACGTTCTTTTCAGCTTGTCTCTAAATGCAAACTCCAATTCACTTTCCAAAACAGAAAAATTCTTTTGCTTTAAAAGTGGTAAGACAGCCTCCTTATGCATGATACGTTCAATTCCGTCATCAACCATCCTCTTCATATCATTTTCCGAATACCCGATTACACCATTTAGTATCTTGCAGGCATAATATTCACCATTATCATCTTCTTCGAAATTATGAAACCACGCATTCAACCTATTGGAATCAATCCCTGACCATTGAAACGATGCAATTAAAAAATCAAACAAGTCACGACTATAGTCAATATAATACTCTCTATCATCAATATCTCTATTCATCTCTTATTCCCACAATTAATCTATTATTTAGCCAACCATAGCGCCTATTATCATCTAAAAAGAAAAACTTACCTATCTTTTCGCATCCAAAAAGCATGACATCTAGTTCTAAAACAAATTAATTATATCATATGTATCCTCAGTAACAGCACAGCACATACTAACATATATTTCAATTAGTTCTGCCATTACATCGGCGTCCCAACCTCAATCAAATTTCCATCCAAGTCATAGAACCGCACCACTTGCTGTCCCCAGCTATGGGTCATCAGTCGATTCACGTACTGAATATCGGGATATAACCGTTCTAGCTTTTCAACGAATCCTTCTATATCCCGTTCCTCGAAGTACAGTTCTGTTGCATTGTTTTCCGGTACAACATCTCGATTAATGAACTTCTTCCAGATAGTGGCATCCTGTAGCACTAAGCCTTCCGTCAATATTATGTTGCCATCATTATCTAAAAGCACTTCTAAGCCAAACAGGTCATGATAGAACTGCTTCGCACGATTCATATCGTTTGTTGTGATAAGTACATTTCTTAATTTCATACTTGCCTTCTTCCCCTACTCTTCCTCCTGGAAATCGAACTCGTAAAACAAGAACTTCCGGCACAAAAGCAAGATTCCGATGCATACTATACGAATCAATGTCTCTAGTAGTGCCTCATGACCGACCACCAATCCTCTTGCAATTGCGAAGATGAGAACTTCCACAATCGTATTCATGGAATGCTTGATCAACATTCGAATGAACTCAATTACAATAATCGCATTGAATGCAGTTAGTAGGATATCCTCTACATATGCATCAAAGGCTAAGCTCTGGAATGTGAATACATGAATTGCCAGCTGAACACAGCTATAGACCACTCCCAATAATAGGATTGCTGCTACGACCTTTTCTAAGAAGCTTGGCATCTTTAAAATAAACTTATGAAATTTCTCATATGCTCGATTGTTCATGGTTGATTCCTTTCCGTTTCTCTATTCCTATCAATCACTCTACAACAACACCGCCACAAGCCGCAACACCTGCTGCCCCAGTTTCAGCATACCCTTTGCACCAATATAATCCTCCGTCACATCTCTCGCTTCCGCAAACATGCTCTCGAAATCCCTCTTCGTATCCATCACCGCTTGGCAGTTCATATACATGCAACCATTTTCAAAGTGGTGATACAGACTACGATAATCTAGATTGATGGTGCCACACGTAGCAACTTTATCATCACTAACACACATCTTGCAATGGCAGAATCCCGGTGTCCATTCATAGATACGTATTCCATGGTTTGTCAGAGCGCTATAATAACTTCTAGTAACATAATAAACGAGCTTCTTATCCGGTATACCCGGTGTTATAATTCTTACATCTACTCCACGCTTGGCTGCCAGATTCAATGCATGAATCATCTCATCAGAGATAATGAGATATGGTGTAATAAACCAACAATACTTCTTCGCATTATTGATAATACTAATATAGACCTCTTCCCCTACCTGCTCATTGTCCAAAGGCGTATCTGCATATGGTTGAACAAAGGCGCTTTGCTCGCGCTCTTGATATCTGACTTCTGGCAAATATCGTTGGATTTCTTCCTTCACCAAGTTACAATCCGATTTGCGAATCGCATGCCAATTCTCTAAGAACGTAATGGTAAGGCTTCGGACCGCTTCACCTTCAATGCGCACTCCCGTATCTTTCCACATGCCAAAGGGATGAGTAATATTGCAATACTCATTGGCAATATTATATCCTCCGGTAAATCCAACTACGCCATCAATTACCGTAATCTTACGATGATCTCTGTTATTTAAGAACAGATTCAATCCCGGAACAAATGGGTTGAATACACGGCATTCAATTCCTACTGCAGCAAGTCGCTTGATGAAATCCGTGTTAATGAATCCAATGGAGCCCATATCATCATAGAACACACGAACTTCCACGCCTTCCCGTACCTTATCCTCCAAGATTTCCTGAATCCCGTTCCATAAGATATCATCCTCGATTGCATGATACTCTAGGAAGATGAAATTCTTCGCATCCTTCATTGCTTCTTTCTGCGCTGCGAAGCCCTCTTCTGCAGAACTGTAATACGTAATATCCGAATTCTGATACAGCGGATAACCACTATTTTTCACAATGTACTTCGAAATAGATGCAATACCATCATCCCATTGTTCCAGCTTTACAAGAGCATCCTCACTTTGCGAAGCATGCTCTCCCTCCATTAGTAATGGCATCAGTACTTCATCTACCTCTTGATAGCGTTTCCTCATCGCATATGGCTTGCCGTTCAGTCCAACAATCAGGAAAATACCTACACCAACAATCGGAACAGCCAAGATTAGGATAATCCATGGAGTTTTTATATTGCTGGTCATCCTACTAGCATATAACCCCAGCACAATTAAGATTGAGACCACCCTTGTCAGAAACGAAACCCACAACACATAGTCATTCAACCACGTAAAAAGGGCCATGAGAAATACCGCTTCCAGTAGAAATACCAGAAGCGATACTACCATACGGCCCGTACCATTCTTTATAGATGCTTTCTTTTCATAAGTCAGCTTCTTCATCCCAACATACCTTCTCGCCCGATTTATGCATTATTCAAAAAGTCGATACTTCACCCGAAGGATTCGCCTTACAGACTCATCGATTCTCTTTTCCGAAATAGTTCCGGAATCAACCGCATCTAAGATTGCCTGATGCGCTTCCTCAAAATCCACCGGCATCAATATGATATCCACCCCAGCGTTCACTGCCCGTACTGCCATATCCGCAGAACTATAATTCTCACTGATTGCGCCCATATTCATAGCATCGGTAATTACGATTCCCTCATACCCCATTTGTCCACGCAATACATCCGTAATCATAAATTGGGACAGACTACTCGGTTCATCATTCCCGGTAATCCTTGGCACAGAAATATGACCAACCATAATCACTTCGGCATCATTTGCGATTGCTTCCTGAAAAGGAATCAACTCGTCTTCATACAGTTCGTCCAATGTCTGGTCAATTGATACAAATCCTTCATGGGTATCCCCAACAGTTGCTCCATGCCCCGGGAAGTGTTTATAGATTGGAAGTACACCCTGCCGGCGCATACTCTTTGATTCTGCGACAGCCATCTGCGCTACAAGCTCTGCATCGCTACCAAAAGAGCGCTTTCCGATAATCTTATTCTTTGAATTCGTTAGTACATCTGCAACAGGTGCCATATCCATGTTGAAGCCAATATCCAATAGATAGGATCCTAGCGTTGCGCCTACCTCTGAAGCTTTCTCTGGATCGCCGGTCTTTCCAATCTTTCTCATATCGCCAACATTGGCTATACCAAAAGCACTATTATTCGCAATTCGTGACACTTGCCCGCCTTCTTCATCCGTTGCTAAGAATGGCGGTACTATACCCTGCTCCTTATAATACTGCTTCGTATTCTCCAGCATCTCCTTCGACTGCTTAGGATTCTCCAGATTTCCGCTGAAATAGATGAGTCCACCAACCGGATATTTTTCCAGCCCTTCCGCCAGTTCTTCGTCAGCAACGGTTACATCTTCCTCTCCAACAATTGCATCCGGAGTAATCATGAACATCTGGGCGACCTTCTCTTCCAGCGAATGGGTGGTAATCCAATCATCCACCTGGCGCTCTATCTCTTTGGCTCTTGCCGTCTTATACTCTTCGATAGCATGATCACCAACTTCTGCAATGGTAGGAAGCTGTTCAACAATACCCATTCCTTCCATACCTCTATTCTGGTGAAGCGGTGCACAACCGGTAAGAATGCACACTGTCGTCATCACTACCACCATTTGCTTCCTACGAATCATAACCCTAATTCTCCTCCAAGAAGTTCTCACCCTTCCGAAGCGCATATGTCACAATCTTCGTTCCATCCAGATTCTCCCGATGCATATCTACCACGGTAATCTGATGATTCTCGTAAGTATTATAGTAGTACAACCCTTTGTCCAAGTTGCAGCATGAGGTATAGATGGTAATCTCATACTTGTCCTCCCCAAGATGCACACAACCTCGCTGTTGCTCTACGGAGGATAAAATATGGAAGAACTGGCTCACATTCTCCTTCTCGCTCTCACCGGAAACAGAATTCATCCGAGTAAACGCAGCCTTGACGAATCTTGATGAAGAAGATAAATCTCCCGGAAGGCCCATAGCTCCCATACCACGACTATATTGTTGCAAATCCAACTGTTCTGAAAACCGGTTTACCGAAGGTTCCGGCGATAAGTTCATATAATTATTCAAAAGGAATAGCTGCATATCGAACGTTGGATTATTCGTCATAACTCCAGCCGGGTTATCATATACATGCAGCCCACTTGCCGTCTGCTCCACTACCACAGAGCATTCCTTATCCGCAATCATCCAGTGCAGAGGAGATAATGGCAACTGTTCACTGAGATTCTCATTGATTAGATTAATCCGCTCCAACAGCACTTTTGCTTCCTGTACACTAGCGCACTGCCCTAATATCCACGGAATGAATTCAAATGGAGTTACATTATCCACACCATTCCGCAGTTCCTTATATTCTGCATTTCCGGGGAAGTTCAATCCCGCCATGCCGAGTCCCGCTTCATTGATTGCATCATAGAATAGTGGATAATCCTCCACTACGTATGCCATACCAATGAGCGCATAGTGATGCTTCATATCTTCCACATGGCGAAAATGCAACTCATAATTCCGTGGTACGACCGTAACAGTCTCATGATACGAGAACTCTAAATCCAGATTCCGTCCAAAATAATGATTCTTACTATAATACGCTGCAGCTGTACACATATGCTATTTCCCCCTTATAAATTTATCCACGTATCTTCTCTACACTTGCTCGAATCCGCTCATATACTGCCTTCATAGTCAGTCCCTGTACAACGGTTGTGAAGAAAACAATGGCATAGGTTCCAGCTAAGATCATCTTGTAAATGTCACCATCCACCATAGTTCGAACACTCATAGCAAGTGCAATGCAGAGCCCGCCTCGTAAGCCTCCCCAGGTAAGTAACTTGGTAAAACTCATCTTGTCATAGCCATCTGGAATTGGTCCAAGTACAAGAGTGCTTAATCCAACGGAACCAAAGCGACCAATCATGTTACAAGCGATAGCAATCACAGATAGTCCAATCGTCTGTGGCATTCCAAAAACGCTGATGAAGGAAAGTCCTAGCATCACATACAGTGCAGCGTTCAGTAAGTTATCCAAGATATTCCAGAAGGTATCAAAGTGCACCATAGCCTCCAGTTCTCCTCGGTCTTTCTCGTATCTACGAACCGTAGAGAACAATACACCACAGACAACAGACGCAATTGCTCCGGAGCAATCAAAACGCTGACATAACAAATATGCGGAAGATACTGCCAATAAGCTGGCAAAGATTTTGCGATAGTAATCCCCCGTTCTCGCAAAGATAAAGATACAGATAAGTGATACCCCAACACCAATCGCAACAGCACCACATACTTCCCGAAGCAGGATATGAGCAACGCCTTCCTGTTCTGTCGCTTTCACAATTCCGGAAAAGCACACGAACAGTGCTACACCTACTCCATCATTGAGAAGGGATTCTCCCTCAATAAGGAAGCTAATGTCCTTCGGTAAGCCAAACTTCTTCAAGATACTCGTAGCAGCAATCGGGTCCGTTGGAGCCACAATGCTTCCAAACATCAGACACATAGGAAGCGTAAGAGGCAACTGCAATAACCTTGCTACAACGTAGAAGCATCCACCATAGATGACTGCACCCAACAGTGTAGTTACAAATGCCAACACACTTACCTGTCTGGCCATTCGATGGAAGTCCCGAAGTCGCATATGGCAGGAGCCAGCGAACAGCATGAAGCACAGCACGCAATCCATGAGATAATCTTCCAGATCAAAGGTCTGGATGTCTACCAGCGCCTGCTGCACATCCGGAATGCGGATAAAATGGCCAACGCTAAACAAAACAGCGCCAATAACGATTGCAAACAACATCAGTGCAATCTCATCGGTTAGCTTCGTAACCTTTTCGTTAAAATACCCCAAAACAACAACCAGTAGCATAATAGCCACAAAATCCGTTAAGAACGATGTCATATTTAATCCCCCCTAAACATCTAGTAGTTCTTATCATATTGTACCCCATCCGATAAAGATTTATCAAAAAAGACTTTACCACAGACTATCTGTGGTAAAGTCTCGCTAAATAAATCGGTTAAGGTCGATACTGCTCTTCTAAATAAGTAATCTCACCTTTTTCATTAAACTGCACACTAAATGGAGCAAAATAACTCCAATCTTCAATGCGTATCGCACATACATGGTTTGGATTTCCTACATATATTTCCCATGTAACCCCCATTGGATCAATTGTCTGAGTTGAAACATCAAGTAGACCTGACCAATCCACATTAGGATAAAGTAAACTTAATCCGCCATATCCTTTCATTAACCCAATACTTGAATCATTAGAAAATCGAAACACAACATCTTCTTTTACCTTTACATAATTTGGACCAGACGATAATAACTCATGAACCTCATAGCAAGTCTTACCGTCTTTCCCGATAGACTTATATGCTTCGTCATTCGTAATGTAATCAGATTCCGTTGCTCCGCAATGTAAGTATATATTTCGACCCGGACGATTAATTCCATTATTAATTCCAGGTTCAATCTTTGTAACCGTACAGCTTTCCTCTAATAAATCGACTGAGTCACCAACATGTATGTTTTGCAATGCGTCCCCACTAATATAATTCATCTGATACAGGTCACCTTTTACCTCATATTCTCCCGCTTCAGTTTCAAAGATTTCTGTAACAATTATCATAGGTTTATACAAAAGTGTCGTCTGTAAACTCTCTGCTTCGGTTTTCGCGTTATCCTGGTTCTCTTCTCCTACAGATTCTTCAACAGCATCTCCGCCATAGGAGCACTGCGTAACTCTTTTAAACTTTCCCGCCTTTCCTTCATAATGTAATGATTGTTTTCCCTTAGTTTTGGGGATTGTCGCGTCCATCTTGGCAGGAATTAAATGATCTATATTCTCATCTAAATTAACCATTATGCGAAACTCGAATGCCCCAAGTTCCATATCTGTGCATATAACACCATCTGTCCTGGTTCGAACTTGTCCTTCCATACTTTTTTGCGCAATCATTTCCGCATCAAATAAATCCTGAATGCCCAGAACATCTACAATGAATTGAGGTCCAACACCTACTGATGCTTTTGCTTCACCATAAACCTCTAGACCATTTCCATGAAAATAATCGTAATTCTTAAATCCCTTTCCAGCACTATAATTCACCCCGGTTCCAATTGAACACACAAACTCAATTCCAAGTGATGCATCACCACTAATAACTAATACCGGTCTCACTGTCACATTAAGAATTCCACTGGCAACCGGGACAACAAACCCTTGCGGTAACAACTCTATTATCTTATCGCCGGAAATATTGATATCACCGCCACTTTTTAAATCACTTGTACATGTGATTTCTGCTTTCTTTACAATCCCATTTTCATAGCAAAAATCCGTATTAATACGGAAATTGTCAACCTCTAAACTAATTTCTTTTCCTTTTTCCGTAAAATACTCATTGCTCTCATAAGTACAGATTACACGATTACCCACTTCCAATTCCACTTCGTTTTCAGACAAAGTAATCTTAAAGCTTTTTATTCCGGAATCAGCCATGTTTTTCGCCGTTTTTTGACTTAAAACAACAGGCATTATGCTATTATCCATTTGCATATTTGAGCCGGTGTAGAACACTTCTGAGAAGTCTACCATCATACTTTCTTTTACCCTAACGCTATCTAAGACTTCATCCAATGTTGGCTCTACAATATGGTATTCATTTTCATTAACACTTGATACTTTTCGCGCCACATTTTTTCCAGCTGTTTTAAAAATTACAATATCCCCTTCATTTAATGAAACCGCATTTGGTACTTTAATAATTGAGTTTTCCTCATCAAACCACTCAATATCTTCTAATGCTAATTCCTGTACATCCTCCTTGTAATTAATATCTGTGTAATTCACTTTTTCCATGAGCTGGAAATAGGAAACCGTACACTGATTCAATAAATCAACTATTTCGCCTTCTGTGCAATAGTCGTTCTTATTCCACCATCGCAAAATTCCAAGTCTTGTTGCTAGACGCTCTAATTGTCTATTTGAAATAGCGCCGTTTTTTTCTCCTATATAAAAACCAATGGAATCTGTTCCCAAAGCTCTAAAGCAAGTATCGACAACATATTTCTTTGTTACCGGCTTTTCTCCAGAAAATCTATGCTTTTTTTCTATTTCCCATTTACCAAGAGTCTGAACATAAGAATAGTATTCATTATTCTCATCTACATCGCTGAAATACTGCTCTTCCTCAGATGTAGCCTCTTCCAGATGAAATTCATCACAGAGCAAAGCCGAATACTCAAATCTGGAAACTGTATCGCATTGATTTTTCTTATAAATATTGATAGCCAGTAAAACAAAAAAACACAAAAGAATTACTGCTATTACAACAACTTTCTTCTTCATCACATAAACACCAACAACGAAAGTAAAAATAGACATGCTAATCCTACCAACGGTGCACAAAATAGTACAATTAATATCTTGACCATAGTTGGAAGTGCTCCAAACTGATCAAGGATTCGTTCAAACATATTGGGATTATGTTGTATCCCTACATATGGCGGCGGAGTTGCCGGCCCACTTTGCTGCCGATATTGTGGTTGTTGATAATACTGTGGCTGTTGGTATTGCGGCTGTTGATACGTTGGCTGTTGATAGTCTTGTGGCTGAAACTGCGGTGGTTGATTTGCCTGCTGCTGTTGGATGTGTATATTCCATAATGCTTGATCAACCACATTCTTCAACGTTGATCCCCCAGTCTCTCGTGCTCGCTCCACCCAGGCCCGGCTTCTTGGTACTCTTACACTAAGCATAGTGTTTACCAACCGTTCCATCTCGCTAGTGTCACCGGAAATCATACCAAGTAATACTCTTGATACATCACTTTTTGCTTTAGAAAGAGGATATAAAAAGTCATATGCTTCCAAAACCAGCCAGAGGTCAAATTCCTCCGGTGTTTTTTCTACTAATTCTTGGATTTCTCCGATAATCTGTACCTTCTTTTCAGCATCGGTTCTTCGATTTAAATCTGCTGCATTCTGACGATTAATCCACTTCTTTTTCTGCGTATACAATGAATCCAGGATTTCCTGTCCCGGCATATCTGCACTAATTTGCAATTCCTCTAAAATACTCATTTTATAAATCCTTTTTCCTCAAACACTTTCTCAATATCTGCAATTACGACTGTACGTCTAGCATCCCCATTAAGCTGTTCTTCTTCCACACGATGCACCATATGCTTCCAAATAGTCTCAAAAAGATTTCGCATCTCTCGCGCATTTCCAAACTTCGCATCACGCCGTTCATACAAATATGCAATCAAGTCATTTACATGCTTACGCACTCCGTCTGCAAGAATGATATTACGTTCATCCACCATCCGGTAAAATATGCACTCCAAGTCCTCCAATGCATAATCTGGGAATACAATTGTCTTGGATATACGACTTTTTATTCCTGTATTCGCCTCCATAAATTGCTCCATCTCCTTGGAGTATCCGGCAAATATCACAATCATCTTATCCCGATTATCTTCCATCTGCTTTATTAACGTAGCAACGGCTTCTCGCCCAAATGAATCATGTTCACCTTGCACAAGGTCATACGCCTCGTCGATAAACAACACTCCACCATATGAATTTTCACAGACTTCCTTTGTTTTGAGTGCTGTTTCTCCCTGATATCGACCAACCAAGTCGCTTCGGGATACTTCATGTAGTTCCCCATTACGCGCAACTCCCAGCGCGGCCAACACTTCTGCGTAAAGTCTGGCTACTGTAGTCTTTCCCGTTCCCGGATTTCCGGCAAAACACATATGTAGACTGGTTCCTAAAGCAATATCCGAAGTCTTGCCTTCTGTTCTTTCCTGCTTGAGATAATCCACAATGCTTATAGTGGATCTAATCTCATATTTCACATCCTTTAATCCAATCAATCGATTGAGTTTATCCATTGCATCTGCAGCCTTCATCTTAGAATCTTTGCACAACTCTACACCAAAATCTTCCGGCGTTAATATCGTCAAATATTCCTTGCTAACCTCGTTTGGATCAAAGTTTACTGCCTTTTCCGTATACGCCTCATTCATCAACACGCGAACGGTTCGCGCGTTTCCAAAGCGACGATTGTACTTTTTCTTGCTTATTTTCTCACGAAAAGCCAATTCTCCATCTGCGCTGAACCTATAATGCTGTCCATCTGCCATATATCTTGCGATTTCCATTAATTCATCTTCGGTATAATCTGGAAAATCTATGAATTTGGTAAATCTGCTTTCCAAACCGATATTAGTTGAAATCAGCTGATGCATTTCATCTCGATACCCAGCCAAAATTACTACAAACTGATTTCGATAGTCTTCCACTCCTTTGACCAATGCATCAATTGCTTCGTGTCCGAAATCATCATTTGGTCCGTTAACAAGGGAATATGCCTCGTCGATAAAAAGAACGCCACCTAAAGCGCTCTTTATTGCTTTTTTTGTTTTCAACGCTGTTTGGCCTTGGAATTCTCCTACAAGATCTCCTCGCTCAACTTCCACCAACTGTCCTTTTTCTAAAACACCAGCGCCATGTAGTATTTCTGCAAGCAGTCTTGCCACTGTAGTTTTCCCGGTCCCCGGATTCCCGGAAAATACAAAATGATAACTATCTGAGTTTTCCAATGCAATCCCAAGCACTTCGCTTCGTGCTTTATCATATTCGATTTTCTTCTTTATTTTGTAAATTTCCTGTTTGACAGATTCCAGCCCTATCAATGCTTCCAGTTGGTGTTCGGCTTCTTCTGATGATATTTCAGACGGTTTTACTTTGGCTTCGACTGTGGGGGACTCCACTGTCTCACTGACGTGTATTTGTTTTCGTTCCTGCTCTGTTTCGTGTATCTTTGGCGGATTACTCTGGTTTGCTTTTATCGCTAAACGACGTACTTCATCAATTTCTTCGGCATTCGGATACTTTCGAAGAATACGTTTACAAACTTTACTACATCCCGCAAAATCGCCCATTTGATATAGAAAGCGTGCTTCTAGTTCGCATATCTCGAATCCAGGCATGTTTTCTTTGCCTTCTTCTATCAGTCTAGGTAGTTCGGCATCCTCAATATGATTCTTCATACGAACTTGGATATCTGCTAACAACACGTCGATATCCTTAGGATACTTCTTACGTGCTGCTTTTACCTCTTCCAATGCCTTGCTAATCTGGTTCTGGCCGAGATAGTAATCCTTACGAGCGAGAAAACCATCCTTGTCCTGCAAGTCCTTTACTAGATGGAACAACTCTTCTTGGTGTTCTTTCACCGGCATTTCCACTGATAAACGCAGAATTCCGGATGAAACAGCCGGATGATTGCTATCGATATACTTTGCCTGTCGAAAGTACTCATAGGAATGTTCATAGTCTTTCATTCCATAGTAAGCACGCCCCATCAGAACTAATAAGGAAACATCCTGGCCGTCCTTCAACAGTTCCTGTTGGAGTAAACCACACGCTTCCACATAAGCCCTCGTCTCGATTAGTTTTTCAATATATGCTATATGAGATTTATTCTCACTTCCCATTGTCTATACCTACTCAATGTTAATCTGATCAAACTTCGTCTTTTTTTCTTCCACATCTGCTGCACTTAGATTCAAATCACGCTCAATATGCATTTCGCCTAAATCACGCCCATCCACTTCATCTCTAAGCCTAACATGGATAATACCATTGACATCATACTGCATAGCAACCGCAATCGGAGAATTTGCTGGCCTAGGAGTTAGCATCATTCTTGCTTGACCAATGATAGTATCATAATTTGGATCTTCATCCTCACCCTCCACAATCACTACATCAAGAGCCTCCTGGCCTTCGGTTCGGGTGTAAAACACCATCTCATTAGATGCCGGCAATGGGGTATTTCTCATCAAGATGAAGGTGGCTGCCGGGATATTGTTATCATACGTAATGACGCCAAGAGAATGCGAATTAACGTCAGTCACCTGCACCACACGTTCTACCTTAGATTGTTCCTGTTCATCCTCCACTTGAATCATATCTGCATAATACGCCGCACCAATTGCAACTGCCTCATCCGGATTCAAGTCATGAGAAGGTTCAATTCCTGTCAACTCTCGAATCATGTTCTGAACAGCAGGCACTCTTGTTGAGCCACCAACCAAGATAATCTTTGAAATATCAGACCAATGCAGATTTGCATCATCCATCGCCATCTCCATACTAATCTTTGTGGATTCCAAATAGCTCTTGATTAAAGAATCGAATTCGTCTCGCGTGATTTCTACCTTTATAGCTTTTCCCTGAGATACCAAAGCAATGTTTGCCTTTGGACGATTAGACAATGCTTTTTTAGCATTCTCTGCCTTAATTCGTAAATCCTGATAAGCTGTATCGTCATCCTCCAAATCGATTCCATACTGACGGTTTGCTTCTTCTACTACCTTATTGATAATTGCATTGTCAAAATCAAATCCACCAAGATTACGGTTACCGGTAGTTGCAAGAATATCTACCTTCTTAAGGTTATCTGACAGTCGCATGATTGTGATATCAAAAGTTCCACCGCCCAAGTCATATACCATAACATTACCGTCAGCATTTGTCTGTCCATGACAATATGCGATTGCAGCAGCTGTCGGCTCATTAATAATTCCAATCACATTTAATCCGGCAATTTCTCCTGCATCTTGAGTTGCCTTACGCTGCGCATCATCAAAATAAGCCGGAACAGTAATCACTGCACCATCTGCCTTCTCTCCGCATGATGCTTCTGCATCTTCTTTTAATCGTTTCAAAATCATTGCAGAGATTTCTTCTGCTCGATATTTTTCAGTCGCAGAAACATCGAACGAAAAAGAACTTTTTCCCATCTGTCGTTTTACAAACTGGCATACATTATAAGGATCTACAACACTATTCTCCTTCGCCTGCTCTCCTACAACTATCGCGCCGTCTTCAAACATAACAACCGATGGTGTCGTCCTGTCCCCATCTCTATTTGTGATGATTTCAGCAATTCCACTATCCCTTACAGATGCAACTGCAGAAAATGTTGTTCCTAAATCAATTCCAATACGCATTTCAATTGCTCCTTTAGATAAAACTATCAAACTTATTTATATATATACAACTGTACAACAATTGTCAATCAAGCAAAAAGGCCCAGATTCATTTGCTCCGGGCCTAAACTTCTTACTCTTCTGTTAAGTTTTTTGTATATGTATAGTTCTCTACATTTGGAGAAACAACAAGTGACTCAAAATCCGCAATAGTTGGAAATCCATTTAAATGTATCCAGTAATGGCCCGGACAATTTGGTTCAAAGGTATTTGACATCTTCTTATAATTTGAAGTATCAATATTTACTACACCATCAGAATCCTTCAATAGATTATCGAATCGCACTACCTGATAATAAGTCAGCTGTGTCGTACTTTTTTGATACGTATAATCCAAGGTATTCTTATAGACCATGTAGATTGCATTATGTAAATCACCATCGTGGAATTTAGAAATAGCAAAATAGTTTCCTACGTAAGTGGAAGTCTTTGGCGTGCACTTATGCAAGCTATTATCCTCTGCAGGCATACTAGAGAATGCTGCATCCTGTCCCTGCTGAATCAGCGCCTGCATATCTTCTTCTGAAATCATATCCACAGATTCCAAATAGGTAGCCAATCCAGATACCGTGTACTCTTTAGAAGTCTGAGAAGGGCAGAAGTTAAAGTACTCAATGCATTCCTCAACAGAAATACCAAGCGTAACGGTAACAGTGTCGCCTTCCTTCAATTCAGAGCTCTTATCGATATTGAACCAAGAAGGCTGGAATTCATACTTGGAACCATCTTTAATTGTTACGGTTGCCGTACCGGATGGAGATGCGCCATAGAAATCAACAGAGATATATTCAAACGGATCATCCTTTGGTACCACCTCTAAGTCAGAAACCTTATATGTTTTATCTTTATATTTGAACTTGTAATTGCAGGCATTTAAAACCTTGGTGTTAACGTCCCACTTCCAAGTCACTTCATCATCATTTGACAACTCGGTTGCGGTGTCAAAGTTACCGGAAATTGCATCAGTAACGAGGAATTCCGGACGAATAATGCCATAACCTTCAATACTGGAATCCTTCAACTTCAACTTGCCACTATAGTCCTTCACAAATGATTCATAGTCAAAAGTTCCATTTGCCTTTCCATAGCCATCATATCCATTAAATTCCACGCTCAAATACTTATCTAAATGGATAGTATGTGTTAGCTTATAACCAATTACCAAAGCAGTAATCAAAACAGCCCAAATAGCAACTAAAGCAATAATTAGTTTTTTATTTATTACCATTTTTGCCTTTTCTGTTGGCTTCGCTTCATTAGCCGGAATGTTGGGAGTTGATGGTTGCTGCGCCGCTGGATTTACCTGAATCAATTTTGTTCCACACGCAACGCAAAATACCGCATCATCATTGTTCTTAGTTCCACAATTACTACAAAACATACTTAACAAACCTTTCTCATTCTTACTGTATCTCTTAAGTAAAATAGTTAGTCAATTTTGGCGCAAATATATTTCTTTATATAAAATTTTTATGGTTCTGTCAATCTATTATTACTATGAGTATCTGTAGTCTTTTTCATCCCATGCATGAAAAAAGCTCCACCACAAATCACTTGTGGTGAAGCCATCTCACATACAACAAATATCTAGTATTACTCTTCTTCCTGGAAATCAAACTCATAAAACAGGAACTTCCGGCACACAAGAAGAATTCCAATACACACAATGCGAATCAAAGTCTCTAAAGGTGCTTCATGACCTACTACCAGGCCTCTTGCAATCGCGAATATCAAGACTTCCACAATGGTATTCATAGAATGCTTGATTAACATTCGAATGAACTCAATGACAATAATCGCATTGAATGCCGTTAATAAGATGTCCTCTACATAAGCATCAAATGCCAGTCCCTGAAAAGTAAAAACATGTAACGCCAGTTGTACGCAGCTATAGACCACTCCTAAGAGCAAAATTGCTGCTACTACCTTCTCTAAGAAGCTTGGCATCTTTATAATAAACTTATGAAATTTCTCGTATGCTCGATTATTCATCGTTCTCCCTTTCCGTAAAATACGCATCTACACCGTCTGCAATACCCGTTACAATCTTCTCTTGATACTCCGCCGTTGCCATATTGGCATCCTCCGTTGGATTGGTCATATAGCCCATCTCCACGATAGTAACCGGCACCTGGCACCAGTTAATACCGCTCATGGTATCTGTCTCCCAGATGTACTCCTTGCGGCATCCAGTGGATTCTACCAGATGATTCAACACTGCCTCAGATAGCGCGTAACTCTTATCATGCAATTCCCCATTATATGGATTCGACGCCGTCTGACAGATGGTCATAGCGCCATTTGCCGAGGAACTCTCCGCACCATTGGCATGAATACGTAAAAAAGCATCCGCATTCGCATCATTGGCAATGGCTGCACGCTCCGAATTACTGATATCCACATCATTGGTGGTACGTACCATGATGACGGTATAGCCTCTATGCTCCAGTTCTTGCTGCAACCGCAAGGAAACCTGCAGCGTTAATTCATACTCTGCCAGTCCACTAACCACACCCCTGGTACCACCGGCCACCTTCGGCTTGGTGGTAGATGCACCGGGACCTATAGGTTCTTCATTATAGTTGCCCTGTGCCTGATGGCCGGCATCAATGCAGACGACATAACTCTTCTCTTCCGGAATCTCTTCCTCCGGTTCTTCCACCACTGGAATCTCTTCCTCCACCGGCGCAGGATTCTCAATCTCCTGCTCCACTTCCGGAATCACATCAGCTTCCACCGGCGCAGATCCACATCCGCCCAACGTCATCATCAGTATTATTCCCCCAATAATTCCAAGTCTTCTCTTCCCCATATCTTCCCCCGAAACATAATGAAGCAGGAACTCCCCTTAGAGTCCCTGCCTGTATTTCTTCTAATTCGCTTTATAGCAACTTCTCGTAACGCTCCTCAACCTTCTTCCAATCCAGCACTTCCCAGAAGGCCTTGATGTAATCCGGACGAAGGTTCTTATACTTCAGATAATATGCATGCTCCCATACATCCAATGCAATCAGTGGTGTATGTCCCGTTCCTTCCGAAATCGGATTATCCTGGTTCAAGGAGTTTGACACATAGAGCTTCCCATCCTTATCGGTGGACAGCCAAGCCCATCCGGATCCAAACTGTGCTGCTGCAAGTTTGCTGATTTCTTCGATGCAAGCCTCTAAGCTTCCGAACTGCGCGTTGATAGCATCTGCTAGCTTGCCCGTTGGTGCCTTGGTCGGATTCGGTGAGAACATCTCAAAATATAAATTGTGGTTATAATATCCACCGCCCTGATTCCGAAGGCCCTGACGAATGGTTGCATCCGGCACCACCGGAAGGTTCGCCAAGATTTCTTCCACGGTCTTACCCACAAGACCGGCCTTCTCTACCATGTCGTTGAAATTCTTAGTATAGGTCGCATGATGCTTCCCATGATGAGTCTCAATGGTAGTCTGGTCGATATACGGCTCCAGTGCGTTGGTTGCATAATCCAATGTTACCTGTTCATACATAGCAATTCCCTCCTGATACATAATCCAATACCTACCTGTAATTATATAACACCTCGTCCGTTCCCACCACTACTAGGATGACGGGTTGTTACCGCAAGATTGCAAATACGACATCTGCAATATACAAAAGAATCATAATGGCGCCTTCTCCGCGACTGATGGTCCGCTCCGTTCTGGAAAAACCAAACACCACAACACTAATCACGGTAAGGATGATGATATCCCACACACATGCCACGTTCACACCCACCGGCTGAATCATTGCAGAGACTCCAAGAATGAACATCATGTTAAAGATGTTGGAGCCCACTACATTTCCAACAGCCATTCCAACTTCGCCTTTTCTCGCTGCCACCACAGAGGTTACCAGCTCCGGCAGGGAAGTACCAACCGCTACAATAGTAAGGCCAATCAACGTCTCCGTCATACCAAGGTCTCTTGCAATGGCTTTTGCTGCATAGACGACAGCCTGTCCGCCTGCAATAATGGCTGCAAGTCCTACCACAATCCAAAGGATACTCTTCCATATCGGCTGTGTTGCTCCCATGGTTTCCTTTGCCGGATTTGCCTTCGCCTCCAGAATCAAATACACGATATAACAGATGAAAAGCACCAGTAACAATAGCGCCAATCGTCGGCTTACGGTTCCAATAACCATGGTCATCTCAGTACCCATCCAACCACCGGAGGATAGAATGCCGAAACAACTTCCAAAAAGAACCAGAATTGTCACTCCTACCGTAATGGGAAAATCCCGTTTCGTAATGCCACGTTCCACAGGAACCGGCTTAATCAAAGCACAGACGCCAAGCACACCTAGGAGGTTAAAGATATTGGATCCTACCACGTTACTGATTGCAATCTCATTAGAGCCTTGCAGCGCAGCTAAGGTACTCACCGCCAATTCCGGTGCACTGGTACCGAAGGCAACAATGGTAAGTCCAATAATCACTCCCGGAATTCGGAAGGTTCGGGCCAATCCGGAGCTTCCATCTACGAACCAGTCGGCACCTTTGATGAGGGCTACAAATCCAATGAGGAGTATAACGATCATCATAGGGCACCTCCTCAGTTCTTATTCTTCGGCAGAAACACACAGAACTGTGTCCCCTGCCCCATCTTACTCTTTACTTCAATTCGTCCACCATGGAGCAGGACTGCATGCTTGACGATAGATAAGCCCAGTCCGGTGCCGCCCACTTCCTTACTGCGACTCTTATCCACTCGATAGAACCGCTCGAAGATGCGTTCCCGGCTCTCCTCCGGAATTCCGATGCCTGTATCCGTGACACGGAGAATTGCGCCCTCTGCATTCCTAGCAATCTCCACATGTACGCTACCACCCAAGTGGTTATACTTAATGGCATTGTCACACAAGTTGTAGATGATGCTATACAGCTGCTGTGGTACACCGTGCATTGGTGCGGATTCCCCGCAGAGCTTGATTTCCACATCCTTGGCTGCTGCAACAGCCTCTAAGCTATCAACGGCATTCTCTGCAATGCGATACAAGTCACAGTCTTCCCACTGCATGATACCGCCACTATCTAGTCGAGTGAGGTCAATGATATCCTCCACCAGCTTAGTCATCCGGTTGGCTTCTTCCCGAATCTTACCGGCAAAAGGCTTAATATCTCCTTCCTTCACCATCTCATTCTCTAAGAGCTCCGCATAGCCGGAGATAGCATGAAGCGGCGTCTTCAACTCATGGGAGACATTGGCGGAGAATTCCTGACGGATCAATGCCGTCTTCTCAATCTCCTTCTGGTTACGAATCAACTGTTCCTTCTGGGAATGAATCCGATGCAACAGAGGTACGATTTCCTGATATTCTTCCGCATCCATATCCGCCATAGGATTATCCAGATCAATGTTATTGATTGGCTCTACGATGCGCTTGGTGAGTCTTGCCGCCAGCACCAACGATAGAACCAGAGCAATCAGGATTACAAAGCAAATAGGTTGCCCCAATCCTAGAACTAAGGACCAGGCTGCCATCTGGGTGATGGAAAGGCGTAGTACCGAACCATCCGGTAACTTCACCGCGGAATACAATTCCTTATCCGATAAGGTTCCGGAGCGGCGCATACTCTCTCCATATCCGGTTACAATCGCTTCTTGGATTTCTTCCCGTTCGATATGATTCTCCATCTCATCCTGATTAGCAGAATTGTCATAGATGACAGTTCCATCGGCGTTAATCCAGGTCACACGGTAATCCAATCCTTCCAGATCATCTAAGTAATCCATACCGGAGATGGCAACGCCCTGGGCTGCTAGGATGGTCTCATTCTTCAATTGCTTCTGTTGTACTCCGGTAAAGTACTTGTAGCTGGCACCCATGATCAGCACCAATGCCGCCAAGAATACTACTATGGAAGCTGTCCATATCGCACGAAATATTCGCTTACTCATACCTATCCTTCCATCTTATAGCCAACACCACGAACTGTTTGGATCATGTCTCCGCAGGTATCCAACTTGGTCCGAAGAGTTCCGATGTGAACATCCACCGTACGTGTTTCTCCTACGTAGTCACTACCCCACACAGAAGCCAAGAGATTCTCTCGGGAGAATACCTGTCCCGGACGTTCTGCTAAGAGCTTCAATAATTCATACTCTTTCAAGGTTAAGGCGACCGGCTTCCCACAAGCCGTTACCGTATGCTTGCCTTCATCGATGATAATCTCGCCACAACGGATAGATTCCTGCTCCTTCTTCGGTGCGCTACGGCGCAACACCGCCCGAATCCGAGACACCATCTCCATCATGCCAAAAGGCTTCGCAAGGTAGTCATCTGCGCCGCTATCTAGGCCAACCACGGTATCATATTCGCTGTCCTTGGCCGTTGCCATAATCACCGGAATATCCTTGGTTTCCGCCGACGCCCGAAGCTTCCGAAGGATGCTAATGCCATCCTCTCCCGGCAGCATAATATCCAATACAACAAGCTCTGGCTTCGCCTTCTTCATTCCTTTCCAGAAGGCTTCCCCATCCGGATATCCACATGCCTCGAATCCCGACGCCTGCAAAGTATATACCATTAATTCTCGAATACTACTGTCATCTTCTACGAGGTAGATCATCTGCATCCTCCTTCCGTTCTTTGATAGCCTTATGATACAAGGAAATTGTAAAGACCATCACCGGTTCTATGTAAAATCTTTGTAAAGTTTGTTGTAAAAAAAGAGCAGTCACACACCTTATGATATGTAACTGCCCTCTATCAGCTGTTATATTGTAACGCCGCCTAAAATGCGAATCTTTTGATTGGTTAATAATAAGATTTCTTTCGTCATCTCACTAATGCGGGACTTTGCTGCTGTCTCAACAATAACAACTGCATCCACACCTGCCAACTGATCAATTGCGGTAGCGTTGTAAGATACATCATATAAGGTCTTTACAGAAATATCGGCGTTCTTCTTCTGAAGTGCCTCAGCCAAAGCCTTCATCTGGCTCTCTGTTTCCTCACCGTAGTTTCCACCAACAAAAGCAAGTGTATTAATCTTCTCCTTCTCCGTCTGTAACGCAATGGAGGATGATAATGTATCAACAGCTTCCTCTACGCTAAGCTCCTTCATACCACGAAGACGTCCGCGAGCAATCACTGCATCCAAGCCTTGCTTCTGCTTCGCACCGGTCTTACGAATCGTTCCAAGATCAGTAAGTCCGTAGGTCTCCTGATAGGAACTGTGATTCTGCCACTTTCCGTTGAAGGCATATGCCATGAAAAGATAAATGCCGTATAAGAACAATAAGCCGATTGCACCAAGAGCAATCATCTTCTTGCTCACCTGAGGCTTAACTGCAACCGCCTGTTCAACCGTGCTCTCTGTCGCTTCCTCTCCGGCCATCAATAATTCATAATATGCACGCTGCTGCTCTGAAATTGCCTTATCCAAGGTATCACGTGCCGTCTTATTCGCCGTATACTTTGCCACAGCGTCCGCTTGCAGAGCAGAAACACGGGAATCAGATACAACATTTACAGAATCAGATAAGGTCTGAATAGCATAATCCCCATATACGCTCACAAGTTCTGTTTTCTTGCTCTCAAGGTAGCTTAACGTATCTTGTAATACATTCTTGCAGAACTCCTCCGACTCACCAACGCAGGTAATAGCAACCGTATCACTGCTTGCAGCTGCATTTAGAGCATCTTCCAATGACTGAACTACTTTTGTCGCATCCGCTGCACCTACCGTCACTCCGGAATCTATAAATAGTTTGCTCATATCACTGGTATAACCGGTCTTCTCGGTAAGATAACTATAATACTCAGAGGATGTTACCAATCGGCGAATCGCCTGCGCCACATTCCCATTATTATCATCCTGACTAATGCTGAGAATCAATGTTCCTTCCGGGACTGCTGACGCATCTAACTGCATGAACGGATCAGTCGCATAGCTTGCCGCCATTTGGTCATATAGCAGTAACGTCTTAACATCTGCGATTTCCCGTGCAGTCAGTTGCTCCTCATACATTTCTAACGTTGCCGGTTCAGAAACCACCTGGGCTGCGGACGCTGACTTCACATAACTATATCCACCACCGAGTACTGCTCCAATAAGTACTACCGCTAATAATCCACGCCAGTGACTCAGCACCTCATACATAAAATCAATCAAATCAATTTCTACTTCTCTTTGTTCCATAGTTTTCCTCTCGTTAACCTATTATTATGCTCACAGCATCATACTACAATTATTAATCCTGTTGCAATTTCTTACGCATACGCTCTAAGAAGTTCATATCGGATAGTTTCAGCATTTTCGCCTCTTCCGGCGCACGATATACTACCACACGTTCTCCTAAGTGAAGAATCTGCTGGTGATTGCCATCGAAAAATACCTGCGCGGTCTCTTCCACACTCTTGCGGCGCTTCTGAATCTCCACAGAAATCTCATCTCCCGGATCCAGAACGAAGCTTCTGGAATTTAACGTATGAGCGTTAATCGGAGTTAACAGAATCACCTGGGTCTTGGGATCAACAATCGGTCCGTTGGCAGACATATTGTAAGCGGTAGAACCGGTTGGTGTTGCAAAAATCACACCATCCCCATTGAAGCTATACAGCTTCTGCCCATTGATATAGATGGTCAGTGTAATCACTTGCAATCCCTTGCTGGCAGAAATTACAATATCATTCAGAGCTGGGATTTCCTGAGTACATACAGTACCATTCTCCTGCTCTAAGTGTCCGGAAAGCATCATACGATTCTCCACCTCATAATCTCCGGCTAAGAGCTGGTCTACCGCATCATATACCGTCTCCTCATCCAAGTCACATAAGTAACCCAGATGTCCACGATTCACACCCACAATCGGTGTACCGCTCTTGAAGGTTCTCCAGGCCGTACGAATCACCGTACCGTCTCCACCGATGGCTAAGATACAATCCGTCTTCGGCGGAACTTCCACCGGCATCATGGATTCCTTGTGAGGCTCCACAATGATGTTGCAATGCGCGCCCTTTTCCCGAATGTAAGCACATAAGTCCTGTAGGAATCGGTCCTCACGCTCCTTCTCTGTTTTTGCAATGATTACAAAGTTTTTCATCTTTTTTCCTTTTGACTGAAGACAAAGCTCTTCATTCTATCCAATATCTTCTGTATAAAGATTGGGAATGCAATTCCCACAATCAAGTAGATAATCAAAGTATTTGATATTCCTCTTGGTATAAAATAATACCAAATATCATTCTGAAATGCCTCCCAGTTAAAATCTATACATCGATTTGCCCACAAGTTAAACAACGAAAACACTGTTTTTACTAGCATGAATCCGAGGAATTGATTCATCATAATTGAGAATGTATTATCTGCAACCAGATTAATCCACCTGCTTCGACCTATCACCGGTTCTAAAATGCATGCAAATCTCAAAACAAACATGATTCCAAGAACACCAATAACAATCGGCATAAATGGGCCATCCTTAAAATCATTACACCAAGATGGACCATAAGCAGGGACGCGCCCCAGATAGAAGATAATAATTAACTTTACAGCGAAAACAAAGCAAAAATAGGGAAAACTGGGAATCTTTTTGTCATACGCTTCAAGCTTACGATTATATAAAATGCCCAACTCGTAAAACGGTAGAAAATACAGCATTCTTACCAAAGTAAGCCACCAGCCGGTATTGTATCCCATGATTGCCAGCTGATTTCCGGCTATTCCAAGAAATACATCGAATAAGAAATATCCCCATTCGCTTGTATTCCATGGCAATAATCCGCATATTTTACGTCTCGTTACATTGTAAACCTCTACAAGGAACAAGGGTACAACAAACCAACCACCCATGTTGAATAAGAATTGATGCCCATTTGTGAATGGTTCAATAAACAAATTCTGCCATGTAAAGTCACCGCCCAAGTTAAAACCAAATGGTCTTATCATCTGCACAAATAATCCATAAACGACATTGTATATCCAAAATGGAATAATCAACGAACGAAACTTCTTACAAATATAGCGACTATATGCAGATTCACTGGAATCTTTGTAAAAATATCCAGAGCAAAAAACAAACAAAGGCAAGTGCATTCCGCCATAAGGGAACCATTCTCCGGCAACGTTTATTCCTCCGCCGCAGTGTCCACTCACGACCATGATGATTCCTATTGCATACAGGATTTTAAATCTATAATCAATATTATGTTGCTTACTTGGCATCTGAACAAATATTCCTCTTTCATCAATCATATGTTTTATATGCTTTTACATAAAAAACCATAATAATCCTTACAATCCATTTCGGCCAAAACTTGGAGAACATGATGCGGTCTTCCCGCTCCCTCGTATGGTTCACAATCCATTCCTTGCTAGTAGCGCCGTCATAGACGCGATAGTAAAACAGCGGCTTATCTACAAGAAGCATACGTCCATTCATGCATGCAATCTTATAAAAGGTATCCCAATCAATACAGAATTTCAACTCAGAAGTAAAAAAGCTCGGTCCCAGAATACTCTTATGATAGCAAGCGGCAGGACACTTCAATGTCGATCCTAAGCTCAATACCGCCTTCTTCCAGAACTTGCTTCCGTTAAAAATGCCAAACTTCAACGGCCAGCGAAGAATTCTCTGAATCTTGCAGTTAATATCCCGTGGTCCAATCTCACCGTTCTTAATCGGGATATAATCCGTAATAACAAATAATGCATCCGGATTTCTGACAATCTTCTTTGCCAGTTCCTCTGCATAGCGATGATCATAGACATCGTCTTGATGTGCTACAGTCATCCATTCCGTATCCGCATGGTCATAAGCGAAGTTCCAATCATCTCGAATATCACTGGCACCCTCACGGATAAACAGCGGAATTTCATACTTCTCGGCCAATCCACGAATATGATCATTCGGTGTGGATGTTACCATCTTAATGTTCGTCTTCAAGGTCTGTTTCTTCAGTGACTTAATGCACTTCTCCAAATGCTCGGATTCCTTATATGCACAAATCACAAAAGTATGGTCAAATGTCTTCATTACTTATCCAACGCTCCATGTGCTGCAGCAACAATGCCTGCAATATCTACATCCGTCTCGGCCGGCTCACCGACCTTCTTAATGTGCACCAGATACTCGATATTTCCTTCCGGTCCCTTTACCGGTGAGTAATCCAGCCCAAGTACTTCAAATCCATTGGCACTGGCAAAAAGAACAATCTTCTCAATGACCTCTTCATGTACCTTCGGGTCACGAACCACGCCCTTCTTACCAACCTTCTCGCGGCCGGCTTCGAACTGTGGCTTAATGAGGCATACCATCTCTGCCCCATCCTTTAACAGCTCTCTTGCAGGAGGTAACACCTTGGTTAAGGAAATGAAGGATACATCCACACTGGCGAAATCCAACGCTTCTCCAATATCTTCCGGAGTTACATAGCGGATGTTGGTCTTCTCCATACATACCACTCTTGGATCCTGGCGAAGTTTCCACGCGAACTGCCCATATCCAACATCTACAGAAAAAACCTTAGCCGCACCATTCTGTAACATACAGTCCGTAAATCCACCGGTAGAAGCACCGATATCCATACATACCGTTCCATCCAAAGTAATTGGGAAGGAGTTCATGGCCTTCTCCAGCTTCAGTCCGCCTCGGCTTACATACTTCAAGGTCTCACCGTGAATCTCGATGTTGGCGTCCACCGGTACATTGGTGCCCGCCTTATCCTCTCTTTGATTGTCTACAAAAACCTGTCCTGCCATAATCATGGTCTTGGCTTTCTCTCTGGAAGGAGCTAAGCCCTTCTCCACCAACAAGACATCTAATCGTTCTTTCTTCATAACAAATCCTTATATAACTTCTCCACAGATGCAGCAACACCTGCTCCATCTAAAGCAAGCTTATGCTTCAACAGCTCTGCATCGCCATGCTGTATGAATTCATCCGGAACAGAAATACATTCCACCTTGCCCTGATATCCGGCCTGGCCTAGGAATGCACTGACATGCTCTCCAAATCCGCCGGAGCGTACATTCTCTTCCAACGTTACGATGGCATCATACTTGCCCATCTTCTTCTCCAGATATTCCTTATCGAATGGCTGGGCAAATCGTGCATTTACTACACTAACAGCAATGCCCTGCTCCGCCAAGATATCCTTGGCTTCCATAGCACTCTTCACCATACTTCCAAGTGCAAAGAGCATGATACGCTTACCATCTTTACCAACTTCGGACTTACCTGGTACATAGAGTTCTTCGCACTTGCCCAGCTCTACATCAGCACGCTGTTCCTTCCAGAGGGTACATGCTTCCCCTCTTGGATAACGAATCGCAATCGGTCCGTCGTACTTCACTGCGAACTTCATCATATCTGACAATTCCCACTTATTCTTCGGCGCCAGAATCGTCATTCCCGGCATGGAAGACAGGTAGGAAATATCGAATACACCCTGATGGGTAACACCATCCTTACCAACGATTCCTGCACGATCCACCGCGAAGATGACATGCTTATGGGTCACGCATACATCGTTTAGAATCTGATCATAGGCACGCTGTAGGAAGGTAGAATAAATTGCCACCACCGGCACTAACCCTTCCTTCGCCATGGCTGCTGCGAAGGTCACCGCATGCTCTTCCGCAATTCCCACATCGAAGAATCTCTCCGGGAACATGTTGTGGAAGCGCTTCAATCCCACGCCGTCCATCATAGCCGCCGTAATGGCTACTACATTCTTCTCCCGATCGCCCATCTTACGCATAACCGTAGAGAAAATATCCGTATAGGTCGGATTCTTCAGCTTCTTCGGAATGCCCTTATCCTTATCGAATGGGTCTGCTCCATGGAATCTGGCCGGATGATTCTCTGCCGGCTTAAATCCGTAACCCTTCTTGGTCAGTACATGTACCAACACCGGTCCCTGGAACTGAGCCGCTTCCTCAAAGACACGACGCATCGCCGCTACATCATGACCATCCACCGGCCCTAAGTACATCACACCCATCTGTTCGAAGGTCATACCCGGAATCATGAGCTGCTTAATACCACTCTTGGTACGGCGAATGGATGCTACAATCTTATCGCCATACACCGGAATCTTCTCCAAGGTAGACTGGACGTTATCCTTCAATCCCGTGTACTTGGCAGAGGTACGAACCTTCATCAGACCTTCGCTCATACCGCCCACGTTCTCGGAGATGGACATGTTGTTATCATTCAATACGATGATATAATTCTTCTTCAACATAGAAGCGTTGTTAATCGCTTCATACGCCATACCGCCGGTCAAGCTACCGTCACCAATCACAGAGATGACATGGTAGTTCTCCCCCTTCAACTCTCTCGCCCATGCAAGGCCAAGGCCAAGAGACAAGGACGTGGTGGAATGTCCCGTCAGGAAGGTATCATTGGCATTCTCTTCCGGATTTGGGAATCCGCTAATGCCGCCCCACTGGCGCAAGGAAGAGAAGTTCTTCCAGCGTCCGGTTAAGATCTTATGGGTATAAGACTGATGTCCGACGTCCCACACAATCTGGTCCTTCGTTACGTCGAATGCCAGGTGCAGTGCCATAGTAAGCTCCACCACACCAAGATTCGATGCCAGATGTCCGCCGGTCTCCGAAACCGTATCAATCAATAGGCGTCGAATCTCCCTTGGCAATCGTTCCAACTCCGACGGGGTCAGTTTCTTTATGTCGTTTTCCTGTTGGATTTTCTCTAAAATCATAAAAAACCTACTTCTGGCGATTTACCAGACTCTTAATCAAATCTTCCAAGAATCGATTGTGCTTCGGCAAGCGGTAGAGCTGTCCTAACGCACTCTCGGTTAATTCCGCAACCTTGGCCTTGGATGCTTCTAATCCATAGTGGGCCACGTAAGTTGCCTTCTCATTCTTCTCGTCAGAGCCTACCGGCTTGCCGAGAATCTCTGTATCTCCAATCACATCCAGGATGTCGTCCTGAATCTGGAATGCCAGTCCCACCTTGGTTGCCACGGATTCTACAATGGTAACTTCCGTCTCGGACGCACCACCAAGCTGCGCTCCAATGACCATGGCAGCTTCAAGAAGTGCTCCGGTTTTCAGTCGATAGATAAAATCCAGCTTCTCCGGGGTAATCACATCTCCACGCTTCTCAGACTCCACGTCTACTACCTGGCCACCAATCATCCCATAGACGCCAGCCTTGCGAGATAATACCTTCAGCGCCTTCGCAATCCGCTGATGACGCTCCACGAAGAATCCGGAATCCCCACGGTATGGCATCATCTCGAATGCTCCACAGGCTGTCTCATAAGCTAGATTCAATAGTCCGTCACCTGCAAGAATAGCCATGGCCTCACCATATTTCGCATGGGTGGTTGGTTGTCCACGGCGAAGCATATCGTTATCCATAGCCGGCAAATCATCATGCACCAAGCTATAGGTATGAATCATCTCAAGCGCAAGCATGAACTGCATCAGTGCTCGATCCGACTCATTCTGAGAAAAGATATGATATGTCTCCTGCATCAAGATTGGACGTAAACGCTTACCTCCAACTAAGATGCTGTAATTCATTGCTTCCAACACCGTCTTCTGGAAATCTTCTTCCTTCGGAAGTGCCATCTTCAACAGCTCTTCTACTTCCAACTGTTTTGCCTTCAGTGTCTCTTCAAATTGTGCGGATTCGTACATATCTGCCATGCTATTCCTCCTCGAAATCCGACAAGCTGTTATCCGCGTTCAGCTTCTGTACCTGCTTCTCCACGCGGTCAATCTTCTCATTGCAGCCCTGAAGGAGCTTCACACCCTGCTCATATAACTGAAAAGACTCCTCCAAAGGAATCTCACGATCTTCTAATTTTTCAATAATCTCATCCAACTGCTGGAATCCCTGTTCCAGAGTGAGTTCTTCACTTTTTGACATACTATCCTCTCCTACGCCAAGGTCTTTATAATCTTGGCCGGTACACCTACTGCTACGCAACAGTCTTGTAAATCGGTTGTCACTACTGCACCAGCGCCAACAATCACATGATCACCAATGTACTTACACTGTACCACCGTGGCGCCGCTGCCAACCATCGAATGGGTTCCAACGGTTACCTGTCCACATAAGTTGCTTCCAACGGACACATGGGAAAAATCTTCCACAACACATTCATGCTCTAAAATTGCGCCAGTATTGATGATACAAAAGTCGCCAACCTTTGCCTCGGCGTTCAGAATTGCACCCTTACCAACAAACGATCCCTGCCCAATCTCGGCATCCAGCGCAACGATTGCAGAAGGATCCACAACCGCAGGAAACTCAAATCCAATCTTCTTAGCACCTGCAACCAGTTTATCTCGTAACGTTGATTCACCAATAAATCCAACGCCAAGAACCGCCTTATGTGTTCCACCGGCATAAATATCGGATAAAGCATCGTCCGTTCCCAAATATGGATATCGGCAATGATTATCCTGCATATCCGTATATCCTACAATATGGTACTGCTTCCCGCACTCAATTGCATCTGCAATACTTTTGGCATGGCCCCCAAAGCCAATGATTACAATGTCTTCCATGTCTTATCCTTTGTTCTTTACTTCTACACCCAGCTTACCTTCCCTAAGATAAACGGTTAATTCATCACCAACAGCCACATCGTCCGTCGAAGAGATATTCTTGCCGTCGGCATTCACCGTATAAGAATAACCCTGTGCGAACTTCTTCACCGGAGATGCAGCATCTAATCGTGCTGCTAACATCTCTAAACGATGACGACGGTCCACAAGCTTTGTCTCCATCGCTGTTGGCATCGCACTTTGCAAACCATCTAATCGCATACGAGCATCTTCTATCCGTCGATTCATAAGCTCCACTACTCGACGTTCCACCTCAGCTAAGCGCTGTCGCTTTTGGTTCAACTGGTTCTCTGGGCTTAATAATGACAAATGCTTACTATGCTGTGCCACGCGTACTCTTGCGTCCTGCAGACGCTGTTGCATGCTGCTCTGTAGTCTTGCCCTGTAGTCTGCAATATTAGCATCTATCAATCCCATATCAAAAACTGCCAATTCTGCTGCTGCCGACGGTGTCGGTGCCCGTAAGTCTGCCACATAGTCTGCAATGGTGGTATCTGTCTCATGTCCTACCGCGGAGATGACCGGCGTGTTGCATCCGAAGATTGCTCTTGCAACCTCTTCCTCGTTGAATGCCCACAAGTCTTCAATGGAGCCACCGCCTCGACCGACGATGAGGACATCCAGCCCTAATGCATCCATCCTTGCAATACTCTCATAGATGCTTGCTACCGCGCTTTCACCCTGCACTAACGTCGGGCAAAGAATCAGCTCTACATAAGGATTCCGCCGCTTGGATATCTGGATGATATCCCGTACCGCTGCACCTGTTGGTGCTGTGATAATTCCAACACGTCTTGCGAACTTCGGAATTGGCTTCTTATACTCCGGAGCGAACATGCCCATCTCCGCCAGTTCTTTCTTCAGCTCTTCGAAGCGGAGATACAAGTCCCCTGCACCAGCCAGCTGAATGGTATTGGCATAAATCTGGTACGTTCCGCCCTTGTCATAGACCTCGATGGATCCGGAGACAATCACCTTGTCTCCATCCTTCATCCGGAATTTCAGTCCTACCGCCTTGCCACGGAACATGATGCCCTTAATCTCGCCCTCTGCATCCTTCAAGGTGAAATAAATATGCCCGGAAGAATGATACTTCAGGTTAGAGATTTCTCCGGTAACCGCAATGTTACGCAGGAAGAAATCCTCAGCGAACATGTTCTTAATGTAGCGATTCACTTGTCCTACAGAATAGACATTCTTCTCTGCCATTAAACGACCTTTGCCAAAATACCGTTAACGAAAGCGCTGGAGTTATCTCCACCGTAACGCTTTGCCATCTCAACTGCCTCATTGATAGCAATACCGGCAGGCAAATCCTCGAACTTAATCTCATAGGTAGCAAGACGAATAATAGCTAACTCCACCTTACCCATACGATTGGTCTTCCAACCTTCAGCAACACCATCAATGATGGCATCAATCTCAGGAAGCTTCTCAATAATCGCCTTCACGCGAGCATCCATCTGCTCCTTCTCTTCGTCTGTTGCTTCAGGATTCTCGCCTAAGAACAGAGTCATCTGCTCAGGTAACTCCTCAGCGTTGTAGAACTCTTTTTGAAAGACTAATTTGAAAGTTTCTTCTCTAATTTCTCTTCTGGTCATATTTATAACTCCTTACCATAGTGAGTATTCTATATGCATAGCTATGTCTTCTGAAGACTCTTAAGCAACGTCTCTACTTGATGAGCGAATGTATTCGCGAATCTATGTAGGGCGACGTTGCGACAGAAGCGAGAGCGCGTCTGAAGAAGATATAACTATGAATATAGAATACGTAAATAATAAAAGGGTACCTAAAGAATATAGGTACCCTACTGAAAACTTAGTTAGAAAAATGAAATTTCAAGGTACCAATTAGTTGCCCATAGCAACAGATGCGATGCGGATATCCACATCCTTCACATTCAGTCCGGTCATATTCTCAAGAGTGGACTTCACCTTCTCCTGTGCATTCTTGCACACAGCAGGAATCTCAACACCGTAGTTAATGTTCAGTGCTAAACGCACACTAACACTCTCGTCATCGTTGGTAACGATACGAACACCCTTCTGAAGCTTATTCATACCGGCCTTAGCAATATTCTCATTCACAAGACCACCATCTAAGCTGCAGACACCATCAGCCTCTGTAGCCGCAAGTCCGGCGATAATCGCCATCACTTCCTCAGTAGCAACAACGCCATCCTTAATCTCAAAAACCTGTTTATCTTTTGCCATATTTCATGCCTCCTAATGTCCAAATCCTAAGACATATTATAAATAATACTCCTAGAAAACACAAGAACACCCACGATAACCACAACTTCTCACATCGCACTCTTTACTCGTTTTCTGTTCCTAATCGGATAGAATCAAGACCGAAATAATTTGCAATTGCCCTATTCTCCCAGGACTCAGCATCGGATGTAATATAGAATTCATGCATATACCTAGGAGCGATTGGCATCTCCTCAGGTTGTAGGACTACATCACCTCTCCGCTTTTCAAGCCTATGGAACAACTCATGACAATCACTATAATAGTCCTGATATTTTCCTGTCGCTAAGCCATATCCAGTCCTTATAATTCGAATCTGCCCCAATGAATAATCAGTCGTGCTCAGAGAAAAAACTGCTAATACAACAGCAAATGTTGTAATCAGCTTCCTCGTCACCTGACCTCTAATACTGTCTACGTATACTCCAGTGACAAATGCAATATTGAAGACAGCTACGTAAATAAATAAGTCCACAGAAAAAGAAGCTCGACTCGTCAAATCCAATGAGCTGTATCCTAAAGCCAATGGAAAAACTGCTATAATTGGCGTACCAAATAGTAAAAAGGAACTCACAAGATAAGCCTTGGGATTCACTTTATCTGATACCTTCGCATATAAACCAACCACAAAAAAGCAAATGATTAACACCCATATTGCATATCCATGTTGCATCGTCTCAATCCGCGTTACCAAAATCTGGTACGTTCCTCGCAAGGCATTCAGCGGATGTACTCCAGTATTATCAATCACGTTATGACGCACAAAATTTCCGGGTGCGGATGCATTAACAAGTGCAAAGCAAAGATAAACAACAGAAATTATAAGCTGTCTTATCGGAATTTTCTTATATGTAAGCAACAAATATACATCCAAAACCAGTAACAGGTAACAAACACCTGCTACAACTACAAGCGCACCACCTAATCCTCCAAAAGCAAAGATACAGGCAAGAATCACATTACTTATACGATTTGAATGAATTGCCCGAAGTGTAAAGCCTAAGGAAAATAGCATTAAAATAAGCGGCAAACTATGAACGCAAGAACCATTAAACCAAAACCATACTTCACGATAGTCACCGAAACAAGTCATTGCAAAAACAAAAAGTGCAACGACGTACAACCATGGTTCTTTTTTTCCTTCTGCCAAAACAAGATTGCAAAAGCTATGCAAAAAGAAAATTAAAGCTACAAAGAACAATAAGCTGTGAATCACCATCTCTACGCGTAAGAGCCACATGCCACCCACATTAAGAGGTGATAATAATGGATTAATAAAGGATGAAAAATATGTTCCCTGCCATGTTTTATATGTGCCGATAGAAAGAGTCAGGGCATTACCTACTTGCCCAAGTGGAGAAGTCATCCCTGCCAAGCTCTGATATGTGCCAAAATCATCGGACACCGGAACTGTATATGCTGCTGCAAAAGTATTTATCAGCACCATAACAAATATAGCCAAAATCGCCATCCGCGATAACAATTTCTGCATTATAAAAACCTCCTACTCCGGATACGTAAACTCCATATTTGTATGGGCCTCAAGGATAGCTAAATCCTTGGCAGCTTCCTTCTTCGCCTCATCAATATCCAAGTTTTGATAGTTACCACACTCGATAGCAGATTTACCGAAGACATCGCCTTCATGGTCAACAATCTGCTTATATACCTTCTTCGTAATCTCGAAGACGCGCTTCGGATCCTGATTACGAACCAAGAGATAGAATCCCGTCTGACATCCCATCGGTCCAAAATAGATGACATCCTCAGCAATCTCAGAATTACGGATATACGTTGCAAACATGTGCTCTACGGAATGCATGGTCAAATTACTCATGTAATCTCCCGCATTCGGCTTACGCACACGAATATCATATGTCGTAATGTCGCCATCAATTCTAGAAATATAGAATCCCGGCTCCAAGATATTATGATTAATGGTAAAACTGGTAATACGCTCAACTGCCATATTGGTCCTCCTAATCTATTCACTCGCACGATTTATATCCTGATACAATCGCTCGGTTCGCTCTAGCTGCCCCTTCGTGTTATTGTGTGCGTCCCACATATATTCTCTGGAAAACACATAGTCCTTCGACCGAGAAATCAACGGAGCATCAAGCACTCTTTGATATGCTGCATCTCGTGCATCCATCGTCGCCTCGTCACCGGTTCCGGCCTTTACTACATCCTCGCATACCGGCGGTACGGTAAAATACAATGTCACATCATGTTCTTTACACCAAGTTGCATATGCATTCAATGCCTCTATTGTATCCTCCGGAAGCTCTGTATCCGTATAATCCGTCCATCCGGATTCTCCTTCATACGGATCTGTCAATACGCATTCATCGCGATAAAAAACATAGTTTCCTCGGCCATCGAACCCTTCCGCAGAATACGGTCCGCCAAATCCTCCATGACGATTCAGGATATATTCCAAATTCTTCTTCACTACTGCCGGAAATCGTGCAGCCACTTCCATCCGCATCTGTTTCGGAATAAAGCGATACAAATCTATCTGCTTACCGATTCCGGTTAGCAGATTATCAACACCTACATCCCAGTAATCGTAGTCATAGACTTCCATTACTACGGTATCTCCCGGATGCAAATATTCCTTTGACATCTCCACAAACAGCGGATATCCCACACTAATCTGATTTGCCAGAATCACTGTGCGCTTCCCGGAAAGCTCTTCCATACGGTCCATATCCAGCCCGAAGCACATAGTAGAATATCCCAAGAATACAATCTTCTCATCATCTGCCACACTACGCAGATAATCATATTGTCGTACCAATCCGCGCTGATAGGATGTGGCAAATTTATCCGGCATGAATCTTAGAAGGCATGTGGTTCCAATCGCAAAGCACAGCAGAAATCCCACAAACCTTATGATAACTTTCTTCATATCACTCCATCAAAAACGATAGTATAAGAAATTCGTACTACTAGCTGCTTCGGAATTGCAGAAAACAAAAATCACAAAACACAGGCAAAACAACATCGCCCACCGCAGCACAAGTGGCTGTTTATAAACGAACGCTTCTACCTGAACATCATGTTCACGCATCAAGTCCATAATCAGCATACATAAGACACCAAGTACAGCCCAAATCCAGAATGCTCCGTAGAATCCATCCAGGCTCCACAATTCTGCTTTCCATCCATCCTGGAAGAATCCGAATACAACCTGCCTCATCATAGTAACTACATCGCCTAAGGTTGGCAGTCGGAAGAAAATCCAGGCCAGATTCACCCAGAAAAAAGTCCAAACAATGTGAATAACACGTCTTACGCCGGCATCCGGCTTCTTGCCAAATCCGGCCTGACGTCCAATGCTCTCTATCACCTGATACAGACCATGTAAGCCACCCCATATCAGGAAATTCCATGTATTTCCATGCCAAATGCCACTCACCAGCATGACGATTAAAATATTGACATTCTTACGGAAGAATCCTTTACGATTTCCTCCCAACGGAATATAGAGGTAATCCCTCAACCACGTAGATAAAGTCAGATGCCAACGATTCCAAAAATCCCGAATAGATGTCGCTAAGTATGGTGCACGGAAATTCTCATCCAGATGAATTCCGCATGCTTGGCCAATACCAATCGCTAAATCCATATATCCTGAGAAGTCCGCATACAGCTGAATCGTATAACACACACTGGCTACCAGAAGCGAAACACCGGCATGTTCTACCGGATTTTCATACATCGCATCTACAAACAGTGCCAACTGGTTCGCAACAAACAGCTTCTTAAATGCACCAATTAACATTCGAATAATGCCCATGGCAAATTGATCATAATCAAACCCATGTGGTACATATAACTGTGGTGCCAAACGCTCATATCGTCCAATTGGTCCCTGCCCAATCTGTGGAAAGAAGGAAACAAACAGCACATACTTCAAGAAATTGCGCTGCGCCTTACTCTTACCCTTGTAACAATCAATCACATAGGATAATGATTGGAATGTATAAAAGGAAATACCCAGTGGCATGAAGAAGTTTCGATCGAACTTGCATAGAAGCAACAAGCCAACGCATATAACAATGCATCCGACCATTACCGCCTTGCTATTTTTCTCCCACTGTTCCATCAGCACAGCCGCGCCATAAGTTACAACAACCGTTGCCAATAACAACAGTGCATTCCATGGGCCGCTGAACAGGTAAAACACCACGCTGCCAACCAAAGAAATGCACCACTGCCACTTCGGTAGAATTACCCCAACCGCATAATAAGCTACAAGAAAAGCCACACAAAAGATAACAAATTGTATTGTTACTAACGACATTCCCTGCTCCTTTGATTACAGTCTCTCTAATCCCTTAATCACAATACGGATGGACTGCTCTGCTGCCTTCTCTGCAAAGGTAGCAAAATCCATAGAACTGCCCTCTGCATCAGAGATAGAACGAATAATGGTGAACGGTACACGGTTTACATAACATACATGACCGATACTAGCACCTTCCATCTCAGCTGCAATAGCATCGAAGCGATCTGCAATCTTCGCTCTCTGAGCAGGTGTATCTACAAATAAATCACCGGAAGCAATGACGCCGTTCTCATGCTTAATGCCAAGTTCATCCATAGCATCAGACATGATCTTCGTCATCTGCTCATCTGCCGGAAGCTCTACCTTATTGATTCCGGATAATAAGCCAAGCGGATCTCCGATAGCTGTAGTATTCATATCATGCTGCACTACTGCAGTAGCCAATGCAACATCCAATACCTTCAACTTATCAGTAACACTACCTGCTACACCAATGTTAATCAAATGATCTGCATGGAAGTGAAGAATCATCGCCTCAGCACAAATAGCAGCAAATACCTTACCTACACCGCTGACAGCAGCAACAACGTCCTTGCCCGCTAACTTGCCGGAATAAAAAGTCACGCCACTGACAACTTCAGTTGTCACATCTGTCATAGACTTCTTCAAACCTTCAATCTCAACCTGCATTGCGCCAATAATACCTATCATATCTGAATCTCCTTATTCATTAACATTTTAAAACATCCGTATTATATCATACAGAATGCTATTCCTCATTACCTTCCCGTCCCCAGGCCTCATAGTTCTCCGTAAAATCATGCTTCACACCATTCTCCTTGTAAGCAATGATGGTACGCAGGTTTACGTTCTCAACGCTCTTAAAGATATTGCCTTCCACGAAAGGATTCGTCTTCTTCATCTCAGCAATTAGATGCTTTACTTCCATTCGCTTGGAATGGGAATGTCCTTCCGGATCAATGGCAGAGCAAGTATCGGTGAAATGACACGCACACTGGATAAAATGAAGTCCATTAGCATCACGCCAGCGCTTGATATCATCCTCACGAATCAAATACATCGGTCGAATCAGCTCCATGCCTTCGAAGTTCGTAGAATGAATCTTCGGCATCATAGTCTGAACCTGTGCACCATAGAGCATTCCCATCAAAATCGTCTCAATCACATCATCATAATGATGTCCTAGTGCAATCTTATTACATCCCAGTTCCTTCGCCTTGGCATACAGATGACCGCGTCTCATCCGAGCACATAAGTAACATGGTGAGTTCTCTATAGTATCCACCGCATCAAAGATATCGGACTCGAAAATAGTCACCGGAATATCCATCAGCTTGGCATTCTGCTCGATTACCTGACGATTGGCTGCACTATACCCCGGATCCATCACAAGATATGTCAGCTCGAATTCGAACTTGTTATGCTTCTTCAATTCCTGGAACAGCTTCGCCATCAGCATAGAATCCTTACCACCACTGATGCAAACTGCCACATGGTCGCCCGGCTGTAATAACTCATATCGATTAATAGCCTTAGCAAACGGGGTAAAAAGCTTCTTGTGGAAGGTCTTGCGAATGCTCTGCTCAATCTCTGACTTCTTCTCATCAGAGTATTCCATATCCCGAAGAATATAATCCACATATCCGCCTGCCAAGCTGTAAGCACGAATACCTTCCGCCTGCATCTTCTCGGCAAACTCCAAGGACCTTTCCCCACGCATGCAATAAAAAATAACCTGTGGAGCTTCCTTCAATCGCTGCATCCACGCTTCGCCTAAGCCGCTTCGGAACTCCTCCGGAGACAGCCACACCGCCCCAGGAAGCATTCCATACTCGGCATCTTCCGCGTTCCGTACATCTACTAACAGATATGCCGTAAGGAACATCTTCTTTAATTCTTCAAAAGTAATTTCTAACTTACTCATATTACTTACTTTCATCGATTGAGATTTGATTGTTGGCAATAAACTCTGTCTTTAACACACCATACAAATCCCAATCGTGGAACTCTCCATTCTTAAAAATATGCTTCCGAAGCGTTCCTTCTTTGCAAAACCCACAACGTTCATACATATGTTTTGCATGGTCATTATCAGCTAACACTGTTAAAAAAACACGTTCCAGTCCCAGTTCTACAAACGCCTTCTCTAAGAGTAGGCGAGATGCTGCTGTTCCAATTCCTTTTCCATGAAACGTAGAGCGCATTGTAATTGCATACTCCGCATGTTTCGCAGATAAGTCAATATCCTTCAAACTAATTGTCCCAAGATAGGTATCCGCTTCGTCTGCAATTGCATAATGCAGGCTATTTCCTTCGCTCATTTCATAAGAAACTGATTGAATAAAAGAAATGGCATCTTGTAAGCTCATTTGCATAAAATTCTTTTGTAAGCCCTTTAACACCTGCTCATCATGCATCCATTCTAACATCAATGGAGCATCTTTCTCTTGTAGATGTCTTAATCTTACTTCCATAATTCTCCTAACCGTTCATCTTGTCATCTAACAACAATACATCCACGCAAAACCTTGGTCTGCCTTTTGTTTCTAAGTAAATTTTACCAATATATTCTCCGATGATTCCAATCGCAAGCAACTGCAAACCACCTAGTGCCCAAATGGAAATCACCAACGTGGACCAGCCCGGAACTGTATGTCCAACGAATGCACCAATGAGAAAATAAACCATGAAAATCATACTCACAACAAACAATAGAAACCCTAGTGTTGTAATGAACCGGATTGGCTTAATGCTTAGTGATGTAATTCCATCAAACGCGAATGCGAGCATTTTCTTCAGTGGATACTTCGACTTGCCTGCAAACCGTTTATCTCTTTCATAGTAAACCGTACTACTTGGGAACCCAATCATTGGAACTATACCCCGCAAGAAAAGATTTACCTCTTTGTATTCCATCAGAGCTTCTATCGCTCTACGGCTCATTAAGCGGTAATCCGCATGATTATACACAATTTCAACGCCCATATGAGACAACAGCTTATAATATCCTTCTGCTGTCAAACGCTTAAACACAGTATCCTTCTTACGCGCACTTCGTACTCCGTAGACGACATCATGACCAGCTTCATATTCCAAAACAAATTGGTCTAATACACCAATATCATCCTGCAAATCCGCATCAATAGAAATCGCCATATCGCAGTGATCCTTAACAGTGCTTAGTCCTGCCCACAAAGCATTCTGATGTCCGCGATTTCTAGACAGTTTGATTCCACAAACCAGATCATTCTCTGCGTGATATGACATAATAAGATTCCATGTGTCATCTTTTGAACCGTCATCTACATATACAATACGGCTTAGTTCACTAATCACACCTCCATCAATCATCTGATGAAGCTTTACGCGAAGTCTCTTGGTCGTTTCCGGCAATACTTCTTCTTCGTTATAACACGGAATCACCATATACAGTATGTTCTTCTCTCGCATCTTCTTTCTACGCCTCCATTAGGCTTTTATAATTGATAGTTTCGCTGCCAATATATTGCTCCGAATGTCACAATAACTGCCAATATGGACACCAGTTCTGATAAACGCCAGTACCACGGCACACAAAAAGTTGCATAGAGTCTACCCGAAAAGCCACTTGGCAAATCTACAGATATCAAATCTTGCGTTCCGTCGGATAACGCATAATACACGCCATCGTCGTCTTGCACCTGCCAGCCCTTATAATTAAAAATTGGTAATTCCAACGTACCACCGCCTTCGCCGACCGTCACTTGAAATTCCTTTTTTATTCCTTCATCCAAGACCTTTTCATAGCTTAAAATATTTGTATTCTGCATTAACCCTTTCGTTACAGGACCTTCCTCCGTATCCTCACGTAGAAAGAACGAAGTTACGGCCGAATTATCCAGCTCAGCTGTATCTTGGAAATTCAATACAAAATCATATTCGCTATAGTATTGCAGGTACACAAACAAGGAAAGCGCCCCACATACCAAAAACCATGTTACCGCCATACGATTTCTTCGATTTTCAACTCGTCCCTGCATCTGCGTCCATGCGGCTTCTTCCGGCTCCATATCCAGCAACTCTTTGCCTCTAGGCAACTCCTTCATCTGCACTAATACACTTCCCAGCGTAAGTGATAAAAACAGGCACGCAGGTCCAAGGAATCTGCAGGAGAACTGAATAATTGAAACGCCTCGCCATATATGCAGAGCGATAAAATCCCAAGGGAATAGGTCTGTTGTCATCCATAATAAGAAGGTAGACCATGCTGTAAAGATTTTTGTTTCCTTTGATGCTTTTCCTTTTAAAATAAAACCAATTGCCAAAACAAACGCAATCATAAGCATTAAGCCAGGCGTCATAGCAATTCTGTTATACAAGAATTCATCATCCCATCCAAACGGGTTAGAAAAAACATTGAACAAATCCGCAATATATACAGCTCTCCACTGAATTAGCGCTCCGGCCCCATCTTGCACATCAGAATTAATCTGAGCTGCCACATTCAAGTAATAATCCAAGAAAGGAACCAAGAAAAATGCACCTAGCAAACATGTCAATACAACTGCCTGTATGAGGGATTGAATAACAGGCTTTGAAAACGTACGCTTAATGAAAACAACTGCCAACAGTACCAAAACAAAAACCGTAATTTCAAAAGAAAGAATATGCGTCAACAGTATTCCCAGCATACCAAATGCAAGGATTACAGTTTCTTCATGGATTATCTTTTTCGTATTTTTTGTAGCAGTATAAATGCGGTACATGCCCAGAGCAACTAACGGAAAAAAGATCATGGCACAATATTCTCCCAATGCCTGTCTTTGATAGAGGCAGGAGAATCGGTATGGTGCAATGCTATAGGCCACCGCAGAAACTACAGCAATCTTGTAATCTTTAAAGATACCACGGAAGCACTTATATGCACTCCAAACTGTTGCAAAGTTCACAAGAACCATGAAAATCTTAAAACTTGTAATTACTGAATATCCGAACAGTCGAAAGATTGCCGGAATATACAACAGAATATCCCCATAATAAACAGAAACCGGATATCCATATCCATCTAGCCATATCGGGTCCATACGAACCGGAAACTGGTGATTTCTTAATCCCTCTGCGATGCCCTCAATTCGAACCAAATGGAAGATTAAATCATGCCCACCGGAAATTCCATAAGCGAATAATGGTGCTGATAGCATAAATGCAACAGCTCCCATGATCATCAAGCGCGTACGATGCGTGCGAATCCATTCACGATGTAAAAAAAGATAGTTAACCAGTAATGACAGCAAAACAACCGCCAGTACCCCACGCTTAAGGCCATTCGCATTTGGTACGATGGAAATATTCGAAATACGAACCACTCCATAGTTGTTATACTTCAGCTGTATTTGGAAATCCGGAATATCATCCAACGCCTGAAAATGATACATTGACGAGGTCTGATTCTTAGACAAGAAGTATGATTCCGCACGCAACAGACGCCAATAAGTTTTGCCACATAACAGTTCTACCTCTTGATTCACTGAGTCATCGAACTGAATCACCAAGGTATAATCTCCTTTGGGAATTCTCATCTTCGGACTAGTCAAATGGATTTTATTACCATTATCCGCATCTGCCCCTACAAGAAATCCCTTAGCATCTAATTGGTCCTCAGAAATAGTCCAAGCACTTCCATCGTAACTATATGCATCATTTGCTTGAAAAGCACCTAAATCTACCGGCACTTCTACTGCTGTACGCCTTTGTGCAAAACCTATTCCTAACACAACACATAGAATAAACAATTCAATTAACAAAAAATGATATAGTTTAATACGTGTTTGGTTCATGCTTCATGATCTCCTTAAAAAGCAAATGTACATCATATCTTAATAGTGCTTCAATGCGACATCTTCCACTGTGGTATCAATATTCACCCGATCAATTACCCTATGATACTCATTATCATAGACGACAATATCAACTCCATTATTCTGGTTGCCGCATTCCATTCCATCCACATTCACTGAATAGATTCGGTTTGGCGATGCCAGGATTGTATCATCCACTTGATAGCTATAAACAGAACGATTATCACGGAAAGAACCGGAAGTTTGAAAATTACCTTGTTCAACATGCTCTTCCCAATTGCCATCTGTTCTTATTGCCCAATAATGCTGCCCTTCTTCCTTGGACGTTAAGTCATAAGATAGACCAAGTTGTTTCCAGCCTTCTTCGACCTGCGGATTCAACTGTGCGCCTGTCGTTAATGGTCCAAAAATAAAGATACTATATGCATCATCATTAATTGCCTCAAAATACTGTTGTGCATCTGTTATCGAAGCGAGCTGGACCATCTTCATTCGATGTTCGTAATTTGCACGACTTACATCATATGAAGCGTCTTCTCTAGGGCTTATCTGATAGTCTTGGCTTAATACCTTTCCAAGGTACATGGAAATCTTCGCTGCACCTAAATAATTAGGATGATAGTAGCCATACTCCTCAGAGCTATAACCAATCTCTTGATACAAACTGTCTTCGTTAAAATCGTATAAATCTATGCCATATGTATCTGCATATTCTTTGATTGAACGATAACGCCCAATTGTCTCATAGCAAGGAATGCTGGAAAATACTAAGCGAATCCCTTCTTTATCACATAATTCGCGGATTTTGTCCAAATACTTTCTGGCACTACCAACCATATCTTCCGGTTCTTCCGAATTAATGTCCGATGCTTTGATTGTAAAATCTGACCCGGTTGGTGAAGGTATGATGTCTGTCATAAATGCATATCCCTTCATACCACCATGCTCTATTAACTCACGTTCGGTGTAATCTTCCTCACCAACAGACTTCCAACGTTCATGATATCGAATATTCGTTAGAAAGAAGCTTAACCAATCTTGCTTGGGATCATAGTGGTCAACTACAAGTGCAGCCTCTAACTTATTCAACGAGAAACGCATGCTGTCCATTGCCCGACGAACAGCAGTCTCGCTGCAATTCATATCATTATATGCATAAGAATCTACGTAAAGATGAACGGTATATGGATCAAGTACCACAACCTTAGGGGATTGATACTTCAATGCCTCGCGTAACCAATAATAGGTCATAACAATACTCTGCTGTTCACTTCCTAGATTATATGAAGTGATGCCGTAATTATCATAAATAACCTGTGGGTTATATGAAGATGCTGCATGCGAGCTTCCCATAAAAAGAACATCTACACTATTCTTTTCTAATTGATAAAAATCTCCGAAGGTGTTTGTTGCCGGCCAATTCTCATAATAGTACGTCTTCGGCACCATCACATGATTGATATATGCAATGCATAGCGTTGTAATTATTGTAAATAATACAACTCGGCCAAGAAATCTCCTATTCCGCTTGGACATCCTAAAATCCTCCATAAATAAATGCCTGTGCATCATATCCGAAACCATACGTGCCATACAGCATCACAAACACAATAATTGCTAGATAAGAAAGCCATCGAATCGGAAGTGCCCACGAACAAATTTTTCGACTAATTGATATTCCCTTTTCCTTCAGCGTGCCAATGCCAAAAAGCACTACAATAGAGAACAATAGCACATGCCATTCCCGTACATCCAATCCAAGATTAAACAGCGTACCATTCGTCAATACCCATGGATTGTAAACAGTAAACACGGAACGGATCATATAAATTGCCTCTCGGAATCCATTTGCTCGGAATATAATCCATGCAAACATAACAAGAACAAATGTGATAATCTGTGAAAGCACACGATAATACATACGTTTTTCGTCTATATGTAAAAACAAACGCACCTTACTACGAATCGGCTGAAGCAAATCACCCGTAATCTGATAAAATCCATGAAGCATTCCCCAGAGCAAGAACTTAACGCCTGCACCATGCCATATACCACTAACTGCAAATGTGACAGCTAGATTTATATACTTACGAACAGTTCCTTTACGATTTCCACCCAGTGGAATATAAATATAGTCTCTTAGCCAAGAGCTTAAGGAAATATGCCATCTTCGCCAGAAGTCCTTAATGGATGTAGCAAAGTATGGACGCATGAAGTTATCTATGATTTCTATTCCAAAAAGCCATGCCACACCTTGTGCCAGTGATGTACAAGCCAAGAAATCAGCATATAGCTGCACACTATATAAGATTCCGGCCACTAAAACATACACGCCCTGATAGGTTCCACATTGATTAAATACTGTATCAACTACGATACCGGCTTTGTCCGCAATACAAAGCTTAAGGAAGAATCCCCAAAGGATGTATAAAAATCCTCGAACGAATTTCTCTTCACTGAAACGATTGCCTTCCGTCAATTGATGTGACAACTGCTCATAACGCGGGATTGGTCCCTGTACTACCTGCGGAAAAAAGCTGGCAAACAGCAAAAACTTCAGATAATTCTTCTGTCCCTTTGTTTTTCCTTTGTAAATATCTACATCATATGCAATCAATTGCAAGGCGAAAAAGGATATTCCTAGCGGAACAAACCACCACCCCGGCATCTCACGATGAATGAACTTGTCCACAGCATATGGAAGCTGCTTAAATATCAAGGGCGGAATTGTATCCGTAATTAATGCGCAAATCAGATATAGCTTCTTATGCGTTTCGTCTTTGTTCATCAACTGTCCAAAGCCCCACGCAAGAAATGACATAAGTATCAATACACTAAATTTTGCTATAGAGGCTCTGGACACCGCAACGTAAAAAAGTAAGTTGCCCATCAGCAATACAATCCATCGTCTCTTTAATGGCAATAAATAGTACAGGCAAACCAATCCGATAACCAAAACAAAATAATAAAAGGATATATATATCATTCTTTTCTCCTCTAGAAAATCTTATAAAAATCTCCCATTTGGCGATAATGCTTTGGCATCATGCCATCTTTGAATTTGGCCACAGCTTCCGTTTGAATGTATTCAATTCCACCAAGATCTAATGTCTTTGCGCCCTCTTTCTTCATATGCACTGCTGCCTGGTACAAAAGCAGGTTGTTCAAACACTGTTTGCGGCCTTCCTCACTATTCCATCCAATGAAATAGGTTGCAACTTGTCCATGACGATAGAAAATATCATATGCAATAAGATTTCCTTCTTCATTCTCTACATAGAAGAACCGGAGCGGCTGATCTACATGATTGTACATAGCACGTAAGAGTAGTGGATTCTCTCCCTTGAAATTCTTCTCTTCCTGCTCTTCAACATACAATTCCATCATCTCGTCAAATCGGTCTTTATCCGTCTGAACGATATGTTCATACTTCTCTGCCGTCTTCAACTGGTTGCGCCATTTACTGTTTAAAGACTTACGCAAATCCTCTTCCGATTGTGTCAAATCTATTACTCCGGAAGGGTATCCATAGACATCCCAATTGTTCCATTTATCCGCATTTGTTTTGATATAGTTTTCCTCTGTCATCACGCTATACGGCACATAGAAAAACAAACACGGTCTATTCAAATATCGCTTGAGTTCTCGCATCGTAGCAAGTTCCAAATCAATATTATTTTCAGGTAGAATGAAGATTGGTCCACGATTTACACGATATACAATTTTTCGTCCAAGCTTTTTCTTGCTCAGAAGTTGAAGAATACCAATGTCTTCCCCGTCCTGTTGAATAACGAAACGCTCAACCTGCCAGCCTTCCGATATCTGCTTCATATCACCGTATGCCCAATGCTGAGTGATATTAGATATCTGAATTTGATTATATAAATGTTCCCAACGCGCTTTATCATCCTTACCCAACTTTACCAGCTGAACCTTTGGCGCAGACGTTTGTATGCAAGATGATAATCTTCTAGCCAGTCGTCCCGGTCTAATACCTTGATGTACAGGTAATGCAAACAAATTATCATTCACCGAAATAACCGGGAACCCAATTTTATCAAGCTCTTGAATAAGATGAGTACGTCCAACCGCATTCTCCGAAGAGTACACTGCAAAGAATGGACTCTCACATTCTTCTCCAATGAGTGATTGTACCGTACCATTCAAGGACTGAATAAAATAATTCAGCAAGCCACAATTCTCTCGTCGAAGATACGCAATTCGTTTCAAGGTCTCATAATCGTATGCCTCAACCGCTTGTCTTACTGCCTCTTCACAAGCGTACGCCGTTGGAACTTCTAACGCTATCTGCTCGGATTCTTTACACTGATTGATTATCCAGGAACATTCCTTCGTAGGTAGCAAATACTTGCTACTAAAAACAACATAGTCACCCGCTTGGCCAATCTTCTGGTACTGATACAGGCAATGAGATGCATCTTCTATAAGCCGCGCATCATGCTGCTTGCAAAATGTCTTGGCTCTATTGGCATCATGATACATGCCAAAGTAATGTACGAAGATAAAAACGTCTACTTCCCTATCCTTGTACTGTTCCTTAATTGCATTCCAGTCCGGATCCAACTTATCTGTTAACGGATAACGCAAGACTTCTACATTCTCTCCGTAGATATCCTTTTCAACTTCCGGATCAAATAATTCCGGCATAAGAACAGAAACTCTTTTCTTATCCGATTGTTTCATTACCTCATCGACAATTAAGCGAAGGGAGGTACCCCTTCGCTTAGTCCACGTAACATTATCCCAATATGCATTTTTGTTGTCCTTACGGGCAAGCTTATTATTCCACTTTTTTTGTGGAGAAATTGTAATTTTCATACTAACAAACCTATCTTCCTATAATATCCAGGCGCGCAGCCGCTTGGGAATTACTGTTCGCATCACCCAAATAATTGCAAACGAAATGAATGCAATTAAAAAATACAATAAAGCGTCATATGTTCTGCCATACAAGTCATAGTAATGTTTCACCAAGCGAATTACCAAGGGATGAATGCAATACACTCCTAAAGTTAACGGTGCTAGGAACTGTATCACACGCTTCATCCAGTCACTGTAGGTTAAATTAATCAAAATAAAGCCCATGAATCCACATACACTAATCAATAAGTATCCATTAAATGGTTCCATGATGCCTAGTAACATATTCTCAGGCATTTTATAATACTCGTAAACGCCCAACAGAATTGTCGTTAATAATCCAAACAGATACATAAGGATAAACCATCCATTATATTTCTTTGGATTCTCCATCTGCTTAATATGGTGTATAAATCCTCCACCAATCAAGACCAATCCCAGCGCTTCTTCCGGATAATATCCGGACCAGGTTCCGGCTACAAATCCACTCATCTCAAATAATGGCACCTGTAATAATCGCAAGTAATACCAATTGATTGGATGAATATATGTAAAGATGAATCGAACCCCTACAAGTATGAACCAAAATACAGTATAGAGAATAAACAGATTCTTCTTCTCAACGATTGCACGAAGCAAAGGATAAAACAGTAAAATCTGAATCAAACATTTTAAATACCAAAGGTGCCAACCTTCCGAGTTCTCTACAACATAGAACAAGAACCCGTCCCATCCATCATGCTCGCGAACCCAATTCGTCACCCAATATGCAGAGGACCAAATCAAAAAAACAGACACATACCTTGGAATAACCTTCGTATATATCTTGCGGGTAATATCTCCACGCATCACCAACAGGTATCCGGAAATGGCAAAGAACCCCGGTACTGCTATTGCCACAATGCTACGCATCGGTAAATACTTCCAGAATCCCAATGCCGTTGGTTTATGCAGGAACAATATCATAAAGCAAAATATGATTTTAAGAAAATCCAAACCATAATCACGGTTATCCTCTGTCATCCCAGTCTCTCCTAGTCCAAATCGAATGTATATACATCCTCCATGCTATCTCTCATATAGCAACCTTCGCATACGGTACCTTCCGTTTTTCCTTCAAGAATCATCTTACGGAAGTTCGTCAAGCCATCACAGTACCATGCTTCATCCAATCCCATTGGTGTCTTGCTCAATTCAACCAGATGATATTTCTTCGCATTCTGTGACGCACAACACGGTAAAACTGCCTCGGTACTATTAATGTACATTGTGTTAAACAAGCGTGGGCATAAACCTTTATGATCACCGGATGGAGCATCAATACCATATGTTTCCTTAACACCAGATGCAATTTCATCCAAGCAATGCGGAATATATGCAACAATCTCATCAATATAGTCTTTCAAAAGTTCAGATAGAATCTTCTCTTCGCCTTCTGTAATCTTAGTTTTAACAAAAGAAGCTGACAGGTTCGTCTCCTTGTGATTATTCCGAATATAGTCAGCTGTTGTTTTCACATTAGCGATTACCTGATCGAATTCATCTCTACCATGAATCTGCTTATAAGATTCCCTTGTTCCGGCATTAATAGAGAATCGAATGCTGTCGATTCCGGCATCAATAACCGGCTGAACACGGTCGATGGTAGATAGTGTTCCATTGGTGGTTAAATAAACATATGGAAAGCCCAGTTCTTTTGCATATGCAACCACTTCGGCTAAGTGCACATATAAGAATGGTTCTCCGGTTGCAAAAAGAGCAACTTCCTGCATGCCGATTCCCTTCTCATAAGCTTCCTTAAGGATTCTCTTAGCTGTCTCCGGCTTCATCACTCCATATTCAAACTTCTCCTGTGAACAACTACTATGAAACGTGCAGAATACACAGGATGAATTGCATGTCTCATTCAGTTCAACCGTAAGCTTCGTTGGAAGCGGCGGATGTAATGTGTAAATAGACTTATCCGGGTTCATAATTGCATTAATATGCTCTTGCATCTTTGCCATAATCATTAATCCTTTCCAATAGCAAAATCATTTATTCGTCTTGGGTTGATATGCCTTATAAATAAAGGCATATACCCAATTAAAAACATACTCAATAATAATCGATCCAACCACTATCGTCGTAAGCCATACTGCTCTTTTTAGCCAAATATGGCTCTCCGGGACTACATAGTATCTTCCTATATATGGGAAAATGTAATTCAAAAACAAACCATGATACAGAAAAATGTACAACGTATGATGTCCTAGTTTTGAAATGCCACCAAATATTCTCTTTAATAAGGCATTATCACCAATTGCATACTCTAAATAATATAGCGTGCATGCAATCAACACTACGTAAATCATAACGGTAACACCTGGTGGGTTGTAACCATATCCAAATGGGAAAACCTGATCCATCTGTAGCTGGTTTCTCGTATAAAAAACCACCCAAGCCATTGTGGCAACTACTAAGGCTATAAACAACAGTCTAGCCATCCACTTCTTGACTAAAAATGCCGCCTGATGTTTACCCAGGCACATTCCCAAATAGAATAGAATCAAATATGTACCGCCAAACAGCTTACCTCCTCCGCCATATAATCCCAAGATATCTGAACGTTTCGTTGTACAAATTGAAAAGACAACAACAATCAGTAGACCTACGGCTTCAACTGCCACGCCTCCACGCTTGCCTTGATTCAAGAAGTAAAATATTAGAGGCGCAACTAACAGTAACTGTAAGTACAGGCACACATAATAAAATGGTCCCATCGCTGTAAAATGCAGCAAACGGTATATATTCTCCGAGAGAAAGAATCCTTTATCATATAACACTCCCATACATAATGTTGCAAAAATGTATGGCCGTAAGATTCTCCAGCAATTCTTCCAAAGCTTCCGAAGTATACTCCCTTCATAGCGTTGGTATGACCAATAACTGGTTATCCCCATCGTTAGAATAAACAATCCAATACTAAACGATGTTACAAAACGAACTCTTTCGTCATGATACAAATAATTATATGTATGATCAATCAAGACAGCAAAAATTGCGCAGCATTTTGCCACATCAATCCATTGCGTCCGGTCAGTCGTACTAGCCCCCATCTTGCTCCCTCTCCATCGGACTATTTGTTCAATTCGATTTCGTCATCGCTATACTCAATAATATAGGTCGGACGATTGCGAGACGCATCAAATGTGCGCCACATGTATTCTCCAAGCACTCCAATTGTCATCATGATAATTCCAAAACTAAATAGTTGGAATACCATAAGCAGTGTCCATCCCTCAACATCTACTGCTCCTATCAGTTTCAAGACAACTTCAATTACAATCCAAATGATAGAGCCAAGGAAACTAAGAAGTCCAACAATCTCAACCAACGTAATTGGAGTATTAGAGAAACTAAACAATGTATCTAATACCAGTCGTATTTTCTTTTTCAATGTCCAGCGGCTCTTTCCGGCCGTCCGTGCCAATCTTCGATAATGCACAGTGCCGGTCTTAAAACCGCTCCATAAGACCTGTCCGGTCAATGCGCTATTCCGCTCATCCAGCTTATTCAAAACATCAATAACCTTGCGGTCAATCAAGTACATGTCAAAACCGGTCTTCGGCATATTCGGCAAGGCAAATCGTCTCACCATGCCATAATATGTATTCGCAAAAAACTCCTGACGGCGTGATTCGTCACGGCCGTCCCGTACAGCAAGTACAACGTTATTTCCGGACTGCCAGGATGCCACCATTTCATGCAACATTTCTGTCGGTTCCTGCAAGTCTGCCGCCTTCAACACTGCACAGTCTCCGGTACAATGGTCCAATCCGCATAGAATTGCTGCATGGGACCCAAAGTTACGGGATAAGCTAAATATTTTAATATTCTTATCCAGCGCTTTGAGTTCCTTCATCACTTCCCAACTGCGATCTCCGGAACCGTCATTTACAAGTACAATCTCATATTCATAATCAATTCGGTCTATGAACTTCTCCTTGATATCAGCATATAGCGGATGGAGATTCTCTTCGTTATAGTAGACCGGAACAATAATTGATACCTTCACTATTTCACCTATATCTAAAATGCATTAATCGTTGTAATCACGTAATCCTGTTCTTCCTTGGTCATTCCGTTGTAAAGCGGAATAGACAAGACGGAATCTGCATAAGACTCTGTAATAGGCAAGCTGCCCTTCGGAACGTTTAAATACTGATATGCCTCTGACATGTGTGGTGGAATTGGATAATGAATGATTGTTCCAATACCATGCTCATCCAAGTATTGCATCAATGCATCACGGTACTTGCTTCGAATAACAAACTGATGCCAGATATGGGTTGCTCCCTCGCGAATCTTCGGCAATTCAATCTTATCATTCTGCAGTTCGCGCAAATACCGCTCACAGATTTGCTTCTTTTCTTCCGCCAATTCATCCAAGTGACTCAATCGAACCCGCAATAACCCAGCCTGCATCTCATCCAATCTGGAATTCGCACCTACTACCTTATTATAATATCGCTTCTCAGAGCCATAGTTGCGGAAAACACGTACATCCTCCGCGATCTTGTCATTGTTAGTTACAATCGCACCGGCATCGCCAAAAGCGCCTAAGTTCTTAGAAGGATAAAAAGAAAAGCATCCAATGTCTCCAAAAGTTCCTGTCATCTGGCCATCAAACTTCGCACCATGGGACTGGGCACAATCCTCAACCAAACGCAGATTGTACTTATGACACAAATCTACAACCGGCTTCATATTAGATGCCTGGCCATACAAATGTACCACCAGAATTGCCTTCGTCTTATCTGTAATCTTCTCTTCAATCTTAGAGGCATCAATGTTGTAATACTCATCCGGCTCAACAAATACCGGTGTAGCTCCGTTCATAGTAATTCCCATAACACTTGCGATATAGGTATTGCCCTGAACAATGACTTCATCACCGGCGCCAATGCCAAGAATACGAAATGCAATCCATAATGCATCCAATCCACTGGCCAACCCAACACAATGCTTCGCACCGACGTATGAAGCAAACTCTTCCTCAAAAGACTTCACTTCGTTGCCAAGTACATACCAGCCGGAACGAAGTACGTCGATTGCCTTCTTCTCAAACTCTTCTTGATATAGATAAAAACCGCGATCCAAGCGATTTGGCATAATCTTTTCCACGCGACTATTCTCCTTCATTCACAATTCTAACAAACTCATCATAGTCACGGATATACTCATCCGGATCATAATGCTCACTAGCCAATACCAGCAGCACAGAATCCTCGCTAAAATTCAGCATATCCTTCCAAACCATATTCGGCAAATATACTCCGGTATGTGGGCGATTCAAAGAATACAGAATCTCATTACCCTTGCCGTCTCGCACACGCACCTGCGACGTTCCGGCAACATTAATCAATACAAACTCTGTCCTACGATTTGCATGCTGTCCTCGCACAACATCAGCATCTGAACCGTAGATATAAAAAATACGTTTGATATCAAAAGGTATATCCTGGTGGCCTTCCACGATTACTAAATGACCACGCTCATCACCTTTTTCCGTAAACTCCAACATTTGTACACTATGAGTATTATTATTCAAAAAGAACACCTCTTCTCTTTAGTTGGCACTATTGCATAGTATATCATGAATCCATATTATGTGCCAATATCCGTCTGTTGAATTGATTTTATCGGTTCGCTATAATGTCATCAGATATAAGATAGGAGCATTCTTTATGAACCAGAAAAACTATTTCAGAAGCAATCTTATAAACATATTTTTCTTTGTACTTACCATCTGCATTAGTGGGCTGTTTTTGTATATAAGTCGCTTTTCCTTATTAAAAACCGATGATTTTTCCCAGATTCAATTTGGCTTTGGTTACTATTTTACGGAGGGAGACGCCTTTCATGCAGCAAAAGCTTTTACCACTATGGTTTATGAAACCATGCAGGGTACTTTTTTTTCCAACTTTTGTTCTTCCTTCCTACTAATCAAAACAGCCACAAATTATGCGCGTTTTCGTCTTATCATTGGATTATTTACGCTACTGTTTTTTGCCAGCTTCATGTTGCTGTTAAAAACACTTTCCAAGCACTTCCATTTTGACGCTATTTGGGGCATTTTTATATTCTGTGGCATTTGGATTGCTGTAGATTACATTGGCCCGGGTGAAGCCCTTTTCTATATGGTCGGAGCATGTGTGTACGGTTTACCTCTGGCACTGGGATTTCTTTGCATCAGTTTATATTCATTATTAATGCGGTGTGAACAAAAATCCATTATGGCACTGCTTATCATCGGTGCTTCTATTACGGGTTTTCTGTCTTGTGGAGGCGTATTGATGAGCGCAGCAATGGTGAACATCTTCCTCGTTTATTTTTTCATCTATCGCTGGTTTACTACCCGTAAAATTCCAATTCGCGGTATTGTACCCTTCATATTCACCTTGTGCAGTGCACTTATTAACGCTTTGTGTCCCGGTAACTTCATGAGATTTGATCACGATGTATCAGCAAAGCTTAACTATGTTGATAGCCTACTACGTACTGTAATGGTTACAAACCAGCAATTACGTTTCCTATTCACACAAACATACCTGTTAGTTGCTCTGGTATTAATTGCATTGGCTGTGTTTATCAGCAAGGGAACACCGGATCAGTCGCATTTCCGTATCAATCCTATAATTGTTATTATTGCCGGTTATATGGTTTCCTACATTGTCCTCTTCCCGGTTGTTTTAGGTTATAACCTAGTATTGGATATGTACATCGAGCAGCGTGTCCGATTTGCTTTTGCATCTATTTCATCTATTGCAATTGTTACCGCGTGGACATATCTGATGTTTTGGATTAAATCACGGTATAAGATGAAAGAATTCAACCGAATGATTTGTATTTCAACCAGCATCGTTCTTCTACTTATATGCGGCATTGCAAATCATAAGTATATCAATGTTACACGCTCCGATGACTCTGATCCAACACTTACTGCCATCTATAACGAATTGTCTACCGGCAAGCTGGAACAATACTATTTATCCTATCGATTAGCATTGCAAATCGCAGATGATACGCCGTTAGACCAAACAGCCATTGTATCCTACGAAATACCGGAATCTTCATTATTTACCTATTCCGCTATTAGTTCTGACCCTGCGCATTGGGTTAACCTTTCTGTGGCTGCAGTTTATCAATTGCCCGGATTCGCCTACTGCCCAGATCACCCTTTTAGTGAACAGGACTTGATTGATGCCGGATATACAAAAGAGCAATTACTTCCTTAACGGAAGTAATTGCTCTTTTTTATCTCGACGGATCTTCTATACTGGACCAATTCTGCAAGTCCAATGCATTTCCATTCTTTAAACCATACCATTCATTATCTTCAAAACGATAACCATTATTCGTCTTAATATCAATATTACCGCCTTTGAACAAATGAAGTACATCCGTATTTTTACCGTCCATATTAATCGGATTCTTCGTATATGGATTAACCGGGTTATCAATCACCCCTTCCAGCGCTAACGCCGGTGTGTCAGCATTCGTCATAAGTGTATCCGAAACCGTATATCCTTTACTGTTATAATCTTTTACCATCATCAGACAATTATAACTGTAAATGCTCATGCCATCTTCCATATATACATCATCTAGAAGATGTACATTTGATCCATGATCCGAAACAAGAATAATTCGTGTATTATCATACACGCCTTGCTCGCGCATGTAATCGAAATATGCACCTAACTGTTTAAACGAAGCCATCATACACTGATAATGCATATAATCCTCTGCATCATCAACATTCAATGCTTGACCATCTATCGTAAATCGTCCTGCATTTGTTTCGTCAAACAACTCATTATCTACTGTTTCCTCCGGCTCATATTCCGGCTCCTGTAATAATGTCACATCATGAGTAGAATCGTTGTCCATCATCAGGAATGTGTTTTCTTCCTGATCCGTGATTTCTGTTATTTCAGACAGGTTTTTCAAGACAAAATATGCACCAATAAAGTCACGGTTTAATCCAATGGAATGATGTGCATCTACTAACTGAAAGCTTCCCTGAAAGTCCTTATCTATGGTATACACCTTATCTGATGGATGTTCTGCAAGATACCCCGCATCAGCACAGTTATAATTCCCTTCATTGTACACTGTTGGCTGTAATGCAAGAGGTGAAATCTTAAAAATACTATAGCAGAAGAAGTTTCTCAAACGAGTCGACTCATTCTTGCTCTCATCCTGTGCATTCTCTTGATTAAATCTTCCCTTTGTCACATATGCATTTATACCAGGATACTCATCATATATTGAAAGATCCGGTATCCATTCATATCCTGCATAAGGAGGATCACATACCGTAACATTGTATCCAGCCTCATCAAACAATCGAGGCATTAGCGTTAATGCTTCATTTTGTTTTTCTTCCAAGAGGAGGTTATCTCTGCGGTTCATGTTTTCCGGAGTGTAATCATATCCGCCAAACAACCCCGGCGTACCAAAATTAGTAGACGGGCCAAATGAAACAGAATTCGGATAGAACGTAAAGCCGTCAAACTGCGCCATTAGATTTGGGTCTTCTTGCATTAAGTATGGTACAAATAACCCCATCGCACGGTCCAGCATAATAACCATAACGTTCTGCCCCTTGGTAGACAGTGGAATTGTCGCCATATCTTGGTTCACTCGATCAATATCAGTCTTTATTTGCTTCAACTGTGTATTGATTCCATACATATTAGATATTGACATACCCACCAATGCAACCATTGCTGCAGCGTATACCACATGAACAATACCACGGTTTTTCCACCACACAAGGTAGAAAACAGCTGTCACGCCACACAAAACTACCAAGTTTATAAGCATCTGCTTCATACTGTAATGTAACAAGTGATCATAATGCAGTAACGTCGACAATGTTCCGTTCTTCGTACCGAAGAACATGTAATTCACAACAGCCCATCCGGACAAAACCCAGATACCGGCTGCCATTACCTTCCGGCCTAGGCCGTTACCAAGCCAGAAAAAAATGCCGAACCATACCACGAAGAGCCCAAACGCTAAACAGGAAGAATAAGCTACATAGTGAAGCGGGCTGCTATAATGCATAATATTTACGAACTCAGCAGGTGAAGAATGAATCACACTTACCGGAATTAACAATCCACTTAATACTGCAAGGAAACATCCACCTAAGACAAAAGTCAAGGTATCCTTCTTCTCGAACGGGTACTCCTTGGCACTACCAACCTTCTTCCACTGCAACAACAATGGCAACTGCAGCAATAATCCGAAAGCAATCACACATATCTTCTGCTTCGTATTATCCCATGGGCGAAGAATGCCAACTGCAACAGCAAGAATACCCACAAGGGAAAACAGAATTGCCAACACTTTCTTCGGATTCTTCAACTTATAGAAAATGTTCTTCACCAGAGAGAACAGGTTATTCAACGTCCAATAGAAAACCAACCCCGCCGGAGACTGATATAAGAACACCAGGAAAATCAGCGCCATACCATAGAGCTGAATCTTACTCTTCAATGGGAATCCCTTGGTATAAATAGCTCCGGAGATGAAGTTAATGGTGGTCATTAAGATTGGAAGCACGTTGATTGCTACTCCTGCCACTACCAGCATACCATCCGGTGCACCCAAATCCTTAATTGGACCGAAGGAGATGCCATTCAACATCTGCAGTCCGCTTAAAAACTGATACGCCGCAATGAAGAACGGCACTTCCAACAGCAAAGAAACAGAACCCTTCAAGGCATCTGTTGGCTTATAGTTGTTCTGGCGATAATAGGTCTGAAGCATCATCATGCGCTCATCGCCCTTGAAGTTCTTCTTAATATGGCGAATCCATGGTTGCAGCTTCATCTCGATATCCCGCTGTTCTTCCTGCATGGCATCCGCCCGCTTATAGAGCGGCAACACCAGGAAGTTCATAGCCAGTGACAATGCCACAATGGATAAACCCGGATTATGAATCACACGATATGCAATGGCATACACCACCTCGAAAAAGAGAGACAGCGGCGCAATCAAAATCGTATGTAATACTTGAGCGAATGTCATTACGCATCTACCTCCTCTTCCTTCGGATTCAATTCCTCATACTTGGCCATAAGATAATCTACCGTTCGCTTAGTCGCCTCACCCGGATGTGCCCAGGCATCCAAACGTGCCTTATCACGTCCGGCTGCAAACTTCGGATCCGTCAGACAAGTATCGATAACAGCCTTGATGTCATCAATCATATCTTCCGTTAATTGCGCTCCAATCTCCGGTAAGATATCGAAGGTCCACATCTCCTCATCCAGCCAACAAGCATCGTAGATACCCTTATCGAAGGAGGTATCCGCATAGATAATCGGCTTGTCAAAGACCAAGGAAAAATCAAACATAACACCGGAGAAGTCTGAGATTAAGATATCGGAACGATTCAGTACGTCAAAATTGTCATTATCCCGGTTCCACTCCAATTGTGCGCTCTCCGGATACTTCGCCATTAATGCATCCAACATGTCCTTCTCAGAGGTATAGGACTGTGGATGAGGACGAATAATCACATGATACCCTGTAGCCAATAAGGCATCAATCATGCGCTCTCCGTATTTATTCAGGAGGGAGTTACCACCCCAGGACGGAGCTAGGAGTACTACTTTCTCGTCTCCATTCGCTTTCTTTCCTTCTGCTTCTAATCGCTTCTTCATCTCATCGAAGTAGGTAAGGCCAACTACCTCAACCTCCTTCTTAGGAAGATTACGAAGTTCCTCTAACTTACGCACCTGTTCCTTCTGGTACTCACCGGATACCAAGATGCTATCATAATAGTCAATTCCAAACATTCGATAAGATGTGGCATCGTTGGCCGCATGCAATACATGCGCATACCACTGCACATCCTTAGACCGCTTCCACTGGTACACATCAATTCCCGGTGTTGTAGATAGCAACACGCCGGCATTCAGGAAATTAAGCTTGGTAAACGCCTTATTCCCTTCACCAATGAACTTGCACTCCACATGCTCGAACTTCTCCGTAAGTGCCGGATCATCCTCAGAAGCCGTCATATATACCAGCTTCTGTCCACGTCGATCGAACTCCCGACAAATCGGTCCGAAGATATTCCAGTAACGCTTACTATCAGAGAAGATCACATACGGGATTTTCTCCATGGACAGCTTCTTATCCCGTCCACCACTGAGGGAAAAACGCAACTTGATAATAAAAGTTCTTAACGCATAGAACGCGGCTCCAACCACACTGATTAAGATGGTAAAGAGCATACTTCCTGTTCCCGGATCAATATACGCAAAATGAGGCATCATCTCTCACTCCTACTGTAATACCTGGCGCAATGCATCCAGGAGCTTGTCGTTATCTTCTCTAGTACGCACTGCAAGTCGTAAATAGTTCTTCTCCCCCACCTTCTTATACAAGTCCTTCACCAACAGGTTGTAATCTACTGCCAAACGCTTGGTCAATTCCCCCGAAGACATAGCGCCTGTTAATTCTACCATCACATAGTTGGCCTGAGACGGAATCACACGGACCCCCGGAATCTTCGCCAACTCAGCCTGCAAGTATGCACGCTCCCCACGAAGCTTCTCTAAGGCAGCCACATAGTTCTTCCGATACTTCTCGAAGATCTGCATGAAGAACTCTCCGAAGGAGTTAATATTCCAGATAGCCACCTGCTTCTTCATCTTGGCAATGGTCTCGGTATCACTGGAAGCCAACACACCCAAGCGAATACCAGGAACACCGTAAGACTTGGAGATGGACTTCATCACATACAGTCTGTCATAACACTCCAAGAGTTCCTGCTCTAATAAGGTACTATCCACTTCATCTGCGAAGTCCACGAAGGATTCATCCACAATAATACCGATGCCTTCCTGCTTCGCCCAATCTACCAGTCGTAAGACATCCCCACGTGGAATAAAGTTACCACTTGGATTATCCGGATTAATCAGTAAGAAGTAAGACAACCCCTTACCAGTAAAATAGCTCATAATGTCATCTGCCGTATAAGAGAAGTCCGGATTCTGCGGTTCATATACCACCACATCATCCTTGTTATAACGATTCGGATACTCTTCGAAGGTTGGACGAACCACACCAATCTTACCGCTAATATCCTCCATCAACGCCTTAATCAGCTCTGCCGCACCATTACCGATTACAATACTGTCCTGGTGAACACCAAAGACCTTGGAAGCCAGTAATGCATTGACCTTCATACCAGATGGATACTGGGTCAGCAGTACTTCGAAGCTGTGCTTCATCTCACTAATCATCTTCTTCGGTGGGAAGTATGGATTCACTAAATAGCAGAAATCCAGCATCTGCGGATATCTCCAATATCCACCGTAACGCTCCTGTAGCTTAGCAATTCTTACATCATCCTCTGCAAACAAGGACTCTGCAATATCCAGATCCTGAACATCATCAATCTCGTACCACTTCTGGCCACTTAAACGCTTTGCACGAATTACCGGCTTATTTAGCATGGTAATAACGCGCAACACCTGCTCGTAGTATTCATTCAGTCCAAGAGCCTTCTCATAAGCCTCTAAGAACGGTACATAGTAGTCCTTGGAGAATTCCTTGCTGAACTTATAGATATTCACCGTCTTATAGTATTCATCACTCTCTTCGAACTGGAACTCACTGCCCGGAACGAAAGCTTCAATGGAATCATCCTCGCGAAGCTTCATACAGGTTCCATCCATCCAGCTCTCATACTTATCTACGATAGCCAGAGTATCTCTCTCATCTACAATCAAATCATCCAAGATTGACTCTTCGAAGATTAGGTCCGACTCGAACAATAACGTATCATCCTCACACAGTTCCTTGCTGGCAAGGGACAGGGAGTAGATGTTATTGGTCTTATCATAAATTGGGTTATCGATGAACTCCACCGGAGTCTTAATACCAAGGGTATCCACATACTCCATCAGCTTCTTGCCCTCGTATCCAACTACGATAACAATACGCTCCAAGTCCTTACGGTCTAACATCGTAAGAAGTCTCTCGGCAAGAGAGACTCCGTTCACCTTCACCATGCACTTGGTATTATTCTGTGTTAATTCCTTCAATCGCTTGCCCATGCCGGCAGCTAAGATAATTGCTTGCATGCTTATATTCTCCTTATCAAAAAAGTATCGCGGCAGTTCTACCGCGATGCTCTTTCATCTTAAACCATATCCCAGGTAAGAATTGTATCTTCTTCTAAATCCATCTTCACCGGACGTCCAATGACAATCTCTGCGAACTTCGGAGAGATTCCGGTTCCCGGACGCTTCGGCATCAAGTCTTCCTCGCGGATAATCTCGCCAGCCTTCATATCACGGGTTAATACCAGGGAGCGACGTGCCTCACGACGAGGTACCTGCTCGCACTCTAATACGGTCTTCTCACCGCTTCCAAGTACAGTATCAATCCACTTGAAGTTGGCAATTGCCTTAGCAAAATCCTCCGGAGTACCTGCATGGTAATGATCGTTACCCTGCAAGGTCTTATCTAAGGTGTAATGCTTCTCAATAACCTCTGCTCCAAGCATGTATGCGGTAGCCAAGGTCATCATGGTATCATCCGGTGCTACGTGATCGGAGAATCCTACACGTACATCCGGGAAATCCTTCTTCAATGTCTCAATAATACGAAGGTTGGCATTCTTCGGATCTGTCGGGTAAGACAGTACGCAATGGAAGATAACGATATCCTTGCATCCAACCTCTTTTAAAGCACGAATGGCCTCATCCACTTCGGAAAGGTAAGCAGCTCCTACGGAGATGTAGACCGGCTTACCCTTGGCTCCGATATGCTTGATGAATGGAATATTAGAGAGATCGGAACTACTAATCTTGTAGAAGTCCACCATATCCTCCAAATAATCCGCAGATGCATAATCGAATGGGGTGGAGGTGAAATCCATGCCCTTGCTGTGGGTGTAATCACACAGCTCGCGATACTCTGCCTTGCCGAAGTGATCAAACTTCAGAAACAGTTCGTACTGGGTCTTGGTAGGTTCCTTCGTGGTATCCCAGTAAGCCGGTGAATTCTTGGACACAATGGTTCCGGCCTTGTAGGACTGGAACTTGGCACAATCGATTCCGGCTTCCGCAGCCTTATCAATATAGAGCTTCGCAGCTTCCAATGGGGTAATTCCCATAACACGTGCAGTATCATAGAAGTTCACGCCCATCTCTGCGATCATATATGGTTTGCTTGTTCTCATAATGCTTCCCCTTATTAACTATTGATCAATGACATGACGCGCTCTCTTCCGTTGCGCAAGTCATGGCTTAATAACTGGTTCTGATAATGCAGACGGCTCTCCTTGGACATATTCAGATACATCTTCAAGGTATTCTCGATAATCTCATCCGTCGGATTCAAGCCGATATATGCAAATCCATTCTCATTGCATGCAAATCCATGGGTTCGCTCCCGTTCGTTCTGAGATACTGCAATGGCCGGAATTCCAAGCATTGCCACCTCATATGCCGTACGTCCGCGGGAGATGATGGCCATATCACAACTTGCCATCAAATCCGGCATATTCTTCACGTCATAGAAGATACCGATATTCTCGTATTCGTTATATTTTAATAACTCTTCCACGTTCTCTTTTGCACGACCGATAGCAATACGGAACTTATAGTCTTTGTACTCCGGCTTGGTAATGATGTTCAGTACGCGCTCCGTATAGTTCTGGGGATCTGCACCACCAAAGCAAATAAATACGCGCTGCACCTGATCCTTGATCTGAATTGGTTCGTACATCATGAAGGTCTTGCTTGCAATGTAGTATGCCTCGCCGGCATACACATGGTCATAGGACTTCTTCTGGAGTAAGGCGTTGATGACCACATCCGCTTCGGATGCGCCCTCGCCCTCATCCTCGAAGTTCACAATCTTCGCATTCGGCAATACACTGCGAAGTCCATACATATAGTCAATGGAGGTTGCAAGAATATCATTAATGAAAATGGTATACTGCTTCTCCTTGCAAATCTCGAATAATTCCGCAATTCCATTCACCGGAATCAGGTTGTGGGTGGTCTCACCGAACACTGCCACATCCGTCTGGTTGCTATCGTAATAGATATCCGGCTTCAGATAGAATTCATCGGCAATCTCAAGGGCACGGTATACATGGCCCATACCACGAAGGTTGTTACCATTCACGTAGATTGCAACCGCTTCCCGCTTCAGAGCAGATACCACACAACGCAAATCCTCGAAGGTATCCACGTCATAAGACTGGTTCAGCGGTAATTCGAATACATCCACATTGGCACCGATACGACTCTGTGGTGTTACCACGGAAGCCTTGGCAATTAAGAAGGCTCCGGTCTCAAAATAACAAGGTGGCAGATACTGGCGGTTCAGGCGTTTCTCGTAATTCGGCACCTTCTTACCATCCTTCTCGCCCCAGGTAAGATGCGGGTCATTGATGGCAGAAATCATGGTATCTACACCGCTCTCTATGGTCTTACGAATGGCCTCATCCAAGGTCTCCACCCGTAGGGTCGGAGAGGTCGGCTGCATGGTTACGATGTAGTCATACTCCTCTCCCTCCGGAATGGCATCGTAGATAACTGCATCTAATGTAACGTCGTCCGCACACAGTGCTTCATCACGCCACTTCACCGTCACTCCCATCTGCTTGGCAATTGCCTGCACCTGTGGAGAATCGGTGGATACAATCACATCGGTAATCATCTCGGAATCTATTGCGTTCTTAATGGAATAATAGATCAATGGATGACCTGCTATAATACGTATATTCTTATTCGGAATACCCTTGGATCCTGCTCGGGCAGGAATCACTGCCAGAATTCTCATGTTATTTTCCAATCTCCTGTGTACGTCCTACATAATTGCGAATAATAAACTCTCTTCCATCAACAGAAGAAGTCTCACTGTCCTCTGTCTTACGTGGCAGATAGCAAAGCTTACACAACTCTAAATCCTTAAATCCACCCATCTTTGCATGTGCCTCACGCATCTTAGTAAGAGGCTCGCCATGCCAAATCTCATGGATGGACTGGGTCTTCACATCGCCCATGCACATACGGCCGTTCTCATCGTTGGAGCATGCCATAACCTTACCGTCTTCACCGATAACCAAACGCTGATACAACTGCGGGCATCCGAAGTCCTCATCGTATACGATGTCCGTATCATTATCTAAGTAATCGATCAATGGGTTGAATGCAACCAAGTCTGTGATTGGAGCCAAGGTATGATAGTACTCTTCTACATGTGGCTTCACAGATGGCCAGATACCCTGTGCCTTGATAACCGGACGATGTACTTCGTACTTCTCCTTCAATTCCTTGAAAGTCTTCAGCTTCTCAACAGTGTCAGCAAACTTCAGCGGAACACGAACCTTCTCATATTCCTCGTTGATACCGTCGATGGATACGGTTAACCAATCCAATCCGGCAAGCATCATCTTCTCCATGAATTCCGGAGTTAAGGTGCTTCCGTTGGTTAAGGAAGATACTTCCTTGATTCCGGCCTGCTTCGCATAGTGAATGCACTTAATGAAGTTCGGATTCAAGGTAGGCTCACCACGAAGGCTCAGACGAATTGCAGGTACCTTACCAGCGATTTCATCGATAATCTTCTTAAATAATTCGAAGTCCATGACTCCACGATGTACGTGGCATGCGAACTCCTCAGTAATGGTGTAGCACATTGGACAATGCAGGTTACAGATGGTAGCCAACTCAATGTCTACCAATAACGGATAATCGGATACAATCTTCTCCTTGGCATACTTGGTCCAATTCGCACGATACTCCTTGTACTCTTCTTCCCAACCCTGGCCACGATACTTCTCAAAGAGAGCCTCGCGCTCCGGGGTATCCATGCTGTAATTACCCTTATTAATTGGGATGTTCTGTTCTACCTTACTCATAAGATTACTCCTATTCTATCTACTAGTTCTTATATTTCTCAATGAGGGCTTCCATAGCGGTAATGTTATAGAAACTCTCCGGCACGATATCCTCGCCGTCAATCTCAATCTCGAATGCATCCTCAAATGCAGCTACCAGATTGGCGATATCAAAGGAATCGATAATCTCATCTTCTACCAGATTCACAGAATCGTCGTCGGTAATATCCGGATTCAAATCCTGTAATAATTCTAAAATTTGCTCTCTCATGTACAACTCCTCAACTATATTGCAACTAGATTTGCTCATTAACTTATGTATTATAACAGATTTGCCTAGAAATAAAAACACCTCTGCCACAGTGGTGACAGAGGTGATATTCACTAAATCAACGCCTTCAATGCAACACGGTCAATCTTACCGTTTAGGTTAATTGGCATCTCTTCCAAAGGCTTGTAACGGTTCGGAATCATGTACTCCGGAACCAAATCCTTCAGGCGCTCTCCAATCTCCTTGCCTTCAATCTCTCCGGTATAGAAAAGAACGATTTTCTGGCGCTTCTCATCGTAGAGGCAGCAGCACAGCTGGATATCTTCGATAGAGGATACCGCCGTCTCAATCTCACCAAGCTCGATACGATGTCCCATATGCTTAATCTGGAAATCTTTACGGGAGCAGTAAATAATCTCACCGTACTCGTTGTATTTTACCAAGTCGCCGGTACGATAGATAATCTCCGGATACTGGGTATTCAATGGGTTCTGCACGAAGGCAGCTTCCGTCTTCTCCGGATTATTGTAATATCCAAAGGACAAGGATGTTCCACGTACACAAAGCTCACCAATCTCATCGCCGGTTACCAGCTGGTTCTGGTCGTTAATCACCATGATATCGGTATTCTCACATGGGAATCCAATTGGAAGGCTATCGGTATCTGCGAATTCACGGTCTACGATGTAGTAGCTGCACACGTCGGTAATCTCGGTCGGGCCGTAAAGGTTCGCATACAATGCATCCGGAAGGGCACGACGCCACATATTCAGCTGCTTGTTCGGCATAACCTCGCCACAGAACAATACCTTTTTAAGGCCTGAGATATCACGCTTACCAAGGGCCTTCAGATTTGCTACCAAGCAAAGTGCACTTGGTACCCAGAAGATAATATTAATCTTCTGCTCTTCAATGTACTCTAAGAGCTTAATTGGGAAGCTAAAAAGATTCTCCGGAATAATGTTCATGGTTGCACCGGTCTTCAACATCTGATAGATGTCCAGGATGGAATTATCAAAATAGAATGGTGCCTGGTTACCGAAGATATGGGTCTCATCAATATCGAAGGTCTTGGTTACCCACTCGGTGTAATCAATCACAGAACGATGGCAGATAATAACGCCCTTCGGTGTTCCGGTAGATCCGGAAGTAAACAATACATACAGAAGGTCGGTATCGATGGCACGGGCAGTTACTGCATGCACTGCTTCTTCATCAACGCTACCTTCCATCAATTCATCAAAATACAGAATCGGTGTATCACCGAACATGTTCGGATCTGTTAAGCACTCACGCTTAGTAATCACCGCACAAGGCTTTAACGTCTCTAAAATCTTCTCCACACGGGAGCCCGGCATATGAATATCGATCGGGGAATAGAAGTTACGGCTGTATGCAACGCCAAGGAAAGTCTCGATAACTTCCACTGACTTATTCATGTATACCACTACCGGCTGCTTCTCAATACCCATGGAGATTAACTTGGTTGCAATCTTCTTGGCCTCGGTCTGCAAGGTACCAAAGGTTACCTGACGATGTTCATCAATTAACGCTGTCTTCTCCGGAATCCGTCCGGCGGTGTCCTCAAGATAATCGGTCACTAATTTCATGTTCGTGTGTCCGTCCTTTCTCCCAATCGATTTCGTAGTTGGTAAAATGATAGCAGTTCTTACCGCCATTGTGAAGTAAATCTTCCGCAACAACCGGGTAGGCTTCTGCCATATCGATCACTTTCAACGTAAGATCTTCCGTATGTACTCCGTGTAAGAGTCCTGCCTCTTCCATGAAGGAGTCCGGCATATACTCTTCTGTCTCGATATCCAAATCTCTCACATACATAGAATAGCAACGCGCCGTAGTATGTCCCTTAGCATCCGTATAATTGCCAAGGAAGTACTTATGATAACGATACGGCACTTCCACGCTCTGCTCTACATAATGCATGAAGGTGAAGGCTCTCTGTAAGGTTACATTCAACAAGAATAACTTCGCATGCTGTTCCTTGAAGTATTCAAATGGGGAATCCTTGCCCCAAGCCTCCTGGTTATCCATAGCCAGTAACATCTCGGCATCCTTGCCCCATACCATGAAGGAATACAATGGATGGGCCGTTCTTCGGAAGTCCGTTCTGTTTTTCAGCACCCAGTTATTAAGAACGCCCACCGTTCCCGGGGTCTTGCTTACATCGTATGGCTTACCCTTACAGAAGCTCCAGGTATACACCGGAAAAAGAAGGGTTCCTTCCTCTCCTACCTGCTCCTGCAACGCATCAATCATTGCGTGAAGGAATTCATTCTGTTCTTCTCTGCTCTTACGGTCTTCCTTCTTACGAAGCACCACCAAGAGCTGTGTGATATCGCTACCTACATAGACGATATCTCCCTTGGTAATTCCAAGATCTGACAATCCTTGTTTAAAATCTTCTAAAATCTGTGACATTTCTTCTCTTCCCTATTCCACGATATCCAACAGACCTGCTGCCGTCAGCTTCTCTACCGTATCAATCAAATCCACTGCTGGAAAATGAATGCGGTTACTGATATCGATTAACGTATTGCGTCCATCGGCATACGCGATAAAATCGGTAATCTTACGTACTTCATCCGTAAGTGCGGCGCCCTTCTGGCTAATGCTTGGATACAAGCCTCTTGGTCCCAGCTGTGGTTCACATAAGACGTTGATCCGATACTTCTTGTTGTATTCTAACACCCGGAAGCACTGAGTCAGTACATCGAAGCTACCCTGCAAGCCTTCCGGTGAAATAATGCTAAGATCATCTGCAGAAGTATGATACTCCGGATATTTATGGAAGAGGCTGCGGCTGAAGGTACACATCGGAAGGTCTACTCCCGGCGCGGTGAACTGTCGCTCGTCGCTGCCACGCTCCAAGAAATCATACTCATCATAGTTCGGATAATGATACTGCAGTACATTACGCAAGGTAATATCCGCTAAGTTATCTCCGTAGCGGCTAGACATATGGGAGTAGGTACGGTTATCACCTACACAGGTCAGATTGAATCCTGCCAGTACATGTTCCTTCATGTACGGAAGATGTGAGCTTAAGTAGGTAATGGCTCCAATGGTCTCCGGAATGAAAATGAAGCGATAGGTATACTTATGGTTGTGGGTTCTTACCCAATCTGCCAAGTAAGTTGCCAACGCCGGTCCGGAACACTCATTATTTGCCATAGACGGATGACAAATATAAGTAGATAAGAAAATCTCTTGATTACTCTCGCCCGGAATAACAGCCTCACCATAGGTCAGATGTCCCGACTCCAAGGTAGAATCAATGACGCAGTGATACTTGCCCGGCTTCAAGGAATCCTTCTGCTTCTGTGTCATGCAGAATCCACTACGCTCCTTGTAATAACTGGTCACATAAGGAATTACATCCGGCTGATCCGGCTGGGTGTAGATGATTTCTTTTAACGCATCCAACTCCATCCACTCATCCATTGGAAGAGAATATCCAACTACATGCAAGTTATGCTCCTTGAAATCAATGATGCGATTGCCTGCTTCATCCTCAATATAAGCATCCCGGATATTCCATTCCTTCGGTACCGTCCAGTCGAAGACCTTGGTACCGCTTGGCACTTCATGAACCTCCAACTCCGGTATATATTCTTTTAAGATTGCTAACGTCTGGCGCACACCATCACCGGTAATGCTACGACAAATCGGATACAACCGTGTCGCCAAATCGTACATCTTCTGTCCTGTACTCATAATTCGCCTCCGAACCACTTAATTCCAACTCACTATAGAAGATTTCTATTCTTCCGTCAAACGATGACCAAAGACGATATAATGCTCCGTCTCACCAATCTCTTGATAACCGTATATTCCAAACCACTCTGCATCGCACGCTTCCTTTGGGCAAACCAAATAATCTGATTGGTAGGTAAAAATTGCATTCACCATGTCAGTTGGCGTCTGCATTTTTACTACAAAAAAGTCATCATCAAAGCAAACATTTGTCTGAGATTGCACTTCACAAAACTGTGTTGCCATTTTCGAAGGCATAAACGCAGTTCCCTCATCCATCATATCAGCTAATTCATAGACTTCTGCATCAACTTTTGCTGTTCCGGGATTTGAAAAAATAATCCGAGATTTTGTAAATGTCCATGGCTGAGATGCTAGCACAATGACACCTATTGCCAGCAAGAGCCATACTCTTTTCCCATACTTTGATGCAAGGTATTGCCCCAGAACCGTCAAGCCAAATGCAGCTAACGCTACGCACGGCAAGATTTGAAAAGCAACTGCCATTGTTCCTCTCGGCACATGTAATACACGCAAATACATAAAATACAATGGTGATACCACAGCACAAACAATTGCTACGCATAATGCAAATCGGTCATCAGAGCGACGTCGGTTTCGCATAATGAGCCATGTTTCAACTGCAAATAGGCTCAATACGATTGCCACCGGATATTGCTGTCCCAAGAGATTTTGCATGGTTTCAAAATACATTCTCATCATGCTGCTTTCCTCCTTGCCATACGCTTAAGAGCAAAAGCAACAATAATAGCAACTGCCCACAAGAACGCAACCATTATTGCCCCATCACCATAACACAATTGCGCGGCCACCAACAGGCATCCTGCGGATAGGTAACACTGCCAGCGCATCGTACGGAGCCATTGATAAGCCATTACAAATGACAACGGCAAAATCATGCTTCCAAGAAGTGTCTGTCCATTCCATGGATTACATAGTACATTAATCAAAAGTGGTCCATCACGGAACACTTCCAATCCATACATTCCAATAACAATTACAAGAAAAGTATCTCTTGCTCTTTTTTCTTCACCGAAAAGAATTGTTCCTATTTCCAAATATACACCGAAATATGCAATCAATAATGCGACCGGTGTCAGTCGATGCAAATACACTAACGGATCTATTCCCATCAAAACCGCACCGATACCATAGATTGCTTCCACAGGAGAGTGATTGGTTCCCAGCCAAGCTTCTCCGGTGTATGGAGTCACCCCATAGAACACATTGGAGTCCACCATTCTACGTACCATCTCTCCGGTTACATCCATAGAGTCCGGGCGCAAAAACAACACAGAGCAAATAAGCGCTATAATAGCCAACACAATCACCGGCCAAGCAACCTTTGTGATATGAGCATCTTGCCATAGCTTACGATTCAAAAACACAAGACATACTACGCCGATACCATATCCCAGTAAAGACATCCAATGAGCCAATTCGCTTACTGCCATTCCTCGGGATAGCGGCACAAAACTTACCACATAAAAGATGGCAAACAATACAATCAGCCCAATACCATGAGCACTTGTAACACCTATATATGATTTTCTCCATGAGAATACACGATTCCAAGCTCTTCCTACCAAGTATGGTAGCAAAAAACCAAAATATAGAAATAATACTATCATCATAATGTTCCAGCGATTTCCGCAACCTCTTCGTAATCTGTATTATTCAATGTTTCCGCACTCCATGCACCACAATCATAGTGTAGAATACTGACACTTGCATTATCCAAGCCATCCGGGACTTCTGTTGTTGGGAGAATATATCGCATCCATTGCGCCGCTGCAGAATGTCCCGTTATCAGAATAGTTCCTCCATTCATCCCACTAACATAGGAATTGGTGATTGCACCTTGTACGTTCATATGAAAATTATGCACATAATCGTGCAAATTATAAATATTAGGGATTGGTCCAACGTAATCCTCTTCTTCCACCGGACCAAACACAGTATGAATATTGGGCTCAATTCCATAGGTCTGACGAATCTCATCCATGGACATGCCTTCTGCATCTCCCCAACCTATATCAGAAAGATATACTGACAAGTTCATGTTAACACCTTCATTGCCGGATTCCTGCAGTACATATTGCGCCGTTTCTGTGGCACGCTGTAAATGCGAGCTATACACCGCATCAATAGTAACGCCTTTAAGAGAATGACCTGCGGCCTTTGCCTGTTCAATACCAACACTTGTTAATGGCGATTCCGTCAACCCTACTGCAATGTTATTAACATTCGCCTCCGTCTGTCCGTGGCGGACAAATATAATTGTCATACGGACAGTATTTTTCAATACCGCCAAATCATCTGATTCATGTAAAACCTCATACCCGATTCTTTGTAGTTCCCTTTGTAGCACCTCATTCTTCGGGCATATCACGTATTCCCCAATATTCCAAAGGTTTCCTGCAAAGGTAAAGTTTTCTTCCTGCAATTGAGAATCCGCTACAGTCATATAGTCAAGAACAAATTCCGGTGCATACTGACGAACTCCAAAGTAACGCATATTGGCCGCACTTCCATCCTCATAGATGTTATTGCTCGGAATATAAACTGTTACATTCGGGCGTTCATGCGCGCAATCTGTTCGAATTGCGTCGCAAGCATCCTTAAGCGAATTCTCTACCTTATAAATATTCTCCGCTTTCAAATATACCGATGGCCAAGGTCTACCGGCACACAGAATTAGTCCAAATACCAAGATGCATGCCACAAAACGTTTACGACCCTCGAAATCCAGAATAATTCTTGTTGCCGCATATGCCATAAGCGCGAATACCGGCAACAACCAGGTAAAGCGTATAAATGTATACTTATCACCACTAATCCGTGTCAAGAGCTTGCTAAGAATCGGATTCATGCATACCAATATACCTGTCATTACCGTAAACAAAAGAGTTATCCGCATCGTCACACTCTCTTGTTTCTTAATTCCTCGATAAATTAAGTATCCTATCGAAGCTAAGCACAATCCCATCATAAGCGTGGAGCTCCAGAGGACGTTATGTAAAAGCTTCAGTGATTCTAACATGTTGCCCTCCTTCTTTTCCAAATGAGATGTGCCATCATGGTAACAAAATACATTCCACACATCACCGGAATCAACACAAATCCCATCGTCGATGCGCCGAATCCGGCTAATATAAACAGTAACAATAAACACCAATCAAAGAATCGGTTCCATCGTGTCACCAATAACTGCCCCATCAACGCAGGCAATACAACAAATTCCACAAAGGACTTACCGTACCATACCCAGGTCAAAAAGTAATATGACAATGAAGTAGTATACGTTGACCAGCCAAATTCCAATAGCATTGCATAGATTGGCAAAAAGTATGAAAGCATTTCTCCTCTACGTCGGCTTATTATTCCTAAGAAGTCAATAACCACCAGGTAGTGCAATACAATCAATACCAGTGGCAGCACCGTCTTAACAGTTATTAATGGGTGCAATCCCAGCGCACGACTAATATATGCCTGATAAGCGAACCAACCGGTCAGATAATATTTTTTATCCAAATGATACCAAGCAGTTAAGTTACGCCCATCCACATAGTTACGTCGAAAGAAGGTATCCGAATGAATAATATCGTTCACCAATGAGATGTAAGTATCATCATCACTATAATTAATCTGTGTATAGGCAATCACGCGGTATAATTCAAATGCTACAACAACAAGAAAAATAACAATTCCCGGATGCTTCTTTATCCAATCCGCGCCACGTACAGCAAGTACTTTTAGCTCTAAAAATGTCCTCTTACCGTAAAATACAATTCCAATCGCCGCAATAAACACATACCCAATAGATAATAATTGCACGTAACGATGGAAACTCCGACCGGTGAATGCCAGTGGCAAATATATTACATACGCCATTGCTACCATACATAAGAATCCACTAATATAACGGAAAAAAGGGCGGTCCCATATGCGGCAAATGCCGCATACAGTAACGCCCAACAATTCAGGGATTATTAAAAATAGTAATACCGTTTTCAAGACTAGCATGTCGATCCCTTTCTTCTCAGTCCCCTATAGCCTAGCAATCCACAAAGACCGTACCTATGGTATCAAGGTCAGACTCTGTCGCCAGATTCATACATAAATCAATATCTTCGTATCTGCTTCGACCACTACATAATACCAATATCATCTGATCTGCCTGCGCGAGATTCTGATGGAACGTCGTATCACGGTTGACATCACCAACTAACAGAGATACTTCTACGCCCTGGTTCTTTGCATCGTGAATCATCTCACGCAAATACTTTTCTTCCTGCTCTGTCACCGGTGCAACAGAGACAAACTGAATCTTACATCCCGGATGCTTCTTCGCATAAGCAACCATTGAATCAACGATTTTATTGGTTTGAAGATTAATATCTCTATACTTACGATATTTCAGACCATAAAACAGTTTTGAATTGAATAGTTTTTTCCATCCACGACCATGGAATTCATGTAATTCACCCAAAGTACGAATGGACATAGTGTCTTCGCACTCTTTTGCCGTCTTAATGGTCTTTTGAAACAAAACAAGCACCAGGTATGCAAATGCATACAACAATACACCTACAATAAATCCAAGCACCAAAGAGCGTTTGCTCAGTCTCGGATGCTCCGGAGTAATGGTAATGCTTGCCTCCTCGGCGTCATCAGACTGATGTGCTTCCTTCAGCATAAGATCATAGAGATTCTTCTGTTGTTCTGTAAAATTCTGAGTTAACTGCTGAACGGAATTGCGAATAATATAACTATAGTTGATAATATCCTGCTGGTTACCTGCCAACTCAATATTAACAAGTGTTGTTTCGTCACTAGAAACCAATGATAACTGGTGAACTCCAATAGAATTTGTTAACTTCGCAGTATAATCAGTTACTGACTTATCCACAAAGTTTTGCACTTCTTCTGCACTCATCTGGTCCAGTAAAATAATAGAGACACCAATCACACCGCTTCCCTGAGTTGTCTCTTTCTCATCTGTCGGAGTAACGGCAATAGCACCCGGTACAATAAGTGCGGATGCGTAATCCTTATTCTCGGATTCCGGCATAAGCTCGCCAACACCATCCACGAAGGATGAGCTTAAAAACAATGCATTATATGCATCTACCAAACTTGCCGTTGTTGTTGCATCACATCCACTGATAACATATGTAGTCTTCAACACATGTTCCTGAGAAGGATCAATGGATAACAATGGAGATTGGTCCATATAGTTCTGATACTTCTCTAACAACAACTGCTGGCGCACCGCGAACTCCACGCCAATCAACTGTTCGGAGTTCAATTCCTCTCTTAAGGAATCCACTGTCATGGTCTGTTTCTCGCTATTATTGTATACCTTCATATCACTGTGATACTGCAAGAACATCGCCATCACACTTACGATTAGGGCAAATATTAGAATTGCCTTCCACTGTGACACCACATTCCAAATATAATCAAAAAGATCAATTGTCACATTATCGGATATGCTCGCATATTTCTTCTTGGTCATAATATCCTCCACTCATTATCCTTCAATCTCATCCATTGCAATTTCCCAGAAACGCCGTTCGTCTGCTTCTCGACTTTGCGTAAAATCCTGTTTAAAGGATGCGTAACGTTCTTCGTTTATTTGATAATCAAATGTCTCATGCAAATCTGCACCACAACGAACGACTGGTGCACCTAGCATCTCTCCCCACAACCGGCATGATCCGGTAAAATGAAGACTCTGGTCCCATAATGGAATATTCAAAAGCATTGCGGGCTTATGTGCCATTGCGGAAAACGTAATCGCCTGGGAAAAATGTGTCATAATCAATGAGGCATTCTTCGCCAATTCTGCAGATTTTCCATAAACAACCTTACACCCCTTCCAAACATCCGGATGGTCTTCATAGGATCCTCGTGGATGTCCGGCAATGATAACTTCCATACCATAACGATTTCGAATGACATCAAGTATATCATGCATCTGCTCGAAGTATTCCTTCTCCGGAATGTGTATCTTCCAAATACTATAGTCCTTAAAATCCGGATGATATGGCATATATTGATCCAAAAACACTGCATATGGCTTGCCATTATTGTCATACGGCTTAGCACGTAAGAATCTCTCATAATCGTAAGAACGGATAAGAATTTGTCGCGTAATACCTTCCTTGCAACAACAATTCTTCCATACTTGATCCATGTGATACTTGCCACCAATCAGCTGAAAGTCAGCCGGTTTATGCAGCCCAATTCTCCGAACAATACGGTTGAACCAAATGCGCTTCCACTTATCTACAGACAATCGTCCGAAGTCAAAGTCCTTCACTCCATGTCCATAATCATCAGAAGTAAAAGCACTATCCGTCAACGCCGTTGTAATATTTCCATAGTCCACATCATATTTGGTTAGTAAGTCATAGATTTTACGAACCTCATAATAATAATCGAACATCAGGAAATAGTAGTCACGACGATGGTTTTTCAAGTATTCATCCAGTTCTTGATATGACTGTACGAGCTCGGATTCTATTCTCTCATCGTGTAATCCTGCGGCCGGTATTCTATCGAAAGCTTCCTTATCTACAATCTGGGATGCGTCAAGGGTCGCTATATGATACCCCATCTCCAACAATTCATCCAGCGCATATCGGTCTATATCGCTCTGTAACAGCTTCGTTGAAGCCAGTAATACAATTCTTCTATCTTTTGAAAACATGCTTTATCCTTTTTTCTTGCAAAGCTTACCCGTAATAGCTTGTAGCTTTGCCTGAAGTGATTCCTTGGTCATGCCTATCCAATCCGGGTGGAAATACAACACAACACCTAACACTACACTGTAGATTGCCCCGCCGATAAAAGTACGAATAATCGCCATTACAAGTCCATCTCCCGGAATTCTACCAATCAACAGATACAGTAGATACGCTGTACCACTACAGATGATAATTGGCAGAACCTGTATCAGATTGATGCGAAGCTTATTCATCTTCATAGCATGAGCAATATAAGTAAGGATTACAACATCCATGATAAAATTACAAATCAGGTAATTCCATGCCATACCGCTTGCGCCCAAGCCATGCGGAAATAGTACATTCGGCACCTGTAGTAAAAATACAAATCCCAAAGTCAACACTTGGCCTACACCGGTAAAAATTGCCTGCGCCCGTGTACGCTCCGTAGCTAGCAAAAAAGCTCCTGTCACCTGACCTATCGCCTGATAGATAGTGTAGAACATAACCAGAAGTGTTGCCGCTGCTGCTCCTTCATACTGATTACCAAATACAATTGGTAGAATCCATTTGGCAAAAAAACCAATGAAAATAGCAAAATAGCTTGTCACCCAAAACATCATCTTAACGGATTGATGCAATCGATTGCGCAGCATCGTTTCATCGTCAACAATAACCGCAAATTCCCGCTTCATCAGCTCTGCATATGGGGAAAATACATATCCAACCAAAGTATTTAACTGCCAAGCTGCCGTGAACATAGCCGTCTCTGTACTACCAGCAAAGCGAAGCAGCGTATAATTCATTAGAATTATAACCAACTGTGAAAACACATTTGCCAAAACCAAAGGCCGACAATACTCATAGTATTCTTTTAAATATATCTTGGTTCCCGCATCCCTCGTAACCCCATAACGATTATGGTTATCTCGGAATAATGCAACAAGCAAAACAATGATTACCGCTAATGTAATCACGCTCATAAAAACATAAAAAATCGCCAAATTAAACAGCTTCGTCACGAATCCAATAACGATTACCAGGCTAAGCACAATCTTGATTACCACTTGCATGAGCGCAGGAAATCTTGAAATTGCAGAAGCATCGTACATAGATACTACATCTGTTAGCAACTTATTCATGACGTATGCGTCCAACGCTAACAATACAACAAGAAACGTCTGGCCACCAAATGCATCATGTATAGCAGGAATTGGAAACAATGCAAATATACCAGCATTCAAAACCAACGCCATAATAGCATAAAACTTCAAATAAAATCGCACCAAACCGATTTCATCATTCTTTTTCGAAAATTTTGCTACCAGCGCATTCGATGTAGAAAGGTTTGCCAGCACAACTACAGATGTAAAGACATTCAGGTTATAGCCGAAGTAACCAAACTCATCTGTAGAGATAGCACGCGGTAACATTACCTGAATCACCATATTCAAAATCGCAATCACAACGGAACTGCCCAGTTTGATTATATAGCGATTGGCAAAATTATCCTGTTTCATATTCTAATCCTATTCAATCGTTTTTCTTCGCAACGCCACCATGACCGCCACAATAAGCAAGAAATCACAGTCTAACCATGTTCCAACGTTAAGGCTGTTAATTGCCATAGCAACGAACACCAAGCCTATGGCATTCTCCAACGGATCATCCGACTTCAATACAGGTAGGCAGTATTTAAAAAACATGACTAGTAGTAATGATACCATTACCAAAAGTCCGGGCACTCCTCCTGCCATTGGCCAAAGCAACATTGCAGAGCTCAAATTCGTATCCAAATCATGTGTATAGTCCTTACGATGTGGAACGTTGGATAAACCATATCCCCACGGACGTTCTACAAACTTCGGAATACAATAATCAAAATCAAAAGTCTCTGAACGGAAGATTCGCGCCTTGCCGGTCTCTTCATCTACCAAGCCTACTGACAGAAATGAAGCATCCGGATACTTTTGTGATAATTCTGCCATTCCATGCAATAATACCTCAACCGCTATAAGCGCAATAATTGGCATAATCAAAAACTTTCGTATATCTTTCTTGGTTGCTTTGCTGTTATCCTCTGAGTCCTTGCTACGACCCATTTTAGCAAATGCACCAACAACAATTGCACCAACTAAGGTAATATACCCAGCACGAGACAATGTCAGGATAAAACTAAGAAGTACAATTCCAAAACATACAAGATATCCGCGCTTTCGATACTTCTTATAGTAAGCCCAAAAGAGGCAAAGCGGTATCATAAGGAACGCTGCAAATCTCGTTGGTTCAACAAACATTGCGCGCGCACGCCCAAGATTATGTCCTAGAATGCTCCCCCATGACTCGTATCCACCTAAGCCATAGGCAAAGAAAGTATACGTCTTGTCCTGTTTGGGAATATACTTTGTATAAGATCGAACATAAAATCCCAAGAAATGTGCGAAAAACAATATTATACCCTGTAGCGAAGAATAAATACCATACGCCATCGGAATATAGAGGATGCTCTTAGATATTCGACTATCGTAATACCAAACATTGACAATAAAAATATACATAAATATTGGCAACGAAAGCCGTACGGCCATTGCAAGACCGGACATATCCATTCGAATAATATCTTGCCAGGTCGCAGTAAAAATCAGTAAGAAACCCAGTACTGTAATATCATCTACTCGAATCGGTATCCCATTACACTTGCGCACAAGCAAAATCACAAGCATTACAGACACACACGCAACCTGGAAAAGATTATCCATTCTGTTAGAGCCGGTCATGTACAATGTAATGTTTTCAAAAATGTAAATCCATATGAGAAGTGCAAACAGCACATCTTTTTTTATGACTTTCCATCGAGGTAATTCAATGATTCTCATCTATCTCTTCTCACTATGAGAGCTGTCAAATTTCTTATGTAACAACTCCGGAGTATAATCCTGATGAACGGAAGGAATTACAAATATGTCCTTGGATAATTGAATCGCATCCGCATGTAATTCACGATTATATTTCAATTCAAAAGGTAGTTCCGGCCAAAACAAAATAGTAAAGTCCTGCTCTACCAATTCTGAAACAATCCTTTTCTTTTCCTCTTCCGAAGGCACCTCTGCCAGCGAATACACGCCTTCATAAGGCACCTCATCATCCGTGACCTTGCTCACAACCTTAACTTGCGGGTAATGCTTTGTTATAATCTCGTTCATCGCGTGGACATTTGCACGACGAATAGCGGCTATTTTCTGCAAATCCTCATAGGAATATCCTGATAAAATATTATATGACCACTGTGATATACGATGAATCGGATAATTGAGCTTCCCATATTCGCCAAGGTGTTCTCCATAGTAATACGTCAAGTCACGATGCAGCTTCGTAATTTTCTGTATAGCCTTCTTATGGAACCAAGACTTATCGTTCATCTGAGGCGCTGTGTTTTCATACATCGCATTCAGAATGTTGACAATTGGCAACAATTCCGTATGTGAAGCCCCTGAATTGTACTGTAATGCTGCTCCATCCGGAATTGGAAGCAATTTATGCATACTATAGCACACGAAATCTCCCGTCTTACCAATCTTACTTGCGTCGTCTGTGTACATCACATGCGCGCAATCCTCGATAAGGATTCCCTCCATTCGACTACACAGCTCACGAGCACGGCCAATCTCATGATACATTCCAAAATAGTGCACAAACACAAAAGCATCTAACGCGCGATTCTTGGCTTCTTCTTCAATGACATCCCATTTCGGATTGCGGTTCTTATCAACAGGATAAAAGAAGACTTCTAACCAATCTTCTTCAAACTTGCGGAAGGTATCATTACAAAAATAATCCGGAAGCCACAAAGCTACACCATCTGTGCGTTGTGTCAGGTTCTTGTGACTATCACTGCGACTCTCATCCATAAGATTCGCACCAGCCATTTTATTCTTGCGAATTGCCTGTAAGATTGCATGTATCGACATGCAAGACTCCGCAAACAACCATGTATTATCTTTTTCATAATATGGCTTGGTTGCCACCGATTTATCCTTGTTCAACAACTGCTTCCATGTTGGAAGCTCTCTTCCTAATAACACGTTACTGCCTCTTTTCTACTTGGCCACTGCATCGGCGGTCGTAGTCAATTGTATCTTGCCTGCCTTGTCTAATTCCTTCAGGTCATATGCAAGGCTGACGAAGTCTTCATAATCCCAGCTCCAGGTATCATCGTGGAATGGGTCTTTCTTATGTACCACACTATGGAACATAAGAATCAAATCCTTGCCGTTCTTCCAGCAATAGTCCACTAAGGCTTCTACCTGCTGCTTGGTCTGCTGGCGCATGACCGGCACTGCGGTAAGGACGAAGCGGTCGAAGGTATGCTCTACCGCGCCTTGATTGGAAGTAACAAACAACCAATCGTTATGAATGCTGCGGGACAGCTTGCCCATCACACGACGCGCACCGGAATAGGTAGCACCCGCGCCGATACGGACATAGCGAATGCCCATAGCCTCATACTCAGCCTGCTGAGCTAGAATCTCATCCTCATGTAGAATGGAGTTCGGGCTTGCAATACCACAGATTTCCTGGTTCGGGAACCAACTGCGTAAGGTATCCACGCCCTTCTTCAAATCTTCTAAGGTATTTAAGTGTTCCCATCCGTGTCCGGCAATCTCTACGCCCGGCAGAGACGCCAATTCCTTGGCTTCATCCAAGGTCATGGCCGGATTCGGACCCGGATAGCGCTCCTTGCGAGCGGTTCCGTCGATATAACCGGTGGATAGATTCAAGGTCACCGGCAATCCATTGCTTACTAAGATATCACGAATCAACGTGACATTATCCCGCCGTCCATCATCGAAGGACAGCACTACTTTGCTTACTTTATCCATTAGATACTCACCATATGGAACTTATCTGCGAAGTGATTGCGTACGAAGTTGGCAATCTTCGCGAAGCTCCAGATTCTTCCGTAGCGTCCGCCACGGACTACATAATAGATTATTTTCTCAGTTCGACCCTGTGGGACAAAATCCTGTAGAGCGAACTTCATTTCTTTACTATTGTAAATATCCGCCACATGCTTCTTGCGAACCTGTACCGGCACCTTGTGCTGGGCATCCTGCATCATCTGGGCAATGAAGAGCTTCATGTATAGGAACTTGGCGATATGGGTATCCAGCTTCTGCTCTTCCAGAAACTCCTTCAGAAGCGTCGTAGACAGCTTCCGGTCCCGGAACAGATGCTCTCGGTAGCGGTTGGTCAAGGTGGAACGATACATCTCATAAGAGTAAATGCTCTTCGGATAGGTATCCACCATCTTGGCATAGCGAATGTAGGACAGGTTGAACTGGAAATCCTCTCCCATATCCAGCTTGTCATTCACCACGATGTCATGTTCGCGAATAATTTCGCGCTTATATAGCTTGGCACACATGGAGTTCAAAATCAAATTCGCATGCAAGAAGTCGAAGAAGTGCTTCTTAATCTCCTTCGGTCCATGCAAGCGCATTAAGTCATCGATGGTCTCGGAGATGCTTCGCTTGCCGTCTTCCGACACACGAATCCAGCGCATACCGGAAATGACCCAATCCAAATGCTCCGACTCCATCATCTCTACCATAGCGCCAATGGAATCACCCATCATGGAATCATCCGCATCCACGAAGATGACATAATCGCCATCTGCTTCCCCGAGGCCGCGATTTCTCGCAGCTGCCGGGCCACCGTTGGCCTGGTGCACAATCTTAAGGCGTGGTTCCTTCGCAGCCAGCTCGTCTAAGACCCGGCCGGTATCGTCGGTAGAACCGTCGTCTACCACTACCACTTCCAGATTGTCATAGTTCTGTTGTAATACCGAATCAATTGCTTTCCCCACAGTATTGGCATTGTTATAGGCGGGAATAATAGCAGTTACAAGATTACTCAAAATAAATCAGCTCCATTTCCTTCTTCACAACTTCGATGTCAAAGGTTCCGATTCGTTCCAACGATTTCTTGGCATAAGATGCTCTTACATCCGGATGCGCTAAAAGGTTCTGCATCTTCGCTCTTAAATCTTCCGCATTCATCTGGGTAAATGCACCGCTTACGCCGTCTTCAATCAAGTCTGCAGTGCCGCGATTCTTGGTACACAGGATTGGCGCACCTGCTGCCATGGCCTCCATAATGGCCACCGGCAACCCCTCCTGGAAAGAGGTAAATACGAAGAGGTCACAGGCATGCAACATCTCCGGAATATCTCGACGATATCCAAGGAAGATGACACGGTCTTCAATTCCGCATTCCTTGGCTACGTTCTTCAAGTGGTCTAAGAGGACACCACGTCCTACAATGACGTACTTCCACTTACTATCCTTCATACCGCCAAGGGCACGAAGAATCATCTCATGGTTCTTACGCTTGATGAGTTCTCCTACCGTAAGAATCATCGGTTCATCATCGGCGAGACCAATGCTCTCCCGAAGGCTCTTCGCGTCCACCGTTGTGGTTGCGAAGCGCTTGGTATCCACGCCAACGCCATGAACGTACTTGATTTCCTTGGCCGGCATCTTGGCAAGCGCACGGTCATAGTCTTCCCGATTCATGGTAATGAGCACATCCGTATCATGGGCCAAGTGCTTCTCTACCGGGTAGTACATCAACCAGTTCAGAAGAGGTGCTCCGTCGAAGAAGTGGAAACCATGAGCCGTATAGATCATCTTACAGCCCTTCTTCCGAGCCTCTCGTCCGGCGATACGAGCTAATACGCCACCCATTGGAGTATGACAATGAATGATATCATAGTCACCCTCACGGATGATGCGCTTTAATTCCCGTAAAGCGGCAATATTCCCAGGCTTCATCGGATTCCGCTCAAAGTCCACCGGATAATAGTGGTCACAGTAGGGAATCTGACAATCCTGGGGATTCTCATAATCATTGCGTGAAGCAACTGCGGTCTCCCATCCATGTTCCTGGAACATCTGCAAATACGGGATGTGGAACTGCATGATGTGGGTCTTCACCACAGTTGCAACAAATAATACTTTTTTCTTATCAGCCATAATTACTTCGCTGCCGTGGTCTTGTCGGCGTCAATGCCTTCGGTACTCTCCGGCATAAATAAAATCTTGATGGTTGCAAAAATAATCTGTAAATCTTCCAACAGGCTTGGATGTGCGATGTACATCAAATCCATCTGAAGCTTGTCATATGGAATAGTGTTGTACTTACCATAAACCTGTGCATATCCGGTAAGTCCAGCCTTGGCCTGAAGACGAAGTGCGAACTCCGGTAATTCCTTCTCATACTCTGCGGCAATCTCCGGACGCTCCGGACGAGGTCCTACAATGGACATATCACCAACTAAGATGTTGAAGAGCTGTGGAAGCTCATCGATACGAACCTTACGGATGAACTTACCGATTGGAGTAATACGATCATCGTTCTCACCGCTGGAGAGACGTGCTACACCATCCTTCTCTGCATCCACACGCATACTACGGAACTTAATCACCTTGAACTCCTTGCGGTCCTTGGTGAGACGAACCTGCTTATAGAAGACAGGACCACCGTCCGTTGCCTTAATGGCAATGGCGGTAATCAGCATAAACGGAGATGCTACAATCAATGCCAATGCAGATACTACAATATCAAATGCTCGCTTGATGAATAAGAACTCGAAACGTGGATGATAACGTCCAACGGATAATACCGGAAGATGGAACATATGCATACGTCTCGCACCGGTCATGATTGCATCACCGATACGAGGAATCATGTACATAGTTACGTTATGTTCTACACACTGCTTCAGGATCATGTTACGCTCATGGCTTGGAATACCGCAGACAAAGACTGCATCCATGTCGTTGAGAGCCTCAGCAGCACCATTCAGGTACTCATCGATATGCATGGACACCTTGATATCGAACTTCTTCTCTAAGCCATACTCACCGATTAAGTCTTCCATACTACGAAGCTCACTGTAGATAACAGCGGTATTCTGTGGCTTGAAGGTCCAGAAATACCACTTGTTAGCGATGAAGGACCATACAATAACAACCAACATTTCCCACAAGAAAGCCTTACCAAGGGCAATTGGTCCCGGAATACGGCGAAATAGCAGTGCCATAATAAAATACATCACACCATTGGCCATCACAAGGGCAAGAATCTGACTATAGATAATCTCCGTCACTTGATTGAATGCAATTGCAAATCCGTCATAGACACGGTTGAACATAATGAACAACAAAGTGAATAAAAAAACTACAAACCAGTTACCACGGCCATAGAATGGTGTACCAAACACCTGATGTGAATAATTATGCATCCAACAGCCATAGAACACATAAGTAATCGCAATTAAGTCTATCATCTTTACCATGCGGACAGTTACATCATGCCACATGGTCTCTGTATTCTTTTTCATGTAATCTCCATTCTCTCCCTAATTATAATTAAACTCCGATTATTTGTTTTTCTTTCAAAAAACTATTCTCGTCGTATTATTATACTACGTCTAAATTAGCATAAACGTAACATATGCATTATAGATAAAAACGCCTCTTTTTTCAACTTTACAGCATGCCTATGCCGCCATTTGTATTCTATCATTAATCCCGCTATAATATTGGAAGTTACGAAAAGGAGATTTGCATGAACATCGTTTCCACACTATGGAAATGGGTTGAAGCCATTGTACGCTTCTTCCTGTTAAAAGTATTTCGATTAAAACTGAATGAAGATCAAATACAGGCATTCCTACAATTTGTAAAGTTTGGAATCGTAGGACTATCAAATACCATTGTTTCCTACGTCATCTATTTATTAGGTTTAAAGGCTTTTCAATACTTCCACTTACTACCAAACAGCGATTACCTTATTGCCCAGGTTATTGCGTTCTTTCTCAGTGTTCTGTGGTCCTACTATTGGAATAATCGTTTCGTCTTCACCAAAAAAGAAGGCCAGACGCGAAGTATTTGGAAGACGTTATTAAAGACATATATTTCCTATGCCTTCACAGGCCTGTTTCTGAATACCGTTTTATCCATCCTATGGGTTCAGGTATTTGGCATACCAAAAGAATTTGCCCCAATCATTAACCTCTTGGTTAGTGTTCCAATCAATTTCTTCATGAACAAGCTCTGGGCTTTCAAAACAGACAAAAATAATGCCGACGCTAACTCATAGCGTCGGCTTTTTTTAACTTCATCTTTTCTATCCAAATCTTCACACTGACGCCAATCAGTGCACCTGCCCCATCTACACATACATCCCGAAGCTCTCCGCTTCGTCCCGGGACGAAGGTCTGGTGGAATTCATCCGTTCCTGCATAGGCGATGGCTATCATCCATGCTACCAGCCACAGAATAAACAGATGACGAATCTCAAGGGCTCCGGCCAAGAGGAATCCTAAGATGGCGTATTCGGCCATATGAGCGCCCTTACGAACGATGATAGTAACCGTATCCGTAATCTTCGCTTGCTGCCCGGCATCCATTTCCTCATAGCCCGGAATCAAATGCTGCGTAATAAAAGTCACCACCACGCCGCTCTCCTGTGAGGAATCCGTGGCATCCATGGCGGAATGTGCGAAGATGACCACCATCCACAGCACTGCCAAGATGCGATATATCCATTTTTTTAACGTTGTATTTTTCTCTTCCATGACTTGGATTATACACATTTTCCCCAAATAAAAGAAGTCCCCGTCCTTACGGACAGGAACTTCTCTTCACTTAAGAACATATATCATCTAAGAGGCCACCCTCTTGGACTACTTATTCTTCCGTCTTTTCCTCGGTAGTAGCATCCTCCACTGCCGGTTCCATCTCTTTTTTCTTAGCAAGAAAGGTCTTGATGGCACGGTACTCAAGGAATGCAATCAGTGCTACTAGGAGTACGTCGATGCAGATCAGGATAATCTGCCATGTCGGCATACCTGCGTTTGCACTATCGTAAGCACGGCTGTTTACGGTGGTGTAGAGAATGTTGTGAGCTGCAGTTCTCATAGCCTGCAAGCTGGTTGCAGATTCCTGGTCGGTAACGGTAGACTCCGGTGTAGAGTATGTTGCCAGCATCAAGTCACAGCCGTTTCGAATCATACGGTCTGCATCCTGGTATCCGTATCCGCCGAAGTAATCGGTCTCAGCGAATCCGCGGAATCCCCACTCGCCACGAAGTACGTCATTTAACAACTGTGGGCATGCCTCAGCAGGTACCACACCGATGTTGTTGAAGGCTACCATGGTTGCTCCAGGGTTACCGTTCTTGAATGCGATTTCGAAGGACTTCAGGTAGATCTCACGCATAGACTGCTCGTTGAGCCATGTGCATAAGAGTCCGGTACGGTTGGTCTCCTGATCGTTGGTTGCAAAATGCTTTACGTAGGAGTATACGCCATACTCTCTTGCGCCGATCACAGCGTTTGCACACATCCAGCCTGCCAATACGCCATCCTCAGAGTAGTACTCGAAGTTACGTCCTGCGAATGCAGATCTGTGGGTATTGGTTGCAGGTGCGTACCATCCGGATACATCCATATCGTTGGCCATACGTCCGATGGAAGCACCGAATGCATGAGCGATATCCTTGTTCCAGGTGCAAGCAATCATGACTGCTGCCGGGAATCCGATGGAGCCCTGATGTGTGAAGTTGTTGTTGATGGATGCAGGGCCGTCGCAGTCGTAGGTCATTGGCTTACCAATGGACTTGATTGCGGAGGTCTCATAACCACCTAACTCAATTAAGGTGTTCATCTCTGCAGGAGTTAACTGATCTAACAGCTGATCCCACATTGGATCGTCATAATCCTTATCTCGAAGGTCTTCCCACTTCACGCCGTTCTTCGCGCCGGTTGTAGGCATCTCGTCAGCATCGTTGTTGTAGTCTGCTTCGTTGTAGTTGGTATTGTTTACGTATTCTGCCTTGTACTGATCAGCCAGTTCGAAGGATGCAGGAGCTGCAGTTGCCTCTGCATAGTTTGCAAATCCGTCTGCACGGGAGAGATAGGTCACATCGCCCTCTGCAAAATCGAACTTGTTAGTTGCTACTTCTGCGTCGCTGCTACGCTTGTTGGACTCGTCATAGACTACGGTAGATCCAACGGTTACAGTATTGGATGCAATCTTGTTGTGTGCATCGGAGTTGATGGAGATCTCATAGTCTCCGGCCTCTAATACGTAGCATCCCTTACCATAAGTATCGTAGGATGCCATATCCTCTAACTTGAAGGATACGGTAATGGTCTGTGAAGCGCCCGGCTCCAAGGTCTCGGTCTTCGCGAACTCAATTAAGTTTGCTGCGGATTTTTCAATACCACCGTTGGTATATGGTGGGTTGTAGTATACTTCTACGACGTCCTTACCTGCAACGTCACCGGTATTGGTTACGGTTACGTCAAAAGATACGGTCTCGCCGTCGTTATTGATTTTGCCCATCTCCTGCTTGAAGGTGGTGTAAGACAGTCCGTATCCGAATGGGTACAGAACCTGTGCGTCGTAATCGAATTCCATGTTGCCTGCCTGTGCTTCCGCATATGCAGTCTCATAGTAACGATATCCAACATAAATGCCCTCTACGTAATTTACGAAGGTTGGGTATGCCTTGCCGCCTTCTGCGAAGAAGTTGTCTACACCATACTCTTCCATGTTGGTGTAATCGAAGTCGCCGAAGTTGTTAGCGGTTGGTGTTGCAAAAAGATCTGCAACGAATGTATCTGCAGTCTTACCGGATGGGTTTACCTGTCCTGCAAGAATCTCGCCAAGTCCGTCGAATCCGGTCTGGCCGGTTCCCGGGCAGTACAGTACAGACTTAATCTGCTCATAGTCGTTAACGAAGCCAAGCTCCATAGCATTAGCGGAGTTTACTACTACGATAACCTTGTCGAAGTTCTTGGTTACTTCGTCAAGAAGTGCCTTCTCTCTGTTGGACAGCTCTAAGTAAGACTTGGATGCATCCAAATCGTCCTTCTGCTCAGAGTAACGTACACCCATAGCTCCGAATGGTCCTTCTGCAGAGAAGGTATCCGCTCCGTCATAGGATGTAGGAAGGTCTGCGCCCTCTCCACCGGAACGAGCGATGAAGAAAATAGCGGTATCGGAATAATCTTTCGCATCGGAAATCAAGCTTCCGTACTCAGATACCTTCGGCTCCGGAATGGTCCAATCCTGGCCCATCATGCCTACCATTGGACGGTCCTGTCTCCAGCCGGTATAGAAATCAACCAAGTCCTGGTTGTACTGGATACCTGCGTCGGTAAGTCCGGTTAAGAAGTCTACAGTTGGATATGCATCCGATAATGCTCCGGATCCGGTTCCGCCGTAGATTGGGTTGGTGGAAGACCATCCAAAAACATTGACCTTGCTTCCCTCTGCTAACGGGAGTGCAGCTCCGTCGTTCTTAAGAAGAACAACGCCCTCTTCTGCGATCTCGGTACACAATGCTTTTGCCTCTTCAATGGCTTCATCAGAAATGGTGCCGCCGCCCATTGCCATGTTGACCATGGAGTACATCGGTACCAAAATAATCTGTGTTACCACAATGACTAAGGTTAAGAAGAATGCTAACCATGCTTCCTTTCTTAAAAAGCCCTTGAGTGGCTTTTTCACCTTGATTGCTACCAGCGAGATGATAATCGCTGCAACCAATACCACGCCGATGATAATCAGCTGTGGAATCATGGTTTTGAGGACGGCAATCACGTCCGCGATGTTAATTCCTAACATGCTCTCTCTCCTCCTTTTTAGTAACTCGCATGAAAAAATTCATCTATTCAAAGGGCCTGCTACATCCCTTTAAACCATTTTATTCGGCCTCGATGTTGGCCTTTGGTGTCTCCGGGAAAATAATCTTATTCACGAAGAAGAAGACCACCATGGAGACGCCGCCGTTTAATACGGTGGTTGCGATGTTGTAGATCCACGGGGATACGAACTTCGCTGCAACTGCCACCCAGATACAATTGATGGAGTTGACGATACAGGTAATCACGATGAATGCTGCCACATACCATGCAATCTGCTTGTATGGCTTCTCATGGTTACGGAAGACGAAGATCTTCTGGATTGGGAAGTTGATGCACTCGCCAATCACCATGGCTACCATATAGGCGGTAAAGTAAGCCAATCCGCCGTTGGCCTGGTCATATCCTAAGATGTTCCACTGGAAGGTCTCTCCCAACACGGTGATCGGGATGCCCGGCCAACCGAAGGCCTTATCGCCCAAGAAGGAGAAGGCCTGTGGCAGGACATTGAGTAACAACCACTTGAAAACGGTAATGACATTACTTACGATGACGAACAATCCACCTTCGCGGATCCACTTGGCCGCTTTGGGATATTTTTCTTCAAATGTTTTCCAATAATTCATTCTGTATTACCCCTTTTATTCTTTGTGATACAGGCGCTTCTCGTACTTCTTGTTGGCGCTTGCATTCTTGAAAAATCCAACGATGACACCACCGAAGCCCTTGAAGAAATGGCCGTTGGCAATCACCACGATGCTCTCTACCATCTCTCTGGAGATGATGCCGCCGCTCATCTTGCACAATGCGCGGAATGGCATGTTGTAGATGAACATGGTGTTCAAATCCGGTACACCCTTCTCGTAGGACTTATCCAGATTTTTCTTCAATATCTTATAGACGCCTCGGCACAAGCCACTCTTGGCATCCTTCATCTGGCACAAGGCATCGTTGATTTCCAACGGTCCTACCTTCTCATCCGGCAGTGCCTTGGCGTAGAGCTTCTCGAATTCTTCGTAGTGTACGTTTCGTACCTGTCCGCTCTTATAACTTGGAAGCTTGTCGATGTCGTATGGAAGCTCCGTAATGGTTGCGCTCTTGGTGATGACGCCGGTTAACGGAGTATCTGCTACATTGGCACCAACATAGATCTGGTACTCGCCGCCTTCCACTTCCCACTGATTGGATACGGTGGAGAAGTAACGGAAGGTCTTATCATCGAATGGAATGGTGACTTCCTTGGATTCTCCGGCTTTGAGCCATACCTTCTGGAATCCTTTTAATTCCTTCTTCGGACGAATCAGGCCACTGTCTTTTTTGCCAACGTAGAGCTGGGTAATCTCGGCTCCGTCTCGCTTACCGGTATTGGTGACGGTAAAGGTTACAACATTCTCGCTTACGGTTAAGCCGCTGTAGGAATAAGTAGTGTAGCTAAGTCCATATCCGAATGGGAACTGAACAGCCACCTCTGCGGTATCGTAGTAGCGGTATCCGATGAACGGTCCTTCGCGATACTGGAGGTTGCGGCGTTCCTGTCCTGCGTAATTGAAGATGGAACAATCGGCGTAAGCGAATGGATAAGATTCACTCAACTTACCGGTTGGGATTTCCTTGCCGGTGATGATATCTAACAGGGCGCTGGCGCCTGCCTGGCCGGTTAAGTAGCCGTGGAGTAATGCCTGAAGGTTACCGATCCATGGCATCTTTACTGTGCTTCCGGCACTCATCACACCGATGATGTGCTTATTGAATACCGTCAGGCTCTCTAACTCCTTGATCTGGTACTCCGGTACGTCCATAGACATACGGTCGCCGCCTTCGCTCTCTGCGATTTCATCTAAGCCGAAGAAGAACAATACCACGTCTGCCTTCTCCGGATTTTCTTCGATGATTAAGTCATAGTTTTTAATCTCTTCTGCAATGGTCTCTACCTTGGTAGAGTTTACCTGGGAGCTTCCGCTACCCTGATATCTTGGCTTCTCTACGAATGGTCCCTTGAGGCACACCTTGGTGCCGGCCGGGAGCGGAAGAATGTCCTCGTCGTTCTTTAATAGAACTGCGGACTGTACTGCCGCTGCATGGGCAATGGCATGGTGTGCGTCTACGTCAAAGCCCTTGGTGTGGTCGTTCTCTTTTACATATAAGGCTGCTTCGATGATTGGAAGGATGGCACGATCGATTTCTTCTTCCGTGATGCGTCCGCTTCCTTCGGTTGCTGCGGTAATCAGCTCTCTTGCGGAATCCAAGCCCGGGTTTGGCATCTCTACATTGGACTGGCACTTCACGCCGGCCACATGGTCATTGCTGGCACCCCAGTCGGTGACAACGATGCCGTCGAAGCCCCATTCTTCTCTTAAGATATCTACCAGAAGATGCTTGTTCTCGTTGGCGTACTCTCCGTTGACCTCGTTGTAGGAAGACATAATGGTCTTCGCTCCGCCCTCTTTTACCGCAATCTCAAATGCGGTGAGATAAATCTCTCTTAAGGTTCGCTCATCTACCACTGCGTTCATTGCCATTCTTCGATACTCTCTGGAGTTCACGGCAAAGTGCTTCGGACATGCATAGATGTGCTGGCTCTGGATACCGCGGATATAAGCCGCTGCCATCTTACCTGCTAAGATTGGGTCTTCGGAGAAATATTCGAAATTCCGTCCGCAAAGAGGCGAGCGCTTCATATTCAGTCCAGGTCCAAGCAATACGTCTACGTTCTGCGCTACTGCTTCTTCGCCCAAGGCCTTACCTATGGTCTCTCCAAGCTGTGGATCCCAGCTATTGGCTACGGTTGCAGCCGTTGGAAAGCACGTCGCCGGCAGGGATGCATTCAGTCCTAAGTGATCTCCCTCACCCTCCTGGCGTCTTAAGCCATGAGGTCCATCGGAAAACGTTATGGACTGGATGTCCAATCTCGGGATATCACGTGACTCCCATTCATTCTTCCCGCTCAACAATGCTGCCTTCTCCATCAATGTCAGCTTTGAAATAATCTCTTTCGCGTTCACGGCACTCCTCCTTCATTCTTGTATCTTGTTTATAACATGGATTCCCCCGGATGTATTCGTCCCAAGGATAACTTGTCAATTATCCGTGATAACTTGCATAGGGGTATATAAAAAGCCCCGGGGCGCACTGCGTCCCGGGACATATCCTAATCTCTATTCGCCAGCAACACCTTCACCTTGAACCAGCCGTCCTCATAGGAACAGTTCATGGCGCCGCCGTATTTTTCCGCCACCTGGGCGATGGACTTCAGGCCATAGCCGTGCTTCACATTATCCCGCTTGGTAGTCTTCGGCAGGTCGTCACTTCCGAAGATCCGCCGCTGGTTCTTCTTCAACCGCACGGACGACGGGTCCGAATAATTCTCGCATTCGATGATAATGAACTTGTTGCGGCTGCGCACCGACAGGGTGATCAGGCGCTTTTCCTTCTCCTCAATCATCTGGGTGGCCTCAATAGCGTTGTCGATGACGTTACCAAATAAGGAACAGATATCCTTCACATGAATGCCGGCTAAGATATCCCCGTCAATCATGGCATTTAAGGTAATGCCCTTCTTCTGACACTGCAGGCTCTTGGTGGTAAGAATCACATCCAACACCCGGTTGCCGGTGTTCATGAAGGACTCCTGGATGGCGATGGCCTGCTCCATGTCATCAAGGACCTCCGCGCGCTTCGCAGGGTCATCCTCGTTTTTTAGCGCCATGACATAGTGCTTCATATCATGCATTTCCTTCCGCAGAGCCTCGGAATTGTCGATGGCCAGCTTGTACTGCTCGTACTGCTTCTGGAAGAGCATATTGATGGCGTCATTATCATTCTTGGCCGCCATCTCGTTGCGCCGGCCCATCTCCGTCATCAGCATCAGCAAGCCTCCAAAGTCTACAAGAGTCCGGACATAGAGCATGTTCTCCGTTGCGGAAAAAGGCGTCTGGGTGGTGACGAAACTGATGTTACTCATGATAAAAGCACCAATACCGGTGGCCATTACGCTGACCAGCTCCTTGGTGGTCACGTTCAGGTTGCGCTGGGTGGGCATGTTTCCCCGCTCGAAGTGAAAATACACCACATAGGTCAGGGTGAACACCACCAGCATCACGGCAAATGACAGTACCAAACTCTCCAGATTCAAAATCCAAACTGCCCACACATGGAGCTGCTTGTACAAGCTGGCCGCAAACTCCGCCAATACGAAGGCGTGGGTGGTGATGACACCGCAATCCTTGGGCTTGATATCCAACACCAAATACAAGGAAAAATACATCAGCGCCACAGCTCCGATCATGGTAGGAATCCAGAATCCGATGGGCAAAATTCCCGCCATGTATTGGAATACCACCAGCACCGCCAGGGTCAGGGCGCACTGCCCCACGAAGAACCATCCGTGGTGTCTTCTTTTATAAATATTGAAATAAACAAATACCGCCAGCCACTCGGCGATAGCGGTAAAAAGTCTCGGGGTATCCTGTATATTCGCAGGGTTTAGAAATGACGTAAAATCCATAGAACCTCCAAAATCAAAGAATATCTTCCGTCAAAGCCGCCATGAACTCCTTCTTGCGAGCACGGCTAATGGGCAGCTCCACACCGTTGGTGAGAAGCACTTCTTCCTTCTGCACCGCCTCCACGTAGGATAAGTTCACGATATAAGCATTGTGGCACTTGGAAAAACCATGGCCCGCAAGCATCTCATCGAATTTTTTCAATGGGCCCACCGTTACATAATCCGCATCCTGACAGTGAATGCAGACGTTGTTGCGCTGGCTCTCGATGTAATAGATACTGTCGCAATCCAGCTTGATCTGGCGCTCGTCCACACTGACACGAATGAAGACTTTCTCCCGCTTGGCGTTCACCCGGGCAATGGCCTTATCGAAGAGCTGCTCGAACTGCAGATACGGCACCGGCTTCAACACATATCCGAGGGCATCCACTGCATAGCCTTGCACCGCATACTGCACCGTGGATGTGATAAAAATGATAATCACATCGCTATCTACCTTGCGGATTTTCTCCGCAGCAGCCATACCGTCCAAGTGCTTCATCTGGATGTCCAAGAGGATAATATCGAACTGGCCCCGATATTCATCCACCAGATCAATTCCATCCGGCAGGTGGGTCACGGCGCACTGCACCCTACTCTTCTTGGAAAAGCGGTCAATATATTCTTTTAGAAGGTTTGCCTGGGCAACCTCGTCCTCAACAATACATACATTTATCATGCTTTTAAAATAAAACAAAAAATACCTTCTTGCAAGATTTGACTCCCCGGGACGGGGTTAGTGGTTCATTGTACTTGTAGGAATACAATGAACCACTAACCCCGTCCCGGGGAGTCAAAATTACCGATGATATTCAAAGGAAGCTAAGAATTTCTTGGCCCGGTCGGTCTTCGGGTGTTCAAAGAACTCCTCCGGCGTGCCTTCCTCCACGATGCCGCCCTCGTCCAAGAAGACGATGCGGTCTGCCACGGCTCTGGCAAAAGACATCTCGTGGGTGACAATCAGCATGGTGTTGCCGCTTCTGGCCAATTCCAGCATGGTCTCTAAGACTTCATGGACCATTTCCGGATCTAAGGCCGCAGTGACTTCGTCAAACAGGAGAATCTCCGGATGCATGGCAAGGGCGCGAACAATGGCCACACGCTGCTTCTGTCCACCGGAAAGCTGTCTCGGATACGCGTTCTGCTTGGAGGCAAGTCCAACCCTATCCAGAAGCTGCAATCCTTCCTTCTCTACCTCAGCCTTGTCCCTCTTCTGTACCTTGCGAGGAGCAAGGGTCACATTATCCAGTACCGTCTTGTGGGGGAAGAGGTCATAGCTCTGGAACACCATACCGATACGCTGACGTTCCTTTTGAATCTGTGTTGTATTTCCAACAATGGAGCGATTCTCCAGAAGAATATCGCCGCTCTGGATATCCTCTAAACCGTTGATGCAGCGAAGGAACGTACTCTTACCACAGCCGGATGGTCCGATGATGACGATGACTTCTCCCTTTTTTACAGATAGACTCACATCTTTTAAGATGACATGACTGTCGAACTGCTTCTGCAGATGGTCGATTTTTAAAATGGTCTCACTCATGTTACTCACTCCAACGTTTCTCTAACTTTTTCGAGAGCATGCTGATGGGCCAGCACACCAGAAAATAAATCACAAATACCACAGCAAACATGCCAAAAGCCGCGTTCGGGGAGGTCCGGCGGTTGGCCTCGATGATCTGCTGGGTGACTTTTAACACTTCCACGATTCCAACCATCATGACAAGGCTGGTGGTCTTGATCATGCGGGTGATGAGGTTGATGGACAGTGGCAACAGTCGCCGCAGGGTCTGCGGAAGGATAATGTAGCGATAGGTCTGTGCCCGGGATAGTCCCAAGGCCTTGGCGCTTTCGTACTGGTGCTTCGGAATGCTGATAAGAGCCGAGCGCACCAGATCTCCCATCTCTGCCGTGCCCCAGAAGACGAAGACAATAATGGCCGCAAGCTCCGCCTCCATATGGATGCCGAAGGCTCTGGTGGTGCCAAAATACACGATGAACAGCAGCACCATCTGGGGCATGATGCGAACAATCTCTAAGTACACCCGGGTGATGGCACGAACCACCGGCCGGCGCAGGGTCATCAGCGCACCTACCAGAAGGCCAAGGCCGATGCTAATGGCCACGGAAATCAGGCTAATCCGTACGCTGACCCACAGGCCGCCCAAGATACGCAGGAAGTTCTGCCCCTTAAACAGAAGCTCAATCCCCATAAGATCCATAGCGCACCCTCCTCTCTACCAGGCTTCCCAGCACCGACACCGGAAGCAGCATAATTAGGTAAAAAACAACCAGTAACGTCAATGCTTCCATGGTCTTATATTCCATGCCGATTAAGTCCTTGGCCGTAAACATCAAATCCATGACACTGATGGCAGAGAACACGCTGGTCTCTTTTAACAGAAAAATCATGTTGGCCACAAAGCCCGGCACACTGGTGGAGACCGCCTGTGGCAAGATTACATAGAAAAAGGTCTGCCACGGGCTCATGCCAAGACTCTTGGCGCTCTCGAACTGAATTCGATCCACCGCCTCTAAGCCGCTACGGAAGGTCTCTGCCATGTAGCTTCCGCCGATTAGGGCAAGGCCCAGCATGCCACAGAAGTCCGCGGTAATACGAAGGCCTAGCTTCGGCAATCCAAAATATAAGAAAAACAGTTGCACCAGCAGTGGGGTGTTTCGAAACAGCTCAATATAGGCTCTGGTCAGGCGACGAAAGCCCTTCACCTGAAAGTACAAAATAAGGGAGCTACCCAATCCCAACAGGATAGCCCCCAAGATTCCAACCAAGCCTATATGAACGGTTCGACCCAGGGCCTCCACATATAATGGAACATACTCTACAATCACATCCCGATTCATACGTCTACTTCCTTACGATTCTTACTTCACTTCGCCGCCCTCAACGACCAAGGTATCCTCATAATCTGCGCCATAGGTATCCAACAGAGTTGCTTCATAATCTGCATGGAAGAAGTTCTCTGCGCCGATGGACTTAATCTCATCGTTCAGCCAATCCAGGAGACTGCTGTTGCCCTTGGTTACGGCCGGTGCGATGGTGTCTGCGCTTCCAAGGGAAGGAATGCCGACTTCGTAACCTTCGTTTTCAATGGCAAAAGCGATTACTTCGGTGTTGTCGTTAGCCCATGCAATGGCATTGCGGTTCTCAAAAGCGGTCTTAGCTTCTGCGTATGCGTCATACTTCTGAAGCTTGATGTTCGGGTAATTTTTCTCCAGATAAGTCTCTGCGGTTGTTCCGGAAATTACAATAATCTCTTCATCCTCCGGGAAGTTATCGAGAGAGGTTACCACGTTGTCATCGTGGGATACCACGCCAAGTGCTACGTTCATGTATGGAAGAGCGAAGTCTACTTCCTCTGCGCGTTCCTCGGTAACGGTGAAGTTAGCCAGGATGATGTCTACCTTACCGGTCTGCAGGTACTCGATACGGCTAGCAGCCTCGGTGGATACGTAGTTGATGTCAACCCCAAGGTCCTTGCCGATGCGCTCTGCGAAGTATACGTCGTATCCCTGATACTCACCGTTCTCATCCACGTAGCCGAATGGGCTCTTGTCGGAAAAAACACCGATGTTGATGGTTCCGCTCTCCTTGATCTCGTCTAAGGTGCGGTATCCTGCGGATTCTGCTGTTACGGAAGAGTCGGTGGACTCTACGGTTGCGTTGCTCTCGTTACTATCTACAGAAGCATTGCTGGCGCCACATCCGCTCAAAGCTCCCATCATCAATGTTCCTGCTGCCACAACGCTTGCGATTTTCTGTACTAGATTTCTTTTCATGTTACTTTTCTCCTTTTCCTTGTATTCCTACCGGCTTAGTAGGTTATATGTATAATACTTTTCGCAAGAGCGTTTGTCAACACTTTTTTTCGAAAACAAAAAAATGACTCCCCGGGACGGGGTTAGTGGTTCATTGCACTTATGGGGATACAATGAACCACTAACCCCGTCCCGGGGAGTCAAAAATTACATGGTATAGACCGCATCGCCCAGACGCTTTGTCAGTTCTTCGTCGTGGGTTGCGATAATTTGTGTTTTGCCGGCGGCCTTCCACTGCTGAAGGAACGTCATCAAGTCTTCCTTACTCTTGCCATCCAATCCGGCGAAGGGCTCGTCTAAGATCAGAAGCTGCGGGTTCAGTGCAATCACCGATGCCAACGCCACCCGCTTCTTCTGGCCGCCGCTTAAGTGGTACGGCGCCTTGTCCGCAAGGTGTGTGATATGGAAAAGCTCCATACAATCTTCCACCCGCTTCGCTACCTCCTCTTCCGACAGGCCCATCTGCCGCGGTCCGAAGGCAATCTCGTCATAGACCTTGCCGTTAAACAGCATGATGTCCGGATTCTGGAACAGATATCCGATGCGCTGGTGGAACTTCTTGGCTTGGCCGTTGTCCCGCAAGTATTTTTCCGTAATCTCGGTGCCCTGGAAGATATATTTTCCTGCAGTTGGGAAGGACAATCCGTTCAAAATCCGAAACAATGTGGTCTTGCCGGAGCCGTTGTCGCCCCGCAAGATTAAGCTCTGTCCCACCGGCACTTCTAGGGATAATCCCGTAAATACCGGCTCTTCCTCGTCCGGATAGGTGAAGGAAATCCCCTGTAATTCCAATAAATTCATCTTATAATCCTCTGTAATCGTCCGTAAATCCTCGGCAGCGCATGGCCTCGTACATCTCCTGGCTCATGTTGGCGCCCCGAATGAAGGTGATGCCCATGACACCGCCCACGGACTTGTATTTTTTCCTGTGATTGCCTACCGCCCGAAGACTGTAGGATGTAAGCACATCATAGATAAATCGCCCGAGAATTACAATATATTTTAGCGTCAGATCCAGGGTAAAAATCACCACTCCCGGCACATGCAACTTCCGCAATGCCCCGGTGATATGGTTCCACTGGGTGGTGTGGTTAAAAATGCTGACCATCATCACCGTCAAAAACACCTTACACACCAGCTGCAGGTTGTTGGGAATTCCCTCCGGACGCAGCATCATGGCCGGCGCCAGCAGAATTCCGGAGAAAACCACTGCAATCAACGCCCCACGCAACACCTTCCAGATATCCTGTGGCGGCCAGGTACTTAAGTACAGCAAAAGCACTGCCGCATACGCAAGCAGTGCCACAAGCTGGTGCGTCCAGGATAAGAACACAATGGCCAGGACTAAGAGGAAGAATTTCACTAGTGCAGGAAGTGCATGCCGTTTCTCATGCCCCTGCTGAAATTGTAATCGTCCCATCATGTGTCCGAAGGATCGCATGGTTTTTATTGCGAAAGTTCCGCCACCCTTAGGCGGCTCGTAAGCTTCGGTTGTGGTTAACCAATTAGGCAACATTGGATACCTTTTTCTCCTTCACTAATAAAGATGCAAGCTTGAAGATAATCACAAGCAATGCAACGCCGATGATAGCAGACAAAATGTAAGCTACCACTTCGTTCATACCTTCCATAGCGTAGTCCGGCATGATGACATCTAAGGACCAGCCATTCTCCAAGCCGCTAGGTGTGTAGCCAAGAGCACTTCCGTTGGTTACTACGTCTGCGATTTCGTCAGAACCCCACTCGCCCCAAGCGGTTCCGGTTGCAAGAAGTCCAAGAGGAGTTGCTGCAACAAGAACGGCAATCAATGCGAATACCGGAATATGAGATTTTGCTTCAGTGGCACCGGTCTTAATATTCTCAAAGAGAAGATCCGGAGCGGTTTTGCGAACGAAGGCAAAAACAACCACGGTGAAAATTGCCTCTACGAATCCTGCAACAGCCAGATGCGGAATCATCATAGCCGGGATGGATACGCTCAGGTCATATGGACAGTACAGTGCGTTGCCAAGGCTATCCTTGAACAGAAGTGGCTGTACGCCGAACTCTACTGCTGCTGCAAATGCTGCTACGTTGATTCCGATGTAGGAACCGATAGCTGCTGCAATGTAGTGTACGCTTGCTTTTTCCGAACCGAAGCGCTTCACAATCATAGAATAGATAGCATAACCAACATATGGCAAAATAAAGGCCATGTTGAAGCAGTTGGCGCCAAATGCAAGGATGCCGCCATCACCGAAGATGACTGCCTGCAACAGAAGCGCCACCGACACCGCAAGGCACGCGGCATTGGGGCCGAACAATAAGGCGATTAAGGTTCCGCCTACTGCATGTCCGGTGGTTCCGCCTACCAATGGTACATTAAACATCATAGCCAGGAAAGAGAATGCGGCACCAACGCCAACCAATGGTAACTTCTCTTTTGGCAATTCTACCTTGACCTTCTTAATGGCATGGGCCCAAACCGGCACCATAGCAACTGTCATTACCCCGCAGGTCACAGGGGATAAATAATTCTCTGGAATATGCATTTTGACATTTCCCTCCCATAAAATTCATACTAAAGGGATTAAAACACAGCTGTCGCATACTCCACAAGCCCCGTGGGGGGATATTTTTTATGTGCAATCCACGTTTATTTCCACTTTCGTTTAAAGTCACAAATTGTGACTTTAAATAGTGCTTGGAATTTCTTCTATGTTACGTACCTGTCTGTTGTGCTTTTTTCATAATATCCTTAACAACATCCGTACCCTCTATCTTATTCACCCCAAAACACTTCTTTCCTGCATCCTTCAAAGAAGCTCCGATATGATAGCCTTCCACACCATCTATAATCAAAAACCGATCATGAAAAGCTTTAGTCTTTTTAATTGTTAATGTAGGATACTGTGCATTGAAATTATTAATATCCTGCGAAGATATTCTTGCACTGGGCAACGTATATGCAAAAACATCAACGCCCGAATTTTTCTTAGCAAGGATATTTAATGTAATCACATCAATATATCCATCTATTAAAATAATTTCCTTCTTTGCATGTCCGATAATATCTGCAAGAAAACTGAAGGCATCAAAAATCTGACCATCATAGAAAATCTTCTGATTTTCTTCCTCATGATTTGCCATATACTCAAATATCCTGCCAAACTTCTCATCTGTATCTTTTTGATATTCCAACTGCTTCAGTTCGATAGCATTAATCTTCTCAAACATTAGAGCATTATTAGCAATGAAGTGACGCATCTCCTTAAAAGCACGCATTATAAAAATACTCTGCTTAGTGGCCAATTCACCCTTGAGTACTGTTGCCAGCATATAAATGCCCTGTTCTGTGAAGGCATATGGAAATTTTCTACGACCTCCACCTTGTCCAGAAAAAAATGTGTTTTCTCGTGAAGTCACAAATTGTGACTTCACCAATTCAACTTCATCTTTTGTTAATTGAAACATAAAATCTTCCGGGAATCGCTCAATATTTCGCTTCACCTGCTGATTCATAGCTTTAAGCTCATATCCATAAATATCAGCCAAATCACTGTCGAGCATTACCTGTTGTCCTCGTATCGTATATACACAGTTTCTAATGAACTCAACTGTGAGCACTCCTGTTGTATTATCCATAAACACTATCTTCCTTTACATTTACTAACAAATCTTGAAGTCGCAAAATGCGACTTCATGGAAATGTATAAAGTCGCTTTTTGCGACCTTAAACATTTTCACATATCCTCAAGGCTTTCTATCTTCTTCAGTGCCTCCATATAAGCCATAAGACGCTTCTGCTGTTCTTCCTTAAGATTATGATAATCTTCAATCATCTGAACATCGCCCGGAGTGAATTTACTTTCAGGACTTGCTGCTGCAATTTCCTCTTCATCCTCAATTCCTTTTCCTGTTAGAAGCTGCTCAGGTGTGATCTGTAATACATTACAAATATCCATTATCTTTTCTACAGTAGGATTCGTCTTTCTCTTTTTCCATTCGCTTATAGTGCTTGTAGAAATCCCAACCTGCTTTGCAAACTCCGCCTGAGTCATATTGCGTTCTTTCAAAACCTTTATAATTCTTTCACTGATAATCATGAGTGATACCTCACCTTACTATTCACTAATATAATTTTCATATTTGTGAATTCATTATATCATACCTCATGCCATCCGGCAAAAAGACTCTAATTTTTGCATGCAAAAAAGGCACCTTCATACTTACCAATAAGTAAGTACAGAAGTGTGCCTTTAAAGCTGCCTATCATAAATGAACCACTAACCCCGTCCCGGGGAGTCATTATTCTTTCTTCTCCTCTTTTATTCCCAGAACACACCACCTTATGAAAGGTATGCGGCTCATGATTTCATACAGAAAGTAGGAGCCTGCGAATGCTGCTATTGCAACCAACAGGTATACGATGACAGGGGCAAGGAACGGGCATAATGTATGTAGATACCATCCGCTGACCGCTATCATCAGATAATGGAATACGTAGAGGCCCCATGATTTTCGGCACATCCACTTTGAGAAAGCATTCGTGAAATTTCCCCATTTTTTCATGAAGGCAAGGATACCGAGAGTTCCAAACCATGCGTATACATTGCACATGATTGTGTCCAGAACTACGTGATCCGGATAAGGCTGACCTTTATATAAAATCACAAAGGCTATGCAGGATGCGAAGGCAAGGATGCTGCATAACAGCCAGTTTTTACCAAGTCGATCCATCACGACCTCATGGGACAATACAAAATAGCCGATCATAAAGCCCAGTCCGTAGATACCGAATCTGTATACCACAATTATCGGTGTGTTAAGTATCTGCGCCGCTCCATATACGGGTATAACAAGAAGTATAAGTGTCAAAAGATTTGCTTTACCACAGATATTATAGAATCTGTCTTTTTCAATCCTTCTGATTAGTACCAGTATCAGGCTGAAGAGCCAAAGCATCTGAACGTACCACAGAGGACCTGAGCCGCTGACTGCCATTATCAGGAAAAGGATTGGCCCCGGTACATTGTTCATGGAATTAAATGCACCAGACATCAGCATGTTGTAATAGCCAAGAATCCAGCCGAAAACCAGAAGGCCGATTGTTGATGGTACAAGATACTTTCTCGTCCTTACGCTGATGAATTCCTTTTCCGTTCGTTTATTTAGTTCAAAGCGGGCTGACATGCCGGATACCACAAACAGAAGTAACATGAACCAAGGATATACAATGTACTGATATGTATCCTGGGGCTGATGTTTACTGAATGGTCCGATGATGCCATATTGTGTTACACCGTTGAATATGTAGATTACATGATAGATGACAACCAGCACTACTGTTATCCAGCGAATATTATCCAAGTACACCTTCCTCATATTTCTACCACCTTTGCCGTGACAAAAGAACGCATGTCTCGCAATTGGCTGTGTTTGGGAACATATCCACGCAACACATGCGCTTCGGCTCGTATCCTGCTTCCATAAAATACGGAAGATCGCGGACTAAGCTGGTTGGCTTGCAGGAGATGTAAATCATGGAATCCACCCCATAGCTTAAAATCTTCGGTAATGCCTTCGGATGGATACCGTCACGAGGCGGATCCAACACGATGAAGTCCGGCTTCTCCGTAATATCGTCTAAGACCTTCAATACGTCACCGGCTAAGAAATCGCAGTTCTCTAAGTTATTCTCAGCCGCATTCTTCTTTGCTGCTTCCACCGCTTCTTCAATAATCTCTACGCCAATCACATGGCCGGCTACCGGCGCAAGAACCTGGGCAATGGTGCCGGTTCCGGAATAGAGGTCGTACACCGTACTGCCGGCCTTGATATTGCCGGTGTCACTACCGTCCTTCTTATGGACGATAAAATCTCTGGCCGTATCATACAGCACTTCCGCGCCAAGGGAATTGGTCTGGAAAAAGCTAAACGGCGTAATACGGAAGTTAAGACCCAACAAGTTCTCTGTAAAATAATCCTGTCCAAAAAGGATGGTCGTTCCCTGGTCCTCTACCACGTCACTTTCCCGGTCGTTCTTTGTGTGAAGTAGACAGGTCAGCTTGCCGGAAAAGTCCAATGCCCGAATGGTCTCGGCCCATTCCGCCAATAATTCCGCTTCATCCGCCGGTGCCTGGGTGGTGGTCACCAAGTCCACCAGAATCTCCCCAGTTCTTGCGGCTTTGCGAACCAACAGATGGCGCAAATAGCCCACATGCTGCATTTTATGATAGTAATCTACCGATTTTTCGGACCAGAACCGCAATGTTGTATCAAGAATCAACCGGAAATCTCCATCCACAATGGTACAATCCGGGACGCTAACCACGTCATAGAAGCTGCCACGCTTGTGCATACCAAGGGTCAGTGCGCCGCCCTTCTCACAGTCGCCGAAGGAGAATTCCATCTTGTTGCGGTATTCTCTGCTCACCGGACTTCCCTTGATTCCTTCGAAGATGGAATCGAATCCTTCTTCCCCAAGAACCGGCGTGAACAGCTTGCGAATCTGGGATTCCTTAATCTTCAATTCCTCTTCATAAGGAATACCCTGGTACAAGCATCCACCGCAGATGCCGTAGTTCGGGCACTGCTCCATAGACTCTAAGGGAGACTTCTCCACCACTTCTAAGAGGCGACCTTCCATGCGGTCCTTATGCTTCTTGGATAAAACGAATCGCACCTTCTGTCCCGGAATGGCATTCTTCACCTGAACCCTTGCGGTAACGCGCTCTGTGCGGGTTGGCTGGCCTTTTTCCTGGATGAAGACTTCGTCCTCTAACTCCACGATTCCTTTATTGGGGAAATTGATTTCCTTCACTACACCTTCGTACTGCTGTCCTTTTTTCATACTTACCTCAAAAACGTTCCAAACATAACATCAGCCGCGGCCTAACTCGGTCGCGGCTGTAACTTCCGATTAAGATTACTTGTCGTCAAACAAATCCTCGTCATCATCGTCAAATGCATCATCAAAGTCATCATCGAATGCATCACTGTAGGATGGATTCATGAACTTATAAACCGCATAAGCGATACCGGCAATGATTGCCACAATGCCTACAATCGTAACGATTGTCTTAATAACCTTCTTCGTATTCATCGTCTTCACAGCCCCCTTCTTGCGGTATTTCATCACACTCTTGCCTAAGTCTGTTACAATGTCTACCTTGTCCTCCACGAAATCACGGAGCTCATCAACATCGATGAGGTTCGCCAGGTCTTGCTTCGTAATGTTTCGAATATCCATAAACGCAACCCCCTTGTCTTCGGTTCAATCTAGTAAAATTATATCACATCCCATGGGGGATGCCACAGAAAAGTTGCTTAGACTTTTTCCATCTTGGCAAAAGATGCAAACATCTTCTTGCGGCCCACGTTGTCGAATTCTACGGTTACTTCGAAGTCTCTACCGCCGTCGATGACGGATACCACTTCGCCCTCGCCGAATTTCGGATGACGGACACGGTCGCCTTCGCCGTAATCCAGCGCCTTCTTCTCAATCTTGGTACCGAAGTTCTTGGCTGCTGCCATTGGCTTCTTCTGGGTAAAAATCGGATTGATCTTCTGGGTCGGAACATCATCTAAGAAATCCGGGAAAAAGCGCTGCTTCTGCTCATAGACTTCACCGTCCAACAAGCCGTCCGGAATCTCTTTGACAAAGCGGGATACCGCACCATACTGGGTCTCGCCTCGGACCATACGGGCCTTGGCAGAGGTCATGGTCAGCTGCTTCATAGCACGTGTAATACCTACGTAGCACAGACGTCGCTCCTCTTCAATCTCTGCATCGGAGTCGTCTGCAGTAATAGACATGTAGCTTGGGAACAAGCCGTCTTCCATACCTGCCATGTAGACGTTCGGGAACTCCAGTCCCTTGGCTGCATGCAAGGTCATAAGTACCACGTAATCCTCGGATTCATCCAGGGAATCAATATCTGCAATGAGGGCCACTTCCTCTAAGAAGCCGCCAAGGGTGGCGTCTTCATGCTCCTCTTCGTAAGCTACCGCCTTGGAATAGAACTCTTCGATGTTCTCGATTCTGGCAGCTGCTTCGTCGGTGCCTTCGGCTTCCAGTTCTGCTTCGTATCCGGTCTGATCAATGATTTCACGGATCAAACCTGCAACGCCTAAGTCCGGAAGCTGGCTTCGCATCAGTTGGATAAACAACACGAATGGCTCCACTTTTTTCTCTAACTTCTTCAGAGCCGGATCCATCTGGAGTTGCAACAATGCATCGAAAAACGGCATATTCAGGGCCGTTGCGTAATCCTGTACCTTATCGATGGAAGTAGCTCCGATGCCACGCTTCGGCACGTTGATGATACGGCGTACAGCCAAATCATCCTGGGCGTTATCGATGGTCTTCAAGTAGGCTAAGATATCTTTTACTTCCTTACGGCTGTAGAAGTTCACGCCGCCTACAATCTTATACGGAATGTTCTCTACGATGAACTTCTCCTCGAGAAGACGGGACTGGGCGTTGGTTCGATACAGCACCGCACAATCCTTGTAATCATAGATTCTTTTACGAACCTTGGAATTAATATCCATGGCGATAAACTGGGCTTCTTCGTAGGCACTGTCAAACTGCTTGAATTTGACCTTCTCGCCCTGTTCGTTCTCGGTCCAAAGCGCCTTATCCTTACGGCCTTCGTTATTGCGAATGACGCCGTTGGCGGTATCTAAGATGAACTTGGTGGAACGATAATTCTGCTCCAACTTAATCACCGTAGCATCCGGGAACTGCTGCTCGAAGTTCAGGATGTTATAAATGTTGGCGCCACGGAACTTATAGATGGACTGGTCATCATCACCTACCACACACAGATTCTGTCGGCCGCCGGCTAAGAGGCGCACCAGCTCGAACTGTACCGTATTGGTATCCTGGTACTCGTCCACCATGATGTATTCGAACTTGGTCTGGTAGTAATTCAGCACTTCCGGATCCTGTTTCAACAGGTTCACACACTCCACCAACAAATCATCGAAATCCATAGCGTTATTGGCCCGCATTCTGGCCTGGTACTCTCGGTACACGCCGGCAATACGGCTCTTGGCCAAGTCACTGCCTGCATTCAGGGCATATTCCTCTGCGGTAATCATCTCATTCTTCGCGGAGGAAATTGCATTCAGGAAATAACGCTCCTTGAATTTCTTGGTGTCGATATTCAGTTTTTTCAAGACTTCCTTCATCACCGTCTTGGTGTCGTCCGTATCATAGATGGAAAAATTGGTTCCATATCCGATGCGGTCGCCGTAACGACGAAGGATGCGAACACAGCTGGAGTGGAAGGTTGCCACCCAAATCTGCTCCGCGCCGGTACCGATGAGGTTGTTGATTCGTTCCCGCATCTCGCCGGCTGCCTTGTTAGTAAAAGTAATGGCCATGATGTGATATGGTGCCACACCATTGGCCATAAGATTTGCTACACGATGCACCAGCACACGGGTCTTACCGGATCCGGCACCTGCAAGAATCAGGACCGGGCCTTCGGTGGTAAGCACTGCGCGCTGCTGCTCCGGGTTCAATTGATCTAATAAATTCATAAAACTACTTATGCCTTTTCTTTTCCTTCTAAGCGTTCAAATACTACATCATAACCGTCATCGCCATAGTTGATGGCACGGTTTACGCGGCTGATGGTAGCGGTAGACGCACCGGTCTTCTCAACGATTTCCTGGTAGGTGCGCTCCTGGCGCAACATGGAGGCAACGTGAAAACGCTGTCTTAAATCCTCCAACTCATTCACCGTACACAAATCGGTAAAAAAATTGTAGGCTTCTTCTCTGGTCTGAAGACACAGAATGCCATCCATCAAATAATCCATTGCTTCGTCATGTAGATTCTTTTTGCTCATATAGTTACCTTTCTTTGTGGAAGGAAGCACACAGTGAGAATTATAGAATTATCACACCCTTCTTACGTGCGTACTCCACTTCTTCTTCCGGCCAAATGGAGGACTGTACCTCTCCGATGTGGCACTTGCGGAGGAAAAACATACAGATACGGGACTGTCCAATACCTCCTCCAATGGTATATGGAAGCTTCTGTTCTAAAACACCCTTCTGGAACGGCAGCTGCTCACGCTCGAGGCAACCGGCCTTCTCCAGCTGTTCATGGAGACTCTTCTCGTCTACACGAATGCCCATGGAAGACAGTTCCAATGCAATATCTGTCACCGGATAATATACAATGATATCTCCGTTCAATTCCCAGTCATCATAGTCCGGCGCACGTCCGTCGTGCTTCTCACCGTTGGATAACAGGTCACCGATCTTCATAATGAAAACAGCGCCCTTCTCCTTGGCGATGGCGTATTCACGCTCCTTGGCGGTCTTATCCGGATATAGATCCAACAGTTCCTGTGAGGTGATGAAGGTAATCTGCTCCGGAAGGAAGCACTCAATATAGTCGTAGTTATTGGACATGTGCTTCTCGGTAACACGCAAGGCCTCATATACGGCCTTCACCGTCTCCTTCAGTGTTTCAACGGTACGCTGTTCCTTGGTAATGATCTTCTCCCAGTCCCACTGATCTACATAGATGGAGTGAATGTTATCGGTATCCTCATCACGGCGAATCGCATTCATATCGGTATATAAGCCCTCGCCTACGCGGAACTCATATCGGCCTAACGCCATACGCTTCCACTTCGCAAGGGAATGTACCACCTCTACCTGCTTATCGTCCAGCTCCTTCACACCGAAGCTTACCGGACGCTCCACACCATTCAGGTTATCGTTCAAGCCGCTCTCCGGCGTTACAAACAGCGGTGCGGACACACGGTGCAAGTTCAGCTCCGTTGCCAGCTGCTCCTGAAAAAAGTCCTTGACCTTCTTAATCGCAATCTGCGTCTCCTTGAGATTCAGCGCCGGGCTGTATCCCTCGGGTATTACTATTTTACTCATCTTCTTTTTCCTTTTTCTTTCCTTCTTTTTCAATTACAGTTCGCAGGTACCTACGGTACGTGGGAATGGAAGCACATCGCGGATGTTGCCCATTCCGGTGAGGTACATAACGCAACGCTCGAATCCAAGTCCGAAGCCTGCATGGCGAGCAGATCCGTACTTGCGCAGGTCAAGATAGAACTGGTAGTCCTCAAGGCCCATGCCAAGTTCTTTCATGCGGTTGGTAAGAATCTCCAGGTCGTCCTCACGCTGAGAACCACCGATGATCTCTCCGATGCCAGGAACCAGACAGTCCATAGCGGCAACAGTCTTGCCATCCTCGTTCAGTTTCATATAGAAGGCCTTAATGTCCTTCGGATAATCGGTTACGAATACCGGGCGCTTGAAGATCTCCTCAGTTAAGAAACGCTCATGCTCGGTCTGCAAATCGCAACCCCAGAATACCTTGTAATCGAACTGGTCGTTGTGCTTCTCCAATTCCTTGATGGCGTCGGTGTAAGTGATACGACCGAAGTCGGAATTTACGACATGGTTGAGACGCTCAATCAGTCCCTTATCTACAAACTTGTTGAAGAACTCCATCTCTTCCGGAGCATTCTCCATTACATAGGTGATGACATATTTTAACATGTCCTCAGCCAACTCCATGTCATCCTCAAGATCAGCAAAAGCGATCTCCGGCTCAATCATCCAGAACTCAGCTGCATGACGGGTGGTGTTGGAGTTCTCTGCACGGAAGGTCGGTCCAAAGGTGTAGATGTTCTTGAATGCCATAGCGAAGGTCTCGCCGTTCAACTGGCCGGATACGGTTAAGTTCGTGCTTTTTCCGAAGAAGTCCTGGCTGTAATCCACCTTGCCGTCCGAGGTCATCGGAAGATTGTTCTGGTCCAAAGTGGTTACCTGGAACATCTCGCCGGCACCCTCTGCATCACTACCGGTGATGATTGGAGTGTGAACATAGACGAAGTCCCGCTCCTGGAAGAACTTATGAATGGCATAAGCTGCCAAGGAACGTACACGGAATACGGCCTCGAAGGTGTTGGTACGTGCACGAAGATGTGTCACGGTACGTAAGTACTCCATGGTGTGACGCTTCGGCTGGATTGGGTAATCCGGTGTGGAAGCACCCTCTAAAACAACCTCAGTTGCCTGTAACTCGAATGGCTGCTGTGCACCCGGGGTAAGAACTAACTTACCGGTTGCGTAAACAGCAGCGCCAATATTGAACTTAGAAATCTCATTGAAATTATTGAGGGAATCTGCATAAACAACCTGAACCGGTTTAAAAAATGTACCATCATTAACGGACAAGAATCCGAAGGTCTTGGAATCACGACGATTACGAATCCATCCTCCGATGGTCACCTCTTGATCTGCATACTTTTCCGTATCCTTGTACAGGGTACGAATCTCAACTACTTTCTTACTCATTTTCTTTTCCTTCTTTCAATCGATTTCTAGTGTTTTTTCTTATAAAAAATCACTTTTCTAGTTTAACGCACGAATGTAGAAAAAACAAGACGGATTCGCTATAATGAAACGGCGAATTCGAATGAAACGGAGTGTTGATTATGAACAAAAAAGAAGTTACAGAGATTAAGCGTCGCTTCAAAAAAGAATCCTGCACCATCACCCGTGTTTGCGGATGTTACGTGGATGCAGGCAAAGAGAAGGTCACCCAATTCGGTTCTACTTTTTTGAACCTAGAGGATGAAGAATTTCATAAATATCTGGAGATTGTTAACAAGTGCCTGTCCGGTACCGTAGGCAACAACTTAATGGAGCTTCAGTTCCCGCTGGATGAGGAGCTTGACGACGGTACCCACAAGCTTCTCATGGCCCTTCGCGAGAGCAAGTTAAAAGATGATGGATTGCTGGATGCATTTTACGATCATGTCATTGAGACCTATGATTTCGTAGGCAACTACCTCATCCTACTCTTCCATGACGTCTATGACGTTCCGACGAAGACGACGGATGATTTGACCTTGGATGAGTCCGAGGTTGTTTACGAGTACATCATGTGCGCCCTTTGTCCGGTTAATCTTAGCAAGCCTGGACTTGGCTATCGTGAAGACGAGAACCGCATCGGTGCCCGCATTCGTGACTGGGTGGTTGGTCCGGTTGATACAGGATTCACCTTCCCTGCTTTTTCCGATCGTTGCGCAGATATTCACAGCATTATGCTCTATGCCAAGGATCCGAAGGAGCCACACAAGGAGTTCTGGGAGCGCGGCATGGGTTGCGATTCCAAGTACACCGCTGCTGAGAAGAAGCAGGCCTTCGAGAACATGGTTATTCAGGCCGTTGGTGCGGACAACGATGAGGCGAAGGAAGTCCTAATCGACGTTCACCAGAACATCAACGACTACATCATTGAGCAGGCCGAGTTCCAGGACAAGGACCAGCCGGTTATCTTAGATAAGGATCATGTGAATCTGATTCTGGAAGAAAGCGGTCTCTCCGAGCAGAAGGCCAAGACCGTTTCCGAGAAGTTCGAGGAGTTCTTCCCGGAGGAGAAGCCGGATGCAGCTGAGATCTTAGATGCCCGCGTCATCAAGAACAATGAGATGCGTGTGGAGAAGAAGCAGTTAGAGGAGAAGGTGGTGGAGCTGACCAAGCAGTTGGAGGAATCCGGTGTCATCCAGAAGGACGGCGAGTCCGTAGACATCGTGGTGAAGGTTTCCCCGGAGAAGGTGGACCAGATTTCTTCTACCTTCGTAGATGGTGTGAAGTGCCTGGTGATTCCGTTGGATGAAACCGACAGCGCCACCGTGAACGGCGAGAGCTATATTTAATATTGGAATGTACAACACCCCGGCAGTGGACTGTCGGGGTGTTTTTGCATCTTTATTTAGTTCAATCCGTACAATAATCTTGCTAACTCGGAATTTTTATCCAGGATCAAAGTCTTGTCCTCGCCGGCCAATGCCTTCAGGGAATCTAATCCTCGAATGAAGTTATAAAAGTCTGCCTTGCCTTCGTCATTGTAAGCATCAGAGAGAATACGCATGTATTCTGCTTCGCCTTCTGCCTCGATTTTGGCAGCTTCTGCCTTAGCGTTGGCAACGGTGATGCTAACTTCCTTATCGGTCTCGTTCATGATTTTCTTCGCCTCGGCCTCACCCTTAGCGGTATAGCTGGCTGCGATGTTGTTACGCTCGGAAATCATACGCTCGTAAACGGCTTCCTTGTTATCATCCGGAAGGTCTAGGGCCTTAATCTCTGCAATCTTAATCTCAATACCGTACTGGGCAATATCGGAATTAGATGCCTCGGTAATCAGGTTGGTTAAGGTATTTCCACGAGCGGCAATGATATCATCCTGTTTCATGGAAGAAATGGTATTCTTGGTTGCGTTATATACAGCCGCCTCGATACGTTCTTCCGCACGTCCACGAATGGCACCTAAAGTCTGGTAATACTTCTTCGGATCGGTGATGGTCCATACCACGTAGTCATCTGCAATCATAGATTTTTTGTCTGAAGTAATAACATCAGATGTTGGGATATCATAGAGGATATCGCCGGTATAAACGGTGTTTACGGTATCGATAAACGGTACACGGAAGTGCAATCCGGTCTTGGACTGGATGTTCTGAATTCTTCCCAAACGAATCACAATCGCGGATTCGTTCGGATGTACGGTATAAGCGGTAGAGCCAAACAGAATCAATACTGCAAGGCATGCCACTGCGATAATCACAACTTTTTTAATTGTCTTTCCCATGTCTGCCTCCTATTCTGCTGTGTTAGAGCTTGTGCCGGTGGATCCTGCAGTGAAGCTGTCCAATGGATAAACAGTCTGTGTGTTGCCATCGGTGATGATGACCTTCAGGTTCGGAAGAATCTCTTCCATCTTCTCATAGAACATACGACGCTTGGTAACCAACGGATATTTCTGGTATTCCTCGTAAGTCTGGTTGAAGCGGGCTACCTGGCCCTCTGCCTCAGCGATACGCGCCTCTTTAGCGGCGTTGGCTTTCTGGATAACGGCATCGGCCTTAGCTTCTGCTTCCGGAATCTTCTGGTTCTGATACTGCAGCGCATTGTTCTTAGCGGTATCGGCACCCTGCTTTGCGGTTTCTACGGACTTGAAAGCTGCTACGATTTCATCGGTTGGCGGAGCGGAGTCCTGAATTGTGATATTTACAACAGTAAGTCCCACGTCTCTTTTTTCCAATTCCTTAATCATCGCTTCCTTGATGTCCGCCTGAATCTGGCTCTTGCTGGTGGTCATGGCTTCGTCAACGGTGTAGTTGGAGACTACAGTACGAATATTGGCCATTGCGATGTTAGCCAGGATTTCCTCCGGTTCCTCGGAATTGTAGAGGTAAGCCACCGGATCGGATACGCGATATTCCAGGTAAAAATCAATGTTCAACAGGTTGAAATCAGACGTAATCATGATTCCGGTGTCTGTATCGGTAATGTTCTGGCCTTCACCATTGACGGTGTAGCCGATTCCGGTTCCGTGTGTAGTCATATCTACCTTATGAACCGCCTGCCATGGCGCCTTGAAATACATTCCGGCGGTGTTGACCTTCAATACGCGGCCAAACTGTGTGACTACGGCGTTGTTCTGCTCATCCACGGTGTAGAAGCAGCGCAGTACCACAATCAGTAACAGAAGCACCAAGAGCCCTATGCCAAAGACTTTGGGGTTCGCGGTTTTGTCGTTAATAATCTTGTCAGCATTAAACTTCTTCATAATTTCCTCCCTTTTGCTGAGTTGGACAAGTGTCCCATCGTTTCAAGATTAGCATATCTGCAAGAGGATGGGAAGAAAATTGAACCAGCGGTTGAAGGGAAAAAACACCCCGACAGTCCACTGCCGGGGTGCTCTACATTCTTCATTCTTCTAATCGCGGAAATCCGCCTCATCATTGGCCTTCATCCGCTGCTTCATAGCATACATTCTGGAATCTGCCAGGCGATACATCTCATCCGTGGTCTTCTCGGAGACTTCCTCGCTGCTGGCCTGACCATAAGCGGCGCGAATCTTAAAGCCCGTTTCCTGGGACGTGGTCACTTCCATAAGTGTGAACTTCTCCAACGCTGCTTCTATCTTGTTGCCATGCTCTCCCGGCACCAACACAACGAACTCATCGCCGCCGATACGGGCACAGCTTCCGAACTTGCCGAAGGTCTTCAACAATACCTTGGCAAAGGTTGCAATCAGCTCATCGCCTTTGGTATGACCCATGGTGTCATTCACATGCTTCAATCCATTCACATCAAACAACAGCAAGTGCACCTGCTCTCCCACATCCAGGGACTGCTTGAACACCTCAATGATGCTGGCACGGTTATACAGCCCCGTCATCGGATCCCGATATGCCAGGTTAGTCAAGGTCTGTCGCTCCGTCTCCTTCTTCATAATGTCATAGAGATACATCAGGTATCCAATCAGAAGGAACACGATAAAAATCAACGCACCTACCGGAAGGATGGATTCCGACAACCAGATGTGATTCGGGAAGAAGTACTTCTGCAAGTTGAACCGCACCAAATCCACTCCTCCGAAGAGAAACAGAATCGTCAATCCCAGATTCATAAAGCGTTCCTGCTTATTCATCTCCCGAAGCGGTCGTATACCACTGATAATGGTCACAAGCAAGCTTAGTGCCGCAATCACATGGAACATGGTAAGGGATATGCAAAAATGTGCAATTCCGAAAAAATGCAATACTATGAAAAATACATCCGCTGCCGCAAAACAGGCAGTTACCACCTGCATCACCTTGTACTGCCATCCGCCCGCTTCCCGACGCAAACTGCAAATCAGAATAAAAAGTGGTAGCGGCGCTAAAAACAAGGACAAATACTCAATCTCGGAATTTGCCGTCAAATCCGAGGATAAAAGCTGTAAGAACTTCACGGAACCCATGGTCCATAAGCCCGTCAATAATGCAAAGGCTCCAATCAACGTCAGTCTCGCCCGGTTTCTCCAGGTATCCATCGGGAAAATGGATACGCCCACCAGACATACCCCTAACATAAACAGGAAAATGCTGGAAAACATAGACCAGGCATGGCGCTTGGCGTAAGTGGTCATCAAACGGTCCGTCGGCATCATGTAGATTGGGTCTACATTGGTAAAAGCCCCATTCTCAGCCGCCATAATCTCAATCTTCAGTTCCTTCCCCAGCATAAAAGGATGAATGCGGAAATAATGGTATCCGCTTCCCACCATACGTCCACTGGCTTCATCCTCACGGCCATAGTGGTACAGCGGAATGTCATCATAACTAATCGTCACCTTAGACAGATAAGTAATCATCATCACGCTGGAATCCGACGGAATGTCCTCGTCCAGGCGCTTCGTCAACGTCAGCACATCATTGCGGGCCGGTACTTCCGGAAGAATGAAATCATGCAGATTCACGTTCTCATAGCGTTTCCCATGATACACCACGGTCCAATTCTCGCTGTAGTCATTGACTCCCTCGCCGCTCTGACGTTGTAAAAGCAACATCGTGCTGGCAAACATCATGAGCATGATAAGGACGCCGGCTGTGGCGTTAAACAATCGTATTCTTTTGTCTTTAATTACGTGTCTTGTGCTCATTCTCTTCCCTTTTGTGAAGCAACCTTCATCTCATACATGCGATCGTCTGCCATTCGGTATACGGACTCGGCATCCGGATCCAAAAACTCCATACTCTTGGCCACGCCATATGCTGCATCCATTACATAGTCTTCTTCGGCGGATATTCTCGCCTCGTCCTCCACCAATCCACGGAGCGCATCATCAATTCGAACAATGTTACCCATTCCGCGAACCAGAACAAGAAATTCATCACCGCTCATACGAATCGGTGTTCCAATGGATCCGAAGTGTTCCTGCAGCAGCTTGGCAAACCGAATCAGCATGGCATCTCCCGTGTAATGGCCCAAGGTGTCGTTGGTACGCTTCAATCCGTTCATATCAAAATTCACAATGGCATATGGGTCACCGTTGCTGCGGTCATTCAACGCATGCATCAGACTCTCACCCTTGGCACGGTTAAAAAGTCCCGTCATCCGGTCCTCATAGGCACGCTGTTCCAAAATCTCCTTCTCAGCTCGGGAAATAACGCGGGTACGAATAAATCCCAAGTATCCGAAAATTAAGAACAATACGAAAATCAGAATCGCCAGCGGCAGGAAGCTAAAATCAATGGTAGAACTTCCGATGCCCCAGATATTGGAAATCTGGAATCGCACAATATAGGAAAGGGATGCTATGATGCTGATGGCAAAACCAATCAAATAGTAGTATTCGTAGTGTTCCATCTTCTTCGGGCTCTTGACGCCACTTAGAAGAATCAGAACGATATAGCCGCCCACAAACATATGGAAAACCGGCAACGCGTCCGAAATAATAATCTTGCCGGAACTATGCAATAGCATGGTTACAACAGCAAAAACAATAACAACGGCGGTTCCAATATTCAAAAGAATAATGCTACGTCGCTCTTTTTCATGACGGAAGCGGATAAACTGCAATACCGGCGCCGGCATGAAGTACAAGGAGATGTATTCCATAAAGGAATTCATTCCGATGTCTAAGGACAACAGTTCCAAAGTCTTCACATTACTGGTGCACCAAATACCGGAAAGAATACCGATTATGCCAATCAACACCAGAGGATAATAATCGTAGTCGAAGGAAAAATAGATCAAACTGATGCAGGTCACCAACAATCCAAGCAACGCCAAAAACACTCCGCAGAACATCATAATCATGTGCTCACCGAGGAAATAGCTGTAAATCTCCCGAGACCGGGTCAAAACAATATTCGGAATGGAATTGATGGCACGACCACGACACCCAATGACATCCAAGCGCAAGTGCCGTTCGGAACCGGTCACCGGAATCTGAACGAACTGATATCCATTGCCCACAAAACGATCCAGATGGTCCTCACGATAATGGTAAATCTCCCGGTCATTGACATAACCTACCAGAGCAGACTGACGTGTGAAGGCCATTGCCGTCAACTCTCCACCGAAACTCGATGGGATATCTGCCTCCACGGATAGTGCCTCGCCCTCCTTCAGGTGATACTGCAAGCGGGTATGAGCTAAGTCTACCCCTTCATGTACCGAACCGTCCGGCAACGTCACCGTCCAAACAGGTCCGCTGGCAAAGGTCTCAATGTCCTTGTAGTTGCGCTTGAAAAACAAGAAAAAAGCTATGCAATATACAAACAACAAAAACACAGCTATATAAAAAATTCCACGTTGGAATGCTATTCGCTTGTCCATATATTTAAACCCTCAACATCAAATGATATGCACTTATTTATACTCATCATTTTGTACTCTTCATTTTACCATACCCCAGTGGTATATGGTATAATTATTAGTACGTAAGACGCTAACCGTATGCTTGTGGGGGACGATGCAGTGAACATCGAAAGTTACAGTACAAATATTCAAAAACTCTATGAACAGGTAAAGCAAGACAAGGCCCTGCACGATAAGCACGCCATGCTGCATGCCAAGGCTTTTTTGAAGGAAGCCAAGAAAACAGAAGACGCTTCATTAATCGGCGTGGCCTACTTCTATTTAGGCAGTGCATGCTTCGATTTCAAGCACAATAACAAGGACTTCCAGACCAGTCTGCAGCAAGCTATCCTGTATCTTCAGAATACCGAAGAGACCGGCTATCTCATGCAGGTCTACAACCATCTCGGTATTGATGCCCACAATCATGGCAACATTCAACTCTCCATGGACTATTACATGAAGGCCCTGAACCTCCTAGGAAGCCAAGACCCTACCGAGATTACCGCTATGATTATGTTCAACATTGGGCAGATTTATATCCAGATTGAGGAATACAAGATTGCTCTGCGCTATATCAAGGAGGCGCACCGGATCATCCACAAGCTCCCAACCAAGGAGCGATCCATGCTGGAGGGCTACTGCTATTGTTCCGAAGGTAACATCAATCTCCTGTTACACCGACAGGCATCCGCCAGAAGAAGCCTTGCAGGTCTGGACAAAGTCATCAGTGAGTCCGCCGCTCCCGAAGAGATATCCCAGGATTTGTTTTTCATGCTGTTTCGCATTCGCATGAGCAATGAAGAGGGGGACGAGGCTGCACGGGACCGTCAGATTCAGTTGTTTTTACAACAATTGAAGCGAGGAGAGATGGACCTTGGATCCATCACGGAAGTGTTGGATTTCATACAGCTTATGATTGAGATTGAGCATTACAACGCTGCGGAAGAGACCGTTTGCTACACCGCTCCGATTCTGGCAGAGTCTGATATTCCGAATATCCAGGAAACCTTCGCTAAGCATCGGATTACCCTCTACTCTCAGATAAATGACGAGGCCGCTTATCTTGGGGCGCTGAATGATTACTACCGCTATGCGGAGCTGCACAAGTCAAGTGCCAACAAGGCTTACGCCATTGCTCTGGAGACCAGACTGTCCTTAGACGCCATGAAAAAAGAGAACGAGCGTCTGTCGGCGGCAGCCAACACCGATCGGCTCACCGGCATCCCGAACCGTGGTGCCTTGAACGATTATTTGGAAGAGGTTTTCGAAGATTGCTATCACATGGAAGAGTCCTTGGGCATAGAATTTTTGGACATTGACTTTTTCAAAGAATACAACGATACCTACGGACACCAAGCCGGCGATGAGGTTCTTATTAAGATTGCCGGCATTCTAAAAGGTTTTACCGAAGATTCCCGCATCTATGTGGGCCGTTACGGCGGCGACGAGTTCGTGGTGGTCTACCGCAACATGACCGACGAGGAAATTATGAAGATTGCCGAAGAGATTCGTAACCGGGTCTTGGCCCTTGGCATCAGCCACAAATACTCCAAGACCTCCCCGATTGTTACCGTCTCTCAGGGTATCCGCAACCGCGTTCCGAAGTCCGGCAACAAGCTCTGGGACTTCCTCTACACCGCGGACAACGCATTGTACCAAGTAAAAAAGACTCAGAAGGGACAAATCATGCTGATGCATACAGCCTTCATCTCTTCCAAGTCTCTTGCGGATTCTACACAGATTTAAATAAAATATACGCTCATTGCGATGAGTACCAAGGCGCCGAAGTAAAACAAGTGATTTGTGATTACGTAGTGCGCCTTGTTTTTTCCATGTCCGAAATAGCTTCCCGCCAGAATCAAATCCGATATGAGGAAGCAAAATCCCCCGATAAACATCAGGTTCAAGGTCGGCTCCGAAAAGCCGTACATGAAGGCCAGAGAACCGGCCAAGAGGGCCATGGACCCAACCAGGGTTCCGTAGACAGTCACCGGCTTCTTAAAGTGTCCGAAGCGCAGGCCCACACGATTGCCGCAACTGCCTACCACGGCACCTAAGAACATGCCAAGGCCAAAAGGCCATAGCACGAAGAACAGCCGATTGAAATCCCCATAGAAGGCAATCATGCCAATCATATAGAACACATGGGCAAAGCCAAAACACAGCACACCTGCGGTGGTGTAGGTCTCTTTGCTCTCTTTAGAAAAGTGCTTTAGGGCCAGCCACACATCTCCCAACAGTCCCATCACCAGTCCCGCTTCCACGAAAAACAAATAGCAATGCCGCGTTGTCAGCACTTCTCCCGCTGCCAAATCCGGATTCACCGTCAGAATCGGCTGGCCGAAAATGCTCAGCATTGCTGTCATCAAAAAAGCGGTGCTGGCCGCCGTTTTTAAAAATACTCCCTTTAGGGAAGGTCTGCCAAACTGCAGACGTTCCCTGGTATAGAGTACAGAAAAAACGATGCCCATCACCGCCAATATGATTCCCGGTATGAAAACGAGATGATTCATGAGAAACCCCCTTAAATTACGTATTGATCAGCTTTTTCAGCCTCCCACGCAATCAAGTCCTCCAACGTCAGGTTGTCTACTACATTGTTGATTGCATCATTAAGCATACTCCAAACACGTACTGTAACGCAATCTTTTTCCCGATCGCAGGTGTCCCCGTCATCTCCTACGCAAGCTACCGGTGCTAAGGAACCTTCCGTCAAACGGAGAATATCTCCTACGGTGTATTCCTTCGGTTCTTTGCGTAATACATAGCCTCCCTGAGCTCCGCGAATGCTTCGAACGAACCCCGCCTTGTTCAAAATGGCGATGATCTGTTCCAAATATTTCTCGGAGATTTCCTGACGCTTGGCAATGTCCTTCAGACTTACCGGATCACCGGTATTGTACAGGGCTAAGTCCAGCATCAGTCGCAATGCATATCTTCCTTTGGTTGAAATTTTCATAATGTTCCTCGCTCTTTTATCCAAATAATGGAGTCGACAGATAGCGGTCTCCGGAATCCGGTAACAAGACCACGATATTCTTGCCGGCGTTCTCCGGGCGGTTTGCAAGCTGTGTTGCTGCCTTCAATGCGGCACCACTGGAGATTCCGACGATGACTCCCTCGCTTAATGCGAAGCGCTTACCCTCGGTAAAGCAGTCTTCGTTGTTGATGGTAATAACTTCGTCGTATACGTCACGATCCAAAATTGCCGGTACGAAGTTGGCACCGATTCCCTGAATCTTATGAGGTCCTGCCTCACCCTTAGACAGTACCGGGGATGTCTCCGGCTCTACTGCAACTATTTTAACATTTGGGTTCTTACTCTTCAAATAATGACCTACACCGGTCAATGTTCCGCCGGTACCTACGCCTGCTACGAAGATGTCGACCTTGCCCTCGGTCTGCTCCCAGATCTCCGGTCCGGTGGTCTTCTCATGGGCAGCTACGTTGGCCAAGTTATCGAACTGACCTAAGATAATGGAACCAGGGGTGTTCTTATGGATTTCCTCTGCCTTCTCGATGGCACCCTTCATACCCTTAGCGCCTTCGGTCAAAACAATCTCTGCACCGTATGCCTTCAACAGGTTACGACGCTCTACGGACATGGTATCCGGAAGGGTCAATACGGCGTGATATCCTCTTGCGGTTGCAACTGCTGCGATTCCGATTCCGGTGTTACCGCTGGTCGGCTCAATGATGGTTGCACCCGGCTTCAGAAGGCCCTTCTCCTCTGCATCTACGATCATGCTATATGCAACACGGTCCTTCACGGATCCTGCCGGATTAAACAGCTCTAACTTGGTAAAAATGGTTGCCTTCTCCACACCGGCATTCTTCGCATACTTGGATGCCTTCAGCAGTGGAGTATTACCAATTAACTCTGTGGTTGATTCTACGAACTTACTCATCTTTTTTCCTCCTCCGATTTTCATTTCCTATTTTCCTAGTGGATTAGTATGTTTTATGATGTCATTATATGAATTCCCAGTTTTCTTGTCAACATCTCTTTTTTCGCAGAGCAAAAAAGCGCCCGGGCGAAGTTGCTCGGACGCTTGTGTTTATTTGGTTTGTGCAATCTCGCCTGCTAAGAGGTAGACCACCGGAGAGTTCCAGTAAATGGTAATTTCGTTGGTGGAGTAGCTCTGGCCGTTGTCTGCGTAGCACTTGGCTCTTGGGGTATCCTTCAGTACGTTCTGTACAAACGGATCGTTGAGGCCATTATTCGGGCCTCCCACAATCATTCCAGGTACCGTCTTCATAGTAGACTGGGACGGGCGATGGTGCGGATGCTGTGGGGATACGGTTCCGAATCCCGTTAAGAAGCAATATCCTGTAGCGTTATTACCAAAGAGATAATGTAACTGCTTATCAATGGTATTCTGATCCGTTTTGCCAAGGGCCTGCTTCATCATCAACAGGAACTGGCCGTTATTGGCGATGGTTAAGTTACTGCCCCATGGGTAATCTCCCACGATGGAGGAACCATAGCTATAGGTATTGGCATTGTCTGTGATTTCCTTGGCAGTGCGCTCCGCCTCACTAACGAGTAGTCCGTCATCGAAGCTCTTGCAGGTCATGTATGCATACATGCCATAGCCGCCAACACCCTGCCAGCCTAAGGTGTAACCGTTGGTTGGAATTTCTTTTTGCAAGGCCTGTTCATATGCGATATCACCGGTGGTCTTATACAGCTCTGCATAAGCCCAGAAGCGCTCATCAATATCGTTGGCATCCTCGTACTCACCGGTGGATACATTGCCGGGATTCCGATATCCCTTGGTATCACGGTCTGTTCCCATCAGATAAGTTGCTGCCTTCTTGGAAGCATCCAAGCACTTCTTCGCAAAGGACGGATCCGTTGCTGCATAAACACGGGATGCAATGGCCATTACGCCGGCGAAGTCTCCGGTTGCGGTAGTAGATACATACATGACTACCATCTGGTCGGTTTCATCCTGTGGCATCACTTCTCCCGGGAAGCTTCTGCAGGATACCTTATGGTACACCGCACCATCATCCCGTTGCATTTTCATAAGCCAGTTCAGCTCATATTTTGCCTCATCCAAAACATCCGGTACGCCGTTACCGCTCTCCGGAATACCCACTGCATCGTCGAAGACCTGTGGATAGTTCTCGTATGCCAAGAGCAAGTCTGCTGCAGCAGTTGCTCCTGCTACGGAATAACGTCCGTAGTCGCCGGCATCATGCCAGCCGCCGGATACATCCACTTCCAAGGAACTATTCTCGTACAGTACGGAATTATTCACGTGGCATTCCGGATGAGCCCAATCTCCCGCATATTCTGCAGGCAGTTCCTCTCCGCAACGCTGGTAATAGAACATCTTTAAGGAGGCTTTTAAGGCATCATTATAGACATCCTTGGAAATCTTAAATGTTGGAGATACCACATCCCCGGCTTCTACATGGTAGGTGCCTTCTGCGGTAATCTTGGTAAAATCAAAGGCAGCTTCCTTCTCTCCGGTGTCCGGATCATCCGTTCCTCCATCGATTTTAGCCTCTAAAACAGACTTGCCGGTGCTCTCATCAACAAGCTTTGCCGTCTGGTTCAATGCTGCACCACGCAGGGTTGCAGATTTATAAGCCTTCGGAAGATAACCGATCTGGTCTACCGCAATATCTGATACTTCCTGGGTTCCGCTACCGGCAACACGATTGGAGTCGTCTGCTAAGGTCAGCACAAAGTTATCGAAGTAGATGTGCTGCTGCTCTTCGCTTACACCGGCCATTCTTCCAATGTTGAAGCAGAATCTCGGCGCCGGATCCGAGGTCTCGTTCATGGTAAAGTAAAAGTCATAATGTTGCTTTTCCAACATGAGCGTAGGCTTTTCAGAATAGTATGCGTGATAGTCGCCACCATTGATCTGGAAGCGCATCTCTGCCGGGCGCTTCACTGTTGCGTATGCGTCGAAGGACAGCTGATAATCGCAGCCTTCATCCAATCCGAAGCCATCATGGTAGAGCTGTACACCATACTCCACAGAACCTAAGTTAGAGATGTTAACGTCCAATTCACCATCTTCCGTTACGGACAGTGCAGCCTCGCCGTCAGAGCAATAGGTGAACCATTGGTCGGTACCGTTGGAGAAGTCACCATTCTCCAGAAGATTTGTTCCTCCGTCCGATGCTTCTTCTGCTTCTTCCTCTGATGGTTCTTCTTCGGTTACTGCTTCCGCCGCCGGCTCTGGTGCTGCTTTTCCACAGCCCACAAGTCCCACAGCCATGGTTATACACATGGTCATGGCCAACAGCCCATGCAACGTTCGTTGTTTCATATCATTACCCCCTGGTATTATTTTCTCTCACCCAAAATTAAGCATACCATAACAAGCCCACACCGGTAGCGAAACCTTTCCGAAACCGGTGTAGAAATTTGGATACTCTCATGCCCCGGGATTGGATTATAGCCGCGCCCCTTCGCGGTTCAAGGGTGCAAGCACCGCAGAGCGGCAAGCCCTTGACCAGCGAAGAGGCTTGGCATTTGGGTTGGCAGGGGGCATGAGAGGAATAATTCTTCCACCAAGGCAGCATTTCTTAGTGAAGTACTCAAATGCCGGCGAGTTCACTAAAGTTTTTGAGGATTGACTGGATGCTTAGCAAGAAAATTTTAGTGAAATATCCATGGGGCGCACTGTTCACTTAAGTGCCTTGGACACAGGCACAAATTTCTTTAGTGAACAGCGCTTGGGTGGGGGATTTCACTAAAAAATGCCTTTTTTTCAGTATTCTCCCGCTATGGAGTGGCAGATACTGATATAGCATGCGTTCAGGAGTACGGGAGGTGCGTGATTTTCAGTATTTGCGCTGTCTGGGAGGTAGGATACTGATTCCAGCACTTCCCGCCAGAGCTGTAGCCCTCCCCCCATCAGTATTCAAAAGCTGTGTGTCCGCAAATACTGATATAACGTGCGCTCATGGGCTCGAGAGGTACGTGATTTTCAGTATTTGCGCTGTCTGGGAGGTAGGATACTGATTCCAGCACTCTATCAGACTAGACCGGCATAGGGATTTGCAATTCATCTTAATCCCTATGCCATTCTGCCTAAATTCTATTGCCCATTCCGGGTCACAGGCATAGGGATTTCAGATTTCGCCCTTTCCCTATGCCGTAAGGGCGATTTTACTGCTCCAAATCCATGCTGCAGGCATAGGGATTCCCGATTTCGCCCTTTCCCTATGCCGCGCGGGCGATTTCACTGCTCTAAATCCGGGCTGCAGGCATAGGGATTTCAGATTTCGCCCTTTCCCTATGCCGCAAGGGCGATTTCATGGCCTCATATCCAGGCTGTAGGCATAGGGATTCCTGATATTCCGCATTCCCTATGCCCGCCCCGGTCTGGCGGGTAATATCTCTTATGCCCCCTGTCAACATCTCTGCCAAGGCGCGCAGGGAATCAAGGGTGCAAAGCACCGCGAAGCGGCTTGCCCTTGAGTCCCAATGCGCCATGGCTACAATCGCGGATAGGGGCATCATCAGAAGCACAAAAAAATCCCGGCAGATTCCTGCCGGGATAGACAATTCATATGAATTATGCAAGTGCTGCGGTAATGATTGCCATGGAGTAAACCTCTAAGCCGTTGCATCCACGGGACAAATCATTGATGGAAGCGTTCAGTCCAAGAAGGATTGGGCCGTAAGCTTCGAAGTTACCCATACGCTGAGCAACCTTGTATCCAATGTTACCTGCATTGATGTCAGGGAAGATGAAGGTGTTGGCATGGCCAGCAACCTCAGAGTTCGGGCACTTGGTACGTGCTACACGAGGAGCAACTGCCGCATCGAACTGTAACTCGCCGTCGATTGCAAGGTTTGGATACTTTGCCTTAGCCTTCTCAGTAGCTTCACGCATCTTATCAACGTCCTCACCCTTACCGGATCCAAGAGTAGAGTAGCTTAAGAATGCAACCTTAGGATCGATACCGAAGATCTTCGCACACTCAGCAGTCTCACCAGCAATCTCTACCAACTCATCAGCGGTAGGCTTGATGTTGATTGCGCAGTCAGCCATAGCAAGTACTTCGTTCTCACCGGTAGCGGATGGACGAACCAAGATGAAGCAAGAAGATACGATGCTGTTACCAGGCTTGGTCTTAATCAACTGCAATGCAGGACGAACGGTATCAGCGGTAGAATAGGTAGCTCCACCAAGTAAGGAATCAGCAACACCCATCTTAACAAGCATGGTTCCGAAGTAGTTAGCGCCGGAAAGAATCTTCTTAGCCTCTTCCGGAGTAACGCCCTTAGACTTACGAAGCTCGCAGAACAGCTCAACCATCTCGTCCATACGATCGTAATTCGTAGGATCGATGATCTCTGCACCACGGATATTGAAGCCTTCCTTCTCAGCAACTGCTTCAATCTCTTCCGGGTTACCTAAGAGAATCGGATGCAAGAAGCTGCTAGCCAATAAACGGGAAGAAGCCTCTAAGATACGAGGATCGTTACCCTCGGTAAAAACGATTGTCTTAGGATCCTTCTTTAACTTTTCGATCATGTCGCCAAAACCAAACATAATAAATCTCCTTTTCTATAAATCAATTTAATCATTGAACGAACCTTGGTATTCCCAAGGCTCGTCCTGTTTTGTATACAATTTTGACAATATTTATCATAGCACCCTAACATTTTTTTGCAAAGGGCAATACCACGACATTTGTGGACTAAATCAGGTACATGACTCGTTAAAAAAGTAACGCTTAGAAATCAATGGATTCCTCAATGACTTTCCGCAAAGTTGCTGCGGATTCCTGCAATGCTGCCTGCTCTTTCTCATCCAGCGGAATCGGAAGCAAAGTATCTACACCGTTGGCTCCGACAATGGCCGGCATGGAAAGACAAACGCCCTCGATGCCAAACTGGCCGGTCATTAAGGAAGATACCGGAAGCACGCTCTCCTCGTCACGGATGATGGCCTCGCAGATACGACGAACCGCCATACCGATACCGTAATAGGTTGCGCCCTTCTTCTCGATGATTTCGTAGGCACTGTTTTTTACCTCATCCGCAATGCGGCTGGTCTCATAATCATGGTCAATAAATCCGCGCATCTCGCAAATCTTGTGAATCGGGATACCGGATACGTTGGCGCTACTCCAGGTAGCAATCTCACTATCGCCGTGCTCACCGATGATAAATGCATGGATGCTTCGGCTATCCACCTGTAAATGCTCGCCCAACAGGTATTTAAATCTTGCGGAATCCAACACAGTTCCGGAACCGATGACACGGTTGGCCGGGAAGTGGCTCATCTTCAAAGCCGCATAGGTAAGCACGTCCACCGGGTTGGCAACGATGAGGAGAATTCCCTGGCAATCCCGCTTGGCAATCTCCGGAATAATGGTCTTAAAAATGCCAATATTCTTCTTCACAAGATCCAATCTGGTCTCGCCCGGCTTCTGGGCTGCACCTGCGGAAATAATGATGATAGCTGCATCTTCGATATCATCATAATCGCCGGCATAAATGCTCATCGGCTTGGCAAAGGGAAGGCCATGGCTAATATCCAATGCTTCGCCCTCTGCCTTCTCCATATTGGCATCAATCAATACGATTTCGGAAAAGAGTCCGCTCTGCATCAGGGAATACACCGATGCACTACCTACGAATCCGCATCCAATCATCGCAATTTTTCTCATGTTCACATGTGGTTTTCTCATATATTCCTCCTGTTACGCCCGATGTACGGTTCCAAGAATACAATTACGCCATCTCTATTATACCCCATGTTGACAGAAAATATTGTATTTTATCTGACTTTTATTTGTTCAGCTCTTCATAAATGGAAAGTGCCTTCTTCGGCCGGTCCGTAATGATACCGTCGGCAATTCCGTTCAGGTAATAATGCATGGACCGCTTGTCGTTGATGGTCCAGATGTAGGTCTTCTTGTTGGCCAGCTGGGACAAAATTACGGTGGAAGCCGTTGCCCCCTTGTCCTGCAGCACTAAAAAGTCGCAATCCAACGCCGCCACATTGCCATAGGAAAAATAGCAAACATAGCCGGTGTCGATGGTTGGATAGGTTTCCTCCGCATATTCCACCATGTTGTAATTCATGGAAATGATGGAGCACTCTTCCACCATGTCATAGTCTTCAATCATGCGCACCACATCCCGCACCATCTTCCGATTGGCGGAGGAGCCCTTCAGCTCGATGAATAAATGGATGCGGCCCTTGGACGCCTGCAGCATCTCCTCGAAGGTGGCCACCGGATACATCTTGCCGTCCGGACCAAGGACACGGAGGTGCTTCACTTCCTCTAGGGTCATATCCTGAGCGGTGCGATTTATGCCGGCAACACGCTGGAAGGTACGATCATGGTTGACGATATAATGCCCGTCCCGGGTACGCTGAATATCAATCTCGCTTCCACCGGCTCCAAGGGAAATGGCTTCTTCCAAGCCGGCTAAGGTATTCTCTCCCGCCATAATGCCGCCACCGCGGTGAGAAATCACCAGCGCATCCTCCTTCTCCGGGAAAAGATGCCCGAAATTGTACAAAATCGTTGTCAAAAGTGCGATTAACAAAGCAAAAGAAGCAATGATTCGCATGGTCACATGGCGGGGATAGCGTCTGGATTTCTTATAGTCCCATTCCATAATTGCAGGATTGCCCGCAACCACTTCCAGATGATGAATAATTCCGTTCAGCTCCAGGTATAAAAACGGAACCAACACCAGGGTCGCCACAATCACGTTACCGAGGCCGATTACGAAGATTAGGATATTCAAAAAACGCATCACGCCGGAAGCCAGATTCCACTGTCCGATAATCACTGTTGGAATTACAACAGACATAATCAAAATGAACCAATAGCCACCCACGTATCCCAAGTACTTCGGCAAAAAATACCGTAGCATCTGGCGATAGGTAATCACACCCCGTACGTGGGACTTCATCTGTAGGAGCATCATGTGGTAGAAGGTAATTAAAAAAATCACAAGAACCACACCCAGGAAGATCAACAGATTCCTGGTGCGCTTATAAACGAAGACACGTATGGGTGCCGGCAGATGAATGCCGTTGGCAAAAAGAATCGCTGCCATAATCACCGCCATGATTCCCGCCAACAGGATCAGCCCGGCATTCCGCAGATTGAACCGGCTCTTTTTCGGGCGAAAAATATCCAGCACTTCCCGTGCTAATTCCAACACATCCCGGTTGCTCGGATACAACAGCTCTCTGGTCATAATACGAATGGCGCGCAAATCCAAGAGCACCAGCACTAACATCAGAAGAACAAAAAAAGACAGTGCCGGCACTCCGGAAATCGGAACGCCGAGTAATAAACATAGCACTGCCTTGGTTGGAATCTGATATCGCATAATCGTTGGTATGAATTTTTGATATGAGTTCCGTATTCTTTTCATTAGGTAAATTGATTCTTCTCTTCTACATAATAGTAGTCGATTGCTGCCAGCCGCTTCTTGATGTCCTCTTCATCGACATTGTTGCTCTTACAAAAATCCGTCAAACTGGAATAACGATCACGAAGATTCATGTTCACAACACTGAGTAACATCACCGGGTCCAAAGGTAAATTCATAAATACATAAATCCTTACTACTTATACTTCATCGATGGCTTTGCCGATGTCATGTCGCATGTACTTGTTGGCAAAGTCAATCCATTCGGTAGCTTCGTAGGCCTTGGCACGAGCGGTCTTCAGGTCTGCACCCTTGGCAGTTACGCCAAGCACACGACCTCCGTTGGTCACGATTTCTCCCGCTTCATTCAGAGCTGTTCCTGCATGGAAACAGAAGAAATTCTCGTTGTCAAACTTCTCAAAACCGGTAATCGGATAGCCCTTCTTGTAAGATACCGGATAACCCTCGGAAGCAAGTACTACACATACTGCCGCATTATCCTCGAACTCCAACTTCAGGGAATCCAACTTGCCATCTACGCAAGCTTCCATTACATCTATAATATCATTTTTCATACGCGGAAGCACTACCTGGGCTTCCGGATCACCGAAGCGGGCATTGTACTCTAAGACCTTCGGGCCATCCTGGGTTAACATCAGGCCGAAGAAAATCACGCCCATGAACTCTCTGCCCTCTGCAGCCATAGCGTCCACGGTCTTCTGGTAGATGTGCTCCTTGCAGAATGCATCCACTTCCGGAGTGTAGAACGGGCTTGGAGAGAAGGTTCCCATGCCGCCGGTATTCAAGCCGGTATCCCCGTCTCCTGCACGCTTGTGATCCTGGGCAGAGCTCATAATCTGAATGGACTTGCCATCCACAAAAGAAAGTACGGAGACCTCGCGACCGGTCATAAACTCCTCAATGACCATATGGTTGCCGGCATCGCCGAACTTCTTGTCTTCCATGATTTCCTTCACACCGGCTTTGGCCTCTTCCAAGGTGTTGCAAATCAATACACCCTTACCAAGAGCCAGTCCGTCTGCCTTCAATACGATTGGCATCTTGGCCGTCTCTAAGTATGCAAGCGCCCTCTGCGGATCATCGAAATTCTCATAAGCTGCGGTAGGAATGCCATACTTCTTCATCAAATCCTTGGAAAAAGCCTTGCTTCCTTCCAGGATTGCCGCATTTTTACGGGGACCGAAGACCTTCAATCCCTCTGCTTCGAAGGCATCTACGATACCGCCAACCAATGGATCGTCCATTCCGACAATGGTAAAATCCACGCCCTGCTCCTTGGCGAAAGCAACAAGCTTATCGAACTCCATTGCACCGATTGGGGCACAGGAAATCTTCTTGCCGGCCACCTGCATGGTTGCAATACCTGCATTGCCCGGTGCACAAATAATCTCATCCACGCGGGAGGACTTGGCCACTGCCTGACAAATGGCATGCTCTCTTCCGCCGCTTCCAATGACTAATACTTTCATGTTTTCCCTCTTTTTTACAATATTTCTAAGTAATCTTTTCCTTATGATTCGGACACCACTGCATGACCATCCACCACCTGCACTCTGTTATGTGCAATGAGCTGGATTGCCTGTGGCAGCAGCTTCCATTCCGCCTGTTCCATCACGCGACGCTGCAGAAGTTCCGGAGTATCTCCAGCTTCCACTGCAACCGCCTTCTGTAAGATGATTGGGCCGGTGTCTGTTCCTTCATCTACAAAATGCACTGTGGCGCCGGTCACCTTAACTCCGCGGGATAACACGCCTTCATGCACCTTCAATCCGTAATACCCGGTTCCACAAAAAGCCGGAATCAGGGATGGATGAATGTTGATAATCCGATTGCGATATGCCTGAATCATCTTCGTTGGAATTACAACAAGGAATCCTGCCAACACAATCAAGTCCGCACCGGACGCTTCCACAGCCGCAAGCAACGCATCATCATAAGCTGCACGGTCCGGAATCTCTTTTCTGGAGACACAGACTGCCTTAATTCCTGCATTGCGGGCACGCTCTAGCGCGTATGCATCCGCATTGTTGGATATGACTGCCACAATCTGGGTGTCGGTAATGGTTCCGTTTGCAATGGCGTCAATGATTGCCTGTAAATTGGTACCTCCGCCGGATACCATAACTGCAATTTTTAACATAGGCCACTCCTCGCAATTACACCAAATCAACGCCCTTGTCGCCGGCAACAATCTCACCTACAACAAATGGGGTATCTCCGGTAGAACGAATGGCTTCCATGGTTGCATCTACATCGGAAGGATTGACTGCAATGACCATTCCAAGGCCACAATTGAAGGTGTTGTACATCATCTCTTCTGCGATGTCACCGGTCTTCTGCAACAATGGGAAAATCGGAGGCATATCATAGGAATCCTTCTTAATCACAGCACGTACACCGTCATGCAGCATACGCGGTACGTTCTCATAGAATCCACCACCGGTAATGTGGCTGCATCCGTGAACACGAACACCGGCATCCTTGATTGCCTTCATAGCCTTCACATAGATGCGGGTTGGACGAATCAGGGCCTCACCAAGTGTCTCTCCCAACTCGTCATAGTAAGTATTCAAGGACTCTTCCGTCATCTCGAATACCTTACGTACCAGGGAAAATCCGTTGGAATGTACGCCGGTAGACGCCATACCAATGAGCACATCGCCCGGCTGAATCTCTTCGCCGGTAATGATGTCCTTCTTATCCGCAACACCAACAGCGAAACCTGCCAAATCGTAATCATCTTCCGGCATCAATCCCGGATGTTCTGCGGTCTCACCACCGATTAAGGCACAACCGGACTGCTTGCATCCCTCTGCCACTCCGCTGACGATGGTTGCAATTTTCTCCGGGTAATTCTTACCGCATGCAATATAATCTAAGAAGAATAACGGCTCTCCGCCGGCACATGCTACGTCGTTGACGCACATTGCTACGGCATCAATTCCGATGGTATCGTGCTTGTCCATAAGGAAGGCCAGTTTCACCTTGGTTCCGCAGCCGTCGGTACCGGACAACAGTACCGGCTCTTCCATCTCCTTGATCTTCGCAAGGGAGAAAGCTCCGGAGAATCCACCCAATCCGCCTAATACTTCCGGACGCATGGTTCCCTTCACAAACTTCTTCATTAACTCCACTGATTCGTAGCCGGCTTCAATGTCTACGCCGGCGTTCTTGTAATCCAATCCCATGTTTTACCTTTCTTTTCTTTACAATAATTCTATAAAAAAGCTTTATAGCCTTCGTTCTGAAGTTTCTCGTCCTTGGCTACTACTGCGTCTTTTAACTCGGCGCTATAGTCCTTCAGCTTCTGCAATAATTCTGCATCACTTGTTGCAAGAATTTTAGCTGCCAAGATACCTGCGTTTTGGCCTCCGTTGATAGCGACAGTGGCTACCGGTATTCCGGATGGCATTTGTACAATTGAGTATAGGGAATCTACGCCGCCAAGATCTGACGTCTTCATTGGGATGCCGATGACCGGCATTGGAAAAATTGCAGCACACATGCCCGGCAGATGAGCTGCCTTGCCTGCTCCTGCGATAATAACCTTATAACCTCGGGCCTCCGCTCCCTTAGCATAAGTGAAGAACTCTTCCGGTTCTCTGTGTGCAGAGATGATGTTCATCTCATAGGAAATTCCGAACTTGTCCAGAATCTCTGCGGCTTTTGCCATTACGGGCATATCAGAATCACTGCCCATGACGATACCTACTTGTGCCATTGTTACTCCTTCTTTTCTTTACAATATTTTATTTTCATGGTGCGAAAACACCAGTGAAATCATAGCATACCGCCGGACTAAGCGTCCAGCGGTTTATTTAACTCCTCACAGCCATCTACAACGAAACGACCGTCCTTGATAATCGGCAATCTTCGTCCGTCGGAACATAAGACTTCAATCAATGCCAGCTCGTCGTATGGAATGGTGATATCCGTATGACAATTGAAATATGCTTTGGACATATCCTCCTTACGAAGGATGGAGCAGGAATTCTCTTTGGCAATGATTTCCTTACCGTTCGGATTGAAGGTGTGAACCTCTTCCTCCTGGGAATAGCAGGTGTCACCCACAGCAAAGTGTGGACCGGTCTTCTCCGCTATCAAGATCGGCAACTTGTCTGCAATTCCGTACTTGCGGGCCATGGTGTATGCCGTGGTATTGGTACCGATGGCAAACTCACCGATTGGCAGGGTATCATGCTTGTACAAAACATTATCGAAAATGTATTTTTTGTTCTCTTCCTCGGTAGCAAAATTGGTACAGGTGTAATCTGTAATCTTGCCGTCCTTGAAGTGAATCTCCAGATTCTCGTAGGAATACTCACCAAGATAAACCTGACTTACATGAAGCACACCTTCCGTGCCTTCCAAGACCGGAGAGGTAAAAACTTCTCCAACCGGAATATTCACGTCTGCCACGCAGTTCTCGAAGATGGTCTCTTTTTCCGGATCATTCAACGGATGCAATACCACGGTAATGTCGGTCTTATTCGCACCTGCGCCCTTCACATGGACACGCTCGCCCTGATCCAGAAGGTCGATGATCTTCTGCTGCATTTCCTGGTACATCTTGTAATCCAAGGTGTTGATTTTGACCGTCTCAGCAAAAATCTCTTCAAACTTCTCTCCGATGCATGGAAGTGGGTAAGCAATAATGGTAAAGCTTCGCTCCTCGCCCGGAATGTAGCTGTAAGTAATCTGGGAAGACTCGGACATATCGTATACGTTCAGCTCGTTCTGGTCCTTGGTATACTGATACTTCTCCGGTTTATTCTTCGGGTCGAACTTCGGCTCACCGAAGACTTCAATCACGGCAGGGCCACCGTGTTTCTTGGCCTTGTCCTTGTTTTTCTCGAAGGAATCCTTCAAGACTTCCAAGCGCCGCTCTACGAAGCGCTTGTCATAATAGTATCCCTTATCATCCTTGTGGTCATAGTCGAACTGCTTGTTCACTGCAGTTCCGTAGACACCACGCTTGCGGCCACGACCGGTTGTGCTAAGAACCGCCTCACGGTACATGGTGGACTCTAAGCCCATATCCTTGAAATTCTCAACGGCCTTGCGAACCACGCGCTCCATACCGATTGGGAACTCCACGTTCACGGTGTGCTTCTTATGAAGCGGCTTGCCTGCAACCTCGAAGCCAATGCGATAGCCCTCGGTATAGGTAGATGCCATGGAATCAATCTCTTCCTGAGGGAGGCTATTGATGAAGGCAGCCAGCTTGCGCTCATTGTCGCTGATGTAAGTACCGTACTGGTACAAATAGCAAGGGTCGCTAAAATCACTCTGCATGACGATATTGCGGAAGAAATCGTAGTCCTCGTCGATAAAAGAGATGGTACGCTCGGACACGATGACTTCGGAATTGTCATGATAGAACCAATAGATGGCGTCCTTCACGTCTGCGATGGCATCTCGGGTTAACTTCACATCTCCGGTCTCTGCACAGTCCTGCTCGATGCAGCCGTAGATCTGGACGTAGAGTTCACACCACATCACAATCAGATCCAATCTGCCCTCAGCCAGCCATGCATTCATTGCCATCATGTCTGCATATACGGCGGATAAAATACCGCCCAAATCCTCGCCTAAGTCCGCTACTGCCTTAGCCGGATTCAAATAACTCTTCTCATAATTCTCCGGGAGCATGTGGAAGTACAGCTTCTTCTGGATGTTCTTCCAGTCTTCTTCGGATGCGGAGAACTTCTTCTCTCCGTGGTAATAAGAATTGTAACGATAAATACTACGTACGTAGTCTGTTACTTCTTTGAAGTAAGGTACGAATTCCGCCGGAATTGCATCTGCATCCGGAATCTGCGGAATACGCTCATGTAATAAGTCCAGTCGCTCCAATAAATCCTTGGATTCCTGATAAAAAAATGTGTCTCTCATCGTCTCTCCTATCCAATCACCAAACCGGCTACGTAGATGCTAATCCATACCACGAACGCAAAGGACGGAACAATCAGTCCCATCAGTCTGGATTGTTTGTTGTATGTCTGATCACGGAAAATTCCCGCTCCCACGAAAAAGCTTACCATTGCGGCAAGCATGGCCAAAAAACTAATTCCACCGGCCAATGGTGGTGTGTTCCCGGCAACGGAAACGGACCACAGCAAGATGCCAACGCAAATTACAAGAGATCCGCCTGCTACACCTGCTGCCACATAGGCCTTGGTGGAAAAAGGCTTCTTCGGTTCCGCGGTATTCCGCCTTTTTCTTCTATTCATGTGTTACGCTCCTATAGATGAGATTCCCCAGGCGAAACAGTCCGTATCCAAGGACCGTACCCAGGGTATTCAAAATGACATCGTCTACATCACAACTGCCCAGTCCGGTCTGTAACTGGATGACCTCCACAACCGCACTAAACAGACAGCCCATCAGAAGTATGATGGCCGGATGATGTTCTTCCTTCCGCCAAAACAATGGAACTAAGAATCCAAAGGGAACAAATAACAACACATTACCCAGCAGGTTCAAAAGCACCGCCGGCATCCCCAGCTGGTCAGCGTAGAGGATGTACCTGCGAATCTCATGGAACGGAATCAGGTTATACTCCATGGAGTGACTGCCGTCCCGGCCTAGGGCTTCGGCAAAAAACAAACCGTAAGCCAGTATGCCGAGATAAACGGCAAATACCACAATTTTTAGTATGAACTTATTCCTGTGCTCCGTACTCTTCGTAATATGCATCAATTGCTTCCTTCAACTTATCATCTATGATAATCTCGCCCTTGTAAGGCTTGTTGTATAAACATTCAACAACGTCAGCCATGGTAACAATGGCTGTGGTCTCCATGCCGAACTCCTCGCTAATCTCGCGAAGCGCGCTCTTGGTACCCTGTCCACGCTCCATGCGGTCAACGGACACTACCAATCCTAACACATCCACATCACCCTGTGCCTTAATAATCGGATAGGTCTCGTGGATAGAAGTGCCGGCAGTGGTTACGTCCTCGATGATGATGGCACGGTCGCCGTCCTGCATCGGGCTTCCCAGAAGAATTCCCTTATCGCCGTGGTCCTTCACTTCCTTACGATTGGAGCAATACTTAATGTCCTTGCCGTATTCCTTGCTAATAGCAATGGTAGTTGCAACGGTCAACGGAATACCCTTATAAGCCGGTCCGAATAACACATCGAAGTCGGTTCCGAACTTGTCGTTAATGGCCTTGGCATAATACTCACCAAGCTTGGCAAGCTGTGCTCCGGTACGATAGAATCCCGTGTTTACAAAAAACGGGGTCTTGCGTCCGCTCTTGGTTACGAAGTCTCCGAACTTCAAAACCTGGCAATCGATCATAAAGTGAATAAACTCTTCCTTATACTGTTCCATGGATTCCTCCTAATTCATAACGCATTATAACATAAAACCTAGTGTACCGCCCCAACAATATCCATAACAGAAGCAATACCCTTACGATCCAGGTAAGCTTCCATCCCTTCGATGATATCGATGGTGGCATGTGGGTTGTAAAAATTGGCTGTACCAACAGAGACTGCACTTGCTCCGGCAAGCATCATCTCTACCGCATCCTGCCAGGTAGCAATACCGCCCATACCGATAATCGGGATGGAGACCACCTGTGCCGTCTGGTAAACCATACGTACCGCAATCGGATGTACCGCAGGGCCGCTCATACCACCGGTCTTGTTAGCCAATAAGAAGCTCTGTCGCTCCACATCAATTTTCATACCGGTTAAGGTATTGATCATAGACAGTACATCTGCTCCGCCGGCTTCTGCTGCCTTGGCAATCTCGGTAATGTCCGTTACATTTGGGCTTAACTTCATAATAATCGGCTGCTTGGCTTCCTTCTTGATGGCCTTGGTAATCTCTTCCACCATCTTGGGATTGGTGCCAAAAGCAATGCCGCCTTCCGATACGTTGGGGCAGGAAATATTGATTTCCAACAAATCCGCACTGCTCTCCTGTAGGCGACGAACCACGTTCAAATACTCTTCGGTGCTGTGACCGCAGACATTTACAATTTTTACGGTATCGTAGTCATCCAGGAATGGAAGATCTCTTTCCAAAAAAGTATCAATACCCGGGTTCTGCAGTCCGATGGCGTTCAGCATACCGCCGGCTACTTCCGCAATACGTGGGGTAGCATTCCCGGTCCAGGGATGATCCGCCACACCCTTAGTAACCACTGCACCCAAACGATTCAAATCTACATATTCACTGTATTCCATGCCGCTTCCGAAGGTTCCGGATGCAGTCATGACAGGGTTTTTCAGTGTGATTCCCCCTAATGTTACTTTCATATCTGCCATTAGAGAATCACCTCCCTTGCTTCGAATACCGGACCGTCCTTACAGATACGCTTGTTGTGCACCTTGGAATGGTCATCCACATCCTTGGTCTCACAAACACAGCCAAGGCATGCACCCACACCGCAGGCCATGCGCTCCTCCATGGAAACGTAACATGGAATGTTTTTCTCTTCTGCTAATGCTTTTAATGCGCGAAGCATTGGCTTTGGGCCGCAGGAATAGATCACATCCAAGTCGATATCATTCTCACGGATGGCATCCACAACGGTACCATGGGTTCCATGACTTCCATCGTCTGTTGCAATTACAACAGTTGCTCCTGTTTTTTCAAACTCTTCCAAAAGGAAAGTCTCCGCCGTACGATAACCAAGCACTACCGTACACTTTCCTTCCATGGCCTGTGCCAATCCCAACATTGGTGGAACTCCAACACCGCCGCCAACCAGTACCGGATGGACTGCATCGATTGGGGTAAAGCCGTTCCCCAGCGGTCCAAGGAGATCGATGGTTGCTCCCGTATCCAACTTGGAAAATGCCTTGGTTCCTTCTCCTACCACACGATACACGAAGGTTAACTCCGACGCCTTGGTATCGATGTGGCAAATGCTAATCGGTCGTGGCAGAAGATGTCCACTGTCTTTCATATAAAGGTTACAAAACTGTCCCGGAACTGCACTCATGGCAGCTTCACAGCGTACTACCAGGCGAAAAATATCGTCGGTCAGCTGTGCATACTCCGTTACAATTCCTGTTTCTCTTCTTTTCATACAATACCTCGAAAAAAATCTAACTTATGCCAGTGCGCCGTTGATATCGGCAATCATATCCTCTACGGCCTTGCGGCTGGCATCCGCATAATTTGCTGCACCAAACTGTGCATATTCGTCCTTCTTATAAGCTGCGATAATGCCGCGGGAAGAATTCACAATGGCGCCAAGTCCGTCTTCGTTGAAGAAGTGAACCAAATCCTTGCCCTGGCCGCCTTGTGCACCGTATCCCGGTACTAAGATGACAGCCTTCGGCATAATCTTACGTAGGGCTGCTCCCATCTCCGGATAGGTTGCGCCTACCACAGCACCCACGTTACTGTAGTCGCCGTCCATGGAGGTTAATCCCCACTCAGCAACCTTCTCTCCTACAATCTCATACAGTGGCTTGCCATCTACCAAGCGATCCTGGAACTCGCCACTGGATGGATTGGAGGTCTTTACCAGGACGAAGATGCCGCGATCGTTGGCATTACATACGTCGATGAACGGCTTCACGCCATCACTTCCAAGATATGGGTTTACCGTTGCGATATCCTCATCAAATGGAGTGAAGGTATTCGCTCCTACCTGGATGGTTCCAATGTGGCCGGTTGCATATGCTCCGGAGGTAGATCCAATGTCGCCTCGCTTAATATCGCCGATGACTACCAGTCCTTTCTCGTGGCAGTAATCTACGGTCTTCTTATAGGCCATAAGTCCCGGAATGCCGAACTGCTCGTACATGGCGATCTGTGGTTTCACTGCCGGAATCAAGTCGTAGGTTGCATCCACAATGCCCTTATTAAACTGAAAGATTGCCTCCGCTGCTCCTTCCAGTGTCTCTCCGTGCTCTGCGTACGCCTTCTTCGTAATCTGCTCCGGAATGTATCCCAACATCGGATCTAGGCCCACTACTATCGGAGCGTGCTTCTTTTGAATCGCGTCGTTCAATCTCTTAATCATCGTTTCTCTCCTGTTTTCTAAACTTTCTTTTTTGGTCTTCCGCCTGAGACTACGCTTCCTGCATCTATTTTTCCCGCGAGGTCGCTCTCGCTATCGGTGACAAGCGTAGCAGGTACTAAGAAGCTCTGCTTCGCAGACCTTCAAGTACTGACGCTTGCACAGACTCGCTACAGAAAAACAGATACAGAAAGCTTGTCTCGGGCGGTTAACTATCTTTTATAAGTAATCTTTCCGGCAAGAATCGTGGTTACTACTGTGCCTTGTACCGGACGTCCCTCATATGGCATATTCCTAGATTTTCCGTGAAAATCGGACGCATGGATTTCATACGTCTCACGCGGATCAAATATCACCACGTCGGCGACCTTGCCAACCGAGATGTCACCACGGTCGATATCGAGGATACGAGCTGGGTTGTAGCTCATCTTGGCAAACATCTGCATCGGGGTCAGGTAACCACCTAATACGAGTTCCGTGTAGGTGAGTGCTGCGGCTGTCTCGACACCGACGATTCCAAATGGCGCCTTGGTGAAGTCTCTGGACTTCTCTTCGGCGGTATGTGGTGCATGGTCGGTGGAGATGACCTCTAGGATGCCATCAGCAAGACCTCGGCGCAGCGCCTCACGGTCTTCCGCGGTACGCAGTGGCGGGTTCATCTTGTAATTGGAATCCGCTGCAGATGGGATGTCGTCTTCACACAAGGTAAAGTGATGCGGGCAGACCTCTCCGCTGACCTTAATGCCCTTGGTCTTACCGTCGCGAATCAACTCCACAGATTCCTTGGTAGAACAATGGCACAGGTGTAATGTTGCACCGGTCTCTTCCGCCACCATAATATCTCTGGCTTCTATAATATTTTCAACTGCATTGGAAATTCCACGAATACCCAAGGCCTCGGCCTTCGGTCCAGCGTTCATGACGCCACCATCAACAAGATTAATATCTTCACAATGAGAAAGTACCGGGATATGATGTGCCGCTGCAACTCTCAGCGCTTCCCGGAAAAGATTTGTATTCATAACAGATTTGCCGTCCTCGCTCATAGCGGGAATACCGGCTTCAATCATACCCTCTAGATCAGAGAGTTCTTCGCCCTTCATACCATGGGTCATAGCGCCCACCTGAAGAACATTACACAGGCCTACCTGCTTCGCTTTGTCGTGAACATACTTCACAACTTCCGGACAATCCACCACCGGATTGGTGTTCGGCATTGCACATACTGTGGTATATCCGCCGTGAGCCGCTGCCCGAGAGCCGGTCTCAATATCTTCCTTGGCTGTCTGTCCCGGATCACGAAAATGCACATGCATATCAATCAATCCCGGTGCCACATAACAGCCGGTGGCATCAATCACAGTCGCGTCTGCCGCTGTAATGGATGGAGCCATTTTGGAAATAGTATCCCCTTCAATGAGCAGATCCAGTACTTCGTTGGTGGAAGTAGCCGGATTCAGTATGGTTCCATTTTTAATCAAAATCGCCATTGCTTTCCCTCCGTTTTTTTCGTACAACATACTAACATAAAAGCACGCCCAAAACAATGAAAAAAGCCCACATAAAGTGAGCTTCTTACCAAATCGCTTATTCTTTTATCAATCCCGCTATAGCTGCCGGTACATCGGCCTCCAAATAGACGCCGTCCTCCCGATACTCCTCTGCAAGGATGCGGCCTTTTTTACGAATCTGCTCTACCAAATCCATTTGGCTATAGGTGAAGGTATGCTGAATGTGGATTAAATCCTCCGCTAACATCTCGGCAATCTCTTCCTGAAGCTTCTCTAAGTTCGTGCCCTTCTTGGCAGATATCTGCAGGGTACGGTCTGCTCTTCGATCGAAGCGGCGATCCGTATCTGTAATCTGATCCATCTTATTAAATAAGGTGAAGATTTTCTTGCCGCTGACGCCCAGCTGGTCTAAGGTGCGATACACCGTTACCATCTGTTCTTCCCAATGTGGATTGGATGCATCCACCACATGGATGATATAGTCCGCATAGACGGCCTCTTCCAAGGTGGAGCGGAAGGCATCTACCAGGTTATGAGGCAACTTGGAAATGAATCCTACCGTATCGGTCAGGAGGATTTCCTGTTTGCCCGGAAGGAGTAACTTCCGTGTGGTGACATCTAACGTTGCAAATAATTTATCTTCTGCAAGAATGCCTGCGTCCGTCAATGCATTGAGTAAGGTGGACTTGCCCGCATTGGTATAACCGACAATAGCAGCTACCGGCATATTCTGGCGCTGTCTGCTCTTACGCTGTTGCTCGCGATTGGCAACCACTTCCCGCAGTTCCTTTTTCAACTGAGAGATACGGGATGCAATGCGACGACGGTCCATCTCTAACTTCGTCTCTCCAGGTCCACGGGTTCCGATACCACCACCCAGACGGGACATGCTAACACCCATTCCGGTTAAGTGGGATGCACGGTAAGATAATTGCGCTAATTCTACCTGGATACGACCTTCATTCGTTCTGGCATGCTGCGCAAAAATATCTAGGATGACCAGGGTACGGTCCATGACCTTCAATCCCAGGATATTAGAGAGATTTCTCATCTGGGCCGGAGACAACTCATCATCACAGACGATACCGTCCGCCTCCATATTCTCTGCCAGCTCCCGAATCTCTTCAATCTTACCCTTGCCAATATAGGTACCCGGTTCCGGATACTCCCGGTTCTGATATAACTGTCCTAAGACCTCACCGCCGGCGGTCTCCACCAACTGTCCCAATTCATCTAAGGACCGCTCGGTATCTGCCTCTTCTCCGGTGCATACCGCCACTAAGATTACGCGCTCCGGCTGTTCTTCATTGTTCCACTGAAATTGTTCCATATACTACCTTGTCTGCAGGAATACCAGCTCTCTGGCAACGGTAACGTCTTCCGGATACTTCTCTACGTATTCCTGTGCTTTCTCACGCGCAGTTGCAAAATCGTTGCTATACTCTAAAGCCGCAATCTGGTCCTTGCGCAGTTCCTTTTCATTTGTAATGTGTTTTAACCCCAGTCCCTTCTCGAACTGTTCCAAAGCCTCCGGATACTTGCCCTCAGCCATATAGAGCTTACCGATGGTATCGTAAGCCTCGGAGCTCTCCTCGCCGGATTTTGTAAACTTCTGTAGGTACTTCATTGCAGCTTCCGAATCTCCGTTATGGGAGGCAATCTGTGCCAAGTAGATGTATCCGTCGCTATCGCCGGCATTCACCGCCTTCTTGAACGTGGTCTCTGCCACATCGTACTGCTCCAGAATCAGATAGATTTTGCCTCGCTCCATGTAGTGGTATGCCTTGTTTCCTTCAATGGCAAGTGCCATGTTGGTGTACTCCAACGCATCATCCGGATAGCCCTTGGCCATCAGGTTGTAATAGATGGCGGTATAGAGTTCGAAGTTCTCCGGGTCCAGCTTCACCGCAGCACGATAATCCTCCAATGCCGGTTCCGGCTGGTTGGTATCTAAATAGAGACTGCCACGAAGGAACAGTGGTTCATAGCTCTTCTTGTCATACTCCACCAGATTGGTATAGGTGGCAATGGCGCCATCCACATCTCCGGCCATATACTGGGCAGCTGCCTTGTAATAGCTGATGTCGATTTCTTCTACGCCAACCGTTGCATGGGCTTCCCCAAGGGCAGCGTCGAACTGTTCAATGGCACCGGCATAGTCTCCGGCGGCTATAGCATCCATACCTGCCTGCTTGTAATTGGCCTGTGCCTCATTCTCCCCGAAGCTGCAAGCGCTTAGGCTTCCCATTATTAAAACTGCAGCCGAGATTGCTGCGATTCTTCTCATTCTCTGTTTCATTGGTTTACCTCATAAGTTCCCCTTTGTTAACCTCCTTGGATTATACCAAAAATTCCCTTATAATAGAATCTTAAGAAAAGAATTCATTCACGGAGTTCCAAATTGTTGGAATTCCAACAACAAAAGGAGATACAATTTGGACCAATCCACTATCATTCAATTGATTATTTTGGTGTTTCTATTATTTTTATCCGCCTTCTTCTCTTCGGCTGAAACAGCCCTTACTACCGTAAGCAAGATTCGACTGAAGACCATGGCGGACGACGGCGACAAACGGGCTGCTCGGGTGTTAAAAGTAACCGCAGATTCCCACAAGATGCTCTCTGCCATCCTAATTGGCAATAACATTGTGAACTTATCTGCATCCTCTCTGGCAACTACCATATCCATGCGATTCTTTGGAAGCTACGGTGCCGGTATTGCTACCGGAATCTTAACCTTCCTGGTCTTAATCTTCGGTGAAATTACGCCAAAGAGCATGGCAACGGTGGAAGCTCTCAAGATGTCCTTAATTGATGCACCGATTATTGAGAAACTGATGTGGGTACTTACCCCATTAATTGTAATTGTCAATGCCTTTTCCCATGTGATTCTGCGACTCTTCGGCGTGAAGGAAGCACCGCGGATTGGTATGACTTCCGATGAGCTTCGCACCATCGTAGACGTGTCCCACGAATCCGGTACCATTGAGACGGACGAGAAGGACTACATTCACAACGTCTTCGACTTTTCCGATTCCGCGGTGAAAGAAGTGATGATTCCCCGCATTGATATGGCTATGGTGAATGTGAACTGGTCCTATGACAAGTTGATTGAGATTTTTCAGGAGAACATGTACACCCGTCTTCCGGTATACGAGAATGATACCGACAACATCATCGGCATTGTGAATATGAAGGATCTGCTTCTTGCCAAGGAGGAGGAACACTTCTCTATTAAGGATCATTTGCGTGAGGTCTATTTTACCTACGAGCAGAAAAACACCGCCGAGCTCTTCGACGAGATGCGACAGGGTTCCATCAGCCTGGCCATTGTCTTGGATGAGTACTCCGCTGTAGCAGGCTTAGTTACCTTAGAGGACTTGCTGGAGGAATTGGTGGGTGAGATTCGTGACGAGTACGATGACAACGAAGAGGACGACATCGTTCGGATCAGTGAGCGGGAGTTCGATGTCCTTGGTTCTGCCAACCTAGACGATCTAAGCGAAGAATTGGATCTTGGATTTTCCTCCGAAGATTATGATACTATCGGTGGTTATCTGATTGGTCTATTTGACCACTTCCCGATGCTGGGCGAGACCTACTTCACGGAAGAGGGGGTTATGCTTCGTGTCACAAGCGTCCGTAAGAAGCGTATTGAAAAGATTCGCATCAAGCTTCCGGAACATTTCCACGAAACAGAAAATGAAGAATAAAGCAAACGACAGCGGATACCGCTGTCGTTTTTGCTATTCCTGCTCCAACTCAACCCAAATCACCGGGCGAATAGCGCCGCTTGGCTTGTTTACTACCTTGGTGTCGGTCTCAATCTCGCCGTCCATGGTGACCAGTGGGCCATAGATATCCGGCTCGGTGTTCTCGCCACGTAACCACCACCAGGAGGTACGATAGCCCTTCATATCCCAGTAATTGACCTTGCTCATCTCGTTGATGTTGGTACCGGCATCCTTCGCGGCATCGGTAATGGCCAACTCCCGCTGTTCCTTCGTTGCAAATACAACTTCCGCCTCGCTTGGGGTTAATAAGGTGATGAGATCCCCATCCCGTGTTGCCATCCGGTCTTTCTCAAAGGTACTGAAGATGGAAGTAAACTCCGCGGAATTCAATCGTTCCCGCAGACTACTGTTGGCCCAGGTAATGGGTTCATGATGCATGTGATACTCGCTTCCGGCAATGCCCTGCTTGGATAAGAGGCAGACCTGATTGCCCTCTACATGGATGACAATCCATTCTAAGCGTTCCTTCCCCGGTCGTCTGTTGCTGGTGTTATAGCGACCAAAAAAAACAATATCTCCCTCTTTTACTTGTTGCAACGCTTCCATTTCCCGGTTGCATTCGTATTTTAAAAGCAGTGGTTTTGCTATCGTTGTATAACCAACCGCAAGAATCACCACCGTCGCAAGGATTCCGGCTTCGATCTTACGATACTTTTTGATTCGTTCCTGGTGCTCCTGCCATTTTTTTCCTTCCAAGGTATTTCTGTCCGGTTTGCGGATATTTCCGATGCTTTTCGCTTGTTGAACCAAGAATCTACACGCAGGTTCCAGGATGGATGCGCATAAGATACTGACTGTAAGCACCACGCCATATCGAACGGTTGGAGACATCGGTACCCCATCGAAGACCTGACGCACAAAGCACCCGTGACAGAGGAACAGGGGCAGGGAAATTTTACCGATGTAGCGAAGCGCCCGGTTTCCGATGGTAAGGCGCATGTTTAGTAAGACAATCAATGTGGTAAATACAACACCGGAGACAGTCTGAATCACCAGCGTAATAAACGCATCCCGATATCCGAAGGCCATGTGCTCGTTGTAGTAACCGAATCGCCGCACCGCAAAAGCAGATACGTGCATTCCTACAAAGGCAAGTACGAAGCAGATTGGAAGCAGGATGCGGTATGTTTTTTCTAAGAATCTGTTGACGTGGGCATAGAATCTTCCGTACCAGAGGCCCAGAATAAACAGGAAGGTGGAATTATACCACCACTCGCCTCGGAAGTAATGGGACTGATTCCCGGAGACGTCATGTCCCGCGTAGAAGCTATAGCGCATCACAATCAGCACGAAGATACTTAAAATGCTAAGGGCCAGCTCCCGTTTTTTTAAACAGGTACTAAGCAGGAAGAACATCACATAGAACAGAACGATTTCAATAATGAACCAGCCGTTGCTGTTAATCAGTTGTAATCCCAACACTTCTGCCGCAATGGTCATCGCACTCTTATGGTATCCGAAGAAGAGGATACTTCCGATTACAAGGATAGCGTTAATGAGCCAAAATGGAATCAGCACCGCCGACAGGCGATTTAAGAGAAAGTTCTTCAGATAGTCCGGCTTGCGTTCTAAGCTTACCACCAGACCATATCCGGAGATAAAGAAAAATACGCCGGTGAAGAGGAATCCGATGTCATTGAAGATTCCCACCGGGCCGACGCCCTGGCCACTGTAATTGGTGACGTACTGGGTCAGATGATGCAGGATGACGCAGATGCAGCAAATGCCCTGAATCATCTTGGTCTGTTCGAGCGTAAAAAATGCATCAGCGGTTTTGCCACGGGAAATGTGTGCACCGCAGCCGACAAGAATCGCCAATGCAATTGGATACAGTAATAGTGTTATCGCCCCCATTTGTTGTTCCCCCCTATCAAGTCTAGTTCTATGGTACTACAACTGTTCTTTTTTTACAAAAAATTCCCCGCTCCAATATGGAACGGGGAATAAAAATCGAATTATTTCTTGATAGGGTTCAAAATCTTGAATGCACGCTTGATTGCGTATGGTCCAACATACTTGAGCTTATCTTCTGCACGGTTCATGTTGCTTGCTGCAGGCATGTCACGTGTCAGATGGATGGCATCGAATTCACACTTGGTGGTGCAGAGACCGCAACCGATACAACGATTGGTATCTACAACAGAAGCACCACAGCCAAGGCAACGGGAAGCCTCTGCCTTAACTTGCTCTTCGGTCAAGCACAGACGTAAATCTTCGTATGTATCCTTCGCAACTCCGGCCTTCTTGCCAGGGATCTGACGCTTCGCATTATCGAAGGACTCAAGATTGATATCATCCTTATCCAACTCGATGAACTCACGACGATCACGAGCCAAGTCAAGGCGGTTACCCGGATGTACGTAACGGTTGATGGATACAGCACCCTCACGTCCGCCTGCGATAGCATCGATAGCGAAACGAGGTCCGGTAAATACATCACCACCTGCGAAGATGTCCGGCTCAGCAGTCTGACGGGTCAGAGGATCTGCAATGATTCCGCCGTTCGGACGAAGCTCAACCTTGGTGCCCTCTAAGAGCTTGCCCCACTGGATGGACTGTCCGATGGACTGTAATACGTTCTCACATGGAATCTCGATGGTCTCATTCTCATCGTACTGTGGATTGAATCTGCCGTCGGCATCCTTCACCTGAGTACACTTCTTGAATACGATTGCTACGACCTTGCCGTTCTCGACCTTAATCTCCTTCGGGCCCCAGCCGTTCTTAATCTCGATTCCTTCTTCCTTAGCTTCTGCAACTTCATCGTCTGCTGCAGGCATCTCATGCTCACCCTCTAAGCAAAGCATGGTTACCTTGGAAGCACCGGCACGAACTGCGGTACGGGCAACATCGATTGCTACGTTACCACCACCAACTACAACAGTATCACCATTCAGGCGAATGCTGTGATCCTGGTTAATCTTCGCAAGGAAGTCAACACCGGTCTGAACACCTTCTGCATCCTCACCAGGTACGCCTGCAAGACGTCCGCCCTGGCATCCGATTGCGATGAAGAATGCCTTGTATCCCTGCTCACGTAAGGACTGGATGGTAACATCCTCACCTACGTTCACATTGCACTTAATCTCTACGCCCATCTCGCGCATAACTTCGATCTCGGCGTCGATGATTTCCTTCTCCAAACGATAGGAAGGAATACCGTTCATGAGCATACCGCCCGGACGGGAAGTCTTCTCAAATACGGTTACCGGATATCCGTCACGGCGAAGGAAGTATGCACATGCAAGACCTGCAGGACCACCACCGATCACAGCTACCTTATAGTCATCAGACCACATACCACCATCATGCTTCTCGCAAAGCGGTACGTATCTCTGGTCTTTTTTCAAATCCAAAGAAGCGATAAACTTCTTAATCTCATCGATTGCAAGTGGTTCATCCACTTTGCCACGGGTACATGCATCCTCACAACGACGGTTACAGATTGCACCGCAGATCATTGGGAATGGGTTATCCTGCTTGATGAGCTTCAGTGCGTCTTCATAACGTCCCTCTGCAGCCATCTTGATGTAACCCTGGATAGCCAAGTGTACCGGACATGCAGTCTTACATGGTGCGGTACCGGTTGGATATACGTTGATCTTCGCATCATCGCGATAGTTGTAGTTCCACTTGTCTACGCCCCACTTACGGTTGTCCGGAAGCTTGGTCTTCGGATACTGTACAGCGCTGCCGTCCTTCTTGCACAACTTCTGTCCAAGCTTTGCAGCACCTACCGGACATACCTCTACACACTTACCACATGCTACACACTTCTCTTTTTCTACGTGTGCGCGATATGCGGATGCGGACATGTTCGGTGTATTGAATAACTGAGAAGTACGAAGTGCGTTACATACGCCAGGAGCACAGTTACAAATAGCAACAATCTTGCCCTCACCATCGATGTTGGTAATCTGATGTACATAGCCGTGACGCTCTGCACGCTCTAAAATCTCATATACTTCTTCCTTAGTGATGTAATGTCCGATTCCACGGTCATCCATGTACTCAGCCATGTCGCCCATACCGATACAATAATCACCACGGATCTCACCACTACCCTCGCCACGCATCGCCTGCTGCTTACGGCAAGAGCACTCGGAAATACCGTACTTATCATACATATCAATCCAGCGGGAAAGATGCTCAACCGGCACGGACTGATTCTCCATGCTGATGGCCTTCTCTACCGGGATAACATGCATACCGATTCCTGCGCCTCCCGGAGGTACCATCTGGGTAATACCTGCCAGTGGCAACTGGGTCATCAGGTTGAAGAAGGTTGCCATCTCCGGATACTTGTCAGTCACAGATTCCTGCATCATCATGAACTCTGCGGAACCAGGAACGAAGATTGGAAGCTCATACTGTAATGTCTTCTCTGCATCTTTGCGGCGGTTCTGCTCGATGATACCAAGATAACGAAGCTCGTGTACCATCTTGGTGGTGTCCTCTTCGGACATGTTGTTCATCTGTGCTAATTCTGCAATGGTATAAGGAACTCTGGTCTTCTTGAAGTTCAAAAGGAACTTCACCTGTTCCTTGGTCAATACATGATCCAGCATCCAATACTCCGGATCACGGTTGTTAATCTTGTTGGTCAATTTCTTGACATAGCGGTCTGTAATCAACTTCGCCAGCTTCAATACCAGCTGCTCTTTCTCCGGATCCTCTGCAACATAGTTCGGGTCCTGGAAGAAATCGCGCTCGTTGATCATAGGATCGCCGGGTTTCCATTCTGCGAAACTCTTACCCATTTCTAATTACTCCTCCACACTACTTTCTATCAAATTGCCCTTATATTCTGCGGTTCCTCAGGCCGCAGACAGCAATCTGCACAATATATGTATATTTTACTATACACCCGTGTAATTGTCATCACCTGTGGGTATATCTTCGACAGTTGGGTATTATCCCCTAGTGGGGGATGTGGAGGTGGCAAAAAAAGGCGCCCCACTTGGGAGCGCCTTCAATCATTCTTATGCAATTACATCCGCTCTGCCATCCACTGGTAGATGTCGGAATATACCGTCTCACGGTCCAATTCGTTCAGGATTTCGTGGCGGTCGTCCTTATACAGCTTCATGGAAACATCCTTGATGCCGGCCTCAATGAACTTGTTGCAAGCAAGCTTCACGCCCTCGCCAAGTCCGCCAACCGGATCGTCCTCACCGGAAACGAAGAGGATTGGCATCTCCTTGCGCATCTTCGCAATATTCTCCATTTTGTTATCGTAAGCAGTTGCCTCCAATAACACACGGTATCCGTTCAAGGAAAAAGCGAAGGTATCCTTCGGGTCGTTGTAATACTTGGTAACACTCTCAATGTTCTTGGACAGCCAGGAGTTCTCCTTGTTCTCGCCGGTTACATCGAACTTCTTGTAATTCGCATCGTACATCAAGCCTGCAACGAACTTGCTCTTATAGTCCCAGCCGCGGAACAAAGCAATCAACTTGCACACTGCAGAGCCTGCCTTGATTGCACCGTCATCCACGGTACCGGTACCCATAATCACCGCACCATTCACGCCTTCCAACTGGTCTGCCTTCACGCTCAAGAACTTACGCAGAAGGTAAGAACCCATGGAATGTCCTAAGATAAAGAACGGCTTGTCCGGATACTGTCCGCAAATAATGCGATAGTTGGTAAACATATCCTCTACCAAGGTATCGCTTGGGGTATCGGTATGCATAATACCCCAGTCTGCAGAGCTTCGCACAGAATCACCATGGCCGATGTGATCATGTCCCATCACCACGAAACCACGCTTGGTCAGATACTCTGCAAATTCCGCATAGCGCTCAATGTACTCAATCATTCCGTGATTCAACTGAATCACAGCCTTCACTTCACCGTCGTCCGGAGTCCACTTAACTCCGTGTATTGTAGTCTTCTCTGCATCGCTGGATTGAAATGTATAATTCTCAGTAATCATGAAAGACCCCCTCTCCAATCTGTATTATACTGCATCTTAGTTAAAACCGTAAATCTTCTGTGCAATCTTGTAACCGCCGGATACAATACCGCGGCCAATCTTGCCCGGAAGATGCACTGCTGCACCGATAAAACGGCTGCGTAACAGATAGTACAACTTGGAATCTTTTTCCTTCATATAATCCCACAGATCATCCATCTTCTTCAGATTCTCCGGATCCTTGGAACGAATAGCAAGTACGGAAGAAATTGCCGTAATAATCTCTAGGTAATTACGCATGTACTGCTTCACATGGCCATCGGAAAACTCCGTGGAAGTAAACTTATCAATCATCAGGCGGTTCACCCGCAGCTGCTGGTCGATACGCTTAATCATAATCTGCTCATTGACGGACTGGTCCTCGCGGCCAATGTAATACAGATAGAAATTCACATCCAAATAGTAAATGGTCTCTACGTGTGGCAACGGATTGAAAACAAACAGGTTGTCCACATAGAAGGTGTGCTTCGGAAGTTCTAATCCACAATCACGCAGAAGCTGTGTGCGATAAATCACGGAATGCATCAGGATATACTTGCCCATCGGCATCTTCCGTAAATCTTCCCAATGAAGCACCTTATTCGGCTCAATATACTTGCGGTACTGCATCACCTTCTTGTGCTTGGCGCCCTGCTTGTCATAGATGAAATTGCTTACCAAAAGGTCCAATGTACCATGGGCATTGCCGGCTTCATCTGTCTCGATAAACTCCTTCAACTTGGCAAGAATCTGGCGAAGTGCGTCTGCATCCACCTTGTCATCACTGTCTACGACTTTATAAAAAACACCGGTTGCGTTACGGATACCGGCGTTCACTGCCTCTCCGTGTCCACCGTTCTCCTGGTGGATTGCCCGTACAATGGTCGGATACTTCGCTGCATATTCATCTGCAATCTTGGCGGTGTTATCCTTAGAGCCGTCATCGACTACAAGAATCTCTACGTCCTCTCCGCCAACCAATAAGGATTCGATACAATTCGCCATATAATCCTGGGAATTGTAGCTAGGAATCGCAATACTTAAAACTTTCATTTTTACTCCCATCTAACCTTGGTCTTACGTTGCCAAAACAACATACGTAACCATATTACACTATTTGAGAAAAAAAATCATTGGTAATGTGTAATCATCACCTGGAGGCTCTCCACATCCCGGAACACATTGACAGACGGATAGTAGGTAATCATGATGCGATCATGGGTGGATAGAAATTCATCCAGCTCCTTCCCGTCACCAAAATACAAGCCTTCCATAGGGCATCCGGATTCCGTTACCAGGCGCAATTTCCGATACTGTTTCTCCTTGCCGATGGAAAATACCCGTTCCACCCGCAGATTCTTATCCGCAAAGCACGGCTTCTCGTTGGCGTTGCCAAAAGGCTCCAGGGCATCCAGCTGGTTCACTAAGTTCTTGGAAATATAGGACAGAGGCATTGGTACATCGATATGAATCTTCGGAGTTAAGACCTCCTCCGTCAGATTCGCTCTGGCATTCATCTCGCGACGGAAGTCTGCTACGTTCTCCCGTTCCATGGATAGTCCTGCAGCCATAGGATGACCGCCGTAGTATTTCAAGTACTTGCTGCACTCTTCCATCTTCTCGTTCATGATATAACCTTCGATGGAACGACCGCTACCCTTGACGCATTCCGCTCCGTCGGAGAGTACGAAGGTGGGTCGGTAAAAGCGTTCCTTCAGCCGCCCGGCCACAATACCGTTCAAGCTCTCATGCAAGCCCGGCACGTAAACCACCAAAACGCTGTCTTCTTCCAGATGTTCCTCTTCGATGACTGCAAGAGCCATCTCCACACCCCGTTCCGTCATGGTCTTACGCTCTTCGTTCAGATGTATCAGTTCATCCGCTCTTCGAATGGCCTGCTGCGGATCCGTCTCCTGCAACAGTTCCATTGCCAACGTTGCCGTATCCAATCGGCCGGTGGCGTTGAAGCAAGGTCCCAGCACAAATCCCAGATGATAGGCCGAGAGCTTCGTACGGTCAATGCCGCTTCGCTCCATCAAGGCATGGAGGCCAATGTTCTTGGTGTGGGCCATTTTCTCTAAGCCAAGCTTCACAATGGTGCGGTTCTCATCCAACAGGGGCATAATATCTCCCACCGTGGCAAACGCCGCCTCTTCCCAGAAGACCTCTGCCTCTTTTTTTGCAATGCCGCAGCGCTCATAGAGACCCATAATCACCTTCCAGGCAACCACCGCACCGCAAATCTCCTTGTAAGGATAGGTGCAATCCTGTCGGTGGGGATTCACCACTGCAAGGGCCGGAGGCATCCGATAAATGCGCTTCCCATCCTCCTCTTCATAGTGGAGCTGATGGTGGTCGGTAATCACCACATCGATACCGAAACGCTTGGCTTCTTCCATGGCAGGAAAAGCAGAGATGCCATTGTCACAGGTCACCACCAGGGCGATTCCGTCCTCTGCCGCCCGGGCCATCATCTGGGGATTCACACCGTATCCGTCCTCGATACGATGGGGAATGGCATAGTCCACCGCTCCGCCGCAGCGTTTGATGCCCTCCGTCAAAATATAGGTGGAACAGATTCCGTCAATATCATAATCTCCCACTACACGAATCCGCTTGCCCGCTTCAATAGCGGTAGCAATAATGTCTGCCGCTTCTCGCAAATCCTTCATGGTTCCTTCATCATGCAATTGTTCCTTGGTTGGATGCAGATAGCCTTCCATATCCTCCGACTCCACACCACGATTCACCATGATGCGGGCGATGACCGGATCAATGCCAAAGCGCTCTGCAAGGGCGTTGAAGTCCGCCCGTTTGGTTCGTACCATCCATTTTTCCATATTTATAATTCTGTTGGAATTCCAACATTCCTTTCTATATCGAAGGTAGAGTGCAGTCCCTCTACCACATGTACTTTTTACAACAGGTACAGTATAACACACCCGCCTGTCCGATTCTTCGTACTCCGAAGCCCATTTTTCCGCTAAAAATGAATGAATTTTCTAATATTTCTATTGTTATAGCCTTAATAAAGTGATAATATATTTGTAACAATTAATTTGTGTAAGCGATGCTTATACATACGTTAGGAGGATTTTTACATGAATAAAACAGAATTGATTGATGCAGTAGCTAAGAGTGCAGGATTATCCAAGAAGGATGCAACCAATGCTGTAAACGCATTGACCGAGACCATCACCAAGACCTTAAAGAAAAAAGATAAGGTTCAGTTGGTTGGATTTGGAACATTTGAAGTTGGCAAGCGTGCAGCTCGTACCGGACGTAATCCACAGACCGGCGCAGAGATCAAGATTAAGGCAGCTAAGGTTCCGAAGTTCAAACCTGGTAAGGCTTTGAAGGACGCTGTTAATAAAAAGAAATAATCAGGTCTTTTAGGAGAGTATATTATTTAGGGGTTAAAAGAAGCATTCCATAAACGGAATGCTTCTTTTTCATTCTTATTTTGCTTTATCAAACTCCTCTAAGAGCTCATACAAGAGTTCATAGAGCTGGCTAGATTTATCCTTGCCAAAGCAGATGCACTTTCTCATCTCTGCTGGTACATTCAGTGCCTCTTCCTTCAGGGCTTCCCCTTCCGGTGTGATACTGATAATCAGGTTACGCTCATCCTCTTTGGAGCGATGACGCTTAATATAACCCTTGCTCTCCAACTTCTTCAACAGTGGAGTCAGTGTGCCGGAATCCAAGAACAGATTCTTGCCGATTTCCTTCACGTTCATCTCCTTCTTCTCCCAGAGAACCATCATTGTGATGTACTGGGTGTAAGTCAGATCCAACGCGTCCAAGAACGGCTTATAATGGCGTACTACTTCCTTCGCACATGCATAAAGCGGAAAGCACAGCTGGTTTTCTAACTTCAGGCAATCGTAACGTGTTCCCTTATCCCCCGCTGTTTTAACTTCTTTTTCCATGGTTGATATACTCCTACTAATAATTATTCAGGTATACATCTATAATTATTTATACTCCCGCATATACCTTATTACTATTATATTGTATGCAATTATTTAGAAAAATCAAGTGGTTTTTCACAGATTCCTTGGATTTCTTTGTTTTTTTTCGTATATCTTACAAATTGAAAAGGGCTGATTTTCCTAGTATTCTAATGATGTAAAAGAATGGAGTATTGTATGAAATATGTAAAACAGTTTTTAATCATTATTTGCATCTCCTTCCTGGGCGAAGTGATTCACCATTTTATCCCGCTGCCAATCCCGGCCAGCATCTATGGAATGGTACTTCTTTTTGTCCTGTTGGAGGTTGGGCTTATTCGTCCGGAGCATATCCGCGAGACCTGTAATTTCCTGATTCAGGCCATGCCGATTATGTTCATTCCACCGGGTGTCGGCCTTCTGGAAAAATGGGGCTACATCGATGACATCTGGCTTCCTTTGATTGTTGCCTTGGCAGTCTCTACCGTGGTTGTTATGGCAATTTCCGGCTGGGTAACTCAGTTTGTGAACCGTCGTTTTGGCGCCGGCAAGAAGGAGGAAGAAGCGTAATGAGTATTTTTACCGATTCTATGTTTTTTGGTGTCAGCATCACCCTCTTCACCTACTTCATCGGTGTTTGGGTGAAGAGCAAGTTGAAGCTTGCCATTTTTAATCCCCTGCTGATTTCCATTATTTTGATTATTCTCTTCCTGGCTGGAAGCGGAATTCCTTACGAGAACTATAGCGAGGGCGCGGACATCATCTCCTACATGATTACCCCGGCCACGGTGTGCCTTGCCCTTCCCATGTACGACCAGATGGAAGCATTGAAAAAGAACGCAGCCGGCGTGGTCTGCGGCATCCTCTCCGGTTGCCTGACCAGCGCGCTGTGCATCTTGGGTTGCACGCTTGCGTTCCATTTTAATCATCAGATTTATATTACCCTGCTTCCGAAGTCCATTACCACGGCCATCGGCATCAGCCTCTCCGAAGAGATGGGCGGCATCGCCACCGTAACGGTGCTTTCCATTATCATTACCGGAATCTTCGGCAACATGATTGCTGAGAGCTTTTTGAAGCTGATTCGCGTCACGGACCCGGTTGCTAAAGGCATTGCCATCGGGACTTCCGCCCACGTCATGGGTACTGCCAAAGCCATGGAGCTTGGCGAAACAGAAGGCGCTATGAGCTCCCTCTCCATTGCCGTTGCCGGTGTAGTAACGGTTGTGGTTGCACCGCTTTTTGCAATGATTGGATAAGAATAACAGGCGCAGGTAAAACACCTGCGCCTGTTTGCATTTTACTATTTTAACAGCCCTTCTTGCCACTCTTGTGATCTTCGATGGAGCAGGCATTCGGAGTGCCGTACTCAATGAGTCCCGCATCTGCCGGATCTAAGGATACACGTCCGTCTTCGAATACGAAGGCCGGGATTCCGATGTCTCCGATCTCTTTTGCATGATCGAAGGCCGGGTTCGTATCACGCATTCTGGTAAACGCGCCCATATAACGAACATGCTCCGCAATGTTGATGTACTCAAACTCGCTCTCACGCCCTTTGATCTGCTCATGAATATAATCGCAATATGGGCATGTGGGCATTCCATAAATCTTAATCATAACGGATTCCTCCTTTTTCTTAATTCAATTCCGCTGCACTATGTACCAGCACGGCATCTGTTTTATTTGGATGCATTCTTGTGTCTTTATATTTCATATAATTGTATTGCGCGCAATGTGATATGTCAAGAGCACCTTTCTTGTTGTTTTTTGTTGCTAAATGCTATGGCGGCATAGGGAATCACGAATACGGTCCATCCCTATGCCTTCTTTTTCTCTCGGAGGGTCATTCTATCGGGGCGCGGCATAGGGATGGGAGATTTTCTATAATCCCTCTGCCTTTTCGGGCGATTAGCGGATGTTTCAGAGACCTCCAGGCATAGGGATTTGGGAATATTGGAAATCCCTCTGCCCCAGGCCCGATGAAAAGAGCAATTTTAGCATCGAAAGGCATAGGGAAGTGCGGATTTAACAAATCCCTATGCTTTTGTCTCCCGCAGGCGATGAACCGCCCAGCAAAAAGGCATAGGAATACCAGATTTAGCGAATCCCTCTGCTTTGTCTCCTCTTGATTGGTAAGGCACTCATGATATGACGGAGCGCAGCGTACGCTCAAACACAACAAACGCCCCGGCCTGGGGCAACGTTGTATTCTCAGTAGCGGGCCTTAGTGAACGTCGGCACTAGGAACTAAAAAAGAGAGGATTGCCCGTTCACGGAGCAAATCCTCTCTTTTATAGTTCTGTATGTACCGCTACGTTCACGCAGGAAGCGCGAGCGATCCCGCGTGAGAATATAACGTTGTCCCAGGGCGGGAGATTATCTGAGTCACTACATCCGATGTCACTACATTTGATGTCTTACCACGCGATATTCATCCCCGTTTTGGTAGTACGGGCAAGTGGCGCGATGGCTCCCCATCAGGCGCGCATAATCATCCTCGTCCATATCCATATCGCAGACATATTCTTCCATCTCTTCGTCGTATACCAGGTTGTTGCAGGTATCACACTGATTGCCTTCAGCCATAGGCACCTCCTAATTACACATGGACCGGAACACCCATGAAGTATCCAACCGCTACACGAAGCAGGCCACCTACCAGGCAGGCTAAGATAATCGTCAGTAGCATAATGACATACTGTAGGTTCGCGTGTTCCTTACCAAACTTGGAATTCATAATTCCGATATAAGCAGCCAGTCCGCAGATAATTGCGAACAGGTTAATCAACATTCCCATCCAATTCATGTCGCATCTCCTAGTGTACAATCGCTCCCAACAAACCGTAGGAAACAAAGCTCATAATTATCGTTGCAATAACAATGCCGCAGAGCTCTGCCACAACCGCCTTCTTCACATCCATCTCCAAAAGTGCTGCAATCAGAGATCCGGTCCATGCGCCGGTACCCGGGATTGGAATTCCAACAAACAGCATCAATCCGATGAACTCGGAATTGGATACGCTATCACTCTTCTTCATGGCACGGGCTTCCAACTTCTCCACGAAGCCACGGAAAATCTTGAAGTTCTTCATCCACTGGAAAATCTTGCGGATGAACAACAGAATAAACGGAATCGGAATGATATTACCGATGATGCAGATCGGGATGGCACGAAGAATCGGCACATTCAAAAGAGAAGCTGCCAATAGGCCACCACGTAACTCCAGAAGCGGCATCAGGGAAATGACGAAGATCACCACTTCTCTGGATACGTATTTTCCAAGGGTTTCCGTAAAAAGTATAACTAAAGATTCCATACTGTCTCCTACGCTTGCTGATAATTTTTCAAAAAGTCGATGAGGGCCTTCATCTCCTCATCGGTTCCGATACTGATGCGCAGATACTCGTTGATCCGCGGCTTGTCGAAGTAACGGACATAGATGCCGGCAGCCTTCAAATCCGTAAAGAGCTGCTTGGCATTCCAAGTCTTATGCTTGGCAAAAATGAAGTTGGTGTGGCTGTCCGGGAAGGAAAATCCCAGAGCAGACAATTCCTGCTTGGTCCATTCTCTGGTGGCTACAATCCGCTTGCAGCAGTCCAAGAAATATGCGTGATCCGATAAGGCCGCACAACCAACCGCCATCGTTAAGCGGTCCATGGTGTAAGAATTGAAGGAGTACTTCACATCGTTTAGGTATCCAATCAACTTCTTGGAGCCCATGGCAAATCCGATACGGCTTCCCGCTAAGGATCTGGACTTGGAGAAGGTCATAACAACCAATAAGTTATCATACCGTTCAATCAACGGCAACACGCTCTCTCCGCCGAAATCCACATAGGCTTCATCGATAATCACAACGGAATCCGGATTGGACGCCACAATCATCTCAATGGTATCCCGTCTGGCTTCTAAGCCGGTCGGGGCATTGGGATTGGGAATCACAATACCACCATTGGCTCCCATGTAATCCGCAGGATCGATGGAGAAGTCCTCCTTCAAGGCCTTGGTCTCATAAGGAATCTCGAATTCCTGGGCCCACACATCATAGAAGGAATAGGTAATATCCGGGAACAGAATCGGCTTCTTGCCGTGGAAAAATGTTAGGAAGCTCATCGCCAGGACATCATCGCTTCCTACGCCAACAAAAATCTGGTCCGCCGGTACCTGATAGGTATCGGATAAAGCCCCAATCAGGCTTCCTACCGTAGGGTCCGGATACTTCCGAAGTTCCTCGGTTCCAAAGGTCCGTAGCACCTCTTCTACGGCCGGTGCCGGCGGATATGGGTTCTCATTGGTGTTTAACTTGATAATGTTCTGTTCTTTTGGTTGCTCGCCCGGTACATAAGGAACCACGCGACGTACGTTCTCTTCCCAACTCATCTTTTTCTTTTCCTTTTCCTTTATTCAAAGATAGGAGACCAACCTGGGTCAGTCTCCTATTCATTCACTTCTTAGTAAAAAGCATGTGCATCGTAATTTGCACGGTAATTGTTCACTGCCTGATGCATGATATCCTGGTTACCAACGTTGCCACGATACTGCTCCGGAAGTGCATAGAACAATGTGATGGCATTCTGTAGAATCGCTACATTGTCCGGTGTAATGCTATTCGGATCACCAATGGCATTAATAGCTCCAACTACCTCGTCTACACGGGCTGCAGCCTCTTCCTCAGACATTGGCATGGAGGTCAAACCGCCGTATACCAATACCGGGAATCCGGTCTCTACATTGGAGAAAATGGTCTTGGCCATGGACAATGGAAGATTGACACATCCATGAGATCCATCGGTCAGATAAATATCTCCGCCGAATCCACGACGCCAGGTAGCATCATGTAATCCACAGTCCCCTGCGAATGGCATCCAGTAATTTACATGGGTACGATAATTCTCGCCCTTTAAGATTGCATCCTTCTCACAGTAAGTAATGCGGAACGCACCAACCGGAGTCAGACGGTTACGGGATACATCACCGGTTACACAATCGGACTCAGCAACAACCTGTCCGTGCATAATCAGCCATACGTGCTGTGCAGACATATCGACTTCTACATAGCTGTCGCCGTAATCATTGCCGTCATGGCTGTGTGCGGTAGTGGAATAAACCAAATCACGGCTGACATCCTTGCCGCCAAGAAGGTCTTCCTCTAACTGAGCAAGCTCGCCTTCCTTATCCACTCTCCATCCATAGTTACCCGGTGCCAATGTAACGGTGGTACCATGCTGGGTAACCAGGCTTCGTCTGGTGCCTGCGGTATTGACTTCCTTCGCCATACCGTCGATGTATTCTGCCATTGCTTCCTCATCAAAAGCAATCTCCAAATCATCATTAATCTGTAACCAGCTTGCAATCTCATCTGCGCTTAAGGTTACATTCTTGCTACCGATGGTGTAGGTGAACTTCACCTTCACAATATCATTCAAGCGATCAATCAGATCATTCAATTCCTCATTATCGGAAAGAACCGTTGGCTGTACGTAGCTTGCGCTCTCTTCCAAATCCAAGGTATCCTGCAGGGAAATCATAGCGTCTGCCACGTTCTTGGCCAATGCCTTCTGATCAACCTCGGTACCATAAACCTCTTCCTTCACAGAGAAGACATCGTTCTTCATCTGGTAGGTTGCGTTCTGTGTCTTCTTGGCATTCTTATCATTGGTGCAGTCAAGGCCAGCAACGGTCTTCGCTACCGCAGAAGAATCCACAGATACCAAGGACTCGCTAACGTATTCCACCGGTACAAAAAGATGTCCGCCCCAAAGGAATCCGTTCTGTCCTTCCAGCAAACGATCGATGGCGCCACTGTCCAAATCTACAGTCAATCCAACCTCGCTGCTTCCGATGGTCTCGGTCTTGCCGCCGGCCTCGGTCAGTGTCAGCTGATAGTCATCTGCCTGCTTACGAATACGGGACTTCACCGTATCTAAGGAAGCTGCAGATGCATTCACACCGTTCACCGTACTACGGAAGTAGAAGTGACTCTGGAAAAATACACCCAATCCTACGTAAACTACTGCTAAAACGCCCACAATACATCCGGCAATAATCGCAGCTTTTTTACCGCCGGAAACCTTCTGGATATCCTTTAAATCTTTTTCTTCGGAACCCATTTCTTCACCTTTCTTCAATAAGGAAAAATATAAACTTTTTTTAACACTTCTCTTATTATAAGAGGTATTTGTTAAAAGTCAAACAAAAAGAGAACCCTGCAATCGTAGGGTTCTCTTAGGCTTTTACTGGTACAATTCCCGTCGGATGGACTTCCGTCGCAACTTCTTGTCTTCGTACAGTTGGACGTCCACCTCTTCTAAGAGTTTGGTAAAATCCAGGTCACTGCTAAGCTTCACGGAAATCACCCCGTGGGAGAGCTCCACAAAGTAAGGCTTGCCTGTTAACAGGTTAAAGGTCATACAGCTCTCATCGATACGAGGACCGATGGCGGCAAGCTCCTTGGCCAGTTCCTCCTGGGACCATTCCTTCTTCGGTACAATCATGGCAAAATACTCATCGCCGCCCAAACGGCTAATGAAAGCCTGCTTGCCAAGGGCACCCCGTAGAATCTGGGCACCGCTCTTAATGGCGAAGTCCCCGTCTGCATGGCCAAAAGTATCGTTAATCTCCTTCAGATGATCCAAATCCGCCATCACCGCAATGGCTGTCTTACCGGCCTCGGTATGGGCCATATGAATCACCTGCTCAATCATGCCACGGCGATTATACAGCTTCGTCAGCTCATCCACCGTTGCATTCATGTTCAACAGATCATTTTGTTCCATCAGCATCTGACGGGATCTAGCCTCCGTTAGCACCAGTTCCTGGTAGTGGAAAGCGGTACCAAGCTGCAACGCCAGCATGTGGAAAAAGCTAACGTCCAACCGGTCAATATCCACCAACATAAATCCATAATTGCGCTGTCCGTCGAAGAGCAAGAAAGCATAATAGGCTTTACCGCTGTTTTTCCGCAGAAGCCCGCCACCCATGGATATGATGGTATCCGGCGTCCGGCGATAGGTGGAAATGGTACCGCCAATCAGGCTGGCTGCCAGATAGATCTGTTCCGGCACCTTCCATTCCTCGATGCTTGCGATTTCCTGGGTTGCCTCCAGGTAAATATAGGCATTCCTTGCGCCCTGGTTCTGCAATTCCTCCATGGCTTTTCGCAGGAACAAATCCAAGGAACCTGCTGTCTGAATCAGCTTTCGAATCATAAACGGTCCACTTAAGGTCCGCTGATAGGAATGGGTCAATCGGTCGATGGTATCCGAAATAGATTCTTCGGATTTTTCGAAGTTCTTATGGTATCCATGGTCCGCATCGTACTTGCATCCGCAGGACCCACGCTGTACGAATTCCACCGGAATCTTCCGGGACTCCGACTTTTCCCCGCGAATCAGCTCTAAGGCTGTTGTCAGGGCGCAGGAAACCATATAATCCGCCAACTGACGCACCGTGGTCAGAGGCGGCTCTAAATACTTGGAACGGGGCGTATCATCAAATCCCGTTACCGCAATATCCTTGCCAATCTTCAAATGATGAGCCTCGCACACACGATACACCGCCAGGGCCATCTCATCGTTACCGCAAATAATGGCATCCAAATCCGGGTTGTCCCGCAGCAATTGTTCTACCTGGTCATCCACGTACTCGGAAAAATCGCCGTACGCAATCATGGACTCCGTCACTTCCCGGTTGTTCTTGGCCATGGCGTCCCGATAGGCCTGTAGACGCACTAAGCTCTCATTGTTATTGGTCGGTCCGGACAGATACGCAATCTTCTTGCGATCATGCTCCCGCACCAGATGTACCACGCACTCAAACATGCCGCGATAGTTGTCGGGACAGATGTAGACACCATCCTCCGGGTCACACTCCGCCTGCAGCACCACGCATGGAATCCCGTGGAAGCGCTGCAGGAACGCCTTCTTGTCCGGAAGGTTCTGGGCGGTGGTAATACATCCGTAGACCACAATCACCGCATCCAAATCCGCAAACCGCGCATAATCGTAAATGGTTTGGTACTGATAGTCGAAATCTTCCTCTTCCTCGTCCGGGTGCACCTTCACACCACGGCTCTCGGTTCCTAGGAAGAAAAACAACTGTACCCCCTTGTTGTCTGCCCACTCGCAAAAATTCTCAATCAATCGCTGTGGAAACGCAGCATGAGCATTACCTAATAAAACACCGATTTTTGCAGACTTTTTTGCCATTGGCTGACCTCCCCTCGGTTAAGATAATTCTTCCAGTTCTCCCATCCAAAGCGCACAAGAAGCATCGCTTGGCATTCTCCAGTCTCCACGCGGGGACAGTGCCACGGTTCCTACCTTCGGGCCGTCCGGCAGGCAGGATCTCTTGAACTGCTGTGCAAAAAATCTACGGAAGAAGTTCTTTTCCCACTTCAATACCGTTGCCGCATCGTATTCATCCGCGAAGGTCAAACAAGCGATACGGTAAATCTTTTTCGGCGTGCAGCCGTAACGCATGAAGTAATATAGGAAAAAGTCGTGGAGCTCGTATGGGCCCACCAACTCTTCGGTCTTCTGTGAAATGGTACCGTTCTTGGGCGGCAACAATTCCGGTGATACTGGCGTATCCAATACATCGTAGAGCACCTTGGCAAGCTTTGGCGTATCCGTACATAGTGCATCCGCATAGTAACGTACCAAGTGGCGCACTAAGGTCTTCGGAATAGAAGCGTTGACGCCGTACATGGACATGTGGTCACCATTATAGGTTGCCCATCCAAGGGCCAATTCGGACAAGTCACCGGTTCCGATGACCAGGCCGCCTTCCTTGTTGGCGATATCCATAAGAATCTGGGTCCGCTCTCTTGCCTGAGAGTTCTCATAGGTAACATCATGGTTGCTTGGATTCTGTCCGATATCGGAAAAATGCTGGTTCACCGCAGCCTTAATATCGACCTCACGGAAGGTCACGCCCAGCTCCCGAATCATGTTCACCGCATTGTCATAGGTACGGTCCGTGGTACCAAAGCCCGGCATGGTAACAGCAATAATGCCCTTCGGGTCCAATCCGGCCAATGCAAAGGCACGAACCGTAACAAGTAGCGCCAATGTGGAATCCAATCCACCGGAGATACCAAGTACTGCGGTCTTGCAGTGGGTATGTACCAGGCGCTTCCGAAGTCCATAGGACTGAATGTTAAGGATTTCCTCACAACGCTTTGCCAAATCGCTCTGTGCGGACGGAACGAACGGAGTCTTGGCAAAGGTTCTGGTCAATTCCGTATCTTCCACTTCCGCATAGAAACTGCGACGCTCATAGCCTTCCCCATGCAAAGCGGCGAAGGTGGACATGCCGCGACGGCGGGAAGCTAAGTAATTCACATCCAACTCACTGTAGATGATGCCCTCGTGGAACAGTGGACTCTCTTTTAAAATACGTCCACCCTCTGCAATCAGATTATGACCGGAGTAGACCACGTCCTGGGTAGACTCCTCCACACCTGCACTGGCGTAGAGATATCCGCAGTACAGTCTGGCAGACTGCTGCATTACAAGCATGCGACGGTAATCGCTCTTACCGGTAATCTCATCGGAAGCAGACAGATTCACAATGACGGTAGCGCCATTCATGGCATGGCGTACGCTTGGTGGATTCGGGGTCCATAAGTCCTCACAAATCTCTGCAGCCACTACCAGATTCGGCATGGTCTCACAGGTAAAAAGGAGGTCTGTTCCCATCATAACCGGTTCCATCCCCGGAACCAACTCTACGAGGCACTTCCCGGAAAAAGCCGGTGTGAACTGCCTTCCCTCATAGAATTCACCATAAGTGGGAAGATAGCTCTTTGGCACCAATCCAAGAATCTCTCCGTTGGAAAGGGCTGCTGCCACGTTATAGATTTTGCCCTGAACACTTACCGGAAGTCCTACGAAGTACAAGCCGTCCTTGCCTTCCGTCTCGCCGGCCAAGCGCACCAATTCCTTGGCTGCCCGTGTTAATAACAATTCCTGATAGAACAAGTCTCCGCAGGTATATCCGGTAATGCACAGCTCCGGAAAAACGGTAACCTTGGCACCGTTCTCGTAAGCTTCTTCCATGTACTGTGCAATCACATCTCCGTTATATTCTATATCGGCTACCTGAAGCTTCGGAGTTACTGTTGCAACCTTTACAAATCCGTCTCTCATGTCATTTCCTCTTATTTGTTCTTATTCTTCTGCTTCTCCTGCAGTTCCTGGATGCGCTCCTGACGTGCCTTGTGGCGTTCCTCTCTGGCCTGAATACGCATCTCTTTTAATTCCTTCATCTCCGGAATGGTAAAATTGTATGCCTTGTTACAGAACTGGCAACGTACCTCTACCGGCTTATCATCGGAAATAATCTCATCCAGATCCTCATCGGATAAGGAAATCAGGCTTCGCTCCACACGCTCTCTGGAGCAATCACACTTGAACTTCGCATCCATACGGGCGGTAATCTCAAGGTCCATGCCCTCTAATACTTTTTCTAAGATTTCTTCCGGAGTCAGACCGTCCGCTAACATGCTGGTAACAGATGGCAGGTTGGAAATGTTGGCTTCCAACTGGTCAATGGTCTCATCCGTGGTCTCCGGCATAAGTTGAATAATGAATCCACCTGCTTCCATAACGCTCTCATCCGGGTTCACCAAGACGCCCAAGCCTACGGAAGACGGGGTTTGCTCGCTGACTGCGAAGTAATAGGTCAAGTCCTCGGCAATCTCGCCGGTCTGCAAATCCACCGATCCTACATACGGCTCCTTCAGGCCCATATCCTTGATGACCTGGATGATTCCGTTACCAAGGGCACCGCCCACATCCAGTTTGCCGTTCTTTAGTGGTAGGTCCACTCTTGGTTGAAGGGCGAATCCTTTGACGTGACCGGAGGCATCTGCGGTTACGGTAACGCCACGCATCGGGCCGTCTCCCTGAAGACGCAGGGTCAGAAGATCCTTCTCTCCCTTCATCATGCTACCCATCATCAGGGCTGCGGATAAGCTTCGTCCCAGGGCAGCTGTTACCTCTGCGGAGGTGTTATGTGCCTTTCTTGCTTCCTCTACCAGGTTCTTGGAGGTAATGGCGAAGGCGCGTACCTGCTCATTTGCTGCTGTTGCTCTAACGATATAATCTCCCATATAATTCCTCAACTTTCTGTAATTCCAATGTTCTTATGTGTGCGGAAGGATTACTTGGTAATCTCCTGTGCAATATAGTAAATGCGTTCCGTCTCCTCCGTCGGCTCTGCCAGTGTCTCGGCATCCAATACGGATAAGAGCTTCAGTCCGCTTCTAGCTAACAATGTCTCTACCGTTGCCCGGTCGTAAGCCTTCTGTACATGCTCCTCCTCGAAGCGGTTGTACTGCTCTCCCTCCCGAATATAGAGGGTCAAATCATAGTAATTCAGCCGGCTCTCGGCGTCGTACTCGTTCTCCCAGATGAAGCTGCCTTCCTCCCGGTTCTCGGCAAAAACGCCATCTCCCAAGAGCTTCTCATACTTGAAGGTGGTATTCATATCAAACAGGAAGATGCCGCCCGGATCCAGATAATTGTTGGCCAGCCGGAAGACCTGCAACAGGTCCTCTTCCTCCGTAATATAATTCATGCTATCGCAGAAGGAGGCTACCGCCCGTACCGTTCCGTAGAGCTCGAACTCCCGCATATCCTGGCACAGATAGAGAATGTTGCTCTCCTCTGCCTCCATCTCTCTGGCAATATCCAGCATCTCAATGGAGTTATCAATGCCAATCATATCGTATCCCGCGTCCCGAAGACGTCTGGTCATCTGGCCGGTTCCGCAGCCAAGCTCCGCAACCAGGCCGTCCTTGATGCCGTACTGTCCCAAGATTCGTGTTACATTTTTCGCCCATTCATCGTAGGGCACGTTATCCATAAAGAGGTCATAGACCTCCGCAAAACTCTTATAACTTTCCATACACACGTCTTTCTATACATACTTCTTCAAAATAAATAGTACCACATTTTGGACGTAAAAAAAGCCATCTCATCCATTTTTCGGATGGGATGGCTTTCGCGAATTGCTATTTTACATAAATCTGGCAGGAGCCCATAGTAACCAGGGCTGCGTCGTGCTTGTCCGGGGTAACACCGGCACAGCAGGATGCATCTACGGAAATGGAAATCTCCGGCATGGCGGCCTTTAGCAGCAAGGCATTGGATACCACACAGATATCCGTACACAATCCCACCAACTCGATGGCGATTTCTTCCTTGGATGCAATCTCGCGGATGGTATCCACCAATACGGTAGAACCGAAGGTTGGCTTATTGATGATGCTAGAGCCACGTCGAACCGCTTCGATTTCATCATTTAGCTCCCATCCCTTGGTACCTTCGATGCAATGCTCCACCGGAAGATTCTTGCCTTCCTGGGTCTGCATGTAATTCTCCTGATGGGTATCTCTGGTAAAGAATACGTCTTCCGGCTTGTATTCCTTGATCTTAGCAACCACAGCCGGCACAATCGCCTCTGCCTCTTTGGTTCCAAGAGCACCGTCGATAAAGTCATTCTGCATATCTACAACGATTAGTAATTTTCTCATACTGTTACCTCCAACAAAAAATCCCTCTATACCCGCTTACTAAGAAAAGCCAGGATTTTCCGAAGAATCTCCATATCTCCCTGCAACTCCTCCACCTTCTGTCGATTCTCCTCAGAGAAGCCAACTAAGATATCGTGATTGGCCTCCGACAGGTAGTCGATAATACCGTCAATATCCGACTTGATATTCTTTGGACAACGGATATACCGGCGATGCTTCGCTGTAATGTGCAACGTGTAAGAGATGGAAAAATGATGCCACAACAGCTTATGTAAGGTGGAATACTTATAAATCCAGATAATCTCGCTAATTGGAACAATGGCAATACCGAAGCTACTGGTCTCAATGAAGTAATGTTCCGTAATAAACATATCCTCTGTGGCCAACTGTGGTAAGGTCGCCAGCTCCTCTTCCGCTTCCGCAAGCATCCGTCCCGGATGCAAGGTATATCCGCGCAACCGTTGCACCGGAGGGGACAACACCGGGAAAGCAATGAACAAGAGATTCAGTACCAATCCAAGCACAGCCATAAACACCGACAGGATAATAAACCACCGCAACAAATTGGTAATCCAATCGTTGCAATCCGGTTCACTCAGCATATACTCCGAGAAGTTCTGGGTGATGCCGGCCTTGGACCAGGACAAATCCTCTGCCAAGTGTTCCAACAGTCGGTCTTCCGTAGCTGCATTCTGCAGAATCTCCGCAGAGATGGTAATCTCCTCGATTGTGGAAATACCCTGCTGGCAGCTCTCCGGATCCAACAATACAATCAAACAATCATCATCCAACAGCGTATAGTAATAATAGCCATCGGTATGTCCCAACCATTCCTTACGGTATCCGGTAAAATACAGATTCTGCAGGGTAACGGAAACGTACTTCTGCTTGTGACTGTATAGGTATCCCAACTGGTACCGTTCCTCCGAGGATGCCGCCTCATTCATATTGCCGGGAATGAGGGCCGGATAAATCAAAGACTTCACCGGAAAAGCAAAGCTTAAGGCAAGCAAAATAAAGAGCACGGTAATGGGAAATACCAATTTGCGCTCATAAAATGATCGTATATTCTTCGTGATGTAATGCTGAAACTGCTCGATCATTCCGACTCCTTATCTTACAACTACTGTTCCTGTGATGATTCCTTCTCGTTCTCAATGACCTGGTCCATGAAGTCCCAGATATCTTCCCGTCCCTGCTTGGTCTCTGCAGAGAACGGAACAATGATGGTATCCTTGTCTGCGCCCAATCCTTCACGAATCAGCTTGATCTGCTTCTGGATCTGGGAGCGCTTAATCTTGTCCAACTTGGTGGCAATGATGATTGGCTGGTATCCAACGTAGTTGATCCAGTCGTACATCTGCTTGTCATTGGCCCCGGGTGCATGACGAATATCCACTAATAAGAATACCACACGAAGCTTCTCAGAGGTATTCAAATAATTCTCAATCATCTGGCCCCACTTCTCCACTTCCTGCTTGGAAGCCTTGGCATAGCCATATCCCGGAAGATCCACCAGATAGATTTCATCGTTGATGTTGTAATAATTGATGGTCTGGGTCTTACCGGGCTGTGCCGAGGTACGGGCTAAGGACTTGCGGTTCATCACCGCATTGATGAGGCTGGACTTGCCTACATTGGACTTACCGGCAAAAGCCACCTCCGGAAGGGTATTCTCCGGGAGTTCACTGGTAATACCACATACCGTTTCCAAATTCACATTTTTAATAACCATATGATTCTCCGTTACGTTCTAGAAAAATAGGACGCCAACAACTGGCGTCCTATGATTGTTCTTATGCGCTCTCTTTGGAGTCTGCAGGCTTCATCTCGGCAACCGCTTCATCCTTATGCTCCACCAGAAGCAGGTTCTTATCAACCATTTCCTTGGTAACGTTAAGCTTGTTGATGATGTGGCTGGATGGAACCTCATACATGGAATCCATCATGACATTCTCCATGATGGCGCGAAGTCCACGGGCACCGGTCTTACGCTCTAAGGACTTCTTCGCAATCTCTACCAGAGCTTCGCGATCGAAGGTCAGTGCTACGTCATCCATGTCGAACAATGCAGTGTACTGCTTCACCAGGCTGTTCTTCGGCTCGGTAAGGATACGAATCAATGCCTCTTCGTCCAACTCTTCTAACGCTACGTTGATCGGAACACGTCCGATGAACTCCGGAATCAAACCGAACTTGATGAAATCCTGAGGCAATGCCTGCTTCAACAGTTCGCTGATGGACTTCTCCTTGTTGTTCTGGTCCTCGATGGATACGTCGAAACCAATGCGCTTGGTGTCCATACGGGACTCAATGATCTTCTCCAGGCCTTCGAATGCACCACCACAGATGAACAAAATGTTGGTGGTATCAATCTGAATCAGCTCCTGCTGTGGATGCTTACGTCCACCCTGTGGAGGAACGGAAGCAACGGTGCCTTCCAAGATCTTCAGTAATGCCTGCTGAACGCCCTCACCGGATACATCACGGGTGATGGATACGTTCTCAGACTTCTTGGTAATCTTATCAATCTCATCGATGTAGATGATACCCATCTCCGCACGAGGAATATCATAATCTGCAGCCTGAATCAGCTTCAGAAGGATATTCTCCACGTCCTCACCGACATAGCCGGCTTCGGTCAATGTGGTAGCATCTGCAATTGCAAAAGGAACACCCAAAACGCGAGCTAAGGTCTGTGCCAATAAGGTCTTACCGGAACCGGTAGGTCCTAACAGCAACACATTACTCTTCTGTAACTCTACGTCCAAGGTCTTGCCGGACTTGATGCGCTTGTAGTGGTTATATACAGCGACGGAAAGCACCTTCTTGGCTTCGTCCTGTCCAATCACGTACTCGTCAAGGAACTTCTTCATCTCCTGTGGCTTCAGAAGATTGATATCGGAAGTATCTACCGCAGCCTCAGGCTCCGGACGGAACTCATCCTCAAATTCCTCGTCGATGATCTCAGCACAGATATCTACGCACTCGTCGCAGATGTATGCGCCGTTCGGTCCTGCAATGAGCTTGCGAACCTGGGATTGGAGCTTACCACAAAAAGAGCAACGAATCTTATCGTCTTTTACTGCCATAATAATCTCCTATAAAAATTAGTCTGCACGGTTGGTGATGATACGATCGATTAAACCGTACTCCAACGCTTCTTCTGCGCTTAAGTAGTGATCACGCTCGGTATCCAAAGCAACCTGCTCTACAGACTTACCGGTGTTGGCAGCGATAATCTCATTCAAACGCTTCTTGGTCTTCAAAATGTTCTCAGCTGCGATTTCAATCTCGGTAGCCTGACCCTTGGCACCGCCGGATGGCTGATGAATCATAATCTCAGCATTCGGGAGAGCAAGACGCTTACCCTTGGCACCACCGGCCAACAGGAATGCACCCATGGATGCTGCCAAACCTACACAGATAGTGGAAACATCACACTTGATGTACTGCATGGTATCGTAAATTGCGAAACCGGCGGTAACCATTCCTCCCGGGGAATTGATGTAGAGGTGAATATCCTTGTTCGGATCTTCGGACTCTAAGAATAATAACTGAGCGACAATCAGACCTGCTGTTGTCTCGTTAACTTCCTCACCTAAATAAATGATACGATCCTTGAGCAAACGGGAGAAAATATCGTAAGAACGCTCTCCTCTGCTGTTCTGCTCGATGACATAAGGCATTGATGCCATATCTAAGCCCTCCTTTGTTGTGAATAAACAGTAAGCGCCCTCTTAAGAAAGGCGCCTACGTTGAAGATCATGTTACTTTATAAAATTACTCTGCAGCTTCTTCCTTCTCAGCCTTCTTCTTAGCCTTAGCGCGCTCCTTAACGTTGTCCATTACGAACTCAAGCGCTTTCTGCATAGCGATTTCCTTCTTCATCTCTTTACGCTCAGAAGCCGGAATGTTCTTCTGAAGGTTCTCTGCAGGCATGCCATACTGCTCAGCGATCTCAGCAATACGTGCATCTACATCTTCATCAGAAACCTCAATGCTCTCTTCCTTAGCAATCTGCTCAAGAACAAGAGAGGACTTAATGCGGTCTAAAGCATCCGGACGAACCTGCTCACGGAACTTCTCAACGGTCATTCCGGTGAACTGTAAGTACTGCTCGAAGGAAAGTCCGCTCTGTCTCATGCTGTTTGCATACTCATTAATCATGCTGTTTACCTGAGTATCAATCATAGCATCCGGAATATCCATCTTGGACTTGTCAACAATCTTAGCGATTGCTTCTTCTTCCTTGGTGCGACGAGCCTGTGCTTCCTTACGGTCAGCGATGTTCTTCTTAACGTCTTCCTTGTATGCGTCTACGGTATCGAACTCAGAGATGTCCTGAACATACTCATCATCCAACTCCGGTACTTCCTTAGCGGTTACTTCATGAATCTTAACCTTGAAGAGTGCCGGCTTACCTGCCAAATCCTCTGCCTGATAATCCTCAGGGAAGGTTACGTTCACGTCAACTTCATCTCCGGCCTTCTTGCCAACCAACTGATCCTCGAAGGTATCGATGAAGGAATGGGAACCAAGCTCTAAGCTGTAGTTCTCGGATGTGCCGCCTTCAAATGCAACACCATCGATAGAACCTGCGAAGTCGATCTTAACGGTATCGCCGTTCTCAGCTGCACGATCAACAACTACGGTTCTTGCATTGGTAGAAAGCTGGTTCTTAATCTCGTTCTCAACTTCATCGTCGGATACGGAGCAATCAATCTTGGTAACGGTAATCCCGTTGTACTTGCCAAGAGTAACTTCCGGCTTCAAAGCTACAGTTGCGGTGAAGATGAACTCTTTACCTTTCTCAATCTGTACAACTTCGATATCCGGCTGAGAAACGATATCCAACTCAGACTCATCATAAGCGTTTGGATATTCCTGACGTACTAAGATATCAGCAGCATCCTCATAGAATACCTCTGCTCCGTACATCTTCTCGATCATATTTCTAGGCACCTTACCCTTACGGAATCCAGGGATGCTGATGCGATTCTTCTGGCGATTGTAGGCAGTATTTAAAGCCTTCTCCACCTGATCGGCATCTACCGTAACGGTAAGTTTTGCCATATTATTCTCTAAATTCTCAACCTGTACACTCATTTTATTTAAATTCCTCCTTCAAAACCTATCTCATGGGGAAAAGGGCATACTTTCCCACGTACAGTCATTTCCATATTCTATCACAGAAAATCAACGATTTCAACAACGGAAGAAAGCCCCGAATTATAGGTATTTGAACGAAGATAACGGCACAGTTTTACTTTTTCGGTGTGAATTTTTGACACATTTCTTCCGCAAAATGCAGCGGATATAGCTGTACCATAATAGAATCAATCAAATCGCCCACTTCCATATGGAAGGTAATCTTCACGAAATCATTCTCTTTGCTTTCAAACATCTTCTCAAAGGTCTTGACGCTGTCTACATCAATACGATTGACTTCCGGCGTACTGATGTCCACCACCATATTCATCATGGAGGACATGGATGTGGAAGATGCACCCATCATCTGGTTCATGGCCTCGGAAGCTGCGGACATATGCAGCTCGGTCACTTCGCCCTCTTTGTTGCCGGCGCCGCCCATCATCAGGTCTGTCATACACAGAATATCCGGTTCCTTCAGGATAAAAATGTTGTTACCCGTCAGGCCCTTAATATAGTGAATCTGCACGAAAATACAGGTCTTCTCATAATCATCCAGCGCAGCACTTCGGTTGATCAGGCTGACCTTCGGTGTGGTGATGTCCACACGCTGGTTCAGCATAACGCTAAGATTCGTTGCAGCGGATCCCATACTGATATTCGCGATCTCACCTAAGATATCAATCTGTTCCTGTGTTAATCCTGCCATAGTAAAACCTCCCGTTTGATAGTATACACCCTAACTTCCCCCGAAGTCATTCAACAAGCGGTTGATTATTGGAACACAATTCCACGGCTTAACTGGTTGGCAACCTGTTCATCCAGCAAATAAGAAATGAGTGCCAATCCAAACGGAATTGCAGTTCCCATTCCGCGGCTGGTAATGATGTTGCCGTCGCATACCACCGTATCCTCCGATAAAAGAGCACCGGTTAAGCCCTCTTCACATCCCGGATAACAGGTTGCATGCTTCCCTTCTAATATACCACAAAATCCCAGTACTGTGGGAGCGGCACAAATTGCAGACACAAGCTTGCCTGCTGCAAAAAATGTCTTCACTGCTTCGCATACCGCTGCATCCTCTTTTAGATGTGTCGTCCCCGGCATACCTCCCGGAAGAACGATGCCGTCATAACCATCCAGGTTCACATCACCCAGATATGCATCTACTCCGATTGTGATGCCGTGGCTACCGGTAATCATCGGTTGTTTCTTAATTCCCAACATATCGATGGTAATGCCTGCTCTGCGAAGCAAATCCACTACCGTAAGCGCTTCAATCTCTTCACAGCCGTCCGCCATCATAATTGCGATTTTTGCCATGTGTTTCTCCTTTTGATTTGTCATAAAAACTGATATGATGAGTTCAACATCCAATCTCACGGAGGTATCCTATGGAAGGAATGGAAATTGAACGTAAATTCTTAATCGATCGTCTGCCTTTTGCGCCGGAAGATTATCCACACAAGCAGTTGGAGCAAGGGTACTTGTCCACTTCTCCTGTGGTTCGCGTGCGCCACGAAGGGGACGAATTCTTTTTAACCTATAAATCCAGCGGACTGATGACCCGCATCGAGCACAACCTGCCGCTAACTGCGGAGTCCTATGCCCATCTTCTGGAAAAAGCCGATGGATATGTCATCCGTAAGGTTCGTTATTACATCCCTTATGAGTCCCATACCATCGAGTTGGACCTGTTTGAAGGGGACTTAGCGCCACTTCAGATGGCGGAAGTAGAATTCGATAACGAGGAAGAAGCCAATGCTTTCTGTCCTCCCGATTGGTTCGGCGAAGAGGTTACCTATTCCGGTTCCTACCACAACAGTGTCTTAAGCCAGAAGGGCTTACCCACGTAATCTGGTGGATTCATAGCGGGCTCTGGTGCGTACACACACCTTGAGCTGGTCGGCTCTGGAGTCTAAGTCCCCGTCCGGGATGACCACATCCAGAGCTGCCGCAAGATTATCAATGACGTGGTTACTCAATTCTCCCATCATATCCATCTCGGTCAACAGTTCATACTTCTTATCGAAATCATCCGTATCCAAAAACGCAATCATATGCTGATATACGCCTTCTTCCCCGGATGGGGTTGCTGTTGTTTCCTCCGTTGGCGCTGCCTTGGGTGCAGCTGTAACGCTTGGTGCAACCGGAGTGCTTACCGGCTGTGGTGTTGGATTTGCAACAGGTCGTGTACTTCCCTGGCGCAAGGTTGCCGGGTTTACCAAGGTAAATCGGTACTGTGCCGTCACTTCCGGATATTTCTCATAATCCACTTCGCTGATGAACATATCATAAGGTCTTACGTAAGTACCGAAGTCTCCGTACAGCGCCTGATACACCACCATTTTCTCACGTGTTTCGGAATGTGTTGCAATTCCTGTAATCTGATAGAGATTTCCTTTGAAATGACGATAGATTTCTCCGATTCTCGGGTCATGTTGCGGCATGTTATAGTCCTTCTTTCTGTTTATGCTTCGCCGGAGGATAATCGATTCAGAAAATCGGTACCTTCGGAAATAAAATCACGCTGATTCTTAAGCTGCGTCGGATATCCACAGACAATCAAATCCTGCACTTCCGCCATCAGGTCGGAATCTTCGAACTCGAAGCGCTGTGGTGGCTGGGCCATTGCCTGCTGCATTGCAGCTTCCTTCTTGCGGGCTTCCAACTCTTCCTTCTCATGAAGACCCTGATGGATGCGGCTCTTATCGGCGGTTGCCTGCTGGGCCTTGCGACGGGTCTCAATCTTGGTAGGCTGCTCCACGTCGCCGTCATTCATTCCCGCAAGGGAACGATTCACACCGGACTTGGCCTCGGATAAAGTCTTGCCGGCTTCTCTTGCAACGGTAGCTGCTGCTTTTTTCACTTGCTGTGCCGGACGCGGACGCTGATGCTGGGTCGGATGCTGTGCAAAGGGATTCTCCGCCTGTGCCACCGGCGGTGTCTGACGGTTACGATTCCTATTGGCTTCATCCGCCTTCTTCTTACGAATATAAAAAAATGCAATCACGGCAATCCATATTACCAGAGCTTCCATATCTGTCTCCTATTCATTCGTTGCTATTACCCGCTGTGCCAACTCGGCATCTGCAAAATCGAAAATCAACACGCCGTAGCAGGTATCCTCTGTTAATTCGTATTCTTTAAACTTCTGATTCAGCACCCCTGCATACTGCTTCGGATGGGAAAAGGTTCCGCTTCCGGAGGTGGTTAAAAAGTTCAGTGAGAAGGTATCTTCATTGGCCTGGCAATTCTCCAGGTCATCCGTGAAGGCGTCCCACTTCAATTCATTATTATACTTGTACCGGTCCTGCACCCACAAGCGCTCTCCGGTATTAATCATAGAAATGGAATAGGGTACATCCACTGCTTCCTTATTCCCCTGGTCCAGCCAGTAGAAATTCATTCCCTGCTCATGGCGCTTAAAACGGCTGGCATATACAACCTTACCCCGCACCTCTCCAAGCTCCGGAATGCGATTCTCCGTGAACCAATACTTCGAGTCCTGCAGAATCCATCCATTCATCAGTGCAGATACTTCCGTGGGGTCATCGTCCTCATTCTCCGGCTTCACACAGAAGATCACGGTCTCTGTCGGATGTTCCTCTAAGAACCCATAGACTTCCTTAAGCACATCATCGATGTAGAGCTTCTCGGAAAATAGGCTTTTCTCCTTGCGGCAGTCGCCGAAGGCATGAATCAGTTTCAGGGTGTTACCGCCTTCCGTCTCTTCCACCGCTACCCGAATATCCAGATAACGATAGCCCATCTCCAACTGTTCCCTAATTCCGGTATTCTGGCACTGCAAGAAATACTTGGGTGTGATGTACTGTGAACAGCTATCGTGGGTTCCCGGAATGGAAATGGTTGACAGCGGCAAATCATCGGACAACTCTCCCATCCAATCCGCCAAGCTACTCTCCTTGGCACATGCCGGCATCACCGGAACCATACCTACCAGAAGCAGCACCAAAACCAATGCTATAAATTGCTTCAAAGTCCTTCGCATAAGCATCCCCCAATCTGCCATACTACTCGGCTTTTCTTAGAAAAATTATAGCATACCGGCCTTCGTTCCACAATTTACAGACCGTGTATTTGTGGTTGAAAATTGCATCCTCCGGATATTTTTTTCGTGAGGAGAATGATTTATAATATCCTTACTTTTAGAAAGTGAGAGGAATGCCATGATTCAACGCAAAGACCTGTTGGCTCTGAATTTTTATAAAAAGTTGCCCTTCCACGGAAGTGACGGTGAGAAGCGCTATCGTGTAGAGAAGTTCGTTCAGAAGGTCACTGAGACGGTGAAGAACGAAGAGACCGGGGAAGAGGAAGAAAAGGTATTAGAGGAGATCAACTGTCTCAAGGCCACCATCTGGCGGGGACCATTTAACTTCGATACCACTCCCGATGAGAAAAAAACAACCCACCTCGAAGAGTTCTCCGAGGCGGGTATGGAAGCCATTGTAGAATGGCTGAATAATAATACTCCTTTAGAGTGATACAAATCGCTGGGTCGTCTTGTCGAGACGTTCCGTTACGACGCTGTTCTGTTCCATTGCATCGTTGATTTCCTGAATCTCGCCAACCATATTGGTTGCGTTCTCCGCAGACATTCCGATCGCCTGTGAGCTCTCGGATACGGAGTTGGAAATCGACGAAATGGATTCTACCATTTCACCCATGATTTCATCCAGGTTATTCGCCTTCTCCGTGAAGGTATCCAACAATTCGCTGATAACTACAGCGGTATTCTCGTATTTTTCACCGGTTGCAACGAAATCATCATAATCTGCCAGAACCGTGGTGTTGATGAAGTCCATAACTTCCTTGGCATTTGCAGACAAGTTATGCACCGCTTCCGTTACTTCCTGGCTGATGTTCTGAATGTTGCCTGCTGTCTGGCGGGAGTTCTCAGCCAAGGCGCTAATCTCAGTAGCAACAACGGCAAATCCACGTCCAGCCTCTCCGGCACGGGCAGCCTCAATAGATGCATTCAATGCAAGTAAATTGGTCTGGGAGGCAATCTCTAAGATGACATTGGTCAACTCATTGATCTGGCTAACCTTCTCGCTATCCTTCACCGAAGATTCCAGTACAGCACTTAAATCTTCCATCTTCTGTCCGGTATCTGCCTTCTTCCGATTTACGCTAACCTTAATGGTGTCTGCTTCAGCCTTGATATCCGCTGCCGTCTGAGTACCATCCTGCGCTGCGGTTGCAATATCGCTGGCTGCGCTTCGTACGTCGCCGACGCGGTCACGAATATCGGATACGGTATTTGCCACGGTCTCCATGCTGGCAGACAACTCTTCCATTGCTGCGGATGTATTGGTGATATTGTCATTGGCCAGATGTACCTGTGCGGTAACCTCTTCCGAGGACTTGGTCAGAACGTCAGCACCGTTCTTAACATCCTTCATGATATCCTGTAAGTCTCCAATAAAGTGGTTGAATCCATCAATCACCAATGCCAATTCCGACTTACTCCGTACCGTAATACGTGCGGTTAAATCACCACGGTTATGTTCAATATCGTTAATGATATCACCCAACTGTGAAGCAATACCGCGAATCTTGCGAATGATGTTCTTATAACTTAACAGGAAGTTAAATGCAATGATTAAAATAAACGCAATCATGCCGATGGTTGCTACCAAAACACCTCGATTGAAAAGTGCATTCATATAAGCATGACTTGCGTCAGCGGAGGCGGTAATCGCCTCATCAATAACGTCACAACTATGAGAGATTGCAACCTTCTGGAGTACCGCAGACTGGAACAAGGTATCCATTGCCTTGTCCTTCTCTCCGCTGTCAGAAAGTGCCATGGATTCATCCAACAGCTTGACCAGTCGCTCATATTCGCCCTGAATATCCGTAATCGCCTGCTTCGTATCCTCTGTTCCGGAATCTGCAAAAGCAGTCTGCAAATCTGCAATGTCCTGCTCAACTTCACCCTCTGCTGCTTCAATTACCGGAGCAAGTGCTTCTTTGGTCTCAACAGCATCTGCCATAACATAACCGGTTACCTGATCATAAAGGGACATGACATCACTTTTTAGTTCTGCTTCACTGGTACTTAGGCCAAGCACATAATCGGAACTTGCCTTGCTGTTGTTATTACTGTTTTTCATCGCGCCGATGACCAGGTTCATAACAAGGACGAAGGCAATCAGCATTAATACGTTAATCGCTACAATCTGAAAATTAATGGTATTAACAAGAGATGGCTGTGTGCTAAAAGAAGGAATCTTCGTCTCTTTTTTCTTCGTTGTTTTACTCATTGTCGCTTCCTCCTTCTTCCGTAGTCTCTTCCGTTGCCGTATCATCTGCGGCTGCTTCTTCTGTGGTCTCTTCTTCGGTTGCTTCATCGCCTTCCGCTTCTGTCGGTGCACTGCCACCAGCACCGTATGCCTGAGCCAGTCCGGAGGATAAGGCATTCACGAATCCAGCCGCATCTGTACTTCCGGCCGCATAGTCATAGAAGCATGGTGCAATTACATTTTCTGCCAGACCTTCCTTCACATTCATCCAATGCCAAGCAGACGTCTTGCCGGATGCCAAGTATTCGGAGAGTACCGGAGCAAACGGATCGTTCGCAACATATTTGCAGGACTTAAACGGACTAATGAATCCGGCATCCTCAACCATGATTTTCTGCCCACTGTCTCCGGCACACCATGCCAAAAAAGCTTCCGCAGCTTCAACATGCCCTTCCTTCATAACCGCCCACCAGGATGGTGGATTGGTTAATATGGTGTCCATTCCGTCTTCAAACGCATAAGGCGCCATGCCCACCTGGAAGCTTCCTGCTGACTTGTACAAATCCGAGCTTGCCAAGGTACTGCCAATCCAGGAGCCCTGGGTAACAAAGGCATATTTGCCAGAAGCAAATCCGTTCACCTGATCATCGTAGGTTCCGGCAGTTAAAAGAGCCGGATCAGAATAGGTATTCAACATGCCAATAAACGATGCATAATTCGATGCGCGGGATGGATCCAGTTGTCCTTGTCCTACCAGATCAATGTAGGTGGTATCGTCACGACTCAATCCGGAATCCAAATAAGCACCGAATACATGATTACCGGTGGACCAATACAAGTTCTCTTTTTCCGCGCAGTAACCAACCACTGCCGTAAGTCCCAATGCATCTTTCTGAGCATCCAAAGTTGCAAATGCGTCTGCATATGCACTTGGGGATGTCAGTGTAGCCGGATCAATTCCAGCTTTAGCCAATACATCCGCATTATAAGCCAAACCGATGGCTTCGGTTGTAAAAGGGAACCCTAATACGCCATACGTATCATCCACATAGGCAGCATCCGTATCGGATACCCATGGTTGATCACTCATGTCTGCCAATAAGCCTTCCCACTTTGCGAATCCCGCCGCCTCGCAGGAGATAATATCCGGCATGTTGTCAGCTAAGTAGTAGCCCTTCAAAGTTGACTGAATATCCACGCCGGACGGCAAGGTTTCAATCTCGACTTCGATTTCCGATTGGCTACTGTTAAACGCACTGGCCAATGCATTCATCTGCTCGGCGACCTCAGCCTTGGCGTTGATGACCCGTAGTTTGATGGTTCCATTGTCTTCAGCTGTTTCCCCTGTGTCTGCAGCTGCAGAGCCGCATCCTGTAAACAGAAGTACCATCGCCATCAACAAAGGAAGTATGCGTCTTCGTTTCATGATAGAATCCTCCTCCATAGCACTGTGATGTATTCTGTTTTCCCCTTGCTTCTATTATATCGCACAATTCGCGTTTTGTGGGTAAATATTTTGACAATTGTGCAGTTTTTTACACAAAAAAAAGAACCTGCCCCATCAGGAACAGGTTCCAAATCTTAAACAAATTATTCTACGGTAACAGACTTTGCAAGGTTACGTGGCTTATCTACATCCAGACCCTTGGCTACAGATACGTAATATCCTAAGAGCTGCAACGGTACTACAGCAAGAGATGCTGCGAAGTGCTCGTCGGTCTTCGGAACGTATACGGTGAAGTCTGCGGTATCTTCCAGGTTGTAAGAACCGTATCCGGTCAATCCCATGAGGTAAGCACCACGGCTCTTCACCTCTACCATGTTGGAGATGGTCTTCTCATAGAGGTTGCTCTGGGTTGCAACACCGATTACTAAGGTTCCGTCCTCAATCAAGCTGATGGTTCCGTGCTTCAATTCGCCTGCTGCGTATGCCTCAGAGTGAATGTAGCTGATTTCCTTCAGCTTCAGGCTTCCCTCTAAGCAGATCGCATAGTCGATACCACGACCGATGAAGAAGATATCCTTGGCATTGGCCTGCTTCGCAGCAAACCACTGGATACGCTCCTTGTCCTCTAAAATCTTCTTAATCTTCTCCGGAAGGCTTAACAATTCCTTCTCGTACTCTTCGGCCTTCTCAACACTGATGGTGCCACGTGCCAAACCGAACTGGATTGCAAGCAGGTAAGAAGCTACCAGCTGTGCAGAGTATGCCTTGGTGGTTGCAACGGAGATCTCCGGACCTGCCAAGGTATAGAATACATAGTCTGCTTCACGGGCAATGGAAGAACCAACAACATTCACGATTGCCAAGGTCTTCAGGCCCTGCTCCTTCGCAAGACGAAGGGCTGCTAAGGTATCTGCCGTCTCACCGGACTGGCTGATCACAACGACCAAACCATTCGGATCTAAGATTGGGTTACGATAACGGAACTCGCTGGCAACCTCTACACGAACCGGAAGTCTGGTCAAATCTTCGATGACATACTGTGCTACCACACCTACGTGATATGCGGATCCACATGCTACGAAGTAGATGGTGGACACATCCTTGATATCCTCTTCGGTAATTCCTACGGAAGAGAAATCCAAGGAATACTTACCGTTCTCTTCCTTCACGATGGAACGGATGGTATCTTCTACAGCCTTCGGCTGCTCATGAATCTCTTTCATCATGAAGTGCTCGAAGCCGCCCTTCTCAGCTGCTTCTGCATCCCAATCGATGGTAACCAATGGCTTCTCTACCAGGTCGCCGTCCAAGTTATAGAACTCTGCCTTGCCGTCAGCCAAGTGTGCCATCTCTAAGTTACCGATGTAGTAAACCTGACGGGTATACTTCAAGATTGCAGGTACATCGGATGCGATATAGCAGTCGCCATCTGCTACACCGATGATCATTGGGCTATCCTTACGAGCTGCAAAAATCTCATCCGGATAATCCTTGAACATCACTGCCAATGCATAAGAACCACGAATACGTACCATTGCCTTAGCAATTGCATCGATTGGTCCTACCTGATACTTCTTGTAATAGTAATCAATCAACTTCACTGCCACTTCGGTATCGGTCTCGGAATAGAAGGTGTAGTCGTGTCTCATCAACTTCTCCTTCAACTCCTGATAGTTCTCGATAATTCCGTTGTGAACTGCGATGACATTCATATCATCGGTTGCATGTGGATGTGCATTGGTCTCAGATGGCTCACCATGTGTTGCCCAACGGGTATGTCCAATACCGCAAGAACCGATGACGCTCTCGCCACCATTGGTCTTCTCAGACAAAACAGCCAATTTTCCCTTCGCCTTCACTACAACAGGATCTGCACTATGATCTCTGACTGCAATTCCTGCTGAATCATATCCACGATACTCTAACTTTGAAAGCCCGTCCAAAAGGATCGGAGCTGCCTTTTTCTTACCTACGAATCCTACGATTCCGCACATATGTCTTTCCTCCTAAACAAACATAAAAGGTCACAATTAACAGTATTATATTTTCTTTTCCTTCTAAATGCAAATTTTTATCCTGCCGCTTCCCTCACAACTGTCTGCCCGCACCCGCCCCGGCCCGCCACCCTCCTCGGGGCAGTTTGTTCACCTCGACAAGAATCCCGATTCTCTATGTGCCATGAGTCGCATCTTTTATTATGTGTGTTCTTTCAATGATTTACACTTCGCCTGCAGATGTGCGCCGTTCTGCGGACACCCCAACTTTCCCATACATCCAATGTCCGTGTAACAGTGTTTTTGCAAGCCTTAAGTGGGTGCGAGTGCTGCAGAAGCTTCTATGAAGCGAATCGGCACGCTGCGCCACGGACGGCGCAGCGAACATAAGATATTAACATGGATGTGGTTCTTATGTGGTGCCGAAATTCGCTCATAGAAGCTTCGTCTCAGCACCGTGCCAAACGGCACGATTGCAAAAATACTGCTACATGGACATAAGGATGGAGTAAACGACATGTCCGCAGCCGGTAGCACATCTTTGCCGAAGGGTAAATGCAGTGAAAGGACACACACGGGATGCTCCTCTCATGGCACGAAGAGAATCAGGGATTCTTGCGAAACGTTCACAAACTGCCACGAGGAGGGTGGCGGGCCGGGGCGGGCGGGCAAAAAAGAGAGGGAGGAAAGCGGCGTAAAATATGGAAGTCACGGAAAAGGAATGATAAACTGTTAATAAGAGATTAACAGATGGGAGGAGGCTTCCAATATGTTTTATTTTATCGTGAATAAGAGTTCCGGGAGTGGACGAGGGGCTAGCGTGTGGGCCGAATTACAGCAGATTCTGGACGGGCAGGAGATTCCGTATCAGTACTTTTTGACAAAGCGGCAGCATCATGCGACGGAGTTGGCTTCCGAGATCAGTTCCATGAAGGATGACGATATTCGTATGGTGGTGCTTGGCGGGGACGGTACCATTAACGAAGTATTGAATGGTATTACGGATTTTTCCAGAATTCGTCTGGGTGTGATTCCGGTGGGTAGCGCCAATGATTTTGTTACCGGTGCCAACTTAGAGAAGGATCCGGTGAAGGCGTTGGAGCGGATTTTATCCGGAAATGGGAATAAACATTTTGACTTGGGCGAGGCAATCTTGCCGGACGGTAGTAAGCGGATTTTCGGCATTAGCGCCGGCATCGGCATGGATGCCATCGTATGCAAGAAGGCGCTGACTTCCCCACTGAAGAAGGTGCTGAATCAGATTGGCCTTGGAAAGCTGACCTATGTGCTTCTGACCTTGGCAACCTTGATGGACATGGAACGTGTTCCGTTTCATATCCGCATGAAGAAAAAAGACGGCAGTACCATGGACCGGGAGATTCCGGGCGTGATTTTCTTGGCAGCCATGAACGTTCCGATTGAAGGCGGCGGCGTACCTATGGCGCCACATGCATCCTGTCACGACGGCTTTTTAACCGCCTGTAGTGCCTTCGGATTCAATCGTTTGAACGGTCTTGGTGCATTGGTGAAGATTCTTACCAAACGCCATGAAAAGAAAAAAGGCTTCCTGGTAGAAGATTTCCAAGAGTTGGAAATCCACAGCAAGAAGCCGATGGTGATTCATACCGATGGAGAATACGCCGGAGATCATATGCAAGTGACCTTCCGGGTACTTCCAAAAGTTCTTCGCATGTTGTAATTACAACGAATACAAAAGTGCATTGATGATGGCGGCGGCAACATTGCTGCCGCCTTTTTGTCCCATAGCGACGATACATGGGATATCATATTCTTCGCAGGTGGAACGAATCAGTTCCTTACTCTCCACCACATTTACAAATCCAACGGGAACACCCACAATCAGGCTGGGGCGAAAGTCTCTCTGTCGAATCAATTCATCCAGACGAATCAGTGCCGTGGGTGCATTGCCACTGACATAGATGCCCTTAGGAAACAGTTCGGCCGCATGGGTCATGGCTGCATAGGCACGGGTGGTGCCTTCTTCCTTGGCACGCTTAGCAATCTCTTCATCTGCCATGAAACAATGGACATGACAGTTCCACTTGGCGCAGCCCGGCTTGCTGATGCCTGTTAAGGCCATGTTGGTATCCGTAATAATATCCACACCGCCGCGCAGTGTCTGTCGCGCTTTTTCCATTACCCCCTCGGAAAAATAAAGATTCCCGGCATAATCAAAATCCGCAGTCGTATGAATGGCGCGCTTTACTACCGGAAGATACTCCGATGGCACCACCATGCCTCGCTCTTCCAATCCGGCCTCAATGCGGCGCATACTCTCTGCTTCTATTTCTTTGGGTGTCATAAACTCTGTCATGCTTTGATTCCTATGATTTCATAAATCCGATCCATATCCAGATGAGCCCGAAGCGCATCCGCCAACAAATCATACTGTGCTTCCTTATATGCCCGATGGGACACAAGATGCTCGGTGGGTTCCGGTAATCCCTTACCCTTGGCAAGATATGCTGCCAACGCTTCTACCGGTGCTGCTTCATCAAAAAATCCATGGAGATAGGACCCGTATACATTATCCTTGCTACACTCAATCAGGCTATTTCCGCTTCCGTCGCGGGATACGCCCATATGGATTTCGTATCCGTCCACGTAGCAACCTTTGCAAGGGCCCTGCTGCAGGGTCATCTGTTTTCTGGTCCTTGTCTTTTCTTTTGCAAAAACCGTACGCATAGGAAGTAATCCCAGTCCTTGTGCCGCAGTACCCGGTGCGCTCTCCACACCCTCCGGATCCGACAGTTCTTCTCCTAACATCTGGAAGCCGCCGCAGATGCCAAAGACCGCACCGCCACGAGCAGCGAATCCTCGCACCGCTTCAAAGAGTCCCGTCTCTTTCATCCACTGCAAATCCCCTAGGGTATTCTTGGTGCCGGGTAAAAGAATCATATCCGGTTCGCCCAGCTCCTGCACCGATTCCACGAATCGAACGCCAAGCATACGATGCTGTTCCAATGGGGAAAAATCAGTAAAATTCGAAATGCGCGGGAAACGAAGAACAGCCAAATCTATCTGCTTATGATGTTGTTTTTGCAACAAGAATCCGGACATAGAATCTTCATCGTCAATGTCCACCGTAAGATACGGAACCGTACCAAGTACCGGAATGCCAAGTCGCTCTTCCAACATGGTAATGCCCGGGTCCAGTAAGCTCTTATCCCCCCGGAACTTGTTGATAATCAAGCCCTTAATCCGGGCCTGCTCCTCTTTTTCCAAAAGAGCAACCGTTCCGTACAACTGGGCAAAGACTCCGCCGGGATCGATGTCCCCCACCAGAAGTACCGGTGCATCCACCAGCCGGGCCATACCCATATTTACAATATCATCCTGCTTCAGGTTGATTTCCGCAGGAGAGCCGGCCCCTTCAATGACCATAATGTCACAGTCCGACGCCAGCTCGTCATAACACTCCCGAATCAGGGGAATGTAGTCTTTTTTCTTAGCGAAATAGTCTCTGGCCCGATAGGTGCCCTCCACCTTCCCGCGAAGGATTACCTGGCTTCCCACATCGGAGGTAGGCTTTAGAAGAATGGGATTCATCCGTACATCCGGCTGTCTTCCGCAGGCCTCTGCCTGGGCTACCTGTGCCCGTCCCATCTCGCCGCCGTCCCATGTTACATAGGAATTCAGGGCCATATTCTGGCTCTTAAAGGGAGCCACCCGATAACCGTCCTGATGAAAAATGCGGCACAACGCCGTCACCAGCAAACTCTTGCCGGAATTGGACATGGTGCCCATAACCATAATCGGACGCGCCATTACAGAATCTCCTTGCATGCATCCAGAAGCTTCTGATTGTCTTCCGGCTTACGTACGGCAATACGATACCAGCCCATACCAAGTCCGTGGTAATCGATACAGGTACGGATTAAGATTCCCTTCTCCTCCAATAATTTCTTGAAGTTTTCCTTTTCACAATAGAGCAAAAGGTAGTTGGCCTCTCCCGGAATCACACGGATTCCAAGCTCCTTCAATCCAGTCTCCAACTGCTTGCGACCATCCGCAATCAGCTCGCCCAAATTGCCGATGAATTCATCTTCCCGAAGGGCTGCAATACCGGCCTTCTGTGCCAGATAGGATACGCTCCACGGCGCACCCACACGCTTTAAGATATCAATTAACATCTCATCACGGGTCACCAAATATCCAAGACGTACACCGGCCATGCCGAATGCCTTGGTAAAAGATTTCAGAATAACTAAATTGTTATCCACTACACATGGCAACATGGTATGCTCTGCCGGATCCTTCACGAATTCCATGAAGCACTCATCCACTACAAGACGGGCTCCCACATCGCTACAGCGCTGCATAATGTCGTGCAAAAGCGCCATATCACAGAAAGCACCGGTTGGATTGTTGGGCTGGGTAATAAATACCAGCTCAATATCTTCGGTAATCTGGTCTAAGATATCTTCCTTGATTCGGAACTGATCTTTCTCGGAAGTCTCGTAATATACAATCTCTGCGTCCACCTGCTGCAAGGCCGCCTCATACTCCAAGAAGCACGGAGCCGGAAGCAATGCCTTCACCGGACGAATGCCGTATACCAGACGATAAATCAAATCCGCCGCACCGTTGCCGCAGTAAATCTGCTCCGGAAAAATTGTCTCCCCCACAACATCCGACAAGTTCTTCGCAATGGCTTCCCGAAGCAATGTACACTCCGGATCCGGATAAACCGCTGCCCCCGCAGCTGCATCCATCAGCGCATTCTTCACACCACCCGGCATGCCCAGCGGACTAATATTCGCTGAGAAATCCAGTGGGTAAAACCCATGCTTGCGATAAAATTTGTCGATGTTTCCACCATGTTTTGCCATAACTTCCTCCATTAGAACTGTTGTATAAGCAACAAATGTAAGCCTGCGCAGATGACGGTTCCAATCATGGATGCCACCAGAAAAATCCGGTTCACCCGAAGGATATCTGCGTCTTCTATTTCACGAAGCCCATCCCCAATATAGGGCTTATCATATCGTTTACCAAAATATATTGCCGGTCCAGCTAATTGTACACCAAAAGCGCCTGCAATAACACTCTCTGTCTGTGCCGAATTTGGACTAGCATGATTGTAACGGTCCCGCTTCCAGATACGAAACGCCCCGGATAACGAAGCACGGCACAGTCCCGCGCCAATCATCATCAAAAATGCCCCGATCCGGGCCGGCAAAAATCCTGCCACGTCGTCCATATGGGCGGCTACACGTCCGAAATACAGATACCGATCACTTTTGTATCCAATCATGCTATCCATGGTATTCACCGCCTTATAAGCCATAGCCAGCGGCGCACCACCCAGCATCATAAATAATAAAGGTGCCATGACCCCGTCGGAGAAGTTCTCCGCCACGGTCTCTACCGTGGCCTTCACAACCCCGGTTCGGTCCAATACAGAGGTATCCCTTCCTACGATGCGTCCCACCGCAGCCTGGGAAGCTTCCAAATCCCCGGTCTGTAACACCCGGTAGACATTCTTACTCTCCCGTAACATGCTACGAATCGCCAGACACTGATAGCACCAAAAGGCATTCAATGCGAAGGCCACCCAAACGTTCCATCGGTAGCAAGCAAATAGGATGCCACCGGTCAACCCAAAGGTTCCGAGGGGAAGAAGTACGGCCAGCACACTTCCGGCAGCAAGTTCTCCCCGGTTCGTCTTCGGAAAAATTCTGCGAAGCACCTTTTCCGCCCAGGAAATGATGCGTCCCATCACCACCACCGGATGGGGTGGAAATGCCGGATCTCCCAGAATCAAATCCAATATACACGCCAAAAGGATCTCCATCCTTATGCTCCCTTCGTAAAATCCACGCGGTCGATGATATGGAGATTCTTACCGTCCCACTCCAAATCATAGCCCCAGCCTGCCGGCAACTGTGCCTCGAAATAGTCCTCACATTCCGGGCAAAGCTGTGACAGCAATGCCATTTGGGTGCCGCCGTGTGCCACAATCATCATCCGGTCCAAGCCGGAATTTGCCAATTCCAAAAAACCTTTTACGGTACGCCGCCGGTAAGACTTTCGGTCTTCTCCGCCGGGACATCTACCGCTACATCCGCCATCTACCCAAGGCTGGTAGGACGGATTCATTGCAAGTTCTTCATAGGTATATCCGTCAAACTCGCCGAAATTGAATTCCCGAAATGCTTCCACCACCTGTTGTTTTGCATCCGGGAACAGAATTTCCGCTGTCTGTCTGGCTCGAATCAACGGAGATACATAGACCTCCGCAGGCATCTCTTCCCATACCTGTTTTGGCTGCAGTGCCACCTTTCCTGCGGTGCATAGCGGGATGTCCACCCATCCCTGATAACGATGTTCCAAGTTGTAAATTGTTAGTCCGTGTCGAATCAGTAATACTCTCATTGTCTATCTTCCGGTTTTCCCTTTAATACCTGTGGCAATCCGCATACCACGCGAATAACGGTATCTGCCTCTTCGGCCAAGCGTACCGCTAACCGTCCGCAGTTCTCCCGAAGCTGCAGTGCTTTCTCATCCATAGGAATGACACCACTGCCCATCTCCGGTAGAATCACGGCACGATATTCCCGTAATGCCGTTACCAGCTTTTCTATATCTGTTGTTTTTCCAACATCTTCTAAGATATCATATGCGACCTGTTTTTCAAACTCTTCCTCCGACAGAGTAAGAAGTTTCTTCAGGTATGCTTTTTTTCCGGAAAACATGGGTCCTGTTACAAAAATCATCTCTTCCTCCTACAAGCCAAACAACGGTGCAAGGGCCAACCAGCACAGGAACAGGGTCTCCGTTACGCTTACAAACCATCCCGCCAGATCTCCGGTAATTCCTCCGAAGACTCTATGAGAAAACAGATAGTACACGCCATACATGCACCAACCGATTCCCGCAAGAATCGCCCCTTCGCCGCTAATCATCAACAGCACAACCGTAAGGGCCATAGACAACACAAACAGTGCCGTTCTTGCATTGCCCTTTACCGCTTCCGTTGCAAACATGTGGACCAATCCTGTATCCTTCGCCATGGGAAAGCAGCATACCGCCAGTCCAGACAGACTTCTGGAGAAGGTAAAAAGCAATACCAACACAAACCACTCCACCTTCGGCATGCAAACCCAAACTGCCAGGTTCCAAAGCAGAATCAAAACCGCATGCATTACACCAAAAGAACCGATATGAGGGTCCTTTAGAATCTCCAGTTTTTCCTCTCTGCTCTTATAGCTGGACACCGCATCCATGGTATCCAAAAACCCGTCCAAATGAATGCCACCGGTAATCCAGAATGGAATGGAGCATAACAAAAGTCCGGCTATCATCTGTGGCAATTCCAACAAAGTAGTCACATACTGTACCCCAAACAGCACGCCTCCAATGAGACTTCCAATCAGAGGAAAGGCCACCAGGGAATACTTCATATTCTCTTCCCGCCAGTTAAATTGCGGCATAGGCACTTTGGAAAACATAGAAAATGCCACCGCAATGGTCTGCAATACATTCATTCTTTTACTCCCTTCAACACCGTTGGAATACCGGCTACCACTTCGTAGACTTCCTCTGCATCTGCTGCGATTTCCTGCTGCAACTCGCCTAGCAGGCGAAGGTATGCGGTGGTCACTTCATCGTACAATAATCCTTCCGATGCCAAATCCCCGGTAATGATGACCAGGTTCGTGGTTTCTTTTTCCAAATAGGAAAGCGCCCGACGCACCTGCTGTTTTGCCTCTGCCACACTTCCATTCACTTCCTGAAACAGAACATTGGCCACCAGATTGGGAAGATCCTCTAAGAGGACGCTTTGTCCCCTCATATCCGCCGCCAAAATGGATGTGGCATCCTTACACTCTAAGGTGCGAAAGCCTTTGCCGGCACGCATGGCACGATGCTTCTCGATACGTTTTTGCGCCGCCTTGCCATGGGAATCCATGGTAGCTAAATACACCGGATGTTGAGACAACTGACCGATGACCTGCTCCCCGTATGCACTTTTTCCGCTGGCAGAACCGCCAATAATCAAAACAACCATAAGCACCTATTTCTGTATGGTATAGGCATCAATGCCCAACTGTTCAAATGTATGTCCGCTGTGGTAGACCTCCATGGCCGTCCGGTATAAGCCCAGCGCCATCACAGCACCGCTGCCTTCTCCCAGATGCATATCCGCCGTAATCAGCGGTTCTAATCCCAAGGCCTCATAGAGCTTCTTGCAAGCCGGCTCCATGGACAGATGACTGGGCAGAATCACCCTTGCCACGTCCGGATTCATGCGGCATGCCACCAGGGCCGCCACATCCGTAATAAACCCATCTAAAATTACCGGCATATGGTGTTTCTCTGCGCCAAAAAGAATGCCTACCAATGTTGCAATATCAAAACCGCCCAAGAACAACAGCACGTCCATAGGATTGGTCAGTGCATGTCCGTGGCGGGCAATGGCTTCCTGAATCACGTGGATTTTGCGTTGCAATCCTTCATCGGATAATCCGGCACCACGTCCGGTCACTTCCTCCACCGGCATCTCTAGAAGAACCGACGCCATGGCGCTGGAAGTGGTGGTGTTTCCGATGCCCATCTCTCCAAGTAAGAGCACATCCCTACCATCTTCCTTCGCCCGAAGGACCAATTCCTCTCCGTTGGAAAAAGCTCGTAACACCTGGTCCCAGGTCATGGCCGCTTCCCACCGGAAGTTCTTGGTTCCCCGGCCCAAGCTATAATCCCAGATGCCTTCCCTTGGGGTATAGGCTGCCATTCCCACATCCACCGGAATGACTTCACAGCCCTCATGCTTCGCCAAATGGCACACAGTGCTCTCCCCCTTAGCCAGAGAATAAGCCACTTCTGCCGTTACCGTGGCATCGGACTGGCTGACGCCTTCTGCAATGATGCCGTTATCTCCGCAGAGGACATATAATCTCGGTTTGGAAAAATCCGTCTCTAAGGTATGAGTAATGCCTGCCACCCGATTGATGAGTGTCTCCATTCGACCCAAGGAACGCAGAGGCTTCGCCAGAGAGTCCCACTTTTTCATGGAACGATACTCCATGGCCGCATCCACAAAATGTCTGGCCCGATCCCGATCCAGATAGATATGCGGGAATCCGGCGTAGAGGTGGTCCGAGGTATATCCGCACCGCCAAGTCTGCTGTTTGGACGCTTTTACCACCGGAATGTCCTCTCCGTTGTGAGTAGAATCCCAATAATGGAATTCATGGACTTCCACAGACCGCCCTTGGGAAAAGAGTATACTGTTTGCTTCCGGTTCCAACTTGCAGTAACCGAAGCGCACCAGCTTCTCCTGCTTCCGACTCTCTCCCGGAAGTGCGCCAACCATTGCGTAACTTGTTCCATCCTCTGCCACCAGGCGCTCCTGTAAGTATAAGAAGCCGCCACATTCCGCAATGGTAGGTATTCCATATGCGATTGCTTGACGAATCTCCCTGCGCAAGCTCTCATTGGCTTCTAACGCTTTGCCGTACAATTCCGGATATCCGCCACCGATATAAAGGGCGTCCAAATCCTTGGGAAGATGGGCATCCCGCAGTGGTGAAAAAGGAATCAACAATGCTCCCATTGCCTGTAAATGCTCCTTGGAGCGCTCATAGTAAAAACAAAATGCTTCGTCACTTGCGATTCCGATACGACAACAGGTCGGTTCGGTTTCCAAGGTTGGACGCATGGCCGGTAAGGTTGGAATCTGGGATAAAGGCTCTGCTTCCATGGCCATTTCCCATAACTTATCCGTGTTGATTGTTGATTCCACCTGCTTGCAAACCGCGGAAATACGAGCTTCAAAGTCCGTCACCTCAATTGCCGTCACAAGGCCCAAATGTCTGGAAGAAAACTCTCCCGCATCCATCTTGGGAAGGTATCCAAAGTAAGCAAGGGCTGGATATTGTGCTGTCATTTCCTCTCGAAAGGCTTCCGCTTCTTCACTATTGCAACGGTTACACAGGAATCCTTTAATCTGTCCGGCGATATCCTTTTTTATCAGTTCTCCCAAATCCTCCGCCGGACGATCGGTATCCATAGGGACTACCACTACAATCGGCGTATGGGTTCTTCGCGCCAAATCATAAGCACTGTGAGGTATTCCACCGCCTAATCCATCGTATAAGCCCATGGCGCCTTCGATGACCGCCACACCATCTGCCGGAACACGTTCCAAATCTTCCCCCACGTCCTGCCAACCGAAGAGGTAGGAGTCCAGGTTGCGACAGGGAATTCCCAATACCCGTTCATGAAACATGGGATCGATATAGTCCGGACCGCACTTATAGCTTGCCAAATCCTTCTTCTGTTGTTTCCAAAGAGCTAACAGCCCCATGGTAATCAGTGTTTTTCCGCTACCGCTCTTCGGGGCGGAAATCAAGAGTCTTCCCATGAATTAACGTTCTCCATAAATGATAAATACCGGATTCTGGCTATCCATCATGTGATAGTCGCCCACCGGTTTGATGTCCGTCACTGCCACCTGGGTAATCTGCGGCGCGAAGCCGGCAGAATCCATGGCTTTTCTGGCATCTTCTAAGGTTTCTAGCGTCACTGCGGTGACACAAAGCCGCACGCCGGTCTGTGGCAGGCACTCCAAAATGGCATCCATCCGACCGCTGCTTCCGCCGATGAAAACCACATCCGGCGTCTCTAATCCGGCCAGCGCCTCAGGGGCTTCTCCCTGGATGATGTGCATGTTATAGGCACAGAATTCTTCCCGATTCTGTCGCAATAAGTCCACCGCTTCCGGCTTCTTCTCAATGGCATAAACACGTCGGGCAAACATGGACAGCTCCACCGATACGCTTCCGGTACCGGCTCCCACATCCCAACATACCTCGTCATCCTGCGGGTTTAGAAGTCCAAGCACGCTCATTCGAATCATGCGCTTGGTCATCGGAACCTTGCCACGGATAAAGGCCTCATCCGCAAATCCCGGTGTGCCCCGCTTACAGCTTGGCGCCGGCCATACCATCAGTACCGCCAATGCAGCGCCGTCCCACTTGGTGCCTTCCTCTGCTGTCATGGTTGCAATCCGCTCATCCTCATAAGATAGGCGTTCTCCAATTGCTACAGGAAGTGCTCCTAGGCCCGCCTCCATCAGCTGTTGGCACAAGGCTGCCGGAGACTGCTCTCCTCCGGTTAGGAAAAAACAAATCTTCCCCCTCATCACTGCCGCTACCACATCACAATCCACTCCATGAGCGGAATGAATCGCCACCTCTTCCAATGGGGTGTTCATCTTGGCACACATGTAGGCAATGCTTGAGATTCCGGGAATCAACACCACCGGATGCTTCTTCGTAATGTCTGCATCCCGAAGCACGTCCCGCATACCTCTTGCGCCGGAGTAGAAGCTGATGTCGCCGCTAAAAAGGATGGCCGCATTGGAAAACTCCTGTCCTTCCAAAATCGCCAAAATCTGCTCTGCCCGATACTCTGCTACCCGATTTGTCGTAATACCGTCTTCTAGGGTCTCCAACAGACGGGATGCCCCTACGATAAGATCCGACTGTTCTAAGGCCTGCTTGGCCTCTAGGGTACGCAGTTCTTTTTTTCCTACTCCCATTCCGATTATATAAATCATTCCATCATCTCCATGATGCGGGAAAACTTCCGCACTAACTGTTCCATGGTCTTGCCCTCTTCCTTGGGACGGCGAATAATCATTGGTACTACATCACAAACCTCTGCCGCCTGCATTTTCTCGGGAAAGCCGCCGGTCTTGCCGCCATCCTTGGTTACCAGGTAGGTTGCACCGGTCTCTTCCAATGCTTTTACATTCTCCTCCTTGGAAAAAGGACCGTGTCCGGTCAAAATATGATCTGCAAGGAATCCTGCATCCGCACACAGCCTCTGACTCTCCTCGGTCGGTAGTACGCGAATATACCGACGCTCCGGCAAAATGTCTGCAAATTCTCTCGCTTCCTTTGCGCCGGTAGTAATGAATACCGTATCCGCTTGCGCCATATGCCCTAACAAGTACACACAGGCCTCTCTTGCACTATTTACATACACTGCATTCGCCGGAATCTCCACCGGCTCTTCCTCCCGCTTCAAGCGGTCATAGCTAATCTGCAACTTCCTGCATGCCGCCTTGATATTCTCCGTCACTTCGGTAGCATACGGATGTGTGGCGTCCACGCAATACTTATAGTCCCCGGTCCACAACATGGCCGCAATCTCATCCTGCGTCTTGCGACCCACCACCACCTCAATATCCGCAATATCCTTCAATTCTTCCCGGCCCAACTCCGTCGCCACAGACACCGTCACTTCGAACCCCAGGTCCGCCAGCGCGTCCGCTATTTCCCGTCCTTCTGTTGTTCCGCCAAATATCAATACCTTCAAATCTCTACGTTCCTTTTTCCACGGCCACTTCCGGGGACATCGCCTACACGTAAGTGGCGCCTCTCGGCTCCTGCCGTCACGTAGCGGATGCTAAGAAAGCATTGCATGCTTTCAAGCACCGACGTGTCTCTAGGCACTTACGTTGCAGACGATATCCCCTTGCGCGGCCTGTATAAATTAATTTAGTCAAGGTGCTTCGGCTATATATATTTCTGTAGCGAGCCTCTTTGGACGTCAGCACTTGAAGGCTGCGAAGCAGGCTTCTTAGTGTCTGCTACGTCCAAAGCGGTAGCGAGAGCGATCTCGCGGGAAATATATATGGCAGAAGCGCCGGACTTACTTGGGGCAGTAGCCGCGCCCTGTAACCATATGGCCGCGCAAATCCCGGGTCTGGGAGTTTCCGATGAAGACGGTGGTGAACATATCGACGGTTGCGTCCCGCAGTTCGGCAAGGGTAAGGAGCGCGGACGCTTGCTGGTCACGTCCGATGTTTTTGACCCAGCCACAGACGGCATCCGGGCTGCGATACTGTAACAGGATGTCGCAGGCCTTGGCGAGGTGGTCCACACGCTTATGGGACATCGGGTTGTAGAGGGCAACTGGGAAGTCGCCTGCTCCGGCGCCGTGGAGGCGCTGTTCGATTACGTCCCATGGCGTCATTAGGTCGGATAAAGAGATGACGCAGAAGTCGTTCATTAGAGGCGCTCCAAGGACCGCTGCTCCACTAATGGCCGCAGTAATTCCCGGTACAACGACGATTTCCACTTCCGGATAATCTGCGGAGAGTTCATAGATGAGGCCGGACATACCGTAGATGCCGGCGTCACCACTGCAGACCATAGCAACCGTAGCACCGGATGCTGCAGCCTCCAACGCCATGTGGCAGCGCTCTACCTCCCGGCGCATAGGTGTCGTCAAATATTCCTTATCAGGATAGGTCTCCCGTAAGAGATCCACATAGACCGTATAACCACAGATGACAGAGGTTGCATCCAATGCCTGTTTGGCCTCTAGGGTCATGCCTTCGATTTTTCCCGGGCCTAAGCCCACTACATACAACAATCCCATTATTCCCAGCTCCACTGCTCCAATCGCTTATTGCGAGCCAATGCGAAGGTGATGCCTTCGTAGCTTTCCTTTTTTACCATAAGCGTTCCGCCGGCCATGCGCACAGCTGCCCGCTCACATACATTATCCACGCCGGTGATTCGCTCCACGAACTCGGATGCCGTAAAATCTCCGGATACCGCAGCCAATTCCTCTGCACCGAAGGTAACCACCGGAACGCCTAAGCGCTTCGATAAGACCCGAATGGCCAGCTCTTCCTTCTTCAAATCAATGGTAGCAATGGTTCCGATGCTGGCATCAATCAAGGCATACTTTTTTGCAAACTCCTGGTAGGCTTCGATCATCGCCTCCGGAGATGTGTCCTTCTTGCAACCGACGCCCAACACGTACAGCTTCGGGACCAGATGCAACTTGCAGGAACCGGAGCTTACCACAACCTCGTTGCCCGCCAAGATGGAGGAGGAAATCTCTTTGATGGCCTCCGGATTCACAATTCCGATGCCTTCCCGCTTCGCCCACTGGTCTACGGCGAAGGTGCCCCGCTGATCCGTTGCTGTGGTAATCACCGGCACGGCACCGCAACGGCTGGAAATCATGGATGCCAAATCATTGGCGCCGCCCAAATGTCCACTCACCAGGGAAATCACGAAGGTTCCCATATCATCCACCACAACCACTGCCGGATCTGTGGTCTTGCTGACTAAGTACGGCGCAATAGCCCGCACCGCAATCCCGCAGGCACCGATAAAAATCAGGCCTTCCGTGGTCTCGAAGTGTTCCTTGGTCCATTCATCCAAGGACACTCCCGCCTCTTCACCGATACGGGTAACTTCGCCCAATTTGAGCTGTTTCCCCAGTTCCATTCCTGCATCACTAAAGCATGCGATTGCTGTCTTCATAGTTCTACCTCTTTTTCTTGACTATATCCCTTTTCGATATTCCGTCGTAAAAGTTGCATCATACAACTTGCTCTTCTCATAGTTTGGTGTATCACCCAAAAAATCTCCCACCAGAATCAGAGCCGTCTTGGAGATTCCGGCCTGCTTTGCCGTGGCATCCAGGTCTGCCAGGCGACAGCGGCAGATCTTCTCTTCCGGCCAGCTGGCCTTATAGACAATGGCTGCCGGCGTATCGGCGTTATAACTTCCTGACAACAGCGCTTCCTGCACCTTCCCGGTCATGGATGCGGAGAGAAAAATCACCATGGAAGCCCCGTGCACTGCCAGCTTCGCCAACTGCTGCCCTTCCGGAACCGGAGTCCTGCCCTCCATTCTGGTAATAATCACTGTCTGTGATATTCCCGGCAAGGTATACTCACATCCCACCGAGGCTGCTGCCGCAAAAAAGCTGGACACTCCCGGCGTCACATCATAAGCTATCCCCAGTTCATCCAAGGCATCCATCTGCTCCCGGATAGCACCGTAAATACTCGGATCTCCCGTGTGCAGGCGCACCACTTCCGCATCCCGATTCGCCTTCATCACATCCAGCACCTCATCCAGATGCATTTCGGCCGAATTGTAAATCTTCGCATCTTCCCTGCAAAAGCCAAGCAGCGCCGGATTCACCAGACTTCCCGCGTATATCACCACGTCAGCCTGCTCCAAAAGCCCCTTGCCCCTCACCGTTATCAAATCTGTCGCACCGCTCCCGGCGCCCACAAAGTGTACCATACACGCTTCCTTTCTTTGAATCTTGTCTCCCCGCCAAACGAGGGCGTAACCCTACAGCCGGCCCCGCACGTTGGAGAACATGATGAGTTCGGTAGCGACCGCTTCGTGTACGAAGGCACGAAGGTGTGCTGTGGCGGCGGCGTAGATGCGCTGCATGGTGGGTTCCAGGAGGCCGGCGGCATCGAGGATGTCCAGGCAGGCATCGGTGGTGGCCGCCTCCATCAGCGCAGTGCAGATGGCAGGCGTGGCTCCGGCGCAAGCTGCGTTGGCGGTGAAGATTTCCACACGGGCGTCCGCCACGTGGGAATGGGTGTTGAAGATTCCACCGGCCAGCTTCACCAGTTTTCCGATGTGGCCAACAAGCAGAATGTCCGTAATACCACAGACTTCCGCCTCTTCCAAGGCATCTCCGATGAAGTTGGAACATACCACAATAGGACGTTCCTCCTTCCGGTATCCGTGTTCCTCTAAGAAGGCCAATCCATAATTGCCGGGGGTTAGAATCAACTTCTTGTACCCTTCGGCAGCCTTCTGGCGAATCTCAATTCGAACCGCATCCGCATAGGCCTTCTGGCTCATGGGTTCCACAATACCGGAGGTTCCGATAATAGAGATACCGCCTTCAATTCCAAGGCGGGGATTGAAGGTGCGTTTGGCAATCTCCTCCCCTTGGGGTGCCGAGATTTCCACTGCCAAGTTCCCAGTATATCCCTGTTCCTCACAGACCCGCTGTAACTGGGCACGAATCATCTCCCGTGGAACATGATTGATGGCCGCTTCCCCTACCGGCTGGTCCAATCCGGGCTTCGTCACCCGTCCGATTCCAACTCCCCCTCGAATGGGGAAAGTTTCCTTATCCTTAGCATACGTCACCGTAGCTACAATTTCCATACCTGCCGTTGCATCTGCGTCATCCCCTGCATCCTTGGTAATTCCCACGCTGCAGGCATCCTGGGATTGCTTCATGGATGCCGGAGATACTTCCACAATGAGTCCCTTTGGCGTATCGATGCGAATAGAAGTTGGCACCTTGCCCGTTAAGAGTCCTTCCGCCGCTCCTGCTGCCGCAGCCGCAGCGCAGGTTCCGGTGGTATACCCCATGCGTAAGTTTTTGCCATTACTTGCGATGTAATGCTCAAATGCCATAGAGTCCTCCCTTCGGGATTCCGTATAACTGCTCGATATAGTCGTCTCTTAAGATTTCTTCCGTTACTCCGTAGGCATCCCTGCGTCCGTCCTTGAGACACAACACCCGGTCAGCTAGACGTCTTGCTATGCCCAGTTCATGGATGGATAGAAAAATCCCCATGCCCTGCTTTTTTGCCAAATCCAGTGCCATCTCTACGAATTCCAACTGGTAACGAATATCCAGATAAGAGGTAGGCTCATCCAAAACCAATACCTTCGGTTGTTGGGCGATGGACTTGGCCAACAGTACCCGTTGCCGCTGCCCATCACTTAGTTCTTCAAAATACGAGGTTGCCAGTTCCCGAATCTCCATCCGGTCCATGGCTTCATCCACAATCTCCCAATCCTCATCACTTAGAATACCTAGGGAACCGGTATAAGGATAACGACCTGCTGCCACCACATCCCGCACCATGAGCCAATCCGAATGAGGTCTTGTTGTAGTTACAACAGATAACACCTTGGCATGTTCTTCCCGCGGCATCTGCTCCACCGCTTGTCCCGCGATACGAATCTGGCCTTCCATGGCCGGAAGGAATCCTGCCACCGTCCGAAGTAACGTGGATTTTCCCACACCGTTTGGGCCTACCACCGCCAGGATTTCTCCGGCTTCCAAAGTGAAGCTGACGTCGCGGATGATTTTCTTTTTTCCATAACCTGCTGCCAGGTTCTCAACTTCCAATAATTTACTCATCTTAAGGCCTCTGTCGCTTCATCATAACCCAGATCACAATCGGTGCTCCAAGGACACTTGTGACCACACTGATACTTAGTTCCGTCGGTGCAAACAACACTCTTGCCAGTAAGTCCGACCCCAGGCAAAATACGCTGCCACCCAAAAAACAAGCCGGAATCGTCCATCCCGGAGCTTGGGTTTTTAACACTCGCTTCAACAGCTGGGGCACTGCGATTCCAACGAAGGCAATGGGTCCGGCAAAGGCCGTAACACAGGCTGCCAATAAGCTGGATATTAAGATTAGCCAGCGGCGCAATCGACGTACGTCCACGCCTAAGTTCTTGGCATAGGCTTCTCCCAACTGGTAGGCCCCCATGGGCTTGCACAAAAATACGCAGGCGATTAACCCAAGCAGTACCACAACCGTCATTACCACCACATTGTTCCAGGATATACCTGCGAAGGACCCCTGGGACCAATGATGGAGATTGACGATGTTGGTATCCTTAGCGAAAGTGATAAACAGCTCTGTGATGGCCGAGCAAAAATATCCCACCATAATACCGCAGACGATGAGAATTCCCATGGAGGTCCGGCGTGCGGACACCAACAGTATAAAGCCCATAGACAGCATAGCCCCCAGGAAAGCTGCCGCAATCATGCCCCAGGAATTTAAGATCACTCCGGCATTCAGCGCTAAGATCATCACCATTGCCACCATAAGCTTCGCTCCGGAAGAGATTCCCAGCACGAAGGGACCTGCCAACGGGTTATTAAAAAAGGTCTGCAACAAAAAACCTGCCACAGACAGTGCTCCACCCAAAATCAGCGCAGCAAGTAGCCTTGGCAGGCGAATATCCAGAAGAATTCTACGTGCGGCCTCGGTGTGAAAATCCACACGTACACTGCCCACAAACAGGTTCAACAGGCACAGTGCCACCAGGGCAATCCCCAGCAGCACAAATACCACCGCATATCTTGTCTTATTGTAATTGGTATAAGTAGGTAAGTGTGCCATCCCCATCTTCCTCATCTTGAAGTACATGATAAAAATCCAAAATCATATCACAGGTTCCGCTAACCTGTTGGAACATATCTCCGTCGGCGCAGTATACCTTGTGGTTCTTAACCGCCTTAAAATCCAGAAGCAGCGGTTCACTTGCTATCAACTCCTCTAAGGACTGTGGAACACCGTTGATGGAGCCGTTATAAATCAACACATCCGCATCCTTGGCATAGGCATAGAAGGCTTCCATCTGCATGGTCATGCTGGTGGAATTGTCATCCTCCTCTGCAATCTTCGGAAATGCATAACTTCCGCCGGCCATGCGAATCATCTTGGAGATGTAATCCCCGGGCTTACGGACATTGACGCCACCATTGGCATTCAGATAGAAATACACCACGCTTGGTCCGTCTTCCGTCATCTCTTTCGGAAGAACCTTCTGCAGGCGCGCCACTTCATTGGAAAAATAAGCGTCTGCTTCTTCTCTTTTATCTAAGAGTACGCCGTATAACTTCACCCACTCTAAGCGTCCCAAGGGGTCTTCCTCGTAACTGCTTCGTTCCACTAATGTTGGAATTCCAACTTTTTCCATGGTCTCTAACACTTCCGGCGAGTGGTAAATCATGGTATTCTCGATAGCCAGCGAACATCCATCTTCAATCAGATATTCATAATCCGGATTGGAATATTTGCCGGCATACACAATCTCCTCCGACTTCACCAGCTCCGCAATCTCCGGTATGGACCAGTCCTCTGACTTGGTACCTGTCATGGATACCGCATCCAATCCGTTCAACACCCGGAACAAATCCATAGTGGAAGAAGAGGCATTATAAATATGTTGCAGCGGTTGCTGTAATACTACAACATCCTCCGGCAAATCATCAGGAAGCGCTGCATTTTCCGCGACCACAAGATAACGTCCGCTCTGTGGAATGGTAATTAAGCTATAGTCGCTTCCGTAGTCTTCCACGGAAAATCCCGTGGCATAGGACAATGTAAGGTTTCCTGATGATTCCAAGGAATTCCAGGAAATCCCGGAAGGTTCTGTCACGGTATCCGTATGTTGCTGTGTACATCCTGCAAAACACAGGATCATAAGTGCCAGAACACATCCAAGTATTCCTGTTTTTCTCATAGTTACTGAATCTCCTTGATGCTATCACCGTCTAAGGTAATATGATACGCAATCTCATGCGGGGTGCTCATTGCGGTAGTATCCGCAGTTACCGGCATACGATAGTTGAATGCTGCTACCGGAATATCAAACTGAGCGTTGCCATCGGCATTCACCGGAAGGTACTTCTCGCCGCCGACTACCATGTAATCATAGTTCGGGCTACTCCATACTAAGGATACGGTTGCCTTGCCGTCCGCTACCCACATGTAAGCCGGGTTGTCTACGGAAGCCTTACCGCTTCCACCGGTCAAGGTCACATCCACCAAATACTCGCCGTCTTCTACCCCTAAGGATGCCACCGTATCGTACATGCCTTCCGCAAACGCTTCCAATGGTAAGGAATCTGCACGGAAGCACAGCTGTCGTTCGTACCATTTTTCCTTCTTCTTGCTGAATGCTGCACAGTCAATGGCACTATCCAATGACGCTACCGGCACAACAAAATGATGTGCTCCTTCGGAATCCTCTTCGAAGTTTACATAATCGTTCTCTGTTGCTGCAACGGCTTCTTCGCCGGTTCCCATGTATAGATAGAGATATCCGGTACCGCCCATGGTCATATCACAGGTCATCTTACCGTCAGCAACAGTTAAGGTTGCCGTCTCAATATGAAACATCTCGGAACTGGATGCCACTTCGATGTCATAGGTTCCGTCAACCAGCTGATCTGCCGTTACCGGCACCATGCCGTCTTCTACAACCTCTACGGCTTCAATGGTTTCAGAACCGCTTGCAATTTTGTCAGAGTGATCCTCTGCTGCAGGAGTCTCCTCCACCTTGGCACTTTCCTGTACCTCCTGTGGTGCCTCTGCTTCCTTGGCTCCACATCCGCTTAAAAGGGTGGTAGCCACAAGAAGTGTGGCCAACCATCCGCAAATCATTCTTTTCTTCATGTAATTCTTATTCCTCAATTACTGCCTTGGCATGCTCTACGTACATCTGCTGGATTGCTTCATTCTCGCCAAGTCCGCGAAGCAAGCACTCTACCTTGTAACCGGCCTTCTCGAATGCGCTCTTCCAGCTGTCATCCTCATCTCCGGCCATATCGTTGTTAGCATGATCACCTGCAACTACCATCATTGGCTCTAAGATAACACGCTCATATTCGCCTGCTTCTACAGCTGCCAATACATCATCCAAAGATGGAGTTGCCTCAACGGTTCCTACATAGTAGTTCTCATATCCGTCTGCCGTGAATAACTCCTGCATCTTGGCATAGACACCGTTGGACTCTGCCTCAGTACCATGTCCCATGAATACAATTGCGGTCTTGCCGTCATCGTACTCCTTGGTCCAGTCAACCAATGCCTGCTCTACGTTCTTGAAGTCCTCGTCGGTGGTCAAGAGAGGCGCACCAATCTTTACGGAATCAAATGCATCTGCATACTGAGCGACTGCATCGCTAAGCTGGGTATACTCAATACCGTTCATCAAGTGGGTTGGCTGAATTACCAGCTCTTTTACCCCGTTATCGACTGCACGCTGTAAGCCTGCATCCAAGTCATCAATTAAGATACCGTCACGCTTGTTGACATGGTCGATAATGATATTAGAAGTGAATGCACGACGTACGGAATATTCCGGATATGCCTCTTCCAAAGCCTTCTCGATGGCACCGATGGTAAGACGTCTGCTGTCATTGAAGCTGGTTCCGAAGCTTACAACCAGAAGCTCCTTCTCGCCGATTTCATCCTGGTTACGAGGATTATCCAAGGATGCATCTCCGGTCTCGTAATTCTCATCGTCTTCTTCCTCAGTCTCTGCTGCTTCTGTCGTCTCTTCCTCAGTCTGAAGCTGCTCGGTAGAAATCTCTTCCTGCTTCTCTCCACAGCCAACCATCATGGTCATACCAAGAGCGGCTACGGTAAGCATTGCTACAATTCTCTTTTTCATCTTTGTTCCTTTCCGCTTAATTGCTTAAAAGTATTTATTCTTATAAACCAAATCCGCGGCCAGGAGTGAACACAATAAAAAATCCCACTGCGAAAAAAGGACGCAATGGGGCATTTGTGTCAGTACAACCAATGCCTCGTGGTTTGGATTATAATCCGGTACCATTCAAGTCGGCAGGTTTCCTGGCTTATGCCTCATCGCGTCCAATTGTCTTCCCAAAATTGCTTTCAGTGACTGTAGATTCTACGTAATTGGAGCTTAGCAAATACAGTGACGAGATCGTGCAGGATTCACACCTGCTTCCCTTTTACCTGCTGTCTGTTGGAAAACCAACGCAGCAGCACCGACTTGTGTCCTATGTAATTCGTAAGCATTCTAACAAGGATGCTTATAAAATGCAAATATCCCCAAATACTCCAGTCTTAATTCGCGCCCCACTTATAGAAAAATGCATGATCACCGATAACGGTGTATCCGGTAATGCCAAAATGATCCGCCCAGGCCGGTGTCATGAAGAACAACCAGTCTCCGGATCGCTGTCCGTTAATAACGGCCTGTGCCGCAGCCTTACAGGACTCATTCGGTCCTCTTGCTAAGATTCGATCCACCATGCCGGAGGAGTAAGATGCGAACTGATTCGGTGCTGTAATGACTTCAATAATCGAATTCTGCGCAAATTTGTTACTCATGACACGGTTCATAATCACCGAACCTACCGCCAGCTGTCCGGCATATCCTTGGTTGTCGGCCTCCGCCTGAATGGTGGCTGCCAAGAACAACATCTCGTACTCGGAAGCACTGACTGCTCCGCCGGTATTCTCTCTCGGTACTTCGACCTGTTCTACCGGTACCCCCTGCTCTGCTGCCAAGCGTTCCCGTTCTGCCTGTTCCTGGGCTGCAATAGCCTGTGCCAAGTTGGCCTGTGCCTGTGCCTGTGAAGCCTGCAAGCTCTGGTAAGTGGACTTACACTGCTGAAGTTCTGCTTCGTATGCTGCTACATCTGCTTCGGCATCTGCCGCTTCCCCCTTCTTGGCATCCAAGCTCTTGTTGGCACTTTCCACCAGGGAATTCATCTCGTCCTTCTTAGCAGACAAGGTCTCTTTTTGCTTGGAGAGCTCCGTCTGCTTCGCCTCTAAGGCCTCTGCCTTCTCCTGGATGGCCGCCTGCTTCGCCTGACAATCCTTAATCAACTTCTGCTCATAATCTAATATGGAAGAAGTATATTCCACTCTGGTAAAAAACTCTGCCAAAGAATTACTGGATACCAATGTTAAGAAAATCGACGTCTTAGAGTCATTCTCATAAGAAAAAGCAATGCGCTTCTTCAAGGTCTCGTAGGTCTTCTTCTCTTCCTTCTTGGCCTCTTCCAGCTCCTTCTCCAAAGCCTCAATATCCTCTTCGGTCTGGCTGATATTCGCCTCTGCTGTACTAATCTCAGATGCAACACCGGCAATGTTCTTGTTCAGCTTGCTAATGTCACCACTAATCTTATCTGCCTCGCCGTTGATGGAATTGAGCTTGTTCTGGGCCGCATCCTTCTGGCTTTGCTTGTTATTCAGTTGGCTTTCTGCGTCCTTCACCTGTTGGCTCAGGTTATTGTTCTGCTCTTCCGCTGCTTTACGGTCAGCGTCGGCCTTGGCTTTCTTCTCTTCCGCAGCTTTCTTAGCTGCTTCTTTTTCCGCTTCCTTAGCCGCTTCATCTTCCGTCGCAGTCTGGGTTGTTGCATCCCCTTCCGTTGCAAAAGTCTGCATCGGCTGCAACAACATGGCAACACTTAAAATGACGCATGCACACACATTTCGAAACTTCATATCCAACTTCCTATTATTTGCTATCCGTTGTACTGATGGATTCAATGGCCACAGGGCCTCCACGTACAATTTCCACCTTATTATGAAACTGTTGTTTTAACAACGCAACCAGTTCATTATTTTTTCGCTCGGTCTGCATACACTCTAAAATCAAAGAGTCAATACCGATGTCCTTCACACGAACACGGAAGGTTTCTGCAATACGGAATACCGCATCCATGCCTTCGTGGTCTAAATTCTTAATCTTGGCGTAGAGGATTTCCTTCATGCACACCGGCACACAGGTCAAATCCAGCACCTTGATGACTTCCACCATGGAATTCAGCTGCTTCTTGATCTGCTCGAAGGTCACATCATCGCTGGAAACACAGATGGTCATACGGGACACATCATCCCGCTCCGTCATACCAACGGTCAGAGACTGCAGGTTGTAAGACTTCCCGGAAAAAAGTCCGGATACCTTCGCCAATACACCTACATCATTCTCTACATATAATGCAATAAATCGATTCTTCATTGTATGATCCATGACGTTCCCCCTATTTCAATATCATCTCGCTCATTGGGTTGCCGCCCTTCACCATCGGAAGAACCAGCTCATCCGCAGAGATTAAGAATTCTACGATGGTCGGAGCATCCTTGTACTTCTTGGCTTCCTTCAGTGCCGGGATAATCTCCTCGTTCTTGGTAACACGAATGCCATGGGCACCGTAGCTTGCCGCAATTCCCATGAAATCCGGTACATACTCCGGATAATCCGGATCCTGGGACTTGGGAATCTCCATACCGGCGCGCTTCCGAAGAGATACTGCCGAGTAACGCTTACCGTAAAACAGGTTTTGCATCTGGCGTACCATACCAAGATTTTCGTTGTTTATCAAACAAATGACAACCGGCACATGCTCGCAAATTGCCGTTGCCATCTCCTGCATATTCATCTGGAATCCACCGTCGCCGGTGATGCATACCACGTCTTTTTTCGGCGCACCAATCTTGGCGCCTACCGCTGCCGGGAAGCCGAATCCCATGGTTCCAAGTCCACCGGAAGTGACCATTTTTTTGTCGTGACCACACTGAATGAACTGAGTAGCCCACATCTGGTGCTGACCAACGTCCGTAACCACGATACCCTTCGGGAAGACTTCGTTGATGCCTTCCATAATAGTCTGCGGAGACAGCTCATGGGCCTTGCCCTGTGGCATGGACAGCGGATGCTCTTCGTTCCACTGATGAATCTCTGCCAACCACTTGTCCGTCTTCATCGGTTCTGCCCATTCAATCATCTTGGACAGGGCCAATTTCGCATCGGAAACCACCGGGATATCCACAACCACGTTACGGGAAATGGATGCAGTATCCACATCCACGTGGATAATCTTGGCATGTGGTGCGAACTCATTAAGGTCGCCGGTAATACGGTCGTTAAATCTCGTTCCGATGGACAGAAGCACATCGCAATCCGTAACGGCAATGTTGGCTGCGAATCTTCCGTGCATTCCGGAATTGCCCACGTACAGCGGGTGATTCTCCGGCATGGAGCCCTTGCCCATGATGGTAGTAACCACCGGTATGTTCATTTTTTCCGCAAAAGTCAATAATTCCTTCTCCGCACCGGATACATGAATTCCGCCACCGGCTAAGATAATCGGATGCTTCGCGCTCTTCAACAACTTATAGGCCTTCTTCAACTGGCCGATGTGTACCGACTCATTGGGCTTATATCCACGAATGGATACATGCTCCGGATACTCGGATGGACCGGATGCGGTCTGAATATCCTTCGGGATATCAATTAAAACCGGGCCCGGCTTGCCGGTGGTTGCAATGTGGAAGGCCATCTTGATTTTCTCGCCTAAGACCTTCCGGTCCCGAACGGTACAGCCGTACTTTACGATGCTTCGGGTCATTCCAACGATGTCTACCTCTTGGAAAGCATCGTTACCAATGAGGCCTTGTGGCACCTGGCCGGTAAAAACTACCAGCGGAATGCTGTCATAGTGTGCATCCGCAATGGCGGTAATGGTATTGGTTGCACCCGGGCCGCTGGTTACTAGGCATACTCCCGGCTTGCCGGTGGCTCTGGCATAGCCTTCCGCCTCATGAACCAACGCCTGCTCATGGCGAGGCAAAACCACCCGGATTCCCTCTGTTTTATATAACTCATCTAAAATGTCGACAATCATGCCTCCGGGATAAGCGAAGATGGTATCTACGCCTTCTTCCTGAAGCGCTTTGACAAAAAGCTTTCTTCCTGTAATATCCATAATCTTTCTCTTTCCTTTCCGCTATTTGATAAATAGAAGCGGTACTATTTCTTTTTCCATGTAGTGAAGGTGTAACACAAGTCGAAGTAGGTCTGCTCTTCGGATTCGCCCACCATCTCCCAGCCTTCCTTCGTAAGATCCGGGAAGTACGCATCTGCCTCGTAGGCAAAATCAATCATGGTAACGAAAGCCTCGTCGCAGCGGTCCAGAAGCTGACGATATACGCTCTCACCGCCGATACAGTAGACTTCCTCATCCTTATATTCCTTCAGAAGTTCGTCCAACTCGTCCAAGTCATGAACCACAATGACGCCCTTCTTAGCGAAGCTCTTATCGCGGGTCAAAACGATGTTGGTTCGATTCGGCAACGGGTTCCCATTAGGGAAACTCTCCAGGGTCTTGCGGCCCATAACAATCACATGTCCGGTGGTGGTTCCGCGGAAGAACTTCATGTCCTCCGGAATGCTGACGAGGAGCTTGCCTTTGTTGCCAATGCCCCAGTTGCTGTCCACAGCTACAATTAATTTCATGTTCTCTTTTTCCTTCCTTTTCCTATACTGCAATCGGAATATTCTTAATCTGCTCACCTGCTACGTAGTCCTCTACAATAAGGTCGTCGGTGGTGAACTGATAGAAATCTTTTACCTCCGGATTCAGGCGTACCTTCGGAGCCGGATACTCCTCTCTGCTAAGCAGCTCCTTGATGGCGTCCACATGGCGGTCGTAGATGTGCGCATCTGCGATGACATGAATCAACTCGCCCGGAATCATATCATTGACCTGGGCTACCATCATAAGCAAAATCGCATACTGACATACATTCCAGTTGTTTGCTGCCAGCACGTCCTGGGAGCGCTGGTTTAAAACCATATTCAATACCAGCTTACCACTGGCTGCATCCTTGGTGACGTTATAGGTTGCGGAGTAGCAGCACGGATCTAAGTGGCCGGTGGCTAAGTCATGGAACTGGTACAAATTGGTCATGATTCGTCTGGAGTATGGAGTCTCTTTTAACTGCTTCAACACATAATCCATCTGATCAATCTCTTCGCCCTTGAACTTGAACTTCTCACCCACGACATATCCGTAGGCCGTTCCGATGGAGCCGTCCTCATCCGCCCACTCATCCCAGACGTGTGGCTTCAGGTCGTGGATATTGTTGGACTTGCGCTGGTAGATCCAGAGCACTTCATCCATGCAGGACTTCAAAGCGGTCTTGCGCAGAGTAAGGGCCGGAAACTCTTCCCGCAGATCATAGCGGTTCACCACACCGAACTTCTTGATGGTGTAGGCCTTCTCGTTGGTATCGGTCCAGACCGGACGGACAATCTCGTCCTTCGTATCGGTGCCGTTCTCTAAGATGTCTTTGCACATATCTTTGAAGATTTTATCCGCTTTACTCATTCTGCATTTTCTCCTCTATCTAAAAAATCGCATAGTTATCCTATTCTTACTCATAAATTGTACCCAATTCCATGTCAAAATACAACATCTTGCGCCTGTTTCCTAACTTAGTTTCCCGCTCCCGCGGGGAGAATTCTCTCCGCTTGATTTTATATCGGTACGCCGATATAATTAACCAAGGAGGTGAGTGTATGCTCCGAGAATTAATGGAAGAAAAGGATGTCTCTTCGTATCAGTTGTCTAAGGATACAGGCATTCCATATGCTACTTTGAATGATTTGATTAATGGGAAGCGTGATTTTCACAAGATAACAGCAGAGACTTTATATCGATTGGCGACCTATTTTGATTTAACCATGGACGAGTTATACGCAGGTAAGCTTCGTAAGCGTGTCTTCTATCTCTACAACGAAGATCGTCAGGTATATCTACAGACGAAGGGATTGACGGCTTCTTATCTTGGTCCCAAGAATCTTTTATCTTTACACCGTGTGAAGGAAATCCGTGACCACGTAGTAACTGTGGAGACCTACTTTACCAACACAGATGGACAGATTTACTTAGAAGATGACTTCATTGATTTGACAGATATTCTTTCCGAGTATGACGCAGAGAACCTGCTGCAGGATAGCTACACAATTATGATTGGCAAGCCAAACCTGTCGGCACAGGAGCGGCTATTGGACGAAGCTTGCTTGGTATCAGACAACATGGCCATTATTCTTAAGGACAATTCCGTTGGCGAGATTCAAGTAGATATCATCAACATGGCGCGACACACCGCTCGAATGTCTCTACGCCTACGAGACTATGCGGTCCTTGCGACCAATATGTCGGACGCTATGCAGAAGCGTGCCATCGAAGCCGTAAAGCGGAATTCAAAGCAGATTATTGAAAAATCCAAAAGCACACCTCCGATGAAGGGGCACAATGTTAGATAGGAGCCAATATGAATAATACAACCATCAATGCTAACGGAACACAAATAAGGATATACGGAGACATTGTCAACGAAAATGCATACATCAGCCTTACCGATATTGCAAAAACAAAAGAAAAATTAGAATCCCGAGTTGTAATATCAAATTGGTTAAGTTCATATTCTACAATAGACTTTCTTGCACTTTGGTAGAACTTATATAATCCTAATTTTAACCGTATGGAATTCCATACGGTTAGAAATGAAAGCGGCAGACTCGTAATGACGCCTACAAGGTGGATAGAACAAACAAACGCCATAGGTATAACCTCCAAGGCTGGGCGCTATGGCGGTACATATGCACACACCGATATCGCTTTCGAATTTGCATCATGGATTTCCCCTGAGTTTAAATTGTACCTAATCAAAGATTATCAGCGTCTAAAAAAAGACGAAGCCCAAAGACAGTCTATTGGTTGGGATGTAAAAAGAGAACTTTCGAAGATTAACTACAAAATACATACTGACGCTGTAAAGGAATTCTTGATATCACCCGAATTAACACCACAAGAAATGTCATATACCTATGCATCAGAAGCTGATTTGTTAAATATGGCTTTGTTTGGTAAAACAGCCGCACAATGGCGAAAAGAAACTAATACCAAAGACATGAGCCCCAACATTCGCGATTTTGCTTCTGCAGAAGAGCTTGTCGTTTTGATTAATTTAGAAGATACCAATGCAGATTTAATAAGGCAAGGCGTTTCGCAAATAGATCGATTAAAGCTTTTGAGAGAAAAAGCGTATAGACAACTACAATCATTACGAAACAATCAAAAGGCCATCGAAAAGCTCAAAGCACACATGATTGAGCAGAAGAGAAAATAAGAAGGTGGCAGTAATCTGCCACCTTCTTACTCTATTCTTCAATATCTGGTACCATCTCTTGCTCATACGGATTATTTCCTGTTGCATCAAAGCCATCCAAGAAATAATCTGTAGGCATGTAGTCTGCATAATCTAAATCCATAAAGTAATTACAGAAGATTTCTTCTGCGTAAACGATTCGGTTATCGCCGAGGTCTAGTGCATATACAAAGCCATAATAATCATCTGCTTCTATGGCAAGAAGATCATGGGTCTTCTCTTCTTTCACACTATAGATTCCAATATAGTCTGTTGAATTGTAATTCTCCAGACGTTTTACTTCCTTGGCATAGTCCTCGTCGGAATAATCTACCACCAAGTACCCTAAGTACTGCTTGTCCCATGGATCATAGTAGACCATCTTGTAGTCTTCTACTTCCATGTCATCGGTAATCTCATGTGGCCAGATGGTCTCATCCATATCCCACTTGCTCCATTTGACATCATCCGTCTTTTCCATGGACCAGGACATATAGTCACCGTAGTTCTCAATATCCGTATGAACTTCCGGCTTCTCAAATAAAGAACCCATGAGCAGCAATCCGATCAAAAGAATCGGCGCCGCAAAAATGTACAAGCCACCAATGGCAAGTCCTCCAATCGTTACCACTTTAATAATGGTTGTGAACACGCGATTCTTTACGATTTTTTCCAAGGCACCGGTTACATAGAGTGTAATCACCGACATAATTACAAGTAGTACTACCGAAAAGAAGATGGAGCCAAAGGACCACCAGCCCACATTCTCCTCGTACTTTAACGATAGCACCTTATACCCAATGGACAGCATCAACAGGATTAGTCCCGCAAAGCTTATACACTGCACGGTACGCAGCAACTTGCTTTTCTCAGCCGTAGCATAATCTGCCATCTTATTGGCAACATCTCTTACTTCTTCATCCATCATCTCGCTTTTCCTTTCCCCTTCTATGATTTCGCGGACATCCACATCATAGAAGTCTGCAATTTCAACCAGAAGAGAAATATCCGGCAAATTGCTTCCGGTCTCCCAACGGGATACCGTTCGCCCGGACACACCAATCTGTTCCGCAAATTGTTCCTGGGTCAAACTTTTTTCTTTTCGTAATTCCTTCAGGAACTTTCCTATTTTCTGTGAATCCATGTTGTCCTCCCTTCACGTACATAGCTTAAAAAAGGTTGTCCAATTTGAACACGACACAAAGCGAGAAATGCCGTTTTTTCACAGTTAGACAACCATGTCTATTGAAGCAAATCATCTATGTACAAAGGATATTTTAACGTTAACAGTCCTTGTTATTCAAGACGAGCCGGGAATTTGCTCCCGGCTCGTGCTTCTTATCTACCACAATAGATTTTGATTGCTTCGAAGATGAATTCTGCAGTTCCCTTACCACCCATCTGCTCGATGTTCTCGGTAAGCTCGCCTCCACCTACATATCCGGTACCTAGACCGTAAAGGATATCGTTGGTACAAGTGTACAGGTTCTCGGTAATGAAGTCTTGGACTTTCTTCACCTGGTCCTGCACTTCCTTGGATGCAGGATTCATTTTCTTCATTGTTCCAAACTCAACAAAGAGCTTGGAAAAATCTGCCATCAGAACACTTTCCTGCTCTTTGGTACGATTCTTGGATTTTTCCTCAAACTCCTTGAATACCTCCGTATGTTCCCATTGTTCCTTTGCTTTTCTATAGTATTCATCCATTTTCTTGGAATCAAATGCTGTAAAACTCAATTTTTTCACTCCTCTCATTTTCAGGTATTTGCACATGTTCAGCAAATTCTCGATATGCTCTTTTTTAAGCTCCAACAGTTCAATCTGCTGTTGTAATGCTTTTGTTTTGTCAAAGTCAGATCTGTTTACAATTTCTTTGATATCATTCAATGGAAATTCCAACTCACGAAACAGCAAAATCTGATGTAATTTTTCCAAACATGCATCGTCATACAGTCGGTATCCGGACTCCGTGTACTCTGCCGGCTTCAAGAGTCCAATTTTATCGTAATACTGCAGTGCGCGTATACTCACACCGGTCAGTTTACTCACTTCATTTACTGTCATCATGGTTGTCACCTCCTCACGTGTAACTATAACATAAACTATGACGTAACGTAGGGGTCAAGGGCCCTTTCAAAAAAAAAATATCCGTCCATGATTCGCGCAGTTGACGAATGATATTGTGCGAAATATAATTGTATAAAATGAATCAAAAAAAAGGAGTACACGGTTATGGGAACAATTGCGGTAAGATACTGTTCAAAAACAAAGATGGGAAATACCCGGCGAATTGCGGAAGCCATCGCAGAAGGTGCAGAAGTAACTGCAGTAAGCATCTTAGATGAGCCGAAGTTAACAGAAAAAACAGACCTGCTTCTCTTGGGCGGAGCGCCTTATGCCAACATTATGGCGCCGGAGCTAAGAGAATATGCAGAGTCCCTAGATCCGGCATTGATTGGCGAAGTTGTTTTATTTACAACATCCAATTGGTCCAGAAGAACGGTGATTGCATTGAAGAAGATTTTGCGTGAAAAAGGAATTACCGTTGCAGATTCCTATTTCTATGCACATATGTTGCAGATTGAAAGTAAGATGGAAGCAGCCAAGCAGTTTGGGGCTAAATTTCGATAGAATAAATATGTTCTTTAAGAAGCACGAGCCCTAGGGTCAATGGTCCATCCATGGACGCTAATATGCTATAAAATTCCTGTAAATGGCGTCCAGATTATTCGGAACTCATGATGATATGATGCGCTATGGACGTAAGAACCAGTTATTTTTCACATGGTTGGCGTCCAAAATATATCATTAATCAATATTTTCCAAAGGAAAACATTAATAATTTCTCTCATACTGCCATTCTTGGACGCCAGTACGCGTGGAATCTATCACAAATGGCGTCCACGGAGCAGCATCACAAGGTCTAAATACCGGCATCTGGACACCAAGAGTGCTTCCCGCAACAGGTTCTGGCGTCCACGAGCCAGACACTCTACCACTATCAGTCCGGGTGCCAAAACGCATTGTACCTCCAGGTTTTAGCACCCACAACACCACCACTACCACTTCCGGCATCGCAATACGGGTGCTAAAACCCAGCGATATACCCCCTATTGTCACCCAAGATTTACCGACCAACCCCACACCCGCGATTCCGCGGGTGCTAAACAGCTATAAATAATTGTCTTTTGGCACCCACGGAGCAACCAGAACCTCTCCAGACATTGCAATACGGGTGCTAAACCCCGGCGATATTTCTCCTATTGTCACCCAACGACAAAGTGCCGCCCCAGGGCAGCACTTCAGCAACACAAAAAAACGACCGGGGAGGGGATCCCCGGTCGTAGTACATTTCCATTATCGAATAATATCCTTCGTGGTGTACGCCATATCCATATAGCGCTCCGACGTAGCGCGAACCTCATCGGCTGCTGCAAGGAAGGCTTCCGCTACCTTCGGATCGAAGTGGGTTCCTGCATCCTTGCGAATAATCTCCATGGCATCTTCGAAGGAGTAGGGTTCCTTGTAACAGCGCTTCGAAACCAGCGCATCGAACACATCCGCAACTGCCATGACACGGGCAGAGAGCGGAATATCTTCACCCGCCAGGCCATCCGGATAACCGGTGCCATCCCACTTCTCATGATGGTGAGCCGTTAAGTTCTTGGCTTCCCGCAGGTAATCGGAATACGGCAAGGTATCCAGCGCCTGCTGCAATACCGCCGCACCAAAGACGGTGTGTTTCTTCATAATCTCAAACTCTTCATCCGTTAACCGCGCCGGCTTATTCAGGATTGCATCCGGAATCTGAATCTTACCGATATCATGCAGCGGCGCAGACTTAATGACATCTGAGATGAACTTGTCCGTCAGCTGATCCGTGTAGAATCCCATCTCCCGCATCTTATAGAGAGCAATGGCCACGTAGGATGCAGTCTTGCGGACATGATCGCCACTGGAAGAATCCCGGTTCTCCACAAGATCCGCCAGTAACATGATTAGGCCGCTCTGGAACTTGTCCAATTCCTCCGTACGCTGATTCATGTAGGTAAAATTCACCATGGTCTCTTCGATAGATTGTAAATAGGCAAAGTACAAATTCTCAATCTCATCACCGGTGCGAATTCCAACATCCCGAATCTTCTCAACATTATGAATGCGGGACTGCTCATCGGAAAAATCAAACCGTTTGGACCGATATACCATGGTATTCAGCGGATAAATAATATGATACTTCGCCAACCAAATGCCGGCAGCGAGAATCAGTACCAAGAATCCGGAACACATAGAAATGACCTGTACAATGAATTCCCGCTCGAATCCCTGGAGCCGTTCCGCATTGCCAATATCTACATCCGAAGACATCAGCTCTGCAAACACGCTGACGCTGATGGTCACCACCACTACCGCAATGGCTACAGAAGCAACAATCAGTGCAATCACAATCTTCGTACCGATGGACATATGACGGGAACGATCCTTGCGAATCTCCTTCAGCACCCGGTCACTAACGGGATTCTGCATCCAGCCCACGTTGTGCATCATCTCCCGAAGGTGCATTGGCATGGCATGAACCACCGCATAAGCAATCATCGCACAAATAATCTTATCCGGAATATTATGCAAGAGATTTAGTCCCAGCTGTTCTGCAACCAGATGTCCGCTGATGCCCCATTCAATCAAGTTCGACAATGCACCTCCGAAAAAAGCAATAATCAGCACATACAGAATCCGCGTAATCATATGACGCAGATATCCCCTGTTATAAAAATACGTGGTAACAACAGCAATCAAGACATTAATGATTGCATAGTATGCCCGAGAGGGCACAATGACAGACGTAAGAATATTCGATAACAGCGCCACAAGTATGCCCGGGAAGTATCCACTTACCGCAGCCACAATCATGGTACCAATTGTATCAAAATAAAAAATATCTCCCAGTCTGGATCCGATAATCGTACCAACTACATTCAGTACCACAGCACCCAGACAAAATAGAATCCCCCGAAGCCAAGCCCATTGAGTTCGCTTAATCATAAGACGTCCCCCTGATGTAAAAAGCCTCAGTATCTAAATCCCCATTACATTATTATTTTACTCCAAAATATTTCCCTTTGCTATATGCGGAGCAATGAAATTATCCTTTGCATATGTCCATAATTCTTCGGAGCCCTCCGGAGTAATCTCATTGCGCTTCAAAATCTGTTCCAGGCGTACCCCATGGGATTTCCAGTCCTTGCCATCATTGGCGGCATTCAGCATCATAGGCTGGATGTTATCCATCACATGGGCAAACTTCGCCTCCGGTGTCTTACTCTCTTCGAACTCATCCCAGAGCGCCCGCAGCCGCTTACCCTGGTCCTCCGGTAGTAATCCGTAGATGCGCTCTGCCGCTGCCAATTCCCTCTGGGCCTTGGTCTCATTGCCCTTAGCATCATAGGCATAGGTATCTCCGGCATCAATTTCCACCAAATCGTGAATCAGAAGCATCTCGATGGTATGCAACACATCAATCTTCTCATTGGCATACTCGGACAGCAACATTACCATCAGCGCCATATGCCAGGCATGCTCCGCATCCGTCTCATGGCGGGAATATCCGTGGATATGGGTTCTGCGCTCGATCTGCTTCTCCTTATCCATCTCCAAAATAAACGCAAACTGCTTCTGCAAACGTTCGATATCCATGTCCGTCTCCTTATTCATAGACACATTCGTCGATGTACGGTTTCATCACACGATATGCCTGGGGCGTCAAATGCAAACCGTCCATAGCATATTCTTCCTTCAAGGTTCCGTCTTCCTCTGCCAGTAACTTCCACAGATTCAGATAGGTGACCTTATGGTCGGAACAAATCATGACCAAATCCTTATTGAAACGCTGGATCAGCTCGTTATAATCCTTCCGCTCATTCTTGGTCTCATCCATCTCCAGCATAGGAAGAACGCTCTCTACATAAATCTTCGTATCCGGCGCCTGTTCCTGATAGGTATCGAGGATGGCGATATAGTTGTTCAAGACTTCCTGGTATGCTTCCTCATCCAATTCCTGCTCTTTGCTAAGTGCATAGAGGTCATTGGTTCCAATCAGAAGAAAAATCTTCTTCGGCTCCGTGGCCAGTACGGAATCTGTTCTGCTTAAAACTCCGGCTGTTGTATCTCCAACAATGGCTCTTCGCTTCACCACCAGATCCGGATAGCACTCCTCCCATGCAAAACGGTCCGTAATGGAATCTCCCACAAATACCACATCCGTCGGGGCAGATACCGCATGCATGTACATGACTTCTCTTTTTTCATAATACTTATTGGCCTCGCTCTGTTCCGCCTTCAAGGGATAATTCTCAAAGCCTTCATAATCCGTAATCTTGGTCTCATACTTATCATAACGATGCTCGAAGGCCTCCTCTGTTGCCACGTTCTGCTCATAGAGCTTTACATTGGCCGCATGCATCTTCTCATTGGACTGATGCATTTTATAGTTTCCTACAAACAGTACCGCATTCAGGATGACACACAGTACCGGCAAAATCCATTTTTTCAAACTCGTTTCCTCCGTAGTATATTACGCAAGGTTATTATACCGATTTTCATAAGAATATGGTAAAGTTATATGAGAAAAAATTCCTGAGGGGAGCAACATGGCTAAAATTTACTTTTACTACGGAGCAATGGGGAGCTCCAAAACAGCAAATGCGCTGATGACCCACTTCAACTACCAGGAGGTTGGTCAGAACGCCTTACTGGTGAAGCCGTCCATCGATACCAGAGACGGTGTCCAGACCGTAAAATCCAGAATCGGTTTATCCCATGAAGCGGTTCTGTTAGAAGACTTCGTGAATTATACGGAGGAGCAGATCAAATCCTACGACTGCATCATTGTGGACGAAGTTCAGTTCGCTACACCACAGCAGGTGGACTTTCTCTCCGATATTGCAGATTTTATGAACGTTCCGGTGGTTTGCTACGGACTCCGTGCGGATTTCCAGAACAAATTGTTCCCGGGCAGCGAGCGTCTCATCACCATCTGCGATGAGATTAAGGAATTAAAAACCGTTTGCTGGTGCGGCAAGAAGGCAACCTGCAACGCCAGATACAACGAGAACGGTATTGTGCGCGAAGGATCCCAGGTCATGCTGGGCGCCAACGACAGCTACATTGCATTATGCCGTTACCATTTCAAGAAGGGTATGTTACAAAACCCGGATATCGAAGCTTAATATCAAGACCGTCTGTGTAAGCACAGGCGGTCTTTTTTCTCAGGTGTGTAGGATTACATTTTCAACTAACCGTTCATTGCATGTTCGATTGTCTTCCATTAAAATACACATTGTTAAAGATTTGTTTACAAAGGAGAGTATATTTATGTTTTGTACCAAGTGTGGGAAAGAGATTTCCGAAACCGATGCATTCTGCCCAAGCTGTGGCGAGCCAAACCCTGCTGTAAAGACTGCGGAAACCGTTGCAGATGCAACAACCGAAGCAGTTGCTGAAGCTGCTACAACGGAGACTCCGGCAACCGAGTCCAGCGATTACGATTACTCCAATCCGTTCGCTGCAGGTTCCACCTCTACCGTAGATCCGGCCAATCCATTTGCAGCAACTACACCGGAAGAACCAAAGAAAAAGGGAAAGATTTGGATTCCGATTGTTGCCATTATTGCAGCCGTAGTTCTTTTAGCAAGTATTGCTTATGTTTACAGCGCAATTATCATTCCGGGCAAGCAGCGTGATGCATTATTGTCCACTACCGAGGACACCATGAAGGGTATTTCCTCCGGTAATATTGCTGAAGAAGACAGCTACTACTTCGATACCGGATTTGCTCTGACAGAGGCTGATATCCAGGATGCCGAAGATAAGATGCTTGAAATGGTAGAACAGCAGTATGGTGTAACCGCCAGTGATGAATTACGTACTTCCGTTGACGGAATGTTCCATGCTTTGTTGGATCGTATGGTTGAGTCCTACACCGTAGACAACGACTCTTACACAAGAGACGGTGACCATATGTCCGTAGACGTTCATGTAACCGGAATCAATCTGGTTGCTCTTCAGGCTGCAATGCAGGAAGAAGACCTTGGCGATATGGCAGAGGATTACATCTATGACAACCTCGATCGTTTCATGTCCATGAGCGAAGATGAAATGCAGGCTGCCATGGTGAATGAATTGCTTCCACAGATCTTCGATTTGTATACACAGCGAATTCAGGAGACCGAGAGCACCGATTCTACCTGGACCTTCCACGCAGAAGTTCAGAACAATCAGATGGTATTAACTGAGATTGATACCCACGGAACACTTTCCGAAGATAGCATTACCGATATTTTCTAAATAGTGTGTCCTTTCTGTGTCCATCCTAGTGATATATATAATATATCTCTAGTTTTCCCCCCAACGAGGCAGACGGCGCAGAACCATTTGGTCCTGCGTCGCTTTGCGTCCGGGCAAAAAAATACACGCAAAAAATCCCCGCGAAACCAATCGGTCCGCGGGGATTCTTGCATCTTATTAATAGTTCTCTTCGTGAACTTCGAAGAAGCTCTGTGGATGTGCACATACCGGGCAAGCAGCAGGAGCCTTGGTTCCTACTACGATATGTCCGCAGTTGCGGCACTCCCATACCTTTACTTCGCTCTTCTCAAATACCTGAGCCGTCTCAACATTCTTAAGAAGTGCACGATAGCGCTCCTCATGATGCTTCTCAATCTCGCCTACCATACGGAACTTTGCAGCCAATGCCTTGAAGCCTTCTGCCTCAGCAGTCTTCGCAAAATCCTCGTACATATCGGTCCACTCATAGTTCTCACCGTCAGCAGCTGCCTCAAGGTTCTCAGCGGTTGTTCCGATGCCGCCCAATTCCTTGAACCACATCTTCGCATGCTCTTTCTCATTATCTGCTGTTTTTAAGAACAATGCACTGATTTGCTCATATCCCTCTTTCTTCGCTACGGAAGCAAAGTAAGTATACTTGTTACGTGCCTGAGACTCCCCTGCGAAGGCAGCCTGTAAGTTCTTCTCGGTCTGTGTTCCTGCATACTGGTTACTCATGTTTCTCCTCCTTTTTGTTGCTTTTCATACAAGTTGTGTACAATTATATCAAGAAAAAGAGAATCCGTCATCTCTTTTTTTTGAGATCACGGATTCTAAGTTTCCTAACCCTTTGCCAGTGTTTCCAAGATTCTCACACAGTCTTCGGCACCCAGCGTTCCGGAATTCAAAATCAAATCGAAATATTCCGAAGAGCCCCACTTCGCTCCGGAATTCGTGGTAAAGAATTTCTCTCTGCGGGTATCGAATTTTTTCATAATCTCTTTTGCCTTGGAGGCATCCAAGTGTTCTACCTTGAGTGCACGATCCATGCGATATTCATCGCTGGCGGTGATGAACACGCGAAGGCACTTCTTGTGCTCTAGGATTGCACTGGCACAACGTCCAACAAAAATACATCCCGGCTGTTCCGCAGCTTCCCGAATAATCTCGGTCTCCGTCTGATAAATCTGTTCTTCAATGGTCAAATGCTCTTTGCCCGGCGCCTTGAAGAAGGATTTGATCGGCGTCTGCTCGTCCATTACGGATACTTCATCATAGGTCAAGCCCATGCGCTTACAAGTCTCTACAACCACCCCACGGTCATACAAACGATAATTCAGTCTCTTGGCCAATTCGGATGCGATTGCCTGTCCACCACTTCCGTACTGACGCTCAATGGTAATGTAATCGTACATAAAAAATGACCCCCTTCTATTCTATTTGAAGCTAGTCCCATTATACCACAGTATTGTCTGATGGTAATGCTTTTTGTTGACTATTTTCAGAATTTTTAGAAAGAAGGAGGTCAGGTTTTAGAATTCTTTTTTCTTCAAAAATAAATCGGACAGGAAAACAGAGATTGCCACCAACACCACGCATATGCCTACCAGGCCCGCTACCAGCTGTGCCTGAGAAAGATGCATGAGGAATACCACAATTCTTGCAACAATCGCTTCCGGTAAAATCTTTGCTACAACAATTACGACGATAAAAATACCTGCAATCACTGCAAACATAGCGGTACGACTCTGCTCTGCTCCGAATTTGATTTCCAGAGGAATCATGAGGCTAACCATGATGATTGCAATCAATACACCGAGAGCCACATAGCCGAAGAGTTCACCGTTATCAATCGGAGTTCCTGTCAGTACACCAAAGCCCACAACCAAAAGGCCAACCAGCAATCCTACCACTCCACCGCCAATGGAAATCAAGTATTTCTCAGCTACATACTGGCGTCTGGTAAATGGCAGTGCGAACAGGAACGTTCCGCCGTTATCCATAAAATCGTAAGATAAGGTGCTTATCACAGAGGATGCACCAAGAAGGCCCAAAAACTGCATGGCAAATGCGTGCATTCCAAGTAAGGCGTACATCACTGCCAAGAAAGCAACCACAAAGAATATCTGCTTCCGGCTCTTTAAAATCATCAAATCTTTGATAAACAATCCCTTCATACTATTGTCCTCCCAAAGCCATAATCATAATCAAATCATCAATGTTGCCTTTCTCAATGACAACTTCCGGATAGTTCTCCGCATAATACTGCTTCTCATTGGTTAAACATGCGTAGCCGAAGGATTCCTTCTTACTCTTAATGATATGAGCCTTATCCACAGAAGCATAATCTTCCTCGGAAAGCTTCAACACTGCATACTCGGATAACAGCACGTCCGTATCTTCGTGCAGGATAATCTGTCCCTGATGAATCATATAGAGAGAATCACACAGACCTTCCAAATCCGAAGAGATATGGGAACTGATCAAAACACTGCTTCCCGGCTGTTCTTCCATATAGTCACGTAATAACTGCAATACCGTATCTCTTGCTACCACGTCCAATCCTGCGGTCGGCTCATCTAAAATAATGAACTTCGCACCATGGCACAATGCGGAAATCACTTTTAACTTCGCCCGGTTACCATTGGATAATTCCTTAATCTTCTTATCCATGGGAAGTTCTAAGCGCTCACAATCCGATAAAAATTTTTGCTTATCAAACCGCTCATACATTCCGCCAAGAATCTTGCATACATCCATAGGCGTAATATATCCGGAGAATCCGGAATCGGACAATGCCACGCCGATATTCTGCTTCCGTAAAAGTGCTTCCTTCGCACTCTCCCTCGTAATATCCACGCCGTCTTGAAGAATGGATCCGCCATCTACACGGATCAATCCCAAAATTGCCTTGAAGGTTGTACTCTTACCGGCGCCGTTCTGACCTACCAATCCGATGATGGTACCATCCGGCACCTCCATGGTTACCTGTAGGTCGAAGTTCTGATAATGTTTCTGTAATCCTTGAATTTCTAACATAACTTAATCCTCTGTCACCATTTGAAAAATCTCCAACAGTTCCTCGGTGGAGATACCGTATCGCTTGGCCTTATCCACCATACGGGCCATGTCGCCCTCCAATTCCTTCAATTGTTCTTCACGGATGAGGCCAGGATTCAGTCCCTTCACGAAGGTTCCCTTACCATGAACCGTTGTTACCAGTCCATCGGATTCCAACTGATCGTAAGCCTTCTTCACCGTAAGTGCACTAATCTTCAGTTCCTTAGACAGGGTGCGCACAGAAGGAAGTGCCGCATCTGCCTCTAATCCTCCGGATGCAATCTCACGCTTGATGACTTCTACTATTTGTTCATAGATTGGCACCATGGAAGAAGTATTAATAATAATCTTCATCTGCTACTCCTTTGGGTTGGAAAAGTACTTTTTCTATAAACACCATATAACAGTTTATAACTGTTGTCAACTGTTATATGCTGTTTATTGAAAATTTTTCAAAAAAATTAGCGCAGGTGGTTTACAACCTGCGCCAAATCCGCTTCTTAACTAATAGAACTGTTAAATATAATCGTCCTCATCCGTTACTCTGGCTTCCACATCAATAATCGCCTGACGCTCTGCAGAGTTCACACGATGTACCACAACCATGGAAGACAGACCGTTGAAAACCAACATGCCGCCTACAAACATCATACCGATGCTGACTACACCAAGTCCTGTGGTGATACATAACACACCAAATGCAATGTTGGCAGCTGCCACAAGAAGGCTAATGCCCCAGCGACGTCCTCTTGCCTTCTTGGCAGAAAATGCCAGCTCTGCATTCTCAATGCCCTGCAGGATCATTATCACACCTACAACTGCAGGAATAATGGCTGCCGCCTTCTCCGGGCTCATCAAAACCCAGGCACCGATAATAGCAATAATGGCACCCACTGCAATGCCACCCATTCTGGTTCCGTCGGAATCAAAGAGTCCGCCAAGAATCATCACCGCTCCTACGATTAAAATAATGGTGCCCACGGCCTTGGAAATCAACAGTACGGTAGAGGTTGGGTTTAACATAATGACCACGCCAAGTACTACCGTTAACAATGCAGACAAGCTCACATGGAGACGAATCTTTTTTAGCTTTTCAAACATGGTACAATCCTCCCAAAACTTTATATTCCTTATTCTAGCACAATGGGATACAAAAAAGCACCCCGCCGACCAATCGCCGACGGGGCATATTATGTTTGAATTACAACATCTTAAAAGCAGGAGTATCGGCCTGTGCGTTTACATAGCCTTCCAGCTCTGCATCCAACTTCAACAATGATACGGAGTAACCTTCCATATCAATGGAAGTCATGAAGTTACCAACGAAGGTCTTGGCAATGGTGATGCCTTCCTTCTCTAAGCGCTCTGCAACGGCCTTGTTGCATACGTACAACTCCTGCAATGGGGTTCCGCCGAGACCGTTAACCATCACAGCAACCTTGTCGCCCTTGTTGTAGATACCTTCTGCAAGGATCTTATCCAAAAGATGATTGGTGGTATCTTCTGCAGAGCGAATCTTTTCTCTGTGAGTTCCCGGCTCGCCGTGAATGCCCATACCTATTTCCACTTCATCCTCTGCCAACTCGAAGCTTGGCTTACCTGCGGACGGAACGGTACATGGAGCAACTGCCATACCCATGGAACGAACGTTAGCGATTACTTTTTCCGCAACGGCTTTTACCTCATCTAAGTTCTTGCCTGCCTCTGCAGCAGCACCTGCACACTTATGTACGAAGATGGTTCCTGCAATACCGCGACGTCCGGTAGTCCAGGTACTGTTCTCTACCGCAACGTCATCATTGACAATGACCTGCTCCACACGGATACCTTCATCGGATGCCATCTCTGCTGCCATCTCGAAGTTCATTACATCTCCGGTGTAATTCTTGATAACCAGCAGTACGCCTTCTCCCCCATCGCACGCCTTAATGGCCTCATAGACCTGATCCGGTGTCGGAGAAGTAAACATGGCACCAGCCACTGCAGCATCCAACATACCCTTGCCTACATAGCCACCGTGTGCCGGTTCATGTCCGGAGCCACCGCCGGATACCAATGCCACCTTGCCCTTAGAGCCCCCCGCTCTTACCAGCACGTCGCATCCGTCCACGCGCTTTACGTATTCCGGATGTGCAAGCACCATACTGTTTAACATCTCATCTACGATGTTATCCGGGTTGTTAATTAATTTCTTCAATTTTTGTTCCCCCTTTTTTCATATATTTGTAGCAGGATTTCCTGCTAAGGTCCCCTTTTTACATTCTTTTGGAAAAGGTCTTCGCTTCCTCAGCCGCTGCGATGACATCAGAAAGCGATGTGCCCTGACCGGCTTCCGCTGCTGCAGCAATGGCACCTTCCAAAATCGGTGCATCCGCAATCACTGCCTCTATGGGCTCTTCCAAAAGCTCGATAGCGGTCTCCGTACTAAGAATGCCGCTTCCTAAGTCTACTAAGATTGCTACGCCGTCACCGGTGTTCGCCTCCGTAATGGCGTTCATAATGCGGACAGCGTCGGTTCCGATACTACCGTCTTCCATGCCCCCGCAGGGAATGATATGATCATTGGCACCGGCCATCTGTAAGGCCAGCTCTGTCACGCCTTCCGCCACTTTTTTGCTATGGGATACAATTACAATTCCTACCATATGCCCCTCCTCTTATCCGGCGATAAAATCGCGAATACACTCCAAGGTAATGGTAGCGGAGGTTGCACCCGGATCCTGATGTCCGATGGAGCGCTCTCCTAAGTAACTTGCACGGCCCTTGGTGGCTGCAATGGTCTTGGTGAATTCCACACCTTCCTTGGCTGCTTCCACAGCCTTGGTTAGTGCCGTTACCGCATCGTCTCCGCCATCCACAGCTGCATTGTATGCTTCCTGTGCCGGAATCAATGCATCCAGCATGGTCTTTTCCCCTTTTACTGCCTTGCCGCGCATCTGGATTCCGCCAATGACAGCCTCAAACATGGCTTTGCCGTCTTCTAATGTCACTTCCGTTTTGCCGGCCACCACGCCTGCTGCCTTCATATATGCAGTGCCGTACAGCGGTCCGCTGGCGCCACCCACCTTAGAAAGCAAAGTCATACCTACTTTCTTTAGTACTACGCCTAAATCTGTTTCATCCTGTGGAATTGCCGCTAAGACTTCGGTGAAGCCCCTTGCCATGTTGACGCCATGGTCTGCATCACCGATTTCCCGGTCCAGATCCGTTAAAAAGTCCTTGTTTTCGATAATTGCATTGCCAATACAAGCGATGCAATCGTAGATTTTGGATGCCATTTCCCCCTATGCCTCCTGTTATGAAATTTGTGCGAATATAATAAAATTGACGGAGAATTCATATTATCCTCCGTCAATTATTATAATATTCTAACTTCCTAAGGTCAACGGAATAACCACGCCTCTTATGCTTCTGCCAGACGCAAACGTTCTACCACAGAGGTTTTCATAGTGTTATGGTAGATGGTTGCCGCAATAGCAACGGTTACTAAGAGCATCAACGGTGCAACCCAGAGGACTGGGGTTAGGGTAAAGTGATGGGTAAAATACCACATCTCGCTGCCATAGGCCTTCACCAGTGTAAAGGAAGCAATGGTGCTAAGAATGACTCCAGCCACAATAGACATCAGCGCATAGATAAGTCCTTCGTAGCAGATACTTTGACGCTGCAACTTCTTGGTCATACCTACGGCCTCTAACATGGCAAGTTCTAAGCGACGAGCCAAGATGGAGGTTACCATGATATTTACCAGGTTTAAAATTCCAATCAGTGCCAATACTACGGTCAGTAAGCCGCCAACCACACGGAAGATCTGAACGAACTCGTTAAATTCCTGCTTATAGGTTCCACGGGACGTATAGGTTAAGGCCGGCTCCTCGTTGGTGGTGTAATTTGCCATCCACTGCTCGATGGCATCCTCATATGCTGGGTCTGCATCCACCAAGCAACGCATAGCGGTACGTTCTCCGCAGAAGTCCAAGAACTCCTTCGGCGGCAAGATATAGCTGACATCCAAATCCTGGAAGCTTTGGATACGAATGGCATATGGTATGAGCACCGTGGCCATTACTTCGTAATCACGCTTTTCTCCATCCTTGTTTTCAACAGTGACGGTTTCTCCCGGCTGACAATATGCCGTCGGATTCATGGAAATATCATTTTCCGATACCAATACATACTTTCCTGTAGCGAACTTCTCGGCATCAAAGTCTCCATGGATTTCCAGAGTATCAATTGCATATGGGTCCATACCATAGATTTTTGCAAGGGTGGCATGCATTTCGTCTAACGTTACCGCTTCCCCGGATTCATCGCCAATCATAGTTCCATAACGAAAATCCGTATACACATCTGGATTATCCAAGAATCTCTCCTTCAGTCTCGTCCAGTCCCGATCGTTCAAGTATTGTGGCACGCTATCCTCTGCATAGACATTCCCTATCTGCAGGATGCCTTCCTGCTTTTTTAATTCTTCTAAGAAGGTATCTGTGATGCCATCATAACTCTGATCAAAAACCGCCGGATTATCCGTCAGGGCATCTGCCACAGAGAAATCATTAGCGATAAAATTGCTTACATACTTATCCTCATCGAATCCGTGAATTAGCGTGTAGACACTGTTTAATATCACAAGAGACAGCGCTAGGGATAACACCATAAAAAAGCATCGCTTCGGATCACGGAAAACGTTACGAAGAGCGAATCGCATCGGTGAAAAGGTATTGGAGTGCTTCTTTGCCTTCTTTTTATTACCCGCATTCTCAGTAAATCGAAGAGCTTCGATTGGCGATACCTTGGAGGCAATCTTTGTTGCTTTTCCAACAGATACGCGAACGGTTAGATAAGAAATCAACGCAGATAATAAGAATACCCACCACTTCAATTCCACATGGGTATCGGTGGTGCTGGAGAATACCAGATTTTTCATTACCACCGGAAGGAGGATGGCTCCTACACCGGCACCACAAAGCATACCAATCAGGATGCCCGGGATGGCATGGTAGATGGACTGCCACTTCACTACACGTTTTAACTGCTTACCACTGCAGCCTACGGTTTTAAGCAAACCATAGGTACGAATATCCGTATACACATTGATACGATAGACGTTATTGATGATTAAGTATCCGGAAAAGAAAATAGTAAGCAGCATCATAAAAACCATGAGTATAGTGGTATAGTCCATGGTATTGGCTCCAAAGGCCCAGTTGATACCTACCTCTACATTCTCCGGCAGGTCATCTCGCTCCATGGTCTTGGCCAGCTGATAGCGAAGGGCAAGGGGCATATAGTAATCCACATCTGCATCAATATAGCCTGGGATAACACCGGGGCTCTCCAAATCATAGTAGGACTCCTTTGGAGTTGGGGCGTTGCTTTCCTGAAATGCCTTGGAAACCAGAGCAATCTGTGCCATGGAAATACGGTCTCCGGTATAGATACCGCAGACGGTAAAGGTATAATTCGCCTTCTCTCCGTTGGCACCAATATCAAGATTCAGCTTGGTTCCCAAATACTGCTCATAGGTATCCGGTGTATCGATGTCATAGCCGAAAGCCTGCAAGAACAAATGGCTCACTGCGATTTCATCCTCGGCTTGTGGTAGATGTCCTGCCTCTGGGGTATTAAAGCCCTTCTCTGCAGCCATCTCATCATTGTACCAAACCTCGGTACGAAGCTTTCTTAGCTCATCATTGGTTGCATCTCCAACATAGATGCGCTGATATACGCCCTTTAGCTTATCATCGGAAGCCAGGCGATTATACTCTTCTTCATTCAGATATTTAAAGGCCGCATTGGCGGTACTACCGGACTGACGGGCCGTGGACTCATTAAACTTGGTAATGATACTACCGCCAACAGTAAACAGCGCGGTAAATAAGAAGGTACACAGTGCAATGGATGCAATGACGATGGCACTCTTCTTCGGGTTGGCAAAGACGCTACGCTTGGCCAGGTTACGGATGACGCGACGGTTATCCACCTTCGGTCCCATGTTGTTTTCTCTTTTCATGGCCGTCCTCCTATGCAATCTGTCCGTCTTCGATGCGAATGATACGATCTGCCATCTGGGCGATTTCTTCGTTATGAGTAATCATCACAATGGTCTGTCCGAAGCGTTCCCCGATGACTTTCAGAAGTCCCAGCACATCCTGGCTGGTCTTGGAATCTAAGTTACCGGTTGGCTCATCTGCTAAGATAATGGCCGGCGCTGCCGCTAGGGCTCTTGCGATAGCCACGCGCTGCTGCTGTCCACCGGAGAGCTGGTTGGGATAGGCATTGACCTTCTCATCTAATCCAAGGGTATGAATGATTTCTTCGACATAAGAAGCATCCACCTTGCCACCGTCCAACTCTACCGGAAGAACGATGTTCTCATAAACGGATAATACCGGAACCAAGTTGAAGGACTGGAAGACGAATCCGATCTTGCGACGACGGAAGATTGTGCGCTCCTCATCCTTCATGTTGCCAAGTTCCTTGCCGTCGATGGTGACAGTTCCGGAGGTTGGGTTATCCAAGCCTCCTAGCATATGTAATAAGGTGGACTTACCGCTTCCGGAAGTACCTACGATTGCCACGAATTCTCCTTTATCTACGGTGAAGTTCACGCCACGGAGCGCATGTACGCATGTGTCGCCTTCACCATATGTTTTCACCAAATCTGTTGTTTGTAAGATTTCCATGTTTTTTCTCCTATCTGTCCGTTCCGATGCCACTAAGCTCATCTTCGTTCTTCGAACTCGATTTGCTAAGTGCCCCTGTATGGCTCTTATGGCGAAATCAAAGATTTCGATAAGAGCACAAAAAAAACTGCGCAGGGTCGTACGCTCCCTACGCTGTTTATTATGACACAGGATTCTGTCCAGAATCTTTCGAAACGGGCAAAAGATTCTATCAGTTTTGTAAGATTTCCCCTCTTGGGAGAAAAACAGAGAAGGTTGTCCCCGTTTCACCAGAGGATAACTTGATGTATCCACCTTCCTGGGAGATGATTTCTCTGGCTAAGAATAAGCCAATGCCCACCCCCTCGGTATGCTTGTTTCTGGCAGAGCGATAGAACCGCCCGAAGACCTGGGCCTGCTCCGCTTCCGGAATTCCAATACCGGTATCCGAGATATCGATACGGGTGAACAGTTCATAGGGCTGCACATCAATTCGAACAGATCCGGATTCCGTGTATTTGATTGCATTATCTACAATATTGGAGATGGCTTCCGTGGTCCATTTTTCATCCATTCTCGCGGATATATCTGTTGGATTTACAACAAAATCCAGTCCTTTTGCTTCTGTTTTTTTCTTATAGGATGCATGTATCTGTTCCAACATGGACTGGAGCGGACGTTGCTCCGGTGACAGGGACAAAATGCCGTTCTCCAAGCGGGACAGCTTCACTAAGCTGTCGATTAAGAACCGTAACTTCTCTGCCTGGGTACGGATGGCTTCCACGTTAGAGCGCTGTTCCTCCGATAGATTGGCATCGGATAGAAGTTCACTATACAGGACCAAATTGGCAATGGGCGTCTTGGTCTGGTGGGATATATCCGAGATAAGGGTCTTCATGCGATTGTGCTCTTCGCTTACATTACGCGCAGAGATCGCGGAAGAATCCAGAAACTGTTCCAGCTTGGCTTCCAACCGGGATAACTGGGATTCATCATAATCCGTAGCGCGAAAATCCCCACGAATACCGGCGTCCAACATCTCATCCAGACGACGTAACAGCCGCTTGGTGCGATGCCGTTGAATGGTCATACATGCTATTACGATCAAAAGGGCTGCGACTGCAATGCCCGCAATTACATTACTCATGGGCACGCTCCCAGCGGTATCCCAGTCCGTATACCGTCTTTATACAATCCGAGGCATCCAGCTTATCTCGAATACGCTTCACCGCAACAGAGAGTGCATTCTCATCCACATACTCCGCGCCATCGGTCCAGATGGCATCAATGAGCTGTTCCCGCTTCACCACACGGCCGGCATTTTCCACCAGGATGCGAAGCAGCTTCTGTTCCGTCTTGGATAGTTCCACAAGAGTTCCTTGGTAAGCAAACTGCATGGCATGGAAATCCAGGCGGTAGGTGTCATCTTCATAGACGTCCCGGCTTGGTTCCGATGCAATTTTCCGAAGCTGGGTGTTGACTCTGGCGCGAAGTACCGACAGGGAGAAGGGCTTCGTAATATAATCATCCGCCCCCTGTTCCAGACCTGCCACAATGTCAGCATCCGTATCATTGGCACTGACTAAGATCACCGGAAGCGCCCCGTTTTCTGCCTTCACCTCCCGCAGGAATTCGATTCCATTTCCATCCGGCAGATTAATATCCAATAGCACCAGGGATACCGTTCCAAGGGCAAGTTGTGCCTTCGCATCCGCAATATTTTCACAGGAAACCGTCTTGCGATTCTCATCGGCAAGGGCCTTGCACAGTCCCTGATTCAAGGTTGTATCATCTTCTACGATTAGAATTTGTTGCATAAAAATTCCCTCCGTAAAAATCATAGTAGATACGGAGGGGACTTTCAAATCATTTTCTATTTCATATAACTTCTGGCCAAACTCTTCAGTGCCAACTCGGATAAATCTCTCTTATACAGCAAATGTGTTAAGAAAACAGATAGCACACATCCGATGATTACCATCACAAGTCCAAACAGGAAGCATCCAATCAGGTGTCCGTCACAGAAAGCAAAGATCCGTGGGGTATGACGGGACTGTGAAAATAGCATAATTGGTAAAATCATAATGATAAATACAGCTGCGCCACTGATCAATAACTTGTTACCAACTGCCGAATACGCCAATAGTATTAGAATCTCGATTCCGGCAAATAGGAAGAATCGTCCCTGCAACGCAGAGTTGGTTGCGTAATCTACCGCATTCACCGGCTGCATTCCAAGATACAGATGAAAAGCACCTACGCCAAGGTATGCAAGCAAAATGTACGGAATGATAAATAAGTTCGGAAATGTAGTAAAAATCTTCTTACGCACGGTGGAAGACTGGATCATCCCGGACAGATTCGTCGCAACAAATGACGTATGAACAAAGGTACAAGGCAGAGCAAAATATAATGCACTAACTGCATTTGCGCCTTTCAACAAAGAGTCATATAGAATACCGAGGGCCAAAAACACCAACGCAAAAACCAAATGCATTTTTACCTTCGGTGTCAGCTTCCAAAGCTGCACTGCCATTTTATAATCCGAAACCATATTATGAAACCTCCAAAAAACTACGCAAATAATTTCGTCGAATGAGATAAACTGATGCAACTACCGATACCACCGATAAAAGAAGTCCACCTAAGATCCAAGGCGTTAATGATACCGCGCCCATAGTCCAAAGTAAACCAATTCCTACGGATATCGCACATGCAAAAACAGTGACTAGCAATCCAGCTACCGCCCCATACACCAAAAGGGTGGTCAAATAGCGGGCCAATAACAACGTTGTGGTTACTCCTGCATATACCCAAATCACCATGGTGATATGAAGCAGAATATACTCCGTCGTAAATGCAGCCGGATCCATAAGGAAGGCAACCACTCCACATCCTACATTGGTAAATACCACCATGATCAGTCGCGCCACCTGATCTACGGCAACTGCCCGCATCAGGCTTTTTTCCCCACGGGAGGAGCAGCGTAGGAATCCAAAGCAATATTCCTTCCCCGTCACTCCGTTAAACGTAACGTAATCTCCAAAGGCCAATAAATACAGGTGCATCACGCTCACATTAATGATATTGATTGGACCAATCAGCCCGGTCAAGGCATAATGAAATGCCATCAATGCAATCGGGATAATCAGCCCTTCTATAAAGCAATACCGCCTCGTGGCAAAAGTACGATAAGAACGCCATGTCATATTCATATGCGCCTCCTATCTGTTCCCGCTACCGAGCTTGGTGTTGGCACGCATGATTCCAACAGATAACTGCATCAGGCTTGGAGTCTCTTTGATCAAATCATATCCTGCCAATGCATCCAATTCCTCAGACAGGCACAGGCCTTCGAATCCGTATTTATTCTTGGTGCAATCATATAGATGTGGAGCAACCGCATCGGCATCTTCGGTGTCACCCTTGATGTAGGTGTACTTCTCTTTTAACTCTTCCACGAAGCCCTGTTCTACCACAGCGCCATTCTCTACGAAGATGGCATAATCCGTTACGTTCTCCATATCGGAAATGTTATGGGTGGAGAAAATCACGGAACGCTCTCCGTCGGAAGAAGCAATGTAATCCTGAATCATATTGCACAACTTATCACGCATCAGTGGATCCAGTGGAGATGCCGGCTCATCCATAAGAAGCACCTTGGTATCCCTTGCCAGTACACCGGCCAACATCAACTTGGTACGATTACCGTCGGACAAGGTGTTCACCTTCTTGCTGCCCTCGAATGGATTGCCATTGTTCAGGGCCAAGTCTGATAGAATCGCATCATACTTCTCACCGTCAAATCCATCGAATAGTAACTCCTGTGCTGCCTTGGTCTGGCTCAATGTCCACTGTGGCATGAAGTAGTTGCCGGTTCCGGTATAACCAATCTGGTTCTTAACGATTGGATTCGTCTCACGGTCTTCCTCACTATATTCGTCGAAGTAAGTAATAGAACCCTTGTGGTCCAATCGAAGTCCTGCAATCATCTCCAACAATGTGGTCTTACCGGCGCCGTTCTCTCCAATCAGCGCAGTTGCAAATCCCTTCGGGAACTCTAAATGGTCTACGGAAAGTGTAAAATTCTTGTACTTCTTCTCTATGTTGTCGCATGTAATAACTGCTTTGGTATGCATTTTTATTCCTCCTCAAAATCCAGTAAGGTCTGTAAGGTTGCCATCAATTCCTCATTGCTCATTCCGGCGATTTTGGCGTACTTCATCGCCTCGGTAAGGGCATCTTCCACCTTACGCTGATGCTGTTCCCGCAGCATCTCGCCATCCTGTGCATTCACGTAATAACCCTTGCCCTGAACCGCCGTTACTAGGCCCTCACTCTCTAAGAGCTCATATGCCTTGATGGTGGTGATGACGCTAATCTTCAAGTCCTTGGCCAATCCACGAATGGACGGGAGGTATTCTCCCTGCGCAAACTTGCCTTCTAAGATGTCCGTGCGAAACTGGTCGGCAATCTGTTGATAAATTGGAATTCCTGAGTTCTGTGATATCTTCATATCATTGTCCTCTCTGTCTTGAACTGTTCATGTGTTATATATACACCTATAACAGATAGGTGTCAATGCCTTTTTTATTTTTACACAGGCGTATAAAAAAATGGTCCCTGGGACGGGGTCCAGGGACCAAAGCATAGGGATCCAGGAAAACAGCGATTTCCTCTGCCTGCTCCATTGAAAAATAAGAAACAAAAAATGCTTCATACATAGGGATTTATCTTTTATCCCCTATCCCTATGCCTTTTAAGATGAATCTCTTCATATAAACAGACCATTCGGCATAGAGAATCAGAAAAATAAGAAATCCCTATGCTTTTTCCTCCCAAGCGGGATTCAAATTGGCATAGGGATTATAAAAAAAGAGAATTTCTCTCTGCTTCGCACCGTTTGCGGCTCATAGCTAAGACCTCTCACCCGCAGGCGGGTTCTCGCCATCCGTCTCGCTCATAAAATAAAAAGGACCACATCTTACGATGTGATCCTTTTTATTTTAGAGCGATAGACGGGGCTCGAACCCGCGGTCTCGACCTTGGCAAGGTCGCGCGTTACCAACTACGCCACTATCGCATCTGTTGCCTCAGCAACAATAGAGATAATACCTTAAACCCCGCATGGTGTCAACCCATTTTCCAAATTTTTATAAGAAAAAATTAGACTTTTAATCGCTGTACAATCATGCCGGAAATAATACCGATGATGATACCCGTAACAGTTCCGATCACCACCAAGAACGGCAGATAATACACCAGGCTTGCCGTCTCCAAAACAAACATAGCAACAATAATCTGACCCACATTGTGAAAAACACCACCAAGGACACTGACACCGATTGCGGAAAACAGATTGGTGCGCTTGCCGATGATCATCGCTACAAAAGATAACAGCGCACCTGCCAAGGAATACAGCATCATGGCCATATTTCCGAAGGTGAATCCCACCAACAGCACACGTACCAAAGATAATGTAAAGGCATCCCGCGGTCCAAGCTTATACAACGCCACCATAACAACCAGGTTAGCCAATCCAATCTTCGCGCCCGGAATTCCGATATTGATTGGTAGCAGCATCTCCACATAGGATAACACAAATGCCAGGGCTACCATCAATCCTAAAAATGCAATTCTTCTCGCCTTCATAGAGCCTCCTGACCTTAATGGGTTGCTGCGTCCACATCGTCCGCTTCACCACCGACAATCTCTACCACAACCTTGTTCGGCAGGCAGACAATGGTATCACCGGCGTAATGGATGTGAAAATGATGCACACAAATCTGATCGCGACAGCTTGCTTCGGAAACCGATGCTTCGCCACCTGCAATGGTTAACACGTTATAGGCGCCATTATCCAGCTCGATGCGTTCTGTTCGGTCCTCATCCAAGGGATAACGACCGTATTCTTCTCCGTCTACCGTAACCACAGCCATGGCATGATCTACTGCGCGACGGCTCTGGCGGTATCCGCTTGCAATCACGAACCCAAAGGTAAGCACCAATATAACGATAATTAGAATAACATCATTTCTCTTCATAAGTTACTTCACTGTACTTTCTTCAAAATGGTCGGAATAGACCTTCTTGCCGTCGTGGAATACCCACATGGCTTCCACATCCGGCTGTGCATTCACGAACTCCATGCCCTCTTCTAAAGACATGTTGTAAAGGGCGGTAGACAGTGCATCTGCCTTGCCGGAATCCTTCGTTATAATGGATACCGCAGCAAAAGTGTCCGCCGGGAATAAGGTATCCGGATTGATTATATGGCAATAGACCTTGCCGTCTACTACATAATAACGCTGATAATCTCCGGAGGATACCACACACTGGCCATCCTCTAAATCCACTTTTTCAATGTATTCCTCTTCGCTATCCAAGTCCGGATTCTGAATGGCCACACGGAAGCTGCTTCCGTCGTAGCGGGTTCCGATACCGGAGATATTACCGCCTAAGCTTAATAGCAAATGGTCCATGCCCTGCTCTCTGCAGTAATCCATGACACGCTGGCAGGCATATCCCTTGCCGGTACTTCCCACATCTAGGGACATCTCGGGGTCTGCAAGATAGACCGTATGGGCCTCTTCATCAATAATCAAATCATCGATATTGGTATGGGCATTGGCCGCCTCCAGCTCAGACAACTCCGGCAAGGTCGCCCGCTCTGGATTCTCACTGCCGTACTCCCGGTGTTCATGCCAGATAGACAACACGGAACCCATGGCAATATTCACCCTTCCGTCGGTAAGGTCATACATCTCCTTACTAAACTTCAAGAGATTGATAATCTCCTCATCCACTTCCACCGGTGCAATTCCGGCGTTGTCATTGATGGTCTTAATGTTGTTTACGCCTTCATAATCGTTGTAAATATCATACAGGTTGTTGTAGTAAACCAAACGCTCTTTTACCACATCCGCCTGTTTGCGAAACTCTTCCTCCGATGTTGCAAATCCAACAATCTCCGTCCTGGTATCAAAAATATCCAGAAAGGTTGCGGTATAATGCTGCATCTCGGGTTCACTTTCCCTACCATTTCCAAACAGTCTCCCGGACTGCGCCAACAGTATTAGGACTATCAATAATACAATAATAACAACAGAAGTAACTTTGGTCTTGTTCATAACTCCACCCATACAAAAAATTAGGGAGCGTGCAAGGATGCACGCCCCCTCGTACAATCTAAATTTTAGACAAATTATTTTGCGTTGGCAACAGCCTTAGCAATTACAGCGTTGAAATCTGTAATGTGGATAGAAACAGAAGCAGCAAGATCTGCATCAGCTGCACGACCTTCTGTTACTGCAGTACCCTGAACTTCATCAACGGTCTTACCTACGGTGTAAGCAGCATAAGCAGCAGCCTGCTCATTCCACTCCTTACCGATTGCAGAAGCGCTCTTCATGCCGTAAGCATCACCAAGCTCGTTCTTGCTTGGAACATCAGCGCTCTTATCAGCAGTGATGACACCATTTGCATCGAAGGTAATCTTAGCCTGAACAGCATCAAGAATAGAGCTTGTGATGACACCTTCCTCGTTTACAGTAAGAACAGAAATAGTGGTATAAGCCTCAGCAACACCATCCTCTTCAGCTGCATCCTTGGAGTTGGAAATCTTAGTGGAAAGTCCTAAACCAAGCTTATCTCCTTCAGCTGCACCACCTGCTACAGCGTTGTTCATAGCTTCAAGAACAGCAGCCTGGAAACCGGTTACGTGAATGGATACGGAAGCAGCAAGATCTGCATCTCCTGCATAACCTTCGGAGATTGCCATACCGCTGATATCAGCAGCAGTCTTACCTACAGCCCACTCAGCAAAAGCGTCAGCCTGCTCATACCACTCTTTACCGATAGAAGAAGCCTTCTTCATACCGTAGTCATCGCCAAGCTCTCTCTTGGATGGATACTCAGCATTTAAGTCGGAAGTGATCTTACCGTCAGCGCTTACACCAATCTTGGTCTGAGCGATGTCGATGACACACTCCACGATTGCACCGTTGGAATCAACGGTTACAGCAGCTACTGTAGCATCGCACTGAGCAGTTCCTTCTGCATCAGCAGTAGCGTCTACAGAAGAATCAATTCCTACAACAGTACCGATACCGGTAAGAAGCTCACCCTCTGCAGCTACAGGAGAAGATACAGCAGAAGTTGTCTCCTCTGCCACCTGAGTATCTGCTACAGGAGCCTCTGCTGCCTCATCAGCGCCACATCCAACGAATGTGGTTGCGGATAAAGCTGCAACACACATTAATGCAACTAAATTCTTTTTCATGTTTTGTTCCCTTTCTTCATCATGAAATAGTTCTTTATATTTTTAGTGACAGCGCACTAGAAATATCACCCTTTTAATCCGACATAAGCCTTCTCTAATAGTCCGCCGAGAATCGCTTCCTGCTCCTTGCTCATGCCAATCTGCTGCATAGCAGCCTGTGCCAAGTCATAGTACTTCTTAGCCATACGATGGGTATAACCCACACCATCATGGCGTTTTACCGCATCAAACACTTCTTCCTTCGTCAGCTCGTTATTTTCTGCCTTCGTAATCAATTCCGGCTGACAGTCAAATGCATGGATGAGTGGCAATGTCACCACACCGTTCTCAAAATCCGACTGCACCGGCTTAAGCGCCGTATCGCTGGAGTTCTCATAATCAATACAATCATCCGTCAACTGGAAAATAATACCGGTATAACGTCCAAGCTTCCGATACAGCTTCTGAACACGGGCATCCGCATCCCCAGCCAAAGCTCCTGCATGATAGGATGCTTCAAACAATGCCGCCGTCTTGCCGTCGATAATGGACAGATAGCGGAACGGCTGCAACCGGAAATTCCGATTGTTGATGTTCTGACGCAACTCTCCTAACGCAATGTTCTGTACGTATTTTGAAAAGTCAAAACTCTTGTATCGATCCTGCTCCTTCACGCCCGTTACTTCCCGAATGGCAGCTGCCAACAGGAAATCACCGCAAATAACGGCAATGCGCTTACCGGATTTTTTCTGTAATGTTTCCTGGCCTCTGCGAAGATCGGCATCGTCCATAATGTCGTCATGTACCAATGTTGCCAGGTGAAGTACCTCTACTGCAGCGGCAAAACGCACCGCATCATAAGGGACCTGCCCGTTCTCATCCATGGCGCAGGCAAGCAATGCTCTTGCACGCATCATCTTGCCTGTGGTCTCGGTTAAGTAAGAAACATAATTCTTCACCAGCGCAGGACCGGAAGTTATGATTTTTGCAGTTTCTTTTTGTACTTCCAAAAAGGCAGTTTCATAATCCAAACTACGATTAATCATTGTACAAATACCACTTTCTCGCCCACTTGACCTTTTGCCAGTTCTTCTTTAAAAACGGCATCAGGTAGTAATCGATTCCAAGGGTATATCCGCCACCGATTAATAAAGCAATTCCGGCAAAAATCATCCAGAACGTATTCAAATATAAACCTGTTGTTGTTACAAACATTGCCTGCAATACCAAGGACACACCTGCGGACAGGAAGGTGAAGCATCCACCCATCAGTCCTAATCCGATTAGAATCTCCATGATAACAATGAAAATCTGCATGAACATCTGCATTCCATCGCTGGCAAGTACCACGTTGTTTACAAACCAATCTACAAACGGGACCTGAATCTTGAACGCAATATCGGAAAGCGTAGAAGATGCAAGGTCGGTTCCGGATACCAAAATGGTCTCAAACAACTTGAAGTTCCAGTCGAAGATGACGGTTCCGGTCTGTACAGCAGCGTCAGCAACTGCAGTAGAAGCAGAAGCAACCGCGTCAACAGCCTCCGTAGAAGCGGAAGCTACCGCATCAGCAGCCGCCGGATCAATACGGCCAAGCAAAGTATCAAACCAGGTATTGGCACCACCGAAGAAACCGGTTAACATTGGCTTTTCAAACCAGCCTTCCAAAATCTTCATGACACCTTCGTATACCCAAACAGCTCCAACCCAGAGACGAAGCGGCACTAACATAAAGCTTGGTGTACGGTTGGAAAAATGTCCGCCAAGGAAGCTTCGTCTGTTACGAATGGTGAAAAACTCATGCTTCAGGTAAGAAATTACCTTGGTCCATCCCATCACCTGAATGAAATAAATAATATTGATAAAATGCTTTGCAAACATCGCGAAGAAGGAAGCAAAGTTAATCTGATGCTTCGCCATACCACCGCGGGCAACACCGTAACGTCCACCGACGCATACCATAACGCCGTGGAACTTCGGATTGTAGGCTTCCATCTCACCCTGCTTGGTGATGTCTGCCATAATATTCTTGGCAACCGTTGCAGCGGAATGTTCTGCATTCTCTACCATCTGAGGAACCGGACGCTCTTCACCAGGTGCGGTATAGAGCATGTTATCGCCGATGACATAGACATTCTCGTGGTCAACAGAGCGTAAGTGCTCATCTACCTGAATTCTGCCTCTTCCGCCACTGGTTACTTCCTTGGCAATGTCAGAAGTAATCTCAGAGCTCTCGATACCTGCGGTCCAGATAACGGTTCCGGCCACATGCTCGGTGATCTCGTCATTTTTCTTCAACTTGATGAAGTTCTTACCAACACCCACAACGCTGGCATTCATTACCACATCTACGCCCATCTTGCGAAGACGCTTATCTACCTTGTTGGATAACTTTTCCGGCAAAATCGGTACCGGACGGGACAATCCATCCACATCAACGATGGTGACGTCCTCACGCTTGATGTTGAATCTCTTACATAAGATTGGCGTGTACTCCGCCAACTCACCAACCATCTCAACACCGGTAAAACCGGCACCTACTACATAGAAGCTTAATAACTCCTTACGCTTCGCCTCATCGGTCTCGTCTGCTGCCATACGGAAGCAATCGTGAATACGGTCACGAAGCTTTACCGCATCATCGTAAGACCATAAGGTGTAGCTGTTCTCTTCGGCACCTTCCACGCCAAAATAGGTTGGCTTGGAACCTGCTGCTACAACCAAGTAGTCATAGTCATATGCGTTATTTTTTCCCTGAACTTTACAATTCTCAAAGTCAACCTTCGTAACGGTATCCAGAACGACGTTCACCTTACGACCGGCAAAAATCTGGTCCAGGTTCATCTTGACGCTCTCTTCACCTACACGGCACGCAGCGACCTCATGTAACTCGGTAAGCATGGTATGATACGGATGCTTATCAATCAGTGTGATCTGTGTTTCGTCTGCAAGCTTTTTCTTGCGAAGTTTTTTCTCGAGTTTTTTGGTAGCAAGTACACCTGCGTAACCTGCTCCGATTACGACAATATTCGTCATAATAGTTCCTTTCTATAACAAATATTAATAGGTTGTGCGCCACTCTATTTTGCGCAACGCAAAATGTGACGCTTTTGCATTGTACCATAAATGATTGTACACAACAACATCTTTTATCATTTATTTGTCAAAAATTATATTTTGTGCTATCATTCAACAACCAAAGCCGATAAATAATGTGTAAAAAGGAAACAACGATGAAGAGATTTTTAAAATTTGTGGAAATTCAAACGAAAATTACCAGCCTATTCGCGTTTGCCAACACGCTGGTTTTTATGATTTATCAGAAGCAACCCATCAACGTTCCTCTGATGGTGATTTTTTTCGTTGCCATGTTCGTATTCGATCTGACCACCACCGGTATCAATAACTACATTGACAGCAAGGATTATCCGGAGATGCTTCCAATTCCAAGGAAGGTTGCGTTTGCTTCCATTATTACCATGCTTTCTTTAAGCACTGTCCTGGGACTGTATCTGGCGTATCGCACCGGCATTGTGGTTCTGCTTCTTGGTGCATTTTGTTTTTTGCTGGGCATCTTCTACACCTTCGGACCGATTCCCATTTCCCGCATTCCACTGGGCGAATTGTTCTCTGGAATCGCTTACGGTATGTTCATTCCGTTTTTGATGCTCTACATCAATAACCCGAGCTACTATCTAACCCTGTCACTGTCACTGAAGAGCATAACCCTCTCCTTACAGGTGGTACCGCTTCTTAGCTTCCTGTTGTTCTCACTGGTAACCACGTTTACCACCGCCAACATCATGCTGGCCAACAACACCTGCGATTTGAAAAAGGACGAAGCCGTGCATCGTCTCACCCTGGTGCATTACATCGGGCAGCCTACTGCAGTAAAGTTCTTCGGATGGCTGTATTACAGCTGCTACATCGCAGTGATTCTGATGGTGGTATTTGGGATTTTGAATCCCTTTGCTCTGACATTTCTTCTTTCCTTCCCTTTGGTTTGGAAGAATGTATCTATATTCAAAAAGGAGCAGATCAAGGAAAAAACCTTCATCTGCTCCATCCGTAATTTTGTGATTATGAATACCGCTTATCTGCTGTCCATTTTGATTGCTGCTTTTTGCGGGAACCTGTTTTTTAATTAAGTTGTGTACAATTTAAAAAAGATGCGTTATGATACACATGGTAGTATCAAACACATCTTATGAGGAGGTTTTTTATGGAAAACATAGAGCGTGTATGTCAGTTTTTAAAGGATGCCAATACCTATTACTTGGCAACTGTTGATGGCGATCAGCCAAGAGTTCGTCCATTCGGAACGGCTCATATTTTTGAGAACAAGTTGTACATTCAGACCGGCAAGTCCAAGGACGTTGCCAAGCAGATTCTTGCCAATCCAAAGGTTGAGATTTCCGGTATGGCTGCCGGCAAGTGGATCCGCCTCAGTGGCAAGCTGGTCTTAGATGACCGCTTCGAAGCAAAGAAGTCCATGTTGGATGCGTATCCATCCCTTCAGAATATGTACAGTGCAGAGGATGAGAACACTGCAGTCTTCTATTTCGAAGATGCCACTGCAACCTTCTGTTCCTTCACTGACGCTCCGGAAACTGTTACATTCTAATTATGAAAAGGTCACCTCCACACAAAGAGGCGACCTTTTTTTACATCATGTGTACGTAAATCCATGCGCGGATCATCATAAACAAATGGCTATTCCGAAGCAGGATTCCAAGACCGATCAGAGTCATTGGTATTCCAAATGCCAGGAACCATCTTACCAGCGTCGTGCCAGTCTTACGATCAAAGGAGCTGTACGCTACCTTCGGCATTACCGGATCATAGAAGATTTCGATTGATTCTCCAATTGGAGGAATTGCACGTTCCCCTCCGCCATAATTACTGGTGAACTCGTACTCGTTTCCATTCACCGTATAAGAGCACACCGGATGGTAAGAAATATGTCCTTCACTGTCTTCCTGTTCTACATGGTCTGTAACTCGGCCTGTGCAGCGGGACGTGCATCGTACATTCTTTCTCGATGCGGATGTTCGAATGATGATACTAATGTAGGTAAACAATACACCTCCGGCTGTAACACCGACACCCACCATATTGAAGTATCTATAGTATCCGGTCAGCATAAGAATCGCCAGTACAAACATGGCAATCACAATGGGAAGTAGGATTTGCATCATCCGACGAGTTTCCCTAGCATCTTCCACATTTTCCTCATCTGCTCTTGCGATATCATCATTTATGGTGTGATTCGCACCACCAAAGATCTGCCATACCACATAGGCAAAAATCAACGTGATTATTAGCAGAATACCTCCGAAAAACATAGCAAAAGAATCCATTATTTTCACTCCCTTATTTATACTCAATGGTCATTATAATTCTTCCTCTATCCGGCATCAATACATTGAACCAGCGGTTGAACGAAGTCCATTGGCAGTCAGTTCATAGACCTTGGTGCAGCACTCCTTGATGTACTTTCTGTCATGAGAAATGCTGATGACCGCACCCGGAAACTGGCAAATCATCTGACGGATGACCGGTCCGGACAAGGGTGAAAAATTTCTGGTAGGCTCATCCAGAATCAGCACATTGGCATCCGACAAACTCATCTTCAGAAGCAATACCTTGGCCTTCTGTCCACCGGATAATTCTCCGATGGGATGATCCATTTCGTCAGCCGTATACTTCAAGGAACCAAGGTAGGTTCGGATGCGGGTGCGGACTTCCTTATCCCCGGTATCATCCAAAAACTCCACTGGAGTTTGATTGAAATCCAACAAATCCTCATAATTCTGCGGCATATACTGTACCCGAATATCCTTCCGTTGTAGCAGCTCCTCTGCCATTTGTTTTAAAAGTGTTGTTTTTCCAACACCGTTCTTTCCAATAATACAAATGCGCTCCGGCCCACGGACACAAAGCGAAATATCTTTTGCCAGAATCTTCGATTGATCCGGAGCTAGAAGTTCCTCCAAGGCATACTCCACCACGGTTTTGCCTGCCGGCATTTTGGATTCTTCTTTGCCCAGCTTAAAGAAGATTGCTTCCTCCTGTTCCGGCATCTCCGTCATCTGTTCATCCTGTTTTTCAAACCGGCGTCCCATGGATTTTACCGTATGCATCTTATCCTTTAGATTATGAGCCGCCTGCATTTTATCCGCCAAATCCTTGCCCGCGCCATTGATGGTGACCTGGGCGTGATTGACACTCTGTAAGATGCGACGATACTTCTCATCCCGCTGCTTCTTGGCTCTTCGATCTGACTCTGCCATCTGGGCCTGATGGGCAAAGGCATCAGCCCGGCGCTTGATATACTCGGTATAGTTGGTTTTCATCACCGTATAGCGGGATTTTGTCTTCCGCTGAATCTGTTCCAAATGAATGATGACGTTCGCTGTACGCTCAATCAATGTTTCATCATGGGAGATGTAAAGTACGATTTCCCTCCACTCATTGATCAGCTTTTCCAGCAGTTCCAAAGTCTCAATATCGATATCGTTGGATGGCTCGTCCAGTAGCAGTGCCGTAGGCTCATCCATGAGCAGGCGCATCAGTTGAAGCTTTACCTTCTCTCCTCCGGATAAAGTTCCCATTGCTTGGTCGCTATAATAGATGTCTGTTGGCAACGAGAACTTCCGCGCCAGCGCAGCCAATTCCTTGGGTGTTTGTTCGAAGAAAAGATTGGCCTCCGAGAAGTACTCATAGATGCTTCTCTCTCGCTCCTTGGCCGGCAACTCCTGGGGCAGATACCCCAAGCGCTCTCGCCCCAGGATGCGTTCACCACGGCATTCCGTATAATCCTCCACCATATCAGGATCATACAACCACTTTAGTAGCGTAGATTTTCCGTTGCCCTCTTCCCCGATGATGACTGCCTTGTCGCCATCATTTAAGGTCATATTGAAATCCTCTAATATCACCCGCAAATCCTTGCGATGGGTAATGGTTAAATTCTTTATTTGTAACATCGATGTCCTCCTTTTTTGCATAAAAAAAGCCTACTTTGCATATGCAAAATAGACTCACACAAATAAACCTATATAAAAATAGGCGAGGCATGTGCGATAATCTCATTTAAGCATACGCAAAGTAACTGCCACTGCGGCAGTTCCCGTTCACATGTTGCGTTCACTTAAATCAAATTATCGAATTGTCATTTCCTCACCTATGCACAATGTGCTCTTTCTTTTTAATAATCAAACATTAGCACGATTCTATGGGGATTGCAAGTCTGTACCGTCTATCACCCGCTGGCGGGTTCTCGCCTACCAAAGCGATAGACTACGGAACACGTAAGCTCAGCTTCGCTTCACTAAGTGTTCCGCATGCATCGCACGTAAGATGCTGCTTCGCACCATCAAGTGCTCATAGCGAGGGGCTCTTCACCCGAGCGGGTTCTCGCCTACCGTCTTTACGCACATAAAAAAATAACGGATACATCTTACGATGTACCCGTTATTTTTTTAGAGCGATAGACGGGGCTCGAACCCGCGGTCTCGACCTTGGCAAGGTCGCGCGTTACCAACTACGCCACTATCGCATCTGTTGCCGTTTCAACGACAAGAGTTATTCTATCTGAACCCCTCGTCTTTGTCAACAACAAATTTTAAAAATTTATTCCTCAGCATTCTCTTCCGAATTCAGAGTAGAAACATAATCAGAAATCGCGGACAAATCTACCGGTGTATAGGTAGGTGCCTCTGCAGATTCAGCCTCTGCCTTGGTCTGTTCATAAGTCTTATATGCGGAAAATCCAATCCATCCACAAGCAGCCAACAATACCACAACGCTGCATACAGTTGCTGTGATACGCTGAATCTTCGCTTTGCGATTTAACTTCTTACGGTTCTTTTTCTGTTCTTTTTTTAAATCTACTTTCTCCTGGCTCATATCTGCCACTCCCTTACTACATTCATTGTATTGGGCATCACCCAACGCATTCAAGTATAGCGAACCTGCCCGCAAAAATCAACGAGGTCTCTGCTATGATTCCAGCAGAATGTTCTGTACCGTATTCTCCTTCGGAAGAATAAGACGCACCTTGGTTCCTTCGCCTTCTATGCTCTCAATCTCCACTCTTCCGTCACAGGAGGACTTCAGACGCCGTCGGACATTCTCGATGCCAACACCGGCGTGGTCCATACCGGAGGCTTCTTTGATTCGACTCATATCAAATCCAACGCCGTTATCTTCTACCTCAATGTATATGCATTCGTCATCTTCATAGCTTCGAATGGTTACTATACCTCCGCCGGCCTTCTTGCCCAGGCCGTGCTTGACTGCATTCTCTACCATGGGTTGTAGGGACAGCGACGGTACTAAGAAACAATCCGTCATAATATCATAATGAATCTCTATTTCATCGTCGAAGCGCATTTTTTCCAAAGACAAATAGCTTTGTACATGCTCCAATTCCTTCGAGAATGGAATAAGGTCCGTAGACTTCAGACTCTCGATGTTCACCCGCAGATAATCCGAGAAGGTGCTAATCGCTGTCTGCGCCAAGGCCGGGTCCTTCTCCACCAGATAGTAAATTGTATTTAAGGAATTAAAAATAAAATGAGGCTGAATCTGAGAGGTCATCAACTTCATCTGGGTCTCACCCAAATCCACCTCATGTTGCTTCGCCACACGGGCTGCCCCCACATGCACGAAGTTATAAATCAACACCGTGGATAGCGTCATAGCCAGATCCATTAAAGAAATCTTCGGAAGTACCGAACGCAGCAAGGATGCAGCCAGGGGAAATACAACGAACGATAACAAAATATAAGCGTCTTTTCCCAAAGCTTTCCAATGAGCAATAATGATATATAAAATCAAAATCACACAAATATATCCGCCGACCTGTCCTAACCAGTAGAGCTTGCCAATGATGAGTCCATCCGGTGTCACACTTACAATAATTCCGTTGTAGGCGGATATACACCATAACAGTGTTGAAAAAAAGCAGACCACATCTGTGATGCGACGCACCCAGCGTCCCACCGCCACTCTGGATTTCATCATACTAATCAGGTAACAAATGAAGGTGCGCATCATCATATAATAAGAAATATAGATGCCACACTCCGCAATCTCCAAAACAACCATCGAAATCGAATGGCCCTGATGGGCACGATAAATCATCCCCCATGTTAACGCGTCACATAAGAGCATCGTAATATTCCATACCTGCATACGTATAAACAGGCTGGATGCATAGTTGAAGATTTGCTTGAACTGAATGCACCCATTCATCAAAAAGAAAACGACAATGGACGCAAACACTTCCAAATATACATTAATTAATTCCATGTCCCCTCCCGCATGGCTGTTCGTTCATTCTTCGGAATGGAGACAATTGCCCTTGTTCCAATACCCGGTGCCGATTCCATCTCCAGCTGCCCGTCACACAATGTTTCCAAACGCTTCCGCACATTTTCCACGCCTACATGACTTCGGCCATCCGCGTGCTTCGGATGCATTGGGTCAAATCCCACACCGTTATCCATAATAATAATCTCGTAATGATTTCCACGATCGTAGGTAAAAATCTTTAAGGTTCCACCTCCGATTTGCTTCCCTAATCCATGCTTCACCGCATTCTCAACAATGGGTTGCAAGGACAATGCCGGCACCATAAAATCCTTCGCGCCGATATCGTATTCAATATATAAGTCATCGTCAAAACGCATTTTTTCCAGCGCCAGGTAACTTCGAATATGCTGCAATTCCTTCCCCACCGGAATCATGGAATCTCCCGACAGGGCATCCATATTGCCTCGCAGATAATCGGAGAAATTATTGATGGCCTCCTGTGCCTTGGCACTATCCTTCTCGCACAGATAGTAAATTGCATTCAGCGCATTATATAGGAAATGGGGCTGAATCTGGGAAATAACCAGGCGAATCTGCATCTCGTTGATGGCCCGTTCCCTTCGCAAGAGCTCCTCTTTTTGCTCGGAAATCTCATTCTGCTGGCGATCCATGGTGCGATTCTGTTCCAACATCATAATCATAAGAATCAAAAGCACGGAAATCTCAATGCCCACGTTCAATCGGGAAATCAACGTGAACACCAGTGCCTGGGTAATATGCATGATAAACGGGAAAATAATATAGGTAGTAAATGCAAGGAATTTCACCGGTCCCAAGTGTTTCCGGTTGTACATAATCATGATAAAAACAGCCACGAATGCCGCCACACCAATCATCTGGGACACCCAAAAGTAAGGTCCGCGATGATAATAATTCCAAGCGTCCACATAGAAATACATATTATTAAAAATCGACACAATGGTCAGTACCATGGCACAAGCACAAATGCCAAAGAGCACATTGATAATCATGCGATTGTTATAATCTTTTGTGGAATGTTTCCATAGATAGGAACCATAGAACATCAAGTCCAGATATGGCAAAAAGAACATGAGCAGGTTCCCGATTGGCACAAGAAACAGTGCCAGCGTACTCATCTGTCCCCGGAAGAAGAACGAGCATAAGTCTGACACCATCATCAGAGCGCTCAGCAATAGCATGCTAACCATCTCAAACGTCGCAACCCGATATACTTTGCGCATCATGAAGCGAAAAATCGCACCCACAACGCAGAAGATTCCACCCCACAATTCCAGTGTGGCAAATAAATAATCCGCATTCATGCAGCATCGCTCCTATTCAAACAAGCCATGGGTCATCTCACTCCAGCTGTACTGCACCATGTATTCTCCCTGGTACTGTGCCTTGGCTGTAGGATCCCCGGCTAAATAGTCGTAATAATCACAGGAAATTTTGCTTGGGATAATACCGATTCCGCCACGTTGGCGAACAATAATATCCCCAACTCCGGCCTCTTCTAAAATAGCCAGAAGGTCGGATCTTACATTCTTAAAATAGGACGTGTGATTGCCCATCTCATCATCGTCCTCCCACAGAACCGCCAGGAGTTCCTGGGTGGTACATAACGCACCGTTTCGGTCAATGAGATACGCCAATAGTTCCTTACTCTTAGAATACTTGAACTTCATTGGAAGTCCATCCAAAAAGACTTCAAAGTTACCGAAGGTCTGGGCAACCACACGCTTTTTCTCCTTCGGTGCTCCAACAGCAAAGCGGAGTGCGCCCAGTTCTTTTTCTATTTTTTCTTTGGTCACCGGCTTCATAATGTATCCGCTGGCATGCAAATCAAATGCCGCGCCGGCGAACTCTCCGTATCCGGTGGTAAAAATAATATTAATCGATGGATTGATATCCTTGAGATGCTTGGCAAGAGCAATGCCGGAAATATCACGCATCTCGATATCCAAGAACGCTACATCACAGCCGTGCTCCCGTACGTACTCCTCCGCTTCTAATCCGCTTCGAAACCCCTGGACTTCTGCGGAAAGGTCACACTTCTGAATGGTCGAAATGACAGCTTCAAGAGCAAGCTTCTCGTCGTCAACTGCTATGATTCTCATAAGTACCCCCTCCCCATAAACTCCCTAGTTAACATCATTGTATCATAGTATGCCTTCGCAACCTAATAATTATTTTTAAAAAACCTATTGACTTTTAGATTTTATGCAATATAATTGTATCAAAGATATATGAAACGTAGCTCATTTTATAAAGGAGAATCGTTATGGCAAGTATTTATGATTATAGTGTACCAATGGCAGACGGCAGTGAATTGAAGTTATCCGATTACACCGGCAAGGTTATGGTGATTGTAAACACCGCAACCGGTTGTGGATTCACTCCACACTATGAGCCATTGGAGAAGATGTACGAGAAGTACCACGACGCAGGATTAGAGATTATCGACATTCCTTGCAACCAGTTCGCAGGTCAGACTCCCGGAACCGATGAGGAGATTCATGAGTTCTGTACATTGAAGTACAACACCCAGTTCCCTCAGATGAAGAAGTCCGATGTCAACGGCGAGAACCAGCTTCCGGTATACGAGTACTTAAAGTCCCAGAAAGGATTCGAAGGATTCGGCAAGAACCCTGCAGCGCTTGCAATGAGCATCATGCTGAAGAAGATTGATAAGAACTACAAGCAGAATCCGGACATTAAGTGGAACTTCACGAAGTTTGTAATCGATCGTGACGGCAACGTAGTTGCACGTTTCGAGCCTACCGCTGATATGAAAGATGTTGAGGCATGCGTAGCTAGCCTGATGTAATCTTTTATATAATAAATACTCCCCTCACAATCATTGCCTAGGCAATAATTGAGCCCTAAATTAACAAAAACACCTCCTTATGGAGGCGTTTTTGTTATTCAATCTTTATTTAATATCTCCGCGAATCATGGCGCGAATAATTTCCGCTGCCACTTCACCGGCGCGAATGGCATGGATTTTGTCCATTGCTTCCTGATATTCCCGCTCTTTTCGCAGTTCTTCCGCATCCCGAAGGAAGGCTTCCTTCCGCTCTTCCTGCCGCTGTTTCATGCGTTTTTCCGCCTTATACCGGTCTTCCTTCTGCTGTCGCTTCGTAGCTGCATGGCGAAGAGAATCCTCCGAACCAAGGATTTTGGTTGAATCATGTTTCCGAATATCGGAAGCCGCATGGTTACTGGCATAGTAGCTACTGTTGTAATGGTCCATCAGGTAGTCATATGCCTCCTGGATACGAAAAACCAATGGGTCAGCCTTGGTGGTTCCGTTCGCATCCGGGTGATATGCCTTCATTAATTTGTGATATGTAGTTTTAACTTCTTCAATTGAAGCACCCGGTTTTAGTCCAAGTACATTCAACGCCTCCCAATTAGTTTTTATCATCCTCTTTTAACTTCTCCAAAATCCCACCGATAAAATACAGAGAACCAAAGGCCACCATCGGGCAATGCTCCATGCGGGCACGCTCTTTCGCCTGCTTCATAGCCAGGTCCAGATCGTCCATATACACAGCCTCTACCCCACGACCTGCGATTCGCTCTGCCAATTTGCTTCCCTGCAATGCCCGGTCGGAAGACACTGTCACCGTATAGAAGCAACGGGCCAGAGGCAACACATCCTCAATCATGTGCTCATAATCCTTATCTGCCATGACTGCCATTAGAAACACCATTTGTTCTCCCGGGAAGCGCTCCTCCAAGCTCTCCCGCAGCGCCCGAACCCCTTGGGGATTATGCGCTCCGTCCACAAGAAAAATTGGATTGTCCCCTACCTGCTGCATACGTCCCGGCCAATTGGACGCTTCCAATCCCTGCAGAATTGCATCATCCAGTATTTCTTCCGTTGCCACCTGCGGCGCCAATTCCTTCATCTCATAAAGCATACGTATCGCTGCTACCGCATTCATGGCATTCTCTACCTGGTAGGTACCCGGCATCAGCACATTCCGATGTTCCTGTACGTAGTCCCGCACCCATCGGGTTGTTTCCTCATTCAAATCCATATAAGGAATTCTCCGTTCCCTGCAGGTCTGCTGCAGGACTTCGGCAGCTTCCGGGTCATTCACCCCAAGCACGGCATGGGTTCCGACTTTTAGAATACCGGCCTTCTCCGAAGCAATGGCGCTAAGCGTATTCCCAAGATATGCCATATGATCGAATCCGATGCGGGTAATGATGCTTACCAGCGGCAATGTGCCTACCCCATTGGTGGAATCCAATCGCCCTCCAAGTCCGGTCTCCAGCACTACATAGTCGCAGCGCTGTTCCTTGTAATAAAGCAGCGCCATGCCCAGACAATAATCGAACATGGTTGGCTCTAAGGTCATGGGGAGCTCCAAGAGCTTCTCCCCTAGACGCACCACATCCTCCCTCGGAATCTGGGCTCCGTTTACACGAATGCGTTCCGTAAAGTCAATGAGATGGGGCGAGGTAAACATGCCTACACAAAAACCGGCAGCCTGTAAGATAGAACTTACATAAACTGCCGTTGATCCTTTACCGTTGGTTCCGGCAATATGGATGATACGCATACCGCTCTCGGGATGTTCCAATAATTCCAACATCTCGCGGCTGACTTCGTATCCACTTGCCTTACCGAAACGATGACTCTCTTCTATTCGCTGTACAATCTCTTCGTATGTCATTCCTATAATACCATGATCAAACCGCCGTCATTAGCATACATACTACTAACGCCCTGGGTATCAATAACAAATACATCCTTGAAAGAACATGCCTTCAATGCACGCTGCTTCAACTGTTCCGCAGCCTGTGGCGCATTACAGTGGGAGATTGCAAGAATCTTCTTCTCCGGATGAATGGCGGTTGCCACCAAGCACTCTACCATCTTATCCAATGCCTTGGCCATTCCACGGGCCTGTCCCAACTGCTGGATGCTGCCTTCATCGGTAGATCCCATAATTGGCTTAATATTCAAGGTTCCTGCAATCATTGCCTTCAGGTTGCTAAGACGTCCGGCCTTACGTAAGGTCTCTAAGGTCTCCAACACGAAGAAGGTATGCTGCTCTGCAATATATGCATCGGTCTGTTCCACAACTTCCTCGAAAGAACATCCGGCCTCTTCCAACTCTGCAATCTTCATTCCGATTAAGGTCTGTCCAATGGACGCGGACTTGGAATCGAATACATGAATCAATACCTCACGGTCTTCGTCCTCATCCTCTAACTCTTCCTCGTAGAGGCTCTTGGCCAATACCGCGCTGTTATAAGAACCGCTTAACTGAGCGGAAAGGGTAATCACATAGATATGATCTGCGTCACCTTCCATGGCCTTCATATAGGAAGCCGGAGAAGGACAGGCAGACTTGGGACCGGTAGGACTCTTCGCTACCTTCTCAAGAAAAGAAGCCTGGTCGAAGGTCTCATCATCAATGATGTCCTCGCCATTAATCTCCAACGTCAACGGAACATTTACAAATCGACCATCCTGTTTTAAATTCTGAGGAATCTCCCCACAACTATCAATAATAATCTTGTACATGCCGTCTCTCCACAATTTATTCGGGTTGCCCCTTCTACCTATTTTATAAAACTAAAACATAAAGGTCAACACGCTCATTTCCGGACTCTCGATATAAGCAAGTGACCTTAAATCCCTGCAATAATCAATGAATCTGCCCTGTGTCAGATAGTATTCCACCGCCTGCTGGTAGAGGTCATTCCCGGCGAACTTCACCGACACCATATCGGCTCCGTTGTAGTAAGCATCAGCAAAAACGGCTCCGATTTCATCCGGATCCCATACGGCAAAATACAATCCTTCCCGATTGTAGTAGTTATCCGCAATTGCCGTGCATTCCGGAAGTTCATACACCACTTCACTGCGATGGGTCTGGGCAATTTCCTCACCGGTAATATTCAAATACGCGTAATTGGTCATATTTCCTTCCGTGGCATCCGCATTCAAATAGCGGCTGTTGCCCCAGGTAATATCCATATAATAGTATTCCCCATCCAGACGCACCAGATTCCAGGCATGGCTCTCATTGTTGGCCGTACCGGTCACAATAGAGGACTGGATTCCCAATCGCTCCAACAGATACGCCGCCGCATCCGCATACCCCTGGCATACGGTAGCATGATTGAGAAACACACTGATAATGTTCTGATTGTTGGGGCTCTCAATATCGTAATCCACACGGGAAATAATGGTTTCATAGACGAACTTCGCCTTCTCGTAATCACTGGCCCCATCCGGCAGTTCCATCAGCCATTCGTCCACGACTCCGTCAATATCCCGCTGGTAGGCGTCTCTTGTCTCCCTGGTCATGGTATAGGTCGGGGTAAAAGAGATGCCAATCACCCGGTCCTGACGCTGGTAAGTCTGGTAGGAGTATCCGGAAATCCAGAACAGATCTCCGTAGTCTGCCAAGATGCAGTTGTAGACTTTGTCCACCTCATCCACGGACTTGGTGGTAAGAGGTACATTGGTATCCATGGCAAGAATCGCGTGCAACAGCTGATCATAGGTCAGCTGTTCCTCCTCGCTCAATGTGCCATAGACATACTTGTCCCCGGAAATCGATTCCACCTCTTCCGGTTCACCGATTTGGCTCTTGGCCACCTGGGCATCAATGAAGGTATTTACATCATCCAGTCCGCACCCCCACAGGCCAAGCATGACAGATACAATTGTAAGTATTGTGATCCATTTTCTCTTCATATATAAACAAAAACGACATCCAATCACTTGGATGTCGTTCTCTCCCCTAATCAATTTGTCTATCTCCGTCGCCCATATAATTTCTAAGAATCAAAAGGTACATCGATGAAAACAAGTCTGATTATGTGTTGTTAAATGCTCCTTATTTAACAACGGTTACGTTAACAGCCTGAGGACCCTTGTTGCCTTCTACTACTTCGTACTCAACAGCAGCTCCCTCTTCAAGAGACTTGAAGCCTTCCATGTTGATTCCGGAGTAATGTACGAATACATCATCCTGTCCGTTCTCATCCAGGATAAATCCATATCCCTTCTGGCCGTTAAACCACTTAACTGTACCTTTGCTCATTAGAAAGTACCTCCAAAAAAATTTATGTCTAGAACGTTCTAAACATAGTTAGAGTAGCATAACGTTTTCGAAAAGTAAAGGAAACTAGCGGATTTTGTCAGTAGAAATCGACATTCCAGTCAGATTGTATTACACATTTTCCTCAAATGTGTAGTTACCCTCTGTCAAGAATCGTCGCACCCACTGATCCCACTGCTGCTCTAAGGAACGATCCACGGTAAAAATCCGAAGGGACGTTCCGGTTACGATTGTCAGCTCATCGTTCTGATATCGTATATTCATGGAGAGACTTAATACATCAGCACTCTGTAGAACAACATCACTATCTTCTATGAACTTGTCTTTGACTTCCGGTGCAAGCTGTAACACAAACTGGAAAAACTCCGGTGTCTTACTGCCTTTGATCATGTCGAAGCACAGCGGCCGTACATCCCCATAAGGGACGCAAGGGGTAGCTTCTCCGGCCACATGGCCGTCAATGACATAAGCAACACGATTGTGTATGGTGGCTTCCACCAGAAGGAAGGAATCAAAGGCTTCTCTGGTTAAGAGTTGCGCCATAAAACCTTTGACATCCGTAATGCGGAATGATTGCATATTTACTGTGCCCCATTTCCTGCAGCCTTATGCTCCACCAAGCGCTGGGTATCGCGCATGATGATCTGCGGGCCGCCTTTTTTCTCAATGTAGTCTTCGGTAATACGTACCGTTCCGATGTTATCGTCCTTCGGAATCTCGTACATAATATCCAACATATATTCTTCTAAGATGGAGCGTAGCGCTCTGGCTCCTAACTCCTTCTCTTTGGCCTTACGGGCAATGGCATGCAACGCTCCGTCGGTAAATTCCAGATTCACCTCATCGAATGCCAGAAGCTTGCGATACTGCTTGGTAATGGCATTCTTCGGTTCCGTAAGAATCTTAACAAACATCTCCTCAGTCAATGCTTCCAAGGAATAGATGACCGGCAGACGTCCGATGAACTCCGGAATCATACCGAACTTCCGTAAATCCTCTACCGTAACCTTGCTAAGCAAATTCTCTTCGTGATCGTACTTATCCTTCAAATCTGCTACGAATCCCATGGAGGACGCCTTGTTGAGGCGCTCCTTGATGATGTCTTCCAAATCCGGGAATGCACCACCGCAGATAAAGAGGATGTTACGGGTATCAACCATGGTCATAGGAACCATGGCATTCTTGCTGCTGGCTCCAACCGGGACTTCCACTTCTGCACCTTCTAAAAGTTTCAGCATTCCCTGCTGCACGCTCTCACCGCTGACATCGCGCTGGTTGGTGTTCTTTTTCTTGGCAAGCTTATCAATCTCATCGATAAAAATAATGCCCTTCTCTGCACGCTCCACATCGTTGCCTGCTGCTGCAAGAAGCTTAGATACCACGCTCTCGATATCATCACCGATATAGCCGGCTTCCGTAAGGGAGGTAGCATCGGTAATGGCAAGGGGTACATCTAAGAGGCGAGCCAAGGTCTTCACCATGTAGGTCTTACCGGAACCGGTCGGTCCAATCATTAACATATTGGACTTCTCAATCTCGATGCCATCATCCTCTTCCACCAGATTCTCCAGGGATGCCACACGCTTGTAATGGTTATATACCGCAACGGACATGACCTTCTTGGCGTGATCCTGTCCTACCACGTATTCATCCAGAAGTGCCTTGATTTTGTGTGGTGGTGGGATATTCTTAATATCAATGACCGGAGCTTCCTTCGGCTTGGCGTTCTTATCGGCCTGCTTCTTCTTAAGACGCTGACTCATCGGTGTTCCGAATCCGCCGCCCATAAATCCACCTAAGTCGTTTAAGTTGATCATGCTGATGTTTGGCATGCCGGAAAAATCAATGTTATCACTCTCCGGGTTCATTGGATTGCCCTGGAAGCTTCCCATGGTATCAAAGGTCTTCTGCATACAATCATTACAAATGCAGATATCGCCCGGGATGTGAATCATTTTGCCGGCAACACTCTCCGGACGTCGGCAAACGTAACATACATCCTCATAATCGTCCTTATCTTCCACCTCATCCTGTGGATTCATATCAATCTCAGTACGACGAGCATCATCCTCGTCTATAATTTCACGAAAATCATTATTATCATTCATGGTTTACACCTGCTTTCACTTTTCCCATTTAACAACCTAATTATAAAGAAGTCCCCATGGAATCTCAACCGAATGGCGCTTTGTTTATATTTTTTTAAGATTTGGATTCAACCACAAGTTTAGTGATTATGTCCTTTATTTTCCTTATATAATCAGATAAAATAGTAAGGAAGTTTGGAGGATCACTATGAGTATGGAAGACATCTTTTCCGATGCCGGACGCGAGATTCTAGACAGCGTCACTCGGGCCATCGAAACCAACAATTATACAAATCTCGGAAATGAGCTTCGCGATACCGTCAGCCACACAGCCGGCACCATTCGCGAAACTGTGAACAATAATACCGTCTATCAATCCGGCTATGTAAGCAATTCCCCTCGGGTGAATACGCCACCGATGCCGGGTTCTACGACCCCACCGATGATTAATCGAACATTCCAGACCACTTTCCGTAACAACCGGACTCCGTTCATGCCCCGTTACGTATCTAACGGTGGCAACATCGCCAAATCAGTGGTGGGTGGAATTACAACCTTCGGCCTTGGTGTAGCCACCTTCTCTATGGGTGTTCGTGCGTTTGTTGTAGGCATGACACCGGGGCTTTTGATTGGAATGAGTACCGTTGGTGTATTGCTGTTGTCCGCCTTCGGACTGTTTCGTTCCGGAATTAAAGGGAACAAGCTTCTGTCCCGCTACAAAATCTACGGAACCATCGTTGGCAACCAGGAATACATTTCCATTGACCACTTGGCCAATGCTTCCGGTTTTTCCACGAAGCAGGTGCTCTCCGATATTCAGAGACTGCATATTAAGAACATTATTCCTTACGCAACCTTCGATAAGGACCGTAAGACCTTGATGTTAACCGACAATGTTTATAAAGAATACCAGCGTACGGAAGCTGCAAGACTTAGTGCCGCCAAGGAAGATGCTCTTCTGGCTCAGAAGGCAGAGGACGATGCCATGAAGGCAGGCAGAGCCGGTGTCAGCCCGGAGGTACAGGAACTTCTGAACGAAGGCCACTCCTACCTGCGCAAAGTTCGGGACTACAATGATATGATTCCGGATGACCAGGAAATGTCCAACAAGCTCTACGAGTTGGAAGACATTATGAAGCGCATCTTCGACAAGGTTCAGACCGAACCGAAGAGTGCCGGGGAATTACGTCGTTTTATGTCCTACTATCTGCCAACCACAGAGAAGCTGTTGGTTGCTTATGTAGACATTCAGAATCAGGGTGGCGAAGGCGAAAACGTCCGCAACACCCGTTATGAGATTGAGGATGCCATGAATGTCATCAACCAGGCATTTGCCAATCTTTTGGACCAGATGTTCCAGCGCACAGCCTGGGATGTTTCCAGTGACATCTCCGTCATGAAGACCATGATGGCACAGGACGGTCTCACCGAGAATGCAATGGCTGAAATGCACGAATAGTGCTTTCACATAAAAAATGTTAATCAGCCGCATCAGGGCGGCGATTCATAAGGAGGATTATATGGATACCGAAGTAAAGGAATTCGAAGTCGCAGCACCTACTCTTACTTTTGGAGAGGCTGCTACCCCTAAGACCAATGAAGTTCCTGCTGTTGTTGCACAGGATGACCAGATGACCGATTCCTATCAGCTGACCGCTGAGGAGCAGGCTCAGGTAGATGCTTTTTCCCAGCAGATCGACATTGAGAACACCGACGCAATTTTGACTTATGGCGTTGGAACACAGAAGAAGCTCTCTGAGTTTTCCGAGAATGCACTTAGCTCCGTTCGCACCAAGGACATGGGCGAGACCGGCGAGATGCTTAGCAACTTAGTTGGTGAGCTGAAGAACTTCGACGTTGATGAGAACGAGAAGGGACTTTTCTCTATTTTTAAGAAGGGTGCCAATAAGCTGACCAACCTGCAGGCACGTTACAGCAAAGTAGAGACCAATGTAGAGACCATCGCTGCAGAGTTAGATAAGCACCAGGCAATTCTGTTAAAAGATATCAAGATGTTGGACAAGATGTATGATGCCAACCTCACCTATTTCCGTGAGTTGACCATGTACATCGTTGCCGGCAAGCAGAAGTTAGAGGAAGTTCGTAACACCAAGCTCAAAGAGTTACAGGCAACCGCTGCACAGACCGGTCTTCCGGAAGATGCACAGGCTGCAAAGGATTTGGCTGAGAAGTGCGACCGTTTCGAGAAGAAGATCTACGATCTGGAATTAACCAGAACCATCTCCCTTCAGACCGCTCCTCAGATTCGTATGATTCAGAACTCCGACACCTTAATGTCCGAGAAGATTCAGTCCACCATCGTGAACACCATTCCGTTGTGGAAGAATCAGATGGTCATTGCTCTTGGTGTAGAGCATGCCAACCAGGCTGCTGCCGCTCAGCACGCAGTATCCGATGCAACCAACGAGTTGCTTCGTAAGAATGCAGACAAGCTGAAGATGGCTACCATTGAGAGTGCCAAGGAATCCGAGCGTGGTATCGTTGATGTAGAGACCTTGAAGCACACCAACGAGCAGCTCATCTCCACCATCGATGAAGTGATCAAGATTCAGGCAGAAGGCAAGCAGAAGCGTGCCGAAGCTGAGAAGGAACTTGTTAATATCGAGAACCAGTTGAAGGAGAAGATGTTAGAGGCTTCCAAAGCGAACTAAATTTACTGCCTGCGCAGGAGGATTGCCCGATCGGGCAATCCTCTTTTTTTGACTCCCCGGGACGGAGTTAGGGAGTCATTTTTTCTCCAAAATAGAAAAATAGAGGTATATAATCGTTCCAACTATACATTTATCCGGCCCACCGGCGGATGTATCATCAGCTTAACAAAAACGAAACGGGATGACGTTCATCCCACCATTATCAAAGAGGAAGAAAAATATGTTAAGTGACATAGAAAGTAGAGAAATCCAAGAAGCAATACAGGCAGCCGATAACGCGCTGTATCATCTGCAAAATGCAAGAGTGTACCTAAACAAAGCAAGTAACTGGGGCATCGTTGATATCTTAGGAGGCGGCGTCATCACCGGTCTTTTTAAGCACTCTCGCATGGGTGATGCGGAGCGTGAAATCGAGGAAGCAAAATACGCGCTGCAACAATTCAGTCGAGAGCTTCGGGATGTGTCCGGTTACAGTTCCATTCACATCGATGAACTGATTACCTTTGCAGATTTTATTTTTGATGGATTGTTAATGGATGTGATTGCACAGTCAAAAATCGCTGATGCCAAGCGTCAGTGTGACGATGCGATTCGTCAGGTTACAGGAATCCGCCGTGAATTACAAGAGAGATTAACTTATTAACGTTTGTTGGAAGGAGGAAATGATATGTTTACTTTTGTTTTCTTAATTTGCATGTTTGGAATTTTTGGCAGACTGATTGGTTTTGCATTTGATATGGCTTGGGGACTGACCAAGGTGTTATTCACACTGGTATTCCTGCCGCTGATTATTTTATTCTTCCTCTTTAAAGGATTGTTATACATTGCGATTCCAATCCTTGCAGTGGTAGGACTTGCCACCTTATTCAAATCCTTAGATGCACGCGTATAGCGTAAAGAACCGGAGACCTTAATGGCCTCCGGTTTTTCTTGCAAAAATACTAACAATAATGGTACCAATGAGCGCAATTACTCCGGAAACGAGCAACATTCCCGGGACTTGAATGCGGTCGATTAGACTGCCACCAAGTAAGCTTCCGATCACGGCACCCAAAGTCACCGTCATAGTCATCAGGGCCTGTCCACGGGTCTGGTCCTGCACCGCTATGCTTTCATTCACATAAATGACGCTAATACCTGCGAACAAGCCGTATCCTAAGATATGCAAGCTCATGGCAAAATAGATCATCGGCATACCGGTTGCCAGATACAGGCACAGATTCTTTAAGAAAAAGAACACCATAGATAATCGAAACAGGTTGGCCGAAGAAATCTTACTGTTAATTCGAGACAACAGAAACAGTGTCGGCAGTTCGAAAACCGCTGCCACCGCAGCCGCGTAGCCCATTTCTTTGCTGCCATACCCGTGGTATTCCACAATCTGAAACAGGTAATTATTTAAAATATTATGACTGATAAAAACGAACACGTTGCCAAGCAGTACAACGGAGAACGCAGGATTTTCGCGAACAAAAGCAATCATGCCGCCGCCCTTTTTCTCTTGCACTTCTTGGGGCAGCTTTTCTTCTTTTACCCCGTGAAAATGAAATGTTGCAACTACAACTAAAAAGACTGCATAGAAAATGATGACACATGCAATCACCAAGTCTTCGTTCCACTTTTCTACTAATACCCCAAGCACTGCAGCTACCACCGCATAAGAAATCGAGCCGATGCCCCGGGCGATTCCGAAGTTGATGTGCACACCACGGGATAGGAAAAACATGCTTAAAGAATAAGTAATCGGCGTAATCATCTGCTGGAAGGTTACCAGCAGTCCGTAGAGCAGTGCAATCAGCCAGAATGTCTTCCCTAGACTCAAGAGCAGGCCGGCCAGAACAATCATAATCATGGACAGGGCGATGAGGACCGAATGCAAAATCAGTTTTTTACTTCGATCCACAAATCCGCCCAAGGCCGGTTGCAACAGAGCAGAAAGCGCGCTGCCTGCTGCCATAACATAACCTACCTGGGTGTTGGTGAATCCCTTCGCCAGAAGGTATACGCTTGAGAATGCAAAAACCAAGGCAAAGCATCCCCAGAAAATTCCTTGGATCATACTATACTGTATGGTCGGTCTATATTTCATAATCCCATTGGCTCCTTAGAAGTTGCTTCCGTTCCAGCCCCAGTCGGTCACCGGATGGTAGGTGACATACACAGCGTTACCCGGGATACCAAGTTTGCTTTCGAACAGGGCACAAATCTGTCCGGTCAGCTTGTCGTAGGAAGCGGCCGGCGCATTGCCATATAAGCTAACGGACACGTAAGCTCCCTTCTCCAACTTCTTGCCACCAAGCCACAGATCGTAAGCATCATCAATACCAACCATCAGATAAGTTTCTGTCTTATTCAGTGTAGTAATGAGCTTGCCCAGCTCGGATTTCAACTCTTCTTTCACCTCCGGTGTTACCGGAACCGTAATCTTCGAATCAATAAAAGGCATTATCGTTTCCTCCTTCATATATGAATTTTTCTAGAATCAGTATATGCGATTCTACAAAGCATATCTACTGAAAAATGACTCCCTAACTCCGTCCCGGGGAGTCAAAAAAGACCTCGGCAGGTGCCGAGGTCTTCTCATTACAATTCAATCTTATTAATCTTCCAGATATCCTTCACATACTCTTCAATGGTACGGTCGGAGGAGAACTTACCGACATTGGCAACATTGAGCATTGCCATCTTGGCCCAACGAGCCTCATCCTTGTAAGCTTCCTGGATTTTCTCCTGTGCTTCGCAGTAGGAACGGAAATCTGCCAAATTGAAGTAGGTATCCGCATACTGGGTGCACTGGGTGTTCAGCAGGGAGTTGTAAATATCACGGAACAACTCGGTATTGTCCGGGCTGTAGAATCCGTTCACCAGCTGCATCAAAACTCTACGGATATCGGAATCGCTGTTGAAGATATCCATTGGATTGTAATCACGATTACGCTCATGCTGGATGACTTCCTCTGCGCTCATACCGAAGATAAAGGCGTTCTCTTCGCCCATCTCCTGTACCATCTCCACATTGGCGCCATCCATGGTACCAATCGTCACTGCACCATTTAACATGAACTTCATGTTGCCGGTACCACTGGCTTCCTTGGATGCTGTAGAAATCTGCTCGGATACATCCGCAGCAGCAAAAATCATCTCCGCATTGGAAACCTTGTAATCCTCAATGAATACCACCTTAATCTTGCCGTCGATGGAACGATCGTTATTGATTACCGCACCAACATTGTTGATCAACTTGATAATCAACTTGGCAATGTGATATCCGGCAGAAGCCTTGGCACCGAAAATGTAAGTCTTCGGGTAATACTCAATCTCCGGATGCTCCTTGATCATGTTGTACTCGTACATCACATGAAGAATATTCAACAGCTGACGCTTGTACTCATGAAGACGCTTTACCTGAACATCGAAAATGGAGGTCGGGTCTACTTCTATTCCATTATGAACACGAATGTACTCTGCCAAGCGCTGCTTGTTCTTGTACTTGATGTTCATGAACTCATGCTGCGCTTTCTTATCATCCGCATAAATTGCCAGCTTCTTCATCTGGGACAAATCGGTAATCCAACCGTCACCGATCTTATCCGTTACCCAAGCAGCCAACAGCTGGTTGCCGTGTAACAGGAAGCGACGCTGGGTAATACCGTTGGTCTTGTTATTGAACTTCTTCGGATACATATCGTAGAAGTCCTTCAGAGACTGCTTCTTCAGAATTTCCGTATGTAATTCCGCAACACCGTTAACAGAGAATGAGGCTGCGATAGCAAGATGTGCCATCTTCACCTGTCCATCCTGTACAATGGCCATGCGGTTCTTCTTCTCGTAATCGCCCGGGAACTTCTGCTCGATTTCTATGCAGAAGCGACGGTTAATCTCTTCTACAATGTCGTAGATACGAGGAAGCAATCGGGAAAAAATATCAATTGGCCACTTCTCTAACGCTTCCGCCATAATCGTATGGTTGGTGTAGGCTACCGTCTTGGTGGTAATATCCCAGGCTTCATCCCAGCCCAATCCGTACTCATCCAACAGAATTCGCATCAACTCCGGAACGCACAGGGTTGGATGGGTATCGTTCATCTGGAATACCATGGACTTCGGTAAGGTTTTAATATCCTTTGCCTTCATAAAGTGACGCTTGATGCATCGCTGCAAGGTTGCAGATACGAAGAAGTACTGCTGTTTCAAGCGCAGTTCCTTACCGGAAATATGGTTATCGTTCGGGTACAATACCTCTACCAGGTTACGAGCCAGGTTGGCATCCTCTACCGCACGATTGTAATCACCACGGTCGAATGCATCCAAAGAGAACTCCTGCTTCGGCTCTGCATCCCACATCATCAGGGTATTTACGATACCGTTGTTATATCCCACGATTGGCATATCATATGGCACCGCCAATACGGAATTGTAGTTCTCATGAATGAACTTGGTGTTGCCGTCCGGCTGCTGCTCTGCACGTACATATCCGCCGAACTTCACCTCACAGGTATATTCCGGGCGCTTCAGTTCGAATGGGTAACCGTTGCGCAACCAGTCATCCGGCACCTCATGCTGGTATCCGTCCACGATTTGCTGTTTGAACATACCATAGTGGTAATGGATACCTGCACCATAGGCAGAATAGCCAAGGGTGGTCAAAGAATCCAAGAAGCAGGCAGCCAATCGACCCAAACCACCGTTACCAAGAGCCGGATCCGGCTCTTCATCCTCAATGGCATTGATGTCGTAACCCAATTCATCCAATGCCTTTTTTACCGTATCATAGGCGCACAGGTTGATCAGGTTATTTCCCAATGCACGGCCCATTAAGAACTCCATGGACATATACACCACGGTCTTCACCGGACGTTCTTTCTTTGCCTTCTGAGTATTCAGCCAGTCATCGATGACCACGTCCTTCACTGCTTCTGCTACCGCCTGATAGACTTCCTGACTGGTTGCCTCTTCGAATTCCTTACGGTAGGTACGACGTACGTTGTCACGAATTTCCTGCTTCAGCTGTTCTTTGTTGAACTTGCTCTTTGGTTTCATAAAAGCCCTCCAAATGAATTATTTGCACTCCCAAACACAGAATGCTCCCAAAGGGAGCATTCCATAAAAAACCTATACCATCGGAATACTAACGTCTCCTTACACTTAATGATACACTTTCGCCGTTAATATTCAAATCCTTTTTAAATCCGTCATTCAATCCGGATGTGATGCTGTCTGCCAATACAACAGATGCAATCTCCTCGGAATGTGCCGCAAATACGCCGCTTACCTTGTCATCGGCCTCATATCCTACTTCGATATGGTCCATAACCTCAAATCCGGCTTCCTTACGCATATTCTGAATCTTGCTGATGATCTCACGTACGAAACCTTCTTCAATCAGTTCCGGAGTCAGATTCATATCCAAAACAACGGTTACGCTGTTGTCGCCGTCGGTTACATAACCTTCCTGCTGGGTCATGGTAATGAGCAAGTCTTCTTCCGCCAACTTGATGGAAGCATCCACCTCAGGTAAGGTGATGAATCCGTCAGCCTGCAACTGGGCATATGCCTTGTTACCATCCAATGCAGCCAGGCCTTCCTGGATGCCCTTTAAGAACTTACCGTACTTCGGTCCAACGGTACGAAGCTGTGGCTTGAAGTTGTAGGTAGTGAATGCAGATACATCATCTACGAAATCTACCTTCTTGACGTTCAACTCACCTGCGATAATCTCACGGTAGAACTCATCCAACTGCTGCTCTGCACGAATGTACATCTGAGCGATTGGCTGACGGTTCTTCACACCGGAAGCATCACGGCAAGCACGACCGAATCCGACAATCTTCACAAGCTCGTCCATGTTGTTCTCAAGCTCGGTATCAATCCAAGCTTCCTTCACCTCAGGGAAGTCACACAAATGGATACTCTCCGGAGCAGTTGCATCAACGGAGCGAACCAGATTCTGATAAATCTCCTCTGTCATGAACGGAATCATTGGTGCTGCAGTCTTAGCAATGGTTACCAAGCAGGTATACAGGGTCATATAGGCATTGATCTTATCCTGCTCCATGCCCTTTGCCCAGTAACGCTCACGGCCACGACGTACATACCAGTTACTCAACTCATCTACGAAGGTGTTGAGCGCACGTGCAGCCTCCGGAATACGATAGTTACCAAGATTGTCATCCACTGCCTTCACCGTAGAGTACAGACGGGACAATGCCCACTTATCCATAACGGACAACTTGTCGTAATCCAAGGTGTACTTGGTAGCATCAAATTCATCAATATTTGCATAGAGTACGAAGAATGCATAGGTATTCCACAAGGTACTCATGAACTTGTTCTGACCTTCCTGAACTGCCTTACCGTGGAAACGGTTTGGAAGCCATGGTGCGGAGTTGATGTAGAAGTACCAACGAATGGCATCTGCACCGTAAGTCTCCAATGCATCAAACGGATCTACCGCATTACCCTTAGACTTGGACATCTTCTGGCCGTTCTCATCCTGAACGTGTCCAAGAACGATAACATTCTCATAAGGAGCCTTGTTGAAAAGCAAGGTGGACTCTGCCATCAAGGAGTAGAACCAACCACGGGTCTGGTCCACTGCCTCAGAGATGAACTTGGCCGGGAACTGCTGCTCGAACTTGTCCTTGTTCTCGAATGGATAATGATGCTGTGCAAATGGCATTGCTCCACTATCGAACCAGCAGTCGATAACTTCCGGTACACGCTTCATGGTCTTACCGCAATCCGGGCAGGTAAAAGTAATCGCATCGATGTATGGACGATGTAACTCTACCTTGGCTGCATCCGGGTTACCGCTACGCTCAGCTAACTCTGCACGGCTACCAACACATTCCTGATGTCCGCAGCCTTCGCACTCCCAGATTGGAAGTGGAGTTCCCCAATAACGGTTACGGGAAATACCCCAATCCTGGATGTTCTCCAACCAGTCACCGAAACGTCCCTTACCGATAGATTCCGGAATCCAGTTAACGGTATTGTTGTTGCGGATTAAGTCGTCCTTCACTTCGGTCATCTTGATGAACCAAGACTCACGTGCATAGTAAAGAAGTGGAGTATCACAACGCCAGCAGTGTGGGTAATCATGCTCGAACTTCGGAGCATCGAATAACAATCCACGGGACTCTAACTCTTTTAATACTTCCGGATCGGCGCTTACTACACCACGGTCCATCTCCGCCTTGGTAGGCTTTGCACGCATGCCGGCAAATGGAGTGACGTCAAGCATCTCACCCTTCTCGTTCACCATCTGTACGAATGGCAAGTCATACTTACGTCCAACCTGAGCATCGTCTTCACCGAATGCAGGAGCGATATGTACGATACCGGTACCATCGGTCATGGTAACGTAGGAATCGCATACTACATAGAAGCCCTGCTTATGCTGCTTGTCAGCGCTATCCTTAGCACACTGATACAATGGCTCGTAAGCCTTGTGCTCTAAGTCGGTACCCTTATAAGTCTCAAGTACCTCATAAGCCTTCTGTCCCTCCTCAGCAAGCTTACCAAGGATGGTATCCAAAAGTGCTTCTGCCATGTAATAGGTATAGCCGTCTGCTGCCTTTACCTTCACATAGGTCTCATCCGGGTTCACGCAGAGAGCCACATTACTTGGAAGGGTCCAAGGTGTTGTGGTCCATGCAAGGAAGTAAGCATCTTCATCTGCAACCTTAAAACGAACAACTGCAGAACGCTCTTTTACCGTCTTGTAACCCTGTGCAACTTCCTGAGCAGAAAGCGGGGTTCCGCAACGTGGGCAGTAAGGCACAATCTTAAAGCCCTTATACAGAAGCTTCTTGTTCCAGATTTCCTTCAAAGCCCAGAACTCAGACTCGATGAAGTTATCATCATAGGTAACATATGGGTCATCCATATCTGCCCAGAATCCAACGGTTCCGGAGAAGTCTTCCCACATACCCTTATACTTCCAAACGGATTCCTTACACTTATCGATGAAAGGCTCAATTCCGTATTCTTCGATCTGCTCCTTACCATTGAGGCCAAGCATCTTCTCTACCTCTAACTCTACCGGAAGGCCGTGGGTATCCCAGCCGGCCTTACGAGGTACATACTTACCCTTCATGGTCTGGTAACGAGGAATCATATCCTTAATTACACGGGTCAATACGTGACCGATGTGTGGCTTACCGTTCGCGGTTGGCGGTCCGTCGTAGAAGGTATAGGTCTCGCCCTTCTTGCGGTTGTCCATGGACTTCTTGAAAATGTCGTTGTCTTTCCAGAACTTCTCAACCTCTTTCTCACGATCAACGAAGTTCAGATCCGGATTTACTTTCTGATACATCTTTTCTTCCTTCCTTCTTATAATATAAAAGAGCCCTTCATCCGCATAGGACGAGGGCTCTCTCGCTTATAAACCACCTAATACGCTGTACTTAAGGGGATCATCCCTTGCATACATGGTTCTCGTAACGGGAGAACATCCGACTCACCTACTAAGGATTCCCTGTTCAGCTCGCAGCCTGCTTACGCCAAGAAGTGATTTTCCAAAGAGGACTACTGGTATCGGCTCACACCAAACCCGACTCGCTGTACGTTCATCACGTCTTCGTACTCTCTTCTTATAGCTTTTCTCAATATTATTAACGTTTAAATTATAGCTAGGGAATCCGGTGGTGTCAAGGGCTTGCTCCCTGATCAGCCCCCATCTTTTTCATAAAACTATAGACAACTGTTCCTCTGTTTTTTCCTACACAATCGTAGTAAAATAAAGAAAAGTAGTTATTGCGCGGGGGCGCATGATTGGGGGAGGTTTTTTCATGAATCGGAAAAGACATATCTGTCTGATGGCAGCAGTATTCATGCTATGTACTGTTCTATTTTCCGGCAAGGTTTCTGCCGCATCTTCCTTTGGTACACCATATCGTATTCTTGCGATTTGTTCTTATAATTATTCCTTCCAGACGGTTCCGGAGCATATCGATGGACTGGTTCAGGGGCTTGGGGATCTCAACTATGAGATTAATTATGAAACCATGGATGCCAAGACCTATTATCACACCTCGGACATTACCCAATTCTACAATTACATGTCTTATAAATTGCACCAGGTAGAGCCTTATGATCTGGTGGTTCTAATGGACGATACAGCTCTGCGCTTCGGCATAAACTACCGCCAGCAGCTGTTTAACAATACCCCTATGGTATTTTTAGGTATCAACTCCATCTCTGATGCCACCACTGCATCTGCGCTGAATGATGTCACCGGCATCGCGGAAGTCCTAGACTATGAGAGCAATTATGAGCTCATGACAAAAATGTTCCCGAAGCGGCATCACTACGTGGTCCTCTGCGACTCTTCCAATACCAGTGCCGGCGAATACATTGAATTCCTAAAATTTGCAGAAAACCATCCGGATTTGAATTATACGGTAATTAACTCCTCCTACTATTCCAAGGACGGCTTCGCCCGTGCGCTACAGGAGGTATCGGCAGATGACAGCATCATGTTCTGCCTGGATTTTTCCACGGACGGGGATGGTAACGTATACACCCCGTTAGCCGGGGCCAAATTCATTACGACCAATATGCCGAATGTTCCCATTCTTCGTCCTTCCGCAGCGATTCAAAACGACGGCATTCTCGGCGGTTATTCCTATTCTTACGTGGATGCAGGCAAGCGGGCCGGCAACATGGCAAGAGCCATTCTCCAGGGCAGTGATCCGGATGATTTGGATGTGATTACCACACCATTAACGAAGCTTTCCCTGGAGCAGGGTGTCCTAGATTCCTTCGGTATTAATTACACCGCCATACCGGAAAACGCCACCATTATCAACGAACGAACCACGTTGCACACCATTTATCGGGATTATACCTTGGTGACCAACTTATTAATCCTGATTTTCCTATTGTTTACGGCGATTATCTTACTTCTGGTATTTGCCAACGTACGTCGTAACCAGCTGATTAATGAGGACTTCTTGACCAAGGTGCCAAACCGCACTTACTTAAATCGCAAGATTCGTTCCGCCAAAGACAACCATGCCACTTACGGCATTATTATGGTGGACTTGGATAATTTCAAAACCATTAACGATACCCTTGGTCATACTGCGGGCGATGAGCTGTTATTAGCCTTTGCCACCCGATTAAAGGCCCTAAGCAATCGGGATGTGACCTTCGGCCGTATCGGCGGCGATGAATTCATGGGCTTTATGCCGGTTCCATCCTATGAAAAAGCTGACCTCATTTGCCGAAAAATCGTACAAACAATGTCAGCTCCGTTTCATTTATCCACCGGCGATATTCATATCACCGCAAGTATCGGATGTGCCATGTATCCACAGGACACCGATGATGTCATGCTTGTCAGCCGCTTAGCGGATCAAGCGCTCTATGCAGTCAAGGAAAGCGGCAAAAACGACTACCGTCTATTCCATGACACGTTGAAAGCCTAGCTCACCGTAGGTGTAGCTTCCATATTTTTCTACCAGAATATCCGTGGCATTGTCTGCTGTCACCGTCTCCGGCTCTAAGAGGAAAGACGGTACGCTGATGATGCCATTGTTATATTGAGAAGTATCATAACGGCACGGGTATTCCATACGCTCTACCAAAGAGGCATTCACCGATTCGCCGTTTAGAATTGCCTTGGTCAGTTCCACCGCCGTCTGTGCTTCCCGGTTCAAATCCTTATACACCGACATGGACTGTTTGCCTTCCATGATGGCATCCAAATTCGATACGTCACAGTCCTGTCCGGTAATCACCACCGAATTGTCCATGTGATAATCCCGCTCCAATGCCTCCATCACACCTGACGCCGTGGAATCGTTGGCACACAGCACACCGTGTAAGGTTACGGAAGAACTGTAATACGCTCCCAGTAGAATCTCCATGCGGCTTCTGGCATTCTCTCCGGACCACTGATCCGTGGAAGTGGTATAGAAATCCTTCTGTCCGGACAACACCTGTACCACGCCGGAATCAATGTAAGGTTTCAATACATCGTATGCGCCGTTATAAAAAAACGCTGCATTGTTATCTGCGGAATCTCCCGACACCAGTTCAATATGATAGGTCTGATCATAGGGATGATCCAGATTCAACGCATCCCTAAGGTATTCTCCCTGCAATTGTCCCACACGGTAATTATCATAGGAAACATAAGCCGTCACAAAAGGCGTATCGCAGATGAGACGATCATAAGATATCACCGGGATGTTGTTCCCTGCCGCCGTCTCCATCACGCGACTTAAGGCTTTGCCATCTACCGCTGCAATAATGAGCACATCCGACTGGTCCTCGATCAAGCGGTCAATATTATCAATCTGGGTATCAATCAAGTTGTCGGAGAAGGTCAGCTCTACCTCGTAGCCTTCATTCTCCAAATGCTTCTTCAAAAACTCCCCGTCATGGTTCCAGCGTTCCAAAGAACTCGACGGCATACTGATGCCAACCCGCAACACGCCATCATCGGAATGATGGTCTTCTACAGCAATGGTCGGAATTCCTTCCTCTGCTTGCTCCGGTGCCTCTTTTTGCGCACATCCTACCAACAGGACCGCAGACAACAAGCACACCATCCATTTACGTTTCACTTATCTCACCCACATTCACGGACTAAATTCTTACATGAAGCATGTGAAAATAGCCCCATATAAACAGTCCGATTAATATTAAAATACCGATATAAACCAGTCCCAGCCACATGCCAACCAATACGATACGATTGGTTTCATATTGCCGGTCATGGTAAAAAGCCAAGGCCACTGCCCCAATGGCAAGTGCTAATCCCACATACCAAAACACCACCAGAAGGTAGCATAAGATACCGCAGGATATACACAAAAAACTAAGCAGGGTCTCTTTCTGTTGTTCGTCCATTATTCTTCTTCCATAAATTGAAATACCATTTTGTAATAGGTCAAACGATCCGTGGCATCCGCATTGAAGATTTCATGTTTGGAATTAGGAAATTCCTCCAAGCGAACCTTGGGATTATTTGCCGCAAAACGGTGTTGCCCCTTCGGGCTAACCAATGCGTCCTGTCCGGCCGACAGTAAAAGCACCGGTATTTGAATACGATTTGCATTTCGTATGGCTTGTTTCATGCCCCGGGATGCAGCACGTCCCCAGCTGTAATCTCCGCCGGTGGTGCGATACTCCAAGTGGGCCTTCCGAAGGCGGAACTGATAATCATATCTGGCCTTGGAGATGGCCGAGCACTTCGGGTAAGGACTCTGTGGTACAAAGTCATGCTGTCCTGGCATGTATCGCTCATTCCAACCGCAGATCTTCGACCACAATAGCAGCAGCGATACCAATACGGGATTCGTATCGTTCCAGCGCATCATTAACATAGGAGAGCTAAGAATCGCTCTGGAAAAATAGGTGGGATACTGTTCCAAAAACAGGGCACCCACGCAGCCACCCATGGAATGACAGAACAAAATCAGTCGGTCATGATTGGTCTTCGTTAGCACCACACGGTCTACAAAATCCCGGAAATCTTCCACATATTCCGAGAAGTCCGTAATGTGTACCATATCCCGATTCTCCACCTCGCGGGTAGAGTATCCGTGACCTCGCATCTCCGGCAGGAACACGCTGTATCCGGCCTGATAGAAGTAATACATGACCTCATGATACTTAAAGAATCCTTCGCAGAATCCATGACTAATCACAATGGTTCCCTTCGGATTGGGATGAATCAAATAGTGATAATGAATCTTCCCGCGCTCTTCCAGTCGCAGATATCCTTCCATACAGAACCTGCTAAGAAGCGGCGCGACCTTCGCCGTCATGCACTCTTTAAAATTCTCTTCGCCAAAGTAAAAGCTTTCATTTTCCCACTGATTGCTCAAAGTCTCTCCCTCTTTTTTAATCGTCGAAATCGAATGCTTCCAATCCCTTCTTGGTGATCAGCTTGCTATCACCGTGTTTTACCTGAATCATGGTTACAAATGCAGCTGCCATGAACACTGCAGCATACGGGAATAATGTTGTATATCCAACACGATTCATTAAGGTACCTGCAACGATTGGCGTTACAATCTGTGCTGCCATACTAAAGGTATAGTAATATCCGGTAAAGCGACCGATATCGCTACCCTTACACATCTCCACCACCATCGGAAGGCTGTTGACATTAATCGCTGCCCAACCCATACCAACGAAGGCAAAAATCACATACAGAATCGGGCTGAAGTGGTCCGATGCCAACGTATAAACAAAACAAATCACAAAGCATGCCGTCATTAACACAACGCCGCTAAGAATGGTCTTCTTCCGTCCAATATTGCTGGCGATGGCACCAACCGGAATATAGGATAGAATTGCACCTAAGGTAGCAATGGTTAAGCACAGGCTGGCACTACCAAGACTCATGCCCCACATGCGATTTGCATAGGTGGTAAACCAGGTCTCCATAGCATTGTAAGAAATGAACCACAGTGCAATAGATGCCAGTAATAGGCCTAAGCTTCGCTTCACTTCCGGCGGAAGCTTCTCCTCGCCGGAGGCATCTACCACCGTATCCTGCTCTTCCGGATGAGCAGCTTCGTACTCTGCCATCTGGCGATTTAAGCCCACTTCATCTACCGTAATCAGCACGATTAACATACCCACAATCATAATGCCTGCCACAATCATAAACAGTGGCAAGTAATTCACATGGTCTAATCCTGCGGTACGCTTCTCGGAATATAAAACTGTCGCAATAGCCAGATAGAGAATTCCTCCAATGGCACCCATCAGGTTGATGATGGCGTTGGCCTTGCTTCGCAGTGGCTTCGGTGTTACATCCGGCATCAGTGCGACAGCCGGGCTACGATACGTTCCCATAGATACCAGGATACATCCCAATACTACAATGAACAGCACCTTCGTCCCTGCAGATGGTGCAGCAGCGTACCGGTTATCCAAAATCGGTAATAACAGCATCAGAACTACAGACACCAATGTTCCGTACAGAAGAAACGGCTTACGGCGTCCCATCTTGCTCTTACAGCGGTCCGAAATACCTCCGAACAACGGCAACAAAAAAATGGCAAGGACATTGTCCGCTGCCATAATTGCTCCGGATATTGTCTCATTCATTGCGAAGGTGTTGGTCAAAATCAATGGAATGATGCTGTTATACATCTGCCAGAAGGCGCAGATGGATAAGAATGCAAATCCCACGCGAATGGTCTGTCCGGTTTTCAGTTTCATGTAAAAAGTCCCCCTTATGTCCCCATAATTAGCTTCCCGTCTTAGCGGGTAAATGCTAGAATTCTATCTTTTAGTTTATCAGAATTCATTAAATAACTAAAGTGATTTTCCCCAGGTAGAATCTCCATGGATGCCCCCGGAATCTCGGAAGCAATGAGCTTCGTCTCCTTCCGGCGAATCATATCGTCTTCTCCGGCCAACACCAATGTCTTCACGCCGATGGAACGGAGTTGTTCCTTGGTGATGTTCGGTTCCGTAATCATCAATCCATCCAATGGGTTGCCCATTTTCTTGAAGCGCTTTTTAATCTCACGATATGCATAGCCTTCCATTCCCTTGGGGTTGGTATTACCACCGCAGAGAATCAAAGAGCCCGCCGTATTCGGATGATGGATTTCCATCAACATGGCAAGAATCGCTCCATCGCTGAATCCCAATACTACCGGATGATCCAATTCCAGGAACTTGATCAGTTCATACACATCCTCTGCCATCTGTTCATAATGATACTCACTTGGAGTAGCGGATGCACCATGGCCTCTGGTATCCATAGCATACATGGTAAAATCGTTCTCCAAGGATTCCATCAACTCTTTAAAGATCTCATGGTCTTCCCCATTGCCGTGCAACAACACCATAGGACGACCTTCCCCAACTTTATCGTAATAGATAATCTGACTTTCTAACTGTACGTACATAAGCACTCTCCTTATACCATCAGTATAATTGTTTCCCCCAAAGAAAAACAAGCCTAGCTTTCGCTAGACTTGCTATTTTTATTCGTGCTTCGGAATCAGCTTCTCGGTTCCACCCATGTAAGGCTGCAATGCCTTCGGAACGTTTACGGATCCGTCTGCATTCAGGTTGTTCTCTAAGAATGCAATCAGCATACGTGGAGGAGCAACTACAGTGTTGTTCAAGGTGTGAGCAAAATACTTGTTGCCATCTGCGCCCTTCACGCGAATCTTCAGACGTCTTGCCTGTGCATCTCCTAAGTTAGAGCAGCTACCTACTTCGAAGTACTTCTGCTGCCTTGGGGACCATGCCTCAACGTCGCAGGACTTCACCTTCAGGTCTGCCAAATCACCGGAGCAGCACTCTAAGGTACGTACCGGGATATCCAAGGAGCGGAACAAATCAACCGTGTTCTGCCACAACTTGTCATACCAAACCTTAGAATCTTCCGGCTTACATACAACGATCATTTCCTGCTTCTCGAACTGATGGATACGATATACACCACGCTCTTCAATACCGTGGGCACCCTTCTCCTTACGGAAGCATGGAGAGTAACTGGTCAAGGTATATGGTAACTTCTCTTCATCATTTACTGTATCGATGAACTTACCAATCATGGAATGCTCGGAAGTACCGATGAGGTAGAGATCCTCACCCTCAATCTTGTACATCATGGCATCCATCTCATCGAAACTCATAACACCGGTTACCACGTTGGAACGAATCATAAACGGTGGTACGCAGTAAGTAAAACCACGATTGATCATGAAGTCTCTTGCATAGGAGATGACTGCGGAATGAAGTCTTGCGATATCTCCCATCAAGTAGTAGAAACCGTTACCTGCAACCTTGCCGGCAGCATCCAAATCGATACCGTCGAAACGCTCCATAATATCGGTATGATACGGAACTTCAAAATCAGGAGTTACCGGCTCGCCGAACTTCTCAATCTCTACGTTACAGGAATCATCCTTACCAATCGGAACAGAAGGATCGATGATGTTCGGAATGGTCATCATATCCTTCAAAATCTTCTCCTGCAAGTCCTTCTCCTGAACTTCTAATTCAGCAAGACGGTCTGCATTCTTGGTAACCTGAGCCTTTACAGCTTCCGCTTCTTCCTTCTTGCCTTCCTTCATAAGTGCTCCGATTTCCTTGGATAACTTATTACGGGAAGCACGAAGATCATCTGCCTCCTGCTGTGCTGCACGTGCAGCCTTGTCTAACTCAATTACTTCGTCGACCAACGGAAGCTTGTGATCCTGGAACTTCTTCTTGATGTTCTCTTTTACTTCTTCCGGATGCTCTCTTAAGAACTTAATATCAATCATGATTCTATCTCCTTAAGTCTATCTTAGAACTGACCCTGCAATGGATATTTGTCGGTCAGTGTCTTAACGATTGCCTGTGCCTTCGCAACACCGGCTTCGCCCTCTTTGATTACTGTGGCAATTGCCTCAGCAACCTGATCGAAGTCGTCGGTATTCAACCCACGGCTGGTTGCCGCCGGTGTACCCAAGCGGATACCGCTGGTAACGAATGGGCTCTTCGGATCATTCGGTACGGTATTCTTATTGGCTGTGATATTGGCACTATCTAACAGCTTCTCCACTTCCTTACCGGTCTTATCGTAAGATACGAGATTCACCAGCATGAGGTGGTTATCGGTTCCGCCGGAAACAATATCGATATCTCTGCTCATGAGGCCCTTACACAGTGCCTGAGCATTATCGATGATGTTCTTGGCATATGTCTTGAACTCCGGCTTCAATGCTTCCTCGAAGCAAACAGCCTTCGCTGCAATGACATGCATCAGTGGGCCGCCCTGGATGCCAGGGAACATTGCCTTATTGAAGTTGTACTTCTCGTTGGCTTCGGCGGTTGCCATAATCATGCCGCCACGCGGTCCGCGTAATGTCTTATGTGTAGTTGTGGTTACGATGTCTGCATACGGTACCGGAGACATATGGTAGCCTGCAGCTACCAATCCGGCAATGTGTGCCATATCTACCATCAGTACTGCGCCGACTTCATCTGCAATCTCTCTGAACTTCTTGAAGTCAATTGCTCTTGCATAAGCGCTTGCTCCGGCGATAATCATCTTCGGCTTGTTCTCTTTGGCAAGACGAAGCACTTCATCGTAATCAATAAATCCGTCATCATTCACACCATACGGCACAATGTTGAAATACTTACCGGAAAAGTTCACCGGACTTCCGTGTGTCAAATGTCCGCCGTGATCTAAGCTCATACCCATAATGGTATCTCCCGGCTCGCAAACTGCGAACTGCACTGCCATATTGGCCTGTGCACCGGAATGTGGCTGAACATTCACATATTCTGCGCCGAATAACTTCTTGGCACGCTCGATTGCTAAGTTCTCCGCAATATCAACAATCTCGCATCCACCGTAATAGCGCTTGCCCGGGTAACCCTCTGCGTACTTATTGGTAAGTACGCTTCCCATCGCAGACATCACAGCCGGGCTCACCCAGTTCTCTGAGGCAATGAGCTCGATGTGCTGTGACTGTCTGGCAAATTCCTTTTCAATGACCTCTGCAATTGCAGGGTCCACCGCCTTGATGTCGTCAAGTGTGTACATGATCTTTTTCCTTTCTTTTCCTTACAATATTACAATATGAAAAAACTTATACCAGGATACCCTGATTCTCACGGGTAGCCTTCTCATGAACCTTCTTTGCCTTCTTTGGCTTAGAAGAGTAATCACCGTCTTTGGTCTTGCGCTTAATGTAAAGCTTCATTAAGAACCACAACTCGGTTGCCAGGCAGATGGAGGAGTAAGTACCTACAATTACACCGGCCAACAGAGGAAGTGCAAACTCACGAATAGAAGATACACCCAGGATTAACAGCATCAGTACTGTGATTGCAGTAGTGAAGGATGTACTTAAGCTTCGTGTTAAAGTATCGGTCAAACTGGTGTTACACAGTGTTTCCAATTCCTCACGACGGAACTCGCTTCTGCCGTTCATACGCTCACGGATACGGTCAAAGATAACGATGGTATCGTTGATGGAGTATCCGATAACAGTCAACATACAAGCGATAAAGGCGCTACCTACGGTAATACGTGCCAATGCATACAAGGCAAGTACCACCAATACATCATGGAACAATGCAATAACCGCACTGCTTGCGAAGCGCAAATCCTTGAATCGAATCCAGATATAAATCAGCATCAGAAGAACTGCTACAAGTACAGCGATTACAGACTGTCTACGCATCTCTCCGCTGACGGTAGAGCTGATGTTCTCGCTGGAAATCTTCTCTTCGGTGACACCGAAGTTCTCTTCCATTGCTGTGTTGAATGCCTCACGCTCTGCAAGCTTCAAGGTCTTGGTCTTGAAGATTACGGTGTTACCGCCGTCTACCTTCTGTACCTGAATATCGTTATCGCCGGTAATGGTAGATACTACCGGAACAATCTTGCTATCAATCTCTTCCAGGGAGTATTCCTGGTCGAAGGTTACGGTTGTAGATGTACCGCCTAAGAACTCCAAGCTGTAGTTCAAAGACTTCGCACCCATAGCGGAATGAGCCACCATGGAGATGACACCTGCACCAATTACTACAATAGATAATGCAAAGAAAATTGCCTTCTTACCAATGAAGTCGATGGTCTTGAATGCCTTCGCCTTACCGTATACCTTGGTGTTGGTTACGCCGACTGCAATGAAGGCCTGAACCAATAAACGGGTAATCAGCAATGCAGTAAACATGGAAAGAATAACACCAAGTGCTAAGGTGATTGCGAATCCCTTAACGGTACCGGAACCGAGTACACCAAGTACTGCTGCTGCAATCAAAGTAGTAATGTTACCATCGATGATGGCACTCATTGCCTTGTGGAAGCCGGCCTCTACAGAAGCCTTCACGTTCTTGCCTGCTGCAATTTCCTCACGAATACGTGTGAAGATAATAACGTTCGCATCTACCGCCATACCGATGGAGAGGATGATACCTGCAATACCCGGTAAGGTTAATGTGATGTCGAATAAGTACAAAATAGAAATTGTTAATACGGTATATAATGCCAATGCCAAGGAAGCAACAAATCCCGGGAACAAATAAACAGCAATTAAGAATACCATAACAAGTGCCAAACCAATGGCTGCAGCCTTAAAACTGGAAGCAAGTGCATCACTACCAAGCTGTGCACCTACCACCTCAGACTGAATTTCCTGAAGCTTGATATCCAATCCACCGATACGGATGTAGGAAGCTAACTTCTCAGCTGCTTCAAAGCTCTCCATACCTTCGATAACTGCTTCGCCGCCGTTAATTGCTTCGTTAACACGTGGAACACTGACAAAATGTCCATCGTAGTAAATACCAATGGTCTGACCTGCTGCTGCTGCCTTAGCGGTTGCATCAGCAAATGCCTTCGCACCCTTAGAAGTAAAGCTTAATGCTACTACAGGTTCGGAAGCATTGGTGGTCTGATTGGTACGATACTTCGCATCGGAACTTGCCACATCGGAACCGGTCAATACGACGGAACCGTTGTCAATCAAATCCTCAATATCATAGTTCAATGCATACTCGCCGGTAGCCTGATTGTAAGAGTAATTGGTGTTACCGTCTGCATCGGTCTGTGTAATGAAGTACAAGGTTCCCGGTGTTCCTAAAGCTTCCAACATTGCGTTGGCATCGGTTACACCCGGAATCTCAACGGTGATTCGACGATCACCTACCTGGTATACGCTAGCTTCTGTAGTAGAAGCTTCATTGCCCAAGTCGTTTTCAATACGCTGCTGTAATTTCAGAATGGTGTCTGCCATCTGTTCGGAAGTCGGTGTCTCGCCTACTGCTTCGTAGGTAATGCTGACACCACCGGCCAAATCCAATCCAAGCTTCAAGCTGTCGTCTGCCCCTTTGCCGGTTGCGGATATGATTGTTCCTGCATAGTATCCCAATAATCCGAGGATTAAGGCGAATACTACAAGAACAGCAATACCCTGTCCTTTTTTCATTCCCTTCATCTCTTGTTCTCCTGTTCTTTACAATGTATGCACTCCGCTATTCTGCGGTAGCCGCCTTAATCATAATTGCGCATTCAATACGCTTCTTCTGTAGTTCACACCCCAACGCATAGTTGCCGCGAATATCGCCGGTGAAGTTATATGCATTTGCTGCACAACCACCGCTGCAATAGAACTTCGCAAAGCAGTCCTTACATGCCGGACGGGAATAAACGTTGCACCCCTTGAACTGAGTCTGCATCTCGGTATTGGTAATACCGGTCCATACATCACCCATCTTGAATCCTTCGGTTCCAACGAACTGGTGGCAAGGATATAATTCACCGCTTGGTGTAACTGCCATGTACTCGGTTCCTGAGCCACAACCGCTTAATCGCTTGTAAACACATGGACCGCCTTCCAAATCAATCATGAAGTGGAAGAAGGTGAAATCCTTGTCGGTGCCGTGACGCTTCACCATCTCGGCAGCCAGCTTGTCGTACTCTTCGAATAGCTTCGGCAAGTCTTCTTCCCGTAATGCATAATCATCCGTTGCCTGTGCAACTACCGGCTCCACGGAGATCTGCTTGAATCCAAGGTCAGCCAAGTGAAGGACGTCCTTGGAGAAATCCAAATTGTTGTGTGTAAAAGTACCTCTTGCGTAGTACTTCTGCTGTCCGCGACTCTCAGCGAACTTCTGGAACTTCGGAAGGATGATGTCGTAGCTTCCGTCTCCGCGCTGGAACGGGCGCATCATATCGTGGATTTCCTTGCGGCCGTCAATACTAAGAACCACATTATCCATCTCACGATTGGCGAATTCCATAATCTCATCATTGAGTAAGACACCGTTGGTGGTCAGAGTAAAGCGGAAGTGCTTGTCGTGAGTCTTCTCCAACTCACGTCCATACTCTACCAACTGCTTGACCACATCGAAATTAAGTAACGGCTCGCCGCCGAAGAAATCAACCTCTAAGTTCCTACGATTACCGGAATTGGCAACCAAGAAATCCAATGCCTGCTTACCTACTTCATAAGGCATTAACTCTGCCTTCTTACCGTGGTATAATCCCTCTTCTGCGAAGCAATACTTGCAGGAAAGGTTACATGCATGTGCGATGTGAAGACACAATGCCTTCACCACCGTCGGACGCTTTGTATAATCAATGACACGATCTTCGTATTCGTCCTTGGTGAAAAGAGAGCCTTCCTCCTTCAGAGATGTAATCTCATCGTAGGCCTCCTCCAACTCCTCGCGGGAGATATTCGGATAGGTCTTCGCAACCTCTGCGATTACCGCATCCTTATCATGATCCTCGTAAAGGGCGATCATGTCATAACTTACTTCATCAACGACATGGATAGCTCCACTGTTAATATCCATGACGATGTTATAACCATTGTTTTTGTACTGGTGAATCAAAGTACAAAACCTCTCTTTCTACTGCCTAATAACGTGGAAATGACCGAAGGCAAAAGCCTTCGGTCTTAAGTCTTTCCTAAAGTGAAATCATCAGAAGCTTATTTGTTGTTCTCACAGCTCTGGTTACCAACAGTACAAGAAGTCTTGCATGCAGACTGGCAAGAAGTCTGGCACTCGCCGCAGCCGCCCTTCTTAACAGTGTTCTGAAGTCTCTTTGTGTTTAAAGTTTTAACGTGCTTCATATGTGCATCTCCTTTTCTGATTTACTTTTCATATACACTCATACAATCAGTATAGATTGCCTTGGTATTATATCATGAATGGGCATTTCAAGTAAACCTATAAGTTCACCCGATTCCCTATTCTTCCGCAGGTTTTTCCTCGGTAATTTTGGCGCTGTCCACGCAGAGTTTGACGCCCTGATTAGCAAGAGCCAGCTTATGAATGTAGAGGCTTCCCACTTCTACGGTGGAGCCGTAATTTAAGGCCAAATCATCCTCAGATACGCCTTCCGCATTCATATATTCTTTGATGTATTCCTTGTAATCCGCATCGGAAAGTTCAATGCCTTCCTGCTCACAGATTGCCAAGAACACCATCTCCGTATTGAGATTCGTCTTCACACGCTCTTCCACGTATGCACGATACTCTTCCACCGTTGCTCCGCTCATGGTTGCATCTGCAGCCCATGCCGCATTTAACTCTGCCACTGTTTTGACACCGAACTGTTTCATCAGCAAACGGATGTAGTCATCGGTTCTGGCCGCAACCACGTCTTCCGGATAGGAATCCACGGTAGCATTCTCCGTTACCTGCTTGATAACAGCAGAGCGAATATCATAGTTGTGCTGGTCTTCCAGATCTGCCTTGTATGCTTCCTCAGCGGTTCCGAGGAACTCCTCTACAGTATCGTAACCAAACACCTTGGATACATAGTCATCAGTCAGTCCATCGTAATTGGCTGCCGCACAGATGTAGTTCACCTTGAAGCGGAATACGACGGCAGCTCCTGCCAAATCCGCATTACCGTAATCCTCCGGGAAGGTCACGTCACAATCTACCGTCTCACCGACTTTCGCGCCTACCAGGCCGGAAGTAAATCCTTCAATATAGCTTCCTCCACCCGGAGTGCAGTTGCCTGCAATATCCAACAGTACGTCCGTTGCAGCGCCGCCGTCAAAAGCTTCGCCGTCCTTGTATCCGGTGTAGTCCACATTGACAATGGAATCTTCCTGAACTTCCGTCAAGCTCTCGTCCTCATAATATGCATTTTCGGCACCGGCAATCATGGTGTTGTTGACATAATCGCGGAGACCGTCTTCACTCGGCTCATAGTCACCGGTTACGGTTACTTCCAAGTCCTTATAGTCACCCAAAGTAACGTAATCCAGAGCCTTATACTCAAAATCCTTCACATTGGCCTCTCCCAACTCATCCGCAGATGCCGTTGTTTCAGCCTCTTTCTTCGTCTTCTTCTCTACCGTCTGGCTCTTGCCGCAAGCTACCATGGATAACATCATGGAACCGCACAAAAGTATAGCGATTGTTCTCTTCATAATTCTTCTCCTTCAATCCGTCCGGCTGTCTGCCGTGACTTGGTCATTCTACCATATTTCATTGCATTTTAGTAGCCGAGATGATAAAATAACAGGCGTCGTAACAAGGAGGGAATTTTATGTTATTAGTTACAGTACCTAAGTCCGTGATTGTACTCTTAATTGTTACCGCAATTGTTGTAGCAATCACGATTGTTCTATATCGCCTCGGCAAGAAGACCGAAGCCCGTCAGGCAGAGCAGAATGAACAAATCCAGAAGGCAGCACAGACTGTCAGCATGTTAATTATCGATAAGAAGCGTTTACGTATTAAGGATTCCGGTCTTCCACAGCAGGTGATTGACCAGACTCCATGGTATGCGAAGCGTTCCAAGATGCCAATCGTTAAGGCAAAGGTTGGCCCACAGATCGTGAATTTGATTTGTGATGCGGAAGTATTTGAGACCATTCCGGTTAAAAAAGAAGTGAAGGCTACCGTTAGCGGATTATACATCGTTGGTGTTAAGGGTGCTCACGGCAAGTTAGACGTTCCGGAGAAGAAGAAGCGTGGCCTTCGTGCTTGGGCTACACGCAAGATGAAAGAATTAAACCAGAGCAAATAATCAATTCGCTCTGGCTTCCAATTGCATCTGATGAAAGCTTACCACCTCGTTCTGTGACAGAATGTCATAAGCGAGGTGGATTTTTATTGCCTTCTCAGTTCGTTCTGAAGTTAGTTCTTTGGTCGCTATGGTAAGCGGCACATCCCCATAAGGTGTATGGTACAAAAAGGAATACGTCAGTCCCCGGCGAAACTGCATGCGGGACTCCATGGCGCCTTTTCTGCGCACAATCAACTCATCCTCCGTAATGACCAACATGGTCTTGGTAACTGCGCCATCCTCTCCCTCTTCGTATTGCAAATAGAGCTTCTCGCCCTTCAAGAAGCAGGTAGCCCTGCAGACCCGTTCTTCCCGGTTCTCTTCCGCACCCTGCTCATCATAGGCAACCTCTAAGGATTGCATGGTTAATGTTACTTCCGTTGGTTCTTCTCTATACATATGGATTCGTTCTCCAGGAACGTGGTCCTTTCTCTTCCTTCTTCTGGGCACTTTCTTCCTGCTTGCGAATCACGTTCTTCACACCCTCTACCTGGTTCTCCAGATGGGTATGCATCACTTCGCGCACATATTCTCTGTCCCCGTTTTTCAGGCCCTCCGTAATTGCATTATGCTCTGCAATCAAGCGGCTGTAGTCTGCATTATCCTTAATGTACTCATAGCGGTAGCGATACATCTGCTCCTTCAGATTCAATGCAATCGCTTCCAGCTTCGGATTATCGGACGCACGATAAATCACATTGTGGAACGCTTCGTCCGCCTCTACGATACGACGTACCTCTCCGGCTGCAATAGCCTCCTCGAAGCTCTTCATCGCCTTGTTCAGCTCTTCCAAAATCTCCGGAGACATATGCTTACAAGCTCCGATAGCAGCCAGTTCATCCAGCGCGTCACGAATCTCCAATACGTCTTCCAAGTCTTTCTCTGTCATCTTAGCAACCTGGGCACCCTTTCTCGGTACCGTAATTGCCAGACCTTCCTGCTCCAACATACGGATGGCTTCACGAATCGGGGTACGGCTAACGCCTAACTTCTCTGCCAGATGGATCTCCATCAGACGTTCTCCCGGTTCTAACTCACCCTTCAGTATTGCATCACGCAGGGTATTAAATACCACATCTCGCAGTGGCAAATATGCGTCCATATCCAGTTTCAATTCTCCGTTCATGCATGTTCTCCTTTTTACTTATGCGATCAAATGAGTCCTATGCACCTGTTGGCATAAGTTACTTGCACGAAGTGCCTCTTCCGCCGCTTGGCAGTCCTCTTCCTTGGCAAAAATGCCAAACACGGTCGGACCGCTTCCCGTCATCAGTGCAACCTCTGCCCCCTGTTGCATCATTAATTGTTTAATCTCTGTAATTACCGGATACGCAGGTTCCGTTACGGTTGCAAGGACATTGCCCATCTTCGCCGCAGCGGCAGACAAATCCTTCCCGGCCAGCGCTTCCTGCAATCCATCAATATCCGGATGGTCGATATCCTCGGCCGCATCCAAATGTTCATATACAAACTTGGTAGATACGTCGATTGGCGGCTTCCCGATTAAGACGCTCCATGCCGGAGCATCCGGTAGCTTGGTCAACTCTTCGCCGATACCTTCCGATAAGGCTGTTCCGCCCATAATACAATAAGGAACATCTGCCCCAACGGTTACGGCCAACTCCATCAATTCTTCCTTGCTGTATCCAAGCTCTAAGAGTTCGTTCAACCCAAGAAATACCGCAGCTGCGTCGGTACTTCCACCGGCCATTCCCGCTGCGATCGGGATACGTTTCACCAAGGATATATGAAGTCCTTCTGCCTCGCGTCCTGCATGGGAAAGTAAGCATTTCGCTGCCTTCACGCACAAATTATGCTCATCTGCCTCTAAGGTCGCCGTCTTCTCTTCTACCGTAACATCCATGGTAATCCCGGATGCTTCGGTGCGACGAATCGTCACGGTATCGTACAAGTCCACCGTCTGCATAATCATCTTCACCTGATGATATCCATTGGGTAGAATGCCTAGTACGTCCAGTCCCAGGTTGATTTTTGCATATGCTTTTCGCGTTATTTCTCGCATCATTCCATACTCTTCCCGTATTTTATCTGTATACAAAGTGCATTGTATCATTTTCACGTACACAATTCAATAGGACATCCTAACGTATTTTGTATTCATATTTGTTCCATAAATGCGTTTTTTGCAAAAAAGAAAAGACCACCGTAATCGATGATCTTTTCTTCGCTCATAGTTATTACATTTCTTTCATTGAGTCATTCTTCGGGGAAGGAGGATAAAGAAAAACCCAAAATCTCTTAGCTGGCATACACGATCTCTTCAAGTATACTTGTAGCAAACTCTACGTTATCCACGATGCCATCCAGGCGGTCAATAATCACTTCCGTTGTTTGTATCTCCTTCGTCTGTGATTTCTCGTCCAACGGATTGATACACCTTTTTTGACGACGTTCTTCAGAGCGTACTACCTTTTCCAGATCAACCAGCATTTCCTGTGTGGAATCAACCACTTCTGTCAACTGATTAAAATGTTCTTTCATTACTACATCCATAGCATACACCTCTTTTGCTACGTCTCCAAATTGGGTATGGAAGGATTATACCTTCATTTGGGACACACAAAGGACACACGAATGTATGTCCGATATCAGATGTTCGGATTGTAGGTCTCGCCTCGTTCTGCCATGCGCTGTTCCAGCTTCTCGTGCGCCTTCGCTTCGATCTGCTCTTTCTTCGCATCCATAATTGCATTGTTCAATGATAACATTTTTGCATCCAGCATCGATACAATACCGGAGCACTCTCTTAAGTCTCTACTAATATAGTCCGGCGCATTGCCTTCGAACTTATAGTAAATCTTATGCTCTAAGCTAGCCCAGAAGTCCATTGCAATGGTTCGAATCTGGATCTCTACCTTGGTATCTACCACCTTATCCGACAGGAAAATCGGAATGGATACCAACATATGATAGCTCTTGTATCCGCTGTCCTTCGGATTCTTGATGTAATCCTTAATGGAGATTACCGTAATATCATTCTGGCCACCAATCATATCTGCCATGCGGTAGATATCCGAAGTAAAAGAGCAAACAATACGGAATCCTGCAATATCGTTGCAGTAATTTACCATGTTCTCGATGCTCTCTTCGTAGCCGTAATTTTTTAATTTTTTAATAATACTCTCCGGACGCTTCACACGTGACTTCACGTATTCAATCGGATTGTACTGGTGTGTGTGCTGAAACTCGTCGTTAAGGATCTCTACCTTGGTAGCCATTTCCTTGATTGCTGCATTGTAAAGTAGCATGATGGAGTTCCAGGTATCAATGCCCTCATCCCGACACAACTTCACATATTCTGCTTGATCCATAGTTCCTAACCTCTTATATCCTATTGTAGGCCTAATCCTCTTCGATTACGTGAATCTCCAGATAATCAAAAGGGATTTCCTCAATAAAACTATCTTGCGTAAATCTGGCTTTGCCGTTGCGCTTAAACTGCGCAATCGTAGACTCTAACCAGATGGGTTTTCCCAAATCCAACTGTACACAGGCCTCTTCCAGTGCACCAAAAACTTTGTGCGTACGGGTGTCCTCCCCGTCATTCTCAATCACCACATCCCGGATGAGATGATTGTCGCACCATTCCTTAAACCATATTCTCATACGATCTCCAATATCCGATTCGTTTTTGTCTAGCTGCGACGCTGTCTGGATGCTTCATACATCAAAACGCCCGCTGCCATGGCCGCATTCAATGATTCCACACGGCCGGCCATAGGAATCTTCAATCCCGAGGAGGCTAAGCTTGCCGTCTCAGGGCGAAGACCGTTGCCTTCATTACCAATGAGGAACGCACTTCCCTTGGTATAATCCAATTCATCGTAGTATTCCGTTGCCTGCAGATGTGCTGCATAGACACAGATTCCACGACGCTTCATATCATTGATGGTCGCCGCCAGATTATCGGTAATCAGATATGGCATGCGATACAAACTACCCATGGTGGAACGTACCACCTTCGGGGAAAACAAATCCACGGTATCCCGGCTCATAATCACACCATCTACACCGGCACCTTCTGCCGTGCGAAGCATGGTTCCCAAATTCCCCGGATCCTGAATGTTCTCTAGTATTAAGTATAGCCCATTTTCCCTCCGAAAGAAAGTTTCCAACCCATATTCCGGCTTCGTCACAATTGCCAAAACTCCTTGTGGGGTAACCGTTTCCGACATGGTCTTAAAAACGGAATCCGCCACCTGCTCTACCAAGGATGAGTCCAATGACAACAGCGCCTGCTCCACCTCTTCCGTCGGATGTTCCGACACGAAGACTTTGCGCAGCAAGTGTGCCGGTGTCTCGGACACCATCCGCGGGCCCTCTACCACAAAAGCATTCTCTTCCCGGCGAGCCTTGGCCTTGGTCTGAAGTTGTATCACCCGTTTTACCTGTTGGTTGCTTTTACTTTCGATCATACTCTTCCTCGCGTAGAAAAAGCCAGCGCAATGCGCTGGCTTCTTAATACATTGTAACTCTTATGAGTTGGAAAGGTCGTGACAGATCTTAACCTGATACTCGTCAACTTCCTTCTTCATGGATAATGCTTCATCGATATCGAAATCAACGAACTCACCATGACGATATCCAACTACACGATTGCTCTTACCTTCGCATAACAAATCAACTGCAAGACATCCCATAGTAGATGCATACACACGATCCTTCGCAGTAGGAGAACCACCTCTTTGCATATGTCCGAGGATGGATGCTCTCGTCTCTACTCCGGTTGCAGCCTCAATACGCTTAGCCATGGATGCGGAATGTCCGATACCCTCAGCATTGATAATGATGTGATGCTGCTTACCCTTCTTACGGCCATCGATAATGTGATTTACAAGCGCCTGCTCATCATAGTCATAACGCTCCGGCAGAAGAACATCCTCTGCACCGTTGGCGATACCACACCACAATGCGATGTATCCTGCACCACGACCCATTACCTCGATGATAGAACAACGCTCATGGGAAGTAGAGGTATCACGTACCTTATCGATTGCTTCCATAGCGGTATTTACTGCAGTATCAAATCCGATGGTATACTCGGTACAGTCAATATCCAAGTCAATGGTTCCAGGGATGCCGATGGTATTAATACCATGGTCCGCCAGCTTCTGCGCACCCTGGAAAGAACCGTCTCCGCCGATTACTACCAAGCCATCTATTCCGTGCTTCTTGCAAATATCAGCACCCTTCTTCTGATACTCCTCTTCCTTGAACTCAAGGCAACGAGCGGTCTGAAGAATAGTACCACCGCGAGAAATGATATCGGATACGCTGTGTGCGTCCATATCAATAATCTCTTCTTCTAAGAGTCCGGCGTATCCACGACGAATTCCCTTAACCTTTTTTCCTTTTGCAATTGCTTCACGGACAACTGCACGGATTGCAGCGTTCATTCCCGGTGCATCGCCACCGCTGGTCAGTACGCCGATTGTGTTAACTTCTTTTGCCATTTGCAAATTCCTCCGTTCCAGTTGAAATAACACATAACTTCATTTCATAAATTCACAGCATTTATTTTAATCACTTTTCTTTGCAAATTCAACAATTTTTGAAGTTTTTATGATACAACTTTCACATTATCCGCACCGAATTTCTCGGACAACTTTTGTACGGTCTCCCGGTCGGCACAAATATTGTATTTACTTGGAAGTTCCTTAATTGCCTTGGGATTCTTCACGTATATTTTGATGTGATCGCGGCCTTCGTTTCCTGCAATGGCATCAAACAGCCCCTGCTCCATGGATTCATAGTCTTCCTTGGTCTCAAACTGAATCCACAAAGTCTTGGAAATCTCTTCGAACGGTGTCACGCTTTCGCATAACAGCTTCGCATCCTTCTCTTCCTGGGCATCTACACGACCGGAGATGAAGACTTTGCTGTCCTCCACCAATACCCGACGGTTCCGCTCGAAATCCCGCGGAAAAACAATGACTTCCATGGTTCCGTACAAATCCTCGATGGTGACGTAGGCCATCATCTGGTTCTTCTTGGTAAAAATGGTCCGCACGTCAACGATCATACCGCCAACGGTAACCTTCTGCTTGTCTTTGACAATAGTGGTGGCATCCTCGCCGGTCATATCGCCTTCTTCCGGTTCCTGCAACAAAAAGTCTGTAGACTTAGCCGTACAGATGCGCCCCATCACGTCAAGATAATCTTCCAGAGGATGTCCGCTGACATAGATGCCAAGCACCTCTTTTTCAAAAGCCAGCTTCACTTCCTTATCAAACTCCGGCTGATCCGGGAACTGAATCTCGAAGCTGGACTTGGTCTCTTCCGGTACCAAATCAAACAAAGAGACCTGGCCTTCCATGTTTTTCTTCTTGGACTCGTTAACACTATCGAGAATCATCGGGAACACATAGACCTTCTGTCGGCGATTGCCTTCCAAACAGTCCATGGCTCCGGCCTTAATGAGATTCTCTAAGCTTCGCTTATTGACTTCCCGGCCGTTTACCCGATTAATGAATTCCTCTAAGTTCTTATATGGTCCGTGGGCCTTACGCTCTTCCACGATGTGGTCGATTACCGGACGTCCCACACTCTTAATGGCATACATACCATAGCGAATGCCGTCGCCGTCAACGGAGAAGACACCTTCTCCGGCATTGATATCCGGCGGCAGTACCGGAATATTCATATCACGGCACACCTGAATGTAGTTGGCAATCTTGCCACTGGCACTATCAATAACCGATGTCATCAGCGCTGCCATGAATTCCTTCGGATAATACAATTTCAAATATGCCGTCTGATATGCAACGACCGCATAGCAGGCCGCATGGGATTTATTAAACGCATACTTGGCGAAATCCACCATGCTGTCGTAAATTCGGTTGGCCGCATCCCGATCGATGCCGTTGCCCACACATCCCGGAATATTCTCCTCGGCATTACCGTCTACGAAGTTGGCGCGCTCCGCATCGATGACGTATTGTTTTTTCTTGGACATGGCACGTCGGATATTGTCCGCCTGTCCCATGGAGTAGCCGGCCAGATTCTGGAAAATCTGCATAACCTGTTCCTGGTAGACGATACATCCGTAGGTTGCCTTCAAAATCGGCTCCAACTCCGGCGTCTCATAGCGGATGGAGGCCTTATCGTTCTTACCGCGAATGTAATTGGGAATGAAATCCATTGGGCCCGGACGATACAGGGAAATTCCCGCAATAACATCCTCTAAGCTCTCCGGATGCAGCTCCTTCATGAAGCCTTTCATACCACCGCTCTCCAACTGGAAGATACCTTCGCATCGTCCGCTGGAAATCAACTCGAAGACCTTCGGGTCATCGCATTCCATATTACGAAAATCGATGTCACGGCCGGTATTGGCACGAATCATTTTGACCGCATCGTTAATAACAGTTAAGGTACGAAGACCCAAGAAGTCCATTTTTAACAGGCCAAGTTCCTCAATGGTAACCATGGTAAACTGGGTCACAATGGTTCCGTCCGCGCCCTTGGCAACCGGAACGAACTCATCCATCGGCTTGCTGGCAATTACCACACCTGCTGCATGCATGGAGGTATTTCGCGGCAGTCCCTCTAAGCGCATGGCATAATCGATCAGGCTCTTCACCGTCTCATCGGTATCGTACATGGTCTTCAATTCCGGATTCAGCTTCAGAGCATCCGCAATGGTAATGTTCAACACATTGGGAATCTGCTTGGCAACACTATCCACATAGGTATATGGCAAATCCAACACACGTCCCACGTCACGAATGGCATTCTTGGCCTTCATGGTACCGAAGGTTACAATCTGGGTCACACAGTCCTTGCCATACTTATCCACTACGTAGTCGATGACTTCGCCACGTCGCTCGTAGCAGATGTCCACGTCGATATCGGGCATGGATACACGTTCCGGATTCAAAAATCGCTCAAAAAGCAAGCTGTAGCGAATCGGATCGATATCTGTAATTCCGGTGGTGTAAGACACCAGACTTCCGGCTGCGGAGCCTCGTCCCGGTCCTACCGGAATTCCATTCATACGGGCGTAGTTGATAAAATCCCATACAATCAGGAAATAATCCACGTAACCCATACGCTTAATAACCCCCAGCTCATAGTCCAGCTGGGTACGAATCTTCTCTAACTCTTCCGGCGTCTTGGATGCTGCATAGCGTCGCTCCAATCCGTCGTGACATAACTTATTCAGATAGGTCCAGGAATCATAACCTTCCGGCACCTCAAAATGCGGCAACTTGGTGTTACCGAATTCAATTTCCACATGACAGCGGTCCGCAATTTTTTGTGTGTTTTCCAACGCCTGCGGTGCATAGGAAAAGAGACTGCGCATCTCGTCTTCACTCTTGACGTAATACTGGCCGCCCTCATAGCGCATGCGGTCTTCGTCCTGTACCTTCTTACCGGTCTGGATACACAAAAGAAGATCATGGGCATCCGCATCTTCCGCATTGGTGTAGTGGCAGTCGTTGGTACATACCAACTCGATTCCCGTCTCCTGGGACATACGAAGAAGGCCCTGGTTCACCGTGCGCTGCGCAGGGATTCCATGGTCCTGCATCTCCAGGAAATAATTACCTTTGCCGAAGCATGCTTCGTATTTTAACGCCACTGCCTTGGCCTCGTCATAGAGGCCGCGCTCCAACAGTCGAGCCACTTCGCCGGCCAGACAGGCGCTCAAACAGATAATGCCTTCGTGGTATTTCTCCAATGTTTCAAAATCCACACGAGGCTTATAGTAATATCCATCCACGAATCCGATGGATACGATTTTCATTAAATTGGCATAGCCAAGATTGTTCTCCGCCAACAGAATCAGATGGTAATAACGATCTTCGCCATGGGATAATTCCCGTTCAAATCTAGACCCCGGAGCTACGTAGACCTCACAGCCAAGCACCGGATTGATGCCGGCCTTCTTGCATTCTTTGTAGAAGTCAATGACACCATACATGACACCATGGTCCGTAATGGCAGCTGCCGTCATGCCCATATCCTTAACTTTGGCAACATACTCCACAATCTTGTTGGAGCCATCCAGCAGGGAATATTCCGTATGTGTATGTAGATGGACGAATGACATAATAGCTCCTTACTTATCGTCTTTGCGCTTCTCTACCAATGCAGGAAGAGAACGGGTAATCAATAACACGCTGACATAACATGCCATCATGGTGGTCAGCAAAATACAATAGAAACTAACCGGGCCGTCTCCCAAATAGACAAGATGATATCCGAACATCGCAATGGCGTTATAAACAACGTGCATACCAATGGTCAGATAGATGTTCTCACTTTTGGCATAGACATATCCCATGAACAATCCGAATACCAGGGTGTAAGACGCCTGGTAAAAATTCCCGTGGAATCCTGCAAAAAGCAACGCCTGGATCACAACGGCAGACCACATGGATACGCCGCGGCGCAAATATGCATAGGTCAGGCCACGGAAGCACAACTCCTCTGTAATCGGAGCCAGAATCACCGTATAGAGGATCAACCACACGGACACAGATTCCTCTGCCATACCCATGGAATCCAAGAGCACCTCATACTCTGCTGCCCAGCTTGGTGCAATCAAAGAGGCCACCTCCGTGATGTATCCGGTGAGATACTGCAGAGCCATAGCAAGCATCAATGCCCCCGGGAACACCCAGAAGCGATATCCGATGAAATGGTCGTGGGAAACCGGCTTGCGCATTCTCCAGTACCAAACACCGAAGATCAAACTGCAGACCACACCATAGGCAACCGAGATTCCGGTGTTGAATTCCGGTGTGGACAACAATTGGTTCAAGTGGTCATATAAGGCATTGGTCAGTTGTGTCGGATCTGTCGTGTTGCTTCCGGCCAGGAAAAAATACGCCATGGTTCCGGCAACCAAAAATACCAACACGTTCTGAACGAGGAAAATCACAACAATCGGTAGAAATCCTCGAATAATCTGTCGAAACTTCAATTCCATGTAACAAAAAACTTCCTAACTATTTTATTTAAGCGGTCTGATGTGACGAGTCCACCGGAAGTCCCATGAACTCCCGAAGTTCGGCCTCACGGTCAATGGCATCCTGCATACCGGCATCATACAACTGTTGCATCAGTTCCGGGTCCACCGTGGTAGTCTTAATCTGGAAGGTGTTTGGCACATAAAAAATGAAGGCCTTACCTTCCCGCTCCAGAGCCCGAACCTTCTCCATCTGACGATTGTACCGCTCATGTCGATGATTGATATTATACACCGTCAAAGGATATTTGTGTCGCAAAGTTGCGGTGTATACACCACGCAGGGATTGCGGTTCCATCACGTATCCCTTCGGCTTGGACAACAGATATACCAGCTTGGTACAACCATCGGCAAGCGCCTTCTCCACGCCGAGGGAATCCCGCACGCCGCCGTCGAAATACATCTTGCCCCGAATCTCCACCGGCTTGCACATCACCGGCAGGGCAGAGCTTGCCATAATGGGTTCAAAATGATTCCGCTCAATGTCTGCCTTGGTAAAATACTTCGGCCGACCGGTTCTGGCATTGGATGCGGTAATTACAAATTCTGTTGGATTTGCCACGAATGCATCATAATCCACCGGATCCAATCCGTCCTCATTAGATAGTTCTCCATAAATATAATGAAGACCAAAGAATTCTCCGGTCTTCATCATGTTACTGATGCCTGCATAGCGGGGATCACTACTGTGCTCCACGTAGAATCTACGGTTACGGTCTCTCTGGCCTGCCAGAAAAGATACCGCATTGGCGCTTCCTGCAGAGACTCCCATGCAATACGGGAACGAAATATTCGCGTCCAGAAAATGGTCGAGAATACCTGCGGAATAGGCGCACTTCATACCGCCGCCTTCAATCATCAGTCCTATTTTCTCTTGTAACATTCACATACTCTTTCTATGACTGTCTCATCGCCGCTATCATATTGGTGAAGAACGCCATAACATCCTGACTGGAATAATCATTATAGTTCTCCAACCACCACTGGCAGATTGCGATAATCATGGAAGCCGTCAATTGTGCATCCAGGTCTCTTGGCAATGGAGCCGGTGGCAATTCACCTTCATTATATAGGTTCATTGCTTCTTGTTCCATAGCGATTTTCATCTGCTGGAATACAATGCCATGGGCATTGAGTTCCACGATTCTCTGAAGGAATTCGTGCTCCTCATCTACCACAGCAAGAATCTTGGAAAGTGCCTGTACACTAAAGTCACTGGAATTGCCCTGTGGAGGTGTCAGCCCCGGTTTCTTAACGAATTCCTGGCAGTAGGTCTCCAACAGATCATACTTGTCTTCAAAATAGTTATAGAAGGTCGCTCGCGGGATCATGGCAACTTCACAAATGTCACTGACCGTCACCTTTTCGAAGGGTTTCTCCATCATCAAACTACACAGACTTTCAATAAAAATTTTGATGGTACGCTTTGCCGTCAGGCTTTTTCTTCGCTTATCATTCAATTTCATCTTTACTGATTCTCCTTTGATTTGAATTGTGTTGGTACTACGTTACTTAGGACTTAAAAAGTGTATTTAGTATTCCCCTTCCCAAGGATGCTCCGATGTTACCACCCAAGGTTCGTCCGAACTTGCCGCCAACCGCGCTTCCCACGGTATTGCCCACGGTTCGTCCGATAGTTCCTGCCGCAGAGGATGCTACTTTTTTTGCTTCCCGTTTCACGGTTTTCTGCTGCTTCTCTTTTGCCTTAGCATCCGCAGCTTCCTTCTCGGCAGCGGCTTTGGCTTCCCCTTCTTCGATGCCCATTCTCTGGAAGAACTCGAAGGCGGAATCCCGATCCACCATGTTGGCGTACTTCGAAGCCAATAGATTGTTGTTGATTTGTGCCTGACGCGTACCGTCATCTATGGCACCCATCTGTGACTGTGGCGGCAGAATGGTCACCCGCTCTACCACGGTCGGCGTACCGTCCTCAGCCATGACTGATACCAATGCTTCGCCCACACCTAAGACTTCTAAGGTCTCCTTGGTATCAAATGCAGGATTGGTACGGAACGCATCCGCTGCAGCCTTCAAATACTTCTGGTCTGCAGGCGTATATGCATGAAGCGCATGTTGCACTTTATTGCCTAACTGACTTAAGACGCCATCCGGAATATCCTTCGGTGTCTGTGTAATAAAATAGATGCCCACACCCTTGGAGCGAATCAGTTTTACCACCTGCTCCACCTTATCCAAAAGTTCCTTGGATGCATGGTCAAAGAGCATATGGGCTTCGTCAAAAAAGAAGACCATACGAGGCTTTTCCAAATCGCCCGCTTCCGGTAACGTCTCAAATAATTCTGCCATCATCCACAGAAGGAAAGTGGCATACATGGTGGGATTCAAAATCAGCTTCTGACAATCCAATACATGGATTTTGCCCTTGCCGTTCTCATCCGTTGCCAGCCAATCGTGAATATCCAGTGCCGGTTCTCCGAAAAAGAGATCTCCGCCTTCTGCCTCTAAGGCCACGATGGCGCGCACAATGGCAGACAAACTCTGCTTGGCAATGTTTCCGTATGTCAGAGAGTATTCCTTCGCCTTGTCTCCCACATAAGAAATCATGGATTTTAAATCCTTGGTATCGATTAACAATAGGTTTTCATCATCCGCAATTTTAAAAATCACGGTTAAAATATCCGTCTGGGTATCATTGAGGCCGAGAATTCTTGCAAGAAGCAAAGGCCCCATCTCAGAGATTGTGGTACGAAGCGCAATCCCCTTCTCCTGGTATACATCCCAAAAAACAGTAGGATACTTACGGAAGTCAAAATCCGAAATTCCAAGGGCATCGATACGCTTCTGCAGCGATTCGTTCATGCTGCCGGGATTACACATACCGGCCAAGTCTCCCTTCACATCTGCAAGGAATACCGGCACGCCCGCATCACTGAAGGATTCCGCCATCACTTTCAACGTGATGGTCTTACCGGTACCGGTGGCACCGGCGATCATGCCATGACGATTGGCCATGGATGGTCGAATCCAGATTTCTTCTTCCCCTGATTTTCCGATTAGAATTCTACCGTCTTTGTACATAACTCCCCACCCTCATCGACACTTGTTGCACATGTCCATTATATTACAATTAAAACATTTTGTATAGTTGTCTAACTTTTTTCGCAGAACGGCCGAAAAAGAAAGCCTATTTGCTCATTTCTTCCGCTTTTGCAACAGTGGCGCGGATGCCTTCCATCACGGTTCCACGGAATCCACACTGTTCCAACGCTTCCACACCGGCAATAGTCGTGCCTCCCGGAGAACATACCGCATCCTTCAATGCACCCGGATGCATGCCTGTCTCTAATACCATCTTGGCAGATCCCAGCACACTCTGGGCTGCAAACTTATAAGCCTGTGCCCGCGGCATACCTTCTACCACGGCTGCATCTGCCATGGCTTCAATCAACATATAAATAAACGCAGGGGAAGAACCGCTGACACCGATAACAGCATTCATCATAGATTCCGGTACCACTTCCACTTGACCGAAGCTCTCGAACAAAGCCTTTACCTTGGCAATGTCTTCTTCATTCAAATTCGCATTCGGAGTTATGGCGGTCATCGCCTCACCAACCAACGCCGGAGTATTTGGCATGGCACGAACCACCTTTAACTTGCCTGCCACGTCAATAGACATCAGCGCTGTCTCAATCATAGACAAGGTCTTGCCTGCTGCAACGGAAATCACAATCTGGTCTGCTTCCAGCTTGCCATTAATCTGCGGCAATACTGCATCAAACTGATAAGGCTTAATCGCCAAAAATACCACGTCTGCCTTCTGTGCCACTTCCGCACTGTCCAAGGTCACCGTAATTCCTAATTCTTTGGTAATACGTTCTTTGGTGCCTTCACTTTTACAGGAAGCAATAATTTCATTTTTGCCTGCCAGTCCGTTTTTCAAGATGCCCCCAATCATGGCGCTTCCCATATTGCCGCATCCGATAAATCCAACTTTGTAATCTCTTTTCATTTGTTTCTCCTTTATGTTTCAGTCAAACTCGGTTTCATTATATCATGAATCCCCTTTTTGGGGGCATCCCTATGTTTCCCGCGAGGTCGCTGTCTCCGCTCCGCTCCGGTCGTTGCTAAGCGAACGTCCCCCGGACGTTCAGCAACGCTATCGGTGACAAGCGTAGCAGATACTAAGAAGCTCTGCTACGCAGACCTTCAAGTACTGACGCTTGCACAGACTCGCTACAGAAACACAGGGATGCCCCCAAATGGGGATTATTAAAAAAGCGCCGAGTTTGACTTCGGCGCTAAATAACAATATTAATCTACTAAGAGTTTTTCTACAGTTGCTAATCTTACACAAACAGTAAAGATGTCTGCAGCCTGAGTAATCTCTTCAAGGTTCGGGTAAGAAGGTGCAATACGGATGCAAGAGTCCTTCGGATCCTTATGATACGGGAATGGTGCACCTGCTCCGGTCATGGTTACGCCGGCTTCCTTAGCGAGCTGAATGGTGCGAGCTGCACAGCCTTCAAGAGTTTCGAAAGTAATAAAGTAACCGCCCATCGGTTTTACCCACTTACCTGCTCCAACCGGTGTAATATCACGGTCCAATGCACGAAGGACTGCTTCGAACTTCGGACGAAGAATCGCAGCATGTTTCTTCATATGCTCCGGAATACGCTTGCCGTTCTCGAAGAACATGCAGTGGCGCAACTGGTTGATTTTGTCATGACTGATGGTCTGGATGGACATGGATACCAACGCATCGTCAATGTTCTTGCGGGAGGTTACCATACCGGCAATTCCACCGCCTGCGAAGCTGACCTTAGATGTAGAGCAGAACTCGAATACAATATCCGGATTGCCTGCCTCTGCAGCCAATTCAATAATATTTGGAATCTGTACCTCTTCATCGTAGAGGTAGTGTACACAGTAAGCGTTGTCCCAGAAGATACGGAAATCGTCTGCTGCCGGATGCAAGTTGGCAAAACGACGTACCGTCTCATCAGAGTATACATAGCCCTGAGGATTGGAGAACTTCGGTACACACCAGATACCCTTAACGGTTGGGTCATTATTCACGTACTTCTCCACCAAATCCATATCCGGTCCGTCGATGGTCATCGGAATGGTAATCATCTCAATACCGAAGTGCTCGGTAATGGCGAAGTGACGATCATATCCCGGAGCCGGGCAGAGGAACTTGATTCCTTCCTGCTTCATCCAAGGGGTGTTGCCACAGATACCATGGGTCATGGCACGTGCAACGGTGTCATACATCATATTCAAACTGGAGTTACCATAGAGAAGAACCTGCTCCGGCTTGGCATCAACCATGGATGCAATGAGCTGTTTTGCTTCCGGGATTCCTTCCAGGCCACCGTAGTTACGGGCATCAAGGCCGTTGGACATAATGATAATGTCCCGCTCATCCAGCACGTTGTTCAGCAAATCCATTGCCAAATCCAACTGCTCGGTAGATGGCTTACCACGTGCCATGTTCAGGTGTAAGTCACGCTTCTGATAAGCCTTGTAAGCGGCTTCCAAGCTTTCTTTTTCCTGAAGCAATTCTTCTTTTGACATCTCCTGATACTGTTTCATCTCTTTCCTCCTCGCGTAATCCTTTTCTTTTCCTTTTACTTAATTGTTATGTAGAAAATCCATGTGTTCACGGATTGTCTTCTCATAGCCGTTCTCCGTCGGTTCGTAGAACTTCGTTCCCACCAGCTCATCCGGCAGGTATTGCTGCTCCACGTAGTGGTTCGGATAATCATGGGCATATTTGTAACCGATGCCGTGTCCCAGCTTGGCGGAACCGCCGTAATGGGCATCCTGCAGATGCACCGGCACGCCCTTAATCGCCACATTTCGAACTGCATCATTGGCAGCAAAAATCGCATTGCATGCTGCGTTGGACTTCGGAGCGCAGGCCACATAGGTTGCTGCCTGGGAGAGAATAATCTGGCTCTCCGGCATTCCCACGCGCTCCACTTCCGTTGCTGCGGAGGCTGCCACCACCATAGCCATCGGATCTGCATTGCCTACATCTTCCGATGCGCAAATCATGATGCGTCTGGCAATGAACTTCACATCTTCTCCGGCAGATAGCATCCGTGCTAAGTAATACACCGCCGCATCCGGATCACTGCCTCGCATACTCTTAATAAAAGCGGAGATGGTATCGTAATGATTGTCACCGCCCTTGTCGTACTTGATAGCCCGCTTCTGGATACACTCACTGGCCACATCCAAGGTGATATGAATCACACCATCCTCCGACGGCTCTGTAGTTAACACCGCCAATTCAATAGCATTCAAAGCACTTCTTGCATCGCCCCCGGATATGTCGCTTAAGAATTCCAATGCCTCCTCATCCAAAGCGGCATGATAGGCACCCATCCCCTTCTCTACATCATTGACCGCACGCAAGAGCAAGGTCTTGATGTTGTCCTGGGACAAAGGCTTAAGCTCAAAGACAATGGATCTGGAAATCAAAGCACCATTCACTTCGAAGTAAGGATTCTCCGTGGTTGCACCAATCAGAATAATGGTTCCGTCCTCTACAAAGGGGAGCAGATAATCCTGTTGGCCCTTATTGAAACGATGAATCTCATCAATAAAAAGAATGGTTCTTCGTCCGTACATGGCCATGGTGTTCTTGGCTTCTTCCACCACCGCTTCCATATCCTTCTTACCGGCAACCGTAGCGTTGATCTGCTTGAATTCACTCTTGGTGGAATTAGCAATGACCTTGGCCATGGTAGTCTTACCGGTTCCGGGCGGTCCGTAAAAAATAACAGAGCCCAGCTTGTCTGCCTTGATGGCACGATACAGCATCTTGTCCTTACCGATGATATGCTCCTGTCCTACCACCTCTTCCAAGGTGGTTGGGCGCATACGGGAAGCCAACGGGGACTCCGATTTGCTGTTTTTTTCTCTCATAAAGTCAAATAAATCCATGAAGGTTCCTCATCCTGCAATTATTTTTCTTAAAAATGAATTTTTAAGATGCGAATCTTGCATTTTGAGACAATTTTGCATCGCTTTTTCATTCAAAATGAATTTCTCAATGCAAAATTATTCATTCCATCTGTTCTAATATATAGAAAAGAACGGGTATTTGCAAGCATTCCTTTTATATTACTGTCTCTTCCATTCAAAATGTTGGTAATCCAACGGATTAGACCAATCTCCGCCCCAGTCAAAGCCCGCTTCCGTAAAGAGCCGGTAAGCCAAATCCTCGTGGGTAATGGCGTGTTCCTTCTCTTCCCGGTTCTCCATCATCTCCTGCTCATGGGCATCCAAGGTCTCTAACTTCGGCGTACCGTCCGGATTGCACCAGACATATGGATTGTCATGGGGATTGATATCAATCGCAAATCCATAGGCATGATTGGACATGTCATTGGTTCCTGCAATGGTACGATAGCAGAAGGCAGAGGAATTATTGGCCAGAATGGACTTCCGGTCCGTGGTATTTCCGTCCGTCTCCCAATAGTTATCAATCAGCTCCATGCGTTCGATGGGATATCCCGCCTCATAGAGTTGCAGGAAAATATCCATGGTCACATCTGCAATCTCGGCATTCACAATCATCTCACCGCAACGACTCAAGCCATCATAATCTACATACAGCATCTTCAAATAACGAAGTTCCGATAGATTCATACTGCCGTCTGTCGGGAAAGATTTCCCGTAAATCCGTTGATAGACCTCATCGCCTTCTTGTATTTCTTCCATAGTAAAATAGGTTGCAAGTTGTTGCATATCCAACAACTCCGTATCGATGACATCTCCCACACTGTACCAGTCGTTTCCCAGCATTTTTCCGTTATCCTCGTTTTCTTCTATGATTGGAATCATGGGTTCTCCTGCAGCATCCGGCGCCGGAGCTTCCTTCGGGCCGCAGCCTACACACAACATTGCCGCCACTGCCGCAAGACTTCCCCTCACATATGTTTTTCTCATTCAAAAATAACCTCAAGGGAAGGATTCTCTTCCATGGCTGCCTTACACATCCGGCGCAAAGATGCCATGTATTTGCCCATAGTCACTTCCGCCTCGGTGGTACTGGAGAAGGTTAACTTCCAGTCCTTGGATTCCGTCAAAACGTCATGCAACGCATCCAAATTCTTCCCATAGTGACTTGGCAAAGGTACCACTTCTCCCAAGCGTTCATGGAATTCGTCTGCATTAAAAACGCTGGTTAAATCCACCTCATACTCTTTCATTATTGATCCTCCTTAGCGCTGTACAGCTGCTCAAATGTATTGTAATGATCCGGTGTATAGTATATGTTTCCGCTGTCGGAGTACACCAGGCGCTCCGCACCACGGTCATCGGCACCCATGGTATTGATATCACATTCATGATAGCCCTCCTGCACCGGAAGCTTGCCTTCATAATTACCGAAGCGGTCTCCGCCAATGCACATGCCCGGCGCATATGGTTCTAAGGAGCCGCCTTCCCAGCCAAGCTGTGCAGCCTCTGCCTTGGTCATGAAATTCACCGGCAACTCACCGTAGGTATGCAAATACAACGCCACGTCTTCCTTGGTGGTATACATGCCGTCATAGGCAATTTCCGCTGCAATATCCGCTTCCGTACCGAATTCGTCTTCTGTTGGCTCCTCCGGTTCTTCTTCCGGTTCTTCCTCCACAACAGGTGTTTCTACCACCTCTTCCTCTGCCACCGGCGCCACGTCTTCCACCGGCGCCTTCTTGCCACAACCGGTTACGGCAAGCAGCAAGGTTACAAGCAGTAATAACATCCAACGAAGTTGTCTTTTCATTTTCATATGTTTATTCTCCCTTTTCCCCAGAAAATCATCTGTGTCTAGTATAACCCAGAGGCTATGGAGTTTCCAAGAAAAAAGACTCCTACCGTTTTGCTGGGTAAAATACGAATAAGTTGCCTTTATCTATAGTTTCTTTCTATATATTTAAATATAATATAGGTAATATGTATAGCAAAAAGGAGTCCCCATGACACTGAAACAATTATCCTACGTGGTTACCGTAGCGGAAACCGGCAGTATTACCGAAGCTGCCAAGCAGTTGTATATTGCGCAACCAAGTCTGACCACCGCCGTGAAAGAATTGGAGCAGGAATACTGCATTACCATCTTCCACCGTTCCAAGAAGGGCATCGAGCTTACTCCGGAAGGGGATGAATTCTTAGGTTACGCCCGCCAGCTTCTAGACCAGGCCAACCTGATGAACGCCCACTACACCGGCACCAAGCAAGGGAAGCAGCGATTCTGCGTCTCTGCCCAGCACTACTCCTTCGCCGTAGAAGCCTTCGTGAAATTGATTCAGGCCAGTGGTGGCGACAAATATGAATTCCATATGCGGGAGACCCAGACCTATGACATCATCGATGATGTAGCCCATCGCCGCAGCGAGATTGGTGTGCTGTACCTGAACACATTCAACGAACCGGTCATCCGGAAAACCCTGCGGGATCACGGGCTTACCTTCACCGCCTTATTCCGGGCCGCGCCCCATGTATTTATTGGAAAGAACAGTCCCTTGGCCAAGAAAAAGGAAATCTCTTTAGAAGACCTAGCACCATATCCACGCTTATCTTATGAGCAGGGCAGTCACAACTCCTTCTATTTTTCCGAAGAGATTCTAAGCACTATGGATTCCGACAAAGAGATTATTGTCCGTGACCGGGCAACACTTTTTAACCTGTTGGTGGGACTGAACGGTTATACCATCTGCAGTGGCGTCATCAGTGAAGAATTAAACGGGCCTCATATCATCGCTAAGCCCCTTGCGGTGGATGACTATATGGAGATTGGATATATTCTTCCCGCCAACACACCTCAATCGGCACTTACCGAAAAATATATTTGCTTCTTAAATGAAGCCCTCGCATAAGCCCAAACATTCGTTCTTGACGAACATACATTCCCATCATATAATGTGTGTACGTTAAGGAGGTGTGTGCAATGGGTGTTATGGTTCACTCTCAGAAAACGTTAGATGTGATTTGCCAACACAAGAAGGACGGGAACATCATCCCGCTGAAGATACGTCTACAGGATGAGGACGGGGAATACCAGGCCTTCACCATCAAATCCTACCGGTGTACCAATCTGAACAAGACGGTAGATCCGATGCACAATCCCACCCTCTTCTTCGAGTGCAAGATTGTGGCTTTCGGACAGGAACGCCTCATTGGAATTTCCTTCAGTTTTCACGACGGACTATGGAAGGTCATGGGAACAACTGTCTAGAACTTGACGAACGTTTCCATTTCTAGTAGATTAATAAAGGTCGGAGGAAGACCTAGAGATGACCAACTTGTTTCAAGAATTAAAAACTTATTTGGAGCGGGATCGGGCCCAAATCGAACCGGAGATTGCAGAACACGGCGATCCGATTCGACTACTTCAGATGTCTTCCGCTCATTTATGGATATTTAGTGACGGCTATCGTCTAACGATTCCAAGTGTATAAGATTTTTCGAAGCACCGGCGCAGTTTTGCGTTGGTGCTTTTTCTTGTTTTTTATAGGAAAAAGGGCTATATTTTAAGGGCATATTTACGATGTTTTATGAGGAGATAATCAGATGAATATAGTAGTTTTATGCGGTGGTTTAAGCACCGAGCGTAACGTATCCTTCGTGTCCGGCAGCAATGTTGCCAAGGCTCTTCGGGAGAACGGACACAAGGTCATCATGTTAGACGTATTTATGGGTTACGGCGACAGCGAGCAGGCATTGGATGCTTCCGTTTTCGACCGCAGCCACGATTTCGATATTGAGATTCCGGTCTTAGACGGTGTTGCTCCGGACTTAGACGCCATTCGCGCTTCCAGAGCGGACCAGTCCAAGTGCTTCTTCGGACCGAACGTCATCCAGATTTGCCGTCTGGCAGATGTGGTATTTATGGCGCTTCACGGTTCCAACGGCGAGGACGGCCGTATCCAGGCCACCTTCGATCTCTTCGGTATTCCGTATACCGGAAGTGATTACCTCTCCAGTGCCATTTCCATGAACAAAGATACCACCAAGATTTATCTTCAGGCTGCCGGTGTTCCGGTTCCGGGCGGTATCCGTGTGAATAAGAACCAGGAAGACTTGCAGGAAGCACTTGCCACCATCAAATATCCATGTGTCGTTAAGCCGGCATGTGGCGGTTCCAGCATCGGTGTTTCCATCGTGCAGGATGCTTCCGGCTTACAGGCTGCTTTGGATGAAGCTTTTTCCTGGGAAGATACCATCGTCATCGAAGACTACGTTGGCGGACGTGAATTCTCCGTTGGTGTCATCGAAGGACGTGCACTACCGATTATTGAGATTGCACCGGTGAAGGGCTTCTATGATTACAAGAACAAATACGCTGCAGGTTCTGCCGTAGAGACCTGCCCGGCTGAATTATCTGCAGACAAGACGAAGGAGATGCAGCATTATGCAGAGCTTGCCGCTGCTGCCATCGGTCTGAACACCTATGCCCGTATCGATTTCTTATTGAACGAGGCCAACGAGATTCACTGCTTGGAAGTAAATACCCTTCCGGGTATGACACCAACCAGTCTTCTTCCACAGGAAGCCGCTGTGGAAGGAGTGAATTACAACGAATTATGCGATAAGCTGATTCAGCTTTCTTTGGAGAAACGCGGATGTTAAAAAATATGAACCTAACCAACGTGGCAGCTGCCTGCCACGGCGAATTGCATAACTGTTCCAACCCGGACGAGGTCTACATCAACGGCGCTGTCATCGACAGCCGTCAGGTGGAAGACGGATATCTCTTCGTTGCAGTGAAGGGTGAACGGGTGGACGGCCATGATTTTGTCGTAGATTTGTTAAACGGGCCTGCCGCTTGTGCTCTGGTAGAGGTAGCACCGCAGAATTGCGACAAGCCTTACATCGTTGTTCCTTCTACCCTTGTTGCCTTAAAAGAGATTGCTGCCTTCTATCGTCAGCAGTTGGATATTAAGGTGGTTGGTATTACCGGAAGCGTGGGCAAGACCAGCACAAAGGAGATGATTGCTTCCGTTTTGGCACAGAAGTACAACGTATTAAAAACAGAAGGCAACTTCAATAATGAAATCGGTCTTCCGCTTACCATCATGCGAATTCGCGACGAGCATGAGGTTGCTGTTCTTGAGATGGGCATCTCCGATTTTGATGAGATGCATCGCTTAGCCGCCATCGGCAATCCGGATATCTCCGTCATTACCAATATCGGCACCTGTCACTTAGAGAATCTCGGTGACCGGGATGGTGTCTTACGGGCCAAGACCGAGATGTTCGATCACTTAACCAGCCGCGGACTTGCCATTCTAAACGGTGAGGACGATAAGCTTGCCACCGTATCCCAAGTCAATGGCAAGGCTCCGATTTTCTTCGGTATCCATCGGGAAGATGCTCATGCTCCGCTTGTTGGATATGCAACCGATGTGAAGAACCTTGGTTTGGATGGTATGCAAGCAACCATTCATTATGAAGACAGTGCCTTCGACGTACACATTCATGTACCGGGCATTCATAATGTTGCCAACGCCGTTGCCGCTACCTGTGTTGCGAAAGAATGGGGGCTTTCCGATGCACAGATTCAAGCCGGCGTCAATGCTGCCGGCACCATTACCGGTCGCAGCAACTTGATTCATGCGGACAATGGTCTTACCATCATTGACGATTGTTACAACGCCAACCCAATGTCCATGAAGGAGGCACTCAACATCTTAAACACTGCTTCCGGCCGCAAGATTGCAGTCCTTGGCGATATGGGTGAGCTTGGTGTGAATGAACGCGCCCTCCATCGGGAAGTAGGGGAGCACATGGCAAACCTTGCCATTGATGAGCTCTACACCGCCGGAGAATTATCCGAAGAGATTGTTGCCGGTGCAAGAGAGCGTGCACCACAGACAAGCATTCATGCTTTTGCAACCAGAGATGAATTATTGGATATGTTAAAGAAGGATGTGAAGCCGGGGGATACCGTATTGGTAAAGGCTTCCCACTTCATGAGTTTTACCAAAATCGTGAATGATTTAAAGTCACTGGAATTCTAAATCACATACTTAGGGGAGGTTTCTATGGGGGACAAAGAACGTTACAAGAAGAATCTGATTTTCTATCCACTTGGTACGGTCGGCAGGGACATGACCTATTGTCTGGTCACCAGCTTCCTGCTAACCTATATCATGTTTACACGAAGTCTGACGAAGCCACAGCTGGCAGCGGTTACCGGCATTATGGTCTTCGCCAGAGTCTTCGATGCCTTAAATGACCCAATCATGGGTAACATTATCGAAAGCACCCGGACCCGCTGGGGCAAGTTCAAGCCTTGGCTGTTTCTAGGTGTCCTTAGTACCTCCTTCGTTGTATACTTTGCTTTTTCCAGCAAGCTGCAAGGATGGCAGTTCATTATCTTTTTCGGCATCATCTATATCCTATACAGCATTACCTATACCATGAGCGATATTTCTTACTGGGGCATGGTTCCGGCCTTATCCTCCGATGCGGATGAGCGCAATACCATTACCGCCAGAGCGACGCTCTTTGCAGGAATCGGAAGTGTATTGGCTTCCGTTTTGATTCCGCTTCTTACCACCGGCAAAAATGCCTGGGGCGGAAGCGCCACCACCGGATACAGCCGTATTGCTTTGGCCATCGGCATCCTCTCTCCGCTTTTTATGATTGCAACCCTTGCCGGGGTTCGGGAGAATCGTTCGGAACAAGCCACACCACCGACCAAGGTCAGCATGAAAAAAATCATTGGCACCGTCACCGGCAATGATCAGTTGCTTTGGATGTGCCTCATCTTCCTCTTCGAGGAAGTGTCCAACATGCTGATTCCAGGCGGCATGGGAGCCACCTACCTGTACTTCCAGTTCGGATATGACGGCGGATTGTATTCCTTGTTTACCACCGTTGGTATGGCAGCCACTGCAATCCTCATGATTTTCTATCCGAATATCTCCCGGAAGATTCATCGCAAACCCCTGATGGGCATTATGATGATTACTTCTGCAACAGGATATACGCTGATGCTTCTTGCAGGGCTTATTATTCCGGACGCAGTGAAGTTCCCGCTGATTGTCATCGGCTACATGTGTGGCAACTTCGGTAACTATTGCTTCTATCTGATTATGATGATTTCCATTATGAATACGGTAGAATATAACGAATACAAATACGGCACCCGGGATGAAGGTATCATCACCAGCCTGCGACCGTTTTTAACCAAGATGGCCTCTGCTCTGGTGGTCCTTATCACTGCATTGATATACATGATTCTTGGCGTTACCACTTACACCAACCAGATCTCCGATTATGAGAATGCCGCTTCCGCCGGCACCATAGATGAAGCAAGCAAGCTCTCATCCATCAGCGATGTTATTGCAGGGGTTACCTCTGCCGAACGCATCGGACTACTCCTATGCATCTGCATCCTGCCATGTGTCTTGATGTTCATCTCCTATCGGTTGTATATCAAACATTATAAGTTGGACGAGGAAGAATACGATCGCATCGTAGAAGAGTTAAAAAAGAAGGCATAGTATAAAAAAGAGGCATATAAAACCAATGAAATAACCGGTTTTATATGCCTTTCTTATCATTCTACTCTGTCGTAGCTTCCTTTGTAGTTTCCTTCGTAGCCTTCTTGGTCGACCTTCTTCGCGTCGGTTTTTTGGCAGGTTTCTCTGCCTTCTCAACATCCTTTGTTTCCTTGACTGCAGGCTTTGTCGTCTTGGTGTTCTTGGCGTCCTTCACAGGCTTTGTCTCCTTGGCCTCTTCCTTAGCAGGTGCTACGTTCTGCACACCTACCGTAATCTCAGAAACCAGATTCACCTCCACATTCCGCTTCTTCCAATAGGTCTTCAAGCAAGCAAATCCCTGATCATTGGTCACGATATAGTACTGCACCTGATCTAACCCAGCTGCCAGATTCTGTGAAATGGCATATCCTAAATAGGAAGAAAGTTGGAAATCCAACGCATTCTTTACACCCACTTCCACCTTCTGATATTGGACTGTAGCCTTGGTCTCCGTCAATCGACGATGAAGGCCGAAAGTCATGGTCTCTGCATTCTCACTATAGAAGAAACATACGGTGTCTTCTTCCGTAAGACCTAAGATGCCATTCAATCCTGCACTCTTTACATTCTCAAAATCCACCAGAAACAAACGCTTCAGTGTATTTGTCTTTGCTTTCTTCGTTCTTGCCATAAATCCTCCCTTGATTCATAACATATATTCCTTCTCTATTGTATCGAGGACGGTGCTTCCTCGCAACCCACGGAAAGTAGCATCTGTTTTTGCAAATTTCTATTGAGTGTCCACGTAGTTTTTCGTATGATAGTAGGAAAAGATTGCAAACAATTTTTACGAGGTATTTCATGAAACTAATCAAACGACTCATCCCCTATTACAAGCCTTACATCGGCGTATTTATCCTAGACTTAATCGCCGCATCCATCATGTCCGCCATTGATCTGGTCTTCCCGCAGTTGTTACGTTTCCTGCGGGGAACTCTGTTTCTTCAGGTGCCGGAAGTGATTCTAAGCAAGCTTGGACTACTGGCCTCCCTTCTTATTCTGATGTACATCATCCGAAGCGCCTGCAAATACTACATGAGTTACCAGGGACATATGATGGGGGCCCGCATGGAATCCACCATGCGCCGCCAGCTCTTCGACCGGTTCGAGAGTCTGTCTTTTTCCTATTATGATACCCACAACACCGGAGAGATGATGAGCAAGCTCGTCTCCGACCTCTTCGATATTTCCGAGTTGGCCCACCACGGTCCGGAAAACATTTTTATCTCAGTGGTCAGCATTATCGGATCCTTGATTTTCCTTCTGATGATCAATGTTCCTATGACTCTGTGTTTAGTAGCTGTTGTTATTCTGATGGCAGTTTTTTCCATCCTTCAGAATGGCAAAATGCGTGCCACCTTCGCAGATAACCGCAAGAAAATCGCCGGCATCAACTCCTCCTTGCAGGACACCTTAGGCGGCATTCGCGTGGTGAAGTCTTTTACCGGGGAAGAGATTGAACAACAGAAATTCGACAAAAGTAACCTGGCCTTCTTGGATTCCAAAAAAGCCAACTACATCCAGATGGCCTTGTTTTTCTCCGGAACCCGTATGTTCCAGGGGCTGATGTATGTCACGGTCCTCATTGCCGGTGGATTCTTCATTGCCAAGGGGCAACTCTCCGGCGAAGAGTTGGCAATCTATGCCTTATACATCAATATCTTCATTAATCCGGTAAATGTTCTGGTAGAGTTTACCGAGCAGCTCCAGAAGGGCTTGGCCGGATTCGAGCGTTTCATCGACGTCATTGATACCGTTCCGGAAATCGAAGATGCGCCGGATGCCGGTGAACTAACAGACGTCAAGGGCGTCATTGATTATAAGGACGTGTGCTTCTCCTATGAAGAGGAAGAAGCAGTATTGGAGCACATTGATTTCCATGTAGATGCCGGCAAATCCATTGCCATTGTTGGACCTTCCGGCGGCGGCAAGACCACCCTATGTGCGCTGCTGCCAAGATTCTACGATGTAACCGGCGGATCTGTATGTATCGACGGGGTTGATATTCGCACCGTCACCCAGAAGTCCCTGCGTTCCTACATCGGCATCGTACAGCAGGATGTGTATCTCTTCAACGGAACCATTCGCGAGAACATTGCCTACGGCAAACCGGACGCAACGGATGCAGAGATTTACGAGGCAGCCAAGAATGCAGACCTTTTAGACTTCATCAACGGATTGCCCAATGGATTTGATACGGAGGTTGGAGAACGCGGTACAAGGCTCTCCGGAGGACAGAAGCAGCGTATCGCTATTGCCCGTGTCTTCCTGAAGAATCCTCCAATCCTGATTCTGGATGAAGCAACCAGCGCCCTCGACAACGAGAGTGAACGTTTTATCCAGGAAAGCCTGGATCGATTATCTGTTGGAAGAACAACAATTACCATTGCCCATCGTCTATCCACCATTCTCGGAGCCGATGAGATTATTGTTTTAGACAGTGACGGTATTCGCGAGCGGGGTACCCATAAAGAACTGATGAAATTGGACGGCATCTACGCCAAATACTATCAGATGCAATTTGATGTGGCATAAAAGAAATGGCAAGCAAAACTGCTTGCCATTTTTCTTTATTTTACCGGTTCCGTGTAATACGGCTGGTTATAAATATCCGTAAACTTATACAACGCAATGTAGTTCTCCCCTACATCGGTGTTGCTAATCTCCATATTCTCGGTGACTGTCATCTGCTCGCCTAAGTAGTAGGAATCCTGATAGGTTCCATCATAAGAATAATAATCGCAGGTGAAATCCAGGGTATCTCCCGGCTGTAATTCGATTAAGCCACGGGCCTCTGTCTCGGTCTCCCCATCCTTGTAGTTACGTCTTGCTCCTGCAATATATCCGTATGGATGGTCATTATCGAAAATTAAGATTAACTTCACCGCAGTATCCCCATTCAACACCGCCGGCACATATCCGGTAATGGTGTAATTCTCGCCATCATCCAAGGTATCGGTGTGATAGTAGGCTACCGGCTGTCCGTTAATGGAAAGCCAGGTTCCGTCCACATCCGCAATCAAGTTCCCATTCTCGTCAATATCAAAGAGGTTATCCTCTCCCAAATCCACGTATCCGGCACCGTCATCATAATACATGGCCAGGTCTACCCCATGTACCAGCTGCCACTGCTGGGCCGATAAATGCATGTAAGACTTGCCACCGTCTGTCTCCCACAGAAGTCCCGTCGGATCAAACATGCCCTCCGGAACATCCATGGATCTGCCGCCTAAGGCTTCACCCAATAAGAACATCAACGGTGAATTATAGGAGCCTGCCGTACTCATCTGGGCACCGGTCTCTACCTTGGCAAAAGCACGAATACAGTCGGCATATTCATCATCCATACCGATGGCATCGTAGGTGCCGGCCGCCTGTTCTACCTTAGCCGTCTTGTTGTACGGGAAGTATACGGAAATACCATAGGCGTTTGTCATGGTGGATGCGGTCTGATTGTACTTCACCGCACCAAGTAATGCCTTGGCAAGTGCCTCCCCTTCCGGTGTATGCAGTCCCTTGGCAAAATCCACCAGATCAATCTGGTCGATGCGGGAAGAGGTTGCAAATTCTCTGGCATGACTTCTGGCATCGGACACTACCTGGTAGCGATCCTGCTCAATCAAATCCTTGGTGCTGGTTGCAAAAGCTTTAAAATCATCCGGAATGGTTGCTTCCAATTCCGCCAAGTCCACAACGGACAAGGTCGTCTTCTGGCCCTGGCACTTGTTATTACATTCTTTTACAAAATCATCCACGATATTCTTGCCAATCTCAATGGTTGGCATGGATGGATTCTTCGCCAATGCGGTTAGCCAGTTGGTATAATACCAACCGATGCCCGGTTCCGTCTCTTCCGATGCAATCATGTAATCCGCATGATTCGCTGCCATCAGGTCCGTCTCTACCGTTGCCATCAAGCAGGCATCAAATCCGATAAAATCGAACTTCACACCGCCATCGGTTAAGGCACGATGAATACCGCTTAAGTTCATAGAACCGGCGCTCTGGTTTTTCTCATCGTATCCGTATCCGGAGATGGAGCCACCGCCGTGATCCCAGAAGATCAGCATATTTCGATTGGCCGGATAATTCTTGCTGCAGTACTGAATAAAGGAAGACAGGTTGCTTGGGTCGGTCATAGCCTTGGTTCCGGCATTCTTCTCTAATAGCTGCAAGCCACCGTTTTTCACCTGATATATCTGGTTATACTGGCTAGAGACCACGTTGTTTTTCCAACCGTTACATCCGCCGGTGAATACAATGAGATTGATGTTATCCGACAAGGTTGCCTTGGTCATCTCCATCAAATCGTTGGTGGCCATTCCGCTTCTGGACTCAAGGTCCGTTCCACACATATAGACCATCAGGGTAATCTGGTCTGTTCCATCACCCTTGATTGTGGTATATCGCTCTCTGGCAGATGGATCTACGGAGGTATCCAATACACCGGTATTGCGGTCTTGGCTCCACGGGGAAGAAGCACCGGTAACACCGCCTCCGCCAAGCAAGGCCGACAACAAGGTTCCTGTCATATCCCCGGATGTACTCTGGGATGTACTGGTGCTTGGCATAGTATCTAAGGGATCATTTCCTCCAACAAGAAAGGTGCTAAGTCCACCGCCTCCGCCGAAGACTAACAGTAGGACTAGGATGATAATCTTAATCATGGAGCCTCCACCGGAAGACCGATTGGGGCCACTGCCACCACTGTTGCCGCCACTTCCACCACCATGAAAGCTTCCACTTCCCACGGGACCACTGCCTAAGCCGCTTCCTCTTCTATGAACACCGGCACCACCGCCGGTTACATGTTTTTCTCTGGATCTAGGTTGATTTGCCATTTGAACTCCCCCCCTTTTGAAATCAAGCTACAATAATTGTAGCATTTTGCATGATAAATGAGTAGAGGAAGCATAACGGCTATGCTATAATCGTGTGCATGAGATAACTCACGGGAAAGAAAAAAGATTCGAAACCTGTTGAAATAATCTTTATTTGGAGGATTCAACTGTGGTCGAAACAGTGATTTTTATATTTGAAATAATCGGAACCATCGCCTTCTCCATTTCCGGAGCCATTGTTGCTATCGAGAAAAAAATGGACGTCTTGGGTGTCATGATTCTTGGCCTTACTACCGGTGTTGGCGGCGGTGTGATTCGTGATGTTGTTATCGGCAATACTCCGGCGCAGGCCTTTATCTCACCGATTTACTCCCTCATCTCTATTGTGGTAGCCTTGATTATTTTTCTGCCACCGGTACGGGAATGGGTCATGAAAGAGAACAAATTCTTTCAGAGCTTTTTGTTGATAACGGATTCCATCGGACTTGGTATTTTTACCGTTGTTGGAATTGCAACCGCTTATGCGGTAGTTCCGGAGCACGGACTGTTCTTACTTGTTTTTGTCGGAACGGTAACCGGTGTCGGCGGCGGTGTGATGCGTGACATTATGGCCGGCAATACCCCATATATTTTTGTAAAACACTTCTATGCCTGTGCATCCATTATCGGCGCACTGGTATGCTCTTTCATCTGGGATATGGTGGGAAGTGTTCCTGCCATGTTTGTCGGAACCGGCACGGTTGTGGTTCTTCGTATTCTTGCAGCAACCTTCCGCTGGGAATTACCGAGAGCAGAATAATCATTGCAACATAAAAATGCCAACGGGATGACCCGTTGGCATTTCTTTTTTTACTTTTATCCAATGGAATTATACATATTCGATACCAAATCACTTGGTGAATATGCGCCAGATGCATTATATCCGGTAGATGCATTGCTCTGGGAGCTTGCATAGAAGTTCACCAGGGATGCATTGGTCTGGATGGACTTGGCATAATTCTGAAGCACATACTTGGCAATTCCACTGTCGGAATCACCGAACTTCGCCTCATCTATACTCAGCTTACCATCATAGGACACGCTAATTCCGATGGTTCCAAGCTCCGTTGCATTGGCGTTGGTCTTGGACATCAGGCTGTTTAGATTGGATGCCACACCGGAATTGATACTGTTCTTCGCCGATATAATGGTATCGTTATAGTTCTTAATAAAATCTTTGACGGTGGAGGTAATCACATCTCCACTCTTATCAAAGAGGTCCTGCGCTAATACCGCATCAATGGAAGACTTCAAATCCTTCGCAGAGGTCTTCGTCTCATTCAAAACAGTGTTGGTATCATTCTTGGCCGCTGTTGTACTTCCGGTGGTGTAATAGGAAGCACGGCTGATGCGGGAATTCAGCTTGGAACCGAATCCCAATGCATCCTTGGTATCGAAGAGATTCTTCACCTTGGTAGTATCCAAATTTTCTAACTTCTTGGTATCCAAGGTCAGCTTGCCGTCTTTGCTGACACTGATTCCAATCTCTTTCAGCTCATCCGCATGCTCTTCCACCACTTCCTTGGCAGCTGCCAGGTTCGATGAAATAGCATGATTGGTAGACTTCTTAGAATTTTCAATGGCACCGTTATATGCGGTTACGAAGTTCTTCAGCGCACTCTTTACTTCCGCAGGGTCTTCATAAGATTTCTCCTTGGACAAGGTGCCAAGAGAACTCTTCAAATTGCTCACAGAAGAATCCAACAGGGCATTGGTCTTGGTCTGCTCTGCAGATACCTGTGGATTGCGCTTCTCTTCTAAAATTTTATCAATTACATTGGATGTCTTGGCGGTGGATGTTCCGGACAATTTTTCCGCACTGCCATAATAAGACTTCAGCAACTTCTTATAGCTACCGCTACGAATGGTATTATAGTCTGATAACATTCCGCCAATTCCGCTCTGGGTGCCGAAGAGGCTGCCTACATTGATATTATTCCAACTTGTCATAGTATCACTCCTTTGAAATACATAACGGCTTCCGTGCCATAGGTTCACTAGACAATACTCCTATGTACATTATAAATGGCAGCGTGGCAAATTGCAAGATAATTTAGTCAGTTGTCGGATAACAAAAAATCCCGTACTACTTACAGTGTGCGTCATTAATTTCCTTTACCTTATCGCGGCGACGTACATACTTCTCCGCTGTCAGGGCATCTGTATGCATCCAGGTCTTTACAATTTCCATAGCAAGAAGCTCTCCGATTAACTTACCGCCAAGGCAGAGCACATTGGCATCATTATGTTCTCTGGATAACTGCGCACAGAATGGATCCTGGCAGACACAGGCGTAGATTCCGTTTATCTTATTCGCAATCATAGCACTACCGTAACCTACTCCGTCTACGAAGATTCCCCGGTCACATTCTCCGCTTCCTACCGCCTTCGCTGCCGGATAAACGAAGTCCGATAAGTCACAGGATTCTTCATCGTAGGTTCCGAAATCTACCACCTCATGTCCTTCGGACTCTAAGTATTTTTTAATCTCATTTTTCAACTTTGTTCCTGCATGATCATTTGCCATTGCAATCTTCATCAATATTACCTCCTTTATCGTGCATATCCACATCCATTTTTCTCCGGGCCTTCGATTCCGGACTCATAATTGGCACGGAACGCCATATTTATTTCCCGAATTTCCTTTTTCCCGTCGATGTAATCCTGATACATCTCAATCAAGCCGGCTGCGCATCCATCACAGGAACCACTGATGTTCCCGATGGATTCTGCAACGATTTGCTCACGCTGTTCCCTTGTTGTGTCTTTAATCAAAATTGAATCCATATTGTTTCACCTTCCTCAGCTTCTATTATAATATTTAGCATTCAATAAAACACCATAACCTTCCCCAAATATACATTCGGGATTGTCTTTGCCAAAATACGAAACTAAAATATAGGTATGAAAGAGGTGATAGTATGACATTAACTTGCCCTTGCTGTAAAAGAAAAATCGAAGTAGATGAAAAAGAACTCTTACACCGGTACAAGAATCGCTTTGTGCCGATCTTTTGTACCTATGAATGTGAGATTCGCTATTCATCAAAGTAAATAGTTCCAAAGCAAAAAACTCCCGACGCAAACGCGCCGGGAGTTTTCAAATGACTCACTAACTCCGTCCCCGGGGTTCTTTTTTGTTCACCAGTTTTTGGTGATTCTGAAGCCACGGTACGAACTGTTCCTTATAGAGAATATTGATAATGGCTGCGAATGGAATCGCAAGTAGGATGCCTGTTACGCCGAACATCTGGCCACCTAAAATAATGGCAATCAAGGTCCACACAGCCGGGATTCCAAAAGATCCGCCGAAGAGTCGCGGCTTGATAATGTAGCCATCAACGGTCTGAATAACAACGGTAATGATGATGAACCACAGTGCATGAATCGGATTGTTCAACAGCAGGATTAACGCACCCACTGCACCACCTACCATCGGTCCGAAGGTCGGCAGCAAATTGGTGACACCAACCACTACGGAAATCAACGGAATGAACGGCATACCGAAGATTGCCATAACAATGGCATTGATGACACCGACAATGAGTCCTTCCAACAGATCATAACCGATGAACTGGATGAAGATATCATTGACACGTTTCCAGAATGCATTGTGGATTTTCAACTGCTCTGCCGGAATAAAGCCCTTGCGTATTTCATAAATACCATCCAACAGATACTGCTTGCTTAATAAAATATAGATTCCGATAATGAATCCGATCACCAGGTTGAAGAAGGACTTACCGATATTGGTAGACGCGGACAAAATATTACCGGAATTGGCCGTTACATAAGAACCAATCTTATGCAGTGCAGTGTCTGTATACTCTACCAGCATATCTTCGTCCAATCCCAGATTCGGATATACCTTATTCAAATGCGCAATGAAATGCTCAATGTTGTCGGCATACACATCCACGTTGGCAACAATTCCCATGATACTGCTAATCAAGGACGGTACCAGCATTGCAAAAAACAGTCCGACCAATAATAGCACCACCAGCAATGCAAATACCACTGCCAAGGTTCTGCGCAACTTCTCCCGCTTCATCCGACCCAACACACGAAATTCAAAGAACTTCGCCAACGGATCCAATAGATACGCAATAATAATGCCCACCGTAATCGGCGCAATGACACGGGTCACTACCCCGAATGCTCCTGCGAACATATACAGATGGGTCATGAGCAAATATAACAGAATGCCCGCGCATACCACAAACAGATTCGCAAACCAACGTTTTTCCAGTAACTCTTGCAGCTTCTTCATACCGTCACCTCATCCTATAGATATCCGTACATTCCACGTATGCTAACTTCACCGGAGTTCAACGCCTCCATGGTTCCGTCCTCATACTTTACCTGAATGGAAAAATCCTGATTGATTCCAAGCACCACAGCATGTCGCGGTGTGTGTGCCGCATCCTTGCCCACTTCCTCCGGTGTGGCCGGCGCTACCGGAATCACTGAGACTTCCTTGGCTGTCATCTTACAACGCTTCTGGTATTCTTCCAGATACCGTCCGCTCTCTGTAGGCCATGCATCGTACATGGCATCCAGTTCTTCAATCAGCGCTGCTGCCAACTTTGCTCTGGAGAATCCCTGACCGGTTGCAATGCGAAGTGAAGTCGCCTTATCCCGCAACTCCTTCGGGAAATCCCCTTCCCCTTCATTCACATTGATTCCAATTCCGATAATAATACTCTGGATGCGACCGGTCTCCGATTCCAAGGACATTTCTGTCAGGATTCCGCTCACTTTTTTGTGGTCTAAGATAATATCATTGACCCACTTAATCTCCGGGCTTACGTCGCAGGCCCGCTCTATGGCACGGCAAACAGCAACCGCTGTCCATGCCGTAATGGTGGTGGCGTCCTGTGGCGCCACCTTCGGCTTCATAAGATAAGATAAATAGATTCCTGTATCCTTGGGTGATTCAAATGTTCGTCCTAATCTCCCGCGCCCCGCTGTCTGCTCGTTGGCCACAGCCACTGTTCGATCTGCCGCCTCATAAGCGATTCCGTGCAGATACAGATTGGTGGAAGGTGTGGTCTCTAAGCAAACCACTTGCTTCATGCGCTGCTCCCCAAGATATGATTGCATCTCACCAGCCGTCAAATGATCCGGTCCCTCAATCAATATATACCCCTTATTGGTAACCGAATCGATGGTGTAACCCTCACTCCGCAGAGACTTCACCGCCTTATTGATGGCTGCTCGAGATATCCCCAACTCCTTACTAATCACTTCACCGGATACGTAATCCTTGGCATTTTTTAAAATGGATACTACGCTGTCTTTTGTCATAATACGCACCTCGTCAACTACTCCTATTGTAGTAGTTCACAATCCATTCCGTCAATTAATTCATGTCTTCGAGGCGACCGTGTTTTTCATAATTGGTCAGTCGGCTGATGTGGTTATTCTCATCCACAAAAACCACCTTCGGCTTATGTTCTGCCACTTCGGATTCATTCAGTCTTGCGTAGCACATGATGATCACATGGTCTCCCACCTGTACCTGACGGGCTGCCGCACCGTTTAAGCAAATCATTCCGCTGCCCGGTTCCCCGGCAATGGTGTAGGTCTCAAATCGATTGCCGTTCTCTACATCTACGATTTGCACCATCTCATATTCTAAGATGCCGGCCGCTTCCAACAATTCGGTATCCACGGTGATACTGCCCACGTAATCCAGGGCCGCCTGGGTTACGACGGCACGATGGATTTTTCCTTTTAACATTGTCAGTTCCATAAACTTCCTCTTTTTACTCTACAATAAAATTATCAATGAGACGGGTCTTGCCGATGTAGACAGCCACTGCCACCAACACCTGATCCGGTACAACAGTCTGTGGCTGCAATTCGTTCCAGTCCACCAGCTCCACATAATCGATGCGTGCAAGGGGCTCTGCCTCGATTTCTGCGGTGATGGCTGCTACTACCTTGGAAGCGTCCTTCTCGCCGGAACGAACCATCTCTTCGCCCTTGGTTAATGCGCGATGCAATACCACTGCGGCCTTGCGCTCTTCGGCAGACAGATAGGTATTACGGGAGCTCTTCGCCAATCCGTCTTCCTCACGGATGATTGGGCAGCCCACAATCTCGATATTGTAGTCCAAGTCTCTTGCCATACGGCGAACGATAGCCAACTGCTGAGCGTCCTTCTGACCGAAATATGCACGGTCTGCCTGGGACAACATAAAAAGCTTGGTTACCACGGTACATACGCCGTTGAAGTGAATCGGACGGCTCTTACCGCAGAGATTCTCAGAGAGGACATTCACCCCTACATAAGAATGGAAATTCTCTGCATACATCTCTTCCGGTTCCGGATGAAAAATCAGGTCTGCGCCTAACTCTTCACATAACTTACAATCTGCCTCGAAGTCTCTTGGATAGGTTGCCAAGTCTTCCTTCGGTCCGAACTGAATCGGGTTCACGAAATCCGATACGATAACCCGATCGTTCTCTTTTCTGGCCCGGGCGATTAAGCTGCCGTGTCCTTCATGAAGATATCCCATGGTTGGTACCAATCCAATGGTAAGGCCCTGTGCCTTCCATGCTTTTACCTGTTCTCTTACTTCCTGCTTGGTTGTCGTTCTTAACATGCCTGATCCATTCCCTTTCTTACTTCGTCCATAACTTCCTCGGAAATCTTGAAGGTATGCTCCTCTGCCGGATATGTACCGTTCTTTACTTCCTCATCATATGCTGCAAATGCACTGCGCATAGTCTCACCGATTTCCGCAAAATGCTTTACGAACTTTGGCTTCATGCCGGAGAACATGCCAAGCATATCCTGGTATACCAATACCTGACCGTCGCATCCGGCACCTGCACCGATTCCGATGGTCGGGATATCCAAAATCTCTGTAATATAGCTGGCAAGTGCAGCCGGAACACACTCTAATACCACCATGAATGCGCCTGCTTCCTGAACTGCCAATGCATCTTCTACTACCTGGCGTGCACGAGCCGCATCCTTACCCTGTACCTTGAATCCACCAAACGCATTGATGGACTGTGGGGTTAATCCGATGTGTGCACATACCGGAATATCTGCCTTAACAATGGCACGAATCTGCTCACAAACCGTTGCGCCGCCTTCCAACTTCACTGCCTGTGCATGGCCCTCTTTTACCAAGCGACCGGCATTGACCACTGCATCGTAGGTGCTGGTCTGGTAAGACAAAAACGGCATATCCGCTACCAGGAAGGTATCCTTCAGTCCACGGGATACTGCTCTGGTATGGTGAATCATATCCTCCATGGTGACCGGAAGGGTATCATCGTATCCAAGCATGGTCATGCCAAGAGAATCGCCAATCAATACGGCGTTGACTCCGGCCTGCTCTACCAAACAAGCAGTGGTGTAGTCGTAACAGGTCAGCATGCTAATCTTACTGCCTTCTTCTTTTTGCTTGCGCAATGTGGTTACTGTGTTTTTCATTTCTTAAGTTTCCTCCTCATACAGAAGCTTTACTAAATTGATGTCATCCAATGTTGGATTTTTTGCCCGTGCCAGCTGTAGTACTTCCTTGGAAAGCAACCGGTAGATTTCTCTTGTATCCCCGGAAAACGCCTGCAGATGTCCGGCTACGGTGCCGGCATCTCCACGTTGAATGGGGCCGGTAAGAGCGCTCACCAGCGGATTCTCTTTGGCGTGCACTGCATTCATCAGATTGCCCTCGGCCAGAGACAGAATCGCTGCATCGGCCCCTTCCTCAGAGAAGCCTGCTGCCACCAGTTCTTTTTTCGCTACGGATAAAAGACCAAGCATCAGGTTGCTTGCCATGACCGCAGCACCGTGATAAGCCACCTTGGACTCCCCGGAAATCTCTTCCACACGAAGATCTAAATCCCGCAGTAACTGCAGCATAGCTTTCTTATGTCCCGGGCAGTTTTCCTTGCCTTCCAATGTAAAAATGCTGTTGGGTAAATATTGGTATGACTCATAGCGACTGCTAATCGCCACAAACGGATGAACGGAAAAAGCGGATGCACCCCACTTTTCTATTCCTTCAAAGACTGCAGTGGACAGAGCGCCACTACAATGACATATGATTTTATCGACTAGTAAATTCGGATTCAGACTGTGATACACGGACGCAATTGCTCCATCCGGCACCGTCAGAAACAACACATCACTTACTTCCAACAATTGATTGATATCGTCAAAATAAGTTGTGCCTACAAACTCGGCCGCTTCCATGGCCGACTTACGACTGCGACTGTAAAAGCCGCTTACGCATTTTCCGCGCTGGGCGAGTAGCTTCGCAATACTGCAGCCCACTTTGCCTGCGCCTACAAATCCAATGTTCATAAAATCACCTCCTCAAGCTGAAGAAGTGATGTATGGTCTTGTTCCACTTCCGGGATACAAGCCGATAAAAAAACGAAAAAATAAAAAGAGCGGTACAGCTTCTTTCGAATGCCATCCGCTCTTTAATATATCATTTGAAAAATAGAATGTAAACGCCGTATTTAGTCCTTTGGTCTCATATAGAATGCTCCCCGCAGCTGCTCCGTGCGGATGACATTCACAAATGCCTTCTCATCGATGTTATCGATAATCTTCAGCACCTTATTAATTTCTTCTGCATTGATGACGGTATAGAGCATCTTCCGTGGTGTACCCTGGTAAGTTCCCTGGGCATCCAAAGTGGTAGCTCCGTGCTTCGTCTTCTTATATAATGCTCTTGCAATCTCATCCGGATACTCCGTTACGATAAAGAGCGTAGTCTTCTTGTAATGCATGTATCTGGCGTTCAGAATCTGAGTAGTTACGAACTGGAAGATAATGGAGTACAATGCCTTATCCCATCCGAAGAGGAAACCATCCACTACCAGGATACATCCGTTAAACAGCAGCACGTAATTCCAGGCATCAATATGGAACTTCTCCGATACGTAGATGGAGATGAAGTCCGTTCCGCCACTGGTGGCTCCGGCCATCAGGCATAACATAATGGCGGTACCGTTCATCATTCCACCGAAGATACTAATCAGAAGAATATCCTGGGTAATCACATAACTTGGAATAAGGTCCGTCAAAACCGCCACGGTACCAATGGTAACGCAGGAAAAAATCGTAAACTTCTTACCGATCTTCCGATAGCTTAAGATAATCGGGAATAAATTGGCCAGGATATACACCGGACCGTATGGCATGTTGTAATGAAAAAAGGTCCGACTGATGGACTGAATCAACAATGTCATTCCGGCAAATCCACCCGGCAGTAATCCTCCTGTATGCACAAAGGTATTGTAGTTCACAGACATCAAGATGCCGGCAACTACGCATAATATAATTCGTTTTCCATCGCTTTTTACTGCTTGAATCAAAATACTTTCCTTTTGTATTCCTAACGGAATACCCTATCTAAATAATCAAAATGCAAAACAATCATACCGGATTGCCTTACCGCTTACGCTATATCCGGGCTTTGCCCCGGCCAAAAATGGTCCCTTCAAAGGACGTTTTACTATTAATTTCTTAGGAGCTGCTTCCCTGGCCGCAGCAAAGAGTGCATCCTCATCATCACATGGTCGCTCCAACTGTTGTAAAAGTTGGAACTTCTTCTTAATTAAACCACTCTTCTGGCGTTCCGGAAACATCGGATCCAAATAAATCACATCTGCTCGCTCCGATATATTTCGAATTCCTGTGATGCTATCGCCCGGAACCAATTCCATCCGACCGACAATCTCCCCAATCTCGGGATCTTGTGCTCCCCGTCGCAGGCTATCCGCCAGCAGCGTTGCGATGACCGGATTATATTCGAAGAGCTTCACCCGAAATCCTGCAGCCGCCAGGAGCATGGAATCTTCTCCCATTCCTGCGGTGGCATCCACAGCCAATGGTTCTCCCCGGAAATTCTTCGGCTTGGCCGCCTTAATTAGCATCTCCTGTCCTAAACGCTTGATGCGTGGAAGCATGGTGGTCAGATCTCCATGCATCTGCAAGGCGCCGCATTCTAGGGATACCAATTCCGGCGTATAGTGTAATACCAACGCCTCCGACGGAAGCTCGGATGCATCCCGCACCACCGTCACATCATACTGTGCACGAATGTCCGCGATATCCGCTTCTGTTTTATCAAAAAAAATATACATGATTTGCTTTATTCTTTCTATAGAAATTTCTGTTTCCTTTGTGAAAAATATCTTACGAAAACGTTTGACATAGAAATCATATTATGATATTTTATCAAAGTCAATTTTATAAAATTTTTTGTAGTATGTAACTTTAAGTAGGCATGAACGACACAAAACACAAGGGGTGTTTTGTCTGTTTATGTCTTTTTTTATGCATAAACACGGCAAGGGCCTCTAAGAAATCTAAGGAGGTTTATTGTGAAAGATAAGATTTTTAGTGTTTTGCAGCGAATTGGACGAAGCTTTATGCTTCCAATCGCACTTCTGCCGGTAGCAGGATTGCTGCTGGGATTTGGTGGATCATTCACCAATACTACAATGCTGGAGACCTATCATTTATTAGATGCTATGGGTCCCGGAACCATCTGGTACGGCTTATTCACCGTAATGAGCAAGGCCGGTGACATTGTATTCGGTAACTTGCCGGTTATCTTCGCCATGGGCGTTGCAATCGGTATGGCAAACAAAGAGAAGGAAGTTGCAGCTCTTGCAGCAGCAATCGCTTTCTTCATCATGCACGCTTCTATCAGCGCTATGATTTCTATCAACGGCGGTGCTGAGTCCATGTTAAGCGGTGCAGTTGCTACTGTATGTGGTATCGAATCCCTTCAGATGGGTGTATTCGGTGGTATCATCGTAGGTCTTGGTGTTGCAGCATTGCACAACAAGTTCTATAAGATTCAGTTACCACAGGTACTTTCCTTCTTCGGCGGTACCCGTTTCGTTCCGATTATTTCCGCTTTGGTTTATACCTTCGTTGGTATCCTGATGTTCTTCATCTGGCCACCGGTACAGGCTGGTATTTACCACGTTGGTGACATCGTAATGAAGTCCGGCTACGCTGGAACTTGGGTTTACGGTTTGATGGAGCGTTTATTAATCCCATTCGGTCTTCATCATGTATTCTATCTTCCATTCTGGCAGACCGCTGTTGGTGGTACCATGGAAGTTGCTGGCGTAACCATCGAAGGTGCACAGAACATCTTCTTTGCACAGCTTGCTGATCCTACTGTTGAGCACTTTGCTGTATCCGCTACCCGTTTCATGTCCGGTAAGTTCCCGCTCATGATCTTCGGTCTTCCGGGAGCAGCTCTTGCTATGTATCGCTGTGCACGTCCTGAGAAGCGTAAGGTTGTTGGAGGACTTCTTCTTTCCGCAGCTTTGACTTCTATGTTGACCGGTATTACTGAGCCAATCGAGTTCACATTCTTATTCGTAGCTCCTGCTCTTTACGGTCTTCACTGCGTATTTGCCGGTGCTGCTTACATGCTCATGCATATGTGCGGCGTTGGTGTTGGTATGACCTTCTCCGGTGGTTTGATTGATATGTTCCTGTTCGGTATTCTTCAGGGCAATGCAAAGACCAGCTGGGTATGGATCGTTATCGTTGGTATCGGTTACTTCATCGTTTACTACCTGTTGTTCTCCTTCTTAATTAAGAAGTTCAATCTGAAGACTCCGGGTCGTGAGGATGATGATGAAGAGACCAAGCTCTACACCAGAGCAGATTACAATGCTAAGAATGCAGGTCTTTCCAAGGAAGACGCTGTATCCGATCAGATTATGAAGGGCCTTGGCGGCAAGAAGAACATTGTTTCCGTTGACTGCTGCGCTACTCGTCTTCGTGTAACTGTTGATAATGCAGATCTCGTAAACGACGGTATGTTAAAGGCTACCGGAGCTTCCGGTGTTGTCCACAAGGGACAGGGTGTCCAAGTTATTTACGGACCTCATGTAACCATTATTAAGTCTAATTTGGAAGATTATCTGGAAAAAGTTCCAAATGAGTTGTATATTTCAAATAACGACTCTTCTAATGAGTCCGAGAACAAAACTGCAGCTGACAAGTCCAACTTAAAGGTTGTTAAGACCGCAGTTGTTTACAGCCCGGTTAACGGTAGCTGTGATGATATCTCTGCTACACCTGATGAGGCTTTCGCTAGCCGCATGATGGGTGACGGAGCTGTTGTAACTCCTGAGACTGACATCATCTACGCTCCAGCAGACGGAGAAGTAACTTTCGTATTCGATACCAAGCATGCCATTGGTTTCACTACTGATGACGGCGTTAATCTTTTGATTCACGTAGGTATCGATACTGTTAAGCTTGGCGGACAGGGATTTGATGTTCTTGTTTCCAACGGCCAGAAGGTGAAGAAGGGTGAGGCGCTTATGAAGCTTGATCTTGATTACCTGAAGGCAAATGCACCGTCTATCGCATCCCCGGTACTTTGCACCGATATGGATGAAGACAAGACCAATATTCGTTTGGTAAAAGCCGGAAATATTCAGGCCGGCGAGCCATTATTTGAGGTAGAATTTTTAGCATAAGCCTCTTTGGAGTGGATGATTATGTACAAAATTAAAAAAGTTTTAAATCATAATTCGGTGATTGCAGTTGATACCGATGCTTTGGTTGAATACTTGATCATGGGAAAGGGCGTAGGCTTCGGAATGAAGCCTACCCAGGAGCTTCATGTAACTCCTGATTGCCGTATCTTCTCTCTGGCAGAGTCATCCGAACGAGGCAACGCAAAAGAGATTGTGAAGCATGTCGACCCGGTGTTCCTCGAAATCGCGGAAGCCGTGCTCGAACATGCGGACCAATCATTCGACGAAGTAGATCATAATATTGTTTTCCCAATGGCAGATCACCTTGAGTATGCTGCCAAAAGAATTGCGGATAACGAGCAAATCTCCAATCCGCTGTTAAACGATATTAAGATATTGTTCCATGCGGAATATAAAACCGCTGAGATTGTCAAACCTTTGCTCAAAGACAAGTTAAATCTCGACATCTCCGAAGACGAAATCGGCTATGTCGCATTGCATATACATTCTGCGACTTCCTTGGACAAATTGTCACAATCCATCGAGACTGCTCAGGCAGTTCGAAATTGTATCTCCCAAATCGAGGAAATCACGCAGAAGACCATATCCGTCGAATCCCTCTCATACAACCGTATGATGAACCACATTCGCTATATGGTAGCCCGCATTCAAAAATCTGAGCCCCTAAAAGTAGATATGAATGATTATGTATTAACAGCTTTTCCACAGTCCTTTGCCATTGCGAAGTCCATCTGCGAGGAACTTAGCAAGAGCATCGGATCCCCTTTTGACCAATTGGAAATCGGCTATCTTGCAATGCATATCGAACGTGTCAAGGCTGATGTTATGGACAACTAAAAAGAAGAGGACGCCCCGTCCTCTTCTTTTTTATTGCTTATTTCCTTATACGATTTCAATGAATCGGTCACGGATGGAGGAAAAGCTCTCATCCACCAAACCGAAGTCTTTCTGCTTGTAGTTCCACAAGGCATGTCCGATTCCATGGCGTTCGAATACGGCATGAATATCCTTCATCCATCTAAGGCGATCTTCCGGATCGGCCTGGTCAATCACACCATACTCTCCACAGTACAGATATGCGTTATCTTTCTCGGCCTTGGCAATGGCAGGAGCGAAGATATCTTCGAAGAAACCTTCTCCAATCTCACTGATGCCTTCCTGATATACGGCACCGGCCAAATCTGCGGTCAGCTCCTTACCGGCTGCACGGTACTCTTCTAAGGTCTTCGGATAACCGATACGATAATCTAACGGCATACCCTCTACCCAGTAAGCTCCCTGATGGGAGAAAATCATTGGTTCATAACAATGGAAGTTATAAACCACCTTCTCATCCACCGGAATATCCAGAAGCGGTACGCTCTTCACGTTGTTATAGCAAACACCACCGATAACCAGAATATGGTCCGGGCAAATTTCTCTTACAATTCGAATGAACTCGGATGCAACCTTATTCCATGCATCCGCTACCTTCTCCAATACGACCTCATTTAACGGCTCAAAAGCCACCTGAGCAGGATAATCCTTAAACTCCGTTGCAATGCGTCTCCAAAGGGCAAAGAAGCGGTCCTGGAGGTCCTTATCATAGAAGAACTTCTCCCGGTCCATATCCTTCTTCAACGGATCGAAGGAATAACCATAACACTCATGGAGATCAATCAGCATATTCAAATGATTCTTCTCGCACCACTGACGGCAATTCTTCAAATAATGAAAACCGTCTTCCTTCGGTGTTCCGTCTTCTTCCTCGAAGAGCACATAATCCACCGGAACACGGACATGGTCGAATCCTAAAGATGCGATATCATCAATATCCTTCTCGGTAATAAATGTATCAAAGTGTTTCTTATCGTATGCGTCAAACTGGGAAATCCATCCGCCCAGGTTGACACCACGCAAAAAGCCTGTTAATTGTTTCATGCGTTTTCCTCCCGCTTTTCTATCTTTTTCTATTATACGTATCTTCTTATTCGGCTGCTACCGAAAACGTTATAGTTGTGATAGTTTAGGAGATTTCGCACAAAAATAACAGGCTGATTTTTGAGCAAATATTTTATTTTTTATCTATTTTTCCATACCGGGTTTAGCGTTCATCCACCACCTGGAACACTAAGAACTTCAGGTAGTAGGATTCGTCCGCGCTCCACAGGATTGGATGATCCGGGGACTGGGTGCGAAACTCAATCTGGCGCAGACGCTTATGCACACTGGCTGCCGCCTCATGGATGGTCTTCTTAAACAACTCCTCCGTCATAAAATGGGAACAGGAACAGGTTGCTAGAATTCCACCGTTCTCCACTAACTTCATACCACGCATATTAATCTCACGATAGCCCTTAATCGCACGCTTGGTAGCTTCTCTGGACTTGGTAAAAGCCGGCGGATCTAGGATGACCACATCGAACTTGCGGCCGGCCGCTTCCATCTTCGGAAGCTCGTCTAAGACGTCTGCCACTTCGAACTTCACCACACCCTCTAAGCCGTTACGTTTGGCATTGGCTCTGGCTTGCTCTACAGCGAATTCAGAAATATCCAATCCCAAAACTTCCTTGGCTCCGCCATATCCGGCGTTCAGTGCGAAGGTTCCCATATGGGTAAAGCAATCTAAGACTCTAGCGCCCTTCACATAGTTTTGCATCGCCAGGCGGTTATACTTCTGGTCTAAGAAAAATCCCGTCTTCTGGCCGTTCTCCACGTCCACCAGATAGTGCACTCCATTCTCCGTAATCTCTACCATCGGACTGCTGTTGGTCTCATCGGCAAGATATAACCATCCCTTATAGGGAGCCATACCCTCTTTCTTGCGAACCGGCGCATCGGAGCGTTCAAAGATACCACGGATCTTGATACCGTCCTGATCCAGTACATCCAACAGGGCAGCCATCAGAATCTCCTTCAGGCGGTCAATGCCAAGTGCCAAAGACTCTACCACCAGAACATCCTCGTACTTATCTACCACCATGCCCGGTATCCAATCTGCCTCAGAGAAGATGACACGGCAAGAAGAAGTATCCACTGTCTTCTTACGATATTCCCAGGCTGCTTGCACACGCTCATACAAAAACTGCGGAGTTAGCCCCTCTCTCTCCCAACGGGACAGCATCCGCACGCGAATCTTAGAATGCTCGTTGTAGAAGCCATAGCCCATACAAAAGCCGTCGAAGTCCTCTACCGTAACCACAGCGCCATTCTCGAAATCGCCGCTCACCGAAGCGACCTCATTATCAAACACCCAGGCGCCGCCGGATTTTAGCAGGCGTCCCTCTCCCTTCTTCAGGGTAATGACTCCGTCACTTACCAACGCTTCTGTCGGATCTATATCTTTCCACAACTTCATTCACTAAACCTCTCTAATCACTTAAATCCAGGTCCATGGTAATGTGTACCTGGTACTCCGGATATAATGCGGCAATCTCATCCTCAATATGTCCGAATAAGCCCTTCCGATCCGGGGCATCAAACGCAATAATAATATCAAAACTCATGCTGCGAAGCTTCTCATCCAAATAGAAGCCATGCATCTGCAGAACACCTTCGTGGTCCATCACAATCTTACGAACATTCTCCATCACCTGATGGGCATGATCGTTGCTGGTATTCCTGGAATAAATACCCACTGCGGACAATAGGATGCCGTGTTCCTCATACACCAAACGGGTAATCTTACGACTGATGTCATCCACCTCCGCTGCCGTCCGAAAATCATCCACTTCCACATGAATAGAAGCCACATACTTATCCGGCCCGTAATTGTGCATGGTCAAATCATAGGCACCATATACACCGTCTACCGATGTCACCGTCCGCTTAATGGCCCGGGCCAAGTTAGACTCCACACGTTCCCCGAGAATCTGGCTGATGGTTCCCTGCAACATCTCAATACCGGATTTGATAATCACGATTGAGATGATGGCACCAAGCCAGGTCTCTAACTTCCACCGGAACAGAATATAAATCACTGCAGCAACCAAAGTGGACGCAGAGATAATCGAGTCCAAAAGCGCATCCTGGCCGGAATTGGTAAGGGAATCGGAATTCACCTTCGTGCCCACACCTTTTACATACAAGCCCAGCACAATCTTTACAATAACCGCCACGGAAACAATAACCAAAGATATCACACTGTAGCTCACAGCTTCCGGATGAAGGATTTTCTTGATGGATTCAATCAAGGATGTAATACCGGCATACAATACGATGACGGAAATAATCATGGCCGTTAAATACTCCACACGTCCATGTCCCATGGGATGTTTCCGGTCCGGTTCCTTCCCGGCCAGCTTCGTACCCACAATAGTAATAATCGAAGATAACGCATCGCTTAAGTTGTTTACCGCATCCAACGTAATGGCAATGGAATTGGTCAACACACCAACAACAGCCTTAAATGCCGCCAATGCCACATTGGCAATAATACCGATCACGCTGGTTCGTACGATTACACGTTCTCTCTCCATGTAAACCCTCCATTTTGATATTCCCAATAATAAAAAAAGTCGGAGTGACAAGACTTGAACTTGCGGCCTCTAGACCCCCAGTCTAGCGCTCTACCACCTGAGCCACACCCCGACGAGCTTTACTTGTAATAGTGTAACACTCTTATACACGATATTCCATAGCTTCGCTCTTTGTTTCCCATATTATGATTCAAAAAATGCAAGGGCAATGGCACCTGCGCCCGCATAGGTTCCGATGGTTGCCCCTACATGGGTAATCCGGAACTGATCCTCATGCCCTGCATAGAGTTCACTGCTGTCCGCAATATATTTCTGAAGCAGTACATCCGACAAACCGGAATATGCCAGACACACCGGATAATCCCAATTGATACCACCGGCCTGCTTCACATATTCCCGCAACATGTTATTGCCGTTTTTCGATCCACGGGCTTTTCCCAAAACCGCTACCGCTCCGTCTACGATGGAGATCACCGGCTTGATGGAAAGCATGGAACCTACCGTCGCTGCCGCCCCTGAAATCCTTCCGCCCTTCTTCAGATACTCCAGCGTATCAAACACAGCAATGACATGAACCTTCGGCACCAGCTTGCGTAATGCCTCGGCAATCTCGGCAGCGGATTTGCCACGGTTGCGCAGTCGAACCGCTTCCGCAACAAGAATATAGTATCCCACACAAACTTCCTGTGTATCTACCACATGTACCGTATCTTCGAACTCCTCTGCCGCGATGCAGGCACTCTGATAGCTTCCGGATAATGCAGAAGAAAGAGCCAGACACACCACTTCGTCTCCTGCTTCTTTTGCTTGGCAAAAGGCCTCTTCATAACGAAATGGTGCAATCTGGCTGGTCTTTGGAAATTCATCCGTTTCAATCAGTTTTTCATAGAATCCGTCGTTACTAAGGGTAACGCCGTCATAGTATTCCTCCTCACCAAATCGTACCGTCAGAGGAAGGATGGTGATATTCCATTCCTTCGCTAACTCCTGTGATACGTCCGATGCGGAATCTGCAATAATTCTTACACTCATAATAAACTCCTTTTCTCCCCCTAGGAAAGAATCATAACGGAGTTTCTCCATTTATGCAACAATTATTATTATCTGTCCATTATTTATTTTTCGCGTATCCATACCATCATGTCGTTTTCCCCGCGATTCGCCCAGGCGTAGTAAGGAACCCAACGTAAGCTTGCGGCAGTTTCCTCCGGCTTCTGATTGCGATATAAGGATTCTTCGTCGGATGAACGGACACGTTTTCCCTCTGCGGTGATGGTGCCAACTCCCTGTAACAAGTCCTTCTCGAAGGTATAGTGAAGCGCCACATGCTCCGGTAGTTCCAGACAGTTCAAATCCGTTCCGTTATCCACACCCTCCAGGCAGTATACGAAGGGTCCACGGGAAATCGCTACCCGTCCTACATCCTCCGACACATGCGGGTTGGCATAATTACGGCGCACCGATACGGCAAATTCCATACGAAGTGCTACCGTCTCTCCGGCAGCTACCGTTACGTAATGATAGCCCGCTTCCTCTTGCAGCTCCTGCTGCCGATCATGAACCACAAGGCGAACATCATCTGCCCACCGCGGAATTCGAAGTCCGATTTGTACCGGCTTGCTGCTATGGTTCGTGGCTACTATTGCCACGGCATCTTCCCATGGGAATTCTGTTTTTTGTTGGATTTCCAACATTCCACCATTTACTTCCACTTCCGCATCGGAACCCACAAACAGGTTCAAAAGCACCGTATCCTCTTTTACGGTATACACATAATCATCCAGAGAAGCCAATAATCTAGCCAGATTTGGCGGGCAGCAAGCACAGCCCAACCAGGATGGACGAACGGCCTTCACATGGCTCTTGGTAGGATCCAACTTGGATTTTTTCACATTCACTTCCAACGGATTTACATAGAAAAAGTGCTTTCCATCCAGTGCCATTCCGGCCAATGCGCAGTTATAGAGACAACGTTCCATCACCTCGGCATACTCCGCCTTAGGCTCGATGCGCAGCATCTGTCTGGCAAAAAATACCATACCGACTGCTGCACAAGTCTCACAGTACATGGTATCGTTGGGCAAATCATAATCTAAGGTGAAGGATTCTCCCTTCACGGTAGAGCCGATGCCACCGGTAATAAACATGCGCTTTCCGGTAATGTTCTTCCAAAAGCGCTTACATACTTCATAGATTTGTGCATCCTTCGTGGTGGCTGCCAAATCCGCCAAGGCGGTACACAGATACACCACACGGACTGCATGGCCTTCCGCCGTATCCATCTCCATTACCGGTTTATGATTCTGGAAGTAGGTATCCGGCGACTTCTCAATACCGCCAAGGGCGTCAGGGCCCTCATAAACTGCTGCCTGCTTGCGGAAGAGATTCGGATGTTTTCCACGCTCTAACAAAAAATACTTCGCCAACTGCAAGTACTTCGTTACGCCGGTTACATGATACAAACGCAGCAATCCGATTTCGATTTCCTCATGGCCATCGTATCCGTGAATCTTACCTTCCTCCGGTCCGAAATTGGCGTCAATATTATCCGCACACTTCTTGGCCACATCCAATACTTTTTCATTGCCACAGGCCTCATAGTAAGCCACTGCAGCCTCAATAAAGTGTCCCATGCAGTAGAGCTCATGGCTTCCGCCGAGACTCTGATAGCGATACTGTATACCAAGAATACTGTAGAAGGTATCCAGATATCCGTCGTCCTCCTGGGCATCCGCAATCAGATCGATAACTTCCTGCGCTTTTGCCTCTAACTCGGGATCCCGCTGTTCTCTTACGGAATAGGCTACGGCTTCCAGCCATTTATACACATCACTGTCCTGGAAGGTCCATCCATAATGACTCCCCTTTGTCCGGCCTGCCGCAATTTTAAAATTCTCAATGGCATGGCTTTTGTCACTTGGGATTCCTTCATCCCCCAAGCGCTCCTTCTCAATGGTAATGCCTGCTGTATCATTCAGTACATTCCATTGATATGGAATCATTTCCTTGCGCACCAGGTTGCGATAGCGCTTCCAGAACGTTGATGTAATCTCTACTCGTGTTGTCATTTTCCTGTTACTCCCTTGTTTTTATTATCAAAACATGGAGCAGAGGGGATCCCTGCTCCATGCGTTTTGGAGAAATAATGAAGATACGTGATTATTTGCTTCCGATGATAGAATCGATGGTTGCCTGTGCTTCCTTGGCTGCATCTTCCGGAGAAGCATCTCCGATGATTACCTTGTTGAATGCCAAAGAGATTGCATCAGAGATATCCGGCCATTCCGGAAGTGGTCCTCTTGCATTTGCATACTGCATCTCATCTACGAATACCTGGTATACATCATCTCCCTGGAACTGTGTTGCTGCGATGGTAGAGTCTGCGGAGATGTATCCCATTGCGTTCATCATGTACAAGCAGGTCTCGCCACTGGTTGCATACTTTAAGAATTCTACGGCACCGTCTTCATTGCCACCGGCAATTACTGCATAGTTCTCGCCGCCGAGACCGGAAGCCTGCTGCTTATCCTGTGGAATTGGAGCTACGTTCCAATGCATATCCGGAACTTCTTCACGCATGGTAGGAATCTGCCATGTACCGTTGATCATCATAGCAAGGTTGCCGGAGATGAACTGATTCATGGTATCGCCCTGTGTCCAGTTGATTGCTTCCTTCGGGAATGCACCGGACTCGATTAAGCTCTTCTCAAATTCCAAAGCCTTGATACCGCCTTCAGAGTCAATCTCATAAGAGGTTGCACCGGTAGACCATACCCATGGCAGGAAATTGAAGGTACCTTCTTCATTCTGAAGTGCACAATGTGCAAATCCGTATACGTTATCCTTGGTTGTTGCTTTTGCAACAGTTAAGAGCTCATCCCATGTAGTAGGAACTTCGCATCCTGCTGCTTCCAACATATCCTCGTTGTAGAACAATACCAAGTCATTGCTTCCGAAAGGAACACCGTAGAGACGGCCGTCCAATGTACAGGAATTAACCGGTCCTTCATAGTAGTTGCTGACATCGAACTTGTCTGTAATATCTGCGAAGATTCCCATAGCTGCATATGCTGCATGGTCCGGATTGTCTAAGATGACCAAATCCGGCAACTCGCCTGCAGATGCACCAACGGACAACTGCTTCTTAAAATCTGCAAATGGTACATACTTCGCCTGAACGGTAATGTCATCCTGCTGGCTGTTGAACTCTTCAATAATGTGGTTCAATGCTGCCTGATGTCCCTCAGTCTCCCAATAGTACCAAATTGTTACATCACCGGCTGCTTCGCCGGCTGCGCTTGCAACCTCTTTGTCTCCGGATCCGGTATTGGCATCACCGGTTGTAGCGCCACCTGCACTAGATCCACATCCGACCAGTGACAGTGACAGACACATTGTTGTTGCAAGTGCGGTTATTAACCCCTTTTTCATAAAATGAAACACCTCCCAATTCGTGTTATCTTTGATAGTTGTATTATAGAAAGAGGATAGGGTAGACAAAACTCAACAATTCTTAAAAAAGAGGAATTTTCTAAAACTATATTTCTACCGGTACACAAATCGTAACGGTACTGCCTGCTCCCGGTGTACTCTCCACAAAAACCGTGGCAGATTCTCCGTAATACATCCGGAGTCTGGTAATGGCATTGGCCATTCCGATGTGCTTCCTTCCCTGTTCTTCCTCCAGCTCACCCCGGTTGCATCGCTCCACGATATCTGCCGGCATACCCTTGCCATTATCCCGAATCATAATGCGAAGGTTGTCCTCCAGCCAAATTCGAATCGTAAGCTCGCACAGCTCCTGTTCCGCTTCGAATCCATGAACGATGGCATTCTCCACAAATGGTTGCAAGAGCAGCTTATGGATTGGCAGGCTTTTTGCTTCCGCCTCCACCTCCATATCGCAGGTGAACTTATTCTTGAGGCGCACCTGCTGCAAGTAAATATATTGTTTCAACCATTCCACTTCATCAGATACGGTTACAACCGCACTGCTGTCGCTAATGGCATAACGTAGAATGGAAGCCAGAGCACCAATGGCATTGCTGATTTCGTATTCGTCCCGGTCGATGGCCATCCAGTTGATGGTATCTAAGGTGTTATATAAAAAGTGGGGATTGATCTGGGCCTCTAGAGCTGCAATCTGAGCTTCCTTTTGCTTTACCAAGGCGCTTCGCTCACTGGCATTGGCCTTCTCCAGACGCTCAATCATCTCATTAAATCCCAGGGCAATGGTCTCAATTTCCAATGGCATGGCATCATCGATTTCCACCTTGGCATGGGAGTCGGAGATTTTGGCACTTTGCATGCCACGCACCACTTTATCTACCGAGTTGGACAACCGATCCGACAGACGCACGGTAATGGCGGCAATGGTAAGGAATACCAAGCCTTCCACCACAATAATCAAAATCAACTGGGTGTTTAATGCCGTTACCAGTTCGGTTCGATCCTTGGCGCAGACAATGTTCCATCCTAAGGGCTCATCATAGTACTCCATGGTATCGAAATTGTTCATATCCAACTCTTGGGATAAAAACCCTTCGTACAAGCCCATCTCTGCCATCTCCGGCTCTACAATGTTTTCCAGATTCTTGCCAATATAATCCTGATGTTCTCCACAGCTAATGATTCTGCCATCTGCATCGGTAATAAAAATGAATTCCCCGTCCGCTTCACTTTTCTGATAACAGCTCTGAATCATCCGCTCATCAATACTTAAGATGACCACGCCGGGGTTCCGGCGAATATCACGGTAATCCACAAACCGATGTGCCAAATGCAACAGATAATAATCCTCGTTAGCAAAAGAGGTACCGTACTCCGGCGGAAAGACCTTCAACAGAGCATTCTCACCGATATACTCATAGAGCTGATCCGCATTCATACTGTACTGCTTCAACCAACCGTTCTCGTAGGTCTTCGGAGTCATCTGATCGTAAGCAATGATTTCTTTGTTTTCCGTGATAATGGTAATGGAACGGATATAGTCCTTGGAATTCACCAGTGCACGCAAGTAGCGGCGAAGCTTACTCTTCGCCACCGATACATCGTTGTCATTATTGATATCATCAATATAGGAAATCACATCATCACTGGTATAGACCTGATAGAGCGCGTCCTCATAGGACTGCAACAGAATATTGACGTTATTGTCCACCTGAACAAGGGTGTTATTGGCATTACGCCTGGTGCTTGCCCGCAGAGAATCTGCAATATTGATAAAAGAAAAAACGCCCAATACCAAACTGGATAGAATTGCAATCCAGATGAATACGGACATAATAATCTTTTTCAGACTGTATTTTTCTTTCATTCCCCAATCCCCTCAAACGAATAAAATCAGGAGCCACGCCCCTGATTTTATCTTAATAATTGCGTCTTTACTCCGCAAGGACATTCTTACCGTTTTCTGCAATAAAAATCGGAATCACGGACAGTGGGCACCCACATTCCACGTAGATTCCACCATCGTATACCTTGCCAGTTTCATATTCTTTCCAGCGCATCCCTTCCGGAAGATAAACCATACGACTTCGCATGCCGTCTTCCAATACCGGTGCCACTAAGATGCTATCCCCAAAGAGATACTCATCCGTAATGTTCCAGCAGGTAGCATCCTCCGGGAATCCATAGAACAAGGTTCGCATCAGAGGTGCGCCACTCTCGTGGGCTTCCTGCATCAGGCCACGGATATAGGGCCGAAGTTTCTCTCGCAGGAAAATATACTTCTTGCAAATCTCGTACACCTCTTCCCCGTAACTCCATATCTCATTGGGTGCTCCGGAGCAACAGGTAGCGCCTCCGGTAGTTCCAACCTGGGGCTGTCTTGGTTCTCTGTCTCCATGCAATCGCATCACCGGACAGAAGGCACCCCAGGCGAACCATCTGGCAAACAGTTCCCGATACGCCGGATCCGTTGGATTTCCACCATGGAATCCGCCAATATCCGTGGTCCACCACGGAATACCTGCCATGCCCATATTCAGGCCGGCTGCCAATTGATTTCGCATGCTCTCGAAGCTGGAGGCAATATCTCCGGACCATACCAGGGCACCGAAGCGTTGTCCACCAGCCCAGGTGCAGCGCAAAAGGTTCACGATATTTTTCTGTCCTTCTTCCTCCATACCTTCATAAAAAGCTTTGGCATACCCGATTGGGTAACTGTTTCCGACTTCCAGGTTGCTTCCGCTATAGTACCTGTAATTGTCAAAATCATACACGCTGTATTCCGGTTCCGCCTCATCCAGCCAGAACAGCGTCACACCCTTGTTGTAATAATTCTCCTTGGCCCGGTTCCATAGGAACTTCCGCGCTCCCGGATTGGTCATATCAATGTGAATGGTTTCTCCCTGGAAATTCATAGCAATACGATGTCCACGCTCCACATCAATCAAATACCCCTTCTCTAAGAGTTCCCGGTAATTGATGCTCTCAGGAGATACCGTTGGCCAGATAGAGACCATCACTTGCGTACCCATGGCATTAATCTTCTCAATCATCTCCTTGGGATGTGGCCAGTAAGTGGCGTCAAAACACCAATCTCCCTGCTTGTTCCAATGGAAGAAATCCACCACAATCACATCCAACGGAATTCCGCGTTTGTGATACTCTTCTGCCACTTCTAAGAGTTCTTCCTCGGTCTGATACCGAAGCTTACTCTGCCAGAATCCAAGACCGTATTCCGGCATCATAGGCACACATCCCGTTACGGAAGCATAGGCACTTAGAATCTCCGCAGGCGTATCCCCTGCTACCACCCAGTAGTCCAATTGTCCGGTAGCGTATGCCTCGAAGCTGGTAATGTTCTTGCCGAATACCGCCCGGCCCACTGCCGGATTGTTCCAGAGGAATCCGTAACCTTCCGATGAAATCGCAAAGGGCACACTGGCCTGTGAATTGCGCTGGGCCAGTTCTATGTCCAGACCCTTTAAGTCCAGATAGGGCTGCTGATACTGCCCCATTCCAAAGATTTGTTCCTTAGGATTTAAGGATTCGAATCGCTGGGTCAGATGATACAGATTGCTTCCCACAATCGAACGAAACTCTCTGGCTTCTACCTCTAAGGCACTACACTTTGGATCTGTTACGGACTTTCGATTCCTTGCATACTCTTCTAAGAGCTTCTTGCCGCCGGTGCGAAAAATCTCGATTTTCCCACTGCCAGATATGCGAAGGGTAATCTTCCCGTTTCGTAATTCGCCATAGGATTCCGTAATGGAAATGGCATCGGCGTTCTGTTGTTTTTCCAACAGCGCCCAGTTGTTTTCCGAAAAGTCACTTTTCTTGGTTGCCCGGACACGGATGGCGTTTTCTCCCCAGGCATCCACCCGGACCTGTTCTCTGTCAAATTGAAATAATAAAGTTGTATCACTTTTTTCAAACATGTATTAACCCTTTACCGCACCATTGGTCATTCCACTGATAATGTGCTTCTGCATGAAGATAAAAATCAATACCACCGGAATAATGGCTACAATTGCAAATGCCGTTAAATAGCTCCACTTGGTTCCATACTGTCCCATGAAGTTAAAAATACCTGCCGTAATCGGACGCTTCTTCTGGTCCAGGATGAAGGTCATTCCGTAAGCCAAGTCGCCCCAAGCGTAGAGGAAAGAGAATACCGCACATACGATGACACCCGGCTTGGCTACCGGAACGAGAATCCGGAAGAAAGCGGATAATCTGGTACAACCGTCGATGTAGGCCGCTTCTTCCAGAGCCGGAGGGATGGATGCAAAATAATTCTTAAGAATTAAAACAGAGAACGGAATTCCGATGGTTGCATCAGCCAAAATTGCGGAAATCCAGGTATTGTACACATGCATACCCTTAAACATAATAAACATTGGCGTTAAGAGTACGGATACCGGAAGCATCTGACTTACCAGGAAGAATAACAGCATGAATTTTCTTCCTTTGAATTTGTAACGGGCAATGGCGTAGGACGCCGGCACTGCCAGAACAACAGCAATCAACATTGCTCCCATAGAAATAACAAAACTGTTGAAGAAGGAGACGAACATATTGAAGTCTCCGTTTTCAATCTGGGCAGCATAGGACTTGGTATTCAATACATGTGGATACCAGGTCGGCGGAATCTGGAAGATTTCCTGTTCCGTCTTCAGTGATGTAATAAAGGTCCAAAACAGCGGGAACAATAGCAGAATCAACACAATGATTGCCACCACGCTGCAGATAATATTTTCTTTTTTACTCAGTCTCTTTTCCGATTCCATTATTCCTTCTCCCCTTCCATTGTGATCTTAATATAGAGCATTCCTACCAGAAGCAGGATGATGAATAATACGTTTGCTACCGCAGATCCCTTGCTGTACTGGAACATATCGAAGGACAGCTTATAGGAGTAGGTGGACAAGAGATGCGTGGAATTGACCGGGCCGCCCTCTGTCATAACGTATACCAGATCGTACACCTTGAAGGTGTAGATGAATCCCAATACCAGGATGGATTCAATGGTGGGACGAAGCAGCGGTAAGGTAATCCGAAACAGCTTCTGTCTGCGATTGGCTCCATCTACGGATGCACTCTCGTATAATTCCTGTGGAATGGTGGTAAGGCCTGTGGACAGAAGAATCGTATTGAACGGAATACCGATCCAAATATTAGCGATAACCACAGCCGCCATTGCGGTTCCCGGTGTTGTCAGCCACTCAATATTGGCATCAATCAAATGCAAACAGCGTAAGATGTAGTTGATAATTCCAACGTCTGTGGAGAACATGAACTTGAACATCAATGCGGTAACTGTCATCGGCATCATCCACGGAATCATCAGAAGTCCCCGAACCGGCTTGGCAACTTTGAATTTTTTATTGAAAAACAACGCCAAGGCAAATCCGATTAAGAACTGGAAAATCAAACATGCCACTGTAAAAATCAAGGTGTTCACCAGTGCCTTACGGAAGACGTCATCAGAGAAAATCTCTACGTAATTTGCCAGTCCGATAAAATGCTTGTCCCCATTTGCGAGATTTCGAACCGATACATCCTGTAAGCTCAATCCAATGTTGCTGATGATTGGATATCCAACAAAAACCAACATATAGAGAAATGCCGGTAAGACGAACAACAATCCGACATTGTCATATCGAAAGAACTCCTTTAGTTTTTTCATAAAAAAACTCCTCCTTTTTCCTGTGTCACATTTATTGTATGGAGATTTGTAAAATCCAACCATGTGACAAATCTAAAAAAAGAGGAATTTTCCTTGGTCATTATTTAATTGTTCTCCGGTACTCCGCCGGCAACATACCGGTATTGTCCCGGAATACCTTGCTGAAATACTTCGGATCCTGGTACCCTACCTGGTCCGCAATTTCATAGAGTTTTAGGTTCGTGCTGATTAAGAGTTCCTTCGCCTTGGACATGCGATAGTTCTTCATGTAGGCACTGTAGGTAAGCCCCGTTTCTTTGTGGAACTGAGTACCCAAATACTCCGGCGTAATGTTTAGCTTCCCGGCAATCTCCTCTAAGGTAATACCGGTATTGTAGAATTCCTTCATAAGGCTCTCGGCCTTGCGTACCATCAGGTGACTGGCGTTGGTACTCTTCTCTGTAAAGTCAAAAGAAGATATCATCTCATCACAGATATCGTTTAGTTCCTGATGGGATTTGGCATTCATAATTCGGTCTAAGAGCTTCTGCCGCTGCACCTGACCTTCCTTCCGGCAACCGGCTTCTTTGCCGATTTCCAAAATGGTCCAGAGGAATCTTACGTAGCATTCCTTCACTTCTCTTGGACTATAAATTCTTCCATCCAAAAATGCTTTGTGGAACTTTGCAAGCACCTTCTTGATTTTTTCTTCGTTCTTCTCGAAGATGGCAGACTTCATCGCAGTCTCAATCTCAATGGGATAGATGCACAGCGCCGTCTGCACATTGGTAATCTTCGGATAGGAAATCAAAATATCCTTCTCGAAGGAAATATTCCAATCCATATATGGGAACAGGTTCACCAGTCCGGTGGATAGTTCCTTAAATCCATGCTTCTCCTCGCAGCCCACCACCAGGTCGCTTCCCACCTGCTGCAACAGCTGATACTGGATAAAGCGCTCGATATCATGACCATCCTTGTAATGGTACATGAGCATCACAATGGATTTGTGATATGCCGATTCCAACAGGATATACGACAGCTCCCCATATCCCATGAAGGCATGCCGCAAGAACTTAAATCCCTCTTCCCGCTTCGTCTCAAATGCATTTCCAAGGTATGCACACAGGAGGAAAAAATGTCCCTCCGGACGAATGCCATATGCATTCTCCAAATAATCCGCCGTCTCTTCCGAGACTTCCTTGTGCCGGAAAATTACATCCGAAAAAATCTGTTCTAAGGTTCCAACCTGGGCCGGCTTTTTCTTCTTGTCCGCAGCAATCTGCTCTGCCACGTTCTCCATGGCTCTGGAAAACTCCATCAGTGATACAGGCTTCAACAGATACTCGGTAACTCCCATTTTCATTGCGCCTCTTGCATACTCGAACTCGGAATACGCGCTAAGGACAATGGCTTTGGGATTCATGTTCCTGCTATAAATCGCAGATAACATCTCAAGTCCATCCATATTCGGCATACGAATATCGGTAATCACCAAATCCGGTTGTGTTTCCTCGCACATCTGTAGGCCCTGTGCGCCGTCTATTGCTTCCCCCACAACCTCGTAGGAAGGATCTAACTTCGTAAGCAATTTCACAATGCCCTCACGAATTCGAATCTCATCTTCCACAATCAATATACGCATCATAACTTCCCCCGCGTTTCCCCCTATAGCATTCTTCATGCCATCGGATATTGATTATACTATAGTATTTTTCTACTGACCTTTCAACGCCCGTTTCCGTTCATACATGGCACGGTCCGCAAGTTCAAACACCTGCAAGACGTTCTTATGCTCCTTAGGACGATAATCCGCAATGCCGGCTGCAATCACGTCGCCGAACCGCGCTTTGTCGGAAGTATCCTGCTCCGACTGAAGCTGTTCCATAAGCTGTAAGCGATCCCGATAATCCCGGCCCGTTAAAATCACTGCAAACTCATCCCCACCAATGCGGAACACCGGACTATGGGCGAAAACATGACAAATACGCTTTGCAGCGCGCTTGATACAGGCATCCCCTTCCATATGGCCGTACAAATCATTCACCGACTTCATATCGTTAATATCGCACACCACCACAGCAAAAGGTTCTTGATCCGTTGCTTGAATATGGGCATTGATTTTTTCCTCCCACTCCACATAGGAATGCTTATTCTTTACTCCGGTTAAAGCATCCACATTCGCCATTCTCCTGGCTGCAAGCAGCTCATTATTAAACTGCTGCTCTCGGCGAATCTGGCTGTCAATATCCATAATTCCCACCATCAGGATTTTATTTTGTCCCTCATCTACAATCGCCGCCTGCATACGCACGTAAGAAGCTCTGCCGTTCACCTGCCAACGGTAGTCAATCATAAAAATGCCATCCTGATCAATGGTAGACAAGACATTCTCCCGGGTCACCATTTCCGCAAAGTACTCCTGGTCTTCCGGATGAATGATACTGTAACTCTTCTCTCTGGCCGCTTCAAAGAAGTTGGATCCGTGTTTTTCCACTACCAATTCCGCCTTCGATTCGCCGGAAGTGAACAGCGTATATTGCTCCGTCTCCACATCCACCATATAAACAGAGAGCATATTTCCATGCAACGCGTTCAGGCGGGCGTACATCTTCATGGCGTCCTTGGTCCGCTCCATTTCCGTCACATCCAAACACATGCCAAGCAAGCACAGCCTACCCTCCGTGTCATAGAATTTTTGTTTTACGGTCTCGAACTGGCGTGGATTCCCCGCCGCGTCCGTTACATCTTCAAAGAAGATATGCGGCACATTCATGCCAAGGGCCTTTTTATCATCCTCCACGAAGTGTTCTGCCACCTCCGGAGGGAAGATGTCCGCATCCGTAAGCCCTACCACATCCTCTGGCTTCTCCCGCTTCGCATACTCCGCAAAGAGCTGATTGCACGCCATATACGCCCCAGTCTCGGCATCCTTATAGAAGGCCAGCGCCGGCATGTTATCCAGCAGCGAAGAAATGGACTGCTTCAATCGCGTCACCTTATTTGCCTCTGCCAGCTCTAAGCTATATTGCTCTTTCTCTTTTTCGATGATCGATATACGCAGTAAACAGGTTCCGAACAAATACGCCAAAGAGTACAACGGTAAATACACAAACAGTAACTGGCCATAGAGGAAGATGGTCATAAACAGTCCGAAGAGACCAAGAATTCGATATGGTCTTGCCGTGTTCCAGTCCCCCCTCACCCAAGCCAGTTTGAGAAATCCGAAGAACGTCAGCACAATCAATAGCAAAATCTGTGCTCCCAGCAACCAATACCGGAATTGGGCCGTATGGTAGGTCCCCTCCGAATCCACCCAGAAAACAACCGGCACAAACAGATTCACAAGCAACAACCCCCACGTTAGAAACGCAATGATCCGTCCTGCCCAGATGATCGTCCTGCCAAACAGGGATTCCTCCTCGTTGCAATACGTGACCACGTATTGCGTCCAGAACAAAACACCTGCCGCAATCGCAGCAAAGTACAAGGAAGTGTCCGCATACAACGGCACCATCAGCTTACGTTCTTCAATCAATCCCCATAAAATATCCGCAATATAGTACGTAAGGACAGACAATAAGAAACGTCGGTAGATTCCCCAAGACGGCAGTTCCGGCGTTCCTTTTCGACCCACGAAAAAATCCATATTCTCAATCAATAACACGATTAACGCTACGATTCCAATGGATGAATATAACATAGGTTTCTCCCATTCGGTGCAATGCCTGAATTATCTCTCTATTTAGTTTTTATTTTATAATTTATTGCACAATTATTCCATACTTTCTTGATAACGATCGATGACCGGGTACAGTGCCTTGTTCGGATCCTCCACCATTTGAATCGTCGTATCCAGCTGCAGAAGCTTGTCCTGGCCTTTCGTGCGCATCTTCCATTCCGGAAGTCCATCTCCATTGGGATTACCGGTCTTCACGAAGTTTACCCAGTACTGTTGCATCGTATCGGAGAGCGCCTCATCCGCTTCGTCATACAATCCCGGGTGGCGCCAGAGATTCCCGTATGCATACGGCAGCTCTCCGGCGTGATAGTTGGATAAGCTGTCATTGGTCTTGGTAAAATAGTATTCGTAGGTTGGTACACCCTGGGCTACCAGGTAGTTATTCCATACGTAATGGGAGTAGCTAAACCAGATGGCGGAATAGGCCTCATTCAAGGCTCCCTTTGCCTCACCCATGGCGTCTACGATAAAATGCTGGTCTCTCTGGGGCGAGTTCCACGGCACCACCCGAGCCATGGCTTCCGCCTCATCACCGATATCCTCTGCTAAGAGCTCTACGTAATTCTCTTTGGTGGCTTTCGTGCCCAGTAAGAAGGCATCCGCCTCCTTAGCATTAAATCCGTTTAATAACGCTTTTTCATGGTTATTGCCCTTCTCATAGGTACGATACGGTTGTTCCGTAATAACATAGCCATCCACCGTCATGGCAGACTGATCGGATGCGGTCTGTACCAGCTCTTCCGCCGGAATATTCCGAAGCTCCGCGGAGCTTGCAACGCCGAACTCACTGCGGACCATATCCCCCTGTTCCATGGCCTCGGTAACGTCCCGGAAGGTATGGAACGGCTTTCTTGCTACAATTCCGCTGGAATCTGCAATGGCATATTGGAAGAGACTTTCTGACAGCGGTGATACGCAGATGGCATTTACGGAAGAAGCGCCTGCAGATTCCCCTGCAATGGTAATCCGCTCCGGGTCTCCTCCGAAGGACGCAATATTGTCATGCACCCACTGCAACGCCGCAATCTGGTCTAAGAGGCCGTAATTGCCGGTGGTTCCGTTCTCTGACTCTGCCTGCAAATCTTCTGCCGCATAGTATCCGAAGACATTCAGTCGGTAAGCAAAATTAACCACGATGACGCCTCGCTTCGCCAAATCCTCACCACGATATTCCGTATAAGAAGACTGGCCGGTGGTCAGGCTTCCTCCATGAATATAGAACAATACCGGAAGCGGTTCTTGGTAATCACCCTCCGGAGCGAAGACATTCAAATAGAGGCAGTCTTCACTCATTGGCTCTAAATATTCATCCCCAAATTGCATGCGATAATCATGCCATCCTAAGATATGTGAGAGACTATCATAAAAGGTATTGCTGCGGGCCTGCATAGCCATTGGGCCAAATTCATCACATGCACGAACACCGTCCCAGCTCTCTGGTGCCTGAGGCTCCCGGAAGCGCAGCTCTCCCACAGGAGCTGCTGCATATGGAATACCTGCATAAACCTTCGCAGAATGGTCTTCATTGTATACACCGGTCAAATCTCCCTGTGCCACATGGACAACCTCTGTCACGTCCGGATTCTCGTTATCCACCGCCGGAACATTCTTATATGGCGGAGCCGTCAGTATATAGTTAAAGATAAAAATAAGAAGCAATGCGCCCCAGAAGAAGGCTGCATACCTGCGGTTCCAAATGCCCTTACGGCGAAGGAGGAGTCTTCCAAGATACAACGCAATCGCTGCTCCGATGGCAATGCACCATCCCAGCAAAATGTTCTTGGATAGTTCCAATACAGCAATGTATAGCAATGTTATTAGAATCAGAAGAATCGTAAATACCATCTTTTTTCTCCTTGAATTGTATATAATTCAATTTTGTACTATTTGTTATGGAGTATAGCACAGATATTTTTTTCTAGCAATAAAAAAACCTCGTTACCATTGCTAGTAACGAGGTGTGTAATCGTGAGACACGGGGGATTCGAACCCCCGACAACCTGATTAAAAGTCAGGTGCTCTACCAACTGAGCTAGTATCCCATATATTGAAAATGCCGGCTAACCGGCGATTGAAAAACTGGGCTAGTTGGATTCGAACCAACGAATGCAGGAATCAAAATCCTGTGCCTTACCGCTTGGCGATAGCCCAACATTGCCACAGAAAATCATTCAATTGAAAGGGTGGATAATGGGATTCGAACCCATGGCCTCCAGAGCCACAATCTGGCGCGCTAACCAACTGCGCTATACCCACCATATTATAATTACCATTTAATAGAAGTACCGCGACTACTAAGCTCGAACTTCGCTAACAGCTCGTTCTCGCTAAGGGTCCGGTATGCATCGCACTAATCTCGATGTTCGCTATCGCTCCATCTCGCTAAGTGCTCATAGCGATGTGCCCGAAGGGATTCGAACCCCCGACCCACGGCTTAGAAGGCCGTTGCTCTATCCAACTGAGCTACGGACACATGGTAAAAATAAAAGCGGGTGATGGGAATCGAACCCACGTATCCAGCTTGGAAGGCTGGTGTTCTACCATTGAACTACACCCGCAAATCATATACAGAATTTTGATGATTTACTTATCAAAGTCGGGGTGACAGGATTCGAACCTGCGACCCCCTGGTCCCAAACCAGGTGCTCTAGCCAAGCTGAGCCACACCCCGTTGTTTTCAAGGCTTTAACCCGAAACGCAAGACAAATTATATTAAATAAAACGGCCCGTGTCAACAGTTTTTTCGAAAAAATTAAAGATGTATTTTTTCACCATTTGTCAAACTATTCAGACACTCATAAATACGCAATGTTTGCTGTGATTTCGCCTTGATCATCCACCTGCAGAACCGCATAGGATGGGCGTCTTCCCTCCTGGCGCGGCTGTGTAATGCTGCCCGGATTCAACACCATAACGTCCTCTTCATACACCAGTTCCGGACAATGGGTATGACCGTAGAAGGCCATATCACAGTCACGAAGCTTCGCCTGGCGAATGAGCTTCTGGTTATGGAATCGCACATCATACCGATGTCCATGGGTTAGGAAGATACGATGCTTCCCAAGTTCTAACACCAAATCATCCGGCAACTCCGGATTAAAGTCACAGTTGCCTCGAACTACATAGAGTGGGCATCCCGCCATTTTTTCAATGTACTTATCGCAGCCTTCCACGTCTCCTAAGTGATAAATCATATCGGGCTGTACCCGACCAAGAACCTGCTGCAGATTCTCATGATGTCCGTGTGTATCGCTAATTACTAAAACTACCATCTTTTCTCTAATTCCAATCTAAGTGCACGCAGTGCATTTCCTCGATGACTGATTGCATTTTTCTGTTCCGGCGTCATCTGGGCCGTCGAGCATCCGTACTCGTCTACATAAAAAATCGGATCGTATCCGAATCCATTCTCGCCTGCCGGTTCCCATCCGATATAGCCTTCGATGGTTCCTCTGGTGGTAAAACGGCTTCCGTCCGGCAAAATGCAGGCAATCGCACAAACAAATCGAGCGGTGCGCTCTTCCTTCGGCACGCCTTCCAATCGTTCAATGAGCTTGGCATTTTTTACCTCATAGGAGGTGTCCTCCCCAAGGTAGCGAGCCGAATAGATGCCAGGTTCTCCGTTCAAATAATCGATTTCCAATCCGGAATCATCCGCCAACACAATAGCATCCTGTACCGCATCCGCAATGGCCGCTGCCTTAATCATGGCATTCTCTTCGAAGGTCTCTCCGGTCTCTTCCGGTTCCGATGCGATGCCCATCTCTTTCATGGTTCGTACTTCCACGTCCAGTCCGTCTAAAATCTGGCGAACCTCCCGAACTTTATTCTGGTTGCCTGTTGCAAAAACAACTGTCTTACTCATTGTCGCTACTCTGCTCCTCTAGTGTTTGAAGCACCGCGTGATACAGTGCACGCGCCGCCTTATCCTGATAGTCCGAAGACTGCATCAGTTCCCGTTCCTCATTATTGGTGATAAACCCGATTTCCGCAAGTGCTACCGGCACCTTCGAAGTACGAATAATCAAAATCTCATCTCCAGCCACCAATCCCTTGCTGTTACTGCCAAGCTCCGCAAGCATCTCGTTCAAACAGTTCTGGGCAAACGCCTTCGATGCGCCGCTCTTATCGCCAACCCGATACATGACCTCCGTACCGTTAATGCTGGAGGTTCGTCCGCTGGCGGTGGAATTGATATGTACGCTTAGGAACAAATCCGCCTTGAGGCGATTTGCCAAATCCACACGCTGAGCTAAGGCCATATCGGAATCATCCAATCTGGTATAGTATACGCCGATATTCTCGTCGCATGCATCGAAGTACTCCTTCATTCGGGTGACAATCTCTAAGTTCAGATTCTTCTCTCGCACCCCGCTGTGGCTGGCACCGTTATCGACGCCACCATGTCCCGCATCGATAACCACAATTCTATCGTAGACCTCATGAGGATCCACGAAATCGATGTACATATATTTGTCATCATAGGTATACGTCGGTTCATATACGTTATCCAGCGTAATCTCGATAACGCCGACATTTTTCACGCTGCCATAAGTCATATCCACAATATGATCGCAACTTCCAATCATGGGATAATCGTAAAAATAGGTGGTTCCAAGTCCCGGCACCATAATCTCTACCGTATAGTACAGGTAATTGTTGGTAAAGGTGATTTGGTTCACGTTAACATTGTCCGGAATCTGCATCCGCAAATGATGCGTCACCGGAACCTCACCGTTCTCAAGCGGCGATTGTTGGATCATCTCCGTATTGGCTCGAATCAAGCCCAGCACGGATTCGCCCACACTGTCTCCGTTCTCCATCGCCTCCCGTTGTTCCATGGCCGAGGCATGCAAATTAGGGAAAAAATATAAGATAATCACACATAGCGCTGTAAACAACACAGACACAAAGGTGATCGTGTTAATAATTTTTCGTTCCATGAATGCCCTACTCGTTTCGTTTCGTATATGCCTTCAGGCACAGATTTCCGCTAGCCTTATCTTCGACGTTCTCCCAATCCAAGCCATTTCGACTGATATAGCCTACGCCGTCGGACAGGTCCACATAACCGGCCTCCATACGCGCAGACTGATATTCAATTGCCATCGGGTGATCTGCACCCGGTGTGGTGATGTGAATCACAATGGCAAACAACTCTCCCGGAGAAACAACCACACCGTTATCGAAGGAGACGGTATAGTAACCGGCGTTCTTCACACTGCCCTCTGCAACCTTCACACGCTTTGCCAAGGTACTGACGGTATCGCAGTTACTTACGAAATAAATCTCGTAATCCGTGTTTTTATCCAAAGCATAAAAACCTGCTGCCATAACGGTCTCATTGCCACGTGCGCGATAAATATTGGCTGCTGTCACATCTTCTTTATTATATCCGATTTGACCGTTCCAGCCACACAAATCTGACTGGTATATCTCATCGTAATTGTTCACGGCCTCTAGATTCATGTAGGAAACGCCCTGGTCACCCACATTCATATCATAGTAAGACACATAGAAAACGCCCTCCTCACCGAAGGAAGTTCCCCAACTGTTCTGGCAGATGAAGGCACCGTCTCCCGGCACGGAATTGGAAAAATTCGACGCCTCGTAACGATCGTCCCATCCGATAATCACCACATCGTGGTTCGGAGATTCACTGCCCATATAGCAGTATGCGTTGGTCGCATCGTTATAATAGGAAGAATCCTTCAGATTCGCTCCGGACACGTTGGCATAAATCGAGGTAGAAACACCGCCATACTTATAGACGGCCCACTTGATATCATCGATATCATCCTGGTTAAAAAACCGTGCCTGCTGCACATGGGCAGCCACTTCGCCCGTCTCATCCACCGGTCCCTTCCAGGACAATAGATACGCCAGCGCCATGGTATAATCTCCACCGTTCTGGTCCGAGTATGCATACGGCTTATTCGCCACCATATCCTTCTCGTCGAAGGTTACCTTCCGCTCCGGTAAAAGTGAAGACTCCAGCGCCTCAATGGATGCAAAAGCCCAACAGGTGGTCTGGCTTCCCTGATTGCGAATGGAGGCAGTTCTGGACTTCTTGCGAAGATCGTAAGACCGCGGCAGGTTCACTGCCATGGCATCTTCTTCCGCCGTAATCTTCACCTGGTAGTTCTTACTGCTCCAGCGGAAATGATAATCAAACATCTTGCACACATCCGCAAGGGGCACATAGATTACGCCTCCACGATTGGCCGGTTCCCCGGTCAGTTCCACAATCTCTTCACCGAAAATAGCAGACTGCTGATTCAGATAGAAGGACACCGTCTCCTCACCCCGTTCCACGAACAGATGGCTGTCGTCGTACACTCTGGCGCTACAAGAGAACAGCTCCCGTAAAAAAGCGGGGGATACCATGACCTGTAAGTGATCGTTCACATACACATCATCCGGTGAAAAAGGGAAGTCCTCCTCATTCAAGGACAGCTTCAGCAAATGCCCCTCGTTAATACTGCGGGCAATCAACGGATAGAATACATCCGACTCTAACTGTGCTCCGCGGAAGGTCTCTACCGAACTGTAATCTTCCCCAAAAGTATTCAGTTTTACCAGGATTAAAATGGCCAATGCAATCACATAAAAAGCCAACCGTCTGGTAAATCTCATAAGCTACTCCTACTTTTTCTTCGGTGGTTTCGGTCCCAAATACTGATAAAAATAGGTCTTCAACATACCGTTATATAGTTTACGGTTCTTGTCCGCCTTCCGTCCGATGTACTTCTGTGCATCCTCATAGCTGGTAATAAAAAACATGGACCAGCTGTCTAAGCGGGCATAGGCCTCGCCCAAATCTTTATAAATCTCCGGCAAGGTATCCTTATCTTCCAATCGCTCACCATAGGGCGGATTGGTAATAATAAATCCATATTTCTTCGGGTGTGCCGTATCTTTTACCGCTCTGCGCTGAAAATGAATCAAAGAATCCACGCCGGCACGCTTGGCATTCTCTCTGGCAATTTCCACCATGCGACTATCAATATCAAATCCCTGCAGGTTGGTCTCCACATCCATATTGATCTTCCCGCGAGCCTCTTTTCGTACCCGATTCCATAGATCCAACGGGAAGTTCTCCGGCCAATCCTCTGCCGTAAATTCACGGTTCAGACCCGGTGCAATATTGGCTGCCATCATCGCTGCTTCTATTAAGAAGGTACCACTGCCGCAGAACGGATCCATAAGAATGCGGTCCCCTCTCCACGGGGTCAGCATGATCAGTGCAGCCGCCATGGTCTCCGCAATAGGAGCCTTGGAGGTTAAGGTACGATATCCGCGCTTATGCAACGGAACTCCGGTGGAATCTAAGGTAACCATAACCTGGTCCTTGTGAATGAAGATACGGACCGGATAGTCCGCACCATCCTCCGGGAACCAATCCAGGTGATACTTCTGCTTCATGCGCTCCACCATGGCCTTCTTGGCGATGGACTGGATGTCCGGTGCAGAAAAAAGCTTACTGTTAATGCTATTGGCCTTGGTAACCCAGAACTTACCATCCTCAGGAATGTATTCCTCCCATGGAAGCGCACGAATTCCCTGGAACAGCTCTTCGAAGGTGGTTGCACGGAAGCTTCCCACCAACACGAGAATACGCTCCGCGGTACGCAAATAGATATTGCCATCCACTACCGCCTTGGCATCGCCGGAATAGATGACACGTCCATCGGATACCTCTGTAATCTCGTATCCCAAATTCTGAATTTCTCTTTTTAAAACTGCTTCCATACCGAAGTGGCAAGGTGCTACAATCTTGTATTCTTTCATATAAAATCCTTTATTCTCTACATTCTCCCCTTATCTTATCGGTATCCATTCCCGGTGTCAATCAAGGAGAAAATAAACCAAAAATAAACCAATTATAAACAATTTATTAAATCTTCACCAAACCTATTGTCAGCATCTTAAAGTGATGATATGATGCGTTCAGTAAGAGGAACGAACCTCTTATCCCCTTATTAATTATTTATACTCCCCTCAAAAGACCGAAGATTACTTCGGTCTTTTCTCTTTTTATGGCAAAAAGAAAACGCCTTCCATTTGAAGGCGTCTTCCTACATTTTTCTTAAATTACCAACTGATAATCAGCCATCTTGGCATCTTCCTCTGCACGTCTTAGCTCCGCTGCACGTGGATCCTGGAGATTCTCCAAAGCTTCCGCACGAACCTCCGGTGAGAATCGATCATTCCCGTCATCCAGGGAAATATTCTTCACCATCATGCGCTCTTCTTCCACATGGGCAAGCTCCAAGCGCTCGGTCGCTGCCATACGCTGGTTCTCAGCCTCTTCCTGTGCAGCTTCTTTGCGTTCTGCTTCTCTGGCTTCCATCTCAATATTATAATCATATTGAGAAATCTCACCCTCTGCAAGCATTTGCTCCATCCGTTCATCGGAAACACCCTTATAGCTGTCAATGGTCTCGTCAATCTTCGGTGCTTCGATTGGATGTAATTCCGGAGCTTCAATCTGTTCCATCGGCTCCGTTTCCTCGTAAGCTACATTCTCACGGTCATCTTCTGTTTTGATTTCTTTTGCATCTGCCACGCTATCCTTGCTGACTGCAACTGTATCTCCATCCTTGGAAACAGCAACAATATCACGTTCGATATTATCTTCCTGTACTCGTTCCTGCTTGGTCACCTGTTCATCGGTAGGTGCTTTGGTCGCGGTGCGCTTCGAGACGGAAGAAGTTTCCACTTTCGGAGATGCAACGGTAGTTACGGCACTTGGCGCATTGGATGCGATTTTAAAATTCATATCTGCCATTTGCATTCCCTTCTTTCGTCATAAAAAACGACATAATATTGCAATAGTATTTTAATCTTTTTTTCAGAAAAAGTCTATAATTATCTGTTAATTTGTTACTTGGCAAAAACTTCATCCAATATTCGAAGATACTCACCATATAATTCGAATTCCGACAAGTCACTTAATACCTCTGCCACACTGCGATAGTACCATTCCTGCTCTGCCGGTTCCTTCATGTTGAACTTCGCCCAGATATCGGAACCGCTCACCTGATAATCCCGATAGGTGGCCCGCATATTCGATACCTTGTCTGCCAGCATAATCATCTTCGCCTCGAGGGAAGCGTTCTTCTCTCGGCTTAAGTTCTCTTGCTTTCGAATCTTCCACGTGGTGCCCTTGTCCTGTCCGGCCCTCTTGTCCTCCGATTCCATAGCCACAAGTCCCGCAATCCGGCTGCCAAACTCCTGCTCCAAATCCATAAGTGAACGAGGTGTATCCTCCACCACATCGTGAAGTGCCGCTGCCGCAATCACGTCCACGTCATCGGTCATCTTGGCCGTTAGCATCATGCATTCCATGGGATGAATGATATACGGTAGGTGATTCCCCTTCCGGAAGGATCCGTGATGGGCTTCCGCTGCATAGCGAATGGCACGCTCTACCACCGCCTGTTCCTTGTTACTCTCCTCCAGGTATTCCGGAAATTCTCCCGCATAACCGGCCTGAATCAAAGCATTCATGCGGGTCTTCTGCTCTACCGGTGACAAGGTGTTGGTATATCCCGCCGAAAAATCAAAGTACCAGCACGTCGGGTGTAGCACACCACTCTCGTCCTGGTACATCTCTCTCGCCAAAGGGCATTCTTTACAACAATAATAATCAATATCCGTCACTGCGTTCATCGCGCGACAATAGAACATGTTGTCACGGTCTCTGGTGACTTCATGTAAAAAAGCATGATATTTGCAAATCTGGTTCTTGGATATTCTCTGACTCATCTAACTCACCCCTCGTAGTGGTTCTATTATATCGAAAAAGTCAGAGTTCTTCCACTATTTCATTTTTCTGTTGCTAAGCCTGCTTCGCTGCCTGCAACAGATGCTTCGCCAAGACGGAGGTGGTTACGGAACCGACACCGCCCGGAACCGGCGTAATCATGGATACTTTTTCAGAAGCTGAATCGAAATTCACATCGCCGCAGAGGTTTCCGTCAGCATCCACGTTGATTCCTACGTCGATGACCACTGCTCCCTCAGACAGATAGGAGGCATCCAGCATTTTTGCAACGCCGGCTGCTGCTACTACAATGTCTGCAGCCCGGCACTCCGCCTTCATATCCTTCGTTCTTGTATGGCATACCGTCACTGTGGCATTTTTCTTCATAAGAAGCATGGTCACAGGCTTACCAATCACAAGGCTTCGGCCTACCACGGTAACCTTCTTGCCGGTGCAATCGATACCTGCGAAATCCAGCATCTCTACCACCGCCTCTGCCGTACACGGAGCAAATCCGCTTGCATCCCCGGCATAGACCTTCGCCATATTCATCGGTGATATTCCGTCAATGTCCTTCTTCGGATCAATCATCTCCGTCAGTTGCTTCTCATCTAAATGCTTAGGCAATGGACGAAGCAGAAGGATTCCGTCAATCTGTGGATTCGCATTGATTTGGGAAAACTCCCGGATAAACTCCTCATTGGTAATATCTTCCGGATAGGTGTAGTGGGTACAATCGAATCCCACCTTCTCCATTTTCTTGGTGGCGCCACGCTCGTACGCCACATCATCGCCCCGTTCTCCTACGCGAACTATGGCCAGGTGCGGTGGGCGCTTCCGTCCTTTCGCCTCAGCCATAATCTGCTCATTGATGGCGTTTGCTACCGCAATTCCTTTTAATACTTCCATTCTGTCAATTCTCCTATCGTACGGCCTGCAACACCAATTCATAGGTGCGGTTTCCTACCAGCTCCGCCTCTTTGATTAGAGCATCCGCTCTTCGATTCATATCCTCTGCCACTTCCCGATTTTTCATGGACTTGGTATTGATAAACACATTCAGTGATGCACCGTGCATTGCCGCCATACAGCACTGAATGCCAACACCTGCATCCGAGATGGCCATACGGCTTCCAATCTCCGCAATGCGATGAATCAAGTGCATGGCTTCCATAATATTGGCCATCATATGAAGGGGTGCTTCACTGGCGGTTACCAGCGCTTCTTCCATGACTGCATCACGCTTCGCCTGTTCCTCTTCGGTTTCTTTTGGCATGCGATAAGCCATGGTCAATGGAATAAACGCAGCAGCATCTGCATCCATGCCACGCAACAGCGCATCCGTTAAGTTATTGCCCTTCTCAATCAGGTCATCAATTTCGTCCTGATATTGTTCGAATTTCTTCTTCCCAGTGGTCAAGCTCAATACCATATTGCCAAGTGCCATTCCACAAGCTGCTACCAATCCGCTGGCGCCTCCGCCTCCGGGAATTGGTGCATCCGAAGATAACTCGTTGATAAACTGCCAAATAGGCGCTTCTGACATCATACTCATGTATTTCCCCTTTGTCCGTAATTCTAACAGGTCCGATACCTTTAGTTATAAAGCTTTGCATTTTCCAAATGGCAAAATAAGGTGCCATTTTCTTCATATGTTTCGAATACTCCGGAGACGGTCACTGTCTCCCCTTCTTCCGGATAGGAATTCTCATCCTCTAATTCGAACTCTAATCCCTGGGAGCAACAAGCCGTGGCATCCTTAATGAGGCACGCATAGTAGTTCTTGGAAAAATCCTCGTTCGGGGTAATCACACATTCCCCGCTCATCTTAATGTTCTTACCAATATAGTCCTTCGGCGACATCATGATGTTATATACTTCCGCATACACCATGGTGCTACTCATTGCCGTTAAATCGATGTCAACATCGGAAGACGTCGCTTCGACAGCCTCTTCTTCATCTCCCATAAGATTCTTATCTACCGCTTCCTCATCCTCCTCAGATTCCGCTACTACAACAACTTCTTCCGAGTCCTCCGCGGTATCTTCTACATCCGCCTGACCACAGGCGACCAGCGACAGTATTAGCATTACAGGAAGACAAAGCTTCCACAACATCTTACAATTCATCCTCTCTCTTTTTCCCTTTCCCCAAGCAATCGTAGTGCCACGATACTATCGATATTCGTATTCCACCACTTCACAATTCTGCACGCCGAAGGCAGAATACTCTTCATTTTCCATATTCATAAAATAGGAACGTACCACTCTGGCGATTCCGTTATGTGCCACAAGAATATAGGTCTTATCATCCTTCGCAAGTTCATCCAGCAAATTATAGATTCGCTGTCCCACACGCATCATGGATTCGCCGCCATCGAAGTCATAGACAAATCGACGCTTCTGCTCTTGGAATTCTTTTCCATCCCTTGGCGTAGATTCGTATTTGCCGAAGTTCTGCTCTACCAGCTGCGGCTCTACGCGCACTGGAATTCCAAGAATCTCTCCGATGTGATTTGCGGTATCATGTGCTCTGGACAACGGAGAACAAATGATTTCATCCGCTACGATTCCCTTTTCCAAAATCGCCTGTCCGGTTGCAATGGCCTGGTCATGCCCAACTTCTGTCAGTGGACTGTCCGTCACTCCACAGATCTTATTCTCAACGTTCCATACGGTCTGTCCATGTCGGACAAAATAAATCTTTTTCATATTAAATCCTTGTTTCTGCTTTTTTAGAAATCATTATAGCATAGCAGGCCACATCTACATATGCTTTCTTAACGCATTTTATGAATACGCGCTTTTACAATATAAAGAATCAATGCCTCCAGCAGCGCATAAAAGATTGGCAAGCTTGCAACCGACAGATTCGGTCCATAGACATCCGATCCGTAAATCTTAGCGTTAATTACAATAAATCCCAAAGCAGACGTCAGCGCACCACCAATCAGTGCCATTTTTGCAGCGTAACCTAAGGCATATTCCATCTGTGGCACTAGAATCTCACATTCATCGGAGCTTAAGCTCTTTCTGCTAAAAGCTGTTCCAAAAGCCTTATGGAACAATCGAACATAACCGCCACCAATTAACGCAAAATACATGATTCCAATGACATAAAGCAAGGATGGAATATCTATATAGAAACCAAGAGATGCGCCGGTATTTACCATCGAAAATACAATCATCAGTATCACCAACAGCAATCCAATCAGAATCCCCTTGCGATCCTTACGACTCTCGCTCTGTGCCTCTTCCTTATTCTTCATCAAATCAACCATAATCTCTTCCGCCTTTCCGCTATATGCATCCCCAGTAAGTCGTTCACCGGCCAACAATTCATTCAGACTAATACTAAGAGCTTCACATAGCTGCGGCATTACGCTTGTATCCGGAAGACCTCGCCCCGTTTCCCATCGACTCACAGCCTTGTCACTAACACCAATCTCGTCAGCCAATTGTTTCTGCGTATACCCCTTCTCTTTTCTTAGTTCTGTAATAAATGCTCCCGTTCTCTGTTGATCTAACATAGCTGCCTCCTGTGGAATTACTTGTTACAACTTCATCATATGATTGATTCCACTCTATTGTAACCTATATAGAATAGAATGTCGTGTACCTTGCTCGTAGACTCCTCTATGCTTCATAGAATTTCCATATCCCATATATATCACGTTTATTTTGTGTTCCTAATTAGCAAATCAAAAAGCACCCCGTCCTTCGGAGTGCTTTCATCTAATTCCATCATCTGTTTTCACTTGTCAACAAAAGGTCTATATTGTAACCACCTCATCATAGAGGCAAAAGAACATATCCTCAACCTGTGCATCCTCGTGGAAGTGACCGAAAAACCATGCCGTAAACTCAGTATTATCCGCCACTCGCTGGAGATACTGTCTTAGTTCTACTTCATCATCCGACATTTCACCATATCCCATTGCCGCGGCAACCTCTCGTGGGCATGAATGGCTTAAGATATAGTCAACCTCAAATCCATGATTTTCCAGATTATGCCACCCCTCCTCACATTCTTCAAGATTTGGTAACTCCTCAGGAAACCAAGATATTCCTTTCGTTCTATACATACGATCTATACTATATGCTCCACCAAATGTAAAAAACGTGGTGCCATCGACATCAAACACCTGACCGCGCATCAAATGAATAATATTAGATTCGATAAAATGAACCTTCCCACCATTCCACTCATCTACAGGATATGCATTTAAGCGTTCAAAATTCTCATGGTTCCCATCAATAAATAATACCGTAACAGGAAGATTTCGCAGTGTTGTTCTCGTGACCGCTTCTTCAGAAGCAGAAAAACCACAGACACCTACATCACCTAAAATAATCAGATAATCATCATCTTTGGAGAACTCTGCATCCCTTCCCTCATAGTACTGGACCACCTTAGCAAGATCCAATGTACCATGTGTGTCACCAGCAATCAAAAAACTCATTTATACATCCTCAATAATATTTTTTCAAAAAATCTAAAAAAGAGAATGCTATTCCGAGCGTTGTTTTTCATGAATCATCGATTCTCCATGTTATTCCATAGATTCTCTGCCCGTTGCTCAATGCAAGTAATTGCATTATCTATGCTCTTCTCAAATTTAGTAAGTTCTGCATCATTTGTTACGTCCAAAACAACGTTTGCTGCTTTATCTACCAAATAGGATTCAAACTCTTTAAAGCACTGAAGAGAATACTCCTCCATATGATTATTTATCCATTGATACATTTCAGGGAAATCGACTTCTGCCCTTTTATAATAAACATCTGGCATATCATTATCTCGGAAGAAATTTCCTTTTCCATCATGGGAAGGACTTCCGTTAAAACCTATCGGAGCCAACATAAAATTAGCAAGAGAATGGTGGTAATCAGCCAATCGATCAAGTTTTGTTCTTATAATGGGATAACCTTCAAAAACTGTGTCGATGTTCTGAATCACATATTCTTCCATATGGTTTTCTCCCTCGACTACACCGCTAAGAAAGCGCTTCAAAAAAGACCAACAATTAAATATGGTATCGCTGCTTCCTATCGTTAACGGATCTATGCCATATATCTCTTTAAAATACTCTGCTGTTTTTGATGTCCCATAGTATTTATGAGTTACTTCATCATATCCCTGATAAATGGAATCGGGGTGCATTTTATTTCTATTCATCCGATATTTCAATAATCCAGCTATTCCGTGTTCTTCCACTGTTGGATTATCTGGTACTAACTCATTTCTTCTGCATAACAATAAGTCGTCCTTGCATTGCAATTTCATTCTATACCTCGCGAATTAAAATATCTCGTGGATACACTGTATCCATATTCTTCTCTCCCTTTTTCACAAATCCGATACGTGACACAAAATTCCAGCTTGGTTTATTATCTGGATGAACCGTAGCAAGTAAGTATTTAATCTTTTCTTCCTTTGCCACCGGTAACAATTCATATGCCAGACGTCCAATCACTTCCTTGTTTCGATACTCAGGGTGAACCATTGCACGCCCAAATTCCGCCACGCTACCTTTTAGCCCTATAATTTCACAGCTTTTTCCATACTCATTAGCGTTCAGAAACAAGCCCATAGCGCCAATCAATCTTTCCGGGCCTTGATCCTGCTTAAGAAATGCGCCCATAAAAATGGTCCAATTATCATCAAGGAAATGTTCTCTGGAAATATCTGAAATCGGGAGCCAATAGGGTTTATTTCCTTCCCTCTGAAGAGTCAGTTCAATTTCACCAATCAGTTTCTCCAAAGACTCCTTATCCGTTACTTCCAACTTTCGGATTTGTACCTTAGACCAGAAAGATTCGTAGGCATCTTGCAGATCCCAGTATCTACCATCATCTTCGCCATCATCATCTTTCAGGAAATAATTACCGTTCTCGCCACGATACTTCCGCCACTTTTTATAGAGTTTAAAAATGTTCGTATAGTAATCATGGTTACGAATTAAGTCAACTTCCTGAACAATCTTATTGTTAGCCACACTCAAAAAGCGACGTCCAAACAGCTCATCCAAGTCCTTCATTTGTAAAGACTTCTTCGTCACCATCAAATACATACTCTCGAAAAACGTAAAATAATTTAACAGCACGGTACGATGATCTTCCAAATACTTGTATAGATCATTTCCTGAAATCTCATGCTCATGATATTTCCAACAGGTATCAAATAACTCAGCAAACCCTTCACTTGTTTCATACTGTTCCTGTAAACTTAATACAAATTCCCCGTGGGTTGTATTTGCAGATCGACGGAGCTCAACTACAACAAAGGCTGCACTTAAAACTGCAACGACTGCCTGGATTAAATCCATAATGGAAATATTGAAATCTAATGCCATATTCTACACGCTTCCTATAATTAGTATAAACTGCTAGTATCCCAAACTAGCAGTAGTAGCTTCATACTCTAACTGTATAACAAATCCTTCCTCGTCAAAAACAGGATAGTACGCCACTTCAAATCCAGATTCTAACGCACTCCTTTCATAATTCAGTTTCGTATTTTCCAAAAATCTTTCTGCTGATTCTGTTTCATCAAGTCCTCGTTCCCGAACCAAGGCATTCTTTCGCACACGTAGTATGGTTTTTCCTCCTGTAGAGCCCACTAAAGTCCGACCATAATCATTACTAATTATCGAGGCGAAACCATTGCCTAAATCATAAAGCTCATAAAAATCTGTTCCGTTCTTTAATTCTCCAATGTATTTTTCATCCTCTGAGAATTCGACCCGTTGCTCCGCTTTGTAGAAATCATTTCCTCCATTTGAAATCAACTCATCATCAATATTAGCATTTAAGAAATCAGCCATAGTAATATAATCATAGCAATTCATTCCACACTGTTTGGAAAGTTCGTAATATTCCCCCTTGTCGCTCCACTCGGCATTTGATTGGAAGCACAACGTTGTAGGATAATTGTAGTACTCACTTGGATCAACGTATGACAGTCCCTCAATTGAAACATCGTTTTCTGAATCTGAGTTAACTACCTCACTCATATTATTTTTATCGCTTTTTTGCTGATTGTCATCGTTCTTTTGTTCTATCTGTTGTGTCTCATCTCCAATCGTCACAAGAAAAGTAATCGCATCGGGAATCGCAAAAAAAATAATAATAATTAATAACAATATTGAAAAAATGATTCCTATACTTTTAAAATCCGAAAATAATTCCTCTTTTTTCATATTCATTAATTCATCAAATTGCTCTACCATAATAACATCATAGAAAAGCTGAATTTGCTCACATACATAATCAAACAAATAGTTTTCAAATCAGCTGTTCTCTGCTGGACGATTTTCGGCCCAAACAACTTCCTAAATGGTGGCTTTATCTTTTGTAAACGTACCACAAGAGCTCTCTCCACACTTCTTACATAAATAATTGCGCTGATAAGTAATACGCTTACCGGGAACATACTGATCCTGCGTACCAACGACATTCCCCGCGTTATCTCTTCTTTCTGTTGTCACCTTTACAGAAACATCTGCACTTCCAACTGCTTCCGTATCCAACTCTTTTAATGCAAAGTATTTTTTACAATACGGACACTGGGTCGGCTTCAAAATTTTGTAGTAAATAATTAAAGCGGATATTAACAATAGAATAATACCCATAATGCTAAAAATAAGGATTGCCTTAAGGCTATGAGGTGAATCAGTCGGGAAATACTTATTTTCCCATACATACCTCTTTGCCGTACTCAAAAACATCCATGAAATCATTAAACAAAAAAACACTCCCCAAAATTGCCTTCGCACGATGCCAAGTCTTCACCACATTTCTTCCAAAGCTAGCCATATTTATTCCCTCCCCTATGCTGCTTGTTTATCTATCGAAATACTATCACATTGAGGGTATCTCCACAATGTTTATATTCACATTTTCAACTTATAGTTAAATATATTCTAAAAAGAAGGAGATGATGAATATTATCAGTTATGAACCACTTTGGGAAACCATGAAACGCAATGACATTTCACAATATGCGTTACTAAAACATGGGATTGATAATAAAACCTTAGATAGTATTAAAAAGGGCAAAAACATCACCCTTCTAACACTAGAAAAACTATGTAATATCATTGGTTGCACCCCAAATGATATAATAAGATTTGAGAAAGAATAAAACGACATAGGCGTCTAGTAGCCCTTGTCGTTTTTTAGTTTGAAACATATAGGTTGAGAGATGTTGCGGTCTACCCGCAAGTGCGAGAGAGGGCGAAGCGGAAATAGAATAAGGTCCAGTGGGCCTTATTCCCGCTGAGCCGACCGAGGCGAGAGCTCTGCTCCGCCGAGAACGAACCCTTCGAACCCGGAACCGCAGGTTCCTAAAACAAAAAACGAGATAGGCAATTGCCTATCTCATTTTTGTTTTACAAACGTGCGTGAGAGGATTCGAACCCCCGACACCTTGGTCCGTAGCCAAGTGCTCTATCCAGCTGAGCTACACACACATATAAAATAAAAAAGCTCCCCGAGTAGGGCTCGAACCTACAACAACTCGGTTAACAGCCGAGTGCTCTACCATTGAGCTATCGAGGATTAGTAACAACTGCTATTATCATTGTAGGTTATTCCTCAAAGAGGATTTCACATACCTTCAAAACTTCACACAGATTCGAAAAAACTTTGCTATACATGACTTGCTAGTCGAAATACTAAATTCATACTTCGTATTCATTAACTATTTCGACATGCCTACGACTAAACTCACCCTTCGTCTTCGACTCGAGTTCGTTAAGTTCTCTGGCTAGGTCAAGCCTTCGATCGATTAGTAACAGTCAGCTACATGCATTACTGCACTTCCACCTCTGCCCTATTTACCTTGTACTCTACAAGGGATCTTATCTCCTTAAAGGAGGGGATATCTCATCTTGAGGTTGGCTTCACGCTTAGATGCCTTCAGCGTTTATCCAGTCCAGACTTGGCTACCCAGCTATGCCTTTGGTAGACAGCTGATACACCAGTGGTCCGTCCACCCCGGTCCTCTCGTACTAGGGGCAGCTCCTCTCAAATATCCTCC
>FPAN01000004.1 GCA_900116395.1 Lachnospiraceae bacterium XBD2001 | reverse complement strand
CTCAAGGTCAATAATATCATGAGCATAACCAAACCGATTGATGGAGTTGTATAAATGTAAAAACTTAGTAACAAAACATATATTACGAGGAGATTATTTATGTGGGATTTACAACAGACCTGCAGGTTGTACGCAGTAACAGATCGAAAACTGATGGGGGATCTGCATTTTTACGATGCCATCGAAGAAGCGCTGCAAGGGGGAATTACCATGTTGCAGCTGCGGGAGAAGCATCTGTCCGAGGCGGAGTATATTCATGTGGCCAAGCAGGTTCATGAGTTAACCAAGCGGTATGGCGTACCGTTGATTGTGAATGACTTGCCCCAGGTGGCATTGGTGTCCGGTGCGGAGGGTGTTCATGTAGGACAGTCGGATGCGGAGATTGAGGATGCCAGAGCCCTTCTCGGAGAGGGGAAGATTATCGGAGCAACTGCTCACAATCTGGAAGAAGCCTTAGCGGCAGAGGCAGCTGGTGCGGACTATCTTGGCGTGGGAGCGGCGTTCGGCAGTACCACGAAGTTGGATGCAAGGCCCATTGACCGGGAGGAGTACCGTCGCATCTGTGACGCGGTGTCTATTCCGGTGGTTGCCATTGGCGGCATTACCGCAGACAACATGGAAGAACTGTACGGCCGCGGGTTAAGCGGTGTGGCAGTCATCGGCGGAATCTTTGGTACGTCGGATGTGAAGGGGGCCGCAGCGCATATGCGAAGCCTGGCAGAGCCTCTTGCAATGGATTTGGTGTAGGAGATTAGTGGCGGGGCCACTTGAGATATAGAAGGAGGAACAAATGAAACAAGTAAACGTGAAGAAAATCGCTTTGTCCGGAATGTTTATCGCCCTTGCGGTGGTACTTTCCACTTTTTCTTTTCCGGTAGGAGCAAGCAAGTGCTTCCCAATCCAGCACATGGTCAATGTACTGTGCGCGGTATTCTTAGGACCATGGTACGGAGTTGCGGTGGCTTTTTGCACATCGGTGATTCGTAACTTATTGGGAACCGGCACTCTGTTGGCTTTCCCGGGAAGCATGATAGGTGCATTGGCTTGCGGCCTTGTGTATGCCAAGACCAAGAACTACATTGCAACCTATGTGGCTGAGATTATCGGAACCGGTGTCCTTGGGGGCATGCTGGCGTATCCGATTGCAGCCTTCATCCTGGGTAAGGAAGCGGCTCTTTTTACCTTCGTGGTACCGTTCTTGGTAAGTACCGCAGGAGGCACATTGATTGCAGCCATCATCATTACCGCCTTGCATCAGACCAAGGTGCTTGGCAAGTTACAGGATATGGTAACCGGCGACGAGGAGACTTCCAAGGAAGCAGCCTAGTCGCTTGAGATAACAGCCGGCACACCGGGGGCACCACCTTGTGTCGGGATAGAAAAGTGATACACGCGGAGGAAATGAGATGAAATGTGTATTAACAATCGCTGGCAGTGATTGCAGCGGAGGCGCCGGCATTCAGGCAGATTTGAAGACGATGATGGCTCATGGGGTATATGGCATGAGCGCCATCACGGCTTTGACGGCACAGAATACGACCGGCGTCTCCAAGATTATGGAAGTAAGTGATGAATTCTTGGGAGAACAGTTGGAGATGATATTCACCGACATCTATCCGGATGCAGTAAAAATCGGAATGCTCGGCTCCTGTTCACTAATCTCAACTATTCGAAAGAAGCTGGAGAAATTCCAAGCGAAGCATATTGTGCTTGACCCTGTGATGGTGGCCACCAGCGGCGCGAAGCTGATTGCGGAGGATGCCATCGAAGCATTAAAAGAAGAATTGATTCCATTGGCACAAGTGGTAACACCCAATATTCCGGAGACAGAAGTGTTGCTGGGACAACGGATTGTTACCGCGGAAGAGATGAGTCTTGCGGCGGAGGAGATTGCGAAGCGTTACGGCTGTTCTGTCCTGGTGAAGGGCGGCCACCGCATCAACGATGCCAATGACTATCTGTATGATGTGGCAACCGGGCGCACCAGCCTCTTCGCTGGCCGTCGCATCGACAATCCCAATACCCACGGAACAGGCTGTACCTTATCCAGCGCCATTGCATGCAATTTGGCCAAGGGATATTCCGTTCCGGAAGCCGTGGATTTGGCAAAAGAGTATTTAAGCGGCGCCTTGGAAAGCGGCCTGGATCTGGGACGTGGAAGCGGACCGTTAGACCATGGATACAAAATCAACAGAACAAACAGGGGGATGAGCGCATGAGAGTATATCGCACACAGATGGAAGCTGCCAAGAAGGGCATTGTAACACCGGAGATGAAAATCGTAGCCGAGAAGGAAGGCTGGCAGATTACCGACTTAATGGAACTGATGGCCAAGGGCCAGATTGTCATTCCGGCCAATCCGGCACACGAGGGTTTGGATCCAAACGGTATCGGAGCCAAGTTAAAAACCAAAATCAATGTGAACCTAGGCATTAGCCGGGATTGTAAGGACTACGACCTGGAGATGAAAAAGGTCATGAAGGCGGTGGATTTTGGCGCAGAAGCCATTATGGATTTATCCAGTCATGGCAACACCCAGCCCTTCCGCCAGAAGCTTTGTAAGGAATGTCCGGCCATGATTGGTACGGTTCCAATCTATGACAGCGTGATTCATTATCAGAGAGACTTAGGGGAATTAACGGCCAAGGATTTCATAGATGTGGTTCGCCTCCATGCGGAGGATGGCGTGGATTTTGTCACCCTGCATTGCGGCATTACCAGAAAGACCATTGAGCAGATTAAGAACGGCAGCCGTAAGATGAATATCGTCAGCCGCGGCGGTTCTCTGGTATTTGCCTGGATGGCCATGACCGGAGAAGAGAATCCGTTCTATGAATACTATGATGAGATTCTCGATATCTGCAGAGAGCATGATGTAACCGTAAGTCTTGGGGATGCATGTCGTCCGGGATGTCTGGCGGATGCCACCGACGGCGTCCAGATTGAAGAACTGATTCGATTGGGAGAGCTGACGGAACGTGCCTGGGCCAAGGATGTCCAGGTGATGGTAGAAGGCCCGGGCCATGTGCCGATGGATCAGATTGCTGCCAATATGAAGGTACAGCAGACCATCTGTAAGGGTGCGCCATTCTATGTTTTGGGACCTTTGGTTACGGATATTGCGCCGGGATATGACCACATTACGGCGGCAATCGGTGGTGCCATTGCGGCAGCCAGCGGCGCAGCCTTCCTGTGCTATGTTACCCCGGCAGAGCATCTGGCGCTTCCCAATGAGCAGGATGTGCATGATGGTATTATCGCCAGTAAGATTGCAGCCCATGCTGCAGACATTGCAAAAGGAATCAAGGGCGCAAGAGACCAGGATGATCGCATGGCAGATGCCAGACGCATTTTGGACTGGGATGCCCAGTGGAAGGAAGCCATCGATCCGGAAGTGGCGAAGGCCATTCGCGCAGATCGTGCGCCGGAAGATGACCATAGCGACACCTGTAGCATGTGCGGAAAGTTCTGCGCTGTACGCAGTATGAATAAGGCTTTGGCCGGGGAATTGATCGATATCCTATAATCCTTGGAGCAAAATTTGGCTAGTTTTTTTCTCCTTTTGGCAAGAAGAACCACAATTGTGGAACTATAATGCAACTGTAAACAAGAGATGAGCAGTAATAGATGAGGAGGAAAAGATTATGAAGAATTTTTTCAAGGAAGCATTCGAAGAGTATTTAGAGTTCATGGGTAAGTACGGCCAGTTCGTGGCTCGTCACTAATCCCGGAACGGAAACTGAGATTTCAGCCGTCATCCATTTGGATGGCGGCTTTTTTTTACACCAAAATGGCAAAAGTGTTGAATAACAGGTGCAAATTTAATGACAATATGAACATTATGCATATAGATTTCAGGAAACTATAGCGTTATCATAGATGCCGTAGTTCGATTTTTTTATTGAAGGGATAAGAGAGATATTATGACTTATGATGAAGTAGTAGCGAAGGCTGAGAAGCACGTGAAGAAGCGTGCGCCCAAGACATTCTTGGATCACGTGGCGGTACAGTTCAACGTGCGCCATGAGCGTCCGTTCTATCTGGAGTTGAATCAGGGAACGGTGAATGTACATCCGTATGAGTACTACGACCACGATGTGATGGTTGCAGCAACAGCGGAGCAGATTGATGACATTTTGACCGGTCGCATGGATGCCATTGATGCCATCCGCAAGGGTGAGATTCGTGCGGAAGGAAATATTCGCCGGTTGGAAATCCTAAACAACATTTTATTCAGCAACAAAAAAGGCGCATAAAAGGGTTTGCGGGCCTCCTCGAAAAAGAGGGTGCCCGATTTTTTATGTTTTCTTATACAAATATTCTGATAATTATGGTAGAATTGCCTTAGGTGTTTCACAAATACAAGGGGGTTATGCCAATGAAAAAGCGTTTAGTTACACGAAGTGATTTTGATGGATTGGTATGCGCAATGTTATTCAAGGAACTGGACATGATCGATGAGATCAAGTTCGTGCACCCGAAGGACGTGCAGGACGGCAAAATCGATTTGACCTCCAATGATATTACCACCAATCTTCCGTTTGACACCAGAGTGGGGATGGCCTTCGACCATCACGAAAGTGAGTTGAAGAGAGTCAGTGCGGCAAACTTCAAGGATCGCTTCATCATCGAGGGTGAGGCAAAGTCTGCTGCTCGTGTGGTATACAATTACTATGGCGGCGCAGGGAAGTTCAAGAAAGTATCCGAAGAGATTATGACGGCGGTAGATAAGGGCGACAGCGCCGATTTTACCAGGGAAGAAATCTTGAATCCGACGGGATGGGTGCTGATGAATTTTATCATGGATGCAAGAACCGGTCTGGGAAGATTCCATGATTTTCGAATTTCCAATTATGATTTGATGATGGAACTCATCGATTACTGTGTGAACCATACCATCGATGAAGTCTTAGAGCTGCCGGATGTGAAGGAACGTACCACGTTGTATTTCGAACAACAGGAGAAGTTCAAAGAGCAGTTGCAGCGATTGGCTCGGGTAGAGGGCAAGGTAGTTGTCTTGGATCTTCGTAATGAAGACGTGATCTATGCCGGAAACCGTTTCATGATTTATGCACTGTATCCGGAGGCTCAGCTGTCTGTTCATGTAGCTTGGGGATTCCAGAAGCAGAACACGGCGGTAATGATTGGTAAGTCCATTATCAATCGTGCATCCAATTACAACATCGGAGATTTGTGTTTGACCTATGGTGGCGGCGGACATGCCAATGCAGGAACCTGCCAGTTAAGCAATGCCGAGGTGGACAAGGAATTGCCGAAGATTATTGATAAGTTGAATCTGTAAATGAAAAAGCGCTAGGTCCTAAGACTTAGCGCTTTCTTTATGTCCCAATTGGATTCGCTTGTAGAAGAATACGGACATGACTGCCGCGATGGTCCAGCCGATCGGCCATGCACACCAGATTCCGGTAGCACCAAGGACGGTGCGGGACAATCCGATGGCTAATACCACACGAAGAATCAAATCCGTAAAGGTTGCGGTCATGAATTGTTTCATACGTCCGGTTCCACGGAGGATACCATCTGCTACCAGCTTCGCAGACACCACGAAGTAGAACGGGCTTAAGATGCGAAGGAAGGTCATTCCGGTGACCATGGCAACGCCGCCACGGTCTTCGAGGAAGAGGAGCAGCAGATATTTGCCGGCGATAAAGTACAGAAGCACAATCGGTAAGGAAATGAGCCATACCATCTTAATGCCGGATTTGAAACCGTCGTGGATTCGGTCGTACTTGCCTGCACCGTTGTTCTGGGCGGAATAATTGGAGATTCCGTTGCCGATGGTGGTGTAGGAAGAGATGACCATGTTATTCAGCTTCACGGAGGCTGCGTAGCCGGCCATAACGCCACTTCCGAATCCGTTGATGACACGCTGGATAATGATGTTGCCTACAGAGATGAAGCTCTGCTGTAGGGTACTTGGAATGGCGATGCCGAGGAACTTTAGGAAAATATTCTTGGAGAAGAGCTTCGCTTTTACCCCGCTCTCAATGACTGCCAAGCGTCGGTATACAACAATCAGGGACAAAATACAGCTAATTCCCTGACACAGGAAGGTCGCCCAGGCAACACCTGCCACGCCCATGCCAAATCCCTTAACGAAGAGAATATCCACTAAGATATTGGCGGTGGAGGAGAAGGCCAGGAATATAAACGGCGTCTTGGAATCTCCCAATGCGGAGAAAATACCGGTGGCAATGTTATAGAAAAACAAAAACGGCAGTCCCCAGATATAGATGTCTAAGTATAATTTGGAATCCGCCATCAACTCTGCCGGCGTGTTAATAAGCTCCAACAACGTGCCGCAGAATCCGGTTCCGAAGAGAATCAACAGAGCAATTAAGATGCCGCTGGAGATGAAGGTGGTACTAATGGTACTCTTCATGCGGCTGTAATCCTTGGCTCCGAAGTACTGGGAGACGAGGACGGAGCAACCGATATTACATCCGAAAGCGAATGCGATGAAGATTAAGGTAATTTCATAGCTGTTGCCCACAGCGGCGAGGGCGTCCTCGCTAATGAATTTGCCGGCAACCAAGCTGTCGGCGATATTATAAAGCTGTTGGAAAATCACGCTGCCGAAGAGGGGAAGACAGAACTTCCACAGGACGGAGGAAGGATTTCCCACGGTTAAGTCTTTGTTCATGATGATGCCTCCAATTGTTTTCCATTATACGACTTGTATTTGCGAAAAAGATGCACGAGATTTAGCGGTCATAGTGCGGGAAACTATGGATTTTGACGAGATATAGGGGTAGAATGGGACTCAAGAGAAAGATGAACACAATTCACCGCCTAGGGTGTTGTATTTAATTTTACTCACGTTATAATAAAGATAAGAAAAGGGATTTGGTTTTCTTATTCCGTGGATTTTGTTTCGTTATTGTTTTGTTTGTCAGCCGGGATTCGTGGTTGTTTCCAGCTGAGGAGGGAGGCAATTATGTTACTGTTTATTCGTCCAAACGTTGAGGAAAACGAAGAGGTGCAGATTAGTCAGCAGGATAGACACGCACTGGAAATTGAGCAGGGTGATGACCGTGAACGTTTCTTTGCTCTTGAGAAAGCCCAGAACAACGAGATGCTGTGGTTTGCATCAGGCCGTATGAGTGCCATCGTTTAGTTCCCTTTATATGCTACTGAATTTCGAGTACGACTCGACAAGACGCCTTGGAGAACCAAGGCGTCTTTTTTGTGTGTTATTTTGTTTTATGCAGAAGCTTGCGCCCTAACTTTTCCAGCTTTGGATCACGGCCGCTGCTGATGACGATAATGCCCATTTCTTTTGCTCTTAAGTAATCCGACTGAGTCAAATCTTTCGTGGCAACCAATACTTTTTTGGCATGCTTACCGCCGAAGCGATTGGCGACGGTCTCCAACTCGTAGAGGGCGTCTTTTTTTACATGGCCATTCTTACAGGAGATGAATACCGGGCAATATCCGTGCAAGAGGAGCACGTCGATTTCATTGGTGGTATCCTCGTCCGGTTGATTATGAATCACGCCATCCCAATCCAAATGCAGGCCAATCCGGCAATCCTCGCCGTACTGTCTGGCAACCAGATAGGTGTGGAGTTCTAAGATGCTGCCTGCATCCCAGAAGCAATCCCGAATCGTAGAATTCTTATAGGTGTAGCCATAATGGTCCGCATCGTGATGGACATCATAGAGCAGTCCAGCCTTCTCGCAATCATCCAGGATGTCGTAGAAGGTATAGAGCTCCATGCTGTTTTCTCTGGCGAACTTGGGTGGCTTCACCGTCAGTGTGCGTTCAATTGAGAGAAACTCGGCCTCCTCGGTATTTTTTAAATAATTCGAGAAGCGGTTCCAATCTGCTGCATGTCGCATCATCACATCCCACATGGCGTCGATTTCATCCGCCTGTTCCTCGGTGGTTACGGACTTTAGGCCCTTGTGCAGGCGATAGTTCACCTGGCCGCCATAGAGAGCGATGTATGCATCCAAGTCGAAGGGCACATCCTGTTTTTCACAGGAATTCTCTATGTTGTAGGAAGCGTGGCGATCCAGTGGCAGGAAGGTTCCGTCATTGATATCATAGGCATGCATCGGAATCTCCATAGATGCTGCGAACACGCCGAAGGCCACCAGTACCAGGCTCTCCCCGCCGGTAACATCCACGTAGATATCGTTGCCCGCCTCTTTTTCCAAGCGAATGGCGGCCTCGATGGTCTCTTCGATGTCATCTAAATCCTGCTCCGACACTTCGTAGAAGCAAATATCTTCCACACCGCAGTGCTTGCGCAAGAACTCCTCCGTCATGTCGCGGTATTGTGCAATGACTTCCGGATAGCCGAAGTACACCACCTTGTCCATCTTGTAATTCAGACAGGTAATCACATTTTCAATTGGATCCGTATCTAAGAATTCAACATTTACTTTCATAAGTTTATTATATGCGTCGCGGTGTTGCTTTGCCAGTGAAAAGCGGGGACGCGAAGGCATGATTTCAGTATTTTCATCTCTATAGCAAAGAAATACTGAGCGCGGCGCATTGGGAGCAAGTAGCAGAGTGGCAAATCTTAGTATTCTCGCCGGATATGGGAGAAAATACTGAGTTTTTCGAACTAGGAAAAATTCAAAAAAGAAAAAACTAAGTAAAAACAGCGAAATCCGGCCAAAATACTGAAAAAAATCTCTTCGAAAAATTTTTGGAACGAAAAAACTAAGTAAAAACCACGAAATCCGGCGGAAATACTGAAATTCCCATCACCTGAACTTGGAAGAAGCTAAAAAACCTTAGTGATACTCCCTTGTTAGGCCGGATTTCACTAAGAATTGTCCCTCCGGCACAAAAAAGACGCCTTGGTTCTCCAAGGCGTCTTGTCATATCTAGCTTATTTCTTTTTCAGAGTGAAATCATTCTTGCGATAGGTAAGAAGGCCGGCTTTTTGCATGCGGGATAGCTCTGCGCACATAGCGCTTCGCTCCACTGCGAGATAATCTGCTAACTCCTGGCGGTCGAACTTGATATGGAAGGAATTGCTTCCTGCCTTGTTGGACTCGTCGGTAAGATATGCAAGGAGCTTCTCGCGGGTGGTTGGCTGTGCCAAGTGATAGATGTGAGCCTGCAGTGCGCGGGTATGTGCCACATGGAACTGCAATAGATTGTTGGAAATCACACCGATAATCTTCGCAAAATCCTTATCTGCAACCAGCTTGCTGTAGTCGATGGTAAGAATCTTGGAATCCTCCAGCGCACATACATCATAATTCAGATGATTGTCGGAAGCCAATACATACTCGGAACCGAAGAGCTCGCCGGAATCGAAGACTTCCACGATGGAACTCTCATGACGGAAGTTGGTGTTGATCAGACCCAACTCACCGGTAAGAACCAAAACCATCTGACTTAATTTCTGGCCTGTTTTATAAACAACAGTATCGTCCTCGCATTCGGTTACCTTGGTGTAAGGCTTCTTGATGATTGCTGCCAACGTAGATGTATCAATGCCCTTAAATAGCGGACACAGATAAATCTTCTCAATGTCTGCCTCCTGCAGACGTGCTACATTTGCCATAGTTATAATCTCCCTTCCGATGTCGGTTATTTCTTGTTGGAAAACCAACATCTGACTCTATTGTAGAGGGCAAAAAGAGGGGGTGCAAGGGGCAAATGTGAAGAAAAAGCCGGGTGAATTTTGGGAATATTGATATGACGCAAGATGTGGTAGTATGAGAGGGAAGAGAACATCACTTACTGGTATTTAGGGTGAATGAAATGATAAAAGTAGATCTGATTACCGGGTTCCTAGGATCCGGGAAAACCACATTTATTAAAGAATATGTGGGATATTTGATTAAAAAAGGCATGCGGGTTGGCATTATTGAGAATGACTACGGCGCCATTAACGTGGATATGATGCTCTTAGAGGAAGCCTTCGGAGACAAGGTGGACCTGGAGATGGTGGCCGGGGGCTGTGATGCGGACTGTCATCGCAGAAGATTTAAGACCAAGCTCATTGCCTTGGGCATGCAGGGCTTCGACCGGGTGATTGTGGAGCCTTCCGGAATCTTCGATGTGGATGAGTTCTTCGACGTGGTGAACGAACCACCGTTGGAACAGTGGTACGAGATCGGCAATGTAATGGCCATTGTGGACAGCAAGCTAGAGCCGAATCTCTCCAAGGAATCGGACTATATGCTGTGTTCCCAGATCTCCAATGCGGGGCGGATTGTTTTCTCCAAGAGCCAGCTGGCGACTGAAGAAGATATTGCTGCCACGAAGGAACATCTGTCCGCAGCATTGCAGCGTTTCCACGCCACACGGGAACTAAAAGAAACCGATTTCTTCGTAAAAGATTGGAATACCTTAACGGAGGAAGACCATGAGGAATTACTATCTTCCGGCTACACGGTGGAAGGTCATGTGAAGCTGAACCTAGAGGATGAGAACGGCTATCAGAGTCTGTTTTTCATGAACTTAGAATTATCCAAGGATCAATTGGTGGAGGCAGTTCGGGAAATCTACGACGATCCGGCCTGCGGCAAGGTCTTCCGTGTGAAGGGCTTCGTAAAAGAGGACACCTGGTTCGAGATTAATGCCACCCGCCATGAGTTCCGGGCGACGCCAATGAGCATTGGCCAGCACGTGATTATTGTCATCGGGGAAGAGATGGACGAGGCGGCCATCGGAAGCCATCTGGGACAGACATCATAGAGGGAAGGAATAAGGGAAATGATACAAGTCATAAGAGACGTGCAGTTGGGGGATATGATTGCACGTTATACGGTGGATGAATGGAATGTATGCGGCTTGCAACTACTGCCGGCGGACCTGCCACTGGAGCTAAGCAGTGATAAGGATGGACACACCTACGGCAAGCGCATGATCCAGGAGAATCTGGTACAGTTAAAAATCGCCGGAGAGACCTACAACGAGGCTTACGCGGGAGGCGTATCCTTGCGCAACGGTCAGAGCTGTCGGGAACTGAAATTCAAGAAAATCGGCCAGCAGAAATTGCCGGGCGGCCTGCAGATTGAAGTGCTGTTAAAATCCCAGCGGGGCTACATGGTACATCATTATCTTCGTTGGAAAAAGAACGCACCTTATGTGGTGATGGCATCCACCATCGAGAACATCGGTCAGGAAAAAATCGGCCTGGAGCTGTTCTCCAGCTTCTCCCTTGGAGGCTTGACCCCTTACGTGGAAGGGGATGCGGCGGAAACCATGGAGATCTGTCGGGTGCGAAGTGTCTGGAGCGGCGAGGGCAGAGTGTGTAGAGAATCCATCGAGGATCTGGCCTTAGAGGCAGCCTGGGGACCCCATGCGGTACGCTGCCTGCGCTATGGCCAGGTGGGCTCTATGCCGGTGAACGGCTTCTTCCCATTTGGTGCACTCTACGACAAGCAAAATGAAATCTACTGGGGTGCGCAAATTGCCCATAATGCATCCTGGCAGATGGAATTCTATCGCCGGGATGACGGATTGGGATTCAGCGGCGGATTGGCGGACCGGGAGTTCGGTCAATGGTACAAGGAATTGGCGCCGGGAGAGAGCTTTACCACGCCGGAGGCCATTGTTTCTGTTGCACATACAACGGATTTCGACGGATTCTGTCAGAGACTAACGGAGTATCAGCGGGATTTCTTCCGGATGGGGTTGGAAAAAGAACAAACCCTTCCAATGGTTTTTAACGAATACTGCACCACTTGGGGCAATCCAAGCCACGAGAATATCTGCCGCATCTTAGATGCCATTAAGGGCAAGCCTTTTTCCTATTTTGTCATCGACTGCGGCTGGTACAAGCAGCCGGGAATTCCATGGGATCAGGGCATGGGCGACTATGTGGTATCCAAGGAGCTTTTTCCGGATGGGTTGGAAGAGACGACGGAGGCCATTCGCGATGCGGGATTGGTGCCGGGCATCTGGTTCGAGATCGAGAATGTGGCTAAGTATGCCAAGGCCTACCAGCAGGAACGACATCTGTTAAAAAGAGACGGCAAGCCGTTAACCACTTACTTCCGTCGATTCTGGGATATGAAAGATCCTTGGGTGCAGGAGTATCTGGAAGAAACAGTCATCGGCACCCTGAAGCGTTACGGCTTCGGATATATGAAGATGGATTACAACGAGACCATCGGTGTAGGCTGTGACGGCGCGGAGTCCTTGGGGGAGGGCTTGCGACGAAATATGGAAGCAGACGCGGAATTCATTATGAAAGTGCGGGAAGAGCTCCCGGAGATTGTGTTGGAGGATTGCGCTTCCGGCGGACATCGCCTGGAACCCCTAACCCTTAGCATGTGCTCCATGGCATCCTTCTCCGATGCCCATGAGTGTAAGGAAATTCCTATCATTGCAGCGAATCTCCACCGTATGATTACACCGGCCCAGAGTCAGATTTGGGCAGTCATCCGTGAGACAGACGATTTGGACCGGATTCGATATTCGTTGTGCGCCACCATGTTGGGGCGTCTGTGTCTCTCCGGGGATGTGACGAATCTGTCGGAAGCCCAGTGGGCAGTGATTGATGAGGGTATGACTTTCTATCGGATGGTAAGCCCGATTATTCGGGACGGCATCAGTCATATCTACGATTCCGGTATCAAGAGTTGGCGACATCCGAGGGGCTATCAGGCACTGGTACGAACCTCCGCTGCGGGAACCTTAGTGGTGCTCCATACCTTCGCATCCGAAGTGCCGGAGGTTGTGGAAGTTCCGGTGGAAGGCTGTGAGACCATTCTGGATAGTTACCGGGATGCATCCGATGCCATTACCTTAGAAAATGGCGTCCTTCGCATGACCACCAATCGTCCGTGGATGGCCATGGCGGTATTGCTGAAATAAAAAACGGGTCTTCCCTATTTCGGGGAAGGCCCTTCTTTTATGCTTCCTGTTCCAATTCCGCCAAAAGGTCATTGCCGGCTTCCATCCACAGTGTGAAGGAATCTTCCAAGTGGAAGAGCTTGGCAATGCCGGTGGTCATGGTTGCAATGTCGTTCTTGGCAGCGGCGATGCGAACCTTGTCTTCCGGCTGCACCATGCCAAAGAGGCTGTGGTAATTGCCGGTCATGCAGGATTCAAAATATCTGCGTAGCGCATGTTTGTACTCCCGGTACAGGCATGCTTTTTCTTTGCCGGAGAGGGATGCAATCTGGTTGAATCCCAATTCATTGCCATACTTTACTACCTGCTTCTTGGAAAAAACAGAGAAGATGGAACGGTTGGCGGCAAAATCACGGAACATGCACGCAGTTCCTAAGAACCGATCAATCTGATGCTTGGGATCCTTCTGGTCCACATAGCGATAATAGAAGATGCGCTGACGAAACTCGTTGGCTCCGTCGTCTTCCTGTGCGGCGCTAATCTCATCCAACAACGCCTTACGCTTATCGGTATCCAGTTCGGAGTAATACGGCTCCCAAACCGGATTCATGTCATAGCTCATAGAAAAACCTCCCACAAATGTGTTACCGATAGAGTAGGGGAAACGAAGGGAAAATGCAAGCATTGTTTTCGCAGGTTGAAGAACTTTAAACCACAAGTTCAAAAAATGTGTATAAAAAGTCGTTGAAACACCTACAAAAATGTGTGACAATATCCCTCGTGGGAAAACGAGATTGATTTAACACACGGTGGTAACACCGAAGAAAGGGAGTAAAAATGTTAAATTACAGTAAGGTTTTTAACCTAAGCAAGGAAAAAGACGCAAACAAGGTATATCAGGCCTTGGACAACGGATATGGAAGAGAGTATCTGGAGAATTTTATGAGCGAGGCAGGAAGCGCAAGTGCACAGGATCTTCCGAAGGCAAAGGCAACCATTACCGCTAACTATGTATGCAGCTACGAAGGATTCAAGAAGTCTTTGCTTATTGTACCTCTGGCTGACATTGTAAATGTTTATATGTCCAACAGCTTCTATGGCAACTACAGCTACGATACCAAGGCAATTGCCATTGAGACCCGCGACAACAAGACCTTCTATTACTCCAGAAGAATGAAGAACCAGAAGGTGCCGGATGCAGATCGTTTATTCGAGATGTTACAGAAGGCATGCGCGAATAACGCTGCGAATTTAACTGCTTAGGAGGATAGATCAATGTATATTGTATATGGAACCAGAAAGAAATTAAAAATCGATAAGAGCCTTGGACATCAGGTATGCCCGAACTGCCATCACGAGGTAGAGCGTGCATTGGCCCGTGAGAAGACTTCCATCACCATTTTCTACATTCCAACCATCGGCTGGACTTCCAAGAAGTTCATCCTTTGCCCATGCTGTGGTGATTCCCAGATCTTAAGCGGCGCTGAGTACAAGGAATTAAAGAACGCTTAATATAGTGAAAAAATAGATCCTGTCCGTTTGATGCGGGCAGGATTTTTTTTGTTGACAAATACCCCGTGGGGGTATATGATGCAGACATGGAGAGATACCCCTAGGGGGTATCTGCAAGTGAGGAAAGTATATGAGTGAAAATAATAAGGAAACAAAGACATGCTGTTGTTCCCATAAGAAGAAGGAACGCAGTGCACAAGAACAGAAGGCTTTGCTGAATCGCTTAAGCCGCATCGAAGGCCAGATTCGCGGTATCCGTCGCATGGTGGAAGAGGACAGCTATTGTACGGATATTTTGACCCAGTCCGCAGCCATTACCGCGGCAATGAATGCTTTTAACAAGGAGCTGTTGGCCAACCATATCCGCACCTGCGTCATGGATGACATTAAGGCGGGGAAGGACGAGACCGTGGATGATTTGGTGGCGACGATTCAGAAGCTGATGAAATAGGAGCATTTCTATGGAACAGTATAATGTAACAGGTATGAGCTGTGCTGCCTGCCAGACCAGAGTTGAGAAGGCGGTAGCGGCAGTGCCGGGAGTGGAATCCTGCTCTGTATCACTGCTTACCAACTCCATGGGCGTGGAAGGTAGCGCGGATCCGGCGGCCATAGTTAAGGCCGTGGAGGACGCCGGCTATGGTGCTTCTCCGAAGAACCTATCCGGGAAAAACGGAAGTGATGCAGCAGCCAAGCTTGCAGCCGAAGAAGACGCCCTTATAGACCGGGAGACGCCGAAGCTTCGAAAGCGACTGCTCGCTTCTCTTGGATTTGTATTGGTGCTGATGTATTTTTCCATGGGACATATGATGTGGAGCTGGCCACTGCCGGCATTTTTCCACGATAATCATGTGGCCATGGGCCTAATCCAGATGGTACTATGTACGATCGTGATGGTGATTAACCAGAAGTTCTTCATTAGCGGATTCAAGTCCTTATGGCATCGGGCGCCCAATATGGATGCGCTGATTGCTTTAGGTTCTGCCAGCGGATACATCTATTCCCTCATCATCTTGTTCTTAATGACAAGAGCGGTGGTAGATGGTGATCATGCCCGGGTAGAGACGCTGATGATGGAGTTCTACTTCGAATCCTCGGCTATGATTCTTGCGCTAATTACCTTAGGCAAGATGCTAGAGGCTTATTCTAAGGGACGAACCACCGATGCGCTAAAGGGCTTGATGCGTTTGGCGCCGAAGACCGCTACGGTGGAACGGGATGGCGCGGAAGTAACCGTCCCAATCGATGAAGTTGCAGTGGGAGATATTTTTGTGGTGCGTCCGGGAGAGCAGATTCCGGTGGACGGCGTGGTACTCTCCGGGGAGAGCGCGGTGAACGAAGCGGCCCTGACGGGAGAGAGCATTCCTGTGGACAAAAGTGAGGGTGACCGGGTATCTTCCGCCACCATGAACCAGTCGGGATTCCTGCGTTGTCGGGCAACCCGTATCGGTGAGGATACCACCTTATCCCAGATTATTCATATGGTAAGCGATGCGGCGGCAACCAAGGCTCCGGTAGCCAAGCTGGCAGACCGGATCTCCGGTGTGTTTGTGCCGGTGGTGATTATCATTGCGCTGTTTACCCTGATGATTTGGCTGTTGGTGGGAGCGCCCATTGGATTCTCCCTGGCTAGAGCCATTACCGTATTGGTGGTGAGCTGCCCTTGTGCCTTAGGCCTGGCAACGCCGGTAGCCATTATGGTTGGCAACGGTGTAGGTGCCAAGAACGGAATCCTTTTTAAGACGGCAGAGAGTCTCCAGGAGACCGGACAGGTGGACATCGTTGCACTGGATAAGACCGGAACTATTACGGAAGGCGTGCCGAAGGTAACGGATGTGTTACCGGCAGAGGGGATATCTAGGAAGGAGCTCTTGGCGCTGGCAGGTAGCTTGGAAGCGAAGAGTGAGCATCCCCTTGCCAAGGCGATTCTTGCGGAATGCAAGGATGCATACATCAATTTTTCTGAAGCGGAAGAATTCGCTGCTGTCTTCGGTAAGGGTGTGCAGGGACGTATCGACGGACGACGTAGCTATGGCGGAAGCGGAGACTATGTTTTTTTCCATGTAGCCAAGGATTCTGCCTGGGAGCAACGTGCCAAGGACTTAGCAACCCAGGGCAAGACCCCGCTATTCTTCGCGACGGAGGACGGTTTTGCCGGATTGATTGCGGTAGCAGATACCATTAAGGAAGATTCCGCCAAGGCCATTGCCGAGATGAAGCGCATGGGCATCCATGTGGTGATGATTACCGGTGACCGGAAGGAGACCGCCAATGCCATTGGTGTGGCAGCCGGCGTGGATGAGGTGGTGGCGGAAGTTCTGCCGGAAGGCAAGGATGCCATTATCCAGAAGTTACAGAATTACGGCAAGGTTGCCATGGTGGGAGACGGAATCAACGATGCTCCGGCCCTGACCCGTGCCAATATCGGAATTGCCATTGGTGCCGGTGCGGATGTGGCAGTAGATGCGGCGGATGTGGTGCTTGTGAAGAACCGTCTGTCGGATGCTACGGCAGCCATTCGCTTGAGCCGCGGTACTTATCGGAATATCAAGGAGAATCTGTTCTGGGCATTGATTTACAATACTTTACTGATTCCGACGGCAGCAGGTGCGTATATCCATCTCTTCGGAATTACCATGAACCCTATGTTCGGAGCAGCGGCTATGGGCCTCTCCAGCTTCTGCGTGGTCATGAATGCACTGCGGTTGAATCTGCTCCGATTGCATGACGGACGTCATGATCGCCCGAAGAGACATGTTGTAAATACAACGGATATAGTAATACAGAACAACAATGAAAGTGAGGATACAACCATGACAAAGACATTAAAGATTGAAGGTATGATGTGCGGACATTGCGAAGCAAGAGTGAAGAAGACCTTAGAGGAGCTTCCGTTCATTGAGAGCGCAACTCCAAACCACGAGAACAACAATGCAGTGATTACTTTAAGCGGAGACTTCGATGAGGAGGCAGTGCGCGCAGCAATCACCGCGCAGGATTATCAGTATTTGGGTGCAGAGTAAGTCGTTTTTATATGCGACTGTGCAAAAATATGCTAGTCATAACAAGGATGTCCCGTGGTCGCCACGGGGCATTTCTGTTATACTTTACCTGTAAAACTCTGCCTCAGGAATACCGGGGGAGAGCTTTTGGGGAGCAAGATGAGTAAAAGAAAAAACAAATCCGGAAAACTATATAAGGAAATGCGCAATCCGGTGTTTCTTGGAGTGGTCATCCTGATTCTGGTGACCATCTCCGCATATATTGCCTACCATTCGATTCTAGACCGGGTAGGTGTCAATCGGGAGGAGAACATTACCGCCTATAGCAAGCACTATGCCTTGATTGTGGACGATACCTATGCGTCCTATTGGAAGGACGTCTACAAGTACGCCCAGGAAGAGGCCAATGCCCAGGATGCCTATGTGGAGATGCTGACCTGGACGCCGGAGAGCAAGCAGTCCATGTGTGATTTGATGGACAAAAGTATCGCCTGCAGCGTGGACGGTATTATTCTGGTGGCCAATACGGAGGAAGGCCTGGAAGGGAAAATCAACGAAGCGACCGCAGCCGGAATTCCGGTGGTGACCCTGATGGAAGATGTGCCGCAGTCCCAGCGTATCAGTTATATCGGAATCAATCCGGTGTCCTTGGGAACGGCTTACGCCAGAACCTTGATTGATATGGTTCCGGATGACGAAGAAGATTACAACATCACCGTGCTTCTGACGGATGATCGGGTGGATGCGAACCAGTATCAGATTTTTACCCAGATCAATACCGATTTGGTGAAGCATGATAAGACCAAGCGCCGGGTGTCCTGTGGGGCAACCCGTGTGGCAACGGAGGGATTTTTCCTAGCAGATGAGGATATTCACGACCTCTTCCGCAACGGGGAAGAGATGCCGGATTATATCGTTTGTTTCTCCACATCCACCACGGAGATTGTGTGCCAGACCATGGTAGATTACAACCTGGTTGGTCGGGTACAGGTGGTGGGTTATGACTTGTCGGATATGACCAAGGAAGCGGTGAACAACGGTGTGGTCAGCACCTCTCTCGTAATGAATACGGAAGAGATGGGCCGGGAGAGTGTAGATGCTCTTTTGGAGTATGAGTCCACCGGCTATACCAATGCGTACTACGGCATTGATCTGGAATTCGTGACGAAGGAGGATCTTGCCCATGAGTAGAAGACGCAGATGGCGGGATTATCCCATTCGCCGCAAGTTGTTGTACGTGGTACTTTTTACCAGTGTATTGATGTTAATCAGTACTGCAATTATGTACTTCATGATCAATTCCCTGATTACCCGACTGGATACGGTCTACGCCAGTAACGTTAATATGGCGGAACTTCGCCAGAACCTAGACATGGTACAGCAGGACCTCTACCAGTATCTGGAAGTTCGGGATTACGATGCGCTGTCGGATTATTATGCGGCGGCAGAGAATTACCGGGGGCTGACAGGACAACTGAGTAACCAGATTAGTGATAACCGGGTGTTCCTCCTGCAGAAAAATATCCGTAGCATGTCGGAGGACTTTTTGCTCTACGCAGATAACGCCATTACCGCCAAGCGTGGTATGAATGTGGAGGCCTACCGACAGAACTATGAGAAGGCCATGGAGTTGTATAACTTCATTTACAATGATTTGGCAGAGTTGAATGAGCTGTTGTTCCAGAACAACGCCCGCAGTTATGAGACCCTGCAGCAGGCCATCAATTATATGGAAGTGGCATCTGCGATTTTGATTGTAGTCATCATGGTGATTGGTATTACGGTTGTTGTTTCTACAACACGTGGTATCGTTGCTCCGCTGACCCAGCTGTCAGAGGCGGCCACCCGGGTTGGTGCCGGTAACCTGCAACAGCGGATTCCGGAGACGGAAGCCCAGGATGAGGTTAGTATTGTAACCCGTGCCTTCAACGCCATGTTGGATTCCCTGAACCTCTACATTGATAAGGTCCGGGAAGGCGCCGAGAAGGAACAGCAGATGAAGGAGCAGGAGCTTCTGATGGAGAACCATCTGAAGGAGGCACAGCTTCGGTTCCTACAGGCCCAGATCAATCCGCATTTTCTTTTTAACTCCTTGAATGCCGGTGTGCAGTTGGCGGAGATGGAGGATGACGAGAAGACTGCGGTATTCTTAGGGAAGATGGCGGACTTTTTCCGCTATAATGTTAAGAAGGGAACGGAGGACGCCCGGATTGAAGAGGAGCTGTCCATCGTTGAAAATTATATCTATATCCTGAATGTACGATTCGCCGGTGAAATCATTTTTACCAAGGAAGTGGACGAGGAAGCACTGAACTTCCGGATGCCGAGTATGATTCTGCAGCCGTTGGTAGAGAATGCAGTGAACCACGGAATTCGAGATATGATTGGAGAAGGCTGGATTCGGTTAACGATTCAGAACGATCCGGATCGGGTAAAAATCGTGATTGAGGATAACGGCAAGGGCATGGATGCCCTGCAGATTCAAAAGATTATGGAACGGGTGGAAACCATCCACGAAGACGATTCCACCGGAATCGGACTGGACAATGTTATTTCCCGTTTGTCTCTCTACTATGACGATGTGAACGTAGTAGAGATTGTAAGCCCGGGGGAGAATCAGGGCACGAAGGTAATCCTGCGATTACCGAAAAAGGAGACCTAAAAGAGATGTTTCGTGTTTTAGTTGCAGATGACGAAGGAATCATGCGTGATTCCATCAAAAATACCATACAGCAGAATTTCGGAAGTGACTGCGAGATTGCCACGGCCAAAACCGGTCGTGAGGTCATTGAGCAGGCCCAGGGGTTCCATCCGGATATTGCCTTCGTAGATATTCAGATGCCGGGCCTCTCCGGAATCCAGGCAATCCAGGAGATTCGCAAGTTCGATACCTCCATTGTGTTTGTCATCATTACCGCTTACGACCGTTTCGGATATGCCCAGGAAGCGGTGAACTTAGGCGTTATGGAGTATGTCATGAAGCCGGTGAACAAGCAGAAGATTATCGATGTTTGTGTGCGGGCCATGCAGCAGGTGGAGGAGACTAGGAAGAAGCGTAGTGCGGATTTGAAGGTGCGGGAGAAGTTAGAGATTGTCATTCCGATGTTGGAGAGTGCCTTCATTAATAATCTGCTCCAGAAGGATGAGAGCGGAAGCTCCAGGAACTACTTAGAGATGTTGGATATTCACGATGAGTATGGTTATATGGTGGTGTTGGAATTCGGTGATACCTTCGAGAATGGTAAGCTGACCAACGCCATGGGTTCTAACGTCCGGGCGAATAAGAATTATTCCAGTATGGTAGAAACCCTCCATGCCTTCATGGATTGTGTCGTGGGCCCGATCATGGGTAACCGCATGATGCTCTATGTTCCGTTCGAACGGGAGCATCCAAGCTATGAGCAACGTGTGGAGATGATCTCCCGCGTGCGAAACAGTATCCGCAAAATGGAGACGGATTTGGATCTGCAATTCCGTGGAGGTATCGGTAATGTTACTTCCATTGATGATATCTATATGTCCTACAAGGATGCCATCCGCGCCTTGTCCCGTAGCGACCGCCATGTGGTACATATCATGGACGTGTCGGCGGCAACGGAAGAGAGTACCGGATATCCGCTGGAGTTAGAGTCCCGTTTGGTACAGCTTGGCATGAAGGCGGATTTGAACGGCGCCCTATCCTGCGGGGAAGAGATTGTGGAGTGGTTCCTTGGGGAAGAGCAGTTCACCTTGGGTGATATTAAGATGCGTTTGTTGGAAATCATACTTCGTATCGAGCAGAAGGCCCAGGAAGCCGGAACCCTTCGTATGGAATTTCGACACCATGAGAATTACTTGGAGGATGTGGCGAGAATCAATAACGAGAAGGAACTGCGGGAGTGGTTCTTCGAGCAGATTCGCAAGATTTGCGATGAGATTCAGACCACCAAGGAAGAGACTTCCGACAGCGTGGTCAGTCGCTCCCTTACTTATATAAAAGAACATTTTTCCGAAGAGATTACCCTGGACGATGTAGCACGCCAGGTGGACATCAGCCCATATTACTTCAGTAAGCTGTTTAAGCAGGAAGTGGGGGAGAACTTCATTGAGTATCTCACCCAGACACGAATTGCCAAGGCGAAGGAATACTTGGTGAATCCGAAGTACAGCATCAAGGAAATCTGTGGCCTCTGCGGTTACAGTGATCCGAATTATTTCAGTCGAATTTTCCGTAAGTACGAAGGTGTATCACCTTCGGAATATCGAGGATAGCCGACAAGGGGAAAAGGTATGAGAAAGGTATTTGCAAAAAAACGTTGGGGAACAGTATTGGTGGCAGTTGGTCTATGCTTAAGTATGATGTTAGCCGGCTGTGGAAAGACGGCAGAAGCGGTTGGAAACGCGGATGCCGTGCGGGACGATGATGAGATTGTCATCGGCATGAGCTTCGATTCCTTCGTGATTGAACGGTGGCTTCGGGATCGGAATGTGTTCATCTCCGCTGCGGAGAATCTAGGCGCCAAGGTCAACGTTCAGAGCGCCAACGGGGATTTACAGGAGCAGATCAACCAGATTCGTTATCTGATTAAGGAACGGGTGGATGTGATTGTGGTGATTCCGGTGGACTGTGCGGCGATTGCGCCGGTTATCGAAGAAGCGAAGGATGCCGGCATCAAGGTGATCAGCTACGACCGTGCCATTGTGGACGGCAACGAAGATCTCTACATCTCCTTCGATAATGAAGAGGTAGGACGTCTCATGGCATCCGAATTAAAAAGCGCTCTTCCGGATGGTGGTAAAGTCTTCATGATTGGCGGCCCGCTAACGGATGAGAACGTGAAGCAGGTGGAGAAGGGCATCGGCAAGGAGCTGAAGGATGCCAACTTAGAAATTGTCTATACCTACCGTTGTGACAACTGGAATGCTGCGGAAGGCTACGACGCAGTGAAGACCGCACTGATTGATTATCCGGATGTATCTGCGGTGATCTGTGGCAATGATGATATTGCAACCCAGGTGTTCCGGGTATTGTCCGAGGAACGCTTAGCAGGCAAGGTACTGATCACCGGACAGGACGGAGATCTGATGGCATGCCAGCGAATTGTACAGGGCACACAGTTAATGACGGTGTTTAAATCTGTGGAGCAGGAGGCAACGGTAGCTGCCCAGTATGCGGTAAAACTGGCCAATGGAACGGCGGATTTAAGTAGCCTGCCTACGATAAATAATGGAAACTATGACGTTCCATATCTGGAATTGAAACCGATTTCAGTGACCAAAGAAAACATGGAAAGTGTGATAATTGCTGGTGGTTTCCACTCTGAAGAGGAAGTGTACTTCCAGAAGGAAGAGGAAACGGAAGTGGACTAGCACACCGATAGCACAAATTAGGAAAAGACCTTTTGACTTGTTCAAAGGTCTTTTTTTATGTTCAAAAAAATGTGCTATTGGTTGGCAAAAAAGTGGCGCGTTGGAAATGATACGATTTGACTATCAAAAAACCAATCTTTGTATTAAGGAGGGAGAAAGCTAATATGAAGAAAAAGTTATTATCATTTTTACTGGCTACTACAATGGTAGCTACATTGGCAACCGGATGCGGGGAAGCTGCAACAGCTGATACCGGTGCTGATGAACCGGCAGCTACCACAGAGGAGACCACTGAGGAGACTACAACAGCAGGTGGTGACCAGACCGTTGGTATCGCAATGCCAACACAGTCTCTTGAGAGATGGAACCGTGACGGTTCTTACTTGAAGGAGCAGTTCGAGAGCAAGGGATACGCTGTAGAGCTTACCTACTCCGACAACAAGATCGATCAGCAGGTTAAGGATATTGAAGGCCTTATCGCTGACGATGTTGACTTGCTTGTAATCGCAGCAATCGATGGTGAGTCCCTGACTCAGGTTCTTGCAGACGCTAAGGATGCTAACATTCCTGTTATTTCCTATGACCGTTTGATTATGAACACTGATGCAGTTAGCTACTATGTATCTTTCGATAACTACACTGTAGGTAAGTTACAGGGTGAGTTCGTTGAGAAGCAGTTAGACCTTGCTAATGCAGGTGACAAGACTTACAACATCGAGTTTACCGCAGGTGATCCTGCTGATAACAATGCCGGATTCTTCTTCAACGGTGCTTACGATGTATTGAAGAAGTACATCGATGCAGGTACTTTGGTTGTTCAGTCCGGACAGACCGATTTCGATGAGGTTGCAACTCCACAGTGGGCAACTGACAAGGCTTTGAACCGTATGCAGAACATCTTAGCTTCTAACTATAGTGATGGAAAGACTAAGTTAGACGTAGCTCTTTGCTCTAACGATTCTACCGCTCTTGGTGTTACTCAGGCAATCGAGTCTGATTACTGGGGAGATGTTAAGGACGTTATCATTACCGGACAGGACGGTGACGTTGCTAACCTTGCAAACCTTGTTGATGGCAAGCAGACCATGACCGTATACAAGGCAGTTGCTAACGAGGCAGTTGCTACACTTGATCTTGGTATCGCTTTGTTAAACGGCGAGACTCCTGATGAAGGCTTAATCAGCGCTTCCGGATGGAGCTTTGATTGTGCATATGATACCGAGTCTTATGACAACGGTAAAGGTGTGATTCCTTCTTACTTACTGGTACCTACCGTAGTAACCAAGGACAACCTTCAGAAGGAACTTGTTGATACCGGATACTACACCTTAGATGCTAACGGATATCCACAGGCTACTAACTAGTATTTTAAAAGGGTTTACAATTTAGGTTATTTTCGGGGCGAGGCGCTCTGCCTCACCCCGATATTTTTGAAAAATTATTCGTAAGAACTTTTTTATTGAGGGAACTATTTGGACTGCACTACAAAGTGAGGCAGGAGGGAATACATTGGCAGATTATATATTGGAAATGAAAAATATTACCAAGCTTTATCCCGGTGTTAAAGCTTTGGACGATGTTAATCTCCAGGTGCAGCGCGGTGAAATACATGCGCTCGTCGGTGAAAACGGCGCAGGAAAGTCCACTCTGATGAATGTACTTTCCGGAACGATTCCATTTGGGGAATACACAGGAGATATTGTTTATAACGGAGAAAAATGTACCTTTAACAACATTCACGATTCTGAGAGTAAAGGTATTGTTATTATTCATCAGGAATTGGCTTTGATTCCTGAGTTGACCATTGCTGAGAATATGTTTTTGGGAAATGAGCGTAAGAACAGCATTGGTAAGATTGACTGGGCCAAGACCTATAGCGAGGCACAGACCCAGATGAAGCGTGTTGGCCTGAAGGAAAAATCCAACGTACTGATTAAGGATATCGGTACCGGTAAGCAGCAGCTGGTTGAAATTGCCAAGGCACTTTCCAAGAACGTTAAGCTGTTGATTTTGGATGAGCCGACCTCTTCCTTGAACGAGGAAGATTCCAAGATGCTTTTGGATATGCTTCTTGATTTTAAGAAAGAAGGACTTACCTCCATTATTATCACCCATAAGTTGAACGAGGTTGCGTACTGTGCGGATAACATCACGGTACTTCGTGATGGTGCTACGATCGAAACGATTTCCAATGCAGATCACAACATTGATGAGGAACGCATCATTAAGGGAATGGTTGGTAGAGAGCTTACCAATCGTTTCCCTGCTCGTGAGCACAACGTGGGTAGCGAGGTAATGTTTGAAGCGAAGAACTGGACGGTTTACCATCCGGTTTATACAGAAAAATGTGTGGACAAGAACGTAAGCTTCAAGGTTCACAAGGGAGAAATCGTAGGATTCTCCGGACTGCAGGGTGCCGGCCGTACCGAGCTTGCAATGTCCCTGTTCGGACGTAGCTACGGTTCCCACATCTCCGGCCAGGAGTTCATCAACGGCAAGGAAGTGCATCTGAAGAATGAGCACGATGCCATTGAGCATGGCTTGGCATACGCTACCGAAGATCGTAAGGTCAACGGTTTGGTTCTGTCCGATTCCATCGCTTGGAACACCACCATGGCAAAGATGTCAAAGGTTAGTGACAAGCGCGGTGTCATCAATGTCGCAGCTGAGAACAAGGCTGCGGAAGAATATGTAGCAGCTATGAAAACAAAGACCCCGAGTATTCAGCAGGCAGTTGGAAATCTCTCCGGTGGTAACCAGCAGAAGGTACTCTTATCCAAGTGGATGTTCGCAGAGCCGGACGTATTAATCTTGGATGAACCGACCCGTGGTATCGACGTTGGTGCAAAGTACGAGATCTACTGCATCATGAATGATATGGTTGCCCAGGGTAAGGCGGTAGTCATGATTTCATCTGAGCTTCCGGAGCTTCTTGGTATGTGTGACCGAATCTACGTTATGAACGAAGGTGAAATGGTTGGCGAATTTACCAAGGAAGAGGCAACTCAGGAGAAGATTATGAGTGCAATTTTAGCTTCTGACAAACAACATCAATAGGAGGGGAATTATGAACTTCAAAGCTTTTATTAAAAAATACACCATGGTTATTGCCTTGGTTGCAGTATTTATTTTCTTTTCGTTCCTGACCGGCGGCAGATTGCTGATGGCTCAGAACATTTCAAACTTGTTATTACAGAACGCATACGTTTTGGTTATGGCCTGCGGTATGCTCCTTTGTATCTTAACCGGTGGTAACGTCGACTTGTCCGTTGGTTCCACCCTTTGCTTATCCGCAGCATTGTCTGCGAAGCTGTTATCCGTTGGTGCACCTGCTCCGGTAGCAATTCTTGCTTCCATGGCAGTTGGATGTGTCATCGGTGTATGGCAGGGTTACTTAATCGGATATGTACACATTCCTCCATTCATTTGTACCTTAGGTGGAATGTTCTTATTCCGTGGTTTCGCTCGTGTAATTTTGGATTCCAGAACTATTGCTGTTTCCAATGAAAAGTTCTTGAACCTGTTTACTTCTTATGTGAACATACCTGGACTTGACAGTCAGAATCACTGTGTATCCGCTTTGATCGTAGGTATTATTGTTGCAATTGGATTAATCGTAGCTACTATTCTTCGCCGTGCAAATCAGAAGAAGAACGGATACGATGTTCCTTCTGCAGTGAGCTCTTATTTGAAGATTGGTGTAATCGCATTATTAATCGTTGCATACACCTTCAAGTTGATGCAGTACAAGGGCATCCCGGTAATGCTTCTTTGGATTTTGGTTGTTGTTTTGATTTTTGCATTCTTAACAAGCTCCACTGTATTCGGACGTTACTTCTACGCAGTAGGTGGTAACGAGAAGGCTACCAAGCTTTCCGGTATTGACCCTCGTAAGGTTTACTTCCGTGCTTACTTCTGGATGAGCTTCTTAGCAGCTTTCTCCGGATTGTTAATGGCTTCCCGTATCGGTTCCGTTGACGGTAACATGGGTAACTCCTTCGAGATGGACGCAATCGCATCCTGCTTCATCGGTGGCGCTAGTGCTTACGGTGGATCCGGTACCGTTCCTGGAATCATGATCGGTGCTTTACTCCTCGGTGTTATCAACCAGGGTATGTCCATCTTCGGATTGTCTGACATGTGGCAGTACGTAGTTAAGGGCGGCGTTCTTCTTGCAGCCGTTGTCTTCGACGTAGTGTCCAATCACAAGACAGGTAAGTCATAAATTGACTTTTCTGAATCCCTCAATAAAGGGAAGTAGCCCGGCGGTTTCCGTCGGGCTATTTCAATTCTTGGGAGCATGGAAAGTTGTGCTATTCTCTCATGCCCCTGTATTTGTATTTTGGCTGAGGTGGTGCCTGCGTCAAGGGTGCGAAGCACCGCAAAGCGGCTGGAGCCCTTGACCCGGCATCCCCCTCAGCTGTTTTGTTGACAGGGGGCATGAGAGTTATACCTGATAGCCAAAAAGGTTGTGAATGTATGAATAATGGCGTGGCGGCAGAGGAGGAGCACCTATTTAGTAGTTCTCTATGCCTATTTAAGGAGGAACAGGCTATATGCGCAGATGCAAAGCATAGGGAATGCTGAAAAAGTAAAATCCCTATGCCAAATGAAGATAAAAAGGGGGCTTTTGTGGGAGATAAGGCATAGGGAATATGAATTTTAAAAATTCCCTCTGCCTGTGCCCCGGAAATAGGCGAAATAAGTTGGCGTTTTGGCATAGGGAAAGTGAAAAAAATAAAATCCCTATGCCTGCAGGGTGAAAGACCCTCATTCTTATGCCCCCTTGATTAATAATTTGCTGAGAAGGTGTCTGCGTCAAGGGTGCGAAGCACCGCGAAGCGGCCTGGGCCCTTGATGCGGAAAACCTCTCAGCTATTATATTAAAAGGGGGCATGGAAAGAAAAATACACAACAACCGTGGCGTACATATTTTATGATTTGTATAAAGAAAATGGTTACGAAGGGATGTTTTTTGTGCTAAATATAAGTATGATATAGCTATCACATCATTTGTAGAAAAGGAGTAAAACATGTTTGCACAAATATTGGCAGTGATTATTTTTGTGTTTATGTTTGGTGCAATCGTTCAGGGTAAGTTAGAGCGCCATTGGGTGACTCTAGGCTGCGGTCTTGCAACTATGGTGTTCGTATTCGGACTAGGTATGCGAAGCAGCAGTGCGTTATGGGAGACCTTGAACTTGCATAACATTTTCACAACCGAATTCTGGCATGTAACGGGGGAGGCGACAGAGTCTTCTTCCGGTATTAACTGGGCGACGATTATCTTCATCGCCGGTATGATGGTCATGGTAGAAGGTATGGCGGAGGCAGGATTCTTCCGTTGGTTATGCCTTCGAATTGCCAAGGCCGTATCTTACAAGACCATTCCGATTTTTATTACCTTCATGATTATGTCTGCGGTACTGTCCATGTTCATCGACAGTATCACCGTTATTCTGTTCCTTGCAGCAGTTACGGTAGAACTGGCACAACTTTTGAAGTTCACACCGGTTCCACTGATTTTGGCAGAGATTTTCTGCGCCAACTTAGGTGGATCTGCAACGATGAGCGGTGACCCGCCAAACATCATCATCGGAACCGCATTGGGATATTCCTTCTTTGACTTCCTGGGCCATACCGGTGTAATTGCAGGAATCTCTTTGATATTTACGATTCTGTTTTTCTATCTTGCTTACCGCAAGGAGATTATTGAGTCTGACGAAGAAGACGGCGACATTGAGTATCCGGATCCGAAGGATGCCATCGTGGATAAGAAGGGCTTCGTATTGAGCAGTCTGATTTTTGTTCTGGCTGTTGTTCTTTTGGTTACCCACGCAAGCACCGGATTGACCGTTGCCTCCATCGGCGTCATTGTTGCAATTCTAACAATTATCGTGGCAGGACGTAAGACACCGGAGATTATAAAGCGTGTGGATTACAGAACCTTACTGTTCTTCATTGGCCTGTTCATCGTAGTCGGTGGACTGGAGCAGACCGGTATCTTAGAGTTGATTGCCGGCTTAATTGCGAAGGTAAGTAACGGTAATGTTTATGTTATGGTTGCGATTATCCTTTGGGTTTCTGCGTTTGCTTCCGCATTCGTGGACAACATCCCATTCGCAGCAACCATGGTTCCGGTTATCCAGACATTGGCAGCAACTCAGGGTGTTCACCTGGATACCTTGGCTTGGACACTTTCCATGGGTACCGATATCGGTGGTAGTGCAACTCCAATCGGAGCAAGCGCTAACGTTGTAGGTACGGCAGTCGCTGCAAAACACGGATATCCGATTAGCTGGAAGAAGTACTGTACCGCTGCAGTTCCGGCAACGATTATGGTGATTTTGATTTCCATGATTTCAATTTATCTGCGTTACTTATAAGCCGTAAGTATGGTACAATCTAGTTAGGAGAAACTAGTATTGCGGAAAGGGGAAATACATATGGACAAACAGGTTATTATTTCAATCGGCCGCGAGTTCGGTAGTGGTGGACACGTAATTGCCAAGGCGATTGCAGACCGCATGAATCTGCCGTACTACAATCACGAAATCCTGAACAACATTGCGAAGGAGATGAACGTAGACCCGAAGACATTAGCGGAGTTTGAAGAGAAGAGACACAGCTCTTTCTTTTCCCGTACCGTTCGTGGGTACAACAATTCTCCGGAGGAGCAGATTGCTCAGCTGCAGTTTGATTACTTGCGTAAGAAGGCAGCTTCCGGTGAGTCCTTCGTTGTGGTTGGTCGCTGTGCGGAATCCGTACTGAGTGAGTATCCGGGACTAATTTCCATTTTTGTCTTGGCAGATCGGGATGCAAAAATCAAGCGTACCGCTTCTTGTGAGAACATCACAGAGAAAGAGGCGGAGGTGATGATGCTGACACACGATAAGTATCGTAAGGCATATCACAATCACTATGCGAATATGAAGTGGGGCGATTCCAGACTGTACGATATGTGCATCAACAGCACACGCCTTGGAATTGAGAAGACCACTGACGTGGTATTTGACTATATTCAGAGACGTATTGCCGATATGTAAAAATTTATCGAATTTTTTTATGGAGCAGACGAGATTCTTATATCCGTCTGCTCTATTTTTTTGCTATAATTATTATGTTATATGAGGTGCAAATTGAATCTAGGAGGTTGACTTGTATGAATGAATCACAGTTTGTCCGTGCGAATAATCGAGCGTTTATTATTAATGTACTGATTAATGCTGCGGCGATTTCACTTGTTCTTGTCGGGGGATTTCGAGATGGTTTTGCAGCTCGTGAGGCAATACAGATTGTATTCCTCATCATCGGTATGGGCATGGGTATCGGCGGTTACGTCGCTCATAAGGGAGAGAAGCTTGGCGCAATCCTTATCATGGGCGGTTCCTCCGTTGTATACGTAGCATGTATGCTGGCCCAGATGAATATGCTGTACCTTGGTATGGGTTATCCGGTACTGTTTTCCGCATTCGTGTACATGAATGAGAAAATTGTTTTCGGCGGCAACTTAGTTATTACCCTTGCCGGTATCATAGAGATGGGAATTCTGATTTCCAAGGGTAAGCTTTCCAGCTATACCGCAGTGGTTTCTGTTTTTATTATGATTTTGGTTGGAATTGCTGCGAACTTCAGCATTCGCTTGCTGAAACACTTTAACGAAGAGAATAACGAAGCCATCCGAGAGGGCGCACAGCAACAGGAAGAAGCCGGTGCTCATATGATGACGGTTGCAAAGAATATTTCCGCATTGTTTGATGATGCCAACGCTCATATGGAGGATTTACGTGACATCGTTGAGAAGAGTGATTCTTCCATGAAGAATATTGCGGACTCTACAGAGAGTACGGCAGAATCTGTAACCACCCAGGCGGCTCAGATTCAGGATATCCAGACCCAGACCCAGACTGCGGATGCACAGCGCAAGGAGATGATTGCGCAGTCCAGAGATACCCAGAATACGGTTCACGAAGGCCAGAAAGCCATCGAGTCCCTCAAGGAGAAGTCTCAGTTGGTAAACGACGCCAGCCATATTACGGTGGATTCCACCAAGGCTGTTTTGGATAAGATTGATTCCGTTCAGGATATGGTTGGAACCATCATCGCGATTTCCGGTCAGACCAACCTGTTGGCGCTGAATGCTTCCATTGAGGCAGCCCGTGCAGGCGAGGCAGGACGTGGATTCGCTGTTGTTGCTGAGGAGATTCGTCAGTTGTCCGAGCAGACTGCAGCAGCCAGTGCCAATATTACACAGATCATCAGTGAGCTGACAGAGAATGCCAATACCGCAATGGAGAGTATGGACAATACTATGGCAGCCGTTGAGGAGCAGAACGAGATGATCCGTAAGGCAGAGGAGAACTTCGAACAGATCAATGCCAACGTTGGTGAGTTGGTTGACAGCTTCCACGCCATCGGACGTAGTATGGAGGCCATCAATTCCGCAACCGGTGAGATTAATGAGAGCATCTCTAATCTGTCCGCAACCAGTGAAGAGGTTGCAGCGTTATCCAACGAAGGCGTATCCGCCATGAATGATGCGGTGGACAAGTTCGATGAATTCGATAAGACCTTGAAGGGCATCTACAAGGAGGCCCAGGAATTATCTAAGTTCACTGCTGAGAGCTAAGATTATGAAATCTTTTCCCACATGTTTCTGATTGGAGGCATGTGGGAATTTTTTTGTGAAAAATTGCGTGCAATCCATCCGACACCATGCTAGTATGTGTCTATGGAAACGAATATGACACAGGGCAAGCCCCTCAAATTAATCTTGAACTTCATATGGCCCTTGCTATTGGGAAATACCTTCCAACAGCTGTACAACATGGTGGATACGGTCATCGTTGGTAAGTTCGTAGGAGCCAATGCGTTGGCAGCGGTTGGATCCACGGGAACCATTATGTTCCTTGTAATGGGTCTGGCCAATGGTATGGCAACGGGCTTTACCGTTCTAACCAGCCAGAAGTACGGCGCCGGTGAGTTGGAGGCAACTCGCAAGACCGTAGCCAACGGTGTGCTGTTGGCGGCAATTGTGTGTACGGTGCTGACCATTACCAGTTTGGCCATTATGCATACCTTGCTTACGATTATGAACACCCCGGCAGAGATTTACGATGATGCCTATGCATACATCAGTACCATCTGTATGGGTATCTTTGCGCTGGTATTCTACAACCTGTTTGCCAGTTTCCTGCGGGCAGTGGGCAACAGTACCATGCCGTTGGTATTCTTGATTATTTCCGCATTTTTGAACATCATCCTGGATTTGGTTTTTATTATTAACTTCCATATGGGCGTTCGCGGTGCGGCGCTGGCGACGGATGTGGCTCAGGGAATTTCTGCGATTCTATGTATCATCTATATTTATTCCAAGGTGGAAGTGCTACGGCCGCGGAAGGAAGACTGGCGGTTACATGCATGCTACACCAGACGTCAGCTGGCCATTGGTGTGCCGATGGCGTTGCAGTTCGGTATTACGGCTTCCGGAACCATGGTGATGCAGGCGGCTATCAACATCTACGGTGCGGTGGCGGTTGCCGGATTTACCGCTGCAGGCAAGGCGCAGAATTTGCTTACCACCGGCATGATGTCTATTGGACAGACCATGGCGGCTTACGTGGGCCAGAATTACGGTAAGCGGGACATGGCCAGAATCGACGAAGGCGTGCGGGAAGCCAACAAAATCGGCGTGATTTATTCTTTGGTATCCGGCGTGTTAACCATTGCGTTATTGCCGTATCTGTTGCGGATGTTTTTTGCCGCAGATGTAGATATTGACGCCTTATTGCCATATGCCAGAACCTATATCCAGATAAGTGTGGTATGCTTTATTCCGCTGGCAATGATCTTCATTTTCCGCAACACCATTCAGGGTTGCGGATACGGTATGACGGCGATGATGCTTGGCATTATGGAGTTCGTTGCCCGTTTGGCCATGGCAATCGGTTCCATGTTTGTGGGTAGTTATGCAATGGCAGTGGCTTCCGATGCAGCGGCATGGGTGACCACAGGATTCTTCGGACTGTTTCTGTTCCTTCGGGTGCGGAAGCGGATTCTGAAAAAATGGGACGAAGGAACGTACTTAGAATAGAATGAAACATCGATATCGAAACGTATTAAAAACATTAATTGCCCTGTCCATTCCTACCATCTTAGAAGAAGTTATGAGTGTGCTTCTGCAGTATGTGGATACTGCTATGGTGGGACATTTGGGCGAAGAGGCGACAGCGGCAGTTAGTACCACCACCACCATTTCCTGGATGGTAAACGGTGCGGTCTATGCTTTTGGTATTGCCGTACTGGCCCTCATATCCCAGGCTTATGGTCGCGGGGATGAGAAGACCATGAAGGATGTCTCCAAACAGGCATTTTTCCTGACCTTAATCTGTGGTCTTAGTGTAGGTGCCCTTGCGATGGCGTTATCGCCGTTTATCCCAACCTGGATGGGAGCCAACGAGGCTATTCGGGCAGAGGCATCCCGATACTTTTTCATTATCAGTATGCCGATGGTGTTCCGTGCAGGAAATATGATTTTCGGAGAGGCGATTCGCGGTACCTTGGATACCAAGTCGCCGATGCTGGTAAATCTTGTTGAAAATGTGTTGAATACGGTACTGAATTACCTGCTCATCTATGTGTTACATATGGGTGTTACCGGTGCAGCCATTGCATCTGCCATTGCCTATACGGTGGGCGGAATTGCAATGTATGTAGTATATCGTCGGAAGACGGCACTTCGTTGGAAATACAACGAACTTGCCTGGGATTCCAAAACCATGAAGGAGATTTGCAAGATTGGTCTTCCTGCGATGGGAAGTGATTTGATTGCAACCTCCGGTTACGTGGTATTTACGGCCATGGTATCCGGCATGGGTACGACGATTTTTGCTGCCCATTCCATTGCGGTAACGGCTGAGACTATCTTCTATATTCCGGGTTACGGATTGCGGGCTTCCACCTCTTCTATGGCGGGCGTTGCCTTGGGAGAAGACGACCACGAGAAGTTAAAAAAGGTCTGCGTCTTAAGTATTTTTCTTACCGTTGGATTGATGACGTTAAGCGGATTGCTTCTGTACCTTGGAGCAACACCGCTGATGCGGATTTTTACCCCGAGTGAACGGGTCATTGCCATGGGTAGTGACGTGTTGAAGCTGGTGGCTTTTTCGGAGCCGTTCTTCGGATTGATGGTTGTTATTCAGGGTATTTTCTACGGATTGGGTCGCACCAAGCAGGTCTTCGTTGTTGAGACGGTGGGCATGTGGGGCGTGCGTATCCTGTTTACGTATTTATGCGTCCATGTCTGGAAGCTTGGGCTGATTGCGGTATGGAATTGTATGATTGCAAGCAATGTGGCAAAAGCGGTATTATTATTTATATTGCTACTGGTAGAGTATCACAAGCTTTTCCAGGGGAAGGGGTTAGAGCATGACACAGTTTGATCAGCGTAACATCAGCATGATGATGGATCTCTACGAGATGACCATGGCCAATGGCTATTTTTCCAGCGCTTCTAAGGAGGATCGGGTTACCTTCGATGTTTTTTACCGAAACAATCCCGACGGCGGCGGATTCGCTATTTTTGCCGGCTTAGAGCAGGTGGTGGAATATATTGAGAATTTGCATTTTACCGAAGAAGACGTTGCGTATTTTCGTAGTTTGAATCTCTTTGACGATGCTTTCTTGGATTATTTGGCAGACTATCACTTCACCGGTGATGTATTTGCTTTTCCGGAGGGTACCATTATGTACCCGAACGAGCCGATTCTTACGGTCAGTGCGCCACTGATTGACGCCCAGCTAATCGAGACGGCCATTCTGGCACAGATCAATCACCAGTCTTTGATTGCTACCAAGTCCCAGCGTATCGTGCGTGCAGCTGCAGGCCGGGGAGTTTCAGACTTCGGTGCCAGACGCGCCCACAACATGGACTCTGCGGTGTACGGCGCAAGAGCAGCTTACATCGGTGGTGTAGGAAGTACGGCTACGGTTCTGGCCGGCCAGATGTTCAACATTCCGGTCAGCGGAACCATGGCGCACAGCTGGGTTATGTATTATGAAGATGAGTTTACGGCGTTTAAGAACTACGCCTTAAAATATCCGGATGCTACGGTGCTTCTGGTAGATACTTACGATGTGTTACATTCCGGTATTCCAAATGCCATCCGTTGTGCCAAGGAAGTCTTGGAGCCGATGGGCAAGCGATTGAAGGGAATCCGATTGGATTCCGGTGACTTGGCTTATTTGTCCAAGCAGGTGCGTAAGATGCTGGATGAGGCGGGTCTACAGGATTGTATGATTGTGGCTTCCAATAGCTTGGATGAGTACACCATTACCTCTATTTTGCAGCAGGGCGGATGCATCGATTCCTTCGGTGTTGGCGAGCGTTTGATTACTGCTAAGAGCGATCCTGTCTTCGGCGCAGTATACAAGATTTGCGAGGTGGAGCACGAAGGTGTCCGCATTCCGAAGATCAAAGTCTCCGAGACTGTGGAAAAGATTACGAATCCGGGACGGAAGCGTGTATATCGTATCTACGATGAATCCGGCAAGGCCATTGCGGACTTGATTACCAAGTGGGACGAGGAGCTGGATTTGTCCAAGCCGTATCGTTACGTGGATCCGGAGAAGCCTTGGAAGACCAGATACTTCGAGAACTGCACCGCCAAGGAATTACAGGTACAGGTGATTGCCGGCGGTAAGCGTACCAGAGAGCCGGAATCTCTCCAGAATCTGAAGGGATTTGTTATGACACAGTTATGCAGTGAAATCTGGGCAGAGGAGCAGCGTTTTGAAAACCCGCACAAGCACTACCTGGACATGAGCCCTGCATATTACGAAGGAAAAATGGAACTATTATCCAATATTCAAGATAAATAATTGGTTATTCTGCCAAAATGCCCGACACTAGTCGGGCATTTTGTTCACTTATCAGATAATTAGGGGTAAAATAGATAATGTATTATTTACCACAGAGGAGGCATAATTAAATATGGCAAACGAAGTACAGCAGAAGGGGAAAGAGCCAAAGGTTGCTTTTGTTCATTCATTAGCGTTCAAGTTTACGGCTCTTATTTTTGTGATTGTTTTAGCAATTATATCCGTACTCGAAACGACTTCTTCCATGGCAAACGTCAGCGCGTTGGAAGATGTTTATCACAATTATACCCAGGACGTGGCAGAAGCGGCAGCAACCAGCGTTGACGCAATGATGGAGGGCCGTGCAAATGCTTTGTCCGGAGGCTTGGACGGTCCCGAGACGGAGAATAACAGTATTAGCTTTCTGATAAATAATCCGGATGGATATCGGCAGGAAATGTTTGATACCTTTAACGAGACCCTTGGTGGAATTACCTTGAAGGGTGTGGACGGTTCCTATGCTTACATGGTAAGTGCAGACGGAACTATGGTTTATCATCCGACCGTGGACAAGATTGGTAACCCGGTGGAGAATGATGCGGTGAAGAACCTGGTAAGCCAGTTACAGTCCGGCAAGACTCCGGAAGAGATTGGCTCCGGTTCTGTAGTGTATATGTTCAAAGGCGCAAAGAAGTATGCAGGCTATGCTTTTACCGCAGGTGGCAACATGGTGATTGTTACCGGCGACTATGATGTGGTTATGGCTCCGATTCGCCAGATGCAGAAGATATCTCTTTTGATTGCTTCCATCTGTATTGTGGTAGCGCTTGTTCTTTTGTACATCGTAATCAAGTTGATGCTTCGCCCGATTCACGATGTTGGTGAGATTATTACCAAGACGGCAGACTTGGATTTCCGCAAGACTGCCAACGGGGATAAGCTGGCCAAGAGAAAAGATGAAATCGGTCTTATGGCCAAGGCGGTTAGCCAGATGCGCCGCAACCTGCGTGGCATCATCAACCGTTTGATGGATACTTCCGGATTGATCGGTAACGATATGGCAGATTTGGAGGCTAGCTCCTCCGATGTGAATAACAAGTGTACCGACAACTCCGCCACGACAGAAGAGTTGGCTGCTACCATGCAGGAAGCTGCTGCTACCGTAGAGCACATCAACGGTAACATTCAGGATATGCAGACCGAGGCTCAGAAGATCAATGAGTTGGCCAAGAACGGTGAGAAGTTCTCTGAAGAAGTTATGGGACGTGCAGAGCAGTTGCATCGCACAACCGAGGAGTCTACCGACAGCACCAGACACATCTATGAGAACGTGAAGGTGAAGGCAGACAGCGCATTAGAGGGCGCGAAGGCCGTTGATAAGATTAATGAGTTAACCAACTCCATTATGGAGATTTCCGACCAGACCAGTCTGTTGGCGTTGAATGCTTCCATCGAAGCTGCCCGTGCCGGTGAAGCCGGTCGTGGTTTCGCCGTTGTTGCCGGTGAAATTGGTAACTTAGCGAAGCAGACTACCGAGGCTGTTGCAAACATCAACTCCATCGTTGGGGATGTGATTGATGCGGTTCGCAACATGTCCGACTGTCTGAATGAGACCAACAGCTTTATTGGTGATACGGTTCTTACCGATTATGAGAACTTCGCTAAGGTCAGCGAGCAGTACCAGCAGGATGCGGATGCATTCAAGGACAGCATGGTTCAGATTCGGGAGGGCGTTGGTTCCCTGGATAGCCAGATCAATGAAGTCACCGGATCCATCGGTGGTATCAGCGAGAGTGTTACGGATTCCGCCAATGCGATTTCCGATATTGCCGGCAAGACCAGTGATATTGTAAACGGAACCGGAACCACTTCCGAGAAGGTGGATGAGTGCCGCGAATGTGTTTCCGATTTGGAAGGCATCGTTAAGGAATTCCGCCTGCAGTAATTTCATATGTATGATACGAGCCCCTGCAATTGCAGGGGCTCTTTTTACATTAGCGGCCCGCGTATAATATACAGTTTGTGGCAAATGTATACGATGTGCGACAGATGAGGTAGTTTGTACATTGTTAGAATTTGGCCTTGAACCTAATATCAAAGTAAGAAAACTCTATGTTTTGTTTTTCGTTTTTAGGAGGGAACTATGGCTAATGTATTTTCTAACATGACACATGCAATTCAGCGTCAGGCGTTCTCAGTTGCAATTGAGAAGTTCCTGAAACACCTGGATAAGAATCCGGAGAATCGTACGGAAGCGTACTTGAAGCTGGTGGATGCTGCAGAGCGTTTCTGGGGAGAGAACGGTGCAAGCAAGGAGAACTTGAACCGGGTTCGTAAGGCAATCTGCGATCCGAACAACCGCTGGGTAAAATATATCAACAAGGTATTGGATGAATCCAATCCAACCTATCTGCATAAGATGGCTTTGAACTTAGGTTACGAGGCATTTTTCCGCGGAACCGGAATGATTCGTGCAAACCGCGAGAAGTATGGATGCAACATCCCATGGCTGATTCTGTTTGATCCAACCATGGCCTGCAACATGCACTGCGTCGGCTGCTGGTCCGGAACCTATGGACACAAAGCTAATCTGACTTTTGAAGATATGGACCGCATCGTAACCCAGGGTAAGGAACTGGGCGTCTATCTATATATGATGACCGGTGGCGAGCCGATGGTACGTAAGGCTGATATCTTGAAGCTGTGCCGCAAGCACAATGATTGCTTCTTCGCTGCATACTCCAATTCCACTCTTATCGATGAGGAGCTGTGCAAGCAGGTCGTAGAACTTGGTAACTTAACCTTCATGCTTTCCATCGAGGGAACACCGGAGACCAATGATGCCCGCCGTGGCGAGGGCCACTACGATGCCGTTATGAAGGCAATGGACCTGTTGAAAAAATACGGCATTGTCTATGGTACTTCCATTTGCTACACCAGAGACAACTTAGATGCGGTAACCAGCGATGACTTCTTCCGCTTCATTGCAAGCAAGGGTGCAAGATTTGGATTCTACTTCCATTACATGCCGGTTGGAAACAACGCCGTTCCGGAATTGATGCCGACCGTACAGCAGCGTAAGCAGATGATTGAGCGCATTCGTCGCGTACGTTCCAAGGACAGCGATATTGAATTCTATCCGATGGACTTCCAGAATGACGGCGAATATGTTGGTGGTTGCATCGCAGGAGGACGTAACTACTTCCACATCAACTCCAACGGAGATGCAGAGCCGTGCGTATTCATTCACTACTCCGACTCTAACATCCATGACAAGTCCATTCTTGAGATTTTACAGAGTCCGTTATTCATGGCTTATCATGATGGTCAGCCGTTCAACCGTAACCATTTGCGTCCATGTCCAATGCTTGAAAATCCGGACATCCTTCGCAAGATGGTAGCGGATACCGGAGCACACCAGACCAATATGGAATCTCCGGAATCCGTGGATCACTTGTGCGCCAAGGCAGATCCATATGCTGAAGCCTGGGGACCTGTTGCAGATGACATCTGGGCTCATCAGACACATAAGCGTAAAGCATACGAGAACTACTGCAAGAATCATGTAGAGCATCCGGAGTTGGCTGCATTTGAGACCGAAGAGGATGTAGCGAAGCGTGAGGCGGAGGCCGCATCACATGTAACCGAGCAAAAGGTGGGTTAATTACAAATAGAAAAAAGCTCAGGCGTTATGCCTGAGCTTTTTTTGCTTTTATCTGTCCACGAATATAATTCTCTAACTGATAGTAGGCGATACCCACCGATACGGTAATGAGTACATTCAGAACAATCTGGATGCCCCAATGCATAGCGAAGATTGGACCGCCCAAGTCGAAATGGTAGTACACCATCTGGACTAAGAAAATGTGATAACTTGCTTTGCCCATGGTCTCTAAGAGCTGACCGATGCGCCCCGGAATCTGGCTGTGGTAAAACAGTCGGAACAGAATCACCACCACCGGAATGATGTAGAAATCCGTCGGCATAACTGTCGGAGACCAGTATTTAAAAATCGGGAAGTGAACACCGTTGTGATAGAGCACTAAGTATTCCACGCCGATGAGCATCATACTAACAAGGGTGCGCTTGTGCAGGCGCTTGTCCGGATGCAAATACAGAAAGCATCCGAAAGCAATCAATAACAAATACCGGAAAATCAACAGTCGGTACCAGTACTTCTCAAATCCGCTGAAGGCAACCCAGCATTCGTAGCCAAGCTGCAAGAGAGCGGTGATAAAAAGTCCCAGGTATGGGTAATCCTTGATTAACAGGTAGATAATCGGGAATACCAACAGCAACTCGAACATCAGCGGTACGTAGTAGCTGCCCGGTCCGAATCCGCCCAGGAAAAAGAGCCGTGCTAAGCTGACGTCCTTACCTTGCATGTTCTTCAGCGCCAACTCCAAGAGGGCGATGGGGATGAACGGAGTTGCAAAGCGCACCATACGCGGCCAAATATTTTTCGGGGAGTACATAATGCCAAGCTGCTCCCAGAAGCTGGCCTTGCGACCGATGGCGGCCTCGGCGGATTCAATCCGTCGGTGGTAGGACATATCAAAATTAAAACCGCTAATGATCATAAAAATCGGTACCGCCATGTTAATGACAAGTAGGAAGATCATGCGATTCTTGTTGGCCCAGTCAATATGTGTGATTATGACCATTAATACACAAATGGCCTTCATATAGTCTAAAAAATAGATTCTTTTACGCATAGGTGTTATCTTATGCCGATTTTTCGGGAAAGTCAAGTCACGAATTTGCGTATCTGTGGAGGAAATACTATACTTAAAAACAGAGTAGTTTGGGAAAGTGGGGGCAATATGCATTTAAATCTTTTAACCAACATTCAATATGAACAGATGGCAGCACTTTTCGATTTGATTTTGTGCGCTTTTCTGGTGTTCGATGAGACGGAGGCCAAGGAGGACAGTAGTCGTTGGTTTACGTCTTATTTGTATTTTGTCACAATCGCCAACGGTGTGGAGATTCTTGCGGTGATTTTCAGCAGTCAGGGATTCCCTGTGTCACCGGCAATCAAGATGGCGATAACCTCCATCAGCTTTTTCATGAACAATCTGGTCTTCTGGCAGTTCTTCAATTATATAGAAGCATCCGCCAAGGAACGCTCGACCTTTGTGAATCGTATCATCGGCGTGAACCGTATTCTGTTGGCGGCGGAAGTGTTTTTGTTACTAACGAATCTGTTCTTACATAATGCGTTTTATTTTTCGAATCAGCTGGAGTATAACCGCGGACCGTATTTCGCGGCGGTGGCCTTCCTGCTTCCGATGTATTTCATCGTGGTTGCCCTTGTTCTTGTAAAAAGAAACAACCAGCGCATGGGCCGAAGAAAAGTGGCCTCCATTCTGGTGGCTTCCGTATTAAATATGGTGGGCCTGATCCTGCAGATCTTTTTCCACGGCACGTTGCTGATGGCATTGCCTTTTGCATCACTTGGAATTTTCGTACTATACTTCGCAGTGGAGTCTCCGGATTATCGCCAGTTGGAGAGTACGTTGCACGAGTTGTCCGAGGCCAAGCAGACCGCAGAGGAAGCCAGCAAGTCCAAGGACGTGTTTATGTCCCAGATTTCTCATGAAGTCCGGACCCCGATGAATTCCATTATGGGACTGACTGATATGATTCTGCAGGAGATGCAGGGCAAGGACCAGCTGACACCGGCGGAATTTTCCAAGGTATATCAATACCTGCACGGAATCTCCAACTCGGGCCATCAGCTCATTTATATTGTAGATAACATTCAGAATTACATTACCACCATCCCGGCGGAGGAGACGGAAGAAGCGCCGGTGGAGGGCACGGTATACCGCATGGGCGGCGAGCAGATGGAGCTGCAGACGCCGGAAGCCCACTTCCTTGTGGTGGACGATAACGAGATGAACCTTTTTGTTGCCAAGAAGCTTCTGTCCAAGACCGGGGCGAGAGTGACTACTTGTACCGGTGGCTTGGAGTGCTTGCGTGCTTTGACAAAAGAGAAGTTCGACCTGGTATTCTTGGATTATATGATGCCGGATATGGATGGTATTGATGTAATGGAGCGCACCCGCAAGATGGTGGGAAACCTGAATGAAAATACGCCGTTTGTTATGGTGACGGCCAACACCGTTGCCGGCATGGAGGCAAGGGCGCTAGAAGCAGGATTTGCGGATTTTATCAGCAAGCCCATTAGTTGGGATCGCCTCTACATGGTGCTGTCTGCCCATCTGCCGAACAGCCAGATGGAGGTGCAAAAAGAGGACGGAGACTACCAGATCCAGAGCGCTTCCGATACGGCAGCCCCTATGGAGCTTTTTGATACAGCAACCGGTATGGAGTATTGCCTGAATGATAAGGATTTCTATCGGGAGACCTTAGAGGTCTTCGGCCAGGAGCATGATGCCAAGGCAGCGGAGATTGCTACTTATTATGAAGCAGCGGATTGGAAGCTGTTTACCGTGCGAGTCCATGGCCTGAAGTCTACCGCCAGAACTGTCGGAGCTTTGAAGCTGTCAGAACTGGCGAAGGAATTGGAGATGGCCGGCAAGAAGCTGCAGGAGAACTCCCACGATGAAGAGACACTGACTTTTGTCCGGGAAAAATTACCGGAATTATACGACTTATATCAACGAACGGTTGCAGCCATTGCGCAACTGAAGCTATAGAGGATTGACCATGGAAACGATACGATTATTTGACCGGGATGCATACGCCACGGAGTTTCGTGCACGGGTGACAGAAATATGCCCTATAGAAGAGACGCCGGGAGATTATGCAATTGTTCTGGATGAGACCCTGTTTTTCCCGGAGGAGGGCGGACAGTCTCCGGATACAGGCCGCATTGCCGAGGGAGATGTCTTGGATGTACAGATTAAAAATGGTGTGATTACCCATCGGGTGCATTTCGACGGAGCAGCCCCTACAGTGGGGGATACGGTGCAAGGCACCATTGACTGGGCCCATCGCTATTCCAATATGCAGAACCATTCCGGGGAACATATTTTTTCCGGCATTGTGCATCGGCTCTTCGGCTTCGACAACGTGGGCTTCCACTTAAGTGATCACACTGTGACCATGGATTACAGTGGGGTGCTGACGGAAGAGGACATCCATAAGGTGGAGCGGTTGGCCAATGAAGCCATCTATCAGAATATCGAAATTCGCTGTGAGTATCCGGATGAGGCAACTCTTGCAGCCTTAGATTATCGGAGCAAGAAGGAACTGTCCGGCGCGGTTCGCATCGTGACCATTCCCGGCGTAGACGTGTGCGCTTGCTGTGCGCCCCATGTGCACCGTACGGGAGAGATTGGTATGTTAAAAGTCATCGGCTCCCAGAAATACAAAGGCGGTGTTCGTCTGCAGATTCTCTGCGGATATCGGGCGCTGGAAGGATATGGCGAGACCTTGCGACAGTTGACAGCCATTTCCCAGCAGCTGTCGGCTGCGGTGGAGCAGATTCCGGATTACATTGACCGAATGAAGGAAGAGAATCGTCGATTGTCAGCGGCGCTACGTGCCATGCATGTGCAGAAAATGACACAGGAGATGGAGGCGATTCCGCCGGAGCAGAAGCATGTTTTTCTGTTTGCGGATGCCATTGATTCCAACCTGATGCGACAGACGGTCAACGAATTAGTGAAGAACCACGGTGGATATTGTGGCGTTTTCGTATGTACGGCGGTGGATAACTTCGCATATATCATCGGCTCCAAGGAGTTGAATTGCCGGGAAGTAGGAACAGCCCTTCGGGAACACTTTGATGCCAAGGGCGGCGGCAAGCCGGAGATGATCCAAGGCTCTGTCAGCGGAGCAGATGCAGAGAAACTTCTGGATTTTTTGCAGGAACGTTATAGATAAGGAGAAAGAAAAATGATTATTCAACAGGAAGCACATCGTATGAAGCAGATTGCACCGAAGCTGGCCAATGCCTCCAATGAGCTTCGCAACGCAGCGCTTGCAGCAATACGACAGGCATTAATAGAGCACAAAGAGGAAATCTTTGCCGCTAACCAGGTGGATTTAAAGCGGGCCAAGGAAGAAGGCATTTCCGATGCGGTATATAAGCGTCTGAAGTTCGACGAGGGCAAGCTGGCAGCGGTAACGGAAGGCATTGACCAGTTGATGGGGCTTGCGGATCCGATTGGTCGCACCATGCTGCGCCGTCAGATGGACGAGGGCCTGATTATGGAGAAGGTGACCTGTCCAATCGGTGTCATTGGCGTGATTTTTGAAGCCAGACCGGATGCGCTAATCCAGATTTCTACCCTGTGCATTAAGAGTGGTAACTGTGCCATCTTAAAGGGTGGCAAGGAAACCCGTGAGACCAATGGGGTGCTGTTTGGAATCATTGCGGAAGCGGCTTATGCAGCAGGCCTTCCGGAGGGTTGTCTTCTGCAGGTGACTCAGCACAATGAGATTGATGAGTTATTAACCTGTGAGAAGGATGTGGATCTTTTGATTCCTCGCGGATCCAATGCCTTCGTGCAGTACATTATGAACCATACCAAGATTCCGGTAATGGGCCATGCGGACGGCATCTGCCATATTTATGTGGATGCAGCGGCGGATGAAGAAAAAGCCCTTCCGATTCTGATTGATGCCAAGACCCAGTACACCGCAGCTTGCAATGCGGTGGAGACCATACTTGTGAATCGTTCCATTGCAGCGGACTTTTTACCGAAGATGGCAAAAGCCATGGAAGGAGCCGGCGTGCATCTTCGCGGAACCAAGGAAGCATTGGATCTGATGCAGTTGGCATCTTATCCACAGGAAGACGTGATGGAGGAGGAAGATTTCCACACGGAATACTTAGATCTTATCGCTTCCGTGAAGTTGGTGGATTCCGTGGAAGAAGCGGTGGATCATATCAATGCCTTCGGAAGTCATCATACCGACTGTATCATTACGGAAGATGATGCTGCGGCAGATTATTTCCAGTCTATGGTAGATTCTGCCGGTGTATATCGGAATATTTCCACCCGATTTGCCGATGGATTCCGCTACGGATTCGGGGCAGAGGTGGGCATCTCCACCAGCAAGCTTCATGCCCGTGGCCCGGTAGGACTGGACGGACTTGTTACCTATAAGTATCGCATCAACGGCGACGGACACATCGTCGGCGATTATGCTGAGGGCCGCCGTGCATTCCATTTCAAGGATCTATAAAAAGGTTGCTCATGCCCCTTAGCTAACATAATTGCTGAGGGGCTTTTTGCGTCAAGGGCAAAGCCGCAAAGCGGTGCGTAGCACCCTTGACCCGGCAAAGTCCCTCAGCAGATTATTCGCCAAGGGGGCATGAGAGGAGGGGATTTCTTGCTTCCGGCAGAGGGAATCATGCATTTTAGGAATCCCTCTGCTTTTTCTTTGGCTTATCCTGCTGTTTCTGGTGCTATCGGCATAGGGATTCATGCTTTTGGAAAATCCCTATGCTTTTTCTTTGACTTATCCTGCTGTTTTTGCGGATATTGGCATAGGGAATCATATTATTAGCAAATCCCTCTGCTAGTGGCCTGGTTTCACCTGTTTGATATTGCAAAAACGGCATAGGGATTGTTGATTTTCTCGAATCCCTCTGCTTTAGTCCTCTTGCTTCAGTATTTTATGCCAATATCAATCTAAATACTTAACGCTACCCGGATTCCAAAGAGCGCAAAAGTATTGAATTCAGTATCTTGATTGTCTATGGACGAGAATACTGAAGTTTTCTGTGTTTATCAAACACCTGGCATTCGCTGAATCAGTATTCTTCCCTTTCTTTCCTGTAAATACTGATTCTTCATGTAAGAAAAGGTCCGGAGGGGCCTGTTATATCAGTATCTGAACCGTCACGGAGTAGAAATACTGAAAATCCGCTTCACGACCTGCGAAAATTATTCTCATGCCCCCTGCTAACACAATAGCTGAGGACCTTTCGGCGTCAAGGGCAAAGCCGCGAAGCGGTGCGTAGCACCCTTGACACCGGAAAGTCCTCAGCAGAATCTTAACCAAGGGGGCATGAGATAGAGTCGAAGGCAAATAGTGGGCCAAAAAGAAAGAAACACAAGATATAGGGTTAAGTATTCCGGAATTCAACCGATATACTGTATAACAAGAGAGATAAGATAGATTTGTAAACTGTTAAAATTGTATTTAATTAAATACAATCGAAGGGAATTCTGAATCTATAACCCACGAAATGCCGTATTTACGGGCTTTGTGACGGAATGGTCAAAATATTCCAACAAATTATGTTGAAAATATTCGTTCAAAAGGGTTAAGATTTAGAAAAACCTTCCGATAACACTAGTGAAAGCTCATGGAAGGGCTAATATTACAGGAGGAAAGGAGCGTGCCGTTATGCGTATAGAAGCTTATAATTCAATAGCTCAGGTTTACAAGCCGAATAAGACAACCGGAAAGAATGACGTTACGAAGGCAGCAAGTGTTCGACGTGATGATGTACAGATTTCTTCATTCGGTAAGGACATTCAGGTCGCAAAACAGGCAGTTGCAGATGCTTCGGATATCAGGGAAGATTTAGTTGCCGAGATGAAAAAGAAATATTCAGGTGATTTCCAGGTTGATACCGGAGATTTTGCAGACGTACTTCTTGCAAAGTATAACAGTCTGTCATAAGGAGATTGTATTGTGGCAAGCTTAGTTGAGGATTTGTTGAACATCCTACAGACGGAACGGAATACTTATGATCAATTGTATGACCTTGCGCAGAAAGAGCGCGAAGCTATTATCGATCGCAAGTTGGAACTGTTAGAAGAGACCGTAGCCAAGGAACAGGAACTGGGAAGTGAACTGAAGAATCTTGAGAATGCTCGGGTGAAGGGTTTGCGAAGCATGGCAATTGTTCTTGGTAAGGATGGACAGGACCTAACCGTGTCACAGATAATCGATCTACTGGATCGTCAGCCGGAGGAGCAGAAGATGCTCACAGAAGCCAAGGAAGCGCTGGTGGAATCTGCCAATCGTATGCAGTTCATGAACCAGCAGAACCAAGTGCTTTTGCAGCAGGCCATGGAGATGGTAGATTTTGACTTGACCTTATTTCGAAGCCTACGACAGGCACCGGAGACCGCGAACTACAATCGTAGTGCGTATTCCACAGGAGATTTTCTCCCAAGTGGCGGTTTCGATGCGAAGCAGTAGGTCATATAGATCGGCTCGATATCCGAAGCCATAAGTGGCTTATTTTTAGGAGGTTGCTATGGCGAACGGTTTTGGAAGCTTATATGTTGGAGCATCAGGACTCCGCAATTCTCAAAATGCATTAAACGTTGTAGCAAACAACCTGTCTAACTTAGATACCAAAGGGTATGTACGTCAGCAGGTTGTTTTTCAGGACGTAGAATATAATAAATTCGCGATTGCATCCATCAGTGATCAGTACACCGGACTTGGTGTAAGTATTGCAGATGTCGTGCATGCCCGCGATCAATTCTTAGATCGTGCTTACCGTACTACGGCAGGACGATATTCTTTTTATCAAACCAATTATGACGCAATCTATGAAGTAGAAACCCAGTTGCAGGAAGGTACCGGCAATAGCTTTGCTACGGCCATCGATGACTTGTACGGTGCATTTGCGGAGTTCGCCAAGAACCCGTCAGATTCCGTAAGCCAGAACCTGATTGCCCAGAAGGCAGCACTGTTCTTATCCAGAGCAGATGCAGTCTACGAGGGATTCTGCGATTACCAGGATAACATCAACGTTAAGGTTACCAACGACATCAAGCGCATCAACGAAATCGGCAAGAAGATTCACGAGCTGAACATTGGCGTGCAGCGCATTGAGGCCGGCGGAATTGAGACGGCGATGGATCTTCGTGATGCCAGAGATGCTTTGATCGATGAGCTCTCCTCCCTGTGTAATATCACATACAGTGAGACCTTCGACGGAATCTTGAAGGTAAAAATCGAGGGCTCGGACTTCGTAACGGAAGTATCCGATTTTCCAATTGATTTGTATACGGATAAGTCTACGGGATTTGTTACTCCGTACTGGCCACTGTTGTCTCAGCCAAGAGAGAATAAGTACTACGAAGTATTTAATTTAGACCATGTAGATGCAGAGCATAACAACGATATCGGTGAGATTAAGGCGTTGCTTCTTAGCCGCGGCGATCATCGTGCCAACTATACGGACATCGCTCATATCAGCAGTCGTGAGTATGAGAGCGGCGTGGGCAATTCCGTTATGATGAACCAGCAGGCAGAGATGGATACCATGATTCATTACATGGTAACAGTTATCAATAACATGTTCTCGCCGATTGATGATTTCTCTAAGGTGTATGATACAGATCCGAAAAATCCACTGACCTATCCGATTACGGTTAAGGGACTTGACGGAAAACCAATCAAAGTGACTAAGGAAACCAAGGTCTTAGACGTAAACAATTGCTGTGTAGGAAGTAAGGGAACCTTGCCTCCAACCGAGCTTTTTACCAGAGTGGGAAGCGACCGTTATACTCCGGTTACCATGACCATTAACGGGAAAGAGCAGACGGTATATCTCTACAACGAAGAGGATTGGACCGACGAGTCCAAGTGCTATACCTTGAACAGCCTTGTGGTGAACAAGAACGTAGTAGAGAACCCCAACATCCTGCCATACCGTTACCAGAACGGTGACATCGCTTACGATATGGCCCAGTCCATGTATGAAGCATGGGATGCGGAAAAATACGTGTTAAATCCATCCGATGTTACACCGTGTAGCTTCGCGGATTTCTACACCAAGTGGGTAGGTGAGATTGCCACCGTAGGTTCCATCTACAAAAACACCAGTGAGAGTTTATCCATGACCAAGGATCAGACGGACAATGCCCGTACCGAAGTTCTTGGCGTATCCTCCGACGAGGAGCTGACCAACATGATTAAGTTCCAGAATGCATACAACGCATCCAGCCGATACATGAATGTCGTCAGCGAGATGATCGACTATTTGCTGCAATCATTATAAAAGTCAGGCACCCGAAAGCTTATGTTTTCGGGTGTTTTTTCATTTTTGAGGGTAAAGTTATTACGGTTTTTTCCGATATATGACATATAAGGATAGTAGTTGGAAATGGATTTCCGGTGAAACTTGAAGAAAGATTTATAAGAATAGGAGCATCATTATGTCTTCACAGTTCTTTGGCCTTAACGTGGCTTACACTGGATTAAATGCCTATATGGCGTCCATTAATACAACTGCAAACAATATTTCCAATGTCCAGACCGAGGGCTACAGCAAGCAAGTTGTCGATTTGGAATCTGCCTCCGCAATCCGTGCGTTTGATCGTTACGGTAACGTGGGTGCCGGCGTTTCTGCCAAGCAGGTAAGTCAGCTGCGTGATCTCTATTACGACACCAAATACTGGAACAACCAGTCATACCTGGGTTACTACGGAACCAAGGAATATTACATGCTGCAGATTGAGAATTACTACACCGACAGTGCTGCAACGCCGGGATTCTCCTCTGTATTTGCATCTATGTTCAACTCTTTGGATGCGGTAAAATCCAACGCAGGTTCTACCTCTGTGCGTAACCAGTTCATCAGTGACGCCAGCAAGCTGTGCTCCTACTTCAACAACAATGCCAGTCGCTTAGAGCTGTTGCAGGCAACGGTCAATGATGAAGTAAAAACCACAGTGGATAACATCAATTCCATCGCCCAGAAGGTGGCGCTTCTCAACAAGCAGATCAACACCATCGAGCAGAACGGCGGACAGGCCAATGAACTTCGTGACCACAGAGCATTGTTGGTAGATGAGTTATCCCAGATCGTTACCATCGAGGCCAAGGAAGCTCCGGTGACCAACTCCAACTACCCGGATATGTATACCGGTGCTACCACCTACACCATCAAGATCAATGGCCAGACCTTAGTAGATACTTACGAATACAACACCTTAAAGACGGTGACCAGAACCAATAAATACAACCAGAGTGATATCGACGGACTCTACGACGTGGTATGGTCCGATACCGATTCCAAGTTCGATGTTTGGGGCAAAAACCAGCGCGGTTCCCTCCGAGGACTATTCGAAGTGCGTGACGGTAACGATATGCAGAACGTTCACGGACAGGTACAGGAAACATCCACCAATACCTTGAAAATCGTGAATCCAAACATCACCAACATCATGGAGATGAACCTTCCGCCGACGGGAACCGTTATGGTAAACAATACCTACTATAACTACAGTTCCTTCGACGTGGAGCTGGATAAGGACGAGAACATCGTATCCTATACTTTCCATTTTGACATTGGCTTCTCCGATGATGTACGAACCAAGCTTGCGGCCCAGGACCTCTACGTAGGCTCCACCGTAGACTACAAGGGAATTCCGTACTATCAGAACCAGATGAATATCTTCCTTCGTAACTTCGCCCGTGCGACCAATGACTTGCACAAGACCGGCGTGGATCTAAACGGAGCAGATGCCAAGGCATTCTTCATTGCAGACGACGTGAATCTGAACCAGGAAGATGACTTTGATGGATACCTCTTAGAAGGCGATGCCACAAAACCAAGTGATTTGGCCAATCGTCCGGACGGCCTGACCAAGATTACCTTTACCGCCGCTTCCGATACCTACTATCGACTGACGGCAGACAATATCCAGGTAGCTACCGCCATCCGGGAACATCCGGAAAAAATGGCATCCACCATCAAGCGTTATGACGAAAAGGGCAATGTCATTGAAGACGGTGTGGATTCCGCATCTCTCATTAAGGAGTGGTTAAAACTGGAAAAAGATGTGAAAATCTTCCGTGACGGCGGAGCCAATACCTTCCTTCAGTGTATTTACGCAGATGTAACCGTAGATACCCAGGAATGCACCACTTTTACCAATAACTTCACCAACATTCAGAAAACCATTCAGAACCAAAGAGAGTCGGTATCCGGCGTAGATGAAGATGAAGAGGCATTGGACCTGGTCAAATTCCAGAATGCTTATAACTTATCATCCAAGGTCATCTCCGTATTATCCGAGATGTATGACCAGTTAATACTTCGAACCGGCGTATAAAAGCGGCACTTACAAGGAGGCAGCTTATGAGAATTACAAATAACATGATTATGAATAACAGTTCCGGCAACATCAATGGAACCAAGGGCCTGGTAAATAGCCGTAACACCCAGATGACCACCCAGAAGAAGATTGATCGTCCTTCCGAGGATCCGGTAATTGCAGTACGTTCCTTGCGTCTGCAGACCTCTCTTTCCAAGGTGAATCAGTACTATGAGAAAAATATCCCGGATGCAGATTCCTGGATGGATGTCACCGAGACTGCACTGCTTAACATCCGTGACATTATGACGGATTTCCGTACCTTGTGTGTCAATGGAAGTACCGGAACCCTGACCCAGGATGACCGGAACACCATCGCAACCCAGCTGAAGGCACTGCAGGAAGCAGTCTTTAGCGAGGGCAATGCGGACTACGCGGGAAGAACTGTTTTTACCGGATTCCGTACCGATAAGAACTTAACCTTCACTGAGGCAGAGAAGGATACCAAGTATACCATCGAGCAGCGCCTGAAGGCAGACGATATGGTCCTGTCCCGTTACTATAATAATGAAGTGACGGTTCCGACCAACGTAACGGAAGTAGCGGACCTGAAGATGAACGATGCGGACACCACCGGAAATACGGATGCAAGTAAATACACGATTCAGCAGAGTAATTTTTATCGTCTGCGTTTGGGATATGATTCTATTGATAGTGTGGAGAGCATGGAGATTACCATGGGCGGAACCACCAATAAGGTGACCGCTGAAGTCTTCGAGACCGAGGAAGCATGGGCAGCAGCACATACCACCACGGATGGTAAAAAAGATGTTCCTGCAGATGGTGTGGTGATTATCCGCTCCACCGGCGACATCATTTTTGGCGATACCCTGCAGGCCAGCTTGCAGTCCGGCCATGCCGAGATGAAAATCAACTATACCAAGACCGGTTTCAACGAAGGAGATCTGCGCCCGGAATATTACTATGATTGCCAGAACATAACGGATCCGGCCAACAAAATTACTTATGATAAGTTGACGGATGACGGCGAGTACATCACCTACGATATTAACTACACCGTAGCACAGAATCAGACCATCAACGTGAATATGGAAGCTTGCGAGATATTCGATGGTAGTATTCAGCAGGATATGATAGAATTAAGGGAGGCAGTCAATAATTCCATTGAGGCCCATGATAAAGTCGATAAGATCAAGGCGATGATGGCAGAAGAGACTTACTCTGAAGTCAAATATCAGACGAAGCTTACCAAGTGGTTGGATTTGGCCAAGAAGGAGATGGATTACTACGATGATAACCTCTCCAAGATGTGCAGCGAGAGTCTCGGCAAGGTAGACGGTTATCTTGCGGACGTAAGCTTGGCCGTAACCCGTTTGGGATGTACCCAGGACCAGCTTTCCCTGTACGAGAAGCGCATGAACGACCAGCAGCAGACCGTACAGCAGCTCCAGTCTGACAACGACGACTTGGAATTATCTGAGATTATCATCAGCTATACCGCAGCATACAATGCATACCAGGCTTCCTTGACCGCGGCAGGTAAGCTCAGTGGACAGACATTATTGAATTACATTTAGGACATGGGAGAAGGAGAGCAGACATGAAAGTAAACACTAGATTGTTTGGGGAAATCGATATTACCGACGACAAGATCGTTACCTTAGAGAAGGGTATTATCGGATTCCCGGATTTACAGAAGTTCACATTGATTTTTGACTTGGACAAGGGCGATGCCGGCGTGATTAAGTGGTTCCAGTCTTTGGACGAACCGCAGTTCGCACTTCCGGTTATTGATCCGACCGTGATTTTACCGGATTATGCACCAAGCATTAATGACGAGCTGTTACAGCCCCTTGGCGAGCTTACTGACGACAATCTGTTAATCTTAGTAACCATCAAGGTTCCGGAAGACATCAAGAAGATGACCGTGAACCTCCGAGCTCCATTAATCATCAATGCGGATACCTTGAAGGGTGGCCAGATGATTACCGAGGACGAGAACGACGTTCGCTTCCCGATTTACGATCTGTTACAGAAGAACGCAAAGGGGGGTGAGTAAGATGTTAGCACTGACAAGAAAAAAGGGCGAGTCCCTGATGATTGACAACAACATCGAGATCACGATTTTAGACATCCGTGGCGACCAGGTGAAGATTGGTATCGCCGCTCCGAAGGAAGTTCCTGTATACCGTAAGGAAGTATTCCTCCAGATTCAGCAGGAGAATACACAGGTTATGAATTCTGCCGGATTGGAAGATCTCAAAAATTTATTCTAAAGTTTTACAAATTTCTACCGATATAGAACATAGAAGTAAATATTTATGTCCCCCAGTGTATTGTGCCCTGGGGGCATAATTGTAAAGAGAATTGCACACATGGAGGTGTAAGCAATGGAAGTAAAAGCAAGTAGCGCTGTGAACTACGCAGGACAGGGAAGTTATGTATCTCAGCCGGAAGCTCCTAGCAAATCTCGTATGGATACTCCGGACGTCGTTAAAGAGATCGTGACATCTAAGAATGCGGACACTCCAGCAAGAGACAGAGAAACTGAAAATCAGCCTAAGGAAGCATCTCAGGAACAGATTAAGAAAGCTGTGTCTGAGATTAATCGTGCTGCAATGGGAACAGAAGCGGTATTTGGTATTCATGAGGCGACCAACCGTGTCACCATCAAGATTGTAGACAAGGATACCAAGGAAGTCATCAAGGAATTACCTCCGGAGAAGACATTGGACCTCATTGCGAAGGCTTGGGAGATGGCAGGTATTCTCGTAGATGAGAAGCGTTAGGAGGTAGCAATATGGCTATTCGTGTATCAGGATTAAATTCCGGTCTCGATACAGAGGCGATTGTATCGGCTCTTGTATCATCCTATTCCGTGAAAAAAACCAAAATTGAAAAGTCTCAGACCAAGCTGTCCTGGAAGCAGGATGCATGGAAGGACGCCAATGCGAAGATTTACAGTCTGTATACCAGCCTGGACAATTTCCGTTATGAGAAGTCTTACAATCTGAAGAAGGCTTCTATTTCCGATGCAACCAAGGCAACAATCAGTGCCAGCAACGATGCATTTACCGGATCTCAGAAGCTGGAGATTACCCAGGTAGCACAGACCGGATTTATGACCGGTGGTATTTTAAAAACCGTTGCTGCTGAAGGCGAGGAAGCTCCGAAGTTGACTTCCGATACCAAGTTATCTGAGCTTGGATTTACCGGTGAGACCGCTACGATTAGTATTACCATCGGCAGTGGTGAGAATGCCAAGACCGAAGAGATTGAGGTTACCAAGGATATGACCTTGTCCGAATTAACCGGGAAGTTAAGCGAGAAAGGTGTGAAGGCCAGCTTCGACTCTGCACAGCAGAGACTCTATTTGAATGCAAAAGAGAGTGGTGCAGCAGGTGATTTTACCCTTGGTGGTGATGCTACACTGTTAGCAAAGCTTGGATTGGACGCAGCATCTGCCAAGAAGATTGGCGGACAAGATGCGAAGATCAAGCTGAATGATGTGGAATACACCAGCAACACCGGATCTTTTTCCATTAACGGTATTAATATCCAGGCGCTGAACAAGACCGAAGGTGCCATTAACATCAATGTTCAGAACGACACCCAGGGATTATACGATAAGATTAAGGAATTTTTCTCCAACTACAACTCTGTCATTAATGAATTACAGAGCTTGTACAACGCAGAATCTGCCAAGGGTTACGAGCCTCTGTCCGAAGAGGAGAAGGACGCCATGTCCGATACCCAGGTAGAGAAGTGGGAGAAGAAAATTAAGGATTCCATCCTCCGTAGAGATACGACCCTTGGAACCATCATCAATACCATGACTGTTGCAATGCAGAAGTCATTTTCCGTAGGCGATGAGAATGTCAGCCTTGGAACCTTCGGTATTCAGACCCTTGGATTTTTGAATGCCAAGGAGAATGAGCAGTATGCTTATCACATTGCCGGTGATGCAGATGATGAAGATTCCTCCTCCAAGACAGATAAGCTGATGAAGGCGTTGAACGAGGATCCGGATAAGGTAGCAAGCTTTTTCTCACAGCTGACCCAGAACCTCTACACCGAGTTGGATGCCAAGATGAAGTCTACGAATATGAGTAGTGCTTACAAGGTATACAACGACAAGGAAATGGCTTCCGAGTACAGCGATTACACCAAGCAGATCAAGAAGTGGGACGAGAAGCTCCACGACATGGAAGACCGTTACTTCAAGCAGTTTACTGCAATGGAGAAAGCACTGGCACAGCTGAACAGCAGCAGTAGTGCTCTTACCGGAATGATTGGACAATAAGAAAGGGGTCGATGGATATGATATCACCAAAAAATGCTTATGCGCAGTACAATAATAGCAGAATTATGACCGCCTCCCCGGCAGAGTTAACCTTGATGCTCTATGAGGGCGCTATCAAGTTCGTAAATATTGCAATTGTCGGCATTGAGAACGAAGACAACAAGAAAAAGTGCGAGAATATCGTGAAGGCAGATCGCATCATCGAAGAGTTCCAGCTGACTTTGAACGACAAATACGAAGTATCCAAGGACTTTAACAAGGTGTATACTTATATCAGACAGAGATTGTTGGAAGCCAACATCTCCAGCGACAAAGAAATCTTGGAAGAAGTCTTAAAGCATCTTCGTACCATGCGTGACACCTGGAAACAGGTAATGGAACAGAACGCAGGGAACGGAACGAAGGTTAGTTAAGCAGTCAAGGGGGAACCATGACAGATAACTATGTATTAATCTTGCGCGAGAGCCTTGAGAAGAAGGTTGAGATTCTGGAACATATTCAGGCAGAGAACCGGAAACAGCGACAGGTATTGGAAGATAACAATTCCGATGTGGACGAGTTCGAAGCAACCTTGGATTACAAGGCATCTCTTGTGGACCAGATTGTGAAGCTGGATGATGGATTTGAGACGCTGTTCGCCCGAGTGGAGGACGAGCTCCAGGCGAATAAGGAGACCTACAAGGAAGAAATCCAGCGGATGCAGGAATTGATTCGACAGATTACGGATCTTAGCACTGCAGTCCAGGCTCAGGAGAAAGAGAACGAGAAGCTTGCCAGAGAGAAATTCGCATATGTGCGCAAGCAGGTTCAGAAGGTGCGTAAGAGCCAGAAGGCCGTGAATAATTATTACCAGAGCATGCGCGGCGATAGTGTATATCAGCCCCAGTTCATGGACAAGAGTAAGTAATAGGAAGCGTAGCAGTCATTTTGATTGCTACGCTTTTTTATGGCAAAAAAATAAAAGCCAGATGCTTCGAAATGGGAAGTGTCTGGCTTTTATAATGCTTGGTTTACTAACAAACCGGAGTATACGCTGGTGGCGTATGGTGCGGTGAAGGTCTTGGTCGGATGCTTGTATTCGACGGTAACCTTGTCCACGTAGTTCATTGGATTCACAGAAGTCTTCTGGGCTTCACGCTCCAGAGCATCCTTGAACTTATTTAGGATACCGAAGGCTGCCTTGGCATTCTCGCCGGTTACGGATTCTGCGATGTGCTCTCTGTCTAAGAACATGGTACCGTCACCGTTCAAACCGATACCGACTTCCGCCAGCTCGTCGCCGAAGGAGCGGGCCAAGCCGTGGAGTTCGTTTAATAGCTGGTTGCGGCCGTTGTCGTTCTCATACTTCTGGCCTACGGCTACGAATCCATTGAAGGAAGTAATCAACTCTTCTACGGAATCCGCAATGGCTTCGGTATTGGCTTTGAAGCCGATGTGCGCCGGTGCGTTGGCCGGTGTAGTCTTCTTCAGGTTAATCTCGAAGGCCTGGTTGATGGTAAAGGTATTGGAGAGAGAGGAGTGCTCCGTATCATTCAGTTGGAACTTGGAACTCTGCGCAGGCTCCGTCACTTCGTTGATACCTAAGATATTCATCTCTTTCCAGTTGGAACCGGAGGTGATGCGGAATAAGAATTCCTCGTCATCTGCCAGTCCGGTGTGCTTGGATGTAATCTGCAGGGCACTGGTGTGGTTGCCATTGTTCAGAAGAACCCGGCTGGTCAGTGCCAAGTCGGAAGAATTAATCAACCGGCTGATGCGCTGCTGTACATCGTAGTTGTTGTCGCCGTACATAACGTTGTACTGGAACTCGAAAGCCTTGCCACCGATGTCGAGATCGAAGGTGTAGGAACCTTCCTCAAAATCATGTCCCGTGGATACCAGGAAGTTACCGGTATTCACCTGTGGGGTTGCAAGACGTTCAACGCCTAAGTCGAAGGCCGGATTCTCATTGGAATCCTTGTCGCCCACATACTCAACACCGACTGCATCCGGGTTGGAAGATACCGCAACCTTCTTGTAGAAGATGGACTCGATATCGTCACCTTCGGTGGACAATGCAGATACCACGTTCTGCATGCGGCGGGCGTTCTCCTTCAAATCAATCGCAAACCTAGTCATGGACTCCGGATCTACATTGAGCTTGTAGAGCGGTGATTGACGGTTGGCCTTCAGAATACGGCCGTAGACGTCGCGTAATTCACTTTTCTTGTGGGAATCGAAACGATTCGAACGATTATTCCCGGAATCACCGGCATAGGTGTTCAGATAATAATCGTAAACACTGGCATTATTAATAACAGCCATAAAGACCAACCCTCCTTTCTTCCATGATTTAGGGCAGATAAATCCATTTATTCATAATTATCATATCATGATTAAATGCAATTGTCATCAACAAGATGTAGGACAAAATGCCGAAAATCCGCCAAATAGAGTAGACAATTAGACGACGGATGAGGCAGAATGTGGGCTGGCGGCAGAGGGAATGGGGGATTTGGGGATTTCCTATGCCTAGAACGGGAGTTTGGGCGCTTGGGCGGGAGCTGGCGGCAGAGGGATTGGAAGATTTGAAGAATCCCTCTGCCGGAAAAGGGCGTATTTGGCGGGTATGAGAAGAAAAAAGCATAGGGAATTCGAAAAAAAGAGATTCCCTATGCCTGATGAAATGTTATTCTTACTATATAAGAAGAAAAAGGCATAGGGATGGAAGAAATCATAAGATTCCTCTGCCGCGAGATAATTTGAAGATATAGAAACCTGAAAAATCGGCAGAGGAATTCGTGAAAAAAGACAAATTCTCCGCCGGAGGCGGGAGTGGAATAAGAGGAGCGGGAAATGAAGAAGATTTTAATGTATCGCTGGCGGGCGTATAACTATTTGGATATCAAGAAAACCTTCGAGAAGATGGGGTATGAGATTACGGAGCTGTGGCAGCATCTGGAGAATTATGATGTGGATGAAGCTTTTGCTAAGCAGCTGCGGGAGGAACTCCGTGCACAGGCTTATGAGTTTGTCTTCACAGTGAATTATTTTGCCTTGATAGCGGAAGTGTGTCATGAGGTGGGCATCCGCTATGTATCCTGGACCTGCGATAATCCGCTGATTAGTATGTATCATGAGTCGGTATTCTATGATACGAATCGGATATTTACCTTCGATGAGACGAACCTAAGAGAATTCCAAGCCATGGGTGTAAAACATATCTACTACCTCCCGCTGGCTGTGGATACGGATCGCATCGATGCCATGCTAGCAGAGTATGGCCGCCAGGAAGCCTACGCCAATGAGGTGGCCTTCGTGGGAAGCCTCTATGAGCGGAATTCTTATGACCGGATGGAAGGGCAGCTGACAGAGTATCTCCGGGGATACTTCGATGGAATTATGGAGGTGCAGAGTGACCTCTATGGAAGCAACATTTTAGAACCGTCCCTGACACCGGATATCTTAGAAGAATTAAGCGAGCATTATGAATTGGAGAAATCCTCGGAGAAGTCTTTCTCTGACTTGGGATTGATTTTCTCTACCACAACCCTGGGCTTTAAGGTGGCACAGATTCAGCGGATTCGCGCATTGCAGGAATTGTCAAAACGTTATGCGGTTAGCCTCTACTCTAATAGCGACACTTCTATGCTACCGTTGGTGCAGTATCGCGGTGGTGTGGAATATTGGACGGAGATGCCACAGGTCTTCCATAACACCAAGGTGAATCTGAATTTTACCATTCCGAATATTAAGAGCGGCATACCTCTTCGCATGTGGGACGTGCTGGGATGCGGCGGCTTCCTACTGTCGAACTTCCAGGCGGAGACCCCGCGCTTTTTCAAGGAAGGGGAGCATCTGGTCTCTTTCTATAGTAGAGATGACATGATCGAGAAGGTGGGATTCTACCTAGAACACGATACTGAGCGGCAGCGCATTGCTAAGAACGGACATGACCTGGTGCAGAAGCTTCATAACTATGATGTACGCATGGCGGAGATGATGGAAGTCCTGTCAAGAAATTAATAACTTGACGGATAAAAAAACGGATGCTATGGTAAGCATAAGAAAGCAGGTGATTGCCATGGCAAAGAATGTACGTGGGGCGGGCCGGAAGAAGGCCTTAACAGATGAACAATTACAGAAGGCAAGAGAATTGCACGGGCAGGGTACAAGCATTACGGACCTGGCGGTGCAATTTGGTGTGTCGCGCCAGACCATGAGCGGATACCTGACGGTTCAGACAGAACAATTGGATGAAGATCGTCAGCGTGTTCGCCTTTTTTCTTATTGGAAGAAACTGAATGAGATGTTCGATGTTGATGAGATTGCGAAGTGTAATCTGCGAATTGATTATCTGTACAAAGAGACGGTGACTACTGCCATCTTTGTGAATTTCCGGGAGAAGAAGGTCTATATCCATAATTATACGGATCAGGTGCTGTTGCGAGCTTTTGGAATGATTAAGAAGCCGACTTGGGAGGATTTTATGGGATTCCTGGAGGAACGTTGCCTTCCTCGAGGACGGGATGATTTGCGCGCAACGTTAGAGAAAATGGAACTGGACCACTATGATCCGCTAAGCATCTGCGAGAAGACCGGCGGGCGGATTCTTGGCGATGATATGCATCTGAAATTCTATTACTATGGAGGTGAAGCGCGATGAGGCAGATTCGAATCCATAGTGAATTAATACGAACAGGAGCGGAATTCACATCCAAGGGGAATCAGAAAAAATGGTATCAGGATGGATACTGGTATAAGGCAAACCAATTTGGGTATGAAGGAATTGCAGAGGCGTTGTGCTCGGAACTCTTGATGGAAATGACGGTAGAAATGGAACAACCGCTTTTGGCGCCCGTCACTCGGTATGAACCGGTAGAACTTCTGGTAGATGGAAAACAACTGCAGGGATGTCGAAGTCGTGATTTCCGTCGGGAAGGATGGCAACTTATCCCACTGGAGCGCTTGTATCGTGCACATACCGGACAGAGTGCTTCAGAGATGTTGGCGCAGATACGGGATACGAAGCAGCGCATCAAACATCTGGTGGACTTTGTAGTGCGCTCTACAGGATTAGAAGATTTTGGTGCATATCTGACATTGATGCTGGAAATGGATGCACTTTTCCTGAATGAAGACCGGCATTTGAATAATATTGCAGTTCTGTGGAATGCCAAGACGGATGAATATGATTATTGTCCATACTACGATATGGGATTATCCCTCTTTGCGGATACAAGAGAGGACTTCCCGCTGGATTTGGACTATGAAGCTTGCCGAGGGCGAATCCACAGCAAGCCTTTTGACCGGGATTTCGATGTCCAGTTGGATGCAGCTCAGGAATTGTATGGATATCACTTGAAGTTCCCATGGAGTGCGACTGGGATACGAAGGAAAGTGGAGCAATTCTTTGAGAAGTATCCAGAGGTGGATGAACGAATTGCGAAACGTGTGACAGAAACCGTGGTCAGCAGAGCAGGAAGTATGAGTATATGTTTGACTAACTACTAATATATTAGTAATTATTGATAAAAACAAGGAAAATTGCTAATATATTAGTATGATTAATCTATATCAAAAAACATGTAATGAAATTAATAGAGATTTGGCAAATCGATTAGCACAGTTGCGTAAGCGTAGAAAGATATCACAAGAAGAACTAGCAAAACGATCTGGTGTAACACTTGGTTCGCTGCGAAGATTTGAGCAGACGGGTGAAATATCACTGTTGTCCTTTACAAAGCTTGCTATTGCCCTAGAAGTGGATAATGAACTTGATGAATTATTCACCCAGGTGCCTTTCGCATCAATAGAGGAGGTAATTCGTGGACAGAATAAATAAGTTAGATGTGTTCTACCGCGAACGATTGGTAGGAACCATGGCGTTGTATGAGCGATGTCTGGCTGCATTTGAATATAGTGATGCTTGGCTGGCTGATGGATTTCCTATCAGCCCTTTTTCACTTCCGTTGGAAAAGAAGGTGTTTATTCCAAAGATTGATCCGTTAGAGGGATTATTTGGGGTGTTTTCAGATAGTCTTCCGGATGGCTGGGGACGTTTGCTTACGGATCGATTGATGCTTAAGAATGGAATGAATCCGAAACAATATGGAAATCTGGAACGTCTGGCAATTGTTGGAGATTCTGGCATGGGAGCTTTAACTTACCGGCCATCTGTGGAACTCGGACAGAAATCACAAGAACGCTCATTGGATGAGATTGCAGCAGAATGTGCACAGATACTTCACGAAGACTATAACGGAAATCTAGATTACCTGTTTGAAAAGGGCGGCTCCTCCGGTGGTGCGCGCCCGAAGATCCTGACCAAGGTGGATGGAGAGGATTGGATTATAAAGTTCCCATCTTCAGAGGATTATGAGAACATTGGCGCAGAGGAATATGACTATGCAATGTGTGCTAAGGAATGCGGAATAGAGATGATGCCGGTGCGATTATTTCCGTCGGAGCGCTGCGAGGGTTACTTCGGAACCAAGCGATTTGACCGCTTGTCGGATGAAGAGAACGGTCGGATTCATATGGTGACGGCTGCGGGGCTTCTCGAAACATCGCATCGCATACCTAATATGGACTATCATCTTTTGATGAGGCTTACACTTCAACTGACGAATTCTATGGAAGAATGTGAGAAACTGTTCCGCCGTATGTGTTTTAACGTATTTGCGCATAACCGGGATGATCATTCCAAGAACTTTACCTTCTTATATAAGGAGGAAGAACAACGTTGGGTATTATCTCCGGCATATGATCTTACTTATTCTTACTCTATTGGTGGAGAGCATGCGACGACGGTGAATGGAAATGGGGTGAATCCAGGGATGGCAGACTTACTGGCTGTGGCTAAAGAGATTGGAATCCAAGGAGCAACAGCCAGGAGAGTAGCATCTCAAGTGAATGAGTGTGTAGAGGAACGACTGAGAAAATATATGTGATAAAATTTTTTTGAAAAAGGGGTTAACTTTTCTTAAAACGATTCGATATAATAGGTGTAAGAATAAAAAGTCCATGTGAGTTGGATCCGCACAGAAGACTTTTTAGAAAAAATAATCATTTAACGAAGTCTACCGGAGCAACCCGGAGACCTCACTCTCCAAAAGGATTTGGAGCAGTATTTATCATGGAGGTAAAATATTATGGTAGTACAACACAACATGCAGGCAATGAACTCTAATCGTATGCTCGGCGTTACAACTAGCGCACAGGCTAAGTCCACTGAGAAGTTATCTTCCGGTTACAAGATTAACCGTGCAGCAGATGATGCAGCAGGATTATCCATCAGTGAGAAGATGCGTAAGCAGATTAACGGCTTAGACAGAGCTTCTACCAACGCTCAGGACGGCGTTTCCGCAGTACAGACAGCTGAAGGTGCATTGACCGAAGTTCACTCTATGTTACAGAGAATGAATGAGCTGGCAGTTCAGGCAGCTAACGGAACCAACAGTGAGTCTGATCGTACATCTATCCAGAACGAAATTGATCAGTTAACAACAGAAATCGATCGTGTTGCAGAGACAACCAAGTTCAACGAGACTTACTTGTTGAAGGGCGGCGATGCTACTAAGACTGAGTACTTTGGCTTCAAGGATGCCGGATTCGGAAAGTATGTAACCGGAACCGCATCTACTGATGGAAAAACTGTTGATGTAACATATACCCCTCCTGAAGTAGGCGATAAGCTTACTATTAAGGATAAGGTGTATGAGGTTGTAGCTGACGCTGATAAAGATGAGAACAATGGCAAGATTACTGCAGCAGATGCAAAGACCAAGATTTTTAAGGAGGTTAATGCAGCAAACAAGCTTGGTGGCAAGGCTTGGGACGATATTTCCGATGAAAAAGAAGGTCAGAAACTTGCATCCGTACAGACAAAGACGGACCTTGGATTGGCTCTTCACGTTGGTGCTGAAACCGATATGGAGAACAAGATTGCTTTCAATATCAAGATGATGGATTCCAATACACTTGGTGTTAAGGGATTAAAGGTTGATGGAACAGATTCTTCCAACGCTACTTACTCAATTGACACAATTGCTGAAGCAATCGAGAAGGTATCTGCACAGAGATCCGGACTTGGTGCTATTCAGAACAGATTAGAGCACACCATTGCTAACGTAGACAACGTAGTAGAGAACTCTACCGCAGCTGAGAGCCGTATCCGTGATACTGATATGGCTGAAGAGATGGTTACCTACAGCAAGAATAACATTCTTGCTCAGGCAGGTCAGTCTATGCTGGCTCAGGCTAACCAGTCTACTCAGGGTGTTCTTTCCTTACTTGGCTAATTGGCAGGTTTATAAGAACGAATTACATCTTTTTAAAAAGGATCCAAAAAAAGGAGGAGCAGTTTCTGCTCCTCTTTTTTACGTTTTTCGCAAACTAAAAACGATGAATTATGACCATATATGGTATGATAAATAAGGAGAATTTTATACAATTTGGAGAAAGCCCAATATGAAGATGGATGTGACAGATGAAATCAGGCAAGTCGATGCAGATGATGTGGCTGCAATAACTGCGTTGTATAAGGAAATAGATGAATTGACAGCAAGAGCGGCTGTTCATGGATTTACCGGTCAGGAATATATACGTCTGGTGAAGGCTTATATGCGAATCGGAGAATGGGGAAAGATTACGGAATTAGTGCGCCAAGTGCAGGATGATAGCCGGATTATAAAGGATGGGGACGGCGCGATTTTTCGTGGGGATTTATATTGTGGCATGATGTATGCCAAGCGCATGATGTATCGTTATCAGGATATGGTGGATGCATACATGGAATACAGGAAGGATGAAAGCCTTCCGCTCTGTGCGAAGGCATATATCTGTGGCTTTGCTGCGGAAGCGTTCTATCGTTTGGCGCAAATAAAAGAAGCGCAGGAGACCATAGAACTGTTTTTTACTTACAAGGGATGCGCGGATAAAGAGAATATGGGAAATGCATGCATTGCCTCTGATGCGTTTTCGAAACAAAATACACATCGTAATCTAATCCTGCGATGGCTGATTCACAGTAGGAGCGCAGATTACAGTAGAGCGAGAGAGGCATTTGAAAATCTGCATAAAGAGGGATTTTCGCTTCGGGATGAAGACTACGTCAAAGAATTCGTGGATATCGTGAACGAAAGCCAATACGATGACGTACTTGGTCAAATGTTATGTGCATTAGTGGAAACAAATAATGGCCTGTTACGATCGAGCATTTATGATTACCTGCGCCGACAGCAAAAACCTTCACCGGCGTTGCTTCAGGCAGTGGAGGGTATTCGCGGCGAGAATGAATGGGTTTATGTATATAAAATTTTGGATGCTGCCCAGAAGAAATCCGAGGAGAATCTTTTGGAATTTTTTCAGGGCCTGTTCCAGTGTGTATCGGATATTTTTATGATACCGGACGATATATGGAAAGTTGGGGAAGAACATCATTTGCCCATGGACGAATTGTTTTGTGCCGTTCCAACCTATCGTCTTCTGCGTTACGGAAGCATTTTCCACAAGGACTATGCTGAGCGAGACTGGGAAGATAAGACGGCCATGATTTATCGTTGGAAGAACAGGGAACACCCGAATTATATGTTGATTGATCTTAATGGTATGGAGCAAAAAGTGCATCGAAATCCGGACATGGATGAGGCTTCCAAGCGGAAGTTTGTGGATACAGCCATATCATTTTATGAAAAATACTTTTGCCCGGGCTGGTGTACGCCGGAGAATCCGGAACTGCCGGATGTGGTGCGGCGGGCATTTGCTGTTAAGCTGGAATTGGAAGGGGGACAACAGAATGACTGATCGACCTTTGCTATCCATTTCTATGATGACCCCGGGAAAGAAACGCACCTTGAGGGATTGCCTTCAGGCACTGGATCATTTACGGCAGACAATTCCTTGCGAATTGGTAATTGTAGATACCGGATGTGACAAGGAGCATCGGGCAATTATCGAAGAATATGCAGATAAGATTGTAAACTTTACCTGGTGTGATGACTTTTCCAAAGCAAGAAATTCCGGCTTAAAGGAGTGCGCCGGAGAGTGGTTTTTGTTTATTGACGACGATGAGGTATTTAAGGATACCAAGGCGTTAGAGGATTTTTTCCTAAGCGGGGAATATAAAAACCAAAAGGAAGCCAAAATCCGTATGCGGGATTATAAGAACTGGGATGAAACAGAGTATTATGACTTCTATTTGAGCCGCATGGTGAAATTGGAGAAGGATGTCCATTTTGTAAACAAGATTCATGAAGGGCTAAACTGCGTAACCGGTAACGGAATACTATTGGATGTTCTGCTGGGACACTATGGCTATATTTATGAAACCCAGGAGGAAAAGTGGGCGCATTCTTTTCGGAATGTTGAAGCTTTGGAGCGAGAATTGGCGGCAGAGCCGGATAATTATCACTACGTGCAACAGTTGGGACAGGAATACCGGGCGGTTGATGAATGGTCAAAGCTGGAAAATCTCTTTCGGGACTACTACCACAAAATGCAGCAGGTGGGTGGAATGAATCGCGTGATTCGTTCCCGCATATTTGTGGCCGGACTGTGTACGGCAATTATTAAGCAATACCGGTATGAGGAGGCGATGAAGGTAGCAGAAGAGGGGCTGGCGGATTCCTGTGTTGATGAGGCCGCACACGCGATTTTGTACCAGTGCGCAGCAATTTCGGCTTACCGGATGGGGGATTATGCAACCTGTATAAGGTTCGGATACAAATATCATGAGACATATGAAAAGTACAAGGATGCGAAAGAGTATTGGTCCAGTGTATTCTTTGTTGAGGATGGTTATGAAGAAAACGGATATGGACTGGTGATGCAAATTGCACTTATGGCTGCAATTCTAAATGAAAATAATGAAGGTGTCGGCTCTTTTACAGAAATGATTCATTGGAAGGAAAAGGGCAACATGATTCATGAAGAACTTCCGAAAGTCATCTGTGATGTCATGGAGAAGGGAGCAGATCTTCCTAACATGGAGGGCTTGTTAGAGTACATTCTTAAGGATGATTCCTGTGGAGAATTCTTCTTGAAAGAAGTCCGGGAGAGAGAGAAGGGGAGTCCGGCTTTTCGTGAGCGAATTGCGCCATGCTTCGTAAATGTCGATAGCGAGAATGATTACGTTATTCTGCTTCAGCTATATGAGGCAAAACGGAACGATGAGAATCCAAAAAGTGTGGAGGTGCTGGTTCGTAGGCTACTTCAAAGTGCGGATGATGTGCTGAATTTAGATGATTTCGTTTATGAATTGATGGTACAGTTCGATATTTCTTTGGAAGAGGTTATTCTGGAGAAGCCGCTTGCATCTTTTGCTGCCGGAATTCGGGGTATGATGAAGCATGCATCAGGTGAGAATCTGGACGGATATAAGGCCTGGGTGGATCGAATCCGAACGGTAAATGATATTCATTATATGCTGTTTGATATGGAATATTACTATTCCAAATTCTGTATGGAAGAGAATTCCTATGAAGAGAGACGGGAGTATTTAAAGCAATATTTGGAGTTCGCGTGCTTCTATTTTCATGAGATCTATACGGAGGAAGCGCTTACTATGGGTGTTTTGCTTTCCACAGAGGCAGTGATTTATTTAACCCTATCCAAATTCATGGAGAATGAAGAGCAGAAGCGTTACAAAGAGGCGTTACAGTGCCTAAAGGATGCCTTCGGATTGAGCCCGGAACTGGATTGCGCCTTACGGAGCTTTAGCCACCAGTACGGAGATTATGTCAATACAATGACACAACATGCAACCTCGGAAATGGAGCTACTGGGACAGCAGATCAAGCAGCAGGTAAAGGTGTTGCTGGAAGCCGGACAAAAGGCTCAGGCGCGCGCTATTCTAATGCAGATAGCACCGCTGCTGCCGCAGGATGAAGAAATCAAGTTGTTATTAGAACAAACAGGAGAAGATTAAGGACGCATAAAAGTGGTATAGCATAACGTAACGTAAGCACAGATTGTGAATACGATAAAAGTGTGATAATATCAAATTACGATATGTCAAAACATGATGTGACATATTTAGATTTGATAAAGGATGAGCATAGAGATGTTTATAGGAAGAGAAAAAGAGATTCAGACATTAGAACGGTTATATGATCAACCGGGATATCAAATGGTGGTTCTATATGGCCGTAGAAGAATAGGCAAAACCAGCCTTATACGCGAGTTCGGAAGGAATAGATCCGCGATTTTTTATACGGCAACCAAGGATGAACCGAGTATATGTTTGCGTGATTTTACCGCTAGTGTGAAAGAGTTGTTCCCGGAAGATGCGACATTACAGTTATTAGATTCTTTTCCGAATTGGAATGTGGCATTTGATTATGTCGGAACAATAGCACAGCGAGAACGCATGATACTGATTATCGATGAATTTCCTTATTTGGCAAAGGCTTATCCGGCGATTCTGTCGGTGTTACAGAAGTATATTGATCAAAAGTGGAAGGATACAAATCTTTTTCTGATTTTATCCGGATCTTCTGTTAGTTTTATGGTTGATCAAGTGTTAGCACACGAAAGTCCATTGTATGGTCGAAGAACTGCGCAGATCCGTTTGCAAAAAATGGATTACAAGGATGCAATGAACTTTTTTCCTGAGTGGTCGACGGAGGATGCATTGTACGCATATGCAGCTTGCGATGGTGTGCCGCAGTATTTATTAGCGTTTAGTCGTTGGAAGAATTTTCAAGAGGCCGTGCAAAATGAATACTTACGCTCTGAGGGAAGCTTGTTTGAAGAACCGGAGTTTTTGCTGAGAGAAGAATTGCGGGAAACATCTTTATATAATTCAATTATTGAAGCGATTGCCGGTGGCGCGAATCGTAGTAATGAGATTGCAAGTTGTGTTGGGAAGACACCTAACGCAATTGCAAACTATTTAAATGTATTAATATCGCTGGAAATTATTCAAAAACAAAGTCCTCTAGAGGACGCCTCATCGAAAAGAATCATTTATGAGGTTTCGGATAATATGTTTCGCTTCTGGTATCGTTTTGTTCCGAAATGCAGGACAATGATAGCGATGGGACTTCCGGAGGATGCTTTTAAGAAACGTATTCAGCCTTATATGACGGAGTTTTTCGGTCATATTTTTGAAGAAATCTGCATGCAGTACATTTTCCGGAAGACTGCGAGCAATCATGAGTTCTTAGTATATGATGCCTATGGCAAATGGTGGGGACCTAATCCTGCGACAAAGAGTCAGGAAGAAATTGATATTGTTGCAGTAGATGATTCCAATATACTTGTTGGAGAGTGTAAGTGGAAAGGCGAAAAGGTTGGCTATAACGTCTTCAATAAATTAGTAGAACGGGGAAATCTTATTCGGAGAAACCGTGAAGTGCAATATGTTCTGTTTTCGAAGGCTGGATTCGAGGAGAAACTTTTAAAACACGAGGAACGGAATTTGTTGTTAATTGATTTAGATCAGGTCATTTGTCGCGAGTAAAAATGAATATGCAAGAACCCAAAGAAAAATTCTGGGTGTAGAGGTTGATGAAATATGCGTTATAGCAATGTTGAATATTTTGAAGGCATCAGAAGTGTTTGCTACGAGTACTTATTCCATAATTATGATTACTGCTATTTAAGCGCTATGCATGCGAAAAATAAGGCGTGCGGCGCAGATACTATTATTATCGGGAATTCTCACGCAATGAATGGCATTATTGAAAAGGAACTATTCAATGCCGGCGATGTTATTTCTTTTTGTATCTCCAGTCAGGATTTATACTACAACTTTATGCACCTAAAGAAAGCGGTAGAAGAAGCAAAAAAGCCGATAAAGCGCTGCTTGGTAAACTTGGGCTATTATACGTTGCATTGGGATTTGTCGCAAAGCACGACAATACAGGGAATGATAGCAACTACCTATATGAATTTGTTTGGTGAGGGCTGTGCGCACCATTTTCAGCATGCAAGACGGGAAGATTTGTTTCAGAAGATTGATTTTGATAGAAGTATGTATCCCGTAGATGTTATAAGACCATTCGTCGCAAATTGGTCAGAGGGTGTGATGCTGGAGCAATCTTCTTTTTACGGACATATGATGAAGCGCGAAGACAATAATATGCTCGGGGTACAAAAAGTTGATTGGAAAAGCCTTAACGATGAGCAAAAAATGGAATATGCCAATAGACGGGTTATAAATGACCATAACCGTATGATAAAGTATGTGGAAACTCGTGAAGAGAATGGCGCCATTTTACGAGAGATGATGTCGTTTCTTGATGCACATAATATTAAAACGTATTTTTTTATCACGCCCTATACAGAGCTGTATATGAAGCTGATAGATTCGAGGTATCGTGAGGATATTTTTTCGTTGCTGGATGAATTAGAGATGCCGGTGGAATTTTTAGATATGAATTTTTACGCTGATATTTTTTCGGATGCAGATTTTATCGATTCGGATCATTTAAACTTGCAGGGGGCACATAAGGCTACGGCGGTTCTAAATGGATACATTAAGATGGCGGAGGAGTAATAGATGAATCAGGAAACACACGACTATTGCGTAGAATTGGTAAAAGAACTGATTGATGGTGCTGACGCCGGAGATTTATCGCAACCGATTATTCCGGATAAGTATAAATGGGAACACTTATTGGGACTTTTTTTTATAAAAGATGAATTGGATGGCGGCGAAGATTTGTATCGTGAGGTTTATAATCTTGCCATACAATCCGGTGAAAACTATCTTCGTCAAAAGGCAAAGAGCGGGGAACGAATAAAGGTTGTTTTTCAAACTTATTCTGCGGCGCAGTGGCCTGCAGAAGGGGTGTATCGCCTTTTTGAAAAAATGCCCAATGTTGATGTTCAGATATTTGTCTCGCCGCTTGCAGATCGTGAGGCGAATAGTAGGGAAGATACTTATCGCCAAACAAGCAACTGGTTTCATGAGCGTTCTTATAATGTAGTGGATGGCATGAATATAGATGAAAACACGTATGGAGGGTGGGGACTTCTTGGAGGCTATCCGGATGTTCTATACCAATTATCATCGTGGTACGCATGCCTGCCACGAGCTCAATGGTTTACGCAGCTGCCGCTACGATGCTTGGTTGCGTATATTCCATATGGTTTTGACGTGGCAGATACGGCGGACGGCAATTATGCGAAGGAATGCGTATTCAACAAGGATGTTATGAATATGATGTGGCGCGTATATTGCGATTCGGCTAGCATGCGCGATGGCTATGAAAAATATCAGTTGTTAAAGGGTGCTAACGTTCGATTTACAGGCTACGCAAAGATGGATTATTTCTACAAAGACCATAAGCCTGAGAACGACTATATAAAATCCCTTTGGAAATGCGGAGCTGGAAAAGATATCGCCCAAATGAAAAAAGTCATTATTGCACCTCATTATACGGTCTTCCCAGAGGGCGGACTTTGTTATTCGACGTTTCAAAAGAATCTGTGGTTCTGGCTATATTTGGTAAAGAAGTATGAAAATAGAGTCCTCTTTATGTTTAAGCCGCATCCGAATCTGCGAAGAGCATCTGTGCGTGCAGGGCTGTTTAAGGATTTTGAAGGATATGATAAGTACATTCAAGCATGGAATGATTGCCCCAATGCGTTTGCTGTCCAGGAGGGCTCATATTTGGAGTATTTTGCAACCTCTGATGCTATGATTATGGATAGCGTGTCATTTTTGGCGGAATACTTATATACGAATAAGCCTATGCTATTTTTGACTAGGCCGGAACAGAATTTCCTGCAAAACGGTAGGGCGCTAGCGGATGTCTATTACAATGTGCCGGGCGAGGACTATGTGGCAATCGAGCAGTTCATCCAAGATGTTGTGCTTGAGGGAAATGATACGATGGCCAAGGACCGCAAGTGCCTCTTTGAAGAAGAGTATGATTACTATAAGATTAACGGTCAGTTGGCCAGTGATTTCATTGTGAATGAAGTGAAAGAATTGATTTCATAAAGAGTTAAGGGAGCGGACATCCGCTCCCTTTTTTGGGAAACGAAACATACAACTATAGTTTTTTTGGCAATTGCATATAAAGTTCGTTCATTTTTTTTCCGATATTTAAGTTGCAAGGCCACAGAACACGTGCTGTGGTAGCTCCGATTGTTGGATTCCAATCGGATTCGTACAACTATTCATAGCTGTCACTGGAATATCTAAGGAGTATTCACATACAGCGTCTCCCCAAAGGGAATTGGGGCAGTATTATCAAGGAGGAAAAAATTATGGTAGTACAACACAATATGCAGTCAATGAACGCAAATAGAATGTTAGGTGTGACAACAAATGCTCAGGCAAAGTCCACAGAGAAGTTGTCTTCTGGATACAAGATTAACCGAGCAGCAGATGATGCAGCAGGCTTATCCATCAGTGAGAAGATGCGTAAGCAGATCAATGGTCTGGATCGAGCATCTACCAATGCTCAGGACGGAATTTCAGCAGTGCAGACCGCTGAAGGTGCTTTGACAGAAGTTCATTCCATGCTACAGCGTATGAATGAATTGGCGGTACAGGCAGCCAACGGAACAAATAGTGAATCTGACAGAACCGCAATCCAGAATGAGATCGACCAGCTGACAACTGAGATTGATCGTGTGGCAGAGACAACCAAGTTCAATGAGACTTACTTGTTGAAGGGCGGCGATGCTACTAAGACTGAGTACTTCGGCTTCAAGGATGCCGGATTCGGTAAGTATGTAACAGGAACTGCATCTACCGATGGAAAGACAGTAGACATTACATACACTCCGCCTACTAAAGGCGATAAGCTTACTATTAAGGACAAGGTGTATGAGATTGTAGATGCTGCTGAGGCTGACGAGTCCAATGGCAAGATAACTGCTGATGAAGCAAAGACTAAGATTTTTGCTGAAGTGAATGCAGCAAATGAGCTTGGTGGTAAGACTTGGAGTGCTGTGTCGGATGCGAAGACGAATCAGACGCTTGCGCTTGTAACCACAAAGACGGACCTTGGGCTGGCTCTTCACGTTGGTGCTGAAACCGATATGGAGAATAAGATCGCTTTCAATATCAAGATGATGGACTCCAATACGCTTGGTATTAAGGGATTAAAGGTTGACGGAGCAGATGCTTCCAATGCTACATACTCAATTGACACAATTGCTGAAGCAATCGAGAAGGTATCTGCACAGAGATCCGGACTTGGTGCTATTCAGAACAGATTAGAACACACCATTGCTAACGTAGACAACGTAGTTGAGAATACTACCGCGGCAGAATCCCGTATCCGTGACACGGATATGGCCAGCGAGATGGTAACCTACAGCAAGAACAATATCCTCGCTCAGGCAGGACAGTCCATGCTGGCTCAGGCAAACCAGTCTACACAGGGCGTAATGTCTCTATTAGGCTAGTTCATGGTGCGTACAACCAGGGAAAGAGAGTGGAGCAATCCACTCTCTTTTTTCGTGGTGAATGTGGTAAACTATAGATATGTAAGTGGTTGTAAAAATAACACTACGGGGGATGTTATGCAGGAGAAGTGGAAGAAACAAATTGCAGGTAAAATTGAATCGAGGGATTTCGACGGCGCGCTGGCGGATTTAGAACAGGCCTATACCGAGCAGAATGGCATTGATGTCGATGGAACGATTTTGGAATCCGCTATCTATCATGCGACGGGAAATGTAGATAAGCTCTGGAGCTCTGCGAGGGAAGGCTTGCTTCTGGAAAACAATAACAGTGAACTGTGGTGGCTGCTGGGGAGTGCCTGCGAGATGTATGGGAATGGACTACATGCAGGACTGTGCACACAGCTGGCAATTGCAAGATGCTTGGATGACGGAGATTTGGATTTTTATCTTGGCGAACGTGTACGAATCCAACAGCAGTACGGTGTGGTGATTCCGGAGATTGATAGTTTTGTGCTCCCGCTACCGGATGTAGATTATACGATATGGGCAGAGCAGGTTGGAATCTTCCTATATCGAAGATTTGGATTCTCAATCGAGAATCATCTCTACGCCAACGTGGATTTGATTGGTCAGGTTCGTGGTAAATCCAACAAGAAGTTGTCTGTATTGGAGATTGGCTGTGGCGCCGGAGTGAATTTAACCTGGCTGCAATGTTGTTTTTCTAACGCAAAGATCCATGGCATCGAGGCGAATGAAGTGTTAGCAGACGTGGCCGGAGCAGTTGGCGACGTGATTTGCGGTGATGTGGAGACCATGGATTTGCCATATGAAGAGGATAGTTTCGATGTAATTCTTATTGATGATGCGCTGTCCTATCTAAAGCATCCGGGAGATGTGCTACTTCGCATTGCGCCGCTTTTGAAAAAAGACGGTCAGTTACTGGTGAGTGCTTCTAATGTAAAGTATTGGGAGACTCTGATACCGCTTCTGTGCTTCGATCAGGTGCGACAAGATGCGGAGGAACCGGTGATTCAGCGTTATACCCGCACGGAGCTGCAGCGTTTGATTAAGCTGAGCGGTTATGTGACAGAACACTTTCTGGATGTTCCGGGAAATGATCCGGGCAAGAGCGTTCGGGATATGATTCTGGAATTGGAAGAATATAATCGCAGCGGTCAGCTAAATACCTACACGACGAAGCGATTTATTCTTTCTGCAAAACGCCTTTAGACACCTGTTATTAGATAAATCAATAATTAATTAATAAATTTTTAGAAAAATATTTATTGGCCGAGAATGCCGTATTTATGCGGGTTCTCGGCTATTTCTATTGGTTGATTTTTGCGAAAAAATAAAAAAATTATAAAAAAGGGGTTAACAATCTGAAAATCCATCCGAAATAGAAAGTGTAAAAACAAAAAACAGTTGTTGCCACGGATTGGCGCATAGCTACGGAATAGAATCCTCCAGGGTCGGAGTGATTTCCAAGCGAAGAAAAGCTCATGGAAGAGTCACCCGATTATATGGAGGTATTATTATGGTAGTACAGCACAACATGCAGGCAATGAATTCAAATCGTATGCTCGGCGTTACAACTAGCGCACAGGGCAAGTCCACAGAAAAGTTATCTTCCGGTTATCGTATTAACCGTGCAGCTGACGATGCAGCGGGATTAGCTATCAGTGAGAAGATGCGTAAGCAGATCAATGGTCTTGATCGTGCATCTACAAATGCTCAGGATGGTGTATCTTCTGTACAGACCGCTGAAGGTGCTATGAACGAAGTTCATTCTATGATTCAGAGAATGAATGAGCTGGCAGTTCAGGCCGCTAACGGAACCAACAGTGATTCCGATCGTCAGGCTATTCAGAACGAAATTACCCAGTTAACAACAGAAATCGACCGTGTTGCAGAAACAACAAAGTTCAATGAAACTTTCTTGTTAAAGGGCGACCCATCCGCTGCTAAGAAGAATATTAGTTTGAAGGGACATGATGCAGGTCTTGCCGGAAAGATGGTTCAGGATACCGATACAGCAACGGGCGAGAAGATTAATGGCCAATATGTTCTTGAAGTAGATGAACTTCATACAAATGACGTTGTTAATATCGGTGGACTACAGTACACGATTGTGAGTGCACATAGCGGAACTTCACCATATACTGGCGATTTTGAAAACAAGAAAGTTACTGCTGATGAAGCATATCAGTTGATGCAGATAGAATTGTTTAAGGCTAACATGGTTGGTATTGCAGAATTGACACCAGCTGCGCAGGCTGGATTGGTTGAACCGGTTAAGTCTGCTACAGATATTACTAATAATCTTGGCGTTTTCCAAGGAACTTACACATCGGGTACTGGAACCGCATCTCTTGCAAACAACTATACTCGTTTTGACAATCAGACTGTAAGTGGCGCTGCAGCAGGTGGAAATCCGGTTGCAAACACAGTGGCAAATGTTGTACAGGATACTGGTAACCATAGAAAGTTTACCATTACTACTGGTTCTGTTGAGACCGCTAAGGAACTTTCCTTCAACCTTCACGTTGGTGCTGACGCAGCATTATCCAACAAGATTGTTGTTGATATAGAAACCTTCAATTCCACCTATCTTGGAATTAACAAGTTAGATGTAGTTGGTCCTGACGGTGACAATGGTATCACCGCTACCTACGCAATCGATGCTATCGCTGATGCGCTTCAGAAGGTATCTGATCAGAGATCTATGCTTGGTGCTATCCAGAACAGATTAGAGCACAGCATCGCGAACTTGGATAACGTTGTTGAGAACACCACAGCTGCTGAGTCCCGTATCCGTGATACTGACATGGCAGAGGAGATGGTTCAGTACTCCAAGAACAACATTCTTGCTCAGGCTGGACAGTCCATGTTGGCTCAGGCAAATCAGTCTACACAGGGTGTTATGTCCTTACTTCAGTAATCAGCAATTACATAGAAAATCAAAATTCCCCAGAGTGCCAGCTCTGGGGAATTCTTATGTAATAGGCTGGCGCTGTCATACATCTAAGTCCGATCATTTCAAGAGGAGGAATTGGATTTTAGAATAAAAAGATGTATCATATTTGTTAGCTAAGAAATGATGCATTTAAATGCATGGAATGAGAAGTCCGGAGTGCCAGCTCCGGATTTTTTATTTGCTAATTGTGTTTTAAAATCAACAAATTTCTCGGTTTTTCCATATAAAGTCTAATAACTTCTACATATTTTCCGATATATAAAATAGAAAGAATTTCTGTGCCAAGGATTGGCGTACTACGAAATCACCGAATCAGGACGAGACGGCTTTCGAAGTGAAAGAACTCATGGAAGAGCACCCGTTAGAAGAGGTGTAACTATGGTAGTACAGCACAATATGCAGGCGATGAATTCCAATCGCATGCTTGGCGTCACAACATCATCCCAAGGAAAAACAACCGAGAAGTTATCTTCCGGATATAAGATTAACCGTGCGGCAGACGATGCAGCGGGGCTGGCTATTAGCGAAAAAATGCGTAAGCAGGCTCGCGGATTAGAGCGTGGCTCTATGAATGCTCAGGACGGTGTTTCTTGCGTGCAGACGGCAGAAGGCGCGTTGAACGAAGTGCATGCTATGCTGCAGCGTATGAATGAATTAGCAGTGCAGGCAGCTAATGGAACCAACAGCGAGTCTGATCGACAAGCGATTCAAAATGAAGTGGATCAGCTGTTGGAAGAGATGGACCGAGTATCCGAGACCACAAAGTTCAATGAGACGATGTTGCTGAAAGGGGACCCTACCGGAGCGACGCGTAGAATATATATGAAGCCATATACGGCCGGACTTGCAGGAAGATTGGAGCAGAATAACCCGGCCAATAATCAGCCTTATATTTACTATTTTTATCCGGACGAATTATATGAGGGAAAGGAAGTAAATATTGGTGGAGATTTATATACGATAGCGGCGACGTCAGACCCGAATAATCCATCTATTGTTTCTCGGCATGATGCAATGAAGAAAATGGGCATTGAATTGATGCGGGCAAATAATATAGGAATATGTACATATGATACGTCGGACGTTGATATTGGTACAAGTTCAAGACAGGATTTGAAGTTTTACGATAGTGGACAACCGACCTCCCCAACATCCTCCGCGGCGCATGTTTATATTACAGACGAGACGCAGGGAAATGAAGAAATTGGTATTTGGTTGGGAACTCGTACAGTTCCGAAAGAGTTGACATTCAATCTTCATGCCGGAGCTGACGCAGCGTTGAATAATAAGATATGTGTTGCCATACAGTCTTTTGACACTGTTACACTTGGAATAGAGCAGTTGGATTTGGTTGGAAAAACGGGAGATAATGGTAAAACAGCGACATATGCAATTGATGCTATAGCAAATGCACTACAGCAAGTTTCCGACCAGCGCGCAGAACTGGGTGCTATCCAGAATCGCTTAGAGCATTCCATCGCGAACTTAGACAACGTAGTTGAGAATACCACCGCGGCAGAATCCCGTATTCGTGATACGGATATGGCGGAAGCTATGGTGGAGTATTCCAAGAATAACATTCTTGCCCAGGCCGGACAGTCTATGCTGGCCCAGGCTAACAGCTCTGCGGAAGGTGTTATGGCTCTGTTGCAGTAAGCGAAATCTTTTCATATAAAAGGCAAAAGAAAACCCTTGTAGGACGTTTGGGTACTACAAGGGTATCTTTTATGCAGTGAAGCTAACAGGGTTGTTCACACGATCGATAAAGATAGCCTCCCAATCGATGTTCTGCATTTTCCCTTTCAGTTCATCCTGCGTTGCTGCTTCTAGTCGTTGTCTCATTACCGGCAGCGTGGTCCGTTCTAACTCTGCAAAAAAGGTCGTTGAATCATCCTCGTTGAACGAGAAACCGAGGTTTTTGATCACGGTATCGTTCATCTTGCCGAATGGTTTGTCAAATCCGTTGTCAGTTACGAATGACTTGGTCAAATCCATAACAGACTGGATCTGCTCCGACTTCTTTGCTGCAAAGTCTTCGTCTACTGCCATGCGCTCTAATTCTTCATCGGAGAGTACAACGGAGAATTCCTTTGTGCTTCCTTTTAAAAGAGATTCGGCGTCGCGTCCTGCACCGGATACGAAAAAGTCAGTGTCTCCGAACTGCTCGCGCAGCTTCTTTAGGATTTCCTTGGCTTTGTCGGATAAACCGGACTCTGCAGTTACCTTGCGCTCGGCCTTCTCAAGTTTTGTTGGTGTGTAGGAATCTTCCGCTACTGCTTTCGCTTTGGGACTTCCCTTTCCCTTAGGAGCTGCTGCTCCACGAGGTGTTCCAACAGAACCTGGCGCTATGTTACCATAATTTCTGATAAAACTCACATCCATGTGATCTCACCTCCTTGTAAACAGAGTTATGGCTATCTAATTCTAGTATCGGTTGAATATTAAAATAACTTAACCCTTTTTTTAAAATATTTGAAAAAATATTTTCTTTCTATATAATATGATAATTGAGACACAAAAGTGCCGCCGGAACCGAAAAATTGATTGACATAGACGTACTTCCTGTGATATGTTATTACGGCGATGGAAGTTTAGGTCTTTTTTTTATGCCCAAATTTAGGCATCGAAGACCGCAATGAAATTATGAATTTGGAGGTGGAAGTTGTGCGCACAAAGATTACGCTAGCATGCACAGAGTGCCAGCAGAGAAACTACAATCTGACAAAAGACAAAAAGACTCACCCGGATCGGATGGAGACTAAGAAGTATTGTCGTTTCTGTAAGAGACACACTTTACACAAGGAAACGAAGTAAAGAGGTGATCACATGGCAGAGATGACTACGAAAGAAAAGAAATCTTTTGCAGATCGCTTAGACGGACTGAAGGCCGAGTTCGGCAAGATTTTTTGGCCGGACGGCAAGATGGTTTTTCGTCAGTCTACCGCGACTATTGTTGTTTCAGTTATCGTAGCATTGTTAATTGTGTTCTTCGACATGATTATCAAGCTCGGTGTTGATTTTCTAGTAAGATTATAATTTTTAGGAGGCTCGGTATATGGCAGAGGCACAATGGTATGTTGCTCATACCTATTCCGGATATGAGAATAAAGTCAAAGCGAATATTGATAAGACCGTTGAGAATCGTCATCTGGAAGACCAGATTCTTGAAGTTCGCGTTCCAATGCAGGATGTAGTGGAATTGAAGAACGGTACCAAGAAGTCTGTTTCTAAGAAGATGTTCCCAGGATATGTTCTTATTAATATGATCATGAATGATGATACCTGGTATGTCGTACGCAATACCCGTGGAGTAACAGGATTTGTTGGCCCGGGAAGCAAGCCGGTACCGTTGACCGACGTAGAGATGAGATCCCTGGGAATCAGAGACAACAATGCTGACATTGAGGTTGATTTCGCTGAGGGCGATACCGTATCTGTTATCGGTGGTGTGTGGAAGGATACCGTCGGTGTTATTCAGTCGGTTAACATCAGCAAGCAGACCGTTAAGATCAATGTCGAATTGTTCGGCCGTGAAACACCGGTTGAAATTGATTTTATGGACGTAGAGAAAATGAATTAAGGAGGAAACATTTCCAATGGCAAAGAAAATTGAAGGATATATCAAGTTACAGATTGCTGCTGGTAAGGCAACACCTGCACCGCCTGTAGGACCTGCATTGGGTCAGCACGGCGTAAACATCGTTGAGTTTACAAAGCAGTTCAACGCTAAGACAGCTGATATGGGAGATACCATCGTTCCTACTATCATCACTGTTTACGCAGACAGAAGCTTTAGCTTCATCACCAAGACCCCTCCTGCAGCAGTTCTTATTAAGAAGGCTTGCAAGATTCAGAGTGGTTCCGGTGAACCAAACAAGAAGAAGGTTGCTAAGATTACTAAGGCTCAGCTTCAGGAAATCGCAGAGACCAAGATGAAGGATCTTAACGCAGCTAGCATCGACGCAGCTATCAGCATGATCGCTGGTACCGCACGTTCTATGGGCGTTGAGGTTGTAGACTAATTTAGTTACTTCAGATTTTAGATTTATAGTGGGAGGGGAGAACACTCCCGATAAAACCACAGGAGGAATTATTTTATGAAACGAGGAAAGAAATATCAGGACCTTGTTAAGGCCTATGATAAGAGTGTTCAGTATGATAAGGCAGAAGCTATCTCTATCGTAAAGAAGAATGCTACTGCTAAATTTGATGAGACAATCGAGCTTCATATCAAGACTGGTTGTGATGGTCGTCATGCAGATCAGCAGATCCGCGGCGCTGTTGTATTGCCTCATGGTACCGGTAAGACCGTTCGTGTTTTAGTATTCGCTAAGGGACCTAAGGCTGACGAGGCTACTGCTGCAGGAGCTGATTTCGTTGGTGGTGAGGAATTAATTCCTAAGATCCAGAACGAAGGATGGGTAGATTTCGACGTTGTTGTAGCTACTCCTGACATGATGGGTGTTGTTGGACGTCTTGGACGTGTACTTGGACCTAAGGGCTTAATGCCAAACCCTAAGGCTGGTACAGTAACTATGGATGTTACCAAGGCTGTTAACGACATCAAGGCTGGTAAGATTGAGTATCGTTTGGACAAGGCAAATATTATCCACGTGCCAGTTGGAAAGGCTTCTTTCAGTGAAGCAGATTTAGCGGACAACTTCCAAGCGCTTATGGATGCAATCCTTAAGGCTAGACCAAGCACTGTTAAGGGTGCTTACCTCAAGAGCATCACTCTTGCTCCTACAATGGGACCTGGCGTTAAGGTTTCTGTTGCTAAGGTTACAGAGTAATTAAGGATTGACATTTCATAAATATAAATGTTATAATCGCAAAGCATGTTGCCGAAGACAGTAGGTGCCGCAAGGCATAAAGGGAAACCACCTACCGAGGACGAGATGAAACTGATTTATCAGACCTTCTTTGTCTTCCGCAAAGAAGGTCTTTTCTTTTGACTTTCTTATATCATCTCAGTCGAACGCAAGATGAAATAAAATAAGGAGGAACAAAATCGTGGCAAAAGTAGAGTTAAAGCAGCCTGTAGTACAGGAAATCGCTGAGAACGTAAAAGATGCACAGTCCGTAGTCGTAGTTGATTACCGTGGTCTTACTGTTGCTGAGGATACCGCTCTTCGTAAGCAGTTACGTGAGGCTGGTGTTACTTACAAGGTATACAAGAACACAATGATGAACTTCGCATTCAAGGGTACTGATTTCGAAGCATTGAAGGACGTTCTGGAAGGACCAAGCGCAATTGCAATTTCTAAGGATGATGCAACTGCACCTGCTCGTATCATTGCGAAGTTTGCTAAGACCGCTCCTAAGCTTGAGATCAAGGCTGGTGTTGTAGAAGGAACCTTCTATGATGCTAAGGGAATGGAAGCAATCGCAAACGTACCAAGCAGAGAAGAATTGCTCTCCAAGTTACTTGGAAGCTTACAGTCTCCTATTACCAATCTTGCTCGTGTTCTTAATCAGATCGCAGAGCAGGGTGGCGCTAGTGCAGAAGCACCAGCAGCTGAGGCTGAGGCACCTGTAGCTGAGGAAGCACCGGCTGAAGCTCCTGCAGAGGAAACAGCAGCTGAAGAGACCGCTGAGTAATTAGAGCTTAGCAACTAACAAATATTAAATTTTTAATGGAGGAAATTAATCATGGCAAAGATGACTACTGAAGAGTTTATTGCAGCTATCAAAGAGTTAAGCGTTTTAGAGTTAAATGATCTTGTAAAGGCTTGTGAGGAAGAGTTCGGCGTTTCCGCAGCAGCTGGCGTTGTTGTAGCAGCAGCAGCTGGTGCTGGTGAGGCAGCTGAGGAGAAGGATGAGTTCGACGTAGAGCTTACCGAGGTTGGTCCTAACAAGGTTAAGGTTATCAAGGTTGTTCGTGAGGCTACTGGTCTCGGACTTAAGGAAGCTAAGGACGTTGTTGACGGCGCTCCTAAGGTTATCAAGGAAGGTGCTGATAAGGCAACTGCTGAGGATATCAAGGCTAAGCTTGAGGCTGAGGGTGCTAAGGTTACTCTTAAGTAATTATAGCTTATTGAATTTTAAGGTCGGTTTGACTTCGGTCAAGCCGATCTTTTTTTGTCTTAAAAAGTTGAAAAATAGTGCTTGACATTCAAAAGTTTTTTCGTCTATAATGTACGTTGCACTATTGTGGAACAGTAGGCAATTTATGCGCTTTTTTAGACGCAATATCTTGTGCTGTCTTGTTTCTTTACCGCAAAATATGCGGATTTAGTGCTTCAGATATAAAATAAAAATACGAGAGGTGATACGTCAATGGAGAAAAACAGGATACGTCCGGTCAAGGCTGGTAAAGGAATCCGCATGAGCTACGCTCGCCAGAAGGAAGTTCTCGACATGCCTAACTTCATCGAAGTCCAGAAGAACTCTTATCAGTGGTTCTTGGATGAAGGATTGAAGGAAGCTTTCGCAGATATTTCCCCAATCACTGACTACAGCGGACACTTAAGCCTGGAATTTGTAGACTTCACTTTGTGCAGGGACGAAGTTAAGTACACAATTCCTCAGTGTAAGGAAAGAGATGCTACATATGCAGCTCCTTTGAAGGTAAAGGTTCGCCTTTACAACAAAGAAACCGGAGACATGAGTGAGCATTTGATCTTCATGGGAGATCTGCCGCTTATGACGGAAACAGGTACTTTCGTTATTAACGGTGCTGAGCGTGTAATCGTAAGCCAGTTAGTTCGTTCCCCTGGAATTTACTATGGAATCGATCACGATAAGATTGGTAAGAAGTTGTATTCTTGCACCGTTATTCCTAACCGTGGTGCATGGTTAGAGTACGAGACCGACTCCAACGACGTATTTTTTGTACGTGTAGACCGTACAAGAAAGGTTCCGGTTACTGTTCTTATTCGTGCTCTTGGAGTAGGAACCAACCAGGAAATCCTTGATTTATTCGGCGAAGAGCCTAAGATTTTGGCATCTTTCTCCAAGGATCCATGTCTGACTGAGACAGACGGACAGGGAAGCTATGAGAAGGGTCTATTAGAGTTATACAAAAAGATTCGTCCGGGTGAACCGATGACCATCGACAATGCACAGAGCTTAATCGATGCAATGTTCTTTGATCCTCGTCGTTACGACCTGGCTAAGGTTGGACGTTATAAGTTCAATAAGAAGCTTCATTTCAAGAATCGTATCAATAAGCAGATTCTTGCTGAGGACGTAGTGGATCCATCTACCGGTGAAGTATTGGCTGAGGCTGGTACCAAGGTAAATCGTGAGTTGGCTACCCAGATTCAGAATGCTGCAGTTCCTTATGTTTATGTTCAGGCTGAGGAGCGCAACGTTAAGGTTCTTTCCAACTTAATGGTTGACTTGAAGACTTATGTTGACTGTGATCCGGAAGAATTGGGAATTCGTGAGCTTGTTTATTACCCTGTTTTAGCTCAGCTTCTCGAAGAGTATACAGATAAGGAAGATTTGCTTGAGGCTATTCGCCGTAATGCGGCTGATTTGGTGCCGAAGCACATCACCAAGGAAGATATCTTCGCTTCCATTAACTACAACATGCATCTTGAGTATGAGATTGGTAACTCCGATGATATCGATCATTTGGGTAACCGTCGTGTTCGTGCGGTTGGTGAGTTGTTACAGAACCAGTATCGTATCGGTCTTTCCCGTTTGGAGAGAGTCGTACGTGAGCGCATGACCACTCAGGATTTGGAGGGTATTTCTCCACAGCATTTGATTAATATTAAGCCGGTAACTGCTGCAGTTAAGGAGTTCTTCGGATCTTCCCAGCTGTCTCAGTTTATGGATCAGAACAACCCACTTGGTGAGTTGACTCATAAGAGACGTCTTTCTGCATTGGGACCTGGCGGTCTTTCCCGTGACCGTGCCGGATTCGAGGTTCGAGATGTACACTATTCTCACTACGGTAGAATGTGTCCTATCGAGACTCCTGAAGGACCTAACATCGGTTTGATTAACTCTCTTGCTTCTTATGCAAGAATTAATGAGTATGGTTTCATCGAGGCACCTTATCGTGTCATCGACAAGACCGATCCTAAGAACCCGCGTGTAACCAACGATGTTGTTTACATGACTGCGGATGAAGAGGATAACTACCATGTAGCACAGGCGAACGAGCCATTGGATGAAAACGGATACTTCAAGCGTTCTTCCGTATCCGGTCGTTATCGTGAAGAGACTCAGGAATATGACAAGACCGTATTTGATTATATGGACGTATCTCCTAAGATGGTCTTCTCTGTAGCTACCGCTTTGATTCCATTCTTGCAGAACGACGATGCGAACCGTGCATTGATGGGATCTAACATGCAGCGTCAGGCTGTACCGCTTTTGACTACCGAAGCTCCGGTTGTTGGAACCAGTATGGAAGGCAAGACCGCTGTTGACTCCGGTGTCTGCGTCGTTGCTAAGAATGCCGGAACTGTTGAGCTGTCTCAGTCCAACAAGATTATTATCAAGACAGATGCAGGTGACCGTGATGAGTATGAGCTTCAGAAGTTCGTACGAAGCAACCAGTCCAACTGCTACAACCAGAGACCAATCGTCTTCAAGGGTGATCATGTTGAGGCCGGCGAGGTAATCGCTGACGGTCCTTCCACCTCTAACGGTGAGTTGGCTCTTGGTAAGAACCCGTTAATCGGATTCATGACCTGGGAAGGTTATAACTACGAGGATGCGGTTCTTTTGTCAGAGCGTTTGGTTCAGGATGATGTTTACACATCTGTACATATCGAAGAATACGAAGTAGAAGCACGTGATACCAAGTTAGGACCGGAAGAGATTACTCGTGACGTTCCTGGTGTCGGCGATGATGCTTTGAAGGATTTGGATGAGAACGGTGTAATCCGTATCGGTGCTGAGGTTCGTGCCGGTGATATCTTAGTTGGTAAGGTTACTCCTAAGGGAGAGACCGAGCTTACTGCTGAGGAGCGTTTGCTTCGTGCCATCTTCGGTGAGAAGGCTCGCGAAGTTCGTGATACTTCCCTGAAGGTACCACACGGTGAGTACGGTATCGTTGTTGATGCTAAGACCTTCACCCGTGAGGCTGGCGACGAGTTATCTCCTGGAGTTAACAAGTCCGTTCGTATTTACATTGCTCAGAAGCGTAAGATCTCCGTTGGTGATAAGATGGCTGGTCGTCACGGTAACAAGGGTGTCGTTTCCCGTGTATTACCTGTTGAGGATATGCCTTTCTTGCCAAACGGTCGTCCGCTGGATATCGTATTGAACCCGTTGGGCGTACCTTCCCGAATGAACATCGGACAGGTGTTGGAGATTCACTTGAGCTTAGCTGCTAAGGCACTTGGCTTCAACATTGAGACTCCTGTATTCGATGGCGCGAAGGAGATTGACATCCAGGATACTCTTGAGTTGGCAAACGATTATGTCAACATGGAGTGGGATGAGTTCGAGGCTAAATACAAAGATACTTTGGCAGAAGATGTCATGAAGTACTTGTCCGATAATCGTGATTACAGAGAATTGTGGAAGGGTGTTCCGATTAGCCGCAACGGTAAGGTTCAGTTGCGTGACGGACGTACCGGTGAAGAGTTCGATTCTCCTGTAACTATCGGTCACATGCATTATCTGAAGCTGCATCACTTGGTAGACGATAAGATCCATGCACGTTCTACCGGTCCTTACTCCTTGGTAACACAGCAGCCGTTAGGTGGTAAGGCACAGTTCGGTGGACAGCGTTTCGGAGAGATGGAGGTATGGGCACTTGAGGCTTACGGTGCAGCATACACACTTCAGGAAATCCTGACCATGAAGTCTGATGATGTAGTTGGACGTGTTAAGACATACGAAGCAATCATTAAGGGTGAGAATATCCCTGAGCCGGGTATCCCTGAGTCCTTCAAGGTATTACTGAAGGAGTTACAGTCCTTAGGTCTTGACGTTAAGGTTCTTGACGAGGAGCGTAACGAAGTTCAGTTGATGGAGACCAGTGAATACGGCAATACAGATCTGAACGCTATTATTTCCGGAGATCGTAATTTCGCATTCGAGAGCAGTGAGTCTTTCGAGGCAAACGGCTTCCAGAAGCAGGAGTTCGATAGCGAAAGCGGAGAACTGGTTGCATCAGAAGATAATGATTACGAAGAAGATGATAATGCGGAAGACTTGGCAGAGACACTGAGCAGCATGTCAGAGGACGAGTTTTAGGACATATAAGATCGAAAGGAGTTTCTTAAATGCCAGAGACATTGAATAAAGAAGCAACAAATCAGCCAATTGAGTTTGATGCAATTCAGATCGGTTTGGCATCTCCGGAGAAGATTCGTGAATGGTCTCGCGGTGAGGTTAAAAAGCCAGAGACAATTAACTATCGTACATTGAAGCCGGAAAAAGACGGTCTATTCTGCGAGAAGATTTTCGGACCTACCAAGGACTGGGAATGTCACTGCGGAAAATATAAAAAGATTCGCTACAAGGGTGTTGTTTGTGACCGTTGTGGCGTAGAGGTTACCAAGGCTAGCGTTCGTCGTGAGCGTATGGGACACATCGAGCTTGCTGCTCCTGTTTCTCATATTTGGTACTTCAAGGGTATCCCATCCCGTATGGGATTAATCCTTGACCTCTCTCCAAGAACATTGGAGCGTGTACTGTATTTCGCATCCTACATCGTATTGGATGCCGGTGATACAGCACTTATGTACAAGCAGGTATTGTCTGAGGCTGAGTATCAGGAAGCTAGAGACCAGTATGGTGATGCTTTCCGTGTAGGTATGGGTGCTGAGGCAATCCAGGAGCTGTTACAGGCGATTGATCTTGACAAGGATGCAGAGGAATTGACTGCAGAGCTCGAGACTGCAACCGGCCAGAAGCGTGCTCGTATTATTAAGAGATTGGAAGTTGTAGAGGCTTTCCGTGAGTCCGGTAACAAGCCGGAGTGGATGATCATGAACGTTATTCCTGTCATCCCACCGGATCTTCGTCCAATGGTTCAGTTGGACGGTGGCCGTTTCGCTACTTCTGATTTGAATGATTTGTATCGTCGTATCATTAACCGTAACAATCGTCTTCGTCGCTTGCTTGAGCTTGGCGCTCCGGAGATCATTGTTCGTAATGAGAAGCGTATGTTACAGGAAGCAGTTGATGCCTTGATCGACAACGGACGTCGTGGCCGTGCAGTTACCGGACCTGGTAACCGTGCTCTGAAGTCCCTGTCTGATATGTTAAAGGGTAAGGGCGGACGTTTCCGTCAGAACTTGCTTGGTAAGCGTGTTGACTACTCCGGACGTTCCGTTATCGTCGTTGGACCGGAACTTAAGATTTATCAGTGTGGTTTGCCTAAGGAAATGGCAATCGAGTTGTTCAAGCCATTCGTTATGAAGGAGCTTGTTGCTAACGGAACCGCACACAATATCAAGAATGCGAAGAAGATGGTTGAGAAGCTTCAGCCGGAAGTATGGGATGTCTTAGAAGACGTCATCAAAGAGCATCCGGTTATGTTAAACCGTGCTCCTACATTGCATAGACTTGGTATTCAGGCATTCGAGCCAATCCTTGTAGAAGGTAAGGCTATTAAGTTGCATCCATTGGTATGTACCGCTTACAATGCCGACTTCGATGGAGACCAGATGGCTGCTCACTTGCCGTTGACCGCTGAGGCTCAGGCAGAGTGCCGTTTCATGCTGTTGTCTCCGAACAACTTGCTGAAGCCATCCGACGGTGGTGTAGTTGCCGTTCCTTCTCAGGATATGGTACTTGGTATTTACTACATTACCCAGTTGCGTGAAGGCGCACTTGGCGAAGGTAAGATCTTCAAGAGCATGAATGAAGCAATCCTTGCATATGAGAACAAGGAACTCGCACTTCATGCACGTATCAAGGTTCGTGTTCGCAAGACCATGGCTGACGGTACCGTGAAGACCGGAATCGTTGAGTCTACCCTTGGTAGATTTATGTTCAACGAAATCATTCCTCAGGATTTGGGATATGTTGATCGTTCCAACCCGGAGAATGAGTTGAAGCTTGAAGTTGACTTCTTGGTTAAGAAGAAAGACTTGAAGGGCATCCTTGAAAAAGTAATCAATACTCACGGAGCTACTAAGACCGCTGAGGTATTGGATGATATTAAGGCAATGGGTTACAAGTACTCTACCATCGCTGCAATGACCGTATCCGTATCTGATATGACCGTTCCTTCCGAGAAGGAAGAGTTAATCAGTGAGGCTGAGAAGACCGTTGAGAAGATCAAGGCTCAGTATCGCCGTGGTTTCCTTACTGAGGAAGAGCGTTACAAGGAAGTTGTAGAGACCTGGAAGGCTACTGATGATCAGTTGACCAAGTACTTGTTGGATGGTTTGGATCAGTACAACAACATCTTCATGATGGCTGACTCCGGAGCGCGTGGTTCCGATAAGCAGATTAAGCAGTTGGCCGGTATGCGTGGTTTGATGGCTGATACAACCGGACGTACAATCGAACTTCCTATTAAGTCTAACTTCCGTGAAGGTCTTGACGTATTGGAGTACTTCATGTCTGCGCATGGTGCTCGAAAGGGTATGTCCGATACCGCTCTTCGTACCGCGGATTCCGGATACCTGACCAGACGTCTTGTAGACGTATCACAGGAATTAATCATTCGTGAGCGTGACTGCTGCGAAGGTAAGAATCGTGAGCTTCCGGGAATGGTTGTTAAATCATTCATGGATGGCAAGGAGACAATCGAAGGATTACAGGATCGTATTACCGGACGTTTCTCCTGCGAGTCTATCTACGATGCAGAAGGCAATATGATTGTTAAGGCTAACCATATGATTACACCTCGCCGTGCAGCACAGATTATGGCTAAGGGTGTTGATAAGGATGGCAAGCCAATTACAGAGGTTAAGATCCGTACCGTACTTACTTGTCGTAGCGAGAACGGTATCTGCGCGAAGTGTTACGGTGCCAACATGGCAACCGGTAATGCAGTTCAGGTTGGTGAGGCAGTTGGTATTATCGCTGCTCAGTCCATCGGTGAGCCTGGTACACAGTTGACCATGAGAACCTTCCACTCCGGTGGTGTCGCTGGTAGCGATATTACTCAGGGTCTTCCTCGTGTCGAGGAGCTTTTCGAGGCTCGTAAGCCTAAGGGACTTGCAATCATCACTGAGATCGCAGGAACCGCTGAAATCGTTGATACTAAGAAGAAGCGTGAGATTGTTGTAACCAACAAGGAGACCGGTGAGTCCAAGACTTACTTAATCCCTTACGGTTCTCATATCAAGATTATGGATGGCGCAGAGCTTGAGGCCGGTGATGCATTGACCGAAGGTTCCGTTAACCCACATGATATCTTGAAGATTAAGGGCATCCGTGCAGTACAGGATTACATCCTTCGCGAAGTACAGCGTGTATACCGCTTACAGGGTGTAGAAATCAATGATAAGCATATCGAAGTTATCGTTCGTCAGATGATGAAGAAGGTTCGTATCGAAGAGGCTGGAGATACCGGATATCTTCCTGGATCTCAGGTTGACTTCTTGAAGTATGAGGACTTGAACGAAGAGTTAGAGGCAGAGGGCAAGACACCTGCAGACGGCAAGCGTGTTCTTCTTGGTATTACCAAGGCTTCCCTTGCTACCGATTCCTTCCTGTCCGCAGCATCCTTCCAGGAGACCACCAAGGTTCTTACCGATGCAGCCATCAAGGGTAAGATTGATCCACTTGTCGGCCTGAAAGAGAACGTTATTCTTGGTAAGCTGATTCCTGCAGGAACCGGTATGAAGCGTTATCAGAACATTAAGCTGAACACCGATTACAATAAGGTAATGGTAGAAGCTGTTAAGGAAGCTCCAATCGTTGAAGATATTGACGACGAGGAAGAGATGGCAGAGGTTGAATAATCTTTGTTGAAATACATAGGGGAGACCGAGAGCATCGGTCTCTCCTTATTTTTTTGAAATTGCTTGACAAGTAAAAATCAAGAAATTATAATATTTTAGCGTGCATAGATATACCCGTAGAGTAGATTCCAGTCGTGCGCGCGGGGATGAATGCATAGAATTGACATAGGAGGTGAAATAAATGCCAACATTCAACCAGTTAGTTAGAAAGGGTAGACAGACATCTGCAAAGAAGTCTACAGCACCAGCACTTCAGAAGGGATTCAACTCTCTTAAGAAGAAGCCTATCGAGACCTCTTCTCCACAGAAGCGTGGTGTATGTACCGCTGTTAAGACAGCTACACCTAAGAAGCCTAACTCAGCTTTGAGAAAGATCGCCAGAGTACGTCTTTCCAACGGAATCGAAGTTACATCTTACATTCCTGGAGAAGGACACAACTTGCAGGAGCACAGTGTTGTACTCGTTCGTGGTGGCCGTGTTAAGGATTTACCAGGTACACGTTATCACGTAATCCGTGGAACACTTGATACCGCAGGCGTTGCTGATCGTAAGCAGGCTCGTTCTAAGTACGGCGCTAAGCGTCCTAAGGCTGCTAAGTAATTCGCTGCTACTATTTAGAACCAAATGAATTTGTATGAACATAGATGTAAGGTTAGTGTTGATGTTTATTTCATTTAGTAGATAAATACAGCGCGAACACATTCATATGTGAGTACCGAAGATTTAATCGAAAAATTATGATTAAGGAGGGAAGAAACGTGCCACGTAAAGGACATACTGTAAAAAGAGACGTACTTGCAGATCCTATTTACAACAGCAAGGTAGTAACCAAGCTTGTCAATAACGTTATGTTAGATGGTAAGAAGGGTGTTGCTCAGAAGATTGTTTATGGAGCATTCGCAAGAGTCGAAGAAAAAACCGGAAGACCTGCAGTAGAGGTGTTCGAAGAAGCTATGAACAACGTTATGCCTGTACTTGAAGTAAAGGCTAGACGTATCGGTGGAGCTACCTATCAGGTACCTATCGAGGTTCGTCCTGATCGTCGTCAGGCATTGGGCCTTCGTTGGTTAACCACTTTTTCACGTAACAGAAGTGAGAAGACCATGGAAGAGCGTCTTGCTAACGAGATTATGGATGCTGCGAACAATACTGGTTCCGCAGTAAAGCGTAAAGAAGAAATGCATAGAATGGCAGAGGCTAACAAGGCTTTCGCTCATTATCGTTTCTAAGATTTATAGCAAATATAGGAGGAACATACCTTGGCAGGAAGAGAATATCCTTTGGATAGAACCCGAAACATCGGTATTATGGCCCACATCGATGCTGGTAAGACCACATTGACTGAGCGTATTCTTTACTATACCGGTGTTAACTACAAGATTGGTGAGACCTACGAAGGTACTGCTACCATGGACTGGATGGAGCAGGAACAGGAAAGAGGTATCACAATCACTTCTGCAGCTACCACATGCCACTGGACTCTCCAGGAGCAGTGCAAGCCTAAGAAGGGTGCTCTTGAGCATCGTATCAACATCATCGATACTCCTGGACACGTAGACTTCACCGTAGAAGTTGAGCGTTCCTTGCGTGTATTGGATGGTGCTGTCGGCGTATTTGACGCAAAGGGCGGTGTTGAGCCACAGTCCGAGAACGTATGGCGTCAGGCTGATACATATAAGGTACCAAGAATGGCATTCGTTAATAAGATGGATATCCTTGGTGCTGATTTCTATAATACCGTTTCCGAGATCGGTTCTAAGCTTGGTAAGAACGCAGTTGTTATCCAGCTTCCAATCGGTAAGGAAGATCATTTCGAAGGAATCATCGATTTGTTCGAGATGAAGGAGTACATCTACAATGACTCCAAGGGTGAGGACATCTCCATCGTTGATATCCGTGATGATATGAAGGATGAGGCTGAGACTTACCATCAGGAACTCGTTGAGAAGATCTGTGACTTCGACGAGGACCTTATGATGAAATACTTAGAGGGTGAAGAGCCTTCTGTCGACGAGCTGAAGGCTGCATTACGTAAGGCTACCATCAACAACGAAGGTGTACCTGTATGCTGCGGTTCTGCTCACTTCAACAAGGGTATCCAGAAGTTATTGGATGCAATTGTAGAGTTCATGCCAGCTCCTACCGATATCCCTGATATCGCAGGTACTGACCTTGATGGCAATGAAATCACCAGAAAGTCTTCTGATGAGGAGCCATTTGCAGCTCTTGCATTCAAGATCATGACTGACCCATTCGTTGGTAAGCTTGCATTCTTCCGTGTTTACTCCGGAACATGTAAGTCCGGCTCTTATGTATTAAATGCTACTAAGGGCAAGAAGGAGCGTGTTGGACGTATCCTTCAGATGCACGCTAATAAGCGTGAAGAGATTGACGTTGTATACTCCGGTGATATCGCTGCAGCAGTTGGTTTCAAGGTAACTTCTACCGGTGATACCATTTGTGATGAGCAGCATCCGGTTATCTTGGAGTCCATGGAGTTCCCAGAGCCAGTTATCGAGCTTGCTATCGAGCCTAAGACTAAGGCTGGACAGCAGAAGATGGGTGAGGCTCTTGCCAAGTTGGCTGAAGAGGATCCTACCTTCCGTGCACATACGGATGAGGAGACTGGTCAGACCATCATCGCTGGTATGGGTGAGCTTCACTTGGAGATTATTGTTGATCGTCTGTTAAGAGAGTTCAAGGTTGAGGCTAACGTTGGTGCACCTCAGGTTGCATACAAGGAGACCTTCACCAAGGCTGTCGATCAGGAATACAAGTATGCTAAGCAGTCCGGTGGTCGTGGTCAGTACGGTCACTGTAAAGTTAAGTTCGAGCCTATGGATGCAAACTCTGAAGAGACCTTCAAGTTTGAGTCTGCTGTCGTAGGTGGTGCTATTCCTAAGGAATACATCCCATCTATCGGTGAAGGTATCGAAGAAGCTGCTAAGGCAGGTATCCTTGCTGGATTCCCTGTTCTTGGTATTAAGGCTACTGTATACGACGGATCTTACCATGAAGTCGATTCTTCCGAGATGGCATTCCACATTGCCGGATCCATGTGTTTCAAGGAAGCTATGGCTAAGGCTGAACCTACCCTTCTTGAGCCTATCATGAAGGTTGAGGTTACTATGCCGGAAGAGTACATGGGAGATGTTATCGGTGATATCAACTCTCGTCGTGGTCGTGTAGAAGGTATGGATGATGTCGGCGGCGGCAAGATCGTTCGTGCATACGTACCGTTGTCCGAGATGTTCGGATACTCTACAGATCTTCGTTCTACTACTCAGGGTCGTGGAAACTACTCCATGTTCTTCGAGAAGTACGAGCCAGTTCCTAAGAATGTTGCAGATAAGGTTATCGCAGCAAAGAAGGGCTAATTAGCAATTTTACACTTTTCACCCTCCTCGGGGTGAAAAGTGTTGATAATTCGGTGAAAATTAAATATAATTGATTTTAGCCGAGTTTATGAAAAGAAGTCCCGTTAAGGGCATCGAAAACTAAGGAGGAAGTTAAGAAATGGCAAAAGCTAAATTCGAAAGAACTAAACCACATTGTAACATTGGTACCATTGGTCACGTAGATCATGGTAAAACTACCTTAACTGCAGCAATCACAAAGGTATTATCTGAGCGTGTAGCTGGTAATGCAGCTGTTGATTTCGCTAACATTGATAAGGCTCCAGAAGAGAGAGAGCGTGGTATCACAATTTCTACCGCTCACGTTGAGTATGAGACTGAGAGACGTCACTATGCACACGTTGACTGCCCAGGCCATGCTGATTATGTAAAGAACATGATCACTGGTGCTGCTCAGATGGACGGCGCTATCCTTGTAGTAGCTGCTACTGACGGTGTTATGGCTCAGACTAAGGAGCACATCCTTCTTGCTCGTCAGGTAGGCGTTCCTTACATCGTAGTATTCTTGAACAAGTGTGATATGGTTGACGATCCTGAGTTGATCGAACTTGTAGAGATGGAAGTTACTGAGCAGTTAGAGGAGTACGGATTCGAAGGATGCCCAATCATCCAGGGTTCCGCTCTTAAGGCTCTTGAGGGAGACGCTGCTTGGGGAGACAAGATCATGGAGCTTATGAACACTGTTGATGAGTACATCCCAGATCCAGAGCGTGATACTGATAAGCCATTCTTGATGCCAGTAGAGGACGTATTCACTATTACCGGTCGTGGTACTGTAGCAACCGGTAGAGTAGAGCGTGGTACTCTTCACTTGAACGACGAGATCGAAATCGTTGGTATTCATGAAGATACTGCTAAGTCCGTTGTAACCGGTATCGAGATGTTCCGTAAGCAGATGGACGAGGCTATGGCTGGTGATAACATCGGTGCACTTCTTCGTGGTATCGATCGTGATAAGATCCAGCGTGGTCAGGTTATCGCTAAGCCAGGTACTGTAACTTGCCATACTAAGTTTACAGCACAGGTTTACGTATTGACCAAGGACGAGGGTGGTCGTCATACACCATTCTTCAACAACTATCGTCCACAGTTCTACTTCAGAACAACTGACGTAACTGGTGTTTGCAACCTTCCAGCTGGTACTGAGATGTGCATGCCTGGTGATAACGTAGAGATGACCATCGAGCTTATCCATCCAGTAGCTATGGAGCAGGGTCTTACTTTCGCTATCCGCGAGGGTGGACGTACTGTAGGTTCAGGCCGTGTTGCTACTATCATTGAGTAATCACGAGCGAACAGCCCAACCCAATTAGTTAATTAAGACTTCCGAGGATTTCCTCGGAAGTCTTTTTTTTTTTATTTCAAATTCAAACAAAGATATCAGAGATGTCCCTTGAAATTCAGATAGAATGCTTGTACAATATCCTTTGTTGAACAATAGACAACTGTCTATTGCCTTAGTTTGGAGAGATATTATGAGTGAATTATTTGAAGATATTATGTTGGCTATGGATCAAGGGGACTTACTTGTATACTACCAGCCGCAGTACCATGCATTTACAAGCCGTTTGAATTCTGCAGAGGCGTTATGCCGCTGGCGTACACCGGATGGAACCATTGTAGAAGCATTCGAGTTCATTCCGGAGTTAGAGAAGGGTTATAACATCTGTACCGTGGATTGGTATGTGCTGGAGGAAGTGTGCAAGTTCCTGTCTAGACGTATGAAGGAGCATAAGTATATTGTTCCGGTTTCTGTGAATTTTTCCCTACAGCATACCAAAGAAATGCACGTGGCTGGCCGTATCGCTGAGATTGTAGATAAGTACGGCATTGACCATAGCAATATTATTATTGAGATTACGGAGTCTGCCTATGTAGATGCGCCGAAGGAAACCCCGCTTCTCATTGAGGCAATCCGTGGTAAGGGTTTCCCGGTGGCTATGGATAACTTTGGCCGTGGATTATCTTCCTTAATCTACTTAAGCCATATTCAAGCGGATTACATGAAGATAGATCGTTCTTTGATTCAGGAGAACTGTGAGACGGAGCGTGAGCGAATTGTATTGGAGAGTATTTTCGATTGTGCCCATCGCTTGAATGTAGTTACTGTTGCGGAAGGTGTAGAGACCAAGGAACAGTTAGCGTTCATGCGTACCAGTGGTTGCAATCTGATTCAGGGTAGATGCTTCGATATGCCTCTTCCGGAGGAAGAATTTGAGCAGCGTTTGGATGCCACGGTTCGGGAGCCGTTCAATGAGGATATTTTGTCTATTCAGTCTCAGGCTGCTGCAAAACAGCTGCTTTTGGATGCGATTTTCACCGGATATCCATTGATTATCTATACGAATCTTACCCGTAATTCTTTCTACATGATGAATTACGATAACTTCACTTCTCAGATGTGCCCGTCTGCGGGAGTGTACACGGAATTGATTGAGCATGGTGCTTCCACGATGCATCCGGAAGACCGTATGTTATTTAAGACCACCTTCAATCGCCAGAGCCAGATTGATAAGTTCCGCAGTGGTGCGAAGAGCATATCAGTCGTGACTCGTCAGTGTGGCGATGACGGTATTTATCGACGGGTCCAGACAACGAATTACTTCGTTAAGAACCCGGATGTTGATGATGTATTAGTTATTACTTTGTGCCAGAATCTGGACTAAGAATTGCAATGCTGTAAGCCGGAAGGGATAGTATTTGATCCTTTTCGCTTACGGCATTTTTTGCGTCTGTGGCATTGACCCAGTCGACGAGTTGATAGCCTTCCGGCATTGCAACGGTGCGGTCCTCCGAGGAGATGTTGAACAGCATGGCTACATCGGAATCCTCCCACCTACGACGAATGCCGCAAATCTGGGAATCACCATCTTCGGCGCCTAGAATCTCCGTCATACCCCGGGCGATGGCTGGATAGGTGTTACGCAGGCGGATGACTTCCTTGGTGAAGGAATAAATGGAGTTGGGATCCTTCGCCTGGTCCTCGAGGCTACCGTAAATCATCTCCTGTTGCTTCATATTGGCAGGTCCCTTGCACATGCCCTCTGCGGTCGCATCGCTGCTCCACTGCATCGGAGCACGCTTATTCTCATCTGCGCCGGATCCTCGCATGCCAAGCTCCTCTCCATAGTACAAAAAGGCATTGCCCTGCATCAAAAGATTCATAGCCAAAGCATATTTGGTCTGCTGCAATGCAAGTTCACCGGTATAGTATCCGGAACCTCTGGCCATGTCGTGATTGGTGTAAAATGGCGCATTAATGTAGTTCGGATTGTAGGATTGATAGAGAGTTTCTGCATTTATCTGGGATTGTGCGAAATCTGCAGCGCTCCCTGCGCCGTGAAGTATTTTTGCAATATTGCCGTTGCTATCAGCGAAGGAAAAATCGAAGAAACTGTCAACACCTGAGGCATAAAATGGTGCATAGAATTTGCGATTGGTCCATGCTTCGCCCACAATATAGGCATCCGACTTCTTGGCCTTGACCATATCGTTGAACCAGGTCAGTTCTTCCGTAATCTCATCCGGCTGTCCGGTCTCATAAGAAGTGACGGCGTCCAATCGGAATCCGTCCACGCCATGATCCAGCCAGAAGGAAGTAATCTCATCAAATTCTTTTCGGACAGCTTCGCTCTTTAGATTCAAATCCGGCATGCCTTCCCAGAAACGGGCCTCATAATACCAGTCAGAACCCGGGAGAGCGGTGTAGCCTTCCAACTTCTCTCTGGAAAAATGATAGTAATCCACATAGGGGCAAGCTTCCAAATCCGGCTCTTCATCGGCATCCAAAGTCTTTAGATAGTCGCTGGCTGCCACAAACCACGGATGTTCACTTGAGGAATGATTCATAACAAAATCGATAATGACATGGACGCCACGACTATGGCAGTCCTCAATCAATGCATCGAAATCTTCCATGGTACCGTACTCTGGGTCAATATCCATATAATCGGTAACGTCGTATTTGTGGTAGGTTGGAGATGGGGAAATAGGCATCAGCCAAATCTCGTTACATCCAAGGTCGCTATCGGTGGTATCATCCCCATCGTTGATATAATCCAGTTTTTTCTCTAAACCGGGCAAATCTCCGATTCCATCCCCATCGCTGTCGTAGAAGGAATAGACGAAGACTTCGTAACAGGTACGATAGTTGTCATCAATGATATTGAGCGCAGGCTTTGCGGTTTTTCCGCACCCGCTAAGGCAACTCAGGGTAAGTGCGCCGGTCAACAGTAAAGCAATAAGTCTCTTTTTCATGTATTAACCCTCCATATGAGCTACAAGGCAACTGATACCATCCACCGGAATGCCTTCGCCAATGCGGTAAGTGCAAGTGGACAGCGGTGTGGTACCTGCTTGGTCACCTTCGATATAGGTGGTGTATGTTCCTACTACCGGTGCAGGAAGCAAAATCCTCTCCTTGGAAGCGTTATAGACTACCAGGTAATCCTTCAGAGTAAATGCCACTACGGAAGGATAGGCCGTGGTGTCAATAAAGTGCAGTTCGTTAGCAACCGCGCGCCCATCCGTTAGATGTAACTGCGGTGTTGCCTTGCGGAAGGCAATCAATCCCCGATAGAACTCTCGCATAGCAACCTGCTCCGGTGTTAAGTCATAGGAGATTGCGTTCATAGATAACGGCTGGTTGTAGCTATTGTCACAGAAGTTCTTGCTACGCAGGATCTCTTCTCCATGCAGGAAAAACGGAATTCCCTGGGAGGTAAAAACAATGGCTGCAGCCAAACGGTTCATTGCCAGATGTTCTTCCAATGTGGCGTCTTTACATGAAAAACGAAGACGATCCCAAAGCGTCATATTATCATGGCAAGATACATAGTTGATGACACGATTCGGTGTAGAAGCCCATGCCCCGGAAGGGGTATAGGAATATGCATCGTAATCGACCTGTGGATGTGGGCATGCACCTGCAACAGAGAAACGAATATCGTTCTCGGTTCCTTTCGCACCACCAACGAATCCTATGGCATCGTCGGTAAAAACGTGTCCCCGGACAACGTCACGAATATCATCGGAAAAAGCGCCAATGCCTTCAATGGTATGTAGATTCGCCTTGGTGGAACGACGGGATTCCGGCAACACCGAATCTCCGCCCAGCCAACCTTCGCCATAGAGTAGAACGTCCGGCTTGATGGCACGTAAGGTATTATTCACTTGTTGCATGGTCTCTAAATCCAAACAACCCATCAGGTCAAAACGGAAACCGTCCAAGTGGTATTCACGCATCCAATAAACTAAACAATCCAGAATATACTTGCGGACCATGGGGCGTTCAGAAGCAACTTCATTGCCACAGGCACTTCCATCGGAGTAGCGGTCGCCATCCTTACGATAAAAATAATCCGGTGCTGTCTTCTGGAAACAGAAGTCCAAACTATAGGTATGATTAAAAACCACATCCATAATGACGCCGATGCCGGCAGCGTGGAAGGCCATAATCATGGATTTGAGCTCTCGGATACGGATGCGTCCGTCATGCGGATTGGTGGAAAAAGAGCCTTCCGGCGTCATATAATTCACCGGGTCATAGCCCCAGTTGTAGCTGTTAGGGTATTCAATCACTGATCGGGATTCATCGATACTACCGAAATCATAGACCGGCATAAGCTGAACATGGGTAACGCCTAACTCTTTGAAATAGTCGAGACCGCAAGGAATGCCGTCATCTGTGCGAAGTCCGCCTTCGCAAAGTCCCAGATACTTGCCGCGATGTGTGGCTTTGGAAGAAAAATCTCCGGTAGCATCCAGAATAGAAATCTCGCAGATGATGGCATCTGCCGGATTGGAAACAGCGGGACCATGGTCCCCATCAAAGCCCTCCGGATTGGTCTTGGTTAAATCGCATACCATAGAGCGACGACCGTTGCAACCCACAGCTATGCTGTAAGGATCCTGGGTCTCGCGGTTGTCTACCATATAGGTATAATAAGTGCCCTCCGGGATGTCTCCCTGGCAAATCCAGGTGCCCTCTACATCGCGGGACATGGAAATACGGCGACATGGCAGAAGTGCCTGATCGCTGTCGTATAAGTTCAAAGTTACTGTGGTGGCATCCGGTGCCCAGATACGAAAACAGGTGCAACCATGGCCCATGGTGCACCCGAGATCCGTACCTGCGTAATACAGGTCCGTCATTTTTGTTGCTCCTTTAATGTTTCTTCGTATAAGCGTGGGTTCACGTGAAGGACGGAATCCTTAGAGTCCGTACGACGAATCAGAACCCTCGGCTTCGCAATCGCAGTGGAAGCGCGAAGCGTTAAAGATGGGCGAAGCATGTTCTTGGATAGAGAAACCCCGTCCATCAATGTCTGTAAAATCATAAAAGCACACTTGCCAAGCTCGGTGCGGTTCTGGCGCACGGTGGTAAGCGGTGGAGTTAATTCGGCGGCAAAAGGCATATCATCAAAACCAATGACACTAACGTCTTCCGGAACCGAAAAACCTTGTTCTTCGCAGGAAGCGATAACGCCTCTTGCAATATCATCGTTGCCACACAAAATCGCAGTGGCACCCATCTCCAAAAAACTTGGGACGTGATAGTGTGCTGCATCAGCAACGAAGAATCCGTATACCGCCATGGACGCATCCAATGGCAAATGATGCTGAGAGATGCCTCGCAAGTAAGCGCGCATACGCTGGTCGGAAATCATGGAATCCTTGGAACCGTCCAAGAATGCAATCTTCTCATGGCCTAAGGAGATGAGGTGGGAAATCGCCATATCAATACCCTCTTCACTATCGGTTCCGACACAGGATACGTGTGGATTGGCCGGAATGAAGTTGTCCAGTAACACAGTTGGAACTGTGGTGTTCTCTAACTGCTTCATCCAAGGATCGTTCAATGCGAAACCTACTAGAAAAGCTCCGGTATAGCCTCGCTCTAAGATATAGGATTCATAGGCGTGGGCCGTCTGGAAATCCGGATCAATCTCCTCTACTTCAATCTGTAAAGAAGAACGAAAAGCGGCCTGGCGGAAACCAAGTACGATGTCATGCCCGAAATCGTCGGCACTGTCACACTTCATATTCTCAACGAAGATGCAGATCTTGCCGTTGCCGTCGTTAGATTTAATTTTCTTGCTGGTGTAGCCGAGCTCAACTGCCGTGTCCAGTACAGCCTGACGCAGGGAATCGCTGATGTCTTTGGCACCATTGAGTCCTTTTGAAACGGTACTGACGGAGACACCGAGTTTGTCGGCAATATCCTTAATTGTAGCCATACGAAGTCCTTCTTTACGAAAAAATACGAAAAATTATTCTTCGGTTTTCCATTATAGTAGGCACAAAAACAAAAAACAAGCATACGAAAAAGAACGAAAAAACTTTTGTGAAAGATGTGCAAAAACCACCGGTTAGAAATTGTGAAAGGTGATGAAATAGGGAAAAGGGGCTTGTTATTTTCCTTGCGGGGAGATATATTGTCCATAGAGCAACGAAATGTTGCGAAAATTTTTTCTCTATTTTCGGTAACGTTTCCAAAGATATTTCCGAAAAAGAACGAAAAAGCCAAACAAAAATTATGGCAAACATAATTAAGGAGGGAATTACAAAATGAAGAAGAAAGTATTGGCTATGTTACTTGCTACTACGATGGTAGCAACAGCTTTTGCAGGATGCGGAAGCAAAGAAGAGACATCCGGTGAGGCTACTACAACCGAGACCGATGCTGAGGGCGAAGAGGCTATTACAGCAACCATCACTGTATGGGGCCCACAGGAAGACCAGAGCGAAGACAACGGCAACTGGTTAAAGACAGAGTGTGAGGCTTTCGCAGCTGAGCATCCGGAATGGGATCTTACATTCGAATATGGTGTTTGCTCTGAGGGAGATGCAAAGACCAACGTTGGTACCGATCCAACAGCTGCTGCAGATGTTTACATGTTCGCAAACGATCAGATTCCTGATTTGCTTGCAGCAAACGGAATTGCAGAGCTTGGCGGATCTACTGTAGATCAGATCAAGTCCCAGAACTCCGAGACCATGGTAAATACCGTAACTTATGACGGTGGTGTATATGGTGTTCCATTCACTTCCAATACCTGGTTTATGTACTATGACAAGAGCGTCTTTACAGAAGATGATGTTAAGAACTTAGATACCATGCTTGAGAAGGGTGTTGTATCCTTCCCACTTTCCAACAGCTGGTATATCGCTTCTTTCTATGTAGCTAACGGATGTACTTTATTCGGAGCTGACGGAACAGATGAAGCTGCAGGATTTGATTTCTCCGGCGACAAGGCAGCAGCAGTAACCGATTACTTGGTTGACTTGGCAGCTAATCCAAACTTCAAGAACGATGCAGAAGGATCCGGTATTGCAGGTCTTGCTGATGGTTCTGTAAATGCTATTTTCTCCGGTTCTTGGGATTATGACAATGTTAAGGAAGCTCTTGGCGATAACATGGGAATCGCAGCAGCTCCTACATTTACCATTGATGGTAAGGAAGCACAGATGAAGGCTTTTGCAGGTTCTAAGGCAATCGGTGTTAATCCAAACGCTGAGTATCCACAGATTGCAGTAGCACTTGCTGCTTACCTTGGAAGCGCTGATGCACAGAAGGCTCACTTGGAGATGCGTAACATCCTTCCAACTGACGGATCTGTAGATGTATCTGGTAACGAGCTTGCTGAGGCAGTTGCAGTTGTACTTGATAAGGCTTCTACCGTACAGCCATTGGTATCTACCATGGGTCAGTACTGGACTCCTGCACAGACCATGGGTGAAGAGCTTGTAAATGGTTCTGTAACACATGACAATGCAGCTGAGAAGACCGAAGCTATGAATGAGGCTATGAACACCTCTGTAGTAGAGTAATTCGTCGGAACTTCGACTGTTTATTACCTAATAGAAGGCCGCCGGCTGCGTCAGTGGCTGGCGGCTTTTGTAAAATAGGGAAAACGAGATTTCTAATAAGGAATGAATTATGAGAGTAAAGAATTCAAAGAGAGAATATAGCGTTTGGGCTGCTCTGACAAAAGGAGACTGGGCTACCAAGTTATCCGCCCTTGTGATGGGGCTTGGATGTGCAATGCACAAGCAGGTGGTGAAAGGTATTCTGATTTTTGCGGTAGAAGTAGCATATATCTTTTTTATGGTACAGACCGGAATCGGATGCTTAGCGCAACTGCCAAGCCTTGGGGAAAATGAAACGGAAAAAGTGTGGAATGAAGCCAAGCAGATTTATGAATACACACAGGGAGATAATTCTCTGTTGATTCTTCTGTATGGTGTCGCAGTCCTTTTTGTGACAGCAGCATTTATTATTTTCTGGAGAATCCAGATGCGGGAGTCCTACTATCTGCAGCGTCGGATGGAAGCGGGCATGCACATCAATAACTTCCGGGAGGATTTGAAATCCCTTGGACATCAGAATCTACAGATTCCGTTGATGACCTTACCAATGGTGGGCATTCTTGCATTTACCGTGGTGCCGCTGGTATTCATGATTAGTATGGCGTTTACCAGCTATTCCAAGGAAGGGGATCATCTTACCCTCTTTGATTGGGTGGGATTTGCCAACTTCACCAGAGTATTGAATCTGCACGGTAATATCGGCCGCCAGTTCTGGAGCGTCTTGGGATGGACCATTATCTGGGCAGTTTTTGCAACCTTTTTGAACTATATCCTTGGTATGATTCTTGCCATGATTATCAATCGTAAGGATACCCATTGGAAGGGATTCTGGAGATTCTGCTTCGTGCTCTCCATTGCGGTTCCACAGTTCGTATCCTTGATGATTATGCACATTATGTTACAGCCGCAGGGCGCAATGAATGTCATTCTGCAGAACTTAGGCTTGATAGACAGCCCGTTGCCATTCTTGTCCAACGCTATGTGGGCCCGGGTGACGGTCATTGTTATTAACCTGTGGGTAGGTATCCCGTATACCATGTTGCAGGTAACCGGTATCTTACAGAATATCCCTGTGGAATTGTACGAAGCTGCGAAGATGGACGGCGCAGGTCCGGCGACGATTTTCCGTAAGATTACGTTGCCATACATGTTGTTCGTTACCACACCGTATCTGATTACCCAGTTTACCGGTAACATCAACAACTTCAATGTCATCTACCTGTTATCTGCCGGTGGCCCGACAGAGGTAGGGGATACGGCCGGTAAGACCGACTTGCTGGTAACCTGGCTGTACAAGTTGACCATTGATAAACAGTACTACAACATTGGTGCGGTTATCGGTATCTTTACCTTTATCGTGTTGTCTATTGTTGCATTGGCAACATACCGGAATACCGGATCTTATAAAAATGAGGAGGAATTCATGTAATGAAAAATACAAAACGAACCGTTGTAAATATTGTTGTGCATGTATTCCTTGCAGTGATGGCATTTGTCTGGCTGCTGCCGATTTTTTGGATTATACTGACCAGCTTCCGTGGAGAGAAGGGTTCCTATGTAAATTCCTTCTTCCCGAAGACCTATACTTTTGATAACTACATCCGTTTGTTCACGGATCGAAACGTGTTGAACTTCCCGCAGATGTTCGCCAACACATTGTTTATTGCAGTATGCACCTGCATTATTTCCACCTTCTTCGTGTTGTCCATATCTTTTTGTATGTCACGTTTGCGCTTTCATTTCCGCAAGACCTACATGAATATGGCCATGATTTTGACCTTGTTCCCGGGATTTATGTCCATGGTAGCCGTGTACTATATCCTGAAGGCGTTGGGACTTTCCGAAGGTTCCATGATACGTGTGGCATTGATTCTCGTATACTCCGGAGGTTCCGGATTGGGATTCTACATTGCCAAAGGATTTTTTGATACGATTCCGAAGTCCATCGATGAAGCAGCAATTATCGATGGTGCAACCAGATGGCAGATTTTCACCCGTATTACCATGCCACTGTCGAAGCCGATTATCATCTATACGGTTCTGACCTCCTTCATTGGACCGTGGGTGGACTTCATTTTTGCAAAAGTTATTTGCCGTGCCAATGCGCAGTACTATACCGTGGCCATCGGCCTGTGGAACATGCTCCAGAAGGAGTACATCCATAGCTGGTATACCTGCTTCGCGGCCGGTGCAGTGATTATCTCCATTCCGATTGCAGCATTGTTTATTTTCATGCAGCGGTATTACGTAGAAGGAATGGCAGGAGCTGTCAAAGGATAATTTCATAAGTAAGAGGCAATGCCCGGATGTACGCGCAACCCATACATCCGGGCTGTTTTTGTGAATAGGAGAAAAAGAAAATGGAAGTAGCAGCAATCTATCACCGTTCCACGGATCAGTTTTGTTATCCGCTGAACGATGACGAATTGATTATTAACATCCAGACCGGATACGATGTGGACCGGGTCTTCTTATATGAAGGAGATCCGTACCTTGCCGGAATTATGGGCGGCAAGGAAAAATGGGCCGGCGAGCGGATGGAAATCTATTATAAAAAACGTTTGAAAAATCATATCTGGTGGACCACCACGGTACGACCGAAGTATAAGCGTAGTAAGTACTACTTCGAATTGCACAGTGGAGATGAGGTCCTCTACTATTTCGAAGACGGTTTCTATACCGAGGAAGAGATGAACCATGAAGGGAAATCTCTGGCGCTGTTTCAGTTCCCGTGGATGAATGGAGCGGATATTTTCCGTACACCGGACTGGGTGAATGAGACGATATGGTACCAGATTTTTCCGGAGCGATTCTGTAACGGAGATAAGAGCAATGATCCGGAAGGGGTACTTCCGTGGAAAAGTGAGAAGATTACTGACCATCGCGCTTATTACGGCGGTGATTTGCAGGGCATTATCGACAAGGTGCCATACCTTCGGGACCTTGGAATCACCGGACTCTATCTAACACCGATCTTCGAAGCCAATTCCAACCACAAGTACAATACCAAGGATTATCGCAAGGTGGATCCGGCTTTTGGAACCAATGAGACCTTGCGGCAGTTAGTGGATATCTGCCACGGTGCCGGCATCCGCGTAATGTTGGATGGCGTATTCAATCATACGGGAACCGACATTCCGATGTGGCAGGACGTAATGGAAAAGGGGCAGGATTCGGAATATGCCGATTGGTATATGATCAATGAATGGCCGGTGACGCTTGGGCATAGCACCAAGGACGGACGGTTCTACTCGTTTGCTTTCTCTGATCAGATGCCGAAGTTGGATACAAATCATCCGGCGGTGCAGCAGTATTTGTTGGATATCGTACAATTTTGGATGGAGGAATTCGACATTGACGGATTGCGATTGGATGTGGGGAATGAGATTTCCCATCGCTTTTTAAAGCAATTACGCTATATGACCAAGGCGAAGAAGCCGGACTTCTATCTCTTGGGTGAAATCTGGCATGACTCCATGGATTGGCTGCGAGGCGACGAGTATGATGCGGTAATGAATTATCCGTTGTCTACGGCAATCAATAACTTCTGGGTGTTCGATGACTGGAAGAAGGAAGAGTTCGAGTACGCCATTAACAAGAGTTTTACCACTTATATGCAGCAGGCCAATGACGTGTTGTTTAATCTGTTGGATTCCCATGATACGGATCGTTTGATGCATCGTTTGGGAAATGACTTGGATGTATTCTACCAGCAGCTGGCAGTGCTCTATGCCATGCCGGGAAGCCCTTGCGTATTCTATGGTACAGAGATTGCCATGGAAGGCGCCCATGATCCGGATTGCAGAAGATGTATGCCGTGGGATGAAATCGAGGCAGGGATATATGATGAGAGAATCAACGAATTGAGGCAGTTGATTGCACTTCGTAAGCAACATCCGGCCTTCCGCAGCAGGAACTTCCATTTTCCCAATGAAGTGGAAGATCCCCGCGTGATTGAGTTCATGAAGCTGTGCGACGAAGAAGTGGTGCGTATTGTGCTAAATTGTGGAAACAATGCGGTGGACGTGCCGGTGGATGTGGATAAGGTCTTATATCGCCGCAAGTATGAACAGGGCGTTCTATTGCCGAAAGGCATTTTGATTTATTCCGAATAGATAGGTATACTAATACTCGTAGGGCAAGGGCTCTGCGAGTATTTTTATTGGAGAACATCATGGAGAAGAAAAAGGGAACGCGGGAAAAAGTATTTGAAATCATCCAAATCGGTAGCCGGGAAAATAAGGTAAGTACGGCCTTCGATTATTTAATCGTGGTGACGATCATACTGAACCTGGCGATTCTTTTTGCCAGCACCTTCGATGAAGTGTCGCCTTATATGGATATGCTTCATGTGATTGAGTATATCACGGTGGGGATTTTTATTGTTGAATATGCGCTTCGTATATGGACGGCGGATTATTTGTATCCGAAGATTGGGCGAGGCGAGGCGATTTTGCGTTATATGCTCTCTTTCGACGGATTGGTGAGTCTGTTGTCTATTCTACCGTATTTTCTGCTGGCACTTCCGGCGGGTATGGTGGCGTTTCGTATGTTGCGTGTGCTTCGGGTGTTTCACCTGTTCCGAATCAATGCCCAGTACGATGCCTTCAATGTGGTGTTGGATGTTATTCACGGGAAATTACAGCAGATTATTTCATCCATGACATTGATTCTCATTATGATGTTGGCGTCGTCCATCCTGATGTATTCCGTAGAACATAACGCACAGCCGGAGGTGTTTAAAAATGCTTTTTCCGGAATCTGGTGGGCGGTGTCGGCACTGCTTACGGTAGGATACGGTGATATCTACCCGGTCACATTACTTGGACAGGTACTGGCAATTATCCTCTCCTTCTTAGGGGTCGGACTTGTTGCAATTCCAACAGGTATTATTTCTGCCGGATTCGTAGAGCAGTACACCCGTATGAAATCCCTGTCTGATGCTGCAGAGGGAAGTGACCTTAGATTCGTAATGATTACAATGGAAAAAGGACATCCTTGGATTGGACAGCGCATCAATGAGATTAGCCTGCCGCCGGAGATTATTATCGCGGCTATTATTCGGGGCGGAGATGATGTGGTCATTGCCAAGGGCAATGCGAAGGTATTGGAGGGAGACCAGGTGGTACTTGGCGCATTAGAGTACCAGGATAACTCTGCAATTCGCGTGCGAGAATTCCCGATTCCGGACGGACATGATTGGGAGAACCGGGCAATTCAATCGCTGGAATTGTCACATAATACAACGGTTGTTTCTATTGTAAGAAAAGGCAAAGCAGTGATTCCAAAAGGCAATACCGTTATCCGCAAGGGGGATTTGGTGACGCTGTGCGAGAAGCGTGTATAATGTTGGAAATATAACAATTTGATTGGATATCTATTATGAAGAATTACAAGTTAAAAATTTCATACGATGGCACCCGTTACTTCGGCTGGGAACATCAGCCGGACAAGGAAACCATCCAGGGCAAGCTGGAGATGGTGCTGGCTCGTATGTGCGGATTGGATCCGGATCCGTCGGAGTTCTTCGGAGAAGACGCTCCGGTGGAAGTGATCGGTGCCGGCCGTACCGATGCCGGCGTACATGCCAAGGCTATGGTGGCCAATGTGATGCTGGATACAAACCTCTCTTGTGAAGAGATTCGGGATTACATGAACCAGTATTTGCCGGATGATATTGCAGTCACAGATGTGCGGGAGGCGGCGGAACGCTTCCATGCCAGATATAAGGCGGCAGGCAAGACCTACCAGTACACCTGCTTCGACGGCCCGGTGCGTCCTGTGTTTAATCGCAAGTACTATACGCCAATCGACCGGGAACTGGATGTGGAAGCCATGCAGCAGGCGACCCGGTATTTGATCGGGGAGCATGACTTTAAGAGCTTCTGCGGCAATCCCCGCATGAAGAAGTCCACGGTGCGTATCGTAGATTCCATTGAGATTCGCCGCAGCAAGGGCTATGTATATTTTACCTTCCATGGTACCGGCTTTTTGCAGAACATGGTGCGCATCTTGGTGGGAACCCTTCTTGAGGTTGGACTCCATCGCATGGAGCCGCAACAAGTGGAAGAAATCTTAGAAGCCAAGGATCGCAAGTTGGCGGGACCAACCGCCCCGGCCAAGGGATTGTGCTTGGAAAAGGTGGATTATTAGAAGACGAAAGATCGACGCGAAAGTGTCGGTCTTTTTTTAATATACGAAACTATATAAACAATGCATAAAACAGGGCGTGACAATTTGTGAAAGATTTTGACGGAAAATGATTGCAAATGACCATCTGAGGATTTACAATTTGATTAGAGTTGAAAGATTATGAAAGAAAGTGAGTGATTTTTCATGCTGACAGAGGAACGTTTCGCACGAATAATAGCATTGGTAGACCGCAAGGGTAGTGCGACGGTGGCAGAGATGATGCGAGAGATTGAAGCGTCAGAATCCACCATCCGGCGTGACTTAGAGACATTGGATAAGACCGGTCAATTAATTAAGGTGCGCGGAGGAGCAATTTCCAAGAAGGGTTCCTACAGTACCAGAGATGACGAGGTAGTGTTGCGCCAGCAGCGTAACGTGGATGCCAAGGAATCTATCGCTAAGTACGCAGCCAGCCTGATAGAGAGTCACGACTTTGTTTATATCGATGCCGGAACCACCACGGAGAAGATGTTGAAATACATCAACAACCATGAGGCGGTATATGTTACCAACGCTGTAAGCCATGCTATGAAGTTGGCATCCATCGGATGTACGGTTTTCATTCTTGGCGGTGAGTTCAAGTATGCGACGGAAGCAATCGTCGGAGAAGAGGCAATCGCATCTTTAAGTAAGTACAACTTTACCAAAGGATTTTTCGGTACCAACGGCATTACCGTGAAGAACGGTTTTACCACACCGGAGATTAAGGAGGCACTGATTAAGCGACAGGCCATGGCCTCTTGCAAGCAGTGTTATGTATTGGCGGACCACAGTAAGTTTGGGGAGATTTCATCTGTTAGTTTTGGCGGTGTGGATGAGGCAACGATTATCACAGACAAGACGGATGACAATTTGAAGAGAACCTATAAAAATTTAGTGGAGGTGGTGCAATGATTTATACCGTAACCTTTAATCCATCCTTGGATTACATCGTATCTGTAGACCATTTTCAGGTAGGTGCAGTGAACCGTACCAATACGGAGTTGATGTTCCCGGGTGGCAAAGGAATCAATGTGTCCATGGTATTGAAGAACTTAGGCTATGACAGCGTGGCACTTGGTTTTATGGCTGGATTTACGGGCAAAGAGATTGTGCGATTGTTAGAAGAGCGGGAAGTGAAGAGCGACTTTATTAATGTTGCGGAAGGAATTTCCCGTATCAATGTAAAGCTTCGCAGTGACGAAGAATCTGAGATTAACGGAATGGGTCCGGCGATTTCGGCTGCTGATATTGATAAGTTGTATGCGCAGCTGGATAAGCTTACGGACGGCGATGTGCTGGTGTTGGCCGGAAGTATTCCATCGGTAATGCCGGAATCTATGTATATGGATATCATGAAGTATCTGGAAGATAAGAATCTTCATATTGTTGTAGATGCAACGAAGGATCTTCTGATGAATGTACTTCCATATCATCCGTTTTTAATTAAACCGAATAATCATGAGTTGGGTGAGATCTTCGGTGTGACCCTTAACACCAAGGAAGAGGTTATCCCATATGCCAAGAAGCTCCAGGAAAAGGGTGCGCGCAACGTACTGATTTCCATGGCCGGCGAAGGTGCATTGTTAGTTACCGAGGACGATCAGGTATTTGAGTCCATGCCGCCGAAGGGCAAGGTGAAGAATTCCGTTGGAGCCGGTGACTCCATGGTAGCCGGATTTATTGCCGGATATATGAATTCCCATGATTATGAAGAGGCTTTCTATATGGGCCTTTGCACAGGTAGTGCTTCCGCTTTTTCCGATAACTTAGCAACCAAGCCAGAAGTTACGGCATTGTTGCAACAGTTGGGAAGAGCTTAAGTAATATATTCCGGGAAGTTTTATGTGAGGGACAGACTTCCCGTGACAAAGCCATGTAATAAGAGGAGAGGAGAAACACATGAGAGTAGAAGACTTACTTTCGAAGGAAAGCATTGACCTAAACGGTAGTGCTTCCAGCAAAAAGGAAGCCATCGAGAAGATGGTAGACCTTATGGTGAAAAGGGGCAACATTTCCGATAAGGAGACTTATCTGAAGGGTGTATTTGCTCGTGAAGAAGAATCAACCACAGGAATCGGAGAAGGTATTGCCATTCCGCATTGCAAGTCTGACGCCGTTAAGGCACCGGGTCTTGCAGCAATGGTGCTGAAGGACGGCGTTGATTATGACGCTTTGGACGGCGCACCGGTTGACCTTATTTTCTTAATTGCGGCACCAAACTCTGAGGATAACGTTCATTTGGAAGTGTTAAGCCGCTTATCTATGTTATTGATGGACCCAAGCTTCTCTGAGTCTTTGAAGAATGCAAAGACACCGGAAGAGTTCTTGACCATCATTGATAATGCAGAAGCTGCCCGTGAGGCAGAAGAAGCTGCAAAGAATGGCGCTGTATCCACCAGCGGATATGATGTTTTGGCTGTTACCGCATGCCCAACCGGAATCGCTCACACCTATATGGCTGCTGAGAACCTGGAGAAGGCCGGCAAGAAGCTTGGCATCAAGATTAAGGTAGAGACCCGTGGATCCGGCGGTGCGAAGAACGTACTGACCGAAGAGGATATTCGCAATGCGAAGGGAATCATCGTAGCAGCAGATACCAAGGTTCCGGTTGACCGTTTCGACGGCAAGAAGGTACTTCAGGTGAAGGTTGCTGACGGTATTAATAAGTCTGAGGAACTGGTGAAGAAGGCTGCAGCAGGTGATGCCAATGTCTTCCATGCAACCGGTACCGAGAGCGCAAATGAAGACAAGGGTAGCGCAGGACATCAGGCTTACAAGCACTTGATGAGTGGTGTATCCCACATGTTACCGTTCGTTATTGGCGGCGGTATCTTAATCGCAATCGCATTCCTGGTAGATACCCTTTGCGGACTTGGCGCAACTGCCGGCGGTAACTTCGGTAGCGCAACTCCACTTTCCGCATTCCTTAAGTATGTCGGTGGCCTTGGAATGGGACTGATGGTTCCGGTATTGGCAGGCTACATTGCATACTCTATTGCGGACCGTCCTGGTCTTGCAGTTGGTTTTGCCGGCGGTATGTTGGCAGCCAACGGTAATGCAGCACTTGCAAACTACATCGGAGTTTGGGAAGATCTGAACACTTTAAGTAATCCGGTGGCTCGTTTCATTGCCAACTTTGCATTTGCCGGTGAGGGTGTAAATACCGTATCCGGTTTCTTGGGTGGTATTGTTATCGGTTTCCTGGCAGGTTATATTGTACTGTGGTTAGAACGAATCACTGAGAAGCTTCCGGCTTCCTTGAACGGCATCCGTCCAACCTTGATTTACCCACTTTGCGGTACTTTCATTGTTGGTGTTTTGATGTGCTTCATCTTCAATCCATTGATTGGTTTGATTAACACATTACTGTCCGCAGGATTGCTTGCAATTTACCATTCCGGAATGATCTGGTTGTTAGGCTTGTTGCTTGGAGCAATGATGGCAATCGATATGGGTGGCCCAATCAACAAGGCTGCATACGTATTCGGTACCGGAATGCTTTCCTTAGCATTGGAGCAGCCGGAAGTTGCTACCGCAGCTTACATTTCCATGGCAGCAGTTATGGTTGGTGGTATGGTTCCTCCAATCGGTATTGCACTTGCATGTAAGGTATTCCCGAAGAAGTTTACCGCTGCTGAGCGTTCTTCTTGGGTATCTAACATCGTAATGGGATGCTCTTTCATCACTGAGGGCGCAATTCCATTCGCAGCTGCAGATCCTGGACATGTTATTCCTGCAACTATGGCAGGCGCAGGCGTAGCAGGACTTTTGTCCGCAGTATTTGGTTGTACATTGATGGCTCCACACGGTGGACTCTTCGTATTTGCAACCGTAGGCAAGCCGGTTCTTTACATCGTGGCTTGGCTCATTGGTTCCCTTGTAACCATGTTCTTATTAGGTATTTTGAAAAAAGATGCAGAATAGAAACTGAAATGATATAATGTTAATTGGCAAAAGGGACAGTTAGCAATCGGGGCGATAGCTGTTCTTGTGGGAAAACTTTTATTAGAAGGAGTACAACATGAAGGAATTTAATTATGTTATCACTGATCCGGAAGGAATCCATGCAAGACCAGCAGGCCTTTTTGTAAAGGCTGCAGCTGCTTTCCCTTGCAACGTTACCATTGGTAAGGATGGCAAGGATGTAGATGCTAAGCGTATTCTTGGTGTTATGAGTTTGGGCGTTAAGCAGGGAATGGAAGTCACCATTAAGTGCGATGGCGACCAGGAGGAAGAGGCTGCTGCTGAGCTTGAGAAATTCCTGAAAGAGAACCTTTAATTTTTAGAGGTGTGTCTATGGAATTAACAGGTAAGAGTGTATTCGGAGGGATTGCCATTGGCAATCTCTCCCTTTATCGTAAAAATGACAATGCTGTAAAGCGTGTGAAAGTAGAAGATCCGGAGGTTGAAATCAACCGCTTCGAAGAAGCTAAAGAGACTGCAAAAGCGCAGCTCGGTCAGTTATATGACAAGGCTATGAAGGAAGTGGGCGAGGCCAATGCTGCGGTTTTTGAGGTTCACCAGATGATGCTTGACGACTTGGATTACATCGAGTCTGTTCAGAACATGATTCGTTCCCAGGGCATCAATGCAGAATTCGCTGTAGCAACAACCGGAGACAACTTCTCTGAGATGTTCGCAGCAATGGATGACGACTACATGAAGGCGCGTGCAGCAGACGTGAAGGACATTTCTAACCGTGTGGTTGCTGTGTTGCAGGGCGGCGACCAGGATGGTTTCAAGAGTGATGAGCCGGTGATTATTATCGCAGAGGATCTGGCTCCGTCAGAGACTGTTCAGTTGGATAAGTCTAAGGTATTGTCCTTTGTAACCCGTGGAGGATCTACCAATTCTCACACGGCTATTTTGGCACGTACCATGAACATTCCGGCATTGATTGGTGTTGACTTTGATGACTCCATCGACGGTAAGTTCGCAATCGTTGACGGCTTTGCCGGCAAGCTGATTGTAGAGCCGGAAGAAGATGTGTTAGCTGTATATCGCCAGAAGCAGGAAGAGGAGCGTGAGAAGCTTCGCCTCTTGCAGGAACTGAAGGGTAAAGAGAACGTTACATTGGATGGGACCAAGGTAAATCTCTATGCCAACATCGGCGGCGTGAAGGATGTTATGGATGTTCTTAAGAACGATGCAGGCGGAATTGGTTTGTTCCGTAGTGAGTTCTTATACTTAGAGTCTAACGATTATCCTTCCGAGGAGGCACAGTTCAAGGCATATCGTACCGTAGCGGAGAATATGGCCGGCAAGAAGGTTATTATTCGTACGCTGGATATCGGTGCTGATAAGCAGGTGGATTACTTCCAGATGGAGAAGGAAGAGAATCCGGCGCTTGGATATCGTGCAATTCGTATCTGCTTAGATCGTGTAGAAGTCTTCAAGACCCAGCTTCGTGCGATTTATCGTGCAAGCTACTACGGCAATATTTCCGTTATGTATCCGATGATTATCTCTGTAGATGAGGTTCGTCGCATTAAGGAAATCGTTGAAGAAGTGAAGAAAGAATTGGATGAGCAGGGCGCACCTTACGGTGAGGTTGAGACCGGTATTATGATTGAGACTCCGGCTGCAGTTTTCATGAGTGAAGAGCTTGCGAAGGAAGTGGATTTCTTCTCTATCGGAACCAACGACTTGACCCAGTACACCTTGGCTTGCGATCGTCAGAATGCGAAGTTGGATGGAATTAACGATCCACATCATCCGGCAGTACTTCGTGCAATTGAGATGACAATTAAGAACGGCCACAAGGGTGGTGCTTGGGTTGGGATCTGCGGAGAGCTTGGCGCAGACACTACATTGACGGAGACATTCCTCCGCATGGGTGTTGACGAGTTATCTGTTAGCCCGTCTCGTATCTTAGCAGTACGTGATAAGATTCGCAGTATTGATTTGAGCAAATAATAATAACAGGGAATCGGCAGTCTTAGGGCTGTCGATTTTCGTATGCTTTTGAAGGGGCAGGAAAGAAGTAAGACATCATGAAAAAATACGAAGCAATCCTTTTTGATTTGGATGGAACATTATTGAATACCATCGGTGATTTGACGGAGGCAGTGAATCATGCCCAGCGTGCCTTTGGTTATCCCACACATACCGTAGAAGAAGTGACGGCAATGGTAGGTAACGGCATTCGCAAACTGTTGGAGCGGGCAACACCGGAAGGGGAGAACAATCCCAATTTTGATGATGTTTTGCATTCTTTTGTAGAGTATTATATCGCCCATGTGGCGGTGAAGACCGATTATTATCCGGGAATTCCGGAGTTGGTGGAGCAGCTGCAACAGCGTGGCGTGAAGATGGCCATTGTATCTAACAAGTTCCAGGCCGGATGTGAGGAACTTCGGGAGCGCTTTTTTGGACAGACGATTCAGACGGTTTTAGGAGATGGAGAAGGCCGTCGGAGAAAGCCATCCACCGATGCGCCGTTTCAGGCGATGCGGGAACTGGATGCCAAGCCTTACAAAACTTTGTATGTGGGTGATTCCGATGTGGATGCGCAGACCGCTGAGAATGCGGGCATGGATTATGTGTTGGTAAGCTGGGGATTTTCTTCGAGAGAGGATTTGGAAAAATGGTCTCCGCTGGAGATTGCTGAGTCTCCGGAAGACATCCTGAAATATTTTTCTTGACAGTACTTGCGCCTTGATTTTACATTAATAGTGCAAGACTTTGGGAGGGCGCTGGCATGCTGAATTATTACAAAACAGATGACCGGATTATCCGAGAGATTGAAGGATTTGAGCCGGGGTGCTGGATTAAGTTAACATCCCCGACATTGGAAGAGTGTACCGAGATAAGTGAACGCTTTGACATGGACATTGCTGATGTTCGCGCTGCGTTGGATGATGAAGAGAGTTCGCGTATGAGTTTGGAAGACAACTATACGTTGATCTTGATGGATATTCCTACGGCGGAGGTTCGTAACAATCGTCACGTGTACACCACCATTCCGCTTGGCATCATTATCCGCGATGATGTACTGATTACCGTATGCTCGGAAGAGACTGCGGTGCTTCGGACCTTTGTGGATCAGCGGGTTCGGGATTTTTCCACGAAGAAGCAGATGCGCTTCACCTACCAGATTATCTATAACAGCTGTATGGTTTATCAGAGCTTGCTGCGTAGTATTGATCGGAAGCGCACCGAGATTGAGGAGCGTATCGATCAGGATACGGAAGATGTAGATTTGATCGATCTTCACGAGCTGGAATCCAACCTGGTATACTTCGCTACGTCCTTGCGCGCCAATGGCGTTGTGTTGGACCGCTTGACCCGTTACGGAAGACTGCGCCAGTATGAGGAAGACCAGGAACTTCTGGATGATGTCATTATCGAGAACAAGCAGGCTATCGAGATGACCCAGATTTATCGTGATATTATCAACGGTACCAGAGAGTTGCTCTCTACCGTTATCAACAACCGTTTGAACAACGCCATGAAATACTTGGCAGCCATCACCATTGTAATGTCTATTCCGACCATCATCTCCGGCTTGTGGGGAATGAATGTGGCGGGGGAGTGGATGCCGTTATCTGCCACGCCGTTCGGATTTGGAATTATTTGTTTGATTACCTTGGTGATTTGTGTGATTGCCTGGATTATCCTTCGAAAACGTAAGATGTTATAAGAAAACCGACCCGTTTCTTCTATAGAAATGGGTCGGTATTTTTATGCTTATTTATGCTTTGTAAAAACGTCCGCTGGCACCGCAAGGAAGAACCAATCCGCTTGCAGTAACAGGGAGCCCGATTTCTTCGGCTTCTACGGTTCCGTCAAAATCTTTTAATGCAGTGGAAATCATGTACTTCAGCACAGCCGGTTGTAATCCGGTGGTATAGGAGTTCACCAGGAAGAAAAGCGGGTCATCACTTAACACCTGGGTACATAACTCGATGAATGGAAAAATGGATTCTTCAATTTTCCAAATCTCACCCTTCGGACCTCTTCCGTAAGAAGGAGGATCCATAATGATGGCATCGTACTTGTTGCCGCGACGGATCTCCCGCTCAACGAACTTGCGACAGTCATCCACCAGCCAACGAATCGGTGCATCGCCCAGGCCGGAAGATACGGCATTCTCTTTTGCCCAGGTTACCATACCCTTGGAGGCGTCAACGTGAGTGACAGATGCGCCGGCAGAAGCAGCAGCAAGGGTAGCGCCGCCGGTATAAGCAAAAAGGTTCAATACCTTAATCGGTCGCTTCTTAGATTCCTTCTTAATAATAGAAGAAAACCAATCCCAGTTGGTTGCCTGCTCCGGAAATACTCCGGTGTGCTTGAAGGCAAAAGGCTTCAGATTGAAGGTAAGCTTCGCACCGACGGAAGTCTCGTAATCGATGGTCCACTGCTCCGGTAAATCGAAGAACTCCCACTCGCCGCCGCCTTTGCTGCTGCGGTGATAGTGCGCGTTTAATTTTTTCCATGCGGCATGATTGTGCGGCGTGTTCCAGATGACCTGAGGGTCCGGACGTAACAGATTGTAACGGCCCCAGCGCTCGAGCTTCTCGCCGTCGCTGCAATCCAACACTTCATAATCCTGCCAACGATTTGCAATCCACATATATATAATCCTTTCAAAAAAGCATAGACAACAATCCTGTTTCTTCTATATAATAACATACGCGAAGAAAAGAATCTTTTCTATCATACATATCTTGCGAGGATTTGACAAGAATTCCGCTCATCTTGGGGTGTAAAAAAGAGAAATAAAAATGTATCGAAAAAAGTACAATTTTTACTAAAAACCCCTTGCATTCATATAAAACCCAATGTATAATCAATTTTGCTGTGACATGATAGCGATGAAGCGTGAGGTTGCTACCTTCGTGGTAGGTTTTCCGTGGAGCGAATGTCAAGTTAGGAAACTGACGACAAGTCACTGTACGAATCAATATGGTCTACAGATGAAGTAGAAACAACGTGTGCAAGTTCTTATGGACACACACGGAGATGTGTACAGTCACCGCTTGTCGTACTATTCAAAAAGTGCGAAAAGGAGGCGACTTTTTTTATGGCAACTCAGGTAATGAGAATCACACTCAAGGCTTATGATCACGAATTAGTTGATGCATCTGCCAAGAAAATCATCGAGACTGTTAAGAAGAATGGAGCACAGGTGAGCGGACCGGTACCTCTTCCAACTAAGAAGGAAGTTGTTACTATCTTAAGAGCAGTTCACAAGTACAAAGATTCTAGAGAACAGTTCGAGCAGAGAACCCATAAGAGACTCATTGATATCCTGACACCAACCCAGAAGACGGTTGATGCATTATCTCGTTTAGAGATGCCTGCAGGTGTGTTCATCGATATCAAAATGAAGAACAAGTAATTATTTTTAAGTAACTGGTATGAACTTTCTAATAGGAAGTTCCACTACAGGAGGTAAGAAATGAAGAAAGCAATTTTAGCAAAGAAAATTGGAATGACCCAGATCTTCAATGCAGAAGGCGTACTCGTTCCTGTAACCGTTCTTGAGGCTGGTCCTTGTGTTGTAACACAGGTTAAGACAATCGAGAATGATGGATACGAAGCAGTTCAGGTTGGATTTGAAGACAAGAAGGTAAAGGCTGTTGATAAGGACGCTAACGGCAAGAAGTCTGTATATCATAGACATGGCGTTAACAAGCCAGAGAAAGGCCACTTTGATAAGGCTGGCGTTGCTCCAAAGAGATACGTTCGCGAGTTCCGTTTTGAGAATTCTTCCGAGTATCAGTTAGCTCAGGAAATCAAGGCTGACATCTTCGCAGAAGGTGATAAGATTGACGCAACTGCAATCTCCAAAGGTAAGGGATTCCAGGGCGCAATCAAGAGACTTGGTCAGCACAGAGGACCTATGGCTCATGGTTCTAAGTTCCATCGTCATCAGGGTTCTAACGGTTCCTGCTCCACTCCTAGCCGTGTATTCAAGGGCAAGGGAATGCCTGGACATATGGGAAGCGTTCGCGTAACTACTCAGAATCTTGAGGTTGTACGTGTTGATGCTGAGAACAACTTGCTTTTAGTTAAGGGTGCTGTTCCAGGACCTAAGAAGTCTTTAGTAACTATTAAAGAGTCTGTAAAGAGCAAGTAATATACGAAGAATAGGAAAGGAGGAACTTTACGATGGCTAAAGTATCCGTTTACAATATGGACGGCAAGGAAGTTGGAACAATCGACTTGAATGATGCCGTTTTCGGTGTAGAAGTAAATGAACATCTTGTACATATGGCTGTAGTTCAGCAGCTTGCAAATAATCGTCAGGGTACCCAGAAGGCAAAGACCCGTTCTGAGGTTTCCGGTGGTGGAAGAAAGCCTTGGAGACAGAAGGGAACAGGACATGCTCGTCAGGGATCAACCCGTTCTCCACAGTGGACAGGTGGTGGAGTTGTATTCGCACCTACTCCAAGAGAATACACTTTCAAGATGAACAAGAAGGAGAAGAGAGCAGCTCTTAAGTCTGCACTTACTTCCCGCGTTCAGGAAAATAAGCTGATCGTTGTTGACGAGTTAAAGCTTAACGAGATCAAGACCAAGGCATTTGCTCAGGTATTGAAGAACTTAGATGTTGAGAAGGCATTGGTAGTATTGAATGATAACGATGTAAATGTTGTAGCTTCCGCTAAGAACATTCCAACCGTTAAGACTGCTTCTACCAGCACAATCAACGTATTCGATGTATTGAAGTACAACACAGTAATCCTTACTAAGGACGCTGTAGCAACTATTGAGGAGGTGTATGCATAATGGCAAACGTACAGTACTATGACGTAATTATTAAGCCTGTCATCACCGAGAAGAGTATGGCTGCAACTGCTGAGAAGAAGTACACATTCTTAGTTCACACTGATGCGAACAAGAACATGATCAAGGAAGCAGTTGAGAAAATGTTCGAAGGAACAAAGGTTGCATCTGTTCACACCATGAACAACGATGGTAAGAGCAAGAGACGTGGTATGGTAGTTGGTAAGACTGCTAAGACCAAGAAGGCAATCGTTCAGTTAACAGAGGATTCCAAGGATATTGAGTTATTCTCTGGACTTTAAGCCGAAAGCTTAAAATAGAATATGCACATACGAGTGCGAGAAGAAACGTAGTTTTTTGAAAGGAGAACCAAAATGGGAATTAAGACTTATAACCCATATACACCTTCTAGAAGAAATATGACCGGTTCTGATTTCGCAGAAGTAACCAAGTCTACTCCAGAGAAGAGCTTGACTACTTCCCTTAAGAAGAATTCCGGACGTAACAATCAGGGTAAGATTACCGTTAGACATCAGGGTGGCGGTAACAGAAGAAAATACAGAATTATCGATTTCAAGAGATACAAAGATGATGTGCCTGCAAAGGTTATCGGTATCGAGTACGATCCTAACCGTACAGCAAACATCGCTTTGATCGTATACGCAGATGGTGAGAAGGCTTACATCCTTGCTCCTGAAGGATTAAAGGATGGCATGACCGTTATGAACGGAGCTAACGCAGAAGTTCGTGTTGGTAACTGCTTACCACTTGCAAACATCCCAGTTGGTACTATGGTACACAACATTGAGATGCACGCTGGCAAGGGCGGACAGTTAGTTCGTGCAGCTGGTAACGCAGCTCAGTTAATGGCTAAGGAAGGAAAGTACGCAACACTTCGTCTTCCTTCTGGCGAGATGAGAATGGTTCCTATCAATTGCCGCGCAAGCATTGGTACTATCGGAAACGGTGACCATAACCTTGTTAAGATTGGTAAGGCTGGACGTAAGCGTCACATGGGAATTCGTCCTACCGTTCGTGGATCTGTTATGAACCCTAACGACCATCCACACGGAGGTGGTGAAGGTAAGGCTCCTGTCGGACGTCCTGGCCCATGTACACCTTGGGGCAAGCCTGCACTTGGTTTGAAGACCAGAAAGAAGAACAAGCAGTCTAACAAGCTTATCGTAAGAAGACGTGACGGTAAGGGAATAAAGTAAGGAGGAAGTTATGGCACGTTCATTAAAAAAAGGACCATTTGCTGATGCAAGTTTATTAAATAAGATTGATGCTATGAACGCTTCCGGAGACAAGTCTGTAGTTAAGACTTGGTCCCGCCGTTCTACAATCTTCCCTCAGATGGTTGGTCATACAATCGCAGTTCATGACGGAAGAAAGCATGTACCGGTATATGTAACTGAAGATATGGTTGGCCACAAGCTTGGTGAGTTCGTTGCAACAAGAACTTACAAGGGACACGGCAAAGACGAGAAGAAGAAATAATATTCCGGAACAGATAGATCGAAAGGAGGATTTTCATCATGGCTAGAGGACATAGAAGTCAGATCAAGCGTGAGAGAAATGAAAATAAGGATACAAGACCTTCCGCAAAACTTTCTTATGCAAGAATGTCAGTTCAGAAGGCTTGCTTCGTATTAGATGCCATTCGTGGCAAGGACGTTGAGACAGCACTCGCAATTGTAACTTACAATCCTAGATATGCTTCCAGCGTTGTTGAGAAGTTATTAAAGTCTGCAATCGCTAATGCAGAGAACAACAATGGTATGAAGGTTGAGGACCTTTACGTAGCAGAGTGCTACGCTAACAAGGGACCTACAATGAAGCGTATTAGACCAAGAGCACAGGGTAGAGCTTATAGAATCGAGAAGAGAATGAGCCACATCACCATCGTGCTGGACGAGAAGTAAGAAGGAGGTCAAATAATGGGACAGAAAGTTAATCCTCATGGATTAAGAGTCGGCGTTATCAAGGACTGGGAGTCCAAGTGGTATGCTGAAGGCGAGTTCGCTGACTACTTAGTAGAAGATTATAACATCAGAACATTTCTGAAGAAGAAGTTATATGCTGCAGGTGTTTCTAAGATCGAGATCGAGAGAACATCTGACCGCGTTAAGGTTACTGTTTACACCGCTAAGCCAGGCGTAGTTATCGGTAAGGGTGGAGCAGAAATCGAGAAGGTTAAGAATGAGCTTCAGAAGCAGACTGCACAGAAGCTTGTTGTTGACATCAAGGAAGTAAAGAGACCGGATAAGGATGCTCAGTTAGTAGCTGAGAACATTGCTCAGCAGCTTGAGAACCGTGTTTCTTTCCGTCGTGCAATGAAGTCTTGCATGGGCCGTGCTATGAAGGCTGGCGTTATGGGTATTAAGACCTCTTGCTCCGGACGTCTTGGTGGAGCTGATATGGCTCGTACAGAGACTTACAACGAAGGTACTATTCCACTTCAGACCCTTCGTGCAGATATTGATTATGGATTCGCTGAGGCTGATACTACCTATGGTAAGGTCGGCGTTAAGGTTTGGATCTATAAGGGTGAAGTTCTTCCATCCAAGAAGAATGTAGAAGTTACTGAGAAGGAAGGAGGAAACCGCTAATGTTAATGCCAAAGAGAGTTAAGCATCGTAAGCAGTTCCGTGGATCTATGGCTGGTAAGGCTCTTCGTGGTAACAAGATTACCAATGGTGAGTTCGGTATCGTTGCTATGGAGCCATGCTGGATTAAGTCCAACCAGATCGAAGCAGCCCGTATCGCTATGACCCGTTACGTAAAGCGTGGTGGTAAGGTATGGATTAAGATCTTCCCTGATAAGCCGGTTACAGCTAAGCCAGCTGAGACCCGAATGGGTTCCGGTAAGGGAACTTTAGAGTACTGGGTAGCAGTAGTTAAGCCTGGTCGTGTATTATTTGAAATCTCCGGTGTTCCGGAAGACGTTGCTAGAGAAGCATTACGTCTTGCTACACATAAACTTCCTTGCAAGTGCAAGATCGTTTCACGTGCAGATTTAGAAGGCGGTGAATCAAATGAAAACTAAGAATTTTGTAGAAGATTTAAAGAAGAAGTCTGTTGACGAGTTGAACGCTCAGCTCGTTGAAGCAAAAAAAGAACTTTTCAATTTGAGATTCCAGAATGCAACCAATCAGTTAGATAATACTGGTCGTATCAAAGAGGTAAGAAAGAACATTGCCCGCATTCAGACAGTTATTACTGAGGTTTCCAAGAATAACTAATCGGAATATAAATTGAGAAAGGAGATAAAACCGTGGAAGAAAGAAATCTGAGAAAAACACGTGTAGGTGTAGTTGTCAGCGACAAGATGGACAAGACAATTGTTGTAGCTGTTAAAGATAACGTAAAACATCCTATTTACAATAAGATCATCAAGAGAACTTACAAGTTGAAGGCTCATGATGAAGAGAACTCCGCAAAGGTTGGAGATACTGTAAAGGTTATGGAGACTAGACCTCTTTCCAAAGATAAGAGATGGAGATTAGTTGAGATTACCGAGAGAGCTAAATAATTAGCCGTTAGAATAGTAAAGGAGGCTGCAGTAATGGTACAGCAGGAAAGTAGATTAAGAGTAGCCGACAATACAGGTGCTAAGGAAATCCTTTGCATCCGTGTACTTGGCGGTTCTACTAGAAGATATGCCAATATTGGAGACATCATCGTTGCTACTGTTAAAGATGCAACACCTGGTGGAGTTGTAAAGAAGGGTGATGTAGTTAAGGCAGTAGTTGTACGTTCCAAGAAGGGCGCACGTCGTAAGGACGGATCCTACATCAAGTTTGATGAGAACGCAGCAGTTATCATCAAAGACGATAAGACCCCTAAGGGAACTCGTATTTTTGGACCTGTAGCAAGAGAACTTCGTGAGAAGCAGTTCATGAAGATCGTTTCCCTTGCTCCGGAAGTTTTATAGGAGGATCATAATATGGCATCATCTAAGATTAAAAAAGGCGATATGGTCCGCGTTATTGCTGGTACAAGCAAGAACTCTGAGGGAAAGGTTATCGCTGTAGATAATAAGAATCATAAGGTCACTGTCGAAGGTGTTCATATGATTAAGAAGCATGTTAAGCCTAGCATGGCTAATCAGGCTGGTGGCATCGTTGAGCAGGAAGGACCGATTGATATCAGTAATGTAATGCTCCTCGAGGACGGCAAGACCACCAGAGTTGGTTTCAAGATGGACGGAGACAAGAAAGTCCGTTACTCCAAGAAGACCGGCAACGTAATTAAGTAAGAGAGGAGGCTGTTTTCGTTGAGTAGATTAAAAGATCAGTATCAAAATGAGATCGTTAAAGCAATGATCGATAAGTTTGGTTATAAGAACATTATGGAAGTTCCGAAGCTTGACAAGATCGTGTTAAACATGGGTGTTGGTGAAGCTAAGGACAACGCTAAGGTTTTAGAGGCAGCTGTTAAGGATATGGAGACCATTACCGGTCAGAAGGCTGTTATCACAAAGGCTAAGAATTCCGTAGCTAACTTCAAGATCAGAGAAGGCATGGGAATCGGATGTAAGACCACTTTACGTGGAGAGAAGATGTATGAGTTTGCTGACAGACTTATCAATCTTGCACTTCCTCGTGTACGTGACTTCCGTGGCGTTAGCGCTGATTCCTTCGACGGAAGAGGAAATTATGCACTTGGTATCAAGGAGCAGATCATCTTCCCAGAAATCGAGTACGATAAGGTAGATAAGGTAAGAGGTATGGATATCATCTTCGTTACCACAGCAAAGACCGATGAAGAGGCACGCGAATTATTAAGATTATTCGGAATGCCTTTCGAAAAGTAATCTAGGAGGGAATGAAAAGATGGCTAAGAAATCTATGAAAATCAAGCAGCAGCGCAAGCAGAAATTCTCTACTAGAGAATACACTCGTTGCAGAATTTGCGGACGTCCTCATTCTGTTTTAAGAAAGTATGGCATCTGCAGAGTATGCTTCCGTGAGTTAGCATACAAGGGCGAGATTCCAGGAGTAAAGAAGGCTTCTTGGTAAGCTGCCTGTGAGTAACATATAGTTGATAAAATTAGGAGGAACCAATCATGACAATGAGCGATCCTATTGCAGATATGCTTACAAGAATTCGTAACGCTAATACTGCAAAGCATGATACAGTAGACGTTCCATCTTCCAAGATCAAGGTTGCTATCGCAGACATCTTGGTTGATGAGGGATATATCGAGAAGTACGAAATGGTTGAGGATGGTAACTTCAAGACTATCCGTATTTCCATGAAGTACAACGGAGCTAAGAAGGACAAGATCATTACCGGTATTAAGAGAATCTCCAAGCCTGGTCTTCGTATTTACGCTGGCAAGGATGAGATCCCTTCAGTACTTGGAGGATTAGGAACAGCAATCCTTTCTACCAATAAGGGTATCGTAACTGACAAGGAGGCTCGTAAGCTTCAGGTCGGTGGCGAAGTTATCGCTTATATTTGGTAATTAATATTATTGTCGCAAAAGTATAAACCGACCGTCGAGGTCGGACATACAATCTATTTATAGGAGGTACGGGCATGTCACGTATAGGAAGAATGCCAATCGCGATCCCAGCAGGTGTTACTGTTGACATCGCAGAAAATAATCTTGTGACTGTAAAAGGTCCAAAGGGAACTTTAGAGAAGACTCTTCCAACCGAGATGGAAATCAAGGTTGAGGGTGAAGAAGTTGTCGTTACTAGACCGAATGATTTAAAGAAAATGAAATCCTTACACGGATTAACAAGATCCTTAATTCAGAACATGGTAACCGGTGTAACTGAAGGATATCAGAAGACACTCGAAGTTAACGGTGTTGGATATAGAGCTACTAAGCAGGGAAACAAGCTTGTTCTTAACTTAGGCTTTTCACATCCAGTAGAGATGACCGATCCTGATGGAATTGAGTCTACCGTTGAGGGTAACAACATCATCATCAAGGGCATCGACAAAGAGAAGGTTGGCCAGTACGCTGCTGACATCAGAGATAAGAAGAGACCTGAGCCGTATAAGGGTAAGGGTATCAAGTACTCTGATGAAGTTATCAGACGTAAAGTTGGTAAGACCGGTAAGAAATAAGTAAAGGAGTGAAAAGGAAATGGTTAATAAGAAATCTAGAGCTGTAATTCGTGCACAGAAGCATAGAAGATTACGTCATACATTAGCCGGTACTGCACAGAGACCTCGTCTTGCAGTTTTCCGTTCTAACAATCATATGTATGCACAGATCATTGATGATACCGAAGGTAAAACCCTCGTTTCCGCTTCTACTCTTGATAAGGAAGTAAAGGCAGATCTTGAGAAGACTAACAATGTTGCTGCTGCTGCAAAGCTTGGTGAAGTAATTGCTAAGCGTGCTGCTGATGCTAACATCAAGGAAGTAGTCTTCGATAGAGGCGGCTTTATTTACGCTGGAAAGATCAAGGCGCTTGCTGATGCAGCAAGAGAAGCTGGATTAGAATTTTAAGGAGGAAACCATTCATGAAACGTACGATCATTGATCCATCTCAGTTAGAGTTAAATGAGAACGTAGTATCAATCAAGCGCGTAGTTAAGGTTGTTAAGGGTGGTCGTAACATGCGATTCACCGCTCTCGTAGTAGTTGGCGATGGCAACGGACATGTAGGCGCTGGACTTGGTAAGGCTACAGAAATCCCAGAAGCTATTCGTAAGGGAAAAGAAGATGCAATTAAGAAGCTGATTACTGTTCAGCTTGATGAGAATCATAGTATTACTCATGACATCATCGGAAAGCATACCGGAGCTTCCGTTCTTTTGAAGAAGGCTCCAGAAGGTACCGGTATCATCGCTGGTGGTCCTGCACGTAGCGTATGCGAGCTTGCTGGTATCCAGAATATCCGTACAAAGTCTTTGGGATCTTCCAATAAGCAGAACGTTGTTCTTGCAACAATCGATGCTTTGAGCCAGTTAAAGTCCCCAGAAGAAGTTGCAAAGCTTCGTGGTAAGACTGTAGAAGAGATTCTCGGTTAAGGAGGAACGAAAAAATGGCAGAGAAGAAATTAAGAATTACACTTGTTAAGTCCCCAATCGGTGCTGTTCCAAAGAACAAGAAGACCGTTGAGGCTCTTGGTCTTAGAAAGTTAAATAAGACTGTTGAGATGCCTGACAATGCTGCTGTTCGTGGTATGATTCAGCAGGTTAGACATTTAGTAAAAGTAGAAGAAATCTAATATTAAAATAAGGAGGTGTCACGATGGACTTATCTAATTTAAGACCGGCAGACGGTTCTAAGCAGAACGATAATTTCAGAAGAGGACGTGGACACGGTTCAGGTAACGGCAAGACTGCTGGTAAGGGACATAAGGGACAGAAGGCTCGTTCCGGAGCTCCTAGACCAGGTTTCGAAGGTGGTCAGATGCCTTTATATAGACGTATTCCAAAGCGTGGATTTACTAATCCTAACACTAAGAAGATTGTTGCAATCAATCTTTCTGAGTTGGAGCGTTTCGAGAACGGTGCTGACGTAACCGTAGAGGCTCTTAGAGCAGCTGGTGTTGTTAAGAACAGCTTTGATGGCGTTAAGATTCTTGGCAACGGCGAGCTTACAAAGAAGCTGAACGTTTCTGTAAATGCATTCAGCGCAAGTGCAAAGGAAAAGATTGAGGCCCTTGGTGGAAAAGCTGAGGTGATCTAATGTTTGAGACACTCCGAAATGCATTTAAAATCAAAGATTTAAGACATAGAATTATTTTTACATTCTTAATGCTGATCGTAGTTCGATTGGGATCTCAGTTACCGGTTCCGGGCGTTGATCCTGAAGTATTCTCCCGTTTGTTCAAAGCAACGGGAGATGCTATGAACTTCTTCAATGCATTCACAGGCGGTTCTTTTGAGCAGATGTCTGTATTTGCATTGAGCATTACGCCTTACATCACATCTTCCATTATCATCCAGTTGTTAACCATTGCGTTTCCTAAGCTGGAAGAGATGCAAAGAGATGGTGAGCAGGGACGTAAGACATTAACTAAGATCACTCGATTTGTTACGGTCGGCCTTGCATTAATGGAGTCTACAGCAATGGCAATCGGATTTGGCCGCGGTGGTTATTTAACCTCCTTCAAGCCACTTCCGGTGATCCTTGTAATTGCAGCACTAACCGGTGGATCTGCAATCCTTATGTGGATTGGTGAGCGTATCACAGAGCGTGGAATCGGTAATGGTATTTCAATCGTTTTGATTATCAATATCATTTCCCGTATGCCTAGTGATTTAACCAATCTGTATGAGCAGTTCATCAGTGGTCAGACCGCTGCGAAGGGGGTTTTAGCTGGAGTCGTAATCGCAGCTATCATCATTGCACTTGTTGTTTTTGTAGTATTGCTACAGAACGCAGAGCGTAGAATTCCGGTACAGTACAGTAAGAAGCTTCAGGGAAGCAATCGTATGGTTGGAGGCAGCTCCACCTACATCCCATTGAAGGTAAATACCGGCGGTGTTATTCCGGTCATCTTTGCACAGTCATTGATGCAGACACCTGTTATCATTGCTGCCCTCATTGGTAAGAACAATGGTACAGGCTGGGGATATGAAATCCTTCGTGGATTATCACAGTCCAACTGGTTTAATACAAGCAATTGGATTTACTCAATCGGAGCACTCGTATATGTACTTTTGATTATCGCATTTGCATATTTCTACACAACGATTACTTTCAATCCGTTGGAAATTGCAAATAACATGAAGCGACAGGGTGGATTCATTCCTGGTATTCGTCCTGGTCATCCGACTAGTGAGTACTTAACAGGAATTTTGACACACATCATCTTCATTGGAGCAGTTGGTCTTGCAATTGTATCTTTATTCCCAATTGCATTGAACGGTTTGTTTAAGGCTTCTGTTTCCTTTGGTGGAACATCCATCATCATCGTAGTTGGTGTTGTAGTTGAGACCTTGAAGCAGATTGAATCTCAGATGCTGGTTAGAAATTACAGAGGATTTTTGAGTGAGTAATTACGGTGGAGATACGGGATTTTCCTGTATCTCCATACGTGGTGTTAAGAGAAGGGCGTTTTTACAATTAAATCTTCTAAGTTACAAGGAGGAGTTTTTATGAAAATCATCATGTTAGGTGCACCGGGAGCCGGAAAAGGTACTCAGGCAAAGCAGATTGCAGGCAAGTACAATATTCCGCATATTTCCACTGGAGATATCTTCCGCGCTAACATCAAGAACAATACAGAGCTTGGTCAGAAGGCTAAGACTTACATGGACCAGGGATTATTGGTTCCGGACGAACTGACTTGCGATTTAGTTGTTGACCGCATTCAGCAGGATGATTGCGTGAATGGATTTGTTTTAGATGGTTTTCCAAGAACAATTCCACAGGCAGAGGCATTGGAAAATGCCTTGGCAAAGTTGAATGAGTCTATGGACTTTGCAATCGACGTTGATGTTCCGGATGAGAACATTGTAAATCGTATGTCCGGTAGACGCGCTTGCTTAAAGTGCGGAGCAACCTATCACATCGTATCCATTCCGCCAAAGAAGGAAGGCGTATGTGATAATTGCGGATCTGAACTTGTTATCCGTGATGATGACAAGCCGGAAACCGTTCAGAAGAGATTAAATGTTTATCACGAGCAGACACAGCCATTGATTGATTTCTATAGCAAGAAGGGTATCCTGAAGTCCGTTGATGGAACTCAGCCAATGGATAAGGTATTCGAGGATATCGTTAATATCTTAGGAGCATAGGATGTCGCTGGTTTTAGCAAAGTCAAAGGTCGGCCATGATAAAAATCGTGTGTATGTCGTCGTTGAATCCCATGAGGATGCAGCAGTGTTGGCAGATGGAACACATCGAACCATGGCCCGTCCGAAGATAAAGAAATGGAAGCATCTGCAAGTAATCAAATCCTTAACACAGGAGTTGAGAAGTCTTGCGGAGGATCCACTGGATGATGCTCTCATCAAGAAGATTCTGAAGACTTATCAGAACAATCACGAAGACAGAAAGGAAATATGAAATGTCAAAGACAGACGTTATTGAGGTTGAAGGAACAGTAATTGAAAAGTTACCGAATGCCATGTTTTCTGTTGAATTGGAAAACGGCCATCAGATTTTGGCACATATCAGCGGTAAGCTGCGTATGAACTATATCCGCATCCTTCCTGGTGATAAGGTTACTATTGAGATGTCACCTTATGATCTGACCAAGGGCAGAATCATCTGGAGAGATAAGTAAGTATTTTTAGTCATAATTATTTTAATTATGAATATAAATAAATTCATTGACTTTTATGAAGTGCCTTTGTATAATGTTATGCGGACACTTTTGAAACAGTGGAAAGGAGGATCCCGATGAAGGTTCGTTCATCAGTAAAGCCAATTTGCGAGAAATGCAAGGTTATTAAGAGAAAGGGTAGCATCAGAATTATCTGTGAGAACCCGAAGCACAAGCAGAGACAGGGTTAATTTCTGTCAGTTGTTTTGTTTATTATGGCGGCTGTAGCAGTTTGTTGAGTTAGACTGCTATTCATAATATACAAGTCGAGGCTTTCCAACATACCGGGGGAGTGTCGGCATTTTGCAGTTATTCATTTGGATATGACTTTTTATCCACAAAAACTTTAAGGAGGAGTAAGTACACATGGCTCGTATCGCAGGTGTAGATTTACCAAGAGAAAAAAGAATCGAAATTGGTTTAACTTACATTTACGGAATTGGTAGAGTAAGTGCAACCAAGATTTTGGAAGAAGCCGGCGTAGATCCTAACACTCGTGTTAAGGACATCACCGACGAAGAAGTTAAGAAGATTAGTGACGTTATCGATCAGCAGGGAATCCTTGTAGAAGGTGATTTGCGTCGTGACATCGCTCTTAACATTAAGAGATTACAGGAGATCGGATGCTATCGCGGAATCCGTCACAGAAAGAATCTTCCTGTACGTGGTCAGAAGACTAAGACCAACGCTAGAACTCGTAAGGGTCCTAAGAGAACTGTTGCAAATAAGAAGAAGTAATTATATTGATATTTGAGAAAGTAGGTTAGTTTAGATATGGCTAAAGTAGCAAAGAAAGTTACAAAAAAGCGCGTAAAGAAAAACGTTGAACATGGCCAGGCACATATTCAGGCATCTTTCAATAACACCATCGTTACCTTAACAGATGCTGAAGGAAATGCTCTTTCTTGGGCAAGTGCAGGTGGTCTTGGATTTAGAGGTTCAAGGAAATCTACTCCGTATGCTGCACAGGTAGCAGCAGAGACAGCTGCAAAGGCTGCTCTTCCGCACGGATTAAAGACAGTTGATGTATTCGTAAAAGGACCTGGTTCAGGTCGTGAGGCAGCAATCAGAGCATTGGCTGCATGTGGAATCGATGTTCTTTCCATTAAGGACGTTACTCCGGTTCCTCACAATGGTTGTCGCCCACCTAAGCGTAGAAGAGTCTAATAGGAGGATTTAATTAAGATGGCAGTTAATAAAACACCAATCCTTAAGAGATGCAGATCCTTAGGTTTAGAGCCTGCATACTTAGGAGTAGATAAAAAGTCAAAGAGACAGTTAACAAGATCTAACCGTAAGACCTCTGAGTACGGTCTTCAGTTAAGAGAGAAGCAGAAAGCTAAGTTCATTTATGGAGTTCTTGAGAAGCCTTTCCGTAACTACTACACCAAGGCTGATAACCAGAAGGGTATGACTGGTGAGAACTTAATGATTCTCTTAGAGCGTCGTTTGGATAACGTAGTATTCCGTATGGGTCTTGCTAGAACCCGTCGTGAGGCTCGTCAGATCGTTGGACATAAGTTCATCCTTGTAAACGGTAAGTGTGTAAACATTCCTTCTTACCTTGTTAAGGCTGGCGATGTAATCGAAGTTCGTGAGAAGTCCAAGAGCCTTCAGAGATTCAAGGATATCCTTGAAGTAACCGGCGGTAGAACACTTCCTGAGTGGGTTGAGTTCGATGCTGAGAAGTTACAGGGTAGCGTTAAGGAGCTTCCTAAGCGTGATATGATCGATGTCCCTGTAGATGAGATGCTTATTGTCGAGTTATATTCTAAGTAATTTGGTAGTTTTTATTGAACTTATTTTGAATTATAATGATAGATAAATGAGCAAAGGAGGGACTTTAGATTGTTCGATTTCGAAAAACCAAACATTGAGATTGCTGAAATTTCAGAAGACAAGAGATACGGAAGATTTGTTGTAGAGCCACTTGAAAGAGGTTATGGAACAACTCTTGGAAATTCCCTTAGAAGAATTATGCTCTCATCCCTTCCGGGCACAGCAGTAAGCCAGGTGAAGATCGAAGGTGTCCTTCATGAATTTTCATCTATCCCGGGCGTTAAGGAAGATGTGACTGAGATTATCATGAACATCAAGGAGCTTGCTCTTAGAAATAATAGCAAGTCCGATGAGCCTAAGACCGCTTATCTTGAGTTCGAGGGCGAGGGTCCTGTACGTGCTTCTGATATCCACTTCGACAGTGATATCGAAGTAATGAATCCGGATCTTGTTATCGCTAACTTGAATGGTAACGGAAGCAAGTTATACATGGAGCTTACCATCACCAACGGACGTGGTTACGTTGGCTCCGATAAGAATAAGAATGAGGATACTCCAATCGGAGTTATCGCTGTAGATTCTATCTACACTCCTATCGAGCGTGTGAACATGAAGGTTGAGAATACTCGTGTAGGTCAGGTTACTGACTTCGATAAGCTTACCTTGGATGTTTACACCAACGGTACTCTTGATCCTGATGAGGCTGTAAGCCTTGCTGCTAAGGTATTAAGCGAGCACTTGAACTTGTTCGTGAACTTATCCGATGCTGCTAACGACATCGAGATCATGAGCGATACTCCTGCAGAGAGCTCCAACACTGTTGGCGAGATGCCAATCGAGGAGTTAGAGTTATCTGTTCGTTCTTACAACTGCTTGAAGAGAGCAGGTATTAGTACTGTTAAGGAGCTCTGCGATAAGACTCCTGACGACATGATGAAGGTTCGTAACCTTGGTCGTAAGTCCCTTGAGGAAGTACTGCAGAAGTTAAGTGACTTGGGCTTAAGCCTTCGAATCACTGAAGAGTAATTTAAGTTACAATTTGGATCTGCATGGCTGGTAAGTCCGAATGGCACGGCTGTGTAGTCTCCAAGTGGAATATAGGGCAGGAATGGTAAATCCAAAGAGTGCAGGCCTGTCTGCCACCAATAGGAGGAAAATATTATGGCAAAGTACAGAAAGTTAGGAAGAACATCTTCTCAGAGAAAGGCTCTTCTTCGCAACCAGGTAACTCAGTTGTTATATCATGGCAAGATCGTTACCACCGAGGCTAAGGCTAAGGAAGTTGCTAAGATCGCTGAGAGCATGATCGCTTTAGCAGTTAAGGAGAAGGATAACTTCGAAGAAGTTACCGTTCAGGCTAAGGTTGCTCGCAAGGACAAGGACGGCAAGAGAGTTAAGGAAGTTGTTGATGGTAAGAAGGTAACTGTTTATGATACCGTTGAGAAGACCATCAAGAAGGATAACCCATCCCGTCTTCACGCTCGTCGTCAGATGTTAAAGTTCTTATACCCTGTAACTGAGAAGGGTGATAAGAAGCGTGATACTAAGGTTGTTAACCTTCCGGATCACATCTTCAACGAAGTTGCTCCTAAGTATGTAGGACGTAACGGTGGTTACACCAGAATCGTTAAGATTGGTCAGCGTAAGGGTGACGGCGCTTTAGAAGTTGTTCTTGAGCTTGTATAATTAAGACCATAGAAGGTCCCTATGATTCGTTCATAGGGATCTTTTTTTGTGCAAAAAAAGAAGGACCAAATCGGTCCTCCTCTACATGTTTTATCCCTGCATGTCTTTCAAACTCTGGAACAGTTCGATATCATCTTTTGTAACCTTCATATTGGTGGTTATAGGCTCTTCTCCCGGCTTGGTGCAGGTTATTTCGAGGACAGTGCCTTCCGGCAATCCAGAGCCTAATACGGTGCGTAAAAAGGATACCACCTTCGGATGGTTATTCTGGAAGCGCTTTACCGCTTCCATTGCTTTTAACATTGCGGTTGGATTCATAGCCATAATTGTTATGCCTTCTTTCTATTCTTTAAATTCTACGATGGTCACTCCGGCATCGCCTTCGCCGAACTCGGCTAAGTGATAGGATTTGACCACGCGGTTTCGCTTGAGATATTCATGGACAGCCTTGCGTAATACACCGGTTCCCTTACCGTGAACCACACGTACAGAGGATAAGTGGGAGATATAAGCATCGTCTAAGTACTTATCCAGTGCGCTGATGGCTTCGTCAGCGGTCATACCAAGAAGCTTAATCTCGGTAGAGATGGTAGCTGCCTTGGAGAAGGAAGATTGGGTCTTCATGCCGCGTTTCTTTGGCTTCGGCTTACCGAAGGCATCTTCCATAATCAGTTCCAAATCGGAGATGTTGACCTTGGAACGAAGGATACCACACTGTACCTCTAAGTCGCCGCGGGCATTAGGCAGGGTGTGTACGGTTCCGGTTAAGTTCATGCTTAAGACCTTCACGGAATCACCGATGTGGAGATCCTTGGCATTGACGCCGGAAGACTTCTTGGCAGTGCCTACCGCAGTTCCGGACTTGGATTGGGTATGTTTTACCTTCTTGCCAAGGTTGGAACGGGTTGCTTCCAACTTCTGGATATCCCCGTTTACAGAGCCGTATTTGTTGATGTTGCGGATAGCAGCATCTGCAGTCTCCTTGGCATCCCGTAAAATATTGCTGGCCTTCTGGTTGGCTTCCTGCAAGATGGCATCTCGCTGTGCATCCAGCTTGGCTTGCTTTTTCTCAACTTCGGCACGCATGTTGGCGATATGTGCCCGGTCTGCGGCAATGGCAGCACGGTCGTTCTCGATAGCCACGCGCTTCTGTTCCAAATCGCTCATTAAGTCCTCGAAGGAGCGGTCATTCTCATCTAAGCGAAGTTTGGCATCTTCTACCACGTCATTGCCAAGTCCTAGCTTCGAGGAGATGGCAAAAGCGTTACTCTTACCCGGAATGCCAATTAATAATCGATAGGTCGGGCTTAAGGTCTCTACATCAAACTCACAGCAGGCATTTTCCACACCGGTCGTGGAGATGGCGTACACCTTCAACTCGCTGTAGTGGGTAGTGGCCATGGTACGTACGCCCTGACCGTGTAATCGGTCCAAAATGGACGTCGCAAGGGCAGCGCCCTCCAATGGGTCGGTACCGGCACATAACTCGTCAAATAAGGCCAAATAACGCTTGTCAGACTGGATACCTTCATCCACCTCTCGAAGGATTCGAACAATGTTGGTCATATGAGAGGAGAAGGTACTTAAGGACTGCTCAATGCTTTGCTCGTCCCCGATATCAGCGAAGATATCGTCGAAGATGCTAAGCTCGCTGCGGTCCTTGGTAGGAATAAAAAGTCCGGCCTGGCCCATAAGGGATAACAATCCTACAGTCTTAAGGGAGACGGTCTTACCACCGGTATTCGGACCGGTAATGATGAGAAGACCGAAGTCCTCTCCCAAGGTAACACTGATTGGAACAACGGTTTTTGGATCCAACAGAGGGTGTCTTGCCTCTCGAAGACGAATGATGCCCTCATCGTTAAAAATCGGAGCAACACCGTTCATCTGCTGTGCCAATTTGCCTCGGGCAAAAATGAAATCCAGTTCCGTAAGAATCCGATAGTTCTCCTGAATGGCCGGAATCTGTTCATATACAGACTGGCTTAAAACAGCAAGGATGCGTTGAATCTCTTCGTGTTCTGCACCTTCTAGCTCCCGCAGCTGGTTATTGGCTTCTACAACGCCCATAGGCTCAATAAAAAGGGTTTGTCCGCTACCGGACTGGTCGTGTACCAGACCCGGAACCATGGACTTGTACTCTGCACGAACCGGCAGACAATAACGTCCGCCGCGCATGGTAATAACAGCATCCTGCAGGCAATCCCGTGTGGTGCTCTTGCTTAACATGGCATTCAAGTGACTGCGAATTTTGTCGTTGCACTGGTGCATGGAACGACGGATGTCCTTCAAGGTCGGGGATGCATCGTCTGCAATCTCGTCCTCGGAAATAATGCAACGGCTAATCTCCTTGCTAAGGGGAGTCAGTGGTTCCAACCCGTCGAAGAAATGGGTCAGGGAATCGCCGGCTTCATCGTCACGGCTCGGTGCGCCGAACTGCTTGGCATTTTTCGCAACTTCCAACATGGCACAGACGGATAACAATTCCTTGGCATTCAAGGTTCCGCCGATTTCCAATCGCTTGGCAATGGCGGTGGTATCTGTGGTTCCTAAGAAGGAAATGGCACTTTTGCGAAAGATACGGGTTAAGGCATCGCCGGTCTCTGCCTGCATTGTGGCAATAAGAGACGCATCCGTGCTTGGCTGCAATTCGTGGCAGCGGCGTCTTCCGGACTCGCAGGTAGCCATATGAGCCAGTCGCTCGATAATCTTGTCATATTCTAATGTCTGTAATACTTTTTGGTTCATAAAAATCTATCCTGAAAAATTCATAAACAATAACAATGTGAACACTGAGTATTATACGAAAATACGGCAAAAAAGCCAATGCTTTTAGGTTGTAAAGAAATAGGGCAAATCGTATAATGAATGAGGTGGTTTGCCAAAAATGGCAACCCTTAGAATGGAGCATAAAATGCGTTATATTAATGAGCTGTCGGAAGGACAGCAGGTCAAAGAGATTTATTTATGCAAGAAGATTATTCCGGCACAGACCAAGGCAGGTAAGACATACTGGACCGTGGTATTGCAGGATAAGACCGGAACGGTGGACGGTAAGATTTGGGATCCGTCTTCTGCCGGCATCGGTGAATTTGAAGCCTTAGATTATATCTGGGTGGTTGGAGAAGTTACCGTATTCAACGGTATGAACCAGCTGAATATTCGTCAGGTGCGTAAGGCCGGCGAAGGAGAGTACGTGGCAGCCGACTATCTGCCATGCTCCGAACGTGATGTAAAAGAGATGTACAACGAGCTTCTGGCTTTGATTTCCACGATTCAGGCACCATATATGAAGAAGCTGTTATCTCACTTTTTCATCGAAGATGCAGAATTCCAGAAGAATTTCTGCTTCCACTCTGCAGCCAAGAGTGTACACCACGGCTTTGTGGGTGGATTGTTAGAGCATACCTTAAGCGTTGCAACCATCTGTGATTTCTACGCAAATCATTATGGATACTTGGACCGCGACCTTTTGCTTACCGCGGCAATCTGCCACGACATCGGCAAGATTTCCGAGTTGTCTCCGTATCCGGAGAATGATTATACAGACGAGGGACAGCTCCTTGGACATATTGTCATCGGAGCAACCATGGTACGGGATGCCATTCGCCAGATTCCGGACTTCCCACAGGTGAAGGCCAACGAGTTGGTACACTGTATCTTAGCTCATCACGGTGAGCTGGAATTCGGTTCTCCGAAGAAGCCGGCATTGGCAGAGGCAATTGCGCTTAGCTTCGCAGACAATACCGATGCGAAGATGGAGACCATGAAGGAAGCTTTGGCACAGGGCCCGACTACCGGATTGGAATGGCAGGGATTTAACCGTTTTGTGGAATCCAACATCCGCAGAACATCACCGGAAGAAGTATAAGTATGAAGAAAAATGATACCTTCCAACTACAGATTACAGATCTTGGCACCGGCGGGGAAGGCATCGGCAAGCAGGAAGGCATGACCTTTTTTGTAAAAGGGGCGTTGCCGGGAGATTTGATTGAGGCCGGTGTCACCAAGCTGAAGAAGACCTACGGCTATGCCAGAATCGTCCGTATTCTAGAACCGTCTGAAGACCGCGTAGAACCAATCTGCCCGGTAGCGGGGAAGTGCGGCGGTTGCCAGATCATGCAGATGGATTATCGTGCCCAGCTTCGTTTTAAGGAGCGCAAGGTGGCACAAGATTTGATTCGCATCGGTGGTTTTTCTCCCGAGCTGGTTGCAAAAGTGATGCAGCCAATCATTGGAATGGAGGAGCCATACCATTTTCGTAACAAGGCTCAGTATCCCATCCAGGAAGACGAGCAGGGCAATCCCATTGCCGGATTCTATGCGCTGCGCAGCCACCGGGTGGTAGAGAGCGACCGCTGTTACTTAGGCGTGGATGTGAACGAAGAGATTCTTGCTATTGTGAAGGATTATATGAGGGCCAATAAGGTCAGTGCCTATGACGAGACCACTGGTAAGGGACTGCTTCGTCATGTGCTGATTCGCGTGGGCTTCTCCAGCAAAGAGGTTATGGTCTGCCTGATTATTAACGGTAGCACCTTGCCGGCAGCGTCTGACTTGATCGCGCGGCTGCAGCAGGTGGAAGGCATGACCTCCATCTCGGTTAACAGCAACACCAGACGGGACAATGTGATTATGGGCAACGTCACCAAGACGCTGTGGGGCAGTGATTACATTACGGACTCCATTGGCGGTGTGCAGTTCCAGATTCAGCCACGTTCCTTCTACCAGGTGAATCCGGTACAGACCGAGAAGCTCTATGGCAAGGCTCTAGAGTATGCCAACCTTACCGGCCAAGAGACGGTTTGGGACTTATATTGCGGCATCGGAACCATTTCGTTGTTTTTAGCACAGAAGGCCAAGACGGTATACGGTGTGGAGATTGTGCCGGAGGCCATTGAAGATGCCAAGCGCAATGCCGCACTAAACGGCATGGACAACGCGCACTTTTACGTAGGCAAGGCAGAGGAAGTACTGCCGGAATATTACGAGCAGGGCAGCATTCATGGTGAGAAAATTGCAGCAGCGGATGAGAAGCTGAAGGCTCCGGATGTGATTGTGGTGGACCCACCCCGAAAGGGATGCGACGAGAAGTGCCTAAGCACCATGGTACAGATGGCACCGAAGCGCATCGTCTATGTCAGTTGCGACCCGGCAACCCTAGCAAGGGATCTGAAGTTTTTGTGTGCCGAAGGATATGAATTACAGGAGGTTACTCCGGTAGATCAGTTCGGTCACAGCTTGCATATAGAAAATGCCGTACTTCTCACAAGAAGATAGTTTTGAAAGGAAAAATACAATGAAAATTGCAGTAACATATGAAAACGGACAGGTATTCCAGCATTTTGGACATACCGAGGAGTTTAAGATTTATACCGTGGAGGATGGCAAGGTGGTATCCTCTGAGGTCATCGGAACCAATGGCAACGGCCATGAAGCATTGGCCGGATTCTTGGCAGATGGCGACGTAGAGGCATTGATCTGCGGTGGCATCGGCGGTGGTGCCATGGAAGCATTAACTGATGCAGGCATTGAGGTTATGGCCGGTGTCAGCGGTGATGTAGATGAGGCAGTAGAAGCATTCTTAGGTGGAGAGCTGATTAGCTCCGGCGTGAACTGCGACCATCACGATCATCACCATGAGGAAGAAGAGCATGGTTGCGGTCATTGCCACGAGGACGCAGAGGAAGGCGGATGTGCTTCCGGCGGATGCAGTGGATGTAGTGGATGCGGTGAGCCACAGCCATTATTCGAAGGCAAAAATGTAGGCAAGACCGTTCGCGTGCATTACAAGGGTACCTTCAATGACGGAACCCAGTTCGATGCTTCCTACGACAGAGGCGAGCCATTGGAGTTCGTTTGTGGTATGGGTATGATGATTATGGGCTTCGATAAGGCCGTTGCTGAGATGGAAGTGGGCGAGATTGTAAACGTGCACCTGAATCCGGAAGAAGCATACGGAGAGGCTGATCCAAACGCAATTATTACGTTGCCGCTGGCAGAGCTTCCGGGAGCGGAAGAGTTACAGGTTGGGGACCAGGCATTCCTGCAGGATATGTACGGACGTCCATTCCGTGTAAGAGTTACTGCAAGAGATGAAGAGAACATTACCTTCGATGCGAACCACGAGATGGCCGGTAAGGAACTGAACTTCCAGATTGAGCTGGTTGAGATTGTAGCGTAATTGAGGTAACCTATGCGATTCTTATTAATGCGTCATGGTCAGACGGACTTAAATATACAAAAGCGCCTCCAGGGCAGTTCTGATATCCCACTGAATGCCAGAGGTCGGCAGCAGGCCACGGAAGCAAGAGCGTGGCTGGTTGCAAATCAGCTGCAGCCGACCAAGGTGATTACAAGTCCCTTGGGACGTGCCATTGAGACGGGATGCATTGCAGCAGGCATAGATATTTCTTCCTACGAAGAGAATAGCATCCGAGCAGACAACAAGCCGGAAGAGATTGAACTGAATGAGAATCTCATAGAGATGGCCTTCGGTATCTACGAGCAGAAGAACGTAGAGGAAGAGCATCCCGAGTTCTTAGAATCCTGTTTCGATCACCCGGAGACCTTTGTAGCGCCGGAAGGCGGCGAAGACTATGACCAGGTGGTATCCCGAGCCGGGAAGGTCATTGAGGAATTACGTCGTCGCATGCTAGCAGGGGAGTTCGACGAAGAGGATATTGTACTATTAGTGAGTCACGGAGCTACGGGACATGCCATTTTAGAATATCTGAAGAAGACACCCCGCAGCGCCTATTGGGATGTAGATATCAACAACTGCGCCGTGGTGGAACTATTGTTATCCACAGATGGAACCGGGGATGATTATCGATTCCTCTCCAACGGATTTGAAAAAAATTGGTAAAAGATAAGACGGACACGAATCACGTGCCCGTCTTTTTATTTTGCGGAATCCCGATAAATAATGTCGGTCTCAATATAAGTCTTGCGATATGGCATCTGGGGATTTTGGATGCGGGATAACAGTAATTCCGCAGCGGTATAGCCCATGGAACTGCTGTGAATCTTAATAGTGGTAAGACTCGGCGCAATTAAGCTGGCCTCCGGAGCATCATCGAATCCACACACCTGAACATCCTTCGGAACAGATTTGCCAAGGGAACGCAGTGCCTTCATGGTGGACATGGCTAAGAAGTCGTTGGCACAAAAGAACACATCCGGCAAGAGCGGAAGTTCGCTGATGCGTTGTCCCAGCCAATCGGCATCGGAGTAAGGGCTGGTATCCTCGTCTAAGATACACAGGTCGGTACGTAGCGGAACACCATGGTCTGCTAACACGGACACGTAAGCCTGCCAACGTTCATAGAAGGACTGGCAGTGCATGCGGTCTCCTACAAAAGCAATGTTGCGGTTGCCGGCCTTCATAAGTCGATCCAATAAGTGATAGACGCTGGAGAGGTTCTCCATATACAGCACATCGGCAGCAAGATTGCAGCGATGGCTAAGCGGGGTATCAATGAAAAGAATCGGAATGTTCTGTGTACATAAGAATTCACTGTAGGACTCGGAGAAGAGCTCGATACAGAGAATGCCGGCGATGTTCTCGGCGGTGAAATTCGCCGGAAAACACAGATTTTCGATTTCATAATCCCGAATGATATTAATGGAAAGCTTATATCCCAAGGCATTGACCTTGTGCTGGAATGCTTCTAAGAGTTTGTTGCCGGAATGGGAGCTCCCCGGAAAAGAATGGGTAAACAGAGCAATCTCGGACTTGCCACCCATATCCGCAGGCATAGGTGCACCATAAGTGGAAGCAGCTTCCGGAGACTGGAATTGTTTGTATCCCATAGCCAGGGCAGCCTGGCAAATCTTATTGCGTGTTGCAGATGACACATTCCCGGTGTTATTCAGTGCACGTGACACGGTGTTTCGGGAGATGCCAAGCGCATCTGCGATTTCTTGTAATGTAACCCTGTTTCCCATGATAATCTCCTAACTTACGATATGAAAATATAGTATCCTATCCCACAAAATGTGTCAATTGTAACATTTTTCGAAATCCAAGTAATCATATTTCACAAAATTATCCCAAGAAAAAATCACATTTTCACGAAAATATGGTGCAAATGGCGTATTATATTGACACTGCATTGTTACATATGTAGACTAAATGTAACAATATATGGTGCAAATGCGCCTAGAGGAGGGGAACATGAGAAAGTGGATATGTGGCTTACTGGCAGCAACCATGAGCGTTAGTATGGTGGGTTGCGCGTCGGTACCGCAGGTTGCAGCAGGCAGTGCAGCCGATGAAGAAGAATACTTGGGAGAGAACATGGACAATTACGATTTGTATCCGGTATCCGTCGAGGGATTTATTGGTGATACCATGCCGTTCTATGAGGATGGAACCTATCATATTTTCTATCTGGCAGATCAGAGAAACGGCAAGCAGGGATACCATCCATGGGCCATGATTGATACCAGTGATTTTTGCTCCTACGAGGATTCAGGCGTGGTAATTAACTACGGAGACAGCGTAGAAGACCAGGATATCGCCCTTGGTACCGGAAGCGTGATTCGGGATGCAGATGGACTATACCATGCGTTTTATACCGGACATAATGATACCTACGAACCGAAGGAAGCTGTGATGCATGCAACCAGTAAGGACCTGAAGGAATGGACCAAGATTCCGGAGGATACCTTTACTGCAGGGGACAATTATTCCAAGAATGATTTCCGCGATCCTTATGTACGTTACATGGAATCGGAAAAGTGTTATTGGATGTTGGTGACCACCCGCTTTGAAAACAGCGGTGTCATTGCAAAATACACCTCTACGGATTTGTCCCATTGGACGGATGCCGGGGTATTTTTTGAAAACGATATGGGAACGGATTCCAATATGGAGTGTCCGACCTTGCTGCCATATCAGGGCAAGTGGTATTTATCCTTCTCCGATCAGTGGCCGAACAGAGTGGTTCATTACCGTGTGGCAGATGCACCGGATGGAACCTTTGTAAAACCGGAACGGGATTCCTTCGATTGTGACGGCTTCTATGCGGGACGACTGGAGACAGACGGCGAGAAACTCTATGTGGTGGGTTGGAACGGAACCAAGAAAAACCATCAGGACAGCGAAGTCTATGATTGGGGCGGCAATATGGTAACCCATCTGTTACAGCAGCAGAAGGACGGAACCTTAGCCCCGGTAATGAACCCGGAGATTGAAGAACTTCTATCCAAGGAATTGGTGTTATCTCCGCTGAAGATGACAGAGTCGGTGAGCGAAGAAGATGGAAGCTACACCTTTTCCGGCAACGAATACGAGATGGTGGGATTCAAGCGCTTGATGGGAAGCTATCGATTGGAGACTACAATCAAAGATTACGATCCGCAGGGAATATTTGGATTTGCCTTCAATACCAATGATGAAAACGTTGGAAATATCAATATTGTATTGAATCCGGCAACCAATCGCATCGAGTTCTACAATACCGGCAACATGATGGAAAAGAGTGCCCAGTCCTATATCGACTATGATTTTTCCGGTAAGGATGAGTTACATATTTCCATGGTAATCTCCGGTGGCGTAGTGGTGATGTATGTCAACGATGAAGTTGCATTTACAACAAGAATGTACCTGTCCCAGGGTATGGAATGGGGCATTTTCGGAATCAATTCCAAGGTCACATTTGACGGGGTGAAGTTATACAAATAAAGGGGGGAAGAAAGTTGAAGAAAATAATGACGCGTCTCCTGAAGCACAAGCTTGTGATGGGAGGCATCGGGGCTGCAGCTGCCTGCGGAGTGGCAGGTGCAGTGGTTTTGGGAATGCATTTACCGCAGGCCAATGCCAGTGAAATCGATATGCTAAATGGCGGATGGCCGTCTACTTTTTCCGGAGATGCCTATGAAGAACCGGAATTTGTGGATAGCGAGAGTCGAACCAACCATGCATTCAACGTGGCAGACTTTGGCGAGCAGGGAAATAACGGATGGTTCTATCGCTATGGAGAGAGTCAGAAACCGACGGAGTCCCGCCGCTTAGAGTCCTACAACGGGGAAAAATACTATCAGATTGGTGCCACCGGCCTGGAGGTGAAGTCCAACTTCATCCATACGGCAGAGGGCGTTGCACCGATTCTGGAATGGCGTGCTGCAGAGGACGGCAAGGTCAATATTCAGATGACCTACGTGAAGAACGTGAACATGGACAAGAATCCGGGCTATCCGGATGGCGTAACCCTCTATGTGTATAAGGGGGAAGAACCACTTGGCCGTTATGAGGTGGACATCAGCACCGACAAAGAAGAACTCTTAGAGGAAGTACTGAAGGACATTGCGGTAAAAGAGGGAGAGAGCCTGTATTTTGCCGTAGATCCCAACATGAACAACGCCTATGACGGTGGCTCCCTCTACGTGGCCATCGATGACGTGAATACCAAGCTTCCGGGCGTTCGCAAGGATACTTCCAGAGTGGACAACAATGCCAACAACCAGGATGATTTCGGTTATCAGGGTAAGAACGGTTGGAGTTATCTCTGCGGAAAGGGCGTGAAGGATGCCCATGTGGTCACAACCCAGAAGGGGGAGACCTACATGAATACCACCTCCCCGAACTTAGAGATGAGTAAGTTCTTCGTGCATCCGGCATTAAATGATGCGGCCATTGTGGCATGGCAGCCGGCGAAGAACGGAGCGGTAGAGCTTCGTATGAAATACACCAAGTTCGAGCAGAACGACGGCAATCCGGAGTGGCCGGACGGAGTTGTGGTAAGTGTTTATAAGAACAACCAGCGCCTGTACACCAAGAAAGTGGCTGCGCCGAAGAAGGGTGAGAATGTCATCACCTTCCGTGAGAAGAAAATCGATGTAACCACCGCAGATAAGTTCTATTTTGTCGTGGACTCCAATCAGAATGCGTCCTACGACGGCGGTAATCTGGATGTGACCTTCATGGATCGAAGCAGCACAGCCAACGAGAATGACGTTACCATCGATGAGAGTGAGACCAGACAGAACTTCGCAGATGTGAAGTTCGATTTCGGTGAGCAGGGCAAGAATGGCTGGTTCTATCAGGAAGGCTATGAAGACGAACCGTTTGATGCCTACAATATGACCAATTTCGAGCAGGACGAGGAGCGTTACTTCGACCCAAGCTACCTTGAGATTAAACGTGATTTCGTTAACACCGGCAAGGGTCGCAGCGCTATCATCAAGTGGAAAGTGGCACAGGACGGTGATATCCGTATTGATGCAGCATATACGAAGCTGAAAAACGAGGACAAGAATCCATCCTGGCCGGACGGAACCAGAGTGACTCTGTACCATAACAATGAGAAGCTGGTACAGGAAGAGTTTAAACCGGACACCAAGGAAGAGATTACCAAGGAACTGGATGTGGAATCCTTAAGCGTAAAGCGTGGGGACTTCATTACCATGGTGGTAAACGGCAAGGAAAACAATGCTTATGATGCCGGCAAGTATCAGTTCTCCATTAAGGGCTTGTCCCCATTGGTAGGACAGACGGAAGCCAATGTGGTTGCCAAGGATCCAAACCGTACCAACAACGCCTCCGTTGCACAGGATTTCGGTAAGCAGGGTAATAATGGTTGGTGCTTCCAGTCCGGATATTATCTGAATCCGAATTTTGCTGTAAATGTTGAGCACTTCGACTCCAAGGAAGACCGTTATGATACCAAGGACGGCGTAGAGATTAAGCGTGATTTCATCGTTCCGGGTAACAAGGGACGTTCCGCCAACGTGAAGTGGGTGGTAGCAAAAGACGGTACCGTGGATATTACGGCGGATTATACGAAGCTAAAAAATGAGGACAAGAATCCATCCTGGCCGGATGGTGTAACCGTATATCTTATGAAGAATGGACAGGTATTAAAGCGGGCAGATTTCGATCCGTTAACCGATCGGGAAGTAACCAAAGACCTCTCGGTATCCGGATTGGCAGTCAAAGCCGGAGATACTCTTACCATGTTGGTAGACGGTCGGGAAAATACCGCATACGACGGTGGTAAGTACACCTTCTCTATTGAGGATGCAGTAATGACCGGCGGAGAGTTCGTCAATAACAGTGGCAGCAATAATGCCAACCTGGCAACCGATTTCGGTGAGCAGGGAAGCAACGGCTGGTATTATCTGGAAGGTAAGAACGTTACCCAGGCAGAAATCCTTACTCAGAAAACCGACGATGGATGCGGCTATATTTCCAGACGCCTCGGAGGCTTGGAAGTAAAGAAAGACTTCGTACAGCCACGTCTCAATGCGGAAGCTATGTACAAGTGGGTGGTTGCTGTAGACGGAACCATCAATGTAGTAGGAGATTATACCAAGTTCGGACATCAGGATCCAAACGCCAGCTGGCCGGACGGAACCACCTTAAATATTTATCTGAACAATCACAATATCTATAGTAGCCTCTGCCCGGTACAGGCCGGCGATGGTAACAACACGGTAAAAGATATTCGATTTGATAACTTAGCAGTAAAAGCCGGAGATGTGTTAACCTTCTCCATTGGTTGTAATCACAACAATGCATGGGATGGCGGACGACTGTCTGTAAGAATTATGGATGCATCGACTGCAACGGAGGATACCACCAGAGAGAACCATACGGTACTTGCGGATGATTTCTCCGGAGAGCAGGGCAAGAACGGATGGAACTACGGTAAGTGTGATTGGGATGGCAAGAACTATGAAGATTTGCCATACGATGCAGAGAACAACCGCTATTACGATGGTGGTAAGCCGGAAGTAAAGGCGGATTATGCAGAACCGGGTAACGGCAAGAATGCAGCATACCGCTGGACGGTAGCTAGAAATGGTAAGATTCGCGTCCACGGGGATTATACCAAGTTTGCCAATACAGCTGATCCGAATGCAGACGGCGTAGTTGTGCGAATTTTTGTCAACGGTGAGGAAAAGAAGTACATTGACGGCAAGGGCAACTTCGCAGACGAGCGCAAGGCTGAATTCAACGAGGTCTATGATGTCTATGCCGGTGATGTGATTATGTTTGCCATCAATCCGGAAGACAACGACAGCTATGACGGTGGACGCTTAAGTGTAACCATTGAAGATGCCACCGCAAGTCAGCCGGAACCTGGCACCAACACCAATCCGGATCCAAGCACACCGAGTGCTTCTGACCGGAAAAACGCCACCGTTTTGAAGAATGATTTCTCCGGAGAGCAGGGCAAGAATGGCTGGTACTACGGCATGTGCGAGTGGAATGGCGCAAACTTTAAAGAGCTGCCATATGACACAGAGAACAATCGTTACTTTAACAATGGAAAACCGGAGTTGAAGGCGGATTTCGTGGAACCTGGAAACGGGCAGAATGCTGCTTACAAGTGGGTGGTTGCAAAAGACGGCAAGATTCGTGTAACCGGTAATTATACCAAGTTCGTAAACAGCAGTGACCCGGAGGCTAACGGAACCTGCGTGCGACTGCATATCAATAACGAGGAGAAGATTTGGATTGGCGATGATATCCAAGGCAAATGTGACCATGAAATCAGCCGGGACTTCAATGGAGAATATGATGTGCATGCGGGAGATGTATTAATCTTCCATGTGGATCCGGAAGGCAATGATGCCTGGGACGGCGGCCGATTGGAAGTCACCATCTCATCGGTTGAGTAAAGAAAGGTAGGTAAGAACTTCCGGGGAATCTTCCTCGGAAGGGATAATGCCTAAATAAAGGGAATCAGAAAATCCTGCTTCCTTGTAGTAAGAAGAAAAAGAAAGATCGATGGCATAAGGCTCCCCCTTTTCGTCATAGATCAAGTATGGCTCGACTTGCGCAAGGAGAGCGGGATTTTCTTCTATATAGGACAAAGGATTATCAAGATATTCGTTGGAATGGCACCAATCCAAAGCGTAGCGGTCCCCGACGACGATGTCTAGCTTACCGTCGGAAATGGCGGCCATGACCTTCATGGCGGAACCGTAGGCATACTCTAAGTTCTCGCTGTTAGGGTCTTCGGTAATGAGAAGATTGGTGTAATTAGAGACCGTAAGATCGCTGCCGTTGGTCATCTCTTTCAGAAAATGGTCGGAGACCGCAACGTTTACGTAGGCAACATACAGATCAGCCTTCTGATTGCGCTGCATGGTGCGAACCAGGGAAAAAAGAATGCAAATAAGAGCTGCAGTAACGAAGATGTGGATTTTGTAATAATCCCAGATGTACTGCAGCTTTTGTTTCTTATTCAGTTCACGAAAAATGGAATGCTTCATAATATAATCCTATGCTTGCGCCTGCTCACATTGAATCAGGATGTTCTTCATAATCATGGCATTGAGTAGTGCACAGGTACCCATACCAAACACAATGCATGGCGTGCAGATGTAGTAAATCAAAGCGCCCATGGCAAGAATGACACAAAACATCACCACGGTGCAGACGATAAAACGCATGCCAATCATGATAGAGTTCTTAAACAATGCCGGGATGGTGTTATCAAAGTGCGCATGCAACGGGAAAATCCAAAGTGCCACAATGATATAAGCAATGCCGGCAACGATAAGAACTGCACTTAAGAAGGCCCAAATGGGAGCGGTAAAGCACAAATGATAAAGTATATATCCATCTACGGAAAGTGCAAGGCCAACCACTGTCATGATAACACCAATGGCAGTGCTTTTGCCGAACTGCTCCCGGAAGGCATGGAAGAAGGCTTTGGTAATATAGCCGTCTTCATCCCGTGCAATTTTCTGGCAGGTATAGCACAGCGCTGTGGTGGATGCGCCGATGGTAATGATGGGAATACAACAAACCATCCATAGAATATTCAGCCAAACGCTCTGTACAATTTTGGTGATAAAACGAAGGACAGGTCCGTCGTAGTTCAATAAGTTACGCATAGTTACTCCATAAAACGTTTAATCGGTAGATGCACGATAAATCAAATCGTCTCCGCATAAACGGTGCGGTAATTCAGATCCGGCTGCTCGATACGGGAGAGTAGCAGGTTCGCTGCGGTATGTCCCATCACCTGGGTGTGAATATGACAGGTGGTTAAGGCCGGTGTCATGACACGGGATTCTGCAGAATCGTCGAAACCACAGATGCGTACATCTTCCGGATAGGACTTGCCCATTTGCTTCAGGCAATTGATTAAATCAATGGCAATGAAGTCGTTGGCACAAATGAACAAATCTGGAAGTTCATTCAATGCACGGATGGCATCACATAGGTGGGAATAGTATTCCGGGCCATGCGGCCAAATATCCGTCAGGCAGAACTCTTCGTTGATTGGCAAATCATTCAGATACATGGCATTACGGAACGCCATGAAGCGCTCGAAGAAGGAGCGGCAGTGGTTCATCTGGCCGATGAATCCAATGCGGCGAAGGCCTCGCACCCGCATATCGGAAATCAGGTTAAAAATTCCTGCAGAGTTATCCATCATAAGAATATCTGCTGCTAAGCGATGGGAATAGCTGGCAACCGGAGCATCTACCAAAAGCACCGGAATGCCAAGGTTACATAACATCTCACAATACGGATGATGGAACATCTCCACGCAGATAATGGCCTGGGTTCTGGCAGCATCGAAGCTTGGCGGAAGTACTAACTGTTCCAAGTTGTCCGGTGTAACCCGGTGCATGGTCATACGATACCCAAGGTGGGTAATCTCGTTCTGGAACTTATCCAGCATGGTGGTGGCAAAATGGGAATTATCTAAGAAGCCACCGGTGAAAAATGCAACTTCTCCGGCGATGACCGGTTTCTTCGCAGACAGGCCTCCATAGATGTCTGCAGTGGAAGATGCATAAGAAAACTGTTTGTACCCCATCTCAATGGCCTTCGCCAAGACTCTCTCTCGGGTGGCATCTGCAAGAATTCCTGTGTTGTTAATCGCCTTGGATACGGTATTTCTGGATACCCCCAGCGCATCCGCAATGTCTTGAATGGTTACTTTGTTAGCCATGTCATTCTCCTATTTATATATTATGTAAAAATCTCTCAAATGTAAAAACCGAAAATCAACAACGGATTTCCATAGACTATGATAAATTGTTACATGCATTTTGTCAAATGTAAAAATTCTGATGCACTTTTTTACAAAAACAGTGCAAAACCATTGTTATATTTTTACAAATATACAAAACCGAATTGACACAAATGTAAAATATGGTATAGTGAATGCATAAACAAATTGTGACATATGTGTCATACGACTTTGAGGAGGGTAAATGAATAAGGAAGCTAAGGCTCACAATACATTACTGTATGTGAAGCATCATTGGAGATTATATCTGTTCTTCCTGGGGCCTGCATTGGTGCTGACATTACTGTTTCGCTATGCACCTATGGGAGGAATCTTAATTGCATTCGAGAAGTACAGCCCGTTCAAAGGCTTCTTCGGAAGCGAGTGGGTAGGACTGGAGTACTTCCGTCAGTTCTTATCATCACCGGATTTTCTATCTTACTTGGTGAATACCTTGAAGCTTAGTATTTTCGGTTTGTTGTGGGGATTCCCGATTCCGATTATTCTTGCTCTTCTATTAAATAGAATTGAGAGCAGCAAGATCAAACAGAAGATTCAGTTGGTTCTGTACATGCCGAACTTCATTTCCGTCATCGTACTCTGCGGTATGGTTCGTATCCTGTTGTCCGTAACCGGACCGGTGAATTTGATGTTCGGAACCACCATTAACTTCTTAACATTACCGGAAGCTTTCCGACCGATTTACATCATCAGTGGTATCTGGCAGGGCGCAGGTTGGGCATCCATTATGTACACCGCTTCCTTATCCAATGCATCTCAGGAGCTGAAGGAAGCCGCACAGATTGACGGAGCCAATATCTGGCAGCAGATTAAGGCGGTTGAGTGGCCGGCCATCAAGGATATGGTTGTTATCCAGTTCATCCTTCAGGCAGGTAACATCATGAGTATCGGTTTCGAGAAGGCTTATGCATTGCAGACGGATCTGAACTTAGGAGCATCCGAAATCATTGCTACCTATGTATATAAGAAAGGTTTGATTGACGGTAACTACAGTTATTCCACAGCTGTTGGCTTGTTCAACACCGTCATCAATGTTGTTTTGTTAATTACCGTGAATAAGATCGTCGAGTGGATGAACGACGGTCAGGGACTATAGGAAGGAGAATGTCATGGAAAACACTACGAAGAAAAAAAGCGCATTTGCCAGACATTCTCTCGGAGACAAAGTCTTCCTGCTGGTAGGCTATGTGATCTTAGGATTGTTTGTTTTAGCGATTATTGTTCCTATGGTTTATATCATAATTGCTTCCTTCATGGATCCCATTACCTTGCAGAATACGGGAATTACCTTTGACTTTGAAAAATGGACACTAACCGCATATGAGCGTGTTATTTCCAACGGACAGATTTGGGTAGGCTTTAAGAATGCCATTGTGTATTCCTTATTATTCACATTCTTGTCCGTAGCAATCACCATGCTGTGTGCATACCCAATGTCACTTCCAGACTTCCGCGGAAGAAAGTTCTTTAATGTACTGTTCATGATTACCATGTTCTTCGGCGGCGGTTTGATTCCGACTTACTTATTGATCAGTAACTTAGGTTTGTTGGACAGTATGTGGGCCGTAGTACTTCCGGGTGCATTTTCCGTATGGAATATGATTATTGCCCGTACCTACTATCGCGGAATCCCGGGAGAGCTTCGGGAAGCTGCTGAGGTTGACGGTGCCAATGAGTTGACACTTTTCTTCCGCATTTTGCTTCCGGTATGTACACCGGTTATCGCCGTACTGTGCTTGTGGCAGTTCGTCGGAATGTGGAACAGCTACTTCGATGCCATGATTTATTTGAATTCCGCATCCAAGCAGCCATTACAGTTGGTACTTCGTGCCATCTTGATTCAGAACCAGCCGGACGCAGGCATGATTGCAGATATGCAGTCCACTGCTGAGAGGGCGCGTTTGGCAGAGTTGTTAAAATACGCAACCATCATTATTTCCAGCTTACCGCTTCTGGTGATGTATCCGTTTTTCCAGAAGTACTTCGATGCAGGAATCATGGTTGGTTCCGTAAAGGGTTAATGTTATAAACAGCAGACGAAGGAGCTGTTTTAAATATAGGAGGAGAAAAACAATGAAAAAGAGATTTGCAAAAAGAGTAGTAGCCGCTACACTTGCCGCAACCATGGTAGCAAGTGCATTCACCGGCTGCGGCGGCAGCAAGGGGAACAGCGCAAGTAATGCTGATTCAGTGGACGTAGCAGATATCCACTTCCCAATGGACGAGAAGGTAACCATCACCGGTATGATCAGTTATCCTACCGGAACTGAGGAAGAGCCAAACAATCGTACCATTTTTAAGAGATTGGAAGATGACACCAACGTACATGTTGAGTGGACAGCAATTCCTTCCGACCAGTGGGGAGACAAAATCTCTCTGAACATGGCCAATGTAAACACACTGACCGATTTCGTATTCAATGCCGGCTTCGGCGACAGCGACTTGATCCGTTACGCTGACCAGGGTGTCATCATCCCGGTAGAGGATTACATCGATGAGTACATGCCGAACTTAAAGGCTGTATTCGATAAGTATCCGGAATATCGTACCATGTGTACCGATGAGAACGGCCATATCTGGGCATTGCCTTGGATTGAGCAGTTGGGTTCCGAGAAGACCGCCATCCAGACCGTTGGTAACAACATGACATTCATCAACCAGAAGTGGTTAGACTTCCTTGGACTTGAGACTCCTACAACCGTAGATGAGTTCGAGGCTGTATTGAAGGCTTTCCAGGAGCATGCTCCGGAACTTCAGAAGGAATTCGGAATCGATGGTGACATCATTCCAATGTCCTGCATCGTTAACGATCAGGATCCGAATCTTTTGATCAACGGCTTCGGCGATGGTATCGGCGATGTCGATATGGGACAGCACATTGCTGTAACTGATGACAAAAAGGTTATTTGTACCGCAACTACCGACGGATTCCGTAAGGGTGTGGAGTGGTTACATCAGTTGTATGCAGAAGGCTTAATCGATCCGGAGTGCTTCACCCAGGATTGGTCCACCTATGTTGCTAAGGGTAAGTCCCACAGATACGGCGTATGCTTCACATGGGATGTTGCAAATATTGATAACATCAACGACTACGTACCTTTGAAGGCTCTGAAGGCTGATACCGTTAACGTAACACCACAGAACGGTTCCTTCACTTCCGGTTTCGACAGAGGCCGTTGCGTAGTAACCAGCGTATGTAAGAACCCTGCGTTGATTTGTGCATGGTTAGATCAGATGTATGATCCTTTCCAGTCTCCACAGAACAACTGGGGAACTTACGGCGAGGATGATGAGTTCGATATCTTCGAGTTGAGTGAGAATGCCAACGGTGATCCAATGTTAAAGCATGCACCTCTTGGCGATGCTTCTCCTGTAGAAGTACGTGAGGCTGAGTGTGTCGGCGGACCTTTAGCAATTCTTGATGAGTACTACGATGTTTACGTAACCTGCCCGGATGATGCACAGTATCGTTTGGATTGGATTAAGGATTACTACACCGAGGATATGCATAACCAGTATGTATACCCACGTGTATTCATGAGCGCAGAAGACACCGAGAAGTTATCTGCCATTCAGACAGATTTGGTATCTTACTTGAACTCCAGCAAGGCTGAATTCATCCGTGACGGTATTACCGATGAGTCCTGGAATGCATACTTGGATCAGGTAAACAGCTACGGAATCGATGAGTACTTAGCAATTTATCAGCAGTACTTAGATGCATATTATGCAAACTAAAAAATAAAACAAAAGGAAAGGAATTCCTATGAACAGTCAAACTTTGAGAGAGGCAAGAAAATACGAGGAGGCCTTTGAGAAATTAATACCTGCGGAGGCAAGACCGCAATTTCACCTCTCTCCGAGGGTGGGCTGGATGAATGATCCCAACGGGTTTTGCATCTACAAGAACCAATATCATCTTTTTTATCAGTACCATCCGTATGATGCACAATGGGGCCCGATGCATTGGGGTCATGCAGTAAGCGATGACTTGCTGCACTGGGAGTACCTTCCGGCTGCAATGGCACCGGATGAATACTATGACAAGGATGGTGTCTTCTCCGGAAGCGCCATCGAATTACCGGACGGCAGACACCTTCTGGTATATACCGGTGTAATGAAGCGAACCGTGGAGAACGGTCAGATGAAAGAATTCCAGACCCAGTGTATTGCCATTGGTGACGGAATTGATTATGAAAAATACGAGCAGAATCCGGTGATGGGAACGGATGTGATTCCGGATGGATGTTCCAAGACGGACTTCCGTGATCCGAAGATCTGGAAGAAGGCAGACGGTACCTATCGTTGTTTGGTTGCCAACCGCGCCGAAGACGGTAGCGGACAGTTGCTTCTGTTCCGAAGCTTTGATGGCATCAAGTGGGATTATCAGAAAGTCTTTGCCAAGAATAACGGAAGATACGGCTCCATGTGGGAGTGCCCAGACTTCTTTGAACTGGATGGACAGGCAATCATTTTTACCAGCCCGCAGGATATGCTTCCGGAAGGCTTTGAATTCCACAACGGTAACGGCACTTTATGCCTGATCGGTTCCTATGATGATGCAACAGATACCTTCACCGAAGATCACGTCCAGGCGGTAGATTACGGTATTGATTTCTATGCCATGCAGACCATTCTTACCGAAGACGGTCGCCGCGTAATGATTGGATGGATGCAGAACTGGGATACCGCCGGTGCCCACGATCGTAATGAACCGTGGTTCGGTCAGATGTCCATTCCTCGTGAGATTCATATTAAGAACAATCGTCTGTACCAGAATCCGATTCGTGAAGTGGAATCCATGCGTACCGACAAGGTGGAGCATAAGGATGTTCTGATTAAGGGTGAGAATGATATTCGCCACAAGAACTCCGAGACCTTGGTGAATGCGGTGACATTGGATCAAATTCAGGGTAGATGTATTGATATGGAACTGGAGATTGCTCCGGAAGATATCAATTGCATGTATGATAAATTCACGCTGTCAGTAGCATGTAACGAGAAATTCCATACGGATATTGTATTCCGTCCGAAAGAGAATATCGTCAAGATTGACCGTAAGTTCTCCGGATCCCGAAGAGCAGTTGTCCACCAGCGGCGTGCCCATATTCCGTTCCGTGACGGCAAGATCAAGATGAGACTCATCCTGGATCGATTCAGTATGGAGGCATTTTTCGAAGATGGGGCTTATGCAATGACAGCAACCCTCCCAACGGATATTTCCTGTGACGGTATCTTCTTCAGTACCAACGAAGATGTCCGGGTGAATATCACCAAATATAATCTCGCATAACTTTATTACAAAACACACTGAAAAAAGGAAGAACACTCGCTGCCCCGCGGGTGTTTTTTCATATTTATTCAAAAAAATAATAAAAAATGTATAAATATGAGTTGACACCACCTTTTAAATGTATTAATATGCATTTATACACACAAGAAATGAATAAACATTCAAAGGATGGTGCCCGATATGAAAAAAGGAAAAAAGATTCTCTCAACTGTATTAATGATGGCATGCATGAGCGTTATGCTCATTGGATGTGGAACTTCCTCCGATGGAGCGGCTGCAGCAGGCAGTAATACTTTGGTAATGGCTACCAACGCAGCCTTCCCTCCATACGAGTATGTGGAGAACGGAGAATATGTAGGAATCGATGTAGAAATCGCACAGGCAATTGCCAAGGAACTTGGCATGGAACTCGAGATTAAGGATGTGGAGTTTGGTTCCATTATCGCCGGTGTGGAGAGTGGCAAGTTCGATATGGGAATGGCCGGAATGACCGTTACCGAAGAACGTAAGCAGAGTGTTAACTTTTCCAATACCTACGCAACCGCTGTTCAGTCCATTATCGTTCCGGAAGGTTCCGCTATTGCATCCGTAGACGATCTGTCCTCCGATATCAAGATTGGTGTACAGCAGGATACCACCGGTGACATCTATGCATCCGATGAATACGGTGATGCAGTGGTTCGTTACAAGAACGGTGCCGATGCGGTACAGGCATTGGTGTCAGGCAAGGTAGATTGTGTTATCATTGATAATGAACCGGCCAAGTCCTTCGTGGCAGCCAATACCGGATTGGTTATCTTAGACAGCGCATATGCAGAGGAAGAATATGCAATCTGCATCGCTAAGGATAACGAAGAACTCTTGGGCCAGATCAATGAGGCACTTGCGAAGTTGCAGGCGGATGGAACCATCGATGCAATCGTAGCAAAATACATTCCAACAGAGGACTAATTGATGAGCGATTTTATAACCCAATTTCAATTTGTATTTTTGGAAAGTGAACGATATCAAATGATTCTCCAAGGTCTCTTTGCGACCTTGGAGATTACGCTGTTTGCAGTTCTGATCGGAATTGCCTTAGGTACGGTGGTTGCTTCTGTCCGTTCCAGCTATGATAAGAACTACGAAGAGTTGAAGAAGCGTGGAGGCCCGGGATTTATTGCGCTGTCTATTGCTAACGGGATTTGTAAGCTGTACTTGACGGTTATCCGTGGAACTCCGGTGGTGGTTCAGCTTCTGATTGCATATTTTATCATTTTTGCATCCAGTACCAATGATATTCCGGTTGCTATTTTTGCTTTCGGAATCAACTCCGGAGCATACGTTGCGGAGATTATTCGCGCAGGTATTATGTCTATTGATAACGGTCAGTTTGAAGCCGGCCGCTCCCTTGGATTTACCTATATTCAGACGATGATTTATATCATTATTCCGCAGATGATTAAGAATGTACTTCCGGCACTTTGTAACGAGTTTATCGTGCTGATTAAGGAGACTTCCGTTGCGGGATATATCGGAATTACCGACTTGACCAAGGCTGGAGATCTCATTCGCGGACGTACCTTCACTGCGTTTTTGCCACTCATCGGTGTAGCAACCATCTATTTGGTTTTGGTGGTGTTGCTCACTTGGCTGGTAGGTAAGTTGGAGAGGAGGTTACGTGTCAATGAGCGATAAGAAGATTATTCGCGTAGAGCATTTGAAAAAATACTATAAAGGCGACAAAATCAAGGCATTGGACGATATCTCCATCGATGTAACGGAAGGAGAAGTGGTGGTGATCATTGGGCCAAGCGGTTCAGGTAAATCTACCCTGCTTCGATCCTTGAATCTCTTAGAGATTCCTACCGACGGCGATATCTATGTAGATGATGTGGCTATTACGGATCCCAAGGTAAATATCAACAAGCATCGCCAGAAGATGGGCATGGTGTTCCAGCATTTTAATCTGTTTCCTAATATGACCATCTTGCGCAACCTGACCATTGCTCCGATGAAGTTGCTTGGGGTATCCAAGGCGGATGCGGAGGGGAAGGCTATGGAGCTCTTAGAGCGTGTAGGTCTTGCAGACCGTGCCAATGCTTATCCGGACCAGTTATCCGGCGGACAGAAGCAGCGTATCGCCATTGTGCGGGCCCTTTGTATGAATCCGGAGATTATGCTTTTTGATGAACCAACCTCTGCATTAGATCCAGAGATGGTTGGAGAGGTTTTAGATGTTATGAAGGAGTTGGCTGCTGATGGCATGAGCATGGTAGTGGTAACCCATGAGATGGGCTTTGCCAGAGAAGTGGCAGACAAGGTGATTTTCATGGACGAAGGACAGCTGGTGGAAGAGGGTACACCGGAGGAGATTTTTGATCATCCGAAGTCCGAGCGATTGCAGTCTTTTTTACAGAAAGTCATATAGAAATACGGAGGAATCGAAGGCAATCGATTCCTCTTTTTTTATACGATTGAATGGTATATCATGAACTTAGGTACAGGTAATGGGGGAAGATTACATGTAACGGGGTATAGCATATGAATGCGAAGAAACATCACTTGATTGACGACAGTGGTATGTACAAAGACATGCGCACCATCCAATCCAGGATTTTTATTGGAATCTGTCATACGCTAAGTATGATTGTAGGAATCCTTGGCATATTGGCATTGGTGAAGGGAAACATGTAGGGGGTGCGGTATGTACGACTTGAAGCGACGTGTATATGAAGTGTTGGAAGTGTCTTCCGTTGGGGATAAGTCCAGTCGGGCCTATGATGTATTGTTGACAACTGCCATTGTTGTGGGAATGGTGCCCATGACCATGAAGGGGGAGAACATCTACACTCGATGGATTGAGATTGTAGTCAGTGGTCTGTTTCTTATTGATTATATCGCCAGAATCTGCACGGCGGATTATAAGATGGGATATCGGAATTACCGTGCGTATATTGCATATATTCTAACGCCCTTGGCCATCTTTGATTTGTTATCCATTCTTCCGGTGTTGTGTTTGATTCCGGGAGTATCCTCCAAGGTGGGACTGCTTCGACTGTTTCGATTCTTCCGTGTCTTTAAGCTGATTCGTTATTCCAAGACCATGGTGATTATTACCAACGTAATCCGGAAGGTACGGAACCAGCTGTTGGCGGTTTTGATTTTGATTATGGTCTACATTTTTGTGTCGGCCATGTTAATCTTCCAATTGGAACCGAATCTGTTCGAGAGCTTTTTCGATGCGCTGTATTGGGCAACGATTTCCATTACCACCATCGGATACGGAGATATCTCGCCGGTGACGGATGCCGGACGATTCATTGCCATGATATCCGCCCTGGTGGGCATGGCGGTGATTGCACTGCCGACGGGTATTATTACCGCGGCGTATATGAATGAGATTACCAGGAAAAAATCCAAGTACGAATTATAAATAAATGTGTATAGGGGGAATTTATGAAACGCGTATTGCAATTGGTAAGTGAAGATTTTGAAGACTTAGAATTGTGGTGCCCGGTGATGCGTCTTCGGGAAGCCGGTGCTCAGGTGGATTTGGCTGCAGAGAAGCCGGGAATCTACCATGGAAAATATGGAGTGCCATGTGAAGCCACGGTTTCCTTCTTAGAATGTAAGGCCAAGGATTACGATGGCATCTTGGTTCCGGGCGGATGGGCACCGGATAAGTTGCGCCGCTACCCGGAAGTGCTGGAGTTGGTACGCGAGATGAATGCAGATGGCAAGCTGATCGGACAAATCTGTCATGCCGGATGGGTTTTGGCATCGGCAGAGATTCTAGAAGGCCGCAAGGTGACCAGTACACCGGGGATTCGAGATGATTTAACCCACGCCGGAGCCATCTGGCTGGATGAGCCGGTGGTTGTGGATGGCAACCTGGTATCCGCAAGGCGACCGCCGGATATTCCGGGATACATGGAAGCACTGGTTCATGTGCTAAACCAGCAATAAATAAGTAGCGAAGAGACGCTTGGTATGGGATGACCAAGCGTCTTTTTTTGCAACATATCGTCTCCCTATTCCTCTTTGTGAAGAATCATGGTAAAATTCAGAACCGTGGGGTACGTCGTACGCGCAACTACGAGTCGGAAGATTTTGAGCTTGGCGTCGGCTAAATTACTAGAGGTAGGTTACTAGATATGGAATCATTTTTTTACGCAGAAAACACACCGAAGATTCAGCTGGATACGAAGACATTAACCGTTGATTTTTTGCCAATTAAGGAAGTGGCGACCGGAGCCGTGTTTGGCTACGAAGCATTCTTGAAGCCGCAGGGGATGACTTATGAAGAAATCGAAGCATCTTATGGGGCAGCCAACAAGCTTGGTGAATTGGACGAGAATACCTTCTTGTTTGGTATCAATACGTTCTTACATGAGAATCGGGAAGGATACTTAATCCTGAATTCTTATCCGAATGTGAATATGACGGTAGCAACCGCCAACAAAATTGCATCCATGGGTGGCAAAGAGATTGCCGGTCGGTTAATTGTCAGCATGTCTGACTATGCGGATTTGAATCCGTTGGCCTGGGATATGAAGCGTCGTTCCCTGATCACAACGGAAGCTGCGCCACAGTACATGATGAGCGGCTTTGGACGAAGCAAGAAGAATGATATTGCTGCCATGAAGATGATGAAGCCGAAGGTGGTACGACTTGCAAAGGAGTACACCGATGGTGTTCATGCTGACGCGAAGAAGCAGGCCGTTGTGAAGGATATTATAAGAACCCTTCACGGTCGTGAGATTCTGGTATTGGCTTCCGGCATTGCAACCAAGGAAGATGAAGACTTCCTGGTAAGTGCCGGCATCGATTTAACACAATTTGAGTAATTGATTTTTCGAAGAGCTCCCATTTTGGGAGCTCTTTTTGCTTCCCAAACCGGTAGGATAACTTTTTGTTGTGCTACCACAACCGTTTGTTGATAGCTATTTGGTCCCATGTTTTCTACAATTATCTTATCTGATATTTTTTTAACAATTCCGAGGCTGTGGAGGCTTCGGGGATGTATTGTATGAAACACTAGGAGGATGTATATGAAGTATCCAAGACTGTTCGAGCCGGTCAAGATTGGCAAGCTCGAAATCAAGAATCGCTACGCCATGGCTCCGATGGGACCACTGGGATTGGGCGATTGCGAAGGTGGTTGGAATGACCGCGGAATTGACTACTACACCAGACGTGCACAGGGCGGTATCGGTTTGATTATTACCGGTGTAACGTTCTCTGATACAGAGGTAGAGAAGCCATCTTTCCCAAACACTCCAAACTCCACCTATAACCCGGTACAGTTCGTTCGTACCAGCCGCGAGATGACGGAGCGCGTACACGCATATGGTTCTAAGATCTTTTTACAGATGAGCGGTGGTTTCGGCCGTGTTACCATTCCTACCAACTTGGGTGAGTTCCCGCCGGTATCTGCTTCTGCAGTTCCCCATCGTTGGTTGGATAAGACCTGTCGTCCGTTAACCGTAGAGGAGATTCACGGAATCGTTGAGAGCTTCGGTAAGGGTGCTTACAATGCCAAGCGTGCCGGCTTCGACGGTGTAGAGATTCATGCGGTTCACGAAGGATATCTGATTGATCAGTTCGCAATTTCTTTCTTCAATCAGCGTAACGATGAGTACGGCGGATCCTTGGAGAATCGTCTTCGTTTTGCCAAGGAGATTCGTGAAGAAATCGCTAAGACCTGTGGATGGGATTTTCCGGTTGCAATGCGTTTCTCTTTGAAGAGCATGATTAAGGACTTCCGTGAAGGTGCACTTCCGGGCGAAGAGTTCGAAGAGAAGGGCCGTGATATCGAAGAGGGTATCGAGGCTGCGAAGTTATTAGAGAAGTACGGATATGACGCGTTAGACGTTGATGCCGGAACCTATGATGCTTGGTGGTGGAATCATCCGCCGATGTATATGGAGAAAGCTCCTTACAAGGAGTTTGCACGTATCACTAAGGAGCATGTCAACATCCCTGTTATTATGGCAGGCCGTGTAGACAATCCGGATACCGCAACCGCGTGCATCGAAGAGGATATCTGTGACATGATTTCCCTTGGACGTCCGACCTTGGCAGATCCGGATATCGTTAATAAGATTCGTCGTAATCAGCTTAGCCGGATTCGTCCTTGCATCAGCTGTCAGGAAGGCTGCATGGGCCGTATTCAGACTTATTCCCTCATCAACTGTGCGGTAAACCCACAGGCAGGTAAGGAGCGTCTGAATCGTTACAACCCAATCGTGAAGAAGAAAAAAGTTCTTGTTGTGGGCGGTGGTGTTGCCGGATGTGAGGCTGCCCGTGTTCTTGCAGAGCGTGGGCATGAGCCGGTACTCTACGAAGCAGCAGGCCGTCTCGGTGGTAATCTGATTCCGGGTGGTGCACCTGCATTCAAGGAAGACGATATTGCACTTGCAAAGTGGTATGAGGATGAACTTGCCCGCTTGAATGTAGAGGTTCATTTGAATACCCGTGCAACGGAAGAGGAAATCTTAGATTCTTCTTATGATGCTGTCATTATGGCAACCGGCTCCCGTCCGAAGATGTTCTCTCTTGGAGATGACGAGAAGGTCTTCTCTGCAGAGCAGGTATTATTGGGTGAGAAGGAAACCGGCGATACCGTTATTGTTGTCGGCGGCGGATTAGTCGGATGCGAGTTGGCACTGGACCTTGCACAGCATGGCAAGAAGGTTACCATCGTAGAAGCATTGGATAAGTTAATGGCAGTCAACGGACCTCTGTGCTCCGCAAACAAGGAGATGTTAGAGAAGTTGATTCCGTTCAACGGCATCGATGTATGCTGCAACGCGAGAGTAACCGGATTTAAGAATGGTGTTCTTAGCGCTACCGTTGGTGATGAGACCAAGGAGTTTCCTGCAGACAACGTTGTATTGTGTGTAGGTTACGCGAGCGAAAACACCTTATACAATCAGTACCGGAACGAGTTGGATGAGGTATACCTCTTAGGTGATGCCCGTCAGGTTTCCAACATTATGTATGGTATTTGGGATGCTTTCGAAGTAGCAAACCACATTTAATTTTTTCTAACTCCCTCATTTTACATAAATCCCTCATGCTCCCGCGCGGCTTTGCTGTGCGGGAGTTCTTGTATTATAATGGAAACCGTATTTGTGAGGAGTATTGATGAATACGAAGAATTTTAAGTGTTTTCAAACGGTATATGAAGAGCGAAATCTGCAGAAGGCAGCAGGGAAGCTGTTCCTTTCCCCACAGGGCTTAAGCAAGATTATTAAGAGCCTGGAAGATGAGGTGGGAACGCCGCTGTTTATTCGCTCCAAGGAGGGCTTGATTCCCACGGAAAGCGGCAAGGTCTTCTATGAAAAATCCAAGCTGTTGAATCGGGATCTAAACGATTTGTTTGCCTCCATTGATGCCTTAAACAGCCGCGCGGCTCGCTTCCAAATCGGTTTTTCCAGCGGAACCTTGCGTGCATTGGATGTATCCGTTATTCGCAAGATTATGGCGGAACATTCGGAAATCGTTGCCAGCTGGCATGAACGAAGCAACGACACGGTAATGAAGCAGGTACTGCATAATGAGGTGGGATTTGGATTCGTCATTGGACAACCCTCCCATCAGGAACTGAAATGCTGCAAGATCAAGAGCATCGATGTGGTGCTCTATGTGTATCGCGAACATCCGTTATGGGATGCGGTTGAGGTGGATTTGACCGCCATCAAGGAAGAGCCTTTAATCTCCATGAACGAGAACTATCATATCTATCATGATGTGATTGCCGCCTGCCGGATGAATGGGTTCCATCCCAATATCATTGCGAAGGTATCGGAAGGTGAGTCGATCTATCAATTGGTAAAGAATCAGATTGGTATCGGAATATCGCCGCGGTTCTTCCCGGATAACGAGGAGGTGCGGGCAATCCCGATTCGGGATGCCTATACCTGGGACATCTATGGAATCTATCGATGTGATGCACCGGATTTGGAAGTGATTGAGAAGTTCCTTCGTATATATAAAGTAAATAAGCAATAAAACAGAGCGCTTAGACCATGGTCATAAGCGCTCTTTCTATTAGTCGTTATAGCAAACCACACGGTTGCGTCCGCTGTGCTTGGCGGTATACATGGCCGCGTCCGCATCGTTGATGGCCTGGTGATAATCCGCACCCTTGTACTGGCTGACGCCAACGGAAATGGTAACGGCCGGTGTGGTGTCGGACTGTTCGATGGAAGCGCGAATGCGTTCTGCAATGGTAATGGCTTCCATGCGGGTAATGTCCTGTAAGATAATAACGAATTCCTCGCCGCCCCAACGGAGGCAGAAATCATTCTTGCGGATGGATGCGTGAATACAATCCGCAATGGTGGTTAAGATGACATCGCCGGCTTCGTGACCGTAGGTATCATTCACCTTCTTGAAGAAGTCCACATCCAATAACAGGAACCAGGTGTCCTGAGAAAATTCCTTGCGCAGTTGTGTAGTACCCGGGATTAACAAATCCGCCAAGATGTTACGGTTATAAGCCTGGGTCAGCTGGTCGTGGGTAGATAGGGCCTCTAACTTCTTGTGGTCGATGTAATGGTCCACATAGTTGTTCTCCAGTATTTTCTGGAAGAGGATGATTCCTAAGTACAACGGAACAGCCAAGGATAGCATCATTTCATATTGCTCATAGTGGATGAACTGATTTGAAACGATGATATTCAGGAAAATAAAGGCGTGGAGAATGGAGGATAAATAGTACGGCGCCGCAAGTCCAAGTGCCAGGAATCCAAAGTGCATAACGATGAATCCTTCTCTTGCGTAATCCCGATTCTCCAAATAGTAAATCGCCCAAATGGTGCACCACATGCAGGCATGCATCAGGAAATATCCGAAAAAGATATTGGCGATGTAGCCCTTGTGATATTTATTGAAAAACAAAAACAGGATTAACGGTACCAAGATTGCGGTACGTGGAAGCAACATCTTCCAATTAATATATCCGAAGGTCTGACAGTCGCTGACGAAGTAAGATACCTCGGCTAGACACATTAGAATAACAATCCAACGAAAGGCCTTGGCGTGATACTGATATTTCGTCTGATAGAAGTCCTGCCACTTTGAAGGGTCTAACTTCGTGGGAAAAAACCACCTCATAACTCATACTCTCCCTTATGCTGATTTGCAACAACAATATGTTATAATGATTGCTTCCGATTGCCTAGTAGAAAATTTGGAGAAAAAGTAGCGAATTTTTGACACATAAGATATATGGTGGCAATCCCGGGGAAAAGCACAAGATGTTGAGAAAATCCACAGTTGCTGGTATAATGATGCTGTAGTATTGTTACCTATTTATAGGAATGGAGTTATGATGACGGTTCAGGAAACAATTGACAGTGTAAGAGCGTCATTTGCTATGGAAGGCCTGGAGATGACGCAGGAAGACGAACGTCGCGGAGAAGAGATTCTTACCGGTGAGCGCAGTGTGGATGATGTCATTGCCGAGATCTCTTTGAAGTATGTTCGCGTATCGTAAGTGCCTATGAAAGATATGGTATATGCATACGAGTACAACGGTGGGGATCTCTGCTATCCCGGAACCAATGTGCTTCGTAACAAATTGGATATTCATGACTTAGAAGAACTGCTCCGTGTTGAAAAGGAAATGTCCATGGCGCGTTACTTTGACTTAAGTACGCAGGGTGTGACGGGTGACTTTTCCATGGGGCATTTGTGCGCCATTCACCGGTATTTGTTCCAGGATGTGTACGAATGGGCCGGAGAGCTGCGCAGGGAGGATATCTCCAAGGGAACCTTCCGGTTTTGTCCGGTGATGTATATGGAGAAGACTTTTGGGGATATTCATCGTTGGTTGGAAGCCAATCATTTTCTCGTGGGAATTGAAGACCGTGAAGTGATGGCGTCGAAGCTGGCTTATGTGCTGGGGGAGATTAATGTGATTCACCCATTCCGGGAGGGCAATGGTCGAAGTCAGCGAATGTACATGGAGCAGCTATGCAAGAACAACGGGAACTTTGAGATTAATTTTGCCAAGGCATCCAATGATGAGATGTTGGAAGCCAGTATGTATGCAGCAGTTTGTGAATATGACAAGATGACGGCATTGATTGCCCGGTGCCTACAGTAGAGGAGAGTTGCATGAAAAAAGAAAAGAAGCCATTGTGGAAGCGCATTTTAAAAGGAATCTCATGTCTGATTCTGGTACTGGTAATTGCAGTAGCCGGATTGTGTGTGGCGACGATTGTTACCGAGTATAATCCGGAGCCGGAAGAGACGGTAGCTGTGGAAGGAAGCGGCTCCAAGGAGTACGTCTACGGCGAGCCTCTTTGGATTCTGACCTGGAATGTAGGGTACTGCGGCTTGGGCGAGCAGGAAGATTTTTTCATGGACGGCGGACAGGAAGTGTTCCCATCCAGCAAGCAGGCCGTACAGGATAACTTAGAAGCCATCGAAGTGTACCTGCAGCAGACGGATGCGGATGCGATTTTTCTGCAGGAAGTGGATCAGAACGCCACAAGAACTTCTTATATCAACGAAGTGGCAAGCTTCCGCTCGGTGTTAGACGGCTATGCAAGCGCATTCGCCAATAATTTTAAGGTGCTGTTTGTACCGTATCCGATTCCACCGATGGGCCATGAGGATGCTGGCATTATGACCTTCAGTAAGTATGATATTTCCGATGCCACCAGAATTCAGTTGCCTTGCCCATTTACAGGAATTGAAAAAATTGGTAATCTGAAACGGTGTCTTCTTGTAAGCCGCATTCCGGTGGCCAATAGCGACAAGGAACTGGTCTTAATTAACCTGCATTTGGAGGCGTATGATTCCGGTGAAGGGAAGATTGCCCAGACCAAGATGCTGGCAGAAGTAATGCAGGCGGAGTATGACAAGGGCAACTATGTGGTTGTCGGTGGTGATTTCAATCAGGTGTTTGATAATGTGGATGATTCCATGTATCCGGCAGTCAACGGCGGAAACTGGGTACCGGGCAAGGTAGATACCTCGGTCTTCGGTTCCAAGTGGACGTTCCTTATGGACACCACGCATCCTACATGCCGATCCCTTGAGAAGCCGTATGCGAATGTGTCCTCGGATGAGGATTTTCAGTTTTATATGATCGATGGATTCATTATTTCCAATAATATCCAGGCAGAGTCTGTTGAGACGAAGGATTTGGGATTTAAGAATTCCGATCATAATCCGGTAGAGGTGACCCTCTATCCATCAGAGATTCAATAAGGAGTGTGCTTTGGCACAAGCGTAGTTAGATTATGAAAATGACAAAAAAGCGATTCAAAAAGTATTTCACGGACTTCTTGATTATTTGCTTGGGAACCACCATCGTGTCCTTCGCAGTGAAGTATATTTTGGATCCGGCAGGTTTGGTTACCGGTGGTGTATCCGGTTTGGCGATTGTAGTTCGATTCTTGTCCGGACATTACGGACCCTTTGAGATTCCGCTGTGGGTCAGCAACGTGGTCTTCAATGTCCCGATTTTCCTGTTTGCAATTCATACAGACGGAATCCGTCGAATTGCGCGAACGGCCCTGGCTTGGGTGATTATGTCTGTAGAGCTGGCGGTTTTCCCGGACTATACCTTTATTTCCGATAACTTGCTGTTGACGGCGTTGTACGGTGGTATCTGTTTTGGTGTTGGTACAGGACTTCTGCTTACCGCCCATGCAACCAGTGGTGGTACGGATATGTTGGGTAACACCATTTCCAAGTACATCCGTCACGTCAGTGTTGGTCGTTTGATTGAGATTTTGGATGGAATCGTTGTAATCTTCGGTGCGGTTGTCTTCAACATGGAGCATACCTTATTTGCAATTATTTCCGTATATGTTATGGGACGTGTGACCGACTATATGGTAGATCGGGGTAAAAAAGCCAAGATTGCACTGATTATTTCCAGCCATCCGGATGAAATCGCAGACCGAATCTTAAATACTATGGATCGCGGTGTTACCAGTATCCCGGGTATCGGAGAATATTCCAAGCATGAGAAGAAAGTATTGGTGTGTGTCTGCACGAAGCGCGACGTTCCGGAGATGAAGGATATCGTCAAAGAAATCGACAGCAAAGCATTCTTCGTGGTAGGCAACATCAATGAGGCCATGGGTGAAGGTTTTGTGGAGCGTTGGTGGTAAAACATAATATAAAGAGGAAAGCCCGCGGAGAACCCGCGGGCTTTTATTGCAAATGGGGGTAACCATTTGCAGTTGTATTGTATGAAAAGTATATAGTGGAGGCTAATTCATTAAGCTTTGGCGGCCAATGCTTCAGTATTTCCGGTCTCCTTGCTGTTAGGATTACCTAACGTTAGTTGGTACTAACAAAGTATACGAAAGGTAAATCGAAAAAGCAATACCTTTTTTATAAAAATTTTATGAATCTTCGACAGGCCTTGATTTTACGTACTTTTTGCAACAAATTTTCGGTTTCGGTGGTTGCGAAACAGGGGGTATTGCACTAGAATAAATACAGCAAAAAAGAGGAAGTGACACCATGAGACAGATGGAATTCAAGATGGAGCGCACAGGACTTCTGAACATTGGAGACGTGCTTCCGGTGGTGGAATCCAAGCTCCCGAACTCATACTATTACACATTGGGACGGGCCTATGCCATGTCTGCCAATTATCCGACCCTGGAACGTTTGAAGTCCACGGAAGGAACCGTGGTAGACGTGAAGGAGACACCGAAGGGATTCTTTGTAACAGTTGAGTTTGACGAATAATACTATTTTTTATTGAAGTTAGGAGACGGATGATATGCGCTATCTCCCGATTAATCAAATACAACAGGATATGGTTCTAGGTCAGGAACTTTATGACGGTAGAGGTAATCTGCTGTTACCGAAGTATACCAAGCTGACGGAAGACCATATTTCATATATTATTTTTCATGGTATTACCGGTTTGTATATCGACGATTCTTTCTCTAAAGAGGCAGAGATTCGCGAGGTATTGGAACCGGAGGTACGTCGTGAGACATTACGCATTGTCAGCAAATTATTCCAACGCACCTTAGAGGGGGATACTTTAACGGACCCGGAAGAGGATGCGCTTCGGAAAAAGGTTGAGAATGTGGTGTCTTCTGTTCTGGACAATCCGGATGTTCTATACAACCTGTTGGAACTCAAGACTTTTGATGATTATACCTATTGTCATTCCACCAGTGTTGCGGTGATTGCCGGAGTGTTGGGGGCGAAGTGCTGCTTGAATGAAGAACAGTTGAAGGACTTGGTTATGGCCGGATTCCTACATGATATCGGTAAGGTATATGTGGATGAAGACATTATCAATGCCCCACGTCGTCTGACAGAGGCAGAGCGTGCCAAGGTTATGGACCATCCACGCCTGGGGTATGAGTTTTTAAAAGAGAATTATAACTTTCATGAGACGGTAAATCGCAGTGTTTACGAGCATCATGAATGGTATAACGGCGGCGGCTACCCGTGCCGTAAGAAGAGCCAGGATATTCTGTACCTGGCGCGTATTCTGAAGGTGGCAGATGTTTTTGATGCCATGACCAGTAACCGGTCCTATCATTCTCCGTATCTTCCGTCAGAAGTGATGGAGTATATCATGGCCAGAAGCGGCATGGAGTTCGATCCGGAGGTTGTGGATGTGGCAACCAAGGAATTAAGCGTATATCCGGTGGGCTGCGAAGTGGAATTATCCAATGGAGCCCATGCGCTTGTGATTCGCAACCACAGAGGATATTCCCTGCGCCCAACCATTAAGCAGTTGGAGACAGGCGAGATTATGGACTTGAGCGATAATCGGAAGAGCTGGAGTATCACGATTACCAAGTTGTTAATGTAGAGGTAAGAATGACTAGTCAGATGAGCAATACGATTGATTTGTTACTGGCAGAGAGCTTCAAGGAGATTGCCGTTACCAAACCAATCGAGAAAATTACAATAAAAGAGATAACTGATCGGGCCGGAGTAATTCGGCCCACATTTTACAATCATTTTCAGGATAAGTACGAATTGATGGAGTGGATTATTCAGACGGAACTGATTAGTCCCATGAAGCCGCTTCTGAAAGAGTACAAGTTCCAAGAGGCATTGAACCTTCCCTTCGATGCATTGCTTTCGAATCGAGAGTATTACAATCAGGCGTCGAAGTTAGAGGGACAGAATTCTTTTGAGGATGCACTTCGCATGCAGATTAGTGCGTTGATCTTAGAATGCCTCCCGGAGGAGAAGATTCGGGCGAAGCTGCCATACAGCTGGTTAACACCACGACGTACGGCGGATTACTTCGCTTCGGTCATTACGGATGCGGTACTAAACTGGATTCGTGCCGGGATGGACGCTCCGAAGGAAGAGTTCATCGACGTCTTTTTGAATTTGTGTTTCCATTCCATTGCGGAATTGGTGACGACGCTTTAAGGAGGAATTTATGAGTTGGATGGAATACTTGCTGATTTTTATCGGAATCAGCGTAGAAGCATTTGCCATCATGCAGATAGAGGGAGCAATGATTGCCAAGGTAGTGAAGCGGGCGCTATTCATCGCCTGCGCCGTGGTGATGTCAATCCAGTTGGTATTCTTCTTCGGAGGATATGAGATTTGTTCTGTTTTGGCAGAGCACGACTTCCTGTCCGATCGGGTCAAGGACGGCTCCATTGTGGCAAGCTTCGTATTTATTTTTCTTGGCATTCGTATGGTATACAAGTCCTTCAAAAAGGATCATATGGAGGAACGCCGTAAGGAGATCAAGGTGCGGGAGTATGCCAAGGCGATTGTAGTGTCGAATTTTTATACTTTTTTTGCCGGATGTGCTTGTGGACTTTTGGATACCAATGCGGTTTTTGCCTTGGGCGCGATTATTGTAATTTCCATCGTTGTAGTAGTTGGTGGCGTTTACACCGGTTATCGCTTCGGCTTAGAGAGCAAGACCAGAGCCTTCTACCTTGGGGCGGTGGTATTATGGATCGCCGGATTGGATTTGATTGTGCGTAATGTATTGGGAGTGATGGTTTAATGACCAAGCGAACTGGGGAAATATTAGCGATTCTGGATGAGATGTACGGAACGGATGACAAGTGTTATCTGAACCATGAAACGCCGTGGCAGTTATTGATTGCGGTGATACTTAGCGCCCAGTGTACCGACGCCAGAGTCAATATTGTAACGGCAGATCTGTTTGTGAAGTATCCTACATTGGAAGCTTTTGCATCTGCTTCCCTTGCAGAGATGGAGCAGGATATTCATTCCATTGGCTTCTATCATAATAAGGCCAAGAACATCATTGCCTGTGCCAGAAGATTGTTGGAGGATTATGGTGGGGAAGTTCCGTCGTCCTTAGAGGACTTAACCAGCCTGCCCGGAGTGGGCCGGAAGACCGCCAATGTGATTCGTGGAAACATTTTTCACGAACCAAGTGTGGTGGTGGATACCCACGTGAAGCGGATTTCCAAGCGCCTGGGCTTTACCCAAAAAGATGATCCTGAGGCAGTGGAATACGACTTAATGAAAGTCCTGCCCAAGGATCATTGGATACTATACAATATGCAGATTATTACCTTCGGACGGCAGATCTGTTTTGCCAGGAATCCGAAGTGCGAATTGTGTCCGTTGCAGAAGTACTGCAAGGAACATCATTGATTCTCCAGAGAATCCAGATATGAGAGAATGGAAGGCTCTAACAGCATGTGCAGCTGTTGGAGCTTTTCTTTTAGTGTTGGAATCTTGTCTAACTGCCCCGTGGTCTGGTAGCACTCACCCAGCAGGGTGTAATTACTGCTAATATCGGAGCCAATGGATACGCCATACTCTAAGATTAGAATAGCGTCGTTGATGCGTTCCTTTTGCATCAGAACCTTGGCGTAATCCACCAGAAGCATCTGCAAGCGGTCGAAATTATCAGCCACGGTGGTCATGTAGTCGAAGTTATCGGTACCGTAAGTCTCCTTCAGATAGGCGTTATCCTTGCCGTTGAGGTTCAATAACGGTAGATGGGACACCTCCCGGATGGAACCAATCAAGGTTGCAAGTTCTTCGTCTTCTTCCATCTCATCCAACGGGAGCTGACGAAGGGGTACTTTGATATATGGTAGATTGGTTAAATCCTTGGCCGGTGTATGTTCGGCGCGTTCCTGTCTGTCCCAATAGTCCTCCATGCGCTTGGCACGGCGGTTGGCAATGCTTCGATACCGGATGGCCAGAAAGACAACAAACACGATAAATACAGTTAAAAACGGAAATGCCATTTTTCCCTCCATACATAGAACTATGATATGAAAAAAATATACTAAAGAGGGCGTTTTTTTGTCAACGGATTCGTGGGATATTCGTCTTGAAATAGGCGCTATTTATGATAAAATTAGCCCATAGTGCAAAAATAGACTCTTTTTAAGGTAGGAAATGAACAAGAATATGAAGAAATCATTAATTTTAAGTGCATTTTTGATGATGGTAGGGGGCTTGTTTTTCAGCCAATCCGTAGAGGCGAAGGCGGCGGATGCCACCATCGCCAAGGGCGTAACCATCGAGGGAATGGATGTGTCCGGACTTACCGCTTCCGAGGCGGCAGAGAAGGTGGGAGATTATCTGGCATCCTATGAGCAGGCAACATTCACCCTAAATGCAGAGGGCAAATCCATAGATGCAACCGGCGCGGATCTTGGCATCCACAGCTTAACAGATGTAGCTGCACAGGCGGCAGATTATGGTAAGAAGGGCAATCCCCTTGCTTGCTATATGGCATCTGCAGACTTGGAAGCCGGCAAGACCAAGGACTTCGGGGTATCCGTTGCTGCGGATATTCACACCATGAAGACCTTCCTTGCAGAGCACGAAGAGGATTTGGTTACTGTTGTTGTAAACAACGGCTTGAAGCGCGAGAACGGCGCATTCGTATATGTACCGGGTACCGCAGGCAAGAAGATTCTGATTAACGAATCCGTTGCGGCAACTGCAGATTATATCCTGAAGGATTGGGACGGCAGTGATTGCGATATCGATCTGGAAGTGGTATCCAAGGAACCGGAAGGTAGCGAAGAGGAATTGAAGTCCGTACAGGATTTGCTAGGATCTTTCCATACCAGCTTCGGAAGCTCTACCACACCACGTGGAATTAACGTAGCCAACGGAACCAGCAAGGTGGACGGCACTTTATTGTATCCGGGTGAGAGTGCTTCCGTAGAAGAGAAGCTTGGCGCCATGACCGCAGCGAACGGCTATGCTCCGGCAGCTTCCTATGAGAACGGTAAGACTGTAGATACCTATGGTGGCGGTATCTGCCAGGTGTCTACCACATTATATAATGCCCTGATTCGTGCAGAGCTTCAGATTGATGAGCGAAGCTCCCACTCCATGGTAGTTGGATACGTAGACTTATCTATGGATGCGGCAATCGCTGAGGGCGTGAAGGATTTGAAGTTTACCAATAATACGGATTACCCAATCTATGTGGAGGGTTATACCGAAGGCGGTAATGTGTACTTTAACGTATGGGGCAAAGAGACCAGAGATCCGAACCGCGAGGTATCGTTCGTATCCGAGACCTTGTCCGTGACATATCCGGGCAACGTATTCGAACCACATCCGGAATTGCCGGCTGGTGCATCCGTGCTTGTTGAGAAGGCACATACCGGTTACAAGGCCCGCTTATGGAAGATTGTAACCGTCAACGGCCAGGAAGTTAGCCGTGACGTATTTAATACCAGTAGTTATCGTGCAACCAATAACGTCTATGCAATTGGTACCGGAAGTGACAACCCGGATGTAACCAATAGCCTGAATGCAGTTGTGGCAGGCCAGAACGGAGCAGAGATTGCAGGTGCGGTAAGCCAATACGGAGATGCTTCCGGAATTCCGACCGTCTCTCCGGCTGAGCAGGCAGCAATCGATGCACAGGCCGCAGCAGATGCTCAGGCAGCGGCGGCTCAGGCGGCGGCAGAAGCTGAAGCAGCGGCTGCAGCAGGTGCGAACCCGTAATCGTAGAAGTAGGACTTGGAAGCGAGGAGAACTATGGAGATTGGTAAAATCCCGGAGAACGTATTGAAGCGTTCCGTTATGCGCCAGCTAACCACCAAGCGCGAAGAAGTGTTGGTGGGAAGTGCTGTTGGTGAAGACTGCGCAGCGGTGGTGTTAGAACCGGATGAAGAGTTTGTGCTCTCCACGGATCCCATTACCGGAACCGCCAAGGATATCGGGAATCTGGCGGTCCTAGTAACCACCAACGATTTGGCCAGCGCAGGAGCTACCCCTATCGGAATTATGCTGACCGTTTTGCTTCCGAAGGGAACGGAAGAGGCAACATTAAAAGAGATTATGCAACAGGTCAATGCGGCCTGTGAAGCTGCCAACATCCAGGTGATCGGTGGTCATACCGAGGTAACGGATGTGGTGAACCAGCCGGTATTATCCGTTACCGGTGTAGGCAAGGTGAAGCGCGGGAAGCTGATTTCCACCGGTGGTGCCAAGCCGGGCATGGATTTGGTTGCCACGAAGTGGATTGGCATTGAAGGTACCGCCATCATCGCCAAAGAGAAGGAAGCAGAGCTTCGTGCTCATTTTCCGGATGTGATTGTGGATGAAGCGATAGGCTTGGATGCCTATGTATCCGTCCAGAAGGATGGCGAAGTAGCCGCGGCCCATGGGGCAGCAGCAATGCACGATGTGACCGAAGGAGGAATCTTCGGAGCATTGTGGGAGATGGCAGAGGCCTCTTCCGTAGGATTGGATGTGGACTTGTCCAAGATTCCGATTCGCCAGGAGACGGTGGAGATTTGCGAGTATTTTGACGTGAATCCTTACCAGCTAATCTCCAGCGGATGCATGTTGATTGCAACATCTGACGGCAGCGGATTGGTACGTGCCCTTGCGGATGCAGGAGTGGCGGCGTCCATCATTGGAAGTACCACAGACAGTAATGACCGCATCATTCGCTATGATGGCGAGATGCGTTATTTGGAACCGCCGAAGGCGGATGAGTTCCATAAGGTAATATAAGGAAAAGAAAAAGGATGAGGAGGAATGACATGCAGGAGAAGATTTTGAATTATATTGAGAAAAACTCTCGCATCGATATTCATGAATTGGCTGTAATTCTCGGTGAAGACGAAGTTGCAGTAATGAACACATTGGAGGAGTTGGAACAGCAGCACATTATCTGCGGTTACCATACTCTGATTAATTGGGAGAAGGCCGGCATCGAGAAGGTAACGGCTATGATTGAAGTTCGTGTTACCCCACAGAGAGGCATGGGATTTGATAAGGTAGCGCAGCATATTTACAACTATCCGGAAGTAAACTCCGTATATTTGATTTCCGGTGGTTTCGATTTTATGGTTACTATCGAAGGAAAGACCTTACGTGAAGTAGCTGAGTTCGTATCCGACAAGTTGTCTACCTTGGATTCCGTATTAAGCACCAAGACCAACTTCATTTTGAAGAAGTATAAGGATCACGGAACCATTATGGCCGATCAACCGAAGGATGAAAGGATGAAGGTGGTACTGTGAGAAATCCGTTAAACAAAACGGTCACGGAGATCAAGCCATCCGGCATCCGTAAGTTTTTTGACATCGTACACGAGATGGATGATGCCATCTCTCTCGGTGTCGGTGGTCCGGATTTTGATACCCCATGGCGTGTACGTGACGAGGCAATCTATTCTTTGGAACAGGGACGTACCATTTATACGTCTAACTCCGGTTTGATGGAGTTGCGCGAGGAAATTGCAGTATATCTGAAGCGCAAGTATGACTTAAGTTATGACCCGAAGACCGAGATGATGGTTACGGTCGGAGGTAGCGAGGCCATTGATGTGGCCCTTCGTGCCATGTTGGATCCGGGGGATGAGGTATTGATTCCGCAGCCTTCCTATGTATCCTATTTGCCTTGTACCATTCTTGCAGGTGGTACTCCGGTGACCATTGATCTGAAGGAAGAGAACGAGTTCCGTTTGACTGCGGAAGAATTGGAAGCAGCCATTACGGATAAGACGAAGATTCTGATTCTGCCGTTTCCGAACAATCCTACGGGAGCCATTATGGAACGCAAGGACTTAGAGGCTATTGTAGATGTTGTGTTGAAGCATGACATCTTTGTATTGACGGATGAGATTTATTCCGAGCTGTCCTATGCCGGAGAGCATGTATCCATTGCATCATTCCCGGGTATGAAGGAACGCACCGTGTATATCAACGGTTTTTCCAAGGCATTTGCTATGACGGGATGGCGCTTAGGCTATGCCTGTGCACCGGAAGTAATTTTGAAGCAGATGCTGAAGATTCATCAGTTTGCTATCATGTGCGCACCGACCACCAGCCAGTATGCAGCCATCGAAGCGCTGCGTAATTGCGATGATGAAGTGGCTGCTATGCGGGAAGAATACAATGAGCGTCGTCGCTATTTGGTGCATCGTTTCCAACAGATGAACCTGCAGTGCTTTGAACCTTTCGGAGCCTTCTATATTTTCCCGTCCATCAAGGAATTCGGTATGACATCGGATGAGTTCGCAACCCGATTCCTTCGTGAGAAGAAGGTGGCAGTGGTTCCGGGCAATGCGTTTGGAGATTGCGGTGAGGGATTTTTACGTATTTCCTATGCGTACTCTTTGGAGAATCTGAAGATTGCGCTGGATCGTTTTGAAGAATTTGTAAATGAATTGAGAGCAGCGAAATAATGGCAACATTAAATATTGTTTTACACGAGCCGGAGATTCCGGCAAATACCGGTAACATTGGAAGAACCTGTGTAGCAACCGGTACCAAATTACATCTGATTGAGCCGCTGGGCTTCGTCTTGAATGATAAGACCGTGAAGCGTGCCGGCATGGATTACTGGAAGGATTTGGATGTCACCCGTTATGATGACTGGAATGATTTCTGCCGCCGGAATCCGGGTGCGAAGGTTTACTTTGCAACCACCAAGGGACAGCATGTCTACACCGACGTACAGTACGAAGAGGACTGTTTCATTATGTTCGGTAAGGAAAGCGCTGGAATCCCGGAAGAGATTCTGGTAGAGCATCCGGATGAGTGCGTACGAATTCCGATGGTTGGCGAGACCCGTTCGCTGAACCTATCCAACTCTGTTGCAATCGTCCTCTATGAGGCATTGCGTCAGAACCATTTTGAACAGATGAAGTTAGAGGGAGAATTACATCATCTCCACTGGTAACGAAGCGAGGAATACATGAGTTTCATTGATGCAAAACAACTGGTGCATGAATATTTTCGCCGGGATGAAGAAGGGAATATCGAAGGAATCCAGGTGGCGGTTGACCACGTGGATTTACAGGTAGAACAGGGACAGTTTATCTCTATTTTGGGGCATAACGGTTCCGGTAAGTCTACCCTGGCGAAGCATATCAATGCCTTGCTTAGTCCGTCAGATGGTACCTTGTATGTGGACGGCCGGGATGTGGCTGATCCAAGAGAGCATCTGGCCGTGCGCCAGACTGCCGGCATGGTATTCCAGAATCCGGATAACCAGATTATCGCCAGTGTAGTGGAAGAGGATGTTGGATTCGGACCGGAGAATATCGGTGTGCCTACCGATGAGATTTGGCAGCGTGTGGAATATGCCCTAAAGTCTGTTGGCATGTGGAAGTATCGTACCCATTCGCCGAACAAGCTCTCCGGTGGCCAGAAGCAGCGTGTGGCAATTGCCGGCGTTATGGCTATGGAGCCGAAGTGCATTATTCTGGATGAGCCGACGGCCATGTTGGACCCGAACGGCCGTAAGGAAGTCATTCGTGTTGCTCACGAATTGAATGAGAAAAAAGGCGTTACCATTATTTTAATTACCCATTATATGGAAGAAGTGGTAGGAAGCGACCGGGTATTCGTTATGGATCACGGCAAGGTGGTCTTGCAGGGAACTCCGCGGGAAGTCTTCTCTCAGGTAGAGACCTTAGAGAAGTATCGTCTGGCGGTACCGCAGGCAACCAAGCTTGCTTATGAGTTACAGAAAAGCGGTCTTGGGATTCCGTCCGGAATCTTAAACCGTGAAGAGTTGTTGGAGGCATTAGCGGCATGTCGATTAAATTAGAAAATGTTTCACATCGGTATAGCCGGGATACTGCCTATGCAATCACCGCTTTGGACCATGTGAATTTGGAAATCCACGATGGGGAATTCATCGGAATTATCGGTCATACCGGTTCCGGTAAGTCCACCCTGGTACAGCATTTGAATGGACTTCTGAGGGCTACGGAAGGAACCATTTATTATAACGGACAGAATATCTACGACAAGGACTATGATTTGAAGGACTTGCGTACGCAGGTAGGAATGGTGTTCCAGTATCCGGAACATCAGCTTTTTGAGACAACGGTATTCGAAGATGTGAAGTTCGGCCCGAAGAATCAGGGCTTAGATGATAAGGAAGCAACTCTTCGTGCTTATGAAGCATTAGAGAAGGTGCATTTTCCGACAGATTATTTTGACCAGTCTCCGTTCGACCTCTCCGGCGGCCAGAAGCGTCGTGCGGCCATTGCAGGTGTGTTGGCTATGAAGCCGGCGGTGTTGATCTTGGATGAGCCGACGGCAGGCCTGGATCCAAAGGGCCGGGATGAGATTTTGGATATGATTGCCGAGATGCATCGGAAGTCCGGCAACACCGTCATCCTGGTATCTCACAGTATGGAAGATGTTGCGAATTATGTAGATCGAATCATTGTAATGAACGATGCGGTCGTTGCATTTGACGGTACTCCGAAGGAAGTGTTTGCACATTACAAGGAGCTGGAAGCTATGGGATTGGCTGCTCCGGAAGTGACCTATATTATGCAGGAGCTTGTGGCTGCAGGATATCCGGTATCTGCGGATGCAACCACCATTGATGAAGCGAAGGAAGAGATTTTAAAGGTTTTTAGATAATGTTACGTGATATTACTCTGGGACAATATTATCCGGCGGCATCCGCCGTACATGATATGGATCCGCGAACCAAGTTGTTTGGTACGCTGATTTATATTATTGCGTTGTTCCTTTTTAACAATGTAATCGGCTGGCTGGTGGTGACAGCGTTTTTGGTCCTGGCCATTCGAAGCTGCAAGGTTCCTTTTTCCTATATGGTGAAGGGCCTGAAGGCCATTGTAATGTTGCTTCTGATTGCGGCGGCATTCAATCTGTTCTTAACTTCCGGAACGACTGTATTTGCCATCGGACCGTTGAAGGTAAGCGACATTGGTCTTCGCAATGCAGGACTGATGACGATTCGTATGATTTATTTGATTGTGGGAACGTCCATTATGACATTGACCACTACGCCGAATCAGCTGACGGACGGATTGGAACAGTCTCTCAAATTTTTAAATCGTATTCATGTACCGGTACACGAGATTGCTATGATGATGTCCATCGCACTTCGTTTTATCCCAATCCTGATTGAGGAGACGGATAAGATTATGAAGGCTCAAATGGCCCGTGGTGCAGATTTCGAGAGTGGCGGTATTGTAAAAAGAGCCAAGGCTATGGTGCCGCTGCTGGTGCCGCTTTTCGTATCGGCATTTCGTCGTGCGGGAGATTTGGCTCTTGCTATGGAAGCCAGATGTTATCACGGCGGAGAAGGTCGCACCAAGATGAAACCGTTGCAGTATCACGGTGTGGACCGTATTAGTTATATCATCATTCTTGCATTTTTGATTCTGGTAATTGTGTCCAGAGTGGTGTATCATCCGCTCTTACAACTGATTGGAGTCTAATATGAGAGTAAAATTAGTTGTGGCCTATGATGGCACCAATTATTGCGGGTGGCAGGTACAACCCAATGGAATTACCGTGCAGCAGGTGCTGAATGAGACCTTAAGCGAGCTTTTCCAACAGCCGATTTCCGTGGTGGGCGCCAGCCGAACCGATGCAGGGGTGCATGCCCTTGGAAATGTGTGTGCTTTTGACGTAGATACCCGGATGCCCGGTGAGAAGATTGCCTATGCATTGAACCAGCGACTGCCGGAGGACATTGTCATCCAGGAATCTGCGGAGGTGGATGCGGATTTTCATCCCCGTTTTTCCAAGAGCGACAAGACCTACGAGTATCGGATTTTGAATCGGAGATTTGCAGATCCCACCCTTCGTCATAATACGTATTTTTTCCATCATAAGTTGGACGTGGACCGTATGCAGCAGGCGGCGAATGTTCTGATTGGTGAGCATGACTTTACCAGTTTTGCTTCCGTTCATTCCCAGACCAACACTTTCGTTCGTACCATTTACGATTTGACGGTGACACGGGACGCGCAGGATATTATTACGATTCGTGTGCGAGGGAATGGATTCCTATATAATATGGTCCGTATCATTGCGGGAACCTTAATTCAGATTGGAACCGGCCTGAAAGAAGTGGAGGATATGCCTCGGATTCTGGAAGGCAAGGATCGGGAACTGGCAGGACCGACAGCTCCGCCGGAAGGTTTGACCTTAATTCATATTTCATATAACGACTAAAGTCGCGTATTCCATGAGAATACGCGCTTTTTTATTTATACAACATATTGCGTGACATTTTTTGGGGAACGTGCTATAGTGTGTATGGGTGTACTATAACAATTAATACACTATCGTGTTTGAAACTAACCCAGGGAGGTCAAGAATATGGGTCATAATTTAGAAGGAACCAAGAAAAAGAAATGGGTATTGCCGGTAGTTATTGTGGTCATCATTGCACTGATTATTGGCATTGTATTCGCAGTGCTGCGTTTCCGCGGTGCAGGTGCCGGGGATGATATGTACGGAATGGATGATGATTTCTATGTCGACGACTCGTATGCGGGAGTAGGTGCGTCCAATTATTATTCCGGAATTGTTGAAGCACAGGAGACACAGGAAGTCCAGAAGGATGCATCTAAAGAAATCGACGAAATCTTTGTTCAGGTAGGTGATGAGGTCAAGAAGGGAGATCCTCTTTTCTCTTATAAGACTGACGAGCTGAAGCTGGAGATTGAGAAGGCCAAGTTGTCTTTGGACAATACCGCAACCAGTATTACCGAATACAACAACCAGATTGCTTCTTATCAGAATGACATTAACAACACTTCCGATAATGCCATTAAGACAGAGTTACAGTTGAAGATTACGGATATTCAGAATCAGATTCGCCAGGCGCAGTTAGAGCAGCGTACAACACAGGCGGAGATTGAAGCGAAGCAGAAGAGCATTGAGAATGCCATTGTAAAATCTACCGTAGACGGTGTGATTAAGACCATTTCTACCTCTTCTACCGACCAGGGTCCTTACATGACCATCCTTGGAACAGGAACCTATCGCGTGAAGGGTAGTGTCGATGAGATGAACGTGGGCATGCTCTCTGAGGGCATGAGCGTTACCATTCACTCCCGTGTAGATCAGAGCAAGACCTGGGAGGGAACCATTTCTAAGATTGATACGGAGAGCGTGAATAAGGACACCAATAATCAGGATATGTACGGCGGTGGCAATAGCGGTGAATCTTCCACCAAGTACACCTTCTATGTTGACCTTGGTAGCGTAGACGGATTGCTGTTGGGGCAGCATGTATATATTGAGCCGATTTTTGATTACGGCGATATGGAAGATGTTGAGTCTGACGTAGTAGAGGAAGAGGATGCAGTGGTGGAAGAGGGCGCTGAAGAAGCAACCGAAGAGACGACAGAAGAATAGGAAAAGAAGGAAATCTTATGATTTTAGAATTATCGAATATTTATAAAACATATCAGCAAGATGCCTTGGAAGTTCCGGTTTTAAAAGACGTCTCGCTGTCGGTGGATAAGGGAGACTACCTGGCAATCCAGGGACCGTCCGGATCCGGTAAGTCTACCTTGATGAATATTGTGGGATGCTTGGACCTTCCGACGGAAGGCAAGTATCTGTTGGACGGTATCGATGTTTTGGCACAGAGTGATAACTCTTTGTCCGAGATCCGTTGCCACAAAATCGGATTCGTATTCCAGAGTTATCAGCTGCTTCCGGGTGAGACAGCCCTGCATAATGTCATGTTACCGTTGTCTTTTGCCGGAGTACCGCGCTCCAAGCGGCGGGCAATTGCAGAGGAGGCACTGAAGCGTGTTGGTCTGGGCGAGCGTATGAATTTTATGCCGAACCAGTTGTCCGGTGGACAGAAGCAGCGTGTGGCCATTGCAAGAGCGCTGGTTAACGATCCGCAGATTCTCTTAGCAGATGAGCCGACGGGTGCGTTGGACCAGAAGTCCGGTGCTCAGGTCATGGAGCTTTTTAAGAAGCTGAACGATGAGGGTGTTACCATTGTAATGATTACCCACGACAGCGGAATTGCAGCTCATGCCAAGACCGTAAAATACATCGTAGACGGACGAATCTATGATAGAGAGGAGGATGCAAGACATGCCATTGTTGAAGAAGAACAAAGCGCAGAAAGCGCCGAAGGCGCCGAAAGTGAAGAAGCATAAGGGCAAAATCGTCGGACTTGTTATCCTCGGAATCGTTGTATTGGCGGTTGTAGGCGGAAGCGTCTATTATAAGTACATGTACAGCAAGGCCTATGTGCAGGCGGTCATGGATATAAACATGACTTGGGTGTTAAGCGACTCCTCCAGCGAGGGCGTCATCCAGGATGCAGCAACCCAGAATATTTACTGGGATGCCACCAGCGATATTACAGAAGTTTATGTGAAGAAGGGCGACACCGTAGCGGTTGGTGACAAGTTGTTCCAGTACGATACCGAGAGCTTAGAACTCCAGGTGGAACAGGCAAAGTTAAGCCTGGATGTTGCCAACTACAATCTCTCTGTTGCGAAGCAGACCTTAGAGAACACTGGGAAAGCAACCATCGTTCCAAGTGAAAAAGCGCAGGAAGAGGAAATTAAGAAGATTGATAAGCAAAATGAAGAGGCGCTAAAAAAGGCGGAGGAAGAAACGGAAGCTAATCAGGAAAAAGCGAATGCGGAGTATAAGGCGGCGCACGAGCTGACATACACGGGAATTACAACGAATGCAACCGGTACTGGTACAGAAGCAGATCCGTGGGTATATACTTGTAATGATGAGTCTGCGATTATTTCTCAAAGCACAGTGCAAGAGTTTATTGATAAGTCAGAGTGGGCAGTGCTAAAAGGTAATCGCACAGATGAGAATGGAGCAAGCGTGCCTTATGAGTATAAAATCGGTGGTGTTCCGTTTACTAGCGAGTATCGCTTGGTGGCAACGATGAAAGATTACTCTTTTACACCGGTTACGCCGGTTGTGCCAACGGAGACGAAGTATCCGGAATATGACCCGAAGGGCCTGACAGAGAATGAGAAGAAGGAACAGACCGCATCCGATGAAATCGGAATTAAGAAGGCAGAAAACGCAGTAAAGAGCGCCCAAATCAATCTGGATGATGCGAAGCGACGTCTTTCTGAAGCAACGGTAACGGCCAAGATTGCAGGCGTTGTCCTTACCATGGGAGACTACAAGAACCCGCCACAGGACGGAAGTGCTTTTATCACCATTTCCAGCCAGAACGGTTTGGCAGTCACCGGATATGTCAGTGAGTTGCAGCTGGATTCCATGAAGGAAGGCGACGAAATCGCCATCAATTCCTGGGAGAGTGGTGCCTACGCAACGGCAACCATTACCGAGGTATCTTCTTATCCGGCAGCCAACTACGACGGATGGAGCAACGGCAACAGCAACGTATCCTGGTATCCGTACACCGCATATATCGAGAATGCGGATGGATTCAAGACCGGAGAGTACGTGCAGATTTCCAAGGTGATGGAAGAGAATACGGATGCCATCGTTCTGGAAAAAATCTATGTACGCAGCGACGATAACGGCAACTATGTTTTGGCAGACAACGGCAAGGGTCGCCTGGTGAAGAAACCGGTTACGGTGAAAAACACCTCGGAATCCGAGTACGTTCAGATTACAGACGGACTGACGCTGGATGATATGATTGCCTTCCCTTACGGCAGCAAAGCCAAAGAGGGCATAAAGACCACCACGCAGATGTCGGTTTTTGATATGTTATTCTAGGAGGAAGCTTCAAATGATTGAAAATATTATACTTTCCATGCGAGGTATATGGTCTCATAAGCTTCGCTCCATACTGACAATGCTGGGTGTGATCATCGGTATTGCATCCATTATTGCCATCGTATCCATTGTACAGGGAACCAACCGAAAGCTGGAGAAGAGCTTGATTGGTGCCGGTAACAATGTGGTTACAGTCAGTGTATTGCAGGATAATTGGGAATACGATTTTTCATCCGGAATTCCAAACGGAGTTCCAATGGTAAATGACAGCTCCATCGATGCCATCAAACAGATGGATGGGGTTGTAGACGCAGGTAAGTTCCATGTTCGCCAGGGCTGGAACCAGGTATACTACCAGGATATCGGCATGAGCTATGGTAAAATCTACGGAATCAATGCCGGATATTTGGATATGGTAGAGTATCGTATTTCCGCCGGCCGTGATTTTACCGAAGATGAATATACAACCGGTAAAAAAGTAGCCATCATTGATGAAGGTGCAAGAGATATATTGTTCAACGGAGAGAATCCGGTGGGCGAAGCCATTGAGATTAACAGTGAACCCTTCGTTGTTGTGGGCGTTGCTAAGAATTTGAATAAGCAAGAGGAAGAGTACGAGTCCATCAACGATTACTATATGAACAGTTACTCCAACGGACAGGGACAGGTCTTCATTCCGGACGGAACCTGGCCAATCGTATACCAGTATGATGAGCCGGAATCCGTAGCGATTAAGGTACAGACCGCCAAGGATATGCAGCCGGTAGCCAAGAGCGCTTCCGAAGAGCTGAACACGTATCTGATGTCCGGTCAGTATCAGTACGGATCCAACAACGGAGATTCCGGAGATGAGTTGAAGACCTTGACCAATGCTATCCAGTTGATGTTGGTTGGTATCGCAAGTTTGTCTCTTTTGGTTGGTGGTATCGGCGTTATGAATATCATGTTGGTATCCGTAACCGAGCGTACCTCCGAAATCGGTTTGAAGAAGGCATTAGGTGCCAAGCGTCGTGTGATTATGGCACAGTTCTTAACCGAGTCCGCAGTGCTTACCAGTGTGGGCGGAATCTTGGGAATTATCGTTGGAATCGCGCTGGCCAAACTGATTTCTACTTTGACAGGATTGGAATTTGCGGTAAGTATTCCATGGATTTTTATTTCCGTAGCATTTTCTATGGGAATCGGTATTCTCTTCGGAGCAATGCCGGCCTCCAAGGCGTCCAAGTTGAACCCAATCGAAGCCCTAAGACGAGATTAATTTACGCCATTGACACACCGGGATTCGTGTACTATAATGTAACGGCTGATGTAGTTTTGAGATAAATTACCATTAGCCCCGGTAGTTTATTTTTAACTATATAGAGGCGGGTTCAGTATTTCGGACATTTTACTGATGAGCCACGAGTAACATCAATAGAATTATAGGAGGATACAACCAGATGAATACATATATGCCAAACCCTGCTAAGGTTGAGAGAAAATGGTATGTTGTTGATGCAGAAGGACAGACTCTTGGTCGTCTTGCATCTGAAGTTGCTAAGGTATTAAGAGGAAAGAATAAGCCAATCTTCACTCCTCACGAGGATTGCGGAGATTACGTAATCGTAGTTAACGCTGAGAAGATTAAGGTTTCCGGTAAGAAGTTAGATCAGAAGATTTACTATCATCACTCTGACTATGTTGGAGGAATGAAGGAGACTTCTCTTCGCGACATGTTAGCTAAGCATCCAGAGCACGTTATCGAGTTGGGTGTTAAGGGAATGCTTCCTAAGGGACCTCTTGGAAGAGAGATGTACAAGAAGTTATTCGTATACGCAGGCGCTGATCACAAGCATGAGGCTCAGAAGCCTGAAGTTCTTACATTTTAATAGGAGGTAACGACATTGGCTAAGAATTCTAATAGATATTACGGAACCGGAAGAAGAAAGTCTTCTGTTGCAAGAGTATATTTAGTACCAGGAACTGGTAAGATCACTATCAATAAGAGAGACATCGATGAGTACCTTGGTCTTGAGACCTTGAAGGTTATCGTTCGTCAGCCACTCGTATTAACCAACAATGTTGACAAGTTCGATGTATTGGTTAACGTAAGCGGTGGTGGTTATACCGGACAGGCTGGAGCAATCCGTCACGGTATCTCCAGAGCTTTATTAGAGGTTGATGAGGAGTATCGTCCAGTATTAAAGAGCGCTGGATTCCTTACTCGTGATCCTCGTATGAAGGAGCGTAAGAAGTACGGTTTGAAGGCAGCACGTCGTGCACCACAGTTCTCCAAGCGTTAGTCTTACATCTGGTTTATTACGATTTCAAAGACCACATTATTGCAATGTGGTCTTTATTTTTTAAGAAAAAGATTACTCCCTGTCGAATTTGTTCCATAGAGAGGGAGAGACAATGAACAAAGACAAGAAAATGATGTGGTATACACTGGCATTCATGGCATTTTCTACCGTTTGGGGATTTGGTAATGTTGTAAATGGCTTTGTATACTTCAATGGTAACCAGGTAATCTTCAGCTGGATTTTGATGTTTGCGTTGTACTTCGTACCATACGCATTGATGGTAGGAGAGTTAGGCTCTGCATTCAAGACTTCCGGCGGTGGAGTAAGTTCTTGGATTCATGCAACCTTAGGACCGAAGTTCGCATACTATGCAGGTTGGACCTATTGGGCATGCCACATTACTTACATTTCCAGTAAGAGTAGTGGTGGATTGAAGGCATTAAGCTGGGCAATTTTCCGTAATGCGGAGACCTATGATTCCTTCAAGACCATTTACGTACAGCTTGCTTCTTTGGCAATCCTGTTGATTTTCGGTTACATTGCAAGCCGTGGATTGAATCCACTGAAGTCTCTTACAACCATCGCAGGAACCAGTATGTTCGTCATGTCTATTTTATTTATTCTCATGATGTTCGCTGCACCTGCCATTAATCCACAGGCAACTTACGTTGCTGCGGATACTTCCATGAAGGCACTGCTTCCGGAATTCAATGTGAAGTATTTTACTTCTCTGTCCATTCTGGTGTTTGCCGTAGGTGGATGTGAGAAGATTTCTCCATACGTTAACAAGGTAGAGAACCCAAGTAAGGGATTCCCACGTGCGATGATTACACTTGCCATCATGGTTGTGGTATCTGCAATCCTTGGTAATATTGCACTTGGTATGATGTTTGACCCGACAGTGATCAATGAGTCTCCGGAGTCCTTCAGCGCATACGTTGCCAACGGTTCTTACTGGGCATTCCAGAGATTGGGCCAGTACTACCATATCGGTGATGCGCTGGTAGTTATCTACGCATTATGTAATGTCATCGGACAGTTATCCACATTGGTATTGTCCATTGATGCACCGCTTCGTATGTTATTGGACAACGAAGATGCGCGTGATTTCATTCCGTCCAAGTTGTTGGTTCAGAATGACAAGGGTGCATATGTGAACGGTATCAAGATGGTTATGGTATTATCCGGCGGAATTATCTTAATCCAGTCTTTCGTACCGGGCGCAGCAGACGTATTGAAGCAGCTGAACAAGCTGAACTCCGTATGTATGCCAATGCGTTATTTATGGGTATTTATCGCTTATATTGCAATGCGTAAAGCTATGCAGAAGTTCCCTGCAGAATATCGCTTCGTCAAGAATCAAGGCGTGGCATTATTCTTCGGATTCTGGTGCTTGGCAGTAACTGCAGCATGCTGTATTTTGGGAATGTATGATGAAGACCTCTTCACCATGATTTTAAATATTGCAGCTCCGGTTGTATTAATTGCACTTGGAATTATTCTTCCGAAGATCAAAGCTTCTGAAGATGCAAAAGCAGCAAAATAAAACAAAATGCCAAGGGATTTTTCCCTTGGCATTTTTTGTGGTGTGATTATCGGTGAAAAAGCCATGTACTACTTTGGCCTATGGTATGTAACCGGCTGTATCTCCGTTTCCCCCGGAATATATACAGCGGCATACTGCTCGCCGGATGTCACAGATTCTTTTTCTGCAAAAGAATCTTTTTTCTTACGAAGCTGCTTTTTCTCATTTTTCCTTTGTTGCGAAGTCATAGATGCCGGACCGACAATCTGGGTAATAAACCTATCCATAAGTCTACCTCCTTGATTGCTCAGAAACGTTGCACTTATACTTTCATATATATTATCGTATATTTCGTGCGAAAAATTAAGATAATAAGTCAAATTATTATATAACTTCGACAAATTCGTAATAATATACGAAAAATAGCCAGATAGGAAGGGCCGTCTTTGGGCGAAATAGATAAAACAAAGCCCGAAAAATCAACATTTTCCAAGGAGAGGGTGCGAAAACATAGGGAAATATGGTATACTCTTCTTCGTGAGAAGTACATGTAGAGGAATATAAATCATTTTCATATAAGGAGGGCAAGGTTATGCCAATGCCGGAACAGTCAATTGAATTTCGTTATGATACCCAGTTATTATTAGATAAGTACGTAGAAGACGGAGAGGATCCGGATGATGTATCCGATGATCTCGTAGATGAGATTCGCGATTATCTCTTAGAGAACGTGAAGGGTGATAGCATGGTTATTGCCGGTGATTCCGGAGAGGATGAGTTCGGTGAGAAGGCCATTGTGAAGCTTCATTACCACGTGAACGAGCCATGGGATGTGTTGGCTTATTGCCGTAAGTTCGGTGAGATCTATGACATCGTAGTAGAGGATATGGATCGTCAGTCCAGAGACTTGAAGGGCTAAGTTAACGAGAATGATACAAGCGCTATTCCTTAGGGAGTAGCGCTTTTGTTATGCCTTCCTTACGCCTGTGTTCCGCAAAGAATGCACAAAAGCATCCCCCTAGAGGGGTTATTAGACAGTAAACCACACGTGTCCATTGACGCTCCGAAAACCGCAAGATACAATATATTTAAGAAGTTTATACTCATGTGTGAATATTTTAACGAATTTAGGGTGACACATGATGATAACGGGAAAACAGAGTTCTAGTAACTCGTGAATTGTATGTATGTGAGAGGAGATCATAAATATGGCAGACTATGAGAAGATGGGTTTTACCAAGCCTGCAGACTGGCCGGAGCCGACCAGAGATAACACTGAGGTTACCTACCCCCTCAAGCCTTATTTCGCACCGGCTGAAGGAGAGCTTCGTGAGTCCATCGTGAAGTTGGGTACCATGATTACCGACCGTGTTCCACAGAAGTTGAAGCTGAAGAAGATTACCGGAGAGGATCCGGAGTATTGGGCACTTTCCAGTTTCGTATCCGATGAGGAGGCTAATCTTGCATTATCTTTCGAGAAGATTCGTAATCCGTTGACCTTCGAAGAGGTATGCGCACGCAATCCGCAGTTGGCACCTGAGAAGGTTCAGGAATTATTGGATCACATGAGCTGGACCGGATTGGTTGAGTGGAACAACGAGAACTTAGACGGCAAGAATCCGGAAGGAAAGCGTCGTTACTTAGTTCCTATGTATGTTCCTGGTTCTGCAGAGTTCACCAACATGAACGCTGACATGATCAACGAGCATCCGGAACTTGGTATGTTCTTCCATATGATGACCAAGCTCCCATTGGAGAAGGTTACTCCTATGGTTCCTTTGGGTGGTGCCGGAATCGGTATGCACGTTATCCCGGTTGAGAAGGCAATTGAGATGGAGAATGAGTCCGTTGATGTTGAGCACATTTCTCACTGGTTGGAGAAGTACGAAGGCAAGTATGCTAAGAGCCCTTGCTCCTGCCGTCGTAGCCGTAAGACTTATGATGAAGGCTGCGGAGACGATGAGATGGGTTGGTGTATCGCAGTCGGTGATATGGCTGACTACGTTGTAGAGACCAACAAGGGTGGCGAGTACATCACCAAGGAAGAGGCGCTGGATATTTTCCGTCGTGCTGAGGAACTTGGTTATGTTCACCAGATTACCAATATTGATGGTAAGGACAAGATTTTCGCAATTTGTAACTGTAACGTTAACGTATGTTATGCATTACGTACCTCTCAGTTATTCAATACACCGAATATGTCCCGTTCCGCATATGTTGCTAAGGTTGAGAAGCAGGACTGTGTTGCTTGCGGTCGCTGCGTAGAGGTATGCCCTGCCGGTGCTGTTAAGCTTGGACAGAAGTTGTGCCACGCTGACGGATCCGTACAGGAATATCCGAAGCATGAGCTCCCATCCCAGGCAAAATGGGGTCCGGAGAAGTGGGCAAACAACTATCGTAACGATAACCGTAAGGAGTCTTACGATGCCGGTACTGCTCCATGTAAGGTAGCTTGTCCTGCACATATCGCTGTTCAGGGTTACTTGAAGTTAGCTGCTCAGGGTCGCTACACTGAGGCTCTTGAGTTAATTAAGAAGAACAATCCATTGCCTGCAATCTGCGGTCACATCTGTAACCGTCGTTGTGAGGATGCATGTACTCGTGGAAACATCGATCGTGCAATCGCTATCGACGAAGTTAAGAAGTTCATCGCTATGCGGGATTTGAATGCTGATACCAGATTCATCCCGAAGAAGATGATTCCTAAGGTTGACGGTGAGTTCGACGAGAAGATCGCTATCATCGGTGGTGGTCCTGCCGGATTATCCTGTGCGTTCTACTTGGCTGAGAAAGGCTATCGTCCAACCGTATTCGAGAAGAACGAGCGTGCCGGTGGTATGTTGGTATACGGTATTCCTTCCTTCAAGTTGGAGAAGGACGTTGTTCAGGCTGAGATCGATGTCATGAAGGAAATGGGCGTTGAGATCAAGACCGGCGTTGAAGTAGGTAAGGATATTACCTTAGATGAGTTACGTGCACAGGGCTACAAGGCATTCTACATTGCTATCGGTTGCCAGGGTGGACGTAAGGTTGGCGTTCCTGGTGAGGACGCTGCGCAGGTTACTACTGCAGTTGATTTCTTACGTGAGATTAACGGAACCGAGAAGTATGACATCCAGGGTGATGTTGTTGTAGTCGGTGGTGGTAACGTAGCAATCGACTGCTCTCGTGATGCAGTTCGCGTTGGTGCTCCGAAGGTTACTCAGGTATCTCTTGAGACCAGAGACATCATGCCTGCAAGTGCAGAGGAAATTGCTGAGGCTGAGGAAGACGGTGTGGCATTCCACGGCGGCTGGGGCCCGAAGGAAATCCTTCTGGATGAGGCTGGTAACGTGAAGGGTATCGCTTTCAAGAAGTGTACTCAGGTTAAGGATGCTGACGGACGTTTCAATCCTCAGTACGATGAGAACGACATCATGACCATCGAGTGTAAGCATGTTGTTCTTGCTGTTGGTCAGACCATCGTTTGGGGCGACTTGTTGAAGGGCTCCAAGGTTGAACTTGGTCGCGGTAACGGTGCTGTTGCTGATGGTTACACTTACCAGACAGCTGAGCCTGATATCTTCGTAGGTGGTGATGTTTACACCGGACCGAAGTTCGCTATCGATGCAATTGCTGCCGGTAAGGAAGCTGCTACATCCATCCATCGTTTTGTACAGCCTGGATGTACCTTAATCATCGGACGTAACCAGAACTACTATAAGGAGCTGAACAAGGATGATATCCAGTTCCCTGAGAACTACGATACTTCCAGCCGTCAGATTCCTGGACATAACGACAGCATCGACAAGAAGTCCTTCCGTGATGCGAAGTTGGTATTTACCGAAGAGCAGGTTAAGAAGGAGACTTCCCGCTGCTTAAGCTGTGGTGCTTCTTGGGTAGATCCGAATAAGTGTATCGGATGTGGATTATGCACCGTACAGTGTAAGTTCGACGCTATCCACTTACATCGTGAGCTGCCGGATGCTTCCAACATGGTTCCTTCTGAGGACAAGTTGAAGTACATCCTTCCGAATGGATTGAAGCAGGCAATCAAGATTAAGTTTGGTGGCCCGAAGGGTGATCCAAGACTGGACGCATAAGCGACAGCATATAGACTTTTTACCTTTAGCCCTCTATAATCAAGAGGGCTAAAGTTTTTGATAGGAGTATATGATTTATGCATGAATTAGGAGTGGTTTTTCACGTCATCGATAACGTGAAGGAAGTCTGTGCGGAGAACAATCTGACACAGGTATCTTCCGTCACTATACAGCTGGGTAAGGTCTCTGCCGTTATTCCATCCTACCTGAAGGATTGCTGGAAGTGGGCAGTGAATCGTGAAGAGCTGATGAAGGATTGCGAATTGGTCATTGAGCCAATCGAAGCAATTACCTTCTGTGAAGACTGTAAGCAGGAGTATGACACCATTAAGCATGGGAAGATTTGCCCGCATTGCGGCAGTGAACATACCTACCTGTTACAGGGAAATGAATTTATGATCAAAGAGATTGAGGCTTGTTAGGAGAAATGGTAAAAGAGATTATCATTCATGTCATTCAATATTATTTGATTTTGACCTTCGTACTTACGGTGGTTAGCGTTCTGCGCATGTATCGTATCCGTCTTCGCGCCGGAGCTGCCAAGTACGGTAAGGCCAGGAAGACGCGTCTGGCGGAAGAGCATCGCCTGCGCCAGTTCCCAATCTATACCATGGAAGAAATCAAGTCACGGAAGTCCCGCGGGGCGGTTCGTGTGACATTCTTCCCGGCGGACGGCGTGGAACATGGCAAGGTAGCAATTGTATGTCCCGGCGGCGGTTATGATCATTTGGTAGAGAAGTATGAGGGATATCCGATTGCTGCGAAGCTGAATGAGATGGGTATCAATGCATTTGTATTGGAGTATCGTGTGGGACGTCATTGTTCCTATCACGCACCGATGCATGATTTGGCTAGAACAGTCGCTTACCTTACGGAGCATCAGGAAGAATTCAACGTGGATATGAAGGACTATGCCATCGTAGGATTTTCTGCCGGTGGTAATATGGCCGGAATCTTCGGTAGTGAAGAATATGGCTATGAGCATTACGGTGTAGCCAGACCGGGAGCGCTTTTGATGGGCTATCCATGGACCAACGTGAACCATTGGCTTGAGCATCCGTATTGGAATATCTGGGTCGGCTTAATGGGCATATGGTTGTCGGAGCGAGGCAACTTCTGGATGTTCCGTCTGCATCATTTTAACCGGGAGAATCGGGATTCCATCTGCGTACAGAAGTGGATTACGAAGAACTTCCCACCGGTGTATATGTTTGCGGGAGGCAATGATATCCTAGTTCCTTCCGGAGCACATACGGATGTCTTAGAGAAGGCATTGAAGGAATATGAGGTCCCATACAAATATGAGAAATTCTTCGGAGTTCCACACGGTGTTGGTCTTGGCGTTCACACCAAGGCAGATCATTGGCTGGAGACGGCTGTGGAATTCTGGCAGGAACAGATTAGCAAATAAGAAAAGGCTTCGGATGATTTGATTCCGAAGCCTTTTTGTTTACTGTTGATTCATTTGTTCCGCTAACTCGCATACCAGATGGACACAGGTATCCTCGCCTAATGTTCCACTGTCTAAGGCTAAGTCATAATTGGAATACTCGCCCCAATGCTGGTCGGTGTAGTAGCGGTAGTAGGTACGACGCTGTTTGTCCTTCTTCTGGATACGCTTCCGAACATCTACGTTCTTGATATCACCGTAACGCTGCAATACACGCTGAATGCGATGTTCCATATCTGCATGGATCAGAACGTTTAAGCAATTGATTTCTGCGTTACGAAGAATATAATCGGAGCAACGGCCAACGATGACACATGGTCCTTTTCTGGCGTTCTCTAAGATAACCTTTCGCTGTGCTAAGAAAATCTCGTCCTGAGGACTCTGAAAATACATGGCGCTTGCTGCGGAGATGTCGAACCACTTGTTGGCAGAAGAGGTGTCCTCGCCCTGCTCTTCGATGAGCTCTTTCGCATATCCGCTTTCGATTGCGACACGATCCACAATCTCACTATCCAAGAATGGGATATTTAATTTCTTGGCAATTTTCTCACCAATGCTATGACCACCGCTGCCAAATTGTCTGCTGATTGTAATTACTGGATACATAACGTTCCCTCCTTCACGATGGTGCCTTGCGGCACAACCCCTATATCTACTTTAATTTTAGAATTCCATAGGGGAATTGTCAAACAATTGTACACGGCCGCAAAAGTGCTATAATATCCCCCATAAAGAAAGAAGAGAAAATCATGCAGAATGTAAACCAAGGAAAACAAAAATATATCGGAATCTTATATATCATATTGGCGGGCTTCTTTTTTGCCGGAATGACGGCCTTTGTGAAGCTCTCGGGAGACTTGCCTTCCACAGAGAAGGTCTTCTGGCGGAATGCCATTGCCATCTTTTTTGCAGCAGCGACGCTAAAAAAGCGGGGAATCTCTTTCGTACCACCACAGGGCAAGGTATGCTGGTACTTAATCGGTCGCGCCACGGCAGGCTTTCTTGGCATGCTGTGTAACTTCTATGCCATTGATCGACTTTACATTGCGGATGCCAATATGTTGAATAAGCTTTCCCCGTTCTTTGCGGTATTGTTCTCCTACTTCCTGTTAAAAGAGAAGATTAAGCCGTATCAGTTCGGATGCTTGTTATTGGCCTTTATCGGGGCATTATGCATTATGAAACCGTCGGGAGAGGGATTGTTTACCTTTGCCGCATTTGTTGGCTTATTGGGCGGATTAGGGGCAGGATTGGCCTATACCTTCCTTCGGAAGGCAACGGGAGAGGGCGTGCCGGGACCATATGTGGTATTTTTCTTCTCTACCTTTTCCACACTGTGCTGCATTCCGCTATTGTTTATCAACTTTAAGATGCCGTCTTTCCAGCAGGTCTTGTTGCTTTGCGGAGCGGGACTTTGCGCCACGGGAGGACAGTTTTCCATAACAGCGGCATACTCCCATGCACCGGCCAGAGAAATTTCCGTCTTCGACTACGTGCAGATTATTTTTGCCACCATCTTCGGAATTCTTTTCTTCGGAGAGTTGCCGGATGGATGGAGCTTCTTGGGATATGCCTTCATCGGGGTTGCATCCCTTACCATGTTCCTGATGAAAAAGCGGGAGGTGGTAGAATAATGGTCTATATGGATTTTTCCGGTCAGTACGAGGGTTGTGACGGGGAATACGTGGATTGCCGTAGTATTCAAGGCACCAATTGTTACTGTGACGATATTGCCAAAGAGGAACTAAGGCAGAAGATTGCAACCTACGGCCCGGAGGGCGTGCACTTCATCGATTCCGGTAACTACCACTATGTCAGTCTCCTCTGGTTAGAGAAAATCGAAGAGGACTTCGCACTGGTGCTCTTCGATAACCATCCGGATATGCAGCCACCAAGCTTCGGAGATATCACCAGTTGCGGCGGATGGGTAAAGGAAGCAATAGAGACATTGCCGCATCTGAAGCGGGTGTATATGGTGGGTGTAGATGAGACACTATTGGAAGAGTTGGAACCCCTGCCATCACAAGTGGTGAGAGGCCTTCCACAAGACGAAGCGTTACCAATCTATATCTCCTTGGATAAGGATGTGCTGTCTTGCGAATATGCCAGAACAGACTGGAGCCAAGGACAGATGGAATTATCCGAGCTTCTGAATATCATTCGTGGATTACTTACGAATTACCGTATTATAGGTGTGGATATCTGCGGAGAGAAGAAGGATAACGCAACGGAGGAGGACCTACGTATCAATCAATCCACCAACGAATCGTTAATAGAGATTTTAAAATAAAAGGCAACGCCCAAATGGACGTTGCCTTAAATATTACATATTCTGCTGACGATTGATGTTGAAACGCTTACGCTGGGTAGGATCCAAGATACGCTTACGGATACGTAAGTGCTCCGGAGTAACCTCAAGAAGCTCGTCGGTCTCGATGAAGTCCAAAGCCTGCTCCAAGGAAAGAATCTTCGGTGGAACCAAAGTCAGTGCTTCATCCGCAGAAGAAGAACGGGTATTGGTTAAGTGCTTCTTCTTGCAGACATTCAACTCGATGTCCTCGGAACGGGAAGAAGAACCGATAACCATACCGGCGTAAACCTTCTCACCAGGTCCGATGAAGAGGGTACCACGATCCTGTGCGGAGAAGAGACCATAAGTAACGGACTCGCCGGTCTCGAAAGCAATTAAGGAACCCTGCTTACGGTAAGCAATCTCACCCTTGAATGGTTCATAACCATTGAAGATGGTGTTGATGATACCGTTACCCTTGGTATCGGTCATGAACTCGCCACGATAACCAATTAATCCACGGGATGGAATCTTGAACTCGATACGTGTATAACCACCGGTAATTGGAGTCATGTTCTGTAACTCACCCTTACGCTGGGATAACTTCTCAATAACAGCTCCGGTAAATTCGTCCGGAACGTCAACATAAGCGATTTCCATTGGCTCAAGCTTCTTGCCATTCTCATCATAGTGGTAGAGAACCTCAGCCTTGGAAACAGCGAACTCGAAACCTTCACGACGCATGTTCTCGATCAGGACGGACAAATGTAACTCACCACGTCCGGAAACCTTCAGACTGTCCGGAGAATCGGTATCTTCCACACGAAGAGATACGTCAGTGTTCAACTCCTTCATCAAACGCTCACGAATGTGACGGGAAGTAACGAACTTACCTTCCTGGCCTGCGAATGGGCTGTCGTTAACGATGAAGTTCATGGAGATGGTCGGCTCGGAAATCTTCTGGAACGGAATGGCTACCGGATTCTCAGGTCCGCAAATGGTATCACCGATGTGAATGTCGGAAATACCGGAGATAGCTACGATAGAACCGATAGTAGCTTCCGGAACCTCAACCTTGTTCAAACCGTCGAACTCGTACAACTTGGTGATACGAACCTTCTGCTTCTTGTCAGGATCGTGGTGGTTTACTACAACAGCTTCCTGGTTCAACTTGATGACACCGTTATCAACCTTACCGATACCGATACGTCCAACGAACTCGTTGTAGTCGATGGTGGAAATCAATACCTGTGTATTGGCTTCCGGATCACCGGTAGGAGCCGGGATATAGTCAACAATCGTCTCGAATAATGGCGTCATATCTTTGCGCTCATCATTGAGATCCTTCATTGCGTATCCTTCCTTAGCGGAAGCGAATACGAATGGGCAATCCAACTGCTCGTCGGAAGCATCCAAGTCCATGAAAAGTTCAAGTACTTCGTCGATTACTTCGTTCGGACGAGCTTCCGGACGGTCAATCTTGTTGACGCAGACAATAACCGGAAGGTCTAAGTCTAATGCCTTCATAAGAACAAACTTGGTCTGTGGCATAGCACCTTCGAAAGCGTCTACCACAAGAACAACGCCGTCCACCATTTTCAAAACTCGCTCAACCTCGCCGCCGAAATCAGCATGGCCAGGAGTGTCGATGATGTTAATCTTAGTGTCTTTATAGTATACAGCGGTATTCTTAGATAAGATGGTGATACCACGCTCACGCTCGATATCATTAGAGTCCATGACACGTTCCTGTACAGCCTGGTTGTCACGGAATACACCGCTCTGCTTCAAAAGTTCATCTACAAGGGTGGTCTTACCATGATCAACGTGTGCGATAATGGCAATGTTACGAATATCCTCTCTTGCTTGAATCATAATATCCTTCTTTCTTATTTATATATCTTTTTCGCGACTGTATCATTCTATCACAATTTTCATGGTACACAAGGGGTAAAATCCACGAAACCGTAGGACATTTCGACAAGAATACAGAAAAATTTGCTAAATTGTGTGAGATATGGTATATTGCAATGACTTGGAGGAAACTATGGAAAAAGGTATCATACAGGTTTACTACGGCAATGGAAGCGGTAAGAGCTCTGCAGCTTTTGGCAATGCCATCCGTCAGGTAAGCTCCGGATCAACTGCATATATCATTCGTTTTCTGAAGGGTCAGATTGATGAAGAGTACATGCGCAAGCTGGAACCGGAAGTGAAGTTATTTAGTTTTGAACGTTCTGTTGGCGGATTTGATTCTTTATCCGAATCTGAGAAGGCCGACGAGAAGCAGAATATTTTGAATGGCATTAATTTTGCCAAGAAGGTACTCTCTACCGGTGAGTGCGACGTCCTGGTACTGGATGAAGTTCTTGGAATTGTGGATGAGGGCATTGCAACCGCAGAAGAGATTTTGGATGTCTTGCGGGAACGCTCTGTTTTTACCACCGTAATTCTTACGGGACGCAGTTTGCCGGAGCAGATTCGCGCGGTTGCGGATCAGGTGCTTCGTATTGATTCTGAGAAGGAGCCGGAAGTTAGCGAGTAGGAGCATTGACTTTGCTATGAGGCAATGCTATATTTTTAATAACAGATAGAGGTCGCGTGTCTTATGAGTATCCGGAGGGATGCAGCAGGTGCAGAGGAATTCCGGAGGAAGGAAGCCACGCCGAAAGGAGTATCGTCCTGTAGATACTTACTTGGGCACAAGTTGAAGAAGCTTGTGACTGTCATCTTTTTTAGATGTTGGGCTATCAAGGAAGTGTATTCAATGGCGGCTCATATTCGAGTCGCCTTTTCATTTTTCCGGAAGCTCGTGTTTTGATTAGGAGGAAAGATATGTCAATTTTTAAAGGTGCCGGAGTAGCAATTGTTACCCCAATGAAAGAGAATCTGGATGTCAATTATGACAAGCTGGAAGAGCTGATTAATTTTCATGTGGATAACGGAACAGATGCCATCATTATTGCCGGAACCACAGGTGAGAGTTCTACCCTTACCATGGAAGAACATCGCCAGGTGATTCGTGCAGCGGTAGAGTTCACCAAGCATCGTATCCCGGTGGTAGCAGGTACCGGATCCAACTGCACCAGAACCGCCATCCAGTTGACCAAAGAGGCCGAGGAAGACGGAGCAGATGCAGCGCTCATCGTTACCCCATACTATAACAAGGCAACCCAGGCCGGATTGGTATCCCATTACAGCCAGATTGCAGATGAGACCAAGCTTCCGATTATTCTCTATAATGTACCGGGACGTACCGGATGTAATCTGCAGCCGGAGACCGTAGCTACCCTTGTAAAGACCAAGGAGAACATCGTTGGTTTGAAGGAAGCAACCGGTAACATGGCACAGGCTTCCGAGACCATGCGTCAGTGTGACGGCAAGTTGGAGTTGTATTCCGGAGAAGACGGATTGGTCGTACCGCTTCTGTCTATCGGAGGAATCGGTGTAATCTCCGTTATTTCCAACGTGGCACCACGCCAGACCCACGATATGCTTCAGGCATTCTTCGACGGAGATGTAGAGAAGGCAGCAGCAATGCAGCTTCGTTCCCTTCCATTGGTGAACGCATTGTTCAGCGAAGTGAACCCAATTCCGGTGAAGAAGGCATTGAATCTGATGGGCATGAACGTTGGATCTCTTCGTTCCCCATTATGTGAGATGGGCGCTGAGCATGCCGCACAGTTGGAACAGGCAATGAAGGATTTTGGAATTCTCTAAGAGGTGAATAAAATGATTCGAGCAATTATGCATGGCTGCAACGGTCATATGGGACAGACCATTTCCCGATTGGTTGCAGAGGATGATGGAATTGAAATTGTTGCAGGCGTTGATCCGTATACAGAGGTAGCCAATACCTATCCGGTGTTCGCAACCATTGATGCTTGCGATGTAGATGCAGATGTAATTATTGATTTTTCCAATGCGAAGGCAGTGGACGCGCTTTTGGATTATGCCGTAGCGAAGCAGGTACCGGTTGTCTTATGCACTACCGGATTATCCGAGGAGCAGCTTGCAAAGGTGGCAGAGGCTTCTAAGAAGGTAGCGATTCTAAAGGCGGCCAACATGTCTCTTGGAATTAATACCTTAATGGACCTTCTGAAGAAGGCAACCGCAGTATTTGCAGACGCAGGTTTTGATATCGAGATCGTTGAGAAGCATCACAATCAGAAGTTGGATGCGCCAAGCGGAACCGCCATTGCATTGGCAGATTCCATCAACGAAGTGTTGGATAACGAATACGAGTACAACTACGATCGTAGTAAGGATCGCAAGAAGCGTGAGAAGAAGGAGATTGGTATCGTCTCTGTCCGCGGTGGTAACATCGTTGGTGAGCACGAAGTTATCTTCGCCGGAATGGATGAAGTGATTACCTTCAAGCATACCGCAACTTCCAAGGGAGTATTTGGTAAGGGCGCTGTGGAAGCAGCGAAGTTCTTAGCCGGTAAGGCAGCAGGAATGTATGACATGCAGGATGTCATCGCAGCAAAATAAAAAATTAAAATGCCCATCACAGGAAACTGTGGTGGGCATTTTTTTATGAATTGCGTTTTTTCTGGCGCTCCATAATGCGCTTCCGTCTCCAGGTACTGAAACGATGTCTGCGATGATCGATGACATCTTTCCACATCAGTGGATGTAACAGAAGCAACAGTGGATATAATTCCAATCGGCCGGCTAACATATCAAACATCAGCACACACTTGGATAGGTCGCTGAATCTGGAGAAGTTCTGAATCGGTCCAACTTGCTCAAGACCCGGTCCGATGTTGTTAATGGTTGCAGCAACCGCGGTAAAGTTCGTAACCAAATCCATGCCGTCAATGGAGATGATGATAATGGAAATCACAAAAATCCAAATGAAGGTCATGAAGTAAATATTCACGGAATGAATCATTCCGGAATCTACCGGCTTACCGTCTACCTTTACCTTGCGCACGCTCTTCGGATGGATGTAGTAGAAGCTCTCCCGGACGAAGGACTTGAATCCAATCACAATACGGGAGACCTTGATTCCGCCGCCGGTACTTCCGGCACAGGCACCTACGAACATGAGCAGAACCAGGATGGTCTTGGATAATCCCGGCCAAGTATCGAAGTTGGCGGTGGAGAATCCGGTGGTGGTAATAATGGAGGCAACCTGGAAGGAAGCCTTGGTAATTGCATCGAATACATTCTCGCACATGGAGAGGATATTGAAGGTAATCAATCCGATGGCAATGGCGATGATTACGAAGTATTCCTTCACTTCTTCCATTTCCCAAGCTTTTTTGAACTGCTTGGCGATGATGAAGTAATAGGCGTTGAAGTTCACGCCGAAGAGAATCATGAATACCGTAACAACCCACTGCAAGTAGATGGAGTACCCACCGATACTGGTGTCCTTAATTCCGAATCCACCGGTACCTGCAGTACCGAAGCTGGTGCAGATAGCATCAAATACCGGCATGTGTCCGCAGATTAAGAAGATGAACTCCAATAAGGTCAAAGCAAAATAAATAATATACAGATTTCGGGCGGTCTCCTTCATACGAGGAACCAACTTACCAACGGATGGTCCCGGAGACTCGGCACGCATCAGGTTGATGTTGGAACCGCCACTTAATGGGATGATGGCCAGAATGAAGACCAACACACCCATGCCACCAATCCAGTGGGTAAAACTACGCCAGATGAGAGACGGATGAGACAGGCTCTCAACCGTGGTAAGAATGCTGGCTCCCGTGGTGGTAAAACCGGAAATTGTCTCAAACAGGGCATTGACAAAATGTGGAATCTCGCCGGTTAGTACAAATGGCAAACATCCCACAAGGGATAACAAAATCCAGCTAAGCGCGGTAGTAATGCAGCCTTCCTTCAAATAGAAGACCATATCCTTCGGACGCTTGATGGTAAGCAGGAATCCAAGTAAAGTGGCCAAGGCGCCTACCATCAGGTATACCAATCCCTCAATCTCCAGATATATAAGACCTGTCAGAGCAGGTAGTAATAGCAGTATGCCTTCCAGCTTCAATACAGAACCGAGGACATACCGAACGATTGATTTGTTCATGGCATCCTCCGTTATTTCAAAATATCTGTAATTTCGTTGAAGCCGGTGTTGGTGGTAACCACCATGAAGGTATCACCGATTTCAATGGTATCGGAACCGCTAGGAATAATAATCTTACCGTTACGGTTGATAAAAGCAAGAACCAGGTTATCCTTCAGATTCAGGTTCATCAGAGGTACACCGGTGACTTCGGAAGAATCAAATACGGAGAACTCGATTGCCTCTACTCGCTGGTCGAACATGTGATAGAGGGTCTCGATGTTACAGTTCTCCACGGAAGCACGGCGTGCTCTTGCGTATCCGACGATGGCTTCGGCGGTCAGATAACGAGGGTAGATGATACTGCCCAAATCCAAACCGTTTAAAACATCACGGAATGCGAAACGATTGACCTTGGTAACGACCTTGGCATTGGACATCTTGTTAGCATGTAAGGTTAAGAAAATATTCTCCTCGTCGATGCCGGTTAACGGAACCAATGCTTCGGTTGTCTGGAGACCTTCCTCCTTCAAGATGGCCGGATCCGTTCCGTCACCATTGATAATGATAGCTTCCGGAAGCAGTAAGGAGAGCTCGTCACAACGGGCCGCATTGGATTCAATAATCTTCACGGAGATGTTGTTGTGAATCAGCTGCTTCGCAAGGTAGAAGGCAGTAACACCGCCGCCGATAATGATACAGTCATGTACCTGGCTGGTGATGATGCCTAACTTCTTAAGAGAAGCACGTCCAAAACGACGTGGAACTGCGAAGGAGACAATGTCGCCGGCTAAGAAGGTAAAGCTACCGTTTGGGATGGTAACTTCGCCCTGACGCTCAACAGCACAGAAGACCATGTTCTTAATGTCGGTCTTCTTGCCGAACTCCATCAGTGTGTTGTTGGCCAGTGGACTTCCTTCCGGAATTTTGACCTTAATCATCTCGGCTTCGCCGTGGGCAAAAGAGTTGACCTCTAATGCGGTTGGAAGGTAGAGAATTCTGGAAATCTCTCTTGCAGCTTCCAAGTCCGGATTGATAATCATAGCAAGGCCCAACTTGTCGCGCAAATATCCAATCTCATTACTGTAGTCCGGCTTACGGACTCTGGCGATGGTAGCACAGTTACCCATGCGGTTACCAACGGTACAGCAGAGTAGGTTTAATTCGTCAGAATGAGTAACGGCGATCAACAAATCCATGGTATCTACACCGGCCTCTTTGAGGACACTGTAACTACCGCCGTTACCTACATATCCCATAATGTCATAGAGGTTGGTTAGGTCTGCAACCTTATGAGCATTGGTATCTACAACTGTGATGTCATTGCCTTCCTGAGATAATTGTTCTACCAGAGTAGAACCAACCTTGCCACATCCGACAATCATAATTTTTAATGGACGAAAGTCTGTCTCTTCTTTAAATCGTTCAAACATAATTACTCCACTCCGAGAGCGTCCTTCAGTTCCTTCACTGTACGCTCAATATTTAAATCGGTTTCGTCGATGGTAATATCGGCATATTTCTCATAGAGCACACACCGTTCTTCGTATAAGTCATGCAGAGTTTGATCCGGACGGTGGGCAACGCCACGTTCGTCCAAATCCCCTAGGCGCTTCTGCAGATGTTCATAGTCGATGCGAAGATAAACAACGGTACCAATCTTCTTGAAGTGTTCCATGGCCTTCGGGCCGTAGATGACGCTTCCGCCGGTAGCAATAACGGCATGCTCCGGAGAGATGGTGCAATTGATTTCTTCCTCTACATGAAGAAAACCATCCAGACCATCATCGGAAATGATGTCCTTCAGGCGTTTATTACATGCGTGTTGAATTACCAAATCAGAATCGACAAAGTCGGCACCAAGCACCTTGGCGAGAATTACGCCAATGGTGCTTTTGCCGACTCCGGGCATCCCGATCAGTATGATGTTTTGATGGGATGTATTATTTGGTTCCAAAAATTCGATCTCCTGCGTCGCCTAATCCTGGACAGATATAAGCGTTCTCATTCAACTCTCTATCCAAATGTCCAACATAAATCTGAATATCCGGATGATCCTCGTGCAACTTCTTCAGTCCTTCCGGAGCTGCGATGATGCACATGAATTTGATGTGCTTGCCGCCGTGGTCCTTGATCATGCGGATTGCATCGGATCCGGAACCGCCGGTAGCCAACATTGGGTCTACAACAACGATGGTACGCTGCTCGATTGGTTCAGGCAGCTTGCAATAATATTCATGAGGTTCATGTGTCTCAGGATCACGGTATAATCCGATATGACCAACCTTAGCGGATGGAACCAGATTCAAGATACCGCCAACCATTCCAAGGCCTGCACGAAGAATCGGAACGATTGCCATCTTCTTGCCGGCAATGAAAGGAGTCTTGCAGGTCTCGATTGGAGTCTCAATCTCAACCTCTTCCAATGGAAGATCTCTCAAAGCCTCAAAGCCCATGAGCATTGCGATTTCCTCTACTAATGTACGGAACTCGTTAGTACCGGTATTCTTATCACGAAGCATGGAAATCTTATGCTGAATCAGCGGGTGATCCATAATGACTACGTTATCCATATTTTCCTCCTTAAAACGAAATTGTATCTATATTCCGTTAAATTCTAGTTGAATAAGGCGGATAAGTCAACAAATGGGGAGGGGAAAACCTGCACGAAACGAAGGGGAAAATTTGTGAAATTTTCGCAATAGAAAAATGAAAAAAATTGATTGTAAAAGAAAAGGAAAATCGCTATACTCTTTCAAGGATAAAATACTGTAAACAGAAGGGAGTATATTAATGGAAACAAACGCAACCGCAATTAAGGATGCAAGACAGCTCGGTACCGGCAAGTTCCTTTTATTAGGACTTCAGCACATGTTTGCTATGTTCGGTGCTACTATTCTTGTTCCTATTTTAGTGAATGGTTATTTTGAAGGAGAAGGGCTTTCGATTCAGGTCACATTATTCTGTGCCGGTGTTGGAACTCTTCTCTTTCATTTTATTACGAAGCGTAAGGTGCCTGCATTCTTAGGTTCCTCCTTCGCATTCTTGGGTGGCTTTGCGACCGTAGCCAACTTAAAGACCGGCATCTATGCCAACATGACCATGGGAGAGAAGCTTCCATATGCATGTGGCGGAATTGTTGTGGCAGGTCTTTTGTATGTAGTCTTGGCACTGATCATTCGTTTCGTCGGCGTGCACAAGGTTATGCGCTACTTACCACCGGTTGTAACCGGACCAATCATCATCTGCATCGGCTTAAGCCTTGCACCATCTGCAGTTACCAACGCATCCCAGAACTGGCTGTTAGCATTAATCGCTTTCGGCGTTGTAGTTATTTTTAACATCTGGGGCAAGGGACTGTTTAAGATTATTCCAATCCTGATGGGTGTTGTAATCTCTTATGTATGCGCATTGATTTTCAATGCAGCAGGCATGACCAACGTAGACGGCTCCGCAATCCTGGATTTCTCCGGCGTAGCAGCAGCCAACTTCGTACAGTTACAGCCATTCGTTCTTTGCAAGTTTGATATTACCGCAATTTTGGTTATGGCACCGATTGCCATTGCAACCATGATGGAGCATGTCGGTGATATCTCCGCAATTTCCGCTACTGTAGATGAGAACTTCGTATCCGATCCTGGATTACACAGAACCTTAATCGGTGACGGTCTTGCAACTGCTTTTGCGGGATTGGTTGGCGGACCTGCAAATACTACATATGGCGAGAACACCGGTGTTTTGGAGCTTAGCCGTGTACATGACCCACGTGTCATCCGCTTGGCAGCTGTATACGCAGTGGTATTGAGCTTCTCTCCGAAGTTCGCAGAGTTGATCGGATCTCTTCCGACTGCAATCATCGGTGGCGTCAGCTTCATCCTCTACGGAATGATTTCCGCAATCGGTGTTCGTAACGTGGTAGAGAACAAGGTAGACTTCACCCGTTCCCGTAACTTAATCATTGCAGCAGTCATCTTAGTCAGCGGACTTGGTTTCTCTGACGGATTGACCTTCATTGTGGGTGAAACGCATATCACTTTGACTTCTATCGCAATTGCAGCAATCCTTGGAATCCTGTTGAATGCAATCCTTCCGGGTAAGGACTATGACTTCCATGATGGAGATGAGACCGGCGTTAACTTTGGTTACGACGAGCATACAGATAAGTAAATAGAATAAAAAACAGAGAAAAAGCGTTGGGAAGGAGAAGAACCAACGCTTTTTCTCTGCTTATATACATTCATTAGGAGAAAGAGTTAAGCATACGCATCGAAGTGGCGGGAAAGTTGTTTTTCAAACTTGGATAATTCTTTCATGAAGTCTGAGTCTTTTCCGAACTTCTTTTCAAAGGTTTTAAAAGAAAGGTTTTCCACTGCGGAAGCGGATAATTCCATATAGCCGCCGGCTTTGACGGAGATTCCGTAAGCGGATAATTCATTTTTATAATCTTCCACCAGCTTCTGCATTTTCTTGGAAACCTTGGCTGCCGTCTTGTCCTTGGAAGCTTTGACGGAATCGATGGAGAGGTTATAACTGTCCACGAAGGCCTTCAGCTTGCCGGAGAGAGATTTTTTCTCACTTTCGGTGGCTTCTTTGGTGTCGGAACCGTAGTTGAATTTTCCGAGAGCAAGGATACCTTTTCCAACAGCGTTGGAATCGGCCTTGGCAAGTGCAAGTGGTGCGGCATTGTCTCTACCGTTACGGGTTGCGTACATCCGGTTGTCGGTGTAGAGATTGCGCAGACTCTGGTTGTATGTGACAAAATAGTTACTCATGGCGTGCACTCCTATGAGATGTTTTTTGGATTACACCTTTTATATCGGTAGAAAATTAAAAATAATAAATACTTCTATTTGAAAAAGCATCGGTATCCATGTATGATAGAGGGCAAGCAAGCTTTGTGTAGAGAAGTAAGGAGGAAGCATGGAGCAGGAAAAAGTTATTGTCATTGACTTCGGTGGACAGTACAACCAGCTGGTTGCGCGTCGTGTCCGCGAATGTCAGGTCTATTGTGAGATTTATTCTTACCGTACCCCATTAGATGAAATTAAGGCCATGAACCCGAAGGGAATCATCCTGACCGGTGGCCCGAACAGCTGTTATGAGCCGGATTCACCGACCTATACCAAGGAATTGTTTGAGCTTGGTATTCCGGTGTTGGGACTTTGCTACGGTGCACAGCTGATGAACCATGTCCTTGGCGGCAAGGTTGAGAAGGCCGATAACCGTGAGTATGGTAAGACTGCAACCTATATTGATGGCGGCAAGGATAGCATTTTTGCCGGCGTTGAAGATGAGACCGTTGTTTGGATGAGTCACTTCGACTACATCAGCAAGCCGGCTCCCGGATTCGAGATTTTAGCTCATACCGCAGATTGTCCGGTGGCAGCAGATGCAGACGAGAGCCGTAAGCTCTACGCTATCCAGTTCCATCCGGAAGTATTGCATACCGTTCGCGGCAAGGAGATTCTCTTTAACTTCGTACGTAACATCTGCGGATGTGCCGGAGATTGGCGAATGGATTCCTTCGCAGAGAAGGCGGTATCCGAGATTCGTGCTAAGGTAGGCGATGGCAAGGTATTGCTTGCATTGTCCGGTGGAGTGGATTCTTCCGTATTGGCAGCGCTTCTTGCCAAGGCAATTGGAAAGCAGTTAACCTGCGTATTTGTAGATCACGGTTTGCTTCGTAAGAATGAAGGTGACGAGGTGGAAGGCGTCTTCGGTCCGAAGGGCGACTTCGATATTAATTTTGTTCGTGTCAATGCAGCAGAGCGTTATTACGCCAAGTTGGCAGGGGTATCCGAACCGGAGCAGAAGCGTAAGATTATCGGTGAAGAGTTCATCCGTGTCTTCGAAGAAGAAGCTAAGAAGATTGGTAAGGTGGATTTCTTAGCGCAGGGAACCATCTATCCGGATGTGGTGGAGAGTGGCCTTGGTGGAGAATCTGCAGTCATTAAGTCCCACCACAATGTTGGCGGACTTCCGGATTTCGTAGATTTCAAGGAGATTATCGAGCCACTTCGTAACTTGTTTAAGGACGAGGTTCGTAAGGTTGGTTTGGAGCTTGGATTACCGGAGTACTTAGTATTCCGTCAGCCATTCCCAGGTCCTGGACTTGGTATCCGTATCATTGGAGAGGTTACTGCCGAGAAGGTTCGCATGGTGCAGGATGCCGATTACATCTATCGCGAAGAGGTAGATAAGGCTGCTCGCGAATACAAGGAAGCCAATGGTGTGGAAGCACCTTGGATGCCGAACCAGTATTTTGCGGCACTGACCAATATGCGTAGCGTTGGTGTTATGGGTGATGAGCGTACTTACGATTATGCAGTTGCTGTTCGCGCCGTACGCACCATCGATTTCATGACTGCCGAAGCTGCAGAGATTCCATTTGCAGTTCTCCAGACGGTCATGAGCCGAATCATTAACGAAGTACGTGGGGTTAATCGCGTCATGTACGATTTAACCAGCAAGCCACCGGGAACGATTGAGATGGAGTAGTTCCAAGTGGTTTGCAAGTAGGAATCAAATAGCAGAAAATAAAGGCTTTCGGTGGCGTTGATAGTATGCCGTCGGAAGCCTTTTTATGTGTCAAATGATAACAATTTGATAACAGGAAATGTAGTAAGTTATAATTTATCATACGAGTTTGAAGGAAATCGAGGAAACGGGGTACAAGATGATAGTTGGCTTGGCTGCATGCTCGGATGGGCAGTTGAAAGAATGGGAACAGCAGAATAATGAGCTGTGTAGAATCATGGAAGGTATGGGCATAGAAACGGTTATGGCAAAGCACATCTATGCAAAGCAGGATGCCTTTAGCGGAACGGATGCAGAACGAGCAGAAGATTTGATGCGTTTTTATCGGGATGATTCTGTGGATGCAATCTATGATATCTCCGGTGGTGATTTGGCTAACGGTGTGTTGAAATATTTGGATTGGGACATTATTGCGAAGTCTAACAAGACATACTGGGGGTATAGTGATTTAACGACGATTTTGAATGCCATCTATACGAGGACGGGACAAGAATCGGTCTTGTATCAGGTAAAAAATTTGGTTTATGCCAAGGGAGAACTGCAGCAAAAGCGATTTGCAGATTATCTTTCCGGCAAAAGCAATGACTTGTTTGACTTGAATTATGAATTCCTCCAGGGCACGTATTTGGAAGGCATCGTTGTTGGTGGCAATATCCGTTGCCTTTTAAAACTTGCAGGAACGGAATTTTGGCCGGACATGACAGGCAAGATTTTGCTATTGGAGTCCTATGGTGGAGAAACCGGTGGAATTGCAACAGCAATGAACCAGTTGGATTTGATGGGGGTATTTGACCAGGTGGCCGGCGTACTGCTTGGGACTTTTTCAAAGTATGAAGAAGCCGCACTATCCTTAAGTGTATTTGATTTGCTAAAGATGCATATATCGGACACACTTCCTGTTGTAAAAACAACAGAAATAGGCCATGGCGCAGATTCTAAGGCACTTGTTATTGGACGGAATATGAAATTGAAAAAGGGGGACTTATGGCAAATACATTGAATGAACAGGAGAGAAAAGTAATCGCACAATATACAGGATTTCCGGAAGGAGAGCGGCTGACCTACACCAAAGCGCATCAAACGGAATTCATTGTGACCATGCATTATTTACATCGCTTTTTAACGCCCGGGGCAAAGATTGCGGACATTGGTGCCGGTGGTGGAACCTATACAAATGCCTTGGCAGAAGAAGGATATGATGTGGATGCGGTGGAGCTTACACCGGAGTATGTGAAGCAGATGCAGGAGCGTTTTGCCGGGAATGATCACATTAGAGTGTATGAAGGGAATGCGAAGGATTTAAGCTTCCTGGATGACAATGCATATGATCTTGTGCTGTTGATGGGACCAATTTATAGCATCAAAGATTTTGAAGATCGAAAGCGCGCTTGCAAAGAGGCGCTTCGGATTGCAAAGCCGGGGGCTCCGATTTTTATCGCATTTTGTCTTCAGGATGCGCCACTGGTTCATGAGATTTTTATGGCCAAGGATCCAGTCCATGAGCTAACGCAGGTGGGCTATGACCGGGAGCGGGCCATTGTTACGGATAATACCGGCTCTTCCCGGCTGTTAGATACCATAGCAGTCGTAGACGAGCTAATTGACACTGTTTGCGCGGAATATGACGCTAGGAAAGTCTGCAGATTTGCACAAGATGGTTTGTCGGAAGTCATCAGAAGCTCTGTGAACACCATGTCAGAGGAAGCCTATGCAGAATGGATTCAGTATCTGATTGCAACGGCAGAACGAGCAGATTTGATGGGGTATTCCGATCACGTCGTGCAGGTGATTGAACTTCAATAAAAGCATTTTTTACTCACCAAAATGAACCTCATCCACTCTTACGACATTATGTTAGTGTAAGGCGCTGATCAGTAGCAAGATAAGACAACAAGGACAATGACGAACAAAGATTTAGAACAGCTTATAACGGAATATGGCAAGGATATCTATTCTTTCTGCGTGCATCTGACGGGGAATCGGGATATTGCGGATGACCTCTATCAAGAAACATTTTTAGTTGCAGTGAACCGACGACGCACCCTGGTAAAAATAGAGGAACCGAAGGCGTATTTATTATCCGTGGCCGTGCATGTATGGACCAATATGAAGCGAAAATACGCCAGACGGATGGGCATTGCGCCGGAGACATCCTATGATGACGCATTATTAGCCGAGGCAAATGACCACACCGATGAGGCAATTCTTGTAAAAGAACGGCAGCAACAAGTCCAAGGGGCTGTGGCCAAACTTCCGGAAAAAATGCGCGTAGTGGTTTTGCTTTACTACATGGAGAATGTACCGGTGAAGCAGATTGCAACCATGCTTCGCATTCCGGAGGGAACGGTAAAAAGCCGTCTAAAACATGCAAGGGATATTCTGGCAGTAGCATTGGAGGAGTTTTGTGATGAGTAAACTGGATGAACTGTTATATGAATCGTTGGCACCTTCCGACGAGCCGTCCGAGCATCTGAATCGTCAGCTAATGAGGAGAATGGACATGAAAAAACATACGAGAAACGGACGAGGATTGGTGGCAGCGGCTGCCGTTGGATGTGTACTGCTTATAGGGGGAACAGGAGCATATGCCTATAGCCATTATTTGCACCCGTCAGAGATCGCATCACAAGTGGGTGAGAACGATGCATTGGCGAAGGCATTTGCATCGGAATCAGCAATTCGCATCGATGAAACCCAGCAAAGCGGGAATTACGTTATCACCCTGCTTGGTATGGTAAGTGGCAAAGACTTAGAACTGTGCGTAGATGAAGCAAACCGATCAGACATCCGGGCAGATCGCTCCTATGCGGCACTTGCTATTGCAAGAAAAGACGGAGCACCAATGGAAGACGGCTTGACTGTTTCGCCACTCATCAACGGCGTGGATTGGAGCGAAGTTACATTAGCGGATTTGGATGCCGGATTACACTGGTTTCAAAAGGACGGTGTGACCTACGAATTGTTGGAATGTGACAACCTGGAGATTTTCGCAGACCGAGGCGTACAGATTGGCGTGGTCGATCAGTTTGGGGATGAGTCCCGGGCCTATGAAACAGACGCATCCGGAGCGTATAAGAAAACTCCCGGATATGAGGGTACCAACGCACTGTTTTCCCTGCCGCTGGATCCGGGTAAAGGGGATGAAGAAGCTGTTGCTGCTTATCTTGATGCGGTTCGCCTAGCCAGAGAAAATGGAGATGCGGAAGCTGTCAACGATACGGAAGGTTGGGATGCCGAAGTTGTAGATTTTGAAAAACAAATCGAATCCCGTTCGGAGGAAGATGCTGCAGCATATCTGAAGGAACACGGGAAGTTAGTAAGCACTGAGGAATATAAGTGTACGGCAGAGGGCGACTTCTCCTGGAGCAACGAGACCGGTAGCGGAAGCTTAAGCGTAGCCGGTTATGATGTTGGAGTTCCAACATACGCCGGAATGGACTCGGACGGCACTGTGGCCGGAACCCATTACACGGTATTGATTTTGCAAGACAATCAGACCGTAACCATGGAAACATATCAATTGAAATAGGCGTAGTATTAGGCACCCCGGCGTGGGTGCCTTTTTCATGGCTGAAATGGTATAATAATACTGTGTAGGATGTAAATGGTTTTTGCTTTTTACAGAGGATGCAGATTGAAGAAAAGATATATCGTTATCATAAATATTTTGATTGTAGGGTTGGTTCTTTTCATCATCGCGAAGTATGCCAATGATCGTGCAACGGAATCAAACCGTTCTTCGATTGCGTCTTTTGAGAAAATGACAACCACCACAGAGCAAATCATCGCCAACTATTTGGAGGATGAGCAGCACCTGTGCGATATCTGGGCCAACTATATCAATCGTTCTGCGGAGGCGGGAGAGCCCATGACCGTGGACGAAGCCATTTCCTACATTCGCAAAGCCAAAATTTCCCCTGAGATTTCAGGGCATCTAATCTATACCGATGACGGTTCTATGGCGGGCATTTCCACAACGGCCGCCAGTACGGATCCATCGGATTATTCTGTGAACTATTCCCATATTGATGTATTAGATCATCTGGAAGTAAGCGACGGAGACGGGGTGGTGAACCTGACAAGGGCCTACACCAATCCACAGAACGGCGTGCAGTCCATTGCATTTTTAAATAACGTGCAGGTCTTAGACAGTGACACCGGTGCCATGCGTCAGGGACTGATTATCCGTGTCGTTCCGGTGAGTCGTCTGGAACAGAAGCTGGTGTTCTTGAAGGGAGAGTACGAGAGTGTGGAAATCTCCCTGATTGACTGGAACGGCGACTATATGATTCACGGGAAGTCCCTAAAAAACAGGAACTTCTTCGAATATTTCAAGTCCTACAACCCTATGTCGGCTCAGGAGTATAACCGGGTAGTGGATACGATTCGTTCCAGCATTGGTTCCATGCACATTCGCAACTCCAAAAGCGAGGATAGTGTAATCGCTTATACGCCCCTTAGCGGACTGGAGTCCTGGTATCTCATTGCCTATATTCCGGCAAAAGAACTGACAGAGAGTCGTTCCATCGATTGGCTGTTGCTTGGAATTGTAACGGTAGGTCTGATTGTTTTGTTGCATTTCAATCTTTTGATTCTTCGCAGCTACAATCGCAAACTGACCGCAGCGGCAGAGGCGGCAAACCAGGCCAATGAAGCAAAGTCTCACTTTTTATCCACCATGTCCCATGATATCCGCACCCCGATGAACGCCATCATCGGTATGAACGAGATGATCCTTCGGGACAGTAAGGAAGATGAGACTCTGATGTATGCGGAGAGCATTCGAACTGCCGGGAATACCCTGCTTGGAATTATCAATGACATTCTGGATTTCTCCAAGATTGAGGCCGGCAAAATGGAGCTTTTAGATGTGGACTATAACTTCGCTTCCCTTCTGAACGACCTTGTGAATATGGTGCAGCGGAAGGCGGAGGAGAAGGGCCTGACCCTGGAGCTGGATGTGGATCCCGCGATTCCGGGAATACTTCATGGCGATGAGCTTCGAATCAAGCAGGTGATTACCAATATTCTCTCCAATGCAGTGAAGTACACCAAGGAAGGCGGCGTTGTTTTCTCGGTATCTTCCAATCGATGCGAAGCGGAACCGGATAGCGTCATCCTTCATGTCAGCGTTCGGGATACGGGAATCGGAATTCTTCCGGAGGACTTGGATAAGTTGTTTGTGGCCTTCGAGCGAATCGAGGAGAAAAAGAATCGCAATATTGAAGGTACCGGCCTTGGAATGGCCATTGCCCAGAATTTCCTTAGCCTGATGGGAAGCTCCATTCAGGTGGAGAGCAAATACGGGGAAGGGTCGGTGTTCTCTTTTGACCTAAAGCAAAAAGTCGTGGACTGGGAGCCTCTGGGAGCATTCGATGCGGCATTTAAGCGCTACTTAAGTGAACGAAAACAATATACGGCACAGTTTACTGCACCGAAGGCGAGAATCCTTGTGGTGGACGATACCGAGATGAACCTCAAGGTCTTTGTAAGTCTTCTTAGCAAAACAAAGATGCAAATAGAAACGGCAGACAGCGGCGATGCGGGAATTGCACTTTTCCGGCGCAACCTCTACGACCTGGTCTTCCTAGACCATATGATGCCGGACAAAGACGGAATCGAAACCCTACAGGAAATGAAAGCCTGCAAAGATACGCCAAATAAGAGCACGCCGGTGATTTGTCTGACGGCCAATGCGGTTTCCGGTATGCGCGAGATGTACATTGAGGCGGGATTCGATGACTATTTGACCAAGCCGATTGATACAGACCGGCTGGAGGCCATGCTGCTTCGTTATCTTCCGCCGGATCTTGTGGAGCAGGCGACAGAAGAAAAAGAGGAAGCAAAGAGCAAATCGGATGCACTGCAAAGCATTCTGATTGTCAGTGAAGATGTGGGATTCTTGAAACGACTTCGGGAACGTTGGTCCAATCGATATAACGTAGTGTTAGCGAAATCAGAAGAGCAGGCGCTTGCGTACCTACAGAAGCAAGAGGCGATTGACTCGGAAAGGAGCGAACATGAGTAAGACCGGAAAAAAATGGGTTGCAATGGCAGTTGTGGGGATGCTGGCAATCGGCGCAGTCGGATGTGGAGGAAGCACGACGGCGAGTAAGGATTTTTCACCAAAATATGCATCGGATACGGAGTACAAGCTCTCGGTGGTGGGAACCTATTCTAACTTCGAGTCCCTGGAGAGTGCCATTGAGCGTTTCTATGAGCATTATCCTAATGGGGAGATTGTGTACACCTACCTGGATGATTATCGGAATACCATCGGTCCGGCGTTGGCAGGTACGGAGCCACCGGATATCTATGTGGTTCAGCCGTGGATGTATGGGGATGAACACTTTGCTCCGCTATTTGACGGTGCTGAGGTCCTCTCCGACCCATCGCTTCAGATGAACTTAGATTGCATTCGCCCGGGAATTCGCTGGGAGATGGAGAACGGTGATGTGCTGACGCTGCCGGTATTTGCCACCTCCTATGGCATGCTGGTGAACAGGGATATTTTTGAAAAAGAGAATCTGCAGGTGCCGAAGAACTATGAGGAATTGTTGGAGGTCTGCGAAGCTTTGAAGGCAGCAGGCTATGCATCTCCGGTTATGGGCGCCAATACCAATACAACACCGGGCATCGGTTATGCTTTTGCGTACCCGATGTTTGCGCAAGGAGTTAAGGACGACCGCAGCATCGAAGCGGATTTGAACAACCTTGCTCCATCGGCAGGGGAAGCCATGCGGGAATCTCTGACCCGACTGGATGCCTTTGTGGATGCCGGATGTATTGATGTGAAAAAATGTACGGCGGAAATCGAAGATGACTACAACGGCGTGATTATGCGATTCTTTGAAGGGGATGTGCCGATGATGCTGTGCTCCGGAGATGTGGTATCCGGAACGAAGAAGCGGGAGAGCAAGTCGGAAGCTTTTTTGGAGCATCCGTTCCGCTATGATTTTTATGTGGCACCATCCGGTGATGAGGGCGGATATTATATGGATTCCGTGTCCATTCTTTTCTGCGGGAACAAGAATAGCACGAATTTGGATATGACCAATGAGTTTCTGCGGTTTTTGACCAGCGAAGAAGAGTTGGGATTGATGGCGCAGGAAAAGCGCCTGATTACGCCGACGAAGGATTATTCTCTGGATGAAGTATATGCATCCTTGGCGAAATTCCCTGAGAAGCGGACCATTAACTTTCGCGATACCGAAATCCTGGATACTGCCGTCAAAGAATTCCGTGCAGCAGCCTATGCCGTTGTGAATCAGGAAATGACGGTGGATGAAGCGGTGGCAAGCTACGGAACCCTGGGAAAATAGCCGGAATTACAAATGGGTTAACAGTTCCTTGGCAAGAGCAATTGCGTCCTCGTAGTCTAGGTTTGTAACCAGTTTGTCCAAGGTTTCGATTTGGGCGAAAAGCTCCGGGCTGTAGTGGTAGGCCATGAGCTCTTGGATAGCGGCTTCTGACTTTCCTAAATCGAAATCATCCAAGGCAGTAACAAGCTCACGTAGCGCCTTGGAAATGGCCTCTTGGTCGAAGCTGTTTTTCGCCTGATTGTCCCCCAAGGCAAAGGGAGCAAGATATGGCTTTAAGGATTGATAAGCCCGGATTACATCCGGGGTAAGGGCGCGGATTTGTCCCGCATTGTTTTCTTTGCCCAGTTTTTCCAGGGTAAAGAATTGTTCTCCGAGATCCATGGCGCCAATCATGCGGCAGGTGGTCTTGAGGGAGTGCACCAGAATGGTATAGTTGTGCAGATCATTGTCACTGACATAGGATGTGACTTGTGCACACTTTTCATCCATGAGTTTGTAAACATCACCGAGAAGCTCTAGAAAGAGCGACTCTGAGCCAAGATTTTTGATGGCTTTTTCCGTATCGATACCGGGGATATTCATGTTCATAGAAGGCCTCCTCCTTGCTTTTTAGTATAGCACGGTTTTGCAGCCGGAGAAATTGTTTTGGAGGACCTGTTGGAGGTAAAAAGGATGCCACAGATTATTGTTGTAGATGATGATCCAATCATATTAAAAAGTGCATGGAATACCTTGAACGAAGCCGGGTTTGGCGTGGTTGCATTGAAGTCCGGACAAGGGCTTTTAGATTATACGAAAGACCATGCGGCACCGAATCTGATTCTGATGGATATCAATATGCCCGAGATGGACGGGTATGAGGTGATCCGGGAATTGAAGAATTGTGAGGCAGCCTGGCGGGATACGCCGGTGATTTTCTTGACGGCCAACGAGGATGAGGACGCCGAGACGAAGGGACTATCCCTTGGGGCTATGGATTTTATCCGGAAGCCTTTTGTGGCCAGTGTCCTGGTGCTTCGGGTGCAGCATGCGGTGGAATTGATTCGCCTGCAGCGGGACTTGGAAAGCATGGTGGATGAGAAGACCCGGGAGAATGAGAATCTATTCTTACATGTGGTGGAATGTCTGGCAGATGCCATCGATGCCAAGGATAACTATACCAAGGGCCATTCCGGACGTGTGGCCATGTATTCGAAGGAAATCGCAGAACGCTTGGGATATGATGAGAAGCAGCAGGAGAAGATTTTTATGATGGGACTGCTGCACGATGTAGGCAAAATCGGTGTGCCGGATGAAGTGATTAACAAACCGGGAAGGCTAACGGATGAGGAGTTTGCGCACATCCAGAAGCACCCGGAGATTGGTGGTAAGATTCTAAGTAATATCAAGGAGATGCCGGAGCTGGCAGCAGGTGCCAAGTGGCACCATGAGCGCTACGATGGAACCGGCTATCCGGAAGGTTTGACCGGGGAGGACATCCCGGAAGCCGCGCGCATCATTGCTGTGGCGGACGCTTACGATGCCATGACCAGTAACCGAAGCTACCGAGGCGTGCTGCCCCAGGAGAAGGTGCGACAGGAAATCGAACGAGGGAAGGGCAGCCAGTTCGATCCGAAGTTCGCGGATATTATGCTTCAGATGATTGACGATGATGTGGAGTACCGGATGACGGACCAGACTTAAGGTGAATTGACACCACATCCAAAGGAGGTCGCCCGGGTGCGATTAAATGAATATCTTCGAAACACCTTCGGGTGTAAAGTATATAAAATATCTTTAAACGGTGGATTTACCTGCCCGAACCGGGACGGAACCATCGATACGCGAGGCTGCATCTTCTGTTCTGCGGGAGGAAGCGGAGACTTCGCGGAAAGTCCGACGCAGTCTGTTACGGAACAGATCGAGGCCGGAAAAGCCCGCGTGGCGGCCAAGATGAAGGATGGTAAGTACATCGCTTATTTTCAGGCTTTTACCAATACCTATGGACCGGTGGAAAAATTACGGGCACTCTACACCGAAGCCATTCGCCATCCGGATATTGTGGCGCTGTCAATTGCAACCCGCCCGGATTGCCTGCCGGAAGAAGTGCTGGAGTTATTGGAAGAGTTAAACCGTATCAAGCCGGTGTGGGTGGAACTGGGATTACAGACCATCCATCCTGCCACGGCAGACTACATTCGCCGGGGGTATGAACTGGAAGTCTACGATCGGGCCGTGCGTAACCTTCGTGCCCGCCACCTGGAAGTGATTACCCATGTAATCTTAGGCCTTCCGGGCGAGACGGCAGCGGATATGGTAGAGACGGTGCGTTATGTGGTGGCAAGCGGTGCCACGGGAATTAAGTTACAATTATTGCATGTACTTCGCGGCACAGACCTGGCCAAGGATTATGAGGCCGGCAAGTTCGAGGTGCTTACGGAGGACGCATACATGGAGATTCTCCGCCAATGCCTGGCAGTCATTCCGCCACAGATGGTGATACATCGACTTACCGGAGACGGACCGAAGCGCATTCTGATTGCGCCTCTTTGGAGCGGCGACAAGAAACATGTCTTGAATCGTGTGAACCGATTACTGGAAGAAAGGAAAGAGGAAGAATAACGATGGCAAAAGAAGATAAAACCAATGTGATGCGCGTCTTAGACGGCAAAAAAATATCATACAGCAGTCATATGTACGAACCGGATGCCACCTTATCCGGAGCCGAAATTGCGGCAATCCTTGGAGAGGAGGCCGACAAGGTATTCAAAACACTTGTAACCCGTGGCAAGACCGGAGCATACTACGTATTTGTCATTCCGGTAGAGAAGGAGCTGAATCTGAAAAAAGCCGCCAAGGCAGTATCGGAGAAGTCCGTTGCCATGATTCCCCAGAAGGAACTGTTGCCATTGACGGGATATGTACATGGAGGATGTTCTCCAATCGGAATGAAGAAATCTTTCCCAACGGTCATTCATGAGACGGCAAAAAATTATGAAAAAATATTTTTCTCCGCCGGAAAAGTCGGTTACCAGGTGGAGGTGGCCGTGACGGATTTGGAACGGGTCATTCGATACACACTTGAGGATGTATGTGATTAAAAGCCAGATATACAGAGGAGTTCGCAGCACTTGCGAGCTCCTTTTTTTGTGACGGAATGACCCGTCAAAAACTGTCAAAAACCTTCAAAAACAGCTAGGTGCACAAAAGTTGACCGGAAGATTTCGTCAACATTTTACAAAAATCAAAAACTGTCAGAAAATCTATTGTGCATTTCGCGAAATTCATGTATTGTGTTAACAGTGTTAAGTGATTAACACTTGAAAGCAATTGCGAGGTACCATACATGGGGAAAATAAAGGAAGTCGCAGGAAATAACACCAGCGATTTAACGGAAATGAACCGCTCAGCCATCGTTCGCATTTTACAGCAACGGGAAGTGTGCTCCAGAGCAGAGCTGGCCAAGACCATGGGTCTGACACAGGCATCGATTACTAAGTTGACCGGATACCTGATTGAGATGGGCATCATTTCTGAAGTGGGTATTGTAAAGGGAACCGGCAATCGCAGATCCATCGGATTGCGATTAAATGCCGAGAAGAATCTGGTCATTGGGGTGAAGTTCTCCCGTCATGTGTTTGCCATCGGAGTATTTGATATCTCCGGTAAGATGTACACACAGCAGGAGACGGAATTTGGACTGGATGATAATACCGCAGATGTGTTGGCGTCCATGAAACGTCAGCTACAGGATTTGTTAGACCGGTATGAGAACATCGTCGCCATCGGCTTAGCGTTGCCGGGACCGTACCTTCGGAAGGAAGGCCGGATCGCAATGGTAACCCGCATGCCGAGTTGGCATAACATCAATTTTATCAAAGAGTTCAAGGAGGCATTCGACAAGCCAGTATTCATCGAGCAGGATGCCAACGCGGGAGCTCTTGCAGAGTGGTGGTTCGGCAATCATGGCAGACCACTGAACTCTCTGGCCTACTTCTTAGTAGGCGAAGGTGTTGGTTCCGGAGTGGTAGATCACGATCGACTGCTTCTTGGAGACCAGGGCATTGCCAGTGAGGTAGGACACATCAGTATTGATTTCCGCGGTCCGGTATGTGAGTGCGGGAACCACGGATGCTTAGAGTTGTACTGCTCCACCATGGCGCTTCTGAAGAAGGCAAAAGAACAGTTGCCGGAATTATTCAAGGTGCCGTACAAGACCAGAGCAGAGGTATGCAACCGCATTTTCGATGCAGCCAGAGGCGGCAACGAGACAGCGAAAAAGATTGTAGAAGAAATTGCAGAATATATCGGATACGGATGCGTCACATTAATCAACGCATACGACCCGGAGATCATCGTTATCGGCGACAGCGTGTCACAGGGAAATGAGCTGCTGATGCCAACAGTCCTTGAGATTGTAAAAGAACGTACGATTCCGGAAGTCAGTAATCGGGTACGAATCGAGATCTCCAAATTGAGTATCGATCCGACGCTGTATGGGGCAGCGGCTATTGCAACCGATCGAATCCTTCGCAAACCAAGCGAGTATTTGAATATTAACAAGTTATAAAAGAAGGGGGAGGAATAAAGGTGGACAACAATTCTTATATCCTGCAAATGCAGAGTATCACCAAAGAATTCCCGGGCGTGCGGGCACTTGACGACGTCAACTTGTCTGTACGAACCGGAACGATTCATTCTATTTGCGGCGAAAACGGTGCCGGCAAATCAACCTTGATGAAGGTACTCTCCGGTGTTTATCCATATGGGACTTATGATGGCAAAATCATTTTCCAGGGCAAGGAGATGAAGTTTAAAAACATCAAAGAGTCCGAAGGCGCCGGTATTGCGATTATTCATCAGGAATTAACCATGATTCCGGAATTATCCATTACAGAGAACATCTTCATGGGGAATGAAATCCTAAAGAACGGCCTGATTGATTGGGCTGAGGAAAAAAGAAGAACCTATGAAATCTTAGAGAAGGTTGGATTATCCATTAATCCGGATATTCTGATTAAGCATTTGGGCGTTGGTCAGCAGCAGCTGGTAGAAATTGCCAAGGCATTATCCAAGAACGTAAAGCTTCTGATTCTGGATGAGCCGACTTCCGCATTGAACGAATCGGATTCCGCGAACCTGTTGGAATTGATGAAAGACTTAAAGAGCAGAGGAATCACTTGCATTATGATTTCCCACAAGCTCAACGAGATTGCAGCCATTTCCGATGCGGTAACGGTGATTCGAGACGGTCACACCGTAGACAGCTACGACGTGGTAGCCGGTGAAGTAGACGAAGACAAGATTATCAAGGCCATGGTTGGTCGTTCCATCGAGAACCGTTATCCGGAGCATGAATCCCATCCGGGAGAAGTGATCTTCGAAGTAAAAAACTGGTGCGTGGAAGATCCGGATGTGGAAGGACGTATGGTATGCAAGCACGAATCCTTCAATGTCAGAGCCGGAGAAATCGTTGGATTTGCCGGATTGATGGGTGCCGGAAGAACAGAGCTGATGCGCTCCATCTTCGGTAAAAACTACGGTATCTACCGTGGCGGAACCATCAAGATTAAGGGCAAAGAAGTAAAGCTCAACTCCGTAGAATCCGCAATTAAGCACGGCCTTGCTTATGTTCCGGAAGACCGTAAGAACTTGGGATTAAACCTGTTGGATTGTATCCGAACCACCGTAGTTGCGGCGGACTTGGATAGGATTACCAAGCACGGTTTGTTGGATTTGAATGAAGAGAAGGTTGCAGCAGAAGACTACCGCAACCAGTTGAAGATAAAGACATCACATGTAGATAAGGGTGTTACCACTCTTTCCGGTGGTAATCAGCAGAAGGTGGTTCTGTCCAAGTGGATGTTTACAGAACCGGATATCTTAATCTTGGATGAGCCGACACGAGGTATTGATGTCGGAGCCAAGTATGAGATTTACAAGCTGATTCACCAATTGGCAGATGCAGGAAAAGCTGTCATCTTAGTCTCTTCCGAATTGCCGGAATTGCTTGGAATGGCAGACCGTATTTATACCATCTTCGAGGGTTCCATTACCGGAGAAATCTCGGCAGAGGAAGCAGATCAGGAAATCCTGATGAAGAAGATGACGATTACATCGAAAGAATAATTCGAACGAGGAAAGGGTGGAATAATTATGAAATATATCAAACAGGTATTGGGTAATGACTTGCGTCAATACACCATGGTAGTAGCGTTAGCAGCGCTCATCATTATCTTCAATATCATTTCCGGGGGAAGAATGTTAACTTCATCCAACTTCCAGAATCTGATTTCCGGAAATGCATACGTATTGATTTTGGCACTGGGAATGTTGATGGTCATTGTTATCGGACAGATCGATTTGTCGGTAGGTTCCGTAGCGGGTTTTGCCGGAATGGTCATGGCCTTAGTGGCAAAGAACTATAACGTACCTTGGTGGTGCGCAGTATTAATCGCAATTGCAATCGGACTGTTAGCCGGTGCATGGCATGGATTTTTCTTGTCTCAGCTTGGTATCCCGGGCTTCATCACAACCCTTGGTGGCATGATGATTTTCCGTGGTGGCGTTATCTGGATCTCGCATTCCATTTCCGTGCCTGCTCCGGAGCAGTTGAAGTGGTTCGGTTCCGGATATTTGCCGGAATGGGGACCGACGTTCACCGGAATGAACAACTCCACGTTGTTACTGGGAATCATCGGAATTGTTGCTTACATCGTTGCACAGATTCGTAAGTATAAGCGTTCCGGCGATGCAACCGGTGTGAAGGATCCGCTTTGGGCTGTTGTGGTTCGTATCATTTTAATGACTGTATTGATTGGATACTTTACCTGGTTATTCGGATCCGGACGTGTGGGAACTTCCTTCCCGGTACCTGGACTGATCCTGTTATTACTCACCGTCATCTATCACATCATTACCCAGCGTACCAAGTTCGGTCGCCACGTATATGCGGTAGGTGGTAACAAGGCAGCAGCAGCTTTGTCCGGTGTTAATGTAAAGAGAACTTACTTCTTGACCATGATGAATATGTCTTTCCTGGCAGCGGTTGCAGGAATCCTCTTCGTAGGACGTTCTACCGCAGCAGGTCCGGCAGACGGAACCTCTTGGGAAATGGATGCCATCGCATCTGTATTCATCGGTGGTGCAGCCGTATCCGGTGGTGTGGGAACCATCTTAGCAACCATCGTCGGTGGTTTGGTAATGGCTGTATTGAATAACGGTTTGATGCTGATGGGTGTTGGTGCCGATAAGACACAGGTTATCAAGGGATTCGTTCTTTTGGCAGCAGTAGCATTCGACGTATACAACAAGAAGAGCGGCAAGAGTTCCATCATTGGCAGATTGTTCCCGAGCAAAGGGGAAAAGGCTGCAAACTAAAAGCGGGGGCATGCCTGCAGTGAAAACTGCCGGGCCTTACATATGAAGTGCACAATATGTTATAACTTAAGGAGGATGTAAAATGAAAAAGAGAAAACTATTGTCAATGCTTATGGTTGCGACCATGATGGTTGCTACATTTGCAGGCTGTGGGGGCAGCAGAGAGGGAAATACAGAATCTGCCACTACAGAAACACCGGCTGCTACCGAGGAGACTACAACAGAAGCTCCTGCAGCTGAATACCCTGGATTTGAAGATGGTGCAACCATCGGTGTATCTCTTCCATGGTTAGGAACTCAGAACTGGAAAGAGGCTGAGGAGATGTTCACCGAGCAGTTGAAGGACGCAGGATACAATCCAATCGTTCAGGCAGCTGACCAGAAGGTAACTCAGCAGCAGCAGCAGATTGAGTCCATGATCGAGAACGGTGCGAAGGTTATCGTTGTTGGTCCTGTAGACGGATCTCAGCTTGGTTCCGTATTGGAGCAGGCAAAGGCAGCAGGCGTATACGTAATCGGTTATGACCGTTTGATTGAGAATACCACCGGCGTTGACGGTGTTGTACAGTTTGGTAGTGTAAAGACCGGTGAGCTTCAGGCAGAAGCATTGTTAGCCGGCTTACAGGAGAAGAAGGGTGATAAGCCTTACAACATCGAGTTATTCGGCGGCGGCCCTGCTGATCCGAACGCTCCGAACTTCTTTACCGGTGCTATGTCCAAGTTGCAGCCACTTATCGATGACGGAACTCTTGTAGTTGTTTCCGGACAGACCGATTTCACCCAGTGTGCAACTCCTGATTGGGACAATGCGAAGGCACAGCAGAGAATGGATGCTTTGTTAGCAGGTAACTACTCTGACAAGGAAATCGACGGTGTTCTTTGCCCGAATGATGGTATCGCTCGTGCTTGTATCACTGCATGTGAGAATGCAGGACAGGAAATTCCTGTTGTATCCGGTTTGGATGCTGAGAACGAGTCTGTAGAGTGGGTATGGGCTGGTAAGCAGTACTCTACTGTCGCTAAGCCAACCGAAGACCTGGTAGCTAAGACCATTGAAATCATTGATTCCTTGAAGAACGGCAACGGCATGCCTGCAACTCAGGTAAACGTGAACAACGGACAGATCGATGTTCTTGTTTACGAGCTCCCACCGGTTGTTGTAACCAAGGAGAACGCTAAGGAAGTATTCGCAAACGATCCTTCCAGATTAAAGCTGTTACAGTAATACTTTTTCTTCATAAAACTTTTTAAAAATATTGGGGGCAGTGCATCCACACTGCCCCTTCTAGGTGTAGGAGGACAACGAATTGGAAAAGAACATGGATGTCGTGGCATTGGGAGAACTCTTAATTGACATGACAAACAACGGAAAAACCGAGAATAATAACGACTTATTTGAAGCAAATCCGGGCGGCGCTCCATGTAACGTGTTGGCGATGCTGAAGAGATTCGGACATGAGGTTGGATTTATCGGTAAGGTAGGCAATGACATCTTTGGACGGAAATTAAAGAGTACCTTGGAAGAAGTTGGAATTGCAACAAACAATCTGTTGATGGATCCTGAGGTTCGTACCACATTGGCATTCGTAGAGACGTTCCCGGACGGGGATCGTGACTTTTCTTTTTACCGGAATCCCGGGGCGGATATGATGCTGCGCAAGGATGAGGTGGATGCAGAGCTGATTGGAAGAAGCCGTGTTTTCCATTTCGGAACATTGTCCATGACCCACGAGATGCCTCGTGAAGCAACCCTTTATGCCTTAGAAGAAGCTAAGAAGAGCGGTGCTATTATCACCTTCGATCCGAATTTGAGAGAGCCGCTTTGGAACTCTTTGGATGAGGCCAAGGAGCAGATTTTGACCGGAATGAAGTACTGCGATTACCTGAAGATTTCCGATAATGAAATCCAGTGGTTAACCGGGGAAGAGGATTATACCGCCGGTGTTGCCAAAATCCGTGAGCAGTTCGATATTCCGCTGATTACTGTATCCATGGGACGTGAGGGAAGTCGTGCATATTACAAGTGCGGTGATAAGGAAGTGGTAACGGAAGTTGCTCCGTTCTTATCCGATGAGACCATTGAGACTACCGGTGCGGGAGATACCTTCTGTGGATGCGTGATTCATTACCTGTTGACCTACGGCATCGAAGGACTGGATGAAGAGAAGTTGAAGGAGATGCTGACCACTGCCAATGCGGCAGCATCCTTAATTACAAGGGTTAAGGGCGCGTTGCGTGTAATGCCACAGTTAGCAGATGTGGAGGCATTGGTTCGTACAAGGGGATAACATGGGATATCAAATTGTTTTTACTGATATCGACGGAACATTGTTAAACGGGAAGCAGCGGATCTTAGACAGTACGTTGTATGCCATCGAACAATTGCAGGCGCAGAGCATTCCATTGGTGCCGGTAACGGCTAGAGGACCTTTTTGCGTAGATCCGATTTTGGAGAGATACGGATTGCGTTGTCCGATGATCTGTTATAGTGGTGCTGCGATTCTGGATGAAGATCACACGGTAATTCAGTCACTGGGACTGTCGAGGGAAATTGCCGTAGAGATCATCGATTATATCGAAGACAATCATTGGCCATGTGTGTGGAACGTGTATACCATGGACCAATGGATTGTAAAAGACCGGTCGGATGCGCGGGTTGCATTGGAAGAATCCATTGTGGAAGTGGATGCAATCGAGGGAAGCATGGATTTGGTCAAAGAGACGGACGTCATCGGAAAGCTTCTGTGTATGTGTGAGGAGAGCGACACAGATGCTATCGAGACGGGGTTAAAAGAGAAGTATCCGCAATTGTCGATTGTGCGTTCTTCCGACATTCTGATTGAGATTATGGACCGGGGCATTAGCAAGGGGCAAGGCATCCGGACCTTCTGCAAGAGACTTGGAGTGAAAACGGAAGATACCGTCGCTTTTGGCGATCATTATAATGATGTAGATATGCTGGAAACGGTTGGAATGCCGTTTTTAATGGAGAATGCGCCGAAGGAGTTGAAGAAGCGTATCAAGAATGTTACCTTAAGTAATGAGGACGGAGGAATTTACGACGGGTTGTATCGTTTGGGGTTGATACACAATCCGTACCTACATGCATAAAGGGGGAAATGCATATGAGAAAATACGAACTGGATACTGTGGAAAATCAGGCCTTTGTCAGAGAGGTGGGAGAACGTTTGCTGTCTTTTGGACGCGCTTTCCCATCTCCCGGCGGAGGCTCTTATTATTTGGGGGACGACGGAACCCCATGGAAGGAGAGACCGCGAGAGACCTGGATTACCAGTCGCATGTGCCACGTGTACGGCATCGGAAGTATGATGGGATACGATGGTGCCGATGCGTTGGCTGACGCAGCGCTAGAGGGCTTGTTGGGAGAACTGCGGGATACAGAACACGGCGGATGGTATGCAGGTAGAACGGCAGATGGTGGCATCCTTCCCACGAAACAGTGTTATGCTCATGCATTCGTAATTCTGGCAGCAACCACGGCAATCCTTGCCAAGCGACCACGTTCCGAGGAACTGTTAAAAGAGGCGCTTACCACCTACGATCAGTATTTCTGGGACGAAGAGTTGGGCCTGTCTAAGGATACCTGGAATACGGAATTTAGCGAATGTGATTCCTACCGTGGATTGAATGCCAATATGCATTCGGTGGAAGCGTTTTTAGCAGTGACGGATGCCACCGGCGATGTAACATACCGGAAGCGGGCGGAACGTATCATTACCCGTGTGATTGGATGGGCAAGAAACAATGACTGGCGTATTCCGGAACATTTCAATGAAGCCTGGGAACCACAGTTGGAGCTGAACCGGGACAAGCCGGATGATCCCTTTAAGCCATACGGCGCAACCCCGGGACATGGCATCGAGTGGGCAAGACTGATTACCCAGTGGGCGGCAGCAACCTACGGAGAACAGAGCGAATGCGCCAAGGACTACTATCGCATTGCCAAGAATCTCTATCGCAGGGCCATGGAGGATGCATGGAATGCGGATGGCGCGCCGGGCATATGCTATACCACCGGTTGGGACGGCAAGCCAATTGTTCATGATCGCATGCATTGGACCTTAGCGGAAGCCATCAATACCTCTGCTACCTTGTATCGGGTGACGGAAGAAGATTGCTTCGCCAAGGATTATCAGATGCTGATGGAGTACTTAGATACCTATGTGTTAGATCACGAGCATGGTTCCTGGTATCACCAGCTGAATGAGAAAAACGAATTGCTTGGCACGGTATGGCCGGGAAAATCGGATCTCTACCATGCCTTCCAGGCAACCTTAATTCCATACAATCCATTGGTAGGCGTCTCCATTGCAGCAGTGATTGCGAAGCATCCCAAGGTAAAATAAGTGACTTTCCAATCGCCACCGCGTCTGCGGTGGCGGTTTTGCGTATTCTGGTGTATAATCAAGGTTCACGAAGAAAAAGATTACCTGTTTTTTCATTGAAAATGAAGTGAGGATTTAGTATGGGAATTGTAGTAATCGGTGCAGTATTTGTTGATATCAAGGGTCATCCCCTGATGCAGTATATTCCGACCGGCCGTAACGTAGGCCGTGTCCTTCAGGTGCACGGAGGTGTTGCCCGTAACATTGCAGAGGACATTGCCAATGTAGAGTTACGTCCAACCTTCGTTAGTGTGGTAGATGAGAGTGGTATCGGCGAGGACGTTGTGAATAAGCTGCGCAATCACAAGGTGAACGTAGATTATATCCGCAAGGTGAAGGACGGCCTTGGGTCTTGGCTGGCCATCTTCGATAACTCCGGAGATGTGGTAGCATCCATTTCCAATCGTCCGGATTTGTCCGAGATTGCTACGATTTTAGATGAGCAGGGCGAAGAGATTATCCGTGATGCAGACAGCATCATTATCGAGTTCGATATGGACAAAGAGATCTTGAAGCGCGTCTTCTCCCTGGCACAGAAATACAATAAGAAGGTATACGCTGCCGTATCCAATATGACCATTGCGGTTGAGCGTCGTGACTTGTTGAAGCAGACCGCTTGCTTCGTATGTAACCAGCAGGAAGCCGGCATTTTCTTCTCCGATGAGTACGATGATAAGACTCCGGAAGAGATGGAAGCTATCTTAGTTCAGAAGCTGAAGTTGGCACAGATTCCGATGATGGTCGTAACCTTGGGCGATAAGGGTAGCGTCTATGCAACCATCGACGGGGAGTCCGGTTACGTGGAAGCCAAGAGCGTTCAGGTTATCGATACCACCGGTGCAGGCGATGCATTCTTTGCCGGAGTATCTATGGGACTTACCTATAATAAGTCCTTAGAGGATGCCTGCAGAATCGGAACCCGTCTGGCAGCATCCGTTATAGCGACTAAGGAGAATGTATGCCCTCGATTCCTTCCGGAAGAGTTCGAGATTGAAGTGTAAGACGATACATACATAGAGGAGAGGCAAGATGAAGTCTACAGGGGTAAAAATATTTGTGGGAATTTTGACACTTCTGGTGGTAGGTGGAACCATCGGAGGTGTATGGGCCTATCGCTTTGCCACACCGTGGCTGTCAGCGAAGGACCGTATGGAGGAGCTTCGGGATTCCTCCTATACCTTTGAAGCCAATGTGGTGACAGAGGGTGCAACCTTCTTCCCGGAGTGCGAGATTTCCGGAGAGAAGCAGGACCTTCGTATTCATGGAGACGTGAAGAGCAACGACGAAGTCTTAACGGATATCTATGCCGGCATCGGAGAAGTTACTTATGTGAATACCAAGCAGCTGACCACCCGATTCATGGGAAGTCTGAAGGAGAGCCTGTCCACCATTCCTCTGGTGGGACCGATGATTTACAGTGCCATTGAGTCGAAGGTTGATACGTCCGATCGCTATATGACCTTAGAGCAGGTGCAGCAGCTGATGGATGTGGTAGACTTCGACAGCATCACCGGTGGCAATGAAGCTACCTCCTTCGATTTGAAGACCAAGACTTATCACGGAAACAACGAGACAGCTTGGGGAACGTATGACGTCACACCAATTGACACCATCGAGGGAATCCCGGAGTCTTATGATGTGGAGTCGGATTATTTTCGTGTGACGTTTGCCAATGGAAATGCGGTAGATATTGCGGTTCCGAAGGATGCTTCCGTGAAGCGGGACTATCTGGTAGTGCGCACCGCAAGCATCAAGGTGTCTGTGGATTTGACTTATACCGTTAAGGAAGATATGAAGCCCATGACTTATCCGGAAGCAAGTGGTTATTCGGATGAGGATATGGCAACGTTAAGAGAAATTTTTGAAACCTTAAAAGAACTGAAAGAGCAGTAAGGAATCAATATGCAAGCAGGTGTACCAATGGAACACAACCGAATGAAGGGATTGGACGGATTGCGGGCAATCGCAATCATCGGTGTGATACTGTTCCATTTGTACCCCTACGATGTGGTAGGCGGATACGTTGGTGTCTGCCTATTTTTTGTTTTGTCCGGATTCCTGGTAGGATATCGAAGCTTCTTAGATATGTCTAATATGAACTTCTCCATGTTTCGGTTCTATGGGAAGCGTCTGCTTCGCATCTATCCGGGATTGTTCTTCATGGTCTTTGCTTCCTGTGGCGGATTCTACCTAATTTCTCCGGAGATTTTAGGTGGCAAGCGACCGGAGATTCTTAGTATTTTTCTGGGATATAACAACTGGTGGCAATTATTGCGGGATTCTTCCTACTTCGCAAGAATCGCCGGGCAGACCCCATTCCTTCATATCTGGTCTTTGGCTATTGAGTTGCAGTTCTACCTGGTATATCCGTTGTTTTTCTATCTGTTTTTGTGGCTGGTCAAAAAGATTCGCAAGCAGGGAGCCCTGTGGATTCTTGTGATGGGAAGTCTGCTGGCGGCTGTTTACATGGCCAATCGTTATATGGCAGGAGCAGACGTGGGACGGCTGTATTACGGCACGGATACCAGAATGTTTTCCTTCCTGCTTGGTGTGTGTGGCGGATATTTCAAGATTAGTACCAGACAGGATACGGAGTTGCCGTTCCGTTGGATTTACAACGTATGCTACGTTATAGCTTTGGGGCTTTTGGTAGTGGCTTACGGTTGGATGAACGGAGAAGCCTCCTGGACCTATATCGGCGGTTTGCAGCTGATGTCCTTATTGTTTTTGGTGATGATTCTTATGACGGCGGATGAGCGCTTATCCATTGGCAGAGTTATGGATATAGCCCCGCTTCGCTGGCTTGGCAGTCGCAGTTATGAGATTTATCTCTGGCATTATCCCATTGTATTCTATTTGCATTATCGGAAGTGGATGCAGCGCCCGGAGTGTGTGGCGGCAGGAATTGTGTTGTCTCTGGCGCTGGCAGAGTGGACCCATTGGGGTACTCGGATTTTTATAAAGCATCAGTTCCCGAAGTTGTTTGGCAAGATTGTATTCTTCCTGTGCAGTGTTGTTATGATTCTTGTCATGGGTGTGGGAATCGTTGGGGTAGCCCGTGCACCGCGACATGAATTGTCGGATGTGGAACTGTTGCGACAGGAGTTAGAAGAGAGTCGTCGCGCGGTGGAGAAGCAGAAAAAGCAACAAGAGGAAGCACCGGCGGAAGGAACGGAAGCAGCCCCAGTGGAAGAACAACCGACCTCCGGATTCATTGATGGTGAGTCGGTGGTGGATCTGAATTCCGTGACCATCATCGGAGACTCCGTACTCTTAAGCGCATCGGAGGAATTGATGGAACTGATGCCCAATGCCCGTATCGATGCCAAGGAATCCAGACAGCTGACAGATGCCATTGAGATTATCAACCAAATGAAGGACGAAGGAACCCTTGGTACCACGGTTGTCATTGCGCTTGGAACCAACGGTTATTTCCGGGAAGATACAGGCCAGGCCTTAATCAACGCCATCGGATCCGATCGGAATATTTATTGGGTGAATGTCTACGGGGAACACTTAGAATGGCAGTACAAAACCAACGGAACCATTCGTTCCTTGTGCAGAAACAACCCCAATATGGAGTTGATTTCCTGGGTGAAGCTTATTCGAGCCAATCAGGATTGGCTCTATGAAGATGGTATTCACGTAGAGAAAGCAGGACAGGAAGCCTATGCCGGGATGATATATAATGAACTTGTAGAACATGTCAAATAAATTGCTTGCAATATAATTATTCTGTGGTATTATATAAGAAAAGTTAGGAACACCTAACATATAATGAATACAGAAGTCGAGGTGATTTATTATGAATATACAGGTATTACAGGGAATCTTAATTCCATTCTTTGGAACATCACTTGGTGCAGCCTTAGTGCTGTTTATGAATAAAGAATTGAATCCCATGCTGCAGCGTGCCTTAACGGGATTTGCTGCCGGTGTCATGGTGGCAGCATCCATCTGGAGTCTCTTGATTCCATCCATGGACCAGGCCGCCGGTATGGGCAAGTTGTCCTTCATTCCGGCAGTGGCTGGATTCTGGGCAGGTGTGTTATTGCTGTTGGTGTTGGATCGCACCATTCCTCATATGCATATGAACAGTGAGGAAACCGAAGGAATCCATGCCAATATTTCCAAGACCATCATGTTGGTATTGGCAGTAACCCTTCATAACATTCCGGAAGGTATGGCAGTCGGTATTGTCTATGCCGGTTGGCTGTCCGGCAATGAGAAAATATCCGCTATGGGCGCACTGGCATTGGCACTTGGAATTGCCATCCAGAACTTCCCGGAGGGCGCGATTATTTCCATGCCGTTGCATGAGAAGGGTGTCTCCAAGGGCAAATCCTTATTCTACGGTATTTTATCCGGTGCAGTGGAGCCGCTGGGAGCAATCCTTATGATTGTACTGGCACCTTGGATTGGACCTTGGCTACCATACTTCTTAAGCTTCGCAGCAGGAGCGATGATCTATGTCGTTGTTGAGGAATTGATTCCGGAGATGTCGGAAGGCAAGCACAGCAATGTCGGAACCATCCTTTTTGCTGCGGGATTTACATTGATGATGACGCTGGATGTAGCGTTAGGATAAAAGAATGAGCTGGTCTTAATTGGCCAGCTCATTTTCTGCTCTTTTGCGATAGTCTCTCGGGGACATATGGTAGATGTCCTGGAAGACACGGTTGAAGGTACGTTGGCTCTCGAATCCCGTATTCATGCAAATCTCGGTGATGGTCTGGTCCGTCTGGGACAGCAGGGTGCAGGCGTACTGCAACCGAGATTCGTTCAGGTAGCGGTTGAAGTTCCGATGGAAGGTGTTGGAGAATACCCGGGATAAGGTATAGGGGCTTACATAGAGGTCTTCCGCCATACTGGTTAAGGAAATATTCTCCGTAAAATGTTCCGCAATGTAGCGTACCGTTCGGTAGATCAAGTCGTCGTCCTGTAAGTCGGAACGGTCCATCAGGTCTAGCTGTGGCAGAGCGCGGGATAGAATAATCATAAGAAACGCCTGGTGTACCATATCGGCGGTAGCCCCACTCTCGGTAGGTTCTAAATGTTCCATGGCATAGATGATATCCGGATGAAGCTTGTCATGCGGAATTACCGGATTCTTCGGTAACTTCTGTTGCAACAGAGAATGGTAACTTCCGCTCATAATCGGATTGACCAGAAGATAAGTGGCGGTACACTTCTCCGTACTGAAGACCTGATAGTGATGGATGACATCCGGGAATACCAGGGCAAAATCTCCCTTCTCCATGTGGAACAAGTCTTGTCTAATACCAACTTCTAACGTTCCGTTGGTAACATAAATCATTTCGATGGCTCCATGCAAGTGCGGAGGCACGTGCTTGGAACGTTTGTGATACAATTCAAATTCGTTTTCTCTATTTTCGTATAAAGCAAACATCTGATTCTCCTGCAATATTTGACTATATCATCTATTATACACCGCCCCTGCAAGCTTGCATCCTTTTTCATAGCTCATCATTTTCTTAAGCAGTCTGTTCTACTAGTAGGATGTTCTCTTGCTCTTTACACATCAGCTGATATCCGCTTCCGTACTTGGAAAAAGAAGTGGGATAGATGTGTAATTCCGACAGAATCGACGCAACTTCCAGATCCATGGCTCCGGCAATCTTAATCTCCATCAGATGCTGTCCTGGCAGAAGGATGTCCTCTCCCTTATTGCCGAAACGCAAGTCCAAATGGTCCCTTCGCCAGCGAATATTGGTGTCAAAAGTGATGCGAAGCTCCGGATCCTCAGTTCCGATCATAGCAATACGATCGTAGGAGATGGCCATGGCCGGTTGAATGCCCTGATAGTAATCTAGAAAATAATCTACCTCTTTGGAAATTTGGCTTTTTTTATGAATATTCTTTCCAAAGTACAGGTAATCCAAGGATTCCTGATAACTAGCAGTCATGCGACGCTTGTATACCACACCGTCGTATTTTTTCTTAATCTCGATGAAGGCCTTACTGTCCTCGGTTGGCACGCCATAGCTTCGGAGGCGTAACTTCTCCTTGTATTTCGGCTTTTCCAGGGAGGTGCGGATCAAGCGAAAATCAGGTGTATCGAAATATATATTAAGGATGGTAGACTCTCCATATTCGTCCACCCGGGCCTTGTGTCGGATCCGCTCTAACAAGGCTTGATACTGAATGTCATTTAATAAATATTTGGTTTCAATTCTTTTAAATACTGTTTTGTCCATAAGTGTCACCCCACTTGTTCTTTGTTGTTATATACATCTTATCCGCCTATCCTTAAATAAACTTTAAAGGTTATGAACTTTTCTCAAGGAACTGTTCGGATCTTTTTTTATCTTGCAGTAAATATTCCATGATTTCCTTTGGTAAAGTCCCGTAGGTATGGTATACTTTAAAATATATTGCATACAATAGAAAGGTGTTTTTACCATGGGAACGCAAGAAAGCAATGAAGTAAATAAGCTGGTTGACGATATTTTGGCTGATTATAAGAAGGGCAGAGCCGTCGACAAGATGATGGCATACAACATGCCGGATCAGGAAGCGGTTCGTACCATTACGAAGAAGCTGATTCGTATGCTTCTGCCGGGGTTTTATCGGGACAAATTTTACAAGAGTTACAGTGAGTACGGCAACTTAATCGTGCTGATTGAGGATGTGCTGTACAACTTAAGTAAGCAGATTGGAATCGTTCTTCGGTACCAGTTCTATACCGAGAATCCGGAAGGTACATTGGATGAGGAGAAAATCAATGCCCAGGCTTATTGTCTGGCGCTGACCTTCTGTAACCGGATTCCAATGATTCGTGAGTATGTAAATACGGACTTGGAAGCAACGTTCCAGGGAGATCCGGCGGCATTCAATAAGGATGAGATTATTCTCTCTTATCCGGGAATTCTTGCCACCACCATCAACCGTTTGGCCCATGAGCTGTTCCTTCTGAACGTACCGCTCATTCCACGTATGATGACGGAGTATGCCCATTCCAAGACCGGAATCGATATTCATCCGGGCGCAACCATTGGTAAATATTTCTTCATCGATCATGGAACCGGCGTGGTAATCGGTTCTACTACGGAGATTGGTGAGCACGTGAAGGTCTACCAGGGTGTTACTCTTGGTGCGCTTTCTACCGCTGCAGGACAGGCACTTCACGGGGTGAAGCGTCATCCTACCATTGAGGACAATGTCACCATTTATTCCGGTGCATCTATCCTTGGCGGCGAGACGGTAATCGGACATGATTCCGTGATCGGCTCCAATGCCTTCGTAACCAAGTCCATTCAGGCCGGTACCCGTGTGACCATTCAGAACCAGGAATTGGTATTCAAGGATAAGGACGGCTCTATTATTGAGAGCAACGATCTCGAACAGGGACCATGGTTTTACATTATATAAGGGACGGGAAGAATTTAAGACATGAGCGAAAAGAAATTACTGGAAGGTAAATGTGTAGTACTGGGAGTAACCGGCGGAATTGCGGCTTATAAGATTCCGAATCTGGCCAGTGCTCTGGTGAAGTTAGGGGCAGAGGTCCATGTACTGATGACCCAGAATGCAACGAATTTTATTACACCGACCACCTTCGAGACCTTAACGAAACATAAGTGTATCGTTGATACCTTCGACCGGAATTTTACCTTCGAGGTAGAGCATATCTCCCTTGCGGAGAAGGCAGACCTCTTCATGGTGGCTCCGGCAACCGCTAACGTGATTGCCAAGTTGGCCCACGGCATTGCGGATGATATGTTGACCACTACCGCTTTGGCCTGTGAAGCACCGATGTACATCGTACCGGCTATGAACACCCATATGTATGAGAAGCAGGTGACCCAGGACAATCTGGCCATCTGCGAGAAGTACGGCATGCATATCATTACTCCGGCAACGGGACGCTTGGCTTGCGGCACCAGTGGTGTAGGTAAGATGCCGGAATGGGATGTACTCTTAGAGCATATTTTGTTGGAAATCTCACGGGAGAAGTTCCTTGCGGAAAAGCATGTTTTAGTAACTGCAGGCCCTACCAGAGAAGCTATCGATCCGGTACGCTTCATCAGTAATCACTCCACCGGCAAGATGGGATATGCCATAGCCAAAACGGCGGCAGCCTGTGGCGCGGTAGTTACTTTAGTAAGCGGCCCGGTGGATTTGGAAGCACCTCTTGGTGTAGAGGTTGTGGACGTTGTAACCGCCGAAGAGATGTATGAGGCGGTGACCAGTCGTGCAGCGGATGCAGATATTATCATTAAGTCTGCGGCGGTTGCGGATTATCGTCCGGTAGTGGTTGCGGATGAGAAGATTAAGAAAAGTGATGCCGAAGCATCCATCGCCTTAGAACGGACGAAGGATATCTTAGGATACCTAGGGGAGCATAAGAAAGAGGGCCAGTTCCTCTGTGGATTTTCCATGGAGACAGAGCATATGTTGGAGAACTCCAAAGCCAAGCTTGCTAAGAAGCACTTGGATTTGATCGTAGCCAACAATCTGAAGGTGGAAGGCGCCGGATTTGGCGTAGATACCAATGTGGTAACATTGATTTCTTCCGAGGATGCAAGGGAGTTACCTCTTTTATCCAAGGAGGATGTGGCTTATGAGATCCTAAAAGAGATTCATAGCCGCATGGCATAGTTTTTTGAATTAGTACCATATGAACAAATTAGAAGCATTAAAAGATTACATTCGTGGACTGGGAAGTCTGGCTGTTGCCTATTCTTCCGGGGTAGATTCCACGTTTTTATTGAAGGTTGCCCATGATGTGCTTGGAGACCGTTGCATTGCAGTAACGGGAGTCAGTCCGTCTTTCCCGAAGAGAGAGCGGGAAGAATCGGAAGCGTTCTGTCGGGCCGAAGGAATTCGACAGATTTTTGTGGAACCGAATGAACTGGCGGATGAGAACTATGCGTCCAATCCGGCCAATCGATGCTATTATTGCAAGCATCGCATTTTTTCAAAAATGTTGGAAATCGCACAGCAGGAAGGAATCCCTCATGTTGCGGAAGGCAGCAATATGGACGATTTGGGAGACTATCGGCCGGGATTCGATGCGATTCGGGAGCTACAAATTCTTAGCCCACTGCGAGAGATGGAACTTAGCAAGGCCGAGATTCGGGAATATTCCAGAGCGCTGGGGCTTCCTACGGCGGACAAGCCTTCTTTTGCCTGTCTGGCATCCCGCATTCCTTACGGAGAGCGGATTACGGCCGAGAAGTTGGCCATGGTAGAAGCGGCGGAAGAAGTTTTGGCCGGTTACGGGATTCCACAGTATCGGGTACGAGCCCACGGCAATTTGGCCCGGATTGAAGTACCGGAGGAATACCTTGGATTTGTGATGGAGGATACCCGTCGCAAGGAGATTCTGGAGAGATTCCGTACAATCGGTTTTTTTTATGTGACCGTAGATATGAAGGGCTTCCGTTCCGGAAGCATGAATGAGGTCTTATCATGAAACATGAAATCAGGGAACTGTTAGAAGCGGTACAATCCGGAGCAACCTCTGTGGATGATGCGCTCTTGGCATTGAAGATGGAGCCTTACGAGGACTTAGGCTTCGCCAAAATCGATCATCACCGGAAGATACGTAACGGTGCCGGGGAAGTAATTTACGGAGCCGGCAAGACTGCGGAACAGATTGTGACCATTCTTCGTCATATGAAGGACGCCGGACAGGAGCGCATTTTGGTGACCCGATTGGATGAGACAAAAGCCAAGGCAATATCCGAAGACGAAGGGATTTCGGATTTTACCTATTATCCGGAGGGCACTGTCGGTATCGTTGGTGGAATGCCACCAAAGAACGGCAACGGACAGATTGTGGTTGCCACCGGCGGAACCAGCGATTTAGCAGTTGCGGAAGAGGCAGCGCTCACCGCAGAGTTCTTAGGTAACGACGTCGTTCGACTCTATGATGTGGGCGTGGCAGGATTGCATCGCACCCTCTCCCATTTGCCGGAGATCATGGACGCGGAAGTGGTCATTGCCATTGCCGGAATGGAAGGGGCCTTAGCCAGCGTCTTAGGCGGTCTTGCAGAATGCCCGGTGATTGCAGTTCCTACCAGTGTGGGATACGGTGCCTCTTTTCAGGGACTGTCCGCACTTTTATCCATGTTGAATTCCTGCGCCAGCGGGGTCAGCGTGGTCAATATCGATAACGGCTTCGGTGCCGGTTATCAAGCTAGCTTAATTAATCATGCAGGAAGAAAAAGGCAGGGGTTATGAAAATTATATATTTTGATTGCGAGATGGGGGCAGCCGGCGATATGCTGATGGCTTCCCTGTATCAGCTCTTAGATGAGAAGAAGCAGCAGGAGTTTTTACAGATTATGAATTCTCTGGGATTGGATGAGGTGACCGTGTCCGCCAATCCAACCAAGCGTTGCGGAATCGGCGGCATCCAGATGTCGGTACAGATTCACGGAACCGAAGAAGGGGAAGGTGCGAAAGAGCATGATCACGCGCATGACCATGAGCAACATCATGTGACCTTAGAAGAGATTCGGGATACCATTTGCAACTTCCCGATTCCGGTGGAAGTCCAGGAAGATGCCGTTGCCGTATATGACTTGTTGGCAGAAGCGGAGAGTCATGTACATCAGGTTCCGGTATCTGAGATTCACTTCCATGAAGTGGGAAGATTGGATGCCATTGTGGATATCGTTGGTGTTTGCCTGCTGATGTCGTGGATTCATCCGGAGCAGGTGGTGGCTTCCCCGATTTGCGTGGGCGGCGGATTGGTACATTGCAGCCATGGAATCCTACCGGTTCCGGCGCCTGCGGTAGCATATCTGTTACGTGGTATTCCAATGTACAACGGCAAGTTGGAAGTAGAACTGTGTACCCCAACCGGTGCAGCGCTGCTTCGCTATTTTACCGACCAATACGGACAGATGCCGGTGATGACGGCTAAGGCTATCGGATACGGTATGGGCAAGAAGGAATTACCGATTGCCAATTGTGTACGCGCTTTCTGGGGCGAGACCTTCGCTTCCGGGGCAGATGCCATTGTGGAATTAACCTGCACCGTAGATGATATGACGGGAGAGTCTGTTGGATTTGCAACAGAACAGCTATTGGCAGCAGGTGCCAAGGATGTGTACACCACGTCCATAATGATGAAGAAGAATCGTCCGGGAATCTTATTTACCGTGCTTTGCCATGTGGAGGATGAGCCAAACATGGTACGTAAGATTTTCCAGTACACCACCACCATTGGTATTCGTAAGCATATCTTCGAGCGATACTTATTGAATCGTGAGGAGAAAGACTTAGAGACGGAGGAAGGACTGATTCGACGCAAGGATGTGGAAGGTTACGGTGTAACACGAAGCAAGTTAGAGTATGAGGACGTGGCCCGTATTGCCAGGAAGCGTGGAATCTCTATAGAGGATGCCAAGTCATTGTTGAAATAAACTGCGTTCGGGGTAAGGAATGCAGATTGTATTGTATGTAAGAGAGGTATAGCGGATATGACAAATGAAATCAATGTGAAGGGAACCGGCAAGTTAGGTTTTGGCTTGATGCGTTTGCCACAGTTAGAGAAGGATGTTATCGACATTGAACAGACCGCCAAGATGGTGGATCTGTATTTGGAGAGCGGATTGAATTATTTTGATACCGCTTTCGTATATAAGGGCTCCGAGGATGCCATTCGACAGGCCTTGGTAGAACGCCATGATCGTTCCACCTACACCTTGGCTTCTAAGATTAATGCCGGTGTTGCACGTAGTGAAGAAGAGTGCAAGGACCAGTTGCGCATCAGCTTAGAGCGTACCGGTGCCGGATATTTTGATTATTATCTGGTTCATGCAGTGAACAAGGATAACCTGGTGAAGTACAACGAGTACGGCATCTGGGATTTTGTAAAACAGAAAAAGGAAGAGGGCCTCATTCGTCATTGGGGATTTTCCTTCCATGATACACCGGAGCTTCTGGACCAGATCTTGACCGAGCATCCGGATGCGGAATTCGTACAGTTGCAGATTAACTATGCGGATTGGGAGAAGCCGAAGATTCAGTCCCGCGGTTGCTATGAGGTGGCCAGAAAGCACGGCAAGCCAATCGTAGTTATGGAGCCGGTAAAGGGTGGAAATCTTGCAAATCCTCCGGAAAAGGTCACCAAGATTTTTGACGAAGTAAATCCAAATGCATCCTATGCATCCTGGGCCATTCGCTTCGTTGCTTCCTTAGACGGCATTCTTACCGTCTTATCCGGTATGTCCAATATCGAGCAGATGCAGGATAACCTGTCCTATATGGGTAACTTCCAGCCTCTGAACGAGGAGGAGAAGGCGGCCATTCGTAAGGCACAGGAAATCTATGGATTGTCCAAGGCCATTCCGTGTACCTCTTGCCATTATTGTACGGAAGGATGTCCGAAGCAGATTGCCATTCCGGATATCTTCAAGGTGATGAATGAGCGTATGTCCACCGGACAGTTAGAGAAGGCAGATGCAGCCTATGCAGCAGTAACCGCAGAAGGTGGCAAGGCCAGCGATTGCGTGAAGTGTCGCCAGTGTGAGAAGGCCTGCCCGCAGCACATCGATATTATCAAGCAGTTAGAGAAGATTGCGACAGTATTAGGTTAATTTATGGAATTCTATTTGGCCCCCATGGAGGGGATTACCGGTTATGTGTACCGGAACCAATTGCACAAAGACTTCGGGGGTGTCACGAAATTCATGACACCCTTTCTTGCGCCGGTCCCGAAAAAAGTGTTGAAAACAAAAGAGCGCCGCGACATCGATGTGGATAACAACGAAGGAATTCCCCTGGTGCCTCAGGTCTTGACCAAGAGTGTGGAAGGGATGCTGCAGGTGATGGAACTCTTAAAAGAGAAGGGCTACCGGGAAGTAAACATCAATCTGGGATGTCCGGCTTCTACCGTAGTCACCAAGGGCAAAGGCAGCGGATTCCTTAAGAATCCCGAGGATTTGGATCGCTTTTTCGAAGGGGTCTTTGATGGAATGCCGGAGGGAATGGAACTGTCGGTGAAGACCCGCCTAGGATTCGAAGACCCTATGGAGTTCAAGAAATTACTTGCAATTTACAACCGATATCCTATCATGGAACTAACGGTGCATCCGAGGGTGCGACAGGATTTCTATGGTAATGAGGTGAACTTAGAGATGTTTGCTTATGCCTTATCCGAGAGTCGTTGCCCGGTGGTCTACAACGGTGACATCGTAACGGTAGAGGATTACCAGCGGATTACAGAGCGTTTTCCACAGGTGGATCGCATCATGATTGGCCGTGGCTTGATTGGCAATCCGGCACTGGTGCGCCAGATTCGCGGTGGGGCGGCATTATCCGAAGAGGAATTGCACCGGTTTTTACAGGCCCTCTATGAGAGCTATAGCAGGGAACTGGGCAATCACAAGGATGCTATGTTTCGCCTGAAGGAAGTCTGGGGATATGTGGGTAAGAACTACCCGGACCGCAGTAGAGCGATTCGCAATTTGATTAAGGCAAAAAATGAAGCGGACTATGAGCAAATGGTTCGGGCATTTTTTTCATAAAAGTAAGTGGAAGGAAAAGGAGAAAAAAGAATGAGTGATTATCGTTTGAATACCAAATGCGTACAGGGTGGCTACACACCGGGCAACGGAGAACCGAGACAGATTCCGATTGTTCAGTCTACCACCTTCAAATACAATACCAGCGAAGACATGGGCAAGCTCTTCGACTTGGAAGCCAGCGGATATTTTTATACCCGTTTGCAGAACCCAACCAATGATTATGTAGCAGCGAAGATTGCTGAGTTAGAGGGCGGAAGTGCAGCAATGTTAACCTCCTCCGGACAGGCAGCCAACTTCTTCGCGCTGTTTAATATTTGCGAGAACGGAGACCATATCGTTGCATCTTCCTCTATTTACGGCGGAACCTTCAACTTAATCGACGTAACCATGCGTAAGATGGGCATTGATGTTACTTTCGTATCTCCGGATGCTTCTGAGGAAGAGTTGAACGCTGCGTTCAAAGAGAATACCAAGGCTATGTTCGGTGAGACCATTGCCAATCCGGCACTGACCGTATTGGATATTGAGTTGTTTGCTAAGGTGGCACATGCCCATGGAGTGCCGCTGATCGTAGATAATACCTTCCCAACACCGGTACATTGTCGTCCAATCGAATGGGGCGCAGACATCGTCACCCATTCCACCACCAAGTATATGGACGGTCATGGCGCGGCAGTCGGTGGAGCTATCGTAGATTCCGGTAAGTTCGACTGGATGGCACATGCCGAGAAGTTCCCGGGACTGTGCACACCGGATGAGTCTTATCATGGAATTACTTATGCTGAGAAGTTCGGCAAGGAAGGTGCTTTTATTACCAAGGCAACTGCACAGCTGATGCGTGATTTCGGTAGCATCCAGTCTCCGCAGAATGCATTCTATCTGAACTTAGGTTTAGAGTCCTTGCATGTACGTATGGCACGTCATGCTGAGAACGGTCAGGCAGTAGCTGAGTTCTTAACCACCTGTGATCAGGTAGAGAAGGTTACTTATCCGGGCCTGGTAGGAGATAAGTATTATGACCGTGCACAGAAGTATCTTCCGGATGGAGGATGCGGCGTTGTCTCCTTCGAGTTGAAGGGCGGCCGTGCAGCTGCAGAGAAGTTCATGAAGAACCTGAAGCTTGCTGCAATCGAGACTCATGTGGCAGATGCCAGAACCTGTTGCTTAAACCCTGCAACTTCTACCCATCGTCAGATGAGCGACGAGCAGTTGGCTGCAGCAGGCATTCCTGCAGGATTGATTCGTCTCTCCTGTGGTTTGGAAGATGCCAGAGATTTGATTGACGATGTAAGACAGGCATTGGAAGCAATCTAAGTTTTTATTTGTGAGGAATTTATATGGCCAAAAGTATGACCGAAGGCAAGCCACTGAAGCTGATTCTGCAGTTTGCCTTACCCTTATTGCTGGGAAATCTTTTTCAGCAGACCTATAACATCATCGATGCGGCCATTGTAGGACGTGTGCTGGGGGCTAAGGCCTTAGCGTCGGTTGGCGCTACCAGCAGTGTACAGTTTTTGATCTTGGGATTCTGTATCGGTTGCATGGCGGGATTTGCAGTTCCGGTGGCACAGCGCTTTGGTGCCGGGGATTACAAATCCATGCGCCGTTACATCTATCTAAGCGGAATCTTAACGGTCGGATTGATGGTGATTCTGACGGTGACATGTAGTCTTCTAACCAATCAGATTCTGCATTTACTGTCGACGCCGGCCTCGATTTACCAGGGGGCTTATGATTACATTATTGTGATTTTTCTTGGTATGCCATTTACCTTGGCTTATAACTTGCTGTCTTCCATTTTGCGAGCAGTGGGAGATTCCAAGATGCCCTTTATCTTCCTGGTAGTTGCTACGGTAATTAACATTGTGCTGGATCTCTTTTTCATTATTGGATTGGGATGGGGCTGCATGGGTGCGGCGTTAGCAACCATTATCGCCCAGGGTGTCAGCGCGATTTGCTGTTTGGTCTTCATTCACTTCCGTTATGAGCTTCTGATTCCTCGGAAGGAAGACCGGAAGTGGAACGGCAAGAAGGTGGGAAACCTGCTCTATATCGGCGTTCCTATGGGATTGCAGTTCTCCATTACCGCTATTGGTAGCATGATGTTACAGGCAGCCAATAATGGCTTGGGGGATGTGTACGTATCTGCGTTTACCGCAGCTACCAGAATCAAGCAGTTTTCCATGAGTCCTTTTGATGCGTTGGCTACCGGTGTGTCGACTTTTGCCAGTCAGAACTATGGCGCCGGCAAGTACAAGCGCATCGAAAAAGGTATCAAGCAGGGCATCAATGTGGGCATCGGCTACGGTATTTTCATCGGTTTGGTGTTGATGTTCTTCGGACGGGATTTGTCCATGATTTTTATCTCCGGCAAGGAAGTCGCAGTCTTAGACGCTGCCGGTTATTATCTGCGCTGCACCAGCTACTTCTGGTGGAGCCTTGGCATCTTGAATGTTGCCCGCCTTAGTATTCAGGGACTTGGTTATTCGAACCTTGCGATTTTCTCCGGTGTGATGGAATTGATTGCCCGGGCGATTATCTCATTGGTTTTGGTCCCGTTGTATCAGTTTACCGCAGTCAGCTTCGCAGATCCCATTGCATGGTTGTCCGGAGCGCTCTATTGCGGTATTGTATGTATAGTGATTGTGAAGCGGATTCAGAAGAAGGATTCCGCATCGTTGGAGGTTTAGTATGGAAGTATATCAGACAAAGGGGACTTGCTCCCGCGCCATTCAGTTCGAAGTGGATGGGGATACCATTCAGTCCGTGCAGTTCGTTGGCGGATGCGACGGTAACACCCAGGGTGTTGCAGCACTTGTAAAAGGCATGAAGGTGGAAGATGCTATTGCACGTTTGGAGGGCATTGATTGCCGTGGACGTGGAACATCTTGCCCGGACCAGTTGGCGAAGGCGTTAAAGGAGTACCTTCAGAAGTAGGCATTTGCTGCAAGGTATACGGTGGAATAGAAATCTATTCCCTTTTATTTGGTTATTCGCAGATGGCCTTATCTATTTCCCGCGAGATCGCTCTCGCTTCCGCTTGTGACGTAGCAGATACTACGAAGCTTTGCTTCGCAAACCTTCTAGTACTGACGTCCCAAGAGGCTCGCTACAGAAATAGATAAGGTCATCTGCTTCTTTATAAGAATGAGGAATAGATTTCTATTCACCTTACAATACTGATTACTTTGAAGAGATAAGGAGTCTTCAACATGGACAATATGAATGTAAAAAAACGAGGATGTCTATATGGTGTGGGCGTCGGCCCCGGAGATCCGGAATTACTGACACTGAAAGCACTTCGTATATTAAATGGTTGCAGTGTGATTGCACATCCCGGGAAGACGCACGATGCAGGTGTGGCCTTGGATTGTGTGCGTCCGGTGGTGCAGGAGTTTCATAAGAAGACGATTCTATCTTGTGAGGTTCCTATGACAAAGGAAGCTGCTGTTTTGGATGCAGCGTATGAAGCAAATGCATCTCTGATTTGTGAGAGACTAGACGCCGGAGAGGATGTCGCATTTTTGAATCTGGGAGATCCTACGATTTATGGAAGTTATATGACCATTCATAAGATGGTGGAAGACCGAGGCTATGAGGCTTATATTGTTCCGGGTGTCCCGTCCTTTTGTGCGGCAGCTGCTGCTCTAGAAGATGCCTTGTGTTTGCGCGGAGAAGAGTTACATGTGATACCGGCTTCCTATGATGTTGCTAGTGCGCTTGAGTTGTCCGGAACGAAGGTCTTTATGAAGTCCGGCAAGAAGTATCAGGAGCTTCGGACGCAATTACAGAACGATGCGCGGCAAGTGGACGTGGTTACCTACGCATCTATGGATAAGCAGCAGTGTTTTCGCGGTGCATCCAATATGCCGGAGGTTGCAGAGTATTTGACATTAATTATTGTATATGAGCGATAAAAAAACTCTCGGTGTTGGCCGAGAGTTTTTTTCTGTCTTATAGTTCTATTCCAAATCTTTTTAAATCCACTTTATTCTCATGGACTTCGACGCCTTCATTGGCCAATAACTTGGCTTGTACGTTCACGCCGCCGAAGACGAAGGCATCTGCCAGTTCGCCCTTGGAATTCACCACACGATAGCAAGGAATATTGTCCGGGTCCGGATTCTTATGCAGGGCGTTACCAACCGCACGGGACATCTTGGGATTGCCGGCCATGGCAGCAACTTGTCCGTAGGTGGCAACATGCCCATAAGGGATTTGCTTCACCGCTTCGTAGATGCGCTTAGTTGGAGAATCGGAGATGAGCTCGTAGCTCTCTGCAATCATGCGCTTAATATCCTGCTCCGGAATGGAGCCATCGAGAATAATGGTGCTCCAATGCTCCTTATTCTGATGATATCCAGGGATAACGGATTTGTAGGCATCCCGCCAGAAGTCTCGCCACTGTGGGTCTGCCTTCACGTTCAGGCAAATCTGTCCATCCAGCTCATAGGTCCAGAGGAAGGCCTTTTTATTCTCTTTGAATCGCACTAATTGCCAGTTTTGATCGTGGAATGGTGCATCCTGGTAGGTACCCGGGAATGATAAGCCATAGGCCAATGCTTCTTCGCGTGTTTTCATTGGAATCCCCCTTTTTGTGATCGTTTTTAAATGTATTCTATCATGAAATAGGGGAAGAAGGGCATCGAGTTGAAGCCGGTAACGCCGGCGCGTGTGCCAAGGCAGAGGGATTCTTGTTTTCGTTGGTTTCCTATGCCGATCGTAGGACTCTGGCGGAGGGCGTAGCTGCGATAAGCATAGGGATTAAGAAAAAATGGGAATCCCTCTGCCTTTTGGCTGGTTTCAGTGCGATTTTGATTGGCATGGAGCATAGGGATAATGGATTTTTGCAAATCCCTATGCCGAGGGAGTCGCTTCATCGAACAATTTGTATTGAAAAGGCATAGGGAAAGGGATATTTGGCGAATCCCTCTGCCTGTGATGGTCAAGAGGAGTATTGATGAATGAAAAATGGCAGAGGGATTCGTGCTTTTAATGAATCCCTATGCCGGAGACATTTTAAGCATCTTCCGGAGTGTGGATATGCTATAGTAAGAACTGTAGTGAGTAGATAATCGCAAATCAAAGACAACAATTGAGGATAATAATATGAATCACGTAATAGAAAATGAGAACTTGAAAGTCACCGTAGCAGACCATGGCGCAGAGGTGCGCTCCATCATCCGAAAGAGCGACAATGCAGAGATGATGTGGCAGGCAGATGCCGCATACTGGGGCAGAACCTCACCGGTATTGTTCCCATTGGTAGGCAATTATTATGAGAAAAAGTCTGTTTATCAGGGCAAGACTTATGAGCTGGGTCAGCACGGGTTTGCAAGAGATATGGACTTTGAATTGGTGAAGGAAGCGACAGATGAGCTGATCTTCGTCCTAAAGGATACGGAAGAAACATTACAGAAGTATCCATTCCACTTTGAATTGCAGATTCGTTATGTATTACAGGGCACAACGGTTCAGGTTCAATGGACGGTAAAGAATACCAATGACGAAACCATGTATTTCTCCATCGGAGCACATCCGGCTTTCAACTGTGACTTGGATACATACCAACTGAGATTTGAAAAGAACGGTGTACCATGCGATTCTTTAACTGCCAGCATTATTGCCAATGATGGAAATGGATGCCTCTCCGATGAGGTAGAGGAACTGAAACTTCAGGATGGACTACTCACCATGTCCGATGAATTGTTTGCAAAAGACGCCTTGATTATCGAGATGCAGCAGGCGGATACAGTAAGCCTGGTGAATCCGGATGGAAAATCAGTCGTATCTGTAACATGCCCGACACCGCTCTTTGGCATCTGGTCACCGGTAGGAAAACATGCACCATTCATGTGCATTGAGCCTTGGTATGGAAGATGCGACCGCGTTGGCTATGACCAGAAGCTGGAAGACCGTGAATATGGCAATGTGTTGGCTCCGGCTGATGAATTCCATGGTGGATATGAAATGCGATTCTAGAAAGAAAAATTAATGGGGGATGCGATAGCAGACGAAAAAAAGGAGCCCTCGGCTCCTTTTTTTCTTATAAACTGCTCATCCTGTTCATAGGTATCGCTGACGAATCGTTCTACGTCCATATGTAAATCATACTTCTCGCGTAATGCAGCAATTTCCTGCATCATTGGTGAGGCATGGTGGGCATCGATGGATGTTTGGTCAGTCCAGCTATCGATAAGCAGTACTGTTTCCGGATCGTTCATTGGGAAAAAGTACGCGTATCTTAAGTTCCCTTCTTCGGCACGAATCTTGTCAGCAATGCCGGAGGATTCCATTTCTTCGGCGAATGCTCTGGCAGTGCCATCTTTTCCGTGATAATACAGATTTACCGTAATCATTGTTCTATCCCCTTTGCCTTTTTAATGTTATTATACTACCGGACAAAAGCATTCCAAAGAGAGAATACAGGAACAAACATTATGTGGTTATGGATTGTTGCAACCTTCGTTGCATTTTTTATAAAAGGATTGTGTGGATTTGCCAACACATTGGTGTTCACTTCGATTATGGCCTATGGCGCCAACAACGTGAATATTTCGCCGATTGAATTGTTGCTGGGGTATCCCGCCAACATCATTCTAACCTGGCAGAATCGCAAGCACCTGAAGGTTGGGGTGTTTCTTCCGCTGATTCTTCTGGTCTTGGCCGGCAGTATTCCGGGGGCATTTATCCTAAAATACGTGAATGCCCGATACATCAAGATTGTTTTTGGTGTAGCAATTGTACTCATTGGAATAGAGCTTCTGTATCGAGAGTGGAAACAGCTGAAGCAAATAGAATCAAAAATCATCCTTGGCCTTATCGGAATTCTTTCCGGAGTTCTCTGCGGTATGTTTGGAGTTGGAGCGCTGTTGGCTGCCTATCTTGGTCGTGTCACCGAGACAACGGATGAATTCAAAGCTAATATCAGTATTGTGTTTTTTATTGAGAATACTTTCCGTTTAGTTACCTATGGATTCCTTGGAATCATCACCCTCGCCGGGCTAAAACAAGCCTTACTGTTGATCCCGGTGGTATTACTTGGCCTCTTCTCCGGTATCGGATGTAGCAAACTCATGGATGAGAAGCTGGCAAAGCGCCTGGTATTGGTGCTGTTAATCATTTCCGGAATTGCGATGATCGTGAAGAATATATAGAAAAATCGCAAACAAAATGACGCAGGTGTTGACCACCGGTCCAAGGGTTGCTTCGATGTAGATTTTAACGGTCCCATAGGGGTCCGCCAGGCTATGCATCTCATAGGCGTAGCCACAGCTTATGAAAAAAGTCAGAAGCGGTAGGGCCGCCAGTAGCGGAAGCTGTACATGCTCTACTGCAGTTCGTCCAAGCAAAAAAGCAAAGATACCAAAGGAAGCAATCCCAATAAAAGCAACCTGGTACATAATGAATGGTCCGACTTGCTCCACCGAAAGGCCAAAAGGCTGCTCTTCCGGAGCGCCCCAAAGACGCACCATCATATATCCGAATCCGGCTACAAGATAGATGGTAAGGATACCCCATATAATAAGAATCCATCGATGCAGTAGCGGAGTGTCAGCTGACGGTCGTGCCGGAACCATGTAACGAATGCCGACAAACAGAAGAATCAATGCAATAAATACCCAGTCGTGGTACAACAAGTATTCACCGAAGTAGATTCGATTTGTAAGAAAGCCACAGTATAGCCGGACAAACAGTGCGCCAATCACCAACGCAAAGACGGCGCATTCCAGAATAGTTCTTCGCCGGGCTCTTGCCTGGGCCCGCACAATCTGCAAAGCATCTTTTAATACTAAGCTTTCCTGTTCTACAGATTCTCCAAGAATAATCTCATCTATTTTTAAATCCAGTGCTTGCGCAATGGATTCAATCAGGGCAACATCCGGAAAACTTTCTCCACGTTCCCATCGGGAGATGGCCTTGTTGGTGACACCAAGAATGTCCCCTAAATCTTCCTGGGTATATCCCTTTTTTTGACGTGCATCCTTGATCAATTCCCCCGTTTTTTTCTTATCCATAACCTTACCTCCCCTAAAGTCAACATAACATCTGAGTGAAAAAAGCGCAATCTACTCTGTCGAGAACCAAGAAGTTGATGGCCGCAAACCCTTGATTTTACGCGGTTGCAACCGCCGGTTGACAAATTTCCAAGGCGTCTTGATAGCCTGCAACCGGCCAAGATTGTATTGTGGCAGTAGAAAAACAGTTGGCCGCTGTATTACAATGTTAACCGTAGAGGAAAGGAAGTATAAATATGATTTTAGCAGATAAGATTATCACATTAAGAAAAAAGAACGGCTGGAGCCAGGAAGAATTAGCAGAGCAATTACAGGTGAGCCGACAGAGTGTTTCTAAATGGGAAAGCGCACAGTCCATTCCGGATATGAATAAGATTCTGATGATGTCTGAGATTTTTGGAGTCAGCACCGATGTTCTATTAAAAGAGGAAATGGAAATCGACGATCATGAGGCAGTGGTTGCCGTAGAGCCCACCACCGCAGTTGTAGAGCGAGAGACCTTGCCAACCCGTCCGGTTTCTATGGAAGAAGCCAATGACTATTTGAGGGATTTGGTTCCATTTGCCAAGTCTACCGCATGGGGTGTTTCCTTCTGTATTGCATCTCCGATTTTTCTTATCATTATGGCAGGTTTGCAGGAACAGGGCTATATCGCATTGAAGGAAGCCCAGGCAGTAGGTTGTGGCCTGTTGGTGCTCTTCGCATTGATTATCGCCGCAGTTGCTATCTTTGTCATCAACGGACAGAAGTATGCAAAGTGGGATTTTTTAGATAAAGAGTTCATCGATACCGCATATGGTGTGGATGGTATGGTAAAAGAGCGCAGAGAAGCTTATAGCAGCCGTCACATCACGGAGCTGGTAGTTGGTATTGTCCTTTGCATTTGCAGTGTAGTTCCGTTGTTTATCATGATGATGATCTTCGGAGAAGACGGACGCCTGGCTGAGACCATGATGGAAATGTCCATGGCAATTGTTCTTGCTTTCGTATCCGTTGGTGTACATCTCATCGTGGATTGCTCCATCATCTGGGACGGCTTCCATCGTCTGTTAGAAGAGGGTGACTACACTAGAGCAAGCAAGACCGTAAGCAATAATCCTTGGATGAAGGGTTACTGGTTGCTAGTAACCGCCCTGTACCTTGGCATCAGCTTCTATACCATGCGCTGGGATATCACCTGGATCATCTGGTTGGTAGCTGCAGCCGGTGGTGCAGTGCTGTATGCATTCACCAATAAGCGATAGTAAAACAAATCGCCTCTGACACCTACATGTGCCAGGGGCTTTTTTATACCCATAATCCTATATGTGTTGACATAATATTATCACGGTGATATCATAATGATATCAAAAGGAGGTAGGTATTATGACCGAGAAGATTTATACAACAAAAAAGAACGGCATGGCCGTATTGTTACTTACATTATTGGTATTGGCCGCAGCAGTGGCTGTTATGGTGTACGGCATTATTAATAACGTGGCCCTTATGGTGGTAGGCCTGGTGGTATTGTGCATCGGCTGGTTGCCACTGTGCGGACTGAAGGTGTTGAAGCCACAGGAAGCATTGGTGCTGACCCTTTTCGGTGATTACAAGGGAACCATCCGTGAGGCAGGCTTCTATTTTGTAAATCCATTCTGTACTGCAGTGAATCCTGCAGCAGCAACCAAGTTGGCACAGTCCGGTGACATTGCAGGAGGTCCGCAGCCGGGAACCTTACAGATTACCGCTGAGGGCGTAAGCGCAGCAGGCACTCCGGCATCCAAGAAAATTTCTCTGAAGGCTATGACCTTGAATAATGGCCGTCAGAAGATCAACGATTGCCTGGGTAACCCGGTAGAGATTGGTATTGCAGTTATCTGGCGTGTGACCGATACTGCGAAGGCAGTATTCAACGTAGACAATTACAAGGAATATTTATCCTTGCAGTGCGATTCCGCACTTCGTAACATCGTTCGCATCTATCCATATGACGTGGCACAGAACGTAGATACCACCGGTGATGGCGTTGCCGATGAAGGAAGCCTTCGTGGTTCCGCAGAGGTAGTTGCAGAGCGCATTAAGGAAGAGATTCAGAGCAAGGTCAATGAGGCCGGATTGGAAATCGTGGAAGCACGCATTACCTATCTTGCATATGCTCCGGAAATCGCATCCGTGATGTTACAGCGTCAGCAGGCATCTGCAATTATCGATGCCCGCAAGATGATCGTAGACGGTGCGGTAGGCATGGTTGAGATGGCTCTTGAGCGATTAAATGAAAAACAGTTGGTGGATTTGGACGAAGAACGTAAGGCTGCTATGGTATCCAACTTGCTCGTGGTATTGTGCGGCAACCACGATGCACAACCAATCGTGAACTCCGGTAGTCTCTACTAATTTATGGCTGAAAAAAAACAGGTCCCACTTCGCCTCAACGAGAAGCTCTACAACGAGCTTGCCGCTTGGGCGGAGGACGACTTCCGCTCCGTGAACGGACAGATTGAGTATCTGTTAACCGAATGTGTCCGTCAGCGGAAGAAGGATGGGAAGTATGTAGGTGAAGAAATCGACGTGCCGCCGAAATTCGATCTTCACTAGAGGAGTAAAAGATGGAAACAAAGACTGTTTTAGATATCCAAGGATATACAAAATCCTACGGTGGAAGTAAAAAGGCAGCAGATAACGTAACGCTTACGGTAGAAGCCGGCGATATTTACGGGTTCATCGGCCATAACGGCGCCGGTAAGTCCACTACCATTCGTGCGGTGGTTGGCGTGTTGGATTTTACGGAAGGAAATATCTACATCGATGGTCATTCCGTAAAAGAGGAGTCCATGGCTTGCAAGCGTGTTACTGCTTATATTCCGGACAACCCGGATTTGTATGAGAACCTAACCGGTATCCAGTATCTGAACTTCATCGCAGATGTATTTGACATCGATGAAGCCACCAGGGCGGAACGGATTCAAAAATACGGAGATATGTTTGAGATTACAGAAGCTCTTGGAGACTTGATTAGCTCCTATTCTCACGGCATGAAGCAGAAGGTGGCTATTATTTCCGCCCTGATTCATGAGCCGAAGCTAATGGTATTGGATGAACCGTTTGTTGGATTGGATCCGAAGGCGTCCTATACATTGAAGCAGATCATGCATGAGATGTGTGAGAACGGCGCCGCTGTATTTTTCTCTACCCATGTGTTGGACGTGGCAGAGAAGCTGTGCAACAAGGTGGCCATTATTAAGCAGGGCAAGATTATTGCAGCCGGAACCATGGAAGAATTGACGGGAGATCAGTCTCTGGAAGAGGTATTCCTGGAGGTGGAGGATGAGAAGTAAGAATATCGTATTACTGCGAACGCTTCTGAAGTCCTCTAGCCTTTGGAACATTCGTAAGTACAGCAAAGACAAGAAAAAGCGGGCGAGAACCATTGGTGGCTTCATTGGTTTATTCATGTTGTATCTAATGGTATTTGCATACAGCTTCTTTGGTTGCTGGGGATTTGCAGCTATGGAAATGACGGACGTTATTCCGATGATGTGTGCCCTTACCATTTCAATGATTGCGTTTATTTTTACATTCATTAAGACCAATGGCTATTTGTTGAATTTCAAAGAGTATGACATGCTGATGGCGTTGCCATTTACACCGAAGGATGTTGCAGCTTGTAAGTTTGGATATATGTATTTGAAGACATTGCCTTGGTACCTATGCGTATCAATACCAATGATGGTGGCATATGGCATCTTTGCAGAGGCTGGCATTTTGGTGTATCCGGTATGGATGATCTTAGGATTCTTCGTTCCGGTGATTCCGATGCTGGCAGCATCCTTGCTTGGATTCTTGATTGCCAAGGTAAGCGCAGGATTTAAGAAAAAGAACCTGGTACAGACATTTTTTACCGTGATTTTTGTGATACTTGCTTTTTCCCTTCGCTATATTATTGAAGCAATCATTCGGAAGAATCAGGTTGTAAATATAACGGAACAGGCTTCGGCCATGATGGACCTGGCAGGTCGGTATTATCTTCCGGCAGGCTGGTTTGCCAATGCGGTCATTGCAGCAGGCAAGCTGCAATCGGGAATGATATCCAATTCTCTGCTTCTTGTTGGTCTGACGGTTCTTTTGTTTGAGTTGGTATTTCTTTTCGTAGGCAAGTATTATCGCCAGATTAACTCTGCACTAACAAGTCATGCGGTGAAGCGCAACTATCGGATGACCGGCCAGAAGAGCAAAAGTGTATACAACGCCATTGCATTTAAGGAGTGGAAGCGTTTAACGGGATCCACTACCTATTTTGTCAACGGAGCTATGGGCGAGATTCTATCGGTAGTTCTTGGAATTGCTGTATTGATTGTTGGAATGGACCGGGTAATCGCCATTGTGACCCAGAATGCACCGATTCCGAAAGGAATTTTAAATCCGGCGATTCCGCTGATTGTTTATTTCCTTATTGGAATGATGACAACGACGGCATGCTCGCCGTCTCTAGAAGGCAAGAATTATTGGATTGTACAGAGCCTCCCAATAACCAAGAAGACCTTGTATCAAGGGAAGCTGTTGTTCCAGCTGTATCTGTCTGTACCGTTTATGTTGTTTGGAATTCTATGCATGAGCATTTCCGCCCATGTTGCAATCCTTGATATGGTGCTATACTTAATTCTAGGTGCAGTGTTATGTGTATTCTCTGCAAGCTGGGGCCTGGTATGTGGAATCAAGCACATGCGCCTTGACTGGGAGAATGAAGTCGAAGTGATTAAGCAGGGGGCAGCAGTGATGATTTATCTGTTTCCGAATATGTTCGTTACCATGGGTCTGATTGTCCTGGTGGTATGGCTTGGAACTGCGGTAAATCCAACATTGGTAACCTTAATCTTGATTGCCGTGGCAGGTATTCTTGCAGCGCTATCCTATTTTAGAGTGTTGAGGTTGGCAAAAGAATGAAAGCATTTTTAACAATACATCACAAAATTCAGGAATTCATTGCGGTGGTTACGGGAGTGGCATCTCTGATTACGGCCATCATCATGATGGCGGTGATTAAGCATCCGGTTCCTGCCCATATCGATGGGGCCGGGAATGTAACGAGATATGGATCGGTTGGTGTTGTTCTGCTAATGCCACTGATTTTGCTGCCGACCATCCTGCTTCTTTTGGCAGCAACCCATATATTTCCATTATCCATGTGGAATCTTCCGGTGAAGCCGAAGCCTGGCCGCGAGGTCCGCTTGTATCGCGTCAGTGCTTATATGGTAACACTGATGAATATGGAGACCGGCATCTTTTCTCTGGTATTTACCCTTGCTATGGGACTTGGATGGGTGAAAACCGTCTCCTGGTTAGGCGGGGGTCTATGCGTGGTAATGCTGGGTACGGCCGCTTGGGGAATTATTAAGAGTATTTTGGTGAATCGATAATTTTTAATTCTTAAACAAATCTTAAAGATTTCCCTACTTGGAACTTAAAATTATATTTACTACAATAGCCTTGTGATTAGTCATAAGGCTATTTTTTGAATTCAAAAATAACGGGGAGAAACTCATGAACAAAATCTTAATTTGCGATGACGAGCCGGATATCATATCTGCGCTGCGTATTTACCTGGAAAGCGAAGGCATGGAAGTGGTAGCGGCAGAAAACGGCCAGGTGGCACTGGATATCATGTCCGGGCCACAAGGGAAGGACATTCAGTTGATTCTATTGGATGTGATGATGCCGGTGATGGATGGCATTACTGCCATGGCAGCCATTCGTAAGATTTCCAACGTGCCGATTATTATGTTAACGGCTAAGAGCGAAGATGCGGACAAGGTGATGGGACTGACCATCGGCGCCGATGATTACGTAACCAAGCCGTTTAATCCGGTGGAACTCTTAGCCCGGGTCAAATCTCAGCTTCGAAGATATACCATGCTTGGTAGTCAGAATGTTGGAAACCCAACAGAAGATGTGTTAACCATCGGTGGAATTGAATTAAGAGACCGTTCCAAGGAAGTCTATCTGGATGGCAATCCGGTATCCTTAACTCCCCGGGAATATGACATATTAAAATATCTCATGGAGCATCCGGGAGAAGTCCTTTCTCCACGGGATATCTATGAGGCAGTGTGGCAGGAGGCGATGATTGGTGCCGAGAGTACCGTTGCCGTTCACATCCGCCACCTGCGGGAAAAGTTAGAATACGACAGTACAAACCCACGTTATCTGAAGGCTGTGTGGGGACACGGATATAAGATGGAAGATATCCGGTAGGGAGGAACACCATGAAGAAGATTTATAAGACGTCATGCAAAATATGGCTGGCGGTTCTGTGTAGCATCTGCGGAATAATAACACTCATTGGCCTGCTTGGCACAGTGGTGCTGGCAGAATATGGCGTCTATGGAAGCAATGACTGGAAGCAGGATTTGGAGAAAAGAGCCGGAGATGCTTATGCATTATGGGCGGTGGCCAATTATCACGGTGGAGAGCTGTGGAGCGATATTGATACGGATCTTACAGGAACCGGTTTTTGCTACGGCATCATCAAAGGCAAATACGTGAATCAGGACTTGTCTGATGGCAAGACTTACGTGGACCGGAATTTTACCGGTAATGTGCCATCCGATTATCTGGTCCGCACCTTCTATCTTAGTGAGCGACCATCCTATCATTTGTCGGATCGTTTGCTTGCAGACAACGGCTACTACGCTGGTGAGACTACAGAAAACAAAGAAGTAGAATGCTATGGCATCGGTTTTGATTTGATTGACAATACCGCATATGTATGGGATGGAAAAGAGTTCCACCCGCTATATGAGGAGTTTGCATATCCAATTGATGCGCAGTATTACGAGGGAACGACCGAAGATGAAAAAATAAACAAGGCATATGAGCAGCTATGGAAGAATGCGGCAGAAAAGGACGCAGATTCGAAGGATGGTCTACGCATTGGAAAGCGTACCTTCCCGTCCATGAAAGATTCCGGATGGGATTACGTCTTGTACATTGCACCATGGAATCAGCCGGATGCAGCACTTCAGGCCAAAAACATTGCGGACTTATCCTCAATCCATGATGAGCTTGTCAGTGCCGATGGTTCTTCCGCTGATTTGGGCACCTATACGTCCATTCGTGCAGAAGTAAAAAAGGAAGGCAATGCGTATTATACCGTAGTTTATTTCCCTAAGGATGCTGTCCATATGGAAGATGGATGGAAGAAGGGCAGTCTCTATACACAGGCTGCAATCTTAGAATCGGTGATTCCGGTACTGATGATTGCTTGTCCAATCGCAATGGTAGTATGTTTCGCATTGGCTCTTTGGATGTTGATACTTCTTCTGTGCGCAGCCGGACATCGCTACGGTGAAGATGGCATTCATGCCGTTAAGGCCGTACGTATCCCAATGGATTTGATGATTGTGTTGGTAGGCGCTTGCGAGGTAGCATTGCTGTATCTGTGTGAAATCGGTTTCTTTGCACTTAGATCCACCACCTATCCGGCCTTCTTAGGCGGCGGAATCATGACAATTGCAGTCTTTGCCGGCTGTATGATTGGACTGGGATGGTTAATGACAGTGGCCGTGAATGTAAAGCTCGGCCACTGGTGGCAAAACACCATTCTTTATAGAATAATTGATTTTTTAAAAAAACATTGGGCGGGATTGCGTAGCAACCTGCGTCAGATTCGCAGTCGCATTCGCTGGAGTGTTCGGGTATGGCTGATTTTTGCGTTATTCGTGTTCTTAGAACTATTCGGACTTGCAGCGTTAGATGCCACAGAAGAATTGCTTTTTGTATGGTTCTTCGAGAAAATCCTCTTCGGAGTGGGATTGTATTTCTTACTGAAGTACTACGGTCGCTTGAAGGATACCGTAGTAAAAATGGCCGAGGGCGATATGAATGTCAAGGTAGATACCACCGGCATGCCACTGGATTTTGAGGAGCACGGTAAGGCGTTAAACACCATTGGAAGCGGAATGACCACTGCCGTCTCCGAGCGCATCAAGAGTGAGCGCATGAAGACGGAACTCATTACCAATGTGTCTCATGATATTAAGACACCGCTGACATCCATTATTAATTATGTGGATTTGTTGCAAAAAGAACAAATTGAAAACGACAAGGCAAAAGAGTATTTGGAAGTCTTAGATCGTCAGGCCAAGAGATTAAAGAAATTGATCGAGGACTTAATCGAAGCATCCAAGGCTGCCACCGGCAATATCAAGTTCCAGATGGAATCCGTAAATGCCCGGATGATTCTCAATCAGTCTATCGGAGAATTCGAAGAGCGCCTGGCAGGCAACCAGATTACGCTGGTGAGCAATGTGCCGGAAGGAGACGTCTACGTCTGGGCGGACAATCGTTACCTTTGGAGAGTCTTCGACAACCTGATGAACAACATTGTAAAGTATGCTCAGCCGGGCACCCGCGCATACGTGGATATGACCCAGAGCGAAGGTACGATTACCTTTACCTTCCGTAATACCTCGAAGAACGAGCTGAATATCTCTGCAGATGAACTGATGGAACGATTCGTACGTGGGGATGCTTCCCGTAATACGGAAGGCAACGGACTGGGACTTTCCATTGCACGTAGCCTGACCGAATCCATGGACGGCAAAATGGATCTTGCCATTGACGGCGACCTGTTCAAAGTCATCTTAACTTTTAAAGCACAGTAAAATATAAGCTCCATGCCTGGTGGCATGGAGCGTCTTGTTTATTGTGATTCTTTATGAGGCTTGCTGTCCTTACGGTTCTGTAGGAAGTGCATGGAGCCTTCCGTGATGTTCTTATCGATGACCATGGAGAAGAGATTCCGCTCTTCCCGCGGCATAAGAGCAGCCTGCAACTCATGAAGATTGTTGGCAATCTTGGTGTTGCAGTCCTTACAGTACTTGCCGGTGGTAATCATACTGCCGCAACGCTGACAGGTCAGCTTAATGGCAGAGCCCGGCGTGACTTCGATGCGCTGGTCCCTTAGCCACTTCATAATCTGCTTGTGGGAAACTCCGAACATCTCCCAGAGCTTGGCTTCCGTGGTACCGGGATTGGTCCACAGGTAGTCCTTCACCTTGCGAAGCAGCGTTTCCTCATCCTGACGACAGTTTGGGCAAAGGCTGTATTTGTCCAGCAAATCTTCAAATATTTTTCCACATTGGGTACATGATTTTAACATAGGCTAACCCCTCTAGTTTTCTCCTATCTGTATTTTAACACAATGGAAACTAAGATGCAGTAAATATGCGGTGAAAGGGCAGATGGGCAAAGGATAATAAGCTTGACAGATGTACAAGTGAATGGTACTCTATCAGTGTACTAGTGAGACTAATACAGTTAAAACAGAAATGTTGCAAGATAAGATGCTAGGAGAATACACGGAAAGGAGGACGAAGCATGGCCATTATTGACTACCAGGATGGAAGACCGATCTACGAGCAGATTGTAGATTACTATAAGCATTTGATTTTGATAGGCGCTTTGGAAGAGGATGCACAGATGCCATCCGTGCGTAACTTAGCCATGGAATTGTCCACGAATCCCAATACTGTACAGAAGGCATTTATGGAGTTGGAGCGACAGGGGTTTATTTATACAGTGAAGGGACGCGGGAATTTCGTTAAGAATAATCAGTCTCTGAAGCAGGAACGACAGGAGGAACTGACCGACCAGTTAGTGGAACTGCTGCAGGAGGCAAAGCGTCTGGATATGAATTTGGATGCACTTGTAACACGTGCATTGGAAAGGACGGGGAAATGATAGAGATTAACAATGTCAGCAAGTCCTATGGGACCCAAATGGCAGTGAAGAATCTTTCTCTGCGCATGCAGGAGCACGAAGTCTTCGGTATGGTCGGTACTAACGGCGCCGGTAAGACAACACTTCTTCGTATGATGTGTGGCGTATTGACTCCGGATGAGGGAGAGATTCGTATAGATGATCAGATAGTAACAGATAATCCGATTGCCAAGAGCAAGTTGTTTTTTATCCCGGATGATCCTTACTATTTTCCAAACAGTACACCTCTTGAGATGGGGGAATACTATGCCAGCGTATATCCGGAGTTTGATATGCAACGGTTTTTACATCTTCTGACCAATTTCCAGTTGGATAAGAAGCGTAAGATTAGCGGATTCTCCAAGGGTATGAAGAAGCAGTTGGCCATCATTATCGGAATCTCCGCTCGGACCAAGTATCTCTTCTGTGATGAGACCTTTGATGGCTTGGATCCGGTCATGCGTCAGGCCACCAAGAGTTTGTTTGCCAAGGACATGGAAGAGCGTGGATTAACACCGATTCTGACTTCCCACAATTTGCGTGAGTTGGAAGATATCTGTGACCATGTGGGCTTGTTACATCAGGGTGGCGCGCTTTTGTCTAAGGATATTAACGATATGAAGTTAAGCATCCAGAAGGTACAGGTGGTATTTGCCAACGAAGAACAGCAGCAGAAGTTTGAGAAGCAGTGCGATGTTTTGATTCATAAGCAGCAAGGTAAGCTTCATATCTACACGGTACGCAAGAGCCGTGCGGAGTTAGAGATGATTATGGGTGGTATTTCCAACATTTTCTGTGAGATGTTGCCGCTGACCTTGGAAGAAATCTTCATTAGCGAAACGGAGGTGGTAGGATATGACATCCGCAAAATCATCCTTGCTTAATAAAGAACACAGATTGTTGAATCCGCAGATTCAGATGATGAAGCATCGTCTCTGGATTATTGCGTTTACAGTTATGGGAGCCATTGCCTACTACGTGATTGGCGGCCTATTATATCTGTCCAAGCAGAAACAGTATGTGTCAGAAGCCATGCTGAATATGCGTGCTATGAGCGATGAGACAATGACTATGCCGGGAATGGCGGATTATGTGCGTCATTTTTACGGATTCTGTAATCTGTCATTTTTCATTGTTGTGGTTCTTGCTGTGATCATGGGGTTGGAAGGATTTGCGTATTTGCATAAGATGCAGACCATGGACTTCTTCGAGTCACAGCCAATCAAGCGTAGCAAGCGTTTTTCCGGAATTTACTGGAACGGATTCCGCATTTTCTTATCTATTTGGTCCATTGCAACGATTGTGGGTATTGCAATCGGCGCTATGTACGGCGGTATGAACGGTCCGGTTCTGGTCGAGATTTTGTTGGAATTCCTACGTTTGATTATCCTGTTTTTCGGGGTATATAACATTTCCATCCTGGCAGCTGCTATTAGCAAAAATACAGTGGTTTCCGCATTGATGGCGGGCATCATTCTTGTTGCGGAAGCAGTATATCGAGGATTTGTAGAGGAGTTCCGTCAGACCTATTTTGCAACGTACTATTATTACAGTGGATTGTCAGTGCTTCAGAAAGCAAAAGTCTGGTTGACGTCGCCACTGGCGAACTATTTCAGTGGACGTAACATTGCAGCCGGATTACAGAGAAACGGCGTGACGGATTGGAAGATGCTGTGCTCTTGCTTGAAGAGCTTTTGGTATGTGGAGGTTGCAAGCATTGTAATCGGCGTAGTTTTTCTAATCTTGGCCTATGCAGCATTCATGCATCGCAGAAGTGAGAGCGTGGGACAGGGACTGGTATATCGTTGGATGGAAGGTGCTACCAAGCTTTTGATTGCAGTTCCGCTTGGCGCAGTGACCGGTCTGATTATGGATATTACCTTCAATCAGGTATACAAGACCATTGGCGTGTTGACCGTGGTGATGGTGATTCTGGTGATTGTATGTTTCTGTATGATTACAGAATGCATCTGTAACGGTAATATCAAGGCTTGTTGCAAACGTGCTTGGCAGATTCCGGTGGCGTTGGTGTTGTCCTTTGCATTTTTCCTTGTGTTCCGTATGGATATCCTTGGGTACGATCGTTATGTTCCGAAGGAAAGCCAGATTCGGGATGTCGTATTTTTTGATGCTTCGAACCAGCAGTACTATGCGAATTACGACTCCGGCTATTATGCACCGGCAGATATCTTCCACCTCTATGGCGGTGCGGATATGAGCCGTGATAACTACATGGAAGCGAATATGCACCTTACCGATGTGGATGCGGGAATTCAGATTGCCCGTTTGGGAATGAAGAATCGGGTAGATATGGTTCACAGTGATGACTTCTATAGCCCTTATTCGGCGGTCATCATGTTCCATATGAAGGACGGTTCCATTGTTGCAAGGAACATTACCATTCCGGAGGATGTGGATGAAGATCTGATGAATCGTTTGGTGGGATGCGACGAATACCGGAAGCCGGTGTACCGTGTGGATGATGCACGGGCAGCTGCCAACGGTGATATTGCCCATTTCCATGCGGAGTATTGTTATGGACTTGGTTCCATTGAACTGGAGAACAAAGAGTCTGTCATCAACGGCTTGATGGACGCCTATGAGAAGGACTTGCGTAGCTTGAATTTCTCCAAGTTGAAGAACAAGTACGCCATCGGATATCTCAGTATTTACACGGAGAACACGTTCTCTGTAAGCGTCACATATCCGGTATATGCGGATTTTACCAATACGATTACGTATCTGGAAGACCAGGGGGCATATCATAGTTCCGAGATCCCGACAGAGGTTCTGACACAGGTAAATATCTATGGAGGATACCAGGACGGAGATAAGTACTACTCCGGCGACTTGTACTATTCCGAGCCGGAGGTGATGGAACGGTTGGTCTCCAAGGCACATTTGGATTGTGAGCACGACTGGAAAATCTACGGTCAGGAAGCGTATTTGTCGGTGACCCTGTACGGGGAATATGGAGATGAATTCTACGATATTGAGAATGCTGCACCGTTTGCAATATCCATTTCCGATGTCCCGAAAAAGATTCTCGCGGAATTCAACGAAGAGTCTTGGTAGGCCGCGAAAAACACGGAATAAATTTTATAAAATTTTAATTGAAAAAACCCTCTTTAGCATATATGATTATCTAGATGTAAAAATCTAAGAAATCATAGAGAAATCAAGTGCTAAAGAGGGTTTTATTTTACTAGAAAAGGGGCGCTTGATGAAAGGGAGAAAACAAAGAATGGAACAAACCAACATCATTGAGTTCAAAGGTATCCACAAAACCTATGACAATAGTGTTTTTGGTATCGAGGACTTCAATCTCGAGATTCCGAAGGGTGCATTCGTGACCTTGCTGGGACCGTCCGGTTGTGGCAAGACAACTTTGTTACGAATGATTGGAGGTTTTGAACTTCCAACAAGTGGAGAGATTCTGCTTCACGGTAAGAACATTGGTGAACTTCCGCCCAATAAGCGACCAATCAATACCGTTTTCCAGAAGTATGCATTATTTCCGTACATGAACATCTACGATAACATTGCTTTCGGATTGAAACTGAAGAAGTTACCGAAGGATGAGATTGACGCGAAGGTCAAGCGCGTACTGGATATCGTAGATCTGGAAGGCTTTGAGAAGCGTAAAGTCAGCACTCTTTCCGGTGGCCAGCAGCAGCGTATCGCCATTGCACGTGCCATTGTCAACGAACCGGAGATCCTGCTTTTGGATGAGCCGCTGGGTGCTTTGGATTATAAAATGCGTCGTGAGATGCAGCTTGAGTTAAAGAGAATGCATGAGGAGTTAGGCATTACCTTTATCTATGTTACCCATGATCAGGAAGAGGCACTTACCATGTCTGACCTTATCGTTGTTATGGACGATGGACTGATTATGCAGGTTGGTTCCCCGGAGGATATTTATAAGCGTCCGGAGAATGCGTATGTAGCCGATTTTATCGGTGAGAGTAATATTTTTACCGGATTTATGACCGGTGAGCATGAGGTGACTTTCTGTGATACCAAGTTCCCATGCGAAGAGACCAACGAAGTGGGAACCAAGATTGATGCAGTGGTTCGTCCGGAGAACATCCATCTGGTAGCTGCCGGCGCAGGCAATTTTGACGGAACCATTCTTACTTCCGTATTCAAGGGTACCTTCTATGAGAATCAGGTACAGTACGGCAAGTATGAGATTGAGGCTCGCAGTGATCAGCCTTATAGCGCAGGGGATGTGGTAGGTGTATCCATTGCACCGAATGCTATCCATCTCATGGCTTACGATATGAGTAAGAACCACTACGAAGGTGTGATGAACGCTGAGTACAAGGTAGAGTTCGAGGATGCCACCTTCGAGCCGGATGTTACCAAGCTCTTTGCCGGAAGCTCCATGAACGACGGTGTATTGGTTGGCCGTGACAAGAAGCCGCTTTCCGTAGAAGGCACCAAGGTATCTGTTTCCTTCGAGTCCTCCGATGCGGATCTGTCCGATGTTCCGGATACCGGCATTGTCAACGGATATATTGCTTCCATTATCTACAAGGGTGACCACTACAGCTACACCGTACGAAGTGAGAACGACTGGGATTACTATGTTAACGATGATGATCTGTGGAACGTAGGCGATTATGTCAGCGTTATTGTTCCTGCAGATAAGATTACTTACAGAGTTGTTCGATAGGAGGGGACCATGGCATTTACCAGAAAGCAATTAGGGATTCCGTATGCCCTATTTTTGCTGATTTTCGTGGTACTGCCACTGTTGGTTGTGCTCTACTATGCATTTACCAACGGCTCCGGTCAGTTTACCCTCGAGAATTTTGCACAGTTTTTTACCAACGGTAAGGCGCTTGGAACCTTACTGTACAGTTTTGTCATTGCTATCATTACTACCGGATTATGCTTACTGATTGCATATCCGACGGCATACTTTTTGGCGAAGGGACGTATTCCTCATGGTGCAGCATGGTTGTTAATCATTGTGCTTCCGATGTGGATTAACTTCACCCTGCGTCTGACTGCAATGAAGGAGATTTTAAGCTTCTTGGAAGGCAATTTGGCATACCATCCGTTTTTTAACACCATTGTTGGTATGACCTATGACTTCCTGCCATTCATGGTATTACCGCTTTACAATACCTTGGAGAAAATGGATCATCAGCTCATTGATGCAGCCCGTGACCTGGGTGCGTCCGATGCGGTTGTAATCTGGCGTGTAATGATTCCGCTGTCTATGCCGGGCATTGTCAGCGGTGTAACCATGGTCTTCTTACCGGCCATGACCAACTACGTTGTGTTGGATATGATGTACAACAGCACTTACATCATGGGAAGCTTGATTGGAAGCTACTTCGCAGCCTACAACTGGCACGATGGCTCCATGATTTCCACGGTGCTCCTGCTCTTAATCGGCTTGCTTTCCTGGATTAGCAAGAAGGCCGGCGCCGATACCGAGGAAGGAGGTGCCATCCTATGAGAAAGCGTGTAACAGCAAGTGCTTGGTTATTTGTGGTGTTGTTATTCCTGTATGCACCGATTCTGGTATTGGCGGTATACAGTTTTACCGAAGCAACCATGATCGGACAGGTTCGTGGATTCTCTCTGCAGAATTATGTGACCTTATTTACCAATGAGGACTTGGTTTCCATTATTACCGGAACCTTCGGATTGGCATTGATTGTTTCTGTGCTATCCACCATCCTTGGTACCTTAGGTGCCATTGGTGCTTTCTACAGCAAGAAGCGTCATCGCATGGCTTATGATTTGGCGAACCAAATCCCGGTTGTGAATGCAGATGTTGTCACCGGTTTTTCCATCTGTATTCTGTTGATTGTCTTCTTCGGAATGGACAAGAATACCTATATTCCGCTTGTTATCGGACAGATGACGTTGTGTACACCGTTTGTATACCTGTCTGTTTTACCTCGTCTGAAACAGATGGATCCCCGGCTCTACGAGGCTGCATTGGATCTTGGATGCACGCCGCGCCAGGCATTACAGAAGGTGGTCTTCCGTGAAGTGTTGCCGGGTATGATTTCCGGTTTTATGACAGCAATTATGTTGTCTTTGGATGATTACTTCATCGCAACCTATACCAAGCCTGCAGTATTTGATACCATCAGTACTTACGTTGTAAATGCAACAAAAGGCTCTCAGACAGAGATTAAGACGGCACTTTGGGCATTGTCTACCGTTATTTTCGTTGTGATCGCGGTAGCAGTTGTCATCAGTAACTTAGCCGGTCGCGACAAGGCGAGTGAGGAGGGCAACAGATGAGACGACGTGTGATTGCCGGTCTTTTGACCGTTTGTATGATGCTTCCGCTGGTGGGATGTTCCAAGACTGAACAGACTGCCTCCGATGAGATTGTGCTTCGTGTGGCCAACTGTGAAGAGTACATTGACGAAGGCGACTGGGATGAGGATGAGACCATTGAGTTGGAAGATGGTACGAAGATTCTCGGTGAGAATGCTTTGGTAGACGACTTCGAAGCATGGTACGAAGAGACCTATGGCCAGAAAGTCCGTGTAGAGTATTCTACCTATGGTACCAACGAAGAATTGTATAACCAGATGAGTCTGGGAGATGTATTCGATGTGGTATGTCCGTCCGAATACATGATTATGAAATTAATGAAGGAAGACCGTCTGATGCCTTTGTCAGAGGGGTTCTTCGATGAGAGCGTTGAGGAGAATTATTACTCCAGATATGTTTCCAAGTATATTAAGGATGTGTTTACTGAATTATCCATGGGTGGCCACACCATCTCCGAATATGCGGGATGTTATATGTGGGGAACCTTGGGTATTGTGTATAATCCGGCGGAGCTTACTGCGGAAGAAGTTCAGCATTACGATATTCTTATGAATCCGAAGTATGCCAAGCAGGTTACTATGAAGGACAGTATCCGTGATTCCTATTTTGCCGGACTTGCAATCTTAAATGCCGAGGATTTTGAATCCGAAGAGTTCTTAGCACAGGAAGATTACCAGGATGTGCTCTCCGAGCGTATGAACGATACGTCCCAGGAGACCGTGGACCAGGTAGAGGATATTTTGTCTGATATGCGTGAGAATGTATATTCCTTAGAGACCGATAGTGGTAAGGCAGACATGGTAACCGGTAAGGTACTTGCCAACCTGCAGTGGTCCGGAGATGCGGTTTATACCATGGACCAGGCGGAAGAGGACGGCGTGGAACTGGCATATTCCGTTCCAAGCGAGTGCACGAACCTCTGGTTCGATGGCTGGGTTATGATGAAGAACGGTATCGGTGATGATGCCAAGAAGCAGCAGGCAGCCGAAGCGTTCATCAACTTCTTATCTCGTCCGGACAATGCTATCCGTAATATGTATTACATCGGTTATACTTCTCCGATTGCCGGAGATGCGGATAACACCTTAGTTTACCAGTATTTGAATTACAACTATGGTGCGGAAGACGATGAGGAAGCGGTGGAATATGATTTGGGTTACTTCTTCGGTGAAGATGCACCTCATGTGATTACCGCTCCGGAAGAGCAGATGAACCGACAGCTGTTCACCCAGTATCCACCGGAAGAAGTGTTGCAGCGTTCCGTTGTTATGCGTTACTTCGAGGGAGATGCCAATGACCGCATCGCACAGATGTGGACCAATATTCGTTGCTTTGATGTAACGAAGTTCTTTGATTAAAAGGTTAATAGGAGACCGAATGTATTTTGCATTCGGTCTCTTTTTTTCATACGTTTTTTGTTATAATAAGGCTAGGAGATAGAACGGTGGGCACATGAAGGGGAGACGCCTATGCTATATTCATCCTTTGCAGTATTGGCAATCATGCTACTTGTGGTTGTTAATTTTGATGTACTCATTAAGAATGATTATACCGAGTCGTTGACGATTATTCGTCCGTATCGGTTGTATTTGTATGGCATTCTTTTATTCTATTTGTCGGATTTTCTGTGGGGAATTCTCTATGAATATCAGCTTATTACCCTTTGTTATATTGATACAGTGGTTTATTTTCTGGCATTGATTCTTGCCATCTTTTTGTGGACTAGATTTGTTGTGTTATATTTGCAACGGAAGGACATCTTCGGGCGGTTGCTTAAGGGCCTTGGTTTCGTATTGTTGTGCGGACAGTGCGTGATGTTAACGGTGAACATATTCCGACCGGTAATGTTTGATTTTGATGCAGAAGGTGTTTTCCATGCTCTGTTTTTTCGGTATATACAGCTCTATGCACAGGCGGGACTATATTTTGTAACCAGCATATACGCCTTGGCGTTTAGCCGGCGGAGTGATAATACGTTTTGCCATCGCTACCATACCATTGGCATGGCGGGAATCTTAGTGTCGATGTTTTTGGCACTACAGGCAATGCTTCCGTTGCTTCCGTTTTCTAGCATGGGATATATGTTAGGTTCTAGCTTGCTTCATACCTTTGTTTTGGAGGATGAGAAGAGAGAGAAACACGAGGAACTGTTACTGCTGCTAGCGAGAGAACGACGTCAGCGTGAGGAGTTGGAACAGGTCAGGAAGATGGCCTATATCGATTCCCTGACCGGTGTTCGTAACAAATATGCTTATTTCGAATTTGAACAGCAGATTGATGAGCGGATTAGCAGCCGGAGCATCCAGCAATTGGGTGTAATCGTATTTGATTTGAACAATCTGAAGGATGTTAACGACCACCTGGGACATGAAGCCGGAGACCGTTATATCAAGGAAGGCTGTCGACTGATTTGCAATACTTTCCTGCATAGCCCGGTTTTTCGTGTGGGCGGAGATGAATTCGTTGTGGTCCTAGAAGGAGATGACTACAGAAATCGTATGGAACTGCTTCGAAGTTTCGAGGAGGTCATTGATTACAATAATGACTATGATGCTGTTGTAGTTGCTTCCGGAATGGAAGAATATCGACCGGATACGGATTACTGCTATCAATGTATCTTCGAACGTGCGGATAAGAAGATGTACGTGCGGAAGATGCAGCTGAAAGAACAGAAGGCATAAGGGCAAAGAGATAAAACTTAAAGAGAAATAGAACAAAGAATATAAAGAGAACCCAGAGTATAAAGAAGGAATAAATATGGCTCTGCCAAGTGCGAAGAAGGTAAAGACAGAACTGCATACGTTCCTGCTAGAAGGAAATAGAGACATCACCCGTTCCAGCTGGAAACAGGTGTATTCTGCATGCCTTGGCCGTGTGGTGGGTTCCCAGACTTCCTATCGGAAGGCAATCTGCGGTGGCAAGCAGATAACGCCGTCTTTTTTTGATGGGAAGGTGTTTTTTGATGACAAGCATTTTCCGGCCCAGGTCATCGGAACCGTATCGAAGGACAAGTCCACCTGGACTTGGGGATTTGAGAAGCCGGTAGCAGCACCGGATGGGTGCTTCCAATTGGCGAATGAGATAAAGGATATCGGACGGTCCTGGAAGTTACAACCATTGGAATCCGGCATCCAGGAACTGGGGCGGGGCTTCACTGCCGAGAGTTTAGCGGTGGTTGCAGTAGGCGCATCCAAGAATTATTATTGCTACTGCAAGATTGAAGAGAAGGATTATGACCTCTATGTGGCCTTTTCCAAGGTGCCGGCGCCAATTTTTGGCGCGGTGAATGCGGAGACCTTCTTCGCCTTGGCCGCCAAGTGCTTCCCCATGTTCAATGTGGATCACCGGGTATTTATAGAGAGCTTGTTGCGCTGGAATGGAATTCCGTATGAGTGGAAGGTCCAGAAGCTGGTCGCCCATTTTGACAGTGATGTGGAGCTCTCCTTTCAGGAAGACCATGGAATCGCTAGTGTATTTGCAATGAAGATATTATAGGACTGCAGCCGATAGGATACGGGCTGCAGTTTTTTTGCCATGAGAGAAGAAGTTCGTAGGGCATTCCAATGCCTGTGGCATAGGGATTGCTGGAAATGAGAAATCCCTATGCCAGAAATTGGGATTTGAAGCTGCTATGAAAGGCTTGCGGCATAGGGATTAGTAATTATAATGAATCCCTATGCTCGAAACCATGATTTACAGTATTTGAAATAGACATAAGGCATAGGGAATATCGATTTACTGAAATCCCTATGCCTTAAGTGGAAGTATTTGGAGTTAAAAGCATGTTTTTGGCATAGGAAAAATTGATTATTAGAAATCCCTATGCCCGGGACAGGTTTTTTGCTTTCATAGGTAGTTTTTGGGGCATAGGGATTAGTCGAATAGAGAAATTTCTCTGCTACGATGAAAAAGAAAATGCTACGGATGTCCATTATTTGCGTTGGCGGTTGCTTGTCTGTTATTACCATGATAGAATACATTGCAACTAAATATAGTTGCAACTAATTAAAAACCATTTTATACTAAAAGAAAGGAAGAAAATGGAACAGGAGGGACTCCTATGAAAAACACAATGGAATATAAGGGATATATTGGAAGCGTTGAGTTTTCGGAGGAGGATGGCCTTTTCTTCGGAAAAGTACAAGGAATTAAATCATTGATTTCCTATGAAGGAACAACGGCCAAAGAGTTAGTAAGTGATTTCCATGGTGCTGTTGACGATTATCTGGCACTGTGTGAAGAGACGAAGACGAAACCGGAAATCGGATACAAGGGAAGCTTTAACATTCGAATCAAAAGCGATTTGCACAAGCGTGCAGCAATATATGCGATGGCCCAGCAGCAAACATTAAATAGTTTTATCGAAGAGGCAATTCGAGATAAACTGCTTCAAGTTCATGCACTATAAAGAATAAATAGGACCGGCACATGTAGTGCCGGTCTTCCTTTTATCTTCTCTCAGTAATATATCTTAGGAATGCTTGCGCCTTCTGGATGGTATCGAAGTTGGCGATGTAGCTATACTCGCCCATGTGCTCCCAATCCAATGGTGGAACTTCGCGATGTTCCACAATGTTGGCCTCATACTTGCCAAGGATGCGACGGTTGGTGTGGGCGTACTGACGATTGCCGCGGCGGAAGGCATAGACGCTGTATTTTGGCTTGCCCTTCTTGGCTTTGCCATCTTTGTTGCCGGTAATCATGTTAGCCCAAATCTGGTATACATCAGCGGAGTGTGCGTAGTTCATCATATCGGTGCTTGGACCGCCGGCCGGGCAGGCAGAAGCAATCGTTGCAATGTAGTCGCCCTTCTTGCCAAGGCCCTTGCGCATTTTCTCCAAATGAATGAATTCAAAATGAACGAAACGTCCCTTGATGGAAAAAGCTTCCACGGACTTGCGGCCAACAGCGGCAAGCTCATCGGTAATGTCCGGATAGACGTAGTAGTACATCTCGTTCTTGCCGTTAACGGTATCTAAAATAGATGGGAACCGTGTGGTGGATTCAAACAGCGGCTCGCCATTCATATCAATGATGGCATCATAGGAGTACAAATCCCCATCGATATATTCTTCCATAATGAAGTTGCCGGCTGGCGCATTGGCATAGAACTTCTCTAATTCATCGTCATTATTTAACTTCCAGGTATCTACCGCACCGGCGTGTACATCCGGCGTCACAATGACCGGATAGCCAACTTCCTTGATGAACTTCTTGGCAGCGGTGATGTTGCTTACCAAGTGGAAGCGGGCGGATGGAATTCCGGCCTTCTCGAACACCTTCTTCATGGAAGATTTCTTCTTCAGTACTTCAATCTCCGATTCTTTCTGGGTACCGGTGGTGACATGGAAGTCAACCCGAAGACGGGCATCCTGGGATAACCAGTACTCGTTGTTGGATTCAATCCAGTCAATCTTGCCGTACTTAAAGGTAAAAAATCCAACGGCACGAATCATCTGATCGTAATCCTCGATGGCATCCACCCGATAGTATTCGGTAAGTGCATTCTTCAACTCCTCCGGCAGGCTCTCAAACGGTGCATCGCCAATGCCAAGTACGTTGGCGCCGTTCTTCCGCAGACGGTCGCAGAAGTTCCAATAGTTGGTTGGGAAATTCGGTGATATGAAAATAAAGTTCATGATAAGTCCCCCTCTGTTGTTATCTTTTACATTCCATTCCCTATTCTATCAGTTTTTGATGCAAAAAAGAAAATAAAAATGCATAAATTCTGAAAGTTTCATAAGGCAAACCAACGGTATTCTTAAGAAATCTTAAGAAACCATAAAGGTTCATTTTACAATTGGCGGGTATAGTAGCTGATAGAGTGAAGGAAACAAGTGCAGGAAAGGAATATTGACATGAAAAAAATACTTGGAAAACTCAAATCCAAAAAGAAAGTGACGATTGTAATCTTGCTGGTACTTTGCGTAGCCGTAGGCGGCGTTTTCGCCGTAACCCGTAAGACTGCCAATGCCAGCGAAGCAGCGGCGGAAGGTAGCACGGTTGTTGCCGTAACCAAGCAGGACTTAAGCAAGAATATTGCAGTGTCCGGAACCATTAGTTCTGCGGCAACCTATAACTTAGCCAGCGAAGTCACCGGCGTTCAGGTGAAGACCGTAAACGTTGAGGTAGGTGACCAGGTCAAGGCCGGAGATGTTCTGGCTACCTTGGATGCAAGCACCTTGGAAAAAAGCTTGGCCAGTGCCCAGAGCGCAGCCGGAATCACCGGCCAGCAGAATACCTTAAGCATTGCGGAAGCAGAGCGTGCATACAACAGCACGGTATCCGGTAATGACACCGCAGTTGCCCGTTCCCAGGAAGCATTGAATACCGCAAAGAATGCACAGAGCAGCGCAAGCGGACGCCTTACCGAGGCAAACAATGCATATAATGTAGCCGTTGCCAATCGCGATGCCAAGAATCAGGCAGTAGCCGATGCACAGGCAGCATATGACGCAGCAAAAGCAGCCTATGATGCAGCTGATCCATCCAACCGAGCTACAGAAGAAGCTGCACTTACCGGTGCCAAGGAAGCGCTTGCAGCAGCCAAGACCGATGCGGAAGCAGCAGAGGCTGCAGTTGCAGAGGCCAAGGCCGGTGTGAATGCAGCACAGGATAATGTAACTGCAGCAAACAACGGTGTAACTTCTGCCCAGCAGACCTTGGACGATGCCAACAAGACCCGTACCAAGACCAATGCGGACAGCGCAGATGCAGTGACAAACAGCAAGCTGGCAGCAGCCAACAGCGCAAGAACCGCAGGTGATGCAGTGACCCAGGCCAAGGAGCAGTTGCAGAAGGCAACCATCGTGGCTCCGGCTGATGGTGTCATTACCGCATTGAATGTAAAAGTCGGTGATACCTACGCCGGCGGAACCATGATCGTATTGCAGGACGTATCCGGATTCAAGGTGTCCGCAACCTTAGGCCAGTATGACATCAGTGATGTGGCAAAGGGCCTTAGTGCCAAGGTTACCACCGATACCACCGGAACCGAGGAGATGACCGGTAAAGTCACCTTCGTATCTCCGACACCGGTTGCACAGGCATCCCAGACCGCAGAAGGTCAGGCAGCCGCAGCAACCGCAGCCAATAACGGATACCCAATCGAGATTACCATTGATAACCCAAGCGACCGCTTGCGTATCGGTATGAATGCCAAGGTGACCATCATCTTAGATACCAGAAAAGACGCCCTTGCAATTCCGGCAGGAGCAATTCAGCAGGAGGAAGACGGCAGCTACTATGTTGAGGTCGCACAGGATGCAGACGGTAACGGCATTGCAGACTCCGAAGACTTTGAGAAAATCCCGGTTACCCAGGGATTGGTAACGGATTACTATGTGGAAGTTAGCGGCAAGGATTTGAAGGAAGGCATGTTTGTTGTAATTCCTGCGGAAGATTTAAGTGATTTGGACATCCCTTCCGTTGAATTATTCTAAGGAGAAAAGAATGGATACGCGACTTTTAATTGATGCAAAAAATATCATAAAGCGATTCAACATCGGCCAGGAAAACGAACTGGAAATTCTCCACGGCATCGACTTACAGGTAAAAGAAGGAGAATTTGTCTCCATCGTGGGAAGCTCCGGATCCGGTAAGTCCACCTTGATGAATATCATCGGAATCTTAGATAAGCCAACGGAGGGATCCTACCTCCTGGATGGAATCGATGTGTGCGCAGCCAAAGATGTGGAATTGTCCCACATCCGCAATCGTAAGATTGGATTTGTTTTCCAGACCTATAATCTGATTGCAAGAACCAATGCGGTGGCTAACGTAGAATTGCCGTTGCTCTATGCCGGTGTAGGTATGAAGGAACGGAAGGAACGTGCAGAGGAACTCTTAGAGTTGGTTGGTATGCAGGACCGTATGCTTCATACGCCGGATGAGCTCTCCGGAGGTCAGAAACAGCGTGTGGCAATTGCGAGAGCCCTGGCCAACAATCCATCCATTATTTTAGCGGATGAGCCGACTGGTGCACTGGATTCCAAGACAGGACGTAACGTCATGGACTTGTTCCATAAGCTTCATGAAGAGCGGGGAATTACCATTGTACTGATTACCCACTCCAACGAGTTGGCGGAGGAGACCCAGCGCCTGCTTACCTTGAAGGACGGCCTGATCGTCGCGGAACGGAAAGGAGCTACCTATGCTGCTTGAGAATATCAGACTTGCAATTATAGCATTGAAGGCCAATAAGCTTCGTACCTTTTTGACGATGCTTGGTATTATCATCGGTTTAACATCCGTGGTGATGATTATGACCATCGGTAATGCTATGAACAACATGGTCAACACCCAGATGGGCGATATGGGTGCCAACAATTTTTATCTGTTTGTGAATATGAGATCCACAGATGCGGACGGCAATGAGATGAACTATGAGACAGCCAGAGGAATGAAGTCTTCGGACTACATCTCCAAGGAAATGATGGAAGATATCCAGACCAAGTACAAAGATAAAATTGACGGTATTTCCCTTTCCCTTTCTGCAGGCAGTGCAAAAATACAGCGTGGAAAAGATGCTGCCAAGATTAAGATCTACGGAATGAATCCATTGGCGGTAAAAAGCGGGAACTTAAAGGTCTTAGCAGGAAGCTCTTTTGCTGCGGGAGATTATTCCAGAGGCAGTAAGGTCTGCCTGGTATCCGACCGTTATGTAAACGTGCTATACGGTGGAGATATGAATGCGGCCCTTGGCGAGAACGTGGAAGCGGCCATTGACGGCAAGTATTATACCTACACCATCGTTGGTGTATATGAGTACAATGCCAAAAGCATGGGAGCAGCAGGTGTAGCGGATAAGGACCTGGAGACCGAGTGCTTCGTACCGCTTCGCGCAGTAGTCCAGCAGAATCCACAGCTTACGGACAGCATCCAGGAGATTACCCTGGTAGCTTCCGAAGGCAACGACCCGACGATTACTGCGGCTCAGATTGCAAAATACCTGAATGAAAGATATTATAAAAATAACGATACATATGAAATATATCCATACAGTTTGAAGCAGGAAGCAGAGGCGCTACAGAAGCTGTTGAACTCCGTCAAGCTGGCCTTCTTAGCAGTTGGTGCCATTTCCCTGCTGGTAGGCGGTATCGGTGTTATGAATATCATGATTGTATCCATTGTGGAGCGTACCAGAGAGATTGGTACCCGTAAGGCCCTTGGTGCTACCAACGGTTCCATCCGGATGCAGTTTATTACAGAATCTATGGTGGTCTGCCTGGTGGGCGGTGCCATCGGAATTACTCTTGGAATCCTGTTAGGACAGGTGGCAGGTATGTTGCTTGGAGCCAATGGAATGCCAAGTGTACTGGGTATTTTGGGATGCTTATTGTTCTCTATGGCCTTCGGTGTGTTCTTCGGATATTATCCGGCCAACCGTGCAGCCAAGCTGAACCCAATCGAAGCATTACGATACGAATAAAAGATAAGAGAGGAGCCTACGATGGCAGACAAAGTCTATACCATACTAATTGCTGAGGACGATGCGGACATCGTAGAGCTCCTCAAATTATATTTGGAAAATGCAGGATACCATGTGCTGGCAGCCGGGGACGGGGTAGAGGCCTATGACCTGTTGCAGCACAACGACGTGGATCTTGCACTGTTGGATATTATGATGCCCCGGATGAACGGATATGAGTTAACCAAGAAAATTCGGGAAAACAATAATATTCCGATTATTATCCTGTCTGCCAAGAATCAGGACAGCGACAAAATCTTAGGATTGGACTTAGGTGCGGATGATTACCTGGCGAAGCCCTTTAACCCCTTGGAAGTGGTGGCCAGAGTGAATTCCAACCTGCGCCGATTCTATCGATTGAACGATGCAACTACAGAAAACACTGCATCCAAGATCCTTCGGGTGGGAGATTTGGAACTTCACGGAGATTCCCTGCAGTTGTTCCGGAATGGTGAAGAGATTCCGCTGACTCCAACGGAGTATAAGATTCTTGCCATGCTGATGGAGCATCCCGGTCATGTATTCACCAAAGTTCAGATCTATGAGAACGTGAAGGGCGAATACTTCGAGAGTGATGATAATACCATGATGGTACACATCTCCAAGTTGCGGGAGAAGATTGAGGAGGATAGCAAGAACCCGAGATACCTAAAGACGGTTCGGGGACTGGGCTATAAGATTGAGAAACAATGAAAAAGTGTCTGAGACTGAGAAAGCGGAAAAACCTATACCTTCGTTTGGTGGGGAGCTATATCTTTTTCATATTCTTGGTGGGGTTGATTTTCGTCGGAACCTTGTTGGAACTGATGCACATTACCGATCATTTTTATGATGAAGTGGATTATACGAGCCTGACCATGGAACAGTTGGGGGCCATGCAGGCGCAGATTGACCGCATCATTGCAATTTCCTTTGCCATGATGGTGCTTTCCTTCTTGCTGTTGGCGGTGATTTTCTCCATTGTGATGGGGCGACGGATTCGTAGGGAAGAACGGGAAGTTGAGGCAGCCAGACAGAAAATGCTGGCAGATATTTCCCATGATTTGAAAACACCGATTACGGTGATTCAGGGATACAGCAAGGCAATCGTAGATGGTATGGTGTCCGAAGAGCATATGGACAAGTACCTAAACACCATTTATCAGAAGTCCAATCGCCTGGCAGATTTGATCAATGAATTCTACCAGTACAGCCGCTTGGAACACCCGGAATTCCAGCTGACCATGGAACCGGGAGATCTGTCGGAGTACGTGCGGGAGTATGTGGCCGGCAAGTACGAGGAACTGGAAGTGGCAGGATACGAGTTGGATGTGGATATTCCGGAACAACCGATTTATATGCCATTTGATCACGTGGAGCTGTGCCGGGTATTTGAAAATATTATTACCAATACCATTCGACACAATGCCCCACCGACCACGATTTTTGTGGGTATGGAATTTCTGCGGGAGAAGCATCAGGTGCGGATTCGCTTAGGCGATGACGGAGAGGGCATTCCGGAGGAGATTCGGGAGCATATCTTTGAACCGTTTGTTGTGGGAGATGAATCCCGCAACAGCAAGCATGGAACCGGCTTGGGATTATCGGTAGCCAAGCGGGTCGTTACAGCACACGGCGGCAAGATTCGCCTGTTGCCTACAACAGAGACCTCTTGGTCTACCATGTATGAAATCATTCTACCGATGAACAGGGGGAACTTATGATTATTACGGTTAGTCGAGAATTCGGAAGCGGTGGTCGTGAAGTGGGCAAGCGGTTAGCGGACAAGCTGAACCTGACCTATATTGACCGGGAGATTGTGACCACCATCGCTAACGAGAACAACATGCAGGAAGATGTGGTGGAGGAGACCTTGAATCAGGGCATTATTCCGCAGATTCCATTGCATTACGGGCGCAGCTTCTATTACTACCAGAATCTGCCCAATCCACAGTCCCATCTCATGTCCCGACAGCAGAGCCTGCTGAAGGAATTTGCGGACCGTGGGAACTGCATTATTGTCGGACGTGCTGCGGATGTAATCCTTGAGGATTACGATCCTTTCCGTATTTTTGTTTATGCGGATTTATCTTCCAAGTTAGAGCGGTGCAGACGCTTAGGACCGGAAGAGGAAGCACTCTCCGATCATGACTTGGAACGGAAGATGAAGCGCATCGACAGTGACCGTGCCAGATACTATTCCCTCTATGGCAGCAATGCCTGGGGCGATAAGAGCAATTACGATTTGTGTATCAATACCAGCCAGTTTGAGATTCGGGATTTAGTCCCAATCATAGCGGACTATATCCGCCAGTGGTACATGGTTCATAAATAAAAAGAACTCGTAAGCATTGTGATATGCTTACGAGTTCTCTTTTTGTTCATATAAATAATCGATGAATTCTTCTGTTGGAATGGGCTTGCTGTAGAGGAAGCCTTGTAGATATTGGCATCCGATATCTGTTAAGATATCGGCCATTTCCTGTGTTTCCACACCTTCCGCAACCACTTCCTTACCTAAGACTGTAAAGTGGTGTACTAAGTGTTGTAGGATGTGACTGTCGCTGGACAGATAGGCCTGCACAATATTCTTGTCAATCTTAATAATCGAGTAAGGAAGCACGATGGTATTAATCAAGTTGGAATATCCGGTGCCGTAATCGTCTAAGGAGAAACGAATCCCTCTGGCGGAGAGCTTGCGAATATTCTCATAGGTGAACTCGTTCTCTGCATTTTCCGTCTCGGTAATCTCCAGATTGATGTAGGACGGGTCAATGGCATAGCGGTCCAGTATCTCCAGATAACGGTCTGCCGTATTGGAACGTGCAATCTGCAGCGGTGACAGATTCACTTCGATGTAATTCAGTCCCAATTCCTTCATGTCATGGGTCTGTATGAACTTGCAGACTTTTTCAAAAACCTGCTCCCCCAGACGGAAAATACTTCCGTTGCGTTCCGCCAGTGGAATGAATTCATCCGGCATGAGAAGTCCTAATTCTTCATCCTGAATGCGGGCCAAAGCTTCTGCAGATACCACACGACCATCGTCGGTGGAATGAATCGGTTGATAATATATCTGCAGGGACTGGTTTCGCAGTGCATACTCCATGGCATGATCCACGGCGAAGGTTCGTGTGGCCGTGCGATACATCTCCTCATTAATCAACAGCGAACCGGAGTTGTCTGTATGCATGGCTTGCTCGATGGCAACCAGGACGGTAGACCGGGTTTCTTCATAGCTCTTGTAATGAATCAATCCCGGATTGTAGAAGAACCTCGGGTGAAGAATATACTCGTTTTGATTGTAGTAAAACGGCTTCTTCAACCGTTCCTCGATACGGTCCCGCATGGCGATGGGATCTTTGTCCGGTGCAAGTAACATTAGGAAAATACCGTTGCGCAGATAGAAGGTTGGTTCATCTTTGCATACGGTGCGTAAGAAACCGGACAGCTGTCGCAACAGGGAGGTTACAACTTCCTCTGAATAGGAATTTTTCAGTGTACGATAGTTCTCCAGAACAAATCCGGCGAAGGGCAGATAATCCTCATTCTGCAATTGCTCGGTAATCACAAGCTGTAAGCCTCTTGCATCGAAGAAACCGGTACGTCGTTCCCGGTAATAATCCGGCCCCTGGAAGGTAAGAAAAACCACCAGAATACTAATCATATTACAGAGGGAAATGACCTGATGATAGAGCATGACATACATCTGCAACCAATTTCCTAAGAGGGCAACGATGACGTAGAGATAGATGGCCCGGCGATGACCGGCCTGCAACTTTTCCCGACCGAAGACAGCAACATATGGAATACAGGGCGCCATATAGATGAAGTATTCCCAGAAGAAGAAATCGCGTCCCGGACCATAGTGGAAGACACCCATTTCATCCAAAGAGAAAATAAAGCCGTTCCAAGGCGCAGTAATGGATAGGGCAAACATAAACAGAAACGGAATGGAATGGACCGCAAGGGGGAAGAACCAGGTGCGGTTGCGGTGAATGACAAAGGTAACAAATAAGGAAAATACATAAGGACATGCTGCGAGAGCAATATAGTAAATCACATTCAATGTGTAATTGGTCGTTGTGGAATACCGCTCCGGGAAGCTTGCGGTAATAGATGCGATGATGTCAAGACTGGCCAGTACCAAGGTAGAAATCATGACACCAAAAAAAGCCCGGTTACGAAGAATCGGAAGGTTACGTCTAGAGACGTAGTACATAATCAGCACAACGGCCACAAACCATGCGCTAATATCGAAATCGAGATTCCAAACCATATGATTACCCCAAATCACTTATATCCCCCGACCTTGTTCACCTCTATTTTACCATTAGTAGGGCAGGGGAAACAAGCTAAGAAAAAAACAGCGGCGAAGAGTCGCCGCTGCAGTATATTAGTGATTTGATTTCTTGATGGCCCCAATGATACGGATGATGATTGGAGCAAGAATAATATCGAAGAGTACTTCGAATAAGAAGTTCACACCGACCAAACCGAATACGATGAAGCTTCCAACGGCCTGATCCCCTGCCCATGACTGAATCAAATCCAGGAAGAACAAGGATACACCCAGTACAAACACACCGGTGTTGCATACCGGAGTAAGCAGTGCTGCCAAGATGACGGATAATGTCATATTCTTAGAAGACAGCTTGTGGGCTACAATACCGGATACGAAACCTGCGATGGTACTCTTGCCAAGGCAGATTGCTACGGTAGCAACCGGATTCTGTGCCAACATCATAGCGCCGCCTACATCTGCTCCGGAAACAACGGAAGCAGTAACAACTGCACCGAACACGAAGCCCAGTAATGCGCCGGTGGCCGGACCATAGAGAATGGCACCGATAATAACCGGAATCAATGCGAAGGTTGGCTTGAAGGAAAATGGCCACGGAATAGAGCTTGCCACTACCTGGAGTACGACTACCAATGCAATCAGTACAGCGGTTCCAACCATTTGCTGTGTCTTAGTTTTTGTATTCATAATATAAATCCTCCTGCTGACGTTCTCTTCATACGAGATACATTGCACAAAAAAGGTAACACAAATGCCGCCCGGATACAAGTAAAACCGCTTTTCTTGGTCACTAGAATATTGTAAAATCGTAAGAAGAATATGTAACGAACCAGGGGATTGGCATGCTGACGTTTGAACAATATGTGGAGCGAAGAATCCGCAACAAAAAATATAAGATTCGAAAAGAATTGGGACATCAGGTCATCACCGGCGGGAAGCACCGGAATGCCAGACGTGCCAAGTTTTTTAAGTCGGAAGAAGGCAAGAAGCAGTTAGAAATCGCATATCGTGCCAACGAAGAACTGCAGGAACTCTATCACAACAAGAAATCTCCCATGTTGAAGGCCGAGTATGAGCACTATGTCCATGAAGTGACCATGCTGAAGGAACGGAAGAACTTAGAAGAGAAGCGCCGGATTCTAAGAGAAGATATCCTAAAAGAGATTCCGGAGAATCCCATTGATCTCTATCCCCATGCCAGAAGAATGCACCGGCATTTTATTCTCCACGTGGGACCTACCAATTCCGGTAAGACCTACGAAGCGCTAGAGGAGTTTAAGAAGGCGGAGAATGCCATTTACTTAGCGCCTCTTCGTCTGTTGGCATTCGAGGTATTTGAGAAGAGCAATGCAGCAGGGGTGCCTTGCAATATGATTACCGGTGAAGAAGCCATTCGTATGCCGGGGGCAACCCATCAGGCGTCCACGGTAGAGATGTTATCCGTGCTGAAGGACTATGACCTGGCAGTGATCGACGAGGCTCAGATGATTGAAGATACGGAGCGGGGCGGCGCCTGGACGAGAGCATTGCTTGGGGTACCGGCCAGACGTATTCATGTCTGTATGGCAGCCTATGCTACCAAGTTGGTGATACAGTTAATCGAAGAATGTGGAGATACCTATGAGATTGTGGAGCATCATCGTGCGACACCGCTTACCATGGAGAAGGGACATTTTGTATTCCCGCAGGATGTAACGGACCATGATGCACTGATTGTTTTTTCCAAGAAAATGGTGCTGGCCTGTGCGGCGGAACTGCAGCGGCTGGGTATCTCTTGCAGCGTCATCTACGGTTCCCTTCCTTATGATGTGCGTACCCGTGAGGTGGATCGTTTTCTTCGGGGAGAGAATCGGGTGATTGTAGCGACGGATGCCATCGGAATGGGTATGAACCTTCCGATTCGTCGAGTGGTATTCCTAGAGAATGAGAAATTCGATGGGAAGAATAAGCGCCCTTTGAATGCCAAAGAAATCCAGCAGATTGCCGGACGTGCCGGACGTCGTGGAAGCTTCGATGTGGGTTACTATACGGCCCAGTTCGATAAGAAGCAGATTGCGGAAGAGGTGGATGCAATTGTGCCGCCACTGAAGCAGGCAGTGCTGAAGTTCCCGGAGGAGTTGATCTCCTTGAACGGACTTCTCTCCGAGACGTTGTCCCAGTGGGATCAGATGGCCAGTGGAGAGTTATACACCAAGGCGAAAATCGAGCGTGAGATTAAGCTCTGTAAGACCTTAGAGAAATATACGGATGATAAGAATCTGATTTATCAGTTTTTAACCATTCCGTTTAATGAGAAGAGTCCGGAACTCTACGCAATCTGGTTGCGCCTCTTCCAGTCGGAGGTGGAGGGAATCGGAACACCGTTAGACGAAATCCTTCCGGAGATTTATGACAAGGAGCCGCTGGCAACCTTGGAGTTGAAGCATCAGATCTGTGATTTGGCGAATTTCTATACCACAAGGTTCGGTGTGGAGGAGGATTTGCCTCGAATCTTAGAGCGGAAGCGGGAGATTTCCGACCGTATGGCGGAGATTCTGGGAGAACAGAACCTGCCGATGCGGCATTGTGAGATGTGTGGCAAGGAACTTGCCTGGAATAATCCGTATCGCATCTGCAATACCTGTCACGATAAGAAGCTGGCACAGCCTTGGTTGTATCGGGGAAGAAAGAGCCGCAGGTGGTAATTTTCTGATAGAGATATAATTATTTTTAAATTTTTTGAAAAAATGTGTCTGAGTGTGTCCTTTTTGTGACCATTCATATGTTATATATAATACATCTCTAGTTTTCCCCCCAACGAGGCATGACGACGCAGGACCTATGGTACCTGCGCCGCTGTGTTTTATGGCAAAAAAAATCCGGGCAGTTCCGTAATGGAATTGCCCGGATTTTTTATGCAATTTAGTCTTCGTAACCGTTCGGGTTATTCTTCTGCCATCTCCAGGAGTCCGCACACATCTCGCGAATACCGTACTGAGCCTTCCAGCCAAGCTCACGCTCTGCCTTGGATGGGTCACAGTAGCAGGTAGCAATATCCCCTGCACGACGTGGCTTAATCACATAAGGAATCTTAATGCCGTTGGCAGCTTCGAAATTCTTCACAATATCAAGAACGCTATAGCCGTGACCGGTTCCTAAGTTGTAGATGCAAAGACCTGCATTCTCTTCAATCTTCTTCAGAGCCTTCACGTGGCCAAGTGCTAAGTCTACTACATGGATGTAATCGCGGACACCGGTTCCGTCCGGAGTATCGTAATCATCACCGAAGACACCAAGCTGCTCCAACTTACCAACAGCAACCTGGGTGATGTATGGCATCAGGTTGTTCGGAATACCGTTCGGGTTCTCACCCATGGTACCGCTCTGGTGTGCACCGATTGGGTTGAAGTAACGAAGCAGGATGACATTCCATTCCGGATCTGCCTTCTGGATGTCGCTTAATACCTGCTCTAACATGGACTTGGTCCAACCGTAAGGGTTGGTGCACTGTCCCTTCGGGCAATTCTCAGTAATCGGAATCTCTGCCGGATCACCGTATACGGTAGCGGAAGAGGAGAAAATAATATTCTTGCAGTTGTGCTTACGCATTACATCAACCAGGGTAAGGGTACCTGCAATGTTATTCTCATAATATTCCCAAGGCTTGGCAACGGATTCACCAACGGCCTTCAATCCGGCGAAGTGGATGCAGCTGTCTAACTGCTCTTTTGCAAAGACTTCTTCGAGACGCTCACGGTCTAAGATGTCACCCTTATAGAAGGTCACCTTCTTGCCGGTGATTGCTTCCACGCGCTCGAGAGACTTCTCGGAAGAATTTGATAAGTTATCATATACAACAACGTCATAGCCGGCGTTCAGTAATTCAACACAGGTATGACTTCCAATGTAGCCGGCACCGCCGGTAACCAATATAGCCATTGTTATACCTCCTTAGAAACGTTTGCTTCTTAATCTTCCTATACTATAGACCATTCTTGGAAAAAAGCCTAGTACAAAAAGTTTTGTAGATATGTAAAAATGTTGCAGCAGTATGGGAGAAGACGTATGATACCTTTAGAGGATATGCCTATGAACAAAAATATGGACGAATACAAAACTTCATATAAGGCAACCGAGCGGGAACTGGTATCCCTGCAGGTCTACAACGTGGGCATTGAGAAGTGCAAGGCGTCCCATGTGTGGGGCCCGGGAATTCGGGATCATTACCTGATTCACTATGTGATTCGTGGCAAGGGACGTTACCACTATGACCACCGGGATTATGAACTTGGGGCCGGAGATGCCTTCTTGGTTTATCCGGGTTCGGTGGTAAGCTACGAAGCGGATGCAAGCGAACCCTGGGAGTATGCCTGGGTGGGATTTAACGGTTCCGATGCGGCCATTATTCTGGAAGCAACGGATTTTACCAGAGAGGAACCGGTCATCTTCGGCGTGGACGGCGGAGCGCGCATCTGCGACGAAATTCGTGCCATCTATGCAGCCAGCGGCAATGATTTCAATCATGCGGTGGAGATGACGGGACGTCTGTATACCATGTTATCCAGTTTCCTACATGCATCTGCGGGCCGGAGTCACACCAATACCGGACAGTCCTACGTCCAGAAGAGCATCGAGTACATTTCGGCCAATTATTCCTATCCCATTACCATTGAGAATATTGCGGATTATGTGGGATTAAGCCGTAGCCAGCTCTTCCGGTCGTTTCGCACCGTCTTAGGCCAGTCGCCCAAGGAGTATCTGACGGACTTTCGTCTGAGACAAGCATGCTATTTATTGGAGAATACCAATCTCTCCATTACGGCCATTGCCAATTCCGTAGGATTTGACAATAGCTTATATTTTTCCAAAACCTTCCATAGGCAGCGGAACATGACACCAAGTGATTACCGATTAAGAAAGCAAGAGGGGAAAAACAATGAGAAACAACAGAAGAAATCGTAATGACCGTGGAATATCCTGGGTACCGTTTGCTATTGCAGGCGGGGTAATCTTAGCAATCGTAACCGTAGTGGTGATTGTGTTGCTTTTGCAACCGAAGCGGGTACCGATTAACGTGGCAGATATTACCAACATCCAGCCGAAGGCAAGCAATATCACCAAAGTCGGGGATTACTATCAGTACGAAGATGCGGACAATCATATGACCAGCCACCTGGCCATTGACGTCTCTTCCCATCAGGGCGAAGTGGACTGGAAGGCCGTGAAGAAGGCGGGCATCGATTTTGTCTATATTCGTCTGGGCCTTCGCGGATATGAATCCGGTGCATTGGCGTTGGATGATTATTACCTGGAGAACATCAAGGCTGCCCGAAAAGCAGGTCTGAACGTGGGCGTGTACTTCTTCTCCCAGGCCCTTACCAGAGAAGAAGTGGAAGAGGAAGCGGACTTCGTCATTGAGAACTTAAAGGGTCATGACATTGATTTGCAGGTAGTCTATGACTTCGAACTGGTCCAGGTGGAAGGCTCCCGTACACTGGAGACGGAAGGCGTGGATTATACTGCCAATGCCATTGCGTTCTGTAAGAAGATTCAGGACGCCGGCTATGAGCCGATGATTTATACCAACGGATATTTCGCAGAGAATTTCTATGATATGAATATTTTGTCTTCCTATGACATCTGGTTTGCCAACTACAACGAGCAGCCGGAGTTGTCTTCCGGATTTGCCGTGTGGCAGTATACAGAGGAAGGAAGCATTGAGACCGCGGGCTTAGCACCGTTGGATTTCGATTTGATTTTTGTAAAAGAGAACGAGGAAAAGTAATATATGAACAAAACAAAGTGGAAGAATTTAGGATTGGATTTTGCCAAGAAGATGGGAAAGAAGTGCATCGGTATCTACGCCGGAAGTGCCACCTTCTTTTTCCTAATGTCCCTGATTCCAACCATTATGGTGCTGGTATCCATCATTACCATGACCACCTTAACGGAGGATGATGTGGTAATGATGGTGAATGCCATCCTTCCGGATTTCGCCGATGGTGTGGTGAATTCCCTAATCGATCAGGCATTCAGCGGATCCGTGTCCTTATTGTCCTTCTCCATTTTGTTCATTATCTGGGCCGGAGCCACCGGTATGATGTCCATGATTCGCGGGTTGAATATTATGGATGAGGTGGAGGATGATCGGAATTATTTCGCGGTCCGTGGAATTGCGGCCCTCTACACCTTAGGCATGATTGCAGTGCTGTTGTTCATGTTGGTGATTATGGTCTTCGGTGATGTGCTGGGGAATATGCTCCTATCCTATTTTCCGGAGGCAACGGGGGTCATCTCGGTGCTACTCCATGCCCAGTTCATGTTTTTGATTCTAATCGGAGCAGTGTTGCTCTTTGCTCTGCTCTACAGCAAGGTGCCTCGCAAGAAAAAGCCGTATCTGCACCAGCTGCCGGGAGCAATCTTCTCCGCTATTGCCTGGGCGGTGTTTTCTCAGGTCTTTTCCATCTATGTAAATAATGTCGGAGCCTATAACGTCTACGGTAGTCTGGCAACGCCGGTTATTGTGATGTTTTGGATGTATACTTGCCTGTATATTGTCTTCATTGGTGCCTTCATTAATTGGTTCCTCTGGGACAATAAGGAAGAGATTATGGATGGCATCCGTTCCGGAAAATCCGTAAGTGAGGCGGATGCAACAGAGGAGAAATAAATATTCTGATAATTTTAGCACTCGACGCTTGACAGTGCTAACAAAAGAGCGTATAACAGGAATTACAAAGGAAAAAGGAAAACTGGCAGGAGGTTTTTGCTTATGAATATATCGAAATTCACGCAGAAATCCGTGGAAGCGGTTCAGGCCACGGAAAAGCTTGCATATGATTACGGGAACCAGGAAATTGAACAGGAGCACTTGCTGTTAGCTCTGTTACAGCAGCAGGATGGCTTGATTCCGAAGCTCATTGAGAAGATGGAGATTGACCTTACCTACTTTACCAATGATGCCATCCAGATGGTACAGAATCGTGTGAAGGTACAGGGCGGCCAGGTTTACATGGGCAAGTATTTAAACGATGCTTTGATTCATGCGGAGGATGAGGCCAAGGCCATGGGTGATGAGTATGTTTCGGTAGAACATCTCTTTTTATCCATGATTAAGCATGCCAACAGTGCGATTAAGGAGAAGTTCCGGGAATTCGGAATTACCAGAGAGCGCTTCTTACAGGCATTGTCCACCGTACGTGGTAATCAGAGGGTGACTTCCGATAATCCGGAAGCAACCTACGATACCTTGGAGAAGTACGGCTACGATATGGTAGAGCGGGCCAGAGCCCAGAAGATGGATCCGGTCATTGGTCGTGATGAGGAGATTCGTAACGTGATTCGTATCCTCTCCCGTAAGACCAAGAACAATCCGGTATTAATCGGTGAACCGGGTGTCGGTAAGACGGCAGCTGTAGAAGGCTTGGCACAGCGTATTGTGCGAGGTGATGTTCCGGAGACTTTGAAGGATAAGAAGCTTTTTGCACTGGATATGGGTGCTCTGGTTGCCGGAGCCAAGTATCGTGGTGAGTTTGAGGAGCGTCTGAAGGCCGTATTGGATGATATTAAGAACTCCGACGGCGAGATTATTCTGTTTATTGATGAGTTACATACCATTGTGGGTGCCGGTAAGACCGACGGAGCCATGGATGCCGGCAATATGTTGAAGCCGATGTTGGCCCGTGGTGAGTTGCATTGTATCGGCGCTACCACCTTGGACGAGTATCGGGAATATATCGAGAAGGATTCTGCCTTGGAGCGTCGATTCCAGCCGGTTATGGTGGATGAGCCAAGCGTAGAGGATACCGTATCCATTCTTCGTGGATTGAAGGAGCGTTATGAGGTATATCACGGTGTGAAGATTACCGACGGTGCCCTGGTATCTGCTGCTACGTTGGCAGACCGTTATATCTCCGATCGATTCCTTCCGGATAAGGCCATTGACCTGGTGGATGAGGCTTGTGCTTCCATTAAGACGGATTTGGATTCCATGCCGGCAGAACTGGATGAGATGAACCGTAAGGTGATGCAGTTGGAGATTGAAGAGAAGGCTCTGATGAAGGAGACCGACAATCTCTCTAAGGACCGTTTGGCTGCGTTGCAGCAGGAACTCTCCGAATTGCGGGATACCTTCAACGTGAAGAAGGCACAGTGGGACAACGAGAAAAACGCAGTCAGCAAAGTATCGGAGCTACGTGAACAGTTAGAGCAGGTACGGAACGAAATTACCGCAGCTCAGCAAAGCTACGACTTAGAGAAGGCTGCCGAGTTACAGTATGGCACCCTTCCGAAGTTGGAAAAACAACTGGCCGACGAAGAGGAAATCTTAAAGCAGAAGGAAGTATCCCTGGTACACGAGAGTGTAACGGAGGATGAAATTGCGAAGATTGTATCCCGTTGGACCGGTATTCCGGTTGCTAAGCTGAACGAAACCGAGCGTAACAAGACCCTGCATCTGGATGCGGAGTTACATAAACACGTAGTAGGACAGGACGATGCAGTTCAGAAGGTAACGGAAGCCATTATCCGTTCCAAGGCCGGCATCAAGGATCCGGGTAAGCCGATCGGTTCCTTCCTCTTCCTTGGACCAACCGGTGTTGGTAAGACAGAGCTTGCCAAGAGCTTAGCAGCTGCATTGTTTGACGATGAGACCAATATGGTACGTCTGGACATGAGTGAGTACATGGAGAAGCATTCCGTGTCCCGTCTCATTGGAGCGCCTCCGGGATATGTTGGATATGATGAAGGCGGACAGCTGACAGAGGCAGTGCGCCGCAAGCCTTACTCTGTCGTCCTCTTTGATGAGGTGGAGAAGGCCCATCCGGATGTGTTCAATGTCCTGTTACAGGTATTGGATGACGGACGGATTACGGATTCTCAGGGACGTACCGTGGACTTTAAGAATACCATTATTATCATGACCTCCAACCTAGGTAGCTCTTACCTCTTGGATGGTATTGATGAGAACGGCAACATTAAGGCAGAGGCCGAAGAACTGGTTATGAGCGATTTACGTGGTAACTTCCGTCCGGAATTCTTAAATCGTCTGGATGAGATTATTATGTTCAAGCCATTGACCAAGGATAATATCGGCGGCATTGTGGAACTGTTGTTAGATGAGCTGAATGAGCGCCTGGTAGACCGTGATTTGCATATCGAATTGACGGATGCAGCGAAGACTTATGTCATCGACAACGGTTATGATCCGGTATACGGTGCACGTCCGCTGAAGCGATTCCTCCAGAAGAATGTGGAGACCCTGGTAGCCCGTGTCATCTTAGAGGGCAATGCCAACATGGGAGACATCATTACCTTGGATGTCAAAGACGGTGAATTGACCACCTCGGTTCGACCGGAAGAATAAGAAAAAATGCAAGAATGGAGTGCCTGAAAACGGCACTCCATTTTACGTTATTTTAAAATAGTTTCCATTTTTCTATGAAAAAATGCGAATTTCGGTTCCCTATTCTCAAAAATAGTGTATAATCTTTTCTATAACAAAAGGGGAAGGTATTGTAGTTATATGGGAAGCGAAGTTCTTTTGCAAGATGTCATTGCATTGCTCATTCAGAGCATTGTGTTGCTGTCTGTCTACTATAAACACATGACGGAGGGCCAAGAGAACAAAGCGTTTTTGAACGTGCAGTTTGTGGCGTTGGTTTTAACCTTGCTGGATATGGCCGGCGAGTATCTGATAAATCATCTGAATAATGACCCCGGGCGGGTAGTGGCAGTCACCATTTTTATCTATGGATATATGGTGACCCGTTATTTGTTCCCGGTGATTTATCTGTTGTTTATTCTTTCGGAGGCCGGAGTTCTCTATGTCATGGAGAAATCCTTGAATCGGTTGGTGGTGTTCGGTACCTACGGACTGATTCTTATGGTGCTCTTTTCCAACAGTTTCACTCACCAAATTTTTACGGTAACTTTAGAAGAAGGGTATGTCCGTGGATCACAGATACCGATTATATTCGGAATGGGCTTACTGTATTATCTGATGGGCTACGTTGTCTTAATCTGCTGTCGGAAGCTGATTCATCCGGTGAAGTGGTGGTGCCTCATGTCCGCCTACATCGTTGGTATTGCAGCGGCAGCCTGGCAGGCTACCCATGAGAGAACCACGGTGGAAGTATTGGCATATGCCATTATGATTCTTATGGGGCATTTGTTCATACAGCGCCCGGAGCAAGTGGTGGATTTCTCTGTAGATATCTACAGCTGGTGGCAGTACCGGGAGCATTTGTGTCGCTGTGAGAGGGCAAAGCATCCGTTAAAACTGCTGATTCTGCGCTATATCAATGCCAGTGAAGTCCGGGCTCTTTTAGGGGAGATGGAATATAACCATTACATGCGGCATACTTCCAGGAATTTGCGGGAATTGATGGGCAACCAGTATGGTCTGGTAAGCATGTATTACGGTCCGGTAGGATGTATTGCCATTGTCTTTGATGACGTGAATGCCAATGCGGAAGATTTGGTCCAGAAGATTGAAGAGTATCATGAATTACGTGCTGCGGAAGATGTGATGCCGGCATCGGTATTGCAGCTTCGTATTGCGGTGGTGCGGTTCTTAATTGATATTACCCACGTAGAAGCCATGATTAACTTCTCCGTGAACTTCCCGCGACTGATGAAAGCGGGACAGACCTTAATCGAGCCGGAGCAGATTGCCAACAAGCCGGAGATTACCATTCGCAATCAATCGGCGGAAATCATTGCACGGGCACTGGAACGGAACGAGTTCGAGATGTATTACCAGCCGATTTACAGTGTGGAGCATAAGAAGTTTACGTCGGCAGAGGCCTTGATTCGTCTGAATGATTCCAAGTATGGATTTGTTCCGCCCGGCATTTTTATTCCGGAGGCGGAGCGCCTTGGTTATATGAAACCGATCGGCCACTTTGTGTTAGACAGTGTCTATGCATTCTTGTCTGAGGTTCAGGAAGAGGCATTAGGACTTAAATATATGGAGATTAACCTGTCGGTGCAGCAGTGCGTACAGAATAACCTGATGCAGGAATTCGCCATGTTGGAGCAGCGGTATGATGTGTCGCCGCGCCAGGTCAATCTGGAAGTAACCGAGACCATGAGTGCCCTGAATCCGAAGACGATGACCAGAAATCTACAGAATCTGTATGAGCGGGGGTATCGCTTCTCGCTGGATGATTACGGAACCGGTTATTCCAACATTGTGCGTATCATTCATCTGCCAATCGATATTGTAAAAATCGATAAGTCCTTAATTGATAAGTTGGATGAAGAACGCTGTCGCAATATCGTTGCAGACACCGTCGGTATGATGCATCACAACGGACTGAAGGTGGTGTGTGAGGGTGTAGAGACGGAAGAGCAGGCCCACTTCTTAGAGTCTGTGGGATGTGATTATATCCAGGGATTCTACTATGCGAAGCCAATGCCGCGGGAAGCATTCGTTGCATTTTTAAGAGAACATAATAAGTAAAAAAATATGCCCGGCAAGCGAATGGCGGGCATTACTTGTGTCTAAAAGAGCTGACAATACATTATTTTGTCGTTTTTTGTCTGTGAATTTTGTGGTATGATAATAGCACAACAACAAAAAAGAAAAGTGGGGATCAGGCATGAAGCAACTATTAGCGCTGGGGAAAATTAGCGATGGTGCACAAGCCGCATTTGACTACTTGGGACGCTTCTTTGGTATGCAAACGTATGAATACGGAGTGGATTCTGCAGGTGGTGTGATCATGGCCATGCGTCCGGACTTACTGATGGTAAGTTTGGAGGATTTATTGGTGGCTCCCACGATGACCATTGCCAACTTGCGCAACGACAATCCCCGTACGCCAATCATTACCTTTGGTACCGTGGATGACAAGGTGAAGTTCGATACCGTTGTTCCGGAAGAGAAGCTGGAAAATCTGATTATTCCGCTTGATGAGAATCAGGCACTAAACACCATATGCGGTCAGTTGCGTATGGATCCGGAAGCATTGAAGGCCCAGATGGCAAGTCGCAAGAAGATACTGGTTGTGGACGATGATGCCACGACATTGCGTAGCATGCGTAGTATGTTGGAGGATTTGTATGAAGTCCATGTGGCCAATTCCGGAGCCAAAGCCTTCGAGGTAATGGATGAAGTAATGCCGGATGTGGTACTGTTGGATTATGAGATGCCGGAGATGAGTGGCCGGGAAGTCTTAGTGAAGATTCGTCAGACCCAGAAGCTCATGCGGCTGCCTGTTGTATTTGTAACAAGCAGTTCCGGTAAGGAAGTGGTGCAGGAGCTGATTGCACTGAAAGCTTCCGGATTATTGTTGAAGCCTGTGGTTATGGGCAATTTGACTGCCGCCTTGGATAAGGCGCTATCCGGCAAGTAAGACTTGTCGTGGGGAATGGAGATAGTTTTTAAAATGTTCGTATCGGTTTTTTCGTCAATCTATCATAAGATTGTTGAGAATATACGTACCTTGATTTTCTGGCCGTTGTTTGGTATTGCATTTTATGCAGTGGAACAAATCAATCGGAACCCATGGAAATGCTTCGAGGTTGGCTGCAAGTGGGATGCCTATATTCCGTTTTGCGAGTACTTCGTTGTGGCCTATGTGATGTGGTTTGTCTATATGGCAGGAACCATTGTGTATTTGATTTACAAGGATCCGAAGGCCTATGAGATTACCATGCGGTTTATCATATTAAGCTTCTCGGCGACAATTGTGATTTACTTCTTGTTTCCGACGATGCAGATGATGCGACCGTATGATGTCGACCGTGAGAATGTGTTTATGGATGTGGTGCGGTGGTTCTATCGTCACGATACACCTACGAATGTATGCCCATCCTTGCATGTCATCGGAACCTTAGCAACCATGTATGGAGCCTTGTCTTCCGAGCGGCTGATGAGACATCGGGGAATGAAAGCGGCTTATGTGCTGGTTGGAATTCTCATCTGTTTCTCTACGGTGTTTTTAAAACAACATTCTGTGGAAGATGTGATTGGCGGTGTGGGATTGTGCTTGGTAGTATGGACCCTCGCATTCCGAAAGGATGCAGTGGAAATCCCTGAGGAAGAGACCAAGAAGCGCAGCGAGGCTGCCTAAGAATAAGCATAAAAATAGCGCAAGGCTTTGTGGGCCTTGCGCTTTTTCTTTTATTTGTCTGCGTTGTAGAGATCCTTGTATCCCTTGGAATTCATGGTCAGATGTCTTGGAAGTCCGCCAACCATCATTGGCTGGTAATCGCCCTGAATCAATGGACGAACATAGTCGATGAATTCGTCGGTAACGTAGTTGCCTTCCTTGTTAATCCAATTTCTCGGAACCAGCTTCTCGTCGTTTGCGATGCGGTGTACATCGTAAACACCGGTGGTACTCTGATATGGGTCGTCGGAGAGACGATCGATAACAACCATGACACCGGAGATGCCTTCATCTGCAGCCTTAACAGCAGCACCACCTACCATGAATGCTTCGTTGATGTCGATACGGCTGGCAAGATGTGCAGCAGCACGCTGTAAGGTGGAGAACTCAACGGCTCTGGTCTTGCAACCCAATTCGTCATGGATGTAGTTGGCAAGGAATGCAGCGGTACCGGTCATCTGGATGTGACCGAATGCATCTACGGATTCACTGCCGGCCGTCAGCTGACAGATATAGGTTCCGTTGGCATCCTTGATACCTTCGGAAACGGCAGCAACCACCACATCTTTTTTCTTCAATAATTTTTCTACCTGATCACGGAATTTCTTCACGTCAAATGGTACTTCCGGAAGGAAAATCATATCCGGTCCGTCACAATCCTCTCCCTTGGACAGGGCGGTAGCACCGGTTAACCATCCGGCATTTCGTCCCATCACTTCAATGACGGTAACGTTCTTTTTCTGATAAGAGAATCCCAAGCAATCACGAATGACTTCCTTGGTGGATGTTCCGATATACTTGGCAGCAGAACCAAAACCAGGGGTATGATCGGTGAGAGCCAGATCATTATCAATGGTCTTCGGACAGCCGATGAAGCGCTGTTTTGCGCCGGTTAAAATTGCATAATCGGAAAGTTTTTTGATGGTGTCCATGGAATCATTTCCACCGATGTAGATGAAGACTTCGATGTCCATCTTGTCCAGCAGTTCAAAGATGCGTTCATAGACTGCTCTGTCTTCGTGGATGGCCGGCATCTTGTAACGGCAGGTGCCAAGAAAAGCAGATGGTGTACGCTTCAGTAGCTCCAAATCCAACTCATTCTTGATGAAATCGGAGAGATCCACGTATTGCTCATCCATGAATCCCTGGATTCCGTAACGCATTCCGTAAACCTTGTTGAAACCTCTGTCCATCGCAGTTTTGAATACGCCGGCAAGACTTGAGTTGATGACTGCGGTTGGGCCGCCTGACTGACCGACAAGTACATTACCTTTCTTCATAGTAAAATAACCCCCTTTTCGTATGGTATGTTGTACTTTTCACGCTCCTGTAAAAACCCTTGGAAGTAACGGAACGCTACACATGGTATTATTATATACTAAATTAATCGTGATATGGATATATTTTTAGAAAATTGCAAAATAAGTTGACGTATTGATAGAGATGAATGATAATAAAATCAGATAACGTGAATTGTGGTTCACGAGTGATCGGTTTTTCTTAAGGGGTGGGGGATGTATAAGAAACTGGAGCCGGAAGCTTTACAGCGCATCATGGAAGCAGGCATCGAGGAGTTCGCAGAATGCGGATTGGATCGGGCTGCTATGAGTCGTATTGCCAAGGCCTCCGGTGTGAGCGTGGGGGTGCTCTACAAATACTACAAGGACAAGGATGATTTTTTCTTAGCCTGTGTCCAGTATTCACTACGTCTTCTGGAAGAGACCATGGGATCAGTGGTTCGGGAAGAAGATGATCTGTTGGGATGCATTCGCAACCTGATTCATACCCTGGTAAAAGAAGCACATGAACATCCGGCATACTATAAGCTCTATAACGAGATTACGTCCGGAAGTTGTAAAAAATACGCGAAGGAACTGGCGGCACAGATTGAGGGTAGTACCGCGAAAATCTATGCGGAAATTATTGAACGGGCCCAGAAGGACGGGCGGATGGAATTCTCTGGGGATCCGCGGATGACCGCATTTTTCTTCGATAATTTGCTGATGATGTTACAGTTCTCCTTCAGCTGTGAGTACTATCGCAGACGAATGGGAATTTTCTGTGGAGAGGAGTATATGGATCAGCCGGAAGCCATTGGGGAGGCGCTGATTCAGTTTGTTGCTACAACACTTGGGGGAGGAAATGCATGTATGCACTAAGCTATGATATCGGGACGACGGGATTGAAATGTTGCCTGTTTTCCTTGGAGGGGGAAGTTCGCATGGTGGCTGGTCATTATGCTACCTACGGGCTACATATCTTAGGAAACGGAGGCGCGGAACAGGAAGTGGATGACTGGTGGCATGCCATGGAGGAGTGCACCCACCAATTGCTGGAGAAGACGGGGATTGCTCCCAAGGAAATTGCCGGAATCGCTTTTTGCTCCCAGATGCAGGGCTTAGTCTTGGTAGATGAACAGGGCAAGGCTCTGCGAAGGGCCATGAGCTATATGGATCAGCGGGCGGAAGCAGAGATGAAGGAGACGGAAGACTTCGGACTGTCGGTAGCCGGGGTGAATATCCGGATGCTCTTAAAGAGCCTACATCGAACCCATGCGGCCTCCACCAGTGTGAAGGACCCGCTGTGGAAGTACAAATGGGTGCAGAAACATGAGCCGAAAATCTTCGCCAAAATCTATAAATGGCTGGATGTGAAGGAATATCTCATTGCCCGAATGACCGGGGAATTTATTATGACACCGGATAGTGCCTATGCGACGTTCCTCTATGACAGCAGACCGGGAAAAGAAGGATGGAGTAAGGAACTGTGTCGGATGTATGGCGTAGACATGGCGCATCTGCCGCGGATTATCGGCTGTGATGAAGTCGTTGGGGGATTGCTGCCGGAGGTGGCCGAACAGTTAGGACTTGTAGCCGGGACGCCGGTGTACGGAAGCGGCGGGGATGCCACTTTAATCGGTATCGGTGCAGGCAGTACACGCTTGGGAGATACCCATGTATACTGGGGCACTTCCGGATGGATTGGAACGGTGATTGATCGCCAGAAGGTGGATCTTGGTTCCATGATTGCAGGCATCGTAGGAGCACAGGAGGGCAAGTACAACTATTTTGCTGAAATGGAGACCGCCGGCAAGTGCTTCGAATGGGTGAAGGACCACCTGGTGTTGGATGAAATTAATATTTATCTCCAGAAGAAGGATGTGGAGCACTGTGTAGAGGCGGAATACATCAGTCTGTACGATTATATGTCTCGGGTTGTGAACGAAGTGGAACCGGGATGCGGGGGTGTAATTTTTACGCCGTGGTTGCATGGCAATCGGTGTCCCTTTGAAGACCCGAAGGCAGCCGGAATGTTTTTTAATATCAAGTTGGATACCAAGAAGCGCGAGCTGATTCGTGCGGTGTTGGAAGGTATCTGTTTTCATCTTCGTTGGATGTTGGAATGCGAAGATCATAAAACACATACGTCAAATGTCATTCGCTTCGTTGGAGGGGGATCTTTATCTGCCGTTACCAGTCAGATGTTAGCTGACATTACGGGACGGCGGGTAGAGACCATTGCTCAGGCGAAGGATGTGGGAGCTTTAGGTGCGGCCTTATTGGTTGCCAAGGGCTGTGGTGTGCTGCAGGATTTGGAAGAAGCCAAAGAGATGGTGCAGGTCGACCATGTATATGAACCGCGAGAAGAGAATCGTTGGATTTACAACAGAAATTATGAAATCTTCAAGCGGCTCTATCGAACCAATCGAAAGAACTATCGACTGATCAATCAGGAATAGGGGGGAATCTATGGAGGAAAAAGAATTACGTCAACAAATCACAGAAACCGGACGCAGACTGCTACAAGACGGCCTGGTTGCAAGAACCTGGGGCAATGTCAGTGCCAGAGTGGATGCAGAGCATTTTCTTATTACGCCAAGTGGTCTGGATTACATGCAGACCAAGGATGAGGACTTAGCGCTCTATCATCCCGCAGATAAGACCTGGAGCGGACCGCATAAGCCATCCAGCGAGAAGGGCATTCATGCGGCAGCGTATGCATTATTCCCGGAGGTGAATTTTGTAATTCACACCCATCAAACCTATGCATCCGCCATTGGTGTTTTTGGGTTTGAGAGGCTTAGCCTGACGAAGGAGGAGAAGGAACGACTGGGAGGAATTGCCCTTGCAGGATATGGCCTTCCGGGCACCGGAAAGTTAAAGAAAGAAGTAACAGCAGCGTTTGCTACCGGCGCACATACCGTTTTTATGAAGCATCATGGTGTGGTCATCGCTGGTGCGTCCCGGGAGGAAGCGTATGAGCGGGCACTGCTTTTGGAAGAAGTATGTAAGCGCAATTGTAATGTGGCGGAAGATATCTATTCGACATTAACCGGTGAGCAGGCAAAACTACGGGATGATATTCTGTTGGAAATTCAACAGAAATATCCGAACGCAGCCTGGGTAGAAACCGACGCCGCCATTCGTTGGTCTGCATTGCATCAACCTTTGGTAGCGCAGCTGGATGATATGGCCCAAATGATTGGTCGCAAAATTCCTTGGACGGTGGCGCATAAGGTGGCTGTCCAAACGGTGTTTGATTCCGGAAGAAATGCAACCTTCGTTGGAGAGCTGGGAGCGATTGTATGCGGACGGGATGCGGATGATACCGAAGCATTGAAGATTCTTGTGGACAAAGCTTCGGTGTGCGCATTGAATACCATGCTCATCCCTCGGAAGACCACTCTTGGCGTCTTTGACAGTGCGTTGATGCATCTGGTATATCAGCAGAAGTATTCGAAGCAAAAGAACGGCTAACAACGGGGGAAGAAAAAGATGAAAGACAAAACCAAATGGAAGGAGACCTTGCGGGTTTTAAAATTTGTCGGGTTCTCCATATCCGCCGGGGTGATTGAAATTCTCTCTTTTACCCTGTTGGATCAGTTTACCGGCTGGCGGTATTGGCCGAAGTATTTGATTGCATTGGTGTTATCGGTGCTTTGGAACTTCACGTTGAATCGGAAGTTCACCTTCCAGAGTGCCAATAATGTACCGAAAGCTATGTTGTTAGTTGCACTTTTTTATCTGGTATTTACACCAACCACCACGGTGTTAGGAGACTTCCTTGCAGAGCGTGTGGGATGGAATGAATACTTAGTAACAGGGCTAAACATGGCATTGAATCTATCTACGGAATATTTGTACGACCGCTTCGTCGTCTTCCGCGGAACCATTGATACCAACGATCGAGCAAAGAAACAAACAGTTTAGATGTGGAAAAAAGGAGGTTACAAATGAATAATTGTGGAATCAGCAGATGGGATGATCCGAAGGTCATCAATGAGCAATTGAAGAAATTAACGTCACAGCCGATTTGGGAAGTAGACGATGACTACTATCAGAATACCGTATTGAAATATTACGATGATTTGTGCAAGAAGAGTCATGCGGTATATGAGGAGTCCCAGAAGTATATTCCGGGCGGCGTACAGCACAACTTGGCATTTAATAAGCCGTTCCCGATGTGTATGGAGAGAGCCGACGGCGCATATTTGTATGATAAGGATGGCAATAAGTACATCGACTTTTTACAGGCCGGTGGACCTACCATTCTGGGAAGCAACTATGAGCCGGTAAGAAAGCGCGTCATTGAGCTGTTGAATGAGTGTGGTCCGGTTACGGGACTTTTGCATGAATCCGAGATGCTCATTGCCAGAGAGATTAACAAGCATATGCCAAACGTTGAGATGTTCCGTATGCTTGGATCCGGTACCGAGTCCGTTATGGCATCTCTTCGTATCGCCCGTATTGCAACCGGCAAGAAACACATCATCAAGATTGGTGGTGCATACCATGGCTGGTCCGATCAGATGGTATATGGTCTGAAGATTCCGGGCAGCCGTAACCTCTTAGAGTCTCACGGTATTCCGGGCAGCTGCTTCGGCAAGACCGATGAGGTTCGTCCGAACGATTTGGATATGTTAGAGAAGATGCTGAAGCGCAACCGTTTCAGCGGCGGTACTGCAGCTGTATTGATTGAACCGGTAGGACCGGAGAGCGGTACCAGACCGGTAGCGCATGATTATAACAAGGGCGTTCGTGAACTATGTGATCGATATGGCGCACTGTTAATCTTCGACGAGGTTGTTACCGGATTCCGTGTTGCACTCTCCGGTGCCCAGGGCTACTTCGATGTAGTTCCAGATTTGACCATCTTCGGTAAGATTGTAGCCGGCGGATATCCGGCAGCAGGTGGTGTCGGCGGTAAGAAGGAATACGCACAGCTGATGGCAGCAGGTCTTGCAACCGGTAAGCATCGTGCTTATGTTGGCGGAACCCTATCCGCAAACCCATTGTCCTGTATCGCAGGTTACACGGCAATCCAGGAAATCGAGCGCACCAATGCATGCGAAGTGGCTGGCAAGATGGGTGACCGCCTCTGCGATGGCTTGAAGGAGCTCATCGATCGTTACGGATTGCCATTCGTTGCTTACAACCAGGGCTCCATCGTTCACTTAGAGTGTACCGGTGCCATGAGCTTCGATTTCTCCTCTATGTACTTCCTGAAGTCCGCAACCGGTCTCTTGAAGCATAAGGATATGATGTATGTCCGCAAGGACTCCATGGAGCGCATGGGTGCAGCTTACATGGCCAACGGTATTGTTACTTTGGCCGGAAGCCGCTTGTACACTTCTTTGGCAGACACACCGGAAATCATTGACGAAGCATTGAACCGTTTCGAAGAAGTATTTAAACATGTAAAAAAGACCGATAAGGGTCTGTTATAGTTCTTTTTCCATTATGGATGCCCTCCGCGAGCGGAGGGCATTCTTTTTATTCTCTCGCCCCTTTTTCTTGATTGTCGCCGAGACCTGTGGGGCGTCAAGGGCGTAGCCGCAGAGCGGTGCTTCGCACCCTTGACACCCCACAAGTCTCAGCAGAGTGGTAATCAAGGGGGCTTGAGAGATTACTAGTTTTTTTAGTGAAGTAGTCCTGGTAGGCGAGGTTGACTAAAGAATTTGGTGATTGTCTGAGCTGCGGAGAAAGAAATGTTAGTGAAAGTATCTAGCTGGGTGTACTTCACTGATTCTATATTTGATCAATGGAAGAATCCTTAAGTGAAGTCCTGACGTACGTGTATGTTCACTAATAAATGGAGATTTGCTCCATTCTAGACTGAGAATTTCATTAGTTATTATCTCGGATAAATGGAACTTCACTTATTTCTAACCAGAACGGGGCCTTATTTCAGTATCCGCCGGCTCCTAGAGGGCAAATACTGAAGAATGATGCGTTCGATGGTACGGGATGAGTGTGAAAATCAGTATTTGAATGCTCCTAGAAGGAGAATACTGATAGATGACATAGCTGAGAGTAAAGTAAGGTGGAAACTTTCAGTATCTCAGCTCTAGGGAAGATGAAATACTGAAATTGACGGTGTGCCGCCTTGAAAGGAGAACATGAGCATCAGTATTATGGTTCATTTTAAGCGCAGATACTGAAAACGGGGATGATTCTAGAAATAGTTTTGTCTCTCAAGCCCCCTGCTAACAAAATAGCTGAGGCCTGTGGGGCGTCAAGGGCGTAGCCGCAGAGCGGTGCTTCGCACCCTTGACACCCCACAAGCCTCAGCAGCATTTTTTTCAAGGGGGCTTGAGAGATTTGGTTCCGACTTCTTTTTCGTCTTTACTTTTTTCGCGGAAAAACGCACAATAGAAGTGAAGTTTTTGAAATGATTGGAGTATAAAGAATGAATCAATTAATGCTATCCCCTGCGGAGACATTTGCCGCAAACATGAATACACAGGCAGCCAAGGCGAAGATGCCATTGTGGCGTTTGATCCAGCTTGGTATTATGGCAGGTGCGTTTATTGCTCTTGCTGCTGCTGGTAGCAATGTGGTGATGCATAGCATTTCCAATGTGGGACTGGCACGCTTAGCGGGAGGATGCGTATTCCCGGTAGGTTTGATGATGATTGTATTTGTTGGTGGAGAACTCTTCACCGGCGATTGTTTGATGGGCAACGCATGTTTTGCTAAAAAATGCAGTGTGCTGGATGTGGTTCGCCTGTTAGTTGTTGTATGGTTTGCGAATTTTGTTGGTAGTCTGATGATTGCCTATCTTGTGTATTTCAGCGGACAGTTGGGTTATACCAACGGATTGCTGGGTGCATTCACCATTAAAGTTGGCCTTGGTAAGGCAACCATGGCTCCGGGTGCGGCGCTTGCATCCGGTATTCTTTGTAATATCTTTGTTTGCGGTGCGGTACTTCTGGCCAATGCGTCTAAGAGTGCGGCAGGCAAAATCTGGGGTATTTTCTTCCCGATTATGATTTTTGTAGTCAGTGGTTATGAGCACTGTGTTGCAAATATGTACTACATTCCGGCTGCAATTTTAGCTGCCGGCAATCCGGAGTATGTTGGAATTGCAACAGAAACATACGGCCTTTCCGCAGATGCAATTGCACAGGGATTGACCTGGAAGAACTTTTTCCTGCACAGTTCACCATGGGTAACCTTAGGAAACATCATCGGTGGTATGGTGGTCATGGGCCTTGTGTACTTTATTGCTTACAAGAAGAACTTGGTAGAGGAGTAATATGGGGAAGAAATTCTACGCAATCAAAGCCGGAGTGAAACCCGGTATCTATACTGATTGGGGCGAGGCATCGGCCCAGGTGAAGGGCTTCAAGGGAGCGATTTATAAGGGGTTTGAGACCCGTGCAGAGGCGGAAGCATTTATGAACGGAACCGTAGCCAAAGAGCAGAAGAAATCTCTTCCGGGAAAAGTAAACGCCGCGAATTCCATCGGTAGTGATGAAACCGGTAAGGGTGAGATTTTTCGAAGCCTGGTGGTGACGGCGGCCTATGTGAAGGCTGAAGTGGTAGAACAGTTGCGGGAGCTTGGTGTGAAGGATTCCAAGGCCTATCATGGGAATGCTGCGAAGCTGGCTAATATTGGTAGTGCGCTAACAGATATTCTTCCAAGCGATGAGATTGATTGGAAGGAAGCGGAAGAGGGCCTTGTGACCCGCTCCGAAGGCGTTGTTGCGGTGACGGTGTTACTGCCGAATCAGAAGCTGGAATCCATGCATTCTGCGGAATATAATCAGGATAACATCCTCTGTGATTGGCATGAGAAGGCCATTACCAAGCTACAGCAGGTATTGGCAGATGATGGAGAGCAAGTCTCTTATATTGTGATTGATGATTTTTTGGCCGGCATGCGAAGCGGCAAGCGCGGAGCGAAGTTCGCCAAATTAATGGAGGGCATCCATCAGGCAACCGGAGATTATGAATGCTATATGGAGATGCGGGCCGATGCGGATTATATGGCGGTTTCGGCAGCATCCATTATCAGTACCTACTTGGAACAGAAGTACCTGGAGCACTTATCCGAAGTGCTTCTGGCAGAGTACGGAATAGATTCTGAGGTCCCGGACGGACCAATCAATCCGTCAGTTCGGGCATTTTTGAAGTTGCTGCGGGACAACGGAGCGGAAGACTTTTTCCAAAAGTACGGCAAAACAAGTTATGTAAAATGACTCACAAACTCCGTCCCCCTGAGTCAAAAAGTGGTAGAATAAGTCCATTAGAGTGTTTGAAGAAGGAAGTGTATTCTAATGTTTGATATTGATGAAGAGATTACAAGACCAACGTACTTAGAGGTTAGTGTGGCTAACTTTCGTTATAATATCGCTCAGATTCGTAAGATGGTAGGAGAAGGCATTGAGATTATGCCGGTGATTAAGGCCAATGCCTATGGCACTTATCTGAACCGTCGAATGGATCTAATGGAGGAATTCAATATCGTAGCGGTGGCCAATGTAGACGAAGCGGTTTATATGCGTAAGCTGGGCTACAAGAACGAAATCTTTGTTTTGAATCAGCCTTATGTGACGGAGATTGATAAGATTTTAAAATATGATATTGCCGTTGGTATCAGCTCTCATGATTTTGCCGATGCGTTGACCGCTTGCGGTCAGCCGGTTCATGTACATGTGGAAATCGGTACCGGAATGGGACGTACCGGAATTCACCCGAATCGTGTGGCAGAATACTTTGGATACTTGGGAGAGAACATTATTGTGGATGGTATCTACACCCACTTCTCCTCTGCGGACAATGATGATGAGTACTCCATGAAGCAGCTGGCATCCTTCAATCGTGCCTTAGAATCTGCGGAAGCAATCAAGGGCAAGCTGAAGTACGTCCATGCAGCGGCAAGTAATGCGTTGATTAATTACCCACAGGCCAGATTCAACATGGTACGTCCGGGTCTGATTATGTACGGTTATCCAACCGCAGATGACACCTTGGAAAAAATCGATATTAAGCCGGTGGCTTCTCTTCGTTCCCACATCAGCTTCTTAAAGGATGTGAAGGAAGGCACCAGTGTTGGATATAACCGCAGTTATATCACTACCCGTCCATCCAAGATTGCGACGGTTCCCATCGGATATGCGGACGGTATGCGTCGTACCTTCTCCAACGGGTGGCCGGTGGTAATTCGCGGACAGAAGGCACCGATCGTTGGCAAGATCTGCATGGATAGTTTCATGGTGGATGTAACGGATTTGCCGGAGGTGGCCTTAGACGATGAGGTTATTATCTGGGACGACGTGAACATCGGACTCCAGGACTTGGCAGACAAGTGTGATACCATCACCTACGAGATTCTTTGTGGTGTGGGCGAGCGTGTTCCTCGCAAATTTGTAGAATAAAAACAACAGGGTGGTCTTTTGACCACCCTGATTTTTTATAGTTTTGCAACGATGTCTTCGTAGAATTTGCATGCAGCAGCCAGATCTTCCTCGTTGGGACGTCCCTTGGCGGTGCCGCCAACCAGTTTGAACGGACCGAAGGTGTTGTATCCCTTACAACTAAATGCACCTAGGCACTCTGCATTTTTACCGGCGATGGAACCGGACATGGACTTGGAAAAATCCTTATCCATTGCGCTGGTCATGATGTAGAAGATTTTCTTGTCCTTAGGAAGATTGTTCTCGGCAAAACGCTGAATGCTTGGATGAAAATTAGCGGCATAAATGCCGGATGCAAATCCAATCAAATCATAATCGGACAAATCCTTGGCTGTAACGACCGTGGAATCAACCACTTCTACACCGAACTTCTCGGCAATGGCGTCAACGACTTTACGGGTGTTCCCGTGGTGTGTGGATGCACAAATAATAATAGATTTCATAGGAAATCCCCCTCTTTTTATTTTCTATTTGTATTGTACCATAGGTTCCATGCAAAAATACGTTGTTCTTTTCTTCGCTTCGCAAAAAATGAATCGCTGACTCCGTCCCGGGGGTTCATTTTTGGTATAATGGGGAAAGAAACTTTGGGGAGAAGACAGGAGAAGTTATGGAAAAAAGAAAGATACTCACAAACAAATGGTACCTGTATTTAACGGAGTTTTTTGCCGGCATGTCGGTCATGGCGGTGGAATTAGGGGCAAGTCGTCTGTTGGCGCCGTATTTTAGCTCGTCCCAGATTGTATGGACTATTATTATCGGAACCATTATGATTGCCATGGCCCTTGGTAACCTGTACGGTGGTCGGAAGGCAGACTTGGATCCGAATCCGGATAAGCTCTATGGACGCATCATCATTGCGGCTATCTGGATTGCAGCCATTCCGGTGCTTGGTAAATACATCATCATCGGATTATCAGCCGTATTGATTTTTGCGGTAAACAGTAACTTCCTGGTGATTGCAGCCTTTATTGCCTGTATGGTGATTTTTGTATTTCCGTTGTTCTTACTTGGAACGGTCACACCATCCCTGGTGAAGTATTCCGTGGATTCTTTGGACGACAGCGGAAGTGTGGTTGGTAAGCTGAATGCATCCAACACGATCGGTAGCATTATCGGAACCTTTGTACCGACCTTCGTTAGTATTCCTGCGGTGGGAACCGCCATTACCTTTTTGATTTTTGCAGGGATTCTGTTAGCCCTGAGTATCGTGTATTTCGTTAGTTCCAAAGTAAATTTTTCCAAGGCCAAGAAGGTACCTGTTAGTATTGTGCTTTTTCTTGTCTGCTGCATTCTTGGCCATGACGGAAGCTTTGCTTTTTGGCAGACAGATTTGACCTACGAAGGAGAGTCCATCTATAATTATTTGCAGGTCTATGAGACTCCAAGCCAGGTGGTATTATCCACGAATGTACTCTTTGGCACCCAGTCCGTATACCGCAAGGACAAAGGCCCAACCGGCATGTATTATGACTATGCCATGGCGGCCCTTCCGATGGCCGAGACAGAAGTTGGAAATCCAACAAAAATCCTGGTGCTTGGCAACGGTACTGGAACCTTCGCTACCCAGTGCCGCAGGTATTATGACGATGTAGATATCGTCGGCGTCGAGATTGATGAAAAAATCACGGAACTGGCATCGGAGTACTTTGAATTCCCGGAGGAGGTTCCGGTAATTACCTATGATGGAAGAGCTTATTTAAATGCCATAGAGGATACCTATGATGTGATTATGGTGGATGCCTACCAGGACATTACCATACCTTTCCAGATGTCCAGTCAGGAGTTCTTCCAAATGGTAGAGGATCATCTGAATCCCGGTGGTGTGATGGTGGTAAACCTGAATATGCGTAGTGATAAGGCCGGGAATATCAATGCGTACTTAGCCGATACTATTGGTTCTGTTTTCCCATATATTGAGACGGCAGATGTGATTGGTAGCACCAACCGGATTCTCTTTGCTTCCAACCATGAGAATATGGATGTACGCTTGGACGAAGCCCTGTCCCGGGAGACGGATGCAGACCTTCGGGTGATGTTTGGAAAAGTGGCAGAGGGTCTAACGGTATATGAAGCCGGAGACTTGCTGTTAACCGATGACAAAGCACCGGTAGAATTACTTGGTATGCAAGTGATAGATGACTTAATTGCAGATGAAGTGTATTATTACAAGAGCGTCTATGAGCAGCAGGGATTAGACGGGCTATTACAGCAATTGAATTTTTAGGAGTATAGATCATGACAATCAAGGATTTGGAAATTGGGCAGACTGCCAGAATCGATGAAGTTGGTGGAGAAGGTGCCCTTCGTCAGCATTTTTTGGATATGGGAGTGATTCCGGGAGCGGAGGTGACATTAGTTCGCTTAGCGCCGATGGGAGATCCGATGGAGCTTCGTATCCATGGGTATGAGTTGACGCTGCGTCTTGCGGATGCGGACCAAATCCAGGCGACATTGTTGGAAAAACAACAGGAACAGAATCCGGACAAGAAAACCAAGCACGACATTGCCCACCCGGGTCTTGGTGAGGAAGGCAAGTTTCACCCCAAGGGAAGCGGGAATCCCCTTCCTAAGGGTGAACTTCTGACCTTTGCTTTGGTTGGTAACCAGAACAGCGGTAAGACCACCTTGTTTAACCAGTTGACGGGTTCCAATCAGCATGTAGGCAATTTCCCGGGAGTTACGGTGGACCGCAAGGACGGTGCCATCCGCGGCAAGGAGAATACTTTGATTACGGATTTGCCGGGTATCTATTCCATGTCCCCATACTCCAGCGAGGAGCTGGTGAGTCGTGATTTTGTGTTGAATGAGAAGCCGAAGGCAATCATTAATATTGTAGATGCCACCAACATGGAGCGGAATCTCTATCTAACCATGCAGCTTCTGGAGATGAATGTTCCCATGGTTGTGGCACTGAATATGATGGATGAGCTGCGTGGCAACGGCGGTTCCGTGGACATCAATCGTATGGAGATGATGCTTGGGGTTCCGGTGGTTCCAATTTCTGCAGCTAAGAACGAAGGTATCGACGAGTTGGTGGCCCATGCCCTGCACATCGCACGTTACCAGGAACGCCCACAGGTAGATGATTTCTGCGACGAGAACGACCATGGCGGAGCGGTACACCGTTGTATTCATGCGGTAATTCACTTGATCGAGGATCATGCCAAGCGGGCATCCCTTCCGGTGCGTTTTGCAGCAGCAAAAGCAATCGAGAAGGATGAGCAGATGATTGCCCGGTTACAGCTGGATGATAATGAAATTGAGACCTTGGAGCACATCACCAAGCAGATGGAAAAAGAACGTGGCTTGGACCGTAGTGCAGCTATGGCAGACATGCGTTTTGCGTTTATTCGCAAGGTTTGCGATGAGTGTGTGATTAAACCGAGAGAGAGTAAGGAACACATTCGCAGTCAGCGTATCGATCGTTGGCTGACCGGTAAGTATACGGCCATTCCGATTTTTATCGGAGTCATGGCACTGGTATTCTTCCTGACTTTCAACGTGATTGGTGCATGGTTACAGGGATTGTTGGAGACCGGAATCGGCGCTTTATCCGATGTGGTAGATGCTGCCCTTACAGCGGCAGATGTGAATGAGACAGTGCATGAGCTGGTGATTGGCGGTATTTTTGAAGGCGTCGGTAGTGTGTTAAGCTTCCTTCCGATTATCGTTACCATGTTTTTCTTCCTGTCGATTCTGGAAGACAGTGGATATATTGCCCGCGTAGCGTTTTTTATGGATAAGATGTTGCGTCGGATCGGTTTGTCCGGACGAAGCATTGTGCCGCTTCTCATTGGATTCGGATGTACGGTTCCGGCGGTAATGTCTACCCGTACGCTACCAAGTGATCGTGACCGTAAGATGACGATTTTGCTGACGCCGTTTATGAGTTGTACCGCGAAGCTGCCAATCTATACCTTCTTCGTAGCGGCATTTTTCCCGGGGCGTGGATGGATTGTGATTACCCTGTTATACTTTACCGGAATTGTGCTGGGTATTTTTGCGGCGCTGTTTTTTAAGAAGGTACGATTTAAGGGTGAGGCGGTTCCGTTCGTTATGGAACTTCCGAATTATCGCCTGCCAAGTGCCCGTAACGTGGTACAGCTTCTGTGGGAGAAGGCCAAGGACTTTTTGACCAGAGCCTTTACGGTCATCTTCCTTGCAACGGTGATTGTATGGGTATTGCAGAGCTTCGATACCCATTTGAACCTGGTGAGTGACCAGAAGGACAGCATTCTGGCGATGATTTCCGGATGGCTGGTTCCGATTTTTGCACCGATTGGATTGGGTGATTGGCGGATTTGTACGTCCTTAATCTCCGGATTCATGGCCAAGGAGAGCGTGGTTTCTGTCTTAGAGGTACTCTTCGGAGGCGGCGTATCTACAGCGATGTCTACCTTAACCGCAAGCTGCTTGCTGGTATTCTCTTTGCTCTACACCCCTTGTGTGGCAGCAATCGCCTCTATCAAGCGTGAGATGGGCGCCAAGTGGGCCGTCTGCGTTGTGCTGTGGCAGTGTGCCGTGGCTTGGTTAGCAGCAGGCGTCGTATATCTGGTGGGAACACTGTTCTTTGCCTAGGAATTTTAGGTGGATTTGTAACCCACTTTTAACCCTGGCAGTTTTTGTGCAAATGTGACAAGGCAACAAAATAACAGTGATTTTGGAGATGTGACATACAATTACATATGGCGAAAGCACACTTGATCTGAAGTGTGCTTGGCTACCAATAAACAACCCCATCGGGTCGTGTCAAAAGCAGGGAAGATATGCTGTAGTTTGACGCGGTCTGGTGGGGTTGTTATTTGCTCTCTCCACAATATATTCTTATATAATCGAATGTAACTCACTATATCTTGATGAAATTCCCGAAAAAGAATTGACAATTGCAAAAATGCAATTTATAATTTGAATTGTAAAAAGGAGGTAGGAGCCATGGCATGGAATGAAAAGGTACTTAACTTAATGAATGAGAGGAATATTAATCAAAAGCAGTTATCTCAATTAAGCGGTATTAATGAAAGCTCCATTTCAAGATACTTGCATTCAGGACAGAAACCAAGAATGGATGTAGTAGTAAATATTGCAAAGGCTTTGCAGGTAGAAACAGAGTATTTGCTTGATGAAGGTGAAACAACAGAATCGGCATATAATACAATTTCTACGGCGATTGCAAGAAAAGGTGGTGAATTAACAGCCGAAGAAAAGAATCAGCTTATTGCATTGCTGATCGGAAAGGATGGAAATGTATAGAGCTGGCAGTGTATATGATGAAATAGATAAAGTGATTTATGAAATTTATCAAGATTACGATATAAAATCATTTCCAGTAGATGAGGTGGAGGCTTGTAATAAGCTTGGCGTTGCACTGGTTCCTTATTCTGCGTATCCACGAGAAGGAAGAAAACTTCTGAAAAAGAAGTCGGAAATGGGATTCTTTGTTAAAGAGTCAAAGGAACAGCCGCCTACCATATACTATAATGACCGATTTGGCTCAAAAGGTGCTATTCGGCTAACTATATTTCATGAGTTAAAGCATTACGTCTTTAATGATGAAAATGATGATGATGACGATTTGGCAGATTATTTTGCACGTCATTTTATGGGGCCAACACCATATCTTATGCAAAAGGGCTTCGATTCACCGAATGAAATCGTATCCTTTTGCGGGATGAGTATGGAGGCGGCAATGAATGCATACTCCAATATTGTGAGTCGACGTAATAAGTATGGTATGGATTTGTTTGATTATGAAGTGCCTTTTATCGATCACTTAGAACCTGTTATATTAGAAACATTCCAGGGTAACATTATTGAAACCCTTGATGAATAAAAAGAGTACGTGCATAGCTACAGGGCGTATGTATAGAAAAGGAGGCGAGTTAATTGTAGCATCAATTGTAACTAGAAGTGAGCTACTACCAATAGCACATTTCTCTAATCATCTGGGGATACGAATGCCCTCCAAACAAGTTAAAGGCTTTCGTATTCTCATACAAATTTTGTATGGGACCAAGGAGGCCCTGATAGTTATGACAAGTAAAATCTTTTAGAAATGATCCGCTATTTTTGCGGAATGAATTTGAAGTAGAAGGAAAGTGGGGATTTCCCATTGTCCGCAAGCAGGAATTAAATTTAAATGATATTGAATTGATTTCCTGTGCTGATGTCAGCAGTAAAGATACAAAGAATTTGCATAAAGGTGTACATTTCTTTGTAGACGATTATCGATTTGAAAATACATATAATCATCCGGAAAAAGCATTGGAAAGATATGGCAAGTATAGATTTTTGTTAAGTCCAGATTTTTCACTTTATTCAGAAATGAATCCATGGCGACAGATTGAATCGGTAGGCAAGGCTCGTTGGGTAGCGGCAAAATGGCAGGATGCCGGGAAAATAGTAATCCCAACGGTTAGCTGGGGCTCTGCGCGTAGCTATGAGTATTGCTTTGATGCCATTGAAAAGCATTGTATTGTGGCAATTGGGATGATTGGCTGTAAACGTAACAAGCGAGATTTTTTGCGTGGATATAACTATATGCTTGAAAGAATTGAACCGGATGCAATCATTTGTTTAGGCGACCCTTTCGATGAAATGGATGGTAATCTTGTAGTTGTGGATTATCAGAAGTCCAGAAAGGTGGTGCGCTAATGGGTGGTAGAGGTACATTTGCTGCAGGAAATCCGGTGCCTTATGTTTATGAAACAGACACTTCATTTTTTGCAGGTGGAAAGTTTAATGGTGTCAAAGTATTAAAAGGAGTAGAAGGATCTGGTAAGCATGGCCTTCCAGAATCATCACATTCAAGTTTTGCTTATCTTAAAATGAATCAAGACGGAACATTTAATACTATGCGTATTTATGATAAGGATCACAATCTCAGAATTGAAATTGCGTATCACCGAGAGCCAAAGGTTGGAAAAGGCTTAGACAAAGTCTTGCACTATCATGTCTATGGAAAAGAATTTAGCCAGAGTAGGACACCTAACTTTGAACGTACAACGATTCGGATGCACAAAAATTCGAAGCTTTACAAGCAATATAAAAGGTTTTTCAAAGGAGCTGAACTATGATTAATGGAAATATTGATGAGTTTGTTGAAAAACTCTTGGATGGTGAAGAGGTTATATATGTCTATCATGGAAAAAAGTATTTTTCGCAAGGATATAATCTTGATGATGGAACGTATTATTTTGAATTACAGCAGTGGGAACCAGAAGCATCCGTTTTATGGAGTGTAAAAGGATTAGATCGTCCTGCGAGTTTGGATGCTTTTCTAAAAGAACCATTGTTTGATGGAAAATCTTTCTGGGAATGTGAAAAGGAAATAGAATGGGTGGACGAATAAAAAAATCCCCTTGAGCGCTACCAACACTCAAGGGGACATATTTGAGGATATGAATACCCTCCAAACAAGTATTTAAATTATAGTTTTCTATGGAATTTGTGTCAAGAGTAAGTAAGATGAAGTTAGCTTATAAAAATATATCGTAGATCACGCCGACAGTGTCAGCACAATTTGGAAAAAATAAAAGCTGACAAGGAAATGACAGTAGGAATTGTTGAAATGTCGGTTTGAAATGTCGGTTTGAATGTCGGTTTAAATAAAACGGAAAAAGCTGTTCTGGGATTATTGCTTGAAACTCCAGACAAGACTGCAGAAGAAATGGCGAGCGAAGTCGGCGTAACAAAAAGAACGATTGAACGAGCATTTGCTAGCCTACAGAAAAAAAGAAAAATTGAGCGAGTTGGTTCTAAGAGAGATGGCGTGTGGGTGGTTATAAAATAGCACTTCTTGAGGATTGAAAAAACACAAATGAATATACAGGAAGGAGAATTGCTATGTCGGCGGTTATGGATATTTACAATCTAATAAAAGATTTAATGGATGAAGTAGAAAAGAATAGAAATAATGAGTTATATAGTAGTCTGATAGATATTTGATAAGAAAGTGAAATTTCAAGTAAAAGTACACAAAGGTCGAAAAGTCATGATTTACAAGGCTTTGAGAAGGCTTGAGGAGATAAAATTAGTATGAAAAAAGTCTTATTTATTTGCCATGGTTCCATCTGTCGCTCACCAATGGCACGGTTTGTGCTGCGTGATATGGTGGATCGGATGGGAATTGGCGATGATTTTGTGATAGAGAGTGCGGCTACCAGCCGGGAAGAGTTGGGAAATCCGGTGTATCCGCCGGCGAGAGCGAAGCTGGCAGAGCATGGTATTGATTGCCGGGGCTATGCAGCGCGCCAGATGAAGGCGAGCGACTATGATGATTTTGACTATATCATCGGAATGGACCGGGAGAATATGTATTACATGAAGCGTCTGTGGCCGGAAGATCCGGATGGCAAGTTGTCGCTTCTTATGGATTATACCGACCATCCACGGGAAGTGTCTGATCCATGGTATACAAGGGACTTTGAGGCAACCTGGCAAGACGTGAATGAAGGGTGTCGGGGATTCTTGGCGGAGATTGGAATTGAATAGTATTACAGGAGGCGGCTTTTAAGCCGCCTTTTTTTAATCAATAATGGTCATAGGAACGTCCTTACGCATAATCCAACGGGGCGTCTCTATGAATCGATAAGCCTTGTCCTCTTCCGAGGTGGCAAGGAAGCATTCCGTCCCACAGTTATGGACCAGGGCAGTGTTGGATTCTAATGCATACCCCTGAGAGCGCATTTTGCCAATTTCAAGCTCTAGCGCGGATTGGTCCATTTCTTCAAAGTGGGGAATGAATAGGGAGTGTTGTAAATCTAACATGGAATCGAGGAAGTGATGGGTGTCGTTTTTGGGGACAAAACCTTTTTCGGACAGCCAGAGGCCACTACAACCGGAGGCGAAGAGTACAGCAGAGTCTCTCTCGAAAACTTCTACCACAAGTTCGTGGAGATGACGTTTGGTCCAGATGGGAATATCGTGGTCCAAATCGTTTTCGGGGAAATAGATGAGGTCTGCCCAGGAAAACCATCGTCGTATGGTTTTCATTTCGTAGCCCCTCAGATCCAGATGGAGCTGACGGATTTCCTTGGTGAGTGGAGCAAAGTACCTTTGGATGCGGGTCATGACGGATAGACCGGGTTCGGCAACCGTATCAATGATCAGCATTTTCGGTGCCGGTCGACAGGTCATGCGCAGAGCATATTGTCCGAATCGTAGGAGAGAGGACATGTATGCTCCGCCATCAATTACGTAACGTGCCATAAGAAAACCTCCCTTCTTATATAGTTGTACTCCTATTATACAAGGGAAAAACGGATTGTGTAATATGTTAAAACATAGGATTTCGTAGCAAAAAGTGCTATAGTAGGACGTGGTGTAAAGAAATAAACAAAACACCGAAAAAGGAGTACTTATATGACTGAAGCACACGTAAAATTTCAAGACATGGAATATGTAAGACTCTCCCTTGATGAGATGAAGGAGCAGTTTGCAAAACATATTGAAGAGTTAAAGGCTGCCAAGACCTTCGAAGAGGCGGATGCAGTATTTGTAAAAGATGACGCATACAGCAATCATGTAACTACCATGACAGAGCTTGCTACCATCCATCATTCCATTGATACCCGGGATGCATACTGGGAGGCAGAGAAGGATTACTGGAATGAGACCATGCCGCAGTTGGAGGAGTTGTCCAATGAGTGGAAATCCGCATTGATGGATGGTCCATTTGCAGAGGACTTCACGACGAAGTACGGGGATGTGATTTTCCGTAACGCGAAGCTTGCCATTCGAAGCTTCAAGCCGGAGATGGTGCCGCTGATGCAGGAAGCCAATAAGCTGGTAACGGAATATGAGAAGTTGCTTGCTTCCGCACAGATTCCATTTGAGGGCAAGACCTATACCATTTCCCAGATGACTCCATTCAAGACCGACGCGGATGATGCCCGTCGTCTGGCTGCCTGGAAGGCAGAAGGCCAGTGGTACAAGGACAACCAGGAACAGTTGGACGAGCTCTATGACAAGCTGGTGAAGAACCGTGATGCCCAGGGCAAGATGCTTGGACATAAGAACTATATTCCGCTGGGCTATGATCGCATGGTTCGTAACTGTTATGACCAGAACGACGTGGAGAAGTTCCGCGCCGCTGTTGTAAAATACTTAGTCCCATTGGCAGATTCCATCTACCGTGAACAGGCCAAGCGCCTTGGCAAAGAATACCCAATGAGCTTCGCAGACAATGCGCTGGAGTTCCGTTCCGGTAATCCGCGCCCACAGGGAACTCCGGATGAAATTTTAGCAGCTGCTAAGAAGTTCTATCGTGCCCTGTCTCCGGAGACCGGCGAATTCTTCGACCGTATGTTGGAGCAGAATCTTTTAGACGTTCTTTCCAAGGAAGGCAAGGAAGGCGGAGGATACTGTACCGGCATTCCGAACTATGGAGTACCGTTTATTTTTGCCAACTTCAACGGTACCCAGGGCGATGTAGAGGTCGTTACCCATGAGGCCGGACATGCATTTGCATATTATATGAACCGCACCAGACCGCAGGAATTGGTATGGCCGGGAATGGAGGCCTGTGAAGTTCACTCCATGTCCATGGAATTTTTGGCTTGGCCATGGGAAGAGGGCTTCTTCGGCAAGGATACCAAGAAGTTCTTGTACAGCCATTTGACCGGCGCTCTGACCTTCATTCCGTACGGCACCATGGTGGATCACTTCCAGCATAGCGTATACGAGAATCCACAGTGGACGCCAAGACAGCGTCATGACGAGTGGAAGCGCCTGTTAGGCATCTACATGCCATGGCAGAAGTTGGACGGTGAGATTCCGTTCTACAGCGAAGGCGAAGGTTGGCAGAGACAGCATCATATCTACTCCATGCCGTTCTACTATATTGATTACTGTTTGGCACAGACCGTAGCTCTGGAGATTTGGGAGCTGCAGGAAGCGGACCAGAAGAACGCATTCAAGCACTACATGGACTACACCTTGCAGGGTGGAAGCCGCGTATTTACCGAACTTGTAGCTAATGCAGACCTGATTAGCCCATTTGACGAGGCATGTCTGAAGGGCGTGTGTGAGCGTGCCAAGGCGTGGCTGGACAATTATGATTTAGAAGGAATTCTTTAATGAAAAAAGACCATTTGAAAGATGTTCGATTGAACGCCAATAATCAATATGAATATATGGGTGAGATTTACACCTGGGAGATGGATGTGCATCTGCGCCGCCGCATGGTGTTATCCGTTGTGGTCGGTGCAGCCTTCGAGATTGCCTGTGGATTCATTCCGGATTCCGGAGCTGACGGTCATCCCTGGGTGATGATTCCTTTTACCATCGCTACCATTATGGCCATTATTCTGGCTTGGCGATTGGCAGAGCTCTACGTATACAAAAAGGGCATTAAGGCGTATACCAAGAAACAGATTGAGAACTGGTATCCGGCAGCGGCCTTTTTCCTTGGTGTAGGCGGCGTCGGAAGCGCTATCGCTGCGGCGGTTGTCCACGGATCCGGCTTGTTTGTCTGGTGCGAATTGATGGCATCTGCCGGTGGATTTTCTTCTTATATACTGTTCAAAGCATTGCAGTGGAAAAAAGTTTCTGCAACAAGTGATGAAAACAATTGACGATACAGGTGAAAATCATTAAAATAAGGAAATATATTGTACAGCAAATTTTACACATGTAGGTTTTGTTGTGCGTATATATACCACTCGGGAGAAATAATACTAGCGGAACTTCTGAGGGGAAAATCGATGACTGTGCAGGATAGTAGCACCTGCAGAGGACATCACATAGGAGGTAGTTTTATGAAAAACATGAAGAAGCTTCTTGCTCTTCTGTTAGCCGCAACAACCACGTTCAGCTTTGCTGCATGCGGTAAGACGGCTACCGAGGGAGGAAGCAAGAGCAATGGCAGCGCTGAAGGCGCAGCTGACACATTGGTTGCTGATGCATCCGGATTTGAGTCTAAGTTCTCTCCATTCTTTAGTCAGAACGTAGACGATACGCACATTGGTCAGGAGTATACACAGGTAGCACTTGTATCTTCCGATCGTGTAGGTGACCCGATTCTTAAGGGTATCGAAGGCGAGACCCGTGAGTACAACGGAACAGAGTATACTTACAAGACTGCATCTGATGTTACCGTTACTGAGAACGAAGACGGAACCGTTGATTACGACATTCAGTTAAGAGATGACATTAAGTTCTCTGATGGTGAGCCACTTACCGCAGATGATGCAATTTTCTCTTTATATGTATATTGTGATCCTACTTATGATGGATCTGCTACCATTTATTCTCAGCCTATCGCAGGTTTGGAAGAGTATCGTGGTGGTATGTCTACCCTTTCTGTATTAATTGCAGAAGCTGGTGAAGACAATACTGACTTCTCTCTTTGGACAGAAGATCAGCAGAAGGCATTCTGGGATGCTGTTAACGATGGTGGTGTGAAGTTCGCACAGGAAATCGTTGATTATATGGTAGAAAACGGCGCAGCAGCTGATGCTGAGGATGTTAAGACCGCAGCAGCCGGCTGGGGATTTGAATTGGAAGATGGCGCAACCGCTAAGGATTTCTTCCTTGCTATCGGCGAGAACTATGGTTGGAACTTCTCTGCTATGGAGAAGGAGACAGCTGGTACTGCTCTTGCTGATTTAATTCCTGAAGATGTTTACAATTACTCCACTGTTGGTGTATCCACCGGTGAGTCTGCTCCAAACATCTCCGGTATCGTTAAGACCGGCGACTACAGCTTAAGAATTACTACTTCTGAGTTGTCTGCAGCATTCATTTATCAGTTGCAGTTCCCGGTTGCACCATTGCACTACTATGGTGATACCAGCAAGTACGATTATGACAACAACCAGTTCGGTTTCGACAAGGGTGATTTGTCTTCCGTACGTGCTAAGACAACCCAGCCTCTCGGTGCTGGTCCATACGTATTCAAGGATTACTCCGATGGTACTGTTTACATGGACGCTAACGAGAATTACTTCTTAGGTGCTCCGAAGATCGCTCACTTGAACGTTAAAGAGACCCAGGAAGCTGATAAGTTGACCGGTGTTCAGACCGGAACACTTGATGTTGCGAACCCATCTTACTCCAGCGAAGTAGCTAAGCAGATTTCTGAGATTAACGGTTCTGAGGAGTTAAGAGGATCTGTTATCGATACTGAGTTAATCGACTTCCGTGGATACGGATATGTTGGTATCTCTGCTGACAACGTAAAGGTTGGCAATGATCCTGCTTCTGCAGAGTCCAAGGCACTTCGTAAGGCAATTGATACTGTAATCGCTGCATACAGAGATGAGGGAATTGATTCTTACTACGGTGAGACCGCTTCTGTAATCAACTACCCAATCTCCAATACTTCTTGGGCAGCTCCACAGGTAACCGATGATGGATACCAGATTGCTTACTCCAAGGATGCAGAGGGTAACGATATTTATACTTCCGGTATGAGTGCTGATGAGAAGTACAAGGCAGCTCTTGATGCAGCTCTTGGTTACTTCGAAGCAGCAGGATACACTGTTGAAGATGGTAAGTTAACTGCAGCTCCAGAAGGCGCTAAGCTTGAGTACACCGTTAACATCGGTGGTGGTGGACAGGGAGACCATCCTACATTCTTAATCCTTAAGAATGCTGCTGATGCATTCAAGTCCATCGGATTTACTTTGACTGTAAACGATTTGGCAAACGCTTCCGATCTCTATGCAAGCTACCAGTCCGGTGCTGCTGAGATGTGGTGTGCTGCTTGGCAGTCTACTGCTGATCCGGATATGTATCAGCTGTATCACTCTGCTGGATCTACCAACTACTACAAGATTAACGACGCTGACCTTGATGACTTGATCGTATCTGCTCGTCAGTCTACCGATCAGACCTATCGTAAGGGACTTTACAAGGCTGCTATGGAAATCATCATGGACTGGGGCGTAGAGCTTCCGGTATACCAGAGATCCGAAGCAATCATTGTTTCTTCTGAGCGTGTTAATGTTGATACATTGCCTAAGGATATGACTCCATACTGGCAGTGGTATGCAGAGATTGAGACTCTTGAGTTGAACTAATCTGCATTACGCAACACAATCCACAAGTTGTGGATTGTATACAGAAAAAAACAAAAAAACATCTGTCTATCATGGGCATACATTGTTCCTATTTGAAGAGAGATGATGTATAATGGTAGAGCTGTTTGTAAAGACAGCTCTACTTTTTTATTTCACGGGAGCATGAGAAAATGCGCAAATTTATTTTAAAGAGATTAGGTCTTTCTGTACTTATTCTCGCATGTGTAACATTCATTATTTATGCGCTGATGCGAAGCTTGCCGGCATCTTATGTAGAGACCATGGCAATGCAGTTAGCACAGGCACCGGGTTCCAAGCCTTACGAGGAGTGGATTGCCCAGTTGAACGAATCATACGGCTTAGACAAGGGCGTAGTAGCAGGCTATTTTGTCTGGCTGAAGGATGCAATTCGTTTGGATTTTGGCGACAGCTGGAAGTATACCGTTCCGGTAACCCAGAAGTTCTCTGAGGTTATCTGGTTATCTTTCGTTATGGGATTGATCGCCTTTGTTATTGAGCTTTTAATTGCAATTCCTCTTGGAGTTATCGCTGCAACCAAGCAGTATTCCAGAGCAGACTATGCAATTACCGCAGGTGCGTTGATTGGTATTTCTTTGCCAACCTTCTTTTTCGCAACCTTATTGAAGCTTTTATTCTCCGTTAAGTTGGGATGGTTCGACCTCTACGGAATCGTAGGTCGTGACTACGCGAAGTTAGATGCAATGGGACAGTTCTTGGATAAGGCCAACCACTTGGTATTACCAATCCTTACCCTGGTTATTGTATCCATCGGATCTCTGATGCGTTATACCCGTACCAACATGTTGGAAGTATTGAACTCTGATTATATCCGTACCGCACGTGCCAAGGGATTGTCCGAGCGTACGGTTATCTATCATCATGCCTTCCGCAATACCTTGATTCCTTTGGTAACCATCGTAGGTGGTTCCCTTCCGGGTCTTTTTGCTGGTGCATTGATTACTGAGACCCTGTTCATGATTCCTGGTATCGGTTATACCTCTTATCAGGCCATGGTTGCCGGAGATATTCCGTTCTCCATGTTCTACCTGACCTTTATGGCCATTTTGACCTTACTTGGTAACTTATTGTCTGATATTTTGTACGCAGTGGTTGATCCTCGCGTACGTATTGAATAGGAAGGAGGCAGTCATGAGCGATTTGCAGAATACTGAAAATAAAGACAACGAGCAGCTGTCTCTGAATGATGACCGTCGTGTCAGAACCTTATCACCGGGAGCACTGGTAGCACAGCGTTTCTTCCGTAACCGTTTGGCGGTTGTAGGAATGGTGATGTTGATTAGTATGTTTATTTTTTCTTTTATCGGTGGATTGATTAGCCCATACCGTCAGGATGAGCAGTTCTACAAGTATACCGATCTGAAGAAGGAATATGCAGCCGTAACCCAGAACGCAGACTTCCGTTACTTAAGCGCAGACGGACAGAACTTCGACTCCGTTGCCCAGGCTAAATTCTTACTGGCTCAGGGTAAGGGTGAGACTACCTTCGAGACCAAGGATGCAACTTATGAGTTGACGGAAGAGGGCAAGGACTTCTATATGATTTCCATGAATGGAGAGACCGTAGCAATTGCCTTCAAGGATATTGTTAATAAGATTGCTGACTTGAGCTTTGATGAGATTCATGCAGCACTTATTGCATATACCAATGGTGAGAAGACATTTACCGTAGGCGATGCTGAGTATACCTTGGACGATGACGGTAATATTGTGAAGAACGGCGAGACGGTTGGTTACATTACCCGTTTTGTTATTTCTTCTGCACAGAGTGATGTGGTAATCTCCCGTGAGTACGGTGAGGAAGCTGCAGCACAGATTGCTGCGGATGCGAAGGAATTCGACTTTGTTGGAGATGATGGTGAAGAGCATCATTACAACATCTCTTATGATGCAACTGCGAAGGTATGGTCCATTACCGAAGGAACGGAGACTTACGTATATGATTCTTATGCTTCTCCTTCCAAGGAGCATTGGCTTGGTACCGACACCAACGGTATGGATATGTTAACCCGTTTGATGTACGGTGGCCGCGTATCTTTGATCATCGGTTTCATCGTTGTTATCATTGAGGCAGTTCTTGGAATTATCCTCGGTGGTATCAGTGGTTACTTCGGAGGTTGGGTAGACAACCTCATCATGCGAATCGTAGATATCTTCTATTGTATTCCGTCTCTGCCACTTATCATTATCTTAGGTGCGGCGATGGATGCCATGAAGTTGGATCCGCAGATTCGTATGTTATACCTGATGTTAATCCTTGGTTTCTTAGGATGGCCAAGTATTGCACGTCTGGTTCGTGGTCAGATTCTTTCCTTGCGTGAGCAGGAGTTCATGACTGCTACCGAGGCATGTGGTATTCGTACCAGCAAGCGTATTTTTAAGCACTTGATTCCGAATGTAATTCCACAGCTCATCGTTATTTGTACTATGAGCCTTGGTTCTACCATTATTACAGAAGCAACCTTATCCTTCTTAGGACTTGGTGTTAAGTTCCCATTCGCTTCTTGGGGTAACATCATCAATGATGTTAATAACGCATTCGTTATGACACACTATTGGTTCGTATGGATTCCAGCAGGAATCTGTTTGTTGATTGCAGTATTAGGATTTAACTTCGTAGGTGATGGCCTTCGTGATGCCTTCGACCCACGTATGAAGAGATAAGGTGGTATATATGGCTAAGAAACATCCAGAGGGATATCTTACCGCCAAGGAAGCACGCAAGATTTCCAAGGCCAATCGTAAGATTACCAATGAACTAGAGAAAAAGAGAAAGCGCAAAAATGTTCCGGAATCTGAGTACACAACCCAGATGAAGAATCCGGAAAATGCGGTTGAGTTTGATGATTTACATACCTACTTCTTTACTGATGCCGGTACCGTTAAGTCTGTAGACGGTGTTTCCTTCGATGTACCAATCGGTAAGACGGTAGGTGTTGTAGGAGAGTCCGGTTGCGGTAAGTCCGTTACCTCTCTTTCCTTAATGCAGTTATTACAGCGTCCACACGGACAGATTTTGTCCGGTGAGATTCGCTTGAACTTAGGAGACAAGGTATACGATATTGCCAAGACTCCTCAGGAAGCAATGCAGAAGATTCGTGGTAACGAAGTATCCATGATCTTCCAGGAGCCGATGACTTCTCTGAACCCGGTATTCCGTATCGGTGAGCAGATCGAAGAGGTTATTGAGCTTCATGATGGCGAAGGCAAGACCAAGGAAGACATCAAGGCTCGTTGTATCGAGCTCTTAGAGCAGGTTGGTATTGCAAACAGCGAGGGCGTATACAAGATGTTCCCTCACGAGCTTTCCGGTGGTATGCGTCAGCGTATCGTTATCGCTATGGCACTGGCATGCAATCCGAAGGTTATCATTGCCGATGAGCCGACCACCGCATTGGATGTAACCATCCAGGCGCAGATTCTTGACCTTCTCCGTAACTTGAAGGACGAGATCAATTCTTCCATTATGTTGATTACCCATGACCTTGGTGTAATCGCTGAGATGGCTGATTACGTCGTTGTTATGTATGCAGGACGTGTAGTAGAGAAAGGTACTGCAGAAGATATCTTCGAGCATCCTTCCCATCCATACACCATTGGTTTGATGGCATCTAAGCCGGTAGTAGGCAAGGAAGTAGATGAGCTTTACTCCATTCCGGGTAAGGTTCCGAACCCAATCAACATGCCGAACTACTGCTATTTCAAGGATCGTTGCGATAAGTGCATCGAGGCTTGTAACGGTGAGTATCCTTGCGAGATTTCATTGTCTGAGACTCATAAGGTAAGCTGCTACCGTTATTACGATCAGAAGGAGGGCAAGTAAGATGGCAAAGAAGAGCCAGATTTTAACTCCGGATTATACGCCGGTGGAGTATGACCCTCAGTACATTCTGATGGTTAATCATTTAAAGAAGTACTTCCCAATTAAGGGAAGCTTTGGTAAAGAGATTGGAGCTGTTAAGGCTGTCGACGGCGTTACCTTCAATTTGAAGCGTGGTACTACCATGGGTCTCGTAGGTGAGTCCGGATGTGGTAAGACAACCACCGGTCGTGTCATCCTTCGTCTCTCCGGTGATAAGACCGGTGGACAGGTGCTCTTCAACGGACAGGAAGTCTATGACATGTCCAAGAAAGAGATGAGAGATTTGCGTACCAAGATGCAGATCATCTTCCAGGATCCATTCTCATCCTTATCTCCACGTCTCCCGGTTGGTGAGATTATCGGAGAAGCAGTGAAGGAGCACGGTGTTGTTCCGAAGAATGAATACGAAGACTACTTGGATAAGGTTATGGATGAATGCGGTTTGCAGCCATTCCATAAGGATCGTTATCCACATGAGTTCTCCGGTGGACAGCGTCAGCGTATCTGTATCGCCAGAGCATTGGCATTGAATCCGGAATTTGTTGTATGCGATGAGCCGGTATCCGCATTGGACGTATCCATTCAGGCACAGATTATTAACTTGTTAAACAAGTTGCAGGAAGAGCGTAACTTAACATACCTCTTCATCTCTCACGACTTATCCGTCGTAGAGCATATTTCCGATACCGTAGGTGTTATGTACCTTGGTAACTTGGTGGAATACGGTGATAAGAAGGACATCTTCAAGAATCCGTTACATCCATACACCAAGGCTCTCTTCTCCGCAATTCCGATTCCGGATCCGAAGGCGAAGATGAACCGTATCGTATTGGAGGGAAGCATTCCTTCCCCAGCGAACCCACCACAGGGTTGTAAGTTCCATACACGTTGTCCATACGCTACCGAGCGTTGTAAGTGTGAGGCTCCACGTCAGGTGGAAGTCGAGCCGGGACATTACTGTGTATGTCACTTGTACGACAAGTAAGATGCATAATAGAAGACCTCAGGACGTTTGCCCTGAGGTCTTTTTTTATTCTTCCATATGATTGAAATGCTCAATGAAACGGAGAAAATCTCCGCCGGGGATGGCTCTGGAGAAGTAGTAACCCTGACAGTAATCTACGCCGTTTTCCAATGACCAGTTCAACTGGTGTTCCGTTTCGATTCCTTCGATGAGAAGCTTCATGCCCATGTTTTTTACGAGGCTCATGGTATGCTTTAAGATTTCCAAGGAACGCTTGCTCTTTTCCGCATTCCACAGGATGTTCTTATCCAACTTCACCATCAAGAACGGTAACTGGAAGATGGTAGAGATGTTGGAATTACCGGTTCCGTAGTCATCCAGCGTAATATAGACGCCACGCTTGGAGAAGCGCTCAATCATCAGAGATAACAGCTCATGATTTCGGTTGATGGCTGCTTCCGTCAACTCGAAATTAATCTGATTCGTAGCAACATGGTACTTCTTCATGATGCCTAAGAAACGAGATGCAAGTTTCTGGTCCATGCATTGAATCGGTGAAAGATTAATATCAATATACTGAATTCGGTAATCGGAAATATCATTTTCGCAGATAAATCTACAAACCTCTTCCATGACATAATCGCCAATCTCAATGATTAATCCGTGGCGCTCTGCAATGGAGATGAACTCTTCCGGTGAGATGTATCCAAGCACATCATCGTTTAGACGAATCAGTGCCTCTGCGGAGTGAATAGCATGGTTAGCTACATCCATAATCGGTTGATAGTAAATCTCAAAACCATGGGTATGAAGGGCTTTGTGCAGGGCTTCTAAGACCTGCCGCTCGCGAAGATACCGCTGGTAATCATAGACATTGATGTTATTTGGTACGGCCGTCGTATTTCGAACCGGTGCTTGCATAATAAGGAAGAAGTCCTTCAGGCTTCGAATCTCTTCGGGAGACTCGGCATAGCACAATTCCATGCTTAGATTCAGCTGGATGTTCTCATAGATCCATGGTTCCCGGAACCGTGCGGTAATTGCCTCTAACATCTCTTCTCTGTGGGATCCGTCCATATAAATCATGGCGAAGTGGCCGCCGCCGCAATGATACACCGTAGCTCCCGGGAAAGAACGAAGGAAGATGCTGACATCCATCAGTATCTTGAATATCGGTGCAGCGCCCAGAACCGGAATGGAATCCATAATGTGTGGCAAGTTGATGACAAATACATGGAAGTCCTGATGTGCATTGATTAACAGATGCAGGTCTTCTTCCAAAGCCATCTGATTGTAGGCGTTGGTGTTGTCATCCGTAAGCTCTCGCAGGTTATCAATGGTGAAGATAACGCCTAAGATGGAGATGGACTGGAAAAAAAGCTCTACCAATGCACTTGGAATGAAATACTCCACGGTAAGTGCCACTATGGAAGATACCAAATAGATCAGAATCATCCAGCGACGGGATGGGTCCATGGAAATCCGGAAGCGGAAGAGCTTTACAATAATGGCAATAATATAGATGGATGCAACCAAATATAATAGGAAGAAACCGGTCTCACGTATGTAGAGGCGTTCCGGTGTTACGGTAAACAGAAAATGGTGATAATGGTTGGTTAATAGCCCAATCAGAAGCAGCAGATACGGGAAAGAGATTCCGAAGTAGTAAAACGGGGAATACTTATAATTTTCGCCGGTAAGATGACCCAAGTACACAAGGCAGACTAAGGCAACTGCATTGTGAATCAGGAAATAAATCAAATTAAAAATATAGCACACTGCAAATGGAATACGGCTGTCCGGTTGCAGAGAAAAGACTGCAAGAATATCAAATGCAGCACAGGACAGTGTCATTATGCAGAGCGTCAGAAGAACGCGATTTTGCTGGCGCACCAATCCTTTCTTTGCGATGACGCAGTAGATGGAAAAAAGGCACACAAAGATTGCGGCGATGTCGAAGTTCATGTTGTATTGCATACGTACCTCCCCAGAATACAGGTTTTCCCCACATTCCTATGATAACATTCCATAAATATTTCCTCAATAAGAAATAATCGATGTATTTGTGTATGCAATAAAATGGATGTAGCATATCGGATAGGAAAAGTGGTAATCTGAATATATATATCCTTTTTTAAGGAGGTACATGGATGAAAAGAATCAGCGCATGTCTTTTGGCTTTACTTCTGGGGGCAAGCATAGTTGCCTGCGGACAACCGACCACGCAACCGGTAGCTACAGAGAGTGCAGGCCAGGAAAAGAACGGCAAGGTAACAACTGCGACCAATCATGATACCGGTACGCTGTTTATCAATATTTCCAGCGAACCAAAGTCCCTGGATCCTACACTGAATACCACAATTGACGGTATGATGCTGGCGGTGAATACCTTCGCGGGACTGTATACCTATGACGCTAGCGGTGACATTGTACCGGCGATTGCAGAAGGAGAGCCGGAGATCTCCGAAGATGGCCTGACCTATAAGATTACCATGAAGAAGACAAAGTGGAGTAACGGAGATCCCCTAACGGCAGAAGATTTCGTGTACAGTTGGAACCGTGCGATTTTGCCGGAGACAGCAGTGGATTATGTGAGCCTCTTCGATGTTATCGCAAGGAATGAAGACGGAACCTTGGCGGTAGTGGCAACGGATGATTACACCCTAGAGATTACCTTGCAGAATCCTTGCGCTTATTTCATGGAAATGCTGGCATTCCCGGTATTCTTTCCGGTGCATCGGGCCAGTGTAGAGGCTGCAAACCCGGCAGGCAATACTCCGGGCGCGTGGACCTGGGAAGCAGGATTTGTCTGCAACGGTGCATTCCAATTGAAGGAATGGCGTCATGAGGAATCCATGGTCTATGAGAAAAACAAGAACTTCTATAACGCCGATCAGGTGCAGTTAGAGCACTTAGAGATGATGTTAAATGCAGATGACGGCGTATCTTATACTGCTTATAACAGCGGAGATTTGGATTTTATCAATCAGATTCCTTCTTCCGAGATGGAGAGTTTGAAGGCGAATCCGGAGTTTCATCTGTCGGAGCGTTTGGGCGTAGAATTCGTTGCATTTAATGTGAATGCGCCGATTTTTGACGGATTATCCGTTGAGCAGGCCAAGAAATTCCGCCAGGCCATTAATATGCTCATTGACAGGAATTATCTGGTATCCAACTACGGCTATAAGGGCCAGACCATTGCAGATTCCTATGTTCCAAGTGGCATGAGCGACGGCAACGGTGCAGTGTTTAAGACTGAGTACACCTCTTATTTTGATGGGAAGAAGACCGGCGTTGCGATGGAAGAGGAAGCGATAGCTCTCTTAGAAGAGTGTGGATACACCTTCGAAGAGCAGGCGGATGGTACCTATACCTGCAGTCCGGAAATTCATCTTCCTTATATTATGGACCAGGGAGATTTGAACCGACACGTTGCGGAGTCGATTCAGAGTGATTTGGCGCAGGTTGGAATTGTCATGGAAATTGAGGAGATGGACCGCAATGCCTTCTTCGAACGCCAGGAGGCCGGTGATTTTGTATTTTCCAAAGGCACTTGGGTAGCTGATTTCAATGATCCGATTAACATGCTGCTGCAATATGAGACCAATTGCGGTAATAATGTACCGTGCTTAGGCCGTGGGGCATCTATGGAAGAGCTGAATTGGAGCGCATACGATGATTTATTAACACAGATTCAGCAGGAAAGTGATTTCCAGCATCGTGTGGAGTTGATGCATCAGGCGGAAGATATGTTAATGGATACCTATGCGGTACTTCCGTTGTATTATGACAACGATGCGTATTTATTGAAGAGCAATGTGAGTGGCATCTATACGACCCAAACCGGCAACGTATACTTCATGTATGCCACCAAGAAATAGAAGGATTAAGGACAGATAAAATGGGCAAAAAGGTAGTATTTTTAGACATTGACGGTACAATTTGGGATGATGCAAACATAATTCCGGAGAGCACCGTCATGGCAATCCACCAAATGCAGGAAAATGGTCATGAGGTTTTTATCAACAGCGGACGGACCAGAAGCTTCATTCGTGAGAAACATTTGTTGGATATTGGATTTGATGGTATCGTCTCCGGCTGTGGTACCATGATTGAATATCACGGTCGTGAATTGTTCTGCCATCGTATTCCAAGGGATCTTGCAATTCATACCGTAGAGACGGTGCGCGCCTGCGGAATGCGGCCGATTCTCGAGGGCAAACACTATTTATATATGGATGAATCGGAATTCGATTATGAACCTTACGGTCAGAAGCTCATGGCGGAGATGGGAGACGATCTTCTGTCGATTGCCGGTCATTGGGGCGAATGGGATATCTCCAAGCTCTCCTGCGCCACGGACAATGCGGATATGGAGCGGTGCATGCGGGAATTGGGAGATGCATATGGTTTTTTGATTCATAGTTCCACCGTGTGCGAGATGGTGCCTACCGGGTTTGATAAGGGTACCGGTATACAGCGGGTATGTGAATTATTGGGTGTGGATATCTCGGATACCTATGCCTTTGGAGACAGTGTGAATGATACAGAGATGATGGAAGCAGCCGGTCATGCCATTGTCATGGGCAATGGAACCGACGATTTGAAGGCGATGGCGGATTATGTCACCAAAACCCTTCATGAGGGTGGAATTCATCACGGATGCCGTAAAATGGGGCTTATCTAGCTTGTTGATTTAGAAGTCAACAAGGGTATTGCAACTATATTTCATACAATTCAACAAGATGCGATGGGAAAAGTTATCCACACTTATCCACAGCAAAAAGGTTGATAAATCAACGAAAACGTTATGTTGGAATTTTTTTCAACAGAGTTATCCACATTATCCACACAGACTTAATGCACAGGAGGCTGGTAAATGGGTAAAAGATATTGGTGGCGACAACTCATCACGTTGGCTGCTTTGATTATGGCTACGATGACACAGTTGTTACTGACTAAGGGAAATTACATGGAGGCGACTGCGGGAGTTCGTTTGGATTTTAGTCTGCTACCGTCACTGTTACTGAGTGGACTGTTTGGAATGGCGCCGGCAATGATTAGTTACGTTGTGCTCTTTTTGTGGGCGTATTTCCAAAACGGCGATTTTGCATATGCCATGACCATCATTCTAATCAGTGATATTTTAGCGTACCTGTTTGTGTATCGGGGATATGCGAAACGGTTTATGAAGATGACAATCGCCTATATCAATCTGGTAGTCGTCTGCGGACCGTTATGGCAGTTTATCCTGTTGGTGCTTGCGGGGCAAGGCTATCGGTCCTTGAACGGATGGTTCTTGTTCCATGGATTTGTTGCGGTGATGCCGGAGGTTTTCCTTGCGGTAGGAGTTTTTTACCTGGTGTTCCGTGTATTGCCGGAACGTTATCGTTGGCCCTTCCCATTAGAGGCGGTTTATCGAAGTACCGGAATGGAGATCCGTCGACAGTCGGTAATCTCCAAGCGGGTAATTGCTATTATTTTTGCGGAAGGATTGCTGCTTAGTGTATTTGCGGCTGTTTTTGCCAACCAGTTAATCCCTGAGATTAACGATAACGTATCCAGTGAAGTACCACAGACCATTTTTCATGATTTTATGGAGGACAATGGGACACAGTCGGAAGATGCTACCGAGTCTGACAATTTGCTGTCGCAAGAAGCGAATCAACAGATTCAAAGTGATTTGGATGAGGTCCGATTCCTATTAAATAACAAGGGTATTGCCTTCGATGCCAAGCTGATTCTGTTGATTCTCAGTGTAGCAGTGCCGTTTATGGTGCTGGCCAACTATTATGCGCAGTACTACATTGCGGTTCCGGTTTCGGAACTGTCCGAGAAGCTACAGGAATTTACGGCGGCAGAGCCGGATGAAAAAGCACAGCTACTGGAAAAATTGCAGGATTTCCGTTTTCATACCAAGGATGAGATTGGAACTCTCTATGAATCTGTGGACCAGATGGCAGTCGGTGTCTTAAATTATGTGGATCAGGTGAAGCGGGAACAGGAATTGCAGGAAGACCTGCGGGTTGCCCAGAAGGCCAGTGAGACCAAATCAGCCTTTTTATCCAACGTTTCCCATGAGCTTCGGACGCCAATCAATGCGGTCCTTGGCATGGATGAGATGATTCTTCGGGAGAGCAGGGAACCGGATATTGTTGGATATGCAACGGATATTCAGACTGCAGGAAGATCTTTGCTTGGACTGGTGAACGATATTCTGGATTCTTCTAAGCTGGAAGCCGGGAAGATGGATATTATCCCGGTGCAGTATGACTTGTCCTCTACCATCAACGATTTGGTGAATATGATTTCTACCAAGGCATCGGATAAAGACCTGGAGTTCGTTGTGGATGTGAAGGAAGAAGTCCCTTGTATGCTATACGGCGACGAGATTCGCATCAAGCAGGTTATCCTAAATATTTTGACCAATGCCGTGAAGTACACCAATGAGGGCAAGGTGACGTTGTCCGTGGATTTCGAGAAGGTGTCAGAGGATGCGGTGGATTTGCTGGTGCACGTGAAGGATACCGGTATCGGAATCAAGGAGGAGGACCTCTCCAAGTTGTTCCAACGCTTTGAACGAATCGAAGAAGAGCGGAACCGGAACATCGAAGGTACCGGGCTTGGTATGAGCATTGTGAATAACCTGCTTGCACTGATGGACAGCCACTTGGATGTGGATAGCGTATATGGGGAAGGCTCGGATTTTTCCTTCCGATTGCGTCAGCAGGTAGTGGAATGGAAGGCAATTGGTAGTCTGACGGAGATGTTCGAGCGTGCCAAGACTCGAAATGTGGTATACCACGAGCGGTTCCATGCGCCAAATGCCCGGATTCTTGTGGTGGATGATACGCCGATGAATATTACGGTGATCAAGGGCTTGCTGAAGCAGACGAAGATTCAGATCGATACGGCGGAAAGCGGATTTGAGATGCTGCGGCTGATTAAAAATATCAAGTATGATCTGATTTTCTTAGACCATCGAATGCCACAGATGGACGGCATTGAGACCTTGGAGAAGATGCGGGAAATGTCTGAGCATCTCAATGAGGGCGTACCGGTGATTGCCCTGACAGCCAATGCCATATCCGGCGTAAGAGAGAAGTATCTGGAGGCGGGCTTTACGGATTTTATGTCCAAGCCGGTGGAAGGTGCGAAGCTGGAGGCCATGTTGGAGCAGTACCTGCCGAAGGAATTGTTGGAGTATGATACGGCCGAGGAACCAAAGGCAGAGGAGCAGGTAACCGAATCTACCCATTTGTCTCCGCTGGCGGGAATTACGTCCATTGATTATGAGGCTGCCATTCGAAACTGTGGCAGTGAAGATATCCTGATGGAAGTCATGACAGAGTTTATTACCGTAGCTCCGTCGAAAATCGCTTCCATTGAGGGATTTTGGAAGGAACGGGATTATAAAAATTACACGGTGCTGGTGCATGCCTTGAAGAGCTCTGCCCGTCTGATTGGTGCCCTGAAGCTGTCGAACCTGGCAGAACAGATGGAAACGGCAGGAAACTTCGCTGCGGATGGAGATGAAAATAGCGTGGTTGCTATTGATGAAAACACCCCGGAACTGTTAAAATTATACCGTTCTTACATCGACCGCCTGGGACCGCTGGTGTCTCATCAGCAGGGCGGCGCGGACCTTCGACAGGAAATCTCGAAGGGAGAACTTGCGGATGCCGTGGGGGCAATGCGGGAGTTTGCAGAGGCTTTCGACTTCGACAGTGCGGATGATATTATGACGATGTTATCCGATTATCGGATTCCCGAGGAGTACGAACAGGGAATGCAGGAAGTGGTACAGGCATTGGCACAGGTAGATCAGGCTGCGTTACTTACAGCGATTGAGCACCTGAACATTTTAAACTAGTCTAGCGGTGATATGTCAAGATGAAAAATCTTGAAAAGTCCCTTTCTTTTTGGTTATTTTTCAAAAAAGAAAGAACGACCGCCTAAGCCCTGCCGTACTGTTTCAAAAAAACAGGGCGTTAACTCCTAAAGTAGTATTTACTACTTTGAAACAGGAGCTTTGTATAGCTGATTAGTCTTCAGCATACTGTAGACCAATCTAGCAAATTTACGGGCAGTAAGTGCGAGTGCGCGTTTGTGCTGGTTCCTGTTGACTTCTTTGTATTTGATGTCGTAGAAGCGCTTGTATTCTGTGTCGCAACACACGTGAGACCAAGCTCCTTCACACAGGTAGTATTTTAAGAATCT
>FPAN01000003.1 GCA_900116395.1 Lachnospiraceae bacterium XBD2001 | reverse complement strand
AGACAGTTCGGTCCCTATCCGGCGCGGGCGGAGGATATTTGAGAGGAGCTGCCCCTAGTACGAGAGGACCGGGGTGGACGGACCACTGGTGTATCAGCTGTCTACCAAAGGCATAGCTGGGTAGCCAAGTCTGGACTGGATAAACGCTGAAGGCATCTAAGCGTGAAGCCAACCTCAAGATGAGATATCCCCTCCTTTGAGGAGATAAGATCCCTTGTAGAGTACAAGGTAAATAGGGCAGAGGTGGAAGTGCAGTAATGCATGTAGCTGACTGTTACTAATCGATCGAAGGCTTGACCTAGTAGGTCAATGTATAGCAAAGTTTTTTCGAATCTGTGTGAAGTTTTGAAGGTATGTGATATTCATATTGACATGCAGTACCCTTTAATTTAATATGTTAAAGGGTTTGTTATTAAAGGGATATAGTTCAGTTGGTAGAACGTTGGTCTCCAAAACCAAATGTCGAGGGTTCGAGTCCTTCTGTCCCTGTGAAGCCGGTATTTTTATACCGGCTTTTTATTTTGCTTTTATTGCTCTGTTAAGATGGAGAGTGCGTGTTTGTATTTCTCCAGACGCTGAAAATCTTCCGCGGTAGGATGTGGAATGCGAGTGATATCGGAATTGTGGGTTAGATCTGCTATTTTGACTTCCCGGGCGAGGGGATCATGCTGTAGACGAAGAATATAGCCCTCGTAATTCTCATCGTCGCCCGGTTGTTTCGTAAGAAGACGCAATACCTCGATGATATCCATAGGAAATCCTTGCTGGATAAGATCCGCTTCGGTAACGGTGGTGTCTTCTAAGACATCGTGTAACCAGGCGATAATTTTTGCTTTTTTAGAGCTACAGAGGGACACAACGGTACGTGGATGTTCGATGTAAGGAACATTTCCTAAATCCACCTGATTCTTGTGTGCTTCTGTTGCAACTTGCTCTGCAAGAATCAATAATTCTTCAACCGTAAGTTCATTCATTTTGGCTTGCCTCTTTCTTCATAATCCGTCATAATAGGCTTTGGAAAATTTCATAAATAATGGAGGTCAGACTAGTGGACAAAGCAGTGTTGTTTGGAGTTATTCCACCAATTCTCGTACTGATCTATGTATATTACATGGATAAAATCGAGAAAGAACCGATTGGTTTATTAGCTAAATTCTTTATTGCAGGTATTATTATAGCAATTCCTGCAGCAATTGTAGAGGGAATTCTGGATTTTGTATTCCAGATTGCAGGATTATTCCCTGGTACATTGATTTATTCCGCAGTGAGCGCGGTATTTGGTGTGGCTTTGGTCGAGGAAGGATTTAAGTTCTTATGTTTGGAAATCTTTGCAAAGAAGAACAAAGAATTTGATTATCGTTTCGACGCAATCGTATATACCATGTGTGTTGGTATCGCATTTGCTGCATTTGAAAATATTTTATATATCGTAAGTTATGGAGCTGGCTGGGATATTGCTTTCGCTAGATTACTTCCTGGTCATTCCATCTTTGCAGTATTCATGGGATTCTATTACGGTAACTGGAAGGGATACTTCGATGCCGGTAATTTAGAGCCTGCCAAGAAGATGAAGATGAAGTCCCTTTGGATTCCGGTATTACTTCACGGATTCTATGATTTCTGCTGTTTCATCGGCGGACCGTTAACCTATGTATTCTTTGCTTATTTGATTGGATTAACGATTTTCGCTTTACGTTTTGTTAAGAAAGCATCTGCGACAGATTTACCTGTCTAAAATATAAGAGTATAAATAATAATATGAATTTTCCATTGAACCTACCGTATTTGACGGTAGGTTCTTTTTTTACAAGCAGAAGTGAAGTTTATGTTTCGTTTCGCTTATTTTTTATGCAAAAATTGTTTCTTTTTCGAAAACAATACAGTTGTATTTGCAATTTTTGATTTACGAATCTTCGAATTTTGTATTTCTTGAAATGGTGATAGTGCACAAATATGCAGAGACCAATTGGTGAGATTTCACAACCAACTTCTTGCGCGGAGCTTACAGATGTCAATATATGGACGCGTTTCTGGACAAAAGTGGTGTAACATACAGGGTGTGTAGTAGGAAATGATGAAAACGTTTTCTAAATGAGCGAATTTGCAGTACAATTTTGCTATTGACAGTACAATCCAACCATGGTTTAATTATGCAGAACCAAAAGTTATGAAATAGTTTCCGCTTTGGTTATTTCATTTCTGTTTTTTTGTTTTTTACATTTTGTAAGAGGTGGTTTTATGAAGTTAAGAATTAAGCTGGATAATATGGAAGAGGCTCAGGAGTTCGTTAACATTGCATCCAAGTTTGATTATGACATTGATCTCAAGAGCGGTGTAGTTTATATTGATGCGAAGTCTTTCTTAGGCGTTTACTCTATGGGTCTGAATCGTGACCTTGAAGTAATCTGCGCTAACCAGGACGATACTTTCCGCGAGATGGTTTCTAAGTTTGCTGTAGCATAATTCCGTGGGTAGTATCTAGTTTCGCAAATTGATCCTTTTCATTGGAATGTTATGGGTGAGTCATCAGAGTAGTTCGCTACTTTTGATGGCTCTTTTTTTATGTTAAGATGGATGCCGTAGAGTATGACTGTAAGGAGTAGGAACGTGGCAAAGAAGACGGAGTCTTATGAAATTGAATTACCAAAAGCACGGGCACAGATTCGCATCTCCGTAAGAGACTTGGTGGAGTTTGTCTTGCGTTCCGGAGACATTGATCATTCCGCCGGTGGAGTAGATACCATCACGGCGATGTTAGAAGGCAGTCGTATCCATCGCAAGATTCAGAAGAAGATGGGTGCGTCCTATCATGCGGAAGTACCGTTGAAGTTCGTCATTACCTATGAGGACTATGAGCTTGGTATTGAAGGCCGGGCAGACGGGATTATCATCGAAGACGATGGCGTCACTATTGATGAGATTAAGGGTGTGTATCTGGATTTGGATAATATGAGTGAACCGGTGGCAGTGCATTTGGCCCAGGCAAAAGTCTATGGCTATATTTATGCTACCCAGAATCACTTGGATGAGATTGGGGTGCAGATGACCTACTGCAATCTGGATACCGAGGATATTCGACGCTTCCATGAGCACTATACCTATGAGGAACTGTCCGATTGGTTTGAAGGGGTTCTGGCATTGTACAAGCGGTGGGCGGATTTCTCCTATTATTGGAAGTTAACCCGACAGGATTCCATTCATGCGTTGGAGTTCCCTTATGCTTATCGTGAGGGACAGCGGGAAGTAGCAGGGGATGTGTATCGTACCATTGCCAGGAATCAGATTCTTTTTATGCAGGCACCAACCGGCTCCGGAAAAACCTTGGCCACTATTTTCCCGGCGGTGAAGGCTGTTGGAGAAGGACTGGGAGAGCGTATCTTTTATCTAACTGCGAAGACCATTACCCGTGTTGTTGCAAAAGATACATTTTTACTGTTTGAAAAACAGGGCTATCGAGGAAAGACGGTAGAGATTACCGCCAAGGATAAGCTCTGTCCTTTTGATGCATCCAAGTGTGACCCGAAGCATTGCACCAGGGCCGAGGGACATTATGATCGTATCAATGATGCGGTTTATGATCTATTGCAGGAGCAGGATGTGTTTGACCGGGATACCATTGCACGATGGGCGGCCAAGCGGAATGTCTGTCCTTTTGAGATGAATCTGGATGTATCCAGTTGGTGCGATAATATTATTTGCGATTACAATTATGTATTTGATCCCAATGTATATCTGAAACGTTTCTTTACGGAAGGTGTGAAGTCCGATGCCATTCTTCTGGTGGATGAGGCCCATAACCTGGTGGAACGTGGCAGGGAGATGTATTCTGAGACTCTGGTGAAGGAAGAGTTCTTGGATATGAAGAAACACTTCAAGATATATAACGGAGGAATTCCGAAGGCTTTGGATCGATGCAATCGAATTCTCTTGGATTGGAAGCGGCAGTGTGACGAAGTTCTTCTATTAGAAGAAATGGATTCCTTTCTGCTTGCACTGATGCGTCTTGCCAATGCGATGCAGACGTTTTTTGAGAAGCATATCGAATTGGACCATATGGATGAGATTCGGGAGTTCTACTTCAAGGTTCGCAATTTCTTAAACCTGTCGGATTGGATGGATGAACGGTATCGCATTTACTGTGACTTCAACTCGGAGAATCTGTTTCGGATTCACTTGCGCTGCATGGATCCTTCCCGTATGTTGCAGGAGCGGATTGAAAGGGCCAATGCCTGTGTGTTCTTTTCCGCAACCTTGCTTCCGATTAATTATTACAAGCGCTTGCTGTGTACCAAGGAAGATCCATATGCGATTTATGCCAAGACCATCTTCGATGCGAAGCAGCGGAAGCTCTTCATCGGTCGGGATGTAACCAGCAAGTATACGAGGCGTTCCAAGGATGAATATCGGAAGTTCGCAGAATATATCTGTAAGATTGCTTCCTGCCAGAAGGGCAACTACATGGTCTTTTTCCCTTCCTATGCGTTCTTAGAACGGGTCTATGAAGCCTTCACGGTAAAAGAGCTGGCGACCTATGATTTTCTGCAACAGGAAAGCGGTATGACAGAAGAAGAGCGGGATGCGTTCCTGGCTGCTTTTGAAGAGAACCGCGAGAAGTCCTTGTTGGCCTTTTGCGTCATGGGCGGTATTTTCTCGGAGGGAATTGACCTTACGAGAGAACGGCTGATTGGCGCTATCATTGTGGGAACCGGATTGCCACAGGTCAGCAATGAGCGGAAGCTCTTAATGGATTACTTCAATGCCAACGGAGGGGACGGTTTCGCCTATTCCTATTTGTATCCGGGCATGAACAAGGTCCAGCAGGCGGCAGGCCGCGTGATTCGTACCACCGAGGATGTGGGCGTGATTGCGCTTTTGGATGAACGTTTCTGCTTCAGTGACTATCGCAAGACCTTCCCGAGAGAGTGGGCAGATGTAGAAGTGGAGACTTTGGATACGGTAGAAAAAAGTGTCACAAAATTTTGGGAGGAACTGGAATAAAATTCTTGGAATTTTTGTGAAAGGAATCCTTTTCTATAGGTGGGGAGTATGGTATACTTCTAGCGGTGTGCTTGGAGTTAAGAGAACTGGCACATACCTCAACCCATATGCGGGGTAAGAGACGCCTATGGATTTGAGGAGTATTGTAAAAAAAGGAAAGAGGAAAACATGGGTAACGTAAGAAGAGTTTATGTTGAGAAGAAGCCTGATTTCGCCGTCGCTGCACATTCTTTGCGACACGAAATCCGTCATTATCTTGGCGTGGAGGCAGTCACCGGAGTGCGTGTGTTGATTCGGTATGATGTGGAGAATCTGTCGGATGAGACATATAAGACCGCTTTGGCTACTGTATTCTCTGAACCGCCGGTAGATGATTTGTATGAGGAGTCTTTCATTTACGATGGCAGAGTATTCTCTGTAGAGTATCTGCCGGGACAGTTTGATCAGCGTGCAGATTCCGCTGAGCAGTGCATGAAGCTGCTTCGGGATGATGAGGAGCCGATTATTCGTTCCGCAACCACCTATGTTATTGAAGGCGATATTACTGATGAGCAGTTCGAACTCATCAAGAAGCATTGCATTAATCCCGTAGATTCCAGAGAGACCGGTCTTGAGAAGCCAGAGACTTTGGTAGACCAGTTTGAGGAGCCGGCAGACGTTGAGATTCTTAACGGTTTTGCTAAGATGCCGGAAGAAGAATTATTACAGCTCTATACATCTTTGAATTTGGCAATGACCTTCAAAGATTTCTTACATATTCAGAATTATTTTCTTAAGGAAGAACACCGTGATCCATCCATGACGGAGATTCGTGTTCTCGATACGTATTGGTCCGACCATTGTCGCCATACGACTTTTTCCACCGAATTAAAATCCGTTACATTTGAAGATGGTTTTTATCGCAAGCCGATGGAAGCAACCTATCAGAACTACTTGGATAACTTCAAGGTGTTGTATCAGGACCGTGATGATAAGTATGTTTGCTTGATGGATTTGGCATTGCTTGCAATGAAGCAATTGAAGAAGGAAGGCAAGCTGCAGGATCAGGAAGAGTCCGATGAGATTAATGCTTGCTCTATTGTGGTTCCGGTAGAAGTGGACGGTAAGACCGAAGAGTGGCTGGTGAACTTCAAGAATGAGACCCATAATCATCCGACAGAGATCGAGCCGTTCGGTGGTGCAGCTACCTGCTTGGGTGGCGCTATCCGTGATCCGTTGTCCGGTCGTACTTATGTATATCAGGCCATGCGTGTCACCGGTGCAGCTGACCCTACCGTTCCAAATGCAGATACCATGGAAGGTAAGCTTCCACAGAAGAAAATCGTTCGTGAGGCAGCCCACGGTTATTCTTCCTATGGTAACCAGATTGGACTTGCAACCGGTTATGTGAAGGAAATATATCATCCGAATTACGTAGCAAAGCGTATGGAGATTGGTGCCGTTATGGGTGCAGCTCCAAGACGTGCTGTTCAGCGTCTCAACTCCGATCCGGGAGATGTGATCGTATTACTTGGTGGACGTACCGGTCGTGACGGTATCGGTGGTGCTACCGGTTCTTCCAAGGCTCACAATACCCAGTCTACTGCAGTTTGCGGTGCAGAGGTGCAGAAGGGTAACGCTCCAACCGAGCGTAAGCTACAGCGTCTTTTCCGTAGAGAAGAAGTTGCTCATATTATTAAGAAGTGTAATGACTTTGGTGCCGGCGGCGTATCCGTTGCCATTGGTGAATTGGCACCGGGTCTGGATATTAATTTGGATAAGGTACCGAAGAAGTATGACGGCTTAGACGGTACCGAGCTTGCTATTTCCGAATCCCAGGAGCGTATGGCAGTTGTGGTTGCACCACAGGACGTGGAGCAGTTCTTAGCATATGCCGCTGAGGAGAACTTAGAGGCGGTTGAGGTAGCGGTAGTTACCGAAGAGCCTCGCTTGGTATTGAAGTGGAGAGGCAAGACCATCGTTGATTTGTCCCGTGCGTTCTTGGATACCAACGGTGCACATCAGGAGACCGACGTATACGTAGAGTCTCCGAAGCAGGAAGAGAATTATTTCCGTTCCTATGCGGTAGAAGGTGTTGCAGAGGATGTTGCTCGTGGTGACGTGAAGGCTGCATGGCTTCGTACCTTGAATGATTTGAATGTATGCTCCCAGAAGGGCTTGGTGGAGATGTTCGACGGTTCCATTGGTGCCGGCAGCGTCTACATGCCTTATGGTGGTAAGTATCAGTTGACCGAGACCCAGTCCATGGTAGCGAAGCTTCCGGTGGCGAATGGCAAGTGTGATACCGTTACCATGATGTCCTATGGATTTGATCCGTATCTGTCCAGCTGGAGCCCATATCACGGTTCCATCTATGCGGTAGTAAATTCAATTTCCAAGATTGTTGCTGCCGGTGGAGATTATAAGAAGATTCGTTTTACCTTCCAGGAGTACTTCCGTCGTATGACCGAAGATCCGAAGCGTTGGAGTCAGCCTTTTGCCGCATTGCTTGGTGCCTATGAGGCCCAGATGCAGTTCGGTCTTCCTTCCATTGGTGGTAAGGATTCCATGTCCGGTACCTTCAATGATATTGATGTGCCTCCGACATTGGTATCTTTTGCAGTGGATATTGCAAAGGAGGGCGATATCATTACACCGGAGTTAAAAGAAGCCGGTGACGCTTTGGTATTGTTCCGTTTGGCAATTAACAATTACACCTTGCCGGATTATTCCAAGTTGAAGAAGCTGTATGATACCGTACATGAACTAATCCAGAAGAAGGTGATTCGTTCCTGTTATGTTCAGGATAATACCGGTTTGGTAGCCGCTGTTTCCAAGATGGCATTCGGTAACAAGCTTGGTGTTTCCATTGATCCGGAAGTGGTTTCCGTAGACGGATTGTTCCATGCCAATGGTGCAAGCTTCGTAGCAGAGATTACACCGGATGACTACAACACCGTGAAGAACGCCTTCGGTGAAGTCGGACTGACAGACTTCGTATCCTTAATCGGTACGGTAACCGATGCGCAGGAGTTCCGTTATGGTGATACCGTAATTACCATGGAAGAAGCCTTAGATGCATGGACCAAGAAGTTGGAAAAAGTATTCCCAACCCGTGCAACGGAGGATTACCAGGAGCTTCCGTTAGAGCTTCATGAAGAGAAAAATATCTACGTGTGCAAGAATAAGGTAGCTGTTCCTACCGTATTCATTCCGGTCTTCCCGGGTACCAACTGTGAGTACGACAGCGCACGTGCTTTTGAGAAGGCCGGTGCCAAGGCCAATATTTGTGTTTTCCGTAATCAGAGTGCTTCTGATATTCGCGAATCCGTAGACGCATTTGTAAAGGGGATTTCCCAGGCACAGATGATTATGTTCCCGGGTGGATTCTCCGCAGGAGATGAGCCTGAGGGCAGCGCGAAGTTCTTCGCTACCGCATTCCGTAATGAGAAGATGAAAGAGGCGGTTCATCAGTTATTAGACGAGAGAGACGGATTGGTTCTTGGTATCTGTAACGGATTCCAGGCGCTGATTAAGTTAGGTCTCGTTCCTTACGGACAGATCCACACACAGCAGGTGGATTCTCCAACCTTGACATTCAATACCATTGGTCGTCATATCAGTAAGATGGCTACAACCAAAGTGGTTTCCAATAAGTCTCCATGGTTAGCACAGGCTACCTTGGGCGGTACATACGTCGTTCCGGCATCTCACGGTGAAGGACGTTTTGTTGCCGATGCCGAGTGGCTGAAGAAGCTGTTCGAGAACGGACAGGTGGCTACACAGTATGTGAATGAAGCCGGCAATCCAACCATGGATGAAGAGTGGAACATCAACGGATCCTATTGTTCTATCGAGGGTATTACCAGCCCTGACGGACGAGTGCTCGGTAAGATGTGTCACTCCGAACGTATTGGAGATTCCGTTGCCGTGAATATTTACGGTGAGCAGGACATGAAGATTTTCGAATCCGGTGTAGCGTATTTCAAGTAAAAGAAGAACAGGTACAATCCATTTTGTGCCTGTTTTTTCACGCAAAGAATTTTTTTGGAAAAACAACAAAATTCTTCTTGATAGGGATTTGACTCCTGTGGTATTATTGAAAAAATTTTAGGCTTTTTTAAGAAAGGAAAGTTTATGAAGGCATTTTTGATTCTCGAAGATGGTACCGTTTTCTGCGGAGAGAGTATCGGTTCAACAAGAGAAGTAATCTCAGAGATTGTATTTAATACATCGATGACCGGTTACTTGGAGGTCTTAACCGATCCCTCTTATGCAGGCCAGGCGGTATGCATGACTTACCCATTGATTGGCAACTATGGAATTACACCGGATATGGAGTCCAAGCGCTCCTGGGTTGATGGATATATCGTTCGGGAATTGTCTCGTATTCCTTCCAACTTCCGTTGCCAGGGAACCATCCAGGACTTCCTGAAGGAACAGGACATTCCGGGAATCGCAGGTATTGATACCAGAGCATTAACCAAGCTCTTACGCGATAAGGGAACCATGAACGGAATGATTACCACCAATGAGAACTACAACTTGGAGGAAATCCTGCCGCGCTTGAAGGAATACCGCACCGGTGATGTGGTATCCAAGGTGACTTGCGATGCACCAAGCAAGCTTGCCGGTAAAGGAAAAAAGGTTGCACTGTTGGATTTGGGTGCTAAGAAAAACATTGCCAAGTCCTTAAATGACCGCGGTTGTGAAGTGACCATCTATCCGGCACACACCACTGCAGAAGAAATCTTAGGAAGCAATCCGGACGGTATTATGCTTTCAAACGGCCCTGGAGATCCGAAGGATTGCGGCCCGATCATCGATGAGATTAAGAAGTTGTATGATTCGGAAGTTCCGATTTTTGCCATCTGCTTAGGACATCAGCTTATGGCCCTTGCCACCGGATGCGATACCCACAAGATGAAGTACGGACACCGCGGCGGCAATCACCCGGTAAAAGACTTAGAGACCGGTCGTGTGTATATCTCTTCCCAGAACCATGGTTACGTGGTAGATGTAGATAAGTTAGATCCGAAGGTAGCAACTCCGGCATTCGTCAATGTCAATGACGGCACCAACGAAGGACTGAAGTATACCGGCAAGAACATTTTTACCGTGCAGTTCCATCCGGAAGCATGTCCGGGACCGCAGGACAGCGGATATTTGTTTGACCGATTTATTGAGATGATGGGAGGAGCGCAGTAATGCCTAAGAATAACGATATCAAAAAAGTATTAGTGATTGGTTCCGGCCCAATCGTCATTGGACAGGCTGCAGAGTTTGACTATGCAGGAACCCAGGCTTGCCGAAGCCTGAAGGAAGAGGGCATAGAGGTTGTTCTCGTGAACTCCAACCCGGCAACCATCATGACCGATAAAGACATTGCGGATGAGGTGTATATTGAGCCGCTTACTGCAAAAGTATTAGAGCAGATCATTTTAAAAGAGAAGCCGGATAGCGTGCTTCCGACCTTAGGTGGCCAGGCAGGATTGAACCTTGGTATGGAGTTGGAAGAGTCCGGATTTTTAAAAGAGCATGGGGTACGCTTAATCGGTACTACTGCAGAGACCATTTTCCGCGCGGAAGACCGTCAGGCTTTCAAGGATACCATGGAGAAGATTCATGAGCCGGTGGCGGCGTCCCAGGTAGTTACCACTATTGAAGACGGTGTGCGATTCACTAACACCATCGGATATCCGGTGGTACTTCGTCCGGCCTTCACTCTTGGTGGAAGCGGCGGTGGAATTGCCCATGATGAGAATGAATTAAGAGAAATCCTTTCCAACGGTTTGCGCTTAAGCCGTGTCCACGAAGTATTGGTAGAGCGTTGCATCGCAGGTTGGAAAGAAATCGAGTATGAGGTAATGCGTGATGCGGCAGGTAACTGCATTACCGTATGTAACATGGAGAACATCGATCCGGTTGGTGTACATACCGGTGACTCTATCGTTGTAGCACCATCCCAGACCTTAGGTGACAAGGAATACCAGATGCTTCGTACCTCTGCCTTGAACATCATCTCTGAGCTTGGAATTACCGGTGGATGTAACGTACAGTATGCGCTGCACCCACAGACCTTCGAATACTGTGTTATCGAGGTAAACCCACGTGTAAGCCGTTCTTCCGCATTGGCTTCCAAGGCAACGGGATATCCGATTGCTAAGGTGGCTGCAAAGATTGCACTTGGCTATACCTTGGATGAGATTAAGAATGCCATTACCCAGAAGACTTATGCGTCTTTTGAGCCGATGTTGGACTACTGTGTTGTTAAGATCCCACGCTTGCCATTCGATAAGTTCATTACGGCAAAGCGTACCTTGACTACCCAGATGAAGGCCACCGGTGAAGTTATGAGTATCTGCAACAACTTCGAAGGTGCCCTGATGAAAGCCATTCGTTCCTTGGAGCAGCATGTGGATTGCCTGTTAAGCTATGATTTTTCCGAGCTTACCAATGAGGAACTGCTTGCAGACCTTGAGATTGTAGATGATCGTCGTATCTATCGAATTGCAGAGGGAATCCGCCGTGGCATCACCATGGAGAAGATGCATGAGATTACCCAGATTGATCTCTGGTTCATCGATAAGATTGCCATCCTTGTAGAGATGGAACAGGCGCTTAAGAATCAGGAATTGACTGTCGACTTACTTCGTGAAGCAAAGCGCATTGAGTATCCGGATACTGTGATTGCTAGACTTACCGGCAAGAGCGAAGACGAGATTAAGGAAATGCGTTATGCCAACGGTATCGTTGCAGGCTTTAAGATGGTAGATACCTGTGCCGCAGAGTTCGAGGCACAGACACCATATTACTACTCTGTATTCGGTAGTGAGAATGAGGCGGTAGAGACCAACTCGAAGAAGAAGGTCTTGGTACTTGGCTCCGGTCCAATCCGTATCGGTCAGGGTATTGAGTTCGACTATTGTTCCGTACATTCCACCTGGGCTTTTGCTAAGGAAGGTTATGAGACCATTATCGTTAATAACAATCCGGAGACCGTATCTACCGACTTCGATATCGCAGATAAGCTGTACTTCGAGCCGTTGACCGCAGAGGACGTAGAGAACATCGTTCGATTCGAGAAGCCGGACGGCGCTGTGGTTCAGTTCGGTGGACAGACCGCTATTAAGCTGACCCAGGATTTGATGCGCATGGGTGTACCGATTCTTGGAACCAAGGCAGAAGACGTAGATGCAGCGGAAGACCGCGAGCTCTTCGATGAGATCTTAGAGAAGACCCAGATTCCACGTGCAGCAGGTGGTACCGTATACACCGCGGAAGAGGCTAAGGCAGTTGCAAACCGCTTGGGTTATCCGGTATTGGTTCGTCCATCCTACGTTCTTGGTGGACAGGGTATGCAGATTGCTTTTAACGATGATGAGATTGAGGAATTCATCGGAATCATCAACCAGATTGCACAGGATCATCCGATTCTGGTAGATAAGTACCTGCAGGGTAAGGAGATTGAGGTGGATGCCATCTGTGATGGAACCGATATCTTAATTCCGGGTATCATGGAGCATATTGAGCGTACCGGTGTCCATTCCGGAGACTCGATTTCCGTATATCCGGCACCAACCATCGGAAAAGAGATTAAAGCTAAGATTACGGATTACACCGAGCGTCTGGCACAGGCACTGCATGTAAAGGGTATGATTAACATCCAGTTCATCGTCATGGATGATGAAGTTTATGTTATCGAGGTGAACCCACGAAGCTCCAGAACCGTACCATACATTAGTAAGGTTACCGGTATTCCGATTGTTGATTTGGCAACCAAGATTATTATCGGACATACCATTCGAGAGTTGGGATATCAGCCTGGCCTACAGCCGGAGGCTGAGTATGTGGCAATTAAGATGCCGGTATTCTCCTTCGAGAAGTTGCGTGGTGCAGAGATTTCCCTTGGACCGGAGATGAAGTCTACCGGTGAGTGTTTGGGAATTGCAACCACCTTCAATGAGGCGCTGTATAAGGCATTCCTTGGAGCCGGCATTAGCCTTCCGAAGCATAAGCAGATGATTATGACGGTAAAGGATGCAGATAAGCCGGAGGCCGTTGGTGTGGCACGTAGATTCCAGGCGTTGGGATATAAGATCTATGCAACCAGAAGCACAGCCAAGTACTTAAACGATCATGGCATCGATGCTCTGTGGGTGAATAAGATCAGCCAGGAATCTCCGAATGTCATGGACTTAATCTTAGGTCATAAGATTGATCTGGTTATTGATACACCGACCCAGGGACATGGAGATAAGACTCGTGACGGTTTCTTGATTCGTCGTAACGCGATCGAGACCGGTGTGTACTGTATTACCGCTATGGACACTGCCAATGCATTGGCAACCAGTTTGGAGAATGCATCCGACCAGTTTACTCTGGTAGATATTGCAAAAGTAAAGAATGCATAATTTTAAAACGCGCTTAGGTTTTACCTAGGCGTGTTTTTTGTTTAAATTTGCGTTATACTCATAGAGGCATGAAAGGAGAAATGACATGGAAAAATTAGTTTGTAGAAATTATGCCCACAGAGGATTCTCGGGAGAGTATCCGGAGAATACCATGATTGCCTTTGAGAAGGCATTGGAAGTAGGATGTGAAGGAATTGAGAATGATGTTCATCTGACGAAGGACGGGGTTCTTGTAATTATTCACGATGAAGAAATTGATCGTACCGGTAATGCCAGCGGTTGGGTGAAGGATATGACCTATGAGGAACTGTGTAAGGTGGATTTTTCTAACAAGTTCCATGATAAGGTGGGCTTCCAGAAGATACCAACCTTAGATGAGTATCTGACGCTGGTGAAGGATAAGGATATTCTTACCAACATTGAGCTGAAGACCGGTATCTGGGAGTATCCGGGAATTGAACAGGCGGTCTATGACAAGTTAAAAGAATATGACTACTGTGATAAGGTCATTATTTCCTCTTTTAACCATGAGTCAGTAAAACGCATGAAGGAGATTGCTCCGGAAATCAAGTGTGGTCTGCTTACGGCAACCTGGATCTTAGAGGCTGGAGAGTATGTGCAGAAGCATGGATTCGAGTGCTATCACCCGGTATTTGTGATGTTGAAGCCGGAATTGGTTGGAGACCTTCGTGCGCACGGCATCGAGATTAACACCTGGACCGTGAACGAAGAGGAACACATTGGCTGGATGATGGATGCAAAGGTGGATGGTATCATCGGAAACTATCCAAATCGCGTAAACAAACTTCTCAAGGAGCGCGGTTTACGATAAAATAGAGGTATTCCAAAAGGGGAGGAATTTGGTATGCCTTTTACATTAATTGATAACGTGAATATAGAGTGTGCCATTCGATTGCTGATTGCCTGCGTATGTGGCGGTGCAATCGGTATCGAGCGTACACGTCGTAACAAAGGTGCAGGTATCCGGACCCACATGATTGTGGCGGTGGGAGCTGCACTTTTTGTGATTATATCCAAGTATGGATTCCAGGATATTCTGCTTACGGCCGGAACCCGAGTGGATGTATCTCGTGTGGCAGCCGGCATTACCACCGGTGTTGGTTTCTTGGGAGCCGGTATTATATTCATGCGGGGGAATTCCGTGCATGGACTAACCACAGCTGCCGGTATTTGGGCTACAGCAGCCATCGGTAGCGCTCTTGGTGTCGGTATGTATATTGTGGCTGTCGTTAGTACGGTGCTGATTGTTCTGCTTCAGATTATCTTACATCATGGTGTGGTAAAAGAATGGGAGAACAGTCGTCTTACGAAGCTGGTGGTTGTAGTGCAGGATGATCCGGAGGAATTTGAGAAGTTCCAGGCAATCTTAGAGTCGAAGAACATCGAGATTACCGGTGGGCATATCAATAAGCATAAGGATTCTAGTCTGATGTATACCCTGGATGTTCGTATGCCGTTGGATTTACAACCGATGGAGCTGTTGGAATTGGTGAAGAGCAGCGGCACCGTAAAGTCCATTGGCATGTAGGGGAGGTGGCAGCATGAGTTTGACATTTTTCCCGAATCAAATGGAATTGGAGTTCTTGCTTCGCTTGGTTTTAACTTGTGTATGCGGATTGCTTGTGGGCATTGAGCGCACCAAGCAGCAGAAGGCCGCCGGCATGCGTACCTATCTGATTGTAGCAATCGGAGCCTGCGTGTATGCCATTGTATCCAAGTATGGATTCTTAGATGTGGTGGGCGAAGAGGATGTGTATGTGGATGTATCCCGTATGTGCAGTAGCATTGTATCCGGTGTAGGATTCTTAGGCGCCGGATGCATCTTCATGAGGGAAGACCGCATCGAAGGGCTTAGTACTTCTGCCGGAATCTGGGGCATTGCGGCAGTTGGAACAGGGCTTGGTATTGGATTGTATCTGCCGGCCATTGCAACTACCATGATTATTCTGGTGGTACAGATTGCGCTTCATAATGGAAGTAAGAGCGTCTTCGATGTGAAGGGCAAGGGGCGCATCATTATCGATATTGATGATAAGGCTTCCAGCCTGAAGAAGATTCAGTCTATTCTAGAGGCGCGAAACATTGATATTCTCTACACGGAGATGGAAGTGCACAAGGATCATCAGCTGACCTATCGGTTCCGTGTGAACCTTCCGGAAGGACTGAATATTGCCGAAACTGCTACCCAGATTTATCGCGAGACTAATGCGAAATCTATCGATATTTAGAGGCTTTGTCTGACTTTATTTTTTCGCGAAAAAATATGGAAAAAGTTGTTGACGCCGTTCTACCCTTATGATATATTACTTCTTGTCGTGAGAACGGCGCCAAACATATGGGATCTTAGCTCAGCTGGGAGAGCATCTGCCTTACAAGCAGAGGGTCATAGGTTCGAGCCCTATAGGTCCCATTTATATCGAATATGGCGAGATAGCTCAGTTGGCTAGAGCACGCGGTTCATACCCGCGGTGTCGAGGGTTCGAATCCCCCTCTCGCTATTAAAAATAATCCTAGGCAAATGCCTAGGATTTTTTTTAATATCTCGAGTTGGATTCGATTCGAAACACCGCTTGCGGTGTTGAGGGGGCGCTGGACATCCAGTGGATGTCCGTCTTAGCGCCCGACCGGAGCGGAGCGGAGAAGCGGTCGTCCGGTGGACGACCCTCGCTTGCGAGGAGCACCGACCGAGCCGGCAGGCGAGAATCGAATCCCCCCTCTCGCAGTTCTTACAGGCGAGAATCGAATCCCGCGTTCTTGAACTTTTACAGATTATAGGTGATACTAAAATCATGGAATACATATACCCAACTTATTACAATAACTTCCATTGCATCGCCGATGCCTGCCCAAAGACCTGCTGCGCAGGATGGCAGATTGAAATCGATGAAGATGCATTGGAACGATATCGACAATTACAAATTGATACGGTCGATTACCGGGAGGCTGCATTCCTGCAGGATGAGAAAAAACGCTGCAAGAATTTGGATGAGCAGGGCCTGTGTCGCTTGATTCATGCCCACGGGGAAGAGATTCTCTGCGATACCTGTCGTCTGTTTCCGAGACATACGGAGGTCTTCGATGGTGTGCGGGAATTATCCCTTAGTATTTCTTGTCCGGAAGTGGCAAGGATGATACTTACGAATTCGGATAATGTTGTTTTTACAACAGAAGAACGCGTAGAGAAAGAGACGGAAGCGTATACAGAGGAAGAGCGTATTGTATATCGTCAGCTACGTCAGTTACGGGATTGGATGCTTCCGGTAGCGCAGAATCGTAGTTTGTCCTTAGAACAACGATTCGCGAAGATTTTGTCTGTGGTACAGGTGTATCAAGAACAAGTGGATTTCTGCGTAGAAGAGGAGCAACCATTCGAAGCTATATCCATAGCGGATGTTTTGACGACGGTTGTGAAGCCTTTGGATATATCCAAGACAATGATTCATACAATATTGGCAGTGGCTGATGAATGGGAATATACCGAACCGGAATTACAGGAGATATTTGATGCGACAGATGCATATCTTCAGTTATTGAGCGATGAAGATTTTAGTCAGGCAAGAAAGCATTTATCCGAAGCCTTGCAGAAGCAAGGCATAGCACTTCCGGCCACCTTAGAACAAATCTACATCTACTTCCTATTCGCCTACTTCTGTGGCTCCGTATACGACGAGTATTACTTTGGACAGGCCCAGCTGGCGGTAGCGGCTTGCTATCACATAGAGGCGATTCTATTATGGCATTTTGGGAAGTATAAGAGCATTGGAATGGAGGACATCATTCGATATACCTATCTCTATGCCAGAGAGTTGGAACATTCCATTCCGAACATTCTTGCAACGGAAGCTTATATGGATGAACATCGAATGATATAAGGAGGGCTTGTAAATGGGGAAAACAAATCTTGTACTAATTCATATGGTAGATGCCGTTGAGCCGGAATTTACAGAAGAAGTGGAGCAACTGCTTCGCTCCCAAACAGATACAGACTTTGAGATGATTTCCTTTCCGGTATCCCACTGGAATGACGATTTATCGCCGTGGCCTTCTACTGCAGTATTTGGAAAAGATGATTTTGGTGGGCATGCAGAAGCTACCTTGGAGCGACTCTTATCGATCTGTAATGACACTTCCAAAACCTATATTCTCGGCGGTTATTCCTTGGCCGCTCTTTTTGCCTTGTGGGCCGGTTGTCGGACCGATTGCATTACCGGCATTGCGGCGGCATCCCCATCGGTGTGGTTCCCCGGATTTACGGCGGATATGAAGGAACATCCCATGAAGGCAGAATCTGTTTATTTAAGCCTTGGAGACCGTGAAGGAAAGACGAAGAATCCCACCATGTCTCAGGTGGAATTTTGCATTTCCAACGTTTTTGACATGTTGCAAAAACAACAAATCAATACTATCCTTGTATGGAACGAAGGAAACCACTTCAAAGATGTGGCGCTTCGGACCGCGAATGCATTTGCATGGTGTGTAAACGCATTACAATAAGTTAAAGGATTGGAAGAGAAATGAAGAAAAAACTATTGTCATTATTGTTGGCTGTTACGATGACGGCTGTTTGTTTTGCAGGTTGCAGCAAGGATGAAAAGACAGATGCTCCATTAGGTACTGCACAGAGCGAGGTGCAGTCGGAGGATAACGCAACCGTTACACAAGCGGATACGACGATTCAGGAAGAGATGGACGGGGTAGAAGCAGCTTACCGGGAGAAGATGGATGCCATTGATTCCGCATCTGCGCCTCAATCCGAGATGAATCAGAATGCGGCGGATTGTTTTCAGTTGTGGGATAATGAGTTGAATGCACTGTGGAGTCGCCTGAGCGACGAGTTAGATGCTGATCGTAAGGAAGAATTGTTGGACGACCAGCGCAAATGGGTGCAGAAGAAAGAAACAGAAGTTACCAATGCCGGAGCAGAAGCGGAAGGCGGCACCTTACAGCCGTTGCTTGAGTACTCCAAGGGAACCGAACTGACCAGAGCAAGATGCTACTATCTGGCAGGCTTACTTGCAGAGATTCGTGGAGAAGGCTTTACCGTTTCAGAAGAAATCGAAGCAGAGTTGCAGGCAGCCAATCCTACATTGGAGGATGTGTTCAAGTCCTTTCAGGGACAGTATTTCTTTGATGCGGAACGAGGCGCTGTCATTGGAATTGAGCCAACGGCGGAATGCGACTACGGTATAGAGGGCAGCACTTGGACGGTATGGGTGACCGGAGGAGATTTGCTGTCGGATTTGGATGTGATCGATTTTACCAGTAGTACCATCGATTTTAAGACGGAATCCGGTTATTATCAGTTGGGACACACCATGGCTGGCGGAGTATCCCTGGATTATGGTACCGAGCAGGGAGCGTGGACAGATACCATTTATGGGAACTAGAATGTCCGATATTTAGACAACATCCCGACTTTGTATATGCCACGGCTGTTTCTTTGGGTAGGAAACCCTGCCCAAAGATGATATAATCAAATATGTGAAAAACTAAGGTCACTGTAATGTGGCCTTTTTCATTGTATATGAAGGGAGTATCGCCATGTGAGGGCATGGCGGAGTATCGAATGAATATCATTAAGCGCATCTTTTTCAATGATTTAAAGCATGTGATTTCTAATTTCTTTATTCTGGTGATTGTGGTAGGTGTTTGTATTCTTCCTGCACTCTATGCATGGTGCAATATCTATTCCAACTGGGATCCCTATGGCAACACCGGGAATCTGAAGGTTGCTGCAGTATCTTTGGATGAAGGCTACAAGGACAAGGATGGAACCTATTCCAATTCCGGAGAAGCAATCATCGAGAATCTCCATGACAATGACAAAATCGATTGGCAGTTTGTGGAAACTGAGGAAGAAGCCATTGCCGGCGTCAAGGACGGCTCATATTATGCTGCTCTGGTTGTTCCGAAGAATTTTACCTATAACATGTACAATATCCTTTTTGAGGATGTGGACAAGCCACAGTTGATTTTTTATCAGAACCAGAAAATCAATCCCGTAGCCAATAAGATTACGGATACTGTGGTTGGAACCATTCAGTCCAATATCGAAGAGCAGTTCATTAAGACTATGACGCAGCGAATCTTTGAAGGCACCAATACCTTATCTTCCGACTTGGAAGAAGACGGCGGCGTGGATCGATTTATTGAGAAGTTAAAAGATATCAATAAGGATTTGATTTCTTATCAGGATACGATTAATGTTGCGATTCGTGGCAATGCGACCTTAGCAGCAGCTGCAGGTGAGGCACAGGGGGATACCAAGGAGATGCAGAAGCGTGCCACCGACAGTGCCAATACCATCGGTCAGGCAGCCACCAATGTAGCGCAGTCTAAGACCACTCTGAACGGTTATACTTCTCAGGTAAATACTTCGGTGGATAGTATCCAGAATACCTTGTCCGGCGCTATTGCCACCTTGAACGAAGCCAAGGTCTCCAATGATTTGAAGACCATGACAGATGCTGCTGCAAAAGTGAATCAGGATTTGACCGAGATTAATGAGAAGCTTGGAAATCTGGCTGCATCTCTGACGGACCCGAATACTCAGGCAGCGCTGAAGGTGTTGCAGGAGAATGTGAAAACCGCGAATAAGGCAATGGACCTGGTGATTACCGCCGGTAACAGTGCGGTAGATAACAACCTTGCATCCAAGCGGGAAGACGCTATTAGTGCCATTAATACGGCGATTACCAATCTGGAAAATATGCAGAAGCAGATTACCAATAATCTGATGCCACAGATCAATCAGAGCCTGGATGGATTGACCCAGATTCTAGAGAACAGCCAGAACCTGATGAATAACATGGCATCGGTTCTTGGAGGCATGAACAACATCTTCGGTTCTCTTCAGGTAACAGCCAATTCCGCAACCACAAGCTTGGAGAAGACCAGTGAAGCCCTTGGCATGTTATCTGATCGCCTGACAGATGCCATCGAGAAGGTGGAGGCTGCCGCAGATGGAGATAAGGCTAAGATTCTCATGGAGACCTTATCCGGTGATCCGGAGATGTACGGAGAATTCTTTGCGGAGCCGGTACATATCGAGACGGAAGTATTGTATCCGGTGGACAATTACGGTTCTGCGGTTACACCGTTCTATACCACACTGGCGATTTGGGTAGGAGCATTGATTCTTACTGCAATCCTGAAGGTACATCCGGACCACACCAAGTACGAAGGAGCTAAGGGATGGCAGTTGTTCTTCGGTCGATATGCATTGTTCTTCTTAATGGGACAGCTGCAGACCTTGATTACGGTGCTTGGTGACCTGAAGTTCTTGCATGTACAGTGCTTGCATCCGGTGTATTTCTGGTTGGCATCGGCAGTGACTAGTATGATTTTCTCACTGTTGATTTATTCTTTGGTATCTGCCTTCGGAGATGTGGGCAAAGCCGCTGCAGTGGTTATCGTCGTATTGCAGATTGCCGGTTCTTCCGGAACCTATCCGATTGAGTTGTTGCCGGAATTTTTCCAGAAAGTATATATTTTCTTCCCGTTCCCGTACGCCATCAATGCGATGCGTGAGAGCGTGGCAGGATTCTACGAGCATGATTATCTGATTTACCTACTACAGCTATGCCTGTTCATCCCGGTGTCTTTGACCATCGGTATCTGGATTCGTCGTCCGTTCAAGAAGATGAATCACTTCATGGAAGAGCGCATGGAAGAAACGGAGATGATGTAAGATGGGTGAGAAGCAGAATAAGAAATACGAAGAATTTTATAACAATTACTTAGAAGAGCAGCGTAACACCCATGTGAAAAATCAACGGAAGATTCGTGTGGGGCTGAAGGTGAATATCTTCCTGCCATTGGTGTTCCTATTGATTAGTTTCTTGACCAACGGTTCGAAATTAATCTTCTTGATTCTGTGGATTGTGTCATTGTTTGGTATTGCTTTCTATCTGATGTATGTGGAGTATACCGACCACCTAATGCAGAAGCGTCTCCATGAAATCGAGGCGGCAGATGCGGAGGAAGCGGCGCTCATTGGTGAAGCGTTAGCGGAGGCCGGAGAACGTGCCGGTGCCCGTATTACGGAACGGGCTGAGACGGTAGAGTCCAAGATCAAGGAACGCATTCCGGAAAAGATAGAGCAGTTACAGGCGCCGAAGAAGGTGGCTTATAACCTGAAGCAGTTCCAGCAGGGGATGTCCAATATTTTCAAAGTATTTTGGGCGGATGCGAAGCGATTATCTACCAATGTAGTGGCCATGGTGGTGATCATTGGTTTGTCGGTGATTCCTTGTCTGTATGCCTGGTTTAATATTTTATCCAACTGGGCGCCATACGAAGCGGAAGCTACCGGCAATCTACAGGTTGCTATCGTAAGCTGTGACAAGGGTGCATCCATCGAGAGCAAGGAACTGAATGTTGGTTCCCAGATTATCGATAATCTGAAGGCCAACAACAGCATCAACTGGATTTTTGTAGATACCGCAGAAGAGGCGGTATCCGGTGTGAACGCCGGCGATTATTATGCAGCTCTTGTGGTGTCGGAGTCTTTTTCCGAAGACTTGATTAGTTTCATCGGCGGAGATGTGACCCATCCAAGCATTGTATATTACGAGAATGAGAAGAAGAATGCCATTGCGCCGAAGATTACCGGCAAGGTAAAGACCACCATTCAGTCGGAAGTGAATAAGGCCTTTGTTAGTACCTTGGCAGGAACGATTCTAGAAGCCAGCCGTTATATCACAGAGGATGGAACAGAATCCATTACCAACGCTGCAAGTGCGAAGCTGCAGTCCTTAGACCGAGACCTTAGCACGGCTCTTGCCATCATGGATTCCTATATTGCACTGGTGGATACCACGGAGAATCTGCTTGGTGCAGCGGATCAGGTGTCCGGCGAGATGGATTTATTAATGAATTCTGCCAATACGGTGGTGGACAGTGCAGATGCTACGGTGAATGCGTCCAAGACCACGGTGGATACCATTTCCGATATGGTTACATTGAAGATGCATGAGTTGGATACGTCCTTAGTTCTTCTGGATAAGAAAATTCAGGCGGGACAAAGCTCTGCAGATCAAACCGTTGCAGAGGTGCAGGCGACCTTAAATGCACTTCCGGATATTTCTCCGGATGGCATCAATAATGCCATTGACCAGTTGCCGGACCCAGAGAAGACTTTGGCCAAAGACGCCGTTGCCAACGCTGGTATTGAGTCTTCCCTGGATACCTTATCGACGGATTTAAATACTTTGAAGCAGGCGACGGTTACCACCGGTAATGATGTCAGTGCGTTGTACGGCAAGGTGTCCGCGGATATCAATGCGTGTCGCACGCAGTTACAGAACCTGTCTAACGCCTATCAGAATGAAGTGAAGCCGCAGCTGAAGAATTCCATTTCTTCCGTGGAGAATTCCATTACGGAAGTAAAGCAGCTTCTCAATTATTCTTCCGATAGTGTGGCTGATATTACGGCAATCTTAAAGACCTATCCGGATATGATGACGGTAGGCAAGGATCATCTGGTGAAGTCCAGAGAAGAAGTGGCTACCATGCAAGGGAAGCTGCGGGATATCATTGCTGACATGGATGACTTGGATGGGAATGAGCGGTATGCTCTTGTAATGAAGCTGTTACAGACGGATCCGGAGGTTATCTCAGAGTTCATCTCCGAACCAATTGAGTTAGTACAGGAGCCTCTATATCCAATCGATACCAACGGCTCGGCGACAGCGCCGTTCTATATTGTATTATCCATTTGGGTTGGTGCGTTGATTCTGGTTGCGATTATGAAGACCGAAGTAAAGCGCTGCGAGATTCCCGGTATCCAACCGCACCAGATGTTCTTCGGAAGATATATCACTTTCTTTTTGATTGGACAGTTACAGACCATTATTACGGTATTAGGCGCATTGTTCTATGTGAAGATTCAATGCTTGCATCCGTTTTTGTTCTGGCTGGCTATGGCTTTTACCAGTATGACCTATACCTTCTTCCTCTATTCCTTAACCTATGCCTTCGGAGCAGTAGGGGAGGCAGTCGCAGTGGTTCTAATGGTATTGCAGGTTGCCGGAAGTGGTGGAACCTTCCCGGTACAGGTATTACCGGTAGTCTATCAGGTGCTGTATCGCTTTATGCCATTTGCCTATAGCATGGGCGCAGCCAGAGAGTGCATTGCCGGAATGTATGGAGCGAACTATGGTAAGGACATCCTAGCCTTGTGCTGCTACATTGTATTGTCTCTTGTGATTGGACTTGTAATCAGTAAGCCTTGTAAGAAGCTCATTCATATCATTGAGCACAGCAAGGAAGGTTCGGATTTGATGATTTAATACAATTGCATAGTTTTGTATAGAAGTATGGATGAGAAAAGAGCATTTTATATCCCCCTGGGGGGCTTATAGTGCTCTTTTTTTGGTGTTACAATCTAGAACGACTTTTATAAAACCATAGGAGAGTATTTATGAAAAAAGGACAGAAAATCCTGGCTATGTTATTAGCAGGTGTCATGGCGTTATCCATGTTTGGATGCGGTACGACGGAACAGGTTGCCAGTGAGGTGACTACAGAGACAGGTAGCGAAGATAATATTCTTCGTACAGCTGCATCTTTTGCTTATCCAAGTCTGGATGTGCACAAGGAATACTACGGATGGTATACCTCCGTATACGGATTATCAGAAGCATTGTTTAAGCTGGATGAGAACAGCACTGCAGTGCCTTGCCTTGCAAAAGATGCAGTTGCGGATGGAACTACATGGACCATTACCTTGAATGACGGTGTTGCATTCTCCAATGGAGAACCGTTAACTGCCGATATGGTGATTCGTAATATCCAGCGTGTGGCTGAGGTGAATGGACGATTTGATATCTTTGGAACCTTCACCTATGAAGCGGTAGATGATAAGACCATCGTAGTCAATACCGGTGATGAGGTATATCCAACCTTAAAGAGCGATTTGGCAAGTCCGGAATTCGGAATGATGGATTTGGACAATACCACAGACTTCGATAATGACCCAATCTGTACCGGTCCGTTTGTGATTACAGAATTCGTACCGGAAGGAGACGTTACTGTTGCACGTAATGAGAAGTACTGGGGCGGCGATGTGAAGTTGGACGGAGCTGTATTCTACTATATGCAGGAAGATGATCCGAAGCTTCTTGCCATGCAGAGTGGTGAGATTGACTGCTACAACAGTGTGTCTTCCGCTGCATTGGAAGTCTATCAGGCAGAACCGGAAAAGTATCAGGTGGAATCCGTACCGGGTACCCGTCTTCAGTTCTATATCTTGAATGAGAACCGATTGGATGATGCGGTTCGTGAGGCAATTAACCTTACCGTTGATAAGGATGCCATTGCTGCATATCTGAAGGGAACCGTAAGTGCTGCAAGTGCACCGTTCCCAAGCACTGCACCATATGCCCAGGTAAACATCCCGGCAGTAGATACTGCAAAAGCAGTAGAACTGTTAGAGGCAGACGGTTATACCAAGAATGCAGACGGCATTTATGAGAAGGATGGAAAGCCGTTAAAGATTAATATCTGCTACTATGCAGCAAGATCTCTGGATACCTTAGCAATTCTGATTCAGGAGCAGTTGCGTGCAGTAGGAATTGATTCCGAGTTAACTGTAGAAGAAGATCCGGATGCAACCTATATTGCAACCGCAGACTTTGACTTAGCATTATATTGCATGATTTCCGATAAGTGCGGTGATCCGTTATACTTCATTGATTCTACATTGGCTGATGGCTCTTATTATAACGTTGCCGGATTCGAAGATGCAGATTGCCAGGCAATGATTGAGCAGTTACGTGTCGAGGTAGATCCTGCAAAGCGTGCAGAGCTTGCTAACAAGATTATCCAGATTGCCATTGATGATAATGCTTTCGGATATGTCGGATTATTTAACCACACAACCGTTATGAAGCCGGGCGTAAGCGGATTCGCAGAGAAGGTTCCGTTCGACTTCTATGGAATTGATGCAAATACAACAAAATAGTTATGAAAAAGCAAATAGCAAAACGTGTTTTAGAATTATTACTTTTATTATTGATACTTAGTCTACTCACGTTTGCGCTGATGTATATTGCACCCGGCGACCCTGCGGAGAAGCGTCTTTCTTCGCAGGGCGTTGCTGTTACCAAAGAGGTGCTACAGGCAGAGCGTGAACGTATGGGACTTTTGCGCCCGTTCTTTGTGCGTTATTGGGAATGGTTATGTGGCATTCTGCACGGAGACTTTGGTGTTTCCTTCAAGGATGACATGCCGGTAGCGCCGAAGCTGTGGGCAGGATTACATAATACGGTGATTTTAGCCACCGGAAGTTTACTGCTTTCCCTTATCATATCCATCCCGTTCGGTATTTTTGCTGCGGTAAAAAAGAACAGTATCTTTGACCATGTGGTAAGATTGCTATCCTTTGTCGGAAATTCCTTGCCGAACTTCTTGATTTCGGTACTACTCATGTACGTTTTTTGTATCAAGTTCGATCTATTCCCGATTATTGCTGCCGGGAACTTACAGGGATTGTTACTTCCGGCGTTATCCTTGGCAATACCAATGACCGCCAAATTTACCAGACAGATTCGAACGGAAGTGTCCACCCAGTTGTCGGAGGATTATGTGGCAGGTCTTCGCCTTCGCAGAGTAAAAGAACGCTATGTGTTGTTCTGCAATGTTTTTCATAATTCTTTGGGACATATTTTTACCATTATTGCATTGCAGATTGGTACCCTTATGGCGGGAAGTGTTGTAATTGAAACAATTTTCCGTTGGCCGGGAATCGGGAAGCTTGTGATGGATTCCATCAATGCCAGAGATTACCCGGTGATTATGGGATTTGTTCTAATCATGGGCACGATTTATGTAGGCATTAATTTTATATCAGATCTTGTGAATCGAATCATTGACCCAAGGGTGGAAGTGTAATGAAAACGAAGAGAAGCTTAAAAAGAAAATTGATCTTATCCGCAGTTCTTGCGGGAATACTGATATTAATTGCTATATTTTCCGAAGTGCTTGCACCAAACGATCCCTATCAGACCAATGCGGCCATGATTCGGAAGGCGCCGAGTGCCATGTATTGGTTTGGAACGGATAATTTGGGACGCTGTGTTTTTTCCAGAGTATTATACGGAGCGAAGACAACGATTTTTGCAACCTTCCTATTGGTTGCAATATCCTTCGTGATTGGTACCTTGATAGGAATGCTATGCGGGTATTACGGAGGGATCGTAGATGAAGCGCTTATGCGTCTGGCGGATTTGACCCTGGCCTTCCCACAGATGGTGGTAGCCATTGCGGTGGCAGGTATGCTGGGTGGCGGCCTGGTTGGAGCCATGATTGCTCTTGGAATTACCATGTGGACCACCTTTGCGAGACTGGCCAGAAGTCATACCAGAACGGTGAAACAGGAACCGTATATTACAGCGGCAAAACTGTCCGGTAAGAGCGGATGCTATATTATCCTGCGACATATTTTGCCGAATATTCTGGAACCGGTATTAATAAGTGCATTGACGCAGATCGGAACAACAATGATTGGTATTTCCGGATTGTCCTTCTTAGGCCTTGGCGTAGTTGCACCACAAGCGGAATGGGGCTCCATGATTAGCGAGGCAAGGGCGTATATTCAGATTGCTCCCTGGGCGGTATTGTTCCCGGCGGGAGCAACCATTGTAACCATTATTGTATTTAACTATCTGGGGGATGCCCTGGTGGAATACAGAAATCATCCATAAGAAAGGAGTATGGAAGATGAAGGATACTTTATTGAATATTGTAAATCTCTCCTTGGCTTATGAAGATGAATTGGTTGTGGATCAAATCAATCTGAAACTGCATTCGGATGAAATTCTATGTATTGTTGGGGAGAGCGGAAGCGGAAAGACAACTTTGCTACGGGGAATATGTCGCGATAAGAACGTACTGGTTTTATCCGGAGATGTGCAGATGGATTTGAATCGGATGGGTGTGATTTCCCAGAATCCCAACGGGGCGTTCAATCCGTTGCGACGGTTCGACAAACAGCTTCGGGAGACGCTTGTGTCCAATGGATTGGAGTATCGGGAACAGGAGATTCTGGACCTATTTGAACGGATTGGATTACAAGACGGTGCTTCGATTTTGCGCAGTCGGCCGTTTGAGATGAGCGGCGGAATGAATCAACGGATTGCGATTGCTGCAACGATGTTGTTGGAGCCTAAGATGCTTTTGTGCGATGAGCCTACCAGTGCCTTGGATGTGACCAGTGCCAATCTGGTGGTGGACCTGTTGTGCCGGTATCGGCAAAAAAAGCATGTAGGGATTCTGTTAATCACACACAATCTTGGTATTGCCGCTAAGATGGCGGATCGTGTGGCAATCATGCAAAAGGGAAGAATTATTGAGAGCGGTACGACGGATGAGATCTTCGGTAATCCGAAGGAAGCCTATACCAAACAGTTAATGGCGGATGTACCGAAACTTGTGGGATAAGTGAATGAATGATAAAATAACGATTCTGCGCGGGCAGAACATTACGAAAAAATATAAGTCCAATGGACGTAAGGTACAGGCCTTGGGAGGCCTGGATTTTTCCCTGCAGCAAGGAGAAATCTTAGGAATTGTTGGCGAGAGCGGAAGCGGTAAGAGCACCTTGTTGAAAATGATTTGCGGCATGGAGAAACCGGACGAAGGCCAGTTATTCCATGAGAATGAGGAGTATACCGGTGCACATATTGGAAAGACCGGAGGATTCCTGCAAATGGTGTTTCAGGATGCCTATGGGTCTTTTGATCCACGAATGACTATGAAGCAATCTTTGTTGGAAATCCAACATGTGACCATGGATGAGATTCTGGATATTATAAAGAAGGTTGGTCTGGAACCGGAATTGTTGGAACGGAAACCAAGACAACTATCCGGAGGGCAGTGTCAACGTATGTCCATTGCCAGAGCGTTGCTGTCTCATGTCGATATTTTGTTATGCGATGAGATTACAAGCGCATTGGATGTAACCACACAGGCACAGGTGGTGAAGCTGTTATTGGAACTTCGCCGGGAAGAGGGATTGTCGCTTGTTTTCGTCTCTCATGACTTGGCACTGGTAAGCCAGTTATGTGATCGGGTGATGGTGCTAAAAGATGGAGTATGTGTGGAAGCAGGGGATACGAAAACGGTAATTACCCAGCCGAAGAATGCGTACACGAAGTTACTGCTGGAGAATGTCATTACGGTTTCGGCTTAGGAAGGATTTTTATGATAGAGCAGTTACATAAAGAAAATCATACCTACTGGATGTGGCGTGCATCCGGTTATTCGGAAGTGAATCAGGAAGAACTTGCGGGGGTTCAGCGCGATACCTGGTCGAAGCTGTTGGATGAAGTGATTATGAATCATCCTGCATGCAAGGGGAAGACCAAGCAGGAGATTCGTATCTTGGATATCGGATGTGGCCCGGGATTTTTGTCCATTGTTTTGACGGAACTGGGCTATCGGGTAACGTCCGGAGACTTTGCGGAATCGATGTTGGAGCAGGCAAAGGACAATGCAGGTGACTTGGCAGAGAAGATGGAATTTCGCATGGAGAATGCCATGGATTTAAGCTTTGCGGATGCAACCTTTGATGTGGTGTTGTCCCGGAATCTCACCTGGAATCTGCCGGATCCAAAGAAAGCGTATAAAGAGTGGCTTCGGGTATTAAAGCCGGAAGGATTGCTCTTGGTCTTTGATGCCAATTGGTATCATTACCTTCGGGACGATGCCCGCAAGGCGGCATACGAATTAGACCGTGCGAAGGTAGCAGAAGCAGGTTGCGGGGATTACAATCTTGGGGAGAATTTCGATGTTATGGAAGAGATTGCCAACAGACTTCCTATGACAGATTGCAAACGCCCGGAATGGGATCAAAGGGTGTTTTTGGAGTATGGTGTTGCATCCGTTGATGTGGTCGAAGATATTGGTGCGATTGTCTATTCCGAGAAAGAAAAAATAAACTATGCATCGAGTCCGATGTTTATGATTAAGGTAGTAAAGTAATGAGTGAATTAAAACAGATTCCTTTTGATGAGGAGTCCACAGAAATAAAGGATGCGGTGGTATCCTATTGGTCCAAGCGGGCGGAGAGTTTCGCAGAGCATAAGCATGCTGAAATTCATAGCGACAAGGTGGCCTTGTGGCGAGAGGAATTCCGGCGAAATCTTCCGAAGAAAGAACATCTTCGTATCCTGGATGTGGGCTGTGGTAGTGGCTTTTTTGAAGCTGTGCTTGCACCTATGGGGCATCAGGTGACCGGAATTGATTTGACCCCGGAGATGATTGAAAAAGGAAAAGCACTTTTGGAACATCATGGAATTGACGCAACCCTTCTTGTGATGGATGCGGAGCAACCGGATTTTGCGGAAGAAAGCTTTGATGTGATAGTTAGTCGCAATCTCATCTGGACCTTGCCGCATCCCGTAGAGGCTTATGAACGCTGGATGAAGCTGTTAAAGCCCGGCGGAATGCTGATGGTCTATGATGCGGAATATGCCAAGGGTTTCCATAAGTATAACTGGCAGGAAAACTGTGCTCATAAGGGCGTGGCGGATGCCATGAAGGAAGAGTGCCACAAGATCTATCATATGCTGTCCATCAGCTCTTTCGACCGGCCGGTTTGGGATTTGGAAGTCCTGCAGGCTTTGGGCTTTTCTGATGTGCGCTCGGATACCTCGGTTGGTGACCGCATCTATGCGACGAAGGATGATTTTTATATGCCGGATCGAATGTTTGGCGTATATGCGGTGAAATAATGCGAAGAACCGGAAGAAAAACACGTCCGGTTCTTTTTATTTCGCTGTTTTTGTGTATAATAGTATAGTTAGCGATAGAATAGTATTTTACTAGGAGATTACATAGATGAGAATAGGAACAGGTTATGATGTCCATAAGCTGGTGGAAGGTCGCAAGCTGATCATCGGTGGTGTAGAGATTCCTCATGAATTGGGACTTCTGGGACATTCCGATGCGGACGTATTATTGCATGCCATTATGGATGCATTGCTTGGTGCTGCAGCTCTCGGTGATATCGGAAAGCATTTTCCGGATACCGATGAGAAGTACAAGGGTGCGGATTCCATGGAACTTCTGGCGGAAGCAAAGCAATTGATATTAGAAGCTGGTTACGTGGTTGGTAACGTGGATGCAACGGTGATTGCGCAGCGTCCGAAGCTTCGCCCATACATCGATACCATGATAGAGAACGTGGCCCGTGTGTTGGAAATCCAACCGAATCAGGTGAATATCAAGGCAACCACCGAAGAACGTTTGGGATTCACCGGACGTGAAGAGGGAATCTCTGCCCAGGCGGTTTGTTTACTTGAATCCATCTACGATGGAAGTAATACAATGTTTGGCTCTGACGGCGGATGTGCTGGCTGTAGCGGCTGTCCGAGACACTAGATCATTAGAATCAGAACCAAATTAGGGAGAATAAGAGAATGAGCAAGTTTACATTTTACAATACATTACATCGTCAGGTAGAGGAATTCGTACCGAGAGAAGAGGGTAAGGTCAGCATGTATACCTGCGGACCTACCGTATATCATTTCGCACATATCGGCAATATCCGTACCTACATCATGCAGGATGCTTTGATTAAGTCTCTGGAGTATGCCGGATATGATGTAAAGCGTGTCATGAATATTACAGACGTAGGACATTTGTCCTCCGATGCAGATACCGGTGAAGACAAGATGGTTGCCGGTGCGAAGCGTGAACACAAGACCGTTATGGAGATTGCTAAGTTCTATACCGATGCATTCTTCAAGGATTTCGATGCGGTTGGTAACAAGCGTCCGGACGTGATTGAGCCGGCAACCAATTGTATTCCGGAATTCATCCACATGGTAGAAGTGCTTTTAGAGAAGGGCTACGCTTACTTTGCAGGTGGTAATGTATATTTTGATACCAGCAAGTTAGAGGATTACTATGTATTTTCTTCTTCCGTTGAGAAGGAAGCCCTTGAGGTTGGCGTTCGTGATGACGTAGAAGAAGATACCAATAAGAAGAATAAGACCGACTTCGTTCTGTGGTTCACCAAGTCCAAGTTCGAAGATCAGGCACTGAAGTGGGAGAGCCCATGGGGTGTTGGTTATCCGGGATGGCACATTGAGTGCTCCTGCATCTCCATGAAGCATTTGGGTGAGTATATTGATATTCACTGTGGCGGAGTGGACAACATTTTCCCACATCATACCAATGAGATTGCTCAGTCCGAGGCTTATCTTGGACATGAGTGGTGCAAGTACTGGTTCCACAGTAACCACCTGAATGATCAGTCCGGTAAGATGTCCAAGTCCAAGGGCGCTATTCTTACGGTATCCGTATTGCAGGAGAAGGGATACGACCCATTGGTATATCGTTTGTTCTGCTTACAGTCTCATTATCGTAAGCCATTGGTATTCTCTTATGAGAACTTAGATAACACTGCAGCTGCCTACAACAAGTTGGTGAAAAAGGTTGCTGAGTTCAAGGCTGATGGTGCTGTAGACGAAGCAGTGAAGGCCGAGTACGAAGCAAAGTTCTGCGAGCAGCTTTCTAACGATTTGAATACCGCTATGGCAATTACTGTGCTGTATGACGCGTTAAAAGCAGATACCAACGATGCTACCAAGCTTGCTATCATCGAGAGCTTTGATCGTGTATTGTCTCTTGACTTAATTGGCCATGCCAAGGCACTTGCTGATGCAGGAAGTGGTGTGGACCAGGAACTGGAAGCATACATTAATGATGCCATTGCCCGTCGTGCAGAAGCTAAGAAGGCAAAAGATTTTGCAACCGCAGATGCAATTCGTGATGAATTACTTGCCAAGGGCATTGTAATTAAGGATACCCGTGAGGGTGTGGTATGGAGCAGAGCGTAGTCTATGGAACAGAATTGGTATCAATATATCAGTGAAAAATTCGGCGTGGAGGATAAGGACATTCGTACCTATTCTCCATTGACCTTAGCGTATATCGGAGACGGGGTGTTCGATCTTGTGATTCGTTCCGTGGTCGTTGGTAAGGGGAATACCTCCCCAAATAACCTGCACAAGCACACCAGTCAGATTGTAAAAGCAACCACCCAGGCTGCTATGATTGATGTGTTAGAGGAGGTGCTGACGGAGGAAGAGGCAGATGCTTATCGTCGTGGACGTAACGCCAAGTCCCATTCCGTTGCGAAGAATGCCAGCGTCGGTGACTATCGTAAGGCGACAGGATTTGAATCCTTAATCGGATACTTGTATCTGTGCAACCGCATGGATCGAATTATGGAACTGGTATTAATTGCCGTAGACAAATGTCATGTAGATTTATAGAAGGATTTTATGAGATACGAAGAATCAGTTATTGAAGGAAGAAATGTTGTATTAGAAGCGCTTCGCAGCGGCCAGACCATTGACAAGATTTTTGTCTTGGATGGTTGCATGGACGGCCCGGTACGTACCATTGTACGGGATGCCAAGAAGCAGAATATTCTTATCAACTTTGTAAAAAAAGAACGTTTGGATCAGATGTCTGAGACCGGCAAGCATCAGGGGGTCATTGCTTATATTGCAGCTTATGATTATGCCAGTGTGGATGACATTATGAATCTTGCCAAGGAAAAGGGAGAAGACCCTTTTGTTATCTTATTGGATGAAATTGAAGATCCACATAATTTAGGCGCTATCATTCGTACCGCTAACCAGGCCGGTGCCCATGGTGTCATTATTCCAAAACATCGCGCTGCAGGTCTTACCGCTACCGTTGCCCGTGCATCTGCCGGAGCAATCAACTATACACCGGTAGCCAAGGTTACCAATATGAGTGCTACCATTGAAGCGTTAAAAGATATGGGCATGTGGTTCGTCTGTGCGGATATGGGCGGAGAGCGCATGTATGATTTGAATCTGAAGGGACCAATTGGTCTTGTGATTGGGAACGAAGGTAAGGGAATCAGCCCACTTGTGAAGAAGAATTGTGACATGGTGGCATCCATTCCAATGAAGGGTGATATTGATTCTCTGAATGCATCCGTTGCTTGTGGTATTTTGGCATACGAGATTGTCCGTCAGCGTACCTTCGCTTAATCGTTAATTTGGGGGAAGCATGAAAAATACCATTAATGTAAAAGAGTTGTCCGATGAAGAAGTGGTTCGCTTGTATCAGAATGGGCATCGGGAATTTGAAGAGCATATTTTCAAACGGTTTGATAAAATCGTGACTGCTTGTTGCAGTCCGTTGTTTTTAGTTGGGGCAGATAAGGATGATCTGAAGCAGGAAGGCCGTGTGGGATTGTATCAGGCGCTCCGGGATTACGAAGACGGACATGGAACGAAGTTCGCAACCTTCGCCCATACCTGTATTTCCCGTCAGTTGTTGAAGGCAATTGAGGCCAACAATCGGAAGAAGCATCAACCGTTGAATGATTCTGTTTCCATTGAATCCAAAGAGGAAGATGGAACACTTGATTCGTTGTTTTTCGAACAAAACAGTTCCAATCCGGAAGATATGTATTTGCAGACGGAGAGTTATCGGAAAATCATCTCCGATGTATATGCGAAGCTATCCGGAATGGAGAAGGAAGTCTTTGACTTGGCCTTACGGGGCTATGATTACAAACAAATTGCAGGAAAGCTTGGCAAGGATCCCAAGGCAATCACCAATGCTTTGCAGCGTATCCGTTCCAAGGGTAAAGGAATATTTCAGTAGATGGCAAATAAAGTTGTAGTTGGAATGTCCGGAGGTGTAGATTCCTCCGTAGCCGCATACTTACTAAAAGAACAGGGATATGATGTTATAGGCGTCACCATGGAGATGTGGCGGGATGCACCGGAGGTCTGTGAAGACGGCATTGAAGCCAAGAAGATTGCAGATCAGTTGGGAATCCAACATGTCATCATGCATTTCAAGCCGGAATTCGAAGAACGTGTGGTAGGTAACTTCATCAACGAGTATCTGCAGGGACGTACCCCGAATCCTTGTGTCATGTGTAATCGCACCATTAAGTGGCAAGCGTTAATGGAACGTGGCAAGGAGCTTGGCGCAGAGTATGTGGCAACCGGGCATTATGCAAGAGTGGAACAACTTCCGAACAGAAGATATGCGGTCCGCAATTCCAAGGCAGCAGCCAAGGACCAGACCTACGTGTTATGTCAGTTAACCCAGGATCAGCTGGCTCATACCGTAATGCCTCTTGGGGATTTTGAATCCAAGGATGAGATTCGTGCCATCGCATCGAAGCTTGGACTTGTTTCCGCAGATAAGAAGGACAGTCAGGATGTGTGCTTCATTGAAGGCGACTATGACAGTTATGGCGACTTTTTAAAGGCTCGCTTAGGAGAAGAAAACCTTCCGGGCCCGGGAGACTTCGTATGGAAAGACGGCACTGTAGTAGGTCAGCACAAAGGAATTGCTAACTACACCATCGGCCAGCGTAAGGGATTGAACATTGCACTTGGAAAGCCGGTCTTCGTACAGAAAATAGATGTACCGAATAATCGCGTTATCCTCTGTGATAACGAAGATTTATTCGTAACTGACTTAACAGCAGATACGGTAAATCTTGTATCCGAAGAATCGTTAGATTCTAATAAGACCTATATTGGCAAGATTCGTTACTCCGACAAGGGAACCCCATGTCATGTAACATTCGACGGTGAATTACTCCATGTTCACTTTGAACGTCCGGTTCGTGCAGTAACCCCTGGACAGACTCTAGTTCTCTACGATGGAGAGTATGTAGCCGCCGGGGCATTAATTCGTTAAGTTAAGACTCTGTGGCCTGTATATTTTCTGTAGCGGGCCTTTGCTAACGTCGGCACTAGAAAATAAAGAAGAGGATTGCTCTTATGAAGCAATCCTCTTTTATTATTTTCGTATGTGTCCGCTACGTTAGCAACCGGAAGCGCAAGCGATCCCGCGGGAAAATATACGGGAACACGGAGTCGATTACTCTAAGGCGATTTCCGTGCCCCGGCGGTGTGCAAAGTGTATCAGGGATGTAAAACCAATGTTTTTTAGTAGTGCTGGGATTCGTTCAAATTCTAGTGCTACATGTTCCGGTGTATGGGCGTCTGCGCCAAGGGTTAGCAAACGTCCTCCAAGGTTATAGTAAAATTGAAGCAACTCTTCGGATGGGTTTGGTTCCGGAAGTCCATGGCGGAAGGCACCGGTGTTGACTTCCAGGCAGATGTTATTTTTTATCAGCAAGTGGAAGATTGCTTCCAGTACTTCTTTATACTTTTTTGTATCAATCGTTATATGTTCGCCGGATACACGACTGGCGTAACGCACAATGTAGTCTAGGTGTCCCAACGTATCGATATCGTGGAAGAGTTCCAGGTTGCGAAGTGTACACTCCAGATATTCGGTTAAGGAATCTTCAATGGTGCGTCCTTCGTAGAAGTCATCGTAGTAAGGGTCCATTTTGTTGACCTGGTGAATGGATCCGATGACGAAGTCGAAGGGACGGGTAGTAACCAGTTCCTTGTGGCGGTCTACCAGATGTTCCTGCAATCCTAACTCGATACCGACTCCAATAGAGAATTCCTCCGTGGATTCACTTTTGGCAAGACTTCCCAAGTAGGGAAGATAATGTTGTAAATCCAAATCGAATAAATGGGGCTCATGCCAGTAGTCCCAGTCTAAGTGGTCTGTGAAGATGAGACCGGCCAAACCACGCTCTTTTGCAGCGGCAATCATGTCCTTGGGGTTGGCCTCGCTATCCCCGGAAAACCGCGTGTGCATGTGCATATCGTAAAGCTTTTGCATGTGTAACCTTCTTTCTTTCATCCTTCCTTTTCTCCGATTATAAAAAGACAGCTGTAAAAATACAAGGAAGAAGTCCGAAAATAGCGGGACGGGATAGTGTGAAAAAAATATCAAATACAATCTAAAGGTCTTGCAATCGCATATGAAGTCGATTAAAATAATAGTTGCGTCGGGTGTTTTAAGCCCGCGCCCAATAAATTTTATATATAATTAGGAGGAAACAAAATGGCAGTTAGAGTAGCTATCAATGGTTTCGGTCGTATTGGTCGTCTGGCTTTCCGTCAGATGTTCGGAGCAGAGGGATATGAGGTTGTTGCAATCAACGATCTTACTAGCCCTAAGATGCTTGCACATTTATTAAAGTATGATTCTTCTCAGGGTAAGTATGAGCATGCAGATCAGGTTACTGCAGGTGAGGATTCCATCACTGTTTGTGGTAAGGAGATCAAGATTTATGCATTCCCTGATGCCAACAACTGCCCATGGGGTGAGTTGAAGGTTGACGTTGTTCTTGAGTGCTCTGGTTTCTACACCAGCAAGGAGAAGGCTCAGGCACACATCAACGCTGGAGCACGTAAGGTTGTTATTTCCGCACCTGCTGGAAATGATCTTCCTACAATCGTTTACAACACTAACCACGAGACTTTGAAGGCTTCTGATACCATCATCTCTGCAGCTTCTTGTACAACTAACTGCTTAGCTCCTATGGCTGATGCATTGAACAAGTTTGCTCCTATTCAGTCCGGTATCATGGTAACTATCCATGCATACACCGGTGATCAGATGACTCTTGATGGACCTCAGCGTAAGGGTGATCTTCGTAGATCCCGTGCAGCTGCAGTTAACATCGTTCCTAACAGCACTGGTGCAGCTAAGGCAATCGGCCTTGTTATCCCAGAGTTGAACGGTAAGTTAATCGGTTCCGCACAGCGTGTACCTACCCCTACCGGTTCTACTACAATTCTTACCGCTGTTGTTAACAAGAAGGACGTTACCGTTGAAGGCATTAACGCTGCTATGAAGGCTGCTGCTAACGAGTCTTTCGGTTACAACGAAGATGAGATCGTATCTTCCGATATCGTTGGTATGAGATATGGTTCTTTATTCGATGCAACTCAGACCATGGTATCCAAGATTTCTGATGACCAGTATGAGGTTCAGGTTGTTTCTTGGTATGATAACGAGAACAGCTACACTTCTCAGATGGTTCGTACTATCAAGTACTTCTCTGAGTTAGCATAATTTATCGAATCTTAGACTCAATTTGGGTCCGGTCTTTTGGACCGGACCATTTTTTATTAAAAACGTAACGGAGGTTATGACATGGGATTAAATAAGAAATCAGTTGATGACATCAACGTAAACGGCAAGAGAGTTCTTTGCAGATGCGACTTCAACGTTCCTTTGAAGGATGGCCAGATTACTGACGAGAACCGTCTGGTAGCTGCTCTTCCTACAATCAAGAAGTTAATCGCTGACGGTGGCAAGGTAATTCTTTGCTCTCACCTTGGTAAGGTTAAGACAGAAGAGGATAAGCAGACCAAGACTCTTGCTCCTGTAGCTAAGAGATTATCTGAGCTTCTCGGACAGGAAGTGAAGTTCGCTGCTGATCCTGAAGTTGTTGGCCCTAACGCTCGTGCAGCTGTAGAGGCTATGAAGAATGGAGATGTAATCTTACTTGAGAACACCAGATTCCGCCCAGAAGAGACCAAGAACGGAGAGGCTTTCTCTAAGGATCTTGCTTCTATCTGCGATGTATTCGTTAACGATGCATTCGGAACCGCTCACAGAGCACATTGCTCTAACGTTGGTGTAGCTAGCTTAGTTGACACCGCTGTTGTTGGATACTTAATGCAGAAGGAGATTGACTTCCTTGGTAATGCAGTTGAGAATCCAGTACGTCCATTCGTAGCTATCCTTGGTGGTGCTAAGGTTGCTGACAAGTTGAACGTAATCAACAACTTACTTGAGAAGTGCGATACCTTGATTATCGGTGGTGGTATGGCTTATACCTTCCTGAAGGCTCAGGGATATGAGATTGGTACCTCTCTTGTAGACAACGAGAAGTTGGATTACTGTAAGGAAATGATGGCTAAGGCTGAAAAGCTTGGTAAGAAGTTGCTTCTTCCGGTTGATGCTGTAACCATTAAGGAGTTCCCAAATCCAATCGATGCTGAGGTTGAGACCGTTGTTGTTGATGCTGACAAGATGCCTGCAGATCGTGAAGGTTGCGATATCGGACCTAAGACCGCAGCTCTTTTCGCAGATGCTGTTAAGACCGCTAAGACCGTTGTTTGGAACGGACCGATGGGTGTATTCGAGAACCCTACTCTTGCTGCAGGTACTCTTGCAGTAGCTAAGGCTTTGGCTGAGACCGATGCTACTACCATTATCGGTGGTGGTGATTCCGCTGCAGCTGTTAACCAGATGGGATTCGGCGACAAGATGAGCCATATCTCTACCGGTGGCGGAGCTTCCCTTGAGTTCTTAGAGGGTAAGGAGCTTCCTGGCGTAGCAGCAGCTAACGATAAATAAGCATTATCTGCATGATATCTACTGCGTTAGTGCTTGCTCGATGTACCCAGTACATCGTCGCAATCACTGCCTTGTAGATAAACATCCATCTAACGCTTATTACAGATTTAAATAATTTGGGAGGATGTAATTTAATATGTCTAGAAGAAGAATTATTGCCGGCAACTGGAAGATGAACATGACTCCATCTGAGGCTGTTAAGCTTGTTGCTGAGTTAAAAGATTTAGTAGTAAATGATGACGTTGATGTTGTATATTGCGTTCCTGCAATCGACATCGTTCCTGTTGTAGAGGCTGTTAAGGGTACGAACGTATCTGTTGGTGCCGAGAACTTCTACATTGAGGATAAGGGTGCATTCACCGGTGAAATTTCTGCTCCAATGCTTGTTGATGCAGGCGTGAAGTATGTCATCATGGGTCATTCTGAGAGAAGAGATATCTTCGGTGAGAACGATATCTTAATCAATGCTAAGGTTAAGAAGGCATTCGCTGCCGGCTTAAAGCCAATCCTTTGCTGTGGTGAGTCTCTTGCACTTCGTAAGGCTGGTACTTACAAGGAGTGGATTGAGCGTCAGATTACTTGGGACCTTAGCGGCGTAACTGCTGATCAGGTGAAGAATCTGGTTATCGCTTACGAGCCAATCTGGGCAATCGGAACCGGCGAGACTGCTACTGCAGATCAGGCAGAGGAAGTTTGCGGATTCATCCGTGAGCTGATTGCAAAGTTGTACGATGGTGCTACTGCTGAGGCAGTTCGTATCCAGTACGGCGGATCTATGAACGCAGGCAATGCTGCTGAACTTCTTTCCAAGCCAAACATCGATGGTGGTTTGATTGGTGGAGCTTCTCTGAAGCCTGACTTCGGTAAGATCGTGAACGCATAATTGCATTGTATTCGAAGACTCATGGGAGTAATCCTGTGAGTCTTTTTTTATTCTTTTGCATTGACAGATAAAATGTTCAAAAATGCATAAATTAAAAGATAATATGGTCAACTGTCAATTTTCTGTAGTATAATAGACATGAAATATTACAAGATGCTTTGTTCGCAAAGGAGAGATGACTATGGCTAAGACAAGTAAGAAAGCACCAAAGTCTGCATCCGGGCAGACATCCAAGAAGGGGTTGGGAATCAAGGGACGATTACTGGCAGTCATTTTGCCGGTAGTTATCATTGCTGTCAATGTAGTTGCTTTAGTAAGTGGCCAGATGGCAAGCAATGCGATTAAGGCAGAGTCCGCAGAGAAATTAGAAGCAATTCTAGATGCAAATTCCAGTTATGTGGACGGCAAGTTACAGGAGATTCGAATCACTTGCGAGAATCTTGCTTTTTTGGTGGGCAATACCTATCAGAATACAGATATGGCCACGTACAAAGGCATTTTCTCCGAAACGGTTTTAAATAATGAGCTGATTCTTGGCTCCGGTATTTGGTTCGAACCGAAGGTCTATACCGGTGATGAAGCTTACGTAGACCAGGAATATGTTGGTCCTTACTGGTATCGTGACGGAGACTCCATCGTGGAAGATTGGGAGTATTCCAATGCAGAGTATAATTATTTTGACCAGGAATATTATAAACAGACACAGAGTGTAGGTGAAGTACAGGCAAACATTACAGATCCGTATTACGATCCGGCATCCGGTACGGTTATGGCCAGCTGTTCCGCACCGATTATTAAGAACGGAAAGTTTTTGGGTTGTATTACCGTTGATATTAGTCTTGGTACCATCTCCGAAGTCATTGGCCAGATTCAGGTAGGTCAGACCGGTCATGCAATTCTTACCATGTCCGATGGAACCTATATCTATTGTGAAGATGAGGAAAAATACGGTTCCGGAATGAATATGGCAGATGATACCGATGAGGGTATCAACAGTATCGCTGCAGAAGTCATCGGTAATGAAACCGGTGAAACCTCTTATGGTGATAACAGCGTATTCTATACCACTGTTCCGGGTGTAAACTGGAAGCTGTTGATTAGTATGAAGACGGCGGAGATTAACGCTGCTGCAACGAGGATGACCCAGGTTACCATTCCGATTTGTATCATTTCTGTTTTGGTTTGTGTGCTGATTATTTGGTTGGTTGCCGGTGGTATTGCCAAGCCAATCATTGCAGTCAAACAGTTTGCTGCAGAGCTTGCTCAGGGTAACTTTACCATTGAGAAGATTCGTGTCAACCGACGGGATGAAATCGGCCAGATGTCAGATTCCTTGAATTATATGTATGAGTCCAATTCCTCTGTGATTCGTAACATTTCTCACGGATCCGATGAGGTCAGCGATTCTTCCTCCAGATTGAATGTAGTTGCAACGGATTTGAGCCATCGTTTTGAAATCATTCGTGATGCAATGATGAAGGTAAATGATGCAATGACCAATACCGGTGCTGCAACGGAAGAGGTATCTGCATCTGCAAATGAGGTCAATTCCTCCGTACAGCAGTTGGCTGAGGAAACCGAGCATACCAAAGCACAGGTAGAAGAGATTAAAAAGCGTGCAGAGGACATTGAGCGCCAGTCCAGAGAATCTTGTGACCGGGCGATTAGCATTGCAAAACAACGTGGAATGGAATTGGAATCCGCCAGCAAGCAGGCAACGGTTATCAGCGAGATTGGAACTCTTGCAGATTCTATTTCCGATATTGCCAGCCAGATTAATCTGTTGTCCTTGAATGCTTCCATTGAGGCTGCAAGAGCCGGAGAACATGGCCGTGGATTCGCGGTTGTAGCATCCGAGATTAATAAGTTGGCAAGCGAGACTGCAGAAGCTGTAACCCAGATTCAGGAAACCATTGATAAGATTCAAGAGGCATTTACCTCCCTGGATCGAAGCTCCGGCGAGCTGTTATCCTTTGTCAAGGATACCGTCGCTCCGGATTATGAGCACTTTATCAGTGTGGGACAGCAGTATGGCGCAGATGCCCAGTCCTTCGGTGAATTGACCACCCAGACCGCAGATATGGTTGGTTATATTCGTGAGTCTATGGATCAGGTGAATTCCGCAGTGGCTTCCATTGCAGAGAGCGCAACGGAGACTGCAGAAGAGTCTGCATCTGTAACAGATACCATTGCCGAAGTATCGGATATGGTTCAGGATATTAATATGATGGCTGAGAACCAGCAGGGTGTATCCTCTAACCTGAATGATATTGTTAACGAGTTCAGACTTTCCGATGAGTCATAGGAAAAGAGCAGAAAAGAAGAGCGTTGCCTTTGTGTGGCAACGCTCTTTTTATCTGGTTAAGCAATCGAATAGACGGTCATTATCTTCCGGAGACATGAAGCAGATGCGAATGTATCGGTCGTTTAAGAACGGGAAGGTGGAACAATCCCGAATCATCATTTTTTCACGAATCGCCCGATCGAATAAGGTCTCTGCAGATTCATTCTCATCCAAAATCTTCAGCAGCATGAAATTGGCAGTTGGCGCATAGGCTTTGAATCGGGAGGTTGCATTGTACTTCTCGTATAAACGCTTTCGTTCGGAAATAATCAAATCTCTGGCTTCGTTGATGTAATCCACATCGGAGAACATAATCTCACCGGCCTTCTCGGCGAGAGAGTTGATCATCCATGGATTCTTATACTGATTGATCTGGTGTAATAAATCCGTGTTGCCGGTAATGGCATATCCGAGGCGTAATCCCGGAGCGGCAAAGAATTTGCTGGTGCCGCGAAGGATAATGATATTGTTGTAATATGCGGTTAACGGAATCGCGGAGACACTGGCAATATCATCTACGAACTCGACGTAAGTCTCATCTACCATAACATAGATGGAATGTTCCTTGCAGACATCTAAGATATCCCGCATGTCGTTCTTGCTGATGCAGGTAGAAGTCGGGTTGTTGGGGTTGCAGAGAACCACCAAATCCAAATCATCTGTTAACTTACTCTTGAAGTCTTCTAACTGTAGCTTAAAATCCTGCTGCTCACGAAGGGGATAATAGGTGGTACGACCGCCTTCCAAGGCAATTTCCCGTTCGTATTCGGAATAGGTTGGGCCAAGGATTAAGGCCTTGGCAGGATGGGTAATCTGGATAAACAGAGCAATCAACTCCGTAGAGCCGTTGCCGACAATGATGTGGTCTTCCTTGGTGCCGCAATAGGTGGCAATGGCATGGCGAAGAGCGGTGTATTCACGGTCCGGATAGGTGGTGATCACATCAATGTGTTCCGATAATTCGCTCCGTAACTTCTTGGAGATGCCAAGGGGATTCACATTGGCGGAGAAACTGACAATTTCGTCTTTGCGAATGCCGTAAAGTGCCTCTATTTTTTCTAAGTCACTTCCGTGGAAATGATCCTTGTGCTCAATCATAATTTGGTCCTTTCGAATGGGGTTTGCGCCTTGTTTGTACTAGGCAAATAGTTTATAATCATTATAGCTTTTTGGGTCGGGAAATCAACCGATCCATTACTATAAGGAGCATATTGTGCGCAGAAGAATTTGGCGTTTGTCGGAAGGACAATTCGATGATGAAAAGCCGATTTTAGATATTCAGCCGGAGAAGATCGAGATTTCCTGCAATGCATTCGAGAAGTGCGAAGGGGATTTCGTGATTCGCAGTACCAATCAAGTGCCGGTTCGGGGGATGGTCTATTGTTCCAATCCATATATACTGATTGCGACACCTCAGTTTGACGGAGTAGAATCCAAAATCCATTATCAGGTTATTCATCAGGGCTTTTACGAAGGGGATACAATTTCCGGTAGTTTCGATATTATCGGGAACGGATGTGAGTATCACCTTCCTTTTGATGTGCATTATGTGCGCAAATATCCTACCTCCTCCATTGGAGAGATTCGGGAACTGTCTGATTTTGCCAATCTGGCCAACGGTCATTGGAATGAGGCGATGCAATTGTTTTATTCCAAGGGCTTTTCTGACTTTATTTCTCATCAGGCAGGGAATATCCAGTTATTGTATCGCGGTTTTTTGAGTGTGCCACCAACCTCTAGGAATTTGGAGGCTTTTTTGGTTGCCTGCAACTTAAAGAGTCCGGTGTCCTATACCTTGGATACGGCAGACCGCTATTATTACAGTGTGGATGAGAACCAGAAGGAATCCATTGAGATTACCAAGAATACCTGGGGTTACATCGATATTCGCATCAGCTGTGATGCGGACTTTATTACGTTAGAGAATACGTGTATTACGGCGGATTTCTTCGTGGGAAGCAATCTGTCTTTGAACTACTACATTCACAAGAATCGACTTCATGCCGGCAAGAATTATGCAGTGATTCATTTTGATGCGGCAGGAGAGCATCGCCAGATTCAGATTGTGGCGTCTACGAAGGCCGAGGAGGAACTGGTTCCTTCGGTAAGCTTGGAAGCCAAGAAAACAGAGTATCAATTGTTATCCCTCTATGTGGCATACCGTCTTCGTAAGATTACCACCGGTGACTGGTGCAACCAGACCATTGCACTGATGTCCACCTTGAACGAAGAAATCCAGAGCAATCTGTATTTCGGACTGATTAAGACCCATGCCCTGATTGCCAATAAGCAGCGCCAGGATGCCCTGTGGGAGATTCAGAATCTGAAGCAGGATATTACGGACAAGAAGTCTACGGAATGGGCGTATTTGCTCTATCTATGTACCTTGATTGAGCCGGAAGAGAGCTATGTGGATCGTCTGACCAAAGAGATTGAGCTGATTTTCAGAGAGCGTCCGGAGGATGTTCGGATCTTCTGGTTTTTGACGTTCCTTCGCAAGGAATATGTATCCAATAAGGCTTTGAAGCTACAGGCCATTTCCCGTTGGGTTATGGACGGCATTGATTCTCCGTTTTTGTACATCGAAGCTTATGACTTGATTTGCCAAGATCCGTTCCTTCTTCAGAAGTTTGATCCGTTTTCTTTGAAGATTTTAAACTGGGCCAGAAAGCATGACGGTATTACCGGTAATCTGGCCATTCAGATTACCCATTTGTTGGAACAGGAGAAGGGCTTCAATGAGCGAGTTTTTACCATCGTGGGTCAGACCTACCAGTTGTATCCGGAAGAGGAGCTTCTGGTTGCCATCTTAAAATACCTGATTACAGCCCATAAGGTGGAAGAAGTATATCATAGCTGGTATGCCCTTGGAGTGGACCACGAGATTAAGCTCACCGGATTATTTGAGGCATTTTTGCTGTCCTTACCGAAGGATTCCATTGAGCCGTTACCTAATGCGGTTGCTATGTATTTCGGATATCACAATTCCCTGCCGGCAAGTATGAAGGCATTTTTATATGCCAATATCATCACCAATAAGAGAAGCCAGGAGAGCATCTACAACCAGTACCAGAAGACCATGGAACGTTTTGCCTTAGAGCAGATGGCCACTGGACGGATGGATGACAATCTTGCCATTATTTATCAGGATGCCCTGGATCATAAAATGATTGACGAGGACGTGGCGGATGCCATGGCAACCTTGTTTTTTACCAAGAAGATTATCTGCATTTATCCGGATATCACCCGGGTGATGGTATTTGAAGAAGCGTTAGCGGAGCCGATTATTGTTCCGGTGGTGAACCGTATTGCCTATGTGCCGCTGTATACGGATCATTATCAGATCTTCCTGGAAGAGAAGGGCAACAATCTGATTACGGATGAACATGCGTATTTTGTTGAGACTCTGTTGCAGGGACCGCAGCTTCTGGAGAAGTTTACGACCCTTACCAGAGAACCGCTACATTACTTCGTACATGCCCTGACAGAATTCGAAGAGGAATTCCAGTTGTCTTCTGAGGATATGGATCATATTGTGGAATTCTATAATTCCGATTGGATTGCGTCCAATTACAAACATAAGATGTATCCGTTCTTCATTAAGTTCTTACAGGCCCATGGTCAGGAATCCATTCTGAATGAGCATCTTCTGGAAGAACAGGATTATTTGCATCTGGATTCCAAGACCATTTGCTTTATTTTCGAGCTATTGGTGCTGAGTGATGAGTATGAGAAGGCGTATGAGATTTTCTCGGAGTACAATGTTTGGAATGCATCGAAGAAGCTGATTCTTCGATTGGTTACCAAGAAGCTCCAGGAGAATCTGGATGAGACCAACGACTTTTTGGTTGGTGTATCGGCGGCTTTGTTGAAGCAGTATCTATCTACGGAAGAGACGTTGTTCTACCTGAATTATCATTTTGCTGGGCCTACGGAAGAGATGATTACCCTGTGGACCTTTGCGGCGGCCAGACAGTTGGATACGTCAGCCTTGGAAGAGCGTATTTTAACGCAGATGCTGTATATGGATGCCTTGGATGAACGGGCTTACCAGATTTTCGAGTCCTATCTGGAACACAAGAACAATAAGATGATTGTGGAAGCGTATCTAACTTATCTTGCCCACAAATACATCTTGGAAGATTTGGATGTTCCGGAGCATGTATTTGCACAGATTTATCGTATGTTACGTCGTGGCGAGAAGACCAATGATTGTTGCCGTATCGCCATGATGAAGCATTTTGCTTATGCAGAATCCTTAGAGAATCACGAGTTCAAGCTGTTGGACGAGTTGGTACGGGATTCCATCTTAAAGAACGTATACTTCGGATTTTTCCGTCGTATGGATGACCGTTTGGTGGTGAAGTATCATCTCTATGACAAGGTGTTCGCGGAGTATCGCGGAGAACCGCGGCAGAGACTGTTTATCCGATATCGGAAGGATGACGGGGAAGAGCTTCGGGAAGAGATGATTGAGATGTATGACGGCATCTATGTTCGTCAGTTTATGATGTTCTTCGGTGAGCGGATTACCTACGAGATTGTGCGGGAGAATGGACCGACCGAAGAGGTGTTGGATAAGAATGAATTGTCTTACCAGGACATTGTAGAGAACGGTGAACTCAGCCGGTATCTCTTATTGAATCGCATGCAAAGCGATTTTGTATATCAAAACGATAAGGAACTGCTTACTACCATGAAGCAGTACCAGAGCTTTGATGTGGCTACGGAGCAATTATTTACTTTACTGTAAGAGGATAGGTACTTATGGAAACATCGCGTGAGGAAGGGGTATATTTCGGCCTGGATATCAGCAACCGCAATACCTTGATTTCCTATTACCAACTGCATATGGAAGAGCCTGAGACCATAAGTACCGTTATGGGTAGCGAAGCTTACCAGATTCCTACGCTTTTAGCCAAGCGCAAGGGCATGGGACAGTGGTTCTTCGGCAATGAAGCCAAGCATCGGATTCAGTCCGGGGAAGCGGAAGCTGTAGAGGACTTATATGAGAACGCCTTAAGCGGAAAGCGGATTTTTGTAGACGGTGGAGATTATGACAGCCGGGAGTTGTTCATGATTTTTATCCGCAAGCTTCTGTCCATGCCGGGGAACTTCTATGCCGGCAGTCATTTAGCGAAGCTTACGATTTGTGTTTCTGAACTGAATTTGGCGGTAGTGGAGTTATTTACCATGGTGGCCAATCGATTGGGCCTTAGTTCCCAGCAACTGTTGGTCATCGATTATCGGGAGAGTTTTTATTACTATGTTCTTAGTCAGGAACCATCCATCTTTCTACATGATGTGATGCTTTATGACTATACCGGTAAGAATCTCTTGCATTGCCGCCTGAAGCGGGATATGTACCAGCGGCCACAGGTGGTTACTCTAGAACAGGGCAACCATGGTAGCTTGATAGAGAACAGAGACCGGGCTTTCGATGAGATTATTACCAAGACCATCGGTGATGAATATGTTTCCGCAGCCTACCTGATCGGTGACGGATTCGATGATGATTGGATGAAAGTCTCCCTGCAGCATCTGTGTCAGGGACGACGGGTATTCCTTGGTAAGAATTTGTATTCCAAGGGTGCTTGCTATGCCGGTGCGATTAAGGACGGCAGCCGTGACTGGCCGTTTATCTATATTGGTGATAACGAACTGAAGTTAACCTTATCCCTGAAGGTATCCGACCAGAACGAGATGAAGTTTTTAACCCTGGTGAATGCCGGAGACAACTGGTATGAGAGCCGCGGCGAGTGTGAAGTAATCTTAGAAGGTTCTCCGGAGATTGAGATTTGGGTACAGCGATTGGATAATCGTCAGTCCAGAGTGGAAGTGTTGGAACTTACGGATTTGCCAAAGCGGGAGAGCCGTATGACCAGACTTCGTATCAGCGCCAAGGCCACCAGCGACAAGCAGATTTTGATTGAGATTAAGGATTTGGGCTTCGGTGAACTGGCACCTGCCAGCAACAAGACCTGGAGTCATACCGTTACGATTATTTAAGAGAAAGGAGGTCACATGGGAGAATTAATTCTGTGCAAGCGCCCCATTGCGGCGACACCGTATTTTATCGATGAATTATCTTTGAATATTTATTCTCTGGAGGAATTGAGTTATTACGTTTCTCATAATGTGTACCTTCTGAATTCCTCTTTTGCCAACACGGATTTGTGTCGCTGGATTGGCAAAGAATTAGACATGAAAGATTTGGAGACGGAGCTTATGCATTTGCTCCAGGAGAATACGCCGCTCCACATCTTTGTGGGACATATCCTGACGGCTTGCGGGTATTTGACCGCCAGTGAGATTAAGCAGGTGATGGATGTGATTGCCACCTTTGAGAACAAGTCCGAGGCGGAATGTAAAAAAATCCGCGGAGACCGTTTGATGGAAAAACAACGTTTGGTGGATGCCATCTATGAGTATGAGAACATCTTAGATGGAGACCTGCCGATGGACAAGCAGTTGGAAGGTAATATCCAACATAACTTAGGCACCGCATATAGCCGGCTGTTCTTCTTCCGGGAAGCAGCGATTTGTTTCGAAAAAGCCTATATGGCCAACCATAACAGTGGTTCCCTAAGAAGCCTTCTCTATGCTTACTTGTGCGGCGGGGATTCGGATGGATTCGAGCATGCCGTGACCCGTTTTAATGTGACGGAAAAAGATGTTGCAACGGTTCGCTCGGCAGTGGATGAAGTGATGCATTCTACGGCAGTGACGGATTTTTCCGATATGGTGAACCAGATGCGCGTGGATTATCGGGAACCCTTTGCCTATATGGAACAGATGCAGAAAATCGTTGGAGGTTGGAAGCAGGATTACAATCGTTTGTGTAGAATCTAGAGGGGATTGTTACCATGTTTTTTAGTCGTAAGAAGAAAAAAGAATCGGAGCTGGATGCAGCTTTTGCCAAGGTCTACGAGGAGATTCGCGGCATTGATGATTGGGATAATCCCAAGAAGCTAGAGCATTATATCTTGGATTCCTGTGAGCAGATTATTGCAACCACCAAGGAGATCGAGGCCCAGAAGACGGAATACCGTATCATTACGGATTACTTGAAGGACATTCAGACTTTGCAGAATCTTCCGGAGAAGCAGAAGAAGGAACTGCAGTCCTGTGCCAAGACCATCGAAGATTTGACCCGTTCCAGACAAAACTTCCTGAAGCGGGAGCCGATTATCTCCGATGAGCAGTATGCCCTTATGGAGGCCAACGAAGAAATCGTTCCGTCCACCATCTCTATGATGCAGGAGAACGAACGGTATCAGGCTACGGTAGAGAAGGACATGCATTATTTGGAGTCCGAGAAGAACCGTTTGGAGATGGAATATGATGATTTGAATCGTTCCAAGAAGTGGTTTCGGATTCTGGCCATTGTATCCATGGCGGTGTTTGCCTGCTTTTTGTTGGTGGGATTCTTGTTACAGGATGAGTTGCCGATGGATGTAAGCATTGTCTATATGGTGATGTTTTTGATTGGGGCATTGATTGCCATGCTTTTGATGCTTGGCATGAATCACAACCAGAAGGTGAAGCGGAAAACGGTGCGGAAGTTGAACGATACGATTGGCCTTTTGAACGTAGTTCGTATGAAGTATGCCAATGTGACCCGTGCGATACGTTATGAGCAGGAGCGTTATCACATTCAGAACTCTCATGAGTTGAATTATGTTTGGGAGTGCTACAACAACACAGTGGAATCCCAAATGCAGTTTGATGCGGATAATTCTGATTTGGAATACTTTTATAAGATTTACATTCGCCTGTTGGAGAGTATTGATCTATATGATCGTAAGATTTGGCTGAAGCAGATCCGTGCCTTGATTCATCCGGAGGATATGCAGAACGTCAACCACAATCTTGTGGAACGTCGTGCCAAGGTTCGTGCCAGAATCCAGGAAAACACTAAGGCGGTAAAGAGCGAGCGGGATGAAATCGATCACTTGATGAAGGAACATAGTTATTATGTTCCGGAAATCATACAAATCATTTCTTCGGTTGACAAATTGTGTGGACTTAAGGCATGATAGATTAGTTGTAAAACAATTGTTAAGTTTTAAATTTTTACATATAAGGAGCAGTTAGAACATGAAGGTTAGAACCAGATTCGCACCAAGTCCTACCGGCCGTATGCATGTCGGTAACTTAAGAACAGCATTGTATGCTTACTTGATTGCGAAACATGAAGACGGAGATTTTATCTTAAGAATCGAGGATACCGACCAGGAACGCTATGTGGAAGGCGCTGTTGATATTATCTATCGTACCTTAGAGAAGACCGGATTGATTCATGATGAAGGCCCAGATAAGGACGGCGGTGTAGGTCCATACGTTCAGAGTGAACGTCAGAAGGCCGGTATTTATATGGATTACGCGAAGCAGCTCATCGATAAGGGTGAGGCATATTATTGCTTCTGTGACCAGTGTCGTTTGGATTCCTTGAAGCAGGTTGTTGCAGGCAAGGAGATTTCCATTTATGACAAGCATTGCCTGGGATTGTCCAAGGAAGAGGTAGAAGCGAACCTTGCTGCCGGCAAGCCATTCGTTATTCGCCAGAACAATCCACGTACCGGAACCACCACATTCTCTGATGAGATTTACGGCGATATTACCGTAGATAACGCAGAGCTTGATGATATGATTTTGATTAAGTCTGACGGATACCCAACCTACAACTTCGCCAACGTTGTAGACGATCATTTGATGGGAATTACCCACGTTGTTCGCGGTAATGAGTATTTGTCTTCTTCTCCGAAGTACAACCGTCTCTATGAGGCATTCGGATGGGATGTTCCGATCTACATTCACTGCCCATTGATTACCAATGAGGAGCATCAGAAGCTCTCCAAGCGTAGCGGTCATTCTTCCTTCGAGGATTTGATTGAGCAGGGTTATCTGACAGAGGCTGTAATCAACTTCGTAGCACTTCTTGGATGGAGTCCGGAAGACAACCAGGAGATCATGAGCTTAGAAGAGCTTGTGAAGCATTTTGATTATCATCACATCAGCAAGTCTCCGGCAGTATTCGATACCGTGAAGCTTCGTTGGATGAACGGTGAATACATGAAGGCAATGGACTTCGATAAGTTCTATGAGATGGCTCTTCCTTACATCAAGGAAGTCATTACCAAGGACTATGACCTGAAGAAGATTGCTGCTATGGTGAAGACCCGTATTGAGATTTTCCCGGATATCAAGGAGCATATTGACTTCTTCGAGGAACTTCCGGATTACGATACCGCAATGTACACCCACAAGAAGATGAAGACCACCGAGGAGTCTTCCCTTGCAGTTCTTCGTGAGGTGCTTCCGGTATTGGAAGGCTTGGATGATTACTCCAATGATACCCTGTATGCAACCATCCAGCAGTTTGCTGCCGATCATGAATACAAGAACGGCTATGTATTGTGGCCGCTTCGTACCGCCGTATCCGGCAAGCAGATGACTCCGGGTGGAGCCACTGAGTTAATGGAGATCTTCGGTAAAGAAGAGTCTCTTCGCCGTATCAAGGACGGTATTGCACGCTTAGAAAAAGCGCTTGCTTAATCTGTTTGTTATTCTTCCCGCCGATAGAAGAGAACTTGGGAAGGAGAAACATGTTAAACCAATCACAAGAGGCCGCTGCCAGCCATGGTAGCGGTCCCTGTCTTGTTGTTGCCGGCCCGGGCTCCGGGAAGACAACCGTCTTAACCGAACGCATTTGTTATCTGGTGAATACCCTTCATATTCCGGAAGAATCCATTCTTGTTGTAACCTTCACCAGGGAAGCAGCAACGGAGATGCGTCGTCGGTATCTGTGGAAAGCCAAATCCAAAGAGACGAAGGTTACCTTCGGTACCTTTCACAGTATCTTTTTTCAAGTTCTAAAAGAAGAAGCCAACTATACCACGGCAGATATTATTTCCGGTTCCAAACAAGTGGGATTGCTGGAAGAATGCCGTCGTAAGCTGGGATTGCAGGCGGGATTAGCGGAATTGAACGAGGAAGAAAAAGGCCGTTTACACCGTCTCTATCGTCAGCAGAAAGACCGGCGGCATTTGTTGGATTTCGATGATATGATTCATAAAACCGGGGAATTGTTTCGCACTCATCCGGAGATGCTTGCCAAGTGGCAGCAACGTTTCCGCTATTTTCTGGTGGACGAAATGCAGGATATGTCCGATGGACAGTATGAGATTCTTCGCTTGATGGCTTCTCCCTTGAATAATCTGTATATGGTGGGAGATGATGACCAGGCGATCTACGGCTTTCGCGGAGCGAATCCATCTATTATGCTGGGATTTGAGCGGGATTATCCGGATGCCAAACGGATTGTACTGCATATCAATTATCGCTGTCGACCTGCCATTCTTACCCCTAGCATGAGGCTCATTGCCCACAACAAAGCCCGTTTTGAAAAAGAGATTTCCGCAGCAGCCAGGAAAACAGGAATCGTATCCTATCAGGGATTTTCGGATCCTATGACGGAGGCCAAGGCTGTGGCTAGCAAGGTGGAGGAATTCTTAGCGGCAGATGAGAAGGAGACGGTGGGCATTCTGTTTCGTAACCGTATTCAGGCGATTTTTGTGGCGGAGGAACTGCGTTTGCGGGAGATTGCATTCTCCTTCAAGGACTCCGGGAATCGGTTGCTGAATCACTTTATCACTGCGGACATTCGGGCCTATTTTCGCATGGCCCTTGATACGGTGTACGGGGAAGATTTGTTGTTGGTGGCCAATAAGCCAAACCGTGATATTCCAAGGTGGTGCATCAGCGGAAAATACATAGATTTAGGTGGCTTAGCGGTATCCATGTGCCGGGATGCTACGGTTTGTACAGCCCTTCGAAAATTGCAAAAAGATGTGGACGTGCTGTCCGGATTGTCGCCCTTTGCCGGATTGAACTATCTGCTGCGGGGCATGGGATATGAAGGATATTTGCGGGAATTGGCCCACAAACGAGGTGTCTCCTATGAATACTACAGTGGTATTTTGGAAGCGCTGTTGGATTTGTCCAAAGAGTTTCGGGATGGGACGAGTTTCCTTGCTTTTTTGTCTTCGGAAGAGGTAGAACCTGTGGCGCAGGGGAATGCTTCTTGTCGCGTATTTTTGCATACGTTTCATGGAGCGAAGGGATTGGAATTCGATCGGGTGATGATCTTAGATGCCAATGAAGGAGTGACACCGTCGAAGCATGTGGAGACGGAAGAAGGGTTGGAAGAGGAGCGCAGAATGTTCTATGTGGCTATGACCAGAGCAAAAAAAGAGCTCTGTATCAGCGCTGTAGAAAAGCGCCAAAACGAGCTCTTGTATCCATCCAGATTCTTAAAAGAAAGTGGGATTTATTCTTCTTCGGATGCGTCCTCCAACATCTGATCGAAGACCTTGGATACGGCTTCGAATTCCTCGTCGGACTCGATGTTGTCAAGAATCGGTGTGCCTTCTTCGTCTTCGGCGTAACGGTAGATGATGACTTCCTCGTCTAACGGAGTGCCATGCTCATCCACCGGAAGAAGAGCGATGTAATCCTGATCCTCTACGTCAAAAATGGTAAGAATCTCGCATTCTAAGGTCTCACCGTTATCTAACTCCAATGTAACACATACATCGGTATCGTTCTCATCAACCGGGAATACTTCGTTATTATTTGCCATATGGTTCTCCTTTGCATAAGTTTTTCTCATTATAGGTTGGTTCGGGATATTTTTCAATGGGTTCTTGCCGATATTTGCGGTTTTTGGCACCTTTTGAAGAGATGTTATGTTATAATCAAACGTAGTTTGCCAAAAGAGAGAGAAGACACATGAAGAAATCTATTACGGTTGGGGATTTTAACGGCTTTGGAGCAAACAGAGTCGGTGATACGGTAACTTTTACCTATGAACTGCCACAGCTTGGTGACAGTAAGATCCTCTTATTCCATTCCAAATCATTCAAATGTTTACATGAGATCCGCGTGCCGAAAGAGTTTCATATGGGACGTGTCATTTCTGTGTCTGTCTCGGGTTACAATTGGGACCATCTGTGCTATCTGTATGAGATTGATGGCAAGAAGGTAGTAGATCCTTATGCGAAGACCATTGTGGGTCGTGATCGTTGGATGGATGTGAAGCGCCAGGATATGCTCTATCAAGTCTATGGTGGCTTCTTGGACGGAAGCTATGCATGGCAGGAGAATCGCCCGGTGATTGATGCCTCCGATATGATTATTTACAAACTACATATGCGTGGATTTACGATGCAGCACGGCTTGCATGCTTCCTTGAAGGGCAATTACAAGGGCATCATCGCCTTGCTTCCGGAACTTCAGGAACTTGGGGTAACTTCCCTGGAATTTATGCCGCTGTATGATTTTGAAGATATTTTCTATCATTCCCATTTTGAGTTGGACGAGAACTATCAGTCGGTGTTAGTGGCAGAGCCTCCGATGAAGCCGAATTATTGGGGCTATGGCAATGCTGCTTATTTTGCTCCGAAGGCTAGCTTCTTTGGTGGAAGCAAAGCGCCAATCCATTGCAAGGAGATGGTGGAAGCCATTCATAATGCCGGAATGGAAGTGATTATGGAGTTCTCTTTTACCGGAGAAGCTTCTGATGATTTGATTATGGATGCGCTGAAGTTTTGGGCCAAAGAGTATCACGTAGATGGATTCCATCTATTGGGCGCGGGACTTCCGGCCAAGCGGATTGCGACGGAGCCGTTTCTTGGGGCAAGCAAGATTTTTTACGATCAGTTCCCGAGAGAATGTTTGCTTGCGGATGACGGCATGAAGCATCTGTTTGCTTACAATGACTTTTTCCAGTATCCATTGCGTCGTCTGCAGAACCACATGGATGGCAATGTGAACGAGCTGGCCGGCATGATGCGCCGCCAGGAAGAGCATTCCGGATACATTAATTTTATTTCCAATAATAATGGTTTTACCCTGATGGATGTGTTCACCTACGGGGAGAAGCACAATGAGGCCAACGGGGAAGAGAACCGGGATGGCAGCAATTATAACTGCAGTTTCAACTTCGGTCAGGAAGGACCGACCAATAACCGCATGATTCAGCGGATTCGTTATTGCAATATGCGTACGGCGATGGCGATTCTGTTGCTTAGTCAGGGCGTTCCGCAGATTCTTTCCGGAGATGAAGTGGCGAATTCCGCCATGGGCAACAACAACCCATATTGCCAGGATAACGAAGTGGGCTGGGTGAATTTTTCCAAGCGTAAGAGTGCTTTGAAGCTTCGGAATTATGTGCGGGAATTGATTGCATTCCGTAAGGCGCATTCCGTATTGTCCTTACCGGAACCGATGCAACAGAGTGACTATCTGAGTACCGGCTTGCCGGATTTGTCCTACCACGGCAGAGAACCTTGGATTATGGGCATCGGGGATGAGAAGAAGGCAGTAGGTATTCTTTATAACGGAGCTTACGGTACCGGCAAGAAGGAAGAAGATGTGATGGTATGCATCAATTTTTACTATGGGGAGGAAGCCTTTGCGTTGCCGAAGCTGCTTGGCTCGAGAAAATGGTATCAGGTGACCAATACGGGAGAGGATGTTTGGAATCCTTCCAAGAAGCCGCTTGCGAATCAGTCGGAAGTCTTGGTCCCGGGGGGAACAGTCACAATTTTGGTAGGAAAGAAATAGGAGTACAGAAAAAATGATTGATCCAAGAGCAGATATCGAAGGATTCTTGGAGGAATATAATCGGATGCCCGGCCAGAAAGGGAAGTTCTCCTGGCGTAAGGCCTGGGGGCATTTGAAAACCATCAATCATCACAAGCGTTTGGTGATGCAGGGATGCTTTCGATTGGGCTTGTATAAGCAAGGATTATTGCATGATATGAGCAAGTACCATCCGGTGGAATTCATTGCCGGATGTCGGTATTTCCAGGGAGATAAGAGCCCGAATAACGTGGAACGTGAGCAGGAAGGGGCATCCCGTGCCTGGTTGCACCACAAGGGCCGTAACTTGCATCATCTGGAATACTGGATTGATTATACGTTAGATCCCGACCGCCCGTACGGTGGCATGAAGATGCCGGTGTGCTATGTGGTGGAGATGTATGTGGACCGTGTGGCAGCCTGTAAGAATTACATGAAGGATGCTTATCGGGATGACAGTGCCTTAAATTATTACAATAAGGGCAAAGCCAAGATGCTATTGCACCCCGAGACCGGCGCATTGCTGGAATTTATGCTTGCAATGCTTGCGGAAAAAGGCGAAGCATATACGGAAGATTATATTCGCCGTTATATATTAAAGAACAAAAAATAATGGAGGAGCCATTTAACCAATGAGCTCCTCCATATCTTTTGGTATAGGACACGTAAAATCCATGTATTCGCCCGTAATCGGGTGTGAAAAGGTCAAACGGTAGGAATGTAAGGGCTGACGGGAAATATGGTCAAATACGGGGTGATAGAGGTAATCCCCCGGCAATGGATGACCGATGTGGTTCATATGTACCCGAATCTGATGGGTGCGACCGGTTTCTAAGGTACACTGGATCAAAGTATAGCCATTGTTGTAGCGAATGGGATGGTAGTGGGTGATGGCTGACTGGCCGTTTTCGTAATCCACACCTCGTAAGATGACGGAATCATCCACACGTCCAATGGGAGCATCCACAACTCCATCAGTGGCAATTTCTCCTTCAACAATGGCGTAATAGGTGCGATGAATCTCCCGATTCTTCCCCTGGGTATTTAAAACCGCCGAAGCTAAGAGATTCTTAGCGATGATGGTAAGTCCCGTGGTATTCTTGTCCAGACGGTTCACGCAGCGAAAGACAATGGATTCGCCCTTGGCAGCATAATAGCCGGCGACGGCGTTAGCCAGAGAATCCTCATAGTGGTTGATGGAAGGATGAATGGACATGCCTGCAGGCTTATTGATTACAAGGATATCCTCGTCTTCATAGACCACATCCAAATCCACGTGAATCGGTACGATTTGCAAGGAAGAGTGGGTGTTTTCTTCCGGAAGCTGAATCGTTAGAATATCTCCGATTTGCAGTGGTTGATAGAGCATGCATGCCTCACCGTTTTTCCATACCAAAGGGTTGCGTTTCAGAGAAGCCACCAAACCCTTCGGATAATGCTTTTCCTTGAAAAACGCATGGATGGACGGGTATTCTTTTGTAATTTCGTAATTGATTTTTCGATTCATGGGTTTTATTATACCTATTTTTGTGTTATGATACATAACGATTTTTTCTAATGTCGTTCGACGAATTTCCCCGGTTAGGAGTGAAATGTACAAAGCAGTCATGTCCACGAATGTCAGTGGCATTGAGAGCAGTATTGTCCGCGTGGAAGCGGATATCAGTGAAGGTATGCCCATGTTTGAACTGGTGGGTTACCTATCGTCGGAAGTGCGGGAAGCCAAAGACCGCGTAAGAGGTGCCCTGCGCAACAGTGGCTACGTCTTGCCGATTAAGCGTATTACCGTGAATCTATCCCCGGCAAATGTAAAAAAGAACGGAAGCGGATTTGATTTGGCCATTGCCATTGCCGTATTGGCAGCCAACGGTGAAATCCATCCCAAATCATTGGAAGATACGCTGTTCATCGGCGAATTGGGCCTGAATGGAGAGGTGCATCCCGTTACGGGAATTCTTCCCATGGTACTTGCTGCAAGAAGCGCCGGAATTCATCATGTGTTGTTACCATACGAGAACTATCGGGAAGGCATGCTGGTGCCGGATATGACCATTCATCCGGTACGGGATTTATGCCAGGTCATTGCATTTTTGAATGAAAAAATGCCACTGGAAATTCCGGAAGAAGTGAAGGAGCAGGGGTTCAAAAGTGACGTGCCGGATTTTGCCTATATCAATGGACAACAATTCCTTCGAAAAGCCTGCGAAATCGCAGTGAGCGGTATGCACAATTTCCTGATGATCGGACCGCCCGGTGCTGGCAAATCCATGGTGGCCAAGTGTATTCCGTCAATCTTACCGCCCATGTCCCTGGAAGAACAATTGGAAGTATCCAAGATTTACAGTGTTTGCGGTCTTTTTGGAGAGAATCCAAGCCTGATTAACAAGCGTCCGTTTCGCGCGCCCCATCATACCATATCCGCCAATGGCTTGGCCGGTGGCGGAAGTGTTCCTCATCCGGGGGAGATTTCCCTTGCCCATCGCGGGGTGTTGTTCCTGGATGAATTACCGGAATTTCGTCGGGAGACCATTGAAATTCTGCGCCAGCCCTTGGAAGATAAGGTAATCCATGTGTCCAGGGTGAACGGAGACTTTACTTTTCCGGCGAATTTCATGCTGGTATCTGCCATGAACCCATGTCCTTGCGGATATTTTGCTTCTGCGGATGCAGCAAGATGTCATTGCACGAAGCCTCAAATCGATCGATACCTAGGACGAATTTCCCAGCCACTTTTGGACCGTATGGATATCTGTGTGTCCGTGGAGAAGGTGCAATACAATGATATTGTAAAAAACGGAGGCAATGAAACTTCCGAAGACATCCGTAAGCGCGTGGTTGCAGCACAACAAATACAAAAGGAGCGATTTGCCAAGGAAACCTACCGCTTCAACAGTGAGATTCCGGCGAAGGACATACCCAGGTTTTGCCCATTAGGAGAAGCGGAAACCGCCTTCATGAAGCAGCAGTTCGATACCTTGGGCCTTACGGCCCGCACCTACCACAAGGTCATTCGGGTAGCAAGAACCATTGCGGATTTGGAAGGAAAAGAGCACATCGGCATCGATCATCTGATGTTGGCTTGTACCTATAAGAGCATGGACAAAAAGTATTGGGAGGCGGAATTACAATGATGGAATTATGTTATGAGTATTGGTGGGCATCCTATTATGGGCTTACGGATTTGAAAAAATGCAGTGTGTTTGAGGCGCTGGGGAATGCCAAGGCAATTTATGAGGCATCTGTTTTGGTGTACGAAGGGTTAGGCTTTTTATCCAAGGAACAGATTGCTGCCATGGAAGCTTCCAAGCAACCAAGCGTGATCGAGAAGAAGACCAACGAAATGATTGCAAAAGGCATTCGCCTGACGACTCTTTCGATGGAAGATTATCCGAAGCGTCTGCGCTGTATTGCGGATGCACCCTATGGGCTTTTTTACATCGGAGATCTCTCTATCACTGAAAAACCATGCATCGGAATGGTGGGGGCCAGACGGGCAACATCATACGGTCGAACTATGTCGGAACACTTTGCAATGCAACTGGCCGAGAAGGATTATGTCATTGTAAGCGGAATGGCCCGAGGCATTGACGGCGCTTCCCATCGGGGCGCCCTGAAGGGCAACGGCAAAACCATTGCGGTTCTTGGTGGGGGCGTGGAATTCTGTTATCCCAAAGAGAATCGGGATATTTATGAGCTCTTGAAGCAAAACGGGTTGATTCTGTCTCAGTATTGCCCGGGAACCATGCCCATGGCGCATTTTTTTCCTGCAAGAAACCGAATTATTTCCGGACTGTCGGATGTGGTGATGGTGATGGAAGCAAAAGAGAAAAGCGGGTCCTTAATTACCGTGGATTTTGCCTTGGAACAGGGCCGGGATATCTATGCCATGCCGGGGCGAATTACGGATACCATGAGCCTTGGCTGTAACCTTCTAATCCGCCAGGGAGCAGGGATTCTGCAGAGTCCGGATCTCTTTCTGGAAGACTATCTTCCAAGGACTGCGGAGTCTTATATGGAAGAAACAAATCTTGTTCCGAAAACCACCCATTATGCTCCGCGCAAAACAGATAAAATTGATAAAACAATCGTCGAATCTAAGGAAAAATCTGATAATTTACAGAATTTTTCCCTTGAAAAAGAAGAATCGATGGTGTATAGTTGTTTCGATTTCTATGCCAGAAGTATCCAGGATGTAGCGGATGAGACTGGCTTAGACCTCTTAAAGCTGATTTCCGTTGTGATGCGTTTGTGTGAAAAGGGTCTCATTAAGGAAAGCTTTAAGAATCAATACATTCGATGTAAATAAATATCAGAGGTTTTCAAATGGCTAAGAATCTTGTAATCGTAGAGTCCCCTACCAAAGTGAAAACAATCAAAAAATTCCTGGGAAAGAATTACGAAGTTGTGGCTTCGAACGGTCACGTTCGTGATTTACCGAAGAGTCAACTGGGAATCGACCCTGATAATGATTTCGAACCGCGCTACATTACCATCCGAGGCAAGGGTGATTTGCTTGCTTCCCTCCGTAAGGAAGTGAAGAAGGCAGATCATATTTATCTCGCGACAGATCCGGACCGGGAGGGAGAAGCAATTTCCTGGCATTTGACCAAGGCGTTGAAGCTGGAAGACAAATCCTATTCCCGGATTACATTTAACGAAATCACGAAAAATGCAGTCAAGAGTTCATTCAAGCATCCAAGAGATATTGATATGAATCTGGTCGATGCACAGCAGGCTCGTCGAATCCTGGACCGTATGGTTGGTTACCGTATCAGTCCGTTGCTTTGGGCGAAGGTAAAACGTGGACTATCTGCCGGACGTGTGCAGTCCGTAACCTTGCGCATCATTTGCGATCGCGAGGCGGAAATCAATGCATTTATTCCGAAGGAATATTACACCTTGGACGTGGAATTATCCGTCAAAGGTGCGAAGAAGCCGATTGTTGCAAGCTTCTACGGGGATAAGAATGGCAAGATGGATATCTCGGACAAGGCAACTTTGGATGAGATTATGAAGGCTTGCGAGAAGGAATCCTTCCATGTAATTAGCAGCAAGAAGTCGAAGCGTGAGAAGAAGAAACCACTTCCGTTTACCACTTCTACCTTACAGCAGGAAGCATCCAAAGCATTGAACTTCTCTTTGCAGAAGACCATGCAGGTTGCACAGCAGTTGTATGAAGGTGTGGATATCAAGGGCAGCGGTACCGTTGGTTTGATTACTTACCTTCGTACGGATTCCGTTCGTATTTCCGAAGAAGCGAAGGCGGATGCCAAGGCCTTCATTACGGAGACTTTCGGTGCGGAGTTTTCCGATGATACGGATATCTCCACGAAGAAGTCCAAGAAGAACATCCAGGATGCCCATGAAGCAATTCGTCCTGCGAATTTGCATCTGATTCCATCTGAAATTAAGGAATCCTTATCCAGAGATCAGTTCCGCCTGTATCAGCTGATTTGGCGTCGCTTTATGGCAAGTCAGATGTCATCTGCGGAATATGAGACCACGACGGTACGTGTGGGTGCCGGCGATTACGTGTTCTCACTTGCAACTTCCAAGCGTATCTTCGACGGTTTCATGAGTGTTTATGTTTCTGCCGATGATGAGGAAGAGGATAAGAATGCCGTTACGGAATCTTTGAATGAGGAGAGTGTGCTTACTCTGAAGGAATTCCAGGAGAAGCAACACTTCACCCAGCCGCCGGCACATTTTACCGAAGCTTCTTTGGTACATACCTTGGAGGAGCTTGGAATCGGCCGACCAAGTACCTATTCACCGACTATAACGGTGCTTCTAAAGCGTCGTTACATTGGTAAAGAAGGTCGTAGCATCTTCGTGACAGAGCTTGGCGATGTGGTCAACGATATCATGAAGGAATCTTTCCCGACCATCGTGGATGAGAGCTTTACCGCTAATATGGAGAGCTTACTGGATGGCGTGGAAGAAGGAGAAGTGGACTGGAAATCCATCGTCCGCAACTTCTATCCGGATTTGGAAGAATCCGTTAAAATTGCGGAAGAGCAGTTACAGAAGGTAGAAATCTCCGATGAAGTAACGGATGTCATTTGCGAGAACTGTGGTCGTAATATGGTCATCAAATATGGCCCACACGGCAAATTCTTGGCTTGTCCGGGATTCCCGGATTGCCGCAATACCAAGCCGTATCTGGAGAAAATCGGCGTTAGCTGTCCGAAGTGCGGTAAGGATATCGTGGTTCGTAAGACCAAGAAGGGTCGTCGCTTCTATGGCTGTGAAGATTATCCGGAATGCGACTTTATGAGCTGGCCTCGACCGGTAGCGGACAAATGTCCGAAGTGCGGCGGGTACATGGTTCAAAAAGGTAACCGAATTGTTTGTGCGAACGAGCAATGTGGTTATATTGCAGAATCAAAATCTTGATTTTTGTGACACTTTAGAGATATTAACTCAAGTTTTTTGAAAATAATTGAATTTTTTCGACAGATATGCTATGATGTATCTGTTATCTGTAGTAGTTTTTTGGAGGAAGTATATGAGTGTACAGCTTTTAGATAAGACCCGTAAGATTGGAAAATTATTGCATAACAATAATTCTTCCAAAGTAGTATTTAACGATATTTGTTCTGTTTTGACCGAGATTCTGGATTCTTCCATTCTTGTAATCAGCAAGAAGGGTAAGGCGCTTGGCCTTAGCCACGCAGACGGAACCAAGGATTTGACAGAGCTTATTGTTGACAAGGTTGGCGGTTTTATCGATCCAATGCTCAATGAACGTTTACTTGGGATTTTATCTACTAAAGAGAATGTAAATCTTGAGACTTTGGGTTTTGAGAAGGATGATATTCATCGTTATGCAGCAATTATCACACCAATTGATATTGCAGGTGAGCGTCTTGGTACTTTGTTTGTTTATCGTTACGATAAGCAGTATGACATTGATGACATTATCCTGTCTGAGTACGGTACCACCGTTGTCGGACTTGAGATGATGCGTTCCGTGAATGAGGAGAATGCAGAGGAGAGCCGTAAGAAGCGTATTGTGAAGTCTGCGATCAATACTTTATCTTTCTCCGAGCAGGAAGCAATCGTTCACATCTTCGAAGAGTTGGATGGCAATGAGGGTATCTTGGTTGCTTCCCGTATTGCAGATCGTGTAGGCATTACCAGATCCGTCATCGTCAATGCACTTCGTAAGTTTGAGAGTGCAGGCGTGATTGAGTCCCGTTCTTCCGGAATGAAGGGAACTTACATCAAGGTCTTGAATGATGCGGTATTCGATGAACTTAAGAAGTTACAGGAAGATGCCGATATCTAGAGTAGATTCGTAACAATTGAATACATGGATGAAACACGTAAAGGGATTTATAGGTGACTATAAGTCCCTTTTCTTTTTTTAGAAAAAGGCAAAGACTATATTTAGTAAATTCTGAATCTAAAAAGCACAATATCATGAGAAAATACTTGTCTTTTTTTACATATATTTCTATAATAAATTGAGAATGGTGTTTGTACCAGAAGGGAGTTTCTATGATTTCTTCCAATGCATTTTCTTACATCAACGTATTGGATCGTACCCTGGATGCCAGTTGGACCAGACAGACGATGATTGCCAACAACTTGGCTAACGTTGATACACCGAACTATAAGCGACAGGACATTGAGTTTAAGAGCGTCCTGGAACAGCAGATGAGAAGTACATCCATGCGGATTGCGGATAATTCCGTAGACCGTATTGTGAAGAATATGGATCTTGCCAAGCTTAACGGCAAGCAGTACACCGATTACGCCAACTTCAAGTATCGTATTGACCGCAACAATGTGGATGTGGATACGGAGAACGTTGAGCTGGCTTCGGAACAGTTGAATTACCAGACCTTGAGTACTACCGTATCAAGCGAGTTCAATCGTTTTGATATTGTAACCAAGTCATAAGGATATCCGGAGGTGAATTATGGGATTATTTCAATCATTTGATATTTGCGCATCCGGAATGACCGCACAGCGGTTTCGTATGGATACCATTGCGGAGAATATTGCCAATGTGAATACCACCCGTACGGAAGAAGGCGGTGCATACCGTCGTAAGATTGTGACCTTTGCGGAGAAGAATTTGAATCCAACCTTCGCACAGACCTTGAATTACGCGCAGTCTTTTAAGGGTAACGGCGTGAAGGTAGTATCCGTTACGGAAGATTATGAGACGGATATGATTATGGAATACGATCCGTCCCATCCGGATGCGGATGAGAACGGATATGTCACCTACCCGAATGTCAATACGGTTACGGAGATGACCAACTTAATTGATTCTTCCCGTGCTTACCAGGCCAACGTCACCGCTTTTGATGCAGTGAAGACCATGGCACAGCAGGGAATTTCCATTGGACAGGGTTGATAGTTAGGAGGCTTGCATGGATATTGTAGGAATTAATCACCTGTATAAGACGACAGAGATTACAACGCCTCGTCCCATGGCTACGGACGGAAATGATTTCGGTCGTGTGTTGGATGCGGCGAAGAATATGATTAAGGAGACCAATGATCTCCAGAATGCAGCGCAGATGGAAGAGATGAAGTTCGCTCTTGGGTTAGCGGATAACACCCATGATGTGATGATTGCCGAGCGGAAGGCTCAGGTTGCGCTGAATTACACGGTTGCAGTCCGCGATCGTTTTTTACAAAGCTATCAGACGATTATGAACATGCAGATTTAGTCGTAGGGATACATTAATGAAGGGGTAAAGGAATGCCAGAACAAATCCAAAGAATCATTAATCGGATTCTTACTTGGTGGAAGCAATTTAATAAGCGCCAACAGGTGTTGATCGTCAGTGCAGCTGCAGTGGTTGTAGTTGCGCTGTCTATTTTGGCCTATGTGGTGACCCGTCCGACCTGGATTACCATTGCGGTTGCGGAGAATGCCACACAGTCCAATACCATTCAGAGTTTATTGTCCGGCGAGAATATTCCGTATCAGGTCTCTCCGGATGGTCTTACTTATACCATTCATGAAGAAGACAGAGCCAGAGCAACGATTTTGCTCGGTACCAATGATATTCCTTCTACCGGATTTACCATCAACGATGCGTTGGATGGCGGATTCAGTGCTACGGAAGCAGACAAGCAGAAGAAGACTCAGGTCTATCTGGAAGAGAAGTGCAAGCGCATCTTAGAGTCTATGGAACAGGTGAACAGTGCGGAAGTTACTTTCTCCATTCCGGAGTATGACGGAACCTTGGTTTCCCAAAAAGAAGATTCTTATGCCAGCGTGAAGTTGGAGCTTGGGGCACCTCTGACGGTTGATCAGGCCAACGGTATTGCGCATATGATTGCAACCGGTCTTGGCAATAAGACCACAGAGAATATTACCATTATCGATAGTGAAGGTAATGTCCTCTTCTCCGGTGGAGACGAAGCGACTGCTGCAGGCATTGCTTCCTCCAATCAGCAGGTGAAGCGGGATGCAGAGCGTGTCGCTGCCCAGAAGATTAAGACGATTCTCTCCGGTAGTAACGATGGTTCTACCTTGTTTGACAATGTTCGTGTAGAGGCCAATCTGGATATGGATTTCTCTGATGAACAGCGTACCAGATATGAATATGATGTAGCAGAAGGTCGTGAGGAAGGCTATTTGGATAGCTATTCCAAGTCCACCACCAAGAGCACCAATGGTGTTGCAGGAACTCCGGGAACGGATTCCAATGATGACACCACATACGTTATGGAAGAAGGTAATACTTCCGAATCTTCTTCCAGCGATGAAAATTGGGATTATCTTCCGAATGAGACAATCACCACTACCACGAAAGCAGCGGGAGCAGTGAATTACGATACTTCTTCTATTTCCGTAGTAGCTTACAATTATGTCGTTTATAACGAGGATACCTTAAAAGCCAACGGTTCTTTGGATGAGATGACCTTTGATGAGTTCGTGGAGCAGAACAAAGATCAGGTTCGTACGGAAGTGGATGAAGAGATTATCAATGCGATTTCCAAAGCAACCAATATCCCGGTTGACAATATTTCCGTTATTGCATACGAACAGCCGATGTTCCAGTATTCAGAGGGTGGCATTGACCCGATGAATATTTTACAGATTGTGATTGCAGTCCTGATTCTTGCAATGCTTGGTTTTGTTGTATTCCGTTCTCTTCGTGTGGAGCGGGAGGAAGAAGTTGCGGAAGAGATTTCCGTGGAAGATCTTCTGGAAGAACAGGAACAGGAGAATTTGGAGGATATTGGATTCTCTGAGAAGTCTGAGACCAGAATCCTTATCGAGAAATTCGTTGACGAGAATCCGGAGGCTGTGGCATCACTGTTGCGCAACTGGTTAAACGAGGACTGGGGAGGTTGACATGGCAGAGATTGATGAATTAACCGGTGTGCAAAAAGCAGCGATATTGCTGATTACTTTGGGCCCGGAGAAGTCCGCCGTAATTTTTAAACATCTCAAAGAAGAAGAAATTGAAGAGCTGACCCTGGAGATTGCCAATACCAGAAGCGTATCTCCACAGATCAAAGAAGATGTGATCAATGAATTCTATCAGGTCTGCCTGGCTCAGCAGTATATTGCCGAAGGCGGTATCGGATATGCCAAGGAATTGTTGGAGACTGCACTTGGTAGCGATGAGGCACAGCGCGTTATTACGAAGTTGACTGCTTCCTTGCAGGTTCGACCGTTCGAGTTTATCCGTAAGACAGAGCCTTCTCAGGTATTGAACTTCATTCAGGACGAGCATCCGCAGACCATTGCCATGATTTTGTCCTATTTGCCGGCTGCACAGGCATCCATGATTTTGGGCGCACTTCCGCCAGAGAAGCAGGCAGATGTTGCCAAGCGTATCGCTATGATGGATCGTACTTCACCGGAAGTCATCAAAGAGGTGGAGCGTGTCTTGGAGCGCAAGCTGTCTTCTCTTATCAATCAGGATTTCACCATCGCCGGTGGTGTGGATGCGGTTGTTGCTATTTTGAATGCCGTAGACCGTGGTACAGAGAAGCGTATCATGGAGACTTTGGAAATCGAAGAACCGGAGTTATCCGAAGAGATCCGCAAGAAGATGTTCGTCTTCGAGGATATCCTTCTTCTGGACGATCGTTCCATTCAGCGCGTGTTGCGTGATGTTGAGAACTCTGACCTTGGTGTCGCTCTTAAGGGCGCTAACGAAGAGGTTCAGAATGTTATCTTCAAGAACCTGTCATCCCGTCTTGCTTCTATGATCAAGGAAGATATGGATTACATGGGTCCGGTTCGTATGAAGGACGTAGAAGAAGCACAGCAGAAGATTGTTGGTGTTATCCGTAAGTTGGAGGATGCTTCTGAGATTGTTATTTCCAGAGGTGGAGGTGACGACCTAGTTGTTTAAGGTATATAAGGGACAGGTTGTCCCGGATGATGAAGAACACAAGCTGAGTCTGGATTACAATGACCGCATTCAGGAACGGATTCAGGAATTCCAACAGCAGATTATCAAGCGTAAGGATGACTTCCGTCAGCAGAAAATCGACGATTTTTTTGCAGCCATTGAAGTGGACGAAGACGGAAATACCATCTATCCTTCCGATGAAGAAGGACACGTATTGCTGCCTCTGGACGAAGATGGAACGCCGCTTATTGTTATGGATGATGAAGGCAACCCGGTCATTAACCAGGTGGAAGAAGCCGAAGAAGAGGCAGAGGAAGCTTTCGTGGATATGGAAGCAATCCAGGCCCAGGCGGATGAGATGATTGCCAATGCCAGAGAAGAGGCGGATGCTATTATTGCGGAAGCCCAGGAACAGGCAGAAGCGTTGAAGAGTCATTATGAGGAAGAAGGCAAGAAATCCGGATACCAGGAAGGTCTTGCTGATGCTATGAATGAGTTCAATGCCAAGAAGGATGAACTGGAAGCAGAGCGTCAGCAGTTGCAAGCGGAATTCGATGAGAAAGAGCGTGCAATGGAGAGTGAACTGGTGGATGTCATTACGGAAGTAATGGAACGGTTTTTCTTGGTTCAGTTTGGCAACAAGAAGGACTTGCTTTTGCATTTGATTGATAATGCGTTGATTAATATTGAGAACAGCCGTGAATTCTTAATCAAAGTCAATGATGAGAATTTCGACTTTTTGAATCAGTATAAGTCTCAGTTGCAGGAGAAGGTCGGTAACGACCTGCAGTTGGATATCATTCGTGATCCGGTATTGGATGTCCATCAATGTCTCATTGAGACGGACGGTGGTGTCTTTGACTGCAGCTTGGATGTTGAGCTGGATAATTTAGTAAAGGATTTAAAATCTTTAAGCATGTAAGGATTTTACATCCTTTTTGTTTATGATGAGGATGCGGATATGATTGACCGACGGAAATATTTGGGAACCTTGAATAATTCGTATTTCAATCATCTTGGTAAAGTGACGAAGGTGGTTGGTCTTACGATTGAATCCGTAGGCCCTGACGCAAAACTGAATGATTTGTGCGAGATTATCGTAGATGATGACACCTGTGTAATGGCGGAAGTGGTAGGCTTCTTGGATAAGCGCCTGCAGCTGATGCCGTTTGAAACTGTAGAAGGTGTCGGCATCGGATGTCTGGTTCGAAACACCGGTCATCCCTTAAGTATTCCGGTGGGAGATGCCCTCCTTGGACATACGGTGGATGGCTTGGGACGCCCGACGGATACGGACGAAGACTTGGAATTGGATGCGATTTATCCGGTAGACGGAGATCCGCCGGATCCGATGGATCGTGAGATTATCTCTGAAGTGTTGCCTCTTGGTGTGAAGGCGGTGGATGGTTTGATTACTGTCGGCAAGGGCCAGCGTATCGGAATCTTTGCCGGTTCCGGTGTTGGTAAGAGTACCTTAATGGGTATGTTTGCCCGTAACACCAAGGCTGAGGTCAATGTCATCGCGTTGATTGGCGAGCGCGGCCGTGAGGTTCGCGAATTCGTAGAACATGATTTGGGCGAAGAAGGTATGGCCCGTTCCGTTGTTGTAGTTGCAACCTCGGATAAGCCCGCCTTGATTCGTAAAAAAGCAGCCATGTCTGCAACCGCCATTGCGGAGTACTTCCGTGATCAGGGCAAAGATGTGCTTTTGATGATGGACTCGCTGACACGATTTTCCATGGCACAGCGTGAGATCGGACTTGCTTCCGGAGAACCGCCGGTTACCCGTGGTTATCCGCCGAGCGTATATTCCACCATGCCACGATTGTTGGAGCGTGCCGGTAATTCCGACAAGGGTTCCATTACTGGATTGTATACGGTCTTAGTAGACGGTGATGATTTCAACGAACCGATTACGGATACTGCCCGAAGCATTTTGGATGGCCATATTGTGTTGAATCGTCGTCTGGCCCAGAAGAATCATTATCCGGCCATTGATGTATTGGCCTCCATTTCCAGAGTTATGAGCGCCGTAGCATCCAAGGAACATAAGATGCTTGCGGGGCGTATGAAGAATGTTATGGCGACCTATTCCGAGGCAGAGGATTTGATTAATATCGGAGCTTACAAGATGGGCTCCAACAAGAGCATTGATTATGCAATTTCCAAGATTGATGCTGTAAATGATTTTTTGTTACAGGCAACGGATGAGAAGATTGATTTCGAAGATGTCCTTGGTACATTGGAGAGCATTTTCCCGCCGGATGAAGCCTAGGATGAGAGGTTTGTATGGCGAAGTTTGTTTATCGCATGCAAAACATTTTAGAGCTGAAACAAAAAATGGAGAGCCAGGAGAAGATGGCGTTTGCAATTGCCAATGCCAAACTTCTGGAAGAACAGAATAAGCTACAGGAGCTGATTATTCGAAAGTCCGAGTATGAGGTGCAACTGAAGCAGGCTTCGGAAGGCACCATTAATTTGCGGCGCATTCAGCAAATCAAGTCCTCCATTGAACGTATGAAGGTCAGTATTCGTGACCAGATGTTTGCGATACGTAAGGCGCAAAAGGAACTGGATGTGGTGCGCATGCGTTTAGATGCGGTCATGAAGGATCGGAAGACTCACGAGAATTTGCGGGAGCACGCTTTGGAAGAATTTAAGGAAGAGGCGGCTCGTCAGGAAAACAAAGAGATTGATGAATTGGTAAGCTTTACCTACGGATCTAAGGATGAGTAGGAAGCAAAATAAGGTGAAGGTATGGCAGACGAAACAAAGGATGTAGAAGAGAAGAAGGACAAAGGACAAGAGGGAGAGGCAGAAGGCGGCGTAGGAATGATTATTGTAGCCATTCTCCTGATTCTTGTGGTTTGGGCTGCAATCTTTGCGCTTCTGGTAAAAATGGATGTGGGCGGAATCGGTTCTACCATTCTCTATCCACGATTAAAAGACGTTCCGGTCATCAACAAAATTCTTCCGGAAGTCCAGGAATATGCCCAGGAAGACGCGGCATATGACTATAAGACCGTTGATGAAGCAGTAGTTCGTATCAAAGAGCTGGAAGGCCAGCTGGCAGCGGCTCAGGAACAGACCGGGTCGGACTCTGCCCATATTGCAGACCTGGAAGCTCAGGCTGCGGAACTGGCAACTTACAAACAAAAAGAGCAAGAATTTGAAGCTTTAAAAGAAAAATTTTATAAAGAGGTTGTTTTTTCGGACCAAGCACCCGATATAAATGCATATAAGGAGTACTATGAGAGTATAGAGCCGGAAAATGCGGAGGCGATATACAAACAAGTGGTTGGTCAATTACAGGCAAATGCTGAGATTGAGGACTATGCCAAGACATATTCTTCCATGGAACCGGAAGCTGCTGCAGCAATTTTTAATTCCATGACAGATAATCTGAAGCTGGTTGCCAAAATATTAAAGGCAATGGACACACAGTCCAGAGCTGACATTATGGGTGCCATGAACACGGATACGGCAGCAGCCTTAACCAAGTTAATGGAACCATAACAACCTTGTTCTTATAGACTTCCTTGTATACGTCAAGGAAGACACATCTAACCCAATCGCTACGGATGGCAATGTTTCGGGTACAAAAATCTAAGAAAGGAGGACACATATGACAAGTGCAAATGTGTCAGATGTTCCGATTCTTTTGAATTTCGGCCAGACACAAGTGCAATCCGCAGCGAAATCTGAAAATTCATTCGGCAATTTCCAAGATCTCATGACGAAAAACACATCGTTTGTGAATCTACCGGCAGCGTCCGAGGAAGTTCAAATGCCACAGCAAAATGCGATTTCCAATCTTCAAACTGCAAATTATGATGCGGCAAAGAAAGTGCCACAGTCTAATGACCAGGGCAATCAAGACGCCAAGAAATTTGCAACCATGACGGAAGAGAAGCAGTCCGTAAAAGACTTTGCAGACAAGACCAATGCAGTCTTGGAAGAAGCGTTGGACGTAACGGAAGAAGAAATCGTTACTGCTATGGAGAACTTGGGACTTTGCTATATGGATCTCTTAGATCCAAACAATCTCACCAGATTAGTTTCAGAGTTAAGCAATGAAGATACGATTTCTCTTTTGGTAAGCAACACCGTAACGGACATTTTGGACCAGGTACAACAGCTTGGAATCGATTTGTTAAGTTCCGTTGATGCTGATGTTACCACCTTAAAGAACGTAGAGCTTTTTGCAGACGGATTTGCACCGGTGAGCGAGGAAGAGATTCCAATCGCAATCGAGAACATCCAGCAAACAACAGTAACAGAGGAAGTAATTCCGGAACAAAGACCTGTGGAAGTACTCCCGCAGGAAGTAGCGAAGGACGCTACAGTGACATCGGAGGATGAGGGAAATGTTTTAGCCAACATGGTAGTCAACGATGTCGAAGATAACACCCACACCGCCAAGGTGAACACGGACTCCACCAACCAAACCGTGGACATAACCAACGATGTGGCAGAAGAAGCAGAAGGCGGCCTTAAGAATCTTTTGAATGAGACCGGCAAAGATGCTTCCGAGAACGGCAATACCAACTCACAGTACAACCGCAAGAGCGAAACTCCTGTTGGAAACGACCATTTGGTACGAAGCAGTGAGCAAAACCTTGCAACATCTTTTCAGACAACGACGCAGGTTGTTGGAGAGAGTGTAGAACAGGTAACCACCTATAGCTACGGTATTGATACGAGAGACGTCATTGAACAGATTGTATCCAATGCCAAGGTGACCATTTCCAACCAGGTAACCTCCATGGAGATGGAATTGAATCCGCAGAACTTAGGACGAATGATTCTAAACGTTGCGGAGAATGATGGTAAAGTTACCGCACACATTACCTTGCAGAATGAAGCGGTTCGACATGCGATCGAAGGCCAGATGGCAGTCCTGAAAGAGAACTTAAATCAGCAGGGAATCAAAGTGGAAGCAGTGGAAGTATCCGTTGGAACACACGAGTTTGAACGGAATTTGGAAGAAGGCCAAATGCAGCAGAGCAATCAGCAGACCGAAGAGCATGCCGCAAGCCGGACCAGACGTACCAACATCAATCTGAATCAGATGGATGATATGGACGAGATGCTAAGTGAAGCGGAAGCGTTAGTGGCCAGTATGATGAAGGATGCAGGCAATTCCGTTAATTTTACCGCTTAACAAAAGGAGCTATTTATGGCAGATAAAGATATTGGATTAGTTCAACAGATTAAAAACGGTCAGGCCGTTGGAAATACAACATCTGCTGAATCTGCAAAAGCAAAGAACGCAGCCAAGGAAACCAAGGACATGTTCTTACAGCTTTTGGTAGCAGAGATGAAGTATCAGGATCCGATGGAACCAACCGACAACTCAGAGTATGTAAAAGAATTAGCAACCTTTACCCAGGTAGAATCCATGCAGTCCGTACAGAATGACGTCAACGCCATTTCCGCAAATGCCTTAACCGGTAAGTTTGTTGTATTGAATGCAGAGAACGGCGGAGTGGAAGGCTATGTAGATTTCGTTAAGCATGATGCTGCGGGAATCAAGATTTCCATTAACGGAAAACTCTATGATGCCTCCGGCGTAGAATCTGTTTTGGATGATACTTACTATGGCGCAGTTATGACGAAGGATGCCATCGCAAAATTGATGAAGGATCTTCCGAAGCTGGATGAAATGAAGGCAGACGATGAAACAATCAAGAAGATTGCAACCTTGGATCAGCTGTATGCAAGCCTTGGAGATTACCAGAAGACCTTAATCAGTGCGGATGATCAGGCAACCATTGACAAATACATCAAGCGCATGACAGAACTTGTAAAGGCAAAGGAAGCAACACAGAGCACAACCGGTGCGTAAGGAGCAAGAGTATGAACCAAATGGTGAACGGTTTTACCTCCATTGAGCAGGTTACAAACCAATACTTAAACAAAACAAAAAGTTCCGCACCTAAGACCGCAGGCACAGCGTTCTCGGATATACTAAAGAATCAGCTGGAAGTTGCCGATAAACAAAGTGTAAAGTTCTCCAAGCATGCCTCCATGAGACTGGATGATCGGAACATCACCTTATCTCCGGAGCAGAGTGAACGCTTGGAAGCGGCAACGGCAAAGGCAGGTGAAAAGGGAATACAGGATTCCTTGGTTTTGCTTGATTCCATGGCTTTTATCGTGAATGTACCATCACAGACGGTGGTGACAGCAATGAATCAGGAAGAATCCTTGGAAAAAGTTTTTACAAACATTGATGGAGCTGTAATTGCATAGGCTGGACCTTCGGGAAGCTTCGATTGCGAAACGACAGACGCAATCACTTACAACTCCTTCAAATACCGACATAATTAATGCAAGGACGCGTGAATTATCATAAGATCTCCACGGACGGAAATCATTACTCTTAGAATTATTTGGAGGAACAATATTATGATGAGATCACTCTATGCTGGTGTGTCCGGACTTAAGACACATCAGACAAAAATGGATGTTATTGGTAACAACATCTCTAACGTTAACACCGTAGCATTCAAATCATCTTCAACCACATTTGCGGACATCATGTACCAGACCACTTCCGGTGCATCCGGTGCAACCGCAACCACCGGTGGTATCAACCCGACTCAGATCGGTCTTGGTACTCAGAGTGGATCTATTAAGGTATCTATCGCACAGGCCGGTGCAGCACAGAATACCGGTAATGCATTCGATATCAAGTTGACAGATTCCAATTCTACCAACTTTTTCGTAGTAAATAACGGTTCCGAGAACCTGTTCACCCGTGCAGGCTCTTTCTACCTGGATGGTAACGGAAACCTTGCTATGACTTCTACCGGTTATCTTGTTATGGGATGGCAGGTGGATCCGGATACCGGAAATATCCGTAAGGATACCGTTAGCCCACTGCGTATTATGCAGGCCAGCAACTTAACCAGTGAGCCGGAAGCAACCACACAGGCAAACGTATCCGGAATCATTGATAAGAACGATACGGATGTGAACTCTGTAGCAGGTCGTGCCATGACCTTAACGTTCTACGATAACTTAGGTTATGCTTATACCGCAAAATTCGCAGTAAAGGCACGTGATGTTGACAAGGGAGAGTATACCATCGCTTTGACCAGCATCTTGGATCAGGACAACATCGATATTTTGGCTCAGGCGATTGCAGATACTTCCAATACCACAGAGAAGGTCGATAATATCGCACAGTTATTTGGTAAGGCAGATTCAACTGCATCCAATCCATATATCTTAAACTCCAACTATTCCTGGAGCGGCGGCCAGATTGTATCCCCTGCCGGTTATGCAGTAGATAAGAGTGTCATTGAAGCTCTTGGAAAGAATATTACTCCGGATACCCAGGTGACCCTTTCTAAGACAGAGAACGGAACCACAACAAGCATCCAGCAGAAAATCAGCGATTTGTTTGCAAACGCTTCTTCCTTCCCGGCTGGTATTACCGGTGTTTCCGTAAGTAACGCAGGTAACTTGATGGTTTCTTTTACTGACACGAACTTCCCGATTAAGTTCAATGTCAATGACGGTACCTTCAATAACATCAACGGTGACGGATCTACCGTAATGTTTAACGCAGCTTTGTTGGGAGATCAGTTCCGTGATATTACCATGGATTTTGCTAAGGCATTGAACTACAACAACGGCGGAAGCTCTACCATGGGTATTGAGCGTGGTACGGTAGCGGATTCTTCCGATGGCGCAGGTAAGAAGCTTGGTGCCATGACCGGTGTATCCATTGATAAGTCCGGTAAGATCTTCGGTTCTTACGACAATGGTAATACTGTACTTCTTGGTCAGATTGCAGTTGCACAGTTCGCCAATGCATCCGGTTTGGAAGCTTTGGGTGATAACGTATTTACCAGCACCTTAAACTCCGGTGATTTCGACGGAATCGGTGTCGAGGTTACAGCAGACGGTGGTAAGATGAGTAGTGGTCAGCTGGAAATGTCCAACGTAGATCTCTCCACAGAGTTTACCGAGATGATTACCACCCAGCGTGGATTCCAGGCAAACTCCAGAATTATTACCGTTTCCGATACCTTATTGGAAGAGTTGACCAACTTAAAGAGATAATAATTTTCGGAATTAGATGAACAATTGTAGAAGTAGGAGTTCAAATTGGAACTCCTACTTCTTGTGGTTTTAAGAATACCTTCAAAAACCCAAAAAATCTTTTATTTATTTGGGTTTCCCATGGGAAAAGATTTTAAAAGTCGGTAGACAAGATACACAAAATCTAGTAGAATTATACTAAAAATAGTAGGTATTTTTGCGTCAATCGACAGACTATTTTACAGGTGAACAAAAAAACTTGTTTCAGATAGGACGGTGAATGCTTTGGATATAGCATATTTAGGCGGTATTGTAGCCGGCGTAATCATGGTTATTTTCGGAATTGTTTCCTCAGGTGGTGTTGCCGCACTGGGAAACTTCGTAGACGTTCCGTCTATCATCATCACCATTGGTGGATCCCTTACTTCCGTTATGGCCAGTAATAAAATGGCAGACTTTACCGGCGGTTTCGGCGGAATCGGCCTCGCTATGAAAGAGCCTGCAGGCACCGATCCTACAGCTGTAATTAAGAGCGTTATCGACATGGCGAACGTAGCCCGTAAGGAAGGTCTTCTGGCGTTGGAAGAATCCGCCAACTCCATTGAAGACGAATTCCTGAAGAAGGGTATTATGTTGGTTGTTGATGGTACGGATGCGGATTTGGTTCGTGCTATTCTGGAAACGGATATTGATTCTATGGAAGCCCGCCATAAGGTGAAGAAGCATTTCTTTGAGAAATGGGGTGAGATGGGACCTGCATGGGGTATGATTGGTACCCTGATTGGTCTGGTTAACATGTTAAAGAACCTTTCCGATTTCTCCACCATCGGACCGAACATGGCGGTTGCTCTTTTGACCACATTGTATGGTTCCTTGATTGCAAACTGGTTGTGTGCACCGACAGCTGAGAAGCTTAGTGTAGACAACGATTTGGAAGTAACATATAAGACGATTGCGGTGGAAGGACTTCTGTCTATCCAGGCCGGTGAAAACCCGCACGTAATCGAAGAGAAGCTGAAGACATTCTTGCCTCCGAAGGCTCGTGAGTCTGTTGGTGGTGAAGAAGGTGGAGGTGAAGGCTGATGGCTAAGAAACCGAAGCAAGAAGACGCACCTGCCGGCTCCCCGGCGTGGATGGCGACTTTCTCCGATTTGATGAACTTGCTGTTATGTTTCTTCGTATTGTTGTTCTCCATGTCTTCCGTAGATGCGGCGAAGTACGAGATGGTAGCAGCGTCCTTATCGGCTGCGTTTAGTATTTTTACACCAAGTGGTGCCACCATTGTAGACGGCCAGTTAGTTGGATCCGGTGTCAGTCAGTTGCCGGATATCGCCAATTACTTTGGCGATTCCTTAAGTGAGGGCGAAGGTGCCGAAGGCGGCGAGAGTACACCAAGCGGTGAGACTTCCGAGAATGCCAACGGTGGTGAGACCACCAATACCGAGACTCAGAACACCGGCGAAACACAGCTGACCAATATGGGCGGCGAATCTACAACCGGTGCTAACCAGGGCGCCGAGGCTAACGAAGGCAGCCAGTCCGGCGTGAAGTCGGAACAGGAAGCCAAAGAACTCTTAGAGCAGAAGGCAATGGCTGAAAGCGAGCGAATGGCCCAGAAGATTGAAGAACAGGCCAGTGCATATGGCATTCAGGACCAGATTGAAGTGGACTTCAACGGTCAGTATGTTCGTATTACCTTAAGCGGTGCGCTGTTGTTTGATTCTGCGGAGGCAACCCTTCGTAGCGAGGCAGTACCTCTGGTGGAGCGCATTGCCAAGATTATTAACAACTATCCGGACAATATGATTGAAGTGGAAGGACATGCGGATAACGTTCCGATTTCTTCTTCCAAGTATGAGAGCAACGATGTACTGTCTATGTACCGAGCATTGAATGTGGCGAACCAGATTCGTGATGTTTCTGATGTGTCCAGTGCTCATATTTATTCCTCCGGTCGCGGCGATTACGAACCGATTGCGGACAACTCCACAGCGGAAGGCCGTGCAAGGAACCGTCGTGTTGAAATTAAGATTTATAATTCGTACAATTCATCCAGTATTGATTAGTACGTAAGGAGATCATCATGAAAAAGAATTTGCTGACAATCATTACCTTTGCATTGGTGCTTGTAAACATCGTATTGACTTCGATTCTTACAATTACCATTATGCCGGAAGTGAAGAAAGTGAATGAACTGGTTACCAGAATCTGTGATGCCATTGATTTGGACTTACAGGCGGCAACCGGCGCGGAATCCACAGAGAACGTTTCCTTAGAGAATGTAGAGTCTTACAATTTGCCGGATTCCTTAACCATCAATCTGAAACCGGGTGCAGATGGGGCAACCCATTATGGCGTGGTGAGCATTACTCTTTCTATCAACAAGAAGAGTGAGAGTTATGAGACCTACGGAGCGAATATTACCGGCGGTATGTATGATGGTATTATCAGTGATACCGTTAACTCCACAATCGCTAAGTACACTTACGAAGAGATTACCGCAGACCAGAGTGCGGTACAGCGAGAGATTAAGAATGAACTGAATGCCAAGTTCGGATCCAATTTGATTGTGAATGTTGGATTCTCCAAGGTTACATTCAGTTAGGCGTGCTCTCAATGATTTTAGTAACAAAGGTGGTGAGATCTCATGAGTGATGTACTGTCTCAAAGTGAGATAGATAATCTACTTGCGGCTCTTAGTAGCGGTGAGGTAGACGCCGAAGAAATGAAAAAAGAAGGCGAGAAACAGTCCGTCAAGGATTATGATTTCGCCAGACCATCCAAGTTTTCCAAGGAGCATTTGCGTACCTTAGAGATCATCTTTGAGCACTATGGCCGACTTTTATCGACGAACCTTCCGGTATTTTTACGGAAGAACATCCAGGTAGAGGTTATGAACTCCGAGGCGGTTACCTACATGGAGTTCTCTAATGCATTATCGAATCCGGTATTGCTTGGAATTATTGATTTTGCTCCATTGAAGGGCAATATCATTATGGAGATGGCAACCAAGATTGGATACACCATTGTGGACCGTATGCTTGGTGGCGAGGGCGAACCTCTTGAGAAAGTTCGTGATTTCTCCGAGATTGAGATGATTATTATCGAACGTGTCATGAATTCCTGTGTAGAACTGCTGCGGGAACCATGGCTTAACGTTTTGGATGTAATGCCACGATTGGAGCGTATTGAGACCAACTCTCAGTTCGCACAGATTATTTCTCCTTCGGAAATGATTGCAATTGTGACAATAAATATTAAAATAGGAGATGTAGAGGGATTGATTAATGTCTGTCTCCCATATCTTACTTTGGAACCTGTCATGGACAAGCTGAACACCAAGTTCTGGTATTCGTCCCAGCAGGATGTTGCAGAGGAATCCTTCAGCGAGGACATTGAGAAATTGATTTCTAAGGCTGCGGTTCCTGTGACGGCAGTTCTAGGAAACAGTTCTATTAATGTCAGTGATTTCGCGGCATTACAGATAGGTGATATTATCCGACTGGATCGTAAGGTGGATGATGAGCTGGAGGTCTACGTAGGAGATATCAAGAAATTTACCGCATTGCCCGGTGCATCCGGCAAGAATTACGCGGTACGCGTAACAACAATTTTGAGGGAGGAGCAAGAAGATGGGTGACACCACACTGTCACAGGAAGAAATTAATGCACTGTTTAACGATGCAGCAGCTTCCCAAGGCTCTACAGCTCCATCAGGCATTGACTTAACGGACAACGAAAAAGATACCATTGGCGAGGTAGCCAACATTAGCATGGGTACCGCGGCAACAACCTTATTTTCCTTGGTGAACAAGAAGGTTGAGATTTCCACACCGGTGGTTTCCGTCTCTACCTGGTCGGATATTTCCGAACAGTACGAGCGTCCTTGCGTTATGGTCAAGATTGGTTATACCAAGGGCCTGAACGGTACCAATGTTTTGGTGCTGAAGGAGAATGATGTCAAGATTATTACGGACTTAATGATGGGCGGTGATGGCTCCAATACAGACGGTGAGATCGGTGAACTTCACTTATCCGCAATCTGCGAAGCCATGAACCAGATGATGGGCTCTTCGGCTACATCCCTTTCTTCCATGTTGAACAAGATGGTCGACATCAGTCCACCATCCGCTGATCTCATTGATATGTCCGAGTCTTTAGATGGGGCTGAGATTGACGACTTCTTACGTGGCAATTTTATCAAAATCGAATTTAAACTCTTGATTGGTGACCTGATTGACAGTAAGATCATGCAGTTGTATCCAATCGAATTGGCGAAAGAGATGTGCGGAGATATTACTTCCACCATGGAGAACGATACCGCATCCACTCTGGACGAAGCTCCGGCTCCGGCTCCGGCACCTGCTCCGGCAGCAGCACCTGCCCCGGAAGCATCCCCGGCGCCTGCACAAGCAGCACCGCCACCACAGGGTGCTCCAATGATGGGTCAGCCGATGATGGGCCAGCCGATGATGGCACCGCCACCACAGCAACAATACAACGTACAACAAGCACAATTCACCTCTTTTACTCCGGGGTATGTACCGACATTCTCTGCAGAGAATATCGATTTAATTATGGATGTACCACTGGAAGTAACGGTTGAATTGGGTAGAACTCATAAATCAATTCATGATATACTTGATTTTGCACCGGGAACCATTATAGAATTAAATAAGATAGCCGGTGAACCGATTGACGTACTCGTGAATGGCAAGTTCGTTGCCAAGGGCGAGGTTGTCGTCATTGAGGAAGCATTTGGTATCCGTATCACGGAAATCATGAAATAACTAGGCAAAGAGGAGATGAAAAGATGGCAAAGAATATTTTAATTTGTGATGATGCAGCTTTTATGAGAATGATGATCAAGGATATCCTCACAAAGAATGGCTACAATGTTGTAGGCGAAGCCGAGAATGGAGTCAAGGCTATTGAAGCGTATTCTGAATGCAATCCAGATCTTGTTTTGATGGATATCACAATGCCTGAGATGGACGGCATTGGTGCTTTGAAGGGTATTCGTGAGAAGGATCCGAATGCAAGCGTTATTATGTGTTCTGCAATGGGACAGCAGGCAATGGTTATTGAAGCAATTCAGTCCGGTGCGAAGGACTTTATTGTTAAGCCTTTCCAGGCAGAGCGTGTATTAGAAGCGGTTAAGAAAGTTATAGGATAAGTCCATGTTTTTAACTTCAACAGGAGAGAACGTAGTCGAATTCATCGTCGTTCTTATTATCTTTGTGGGAGTTCTGATTCTGACTTATTATGTGACGCGCTTTATCGCCAACTATCAGAAGACACATTTCTATAACAAGAACATTGAGATTATAGAGACAGCCAGGGTAGCGAATAATAAGTATATCCAGGTGGTTCGTGTCGGTAAGGATGACTATTTTGTCATCGGTGTTGGCAAAGATGAGGTTACGTCCATCGGTCAGGTCAAAGGCGAGAATCTTGAACTTTCGACGGAAGACGTTACGGTTCCGGATGTCACCAAGTTTTCTAAGAATTTTAAGGGTTTCTTGGAATCCTTCCGCAATGAGAATTCGAATTCACAGAAGTAGGCTTTTGCAATGAAGGGATTTCAGAAATTATATTGTAAAATTAGTATTATATTTGCGTGTATAACGCTGGCGATTTCACTGGCTCTGGTATTCGTACCAGAGACAGTTTTTGCTGCGGATTCCGATATTCCTGCTTATGGAGCCGAGGAACAGATTCGACCGGACACCAACGAGCGGAGTGAGACGGATTACGGAGCTACGGAGAATGCGCCCAATGCTTCCGACGAGACTCCAACCAAGGGTAGAGGCTTTACTTTAACCTTCAACGGAGATACCGGAACATTATCCTCAACGGTCCAGATTCTTCTGGTCCTTACGGTAATTGCACTGGCACCATCCATTTTGGTGATGCTGACCTCTTTTACCCGAGTGATTATTGTGCTGCATTTCATTCGTACGGCGATTGGTACACAGACCTCTCCGCCGAATCAAGTGCTTATTGGTTTGGCACTTTTTTTGACCATTTTTATTATGTGGCCGACATTTTCCCAGATCAATGAGAATGCCCTGCAGCCTTTGGATGAGGGTACCATTACCCAGGAAGAGGCGTTGGATGAGATTGAGAAGCCGTTCCGTGAGTTCATGTATGGACAGACCCAGACCAAGGATTTGAATCTGTTCTGCGAGATCGCTGAAGTGACTTATGAAGATTACGATGATGTTCCGTTCTATGTATTGGTTCCGAGTTTTATTATCAGTGAGCTTCGAACTGCATTTATCATCGGATTCTTGATTTATATTCCGTTTATTGTCATCGATATGGTCGTAGCATCGGTACTGATGTCTATGGGTATGATGATGTTACCGCCGACCACCATTTCGTTGCCGTTTAAGATTCTGTTATTCGTTTTAGCGGACGGATGGAATCTTGTTATTGTCAACTTGGTGAAGACATTCTACTAGAGGAGGTTGTTCTATGACTGAGGGTCAGGTATTGGATATTATGCGTGATGCATTTTATACGATTATCATTTGTTCGGCACCGCCACTTTTGATTTCTTTGGTTGTAGGTTTGACAGTCAGTATTTTTCAGACCATTACCTCTATCCAGGAACAGACCTTGACGTTCGTTCCGAAGATTGTGGCTATTTTTGTGTCACTGATTGTATTTGGATCTTTTATACTGAATCATATTTTGGATTACATGACGCGTTTATGGGGTAGCTTTAGCCTCTATTTGGGATAACAGATGGCAGATTTTACGTTTAATTTGGTCTATTTTGAATATTTCCTTTTGATTTTAGTGCGCATCGCAACTTTTATGTTCGTTGCGCCTTTTTTTAATCAACAGGGTATCCCTGCCATGAGCAAGATTGGAGTGGCCTCCATTGTTTCCATTCTGGTGTTGTATACCATGCATCCGACAGAAGAGCTGTATACATCGGCTTTCGGCTATGGTGTTTTGGTCATTACAGAGGCTACCACAGGATTGATTCTTGGCTTTGCTGCTTATATTGCCAGCACCATTATTGTGTTCGCCGGTAACTTAATTGATATGGAAATCGGTTTTTCTATGGTTACGGAGTTTGATCCAAGCCAGAGAATGCAGGTCACCATTACCGGTAGTATTTACAACTATTTCATGCTGATGTTATTGGTGGTCAGCAACTTTCATCAGTATTTGATTCGCGCTGTGGTGGATTCGTTTTCTTTGATTCCCCTTGGTGGTGCTAAGTTAGACCGGGATGTGCTGTTATCCGGAATCACCATTGCCATGGTGAATTACTTTATTGTGGCATTCCGTATCATGCTTCCGGTTTTTGCTACGCTTATGATTATTAACTGCGTCCTTGGTATTATGGCCAAGGTTGCACCGCAGATGAACATGTTCGCCGTCGGTATTCAGATTAAGCTGTTGGCCGGATTGGCGGTTCTGCTGCTGGTTACCTTTTTGTTCCCGGAGGTCGTGGATTTGATTGTTCATGAGATGAAGTACAACATTATCAATCTTACGGAAGGACTGCACTAGCATGGAAGAGTCTTTGCAGATTGTGTTGCGGTATAACTTGCAGTTCTTCTCCGATGAGAAGACGGAGCCCGCAACCGCCAAGAAAATCGAAGATACCCGTAAGAAGGGGCAGGTTGGTAAGAGCCAGGAGTTCGCTTTTGGTGTTGAGCTGTTCTTTATGTTTCTATGGATTCGCCTGTTTGTAGGCTTTATGGCCGGCCGCTTTGTGAATGTGTTTCAGTGGGTGTATGGGGATGTGATTTTGGAATTTACTTCCCACGAAGCACACGGCATTTCCATGGATACCTTTCAGGGGTTTGTTGCACAGGTAATCTTGCAGATTATCATTATTTGTGCGCCGTTTTTTATCGGCGGATTTATCGTGGCGGCTCTCAGTACCGGCTTGCAGTTCCGTTTCAAAATCAGTTTTGAACCGATGAAGCCGAAGCTGGACAAGTTCAATCCCATCAACGGTTTGAAGCGTATGTTCTTTTCCAAGGAGTCCGTTTTTAACCTGTTTTTGTCCATTGTGAAAATATTTGTTATTGCATTTATCGCTTATATCAGCCTAAGGGACCATGCGGGAGAGCTGTTTGCCCTTTACGAGTTAAGTCTTTTTCGTGGGGTGGCCTTGGTTGGTGATCTTGTGATCAGCACCGGGCTTAAAATTTCCCTGGTTTATATGATTGTGGGTATTGCGGACTTGATTTTCCGCAAGTGGAAATTCAAAGAGGACATTAAGATGTCCAAGCAGGAAGTGAAGGACGAGTACAAGGACGCAGAAGGAGATCCGCAGATCAAGGGTCAGCAGCGTCAGCGTATGCGTGAGGCTTCCCAGCGCCGTATGATGGCCTCCGTGCCTCAGGCGGACGTTGTTATTACGAACCCGACCCATTTGGCGGTTGCCATTAAGTATGATGCCGATGAGGCCAATGCTCCGATTGTTGTGGCCAAAGGTGAGCAGTATCTGGCCCAGAAAATCAAAGAAGTTGCGAAGGATAACAATGTGGCTGTGGTAGAGAACAAACCTTTGGCAAGAAGCTTGTATGCAACGGTGGATGTAGGGCAAGAAATCCCGCCGGAGCTGTATCAAGCAGTTGCAGAGGTTCTCGCAGTCATTTATAATAATAGATAGTATATCTTGTGTTATTTTTGCTTAAAATAATACATTTTGTGTTTTTTAGTAACTAAGGAAGGAGAATTGCTGTGGACGCTACCAGTGGTATTAAATCGACTGACGTCGGCGTTGCTGCGTATATACTGGCCGCAATTGTATTTTTGATCGTCCCGATTCCTTCTGTCATGTTGGACATGTTGTTGGCGTTCAACATTTCAATTGCATTGGTCATCATGATTCGTTGTCTCTATACCCAGGAGATTTTGGAAATGTCCAATTTCCCAACGATTCTTTTGTTTACCACCATCTTTCGAATTTCATTGAACGTTTCTTCGACCCGTTTGATCTTAACAACCGGTGATCCGGGTAACGTAGTTACAACGTTCGGTACCTTCGTAGGTGGCGGCGATTTGATTGTTGGTGCCATTATTTTCGTTATCTTATTGATTGTACAGTTCGTCGTTATCAATAAGGGTTCTGAACGAGTTGCGGAAGTAACCGCTCGTTTTACCTTGGATGCTATGCCGGGTAAACAGATGGCGATTGATGCGGATTTGAATACCGGTGCTATTACAGACGAAGAGGCCAAGGGACGCCGTGAGAAGCTCCAGAACGAAGCCAGTTTCTTCGGTAGCATGGACGGTGCTACGAAGTACGTAAAGGGAGATGCGGCTGCGGGCCTTATCATTACCTTTGTTAACTTAATCGGTGGTATTGTCATGGGCGTGACCCGTGGCGGAATGGCGGCAGGGGATGCACTGAACCAGTATGGTATTCTTACCATCGGTGATGGATTGGTATCTCAGATTCCGTCTCTTTTGATTTCTTTGGCAACCGGTATTTTGGTAACCAAGGGATCCAAGGAAGCAGATTTCTCCGGCTTACTTGTGAAGCAGCTGTTCGGTCTTCCGAAGGCGCTTTATATCGTTGGCGTGGTAATGATTGTGTTTGCTTTTACACCGTTGAATACCGTGATGTTCCTTGCATTTGGTCTGGCCTTCATTATTACCGGTCGCTCCATGCAGAAGACCATCGGAGAAGAGTCCATCGAACAGGAAGTGGCTGCGGAAGAATCGGAGGCCGAAGAGATTCGACGGCCGGAGAACGTGGTATCTCTCTTGTCCGTAGATCCAATCGAGTTGGAGTTCGGTTACGGTATTATTCCGCTTGCAGATGTGAATCAGGGCGGAGACTTGCTGGATCGTGTCGTTATGATTCGACGACAGATTGCTCTCGAACTTGGTACGGTAGTTCCGATTATTCGTTTGCGCGATAACATCCAGCTGAATCCGAACCAGTATATTATCAAAATTAAGGGCATTCAGATTACCGAAGGTGAGATTATGTTCGACCATTATATGGCTATGAATCCGGGCTATGTGGAAGAGGAAATTGTTGGAATTCCAACACAGGAACCTTCCTTCCATTTGCCGGCTCTTTGGATTACCGAGAGTCAGCGAGAGCGCGCGGAGAGCTTGGGCTATACGGTTGTTGATCCGCCTTCCATTATTGCAACCCATTTGACGGAAGTGATCCGTCAGCATATTGCTGAGCTTCTGACCCGTCAGGATGTTCAGAATCTCGTTAACAACCTGAAGGAAACCAATCCGGTATTGGTAGATGAATTGACACCGTCTCTGTTGAATTTGGGTGAGATTCAGAAGGTATTGCAGAACTTGCTGAGGGAAGGCATCTCTATTCGAGATTTGCTTACCATTTTTGAAATCTTGGCAGACCATGCTTCCACATCCAGAGATACGGATGTATTGACGGAGTATGTTCGCCAGGGATTGAAGCGTGCCATCAGCGGCAAGTACTTCGAACCGAATGAGGTGAACCGTGTAATCACTGTGGATCCTAAGGTGGAACAGGAGATTATGGGTTCCATAAAACAGACGGAGCAGGGGGCTTATATTACCTTGGATCCGGAGCGCATTCATGCGATTATGGAGTCTACTAAGGTAGAAGTAGCCAAGATTGAGGAGATGGGCAAAGCAGCCATTGTGGTTTGCTCCCCAATCGTTCGTATGTATTTCAAGAAATTATCGGAGGATTTCTTTGATGACCTTATCGTAGTGTCCTACAATGAGGTTGAGAATAACGTAGAATTACAATCAGTTGGGATGGTGACAGGCTAAGATGACCATTAAGAAGTTTCAGGGAAAGACAAAAGAAGAAGCAATTGCGGCAGCCAAAAGTGAACTTGGGAACCAAGTGGTCATTTTGAATGTCAAGGAAGTTGGCAAAGGCGGCCTATTTGGTATTTTCAAAAAGGCGGAGTACGAAGTAACAGCCGCAGTGGAAGATGATCTTACCACGATCGGTTTTGGACAGAACTTAGAGAAGGTGTCGGAAACGGCAGCTCCTGTGAAGCCGGAACCGGTACCGGTACCAAAGACAACGCCTACACCAATCGCCGGCAATTTTTCCGCTGTTGCGGATGAGAAGATCTCTTTGAATGCCAATGAAGAGGACTTAAAGAGTGCCTTCCAGGAAATTTCCGAAGTATTGAAAAAGAACGATGCAGCGCCGAAGGAGTTTCGTCCGATGTTCCCACCGAAGGTAGAGGAGAAGCCGGCTGCTGCGCCGGAAGTGAAGCCTGTGGTTACTCCGGAGGTGAAGCCTTCCAAGCCTGCAGTTGAACCTACTGCATCGGAAGGGCCGAACTTTTTGAATCGTGCTACCAGCAATCGTTCTTTCCTTAAGATTCTGTATAACAATCTGTTAGATCATGAATTGGAAGAGGTCTATATCAATCAGTTATTGGAAGATATGGGCAAAATTCTTGCATCCGGTAACAGCTTGGATTATTTGATTTCCAACGTTTACCAGAAGATGGTATTGAAAATGGGCAAGCCGAAGACGATTCAGTTACGTGAGGGTGGTCATCCCCAGGTGGTATTCTTGGTGGGACCAACCGGTGTTGGCAAAACAACAACCATTGCGAAGCTTGCTTCCATGTTCCAGGTAGGAATGCACAAGAAGGTTGGCCTTATCACCAGTGACGTGTACCGAATTGCAGCCACTAATCAGTTAGCAGAGTATGCCCGCATTCTGAAGGCTCCATTTGCTATTTGCTATACACCGGAGAATTTGAATGAACTGGTCGCTTCCCAAGCGGATTGTGATCTGATTCTAGTTGATACGGTTGGATTTTCCCATAAGAACCAGGAACAGCGGGAGAATCTGGAGAACTTATTGAATGCATTGGATGCCAAGTATCTGCGCTCCATTTATCTGGTGTTAAGTGCGACCACCAAGCGTGCGGATCTGAAGGCAATTATTGATGCATACAAAGAGTTTACGGACTTTGATTTGATTTTTACGAAGTTGGATGAGACTTCGACCTACGGTAACGTCTACAACATGAAGTTATACTCCGGCCAGGAGTTGTCTTATGTTACGACGGGACAGACCGTTCCGAACGATATTGAAGTGGTGGATTCACAAAAGATGGTTCGGCAGCTGTTGGGAGGACACTAAATGGACCAGGCACAACATCTTCGCAACATTGTGAAGGCGCAGGAATTAAACTATATACAACAGGCCCGGGTAATTACCGTTACCAGCGGTAAGGGCGGCGTCGGCAAGTCCAATCTTGCGGTGAATTTAGGTGTTTGGTTTCGGCAACTGGGAAAGCGCGTTATTATTTTCGATGCGGATTTTGGTCTTGCCAATGTCGAGGTGTTATTTGGCCGCGTGCCCAAATATAATCTCAGTGACGTGATTTACGGTGATATGAAGATTGCCGATATAGTATCTGAAGGACCTATGGGGATTGGCTTCGTATCCGGTGGATCCGGAATCGTTAGCCTGAATAATCTGGATGAATTGCAGGTACGTCATTTGATTCGTTCCCTTTCGGAATTGAATGCGTTATGTGACGTGCTGATTATTGATACCGGAGCCGGTGTTTCCGATACGGTATTGGAATTTGCCGTTGCATCACCGGAGGTATTGCTGGTAACCACACCGGAACCTACTTCCATTACGGATTCCTATTCTTTGGTGAAGGCAATGCATAAGAGCCCGAAGTATGATCCGAAGATGACCAAGATTCGTATGGTTGCCAACAAGGTGAATTCTTTGGAAGAAGGCAAGAATTTGTATCAGAAGTTGAACTCCGTTGTAGGCAGATTCTTACAGGGTCAGATGGAGTACCTTGGAATGGTGCCTAGTGACCGTGCTTTGGAGCAGGCGGTGATTCACCAGCAAATTGTTTCCATTGCATCACCATCCGCCCGTTCTTCGAAGGCGTTTGAACAAATCGCAAAAACGATTTTGGGAGAAGATACAACAACAAACAATCGATGGGGACTTACTGATTTTTTCCGAAACTTTATTAACAAATCGTAAGAGGAATGTTATGGCTGAAATATTACCCGGAACAAAAGTAGATATTCGAATCCATCAGGAAGCAAAGCGTAGTGAGACCACGGGACAGACGGTACAATCCTTTGTCAGCAAGGTGTTTGACGTGTTGGATGACGGCTCCTTGGAGTTGGATGTGCCAAGTGTCGGTGGTAAGCTGGTATTGTTACCTCTCAACATTCGCTACGAGCTGGTTTTTTCTACGAAGGCAGGGCTTCGTGTCGGCACGGTAGAGATTGTACAACGGTATAAACGCGGCCAGTTCTACATCATGAAAGCAATCATGATCGGTAAGTTAGAACGATTCCAACGGAGGGAATACTATCGATTGGATTGCACCTTGCCGGGATATTTTCTGGCGCTGAATATGGATGAAAAAACATTGCTCAAGCTACCAAGCATACGTACGTTGTTGCAGGAACATACGGAACTTCGTACCAATATGGGAGCAGTAACCATCCTTGATTTGAGTGGAGGAGGCGCAAGGTTTGCATCCAAGCTGGATGTGGGGGAACAACCTTATGCACTGCTACAATTTACAATTGAAGATGGAAATAGTAAGATAAATGTAGAATTATTTGGTAAAATATTAGAAAATAAATTTGATCCCAAAAATTCCAACCATATTTATCGCGTGAAATTTTTGTATCGTGACTCAGAATGGCAGGAAATGATCGTCAAGTACATTTTTGAACAGCAACGTAAGATGCGCAAAAAGGAACAAGGGGATATGTAAATGTATCAGATTCTAGTCGTCGATGACTCTGCACTCATGAGAAAACTCATGTGTGATATAATCAATTCAATCCAAGGTTTTCAAGCAACGGATGTATGTTCTGACGGTGAGAGTGCGTATCGTGCTTTGACCAAGAATTCCTATGACGCTGTAACCATGAATATGATGCTTCCAAGAGTCTCGGGACTAGAAGTCTTGAAGCGAATGAAGGCAAACGATATTCGGGTTCCAGTCGTTGCGATTTGTGCAGCGGTTAAGGAAGATCAGGATATTACCATTGAGGCTTTAGAGTCCGGTGCGGTGGAATTCGTTTTACGACCGTACCGACTGGCCGGCCCGGATAAGATGAGCTTCTCCAGAGAGTTGGAGAAGGCATTGTATGTAGCTGTTGGCAAACCGTTAACAGAAGCAGCTCCTGTGAATGCATCACAGGCGGCGAAGACTGTGATACGACCCAATCGACCAACACCACCTCCGAAGGCTGCGCCGATTCCGCGACCTGCGCCGGTTCCGAATGTGAAAGTTGCAACCGCACCTTCGACACCGAAAGCAGAGCCGAAGCCGGAAGTGACTCCAAGCCCTACACCAACTGTTGCTCCAAGACCTGCTCGTACAGGTAAATATAGCTTGATTGCAATTGCTTCCTCCACCGGAGGCCCTCAAGCATTGCATACCATGATCCCAATGCTTCCGGAACATTTGGGAGTACCGGTGGTAATCGTACAGCACATGCCAAAAGGATTTACCGAATCCTTGGCAGAGCGAATCGATTCCAAAGCGAAATTAACCGTCAAAGAAGCCGAGCCGAATGAAGTGTTGTTACCGGATCATGTCTATATTGCTCCGGGCGGCAGACATCTTCAGGTCATTGAAAACCAAGGGAAACTAGTGGCCAGGGTCTTTGATGATCCGCCTGTGAACAACTTGCGCCCATGCGCCGACGTGATGTACGAATCCTTAGAACATTTATCGATCGATAATATTCTATGTGTCGTGCTGACCGGTATGGGAGCGGATGGCTCCAAAGGCATTGCATCATTAAGGACCAAGAAGAAGTTGTACGTAATCACACAGAGCGAAGATACTTGCGTTGTTTACGGAATGCCAAAGGCAACGGACCAAATGGGCTTATCTAATCAATCTGCGCCGATTACAGGCATTGCAAACGCTATTGTCAAAGAAATAGGAGGTTGAAGCAATGGATGTAAGTCAGTATCTTGATATTTTCATTGACGAAACAAATGAACACATTCAGAGCCTGAGCGATAACATCATGGCTTTGGAGCAGGAACCGGAAAACAAGGACACCATCAATGAGATTTTCCGTGCGGCTCACTCTTTGAAGGGTATGGCCGGAACTATGGGATTCAAGCGCATGCAGCACTTGACTCATGATATGGAGAACGTGTTCTCTGAGGTGCGTAATGACACCATCAAGGTTAACAGTAATCTGATTGATATTTTATTCCAGTGCTTGGACGCCATTGAAGGATATTTGGATAACGTTAAGAATACTTCCGACGAAGGTACGGAAGATAACGAAGTCCTGATTAAGCAGCTGAATGATTATTTGAATGGTGCAAGTGGCGACTCCGCCGCTCCGGCAGCAGATGAAGCGACCGCAGAAGCGCCGGCAGAAGGTGCTCCAGCTGCAGAAGCAGCCGAAGGCGAAGAATATAAGACATTGAAGCTGGATGACTCTGATAAGGGCAAATTAAAATCTGCACAGGAGTCCGGCTTGAATCTGTACGGCTTCACTTTACATATTCATCCGGAATGCTTACTGAAGGCAGCCAGAGCTTTCCTTGTATTCAAGGCTTTGGAAGACTATGGTGAGATTTTAATTTACAATCCATCCGCTCAGGAAATTGAGGATGAGAAGTTTGAGTTTACCTTCAGCTGTATCGTTGGTTGTTCCGGCGATGATTTGAACGCCATGAAAGAAGCTGTTTCCGCAGTTTCTGAGATTGAGAGCGTTGAATGCGGCAAGGTAACATATGAGATGTATGAACAGGCTTCTGAAGCAGCCCCTGCAGCAGAAGCACCGGCACCTGAGGCAGCCCCTGCAGCTGAAGCAGCTCCGGCGGCACCTGCACCTGCAGCAAGCAGTGCACCGGCTCCTGCAGCTAAGAAGAATGCACCTGCAGCAAACAATAAGAAGGCAGCCAACAAGCCGGTTACCGCACGTACCGTTCGTGTAGATATTGAGAAGCTCGATGACCTTATGAATCAGGTTTCTGAGTTGATTATTGCGAAGAACTCTATTGTTTCCATTAGTTCTTCCGATTCCAAGGCCGGTGATATGGATCAGACCTTCCGTGAGCAGGTGGAATACTTAGAGCGTATTACCACAAGCCTTCACGAATCTGTTATGAAGGTTCGAATGGTTCCTATCGAGAGTACGGTTAACAAGTTCCCACGTATGATTCGTGATTTGTCCCGTAAGCTCAACAAGCCAATGGAATTGGTAATGACCGGTGAAGAGACCGAGTTGGATCGTACCGTTGTGGATCAGATTGGTGATCCGTTGCAGCACTTGTTACGTAACTCCGCTGATCACGGTATTGAGAGCCCGGAGGTTCGTAAAGCTGCCGGTAAGCCGGAACAGGGAACCATTTTCCTGAATGCGTTCCAGGAAGGCAACAACGTTATTATTCAGGTTGGAGATGACGGTGCCGGAATCAATACGGAAGCCGTTTTGAATAAGGCGATTGAGCGTGGACTTGTTACTGCGGAAGAAGCAGAGAACTTAAGCCAGAAGGAAATCATTGATTTCTTGTTTAACCCTGGATTCTCCATGGCGAAGCAGATTACCGATATTTCCGGACGAGGCGTTGGTTTGGATGTTGTTAAGTCCAACATCGAAGCCCTGGGCGGCGATGTAGAAGTCAAATCCGAATTGGGACAGGGCTCTACCTTCACCGTTCGCTTGCCTCTGACACTTGCTATTATTCAGGCCCTCATGGTTGAGGTTCGTGATGAGAAATATGCGATTGCTCTTGGTAGCATCATGACCATTGAGGATATTCCTACCAGCGACATCAAGTATGTTCAGGCGAAGGAAGTTATCCATCTTCGTGGACTTGTTATTCCGTTGATTCGTCTCGGCGAATTGTTGGATTTCGAGCCAATGGAAGAAGAACCGGATACCCTCATCGTTGTCATCGTTAAGAAGGGCGACAATTACGCCGGCCTTGTAGTTGACAACCTGATTGGTCAGCAAGAGATCGTAATTAAATCTCTCGGTAAAGTTATTGAGAACAACAAGATTATTAGCGGTGCTACTATCCTCGGTGATGGTGAAGTTGCAATGATTTTGGATGCAAATGCATTGATTTAGAGGGAGGTTAATTATGGCGAATCATAGAGAGTTAGACGCAGTAGAAGAAGAGAAGATCCAGTACATCGTTGTTAAAATCGGTGACGAGCAGTACGGAATTGATATTGCTTTGGTCGACAATATCGTTCGTATGCAGAAGATTACAAGAGTGCCGAAGGCACAGGCTCATTATAACGGCGTTATCAACCTGCGTGGCGAAGTTGTGCCGGTTATGAGTGCCCGTCGTAAGATGAAGCTCGGCGAGGATGTTTTAACCAATAAGTCCAGAATTATTATTCTGAAGTTAGAAGAGCAGGGCTTGGTTGGTATCCAGGTGGATGAGGTGAAGGAAGTTATTTCCTTGGGCGAGTCCGAAATCGAGCGCAACGTTCAGAACACCAAGAAGAATGCAAATACATTCATCAACGGAATCGGTAAGAACGGAGATGATTTGATTTCTATCTTTGAGATTTCTGCTTTGGTGGATGAAGTGGACGCTTCATAATTATTGTTTTTGAGGATAATAAAATGGCAGATCTTTCCTTTGAGGATATTAATGAGAAGTACTTTGATGTACTGAAAGAAATCGGTAACATTGGTGCCGGTAATGCCACAACAGCAATTGCTAATATGCTCAACCTTCGCTTGGATATGAAAGTCCCGAAGGTTGAGTTGATTGCGGTTGAAAAGATTGGTTCCGCAATCGGTAGCGAGGAACAGATTGTTGTTGGTATTTTACTTGGCGTAGAGAATGATATCAACGGCAGTATGATGTTTTTGATGGATCTTCCGTCTGCACATCATCTGGTAAACCGTTTGATGATGCGTGATCCGGAATATAATGAGGATTTTGATGAGATGGACTTGTCTGCCATCCGTGAAATCGGTAATATTATTGCAGGGTCTTATTTGTCTGCATTGTCGGGACTTACGAATTTGAATATTTCTCCGACTATTCCATACGTATCCATCGATATGGCAGCTGCTATTCTTAGCGTGCCGGCCATTCAGTTTGGTATGGTTAGCGACAACGCATTGTTCATTCGCACCGAGTTCAGCGATGATGTTGCGATTAACGGATATTTTATTTTGATGCCGGAAGGCGAGTCCTACGAGAAGATTTTAAGAGCATTAGGTTTACCAGTTTAAGAGGTGAATGCGTATATGGGAGAAATGATTAAGGTCGGAATGGCGGATCTTAAAGCATGCAATGCTCCGGACAATCTCACCACGATTGGACTGGGTTCCTGCATTGGAATTGCTATCTATGATCCTGTAACGAAGATCAGCGGTCTTGCTCATATCATGTTGCCGGACAGTACACAGATCCGTAATAATAGCAATATTGCGAAGTTTGCGGATACCGGAATTCAGAAGTTGTACGACGATATGATTAAGATGGGGGCAAACAAATCCCGTTTGGTTGCGAAAATTGCCGGAGGAGCTACCATGTTCGCCGGTGGCGGAGCAGCACCTACCATCAATGTAGGTCAGCGTAACGCGGAAGCCAGCAAGGCTAAGCTGAAGGAATTAGGCGTCAAGTTATTGGCAGAAGATACGGGCTTGAATTACGGACGTACGGTTGAGTTTTACAGTGAGACAGGGGATTACCTGATTAAGGCAGTGGGTAAACCGCCGAAGACCATTTAACGGGAGATTATTTACATGAATACGAAACTGATTCCGCCGGTGGTTGCACTTTTAGCAAGTGCAATTGCGTGCATTGTTTCGATTGTACAGCATGTTCCTTTCGGAACTTTTACCATTCGATTGGTGGTTTCTGCACTTTTGTTTTTGACCATCGGAACCATTATCAAGATGGTTTTGGATTGGGCATTGGCTCCGGAGGCGGAACTGCCGGAAGATATGGAAGCGGAGTCTTCAGATGAAGCGGGGGAGACTTCAGATGAAGCAGCGTCGGCTGAGGATGACTCAGACGAATAATATACCAAAAATGGGGTACTTATATGAGCACAGTAGACAAGGAAAAACTTTGGGATGATTATCGCAAGAATCCCACCCCACAATTGAGAGAGCAAATTATCGTGGAATATGCACCCCTGGTTAAGGTAGTTGCCGGCAAGCTGGCAATGTATCTTGGCAGCAATGTTGAATACGATGATTTGGTTGGTTACGGTGTATTCGGTTTGATTGATGCCATTGATAAGTTTGACCTTGGCAAAGAAGTCAAATTCGAAACCTATGCAAGTTTGCGTATCAAAGGTGCCATTTTGGATCAAATCCGTAAGATGGATTGGATTCCGCGTACCGTGCGACAGAAGCAGAAGAAGATTGATGAAGCTTCCCGTTCGGTAGAGATTCGAACCGGTAAGATGGCTTCGGATGCAGAGGTGGCTAACGAACTTGGCATTACCGAGGATGAGTACATGGGCTGGCAGTCCCAGCTGAAAGTTACGAACCTGGTATCCTTGAATGAATTTATGGAGCAGGGCAATGAACCTGCTATGGATGCGCATCGCAATGCGCATTTTGAACAGCCGGAAGATGTGATTTCCAGGGAAGAACTGAAGGAAGTTCTTGGGGAAGCACTGGAAACCCTTACGGAAAAAGAAAAGAAAGTCATCCTCTTGTATTACTATGAGGATTTGAATTTGAAAGAAATCAGTCGTGTATTGGAAGTGTCCGAATCACGTGTTTCTCAGCTTCATACCAAGGCTTTGGTGAAGATGAAGAAAAAGATGGGACCGTACATGAATGTTTTGACCGGTTAATATTTTAGGGGAGGAGGTATGGCCAGCCAATGAGCAGTCAGATTAACGGTTATGTCCAAGTTGAAATAAACGGCACACAAGCCATCGGTCATATTTTTCCGCCGAAGGAAGGGGGCCTTCCGATTAATGCGGCCGAAGTTGACGAGTACTTGTTTGCCCACGGCTTTTCGGATTATGACAAGGGGGCATTCCGTCGTCAATTGGCAGAGCCGAAGGAATCCACATTTGCTTTTGGTAATTGTGACGGTTTGGAATTCTCTGAGACCATGAATATCAAGATCTCATTGGATAAGATGCGCGTCACTTGTCGTTTTATGCCGCCTTCTATGAACGGTTCACGCATGAATGCGAAAGATATCATGGGGGAATTATCTAAGCGCGGAGTTGTATATGGTATTGACCAGGATGCAATTCTTGCATATCTATCGGACCCTTGTTATGCAACGGATTATGTTTTTGCAGAGGGGCTACAGCCGGTCATCGGCCGTGATGCCAAGATAGAATATTTCTTTAATACCAATCCATCATTAAAACCGAAACATAACGAAGACGGTTCCGTGGATTACCGTGATTTGAATACCATTTGCGGTGTTAAGGAAGGGGACCTTCTGGCCAGACTGACTCCGGAAGATCGGGGCAAGCCGGGCAAGAATGTCTGCGGACAGGATATTCCGACCCGAACCGTGAAGTCCAAACACTTAGAATTCGGACAGAACATTCGGATTTCCGATGACCGTACCGAGATTTATGCAGCGGTTACGGGACATGTTTCCTTAGTGAATGAAAAAGTCTTCGTATCGGATGTCTATGATGTCCCGGCGGATGTTGACAATTCCATCGGTAACATTAATTACGATGGTAACGTTCATATTCATGGCAATGTGCGGGGCGGCTTTTCCGTAGTTGCCAGAGGTGATGTGATTGTAGACGGTGTCGTAGAGGATGCTTTGATTCAGGCCGGCGGTCAAATTATTGTGAAGCGTGGTATTCACGGTATGCGCCGTGGTATCTTAGATGCCAAGGGCAACGTCATCGTACAGTTTATTGAGAATGCCAAAGTCTTTTCCGGAGGTTATGTAGAGACCGGCTCTATTATCTATAGTGAGGTCAATGCTTCGGAAGATATTATTGTGATTGATAAGAAGGGCTTTATTGCAGGCGGCAGCGTTCGGGCCGGCGGCAAGGTAGAGTCCATGACCATTGGCTCTGATATGGGAGCAATGACACATATTGAAGTCGGTATGGCTCCGGAGAAGAAGGAACGCTATACCCAGCTTCATAAGAGTATTACTTCCTTAACCAAGAAGATTAACAAGCTGACACCGGTCATCAAAACTTATAATGATTTTGTTGAATCCGGTAAAGCGCTTGACCATAAGAATATGTTATACTTGAACAAGCTGATGTCGGAACTTCGTTCCACCAAAGACATGCTTCAGGATTGTCGTGTGGAATTCAATGCGTTGCATCAGGAACTGATCAATTCCAAGCACGCGAAGGTTATTGTTCGAAGGGATATTCATTCCGGTGTTATGATTACCATCTCGGATTTGTCTATGACCATGAAGGACAAGCGTTCTTATTGCCAGTTTGAGAAGAAGAACGGTGAGATATTAGTAACCAATCTGTAGAGGGATGTAGTAGTTATGTCTATTCGACCAATCGATTTTAATGGAATGATTCAGAATACCACAGAGGTTTCCGCTACGAAGGCATCGGAAGAGCATCGCCCTGTTGTGCAACAGGAATATGCCAATGCTGCAGTGAAGGAAGGCGTGGAATGGAATTTGCATTCCGTCAAAGAGAAAGAAGAAGCGGCAGATCATCCTTTTGATTTCGAAGGTGGCGGCAACGGCGATTCCTATCAGGCGAATCGCAACAAAAAGAAAAAGAAGGACCAAAAGGATGGTCCGGTTTCGGATGGATCCGTTCGATTGAAGAACGATCACGGATCCTTCGATATGAAAATATAATTATGGAGAACTAGAATGACCGGTTTAGAGATTTCGTTGTTAATTATTGGAGCGATATTTTTTATTGGCAGCTTCTTCGTTACGGAGAAGCTGTCTTCTTCTGATGTGGAGCATATTCAGAAGCTTAGCGAAAAAGAAGTGCATGTGATTGTAGAGAAGGCCATGGGCCGTGCGGCGGATGAAATCGATCGTCGCATCGAGAACAATTTGGATCATGCGGTAATGGATTTAGAGACCAAATCCGACAAGGAGACCAATGAGAAAATCCTTGCCATCAATGAGTATTCCGACACGGTTTTGGATTCCATGAACAAGTCCCATGAGGAAGTCATGTTCCTCTACAACATGCTCAATGAAAAGCAGGAGAAAATCACCCGTCTGACAGAAGAATTGCAACATTCCGAGTCCAGCCTTCGTGCATTAAAAGAGGACGTTGCTGCTATGGTTTCTTCTTACGAAGCACTGAAAGGTGAGCCGATTTCCGAAGATTTTTCCAATGGTACTACGGAGCCTGAGGATTCTGTAATCCCGGAAGACGTCAGAGAAGCGGTTCGCGAGAATATGGAATCCTTGAAGCAGGTTTTCATGCAGAAAATGGAGGATACCCAATCCGAGGCCGGGGCTGGGGAGGATGACAACGAGCAGATCCTTAAGATGTACAAGGAAGGCTACAGCGAAATTGAAATCGCGAAAAAGTTGGGAAAAGGTTTAGGGGAAATCAAGTTGGTTCTTGGATTGTTTGACGAGGACTATACGGCATAGGAGAGAAACAGATGAAGCTGAAATACTACATGCGCGGCATGGGAATCGGTGTGTTTGTAACGACGCTGATTTTCTTAATTGCCATTGCATTTATGAAGCCAAATACCACTGCGGAGACTACAGCAACTACCCAGGAGAGCGGCAAACAGACCATTAAGGAAGAACAGGAAAAAGAAGAACCGGTACAAGAAGAAACGGAAGAGGAAACACCAGAGCCTATCGATGAGAAGCAGGTAGAGACTACGGTAGATGAAGATGGTACCGTTACTACCGTGGAGACCATTCCGGGTGCAACCGGTGAACCGGTATCCTTTACCATTCAGGGCGGAGAAGGTTCCGCGACTGTTGGAAACAAGTTACAGGATGCCGGATTGGTAGATAGCGGATCTCGTTTCAACCGTTATCTGGAAGATAACAATTACGATAACGTGATTCAGCCGGGTACCTATTCTATCCCGAAGGGCAGTACCTACGAAGAGGTTGCCCAAATTATTACGACTCGTCAGTAAGGAGCATTGTTTTGAACGCAATTATAATTCCGGCGTACAAGCCATCAGAGAACATCCTGCCGTTTGTTCGGTCATTAGCAGAGCATTTTTCAAGGATTCTTGTAGTGAATGACGGAAGCGGTACGGAGTATGATGGAGTGTTTTCTGAGCTTCGTACCATTCCGGAAGTCGTATTATTACAACATGAAATCAATCAAGGGAAAGGGCAGGCCTTAAAGACCGCCTTTTCTTATTGCCTGGAGCATAAGGATGTAGAGGGTGTCATCACCGTTGATGCAGACGGACAGCATTTGTTGGTGGACATTTTAAAAATCGATGCCGCTATGAAGGAACACCCGACGGATTTGGTAATGGGCTGTCGCCAATTTGATGACAAGACCATTCCTGTCCGCAGCCGTTTCGGTAATAATATCTCCCGTGTGGTCTATCGTGTACTATGCGGAATTAACGTATCCGATACCCAGACCGGATTGCGGGGATTGCCTTTTGACTTCCTGCAGGCTTGTATGGAAGCGGAAGGAAGCAGATATGAGTATGAGACCAACATGCTGATTGCAGCGGTGAAGCACCATGTGAAGTTCTATGAGGTTCCGATTACGACGGTGTATGAGGACAATAATTCCTCTTCCCATTTTCATCCGGTATTGGACTCCATTCGTATTTACAGCCGTCTGATCAAGTATTCGTTGGTATCCTTGTTGTCGGTATTGGTGGAGTTCGTGCTTTTTACAATTCTTGTACACGGACCGCTGTCCATTATGCTGGCAACATACGTAGCCCGTGGCTGTTCCTGCCTGTTTAATTTCACCTTGAATCGTAAGGTGGTATTTCAGAAGGAAGGACATCTTGCAGTACAGTTTCTGAAGTATTTGGCGTTGGTTGTTTTATCCGGAACCTTATCCGGTGCATTTGTCACCCTTTTGGATCACTTCATCTCCGGAATTGTTGTTCTTTTGAAGATGATAGTAGATACGCTGTTGTACTTTATGAATTACTACATCCAGAAAAAATGGGTGTTTGCTTCGAAAAAACAGAAAGACGAATAAGGATGGATTTGAAGGTTTTTGTTACGGTATGCATGACGTTGTATGCTGCCGGACTGTTATTTTTATCATATCGTAAATCCTTGACTCCGCTTTACTTTTACCTGTTAAGCGGAGTCTTTTTGGGTGCAACCTATTTTATGGTTCTTCTGCCTTGGACCATTCCGGATGGTGCGAACCATTTTTGGACGTCCTATCAACGGGCGGAGATGATACTGCACGGGAATGACGGTCATATGGCCAGAGCCTGTGACATGGCAGGATGGGAGCTGACCTGGTGCGAGAATCCTAATCTGGATGCTTATAGCCGTTTCGAACAGGCCAAGAGGCTTTCGGTGGATGAGACCTTGGTGGAGAATTATAACGGCATGGATGAGCTGTTGTTCTACAAGAACTTCAACTATTGGCCGCAGATTCTTGGTATTTTGCTTGCCAGAGTACTGCACCTTGGATTTGTTCCGCTGGTTTATATGGGACGCTTGTTCCAAATGGCAGTTGTCCTGCTGGGATGGGCGTATGCTGTGTATCGCATTCCCCGGGGCAAATATCTTCTGGCTATGCTTGGGGTATTTCCGCTGATGCTGCAGACCCAAACAGGATATTCCTATGACGGAATGGTGGTTTTGGTGTGTGTGAATTTCATTGCAAGTGTGCTATGGAGTCGTTTCGAACCGGAACGCAGGATCGCGTACTTCCATGTGGTTGTTTTTGCGGCGCTTCTTGGGATTACCAAGGGCGGCGGATACTTGATTCTGTTGCCGCTTTTGTTTTTGCTGATTGACCGTAACAAAAGGGCAGGCGCCAATGCGATTCGCATCTTATTGCCGCTTTTAGCGGGGTTGATTGCGGCCTATCTGGTAGATGTGGCGTTTGCTCCCGGCACGTTGTATCAGGTGGAGGCTGCAAGTGAAGGCATGCGGTCTACAAAGGATGTATTTGCTGACCCGCTATCTTATTTGGGACTTTTACGGAGCACTTATTCCTACGTACAGAGCAAGTTCTATTTTTTGTCCATGTTGGGTGCGTATATCGGGTTCTTGGAATATGTGAATCCAAGCCACGGTATTTACCTTGCGTTGGTACTTATGATTATGGTTTCCTGCCTGGACAACACCGGACGTACGGAACGTTTTCACAAATGGGATTACCTATGGATGCTTTTGCCGGTTGTGATTGCCGGTGTGGCGATTCCAGCAATGCTACTGAAGGACACACCGGTGACGGAGACGGTGATTTGCGGCATTCAAGGTCGTTATTTTTTGCCGGTATTTCCTCTGGTACTATTGGCGCTGGACGGAATCCTTCCTCATACAAAAGAGGGACACGACCTGGCAGTCCGACGGATTCGCTATGGATTGATCTTGGCCTTTGGAGCCCTACAATGTTACTTTATTTGGAATACTATGACGGTTTTCCTTGGAAGATAGGGTTTTTCTTACAAAATTCGTTGCACAGATATAGAAACTGTGCTACAATACCAAAGGTTCAAAATAATACACGCGTAACGATTTGACGAACCGGTGCCTGTTTACAGGTGTTTGTCAGATAGGATATTGCGCGGAAGAATAACCATTTGGAGGTAAAAAAATGAGTGTTATTTCAATGAAGCAGTTACTGGAAGCAGGTGTTCATTTCGGACATCAGACTAGAAGATGGAACCCTAAGATGGCTCCATACATCTACACCGAGCGTAACAACATCCACATCATCGATCTTCAGAAGTCTGTTGGATTGGTTGATGAGGCTTACAACGCAATCTTCGATATCGCTTCCCAGGGTGGTACCATTCTTTTCGTTGGTACTAAGAAGCAGGCACAGGAGACTGTTGCTGCAGAGGCAGAGCGTTGCGGTATGTACTATGTTAACGAGCGTTGGTTAGGTGGTATGCTTACTAACTTCAAGACCATCCGTTCCCGTATCGAGCGTCTTAAGAAGATCGAGAAGATGCAGGAAGACGGAACTTTCGATGTTCTTCCTAAGAAGGAAGTTATCGAGCTGAAGAAGGAGATGGAGAAGTTACAGCGTAACCTTGGTGGTATCAAGGATATGGAGAGACTTCCTGACGCTATCTTCGTTGTTGATCCTAAGAAGGAAAGAATTTGTATTCAGGAGGCTCAGTCTCTTGGACTTACCATCATCGGTATTGCTGATACCAACTGTGATCCTGATGAGTTGGATTACATCATTCCTGGTAACGATGACGCTATCCGTGCGGTTAAGTTGATCGTTTCTAAGATGGCTGATGCAGTTATCGAGGCTAACCAGGGTGCTGAGGCTTTAAGCGCTGAGGCTGTTGAGAGCGCAGCTGCTGACGCTGAAGACGCAGAGTAATATTTGAGTTATATAATATAAATATTGGAGGATATATCGATGGCTATTACAGCAGCTATGGTAAAAGAACTGCGTGAGATGACCGGCGCAGGTATGATGGATTGTAAGAAGGCATTAAACGAGACCAATGGTGATATGGATGAGGCTGTAGAGTTCTTACGTAAGAACGGACAGGCTAAGGCTGAGAAGAAGGCTGGCCGTATTGCTGCTGAGGGTCTTTGCTCTGTTGTTGTTGAGGGTAACACCGCAGCAATCGTAGAGGTTAACTCTGAGACAGACTTCGTTGCTAAGAACGCTGACTTCAAGGCATTCGTTGATGAAGTTGCAGCTCAGGTACTTACTTCTGATGCAGCTGATATGGATGCATTCATGGCTGAGGCTTGGAAGGCTGATACTTCTAAGACCGTTAAGGATGCTTTGACTGATAAGGTTGCAGTAATCGGAGAGAACTTGACCATTCGTCGTTTCCAGAAGGTAACCGCTTCTAACGGAGCTGTTGTTTCTTATGTACACGGTGGAGGACGTATCGGTGTTATCGTTGAGGTTTCTGCTGATTCCGTTAACGATCAGGTTACTGAGGCAGCTACCAACGTTGCAATGCAGATTGCAGCTTTGAATCCGAAGTACGTTTCTGACGCTGATGTAGATCAGGAGTACTTAAACCATGAGAAGGAAATCCTTCTTGCTCAGATCAACAATGATCCGAAGGAAGCTTCTAAGCCTGATAAGGTTAAGGAAGGCATGGTTACCGGACGTATTAAGAAAGAGTTAAAGGAAATCTGCTTGTTAGATCAGGTTTACGTTAAGGCAGAAGACGGTAAGCAGTCTGTTGCTCAGTACTTAGACCAGGTATCTAAGGCATGCGGTACTACCATTGCTATTAAGCAGTTCGTTCGTTTCGAAACCGGTGAAGGTCTTGAGAAGAAGAACGAAGACTTCGCAGCAGAAGTTGCTAAGCAGATGGGTATGTAATTCGGAATACTTAATGAATTCCTGTTGGGCACTATATATTTGATATATAGTGCCCTTCTTACAATCATGAAAAGCGGGGTAAGGACTATGAGCGATACTTTAGACCCTAGAGCGGAAGCCGATCGCAAGAGAGAGAAGCGGAAGCGCGTCCATCGTATGAAGATGGGCATTGTCACCTTTTTGGCAGTTTGGATTTTTGTATCCATAATAGCTACTGTTTTCCTGACGGTTAAGGTGATTTCCTTACAGCATCAGCTGAACGTGTTATACGGAGAGCTGTTGCATGAAGAAGGAGCAATTTCATATCAAAAATTCTCAAAACGTATCAATGCTATGAAGGCGGATGGTGAGCATTTGGATGGCTTAACGTCTCTTTCTGACTTGGATGAGAATACCGAGAGCGGTGCCCAGAGTAACTCTGTCGTGTTGGAATCCGGAGATGTTCTGGTAACCAATTACAATGGCACGGCGGAGAGCAATCTGGCTGAGGCCGGAGATACATTGAAGGTGTATTTGACCTTCGATGACGGCCCCAGCACGAACACAGCTGCTATTCTGGATATACTGGACGACTACAACGTGAAGGCTACGTTCTTTGTTGTCGGTAAGACCGATGCGGAATCCAAGGCATTGTATCAGCGCATCGTAGATGAAGGACACACCATTGCGATGCATTCTTATTCACATAATTACAGTGATTTGTATCAGTCATTGGATTCTTTTTCTTCCGATTTTGAACGCATTCAGAACACAATTTATGATGCAACGGGAGTAGAGAGCCATCTTTATCGTTTCCCGGGTGGAAGCAGCAATCAGGTGAGCAACATTAACATGTCAGAATATATCCGGTACTTAAACGACCATGACATTACGTATATGGATTGGAACGTATCCGCCGGAGACGCCACTTCACAGGCTTATACGCCCGACGAACTTGTTGAAAACGTCATGACAGATGTGGTAAAATATAAGACGTCCGTGGTATTGCTACATGACGCGGATGGCAAGACTGCTACAGTGGACGCACTGCCTCAGATGATTGAATCTTTACAGGCTCAGGGTGCGTTGATTTTACCAATCAGTGACGATACAACTGTAATTCAGCATGTTTCGCTGATCCAGGGGGATGCAGCTGCAGATACTAACTAACGAGTATGGAGGATAATTATGGGATTTTTTAAGGATTTCAAGGAAGATTTCGCCGACGCTGTAGACGAGATGATTCCGGGCGGAAGTGTAGAGGAGACTACAGATGCTTCTGATATGGTAAACACACTGGACCAGGATGTAGATGTAGATTCCGAATTGTCTAAGTTGGATGGACTTCTTCAGCAGGTTACCGATAAGATTGACCGCGAAGATAGTAATAAGACCGTAGCTGTACCGGAGATTAAGCCGGCTCAGCCAATTTTTGAAGAAAAACCTGTTAAGAAAGTTGAGGATAAGAGAACTATGGATACCATGAACACAAATGAACCAATGCAGAACAATGCGCCACAGGCTTCTGATGAGAACGCTGTCATCACAGCCGGCATGAGCATCACCGGTGACTTGGAGTCTACCGGATCTATCGCTGTTGAAGGTAGAATCAACGGTAATGTTACCTGCTATGGTAAGTTAACTGTTACAGGTACCATCAACGGAAACAGCTCTTCTGCAGAGTTCTTCGCAGATTCTGCTAAGATTGAGGGTGAGGTAAACACCAACGGTACTGCTAAGATTGGTGTTGGTTCTGTCGTAATTGGTAACATCACTGCTACATCTGCAGTAATCGCAGGTGCAGTTAAGGGTGATATCGATGTTCAGGGACCTGTTGTTGTAGATACTTCTGCAGTTGTTATGGGTAATATTAAGTCTCGTTCCGTTCAGATCAACAACGGTGCTGTTATCGAAGGTTTCTGCTCTCAGGCTTACGCTGAGGTTGATGTTGCAAGCGTATTTAACAAATAATTTAGGAGCCTTTTGATGAAACGAGTTTTATTAAAATTAAGCGGTGAAGCTTTAGCCGGTGACAAGAAGACCGGTTTTGACGAGGCAACCTGTATCCAGGTTGCGAACCAGGTGAAGGCCATTGTAGATAAGGGTACACAGGTTGGTATCGTTATCGGTGGCGGTAATTTCTGGAGAGGACGTACCAGTGAGACCATTGATCGCCCGAAGGCAGATCAGATTGGTATGTTAGCAACCATTATGAACTGTATTTACGTATCTGAGATTTTTCGGTTCGTAGGTATGGAGACGGAAGTTATGACTCCGTTTGTATGTGGTTCTTTCAGCACTTTATTTTCTAAGGATGCTGCAATTTCCGCACTGAACGCCGGCAAGGTTGTATTTTTCGCCGGAGGAACCGGTCATCCGTATTTCTCCACCGATACTGCAACTGTTTTGCGTGCCATCGAAATAGAAGCAGAAGTGATTCTGTTGGCGAAGGCCATTGACGGAATTTATGATAGTGACCCGAAGGTAAATCCTTCCGCAAAGAAGTACGATACCATTACCATTGGTGATGTGATTGATCAGCGTTTGGCTGCTATGGATTTATCTGCTTCCATTATGTGCATGGAGAATAAGATGCCGATGTTTGTATTCCCTCTGAATGAGGAGAATTCCATCGTCAGAGCAATTGACGGTACGATTTCCGGTACCCACGTTACAGTTTAAGGGAGGGTGTTTGTATGGACGAACGCTTAAAGCAATACGAAGACAAGATGAACAAATCACTGGATAACTTGTTATCCGAGTTTTCCTCCATTCGTGCAGGTCGTGCGAACCCGCATATTCTTGATAAGTTAGTGGTTGATTACTATGGAGCTCCGACTCCGATCCAGCAGGTAGCCAATGTATCTGTACCTGAAGCTCGTATGATTCAGATTCAGCCATGGGAGCCGGCAATGGTGAAGGAAATCGAGAAGGCAATTCTTTGTTCCGATATCGGAATCAATCCTACCAACGACGGTAAGATGATTCGTTTGGTATTCCCGGAACTTACCGAGGAGCGTCGTAAGGATTTGGCAAAGGACGTGAAGAAGAAGGGCGAGAATGCTAAGGTAGCAATCCGCAATATTCGTCGTGATGCCATTGATGCTTTCAAGAAATTGAAAGACGAAGATATGTCTGAAGATGCAATCAAGGATCTGGAAGATGAAGCACAGAAGTTAACCGATGCTTTCATCAAGAAGATTGATGCTGCAATTGATGACAAGTCTAAGGAAGTTATGACTGTTTAATAATTACAAGGGCACACAGGATGTGCCCTTTTTGTTTTGATAAGGAGTTACGTATGGCAGAAGTACCACAGCACATTGCGATAATTTTAGATGGAAACGGTCGTTGGGCCAAAGCAAAGGGCATGCCGCGCACATACGGTCATACCATGGGCGCGAAGAATGTAGAGCCAATCTGCCGTGCTGCAGATGCTTTGGGTGTCAAATACCTGACCATGTATGCTTTTTCTACGGAAAATTGGAACCGTCCTTCCGATGAAGTGGCAGCGCTTATGAAGCTCTTGGAGAGCTATATGAAGAACTGCTTGAACTTGGCTAAGAATAACAATATGCGGGTTCGTGTCATTGGTGATATTACAAGATTAGAGCCTTCCATGCAGGAGAAGATTCGCACCTTAGAAGAAGCCAGTGCCGGATATACCGGATTGAATTTGCAGATTGCCATCAATTACGGCTCCAGAGATGAGATGGTTCGCGGTATGAAGAAGATGTTTTCGGATATGGAAGCAAAGGGAGAATCGGTAGATGCCATTACCGAGGAGCGCTTTGCAAGCTATTTGGATACGGCAGATATTCCGGATCCGGACCTTTTGATTCGTACCAGCGGAGAACAGCGACTTTCCAATTACCTGATGTGGCAGTTGGCCTATGCGGAATTCTATTTTACCGATGTTCCGTGGCCTGACTTCCATGAGAAGGAACTGAAGGAAGCGGTAGATACTTATTGCAATCGTGACCGTCGATTCGGATTGGTAAAATAGCACGCATTTTTTATGGATTTTTTCTGTATATATCATGTGTTCTCACTCTTAATGTGGTAAGATTAAGAGTGAGATTTTTTGTATAAGGAGACGAGATTATTATGTTTAAAACCCGTTTGTTAAGCGGCATTGTTCTTGTGATTTTGGCGATCGTTTTTATCGGTTTCGGCGGCCCATTACTTGCTGCGGGAATCGGTTTTATTTCCCTGGTTGGAATGTTTGAACTCTATCGCGTTTATGGCATGGAACGTTCGGTCCTTGCTGTTTTTAGCTACGTATTTGCATTGGCATATTATATTGCACTGATTTGGAATTTTTCCCCGTTGCAAGACCACAGTGCATTCTTTGTATGCATGATTGCAGCATATCTGATTCTTATTCTGGCAATCTACGTATTTTCCTATCCGAAGTATAAGGCGGACCAGATGATGGCGGTATTCTTTGGATTCTTCTATGTGGCATTGATGTTATCCTACGTATACTTCACACGTATGCTTCCGAAGGGCGAATATCTGGTATGGTTGATTTTTGTATGCTCTTGGGGATGCGATACCTGTGCTTACTGTGTCGGTAAGCTGATGGGTAAGCATAAGATGGCTCCGGTACTTAGCCCGAAGAAGTCTGTAGAAGGTGCTTGCGGCGGTGTGCTTGGTGCAATGCTTTTAACCTTGATTCTTGGTTTTGCATTCCAGGGCAAATTGGAGGTACGTACCTCGGAGCTGTTGCTTCTTGCCGGCGGAGCCGGAATCGGTGGTTTGATTTCCATGGTGGGTGATTTGGCTGCTTCCGCAATCAAGCGTAATTACGATATTAAGGATTACGGCACCTTGATTCCGGGCCACGGTGGTGTATTGGACCGTTTCGACAGTATGATTATTACCGCACCGATTGTTTATTATCTGTGCGTATTTGCATTAGCTTAAGTAAAGAAGGTTAAAGGGAATGAGAAATATAGCAATCTTAGGGTCTACCGGTTCCATCGGTACCCAGACGTTATCCATCGTTTCAGAGAAGGATGACTTACATGTAGTGGCCATGTCCTGCGGACGTAATATCAAGTTGTTTGAACAGCAGGTACGTAAATATCGGCCGAAGTTGGTTTCTGTTTGGGAGGAGAAGGATGCGGTATCCTTGCGTACGTCCCTTGCGGATATGGAAGTGGAAGTGCGAAGTGGCATGGATGGTTTGATTGCCGTTGCCACCATTCCGGAGAGCGAGATTTTAGTGACTGCCATTGTGGGCATGCTTGGCATTCGTCCAACCATTGCAGCCATTGAAGCCGGTAAGGATATTGCACTTGCCAACAAGGAGACACTGGTAACGGCAGGTCACATTATTATGCCGCTTGCCAAGAAGTGTGGGGTATCCATTCTTCCGGTGGACAGTGAGCATTCGGCCATTTTCCAGTCCTTACAGGGCAATCAGAACAACGATATCGAAAAAATCATTCTAACAGCTTCCGGCGGACCGTTCCGAGGCAAGAGCCTGGATGATCTGGAGCATGTAACGGTAGCAGATGCGCTGGCGCATCCGAACTGGAATATGGGTCGTAAAATCACCATTGATTCCGCAACCATGGTAAACAAGGGCTTGGAAGTTATGGAAGCAAAGTGGCTCTTTGACGTTCGCCTGTCCCAGATTCTTGTTGTGGTTCATCCACAGAGTATCATTCATTCTGCGGTCGAGTATGAAGATGGTGCGGTCATTGCACAGATGGGGGTTCCGGATATGCGTCTTCCGATTCAGTACGCCCTCTATTACCCGCAGCGCCTTCCCATGAGCGGAGAGAAGCTGGATTTGTTCCAGGTTGGACAGTTAACCTTCGAACAACCGGATATGGAGACCTTCTTCGGCCTGCAGTTGGCCTTTGAAGCGATGAATACCGGCGGTAATATCCCAACCATTTACAATGCAGCCAATGAACGGGCAGTGGCATTGTTCTTGGATGAGAAGATTTCCTTCCTTCGTATTCCGGAACTGATTTCGGAGGCAATGATGGAAGTGGATTACATCCCGAATCCTACGGTAGATGATATTTTGGCAACGGAGCAGGCAACTTATGAATATATTAATCGCAATCTTAATCTTTAGTTTTATCATTATCTTTCACGAGTTTGGCCATTTTATTACGGCCAAGCGCTGCGGAATCAAGGTCTTAGAATTCTCTTTGGGCCTTGGACCTACCATCTGGGGGATTCAGGGCAAAGAAACCAAGTATTCCCTGAAGCTATTGCCATTCGGCGGTGCATGCATGATGGAAGGGGAAGATGAAGCCAGCGACAGCGACCGTGCTTTTGGCAACAAGCCGTTGTGGCAGAGATTCCTCGTTGTTTTGAACGGACCGATGTTCAATTTCCTTTTGGCATTCCTTCTTTCTTTGATTATGCTTGGTGCCATGGGTGTGGACCGTCCGGTAATCGGTGGCGTGATGGATGGCTATGCAGCCCAGGAAGCAGGTATTGAAGTGGGAGATGAGATTGTCTCCATCAATCATTATCGCATCCATTTTTACCGTGAGATTAGCCTCTATACCTTCTTCCATCAGGGAGAGACACTGGAAATCACCTATCAGCGAGATGGACAGAAGCATCAGGCAACGGTGGTTCCGAAGCTGGATGAAGAGAGTGGACGTTACTTGATTGGTGTTCAGGGTGGTTCCTTCGAGAAGGTTGGAATCCTTGGTACGGTAAAATACAGCTTCTGGTGGATTCGTTACCAGATTTATACCACCTTCAAGAGCCTGTCTGCTTTATTGACCGGTATGGTTTCTATGAATGAAATGTCCGGCCCGGTGGGGATTGTTAAGACCATTGGTGACACCTACGAACAGTCGGTACAGATTAGCTGGTTTTTGGCGGTGATGAACTTGCTGAACATTACGGTATTATTATCCGCGAACCTTGGCGTTATGAACCTGCTGCCGATTCCGGCATTGGATGGCGGACGTATCGTATTTTTCCTGGTAGAAGCCATTCGCGGTAAGAAACTGAATGAGGATATCGAGGGCTATGTCAATATGATCAGCTTCGTTCTATTGATGTGCCTGATGGTATTTGTTATGTTTAATGATATTTCCAAATTGATCGGATAATTAGGTGAAGAATATGGAACGTAAATTAACCAAAGAAGTACATATCGGAAATCGTGTCATCGGTGGCAATCATCCGATTTTGATACAGTCAATGACCAATACCAAGACCGAAGATGTTGCAGCAACCGTCGCACAGATTCAGGCTCTTACAGCGGCAGGCTGCGATATCATTCGCTGTGCTTGTCCTACCATGGAAGCTGCGAAGGCTCTTGGCGAGATTAAGAAGCAGATTTCCATTCCACTGGTTGCAGATATTCATTTTGATTATCGCTTGGCCATTGCAGCTATGGAGAATGGCGCCGATAAGATTCGTATCAATCCGGGGAATATCGGTTCCATTGACCGTATTCAGGCAGTTGTGGATGTTGCCAAGGAGCGCAATATTCCTATTCGAGTCGGCGTAAACAGCGGATCTTTGGAACAGGATTTGGTTGAAAAATACCATGGCGTTACAGCAGAAGGCATTGTGGAGAGCGCCTTGGATAAGGTGAAAATCATCGAGGATTTGGGCTATGACAACCTGGTAATCAGTATTAAGTCTTCCGATGTACTGATGTGCGTCAAAGCTCATGAATTGATTTCCAAGAAGACCGATCATCCGCTTCATGTTGGTATAACCGAATCCGGAACCATCATCAGCGGTAACATCAAATCTTCCATCGGACTCGGCTTGATTCTAAGTCAGGGCATCGGAGATACCATTCGTGTTTCTTTAACCGGAGATCCTTTGGAGGAAATCAAATCCGCAAAATTGATTTTACGTACGTTAGGCTTACGCAAGGGCGGCATTGAGATTGTTTCCTGCCCAACCTGCGGACGTACACAGATTGATCTGATTGGACTGGCCAACCAGGTGGAGAATATGGTGGCTGACATTCCGCTGGATGGCGTGAAGGTGGCTGTCATGGGTTGTGTGGTAAACGGCCCTGGAGAAGCCAAAGAAGCAGATATCGGCATTGCCGGTGGTGTCGGCGTCGGCTTATTGATTAAGCACGGCGAAGTCATTAAGAAGCTTCCGGAGGACCAGTTGCTTGGTGCACTTCGTGAAGAACTGCTTCATTGGAACGATTAAAAAATAACCTTTGGAGTGTTTTATGGATACCGCGTTTTTTGACTTATTTCGTGAATTGAAAATGGACGACAACATGAATACGGTGCTTCGTAATTCTGTCGTTAATAAGGTTGCGACCAATCGCAACCATAATGTCATGCGTATCTATATGACCTCCGATACCGTCATACCGAAACGTCGTATCTGGAAGTTGGAAGACGCCATTAAGAAACAGTATTTTGCCAAGGACAATATGGATGTGCACATTATTGAACATTTCAATCTGTCCGACCAATATACGCCGGAGTCTTTGTATAACAACTACAAGGACAGCATCCTTGAGGAGTTCAGCCAGTACGACGTTATTTTATTTAGCTTACTGAAGCGTGGAGATTTTCGCTTTCGGGACCGGGAATTGATTGTGGTATTGGAAAATACCGTCATTGCCCATGAATGCGAGATGAAGCTCCATGATTTGTTGAATCGTATTTTCTGTGAGCGTTGCGGTCTTACCATGACCATTACCTTCGAATATAAGGACTGTGTGGAGACCCGTTACCGTCAGGATGCGGACCAGAAAATCATCAATGAGATTGCTGCTATTGAAGAGCGTTGTGACCAGTTGGCCAAGCAGAAGGAACTCTTAGAGGAAGAGCCTGCGGAAGATAAGTCCAAGTTCATGAAGACTTCCGGTAAGGGTGGCTCCTTCGATGCCGGCGATGGAGATGCGACGAAGAAAAAGACCGTGCCTGGCAACGAGAACAAGGGTGGATTTGCCCGCCGCAGCTTCGGCGTGAAGCGTTCCTCCAATCCGGATACCATCTACGGAAGAGATTTCGAGGATGCGCCAATGTCTATTTCCGAGATCTTCGACGGTATTGGCGAAGTGGTGGTTCGTGGTCAGATTATTTCCATGGATCAGACACCATTGAAGAAGATCGAGAAGACCATTGTCTCCTTTGTTTTAACGGATTTTACCGACAGCATCAAAGCGAAACTGTTTGTGCCGAATGAGCAGTTAGAGGAGTTCCTGCAGAACTTAAAGGTAGGCGGATTCTATCAGTTGAAGGGTACGCCGGCTTTTGATACCTGGGATAAGGAATTAACCTTTGCCTCTGTATTTGGCATGATGAAAAGCGTGGATACCAGAACTCCCCGTATGGACAATGCCCCGGAGAAGCGTGTGGAACTCCATTGCCATACCAAGATGAGCGATATGGATGGTGTTTCCGAAGTCTCTGACATTATTAAACAGGCCATGAAATGGGGACATAAGGCGCTGGCAATCACTGATCATGGTGTGGTTCAGTCCTTCCCGGATGCAGCTCATACCGTATCCGGTGATTTTAAGGTAATCTATGGCGTGGAAGGCTATCTGGTCGATGATACCAAGCTCATCGTTCAGAATTCCAAGCATCAGTCCCTGGACGATACCTATGTAGTTTTTGATATTGAGACCACCGGCTTGAATGCCAAGAAGGTCAAGATTATCGAGATTGGTGCGGTAAAAGTACAAAACGGCGAGATTATCGATCGTTTTTCCGTATTCATCGATCCGGAAGAACCGTTGCCCTATGACATCGTGAACCTGACCCATATTACGGATGATATGTTGCGCGGGCAGGAGAAAATCGACACCATTCTTCCGAAGTTTATGGAGTTCTGCGGAGATTCCATCTTAGTGGCCCATAATGCGGATTTCGATACGGGATGTATTCTGGCTCAGTGCCAGAAGCTTGGCATCAAGTGGGATTTTACGTACGTCGATACGGTACCGCTGGCAAAATTCCTGTTGCCGAGTTTGAAAAACTACAAGTTGGATACCGTAGGCGCAGCCATGAACGTATCCTTGGATAATCACCATCGTGCCGTGGAGGATGCGGAATGTACCGCACAGTTCTTCGTGAAGTTCCTTGCAGACTTAAAGAGCCGTGGCATCGAGGATTTGGATACGTTAAACGAAGAGACCCGTATGAATGAGGAACGTATCCGTAAGGAGCGCCCGTACCATATTATTATTTTGGCAAAGAATGATATCGGACGAATCAACCTATACCGACTGGTGAGCGCGTCCCATTTGAAATATTTCCGACGTCAGCCGAAGATCCCGAAGAGTCTCATTGAGAAATATCGGGAGGGCTTGATTATCGGTTCCGCCTGTGAGGCGGGAGAGCTGTTCCAGGCTGTTTTGCTTGGTAAGTCCGACTCCGAAGTGGCCCGTATCGTGAATTTCTATGACTATTTGGAAATCCAGCCGATTGGTAACAACGCCTTTTATCTGCGGGATGAGAAAAGCCGCAGCAAGTACAAGTTGGAGACGGAAGAGGATTTGCGGAATCTGAACCGTCGTATCGTACAGCTGGGTATGGAATTCAATAAGCCGGTTTGTGCTACCTGTGATGTGCACTTTTTGAATCCGGAGGATGAGATCTATCGTCGAATTATCATGAGTAATAAGGGATTTGACGACTCCGACATGCAGCCGCCGCTGTTTTTGCATACCACAGATGAGATGTTGGAAGAGTTCTCTTATCTTGGCAGTGAGAAGGCCAGAGAAGTGGTCATCACCAATCCGAATATGATCAGTGACTGGTGTGATCGTATCCAGCCGACCCGTCCGGATAAGTGTCCTCCGGTCATTGAGAATTCCGATGAGACCCTGCGTAAGATTTGTTATAACCGTGCCCATGAAATGTATGGAGACAAGCTCCCGGAGATTGTAGAAGCCCGTTTGGAGCGTGAGTTGAATTCCATTATTTCCAATGGATACGCCGTAATGTATATCATTGCACAGAAGCTTGTATGGAAGTCCAATGAGGATGGATACCTGGTAGGTTCCCGTGGATCCGTAGGTTCCTCCTTCGTTGCAACCACAGCCGGTATTACCGAGGTTAATCCGTTAAGCCCGCACTATATTTGTCGTAAGTGTCACTACGTAGATTTTGACTCTGAGGAAGTAAAAGCTTTTGCCGGACGTGCCGGATGTGACATGCCTGACAAGAAGTGCCCGGTGTGCGGTGAGGAATTGTATAAGGACGGATTTGATATTCCGTTTGAGACCTTCCTTGGATTCAAGGGTGATAAGGAGCCGGATATCGACTTGAACTTCTCCGGTGATTATCAGAGTAAGGCGCATAAATACACAGAGGTTATCTTCGGTGAGGGTCAGACCTTCAAGGCCGGAACCATCGGAACCTTGGCGGACAAAACCGCATACGGATATGTAAAGCATTATTTTGAAGAGCGTGACCAGATCAAGCGTCGTTGCGAAATTGAACGTATTTTGGCCGGCTGTGTTGGTGTACGTCGTAGTACCGGACAGCATCCGGGTGGAATTATCGTATTGCCGGTGGGCGAGGAGATCGACACCTTTACCCCGGTACAGCATCCGGCCAATGATATGGAATCGGATATTATTACCACCCATTTCGATTACCATTCCATCGATTCCAACTTGCTGAAGCTGGATATCTTAGGACATCAGGATCCGACCATGATTCGAATGTTGGAAGACTTGACGGGGCTTCATGCCAGGGAAATTCCGCTGGATGATCCGACGGTTATGTCTCTGTTTAAGGATACCTCTGCACTTGGGGTGGAGCCGGAGGACCTGTGGAACTGTGACATGGGAACCTTGGGAATTCCGGAGTTTGGTACGGACTTTGCAATGGGCATGTTACGTGACACCAAGCCGAAGGAGTTTACGGACTTGATTCGAATTGCGGGATTGGCACACGGAACCGACGTATGGTTGGGCAATGCCCAGACCTTGATTCAAGAAGGCAAAGCCACCATTTCTACGGCGATTTGTACTCGAGATGATATCATGACCTATCTTATAGGTATGGGCCTCGACTCCGAGGAATCCTTCAAGATTATGGAGGCCGTTCGTAAGGGTATGGTTGCTAAGGGCAAGGCCGATAAATGGCCGGGATGGAAGCAGGACATGATTGATCACGGCGTGCCGGATTGGTATATCTGGTCCTGTGAGAAAATTAAATACATGTTCCCGAAGGCCCACGCAGCGGCTTACGTTATGATGGCTTGGCGCGTGGCATATTGTAAGGTGTTTTACCCGTTGGCGTACTACGCAGCGTTTTTCTCCATTCGTGCTACCGCCTTCGATTACGAGAAGATGTGTCAGGGACAGGACCGCTGTGAGGCGGAGCTTCTGGCATTGGATAACAAGGCCAAGGAAACGAAGCTGTCTGCCAATGAAGATGCCTTGTATCGAGATCTGCGCATCGTTCAGGAGATGTATGCCCGTGGCTATGAATTCTTGCCTATGGATTTGTACGAATCGGATGCGCGGTATTTTAAAATCGTCGACGGGAAGCTACTTCCGCCACTTAGTATGCTTGGCGGAATGGGACCTGCTGCTGCGGAGAACTTAGCCATTGCTGCAGCCCAGGCAACCTTCTTAAGTAAGAACGATTTGAAGAACCGCGGTAAAGTCAGCGCCACGGTGATTGAAAAAATGGATGCGTTGGGATTGATTCCGAACTTACCGGAGTCCGATCAGCTGTCGTTGTTTGATTTCCAACGTGTATAAAGGAAAAAAGGAAAAAGATTACATGAAAGATTTAACCCAGATTCGTAAAGAAATTGATGTCATCGACAGTCAGATTCTAGCTTTGTATGAGAAACGCCTTGGGTTGGCGGAGGATGTAGCCAACTACAAAATTGCCAACCATAAAGCGGTATTCGACAAGGTACGGGAAGAAGAAAAGTTAAACGTCCTAACGGCAAACTGTAAGGATGCCTTCACTAAAGAGGGCGTGGAAGAGCTGTTTTCCCAGATTATGTCCACCAGTCGTAAGAAGCAGTATCAGATTATGGCTTCCAACAAGGAACCGGATTATTTTGGTTTTACCTTAAGCGAAGATCAACCGATGCAAGGCAAGCGGGTTGTTTTCCAAGGCGTGGCAGGCGCTTATTCCCAGGCGGCCATGGAAGAGTTCTTCGGACCGACACCGGAGAGTTTCCACGTAGACACCTGGCGGGATGCCATGGAAGCTTTGAAGAATCAGGAAGCGGACTATGCGGTGCTTCCCATTGAGAATTCCACGGCCGGAGCAGTTACGGAGAACTATGACTTGTTGGTGGAATATGATGTTGCCATTATTGGCGAGCAGATTATTCGTATCAATCACGCCCTTTTGGGACTTCCGGAAGCTAGTATTTCCGATATTACCTGTGTTTATTCCCATCCTCAGGCGCTGATGCAGTGCGATGGGTATCTGCGCAAGGAACATCCCAACTTTGAGACGGTGGCCCTTGCCAATACAGCGATGTCTGCACAGAAGGTACGACAGGACGGCCTGATTCATCAGGCAGCCATTGCGGGAGAAATCAATGCGAAGCTCTACGGTTTGCAGATATTGGATTCCGATATTCAGGATGTGAAGGGCAATGAGACCAGATTTATCATCGTTTCTTCCAATCACACGTTCCATCGGAACGCCGGAATCGTATCCTTGTGTTTTGAATTACCCCACGAGAAAGGTTCCTTGTATCGCATCTTGTCACACTTTATTTTTAACGGCTTGAATATGACACGCATCGAATCCCGGCCGATTCCCCAGAAGCAGTGGGAGTATCGGTTCTTCCTGGATTTTGAGGGGAATTTGACACAGGAAGGAACCCAGAATGCATTGATTGGATTACGGGAGGAGACCAATTTCCTTCGGATTTTAGGAAACTATTCATCATAGATGGGGAGGGTTTTATGAAGAATATCAAAACCTTTGGGGCAATTTACATCGGCACCTACGAAGTACAACTGAAGATTTTTGAGATTCGTTCCGACAGCAACGGACTGCGGGAGATTGACTGTCTTCGGACCAGAACCGAGCTGGCCAGGGATATTTTCTATCACAAGAAGGTGTCTTTCGAGACGTTGCAGAACCTGATTCTGGCTTTGAATGATATGAAAAATACCATGAAAACCTACAAGGTGGACGATTACGGCATCCATGCCGGCTATGCCTTAAAGTCCGCAGAGAATGTGTATTTCGTATTGGATCAGATTCGCTTGCATTGCGGGCTGCATGTCACGATTTTGTCTAACTCCGAGCAGCGGTTTTTAAGCTACCAGGCTACCGCCCAGGCACCGGCCTTCGAAGATTTGGTTTCCGATTCTGCAATTATGGCGGATATCGGCGGTTCTTCCCTGCAGCTAACCCTTTTTGAAAAAGGGAAAATCGTAACCACACAGCATATTATGCTTGGAGCTTTCCGTGTGCGGGAGAACTTAAAGCGTCTGGGACAGAAGGCCGACGGCCGGGAACAGCTCTATGATATGATTCGCAAAGAAATCGGTACCTTTACCAATATGTTTTTGCGGGAGAAAAAGCCGAAGTATCTGATTATGCTAAACGACCAGCTCCTTACAGTGCTTCGCCAGATGTACTCCTACAAAGAGAAACACTTTCTGACCAAGGATGAGATGCTGCATTACCTGAAAAAAATAGGCAAAGACGTTAGCTATACCATCTCCGGACAGGGTCAGTTGATTGACGATCCGGATGAGATGTTTTTGCCGTTTTTCCTATTGTCGGATACCCTGTTGCATCAGATGGATTTCGACAAAATCTATTTGCCGGGAGCATCGGTTCCGGAAGGTATGGCGTTGGAATATGCCTATGCCCATCGCTATCTGAAGACCTCCCATGACTTTGAGCAGGATGTATTGTCTGCCGCTTGGTGTATTGCCCAGCGTTACAGCAGCTATCATCCTCATCTGAAGGCCATGGATAAGATGTCTACCATGATTTTTGATGCTACCAAGAAGCAGCACGGATTGAAAAAGAGAGAGAAGCTGATTCTTCGAACAGCCGCGATTCTTCATGACTGCGGGAAGTACATTTCCCTGTCGGAATCCCCGCAGTGTTCCTATACTATTATCATGTCCAGTGAGATTCTCGGACTCACCCATAAGGAACGGGAAATGGTGGCCATGATTGCGGCCTATAATCATCGGGACGAGATCACCTTCGATCTGGTGAACGACCATTTTACGGAGGCGGAGTATCTGGTATTTTTGAAATTGCTGGCAATCCTACGGGTAGCCAATGCCATGGACCGCTCCCATCGGCAGAAGTTTAAGAATATGTCCATGAACGTTAGCAAGAATCAGTTGATTATATCCATTGAATCGGAGGATTCCATTACTTTGGAGAAGGGACTGTTTGAGGAGAAGGCAGATTTCTTCCAGAGCGTAATGGCAGTGCGACCGGTGATTCGGGAACGCAGAGTGTAGCGTGGAGGGGCTTATGATGAAAGTCGATTACAACAACTACAAGTACTACGAGAACCGTGAGTTAAGCTGGCTGAAATTCAATCAGCGCATTCTGTTTGAGGCCAGAGACAAAAATATTCCCATCTTAGAACGACTGAAGTTCTTAAGCATTACCGCGTCCAATCTGGATGAGTTCTTCATGGTGCGGGTGGCCTCCTTGAAGGATATGGTGAATGCCGGATATAAGAAGCCGGATCTTGCGGGCATGAACCCGGAAGAGCAGATTGCGGCCATTCATGATGTAACGAAGAAGTTTGTTGCCACCCAGTATTCCACCTATAACCGTTCTTTGATTCCCCTTTTGAATCAGGCCGGCATTCAGATTGTAAGTTGCCATGAGGAGCTGTCCGAACGACAGGCGACCTATGTGGACCGGTATTTTGAGGAAACCATTTATCCGGTTTTAACGCCACTGGCGGTGGATGCCGCTCGGCCGTTCCCTCTGATTCGGAATAAGTCATTGAACATCGCTGCCCTGATTACCCAGAAGGAAAAAAGCACTCATTTATTCAAGGGGAAAAACAAGGGCTTGGAGTTTGCAACGGTACAGGTACCTTCGGTTTTACCGCGACTGGTATCCATTCCGACGGAATCCGGATACAAAGAATCCTTCATTCTTTTGGAGCAGATCATTGAGAAAAACATCGATCGGCTGTTTTTAAATTACAATGTGCAGTGCGCATTCCCATATCGCATTATGCGTAACGCCGATCTGCCCATTGATGAGGATGATGCTTCCGATCTTCTGAAGGAGATTCAAAAGCAGTTGAAACGCCGCCAATGGGGCGAAGTCATTCGACTGGAAGTGGAAGAGCATGTGGATCCCAGTCTGTTGTCTACCTTGCGCCATAACTTAAATGTGCCCAAGGAAGCGATTTATGAGATTAGCGGTCCCATTGATTTGACCTTCCTTATGAAGCTTTACGGAATCCCGGGATTTGAGGAACTTCGGTATCCACCGTATACACCTCAGCTTAATCCCCGTATTGCCCCGGGAGATAATATCTTTGATTGCATATCTAAGGGTGATATCTTCCTACATCATCCTTATGAGACCTTTGATCCTGTCGTAGAATTCATTGCACAGGCTGCGAAGGATCCGGGAGTATTGGCTATCAAGCAGACCCTGTATCGTGTCAGCGGTCATTCGCCCATTATTGCGGCCTTAGCTAGAGCGGCGGAAGGCGGCAAGCAGGTTACGGTATTGGTAGAGTTAAAGGCGCGATTCGATGAGGAGAACAACATCGTCTGGGCGAAGAAGTTAGAGCAGGCAGGCTGTCATGTGATCTATGGTTTGGTAGGACTGAAAACCCATAGCAAGATTGCCCTTGTGGTGCGTCGGGAGGAAGACGGAATCAAGCGTTATGTGCATCTTGGCACCGGTAACTATAATGATTCCACAGCCAAGACCTATACGGATTGCGGTATTTTTACCTGTTCCGAGCTCATCGGTGAAGATGCAACGGCAGTCTTTAATATGCTTTCCGGTTATTCGGAGCCTGCTGTCTGGAATAAGCTGATTGTGGCACCGATTTGGCTTCGCAAGAAGTTCAACCAGTTGATCGAGCGGGAGATTAAGCATGCCATGGAAGGGAAGGAAGCCCGCATTGTCTGCAAGATGAATTCCCTGTGCGATCAGAAAATCATCGCCAAGCTGTATGAAGCATCTGCGGCTGGCGTGGAAATCTACCTTGTGGTTCGCGGTATTTGCTGCCTGAAAACCGGAATTCCGGGAGTCAGCGACAATATCCATGTCAGCTCCATTGTAGGAAACTTCCTGGAACACAGCCGTATTTTCTATTTTTACAATGACGGTTTAGAAGATATCTATATGGGGTCTGCGGACTGGATGCCCCGTAATCTGGATCGTCGCGTGGAGATTATTTTCCCGGTGGAAGACGATGCCATTAAGAGTCGTGTGAAGCACATCTTGGATGTGGAGCTACAGGATAATCTGAAGGCTTACCATCTGATGCCGGATGGGGAGTATCATCGCCCGGACCGTCGAGGACATCGTGCGGTTTCTTCCCAGAAGCAATTCTGTGAAGAGGCAATGAAAAAAGATACATCAAATACGACACATTGGCAGGAGCGGAAGTTTATTCCAATCTGGGCGGTGTCGGAAGAAAGTGAAGAAGAAACGTGAAAAAATTATTATTAACGGATTTGGATGACACCTTACTTTGCACCGACAAATCCATTTCCGAAGGAAATCGCCGTGCAATTGAAGAGATGCTAGCGGCAGGGCATTATTTTGCCATTTGTACCGGAAGATCCTTAACCGGCGGTATGAAGGTTGCCAAGCAATTGGAGTTGAATCGGAAGCATTGTTACCTGATTTGTTACCAGGGAAACCTGATTTATGATTTGTATGAGCAGAAGGTTCTCTACGAACATTTTATGGATGCATCTGAAGCGGTTGCCTTGATGAAGATGCTGAGTGAGGCGGACATTTATAATCATACCTATCACAGAGGGGAACTTTTAATTCCCCGTGAGACGGAGGAATTCCGTAATTATCGCGGAATCTCCGGAGATGATTACAAAGTGTTTGCGTCCGTAGATGACTTGAAATCGGAACAGCTCTACAAGGTGATTTCCATTGATTATCAGAATCCTACACGTTTGCAGAAGTTCTGTGACGAGCATCAGGCTTATCTGGATGCAAGGTTTCATTATTTTTTCTCTTCCCCGTACTTCCTGGAGTTCATTGGATTGGATTCCGGCAAAGGCGTGGGCGGTTTAAAGCTTGCTGACTTGCTTGGAGTGGACCAAGGAGATGTGATTGCCTGTGGAGACGAGCGCAATGATATCTCTATGATTGAGGCTGCAGGCCTTGGAGTTTGCATGTGTAACGGACATGAGGAGGTCAAAGCCCATGCGGATTACATTACAAACAACGACAATAATCATGACGGAATGAAGGAAGTCATTGATCGATTTATTTTAATGAAATAACCACAATATGTTGTAGAAAGTACTTGCCAACAACCCTATATGGTGCTAATATACTTATAGGCACACACCCATGTGCCAAGGGAACCTGTTGAAATAGCAACCAAGGAGGTCGTTGCCATGGAGAACTATTTTAAGGTTTCATCAACGAACCGCTCAAATTCTGATTCGGATACCGGCAGTCAGCCTTCCTACCGTAGGAACGTCCTGCCTGTTGACGTGGATGAGTTTGGTACGGTCTTCAAAAACGCCTGTGATGAAGTAAAACAAAAACAGGCAGCACACACCATTTCGAGGGTTTTGACCCTAAACTAAGCATTGTTCCCCGCAATACTTAGAGCATCGTCGTTTATTTAACGATAGGAGAGAATCACATTTTTTGTGATTCTCTCTTGCTTTTTGGAAGAAAAGTGTTGACGCACGTGTGGGGCTGTGATATATTATTGACGTTGTAAAAAACAAGTAGAGTATCCACTCTCACCTAAGCGCAATCGGGCGACTTAGTGTTCAATTTTTACACAATATTCTTATTGTGTTCTTTGATTGTGGATAGTCTGCCTATCCACTTTTTTATGGTTACGGAGGTAAGAGCCATTAGCGATTTAATGATTAATGAACAGATCAGAGATAAGGAAGTACGTTTGATCGGTTCTGACGGTGAGCAGCTTGGAATTATGTCAGCAAAAGAGGCTATGAAGTTAGCTGAGGAAGCAGAACTTGACTTGGTCAAGATTGCTCCGAACGCAAAACCACCTGTTTGCAAGATTATCGATTACGGTAAGTATCGCTATGAGCTGGCCCGTAAAGAGAAGGAAGCTAAGAAGAAGCAGAAAATCGTTGAGGTGAAAGAGATTCGTCTGTCCCCGAACATCGAGGAGAACGATTTGAACACCAAGATGAACAATGCACGTAAGTTCCTTACCAAGGGTAACAAAGTGAAGATTACACTGCGTTTCCGTGGCCGTGAAATGGCACATATGCAGGCAAGCAAGCATATCCTTGACGATATTGCTACCGCACTTGCTGATGTGGCAGTAGTGGAAAAGCCTTCCAAAGTGGAAGGAAGAAGTATCAGCATGATACTGGCAGAGAAACGATAAGTTAGGAGGAATTAAATTATGCCAAAGATTAAGACTAAGAGAGCAGCTGCAAAGCGCTTTTCTGTAACAGGAACAGGTAAGTTAAAGAGAGCTAAGGCTTTCAAGAGCCATATCCTTACTAAGAAGACCACCAAGAGAAAGAGAAACTTAAGAAAGCCGGCAATTACCGACGCAACTAATGTTAAGAACATGAAGAAAGTTTTGCCTTACGCTTAAGGTGATTTAGAAGTTAGGAGGAATTTGAAATGGCAAGAATTAAAGGCGGTTTAAACGCAAAGAAGAAGCATAATCGTGTATTAAAGTTAGCTAAGGGTTATAGAGGAGCACGTTCTAAGCAGTATCGTATTGCTAAGCAGTCCGTTATGCGTGCACTTACTTCTGCATATGCTGGACGTAAGCAGAAGAAGAGACAGTATCGTCAGTTGTGGATTGCTCGTATCAACGCTGCAGCTCGTTTGAATGGTCTTTCCTACAGCAAGTTCATGTATGGTTTGAAGCTTGCTGGTGTTGAGATGAACCGTAAGATGTTAGCTGAGATGGCTGTAAATGATGCAGAAGGTTTTGCATCTCTTGCAGAGCTTGCTAAGAGCAAGGTTGCTTAATTAAATGATTGAATTTATAAGAGGTCGATGATACATTCATCGACCTCTTTTTTGTTGAATTTTCGGGGCTTTCGTTGTTTTTTACCTGCGAAAATGCTAGAATAAATAAGGACTTTTTGATTGAGGAGCAGATCTTGAAGAAGAATAATAATGTGGTTCGGTTTCGTAGACCGTTTCAACTGAATATCGGTTCGGTGTTGTGTGTTATTATCTTCATCTATGTATTGTTTCACATCTTTACATATCTCACTACAGACAGCATTACTATATATGAAGTGACCCAGGGTACCATTGTTTCCAATGATACCTATCAAGGTCTGGCCATTCGTCAGGAGATGATTGTTCCTACGGATCGGGACGGGTATTTGTTCTATTATTGCAAGAACGGCAGCCGTGTCGGTGTAAAGAGTCCCATCTATTCCGTGGATACCGATGGCGCCTTGGTGAAGAAACTCACCGAGAAGGAAGGCCAGCCGGATTCCATTTCCAAAGAAAATATTTTATCGATGCGCAATGAGGTTTCTGCTTTCGTAGGGGATTATTCCGGACTTCGTTTTTCGAAGGTATATTCCTTCAAGTCGAATCTGTCGGATTCCTTGATGCAGTTGTATTCCCAACAGATGACGGAATCTTACCGTGCGGATATTGATGCGGCGTCCTCGGCGGAATTGTTTTATACCTATCATGCTACGGTTCCGGGAACAGTGGTATTCTATACCGACGGCTATGAGGATGTGACCCTGGATAGCTTTACGCCGGATCTGTTTCAACCGACCCAGTGGTCTGCGGTGAATCTGCGTTCCAGAGAATCCGTTGCGGCCGGGGATGCGGCTTACAAGTTAGTAACCGGAGATAATTGGAATTTAGTGATTCCAATCGGGGATGATTTGGTAGAACAGCTGGCAGATACCACAGCCATCGAAGTAGAATTTTGCGAGGACGGTGCTACCACATGGGCATCCTGTGAAGTACGGGAGATTGGCGGTAGCCATTATCTGGTGTTATTCCTGGATGACTCCGTTGACCGTTATGCGCAGTCCAGATACCTTTACGTGAAGCTCTTATTGGCACAGCGTTCGGGACTTAAGATTCCGAATTCCGCTATTGTATCCAAGCAATTCTTCGTGGTTCCGAAGGGCTATTTTATGGCCGGAAGCGATGACTCGGATTCGAAGGGTGTTCTGGTTGCTACAGATACCGGGAATGAGTTCCGAGAGACGACGATTTACTATGAGACGGAGGATGCCTACTATATTGATTCTGAAGATGTTTCCACCGGGGATCAGTTGATCAAGGCGAACTCCAATGAACGCTATGAGGTGGGCAATGATATTGCAGAGCTTCAGGGCGTTTACAATGTCAATAAGGGATACGCGGTATTTAAGCAGATTGAAATCCTCTATCAGAATGAGGATTACTGCGTGATTAATACCGGAACTCAGTATGGTGTTTCTTTATACGATCATATTGTTTTACAGGGCAATTTGGTTAATGAGAATGATTTGATATATGCGAGGTAAGAATATGGTACAGGAAAATTTAACACAGGTAGAAGCCAATATTGCTGCAGCTTGTAAGCGCGCAGGACGTAGTCGCGATGAAGTTACATTGATTGCCGTTACCAAGACCAAGCCGGTAGAGATGCTGCAGGAAGCATACGACTGGGGCAGCCGGAACTTCGGTGAGAACAAGGTCCAGGAAATCATGGACAAGTACGACAAGCTTCCATCCGATATTCAGTGGCATATGATTGGCCATTTGCAGCGTAACAAGGTAAAGTATATCGTCGATAAGGTATGCTTGATCCATTCCGTCGACAGCTACCGCCTGGCGGAAGAAATTAATATTCAGGCGAAGAAGCGCGGCGTTGTAGTTCCAATCCTGATTGAGGTGAATATTGCGGATGAACAGAGCAAATTCGGTGTACGCCCGGAGGAAACCATGCAGTTGGTTCGTGAGATTTCTTCCCTGGACGGTGTAAGCATCCGTGGTTTGATGTGTATCGCACCATATGTTGTGGATTCTGAAGAAAATCGCCCGTTTTTCCGCAAAATAAAGGCCCTTTCTATTGACATAGAAAAGGAAAACATTGATAATGTATCTATGGATATTTTGTCCATGGGTATGACGGGAGACTATGAGGTGGCCATTGAAGAAGGTGCTACCATGGTTCGCGTCGGTACCGGTATTTTTGGTGAAAGAAACTATAACAAGTAGGGGAGAATCCATATGGGTATGTTTGACAAGATTCTTGATGTTATGCGCTTGAATGATGATGACGACGATTACGAAGATGAGTATGATGATTTAGAAGAAGAGGAAGAGGTGAAGCCTTCCAAGAAGGTTTCCCGCGTAGAGTCTGATGAAGAGCCGGAGCGTCCACGTGCATTTGCGAATATTACTCCAATGCGCGGTGGTAAGAAGACAACTTCCGGAGCCGGAATGAAGGTTTGTGTCATTAAGCCTACCACTTTTGAAGATACCAGAGAAATCGCTGAGACCTTGTTGGCTGAGCGTACGGTCATTCTGAATATGGAAGGTATTGACTTGGCTCTGGCACAGAGAATCATCGATTTCATTTCCGGAGCTTGCTATGCAATCGACGGCAACTTACAGAAGGTTAGCAATTATATCTTCATTTTGACGCCACATTCCGTAGATATTACCGGTGACTTACAGGGTATTATGGAGGCGTTCGACTTCTCAGGTATTCAGACAGGTTTCTAATATGAATCAACAAAAAGAAGAACTATTCATGCTTCGTCACTTAGAGGATTTAAGATCCATGGCCGAGCACCGTTATATGGTGACCTATTCGGACTTCTTGAATCTCAATGATAAGAATTTGTTTCGGTCGATGAACCTTCCGGAGGATTCTTATATTGCCTTTGGCGGATATGAATTTGCAGAGCGTCAGGTGATTGGATTTTTGCCTGATGCTCTTTTTTATGAAGGCGTTACGGAAGAAGAGCAGCAGTTGGCATTCCCGATTTGCTGTATCCGTGTGACTCCGAAGAATCCGAAATTCGCAGAGCAGTTGACCCATCGGGATTTGCTGGGTGCCTTGATGAATCAGGGAATTGAACGGCAGCTCTTAGGCGATATTCTTGTCTTAGAGGATTCCTATTTAATCTTCTGTAAGGAGAATATAGCTTCGTTTTTAACAGATCAGGTAACACGAATTCGCCATACAGAAGTGCGATGCATCCGGATTCCTCTTGGAGAAGTCCATTATCAGCCAAAGTTCCGTCTACAGACGGCGCAAGTGGCTTCGAATCGTTTGGACGCTGTTTTGGCGGAAGCCTGTCGTCTCTCCAGAGGCAAAGCTGCGGATTTGATTCGTGGCGAGAAAGTATTTGTGAATGAGCGCATCGAATCCAGAGGCACTTATTCATTAAAACCCATGGATGTAATATCGGTTCGTGGGATTGGAAAGTTTCAATTTTTGTCCTTTGATGGGCAAACGAAAAAAGGAAAAGAAAAGATTACATTTCAATGGTATGACTGAAAGGATGAGCAAAAATGCCAAATCAATTAACGGTTTTATATGAAAATAAACCATGCTATAACATTATATTTAAAGATAACCTATTAGAAGTGGTAGAAAATATAATGAAGATTAAACGAGATACATCTTGTAAAATCTGCATTTTCTCTGATGATTTGGTAGGAAAGTATTACTTGAATGATTTGAAAGAAGCACTTGCAGATAAATATAATCATGTTATAACATATTTAATCCCTAATGGTGAGAATTCAAAGACACTAACCAATGTTGAGAAGTTATATCGTGAATTAATCGAAAATCACTTCGATCGAAAGGACTTATTGATTGCTCTTGGCGGTGGTGTCGTTGGAGATATGACCGGATTTGGTGCGGCTACTTATCTTCGCGGAATTGATTTCGTTCAGGTACCAACCACCTTGTTGTCTCAGGTAGATTCCAGCATTGGTGGGAAGACCGGTGTCGACTTTTTGAATTATAAGAATATGGTTGGCGCATTCTATATGCCGCGACTGGTTTATATTGCACCGACAACGCTTCTTACCTTATCCGATGCGCAATTTGCTTCCGGAATGGGTGAAGTAATTAAGCATGGTTTGATTCGGGATTTGTCTTATTTCGACTGGATGGAAGCGCATGCAGATGCTATCCTTGCTAAGGACCTTCCAACCTTAGAGTCTTTGATTTATACCAGCTGCGATATCAAGCGTCAGGTGGTACAGGAAGATCCGAAGGAACAAGGCATTCGTGCCCATTTGAATTTCGGGCATACCATTGGACATGCAATTGAAAAACTCTCGGATTTTCGTTTGCTTCATGGCCAGTGCGTAGCTTTAGGTATGTGTGCCGCAGGATATATTTCCAAAGAAAGAGGCTTGATTTCCACGGAAGATTATCAGCGTATCTTACGAGTGATTGACCGCTTCGGACTTCCGACAAAGCTTACCTTATCTTTGGATGCCGGTGCGATTGTACAGGCAACCAAATCCGATAAGAAGATGGAAGGCGACCACGTGAAATTTATTCTTTTGGATGGCTTGGGTTGTGCTAAGATTTATAAAGATGTAACTGACGATGAAATGCTTCGTGCCATTGCATCGTTACAAGAATAATATAGGATGGTGACGACTATGTTTCACTCTCGAAAAGCATACTATTTTTTCGGTTTCTTGTGTACGGTTTTGGGATTCGTATTGGATCGCATTACCAAAATCCTTGCAACGGGACTCCTTGGAAAGCCGGATATTATTTTGATTCCCGGAGTTTTGCAGTTTCATTATTTGGAGAATACCGGTGCTGCCTTTAGCTTACTGAATGGGCAGTTTACCTTTTTCTTTATTACTACACCGATTTTATGCATTGTGATTTTATTCCTTTTATCCAAATTACCTTATGATAACCGCCGTTATTTTCCGCTGTGGCTCATTGGATTTTTGATGTTGGCCGGAGCTTTGGGTAATTTGTATGATCGCATTGCTTATCGTTATGTCATTGATTTTATTTATTTTTCACTGATTAATTTTCCGGTGTTTAATGTGGCGGATATTTATGTGACCTGTGGGTTGATTGTATTTGTTTTTCTTTATATTTTCTTTTATAAAGAGAATGAGTTGGAAGTGTTTTACCGCAAGAAGGAGCAATAATTCTTGGAGACCGTTCGTTATGATGTAACAACTGAATATGTTGGTATGCGTCTGGATCGTTTTCTGACGGAGATGGATTCCGAGCATACCCGGTCCTTTTTACAGAAGGTGATTACGGACGGCGGTGTTTTGGTGAATGGTAAGCCTGCGAAGGCCAACTATAAGCTGCGCCTTGATGATGTGGTAGAACTGGATATTCCCGAACCGGTGGAACTGGAAGTGCTTCCGGAGGACATTCCGTTAGATATTCTGTATGAAGATGCGGATGTGTTAATCGTAAATAAGCCCAAGGGCATGGTGGTACATCCTGCGCCGGGACATACGGTTGGCACTTTGGTGAATGCGGTGTTGTATCATTGCAAGGATGAATTAAGTGGCATCAACGGCGTCATTCGTCCGGGTATTGTTCATCGCATCGATATGAATACCACCGGCTCATTGATTGTCTGCAAGAATGACAAAGCGCACCAGGACATTGCGGACCAGATTAAGGTTCATTCCATTCATCGTGTTTATCGAGGAATTGTGATTGGAAGGGTAAGGGATGATGAAGGCGTCATTCATGCGCCGATTGGCCGTCATCCCATTGATCGTAAGAAAATGGCCATCAATGAGAAAAACGGAAAAGATGCCATTACCCATTACAAAGTATTGCAGCGTTTCGAACGTTATACCTATATGGAATTTGTACTAGAGACCGGAAGAACCCATCAGATTCGCGTCCATATGGCAAGCATTGGGCATCCGTTATTGGGAGATGAGGTCTATGGACCGGCAAAATGCCCGTATCAGCTGCAGGGACAGACGTTGCATGCAATGACCATTGGCTTCAAGCATCCGTCCACCGGCGAATATGTGGAGTTTTCGGCGCCTTTGCCGGAGTATTTCCAGCATTTATTAGAGATTTTACGATAAGAAAACCTCCTGAAAAAGCTTCAGGAGGTTTGTTTTAAATTTCGCTGTCCGGTTTCTTGAAATTCACGGCATTGGCGGCTTTGCGCTTGTGCTCATCCTCGATGGCAGCGTAGTAATCAATGGTGGTATTGATGTTCTCGTGGCCCAAAACGTCTGCAACCAGGCGGATATCGCCGGTTTCCCGGTAGAGTGCAGTACCATAGGTGCTTCGCAGCTTATGAGGGGTAATTTTCTTATTAGGAACCGCCATGCGAGCGTATTTCTTCACTAGATTCTCGATGGCGTCCACGCTCATGCGCTTCCCTTGGCGGGAGAGGAAGAGGGCGTTTTCATGGCCTTCCCGTGGAGCGATGGAATCCCGTTCACAGTGGATATAGTCATCCAAAGCGTTATGAATATCGTCGCTGAAGTAGAGTACGTCCTGTCCTCCACCTTTCCGTACGATTGTTAATGAATTAACAATTAGATCGATATCTGTAAGGTCCAATCCGTTGCACTCAGAGACACGGATACCGGTTCCAAGCATCAGCGTAAGGATCGCGGTATCCCGAAGCTTGGTCTTTTCACAGATTTTGCGTTGACGTTCCGTCATCTGAGGATTGCCGGATTCCACGGTCTGTAATATGGATTGTACCTCGTAATTATTCATACGAACAATGTTTTTGTCTTTTTTCATTTTTGGTAAAGGCACCAGAATCATTGGATTCTCCGGAATATTCTTATGTTGGTAATGATAGAGGAACATTCCGCGCAATGGAGCCATCTTGCGGGCAACGGCTTTCTTGCCGTTTTCATGATATTTGCCTTCGCCGATATTTAACTGGAGATATCGTTGGAATTCAATAATGTCTTCCGTAGTTAAGGATTTGATCATATCCAGCGTAAAATCTTGCGTTTTTAAGTCCTTGTAAATAGGATTTCTATCCTGGAGGAACTCGAAAAACGTAATGAGATCATAGCTGTAAGAAATCAGCGTGCTGGTCTGAGTGGTTAATTCCTTAGAGTAAATGTAATCCACGGCAAATCCGGGAAGACGTGCGATGAGTTCCCGTAAGCGTAAGAGTTGTTTTTTCTTTTTGTCTTTGTAGAATTCGGAATCTTTTCCCATAGAAACCTCCGTGTTGGTATATTCCAATAGAAACAGTCAAATTATAGAAATGGCGTAAATACGGCCTTCTTGACTACTCTTTAACGGATAAACAGATATTTAACCGATAAATAAATTATAAAACTCTTCTTCTCTTTTGTCAATATTTGCATCGTTTTCGGATGGTTTTGGATTGGAAAACAAAAGAGAAAAAGAAAAATCATTCAGATTAGTTGCCGTCCACACCATATTCTTTCATGGTGTCGATGATCCGCTGGCGAACCAGCTTGGCAATTTCCGGAGATTTCATGTCTTTATATTCATCATAATACAAAGGCTTCATGAAAATAACTTTTGTGGTGACCGGCTTCCAGAATTTTGGTCCGTAAAAGACCTTGTAAGAATCAATTAAACATACCGGAACAATTGGAGCTTGTGCCCGCATGGCACTCTTAAAGCTACCCGGCTTGAATTCCTGTACCTTATTATGATTGTTGCTGTAACCGCCTTCGGAGAAAATAATATATCTTCTGCCCTTCTTGACTTCCGCGGTCATCTGGTTGATGATGGTTAACCCTTGCCGTACATCATCGATGACAATTCGCTTGGCTTCGATGAGATTCACAATTTCCCGAACCAAGAAGGTATAGGACTTTCGCTTGTCCATAACGAAGGTACAAGGCTTTTTGTGGGCATAAATGATACCCAGCGCATCGTATTTGCCCTGGTGGTTGGGAAACATCACGTATCCGCCTTCCTTCGGCAAATTCTCTTCTCCGTAGACTTCGGTCTTAATGCGACCGGTGTCTTTCATGTAGTTAATGACCTTCTGGGCATATGCGTAACGCTGTTCGAAGGTATAACGATCTTTGTGTTTTGCCATATCACGCATCGGTGGCATGATCAGTGGCGCACGAAACATATTACGTATAATTACATAGTAAAATCGTAGCATAAAAACCTCAATAAAGTTATCTTGATACCCCTATTATAGCGAATCCGGGCACAAAATGGAATTCGCATATTTGACGGTGGCCATGGCATCTTTTGCATAGCAGTCTGCACCAATGGAGTCTGCATATTCCTGGGTCATAACAGCGCCACCTACAACGGTCTTCGTCCCCGGTTTTTTCTCCTTTAACAGGCGAATGGTCTCCTCCATACTTACAACAGTGGTGGTCATTAAGGCACTAAGACCAACTACTTCAACCTGCTGGTCAATGGCAGTATCTACAATGACTTCCGGCGGAACGTCCTTACCCAAATCAATGACATCAAATCCGTAATTATCCAGAAGGACCTTCACGATGTTCTTGCCAATGTCATGGATGTCACCCTTTACCGTAGCGAGAATGACTTTGCCCTTGGACTCCTGCTTGGTATCCTTCATGGCGTCTTTGATGACTTCAAATGCAGCCTTGGCAGCTTCCGCACTCATTAAAAGCTGTGGCAAGAATACGCTTCCCTTTTCGAAGCCTTTGCCCACCGTATCTAAGGCCGGAATCATGTCTTCGTTAATAATTGCAAGGGGGTCTCTCTTCTCTAATTCCTTCTGCACTGCAGCAATGGCACTCTCCTGCATTCCCTTCTCAATGGAACCAATCAAAGATAGTTCCTTATTGGAAGAAGTTGCGGTACTTGTTGCACCCGGTGCATATACGGCAGTTACCGTATCTGCCGGAACCGCTGCATAACGTTCAATAAAGGCGTTACACTGCGGATCTTGATTACTAAGCGCCATATAAGCATAGTAAGCACGCATCATTGGCTCATTGCCGGGATTAATAATGGCAAGGGACAATCCGTTTTGCATTGCCATAGCGAAGAAAAAGGAATTGATAATTTCACGATGTGGCAAGCCAAATGAAATATTGGACACACCCAAAATGGAATGTCCGTGCAATTCATCCCTGATTCTTCGGATGGTATCTAAGGTAACATTGGCAGAATCCGTATCGGAAGAAATAGTCATAGCCAAACCGTCCACCACAATGTCTTCTGCAGGAATTCCGTACTTGGCAGCCTCTGCATAAATCTTCTTCGCAACTGCAATTCGTCCTTCACTGGTGGATGGAATACCGTCTTCATCCAAGGCTAAGGCAATGACAACACCACCGTATTTCTGTACTAATGGGAATACGGCGTCCATACTCTCCTGTTTGCCATTCACGGAATTAATCAAAGCTTTACCGTTATAGTAGCGTAATCCTCGCTCCAACGCTTCGATGTCAGTGGTGTCAATTTGTAGTGGCAATGAGGTAATACTCTGTAATCTGGTAACAACCTCTTCCATCATGGCCGGTTCATCAATCTCCGGAAGTCCTACATTTACATCCAGAATATGCGCACCGCTCTCTTCCTGGCGTAATCCTTCCGATAGAATGTATTCAAAATTCTGATCCCGAAGGGCCTGTTTAAAAACCTTTTTGCCGGTTGGGTTGATACGCTCTCCGATAATTAACGGATGTTTACCGATTTCCAATGCTTCACAATAGGAACTGATACGACAAACATGGGGATTGGATAAAACTACCGGTTTCTTATCTTTTACCTTGGCAATGGTAGCAGCAATGTGCTCCGGCGTGGTGCCGCAGCATCCACCGAGAATATGAACCCCCATGGACGCAATCTGTTCCATATAGGTCGCAAATTCTTCCGGTCCAACATCAAATACCGTTGCTCCGTTCTCATTACGAGGCAGTCCGGCGTTGGGATTGACAATGACAGGAACAGTTGCTATCTCTGTCAACTCCCGTATAATCGGCATCATCTGCTTCGGACCTAGTCCGCAGTTGACACCAAGAGCATCAACTCCAAGACCTTCTAACATAGTGACGGTAGATGCAACGGTACCGCCGGTTAAGAGCTTCCCCTTCTCATCGTAGATGGTGGTAATCAAAACCGGAAGATCACAGTTCTCCTTGGCTGCAAGAACGGCTGCCTTAGCTTCGTAGCTGTCGCTCATGGTCTCTATCAGAACCAAATCAGCGCCCTCTCTTGCGCCGATGCGAACCACTTCTGCAAATAGCTCTACCGCACGATCAAAAGGCAAATCTCCCAAAGGCTCTAATAGTTTACCGGTAGGACCAATATCCAACGCAATATAGGCATTCTCTTCCCTACCGCACTGTATTCTTGCTTTCTTAGCTAAATCAACGGCTGCAACCACAATCTCTTCCAAGTTATCCGGATACTTCAGGCGATTGGCGCCGAAGGTATTGGTGTTAAAAATGGTTGCTCCCGCATTCAGGTAACTGCAGTGTAAATCCAAAATATCTTGGGGACGAAGGAGGTTCCATGTCTCCGGCAATTCCCCGCCCTTTAAGCCTTTGGCCTGAAGAATGGTACCCATTCCTCCATCGCAAAAGACCCAGTCTGTTTTTATCTTTTCTCTTAAATCCTGTCTCATATTTTCCTCTTTATATTCTTCGAAAGGCGCAGGTTGCGGATTTGTTGCATACTTCACAACCGGCTTCCTTACATTCGGAATTGGTTTTGCTCAATCCAATGATTGCGGTTACGGACTTGCTTGGCATCATAAGTAGCGAATCGGTCAAGGTAATGCCGATGTTCTTGGCCATCTGCAATAAATCCCCGATGTTGCGCTGGAATTCCAATGGGAAGTCTCCGTATCCCGGGGAAAACCGGGGACGAAGGAAATACCCTTCCTCTTCTGCTTCTTTACGAATCAATCCATTGATATGGTAACAATATGCTTCAATCATGGCTGCAGATATGGCCTGATAAATCACAGCATCGCTCATGGCAGTGACCTCCGCCTTCTGTATGTATCGATCCGGCGCCGGACCTAGGGTGACTGCCAGCAAGCAAATGCGATGACAGTCTGCGATGTTACGGCTTAAGTTCTGGCTTCGCACAGGAATGCCTTCCAACAATAATGTTGTATCATCCTGCCAGGTAATATCGTAATATTGCCAAATCGCTTTGGGGGAAACGTCTTTTATCAAGCGTTCTTTGCAAAGGGCTATTTTTTGCAGAACAGCCTCATCGGGAAGCGCGTTCCGATAACCTAAATACCGATAGATTTCCCGGTCGGGAATCTCATATGGAAAAGTCGTCTCCATAACGGCCCTCCTATTTGTCGATGATGTAGGATAAACTCTTCTGGATGCCGGCGGCAATCTCCGGCTTGTTCATGGAGTACACATGAATATGGGTGACACCGTTGGAAATCAAATCGATAATCTGCTCTGTGGCATAGATAACCCCTGCCTGGGTCATCTTCGCAGGATCATCGCCGAAGCGGTCCACCATAGTACGGAAACGCTGCGGAATGGTTGCACCGGACAAGGCTACGGATCTGGCAACCTGCTTCTTGTTGGTGATTGGCATAATACCGGCAACCACAGGTACCTTAATCTCCTGCTCTCGGATGCGATATAAGAAGTTATATAGAATATTATTATCGAAAAACATCTGGGTGGTTAAGAAATCCAAACCTGCATCCACCTTCTCCTTGAGATAACGAATGTCATCCGACTGACGCTCGCACTCCACGTGGCCTTCCGGATAACATGCACCGCCAATGCAAGCTGCCGGATAGCATTCTTTGATCTCTTGAATCAATTGAATGGCATGGGTAAAATCCGAAGATACAATGCCATCCTTCGGCAAGTCTCCCCGTAATGCCATGATGTTCTCGATGCCCAACTGCTGATATTCCTCCAAACGGGCACGAACGAAGGCGCGGTCGGAAGAAACACAGGTTAAATGTGCTAACACATCGGTGTTGTACTCGTTCTGCAGCTTCGCGGCAAGCTTCGCGGTATTGGCGCTGGTTCCACCGCCTGCACCATAAGTGATGCTCATAAAAGAAGGCTCTAACGCAGCAATCTTGTGTGCGCAGTCTTCCACGGCAGCAAATCCCGCATCGGTTTTCGGTGGGAAAATCTCGAAGGACAATGTTACTTCATTCTGACGAAATATTTCTTTGATAGTCATAATCTTTTTCCTTTTCCTGTTATAAAAACTACCGTTATACTACCATAAAAGAAAGGGGAAGAAAAGCAAAGAAGGCTGATAAATCAGCCTTCTAAGTATAGTTTTTCTATGGTTTGATAGATAGGAATATTCTATTTCATGTCTGCGGAATAGTATGGAATGACAAGGGCTGCACCGGCATGAATATCGTCCGTAGCCAGATGGTTCAAGCGCTTAATCTCACGAATATAGTCCCGCATATCACCGCATTCTACGGTATGGTATTCATCAGCGATACTCCATAAGGAATCTCCCGCACTAACGGTGACGCTGGTGTAGTACAAATACATCTCATGCTCGCTCTTGGCATTACTCTTCAATGTAAAACGGCTAATCAATAAAGCAGCCAAAATTAAAATTACAGATACGATTACTGCAGTATATAGATTACGTCTAAGCTGAATGGCTCTTCTCTTCTGTGCTCTTGTCATAACTTCATCTCCTATCAAAATGAATGTTCGAAACATCTGTTCTGATTCTGATTATAGTAAACGAATGTTCGGATGTCAACACTTTTTTCGAACAAAGTTTTGGAAAATATGTTTGCGTATTATCGAACAAGATGCTATAATTTGAATAGAAAATCAAAGGAGGTATGATATGGCATACGGTAAAATTTCCCCAAAACAACAGGAAATACTGGACTTCATGAAGAATGAAATCCTGAATAAGGGATATCCGCCATCAGTTCGTGAGATTTGTGAGGCTGTGAATCTGAAATCCACCTCTTCCGTATTCTCCCATTTGGAGCGTTTGGAGAAGAACGGATACATTCGTCGTGATCCTACCAAGCCTCGTGCAATTGAGATTATAGATGATAACTTTAACTTAACCCGACGTGAGGTTGTGAATGTACCGATTATCGGCACTGTTGCTGCCGGCCAGCCTCTGCTTGCGGTTCAGAATATCGATAACTACTTCCCGATTCCTTCGGAATTTGTTCCGTCCGGAGAAGCTTTTATGCTGAAGGTGAAGGGTGAGAGCATGATTAATGCCGGAATTATGAGCGGTGATACCATTATGGTAGAACGTACCGAATCCGTTCGTAACGGCGATATGGTGGTTGCATTGGTAGATGATTCCGCCACCGTGAAGACCTTCTACAAGGAAGACGGACACATTCGCCTACAGCCGGAGAATGATAACATGGATCCGATTATTGTACCGGATTGCCAGATTTTAGGTAAGGTATTCGGAGTACTCCGCTTCTTCTAATTTTAGACATAAGATAAGGCCGCATACCATTGGTATGTGGCCTTTTTACGCTTCTTAGAAATCAGAACGGGATGCGCTCTTACCGTCCTGCCAAATTCTCTCCAGATTGTAAAACAATCGATCTTCCTGGGAGAATAAATGTACAATGACATCCTCGTAATCCATCAAAATCCATGTAGAATTGCGGTTACCTTCGATGCTCTTGGCATGCACATCATTGGTGTACATTGCTTCATCTACCGCGTCCTGCATAGCAACCAACTGACTCTGGTTGGAGGCGCTGGCTACGATGAAGTAGTCCGCAAATCCGGAAATTTCGGTAATATCAATAATCTGAATGTCCTCTGCTTTTTTATCGTCTAATGCATCATAGATGCGAGCGACCATTTCTCTTGTTTCCATTGCTTCTTACTCCTTATATGAATGGGTTTTGTAGTATTCGTAGGTATCCATGGTGGTTGGATCCATGGGCCGTTTGGTGTCTTCGATATATTTGATGCTGTCTTCCAAAATCATTAATACGGCAGTATCCAGATTCTCGAAGGCCATCATGCGGATGTCTTCCAGGCGAGGGGCATCTTTACGGTTTGGTTCAATATAGTCCGCCGTGAACAGAATCTTGTCTAACAGATTCATATTCGGAACGCCGGTGGTATGTACCAAAATAGCATGACAGACATCCTCGTCGTCGATTCCATACCTCTTTCTGGCAACGTAGGCGCCAATCTTTGCATGTAATAAATACGGAGCCTGCTCTTCTGCCGGGGTAATCTCAATATGATGCTTCTTGCAGTACGCTAACTGCTCCTCATCACTTAAGTATTTCGCCCAATCATGTAACAAACCGGCAAAACGGGCTTTGGTCATGGAATATTGGTATCGCATGGCTAAGCTGCAAGCGGTGTACATCACACCTAAGGTATGCTCATAGCGGGATTTTTTGAGGTTATTCTTGAGATCTTCCTGTATCTCTTTGCGTAATTTTAAATCGTCTTCCATCGTTACTTGATATAACCGATGTTCCTTAATGTATTCATATGCAAGTTTTGGCATATACATGGATACATCAGCACCTTCCGCTAACATTTTGCGAAGCATCGTCGAAGAAATCGGCATATTCTCGGATGGAATGATAGAGAATGTTCCGCCGTACTTCTTAGAGAGCTCCTTCGTTCTAGCTTCCAAGCTATGATAATCCTGATTCTTGTCGTTGCGAACAGCCACAACGATATCTGCCAATTGACAGATGATCTCCGGATGCACCCAGGAATCGAAGCTGTTTAATGAGTCTTCCCCAATGATAAAAGAAAACTGATGCTGTGGGTAGGCTACATGAAACGCTTGTAAGGTCTCATAGGTATAGCTCGTGGATGTTTTAAAAATCTCATCGGGAATAATGCGCATGGCAGGTTCATCTGCAATGGCAGCTTCGCAAATCTTGAGACGCTGCACTCTCGAGATGTGGCCCTCCACCATTTTATGTGGTGGAAGTCCTGCCGGCAAAATCCATAATTCATCAAAACCAAATGCCGCCAAGGCCTGTTTGGCAATATACAAATGTCCGTTATGAATGGGATGGAAGGTTCCACCCAATATTCCAATCTTGGCCATAGGAATCCTCCTATTTCGGCAGTACAATCACCGGTTTCTTCGCTGCACGATACAAAATAATCTTCTTGCCGATGACACGAACCAACTCGGAACGGGTACGCTCAGCAAGGGTCTGGGCGATGATTTTGGTATCATCATCACAGTTCTTTAATACGGAAATTTTAATTAATTCTCTCTTTGCCAGTGCTTCGTCTACGGCTGCGATAATCTCGGTAGTCAAAGAAGACTTGCCAATCTGAAAAATCGCATTCTCCTTGGAAGCAAGGGAAGAAAGATATGCACGCTGTTTATTTGTCATTATTTTACCCTCTTACTTATAGTAATCAAATACCAATCCATACATACGGACGGTATCGCCTTCCTGGATTCCTTTCTCTTCCAATTCCTTCAGGATGCCCTGCTCCTTCAAGAATCGCTGGAAGAACATAAATCCCTTCTCAGAATCAATATTGGTATATCCTAACATCTTCTCAATCTTCGGGCCTTCTACCACATACTCACCGTCTTCGTTGACTTCAACGGTATAGCTGCCTTCTTCAGCCAAGAGATCGGAAGGATCGAATTCCTGCTCATAAATAATATCTTCGCCCTGATAAGCTTCCAATTCCGCAGCAACCTCGCGGATCAACGGGTCAATGCCTTCACCGCTGACAGCAGAGATAACGAAAATCTTGTTATCCGGGAATGCTTCGCGAAGCTTAGCAAGAATTGCTTCTTTTTCTTCCGGAGAGACGGCGTCCATCTTGTTAGCTACAATAATCTGAGGCTTGCTCATCAAATCCATATTGTAAGCGGACAATTCTTCGTTGATGGTCTTAATATCTTCTACCGGATCACGGCCTTCTACGGAAGCACCGTCTACTAAGTGCAACAACACTTTGGTACGCTCGATGTGACGTAAGAATTCATGTCCCAAACCGACACCTTCGGAAGCTCCTTCGATGAGTCCCGGGATATCTGCCATAACGAATCCCTTGCCGTCTTCCAAATCCACGACACCAAGAATCGGATTCAAGGTGGTGAAATGGTAATTGGCAATCTCCGGATTGGCATTGGTCAATCGGGATAATAAGGTGGATTTACCTACATTTGGGAAACCGACTAAGCCAACATCAGCCAATACCTTCAGCTCTAACTGAACCTCCAACTCAATGGAAGGTCCGCCCGGCTGTGCATACTTTGGTGCCTGCATGGTAGAGGTTGCAAAATGCATGTTACCAAGACCGCCGCGGCCACCCTTTAATACTACCTGGCGACGATTGTCACGGGACATATCGGCAATGACTTTGCCGCTGGCTGCGTCTTTTACGACGGTTCCTTCCGGGACTTTCAGTACCAGGTCGGTACCGTTCTTGCCGTGGCACTTCTTCTTGCCACCTTCTTCACCGGCGGTAGCAGCGAACTTACGACGATGACGGTAATCGGACAAGTTGTTCATGCCGTTGTCAATCTCGAATACAACGTCGCCGCCCTTGCCGCCGTCTCCACCGTCAGGACCACCTGCCGGAACGAATTTTTCACGACGGAAGCTGACATGGCCATCTCCGCCTTTGCCTGATTTTATGATAATTTTTGCACGATCTGCAAACATATGATTTTCCTTTTAAGACTGATACGTTTGTCCACACAAAAGAGTTGCACCACAGAGAGTGGCTATGAAAGCTTCTCTTCCATTCAAACGTACGTTGATTGGTTACATAAAAGACGAACCCGGCTGCAAACAGTCGGGTCCATCGGTAAAACATAAATAAGTCTGCGAAAATTAGTTTTCGCTAGCTACAGGATAAACAGAAGCCTGCTTCTTATCTCTGCCTTTTCTCTCGAATCTCAAGATACCATCAGCAGTTGCGAATAATGTGTCATCGCCACCGATGCCAACGTTAACGCCTGGATGAATCTTGGTTCCGCGCTGACGGTAAATGATATTACCAGCCTTAACGAACTGTCCGTCTGCTCTCTTAGCTCCTAATCTCTTGGACTCGGAATCACGACCGTTCTTGGTGGATCCAACTCCCTTCTTATGAGCGAAAAACTGAAGGTTCAACTGTAACATTCTCTACACCTCCTTAATAGTCAAAGTAATAAATTCAGGGCCATATTGCTCGGATACCTCACGGATACCAAGTAACATGGAGTCGATCAGTAACTTGCAACCATCGGAATATGATTCCGGCAGCTGACATACAATCCGTCCCTCTTCCTCATTGGAAGAAACCGATATTGCATCCTTCGTAAAAGATGAAATGGAATTGATGGTATTAATTACCAACATACTAACTGCAGCACAGACAATATCCTGGCCGTATTCATCAAATCCCGCATGTCCGATACAGGAAAATTCACGATACAAATTCTGATCTTTTAAAACCGTAACTCGAATCATATCACGAATAATTAAGCGTTAATCTTTTCAATCTTAACCTGGGTGAATGACTGTCTGTGACCGTTCTTCTTGTGATAACCGGTCTTTGGCTTGTACTTGTAAACAGTAACTTTCTTAGCTCTGCCTTCTTTAACGACAGAAGCTACAACGCTTGCACCATCGACAGTTGGATTACCAACCTTCAATCCATTGTCGCTGATAGCCAAGACCTGATCGAATGTTACATTCTCGCCAGCCTCTACTCCAAGCTTCTCAATGGTAATGATATCGCCTTCGGATACTTTGTACTGCTTACCACCTGTTGCAATAATTGCGTACATAAATGGCACCTCCTATTATCATTACTCGCCAGCTACGGTGCTGTCCGAAGTAAAAATGGACAGACTTACACAACCTCACTGTGCGGCATACTCATGTATAGTATCATGAAAGAATTGTAAAGTCAACTTTTCTTTATGGTTTGTTTCAGACTTTTTGCGACCTTTTCCCTGGTGAGTTCCATTAAGCCCAATTTGGTAATATCAACCACGTTCACCCGTAGGGAATCCTTACGCACATAGGATTTCATGGAAGCAAGTAACGCTTCTTTTTGGGTATCCTCGGTCATATTTACAAAATCAATCAGTATCATACCGGAAATATTACGCAGACGCAGTTGTCTGGCAATCTCCGCCCCTGCTTCCCGATTCAGTGCAAGAATATGGTCTGCTTCCGACTTCTTCCACTGCTTCTTGGCACTGTTGACATCAATGGCGGTCATGGTTTCCATGGATTCAATCAAAATATTGGCGCCGCTGTCTAACCAAACGGTTTTCTGTAAGAGCTTCTCAATCTGTGTGTTTAGGGAATAAAGCTTATACAGCGGATAAGAGGCATCGGTATAGAACGCTATCCGGTCCGAAGACAAGGAAAGCGCACCACCCTCGCAAGCAGCGCAAATTGCCTCATAGACCTCCCGTTCATCCGTTATGACACGGAAGTTCCCATCGGATACAAACTCCTCATATACGCCCATATAACGGCGAATCAAGGCAGCTACATCTTCCTTAGGTTGATATAATAAGGAATAACAAGTTCCATGGGTTCCCCGATTGGCAAGGGACTGGGCTTCTGTAAGCAACTGTTCTAATTCCTCGCGAATCTGTTCCTTGTTGCAATCCTTCACACCGGTGCGCAACAAAATATGCTGTTTCGTATCATCATATTCGGCGAGAAAGGCTTTCCATTCTTCCCGTTCCTTCTTGGAGAGCTTCTTGGAAACACCGTGGGTTCCCTTACCATAGATGATGCAGCAATTCCGACCGGAGATTTCATAGAACTGGGACACCACAGCAAACTTGCTTTTGATGGCATCGGTCTCTACCTGTACCAACAGCTCCTCATCAGGACGAAGAACATGATCACAGGAAGAAAACGGCAAATAGGCCTTGGTATGACCGTCCAAAAGCACAAAGGCGCACTGCATGGAAGGCACCAAATCCACGACCTTGGCCCGGTAAATCCGTCCCACCAAAGACGGCGCATCCAAGTCACTGATACTAAGATCATCCAGGCGATGATGCTCATCTACAACGCCGTAAGCCTTGTATGCATGGTTTTCATATGAAATTGTTGTAAAAAAAACAGTGACTTGTTCCATCTTTTTCTCTATCTTGCTAAGGATTGATATCCGTTCTCACTGGCTTCAAACATATCCAAACGGTGAATGCCTAAATTACTTGCATCAAAATCCACACCCAGACGCTGATGCAATGCTTCCATTACAAGCTCCGGCTTCAGGTTGTCGGTACTTCCGGTGGTCAAATACAAATAGAACATCGGATCGTTGTCTTCTAAGCAAAAACCGTCTTCCCAAGGCAGATACTTGGAAGGATCTTCATATCCGGCCGGCAGTAAGCTTTGTAAATTGCCAACCGTACCAACCTTCATATCCAGAATCAACGGACGGATGTCCATTTCCTTTTCGCTTTTCTTGGTCTTTTTTACCACAACGATCGGTTCCTTCGAACCATAGAATTTGGATACGGCATCCACGTAGTCTACAGAAGGGTTCAGTCCCCGCTTAAAATACACCAGATAATCGGATGCGGCCAGGGAAGCCATGCTGTTCTTGGTATTATCCGGCAAATAGGTAAAGGATAAAATAGATACGCCTTCCACCATTTGCTCATTCAAGCGACGCATTGCCTCATCGGCATCGATTTCTTCCGTAATCTCAATGTCCAGATATTCTCCCTGACTGGTAACTCCAACCCCAAGGGGAGATGCGAAGGACATAATCTGATGTGGATGGAATCCCCCGGAGAATCGCATCGGAATCTCGGCCCGTCGCATAGCTTTCTGAAAAAAGCGAAGTAAATCCAAGTGTCCTACATAACGTAGGGAGTCACTCTTGGAAAAACGAATTCTAACCTTCATAACAAATACCTCCGCCAAAGCTCTTGCATCCGCAACCGCTGCAACGCATTTTGCAGTTCGGGGTAACGACTTTTGCCTTGGCCTGTTCCCATTCGTGTTCTAAGAATTCACGACGAATTCCCGTGTCAATGAAATCCCATGGCAGGATTTCCGTTACGTCACGCTCCCGCATGGTATAAAAATCCGGATCAATGCCGCATGCTGCAAAGGCATCCAGCCATTTTTGGTAATCGAAATACTCACCCCATGCATCGAAGAAGCAGCCCTGTTCATAGGCATAGGCAATGGCCTTGGAAAGCTTTCGGTCACCTCGAGCAAAAATACCTTCCAATACGGTGACATCTGCCTGATGCCACTGGTAAGAAAGACTCTTGTGGTTCAACTGCTCTTTCATGGTGTCGTTGACAATCTTGGCACGACGCAGATATTCATTGGGTTCGTACATTCTGGCCCACTGGAACGGAGTCCAAGGCTTCGGTACGAAGAAGGACGTACTCATGGTAATCTGACACTTACCATGACGCTGCTCCTTCGGAACGGTATCGTAATAAAGTGCAGCAACCCGGTTGGATAATTCCGGAATGGCACGCATATCTTCCTCTTCCTCTCCCGGAAGACCTAGCATGAAATAGAACTTCACTTTGTTCCATCCGCCCTTGAAAGCAAGCTCGGCACCGTTCATGATATCCTCTTCTGTAAGGCCCTTGTTGATGGTGTTACGCATCCGCTGAGAACCGGCCTCCGGTGCAAAGGTCAGACTGGACTTATTAATATCCTGAACCTTACTCATCACATCCAAAGAGAAGGAATCAATACGTAAGGATGGCAGGGAAATATTGATTTTACGCTTATCGCATTCCTCAATCAGGAAGTTCACCAGGTCTTCAATCTGGGTATAATCACTGGAGCTTAAGGAACTTAAGGAGATCTCATCATATCCGGTGTTCTCTAACATCTGAATCGCATAATCCCGCAGTACTTCCAAGCTCTTCTCGCGATTCGGACGATAAATCATACCGGCCTGGCAGAACCGGCATCCGCGAATACAACCACGTTGGATTTCCAACACAACACGGTCCTGGGTTGCACGTACATACGGAACCACCGGCTTCATTGGGTATGGAGAAGCATCCAAATCCATCACGACCTGACGCTTCACCTTCTTGGGAACGTCCTCATATACCGGGGTAAAAGATGCAATGGTTCCATCCTCGTTATACGCAACATCATAGAAAGAAGGCACATAGATGCCCGGAATCTTTGATGCTTCATGCAAAAACTCTGCACGATGATAGGAACCGTCCGCCTTCATGGACTTATACAAATCCAGTAACTCGTTGTAGACGGTCTCACCCTCTCCGATGTAGAACAAATCAAAAAAGTCTGCAATCGGTTCCGGATTATAGACGCAAGGACCACCGCCGATGACAATGGGATCCTCTTCGGCTCTGTCTTTTTGAAATAAAGCAATGCCGGATAAATCCAATACCTGAAGAATGTTGGTGTAGCACATTTCGTACTGTAAGGTAATGCCTAAAAAATCAAAATCACGAATGGGACTCTGAGTCTCTAAGGAAAAGAGAGGGATCTTCTCTTCCTTCATAATGGCATGCAAATCCGGCCATGGAGAATACACGCGCTCACAGTAAGTGTCGCTTCGGCGATTAAACATCTCGTAAAGAATCTGGATGCCCAAATGGGACATACCGATCTCGTACACATCCGGGAAGCACATGGCAAAACGAATATCAACCGTTGAGAGGTCTTTTTTCACACTGTTGAATTCGTTGCCGATATAACGTGCAGCTTTGTCTACACGCATTAATATTTCATCTGATAATGCTAATTTTCTCATACGTACTCCACTATTCATACAAAAACTAACGGAAGGATTATGACATAATCATAAACCTTCCGTCAAGAAATCAAAAGTCTTGATAGTTCTAGCGCTGAGACAATTCTCTGGTAATGTCGTCCCAAGTAATATCCTTCTCTGCCATCAGAACCATCATATGATATAAGAAGTCGCTGGCTTCGTAAATCAACTCCTCAGAGTCTGGATTTTTCGCCGCAATTACAATCTCGGTGGCTTCTTCGCCCACCTTCTTCAGAATCTTATCGATGCCTTTATCAAACAGATAATTGGTATAGCTGCCTTCCTTCGGATTCACTTTGCGATCCATAATCACATCGTAGACATTCTCGAAGACCTTCAGCGGATTTCGCTCAATGTATTCTTTGCGAATAATCTCATTAAAGAAACAGGATGGCTTGCCGGTGTGACAGGCAATTCCACCAACCTGAGAAACCTTGGCAAGAATGGTATCGTAATCACAGTCTGCCGTCAGGCTCTTAACGTACTGAATGTGTCCGCTGGTGGTTCCCTTGATCCACTGTTCCTGTCTGCTTCGGCTATAGTAGGTCATACGACCGATACGAATGGTGGTATTGAAGGCTTCTTCGTTCATATAAGCAAGCATCAATACTTCATTGGTGCGATAATCCTGTACGATGACCGGAACCAATCCATCGGAGTTCACCTTCAAATCGGACCAGCTTAACTGTGGTTCGAAGTTGTCCATCTTGATTCCGCATTCGGACAGATTGGACTTCAGTTGCATAATATCCGTATCTTCGTTGTTAATGAATTCGCCGTAGATACCGCGAATGGTGTCGGAGGACAATACCTTCTTAATCTCTTCGAAGTCGTATTCATCCTGTACCAGAATATACGGAATATCGGTAATATTCTCTAAGCCGTTCACTAAGCTTTTGTTCATAATCAAAAGCTCATGTACATGCTTGGATAAGAATGCCTTGGTCTTAAACAAGAAGTCCACGGTCTGCAAGGATACTAAAATCTTCTCCTGGCCGAAGCGTTCGCTGGCTTCTACGACCAGCTGTGCCGTATTGGCATTGGATCCGTTTAAGATCACCTCCACACAACCGGCATACAGATATTTCTTTACATCTTCCAAACGCTGTACGTTACCGCCGGCACAGGTTTTGGTGTCAATGGTACGGTTAATTTCGCGAATGGCTAAAATGTTCTTTTCGTGTTCATCATCGTCCTTGGACAAGTCGAAGCAGATGATTTTATCAATGCCGCTGTCGCTGTACATTTCGGCAAGTTCCAATACGTCGCTTTTCTCATCCAGTCGATCCGGAGAAGGAACTGCCATTCCGTCTTTCAGATAAATCGTTGCTACTATATTCTTGTGTTCCATGACTTATAATGCTCCTTTGGTTGACATAATATCGGAGATTCGCGGGTCAATGGATGTCGCTTCATCCAATGCTCTCGCAAAGGCTTTGAACATTGCCTCGATGATGTGATGGGTATTTGTTCCATCCAACACCTTGATGTGAATATTCATACCAGCCGTATAAGAAATGGCATAAAAGAACTCCCGCACCATTTCCGTATCGAAGTATCCCACGCGCTCCATATCGAAGGTTGCTTCAAAATTCAGATACGGGCGATTGCACAAATCCACTGCACATAAGACCAATGTTTCATCCATGGGAAGAATGCAGGATCCATAACGACGAATTCCCTGCTTGGTACCAAGGGCTTTTTTTAAAACCGTTCCAAGGCAAATGCCGGTATCTTCGATGGAATGGTGACAATCCACCAACAAATCCCCCTTACAGGTCAAATCCAAATCGAAAAAACCATGGCGGGCAAATCCGTCCAGCATATGGTCAAAAAAACCAATTCCGGTATCAACGGAACACTGACCGCTTCCATCCAGATTCAGCTTCACCTTGATGTCCGTTTCCTTGGTAATCCTAGAAAATTCCGCGATTCTTTCCGTAGCCATAACAATCCCCTTTTCCATTTATTAACCTTCAAATCTAACTTTAATCGAATTCGCATGTGCCGTCAACTGCTCACAGGTTGCGAAGGTCTCGATGTCGGTATGTACCGCTTCCAATGCTTCCTTAGAATAGGAAATAATACTGGATTTCTTAATAAAATCATCCACACACAGTGCGGAGAAGAATCGTGCCGTTCCGTTGGTAGGCAATACATGATTCGGTCCGGCAAAATAATCTCCCAAAGGTTCGGAAGAATAAGAGCCAAGGAAAATCGCTCCCGCATTACGAATCTTGGTCATATCCTCAAATGGATTCGCAGTAACAATCTCCAAGTGTTCCGAAGCAATGGCGTTGGTTGCGGCGATGGCATCTTCCTTGGTGTCTGCAATCAACAGATAGCCGTAATTCTCCAAAGATTTGGAAATGATTTCCCGACGGGACAATACTTCCAAGAATCCGTCGATTTCTTTGGAAACCTGCTCTGCCAAGGTACGACTGGTGGTAACCAAAATGGCGGATGCCAATTCATCATGCTCTGCCTGGGACAACAAATCCGCGGCCACATACCGTGGATTGGCGGTTTCGTCTGCAAGAACCAATATTTCGCTTGGGCCTGCAATGGAATCAATGCTAACATGTCCGAATACGGCTTTTTTAGCTAGAGCCACATAGATATTTCCCGGTCCCACAATCTTATCGACTTTCGGAATGCTTTCTGTGCCGAAGGCCATGGCTGCTATTGCCTGAGCGCCACCCACCTTAAAGATTTTGTCTGCGCCGGCTTCCTTGGCTGCAACCAAGGTGGATGCATAGACTTTACCGTTGGCATCGCATGGTGTGCACATATAAATATGGTCGACACCGGCCACCTTCGCCGGAACGATATTCATCAGTACGGAAGAAGGATATACGGCCTTGCCACCCGGCACGTAAACACCTACATTCTCTAGGGCTGTCACCTTCTGTCCCAAAATAATGCCGTCCTTGCTGTCGAACCAGCTGTTTGGAACCTGCTTCGCATGGTAGTCGCGAATGTTCACCAGGGCCTTACGGATTACATCCAAAAGCTCCGGAGATACTTCCCGATAAGCTTCTTCGATTTCCGCATCCGTTACAACGATATTGGAGGCGTTCATGTCAGCTCCGTCAAACTTCTTGGTATAAGCGAAAACCGCTGCATCCCCTTCTGCTCTAACCTTGGCAATCACGTCAGCAACCACGGATTCATACTGGGTATAATTGGTTGGGGAACGCTTTAATAAGCGACTCAGTAATTCATCGATTGTATCTTTATTAACGTCAAGTATTCTCATTTTCTTTTTTCCTTTTTATTCTTCCGTAACTTTCTTCAATGCGCGGATAATCTCGGTAATTCGCTCATTTTCCATTTTCATGCTGACCTGGTTTACTACCATTCTGGCAGACAAATCGCATACTTCTTCAAGAACCACAAGTCCGTTCTCCCGTAAGGTGCTTCCGGTCTCCACAATATCGCAGATGACTTCGGAGAGGCCTACAATCGGAGCCAACTCGATGGAGCCGTTTAATTTGATAATCTCAACGGTCTGGTGCTTCTTATTGTAGAAGTAATCCTTGGCAATCTTGGGATATTTGGTGGCCACACGAATCAGTTCCTGGTTCTCTAAGAGTGGCTTGGCCGACTGGGGTCCGCAGACGCACATCCGACATTTGCCGAAGCCAAGATCCAATACCTCGAAGATGTTGCGGGCTTCTTCCAGAATGGTATCCTCGCCTACAATACCGATATCTGCAGCACCATATTCCACGTAGGTTGGAACATCCGGTCCCTTGGCTAGGAAGAAACGCACCTTCTTCTCTTCGTTGACGAAGATCAGCTTTCTTGTGTTTTTGTCCTTCATCTCCTCACAAGGAAGTCCGATTTTTTCAAAATATGCCATGGCCTTGTCCGCCAAACGTCCCTTGCCAAGCGCAATGGTTAAGTATCGCACACCGTCGGAGGTCTTGGTATCAACCGCCTGGGAATTCAGCGCTTCCATTAAATCATCTACGGAAATGGCAAATCCGATCGCCGCAGCGTCCTTACCGAAGTAAGATAACAGCTTGTCGTATCGACCGCCCTTGGCAATGGGTTCTCCCGTACCGAAGGCATATCCGGAAAAGATAATGCCGGTGTAGTAGGTGTAATTGCTGATGAGTCCCAACTCGTAGGAAACAAAGCTATTCACCTTACATTCCGTCAGCTTCTCATCCAGCTGGCATAAGTAATCCAGCGCCTTGGCAATGACCGGATATCCGTCAGCCTTCTTCCGATACTGCTCCCACTCCTTTGGAGAAGCATACATGGAAGATAACAAGCCAAACAGTTCCGTTAAATCATCGGAAAGGTTCTGACTGGAAATATATTCCTCCAAGCCAAAGCTGTTCTTATTATTAATCAGATCCCGGATGTTCCCCTCGGCCTCTTCATCAAATCCGGCCGCATCCATCAATCCTCGGAATACATCGGAATGGCCGATACTAATCTGGAAATTGGTAAGACCGGAGGCCTGCAGCGATTTGATGAGCATCTCAATCATCTCACTGTCGGAGTCGATGGAATTGTCCCCAATCAATTCCGCACCAAGCTGGGTATTCTCCTTCAGACGGCCCTGGTAACTGGAATTATTGATAAACACATTGCCGTTATAGGTAAGGCGAATGGTTCCGCCTACATTGGTAAAATACTTGGCTGCGGTACGGGCAATGGCCGGTGTAAAATCCGGACGAAGCACCAGGGTATTCCCCTCCCGGTCAAAGAACTTATATAAGTCCTTGGACGGCGTCGTACCAATCTCGCGGCTAAAGATATCAAAGTATTCAAAGGTTGGGGTCTGAATCGGAATATAGCCTCTTCCATCCAGCACCTGATTCATCTGATCAATAACGGTAAGCTTCTTGCGATATTCTCCGTCATAGATATCACGAACACCTTCCGGCGTATGAAGTAAACGATTCATAGGCAGCTCCTTTAATGCTTTATTTTGATAAAGTACTAACGTGATAAATTATTTGCATTATATACAATTAGTTTTCCTCTGTCAAGGAATCCCGATGAATCAAATCTTTGGATAAATAATCTAAGTATGGAATGAAGTAGCCCTTCTGTGCCTCAAAGAAATACTCTGGGTCCAACTCTTCCATACGGAAGCTCTTACGGCCACCGGACTTGGCACGATTCCAAAAGGTCACTGCTTCCTCAAATCGTAAATAGTAATATAGGTTTTTATGGGAATAATAAAGTAAGAAAAAAGCAATCCCCCGTTGGATTTCGAAATCCTCCATGAATTTCATCTGATGCTCATGGATATTCTGCATCGGAAAGGTATCCTTATCGCATTCCTTGGCATCGAAGCACACCGGAATGCCCTGTACGGCACCAATATAGTCTACGGTACTCTTCTTCTCAAAATACGCCAACGTAATGTGTCTGGAGCGCTGATCGATTTCAATCGGCGTAATTGGCGTTGGGATTTTTTGAATCAACGCCAATTCCTGTTCCTGGTAGATTGCATTGGTTTGATTGATGAAATTTTCCAGTTCCGAACCGCGTAAGCCGCGGCTGTTCCATGTTGCCATAACCCCTCCAAAGGTGTTTTAGAATAGTTGTAAGAATTCTTCCGGATCTTCGGCCCGGCAATCGATACCGCCCGGAAGTTGAATACGATAGGCGTGAAGCAGTTGTCTTCGAACCCCATGACTCTTGCGATAACGGCGGTTCATCTCCTCGTCGCCGTATTTCATATCACCTAAGACCGGATGTCCTAAAAATGCCATATGGGCACGAATCTGATGGGTACGTCCCGTAAGAAGATCCACTTCCAATAGGGTCAGCTCATCCCCTACCTGTAACGGACGGAATCGGGTACGAATCCGTTTGCTGCCCGGATGTTCTACCTGATGAATCTTCACGGTGTTGGATGCCGGATCCTTGGTAAGATATGCTTCCATGGTAGCTTCCTGCTCGATACGTCCGCATACGACACAGTGATAAGTCTTCTTGGCATCACGACTGCGCAACGCTTCCGATAGGAACTGCTGTCCGGCTAAGTTCTTCCCGGCTAATACAAGGCCGGAGGTATTTCGATCCAGACGATTGGCAACGGATGGCTTAAACATGCCAAATCGAGTAGCGGAAAGCTTGTGATTGGCAATCAAATAGCTTAGCAGCTCATCATTCAGCGATACATCCTCCATCTTCGCCTTCTGGGTTAGAATGCCGGCAGGCTTGTTCAATACAATCAAATCCTCATTCTCGTAAACCACCGACACATGGGAATAGGATTGCTTGGATAGACGAATATATTCCGGATCCGCAGCGGTATTTCCCTGCATGGTGGCAAACGTTTCGTCGGAAAAGAAAACAGAGATCACATCTCCTACCTGTAACAGCTCGTGGCCGTCCGCCTTCTTTTTATTTAAGGTAATATTCTTTTTGCGAAGCATTTTGTATAAAAATCCGGAAGAAGCATTCTGAAAATAACGCTTCAGATACTTATCCAGACGCTGATTGGCATCACATGCTTCAATCTGTAATTCTTTCATATGTTATTCCTTCGTATGATTGGTAAAGCCCTGTAAATAGGACAACTCTTCCTCTGTAAGTGTACGATAGCTTCCGGCAGGCAACTGCTCATCTAGGGTAAAAGGTCCCATGGATTCCCGTTTCAGATACAGAACTTCCTTCCCAACAGCTTCAAACATACGCTTCACCTGATGGAATCGTCCTTCCTTAATGGTAATGCGAATCTCATCGCCACGATCATTCGCCCGTTCTAATAATGCCGGCATGCATAGCTTCTCATCACCGATATCTACGCCCTCGGCAAAAAGCTTGATGTCATCATCTGTGATGGCACCACTTAACTTCGCAAAATAAACCTTGTCTACATGCCGTCTGGGGCTAAGAAGTGCATGAGCCAGCTGACCGTCGTTGGTAATTAAAAGCAACCCTTCCGTATCCAAATCCAAACGTCCTACGGAAAACAAGGTATTCTTCGGATTCGGCACATAAGAAAAAATCGTAGGATGCACATGGTCCTCATTGGCACAAACACATCCGGCAGGCTTATGGAATAAATAATAGGAAAACCGTTCCGTAGAAACCACTTCCCCATTGAAAACCACCACATCCTCCGGTTGTACCTGGTATCCCGGGTCCTTAATGGTGACGTCTCCAATCTGTACCCCTTGCTTGGATAACAGCTTCTTAATCTCCTTCCGGGTTCCGTACCCACGGTCGGATAATAATTTATCTAAACGCAAATTTCTTTCCTCAACTACAAAAAAGCATCCAAAATTGAATCAATCCTGGATGCTTCGTATGCATTAATCTTTCTTGAAGAACTCTTCCGGTACGTCAATGGAAGGAACGTCCTCCGTCTTGTTCTCATCTAATGTTTCCTTGAATGGACCGCTTGTCTGATTCTGTGGAACATCCGGTATTGCAGATTCTGCTTCCGGAGCCAACTCCAAACGATTCTTCGTAACCACATCCAAGTATCCCTGCATCTGATTCAGGTACTGCTCGGAACGGGTTCTGGTGGTGTCCATAGAATGAACCAGTACTTCCTGAACAGACTTCAACAGTTCATCGGTATAGGCAACTGCGCCGGTACGAATGTCGTTAGCATCCTGTGTAGCTTTATCCAACATATCCTGAGCCTGCTTGGTGGCAATCATAACCACTTCGTTGGCCTGTGCATATGCCTGTTGCATAATCTGATGCTCGGAAACCAATTCGTTGGTCTGAATCTGTGCCTGAGCGATGATTGCATCAGCCTTCGCCTGCGCGTCTGCAAGAATTGCTTCCTGATTGCTGATAATCTTCTGATATCTGCGAATCTCCACCGGGGTGGTATTTCGTAATTCGGATAAAAGGTTGTCGATATCATCACGATTTACGATAATTTTGCTGCTGGAAAATGCGGACGGCTTACAGCTGTCGATATATTCCATAATCTCGTCAATGATGTCCTCGATTGTACTAGCCATGTATCTTCTCCCTTATATATGTTATTTCCTGTTGTACTTATCTTCGATTAACGGAATGATCTCTGCAGGTACAAAACGAGAGATGTCCCCACCGTGTGATGCGAACTCACGCACAATGGTTGAGCTTAGATAAGAATAATTCAAAGAGGTCGTTAAAAATACCGTCTCCAAATTCTGATATTGCACGTGATTCGTCTGTGCAATCTGAAGCTCATATTCAAAATCCGTAACAGCACGAAGTCCACGAATAATAATGGATGCGTCGACTTGCTTGGCGTAATCCACTAATAATCCCTCAAAGGAATCGACGCGAACATTGGGATATTCGCGGGTTAACTCCTTTATCATGTTAACACGTTCATCGATAGAAAACAACGCATTTTTTTGGCTGTTATTCAGCACTCCCACGATGATTTCATCGAATAATTTGGATGATCTTTTGATGATATCCAAGTGTCCGAATGTTACGGGATCAAAGCTTCCCGGATAAATTGCTCTTCTCATACCAGTCCCTACTTTCTGCGTAAAAATATGTGCTTATTGGTCTTGTATACTTTGGTACGAACAATTTCAAAGGAAGTCTCATCTACAAAAGATACGTCACGATCTAAGGTCGCCTCAATAATAATCAGCGAATCCTCATGTGCCAATTCCAAATCATCAATCATACGTAGTACGGCCGGCTCCAAATTGGAGGCGTATGGCGGATCCATGAAAATAATATCAAAAGGTTCGTCATTCTTTAGGGTCTTCAGGCAATCCGGAAGACTGCTGGCAATGACCTTGGACTCCTCAAGGAACTTGGTCTTGGTCAGATTCTTCTGGATGCAATCGATGCATTTCTTGTTCTGCTCGGCAAATACCGCATAAGAAGCACCGCGACTAAGGGCTTCAATCCCCATCTGTCCACTTCCTGCAAATAAATCCAAGAAACGACTGCCTTCGATCTCTGTTTGTAAAATATTAAATAAGGTCTCTTTGATTCGATCCGTAGTCGGTCTGGTATCCAGTCCTTCTGCGGTAATCAAAGGAATACTCCTTCTACTTCCTGCGATGACACGCATGAAGCCCTCCTAACCCAGGACATCCAACACCAGTCGAAATGCCTGCTTGCAAGCGGCATAACGAATCCGGTAACGATCTCCCGAAAAGATAAATTTTCTGGTAGTAATCTTGTTCTTGTAGGCAACGGCAATATAGACAAGGCCCACAGGAAACTCTTCGCTACCGCCGTCCGGACCGGCAATTCCGGTGGTTGCGACACCGATATCGGCACCGGCGGCTTTCCTGACGCCGTAGGCCATCTCTCTGGCGCATTCGGCACTATAGACGCTAAACTGCTGTAAGGTAGCGGGACGCACGCCCAACAGGCGCTCTTTTGCTTCTTCGGAGTAAGTAACGTACCCTTCACTGAAATGATTGGAAACACCGGGAATATTCACCAGTTCCGAAGCAATCATTCCTCCGGTACAACTCTCCGCCGTAGCTATGGAAATATCCAGTTCCTCTAACCTCCCGGCAACAGCTCTTGCGACTTTCATGGTTTATTTCTGCTCCTTCAAAACAGCACGGTTGTCATAGATATATACAACCAAGGAAATAACGGTCAATGCCAATGCAATCCACATCAGAACGATTCCTAAAATATTCCAGAATGGGAAAGCAAAATTTGCTACCATCACAATAATCATCAGCATCTGGAAAACGGTTTTGAACTTGCCCCAGTAGTTGGCGGCAATGACAACGTTGTTATCCGCAGCAACCAAACGGAAACCGCTGATAATGAACTCTCTTGCAATGATAATGATAACGATCCATGCAGGAATCTGATTCAATGCAACCAGGCAAATCATTGCGGAGCATACCAAAAGCTTATCTGCCAACGGATCCATAAATTTACCGAAGTTGGTAACCAGGTTGTACTTACGGGCAATTTTGCCATCCAGCATATCCGTTAGGCTGGCAACAATAAAAATTGCATCTGCCACCAAACGCATGGTGGAATTATCCGGATATAACAATAAAACAGCTACAAAAAACGGAATTAAAATTACACGGAAAATTGTGAGTTTGTTTGGTAAATTCATTCTACGATCTCTCCTATTACGTCATAATCTTTGGCAGCAGTAATGGTTGCCCGTACGAAATCTCCGCTCATAAGCTCATGATTGGCATTTACAAATACATAACCATCTACATTCGGAGCATCTCGGAAAGTACGTCCCACATAGACATCCTCGCCGGATACACGACCTTCAATCATTACATCGAAGGTTTGGCCAATGAGATCTTCGTTCTTCGCAAAAGCAATTTCTTGCTGTGCACTCATCACATCGTTGTACCATAAATCTTTTATTACTTCATCTACCTGATCCGGGAATCCGGCAGCTACTGTGCCATCTTCCGGAGAGTAGGTAAACGCACCCAAACGGTCAAATGCCGCTTCGCGAATAAAACGCATCACTTCCTGATGGTCGGCCTCCGTCTCTCCAGGGAAACCGCAAATCAAAGTGGTACGCAAAGTAATATCCGGGATACGATTACGCAGCTTCGCAATCATGTCATAAATATCCTGACTGGAGGTACGACGCCCCATACGACCTAAGATGCGATCGCTGATGTGCTGAATCGGCATATCGATATAATGGCAAACCTTAGGATTGGTGGCCATCTCTTCAATCAGCTCGTCGGTAATCTCTTCCGGATAGCAATATAACAAACGAATCCAACGAATTCCTTCAATCTCGGACAATTTACGAAGCAAGGTCGGAAGCATCTTCTTGCCGTAGAGATCGGTACCGTATACCGTTACTTCCTGAGCAACCAGTACCAGTTCCTTAACGCCGTCACGGGCCAACTGGGTGGCTTCTTCCAACAGTTCTTCCATCGGAACGGAACGGAAATCTCCGCGAATCTTCGGAATAATGCAATAAGAACAATGCTTGTCGCAACCTTCCGCAATTTTAAGGTAGGCAAAAAATCCTCCGGTGGTTACCACACGGCCGTCATTTTGCGGCATGCCGCTAAGCGGACGAAGGACCTTGGCTTCCTTGCCGGCAAGAACATCATCAATAACGGAAACAATGGCATCATAGGAATTGGTTCCTATCACGCCATCGACCTCGGGAAGTTCCTCCCGGAATTCTTCTGCAAAGCGCTGAGATAAGCATCCGCAAACAATCAGAGCTTTGCAATTACCTTCTTCTTTCATACGGCCCATCTCGATGATGGTATCAATGCTCTCTTCCATAGCATCCTTGATGAAGCAGCAACTGTTGATGACAATCACATCTGCAATTCGCTCATCATCGCAAATGGAATATCCATGCTTCTGTAACAAGGAAAGCATATGCTCGGAATCCACAAGATTCTTGTCACAACCTAATGAAACAAAAAATACATTCATAAATTAGGCTTCCTCAGACTCTTCCTCTGCTTCTTCCGCTTCAGCGGCCTCTGCTGCTGCGGCAGCTGCTGCCTCTTCTTCTGCTAACATCTCAGCTTCTTTTTCTGCAGCTTCTTCGTCAGTTAAAATCTTCAATTTGCCTTCGTAAAGCTCCTTCACAGCGATAGAAAGCGGCTTCATATCATAAGCGCCGGAAATCATTGGCTCCTGGCCGTCAATAATCTGACGGGCACGCTTTGCGGTTGCGCTTACAATGCTGTAACGACTGTTAACTACCGGCTCCTCACCGATTACAACGTCGTCGTTTACAACTGCCATAAGTTCTACATAAGATGGATGGATCATTTTATTATTCTCCTTTTGAAAAAATGGTTAATTCTTTCTGCATTTCCTGGATCGCAGATTTATTTCTAGCAGTGCGGAAGTGTTCGCATTGAATGATTTCATGCACTTCTCTGACACTGTTCTCCAGCACATCGTTCACGATAAGATAATCGTACTTCTCCATCAGGTGAGATTCCTTGGCGGAAATAGCCAGGCGCTGGCAAATCACATCCTCGGACTCGGTACCTCTTCCTACCAGACGCTCCTTCAAGGTCTGTGCAGAAGGCGGAGTAACGAATAACAGTAATGCTTCCGGGAAGATTTCCTTCACCTGAAGGGCTCCCTGGACTTCAATCTCTAAGATGACGTCCTTACCCTCTAAGGCAAGCTGTTCTACATAGGCCTTCGGTGTTCCGTAGGAATTGCCGTTGAAGGTGGCATATTCCAAGAATTCACCCTTGGCAATCATATCATCGAATTCTTCTCTGGTCTTAAAGAAGTATTCTCTTCCGTCCTGCTCTCCCGGACGCATATCACGGGTTGTGGCGGAAATGGATAAATGATACATATCCGGATAATTCTTCAGTAGATTTTTCATAATTGTGCCCTTGCCGGCTCCGGAAAAACCGGACAGGACAATAATCAAACCATTGCGATGATTCACAATAATCGGCTCCTTTATTCAAGATTCTGTATTTGCTCGCGGATCTTCTCGATGAGAGTCTTTAACGTAATGCCGCAATCAGCGATTTCTACATCGGTAGACTTGGAAAGGATGGTATTGGATTCTCTGTTCAACTCCTGTGCTAAGAAATCCATCTTACGACCAACCTCATCCATCTTCTCTAATGCTTCTCTGGCTTCGCGAATGTGGCTCTTCAAACGAACAATCTCTTCGTCCACGCAAATCTTATCCGCGTAAAGCGTCACTTCCATTGCGATACGGTTCTCGTCAATCTGACGGTCCTCTAACAACTCTTCAATCTTACGACGCAAACGTTCCTTGTATTCCTCAAGAATCTGCGGGGAACGTCTCTCAATGAAGGCTACCTGTTCTTCCATCTGGGAAAGCTTATCCAATAAGTCTTCTTTCAGCCGGGCACCCTCGTTCTCACGATTCTCAATAAACTGTTCCAACGCCAGATCCAAGGCATGGGACAACAAATCCCACAACTGATCTTCGTCGGCTCCCGTCTCACGAATCTCGAAAACATCCGGAAACTGTGCCAGTCTGGTTGCGGTAATATCCTCGCTCAGTCCCAAATCCTGTGCCATCTGCTTCAGATTGTTGTAATATTCCGATGCAATAAGTGGGTTATATTGGATGGAATAATTCCGATCTGCCGAAGATTCATAGGAAACATAGAGGTCAACCTTACCACGACTTAAGTCCGTCTTCAGTCGGTTGCGAATCTGATTCTCAAATGCAGAGAACTTCTTCGGAAGTTTCAGGTTGAGGTCCAGATAACGATGATTAACAGATTTAATCTCAACTGTCACTTTTTCGGAATCATTGGCGTATTCACCATGTCCGAATCCTGTCATGCTTTTAATCATAGTCGCTCCTTACAATATGCAACGGACACACGTTCGGCATATTAATGTATACTATCATTGTTCCTATTATAGAGAATCCGCGCCTATTCGTCAATGTTTTGCCCCTGAAAAAGTGCCGCAAAGCCTTGTCAACAGGGCAACGAACGGATATTATGAAAGATAGATTTTTAAGAAGAGGTATCTTATGGCTTTTGATGGTTCTACCATTCATGGATTGGTCCATGAACTTAATCAGACATTATTAAATCGCAAGATTTCCAAGATTGCACAGCCGGAAAAAGAAGAGCTTATGATTACGGTCAAAGGAGAAAAAGGCACCTATCGCCTGTTAATCTCCGCCAACGCTTCTCTTCCGCTGATATATCTTAGTTCGGAGAACAAGCCAAGCCCCATTACTGCGCCGAATTTTTGTATGGTATTGCGCAAGTACATCGGCAACGGCAAGATTACCGAGATTTCTCAGATTGCCATGGAACGTGTGATCCGTTTTCGTATCGAACACTTAGATGAGCTTGGGGATTGGGCCGAGAAGTTCTTGTACGTGGAGATTATGGGCAAGCACTCCAATATTATTTTCTGCGACAGCGAGAACCGTATTATTGATGCAATCAAGCACGTTGGCTATCAGATGAGTTCCGTTCGTGAAGTGCTACCGGGCAGAGAATACTTTATCCCTATGCAGGAAGGCAAGCACGATCCTTTTACCGTAACCAAGGAAGTCTTCTTTGAAGAGGTCTGCAAGAAGGCCTTGTCTGTACCGAAGGCTCTCTCCGATTCTTTTATGGGATTCGGGTTTGCTTTGGCGGAAGAGATTTCTTATCGCAGCCATTTGGAACATGACGATTCCATGCTGGCATTATCTACAGAAGAAAAAGAGCGTCTGTACGGGACTTTTTGTTCCTTTATGCAGGATTTGCAGGAAGGACATTTTGCACCGGAGATGGTATACGAAGCTTCCGGCGAACGCCCTAAGGAATTCGCAGTGTTTGAATTACAACATTTTGCGGATTTACGCAAGGAATCCTATGACAGCGTATCGGCACTTCTGGAGGACTATTATGCCCGCCGCAACAAAACCAACAACATGCATCAGAAGTCACAGGATTTGCGGAAGATTGTGGCAACCCTTTTAGACCGCAATCAGAAGAAGTATCAGCTCCAGAGCAAACAGATGCAGGATACGGAAAAAATGGAAAAATACCGCATCTATGGAGAGCTGTTACATACCTATGGCTACTCTGCTACCCCGGGGGCCAAGGAGATTACCGTAGATAATTACTACACCAACGAACCCCTTACCATTCCCCTAGATCCCCAGAAGGATGCTATGGAGAATGCGGCCGCTTACTTCGAGCGGTACAATAAGTTAAAACGTACCAAAGAGAATCTGACGGATCTTCTGGTAGAGACGAAAAGCGCCATCGAGCATTTAAGTTCCATTGCCACTTCTCTTACCATTGCGGAATCCGAAGGGGATCTGGCGATGATTCGGCAGGAGCTGTCAGATTACGGATACATCAAGAAGCATCACAGTCGGGACAAGAAAAAAGGCAGCGCCAAGGGAGTACCACTCCATTATGTGACCTCTGACGGTTTCCATATCTATGTAGGTAAGAACAATTACCAGAACGATGAATTAACCTTCAAGTTCGCCACCGGCAACGATTGGTGGTTCCACGCCAAGAAAATGCCGGGTTCTCATGTAATTGTCAAGGCTGACAACAAAGAGTTGCCGGATCATATCTTTGAAATTGCAGCAGCTCTGGCCGGATATTACTCCAGCGGCAGAGATTCCGACAAATTGGAAATCGATTACCTGCAGAAAAAGAACGTGAAAAAACCGGCAGGTGCAGTTCCGGGATATGTCATTTACTACACCAACTATTCCATGTCTGTAAAGCCCGAACTTCGGGATGTGACACCGGTAAAATAAAAAGAACGGTAGCCAACCGGCTACCGTTTTATAAATTATCGTAGATTTGATGTTCTTTTTGTTTCAAATGATTTCGAATCAAGACTCCGTCCGCGCTGGATAGTTCCGGATCAACACGAAGAATATCCGCAACATCTTCGCTTACCATCTGCAGCACATCCGCATCCTGATAAATATCCGCAATCGAAAAATTCATATCACCGGACTGACGAATCCCGTAAAAATCTCCCGGTCCACGCAGCTTCAAATCTTCCGCCGCAATTTCAAATCCATCATTGGAACGATTCAAAATTTCCAAACGTTTCGCATCCTTACAGCTCTTATCTTTGATAAACATACAATAGGACTGTGCGCTTCCACGGCCGACGCGACCACGAAGCTGGTGCAATTGAGCAAGGCCGAACCGATTGGCATTCTCAATCATCATTACCGTGGCATTGGGTACATTCACACCAACCTCCACAACCGTGGTGGATACAAGAATATTGGTTTCATTGGTTGCAAATGCATGCATAACGGCGTTTTTCTCTTCCGGCGTCATTCGTCCGTGTAAGACACCGACTTTCCCTTGCCCCGCAAATATTTTTTCTATTCTCTTGGCATATTCCGTGACGTTTTCCGCCTCGGTGGTCTCACTGGCTTCGATCAACGGACATATGATATACGCCTGATGCCCCGCCTGAATCTCCCTGGCAATAAACTGGTAAGCCTTGGTACGATTGGCTTCATCAATAATCGCATTCTTAATCGGCAAACGGTCTTTGGGAGCACTTCGAATGGTAGAAATCTGCATATCCCCATAGAGAATCATTGCAAGGGTTCTTGGGATTGGGGTTGCAGACATTACCAGTACATAAGGATGTTCTCCCTTAACGGATAAGTTCATCCGTTGTTTCACACCGAATCGGTGTTGTTCATCGGTAATGACCATGCCTAAATGAGAGAAGGATACCTTTTTTTGAATCAATGCATGGGTGCCGATGACAAAGCAGACTTCATCGGAAGCCAGGTGTCCATAGACTTCCTTCTTCTCCTTGGCTGACATGGATCCCATCAGAAGATAGACCGGATAGGGAATGTGGTAGGTCTTGCAGTATTCCAAAAAGGTCTCGTAATGCTGTGCCGCCAACACTTCCGTAGGGGCCATAATAGCAGTCTGATAGCCATTCTCAGCCATACGAAGCATAGCAAGAAACGCAACGATGGTTTTACCGCTTCCAACATCTCCCTGGATGAGACGCTGTTTACAATCGCCCTGTAACAGATCCCGTTCCATAGCCTCTAAGCATTCCACCTGGCCTGCGGTTAGCTGAAAAGGAAGCTGCCAGCGCACCTTATCATACAGGCTTCGCTTTGGAAGTTCGATTGGTAACACTGCTTCCTCTTCTTTTGCTTTTTCTAACTGAACCCGCAGAATAAAATCAAAGAATTCATCGTAGACCAAGCGCCTTCTGGCATCTAGGAGTTCCTCCATGGCTGTAGGAAAATGAATCCTTTGATAGGCTTCTGCCAAATCAATCAACGTATGCTTCTTAAGAAAAGAATCCGGTATGTAGTCCTCCAAGGATATCTCTTCCATGGCTGCCTTCACCGACTTTTTCACAGTCAGGTTACTAAGGCCCTTGGTGAGATGATACACCGGTTGTAGACTGGTCTGAAGGGCGGCATATTGCTCCGGTGTATAGATAGCAGCCTGTTCCATCTTAAAACCGTTATGATCCTTCTTACATGGCCCATAGAGAATCACCAGTCGCCCCGGTTCTAATTGGTTCTTCACATAAGGCATCCGAAACCATACCAAAGAGATTGGAACATCCCCTAGGACTACCTGTGTGGAGGTTACATCCATTCTGGCAGAATGCTTAGTGTAGACCTTCCGTTGGATACGAACAAGAACAGCAATCGTCCCACTTTCGAAGTCTTCCGGAAAGACTTCCAATGCATCCGGATACGCGAAGTAGGTTCTAGGATAAAAATCCAACAGATCTCCCACCCGGGTCAAATTCAGTTTTTGAAACAGCTTGGCAGTCTTCTCTCCGATGCCTTTAATGCTGGTAATCGATTCGTTATAATTCATGGGTTTTTCCTAAAAAAAAATCCTGCGTTCCAAGAAAAGAACGCAGGATTGGTTTTACTCTACAGATAATACATAGAAGTATACCGGCTGTCCGCCCTGCTGAAGTTCTACTTCAACGTTCGGGAATGCTTCAGTTACCTTAGCAACCATTGCTTCGGCATCAGACTCTGTTACGTCAGAACCGGTATATAAGCTAATCAAAGAAGAATCCTCATCACAAAGGATATGCAAGGTTTCAAGCATAACCTCGGTAAGATCCGGATGAACGGCAACAATACCGGCATCACCGATACCCATGTAGTCGCCTTCTTTGATGGTCTTATCATCAATAATGGTATCACGAACCGCATAAGTGATTTCACCGGACTTCACATTGGCAAGCTCACTTGTCATGGACTCGGTATTCTCCTCTACGGAAGCATCCGGAACGAAGTTAATCAAAGCGGTAATACCCTGCGGCAAGGTCTTGGTTGGAAGTACAACAATATTCTTGTCTTCGCAAATATCACGTGCCTGGTTCGCAGCCAATACAATGTTCTTATTGTTCGGAAGAACAAATACGGTCTTGGCATTTACCTGATCGATTGCCTTCAGGATATCCTCGGTACTTGGGTTCATGGTCTGACCACCTTCGATGATGTAATCAGCACCCAAATCACGGAAAATCTGATTCATTCCGTCGCCGATAGAAACAGCAACAAATCCCATTTCCTTCGGAGGCTCAGCTGCCTTCTTCTCTTCTGCCTTTGCTAAAGTCTTCAAAGCAGGTGAATCATCGGAAGCCTTGTCATCACGTAAGTTGGTAAGAACTACGGAATGAATGGAACCGTACTTCAACGCCTTATTGATGACACGACCCGGCTCGTTGGTCAGCATCTCTACTTCCATACGGTTGCCTGCGGTCGTAATCTTCATATCGTTAGCGATTGCTTCTAAGTAGACGCGAATCTCGTTCTCGTCCTGATTCTGGAAGCTGTTGGTTGCTTCCAAAGTTAAATGCAAAGAATATAAGAATTCGAAGAATTCCTCTTCCTTCTCTTCTGCCTCGGAAGACTCAGATCCGTCAATGGTAAGATCTACTTCTTTACCGGACAGGAAATCATAAGCGCCGGACAATACCTCAACAAGGCCCTGTCCGCCGGAATCAACAACACCGGCCTGCTTCAATACCGGAAGTAAATCCGGAGTCTTCTGAAGCATTTCATCAGCAGCTTTTAAAATCTCTTCCGTAAATACTAAAATATCATCGGTTGTATCAACCACTTCCAAAGCACGGTCTGCAGCAGCGCGGGCAACGGTAAGGATTGTACCTTCCTTCGGCTTCATAACTGCACGATATGCAGTCTCCACACTCTTCTGACATGCTTCACAAAGAATATCTACGGTTAATTCTTCTTCTTTCTTGATGACCTTGGTAAATCCACGGAACAACTGAGAAAGGATAACACCGGAGTTACCTCTGGCTCCACGAAGGGAACCGGAAGAAATTGCCTTAGATACAGACTTCATATCCATGGTCTCTAGGGTGCTGACTTCTCTAGCCGCAGACATAATTGTCATGGTCATATTGGTTCCGGTATCACCGTCCGGAACAGGGAAGACATTGAGCTCGTTGATCAAGTCTTTATTTGCCTCAAGCTTTTTTGCGCCAGCCAAAAACATCTTGGAAACTTGAGACGCATTTAATGTTGTGATTTCCACTTACAAAATCCTCCTAATCAATTACACGAATGCCTTCGATGTAAATGTTAATATTCTCAACCTTCATACCGGTAAATTCTTCTACCTTGTACTTGACGGTTTCTTTTAAATTATCGGTTACGGTAGCAATGCTGACACCATAAGATACAATGACATGAAAATCCAGGGAAATAGAATTATCTTCCGCAACATTCACATCAATACCATGGCTTAAATAGTCCTTCTTCAAAAGCTTTACCAGACCATCCTTCATATTAACGGCAGCCATACCTACAATACCGAAGCACTCTACTGCAACTGCACCAGCATAGGTTGCAATTACATCTGTGTCAACGATAATCTTGCCCAACTCTGTTTCCATTTGACCTTTACCGTGCATAATTAAAACCTCCAATAAGATTTTGCCTGTCCATAGACAAACCACATTAACATTATAATCATTTTTTTCAAAAAAACAATCGTGTCGGTTTTACTGATAGGAAGATACATTGGAAGCGTCTACTTTTTCGAATGGTACCCAAACATACTTACCATTCTCCGTAACGCCTTCCACAGAGGAAATGGAACCACCGTTTGCCATAATGGAAATCGCTTCTACGGCACGCTCACCCTGTCCCTTTGCACTCTGTAAAACGGTAAAATCCATTCCGCCGGCTGCGATGGATGCACAACCGTCTGCCGTGGCATCCACACCGGTTACCGGAATATCGGACTTGCCGTGCTTATCCAAATAGTCCACAACTCCAAGGGCCATGGAATCGTTGTTGCAGATCACCGCATCATAAGATGCATGCTGCTTATCGATAATGCCCATGTAATTAAAAGCATTGTCCGTAGACCAGTTGGCATAATCAGAGAAAACAATATTTACGGCAACGCCCTGATCCTTGAAGTAATCTCTCGCAGCATTGGTACGGCCTTCTGTTGCGGAATGGCCCTTCTCGCCACGCATAATCACAAGATTTACAGAGGATGGCTTACCTAACTTATTCCAAACAAACTCTGCCTCATAAGTACCTGCATCTGCCTCAGGAGAGCCTACATACACATACTTGGAATCCTTCAGACGATTGTCCTCCGGCTGGTTGTTTACAAAAACAATCGGAAGACTGCTGGCGTCTTCAATCTGCAATGCGGTTGCCACATCCGCCAAACGGCAAATAATACCGGTATAACCCTTAGAAGCCGCATTCTGTACTTCTTCTACCTGCTTGGCAACGGAATCACCGGTCAATACTTCATCGATGGTAACGCCATAGGTAGAGGCGGAAGCCATAATTGCCTCTGATAAGGAAGCACGGAAGGTATCATCGTCATCTGTTTCAACAAAAAGGATTTTACCTCCCTTCGCTCCGGAAGCTTCACTGGATCCGCATCCGGTAAATAAGGAACCGATTAATACAACACAACTAAGTGCGGAAATAATTCTACGTAACATATTCTTTTTCATGATTCATCCTCCTAAATACGGAACTGTGCCACATGGTCTGCCAAGGTCTGAGAGGTTCCGGCCAATTCATTGGAATTAGCGGCAACATCCTGACTGTTGGATGTAATGTTCTGTGCATGTTCCACCATATTCTTGGATGTTTCAAGAATTTCATCGGTGCTGGCCGCCTGCTCTTCGGAGATAGCAGCTACATTGGTTGCAACATCGGAAACCTTCTGGATATTGGCAACCACTGCTTCTAACTGATCGTTGGAAGTCTGAATGTTGGTGTAAATATGATCAAAGGTTTCTACTGCGGCGTGAATCAATTCACTGTTCTCTTCGATACGTTCTGCGGAAGAGTTCGCCTGTTTTACAACGTCCTCAATCAAATCACGTACCTGCTGAATTAATTTTGCAATGGTCTCTGCACTGGCGGAAGAATTCTGAGCCAGATTACCGATCTCGGTAGCAACAACTGCAAATCCTCTTCCGGCTTCTCCGGCACGTGCAGCCTCAATGGATGCATTCAAGGACAACAGGTTGGTCTCGTCAGCGATTTCTGCAATCATGCCGACAATCTTGGTGATTTCTTCGGATGCCTGACCCACCTTACCGATGGAAACAACCAATTCCTGGTTGGCACTCTTAATCTCGTTCATTGCAGTTCCAAGATGTTCCATATCATCACGGCCCTTCTTGGAAATCTGAACGGTTTCTTTCATGCTGGCATTGGCCTGGTCGGAGTTATCCTTGGTATCGGTAACAACCATAGCCAGGGTAGTTGCATTCTCTGCAATCTCGTTAACCGCAACCGCCAACTGATCCACGGTATTGTTCAAGCCCTGCATTGCTTCCGCCTGGGACTGGGATGCATTAAACATGCTCTCAGATACACGGTTGGAGCTCTCGGACTCATCTTTTAACTTCGCGGATTCTTCATTAATGGAAGAAATCATATGACGCATGCTGCCGATAAAATCTTTCATCTTATCTGCCATCAAGCCGATTTCATCGTTGCTTGCGGCTTCCACATCAATCGTGAAATCACCGGAAGCCATACGGGTAATATCTTCGGTAATCTCTGCCAACGGTTTAAATAATCTGGATGCCATCAACCAAATAATGACACCTACCAATAACAATGCTGCTACGCCAACGGCAATCAGAATGAAGGTCAGCTTACGGATATTGGAAAGAATCAAATCCTTCGGCACATAGGAAATCAGCAGCCAGTCACTACCGGTAATCTCAGCAAAATCTACATAATACTTGCCGATGGTTACGGAATCGTAATCACGGTTCTTAACATGCTCTGCGACACCTGTCATAAAGCTTCCGGTCTGTGCATCTAAGTTCGTAGATACGTAAGAAGCATTTGGATGTGCAAGAATGGTTCCGTCATAACGGTCCACCAAAAACGCCTTGGCGCCGTCCATTTTGACACCGGAATTTACGATAATACTAATCTGATTCAAATCCACATCGGCGGAGATCACCTTGGTATCATCTCCTTCGATTTGTAAAATACCGGAAGCGGAAACAACATACTCTCCGTTCTCATTCTGATATGCAGTACCGTAATCCATGTTCACTCTGGTAAGTCCCTGGGCAAACCACTGCTCACCGGTAACATTGGATACCTTCTGGTCAGAACCGGCAGCCTTCACGAAGCTTCCGTTGGTAGAAGCAATATAAAGACCGTTCGGAGCGTATTTGTTATATCCATAGGTGGAATTGATGATGGTCTGTAATTGAGCTTCGTCCGGATTCGTCGTCTCGATGGTATGTTTCACCGTACCGAAGAACTCTAAGTTCTTGTTCAACCAAGACTCGATGTTATCACTCTGGTTGGTAATGGATGAATCCAACTGAGCGATGGACATATCTTCCAAATAGACTTTCGATAATTGCGCGGAAATCGCAACCAACAGGATGATGGTTACAGCAAGAATCGGAAGAATAGACAATAAGAATTTTGCACGAATGGTCGTGCGGCTTTTTGACGTTTTTTTCATAAGTCGCCTCCTTATTTAATTGTATACAATTATAACACAGAAAATGCGAAATGAACATCTTAATTCCTGCCGATACTTTCCGAATTTTCAGGTGAAAAACTTTTTAAAAAATTATGGAAAAAGAACTTGCTTTTTTATATATCCTTTGTTAATATACTTTTGTTGCGTTGCAACGGCCGAAAATGAATTGTTAAGGAGGTGCTATCATGGCAAAATGTGCAATTTGCGGTAAAGGCGCTCATTTCGGAAACAATGTGAGCCATTCACATAGACGTTCAAACAAAATGTGGAAGTCCAACGTTAAGTCTGTTAAATGTAAGGTTAACGGAACTCCTAAGAGATTATATGTTTGCACTTCCTGTTTGCGTTCTGGTGCAGTAGAGAGAGCGTAATAGAGTTTCCACTGTAGCTTCCGATTCTTCGGAAGCTATTTTTTTATCAAAAATCACCCCGACATCTGCTCTTCGCTTTCGTCGGGGTTCTTCTTCTAATCTTCAAAATCCGTTTCGTCGATGATGGTCTCTTCTACGCATTCCGCAGCTTTACTACGGGCGTCCTCTTCCTTATCATCCTTATGCAAGAATCCGTCTACAAAATCCGGAACCATATCCAGAAGCTTCTCCATACCGCTATGGGAAGAAATATTAATCAGACGGACATTGCCGTTCTTAATTACAAGGACTGCAGATGGGGTCATTTTACCACCCATGCCGCCGCCTCCGTTGTTGTGCTTATCATTATAGAACGCACCGGCTCCTACGCCAAAGGATACGTCTACCAACGGTACAATGGTGGTGTCTCCATATTGAATTGCCTCACCTACCACGGTTTTCGTAGACAGGAAACTGTCCATTCCCTGAAACAAAGATGAAATGGTACTCTGAAAACCCTCTAAATCTTTTGCCATAATCTCATGTCCTCCTAGTCATTCTCCTTGAAATAAGCGTAGAGCTTACGTACATTTCGGTTAAAAAAGATACGTAGAGCCATGCCCACAACACAAACCAATTGTATCGATCCAGCAATTCCCATACGTCCGTATAAATAGAATTCTTCCCGGGAAAAATCCGGAAGCAAATAGTTGCCCTTCCTTGGTTGTAACCAAGGGATTGTTGCCAAAAAACCGGTAATCTGTCCGGTGGTTGCCGGATCTCCGGTATAGAATTCTCCCCGGAAGCGATACCGCTTCGGCGCCAAACGGCGAAGGAACTTTGCCAGTTCATGAAGCAAAACGGTAATTCCTGCCTTGGCTTCCTCATCCTCTAACAGTCTTCGTATCTTATCAAGCAAATCATCCTTCTGTTCTTTAGGCTCAGATGTTGCTTTTTCTTTCTTTTTCTTAGGCTTCGACGGCTTCTTAGGCTTCGGCTCTTCCGGCTTCGAAGGTTGGGTTGCTTCTTCCTCGAAGCAGCTATTTTCTTCCGATTCTTCTTCGTCTACGACCTCATCATCTTCTACTTCTTCTACGTCCTCATCTTCCGCTTCGTCCTGCATGAAATGCATCCAGAGCACCCGAAGATCACTGCTTCCATCTGCCCCCTCTTGTACCAGGGAAAATGAAAATATACGAAAGGCATCGTACAGACGAACCCGCAGGGCTTTCTTCTCTTCGTATATCCCTTCGATGTCATAACAAATCGGAAGGAACAACACAAGGAATAGAATCAGTAGCAGAAGGCCTAGAATGCCAAGAAATCCGAAACCTAGGACTTTGCCAATCAGTAGTAATATCTTCATGTCAAACTCCTATTCCATCTGCCCGAGCATATACTGCTTCACCCGGTAAGTTCCGGTATTGGCAAACACATCGGTATAGACTTGTGTCAACAGGGTAAATGCCCCATGTCTGGACGTAGATAAGCCGATGACATCGTAATGATCCATCTTGCGGAACTTCTTATGCAGTTCATCAATGGTCATAATCTCCAAAGCCGTATCCTCACGATGGGATAACACAATGGCATAACAATGGGACACGGGAAGTCCATGAGAAATAAACCATTTTTTCTTAGTGATTTCCCGAAGGTTACCACCGATGTATAAATTGGGAAGAAATCGATATGTACTCATACAACCCCCAAACTCAAATTCCCATTCATTATATCAATACGAGAAATAGTAGTCAAAAATGTCTTTGACCACCGGAATGGACATACTGGAGCTACGATCCGCTTCTTCCACAATAACGGCAATTGCCAACTTCTTGCTTCCATTTGTTGCATATCCAACATACCAGGAATGAGCTTCTTCCTTATCTGCATTAAATTCTGCGGTACCGGTCTTACCGTAAGCCTCATACAGATCACTGTTCAGTGCCGTTGCGGTTCCGCTGGTAACAACCCCACGCATCAATTCCTGCAACTGGGCAGCCTCTTCCGTTGTCATCAAGGTTTTGGCCTTCTCCGGATGGAATTCTTTTACCACTACTCCCTGCATATTCTGGGAATGGTCAATCAAATACGGCCTCATAAGAACACCGTCATTGGCAATCGCGGACACAATCATAGACATATGAAGCGGCGTCACCAGGGTATGGCCCTGACCAAATGCAGTCTGGAACACCAAGTCGGATGCGGTATTACGGTCCACATCAAAAGAAGACGTATTGTATACGTTCATCTGTACCGGTAAGTCCTGGTTAAAAAGCAAATCCTCTGCAGTCTTATGATAATCATCCAAATCCAGATTCATACCAATGGTTCCGAAGGTAACGTTACAGGACTTTGCAAACGCCTTCCGTAAATCCATGGAGCCATGGGCCGTTCCGTTATAACAATGGAAGGTTAAACCGTTTACTTCTTTACTGCCGCTACAGGAGAAGGTATCGTCCAAGCTTCCGCCCTGTCGCAAATAGGCAAGGGCCGTAACAATCTTGAAGGTAGAACCCGGCGCATATAAGCCCTGGGTACAACGATTGATCAGTCGGGACGAAGAAGCATCTCCTACCACATCCTCCCATTGGTCCTTCAACGTGTTCGGATCAAAGAACGGCTTGGAAAGCATACAGAGGATTGCTCCGGTTTCCGGATCCATGGCAATGACCGCTGCATTGTAATTGCCCATATCGTTGTAGGCGATTTGCTGCATGTTGGTATCCAAGGTAGTGACTACGGAATCGCCCTGTACCTTCTTGCCCTGCAAGGTATATTGAAACTGTTCCAGATAATCCTCATGGGAATCCAACAGCAAATAATTGGCATCCTTTTCCAATCCGCTACGACCATTGTAATAATAACCAACCACATGGGAAAACAGTTCCCCGGTAGGATATTCTCTTGTCTCCTCTTCATTCTCATCAACAGACGAGGTAGCTAGCACGGTTCCGTCCGCCGCCAAAATATCACCGCGAATGGTGGTAGCAGACAATGCAGAGGCACGCTTGTTATAGGAGCTGGTTATAAAATCGGAACTTTGATAGGCAATGAAATAGCAAAGGTAGCCACTCAAACATAAAAACAGAGCCAAAAAACTATAGGTAACAACCAAGAATTCCCGATTCCGACTGTGACGCTTTTTGTGTTTTTTCTTATCGTTCATTGTGATGCGCCTCCTGTCGTTGTTTTACAACATATAATCCCTGCACAATGGAAAACATCGCCATGGTACTAAGCAGGGAGCTTCCTCCGTAACTGACAAAGGGCAACGTCACACCGGTGGAAGGAATGAATTTGGTAACTCCGCCGATATTAACGAAGACCTGGAAGCCGTACACGGTACCCAATCCTATGGCAACATAACGATAGAAGGTATCATCCAGCTCCAGTGCGATGTTAAAAATCATAAGGAAGCAGCTGATGCATACAAAAATGAAGCACAGTCCAAATAGCACGCCGTACTCTTCGCACATAGCGGAGAAAATGAAATCCTTGGTAACTACCGGGATGGTACCTGGCATACCGTTACCGATTCCGCTTCCATACCAACCACCGGTACCGATAGCAAACAAGCTCTGGCAAATCTGATATCCGGCATCATCCACAACCGATAATGGGTCCTGCCATGCCGTCACACGCACTTGTACATGGGTAAACATCCGGTATGCCAGCATTGCACCGACAGCGGTTGTGCCAAGGCCTAAAAACAGCCAATACAAACGCTTGGTGCAAACATAAATCAGAATTAAGTAGGTGAAGGTAAAAATCATGGCGCTACCCAAGTCTTTGGAAGCCACCAGAAGCAACACATGAAGCATCGCAATACCGGTGGTAATGATAATCTGCTTCAAGGATTTGGACTTGGTATACATGGCCGCAACGAAAATTACAAATAACAGCTTCACGAACTCTGATGGTTGTAAAGACAACGGACCGAAACGCAAGGACAGTTTCGCTCCATAGGATACGCTACCAAATGCCAACACCAGGAACAATCCAAGCAATCCCAAAGCTGCATAGGCATAGGAAAAATTACGAACCACCTTCACATGTTCAATCACATACGGAATGAAACAGGTAATTGCGAAGGCAAAAATCGCAATGATCAGCTGCCTGAAGGCCGCAGAAATATCCAATCTGGTCAACAGCAAAAAACCAAGCATCATTAACATACACATGTTATTTAGTAAGGACTTGGAGGCATTCTCGTAGATCGTTCCGTAAATCATAAAAATTAGCAAAAAGAATACCGTCTCAATGGCCGCAATAAAGATGACCTGTCGATCTTCGGTCTGTAAATACAACACGTAAGTAACATTGATTAAGATCAAAAACATCTCAATGGTTTGCTTCACAAAGTAATAGGTCTGCTTCCAAGGCGCAATATTCATGCGCAACGCCAAAAAGCAATCCAATGTATAGAATGCGAATAATAATAAAATTGTAAATCTGGAAATCGAAACCACGTAGTGAATCATTATTCCACTCCTCTACCATAATGTCCCTTGGTATACGCCTGTGTGGCGTTATCCCGGGACTTCGTCTCATACTGTTTCAGTATCACTTCCACGTCTTTGGCGCTTTCCAGGGTAAAATCCAAACGATCTCCCAAAGCGCGCAACGCACTTGCATCCGCCTCTCCAATCAAATTGGTGGGCAGATAATTATATAAAATGTTAGTGCAAATCTCACAGGAATTTACCATGGTAAACGGGTTCCCGTAACGATCCCGAAGAATCATTCGACCGGGAACATGGTCGCAACCCTGACAGTTCTTATGGGTACAGTTGGCCATATACATCAGTGGCGTATAACCGTAAACCGTAAAGAAACTGTTCTCATTCTGTCGATGCTGCAGCTCGCCCCGGTTCAACTCATAGGGAATGGTATTGGCAGCAATTCCGCTTGCCCCGAACGCATCTTGTGTACGGTCGGAATAGGTATACAACCTGGCATCCGCAAGAATTGCAGTCTCCGACAATCGTTCTTTTAAGAAGCCAAGACTATCCATGGTAGTCGCCATATAATAGTCAAATACAGCATCGTCCATGACACCATTGACCCTTGGATAGGTATTCTTACGGAAGATGGCCGGCATCAGAAAGACGGCCTTTTTACCGAATGCATGGATTCGCTCCACAAGATCTACATAGCTACTTTTTGAAGCAAGGGTCAAGGAAGTATCCAAGCCTACATAGGTAATATATGCCTTTTCCAACACAACGGATAACTGTTCTTCGCTTCGTACCGTAACAAAAGTTCCGGGAAGTAATGGTGTTTGCACAGAAGTATGCGCTACTTCCGGTAATGGCAACGCCTCTTTGTGTGGTACCTGTACCATCTGCGCTTCTAACTGTTCTAAGGCATCCCGTCGCAACTCATTCAAAAGAGCGTTGGAAAGAAATACACCATCCTCACAGGAAATCCTAAGTTCCCGGAAGACATACGGAGTATTTCCGGTTTTATTCAATTGCTTTTGAATGGACGCTTCCGTTGCGCCTTGATTCTTGGCCGCTTCCACCACAGCACCGGTTGCAATGCAGGTATGGGCACCATCCAAGGTAGATACCGTAAGCTCCATAGGCTCGCCCAATGCAGCGCGAAAACTTCCGCGAATATCCAGGCGGCACTTCTCTTTCCGCTGGGAATCCGTCATTTTCTGGTTCCGATGGGCGGAATCCGTAAAGGAAATCAAATCTGTTTCATTGCGCTTGTAGTAATAGGAATTGGTAAATCCATTCCGGTTACCAAGTCCAAGCAGAATCTCCATATCAGAATCCTCTACCCGGTAAGGTGCCTTCGGATCGGATAAAAAGCGGTCCACATACTTTCGATAGACAAAGACTACACCCTCTGCGTAATCGCCCTGCTTCATGCGGCCTTCAATCTTCAAGGAATACACACCGGCGTCCGACAATGCAGGAAGATCCGCAACACCGCACAAATCCTTCGGACTGATGGGGTATGCTCCCGGTAATTTCATTTTCTTACCGCTTTCGGACAATACCTCATAATGCAAACGACAAGGCTGGGCACAACGACCACGGTTGCCGCTTCGTCCGCCAATCATACTACTCATTAAGCATTGGCCGGAATAGCACACGCAAAGGGCACCATGTACGAAGGTCTCAATTTCCATACCGGTTGCATCATAAATCTCGCGAATCTCTTCCAGAGAAATCTCACGGGCAGTCACCACACGATGTGCGCCCTGCTCCTGCAAAAAAGATGCTCCGTAGGGTGTGCAAAGGCTCATCTGGGTACTGCAATGCAGCGCCAAATCCGGGAAACAATCCCGCACCATGGTAAACACGCCATAATCCTGCACAATCACCGCGTCTAATCCCATCTCATAATAGGACTTTAGATACGGATACAACTCCTTTTCCATTTCCAGATTCTTAAGGAGGGTATTCACCGTCAAATACGCCTTCTTCCCTCTGGCATGGGCATAACGGATGGACGCTTCGGCGCTCTCTAAGGTAAAATTCGTTGCATAGGCTCTGGCTCCAAAGGCCGAACCTCCAAAATACACCGCATCCGCACCTGCATCAATGACCCTGGTAAAAATCTCCGGGTCTCCCGCCGGTGCCAATACTTCCAATCCAAGTTTACTCATACAATAACCTCAACATGAAAAAAGGGACAGAGCAAGCTGTCCCTCACATAACCTATTAAAAACCGGATGCTTCATCGCTTCCCTTTAAAGAACCAAGCAATGTTTCTTCCAAGGACGCCTCTAGCTTCGCTTTCGCAAGTAACAAATCCTTCTTCTCGTTCTCAAGGTTGCGTACCTGTTCTTCCAAAGCCTCCACACGAACCTGGTCAGAAATCAAATCATGCTTCAAATCATAAAGCTCCTTATCCCGAAGCTCCAGGTCACTCTCGTACTTATCTACCAATGCCTTCGCCTTGAAGTAGTCATCCGCGATATTCAGCTCCACCAAGGTAGCCTTCATATCTGCAGGAAAAATACGGAACTCTTCCATGGAATCAAACTCAGAGATTTTGTTGTTAATATAAGCAGCAACCTTCTGCAAGTATTCTTCTTCTTCGTAACCGCTTAAGGTATAAACCTTACCTCCGATTAATACCTCAGCACTCTTCTTGGCTGACATGTATACTCCCTCCCAGGCGAAATTTCAAACATGATATTATTATATCTACAAAAAAGTATAAACACAATAGAATTTGCTCTATTTTTCCGAAGGAATCGGGCGATGAAAGTGCTCGTAAGCAAGATCCGTTACTACACGTCCCTTCGGTGTCCGATGGATGAATCCATTCTGTACCAAATACGGTTCATAGACATCCTCGATGGTACCTGCATCTTCCCCCAAAGAAGCAGCCAAGGTATCTAAGCCGACCGGACCGCCACCGAAACTATCCATAATCATAAGAAGCATCTTCCGGTCGTTATTATCCAGTCCCATGGAATCCACATCCAATCGATCCAGACTGATTGCAGCTACTTCCTTGGTGATATGACCGTTGTAGTTGACTTCCGCAAAATCACGGACACGCTTTAACAAACGATTGGCAAGACGTGGCGTTCCTCTGGAACGACGGGCCAATTCGAAGGCACCATCCTCGTCAATGGTTACACCAAGCTTACCGGCGGATTTGATAATAATCTCCTGCAGTTCCTCGGGCTTATAGAATTCCAAATGACTGATGACACCAAAACGGTCCCGTAACGGTGCCGATAACAAACCGGCTCTCGTGGTAGCACCAATCAATGTAAAATGTGGTAAATCCAACCGAATGGATTTGGCCTGCGGACCGGCATTCCCAATGACAACATCTACGGCAAAGTCTTCCATTGCTGGATACAACATCTCTTCCACCTGACGGTTCAATCGATGAATCTCATCGATAAAGAGAATATCCCCATCGGATAATCCCGTCAGAATCGCTGCCATTTCCCCGGTCTTGGCAATGGCCGGGCCGGAGGTGATTTTGACATGGACCTGCATCTCATTGGCAATGATTCCGGCTAAGGTGGTTTTACCTAGTCCGGGAGGTCCGAAAAACAAAGTGTGATCCAAAGACTCACCACGTTGCTTTGCTGCCTGTATGTAGATTTTCAAATTCTCTTTGACTGCTTCCTGTCCCACATAATCGTCCAGGGTCTGCGGTCGTAACACATTATCGTTCTTGGCATCTTCCGTAAGCTTGCCACCGGTGATAATTCTTCGCTCCATTATGATCGTCCTTTATACATTCATCTTCCGTAAGGTTGCTTTGAGAAGTTCTTCTTCCGTTATATCTTCCGTAATCTCTACCGAAGACAATGCCTTCAAGGCATCGGAAGAGGAATATCCAAGCGCCGTCAACGCCATCATGACGTCATTCTTAACAGAGGTGATATGGTCGTTATTTCCACCGCTCATACGGTCTTCATAGGCTTCTGCCAAATCCACCTTATCCTTCAAATCCAGGATAATACGCTTCGCCAACTTCGGTCCAACCCCCGGTGCCTTGGTAATTGCCTTCTCGTCTTCTCCGAGAATGGCAAACTTCAAATCACTAACGGACAAGGTGCCAAGGATGGCAAGTCCGGCCTTCGGACCTACACCGTTGACGGAAATCAACTTCTCGAAGAACTTCTTGTCTTCGTATTGCAAAAATCCGTACAACCCAATTCCATTCTCGCTTACTTGAAAATAGGTATACAAACGGGCACGGGACCCAACGGCATCCATTGCAACCAAATCCCGTTGTCCCACCATGATCTCATATCCGATGCCACCGGCATCTAAGACCACTCTGTCTTCCTCAAGGAACGCGATGGTTCCTTCTATGTATGCGTACATAATCTACTCCTTCAAAACAGAAGCAGGCGCCTGCAATCGCTTCAGTATAAAATAACTGATGATGCCAACAATGCTTCCACTTAAGATACCGCCGGCCAATAAAAACGGTGCATTAAACAGCAATGCCCAGTTGGAAGCCAAAATACTTCCGATCAACATCTGCCCCACATTATGGAAAATTCCACCGGCAGCACTGACCAAAAGCAAATGAATTCCTTCGATTTTTTTGAAGAGGTACATTGCAAGAAAAGCGAAAAGTCCGCCGGTAATACTATATGCAAGATGTATCCCGTTCCCTAGAATCAATCCCATCAGAAGGATGCGCGCCAGGTTAATCAGAAGCGCTTCCTTCGGACCCCAGAAATACAAAGCGACCACAACCAATACATTGGCAAGTCCCAACTTCATTCCCGGAACAGAGAAAAAATAAGGCAACAGGGATTCTGCATAAGATAGAACCATGGCCAGCGCAACGAACACTCCCATAGAAACAACTTTGTGCTTCATATTCTCCCCTTATCTGATGGCAGCAGACTTAAACCCGCTGGCCAATATAATAAAATCCTTTGCATTCCACAAGCTTCACATCAACGAAGGTTCCGATCATGGATGCGTCTCCCGGCAAATGAACCACGGAATTGTTGTCCATACGACCGGTTACCAAAGCTTCATCCTGCTCATTCATCTGTTCAATCAAAACGCGCTGTACAGAACCGGTATAGCTTTCTGCACGTTTCTGGCCGTCTCTTCGTACCACTTCCAACAAGCGGTCGAAACGATCCTTCACCACGTCTTCCGGAATCTGGTCTTCCTTCTTGGCAGCAGGTGTTCCGGTACGCTTGGAATAGATGAAGGTAAAGGCGCTGTCGTAGCCAACCTTTTCTACCACATCCATGGTATCTAAGAAGTCTTCTTCCGTCTCTCCCGGATAGCCTACGATGATATCTGTTGTAATTGCAATATCCGGAATGGCACGACGTAACTTCTCAACCAATTCCAAGTAGTGTTCTCTGGTATAATGACGGTTCATCTCCTGTAAGAGACGATTGCTGCCGGTCTGCAGCGGCAGATGCATATGATGGCAGATTTTCTTACTGGAAGCCATCACCGCAATGAGCTCATCCGACAAATCCTTCGGATGAGAGGTCATAAAACGGATACGCTCCAATCCCGGAATCTTGTCCACCTCCTGCAACAGTTCCGCAAAAGAAACCTGTGGATCTAAGTTCTTGCCGTAGGAATTCACATTCTGTCCAAGAAGCATCACTTCCTTCACGCCATCTGCAACCAAACGCTCAATCTCACGGAGAATTTCCTGAGGCTTACGGCTTCGCTCTCTACCTCGTACGTAAGGAACGATACAATAGCTGCAGAAATTGTTACAGCCAAACATAATATTAACGCCGGACTTGAAGGCATACTTACGCTCTACCGGAAGATTTTCAACAATCAAATCCGTATCTTTCCAAATATCGATCACCATACGGTCGGAATCTAAGGAATCGCACAACAGCTCCGCGAACTTATAGAGGTTGTGCGTACCAAAAATCAAGTCCACGAAACGATAGCTTTCCTGAAGCTTCTCTACCACTTCCGGTTCCTGCATCATACAACCGCAAAGGGCAATCATCATATGAGGATTCTTATCTTTTTGACTATGGAGATAACCAAGACGGCCATATACCTTGTTGTTGGCATTTTCACGTACGGTACAGGTGTTATAAATAACAAAATCCGCTTCTTCGTGATCGACCAATTCATAGCCAACCTGCTTCAAAATTCCCTGCAACTTCTCGGAATCTCTGGCATTCATCTGACAACCGAAGGTGGTCACACAGGCCGTTAAAGTATGTCCAACCTGGCGTGACAACTCTGCCACCTTCTTCTTGGCAAGGGCCATATAATAATACTGACGCATCGGCTCCTCTGTAGGTGCAGATAAGCTTAAGTCAATCTCATCCAAATTCATAAATTCCATAAATATAAAACTCCAAACTATAAATTTGTAAAAACCCCGGATTCGCAGGCCACATAATCCATGGCAATATCCCAGTCCATTACCGTAATCTCGTCAGAGAGCTGCTCATCATAGCAAACTCCCACCTTGGTAATGTTGGGATGTGCCTCATAGAAGCGGTCATAATACCCGCCACCGAATCCCAAACGCTCTCCACTCTTGGAAAAACATAGACCGGGCGTAAAAGATAATACCCCTGTGAAATCATCCAATGCCTGCATGGAGCGAGGCTCCATAATCCCAAATCGTCCTTCGGAAAAGTCCGATAGAGACTCCACGCGATAAAACTCCAGGCCATCCTTCCCGGTCACCGGGAAATACAAGGCCGCATCCCGTCGCAGCAACTGTTCGTATAAGGGGCGTAAGTCCACCTCACCTCTTGTGGGATAATAGCACAAAAACCCTTCAAAATGGTGATTCACAAAGAAGTAATCCTGGATATGGGACATGATGGTAAGGGACTTATGTACCACAACGTCCTTCGATAACTGTTCCCGCCATTGGCGGACATTCTGTCGTAGTGTTTGATTATCCAATGCTATCCTCTATCATGTCTACGATATAGAAATCCTCATCGTAGTTGGCTGCAAATAAGGTTCCCTTATAATCATTCTCGAAGATGCGATGAATGATGGAGACATCCTTACCGTTGGCAATAATCATATCTGCTCCGGAAGCCGTGGCGATCGCTGCCGCACGAAGCTTCGTTTCCATTCCTCCGGTGCCGATATCACTACCGGTATCGGAAGATCCCATGGACATGGTTTTCTCATCCAAGCGCTCCACATAAGGAACAAAGGCAGCATCCGGATTGGTTCTCGGATTGTCGGTATACAAACCGTCAATATCCGATAAAAGAATCAACAAATCCGCATGAACCAGGGAACAAACAATGGCAGACAACGTATCGTTGTCGCCAAACTGAATCTCATAAGTAGATACGGTATCATTGGCATTTACAACAGGGATGACGCCCATGGAGAACAATTCTTCGAAGGTGTTCTGGGCATTCTTGCGGGAAACATTATCCAATATGGTATTCTTGGTCATCAATACCTGTCCCGCATTCTGGGTATACTGGGTAAAATACTTCTGGTAAATTCCCATCAGTCTGGCCTGTCCCACCGATGCCAAAGCCTGCTTCTGGGGCATGGAATCCGGACGCTGATGGAATCCTAACATCTGACGTCCTACCGCAATTGCACCGGAGGAAACCAGACATACGTCCAATCCGCGATTCCGCAAATCCGACAGCTCCATAGCCAACCGCTCAATCTTGATATAATCTAAGCGGCCGGTGTTTGGATGGGTCAGAGAATTGGATCCGATTTTAATAACGACACGTTTTACTTGCGAGAAATCTTTTTTCATTTTTCTTTCCTTTTCTTATAAACACTAAGAAAAACTTTACCATATTCCGGTAAAAAAATCACTATGCATCCACCCCACTCTTTTCATCCAAAAAATGAATGGTTTGCAGGAAGTGCTCCAAGACTTGTTTGTATTCTTTCGGACACACAATCGCACTCTCGGCATGGGAGGCTCCGTCAAATAGATGAAGTTCTTTATACCCTCCGGTTATTTCAAACACCCGCTTGCTATGCTCCGGAAGAATAAAATCATCCTTCGCTCCGTGCATAATCAAAAGCGGCACGGTATTGTCCCCAACATATTGAATCGGTCTTGCTTCCCCAAAGAAGAAGCCAAAGCAAATTTTACACCACAGGGAAGCTCCATACACCAAGAACTTGGGTAAATGCATCATGCCAAGTCCAACCTTTAACACCGGAATAATCTCCGCGAATCCGCAATCATCTACATAGAATTCCACCGGCAAATGATATTGCATGCTGCCAAGCACGGTAGCGCCACCTAAGGACTCTCCGTGAATTCCGAGACGGATATGGGCACCGAATCTTTGCAGGGAATCTTCGTATACCGCCTTCAGATAGGTCTGCTCCTTCAGACTATAGGTACAAGGTGCTTTTACATTTTCTCCATGTCCGCGCTGATCGTATAGAATGCAATGAATATTCATATCCCGATAAAACTGCAGGTACTTCAACATTCCCCATCGGGTATCCGTGTATCCATGGACCAAAATCACATACAAATTCGACGGCTGCTTCGCGGGATAATAGGAACAATGAAGCTCATATCCATCTTCCGCCGTCACGGTATAATCCGTAAAATCCTCACGCGCTAAATCCCTACAATCGGGACAATGCTCGAATTCCCAATTCCAGGATTCTTCCATGGTCTGTCTGCGTCCGAATACCGTAAATCGTGCCAGCCCAATCCATAAAGCATTACAGAGAATCAAAAGTACAATACATACAATCCAAACTACCATTTTTCCACTCCTTGCGGATATTTTCTGTAAAAAATTTTAGCACAAACCAAAGCACGAAAAAAGGGCACCCCACAAAGGGATGCCCCCGTTTTTATGCTTGTGCAAATATAATTTTCTTCGGGCATTTCTCGGCGCAGGCACCGCATCCGGTGCACTTCTCCTGGTCGATATGTGCCACATTGTCCGTAACGGTAATGGCACCGTTCGGGCAATTCTTCTCGCACAGATGGCAGGCGATACAACCGGTCTGGCAAACCGCCATGACGTCCTTACCCTTATCTTTGCTGCTACAGCTTACTGCATAAGTTGCTTCATAAGGAATGAATTCAATCAAATGCTTTGGACAGGTATCAATACACTTACCACAAGCCTTGCATGCTTCCTTGTCAACTTTGGCAATACCGTCAACAATATGAATCGCATCAAACGGACAAGCCTTCACGCAGGAACCGAATCCCATGCAACCATAGTCGCAGGATTTCGGGCCACCGCCGGGAACGAAGGCCATCGCCGTACAATCCATGACACCGCTGTACGCATAATTGTCTTTTGCTTTCTCGCAGGTTCCGGCACATTTTACGAATGCAACCTTACGGGTCCCTTCCTCTGCTGCTACGCCCATAATCTCGCCAACCTTGGCAGCGACAGGAGCGCCACCTACCGGGCACTGATTCACCGGAGCTTCGCCTTTTACAATGGCTGCAGCCAATCCGGAACATCCGGCATATCCGCATCCACCGCAGTTATTTCCGGGAAGCACATCTAAGATCGCAGTCTCCCGTTCATCCACTTCTACCTTGAATTTCTCGGATGCTGCGCAGAGGAAGAAGCCGATGATACAACCTGTCGCTCCTACAATAATCATTGCTAATAGAACACCTGTTATACTCATAGTCCCCTCCTTAAATCACACCGGAAAATCCAAAGAATGCAATGGCCATCAATCCTGCAGTAACCAAAACAATGGCAGATCCCTTGAACGGTGTCGGGATGTCGTTGTACTCGATTTTTTCACGAATACCGGCCATAATCACAATGGCAATGGTGAAGCCCACTGCGGTAGCGAAACCATTCACAACACCCTCTAAAATGTTATAGGAATTGGATACATTCTTCAGTGCTACACCAAGTACCGCACAGTTGGTGGTAATCAAAGGAAGATAAACACCAAGTGCCTGATAGAGGGACGGAACGCTCTTCTTCAAGAACATCTCCACAAACTGTACCAGTGCAGCGATAACCAGAATGAATACAATGGTCTGCAAGTACTCAAATCCCGTCGGAACCAAAACGAACTTATACAACAGTCCGGTAACGAAGGATGAAATGGTAATAACGAATATAACCGCACCACCCATTCCGGCAGCGGTCTCTACCTTCTTGGATACACCAAGGAACGGACACAAACCAAGGAACTGGCTTAGGATAACGTTATTTACGATGGAGGAGCTAATTAGAATAATCAATAATTCTTTCATGATTCTTCTCCTCCTTTCTCTTCAACGTTTCCATGACCGGTGCATACAGATGCAGATGCACATCCGCTACAGTCTCCGCTTAAGCATCCCTGGGCCTTCGCCAAAGGTTTGCCTTTTGCTTCCGCCCGGGCACGAACCACATTCATTACTGCAACTAAAATTGCCAATACGAAGAATGCGCCTGGTGCCAGGATAAAAATCGTAATTGGTGTATATCCAACAACACCGGAGGAACGATCCGCAAGTGGCAACAGCTGTGCGCCGAATGCCTGTCCGGCACCTAACAGCTCACGAACCAAACCAATGACCGTTAAGCTTACCGTAAATCCAAGGCCCATGCCAAGACCGTCAAACAAGGACGGAAGTACCGGATTCTTGGATGCATAACTCTCTGCACGTCCCAAAATAATACAGTTAACAACAATCAGCGGAATATAAATTCCAAGAGCCGCATAAAGGCTCGGTACAAATCCCTGAACCAGGAACTGTACGATGGTTACGAAAGATGCGACAACAACGATGAATGCCGGCATACGCACACGACTTGGAATTAAGTTCCGCAGTGCGGAAATAATCACATTGGACAGTGTCAGTACGACGGTTGTGGAAAGTCCCATACCAAGGCCGTTGATGGCAGATGTGGTAACCGCTAAGGTCGGACACATACCAAGCATCAAGACGAAGGTCGGATTCTCTTTGATAATACCGTTATATAAACGTTCTACATTCTTATTCATTCGCAGCACCTCCCGTCAAATAATCATAGTAGCAAACCGCTGCATCAACGCCGCCGGTCATTGCCCTCGAAGTAATGGTTGCGCCGGAAATCGCTTCAATTTCATTCTCGCCCGCCGGAGAAGACTTGGTCACCGTGTAGGTGGTTGCAGGAATATTCTGAAACTGGGAAGAGAACTTCTCTTCGGTTGCTTTCATTCCAAGGCCAGCAGTCTCACTGATGGAGGTAATGGAATAGCCGTTGATATTGCCCTCGTTGGTAATGCCAACAGAGAAGGTAATATCTCCGCCGTAACCTGCATGAGAGGTCACCGTAATGACATATCCAAGAGCATTGGAAGATGCATCTTTGGCAACAACTACGTTGTCTACCTCATCTTCTGTATAACCCTGCTCCTGCACATAAGCACTTGCGGCATCGGAATCAAAAGAATCCAGCGGAGTAAACTCCACAGCATCCGCAAACACGGTCTGATATGCTTTTGCTACCGCATCCGCTTCTGCCTTGGCAATCGGTGCTTTGGTAATCTCATATACCACACCCAAAGCCAAGCCTGCCACAAGGGTAATGGCGGTAAGAATCATTGCGTCTTTGAATAAAGATTGCTTCATGCCTTCTTACCTCCTTTCTCCCGTACAACACCGAATGCTCTCGGTACCGTAAAACGTTCAATGAGCGGAACCAAAAGGTTGGAGAATACGATTGCATAGGATACACCTTCGGCACTTGCTCCGAAGATACGGAAAATGCCGGTTAACAAGCCAAGGATAATACCATAAATAATCTTACCGGTTGGAGTAATCGGGGAAGTGACATAGTCCGTTGCCATAAAGAACGCACCAAGCAAAAGTCCGCCGCCGCAAATCTGTGCAACCAGATACTGAGCATCGAATCCTCTTCCGCCGAAAATCAAGGTAAAGATTGCAACAGTTAAAATGTAAGTTCCCGGAATGCGCAAATCAATGACGCCCATCAGAATCAGGAAAATCGCACCGATCAATAACGCAATGGCACTGGTCTCACCGATGGTTCCCGGTGTGGTACCAAGAATCATCCGCATCACATCCACACTTCCGCCGGCCTTAATGGTAGCCAGAGGAGTTGCGGATGCAAATGCATCCACGTAGTCTTTGTATCCGGAGAAGTCCGTCATATATCCCGTAAAAGAAATCACAAGGAAACAACGGGCACCCAATGCCGGGTTCATGAAGTTCTGGCCCAATCCGCCAAACAGCATTTTTACAACAATAATGGCGAACATACCACCAAGAATTGCCATCCAAAGCGGAATGGTACTTGGGAAATTCAGGGCCAAAAGCAGTCCGGTAACCACCGCACTCAAATCCTTGATGGTGCTCTTCTTATGGAGCAATTTCTCGTAGAAGTACTCAGACAACACACAGGATGCTACGGTTACAAGGATTAACAAAAGTGCATGCACTCCGAAATTCCAAATACCAAAGCAGGTTGCCGGAAGTAAGGAGATGATCACATACAGCATAATGCGTGTGGTATCATCTTTGCCTCGTACGTGAGGCGAAGAAGTTACGTGTAATAAGTCGCTCACTTGTACATCCCCCTTTCTATTTCTTACGCTTGTCAGCAAGGACAAGCTTCTTCATTGTCTTAATGGATTGCGCCAGGTGACGTCTAGCCGGACATCCGTAAGTACAGCTTCCGCATTCAATGCACTCTAAGCCATACCATTTTTCGAATTCATCCTTCTGGCCATGCTCAGCAAAATCAGCCAAGCGGGACGGAATCAATTGTTCCGGACAAGCTTCCACGCAACGGCCGCAATTGATGCAAGCACTGGGTTCATAAAGGCTTGCTTCATCTTCCGTCATGCAAATCAATGCGGATGTGGTCTTGGTAATCGGCACATTCAAATCAAACAGTGCGAATCCCATCATTGGACCACCGGCAATCATTTTCTTCGCTCCGGATGCCTTCAATCCACCGGCAGCCTCTAAGAGCTCCGCAAAATTCGTGCCGACACAGATACGGAAATTCTGCGGTTCAACCACAGCATCACCGGTTACCGTAAAGTTATGGGTAATGACCGGCCGGCCAAGCTTCACACCACGATAAATAGAAATCAAGGTCTCTACATTATCCACAATGCAGCCTGCATCTGCCGGGAGCATCTTGGAGTTAATATCACGACCGGTAACCGCATGGATTAACTGTCGCTCACCACCCTGCGGGTACTTGGTCATCAATGGCTGTACATCGATGCGGGGCTCAGATGCACACATCTTGGTCAGTCGTTCAATACAATCCGGCTTATTATCCTCGATTCCGATAATACCCTTCGCATTCGGAAACATAGATAATACAATGTTCATACCGCCAATTAAGAGCTCCGCTTCATCCATCATGTTGCGGTAATCGGAGGTCAAATACGGTTCACACTCCGCGCCGTTGGCAATGATGTATTCAATTTTTTCCGGTTCTTTTGGAGATAACTTGACGTGCGTAGGGAATCCGGCACCACCCATTCCGACAACACCGGCTTCCTTAATCCGTTCAATGATTTGCTCCTTCGACAGAGATGACACATCTTCGCAACTGTCATATGTAACCTCTGTAAAGGCTCCATCATTCTCAATGATAATCGAATTCACCATATCACCGGTTGTGGTACGACGCGGCTCTATGGCTTTTACGGTTCCGGATACGGAAGAAAAGATCGCCGCAGAAACAAAACCTGATGCCTCTGCGATTTTCTGTCCACGTAGAACAGAATCTCCAACTGCCACAATTGGAGTCGCCGGAGCGCCAATGTGCTGTGACAGCGGGAACACCAAATCCCCTTTCGGTAAATAGTCGGTTACCGGCTTGGATTTGGATAGGTCTTTTCCATCGTATGGATGGACACCGCCCTTAAAAGTCTTCAGACCCATGCAGTTTACCCCTCTTTCTTGCCAAATTTTTGCATTACACTATGATTTGATTATAGCACTTTTTCACATGAAAACATTTAGAAACGGAAGTTCCTTTGTATAATTTTTAATACTTGTCGTTCTATTATGTTAGGCTTTTCTAACATTATTAACAAAAACAGATAGAACTATCGGATCCTCCTTCATAGAAATTGTAAAAATGCTATAATAATTCGGTAAATAAAGGAGTTCATATGAAAATTTGGAAAGAAACCGTCCCATTGCCGCCTCTTCCCATTACAACCCGGGAGGAATTCTGCGGTGGGAATGCCAGTCTTTTGGATTCTTTGTTCTTCGACATTGAGACCACCGGATTCAAAGCAGACTACTGTAATATCTATCTCATCGGATGTGCGGAATTTGGCGAGACCGATGCCACGATCACCTTATTTTTCGCAGAGGAACGCCACGAGGAGAAGGCCATCTTAGAAGCATTTGGCGCCTTACTGGAGCAGAAGTCTCAGTGTTTTACCTTCAATGGTAATCGCTTTGACATTCCATTCATTGAGAAGCGCTGTGAAAAATATGACCTTGCTCTTCGTCCATCTAAGAAAGCCTGCTTCGATCTGTTCTTATATGTGAAGCAATTCCAGCACCTACTGAAGCTTGTGCACTATAAGCAAAAGAGCTTAGAAGAATTCTTAGGTATTCATCGAATCGATACCTATAACGGCGGCGAACTGATTGAAGTATATAAGCATTATCTCTCCAATCCGAATCCCGAAGAGGAAACCTTGTTAAAACAACATAACCTAGACGATGTGCGGGGTATGCTGCTGTTGCTTCCGCTGCTATCTTATGGATATCTCTATCGGAAGGACAACTATCAGATTACGAATATAGAATCCAGTGAGAAGGAAATCGTCCTCACCGGTTCCATCCGGCATCCGCTTCCGCAAAAGCTGATTTGCTCCAATAAAACCTGTTATATGACCATCGACGGCTCAACCTTCCGGGCAATTCTCTACCCGTATATTGGAGAGCTTCGATACTACCTGGAGAACTATCGGGACTATGTCTATCTGCCGGGGGACGACATGGTGATACCGAAGGTTTTGGCGGCTTCCATACCGAAGGAGCAAAAGCAAAAAGCCACCAAGGAACTGTGTTACACCAAGAAAACCGGTCGATTCCTAGCCCTTCCAAGCAATGGAATCATTGGATTAGAGATACTGCATCTCTTCCGAAAGGAATATGCCGATGCGAACCAATACGCAGATTTTGATGAGCTTCCCAAGGATCCGGATTTCCTGATTGCTTACCTGATTTTGCATTTGAAGAACAACAAATAAAAAAAGGCCACTACATTCGTAGTGGTCTTTTCATTATTCAGGAATTAGGTATTACTAAAACTACTCTTCTTTCTCGTAAAAGAAAGATGATCTACGTTTGTAACCAAGATTCTTGTAATCCATAACCTGTTCGGTACTTCCGATAAACAAGAGTCCATGATTAACCAAAGAATGAGCAAACTTATCATATACTTCATGCTTCGCTTCTTCTGTGAAGTAGATCAAAACATTTCGACAAACAATCAAGTGATAATCCTTAGGGTAGGTATCACGTAACAGATTGTGTTCTTGAAAGCGAACTCTACTCTTTACCTTGTCGGAAATCTGATAAGATGTATCTCCAATCTTAGTAAAGAACTTTTTCTTCTTGTCGTCAGGGACTCCGGCAATACTCTTCTCAGAGTAGATACCGGTTTTAGCTTGGGCAATTACCTGTTTATCCAGGTCGGTAGCATAAATCGTAATCTGATTGATATCAATCAAATCGGACAATGCCATAACAAGTGAATATGGTTCGTCACCGGTGGAACAAGCTGCACTCCAAATCTTCAGGTTCTTACCAAATCGCTGAATCAGTTCCGGCGCATACTGCTCCGTCAATAACTTCCACTGATCGGTGTTACGATAAAACTCTGAAACATTGATGGTGAGGAAGTTAACGAACTCCTCAAACACAGCCTTATCACTGGTTAACAACTTTACATATTCCGGATAAGTCTTGCAATCATGCTTAGCAACCAAAGAATCAATTCTACGGCGCATCTGTTTCTCTTTGTACGCACTCAAATCAATCTTCGTCAGACGTAGTACATCAGATTTAAAGCCCTCGTAATTGTCCATACATCCTTACCCCTTTTCAATTATATTTACCGATGATTAGTCAAGTTCGTTCGCAACTTCCTCAACATTTACATCAGCATACTCTGCATCGTCGTTCTTCTCATCAGCATCCGGAAGAAGAGCCTTCATGGAAAGGCTGATCTTGTGATCGTCTTCCTTGAACTCAACAACCTTAGCTTCGATTTCCTGACCAACGGATAATACGTCAGATGGCTTCTCAACATGATCCTTGGAAATCTGAGATACATGCAATAAAGCATCAACGCCCGGTGCCAATTCAACGAATGCACCGAAGTCGGTCATACGTGCAATCTTACCGGTAACAACGTTACCTACAGCGAACTTGTCGGATGCACCGTTCCATGGATTCTTGTCTGGGAATTTCATGGAAAGAGCAATCTTGTTCTCGTTGATCTCCTTGATGAATACAGTAACCTTGTCACCATTCTTGAAGAGCTTGGATGGGTTATCAACTCTGCCCCAAGACATCTCGGAAATATGAAGTAATCCGTCAACGCCGCCTAAATCGATGAATGCACCGAAGTTGGTTACATTCTTAACGGTTCCGTCGATTACGTCGCCGGCCTTAATGTTCTCTAATAATTCTTTCTGAAGCTTAGACTTCTCAGCAACCAATAACTGCTTACGATCACCGATAATTCTACGCTTACGTGGGTTGAACTCAGTAATAACAAACTCGATTTCCTGGCCGTTGTACTTGTTCAAATCCTTCTCGAAGGAATCGGAAACAAGGCTTGCAGGAATAAATACGCGAGCTCCGTCTACGTCTACGCTTAATCCACCGTTGAGCACCTGAACAACCTTAGCCTTTAATACTTCCTGGTTGTTAAATGCTTCTTCTAACTTCTTGTTGCCCTTCTCCTGTGCAAGTCTCTTGTAGGAAAGAACAACCTGACCCTCGCTGTCGTTTACCTTAACAACGATAGCCTCCATAGTGTCATTCTCAGAAACTACAGTAGTTAAATCAAGGTTATTATCATTGGTGTACTCGCTTCTGGTAATGATTCCGTCAGACTTGTAACCAATGTTAAGTACGATTTCATCTGGCTTAACTGAAATAACGGTACCTTCAACCACTTCTCCATTTCTAATAGTCTTGAATGACTCCTCTAACATTTGGTCAAAACTCATTTCAGACATTCTCTCTGAACCTCCTGAATAATATAATTTGGGGTGGAAGCCCCTGCTGTAATACCTATGCAGTCGAAGGATTGAAGTGCCGACATTGATAAATCTTCTTTTGTCTGTACGAAATAGGTATTCTCACATGCTTCACGGCAAATATCGTAAAGCTTCTGGGAATTAGAACTATTTCTACCACCAATCACAATCATCGCATCAACCATGCTTGCGATGGATGCAGCTTCCCTTTGCCGCTCCTCCGTAGCATTGCAGATTGTATTCATAGCAATAACATCATACCCTTTTTGCTCTATTATTTCAACTAATTCTTGAAATTTGTTGAAGTTGTGTGTGGTTTGAGATACAATACAAATTTTTTCGCCAGTCTCTAAGGAAAAATTCTTTGCATCTTCCTCATTTTGAATAACTGCGTACCTTTCGCCGCAAATCCACCCGATAATGCCGCATACTTCCGCATGTTTCGGGTCTCCCACAATCAGAATAAAATAGCCTTCACGGGAATATTTTTCCACAGCGCGATGGATTTTCAAAACAAATGGGCAAGTTGCATCTACAATTTCAAAACCTTTTGCTTCCAGGTCTTCCTTAATTTGACGGCTCACTCCATGAGAACGAATGATAACGATTCCCGGTTCTAAGGAACTAAGATCAGAACCTTCCGGAATCTGGCTTACGCCCTGACGTTCAAAATCGGAAACTACCTGTTCATTATGAATGATCGGTCCATAGGTATAAATCGGTTTCTTGCCGGTGGCAATCTGTTCGTTCACCATGTCCACCGCTCTTTTTACTCCGAAGCAAAAACCGGCGGTTTCAGCGAGTTTTACATTCATTGACACTTCTCCTGATAAATCTTTCGAATTGCTTCTACAACTTCATCAATATTCATATCGGAGGAATCTACCAACACCGCATCCTCTGCCTGACGAAGAGGTGCTACCTCACGATTCATATCCTGCTCATCACGCTTGGCAATATCGGCAGCAATCTCATCATAATTTGCGTCCACGCCACGGCCTAAGAGTTCCTTATAACGTCTGGTTGCACGACACTCTACACTGGCGGTCAGATAAATCTTCACATCGGCATTAGGCAAAATGCAGGTTCCGATATCTCTGCCATCCATAATGACGTTCTGTGTTCTTGCAAGATTGCGTTGCAACTCCGTCAAGGTATCACGAACAAAGCCATAGGCACTGATGGTGCTGGCCATTTTACCAACCTCTTCCGTACGAATCAAACCGGATACGTTCTCTCCGTTCAAAAGGACCTGTTGTTCGCCGTTCTCATACTGAATGGAAACGGAAATCTCCGGGCATCCGGCCTGAATGGCTGCTTCATCCTTACCGTCTACGCCCTTGCGTAAAAAGTAAAGACCCATGGAACGATACATCGCTCCGGTATCTACATATACAAATCCAAGTTCTTTTGCCAGCTTCTTGGCAATGGTACTTTTTCCGGCTCCTGCCGGTCCGTCAATTGCAATATTAATACTCATGTTCTTCCTCCGTTATTCTATGGAAATACCGGCCAGATAACCGGTTGAAAAAGCAAGCTGCAGGTTAAATCCTCCGGTAACCGCATCCACATCCAACACTTCTCCGCAGACATATAAGCCCGGATGGTGTTTGGCTTCCATGGTGGAAGGGTTGATCTCCTTCACCGAGATACCGCCCTGGGTCACAATGGCTTCCTTGAAGCCTCGAAGTCCCTGGATGGTAAAGCTAAAATGTCGAAGCAGGTTTAGAATACGCTTTCTGTCTTCTGCCGTCAAATCTCTGGCTTTCTTCTCTGCAGGAATCTCTGTCAAGTCTACAAAGACGTCCACCATTTTCCCAGGCAAAAGCTTGGCAATATAATTGTGAAAAGCCTTACCACCGTTTTCAGAGATTTCACGAAGCAATCGCTCATCCAACTGTTCGTCGCTAAGGGCAGGTTTCAAATCGATTTCCGCCCGAAGACTTCCGGACTTCTCCAAGCGCTTTCCAAGCAAAGATGCCGCAGTAAGCACCAGTGGTCCGCTGATTCCAAAATGGGTAAACAGCATCTCACCGAAATCGGAATACACCTTCTTGTTCCCATCATAAATAGTAAGTGTCACATTACGAAGGGATAAGCCTTGGAGCAACGGCACATATCCTTCCTTCGTCACAAAAGGAACCAATGCCGGACGCAGGGTTGTGACATCCATTCCCAACTCCTTGGCAAAAGCAAATCCGTCGCCGGTCGATCCGGTGGTCGGATAAGACTTGCCACCGGTAGCAAGAATGACAGCATCCGCAAGCACTTCCTTGCCACCTTCCAGCCGAATGCCTACCACTCGGCCGTTCCGTTCGATAATTCCGGACACCTTCTGGTTCAGATGCACCCGAACGCCCACCTCATCCATACCGCGTTTTAAGGCAGCGGTTACATCCGATGCATGGTCGGACACCGGAAATACACGGTCTCCACGCTCTACCTTGTAAGGGCAACCATGGGCTTCCATAAAATCCATGACCATATCGTTAGAAAAGCCATACAGCGCACTGTACAGAAATTTCGGATTGGTTACAATCTTGCTGTTGAAGTATTCTTCCAATGGCATTGCATTGGTAAAATTGCAGCGGCCCTTACCGGTAATATAAATCTTCTTTCCAAGCTTCTCATTACCGTCATAGAGGTCCACGGCATGGCCGCACATTCCGGCACTGTAAGAAGCCATCATGCCGGCAGCGCCACCGCCGATAACAACGACCTTACTCATTTGTCTCCTTATCTAAAACACGATACTGCATTTTCAGAGAATCATCCACGGGATTCAACTCGTCATTCTCATAGAATTGATATTCGTCCCAAAGATTCTCCAGCTTCTCCATGGTATCCACCACGTCATCCTGCTTCTTCATGCAAAGGGCTACAATCAGCGCATTGATAACAGAAAGAGGTGCAACCAAAGAATCTACGATGGAAGCCATATCACTCTTTGCAATCAGGTTGCAGGAGGAATACAGATTCATCGGTGAATTTACGGAATCCGTAATGGAAATTACCTTAGCGGAACGACTATTTGCAAATTCCATTGCCTTTAAAGTACGCATGGAATACCGTGGAAAGCTGATTCCGATAATCACATCTTTGGAATTGATATGAATCATCTGCTCAAACAACTCACTGGAATTGTTGGTCGACAATAGAATCACATCTTCAAACATTAAGTTCAGATAGAATGCCAAAAAAGACGCCAAAGGTGCACAGCTTCGAATACCCACAACATAAATCTTGCGGGCGTGAAGCAGCATATCCACTGCCAATTCGAAGGTCCGCTCGTCCATCTGTTCCAAGGTCTCTTTGATCTTATTAATATCCGAGTGCAACACCGAGGACAATACATGGGTCTTAGAAATACGACCGTAAGTAACTTCCATACGCTGTACGGAACTTAATTTGTTTAACACCATTTCCTCGAGGGCTTTCTGGAACTCCGGATACCCCTTGTATCCAAGGCAGGTTGCAAAACGAACCACCGTGGACTCACTGACCATAACGGTCTCTCCTAATTTGGCTGCCGTCAAAAATACGGCTTTATCGTAATAATCGCTGATATAATTTGCCAGAGCTTTTTGTCCCTTGCTCATGGTCTTATACTTGCGATTGATTCGGTTCATTAAATCTTCCATACTCTAATCTTCCCAAAAAATAACGCCCCGACATCACATCGGGGCGCCATTCATCTATCGGTCATTAATTCTGGTCAACATCCTTCATGCTGAAGCTGATGCGTCCCATCTTATCCTTGCCAAGGCAGATTACCTTAACAACATCACCTAAAGTAAGAACATCTTCTACATGCTCAATTCGCTCATTTGCAATCTTGGAGATATGAACCATACCTTCCTTACCAGGTGCAAACTCAACGAAAGCGCCGAACTCTTTGATGCTAACAACTTTGCCGGTGAAAACCTGGCCTTTTTCGAACTCGGTAGTGATGATCTCGATCATCTTCACTGCCTCATCCATCTTCTCTTTGTCGGTACCGCAAACAGATACAACACCATCATCGGTGATATCAATCTTCACACCGGTACGATCAATGATCTCATTGATGGTCTTTCCTCTCTGACCAACAACATCACCAATCTTAGCAGGATCAATGTTGATGGTAAGGATCTTCGGTGCATATGCGGATACTTCCTTGCGAGGTTCAGCAATAGCCTTAGACATACAAGTATCCATAATGAAGAAACGTGCTTCGCGGGCTCTGCGAATAGCCTCTTCTACGATTGGACGGGTCAAACCGTGAATCTTAATATCCATCTGGATTGCAGTGATACCTTCCTTGGTACCGGTAACCTTGAAGTCCATGTCTCCGAAGAAATCTTCAAGACCCTGGATATCGGTTAATACCAAGTAATCATCATCGGTATCTCCGGTAACCAAACCACAGGAGATTCCGGCAACCATAGCCTTCAACGGTACACCGGCAGCCATTAAGGACATGCAGGATGCACAGGTAGAAGCCATGGAAGTAGATCCGTTGGACTCGAAAGTCTCGGATACGGCACGGATTGCGTATGGGAACTCATCAACAGATGGCAATACAGGAATCAATGCACGCTCTGCAAGAGCACCATGTCCGATTTCACGACGTCCCGGTCCTCTGGAAGGCTTGGTCTCGCCTACGGAGTATGACGGGAAGTTGTACTGATGGATGTAACGCTTCTCGGTAACATATGGATCCAATCCATCAACCTTCTGAGCCTCAGATAATGGTGCTAAGGTAACAACGTCACAGATCTGTGTCTGTCCACGGGTGAACATAGCGGAACCATGTACACGAGGAATCAGATCAATCTCTGCGGACAATGGACGAATCTCATCGATACGACGACCATCCGGACGCTTGTGGTCCTTCAAGATCATCTTACGAACGGTCTTCTTCTGGTACTGATATACAGCCTCATCAAGAACTGCCAACCACTCTTCGTTATCAGCAAAAGCCTCTTCGAATTTCTCGGTGACACGCTTGATGTTCTCTTCACGAGTCTGCTTGTGATCGGTGAATACAGCCTCTTCCATCTCTGCAGGAGGAACGATTTCACGCATCTTTGCAAACATCTCTTCCGGAATTGCGCAGCTGGTGTACTCGAACTTCGGCTTACCAACCTCAGCAACCATCTGGTTAATCAAAGCGATGATGGTCTGGTTCACATCATGAGCCATGTAAATAGCCTCAATCATCTTATCCTCAGGGATGATGTTCGCACCGGCCTCAATCATGATAACCTTCTCAGCAGTAGAAGCAACGGTAAGCTTCAAATCACCCTTATCCCACTGCTCCTGAGATGGGTTGATGATGAACTGTCCATCAATCATACCAACCTGTGTCATGGCACATGGGCCATCGAATGGGATATCGGAAATAGAAGTTGCCACAGCGGTACCAATCATAGCAACGATTTCCGGTCTGCACTCCGGATCAACGCTCATTACTAAGTTGTTCAAAGTAACGTCGTTACGGAAGTCCTTCGGGAATAACGGACGCATAGGACGATCGATAACACGGGCGGTAAGAATTGCATTCTCAGAAGCCTTACCCTCACGCTTATTGAATCCTCCAGGGATCTTGCCTACGGAGTATAACTTCTCTTCGAACTCAACGCTGAGTGGGAAGAAGTCAATACCGTCACGCGGCTTGTCAGATGCGGTTGCAGTACATAATACAGTGGTCTCACCGTACTGAATCAAAACTGCACCGTTTGCCTGAGCAGCAACACGATTTACGTCCATGCGCAGTGTTCTGCCGGCCAACTCCATTGTGTAAGTCTTTGTCATAATAATATCCTCCATTGAAGTATTCTATGGCAGACACCCGAAACTACTGAAAAACACAGGACGCATTCCCTGTACTTGTCAGTGGTCTCGGAAATTATTCTGCCATGAAAAACAGAGCGGAATAAAATAATCCCGCTCTGATTGAAAAAACTATTTTCTTAAGCCTAAACGCTCAACGATAGAACGATAACGCTCGATATCGGTATCCTTAAGATATCCAAGAAGGTTACGTCTCTTACCAACCATCTTAAGAAGACCACGTCTGGAATGATGATCCTTCTGGTTCTCCTTCAAGTGCTCAGTAAGCTCCTGAATACGAGCGGTAAGAACTGCAATCTGAACCTCCGGTGAACCGGTATCGCCAGGTGTTCTTGCGAACTCATTGATAATAGCTGTTTTCTTTTCTTTTGTGATCATAATACAATCCTCCTAATTCTTTTCATCCTAGCCTCAGTAAAAGGTCGGAGTGTCCATTTACCGAAGAAAGGAAACTGCCTGTCTGCACTTGCAGAAAGGTTAAATCACACAAGTGATATATTAACATACCAAATCTTGGTTGTAAACAAAATTAATCATAAATCACGCGGGTTGCGCAAATCGGTGTACGGTAAAATGCATTGGAAATAATAATACCGGTTCTGGAATCGCTGGCATGTACAATCTGTCCGCCACCCATATAAATAGCTACATGGCTGATATAGTTACCGCTTCCGTAGAACAACAAGTCTCCCGGCTTCAACTCGGAAGTGGATATTCTCGTACCGCAGTTCGCCTGTGCACGGGAAGAATGCGGCAGGTATACACCGTACTGAGCCATAATACCCATGGTAAATCCGGAGCAATCGCAACCATGTGCCAAAGACGTACCGCCCCATACATACGGGCAACCAACATACTGAATGGCGTTATCAATAATGGCAACACGTACATCGGACACACCTTCGCCGTAACGGGCTTCCGTTAAGGTCATGGCATCACGAATCTCATCCACCACTTCTACGTACTCTGCGTAAGCATATCCAACCTCGTCATCCATGGTGACCTTAATCCACTCACCCTGGTTCTCAAGGACTTCTAACTGCTCACCTTCCGCAACGGTCATAAGGATTCCGGAGTCAGTACTTGGCTCCTTACGTACGCGAAGACCGCTCTCTTTTACCTTAGCAACGGTATGAACCAAGGTCTTGGCCTTGTTCAATGCCTCGTCGCCGGTTAACAAATACTCAGCCAACACATAACCTTCTACCTCACCGGAAGAAATATGTGCCCACTGACCGTCAATATCCAAAATATCACAGGCGGAATCTACCGGCATCTTACCTACCAAAGAAGAATTCTCGTCTGCTGCTTCACGAACATTCAGATTGCCTTCGGAAATATTGGCAATACCGATATTCTTATATCCATAAACAATTGCAGCCTGTGTTCCGGTAATCACACTGTCAGAATCGGAAACACATGCAGTGGCATAGGTCTCATCCAAATTCACAGCCAAAACAGAAGAAATACCTGCAGTTGTACTGTACTTCTCAGTTGTATCGGTTGTTTCTGCGGACATATAGCGCTTCGTAACACCGGTGCTAAACATTACAACACCGCAACAAACTACTGCAAATGCCTGAATTACACGCTTTTTCATAAGAATTAATGCTACCCTTTCATACAAATCAAAACAGCAGATTTATGAAAAATCCACTGTTTCACAAGGTTTAGTATAACAAGGGCATCCTAGGCTGTCAACAAATTTACGTAAAATTTGTAACATTTACGTAATATTATTTAAAAAACGCATATGCCCTTTTTTTGTCGGATTCGATCTGTTTCTTCAAGGCTTCGATATGATCGAACTTCATCTCCGGTCGCACATAATCGTAAAAACGAATCATTGCGGTCTCGCCGTAAATGTTGCTGGAGAAGTCCAGAATATGGGTCTCAACCACAACACTGCCATCGGAAGACACCGTCGGTTTGGTTCCAACGTCCGTAATTCCGTGATAAATCCGGCCTTCCACCTCCACCGTGGTAACATACACTCCAAATGGAGGCAACAGCTTATCTGCCGGCGGTAAAATATTAATGGTAGGAACGCCCATACCGGTTCCGACGTGGTTACCATGAATGATCTCACCCCAAACAAAATAGGGGTGCCCCAACAATTCATTGGCGTGAAGAATATGTCCCTGACGGATTTCATCTCTGACATAAGAACTGGAAATGTCCCTGTCATCGTCCTGAAGCTTATGTACCACCAAAAGTTCAAATCCCATTTGATGAGACAGTTTCTCTAAAAGCGCCGCATCGCCTCTGCCTTTGTAGCCGAAGTGGAAATCATTTCCTACCACAAGATAGCGCATATGTAGCTTCTCACAAAGCATTGCAATAAAATCTTCCGGTTCCATGGAAATCATCTCATCGGTAAAAGGCAATTCCAAAAGATAATCCAATCCCTGCTTCGACAGCAAAACGCTGCGCTCCGCAGGAGTCACCAAATTCCGATCGTCCTTGGCTTCTTTGCCAAGAATCACACGAGGGGACTGGTCAAAAGTGACCATTACCGACTTCATGCCGCGCTTCGCCTGTTCGTGGATGCGGGAGATCAAATACTCATGTCCCCGATGAATCCCATCGAATTTGCCTATGGTAACTGCAGAATCAGAAGATTCCTGATATTTTTCAATTCCTTTTAAGTAAATCATTCTAAAAAGTTCTTCCTTATTTTGTAACTGGTTGCACCCTTCTGATATACTCCCGCAAATCGGCCGTCCGGATGATACATCCGAACCATATCACCTATTGCAATCCGATCCGTTTCCCGGAATAATAGCGGATTACCGTTCTCCAAAATCCGTGTTGCTTCCGGCAACGCATGAACTTCCTCATATTCCGAAAACAAGGTATCAATGGAAAAAATGTGGTCTTCCACCGTCCCCTGGCGCATCATCTCTTCCACTTCTTCCAAGGAATAAGCGCCCTCTAAGTCAAACTCACCGACTCTGGTACGTCGAAGTGCTTCCATACAGCCATAGCAACCTAACTTCTCGCCGATATCGTTGCAAATGGTACGAATGTAAGTACCTTTGGAACAGGAGATGCGCATAGATACTCTTGGCAAGTCCATCCAGAGCACTTCAATGGAAAATACTTCAATGGCACTTGGCTCTCGGTACACTTCCACTCCTTCTCTGGCCAATTCGTACAGCTTGCGGCCGTCTACTTTTTTCGCAGAATACATCGGCGGGGTCTGCAGCTGTTTACCAACCATAGAAGCAATGGCATCCCGTACCGCATCTTCCGTTACCGTAACCGGTGCCTTATGAAGAATGGTACCGGAAATATCCTGTGTATCCGTTGCCTGTCCAAGCAGCATTACGGTCTCATAGGTTTTGGAACGGTCCGTCAACAAATCACAGACCTTGGTCGCTTTCCCAATGCAGACCGGTAACACGCCGGTGGCGTCCGGATCCAAGGTTCCCGTATGCCCTAATTTTTTCGTATGTAGGATTCCCCTTAATTTGGCAATCACATCAAAGGAGGTAAATCCTTTTTCTTTGTCAATTATAATGATTCCTGATTTCATATGTAAAATAAAAAACCAACAAATGCAGGAACCTGCACTGTTGGTTTGTACTAATCCTTGTTTGTTTCCTTCAGTTGCAGCTTAACCTTCTTCACAATGGTATCAATTGCAGCCCAAGGATCGCCCATAATACCGCATCCGGCTGCTTTGGCATGTCCGCCTCCGCCGTAGGCAGTGGCAATCTCGGCTACGTTTACCAGATCAGAGGAACGAAGACTTACCTTGTAACCACCGGTCTCCACCTGATATAGGAAAATCGCAACCTCCACACCTCTGGTGGCGCGTAACTGGCTGACAATGCCTTCCATATGTTTAGGAAGCACATCATACTGTGCCATTTCTTTTTGGGTAATCACTGACGCAATACAGCTGCCATCCAAGTACTGTCTGGCATTCAAAAGAGCCTGACCCAATACCCGATTCTGGTTGAAGGTCTTTTCAAAAAAGACGCGCTCAACAATTCGCGGATAATCAATGCCTAAATCCATCAAGAAGCCAGCCGAGCGCATGGTGGAAGAATGTGTACAGGAATACTGAAACACTCCCGTATCCGTCACCATACCGGTATAGATGCACTCCGCAACCTCTTTTGTGATGAGGTTCTTGTCCATAAGGTCAAAAACCAGCTCACAGGTAGAGCTTGCATCGGAATCCACGAAGTTCTGCTCCGCAAATTCATGCTTGCCCAAATGATGGTCTACGCAAATAGTATGCTTGGCATTACGAAAATACGTACTTGCCGGGCCTAAGCGACTGGTGTCACCGCAATCCAAGACGATAAACAAATCAAAACTGCGATTGGTATCTTCCTCGTCGGCTTGCTCAATGGAGGCCGCATTGGTAAGGAAAGAAAAAATCGTAGGAATCGGATTCAAAAAAACATGAACATCCAAATCCCCTCTCTGCTGGCAAAGATAATTGTAAACAGCCAAACAGGATCCTACGCAGTCACCATCCGGATTAATATGACCGGCAATACCAACGGTCTTGGCATCACCGATATATGAAAGAATTCCTTCCATGTTACTCTCCATCTTCCTTGGACTCACCGGATACCACATCATCAATCAGCTTGGACATACGAACACCGTATGCAATGGACTGATCCAATACAAAGGTAATCTCAGGTGTATTACGCAAGTTCAAATTCTGTGCCAGAAGATGACGGATGAATCCGCCACAGCTCTTCAAACCGGCCATGGTCTTCTTAGCAGCCTCCTCGTCACCCAACACGCTAATATAGGCTTTGGCTGTCTTCAAATCCGGAGCAACCTCCACACTGACAACACTGGTCATCGGGCTAATACGAGGATCCTTGAGCTCTCCTCGAATAATATTGGAGAGCTCGCGGAATACTTCTTCATTAATGCGAATATTTTTCACACTGTTTTTTCTCATATATATATCCTCTATCTCGGAACCTCAACCATAATGTAAGCTTCCACTTCGTCCTCTTCACGAATCTCAGAGAATCCGTCGAATACAAGACCACACTCATATCCGGCCTTAACTTCCTTCACGTCATCCTTGAAACGCTTCAGGGAAGCAAGAGCGCCTTCGTAAATCTGCTCGCCTTCACGGGTAATACGAACCTTGCAGTCTCTCTTGAAGGAACCGTCTAAGATATAGGAACCTGCAATATTTCCAACGTCGGAAGACTTGAAGATCTGACGTACCTGAGCATGTCCGATTACCTTCTCTTCGTAGATTGGCTCTAACATACCCTTCATAGCAGCTTCGACATCTTCAATTGCGTTGTAAATAACCTTGTAGAGACGAATATCTACGCCTTCATGATCTGCTGTCTGCTTCGCAACATTGTCCGGACGAACATTAAATCCGATGATGATTGCGTTAGAAGCGGATGCCAAAACAACATCACTTTCGTTGATGGCACCAACACCACCGTGAATAATCTTAACAACGACTTCATCGTTGGACAACTTCACTAAGGACTGCTTAACAGCCTCAACGGAGCCCTGAACATCTGCCTTAACAATGATGTTCAATTCCTTCACGTTACCGGCCTGAATCTGGGAGAACAAATCATCCAAGGACATCTTGGACTTGGTCTCTTCAATCAACTTATCCTTGCCAACGGATACGAAGGTCTCTGCAAAGCTTCTTGCTTCCTTCTCGCTATCCATTGCAGTGAAGATTTCACCGGCGTTTGGAACTTCGCTTAAACCAAGGATCTCAACCGGTGTAGAAGGGCCCGCCTTCTTCAGACGCTTACCGTTCTCATCAATCATGGCACGAACCTTACCATATGCAGTACCTGCAGCAACAGGATCACCTACATGCAAGGTACCCTTCTGTACCAATACGGTAGCAACAACACCGCGTCCCTTATCAAGCTCTGCCTCAAGGACAAGACCACGAGCGTTACGCTTCGGATTTGCCTTAAGCTCCAAAACTTCGGAGGTCAACAGAATCATCTCCAACAAGTCATCAATACCTTCGTGAGTATGTGCGGAAACCGGAACAAACTCGGTGCTTCCGCCCCAATCGGAAGGAATCAACTCGTACTCGGACAATTCCTGTTTTACTCGATCAATATTTGCATTCGGCTTATCAATCTTATTGATTGCAACAATAATCTCAACGCCTGCAGCCTTGGCATGGTTAATTGCCTCAACGGTCTGTGGCATCACACCATCGTCTGCAGCAACAACTAAGATTGCAATATCGGTGGAGTTAGCACCACGCATACGCATTGCAGTGAAGGCCTCATGTCCAGGAGTATCCAAGAAAGTAATCTTCTGGCCATTGATACCTACAACATAAGCACCGATTTTCTGGGTAATACCACCGGCCTCACGCTCGATGACATGGGTATCACGGATAGCATCCAAAAGAGAAGTTTTACCGTGGTCAACGTGACCCATAACGCAGACAACCGGAGGACGGGATACCAAAGTAGCCGGATCTTCCTCTTCTTCTTTCAGAAGCTCTGCAATAACGTCAACCTTCTCTTCCGGCTCACATACGCAGTTGAATTCCAGTGCAATCTCTTCTGCCTGCTCATAATCGATATCCTGGTTCACCGTAACCATAGTACCCTTCATGAACAACTTCTTCACGATTGCGGAAGGAGCAACCTTCATCTTGTCAGCCAACTCCTTGATGGTCAAATGCTCCGGAAGTACCAAATTCAGAATCTCATCCTCATTACGCTGAGGCTGCTTGTTCTGATTGTTCTTGGTCTTCTTCTTGCCGCCGTTCTTCTCTAAGTTAACGAAACGCTCCTGCTTCTTGCTGCCAAGTGCATCATGATCGGTATTGCGCTTCTTGTTACGGCCGTCATCACGGCTTCTGGTGTTATCCTTCGCGCTTCTGGTCTCTTCTGCAGGAGCTGCGGAGGTGTTGTTATCCTTACGGAAACGATTATCGCGATCGCCACTGCGGTTATCTCTAGGTCCGCGATTCTGGCGGTTATCGTTACGGTTGTTATTGCCATGCTCATTCTTCTCGTTGCGATTCTCGGAAGAACGGTTCGCAGCGTCAGCGAAAATATTACGCTTCACCTGAATACCCGGGCGCTTCTGTGGACGATCGGAAGCAGGACGTGCTTCGTTTCTGTCGCCCTGTGGCTTATTGGTCTGTGGCTTCGCTGCCTGTGTATTCTCACGTACTGGTGTATCCTCTGCCTGGTTCAATCCACGCGGACGAACGGTACGCTCGCTCTCCGGACGTACACGAATCGGTGTATGGGGAGCATCCGGTCTACCGTTGGGACGACGGTCATTGTTGTTACGGTTGCCACCGTTTGGTCTGCGGTCATCCGGTCTACGACGGTTTCTGTCGTCACGTCCTCTGGAATCCTTACTGTACTGTGCATTGAAAACAGCGGTAATGGAAGACTTCTTCTTCGGACGGTTTGCAGCGTCGTCTGTCTTCTCACCTTCTGCCTTCGCAGCTTCATTCTTCGGTGCAGCCTTTGGCGCGTTGTTCTTCGGGGCCTCAGACTTCACAGCATCTGCCTTCGGAGCAGCTTTCTTAGCTTCCTTCGGCGCATCTGCTGCCTTCTTGTTACCACCGCGGCTGTTCTTAAACGCTTCCACCTGCGCTTCGTCCATACCGCTCTGGCTCTTTAACTCTACACCGCTTTTCGCGAAAAACTCGATAATGTCTTTAGACGAAATATCCAGTTCTTTTGCAAGTTCATATACTCTGATTTTTGCCATATTTATCCTCCATTTTATCTGCCGGAAGCTGATAATTTATCAGCCACTGCCTTCGCAAGATTCTCATCCACAATTGCAACCGATGCCCGAAACTCTTTGCCGCAGCACTGTCCTAAGGACTCTTTGTCTGCATAAAAGAATAACGGCACTTCGTAATACTCACACATATCCCGGTAAGACTTCTTGGAATTGTCGGAAGCATCGCTTGCCACAATCACTAAAAAAGCCTTGCCACCCTTGACTGCCTGTTCCACAGCGAACTCTCCGCTCTTCACCTTGCCGGCTTTGGCGGACAGACCAATCATGGAAAGCACTCGGTCTACGCTCATGCCATCAACTCCTCTCTCAGAGATTCAAAAACCTCTGCAGGAATCGGCATCTTCAAGGAACGTTCCAATGCCTTGGTCTTCATTGCGCGATTCAGGCACGCCTCATTTTTGCAAAGATAAGCGCCGCGTCCGTTGGCGCGAAGTGTGGAATCAATCGTCACGGTATCTTCCACGGTCCGAAGGATGCGCACCAATTCAGTTTTCGGTTTCATCTCGTTGCATCCGACGCATTTGCGCATCGGAATCTTGCTACTCTTTGTCATTCCTATACTTTATTCTCCATCCTCGGCAGAATCCATATCGGATTCTTCATAGTACTCACCGTTCTCATCGTAGTACTCTTCATCGTCATACTCATCGTAATCATCGTAGTCGTTCTCGTAATCCATGAAGTCACCGGATTCACGTGCCTGGGTCTCAGACTTGATATCAATCTTGAAGCCGGTCAAACGAGCTGCCAGGCGGGCATTCTGTCCTTCCTTACCAATTGCAAGAGACAACTGATAATCCGGAACGACAACCTTCGCAGTCTTCTCCTCGGAATCTGCAATAACGGAAATAACCTTAGCCGGGCTAAGTGCATTCTCGATTAACATTGCAGGATTATCGCTCCAGTTAATGATATCAATCTTCTCGTTGCCAAGCTCATCTACAATGGCATTTACACGGGAACCGTTCATACCAACACATGCACCAACCGGATCCACGTCCTCGTTGTTGGACCATACCGCAATCTTGGTACGGTTGCCTGCCTCGCGGGCAATGCTCTTGATTTCAACAACGCCATCGCGAACTTCTGCAACCTCTTCCTCGAATAAACGCTTCACCAATTCCGGATGGGTTCTGGATACACGGATACGAGGTCCCTTGGAAGTATCCTTAACCTCTAAGATATATACCTTAATACGATCGGTAGGCTTGTAGGTCTCACCCTTAATCTGCTCATTCTCGGTAAGAATTGCATCTGCCTTACCAAGGTTGATGCTGATATTCTTGCCAACATATCTCTGAACGATACCGGTAACAATCTGGTGTTCCTTATCGTAGAACTCGCCATAGATCACCTTGCGCTCTTCCTCACGAATCTTCTGTAAGATTACGTTCTTCGCAGCGCTGGTAGCGATACGGCCGAATTCCTTAGACTCTACACGTACATTCACGGTATCGCCCAACTGGAATGCGCCATCGATTTCATGTGCATCTTCAATGGAAATCTCCTCAGCAGGATCAAAAACCTCATCTACAACGGTCTTCGCCTGTAATACCTGGTACTCGCAAGTATCCGGATCAATATGTACGATGACATTGTCGCTTGTTCCGAAATGGTTCTTGCAAGCAATCATCAAAGAATTGGAAATTGCCTCAAGTAAGGTATCCTTGCTGATGTTCTTCTCTTTCTCAAGGATTGTGAGTGCTTCTAACAGCTCATTGTTCTTCATGTTCTTCCTCCTGATTATTAAAAATCAATTGCTATTCTTACTAATGCCAAATCACTGCGATTCAAAACCATAGATTCATCGCCAGCATGTACCGTAATGGTATCCGTATCGTAAGCGTCTAACACCGCTTCGAACTCTTTGGAACCATTGATCGGTTTATATGTCTTAATCTCCAGATTGTTTCCGAGGTTGCGCTCGAAATCCTTGTCCTTCTTCAGAGGACGGGACAAATCCGGAGAGCTGACTTCAAAAGTGTAAGGATCCGAAATGTAATCCTCCCGATCCAAAATAACATTCATTTCTTCGCTAACGGCTACGCAATCATTGATATTGATTCCGCCCGGCTTATCGATGTAAGCACGAAGATAATTATCTGCACCTTCCCGTACATACTCCACATCTACAAGGGAAAAACCCTTCGCTTCCAAAATCGGAGTAATGAACTCGGTTGTCTTCGCTTCATATACATCCCTTTTTGACATATGACACCACCTTTTGTTCTACATAACGAATTGAGAGTGGATCTCGCGACCCACTCTCAATCATCTAGCATATTCACGATATTTAATATATCACACAAACTCTATGATTGCAAGGAAATGGGCAAAAAGAAAGCACGGACAAACTGTCCATGCCATAGGGTTGGGCTATTAAAGTAGTTCCTAGGGGAATCGAACCCCTGTTTTCGCCGTGAGAGGGCGACGTCTTAACCGCTTGACCAAGGAACCAAGGGGGATGACGAAATGTCATCTGCAAATAATAAGTGATTGAGTAGTTCCTAGGGGAATCGAACCCCTGTTTTCGCCGTGAGAGGGCGACGTCTTAACCGCTTGACCAAGGAACCATATTCATCGTCATCGCTTGTTGCTCACTCGCGACAACGATGAAATAATACACTAAGGCGGAAACAAATGCAAGCATATTTTTAAAATTTTTTTATTTTTTTATAGAAACGTAGATTCCGTTGTAAAAACAACGGAATCCATACGCAAATGTCATCAGTTATAATGAGATAATAATCTTCGGTTTTACAGCTTCCGGAAGCTCTCTCTCATCTTTCGAAATGCTTAAGATAAAGTTCGTCTCAAACTTTTCGGACATCTGGTCTAACTTTTCAACGGCACGTACCAAGCCTTCACTGGTATCAATGTAACCAATGGTCAAAAAACTATCCAAGAAAATTTCTTCGATATCATTGTTTTGGGAAATCACACCACTTAAAAAACCAAGGAACTCGTCTGAAGACTCAACATCATAGTCAGCCATATTAATCAAACGAACCTTGGAATCCAATTCATACATGTGCTTTTGATTCTTATCAAGAAAAACAATGCTGCCCTGCGCATTCTTAACATCTCCGCGAACGCGATCAAGCAGCTGCTTTGTCTTTCCTTTTCCCTTTTCCCCAGAAATGATTTCAACCATAGCATTCCCCTCCTTATCGTTGCATTATTTCCGCTACACACCGCATCTTCTGTGCGATAATTTTTTCTAAGTAAATTATAGTATATGCCGGGCCAAATAACAAGGAAGCCCGGCATAATTTTCTAACAATTATTTAGTTCTCACCAAAAGTTGCAAGCAATTCAGACGTTAATAGATACAAATTATAAGGACTGTCCGCGCCAAATACCACGGATACGATGCCCTGGTTCTTACTATTGGTACTGTACTGTACCAGACAATACTTCGCAGCACCGGTGGATCCGGTCTTACCTCCAATCATATAGAAGCCATCCGGGGACGCCACCATATTCTTCAGGTAGCGATTGGTGGTGGTCCAGGTAATGCTGGTATTGTTTCCGCTAGCGTCGGTATAATACGCATCATAGGTCGCGGAATGAATAATATCGACGAAATCCGTATACTGCAATGCTGCGTTAAACATCAGATACATATCATACACCGTGGTGTAATGGTTCTCGTCATCCAATCCGTGAGGATTCATAAAATGGGTATTGGTTGCACCAAGGGCCAAAGCCTCGTTATTCATCATCTCAACAAAGGCTTCTACACTTCCCCCTACCGCTTCCGCTACTGCAATTGCCGCGTCATTGCCACTGACAAGCAGCATGCCGTACAACAACTGGCGTAAGGTCAAACGGTCTCCCGGGCGCAAATGAGCCACGGAGGAATCCTCTTCCTGCTGGCACGCCAATTCACTGACCGTATAGGTCTCTTCCAGATTCCCGTACTTCAGTGCCACATAAGCGGTCATAACCTTGGTGGTGGACGCCGGATATAGCCGTTCGTGCATATGCTGCGCATACAAGGTAGTCTTGGTATCTACATTAAAAGCAGCGGCTCCTAAGCAGACCTGGGAATCCACCTGGTCCATGCCAAAATCCGTGGTATCCGCCACGCAAATATTCTCGGAAAACAGCGTTGTATTGTTGGTACTTCCGCTGATAATCCCGTATTGTTCACTTGTTTCGTATAACCGGTAATCCCCCGTCTGTTTCGAAAAGCTGCAACCTCCCACGGAAACTGCAAGTAAAGAAAGGGACACAAGGACTCCCAAAAACTTACTTGTACATCTCACGCCACTCAAGGTCTCCTCTGTCTAAAGATTTGATAAGAAGCTCTGCAGTTGCCAGATTGGTCGCCAACGGAATATTGTGAGCATCGCATAAACGCACAATATTGTTGACATCCGGTTCGTTGGATTTCACAGAAAGCGGATCACGCAAAAAGATTACCAAATCAATCTCATTATGCTCAATCTGAGCACCTAACTGCTGGCATCCGCCCAAATGACCGGACAAATACTTATGTACCGTCAAATTGGTTGCTTCCTCCACCAATCTTCCCGTTGTACCGGTAGCAAAAAGATTATTCTTGCTTAAGATACCACGATAAGCGATGCAGAAATTCTGCATTAATTTTTTCTTGGAATCATGTGCGACTAATCCAATGTTCATGTAAACACCTCTCTAAAGTCTAGTACTTCTTGGCCTGTAACGAAACATTCAAGACAAAGCCAATACCTGCATATAATGTTACTAAAGATGTTAAACCATAACTAACAAACGGCAGTGGCAATCCGGTATTCGGGAAAAGACCGGTCACTACACAGATGTTAACAAATCCCTGGAATCCAATAATGGAAGCAATGCCGACACAAATCAGCTGGCCACTAAGATCTCTGGCCTTCTTGGCAACCTTCATGCATTCCAAAGCGATCCAAAACAAAAGAATAATAATAACCAAAGAACCGATAAATCCAAGCTCTTCGCCGGCTACCGCAAAAATAAAATCCGTCTGCGGCTCGGAAATATAATTACCGTTCTTAACAGAATCCGCACTTTCGTTGTAAAGGCCCTTCCCCAAAAGCTGTCCGGAACCAATGGCCATAATGGAATTCTGCTGCTGGTAGGAAGACTCCGGGTAATCATCCGGACGAAGCCACGCTAAAATACGAAGCATCTGATACGGATCCAGGAAGGAAATGCCTCGATTCGCAATCAAAAACAACGTAATAGCAATGGTCGGGATTCCGATTCCAAGCGCCCAAGCCACAATCTTATAGCTAAGACCCGCAAAAAACATCAACGCAACAATTACAAGGAACGTAACGATTGTGGTAGACAAATCCGGTTCTTCCACAATCAAAACCAGCGGAACGCCGGCCAAAATTGCAATCGTAATCAAACGTCTTGGGGTATTTAAGTCCTCTTCGTGCTGCATCAGATACCAGGCAAAAAATAATACCAAAAGAATCTTCGCAGCCTCGGAAGGCTGGAAACGAATAAATCCAAGATCCACCCAACGGGTTGCTCCCTTACTATTATCGCCGAAAACAAGAACGGAAAGCAACAATAAATTTGTCAGGGCATAGTACACCCAGGGAAAATGCAAAATAAACTCATAGTCAATCAGCGAAATGACAAACATGGCAACAAGACCAAGCACCATACCGATGATCTGCTTATTCTGATAATCTGCATTCGCACTTCCTATAACGAATATACCGATGATGGTCAGTATCAATACCAGTACCACCAACAGCATATCGAAACTTCGAAATCGATAATTACGAAACATAGTTACCTCTGGTTCTCCTTAAATATACCGCGACTGATTGGTTCGCAGACCAATTGGTCATCATACACAACGATGGCAAGGGCTTCGGAACTGGTGGATGCCTTCTTAAAAAGAGAGCGCTTCGGCTTCTCCACTTCCACTTCATCCCGATATTCGCCGATGGCCACTTCTCTTCCGTCGTACTTACCGGCAATAATATAGCAACTGTTCTCTCCCGGATTACCGGCATGTACATCCCCTAGCAGCGAGCCAAAGATGATGACATTGCCAGCGGCTACCACCGTAGCGCCTTCCTTCACATCCCCAAGAATGATGACGGACTGCTCCGTTCGAAGCAATTCTCCGGATTTTACGGAATCCATAACGATATGGGCATTCTCATAGATATTCTCGAAGTAAAAACGATCGATTTTGCCTTGCATCCGAATATCCTTCAACTGATTCTTTTCTTGAATCAAAGAGATATGAATATCGGAGTTCAGTTCGATGGCTTCCACAATGACGCCCACCTCTTCGGAGGTTAAGTCTCTTCCTTCTACGGAAAAAATCAAATCCGCGTTGCCGAAAAAGTCTTTGGCATCATTGAATTTTTTACAAATATCCACAACCAAGGTCTCGAAGGAAACCTCCGGATTCAAAATCAACGTAATCCCATGGGCATTACTCTTGATTGTGCATGATTCTATCATTCCATTCACCTCTTAATCTGTGGTTGCATTGGTGGTGTTCACCGCATTCGCCTGACCGTTAATGACATCCAAGGAGCTCTGAACACCGAAATAGCTTCCGATAATATCCCTGGAAACATTGGCCGCATGGTTGGAGGTATAACCGAAGGCAATTCGGCTGGCTACCGCAATCTGCGGATTGTCATAAGGCGCATAACCGATAAACAGGGCGTGGTTTGGCCTGGTTCTGGCTTGCTGCGCCGTACCGGTCTTACCTGCAACATCAACTTCAAAATCCTTATAGTAGGACATATTCTCTACAACCATACGCATACCGGAATGGATGGCATTCCACTGTGCGGAATTCAAAACATCTACATGGTTCTTCACCTCAGCAGAATAAGTAGCAACGGTATTGCCTTCCGCATCGGTTACATGATCCAACAGCGTCAGATTGTATACGGTACCGCTATTGGCTACTGCTGTTGCATAACGAGCCAAAGCGATTGTGGTAAAGTTGTTATCAGACTGTCCGATGGCAGCCATAACCGGGTACTCCGTTGCAATCTTCGGGGTTGCCTCTTCAATCTCAATACCGGTCTTGGAATCCAGACCAAATAACTTTGCGTAAGTCTGAATATATTCAATACCCTTGGCATCCTCGTAGTCATTGCCTCCGGCCAATCTCCAACCGACTTCGTAGAAGAAGTAGTTACAGGAATCACGAATTGCCTCAGAAACATTGATGGAACCGTGGTTGCTTGGATATGCCCAACACTTCGGTTCATTGGATACTTTGGTAAATACACCTTCATCCAGAATCTCCGTGGAGGTATCAATCACATTCTCTGCCAAGCCTGCCGTCGCAGAAATCGGCTTGAAGGTAGAACCCGGAGCGGTACGCTGCTGAGTTGCATAGTTATACAGCGGGTTGGACTGGTTCAGATTCAAATACGCATAATATGCGGAATCGGAAGACGCCAAACGGTTGTTATCATAGCCCGGATAAGAAACGCAGGCCAACACAGCACCGGTTTTGGTATCAATTACAACGGAAGATCCGGTACAAGGATCCAGTGCCAACTGCGCAGGGGTAATCTCCAGATTCTTAATCTTATCACGAAGGAAATTGTAAGCACTTCCCCCGCCGGATAAAGAAGCATAAGCCGCTTCATCCATCTCCAATACGCCCTGGTCGTACAGAATCACGCACAGCTGCGAACCGGTAATCTGGTCCTGCAAAATCGCATAGTAATAAATCTGTCGACGGAAGGACGGATCCTCTTTGAGGGTAGCCAAAACATGCTCCACCAAAGCGCTGTAAATCTCGTCCGTATCAACGTATTTGGACTTCTCGGAGAATTTGGTAATATCAATCCAGTTCTTCTCGATACAGTAAGTCAGGTATTCATTCACGGACAACTCTTCGTTGGTCCACTTCACCTGCATCTCATCGGTATTATCGATAAGATCCGCATCCAACACTCCATCCGACTTCAACAGCTTAACGATGAAGGTCATATAGGTCTGATACTCTTCTTCCAATTGGTTATAAGGAGTTGGATTGGAAGCATTCAATAAATTGCCAAGCTGAGCAAATACCTGCTTCTCCTTGGCCTGATAGCTGCGAAGCACGGCCTGCTCCATAGGGCTGGCATCCGCTGCGGAAAAATGGGACGTATCAATGAGACTGTTATTAATCAAAGCATAATAAACATCATAAATCGGGATAATAATATCCGGATCCTTCTCGTCATCCGCAACTTTGTATTCTTTTATATTCGCGATTTTGGAATAGACAATTCCCGCAATCTCCTGTTCCAAAATCTTGTATGCATCGGACTGCAACTTCTTATCCAAAGACAGATACACGTGTCCGCCCGCTACAGGGTCCACACGGTCGGTAGTCTCAATTAAGTTACCGACACTGTCTACGTATACCGTCTGGGAGCCTTTGGTTCCGGAGAGATAATCATTCATGCTGGCCTCGATGCCGATCTTACCCACCACATCATTCAGGCTAACATCTTCGCCCTGATCCAACAGCTCATTATATTCGTCTGTAGAAATCTTACCGGTATATCCGATGATACCGGAGAACGCCTCTGCGTCTTCGTAGCAGCGCATGGTCTTCTCTTCAATCTCCACACCGGTCAATTCGTTCTGGTTCTCCATGACATAGGCAACAGTAGAATCATTGACGTCGGATGCAATGGTGGTGGCAATATACTTCTGATAACGATTCAAACTCATGTTGTATCGAATGACGGCAATCTTATATCGCATCTCCTTGGAGTAAGAATCCGGAATGCCGTAGTTCTTATCGTTATATAAGAAATTCATAATATCATCGGCCGTAGCATCCGCTTCGTTCTTGCCGATGATTTCGTTGTATTTCATATCCTTAATATTGGCATAGCCGAATACATCCGCACGGAAACGCTGCAATGAAGTTCCGGAAGAGACGAATTCATACTCTCCGGCGGAATTCATGGTAATGCCGAAGGTTAAATCCAAGGTATCCCCGTTGGCCTCAATATTGGAAATCAACGCGGACAATTCCTTACACATCTTTTCATTCTTTACCGCACGGGACGGATATGCTCCGGAATCTTCAATGGTAACGGCATAGGCCAGTTTGTTGTAGGCCAACAGCTCCCCGTTACGGTCATAGATATTACCTCTGGTGGCATCGATGGTTTCTTTTTTCTCAATACGCAGGTTGTAGTTCTCCTGATAGTCCGCACCGCGGATAATCTGAAGCACAAACAGACGTAATACGAGAACGCATGCCAAAAAGACCAAAAGTACCTGTAATACTTTCAGTCTGGAAGAAAACAATTTTGCTAATAATTCCTGTATATACTCAACCAATCTTCCGTGCGCTCCTCTTATTATCCGTCTGATCCAACCGACGAATCACTGCCTCAAAAACAAAATACAATGGAATCATGACGCAGATGGTATATACCATTTCCGGCATCATAATATTCATAAAATAAAATCCAATATCCAACTTATGTCGGAAGAAAAACAGTGCAAAATAGACTGCCATTCCGTAAATCAAATCGCTTACGCCAACAAATAACAGCGGAAGCTTCATGTCATCACCGAAAAAGATTTTACGGAAAACGCCGTTTATGTAGCCAATCACAAGAAAAATCAAGCTATAGAGTCCAAATAGGGAACTGTTAAACAAATCCAGAATAATTCCGCAGGCAAAACCTACGATACATCCATGCTTGCGGCCAACCATAAAACCGAAAAAACTGGTGATAATGATTAATACATTCGGTACCACTCCTGCAATCTCAAATCGCGGAAAAATCGTTGTCTGCAATAAAAAACAGGCAAATATCATAAGAGCGATTACAATTACACGACGTACCCAAAATCGCATCTCCATAGCTACTCACCTGTCTCCTTCACTTGCAATATCACAAGTACATCTGTAAGGTGACGAAAATCAACTACAGGCGTAATTGTTCCGGATTTTGTAAGGCCGTTACTGTCATCCTCAATCTGATCGATATAGCCAATCAAAATACCTTGCAAATATTTATTACTGATATTGGAAGTCACCACGGAATCTCCCGGGACAACCTTCCCTTCCGGATCCTCCAACTTGGATAAACCGATCATGTTCTTCTCGGTCATAGAAGCCAAATCTCCGGATATAATGCACTGATCCTCGGTAGAAAGGACCATGGCACTGACGTTACTGTTGTCGTCAATAACGGAACGAACCACTGCGTAATTCTTGCCTACGTCAGTTACAATACCAACCAATCCGCCGCCGGCAATGACATTCATATCCACCTGTACACCGTCATTGGTCCCCTTATCGATGGTAAAGGTATCAAACCAGTTGGTGGTACCACGGGCAATAACATGGGCGCCGGTGGTTTTGTAATCGGAATAGGTCTGAGACAATTGGAACAGCTCCTGAAGCTCTTCCAACTCACTCTGCTGGAGCTGTGTCTTGGTCAGCTGGTCCGTCAAGCGCTCCACTTCCGCTTGTAAAGCTTCGTTCTCCGCAATCAATTCCTGCTTCGTCTTGGAATCTTCGGAAGAAACGGAAATGGAACTTCCAATCAAATCAATGCCTCGTTGCATGGGAACAAACACGTAATCCGCAATGATCTGAATCGGACCACCGGAAAAACCGGTCGCATAACTGATAAAAAGCGATGCAACGCAGGCAATAATCAGAATAATCAATATGTAATTGCTTGGAACTCTCGAACGCTTGCCACGCATAGTTGCTTATCCTCGCATTAACTAAAAATTCTACTCTTCATAGTATATCCGAAACGATGGAACTTCTCATCGGATAAGACCTTATCCAGTCCTCTGGCTACAGTCTCTTCCCCGTATTCGGATACATTCGTCTTGATGTTGGTCACACCGGAGAAAAACTCAGCGATATCCGCAATGTTGGATCCGCCACCGGTAATATAAATTCCGGAATGAACAATGTCCTTCGCCAATTCCGGCGGAACTTTCTCAAGAATCATTTTGATATTGGTTGCTAAGTTATTCAGCTCATCCCGAATACCCTCATACACAACCTGGGAATCGATACTCATCTCAATCGGAAGACCGCTGACCACATCACGACCAACGATGGTCATGGAAGTACCCTGGCCCTTCAATGCAGAACCGATATTCTCCTTCAAAGACTTGGCTGTCTTGCGACCGATCACAAGGTTAAACTTACGCTTCAAATAGGTCACGATGGCATCATCCAAACGGTTGCCGCCATACGGAAGAAGATTACTGATGACCAAACCACCAAGAGAAATAACGGAAATCTCTGTGGTGTCTGCACCCATATCCACCACCATAACACCGGTCGGCTCAGTGATATCAATGTCCATACCCATTGCATCTGCAAGAGGCTTCTCACACAGACGGATGGAACGTGCCTTAATCTTGGTCTTGGCAAACATATCATAGAATGCCTTCTTCTCTACCTCTGTGATGTCGTTGGGAACTGCAATGACGATATCCGCGCCCTTCAGCTTCGCACCCATACGATTCTCAAGGATTTCTAACAGCATGGTCTGCATGTTGTCAAAATCCGCAATGACACCGTTGATAATCGGGAAAGATACCTGAATCGTATCCGGAGCCTTCTCATACATGGAATATGCTTCGTCACCGTAAGCATACATGCGGTCCCCGTCCACAATTGCGATGGCATTCTTCTCATTCACTACCTTGCCGGTAGAGCGATCGAAAATCTTAAGATTTCCGGTTCCCATATCGATACCGTAACCACTAATCATTGTCCACTTCCTTCTGGTCTAAGACCAGTCCTTCCTCTTTGAAACTGTAATATGTATGGTCCCCAATGATAATGTGATCCAGAAGCGGAATATGCAGCATATGACCGGAAGCAAACAGCTCCTTCGTAAGTGCAATATCCTGTGGACTGGGCTCACAAACCCCACTGGGATGATTATGTAAAACGATGATATAAACCGCATGATGGCGCAGAGCAAAAGAGAAAATCTCCCGAGGTGAAATAGATGTGGATCGCACGGTTCCACTGGATAGAATGGTGTCACATATCAAATGAGCTCTACTGTCAAACAGACAAACAATAAACTGCTCGTTGTGATTATGACGTAACTGCTCCATATAGTAATCGGCAATGGTTCTAGGACAATCCATCCGCATATGTCCCACATGCTGCTCACAGGCAATGCGCTTGGATATCTCCATCAAAGCCAGCAGTTCTAAAGCCTTCACCCGACCGATTCCGGGGAACTCCATAAGTTCCGTTAAATCACTGGACAAAAGCTTCCCTAAGCGGTTGTCATAAGCTTCCAGTAAATTCCTAGATAAAGCAACCGCATCCTGCGCACCATGCCCGGTCCGCAGAATAATTGCCAATAATTCCGCATCTGTTAAAACCATAGGTCCGTAACTCATAGCACGGGTATACGGATCTTCTACGGTCATCCTACGATTCGTATGTAATTTGGTTGTCATAATTCCCTTCCGTTCTCTTCTAAAAATCGGCGGAAATCATTGAAAACACTAAATTATTCTAGCATAATTGACTATCCTTCACAAGGTTTGCCTCGTAAAGTTTTTGCAGGGACATAAGGATTCCCAGCTTCGCATGATACCAGGTCAGTCCACCCTGGAAGTATGCTGCATACGGTGGACGAAGCGGTCCGTCTGCACTAAGCTCAATGGAGGAGCCCTGTACAAAAGCTCCCGCAGCCATAATAACCTGGCTGTCATATCCCGGCATATCCCATGGTTCCGGTGTTACATAACTATCTACCGGAGCTGCTGCCTGAATGCCTTCGCAGAATGCACACAACCCTTCCGGACACAAGAATTCAATGGCCTGAATAATATCATGACGCTCTTCGCTACCGTTTGGAATAACGGCAAATCCCAGCCGTTCATAAATATTGGCTGCAAAAATCGCACCCTTAAGCGCACCGGAAACAACCGTCGGTGCCAGGAAAAATCCCTGGAAGAATGACTGCATCACCCCAAGTGAGGCTCCGACTTCCTTGCCAAGACCCGGAGAAGTCAAACGATATGCGGCATTCTCCACGCATTCCTTGGTTCCTACAATGTAACCGCCGATTGGGGCAAGTCCGCCACCCGGATTTTTAATCAAAGAGCCAACCATCATGTCTGCTCCCACATCCATCGGTTCGATGCGCTCTACGAATTCTCCGTAGCAGTTATCTACCATAACAATGACCGAAGGCTTAATTCCCTTGATAAAGGAAATCAACTCTCCAATCTGTTCCACGCCGAAGGACGGTCTGGTCTGATAACCCTTGGAACGCTGAATCGTCACCATCTTGGTTTTCTCATTGATGGCCTTCTTAATGTTGTCATAATCGAAGCTACCGTCCGGCAACAAATCCACCTGACGATAGGAAATACCGTATTCTGCCAAAGAGCCCTTGGAGGGACGGATTCCGATTACCTCCTCTAAGGTATCGTATGGCTTGCCCACAGGAGACAACAGTTCATCCCCCGGGCGAAGGTTGGACATCAAAGCCAATGCCAAGGCATGGGTACCACAGGTAATCTGTGGACGAACCAAGGCAGCTTCTGCATGAAAACAGGAAGCATAGACTTCTTCCAAGGTATCTCTTCCCAAATCGTTATATCCGTATCCGGAACTCTGATTGAAGCATTCTGCGGACACACGGTTTTTCTGCATGGCGCGAATGACCTTCATCTGGTTGTATTCCGCAGTCTCATCAATTGCTGCGAAACGCGGGGCAAGTTCCTTCAAAATCTTTTCACCGAATGCATATACTTCGTTGGAAATACCACATTCCCGGTACATTGCATCCATCTCTAAATTACTCATAAAAACCTTTCTAGGGAAGCTTGGTAAGCATATAATCCAATATGCGTGCTTCCTCCATATCAAAATCTTCTTTGTGAATCCAGGTCACATCCCGTTCTCTGCGGAACCAGGTCAACTGGCGCTTGGCGAAGTGTCTCGAATCACGCTTGATGCGATAAATCGCTTCTTCCAAACCAATCTTCCCATCCAAATAGTCCAGGATTTCTTTGTAGCCAAGACCCTGCATGGAAACCATATCCCTGGTCGCACCCATCGATGCCAAAGCCTTCACTTCATCGACCAAGCCTTGTTCTATCATGAGATCGACGCGCTTGTCAATCCGTTCATAGAGTTTGTCCCGCTCCATATCCAGGACAAAATACGTAAAATCATAGGGAGATTCTTTTTGGTGGGAGGCTTCGTTATGCTCGGAAATCTTCCCGCCGGTATTACGATAATATTCCAATGCGCGAATCACCCGCTTCACATTATTGGGATGAATGGCGGCAGCACCTTTGGGATCTACCGCTTGAAGTTGCTCATACAAATACTCCTTGCCGCGGCTTATGGCTAATGCTTCCAACTCTTCCCGATACCGGGTTGCATCCGTCTCTTCCGTAAAATCAATATCATACAAAAGAGCCTGAATATAGAAACCGGTTCCACCTACCACAATGGGAATGTGTCCGGCTGCATAAATCTCTTTCATGGCTGCTTTGGCCATCTGCTGGAAGGTCACCACGTTGAATGCTTCCGACGGGTCCAAGACATCAATCAGATGATGCTTCACACCATCCATCTCTTCCGGTGTAATCTTCGCAGATCCGATATCCATGTGACGATACACCTGCATGGAATCCGCAGAGATGATTTCACCGCCGATGGCTTTGGCCAATCCAATGGAAGCACTGGTCTTTCCAACGGCGGTAGGCCCGGTCAGCACAATGATTTTCGGCTTGTTCATTATACAATCCTCTTAAACTTCTTATCTAACTCATACTGGGTCATGGCAATAATCGTCGGTCTTCCGTGTGGACAACGGAATGGGTTGTCCAAAGATAACAACTCATCAATTAGGCTCTCGATTTCCGGCTTGGACAACACATGATTTCCTTTGACTGCCGCCTTACAGGACATGGAAGCAATGCGCTCCAGAATCAACTCCGAAGTCTTGTCTTCCTTCAACTCCACGCAGGCACTGATGGCATCCAAAAACAGCTGACGCTTATCCAGATTTAAAATATTGTCCGGAACTGCGGTCAATGCGTATTCCTTACCTCCAAAATGTTCTACCTGGTATCCTAAGGTTTCAAAAGACTCTTTGTACTTTTCAAAAGCTTCCTCTTCCTGTGTAGATAGGGTCACAATAATGGGCGGATTCACCATCTGGGAGGTCATGGTCTTCTCGTGCAATCTGGCCATGGTCTTCTCATAGAGTACTTTTTCATGAGCTGCGTGCTGGTCGATGATATACAACTTCCCGTCATATTCCACCAGCCAATAGGTACCGAAGACCTGACCGATGATGCGATGTTTTGCTCTGGCTTCTTCGGAGAAAAAGCTGGCCTGCTCATAGTTAGGCTTGGAAACAGGCTCTTCCTGTACAATTGTTGGATTTCCAACATTTGCAGCAGGTGCATGATAAACGATTTCCTCCGCCACGGATTCTTTGCGCTTATTCTCATAGAACTCTTTGTATTGCGCTTCGTATGGTGTGTCCTTGTGAATCTGTTCCACAATGGAATCCTTCATGGACTGAAGTCGGCTGGCTTCAAAAGGCTCCGCACGAAGAATCGGCGTTGCTTCCGCAATGACTTCATCCTCTTCTTCCGCCACCGGAACCACATCGATATCTTCCCGATGGGCTAATGCATCATGGACCGTACGAAGCAAGGTGTTATAGACCACGTTGGAATTCTCGAAGCGTACCTCCAACTTGGAAGGATGCACATTCACATCCACCCCGTTATCTGCAAAGTCAAACATCAATACCGCAAATGGATACTGATGCTGCATCAAAAATCCGGCATAGCCTTCTTCCAAAGACTTACTTAAAATGCCGCTCTTAATGTAACGACCGTTAACAAAGAAGGATTCAAAATTCCGGTTCCCGCGATTCAGCGCCGGCGTACCGATAAATCCATGTAAGGAGAAGCTCTCTTCCTCAGCGGAAACCTCAATCAAAGAAGATGCAATTTCTCTGCCGTACAACTCATATATGGTATCTTTTAGATTGCCGTTTCCTGCGGTAGCAAAGCGGTCTTTTCCGTTGGAAATAAAACGGAAGGAAATGGATGGATTGGATAAGGCCAATCGTTCCAATAGTTCCTGAATGTAATTGCCCTCTGTCATAGGAGACTTTAAGAATTTCCGTCTGGCTGGGGTGTTATAGAATAACTGCCGAACGAAAAAGGTGGTTCCGTCCGGAGCTCCCATCTCTTCCAAAGACAGCTCCTTGGCACCTTCAATGACATAACGGGAACCAATCAAGGCATCTTTGGTCTTGGTAATCAGCTCCACCTTGGATACCGCAGCAATACTGGACAACGCCTCCCCGCGGAACCCTAAAGTGTGTAGGGACAACAGTTCACTGGCACTGCGAATCTTGTTGGTGGTATGACGTAAGAATGCCAGCGGAATCTCTTCCTTCGGAATTCCGTATCCGTTGTCCGTGATACGAAGCAAGGTGATTCCACCGTCCTTAATCTCTACGGTAATGGCCGTTGCTCCGGCATCAATGGCATTCTCTACCAATTCCTTCACTACGGAAGATGGGCGTTCTACCACCTCTCCCGCAGCGATTTTATCAATTGTCTCCTGATTCAGTAATGCAATTTCGTTTCTTACCATCTGTTCTTAACCTTATTATGCAACTCGTTCAACTTGTTTAATGCATCCAGCGGCGTCATGCTGCTAATATCCAGATGCTTCAAATCATCGATAATATCCTCATCCGTAATGGTATCGAATAAGGAAATTTGCTTCAGATCCACTTCGTCCAGCTTCTCCGGCTTCTTAGCAGCAGAAGCTCCCGGAATGGTAATACTCTTGGCAATGTCTGCAATATCGTTCTGTACCAATTCATTGACGATTTCCTTGGCACGCTCAATGACCGCATCCGGAACGCCGGCTAATTTGGCTACCTGAATACCGTAGCTCTTATCTGCGCCACCGGAAACAATCTTACGTAAGAAAACAATGTCATCTCCGTTTTCTTTCACGGCAATACAATAGTTGTTTACCCCCGGAAGCTTGCCCTCCAACTCCGTCAGCTCATGATAATGGGTGGCAAACAACGTCTTAGCACCAAGTAGCTTCGGGTTCGCTACATGCTCTACCACAGCCCAAGCAATGGCAAGTCCGTCGAAGGTAGACGTACCGCGACCGATCTCATCCAAAATCAACAAGGAGGAAGAGGTGGCATTTCGAAGAATGTTCGCCACTTCGTTCATCTCCACCATGAAGGTACTCTGGCCACTGGCCAAATCATCGGAAGCTCCCACACGGGTAAAAATCCGATCCACAATTCCGATGTCCGCTTCCGCAGCAGGAACAAAGGATCCCATCTGGGCCATCAATACAATCAATGCGGTCTGACGCATGTAGGTAGACTTACCGGCCATATTCGGACCGGTGATAATCGATACCCGATGCTCCCGGTTATCCAGATACGTATCATTCTCGATGAACATATCGTTTGGAATCATCTTCTCTACGACCGGATGACGGCCATTCTTAATATCGATGTGTCCCCGCTCATTCATCTTCGGACGGACATAATGATTCTTTTCCGCAACATATGCCAAGGATAAAAATACATCCAAATGGGCAATGGCCTTCGCTGTCTTTTGAATGCGGGCCACCTGTCCGGAAATCTGTTCCAGAATACGGAAATAATAATCATATTCCAATCGGGTCAGCTTCTCTTCCGCTCCTAAAATGGTATTCTCCAGCTCTTTCAATTCCGGCGTATAATAACGCTCCGCGTTGGCTAAGGTCTGCTTACGAATGAAGTAATCCGGCACCAGATCCTTGTAGGAATTGGTTACTTCCAGATAGTATCCGAAGACCTTGTTGTATTTTACTTTCAGATTCTTGATACCGGTCTTCTCCTGCTCCTTGGCCGCAAGGTCTGCCAACCAGCTCTTGCCGTCGGTAGAGGCATGTCGCAGGGTATCCACTTCTTCGGAAAAACCGGGTTTTAAGATACCACCGTCATGCACGGAAATCGGAGGTTCCTCATCAATGGCCTCATCAATGAGATGGAATAAATCCGACAAGTCATCCATATCCCGGTTCAAATTGCAGAGGACATCGCCCTTGAACTCGGATAACACCGCCTTAATCGCAGGAATTACCGCAATGGAATTCTTAAATGCAATCAAATCTCTTGGATTGGCGCTCCGATAAGAAATACGGGTCATCAAACGTTCCAGGTCATAGACGGGATTTAAATACTCCCGTAATTCTTCACGGGAAATCATATGAGCATTCAACTCTTCAATGGCATCCAAACGGTGATTGATTTCCTTTTTGTTAATGAGGGGCTGCTCAATAAAACTCCGAAGGGTTCGGGCCCCCATGGCAGTCTTGGTCTTATCCAACACCCACAATAAGGAACCGCGCTTCTCCTTCTCCCGCATGGTCTCCACCAGCTCTAAGTTACGGTAGGTGGAAGAATCCATCAGCATGTAATTGCCGCAAACATAAGGAGTAATATGGGTCAGGTGGGCCAAATCGGACTTTTGAGTGTCAATCAGATAGGAAAGCAACGCACCGGCGGCAGTATTTCCAAGATGAAAATCCGCCAAGCCAAGGCCCTGCAAGCTCTTCACATGAAAATGCTCACATAGCACCTTCGTTGCATACTCATCCACAAAATAATCATTGGCCAAAGGCGTAATGGCCAAATGAAACCGCTCACGCAAGTCCTCTTCCTTCAGACCGCTCATGCAGAATACATCATTCACCAAAAGCTCGGAAGGATTATATCGGCTGACCTCGTCTAAGAATTTTGCAGCCTCATCCACTTCCGTCACAAAGAAGTCACCGGTGGTCAAATCACAGGTTGCAATTCCGAAGGTATCCTGTGAAAAATCCACGCTCATCAGATAATTATTCTTAGTCTCATCCAAAGAGCCGGTATCCAGATTCGTACCCGGTGTCACAATACGAACCACTTCCCGCTTCACCATACCCTTGGCTTCCTTCGGATCTTCTACCTGCTCACAAATAGCAACCTTATAGCCTTTTGCTACCAGTCGGGTCAGATACGTATCTACCGCATGAAACGGCACGCCGCACATCGGTGCCCGCTCTTCCATACCACAAGCCTTACCGGTTAATGTTAATTCCAATTCTCTGGATACCGTTTTGGCATCGTCAAAAAACATCTCATAGAAATCACCCAGTCGGTAAAAAAGGATACAATCCTTGTACTGCGCCTTGGTGTCCAGATAATGTTGCATCATTGGTGTAAATTCACCCATGTCTCTTCGTCTTCCTTATCTTAGTCTTCCGTTGCCATAATCGCTTGGGCAACCTTCAAGCCGTCCATTGCCGCAGAAGTAATTCCGCCGGCATAACCTGCGCCTTCACCGCAAGGATAAAGGCCTTTGATATTACTCTCAAAAAACTCATCTCTTGGTATGCGTACCGGCGAGGAAGTCCTGGACTCCACACCGGAGAGAATCGCATCTTCTCTGGCATATCCACTCATCTTGCGGTCGAAAAACTCCATGCCCCGCAAGAAGGATTCGTTGATTTCTTCCGAAAAAATTCCACGCAAATTCGCAAAATTCGCTCCGCCTTTGTTCCAGGAAGAAAAGCTTCCGTAGGTGGTACTTGCCCGATTCTCTTTGAAGTCGGCAAATAACTGCTGAGGGATTTTTCCCTTGCCAAGTGCATAGGCCTTCTCTTCAATGCTTCGCTGGAACGCAATGGCTCCAAGGGGATCTCTCATATCATATTCACCGGAACCGACAGATACAATGATGGCACTGTTTGCATTCCCGGCATCACGCTTGGAATAGCTCATACCATTGACTGCCAGACGCTTCTCTTCCGAGGACGCATTTACCACATAACCGCCGGGGCACATGCAAAAGGAATAGACACCACGACCGTTATCCAAGGTGGTGGCCAGCTTATAAGGAGCCGGCGGTAACACCGAAGCATAACGTGTTCCGTACTGATGAATATTGATAAATTCCTGTGGATGCTCCACACGAAATCCAACGGCAAATTCCTTGGCCTGCATCAGAATGCCCTGGGAATGTAAAGCCAAAAAAGTATCTCTTGCAGAATGTCCAATGGCAAGCACCGCATGAGAACAAGGAATCTTCGTACCGCCCGCCAGGCAAACCGCCTGCAGCCGATCTCCCTCGATATCAAATCCGGTGACCTTGGTGCGAAACCGTACTTCTCCACCTAGGCGAAGGATCTCCTCACGCATGCCCTTCACCACATCCATCAACACGTCCGTACCGATATGCGGCTTGGCATCAAAGCGGATTTGATCCGGCGCACCGTATTTGACAAAGGTATCCAAAACAAAATGATTCCGGCCGAACTTATCCTTCACCACGGTATTTAACTTGCCGTCAGAAAACGTACCGGCGCCGCCTTCACCGAACTGAACATTGGAATCTGGTGCCAACACTCCTTCTTCCCAGAAGCGAAGCACGTCCTGCTTACGCTGCTCCACCGTTTCCCCTCGCTCCAGTAAGATCGGTTCTAATCCGGCATTGGCAAAGGCATAGGCGGCAAACAATCCCGCCGGTCCCGCGCCAATCACCACCGGATGCATCGGACCTTTGGCCTTCGGCAGATGAAAGCTTGGCTTCTCATACCGACTGCAATTGACTTTTCTTTTTTGCAAACGCTTTAAGATTTCGCCCTCTTTTTTTCCAGCCAAAAAAGCCAGAGCATATACCATCCAGACCTCCGGCTTTTTACGGGCGTCCACCGAACGCTTCAGGATGGTAATATCCGAAAGCTCCGAGGTTGCAACGCCACACATATGTGCAAGTTTTTGTTGAATTGTCTCCATGGAATCCTCTTCCACAGAGATTTTGAATTGTGATATTTGAATCATAAAAGCTCCTGTGCTGCACTGCGGCCGGCAAGATACCCGCTTGTCCACGCCCATTGCAGATTATATCCTCCACAGATACCATCCACATGCAATACTTCTCCTGCAAAAAAGAGCCCCTGATGTAACGATGATTCCATCGTAATATCCGACAACTGCCGTAAGGATACCCCGCCGGCGGAGGTTTGGGCAGCGCCAAATCCCATGGTCTGGGAAATAACAAGCCGTACATCCTTGATGCGTTCCACCAGGGCATCTTCTCCCAGGGAACGAAAATCATCCGCAAACAATGCCTGAATCAGCGGATGTGGGAAAATTCCGTTAAATATATCCAGCGCCGTCACTCGACCGGAGGCCTTTTGCTCTTTGACAAAAGAAAGAATCTCCGAGGCGGATGCGGTTGGCCAGAAATCCACCACAACCTCTGCCGGTTGCTTGTCTGCAAGACGTTTTGCTACCACATGGCTGATTTGAAATACCGGTATACCGGAGATTCCCTGCTTGGTAATCTGAACTTCACCGATATCGGCGTAAGTATGACCTGTGCCATCGGTGGTACAAACCGATGCATTCACCCGGACCCCGGCCGCTGCCTTCAATGGATGCTGCCTGCAAACAAGAGGCACCAACGCCGGATTCGGAGCAATCACCTCATGCCCCAATCGCTTCGCAAAGGAATATCCGCTGCCGTCACTTCCCGTATCCGGAGCCGCTTTGCCGCCGGTACATAGAATCACTTTATCCGCTCTGATATCCCGTTCCATACAATGAATCACATAACCGGCATCCTTCGCCTCTACACCGATGACACGGGTCTGAAGGCATACGGTAACGCCAAGTCGTTGTAGTTCCCGCTCCAGACAATGACGAATGGATAGGGCCTGCCGGGACATGGGATAATAATAACCGTTTTTACAGTAAGGAATCACACCAAGCTCACGGAAAAACGTAATGGTTTCGTCTTTTCCGAAATCCGAAAAAGCGCGTTCCACAAACGCTATATCATCACTATGATAACAGTCCGGTGATTGGTATTCATTCGTATAATTGCATCTACCGTTTCCGGTAGCCAATATTTTGCGTCCGATTTCTTCGTTGCCATCCAACAGAAGAATCTGTGCCTTCGGATTCGTCCTGGCTGCGCTGATGGCCGCCATACAACCGGAAGCGCCGGCACCAACAATTGCAATGGTTCCACTCATAAATACCATCACTCCTTATTACATCAAATGCAGCTTCTTGGCAATGCGAATCAGTACCACGCCCTTCGGCAAGGTACGAAGCTCACTTTCGGTAATACCGTGCATCAGAATCATCAGTACAAAGTACACGAACATTCCTACCAGAATGGAAAGAATGGTTGCAACGGTATTGCTGGAAAGTACGAGCATCACGCCCTTATAAGCCAGCCATACAATCAGGCCCATTCCAAGGGATGCACCACATGGAATAAGGAAGGTCTTCACCGGATCCAGTGTGGTTCCGCTGTAACGACGCAATGCCATATGATTCAGGATGGCCATCATCAGACCGTAAAAAGCGTTGGCCAATACAACTGCATAAATATTCAAATGGAAAATCTCCAAAGCCGCAACCAAGAACACAATCTGTGCCACCAATGCAATTCCTGCATTCCTTACCGGCACCTTCATCCGATCGATTCCCTGGAGCAAACCGTTGGATAAGGTTGACCAGGAGAAGAAAATAATCGGCAACGCACCGATCTGCATCATATAGGCACTGGTCGGATCCGTATCCTTAAACAATAACTGCATGATCGGACCGCCTAAGACTGCCATACCCACGGTACATGGGAATGCAATTAACATAATAAACCGTGTAGCTAAGCGAATTCTTCGTTGCATCATCATCTCATTGCCTTCCTGATAAGCCGCAGCCATAGAAGGTACACAAGAGGCAGCCATTGCGGAAGCAATGGAAATCGGGACATTGATAAGAACGATATACTGTCCCGCAAACACGCCCCACCACTCGGAGATTTGATGTTTGTCATATCCTTGGATATTGACGATATTCTTAAAAATACCCTGATCGATAATGGCGCTGACATTGTACAAGGTCGTAGATAACAATACCGGCACAATGGTCATAACCAAAATCTTCATAATGGAGAGATAGCTCTCAGTATTCCGATGCTTATCCCGTCGCATTTTTTTCTTCATGACCCGGCGATATACCAAGACCATGAACGTCATAAACAACAGTGCGACAACTGCGCCCACTGCTGTACCAATGGTACCTCCGGCAGCGCCGTAAGCTGCAGCGATTCGCTTGGAATCTCCCAACACAGCGCCTACCTTCGCACCGTAAGAAAACAGATAATACGCAGCAACGACACTTACCACTGCGTTAAAAATCTGTTCCACAATCTGTGAAAATGCACTCGGCACCATGGTATGAAGACCCTGGAAGAATCCTCGCATGACACCGACAATTGCTACAATTAGAAGCACCGGAGCCAAAATGCGAAGTGCCAACGCAGACAGCGGGGTCTGCAGAATATTCCCGCAGAAAAAATCCGCACCTACCAGTACCACAGCCATGGCAATACCGCCGCTGATGAACGCAAAGAGCATGGCGCCTTTAAATACGCGCCACGCATTCTTATACTCTTTATCTGCCATACGGGTTGCCACCAGCTTCGAAACGGCCAGTGGAATACTGTAGGATGAAATAATCAATATGATGTTGTACACTTCATAGGCGGTTCCATAGAAATCATTACCGGTCTTGCCGATGATATCCGTTAAAGGTGCGCGGTATAACAGCCCGATCACACGACTGATAATCGAAGCAATGGCCAGGATAGATCCCTGCATCATGAAATTGGAATCGCTTCTTTTCTTTTGACTCATAATCTTGTATTAGTTCTTCTTAAACTCGTCTACTGTTGCATAAAAATTGTTGTCTTCCGCATACTGGTTCTCGATGACGCAAACCCAAGTCTGACCAGGGTTGATCTCGATCTCGTTGCCGGACTTGTCGAAGTAATGAGTCACTGCAGACTCAGATTCCTTCTCCCAAGTAATATCAATCATCTTACCGTTGGTGAAGTACTTGCCTTCGCCGGATCCGTCTACCGGAATGTTCAAATACTGAGTTCCGTCATAGATAGAGCTTGGGCAGTTCTTGAAGATCACATTCTTCACTGCAACCTGCTCGCCGTCGATTGCGTCTACCTGTGGCTTACCAAACTCATAACGCTCATACAAACCGGTCTCTTCATTGTAGATGAAGTATGGGCTGTTATCCAAGAAGTAAGGTTCAATCACAGCACAGTCCTTGCCGTTCTCTAAAGTATTCTCTTCCTTAGCGAACTTAAAGTATCCGTTGTAATCGCTGTTGTAAACAGAACGATACCCCTTCTTCTCCATACCCTTCTCGATACCTTCACCGGATGCATATGCATTGTGTGGTGCACTCTTATCGGAAGTACGGAAGAATACGGTCTCGCTAACGGAGCCGTCCAAACCGCTTAAGTTATCTACAATACCGGTCTCTAACAGAGTCAGGCCCTGAATACTCTGTCCGAAATGAACATAGATTGCATCATACTCAGATGCAATGAATGCATAGTAAGGACGACAACTACGAACGTTACCAATCTGCTTCAAAGAGAAAGCAGTCTTCTGGTCGTAGATGGCCATCATACGGGTGATTCCGCCTTCTACCGGGCACTCATACAGAACACCGGCCTGGTTCAGACCGTACTGTGGCAGAGCAACCTTGGTATTCTCTGTCATAATGGCAACCGGACGAAGATGTGTCTCCTCCTCGGTCTCCACCGGAAGTCCGGTCAATACGCTATAAAAACCGGTATCCTCCAATTCTTCAGGAACATTGGCTTCTACATCATCCGTCTGTTCCTCTGCAGGTGCCTCTTCCGCTGCCTTGTTACCGCATGCAACCATGCTAAAAGACAGTGCCCCAACTAAGATTGCACTTGCAATGCGTTTCCAATTTTTCATTACTAATCCTCCTTAGAATCTCTATCTATATGCAGCGCATGCAAAATCTTCTCCTGACGCGCTTCCATATCCATACGTTCTGCATCATCCATGTGATCGTATCCCATCAGATGCAACATACTGTGGGCAATCAAAAAAGCATATTCCCGCTTGTTGCTATGCCCATATTCCTTGGCCTGTTCTATGACCTTCGGAATACATAAAACAATATCTCCCAAAATGCATTCTCCGGAATCCGGATTGAACACATCGCTCTCATCGGTAAGCTCGGAAAAATCTCCCGGTGCCGGATAATCAATTTGTGGGAAAGACAACACATCCGTCGGACGGTCAATCTGGCGAAAATCCAGATTCATTTCATGGATTTCATCCAATCCCGTCAGGGTCAAACTCACTTCCACCTCATAAGGGAAGCCTTCCTGACGTAACGCTTCTTCGATGACAGCCTTGGCAGTCTCGGCATAATCGAAGGAAAACGGTACCTTCGTCTCTTCTTCCAATAACAGTGTCACAGCAAATCTCCTTCCTGCACAAGGCGTTCCCGAATCTTCAAAAACTGATTGATGCTGATTCCGGAATTATCATAAACCCCACGACTGGAAAACTCATTCAGGGTCTGGTAAATCACCATATCCTGGTTCCATTCATTGGCCATGGTGGTCTCTCCTAAGACTTCAATCTTGGTAACCAACGAATCCACCATATGTACAATTGCAGATTCCTTGGTACTAGGGAACCTCTCCAAAGCACCGAATTCCTCAAGTATTGTTATCACAGCAGGTGGCAAACAATGATTATACGCCGCTTTGACGCCATTTTCCACCTCCGGCTCTCCAATCACCTTACCCAGGCGATAATAGAGTCCGCCGGCCATGGCAACTGCCTGGTTGGCTCCGATTTCTCTGGCACAGATGCCGGCCAGATTAGACACCTTACAGGCATGCTCATATTCCTTGTAGGAAAACCTACGAATATCCTGTAATAGCGGGAATTCTTCATCCAACAAGCTCTCATAGACGCTACGCTCTTCCCGATAATCAATACGAAGCAGGAAGCGATATCCCAAGGAAACAAACAGGAACACACCAAAGCTTACCGCTCCTACCATCGGCGCTGTAGACAGCGGCATGGATAAGAACGCCAAATAATAGAATACCAAAGTTAAGAGCGCATATCCACAAGCCGTCAAAATACCGAATACCCACGGGTAACGACCGAAGGAAGTCTTCATCGCATCCGCAACCATGGAACCGAATAATATCAGCAGGAAATAACTGAAGAAAATATAAATACCATAGTCACAGGTGATGCACATAATACAGGTCAAATACATGCCCATACTAATCGCTAAGGTTCCGTCCAATACGGAATACAAAAAGAACGGAATCAAAATCATGGGTGCAAAAAAGCTTGGCACATAGGAAAATCCAATGGTCAGTCCCCAACAGCACACCATCATCACAAACAACCGCTGGTAACTGGTGCCGTTATAGGTTAGGCCATGGGTCTTGCGTTTGCGCATCAGGCAAAACAGAAAATATCCGAAATACAGGATGTGCATAACCAAAAGACAAAAAATCTCATCCCACAATATATGATTTTTGATAGCAAAAAACAGGATACCCAACAGACATATAAGAAATATGCCGCATAAGTACAGCTTGCGGTAGAAGGGTATTTTATCTTCACGCAATTCCATTATTTTTTCCCAGCCTTATTTTTCTTGTTCTGCAAGCGTTCCTGCTTCTTCTCATACTCCTCATAAGCAGTGACGATTTTCTGTACCAGAGGATGACGTACCACATCAGCTCCGGTTAAATTACAGAAGGAGATGTCCTCCACGCCGGATAATACCTTGGTTGCAATATCCAGACCGGATACCTGATCCTTCGGCAAGTCCTTCTGGGTCTGATCACCGGTAATGACACACTTCGAACCGAATCCGATACGGGTTAGAAACATCTTCATCTGCGCCGGTGTGGTATTCTGTGCTTCATCCAAAATGATAAAAGCATTATCTAGGGTGCGTCCGCGCATGTACGCAAGAGGCGCCACCTCAATCAAGCCCTTCTCCATATTTCGCTGGAAGCTGTCCGCTCCCATAATCTGATACAACGCATCATAGAGCGGACGCAGGTATGGATCTACCTTGCTCTGCAAATCTCCCGGCAAAAAGCCAAGCTTCTCGCCCGCCTCAATCGCCGGACGGGTAAGGATAATACGGCTGACTTCTTCTGCCTGAAATGCCGTAATTGCCATTGCCATTGCCAGATAGGTCTTACCGGTTCCCGCCGGTCCGATTCCAAAGGTAATCATGCCGTCCCGAATGGCGTCCACATACTTCTTCTGGCCGATGGTCTTCGGCTTCACCGGCTTACCGGAAATGGTATGGCAGATGGTATCCCCATCCATCTGTAACATATCATGGTTTTGAATGGATTCCTTCAAAGAAATCGCATAGTTTACATTCTGTTCCGTAATCTCATTTCCCCTTTTTGATAATTCATATAGTTCCAAAAGAATATCCTTACAGGCGTTCACCGCCTTCGTTTTTCCACTGACTTTTAAGCCGTCGCCACGGGCAGTAACCTGTACGGATAAAACCTGTTCAATTTTCTTAATGTTACGATCAAACTGTCCAAAAATATTGGATTGATGATCGGTTGGAATATCCAACAATAGTTCTGCATCACTCATGGTTCGGTCTCGCACGCTCCTAGGATAATTCTGCGTAAATCATCTTCGGCTTCTCAACGAATGCATCAGAGAATTCGTAAGCTCCCAAGATTTCCGCTACTGCAGCCTTGGCACTCTCGTTGCTGCGGGCATATACGGTACACAGGGATTCTCCCTTCTTCACCGGATCTCCGATTTTCTTGTGAAGAATGCAGCCAACGGCCAGGTCAATATCGCTTTCCTTGGTGGCACGACCTCCGCCTAACAACATGGATGCATGTCCGATTGGACGGGCTTCCAACTTGGATACGTAACCATCCTGTGGTGCTTCTACTTCCACAACCACCTCTGCAAGAGGCAACTTGGAAGGATCATCAACATAACTTGCATCGCCACCCTGGGCTGCAACAAATTCATGCAACTTCTTCAATGCATTTCCGTTGGCGATGGTTTCTTCCATCATAGCAATGGCTTCTTCCTCAGTGGAAGCCTTGCCTGCAAGCATGAGCATATGCTTACCCAATGCAAATACCACTTCACGGAAATCTTCCGGTCCATTGCCCTGTAAGGTATGAATGGCTTCCAATACCTCGACACTGTTACCAACCGCATAGCCTAATGGCTGTTCCATATTGGTGATTAACGCATGGGTCTGCTTGCCGGCGCCCTTGCCGATGTCTACCATGATGCGAGCCAACTCTTCTGCATCCTTGGCATTCTCCATGAATGCACCGTTACCAACCTTCACATCCAATACAATGGCATCACTTCCGGAAGCTAACTTCTTACTCATAATACTGCTGGCAATCAAAGACTTCTGGTTGACACAGGCAGTGGTATCCCGAAGCGCATACAGCTTCTTGTCTGCAGGAGCAAGGTTCGCGGTTTGGCCGGCAACAGCAATCTGAATATTGTTTACGTTCTCTTTGAAGGTCTCCTCGGAAAGTGCTGTGGTAAATCCCGGGAAACACTCCAACTTATCAATGGTACCGCCGGTATGTCCAAGACCTCTTCCGGACATCTTCGCAACCGGTACGCCAAGAGAAGCAATGATTGGGCCAAGTGCCATGGTGGTCTTATCTCCAACGCCACCGGTAGAGTGCTTATCTACCTTCACACCACTGATGCCGCTTAAATCCAACACATCACCGGAATCACGCATTGCCATGGTAAGGGTAATGGTTTCCTCCATGGTCATTCCCTGAAAATAGATGGCCATACACATTGCGGACATCTGATAATCCGGAATTTCCCCTTTGGTATATCCTTCAATCATCCACTGAATTTCCTCATTGGATAATGCTTCTCCCATTTTCTTTTTTTCAATCAAGTCTACCATTCGAAACATAGAACTGACCTCCCTACTTATGATATGGTTCGTGGTTAAGAATTCGAAATCCACGATATATTTGTTCTAAAAGAACCACACGCATCAATTGATGCGGAAATGTCATATCGGAAAAACTAACGGAATACTTGCAGCGTTTCATCACTTCTTCGCTTAATCCCAAGGATCCGCCAATGATAAAGGTAATCTGGCTTTTGCCTTCTTCCATTCGCTTGGCAATGTAATCCGAAAAGGCAACGGAATCCATTTTCTTGCCTTGAATTGCCAAGGCAATACAAAGGGCGCCATCCTTTATATGGGATAATATGCGCTTGCCTTCTTTGTCCTGTATCAATGCAATCTCTCGATCGGAGGAGTTCTCCGATGTTTTCTCATCTGCCACTTCCACGATTTCCAAGGTGGTATACTTGGACAACCGCTTGGAATATTCTGAAATGGCATCTCGAAAATAGGATTCTTTTATTTTTCCTACACAAATCACTGTGATCTTCATAATTTTCTAAGGTTTATAAACGTAATTGCATTGCAACACTTCACTGATCAAGTCATGTCGATTGATGACAATAATCGATAAAATATTGTTGCCCGCAGGAACCGGAATCGGCTCCGTATAAAGACTGGATTCCACCGTCGGTGTACTTCCGTCCCAAGTATAATAAATGCGGTCCTCTTCGTTGGAAGAGGTAATGGTAATAAAAGTTTCTTCGTTAAATGTGCCATTGGATGGCGTTACCACCGGATAATCCGGTGCTTTGTAGGAAATCTTATAGACTTCCTCTGCTTCGAATCCGAACTTGCCGGATTCATTTTTGCAAACGGCCCGCACCCGGGTGGTTCCGTCTGTTAAATGGATACCTTCATCCTCATCGTATAACAATCCTTCGTCCGGATTGGAGCCATCAATCGTATAATAGATTTCACTGCCCCTGGGCGCAGACAAATACAAGGTCATATCGTCATCGTAGGATCCGCCCTCAATGGAGAATCCCGGCGGGAAAATCAAGGCTGCATCAATAATGGCCAACACTTCTTCATCATCGGAAAGGGTTGCAAGATCCTCTAAAGCAGTAAAATCACTCTCCGCCTCATAAATCTTGCATAAAAGCTCGAAGGCTTCCGTATTGGAAGCATCTGCCTGTGCTACAGACAACAGGTAGGTTTTGGCTTCGTCGTAGTCTCCCATGCGATAAGCAATGCGGCCACATGCTAAGGTAGCATCCACGGTATCGTTCTTCTTGTAAGCCCGGTCGTAATACTTCTTAGCATCGGCATATTCCTTCTCGGCTTCCAATGCTTTTCCACGATTCATAAAATAGGTATAACTGTGAAGATAACTCTGCCATGCAAAGATACCGATGATAGCAACCAGTACACCGCAACAAACTCCGATGACCAGGCGTTGTTGCCCGGTCTTCGGATGTGCGGTCTTTTTTGCGCTATGTTCTTTTGTTTTCTGATTCCCAACTTTGGGGGCAGGCTTCGGATTCTCCTCCAAAATAGAAGGAAGTACATCATCCAGTGCATTGTAATCCGGAACGATTTGAATCGTGTGGGCACAATGCTCGCAGTAGATGCTGCCATCTTCAATTTCCTGCTTACAATTCGGACAAATCATAAACAATCCTCACGTAACTTAGAATAATCCGGTAATAACTCCATCATCAGATACATCAATACCATATGCAGCCGGTGTCTTCGGCAAGCCCGGCATCGTCATAATATTACCCAGTACACAAACAACAAATCCGGCTCCTGCGGAAGGATATACCTCGCGAACCGTAATACGGAAACCTTCCGGACGGCCAAGGGCCTTCGCATCGTCAGACAAGGAATACTGTGTCTTCGCCATGCATACCGGGCATTTTCCCATACCAAGCTCAGTCAGATGTGCCAGTTCTCTCTTGGCAGCCGGGCTGTAATCTACGCCATCAGCTCCATAGATTTCCTTGGCAATGGTTTCAATCTTCTCGGTTAAGGATAACTCATCCCCGTACAGCGGAGCAAAATTGCTTGGCTTGTTTTCCAATACGTCTAAAACCTTATTAGCCAGGGCGATTCCGCCTTCGCCGCCCTTCTCCCATACTTCGGAAAGAGCGAACTCACAGCCACGGTCTTCACAGAACTTCTGAACGAAGGAAGTCTCAGCCTCAGTATCCGTAACAAAAGAATTCAAGGTAACGACAATCGGCACACCGTACTTCTGCAAGTTCTCAATGTGCTTCTCTAAATTCACAATACCCTTCTTCAAAGCATCCAGATTCTCTTTGGATAAGGCATCCTTTGGAATACCGCCGTTGTATTTCAAGGCACGAATGGTTGCAACCAAAACCACAGCATCCGGCTTCAGTCCGCCCATACGGCACTTAATATCAAAGAACTTCTCGGCGCCGAGATCCGCACCGAATCCGGCTTCCGTAACCGTAATGTCCGCAAGCTTCATTGCAGCTTTGGTTGCACGAATACTGTTGCAGCCATGTGCAATATTAGCAAACGGTCCGCCATGTACAATGGCCGGTGTATGTTCCAATGTCTGGATGACATTCGGCTTCATGGCGTCTTTTAAAAGAGCAGCCATGGCGCCCACTGCCTGTAAATCCTTGGCAGTTACCGGTTCTCCGGCATAATTGTATGCAACAATGATACGACCCAAACGTTCCTTCAAGTCCTTCATGTCGCTGGCCAAACAGAAAATAGCCATAATCTCGGAAGCAACGGTAATGACGAAATGATCTTCACGTACCACACCGTCTGCCTTGGCACCAAGACCAACCACAATGTTACGAAGAACACGATCATTCATGTCCTCACAACGCTTCCAGCAAATGGTACGGGTATCGATTCCAAGTGCATTGCCCTGCTGAATGTGATTATCAAGTAACGCAGCCAATAAGTTATTGGCGGATGTAATTGCATGGAAATCACCGGTAAAATGGAGATTCAAATCCTCCATCGGAACCACCTGTGCATAACCGCCGCCGGCAGCTCCTCCTTTGATACCAAAACAAGGTCCCAAAGACGGTTCACGCAAAGCTAAAATAGCTTTTTTACCAAGCTTACCAAACGCCTGACCCAATCCGATACTGGTTGTGGTCTTGCCCTCACCTGCCGGTGTCGGATTAATCGCAGTAACTAAAACCAATTTGCCGTCCGGCTTCTCGGATAGGCTTGCCAGCAACTCCTCAGAGAGCTTTGCCTTGTACTTGCCATACTGCTCAATGTCATCTGCCGTTACTCCATACGGCGCTACGACATTGGCAATCGGTTCCATTACTGCGGCCTGTGCAATCTCGATATCACTCTTCAACTTCAACTTCCTCCACTTTTACAATAAAAATTTATAAATTAGTAGCATCCGAAGATCCTAATAATTCCTCTAATTGCGGTGTTGTCAATAACACCTTCCGGGGCTTGGTACCTTCTTCCGGACCAACCACTCCAAACTCCTCCAGCTGGTCCATAATACGAGCCGCACGGTTAAAGCCAATTTTGAAATTACGCTGAAGCATTCCGATGGAAGCTTTTTCTTTGTCAACAATCAAGCGAGCGGAAGCCTCAAAATAGGAATCCCGTTCATTATCAAATCCGCCTTCTCCACCACCGATTGCAGTAGCACCGGAAGGCATCGCCTCAATCTCACTGGTCACTTTGGATGCATGCTCTTTGGCTTCATCCGAAGGCTTGTTGTGCTGCTTAATAAAGTCTACCACTGCAGACACTTCATCATCGGATACGAAAGCACCCTGTACACGAAGCGGCTTCGTAAAGCCCTGTGGATAATACAACATATCACCCTTACCAAGAAGCTTCTCCGCTCCGCCGCTATCCAGAATGGTTCTGGAATCTACCGCGGAACTTACGGCAAACGCAATTCGAGAAGGCATATTTGCCTTAATCAAACCGGTAATAACATCAACCGACGGACGCTGTGTCGCAATTACCAGGTGAATGCCGGCAGCTCGTGCCAACTGTGCCAATCGACAGATTGCTTCTTCCACTTCGTTGGAAGCAACCATCATCAAATCCGCCAACTCGTCTACGATGACAACAATCTGCGGCATCTTGGCCGTAGCTACATCCACGGAATTACCGTTGGCATCTTCCACGGTAATGACACCGTTATGAATCTTACTGTTGTAACCCTTCATGTCACGAACGCCAACATCCGCGAACTTCTGGTAACGGTCCGTCATCTCTTTGACCGCCCAGTTCAATGCTCCGGCTGCCTTCTTCGGATCCGTAACTACCGGACACAGAAGATGCGGAATACCGTTATATACCGATAACTCAACCACTTTCGGATCAATCATGATGAACTTCACGTCATCCGGATGGGCTTTGTAGAGAATACTCATAATAATCGTATTGATACATACGGACTTACCGGAACCGGTGGTACCTGCAATCAATACATGTGGCATCTTGGCAATGTCCGCTACCATAACGTTACCGCCAATATCACGGCCGGCAGAAAAGGCAATGCGGGACTTGCTGGACTGGAACTCTTTGGATTCCACCAACTCACGGAAGGAAACCATGGTAACATCCTTATTGGGAACCTCGATACCAACCGCAGCCTTACCCGGAATCGGTGCCTCGATACGAATATCGCTGGCTGCTAAGTTCAACTTAATATCATCTGCAAGATTTACAATCTTGGATACCTTCACGCCCATCTCCGGCTGCATCTCATAACGGGTAACTGCCGGTCCGCAGCTCACATCCGTAATGGTAACATTGACACCGAAATTCTTCAGTGTCTGCTGGAGTTTATTGGCAGTCTCTTGTAAGGAAGCCTTGGAATTGCCGCCACCCTTATGGGTTGGTTGCTTCAGCAAACTGATTGGCGGGAATTGATAATCTCCATCCGTCTTCGGAGCCATATTCATCACCGGTGTCTCAGCCGCAGGCTCTGCCTTGGCTTCCGCCACTTTCGGTTCGGAACCCTTGGTCTTACGGGCAGCAGGCTTTGGTGCAGGAGTCGGTTCCGAAACCGCCGTCGGGGTCGGCTCATAGGTATTAATCTTCGGCTGTGCCGGAAGGACACTCGGCTGGTCCGTACCATCAGAACGCAAGGCCACGCGATTTACATCTTCCACCGACATATGAATCTCGTTCACTTCATCGGATGGACCGGCTTCCTGAATCGGATCTGCCAGTAAGGTATCCATGGTGACACCGCGATAGCTGGTGCTATCTGTCTCAGACGCTTCCGGTTCTACCTGTCGGGTCTGTACATGCTCATGTTTGCGCTTCACTCTGGAGGCACGTTCCTGGGAATGCAGTTCACTACGCTTCTTCATATTACGTGCCGAACGCTTCAAGCCTCTTAACGTGGACTTCTCCGTAATAATTACCATGCAAACGATGATACCGATAATGGTAATAATATAGGCACCCACCAAGCCGAAACCGGTATACAGAAGCTGCGCCAACAGTCCGCCAATCAAGCCACCGCCGATTTTGAATTCAAATCCGTTGTGGTAAGCCATAAGCGCACCGCACACAGCACTCTCGTGAGTCAAAAGTTCCACAAAGGTGCACACGAGAAACAGTGCCACAATCATTGCAATGAGTTTCGGAATGGCCAGATTATTATCCTTGTTGGACACCATGAAAAAGGTTCCCAACAGCAATGCAATCGGGAATGCATAAGCCAATAGGCCAATCAGACCAAAAACAAAAGAACTAATGGCATTACCAACCACACCACCGAATCCGAAGTTGCTTAATAAAAGAATCAGAGAAATCGCCAAAGCTCCCCACAGAATCAGTTCTGTGCGGAGGGTATTCTCCTGCTCTAAGCCCTCTTCAATCACAACGGTCTGGCGCTTCTTCGCGGAATTGGTCTTCTGGGAAGAGGTGCGACCGCAAGACTTCTTCGTCGTCTGGGTATTCTTCGCTGTATTCTTTTTGTTCGTCTTAGAAGAATTGGTTGCCATGTAACATTTCCTATCTATAAATTTGTCTATGTACCCACAGTGCACATACACTGTTAACTTTACCATATTTAGTGGTTTTATTCCATAAAAAAAGAAGGAAATCCACTACAAAATGTAGTATGTGAATTTCCTTCGATCTTCTTATCCAATGAGGTAACGATACAGCCCCTCATAACTTCCCTTGGACTTGCTCCAAGAGTAATCCTTCTGCATGCCTCGCTCTACCATCTTGTTCCACTGGGTCTTCTTCACAAAGTAAATATACTTGGAATAATTGACGGTATTTAAAAGCTCGTCGCCGTTGTAATTCATGAAGGAGAAGCCGTCTCCGGTCTTCTCGTATTCATTGTAGGCTTCTACCGTATCCTTCAATCCACCGGTCTCACGTACAATCGGCACGGTACCGTAACGGAACGAAATCAACTGGGTCAAACCGCATGGTTCGAATCTGGACGGCATTAAGAATGCATCTGCTGCCCCATATAGCTTGCGGGCCAAATCATCACTGTAGCAAATATTGGCGGAAATACGATCCGGATACTTCCATGCATAGTGGCGGAACATGTTCTCGTACTTCGCTTCACCGGTTCCGATAACCACCAACTGGGTATTGGAATCCACGATGCCTTCAATGCAGTAATTGATCAAATCCAAGCCCTTCTGGTCCGTCAGACGGGATACCAATCCAATCATATACTTCTTAGAATCTACGGTAAGATCCAAGTCTTCCTGGAGACGTTCCTTGTTGATTTTCTTGAACTTACGGAAGTTCTCCACGTTGAAGTTCTTGTAGAGTGCCTTATCCGTTTCCGGATTATAGGACTCATAATCAATGCCGTTAATGATTCCCTGCATATCAAAATGACGGGAACCAAGCAATCCGTCCAAGCCTTCTCCGTAGTATGGAGTCTGGATTTCGTTGGCATAGGTGGAACTTACGGTCGTAATGTAATCCGCATAAACCAATCCACCCTTTAACATATTGCCGGACTTATTGAACTCCAACTTGTCCGGAGTAAACAAATCCATAGGAAGACCAGACAAACCCTGTAAGGTCTTCACATCCCATACGCCCTGGAATTTCAGGTTGTGGATGGTCATAATGCTCTTCATATTCCAGAAAAACGGATTCGCCTGGAATTCCGTTTTCAAATATACCGGAATCAAACCGGTCTGCCAGTCATGGCAGTGAATCAAATCCGGCTTGAAGTCAATCACCGGAAGCATGGATAATACTGCTTTGTCGAAGAAGGTAAACTTCTCCATATCCCATCTGGTCTCGCTGTAAGGATAAAAGCATTCGAAATACTCTAAATTGTCAATGAAGTAATACGTAATCCCCTGGTACTCATACTCCATGACACCCACATACTTCACACCGATGAACGGGCCGCCGCCCATCTGAAAGCTGGTCTTATACTTAAACTGATCACGATATTTCGGAGGTATACAAGTATAATTCGGCAATACAACGCGAATGTCCCACTCCGTCTTGTCAAATTCCTTCGGGAGAGCACCAACAACGTCAGCCAATCCTCCGGTCTTCACAAACGGTACACATTCACTGGATGCAAACAGTATTTTCTTCATGGCAAAAGCCCCCTTATTCGTTATTGTACCCCTACTTATTCATCCCAGTTATGGAACACTTCCTGAACGTCATCATCCTCATCCAGAAGATCCAAAATACGGTTGATGCACTTCAAATCCTCTTCATCGGTTAAGGTAACGTAAGTCTGAGGAAGCATGGTAACCTCTGCGGAAGCCATTGGAATGTTCTCCTTCTCAAGTGCTTCACGAACAGCGGTAAAATCATCCGGAGCAGTCAATACTTCAAAAGAATCTTCCTCTTCTGAGAAATCCTCTGCGCCGGCATCTAATGCCATCATCATCAAATCGTCAGCCTCTAAATCGCACTCTTCCTTAGCGATAATAATCTGACCCTTCTCATCGAACATGTAGGAAACGCATCCCTGGGTACCGATGCTTCCGTGACCCTTGGTAAACGCACTACGAACGTTAGCTGCGGTACGGTTCTTGTTATCCGTCAACGCACGTACAATGATTGCAGTACCACTTGGGCCGTATCCTTCATAAGTAACGGTCTCATAATTAACGGAGTTGGCATCTCCGGCTGCCTTCTTGATACCACGATCGATGGTATCGTTTGGCATGTTATTTGCCTTAGCCTTGGCAATGACATCACGAAGACGGGAATTGTTGGCCGGATCCGGGCCGCCTTCCTTAACAGCTACTGCGATTTCTCTACCGATAATGGTAAAAATCTTGCCCTTCGCTGCGTCGTTCTTCTCCTTCTTATGCTTAATGTTGGCAAATTTTGAATGTCCTGACATAAACTAAATAATCCTTTCTAATCCTTCGAAATCTATGTTAAGTGTATCATTTTTCAATATCTTCATCAAGGCGGGACACACGAACCTTCGTAATACGTCGGCCTTCCACATCCAAGATTTCAAAACGATACCCATAAGCATCAATGGTAAACGTAGCATGTTCCTGTGGAATCTTACCGTAACGGTCAATCAAAAAACCGTTTAAAGTCTCGAATTCCATATCGGTAAAATCAATACCCAAGCGTTCCCCCACATCTTCCAAGCTCACCAAGCCGTCCATCTCATAAAAATCTTCAATCTTGGCGATTTCCTCATGCTCATCGTCGTGCTCATCCTGGATGTTACCGACAATCTCTTCCAGAATATCCTCCAACGTAATCAAACCACTGGTCTGACCGTATTCATCCACAACAATAATCATATGATTCTTGGTATATTGCATTTGGGTAAACAAGGTATTGATCCCATGAGTCTCCGGAACGAATTCCGGCGTACGTAAGATATCCAAATCCCGCACCTTGCGATGATGTAGCTCCGTGCGTGTAGCAAGAGCAAACATATCCTTCAGGTGGATGATTCCGATGATGTTATCCAAATCATCCAGATACACCGGGATTCTGGAAAAATGATTCTCGTTAAAGAACTTGATGGCATCCCCCAATGTAGCCTCTCCGTCCAGGGCAATAATATCCTTACGATGGACCATGACATCCTTGGCATCCTTGTCATCAAACTCAAAGATGTTCTGAATCATGGTTGCTTCCGTGGCCCGCAGATTACCGGCTTCATGGCTTTCATTCACCATGGAGATAATCTCTTCCACCTGATCCTCCTCGGAAGGCTTCTTGAAGAATGCTGCTATCTTTTGAAAAAACGACTTCTCCCGCTTCTGCGGGTTGGGATAATCTGAATCCATCCTCTACTCCTTCTACACTTATGCGTCAAAGTTCTCCGTCGGTTGTACCTTCTCTTTCTTCGGAGAAGGTGCCGCTGCCGGTGCAACGGTTATGTTCTCTTCCGACGCCTTGGCTTTTTGCTCTTCTTCGTACTTCACATCAAAGAGATTAATCACGTCGCGACCGAAAATATCATGCATGTAAGAATATATCTCTTTGTTGTTAATCTCACGATTCTGCTTCTTGATAATATTCTTCTTCAGTTCCACACGAACGTTGGTAATCCAATCGGAAATCTCCTGGATTTCATTGGCGTTGATGCGAAGCTTCTCATAGCAGAAACTCATGGTCAGCATCATCAGCTCTTCATTCACTTCCTTGATGCTTCGTGGGATATCCAACAATTGATCTTCGTCTGCCGCAAGCCGTTCGTTGGTCTCTTCAATCAAACGCTTGTTATCCTCTAACTTCTTCGCCTGATCCGCGGAAGCATCCGCTCCGTTGGCCCCGTCCATGTTCACCACAATACCCTGCATCAGTTTGTTTTTCACTGCCTTTAGGTCTTTGATTTCCTGATTCAACTTGCCCTGCAGTTGCAGCAGTTCATTGAGCTCCACTTCCTTTGCTTTGACATTCTCCGGCTTACCGGAAATCGCAAAGAGACGATGCCACTTCTGGTCAAGCACCAACACCGGAACCTTGACGCTTTTTAATGCCGCTTTAAAAACCAACTCATCCATAGCATTAGTCCTTCAACTGGTTAATATTATAGGATAACTGCATCAAACTATCGGATAAATGTACATTCTGAACCACAATGCCTTCCGGCACATCCAAGTCCACATGGGCAAAATTCCAGAATGCCTTAACCCCAAGGGAAATCAACTTCTGCGCAACAACTTCCGCACTTTCTTTCGGAAGGGTTAGTGCAGCAAGATCCACATGGTGACTGCTTAAGAACTCCGGAAGTTCATCAACCATCTGGACTTCAACATTACCAAGCATCTTGCCCTTCAAATCCGGATTGACGTCGAAGGCACCAATCATGGAAAAACTCAAGCGTTCAAAAGAAATATAGTTCGCAATGGCATGGCCTAAGTTACCTACACCGATTACGATCACATTATGTTTCTGATTCAATCCGAGAATCTTACCGATTTCCTCGTACAAATACAACACATTATAGCCATAACCCTGCTGTCCAAAGCCGCCGAAATTGTTCAAATCCTGACGAATCTGTGAAGCGGTTACGTGCATCTTCACACTCAATTCATTGGAGGAAATTCTTTCTACACCAGCATGCAATAAATCCCCAAGATAACGATAATAACGAGGCAAGCGACGAATCACTGCCTGAGATATCTCTTTTTCCATTTTCCTCACTCCTCAAATAATATAACGAAAATAATCCCCTGTTGCCATCACAACATCAGGGGTTACTTTTTAATATTTCTACATAAATTATAAAATGTCTTGAAACACTTGTCAATTCTTTCACAAAGTGTCTTACATTTCTTCCATCAGGACTTCCCACTGTTCATACAACGTATCCAACTGACTCTGTAAATCATTGCGTTTCGCGGATAGTTCATTGAGCTTCGCGGAATTGGAAGCAATCTGTGGATCATTGAACTGTTCATCCAAGGCAGCAATATCTGTCTCTAACTGTTCAATCTGCTCTTCCATGCGCTTTTGCTCATTTTCCTTCTTTCGTTTGGCAGCCGCCTGTCGCTTCTGTTCTTCCCAATCCAACTTGCCGTCGCCGGCGCCGGCATCATCTGCTGCAGTAGCGCTTGCTTGCGACGTCATAGCCTCCCTGGCCAAGCGTTCTTCCTTCTTCATGACATAATAATCATAGTCACCAAGATACTCATACAGGCCATCCGCCGTTAATTCTAAGATACGGTCCGCCGTCTGGTTCACAAAATAACGGTCATGGGATACATAGAACAAGGTTCCTTCGTAATGATTCAGCGCGTTCTCAAGGATCTCCTTGGATTCCATATCCAAATGGTTCGTCGGCTCATCGAGAATTAATAGATTCGCACCGCTTAGCATGAGCTTGGCCAAAGAGATACGTCCACGCTCTCCACCGCTTAAGTCCCGGATGCGCTTATAAACATCGTCTGCGGTAAACAAAAAGGCCGCCAAAATATTACGAACTCGGGTATTATCTAAGTTCGGATAGGCATCCTGCATCTCCTGGAATAAAGTCTTCTCCTCGTCCAAAAGCTGCTGTTCCTGGTCATAGTAACCGACCGTTACGTTAGCACCTAAGGTAATGGTACCTGCATCTGCCGGAACCAGACCATTTAGGATTTTAAAAATCGTCGTCTTACCGGTTCCGTTATCGCCAATCAGCGCCACATGTTCTCCACGGGTAATATGGATATTCAAATCAGAGAAAAGCTTCTGATGATTATAGGATTTGCTAAGACCTTCGATGTCAAGCACATCCTTACCACTGGTTACCAATGGTTCCAAGGTCAAGGTCATCTCCCGTTTTTCTTCCGTCGGGCGATCCATACGCTGCATTTTATCCAGCATTTTCTTGCGGCTTTCCGCACGCTTAATGGACTTCTCACGATTGAACTGGCGCAGTTTCTCGATGACCGCTTCCTGATGTTCAATCTCTTTTTGTTGTTTTTCGTACTCCCGCTCTAACGTTAACAGCCGTTCATCCTTCTGGCGAACGAACTCGGAATAGTTCCCCTTGTACACAATGGTGCGCTTCTGATAGAAATCCACTACCTTGTGTACCACACGATCTAAGAAGTAACGGTCATGAGCAACGATAATCACTGCTCCGTTGTAGTTGCTAAGGAAGCCTTCCAACCACTCAATGGATGACAAATCCAAGTGGTTAATGGGCTCATCCAAAAGCAATAAATCCGGCTTGGACATCAGAAGTCTTGCAAGAGATGCACGGGTCTTCTGACCTCCGGATAATTGAGTCAGATTCTTCTCAAAATCCTCTTCGGAAAATCCAAGACCTTTTAAAACACCGGCCACTTCGCTTCGGAAGGAAAAACCACCCTTCAGTTCGAAGGTATGATTCAAAGTGTGATACTGTTCCATCAATCGGTTCAGTTCCTCTCCGGACAACTCCGTCATCATGCCCTCGAAGCGACGCAGTCTTGCCTCCATTTCCAAGAGATCTCCCCGGGCCGAGAGCGCATAATCATAAATGGTCGCACTGGTGGTGTCATTCTGGTACTGTGCCAAATACCCGAAGGTCTTGTCGTGTTCCAAAACCACTTCGCCGGTGTCCGCCTCCAGTTCGCCGGTAAGAATCTTAAGGAGTGTAGACTTGCCGCAGCCGTTCTGACCTACGATAGCAAGCTTATCCCCTGCCTCAACTTGAAAGGAGACCTCCTGAAACAGAAGGTCTTCTCCAAAGGATTTGCTAATGTTGTGAACCGATAATAACATAAGAATTTCCTATCCTAAAAAACTAAGCATAATAGCTTGTAAGTGTTTCACGAATGGCACGAATGAACTCTTCGGAATCCAAAGTGGTTGGATTCGGAAGGCTGGTGATTCTTGCCAGATCTCCGGTCATCTTGCCGGATTCAATGGTCTCGATGCAGGCTCTCTCCAGATTGTCCGCAAAGGTCATAAGGTCCGTAAGACCATCCAACTCCCCGCGCTTACGAAGTGCACCACTCCATGCAAAAATCGTTGCAACGGAATTGGTGGAGGTCTTCTCCCCCTTCAAGTGCTTGTAATAATGACGCTGTACGGTACCGTGTGCTGCTTCGTACTCGAAATATCCATGAGGAGATACCAATACAGAAGTCATCATAGCAAGAGAACCGAAAGCGGAAGAAAGCATATCGCTCATTACATCGCCGTCATAGTTCTTGCAAGCCCAGATGAAACCACCTTCGGACTTCATCACACGGGCAACCGCATCATCAATCAAGGTATAGAAGTACTCAATGCCGGCAGCATCGAACTTCTCCTTGTATTCCGCATCAAAGATTTCCTGGAAGATATCCTTGAAGGTATGATCATACTGCTTAGAAATGGTATCCTTGGTTGCAAACCACAAATCCTGCTTCACATCCAATGCGTAGTTAAAACAACTGCGGGCGAAGCTCTCAATGGAATCGCATAAGTTGTGCTGTCCCTGGATTACCCCTGCACCGGTGAAATTATGAATTAGTGCGCGCTCTTCGCTACCATCTTCCTTGGTGTAAACCAATTCCACCTTGCCGGCTGCAGGAATCTTCATCTCTGTTGCCTTATATACATCCCCGTAAGCATGACGGGCAATGGTAATTGGCTTCTTCCAGTTACGAACGCAAGGCTCAATGCCCTTCACGACGATTGGTGCACGGAATACGGTACCGTCCAAAATCGCACGAATGGTTCCGTTAGGAGACTTCCACATCTCCTTCAGATTATATTCTTCCACACGGGCAGCATTGGGAGTAATCGTGGCACACTTTACTGCAACACCATACTTCTTGGTTGCCTCTGCGGAATCAATGGTGACCTGATCGTTGGTTTCGTTACGATGCTCTAGTCCCAGGTCATAATACTCCGTCTTCAAATCAACAAATGGTGTAATCAGCTCATCCTTGATGATTTGCCAGAGAATACGGGTCATCTCATCTCCGTCCATCTCCACCAGCGGGGTTGTCATTTGAATCTTTTCCATGTCTTTCTCCTTTTTCTTTTCCTTTGCAAAAGAAGTTCGCAAGGAACCTTTGGTCGTTGCGAACTTCCCAAAAAACTTATTTTACAACAATGTTAACGATACGTCCCGGAACATAAATCTCTTTCACGATGGTAACACCTTCTAACTTGTCGGCAATGGCTTCTTTACCCTTGGCAATCACGTCATCCTTCGGATCGTCCTTACCGATGGCGATGGTTGCCTTCACCTTGCCGTTGACCTGAACCGCGATTTCCACGGTATCCTCTACGCACTTCGCTTCATCATAGGTTGGCCATGGCTCGTAAGCGATGGTGTTGTCATGTCCGAACATCTGCCAGATTTCTTCACCCATATGTGGGCAGATGCAGGATAACATCTTAATGAAGTTCTCGGCATATTCTCTCGGGCAAGTACCCTCTTTGTATACGGCGTTCACGAAAATCATCATCTGGGAAATGGCGGTATTGAATGCCAAATCTTCGAAGTCGGAAGTAACCTTCTTCACGGTCTGATGATAAATCTTCTCTAAGTTACCGTTGTTCTCATCGGTAATATTCTCTTCATTGGAGAAGAAGGTATATACACGGTTTAAGAACTTCTTAGCTCCGGCAACGTTGTTGGAGTTCCAAGGCTTGGATACTTCCAGCGGTCCCATGAACATCTCATAGAGACGTAAGGTATCTGCACCGTAATCACGTACGATATCACTCGGATTTACAACGAACTCTGGGAAACGCTTACCCATCTTGATTCCGTTCTCACCAAGGATCATACCCTGATGTACCAGCTTCTTAAACGGCTCCTTCACAGGAGATAATCCGTTGTTGTACAGGAAGCGGTTCCAAATACGGGAATACAGAAGATGTCCAACCGCATGCTCCGGGCCGCCTACATAGAGGTCAACCGGCATCCAATGCTTCAGAAGTTCCTGGTTGGCAAATTCCTTGTCATTGTCCGGATCGATATATCTCATGTAATACCAGGATGAACCTGCAGAACCCGGCATGGTAGAAGTCTCTCTGATACCCTTCAGGCCGTTCTTGTCATAATGCTTCCACTCGGTTGCATTCTCCAGAGGTGCCTGTCCGTTCTTACCCTTGTAATCCTGTAATTCCGGAAGTACAACCGGAAGCTCGGAATCATCTAAGAATACGATATTGCCATCCTCGGTATAAATACAAGGAACCGGCTCACCCCAATAACGCTGTCTTGCAAAAATCCACTCGCGGAAGTGATAATTCACCTTCTCACGGGCAACGCCCATATCTACAAGCTTCTTGGTAATAGCAACCTTCGCCTCTTCTACGGTCAATCCGTCGAACTCTTCGGAGTTCATCAGGATGCAGCCCTTGCCAAGATAATCCTGCTTCTCAAATGCATGCTGGGATACGTCTACATTGCCTTCCTTGTTATTGATAACCTGAATCAACGGAAGGTTGTGAACCTCGGCATACTCAAAATCACGCTGATCATGGGTCGGAACCGCCATAACCGCACCGGTACCATAGCTTGCAAGAACGAAGTCACCGATAAACAACGGAACTTCCTTACCGTTCACCGGGTTGATGGCATATAAGCCCTTCAATGGGCAACCGGACTTGGTCTTGTTCAAATCGGTACGATCCAAATCATTCTTCTTCAAAGTCTCATCAATATAAGCCTGGACTTCATCCGGGTTCTCCACACGGTCCATTAAGCTCTTCACCAGCTCAGAATCCGGAGCCAATACCATAAAGGTAATACCGTAAATGGTCTCAATACAGGTGGTGAAAATAGAGAACTTGCCGCCACCGACAATATCAAAATCCACCTCCACACCGGTAGACTTACCGATCCAGTTGCGCTGGATTTCCTTGGTGGATTCCGGCCAATCAACCTCATTCAAGCCGTCTAAGAGCTCTTCTGCAAATGCCTGCTGGTCGATGACCCACTGCTTCATCATCTTCTTCACAACCGGATAACCGCCACGCTCGGACTTACCGTCAATGACCTCATCATTGGAAAGAACGGTTCCAAGCTCTTCACACCAGTTTACCGGCATGTCGATATGCTTCGCATAACCTGCTTCGTATAACTTCTTAAAAATCCACTGGGTCCACTTGTAGAACTTCGGATCAGAAGTTGCAATCATCTTGGACCAGTCGTAATCGAATCCCAATTCTTTTAACTGACCGGAGAAAGTCTCAATGTTCTTCTCGGTAAATCCAGCCGGATGGTTACCGGTAGTAACCGCATACTGCTCTGCCGGAAGACCGAAAGAGTCATATCCCATTGGATGTAGCACGTTATATCCCTGCATACGCTTCATACGGGACATAATATCCGTCGCAGTGTAGCCCTCCGGATGTCCTGCATGTAAGCCTACTCCGGATGGATAAGGGAACATGTCCAATGCATAGTACTTCGGCTTAGAGAAATCCCAAACATCCGTCTTGAATGTCTCATGCTCCTCCCAGTACTTCTGCCACTTTTTCTCAACCACATGGTGGTTATATGGTGCTGCCATCTTTTTTCTTCCTCCTACATCTATCTTCTAATAAAAATATGCATAAATGAATATCGCTTAAAATTGTAGCATAAGTGCTTGTTTTGTCAAGAAACGCAGGCAGAAAAATCCCCTGTTTACAGCATCTGCAAACAGGGGATTATATCATTTCAAACATTAAAACCAACGTTGTTCAAAATCCTGAGCGCTAAGAGGTTCACCGGAATAAAATCCCTGGATTTGATCACATCCCAAATCCGAAACAATATCCAAGGCCTCTTCCGTTTCCACACCTTCCGCAATGGTGACTAGATTCAAGCCTCTGGCCATGCCCACAATGACTGCAACCATCACCCGGGCAGCTTCCGAATCTTCCACATGCTCAATCAGCTGCTCCGCTATCTTGATGCGGTCGAACTCAAAATGAAGCATATTTAGGAAAGTGCCGTAACCCGTTCCGAAGTCATCCACGGAAACGGAAATATGTCCTTCCCGCAGCTTATCGATATTCTCACGAATCTTTCGGGCACCGCTTAAAGCGACGCCTTCCGTCACTTCCAAATCTACCCATTCCGCCTGATTCTCCGTGGCCTCCAGCATGTTGAAGAAATCCTCCGTAAAGGTATCTTCCCGCAGTTGCAACGGAGAAATATTGATACCCATCACCAAATTCTTCTCATACTTGTGATTCCACTCAGAAATCTGGTGCAGGGATTCCGCCATAATCCATTCGCCCATATGGGACATAATACCCATCTCTTCCGCAACAGGAACGAATTCTTCCGGAAGCACTTCGCCAAGCTCTTCATCGTGCCAGCGAACCAATGCTTCCATACCAAGCAATCTGCCGGTCTTTGCTTCTACCTCCGGCTGGAACAACATGGCAAAATCCCGGTCATAATCCACATCCTGTAGTTTCTTCTCCAAGAGCAATTTCCGCTGCATGATTGGTAGCAGATTATCCCGGTAGAAGGCGCAGGTCGTAAGATTACTGGTATGCTTCACGGAATCCTTGGCATAATCCGCATACAACAGCAATTTTTCCATATCATCCGTATCGTCCGGATATACCGCTCCACCTACACAAGACGTCAGCTGTACCATCTTATCATCCAGCTCAAACGGACGATCCAACAAATCCTGCAACTTCTGCACGAACCGTTCCTTGTCGAAGACGCCGTCTAAATCCACGCAGGAAATCATGAACTGATCACCGCCGATACGAAACGCCTGTATATAATCATTCTCAATCGAAGCAAGCCGCTTACCGTACTCACTGAGTATGCGATCAGCTCCGGCATGGCCATAGGTATCATTCAACAGCTTGAAATAATTAATATCCACTGCAAACAAGACAAAATGGATATCCGGCGCTGCCAAGAGGACATCATTCTGATAGATATCCCAGTAGGCACGGTTATGAAGTCCCGTTAATCCGTCCAGATAGGTAGCCTGCTCTAACTGCTCATTGGCGCTAGTTAACTCTTGTTGCTGGAAAGAAACCTGCTCCTGCAGTTGTTCCTTCTCTTCCTCCTGTCGGGCGATCAGCTGCTTATTCAACTCATTGGCCAACATGGTCTTACTAATCAAGAAGTACGCCAACCCCGCAACCAAAAGAATCGCCAAATCACTCTCTTGCAAAAGTCCAAATGCATACATCAGAACACTGAACACAAGGCCAATCACCGTAAAGGTCAAACCAATGGAGTCTTCCCTTTTTACCTGGAACTTCTCTGCAGACGGCTGCATGAATTTAGAAACCGAAACCTTGGAAAAAGCAAGGCCAAGCAACACAATACTAAGCAGAAAAACTGCATTAAAGAAATCGGATTCCGGATCCAAACCGGCCGCATGCATATACTCATACCGCGTGTCGGATACACCGTAAATCAAGAAGCTAAAAAACAGGAACACGCCGAAGGCCGAAGTCTGTTGTGCACCACGGTTCACAAGCGATATTAACGTTAAAAGTACAATAAAGAACGAAACAAAAATGTAGAAAATATTCAGGATTGGTACCTGCCGGAAATCCAGTCGAATTCCGGTTCCAAATTCAAACCATGCACGAATCAGAATATGAATCGCAATGGAGAACAGCGCTGCATTGGCCAAGAATCGAAGTAAGTCTCGGCTGTAATAATCACTGGCAATGAAAAGAACCATTCCGATGAGGTATGCATAGCTGGTAAAGCGATACAATAAGTTCGCAAATTCCCCAACGGTTCCGAAATACGTCGGCACATACCAATTCAGAATGTAGGTAATATCACCGAGAATCCAGAATCCCACACCGATGGTGTACGCATATACAACGTTTCGATGGTTCTTCGCATGCATTGCGACAGATCCAATGGTTAGCATCGAAAAAAAGCAACAGAGTGGCGAAATAATATCCGCCACTAACGTCCGTTGCATAAGCAAGCAAATCACATAAAGCACATAGCATACAATCGATGCAATTACTGTTCGTTTTCTACTTGTTTCTCCTGCCATTTAAACCTCTTCACCCTCTGCTACCTTAGAAGCGCGGCGCTCAACTTCCGCATCCTGAACTTCCTTCGGAGCCTGCTGATACTTCAGGAACTCATAGGAGAAATCTCCCGTACCTCCGGTCATAGAACGAAGGATGGTTCCATATCCATATAGTTCCGCATATGGGATTTCGGCAACGACTTCCTGTTTGTCACCACCGATTGCATTCATTCCGTTTACTCGGGCGCGACGCTTATTCAAATCGCCCATCACATCACCGGTATATGCATCGGATACCACAACCTTTAAGAGTGCAATCGGCTCCAACAGGATTGGCTTCGCCTGCATCATACCTTGCTTCAATGCCATTCTTGCAGCAACCTTGAAGGAGTTCTCCGAGGAATCTACCGGATGATAGCTTCCGTCATAGAGATTCGCTTTGACACCCACAACCGGATAAGCTGCTAACGGTCCGGCCTCACATGCTTCCGCAATACCCTTCTCAACTGCCGGGAAGAAGTTCTTCGGAACAGCTCCGCCTACAACGGTCTGGCTGAATTCATAAGCTTCTTCCAGATTGCCCGACGGCTCGAAGGTCATCTTGACATGTCCGTACTGGCCATGGCCACCGGACTGTTTCTTATGCTTGTACTCCACATCGGATTTACCGAGAATGGTTTCCTTGTAAGCAATCTTCGGTTTGGTCAACTCGATGCTTACCTTGTACTTTTCTTCCAAAGCTTCCTGGATGACTTCCAGATGCTGCTCGGAAATACCATACAGTAAGGTCTGATGATTCTCTGCATCGTTTTCTACCTTCACTGTCAGATCTTCCTGCATAATCTTCTGCAATGCACTTGCAACCTTGTCCTCATCTCCCTTATTGGTCACCTTATAACGCATATAGGTGTAAGGGGTCGGAATATTGGTACGAAGGTATGCAATCGGATTGGCCTTGGTGGACAAGGAATCTGTTGTAGTGACCTTCTGCAATTTGCTTAACGCTCCAATATCACCGGCATGTAATTCCGGAACTTCCTCCGCCTTAGAGCCGGTCAAAATATAGAGCTTACCAATCTTTTCTTCACTATCTTTGTGATAGTTATATAAGGCATCATCCGTCTTAATAACGCCGGAATTTACCTTAATCAGGGAGTACTTGCCAACAAAAGGATCCACGATGGTCTTAAACACATAGGCACTCTTCGGCAAAGAGAAATCATAGTCCGCCTGGAAGGTATCGTTGCTCTTGGCATTGATACCGGTGCATTCCCGCATCTCCGGACTCGGCAGATATTTCAAAATATCTACCATCAAGGTATACATACCGCGATTTAAGATGTTAGATCCCATCAATACCGGAACAATGGTGCCATCATATACGTTGTTACGAAGGGTAGAACGAATCTCATCTTCCGAGAATTCCTCTCCTGCAAAATAGCGGTCCATGAATTCCTCGCTGGTCTCCGCTACGGATTCCATCAATGCTTCACGGCAGATGCTTAAGTTCTCCTTGGAATATTCCGGAACCTCCATCTTCTCCACTGTTCCGTCATCCTTCCAACGTTTTGCCCGTTGCTGTACTACGTTGACGTAACCTACGAACTGTCCTTCCTCACGGATTGGCAAATGGAACGGTGCAATGCACTTACCATACAATCCCTGCAAATCTTCCACTACCTGACGGAAGCTTGCGTCATCCACGTCCATTTCGGTAACGAATACCATACGTGGCAAATGATAACGTTCACATGCTTCCCATGCACGTTTCGTACCGCTCTCGATTCCGTTCTTACCGGAGACTACGATGATTGCCGCATCGGCAGCAGCCAAAGCTTCTTCGGTCTCACCAACAAAATCGATGGAACCCGGTGTGTCCAAAATATTGATTTTGCAATCTTCCCAAGGAATCGGAATCAGAGAAGTCTGAATAGAGATTTGACGCTTGATTTCCTGCTTGTCATAATCACTGATGGTATTGCCGTCAGAGACTTTACCCAAGCGGTTCGTCATTCCTGCAAGAAATGCCATGGACTCAACCAAGGACGTTTTACCGGAGCCCCCATGCCCAAGTAAAACAACGTTACGGATCTTGTCTGTCGTGTAAACTTTCATGTTCAATTGTCCCCCTGTTCATTTTTTGTCGTGTATCCGCTGCATGGATACCTTAAAATCATACTCTAATTTTACTAAACATTATGACAATATACAATAAATTCTGTGACATTTTCCATAATTTATTTTTATTGTCTGCATCTTTGTTGTTGGAAATCATACGGACAAAAGCCTTGCCGGATGCGGCTTTTCGTTGACTTTAGCCTCATAAATCGGTAGGATGATGTATAGAAAAAGGAAAAGGAGTACTTGCTCTTGAAATTTGAACATATCGGCTTTATCGGATTGGGCCTCATCGGTGGTTCCATCGCTAAAGCCATCAAACAAAAATACCCACAAACAACCATCATCGGGCATGCCTCTCATGCCAGCACATTAGAACAGGCATACAATGCCGGTGTGATTTCCAACAATTCCAAATTGGACTTATCGGAATTTGCATCCTGCGACGTGCTCTTTTTGTGTTCTCCGGTGGGCATTAATATCGACTACCTAAAGGAGCTTGCGCCTCTTTTATCAAAGGATTGCATTCTTACCGATGTGGGAAGCGTCAAGGGAGATATCCATGCTGCAGTAGATAAGCTTAGATTAGAGAAGCAATTCATCGGCGGACATCCTATGACCGGTTCCGAGAAAACCGGATTTGAGAACTCCGCTCCATCTCTGTTAGAGAATGCTTATTACATTCTTACTTCCGATGCCGAAGCACTTACCCAGGATGTCAGTGAATTTGCTTCCTACATTGCATCCCTCGGAGCCATTCCCATCAAGCTAACTCCCAAGGAGCATGACTTTGCTACCGCGGCTATCAGTCATCTACCGCACGTCATTTCCGCCACTCTGGTAAATCTGGTGAAGGCCAATGACTCCGATAAAGAGATTTTACGTACCATAGCAGCAGGCGGTTTTAAGGATATTACCCGTATCTCTTCTTCCTCTCCGGTGATGTGGCAGCACATCTGTCAGGCCAACCGGGAAGAGATTCTCCATCTGATTGACTTGTATATGGAGAGCTTCTCGGATTTTCGAAGTGCCATTGAGGCCGGAGATACCACCAAGATTCACAGCCTGTTTCAAAATGCCAAGAACTATCGGGATTCCATGCAAACCCAGAGCACCGGCATCCTACCACAGAGCTTCGAGTTCTATTGTGATTTGATGGATGAGGCCGGCGGAATTGCAACCATTGCTACTATCCTTGCTGCCCATGCATTGAACATTAAGAATATCGGAATCATTCACGACCGAGAATTCGAAGAAGGTGTGCTTCACATTGAGATGTATGACAACGACTCTATGGAGAAGGCCATCACCCTGTTACAGCAGCATCGTTACACCGTACACAAAAAGAAATAGGATTGATTATGAAAAAAAGATTACGCGGAACCCTGTCTGTCCCGGGAGATAAATCCATCTCTCATCGCGGCGTCATGTTTGGTTCCATTGCAAAAGGCACCACGGAACTTACCGGTTTTTTAGACGGGGCCGACTGTCGCAGCACCATCGCATGTTTTCGTGCTATGGGAATAAAGATTGAACAAGTAAAAGACCATGTGACGATTCACGGAAACGGACTCCATGGATTGCAAGCGCCCACTTCCATGTTAGATGTAGGCAACAGCGGAACCACCACCCGTCTGATCAGTGGTATCCTATCCGCCCAGAACTTTACCAGTGAATTGAATGGAGATGCGTCCATCCAGAAGCGCCCTATGAAGCGCATCATGGAGCCATTGTCACAGATGGGAGCAAGCATTGTCTCCCTGAAGGGGAACGACTGCGCGCCCCTTCGCATTACCGGACAACCGTTACATGGCATCCATTACAACTCTCCGGTGGCTTCCGCCCAGGTCAAGTCCTGTATCTTACTTGCAGGCTTGTATGCCGATGAGGAGACTTCTGTCACGGAACCGGCCATCTCCAGGAACCATACAGAGTTGATGCTGGGAGGATTCGGCGCAACCATCCGAAGCGAAGGCAACACCGCTATCATCCAGCCTGCAAAGGAACTCTACGGACAAAAGATTGCCATTCCGGGAGATATCTCTTCAGCTGCGTACTTTATTGCAGCAGGCTTGATTGCAGAGGATGCGGATATCTTAATTACCAATGTGAATACCAATCCAACCCGGGCTGGCATCATCGAAGTTGCAAAGGCAATGGGTGGGAAGATTACGTTAGAAAATGAGCGCATTGTATCAGGAGAACCGGTAGCTGATTTGCATGTAGTATCTTCTACCTTACACGGCTGTGAGATTTCCGGAGATATCATCCCAACCCTCATTGATGAGATTCCGGTCATCGCCGTCATGGCCTCGGCAGCTGTTGGAACTACAACAATTCGGGACGCTGCAGAACTTCGGGTGAAGGAATCGGATCGTATCACAACGGTTACTGAGAACCTGTCTGCTATGGGTTGTAACATTACCCCAACCGAGGACGGCATGATCATCCAAGGAGGCAATGCCCTCCATGGTACCACCATTCATACCTACTTAGATCATCGCATTGCCATGGCCTTTACTGTTGCATCGCTTCTTACCGAAGAAGAGGTAACCCTAGACCATCCGGAATGCGTCACCATCTCTTATCCGGAATTCTATCAGGATTTTCAAAAAATAATGCAATAAACGAAAAAGGACCTGCCAAACTAGCAGGTCCTTCGTGGATAATGCGAGACTAGGCAATATCCACATCTTTTGTGGCAATTATGTCGACGCCTGTTCCACAGATATCCTTTAAGAGTACATCTCCAACTTTGACAGGCGCATCAACGCGAATCTTGTTGATTTCCTTCATGCAGTCAAAGATTTTATCCTTCGGAATATCACTCTTTGTTTTACAGGAAACCATTGCAATTTTTCCTCCGCGAACCGGAACCGTTGAAGTTACGATACGGGTCGGATTGGTTACTTCTTTTCTCGCATAATCATCGCCGCGCTTACAGGTATTGCCGGTAACTTCGGTTACCACACCGTTATCCAGTGTAACCTCTAACTGGCAGCCCATCGGGCAGCCGATGCAAGTTAAATGTCTTTTTTCCATCGTACGCTCCCCTTTCTATACGGACTCAATCTTGATGGTGATATCAGAGATATCTCCATACTCAGCGAGTTTCTTCTTGTCAATGACCACTTGCTCCATTTCACCCGGAGCCATAATCTGTTTCTTGCGCTTTAGAACCTGCTCATCGCCGAAGTACATGGTGACTGCAGAATTCTTGAAGACTTTTCCAACACGGAAACGAACCGTAACGGTATCATCCATCTGATCCGGACGAATGGTACAAGGAACGGTATATCGAACGCCATCCACTGCGTTGATCTTAATTTCCTTATTGGAAGCCACTCTTCCTTCTTTCACATACTTCGCTGCGTTCTTACCGGCATTGGCTGCTTCCTGTGATACGAAGTCAACCAAATCATGTACATGCAGTACATTACCGCAAGCGAAGATTCCCTCCACACTGGTCTCCAATGCATCATTGACCACTGGTCCGGATGTGATGGTTGATAACTCTACTCCGGCTGTCTTGGACAGTTCGTTCTCCGGAAGTAAACCAACGGATAACAACAAGGTATCGCAGGAATAGTACTCTTCCGTTCCCGGGATTGGCTTCATATCCGGGCCAACCTCAGCGATGGTAATACCGGTCACGCGCTCCTTGCCTTCAATGTCAACTACGGTATGGGATAACTTCAACGGAATACCATAGTCATCCAAACACTGAACAATATTTCTCTTTAAGCCGCCGGAATAAGGCATCAGCTCTGCAACTACCTTAACCTTAGCGCCTTCCAATGTCATACGACGAGCCATAATCAATCCGATATCACCGGATCCTAAGATGACAACTTCACGTCCCGGCAAATATCCTTCGATGTTTACCAAACGCTGTGCCGTACCTGCGGAAAAAATACCGGCAGGACGATATCCAGGAATGTTCAAGGCTCCTCTCGGGCGCTCACGACAACCCATGGCAAGAATGACTGCCTTGGCCTGAATCTGGAACATACCGTCTGTTTTATTCATGGCGGTTACTACCTTACTGTCGGTAATATCCATAACCATGGTGTTTAGCTTGTACTCAATACCAAGTTCAAATACCTGGTCCATGAAACGCTTTGCATATTCCGGTCCGGTTAACTCCTCCTTGAAGGTGTGAAGGCCGAAACCGTTATGGATGCACTGATTCAAAATGCCACCCAATTCATGGTCACGTTCCAAGATCAAAATACTGTCAACACCGCTTCTTTTTGCCTCAGCCGCAGCTGCAAGTCCTGCAGGGCCACCGCCGATGACTACAATATCATAACTTTGCATTACTCCTCTCCCCCTTTCCGATTCTTGGAAAGCTCAGGAGCAATCACAGATTCTCCGCCGCTCTTAGTAATCTTTTCCATCGGAATACCAAGCTCACGATGTAAAATCTCCATTACACGCGGTGAGCAGAATCCTGCCTGGCAACGTCCCATACCGGCACGGGTACGACGCTTGACTCCGTCTAAGGAACGAGCGCCAAGTGGGCGATGGATTGCATCCAAAATCTCTCCCTCGGAGATGGACTCACAACGGCAGATGATCTGTCCGTATGCAGGATTTTCCTTAATCAATTTGTTACGCTCCTCCAAGGACAATTCGCTTGGATTTACGATACCTTTTCTGGTTCCGATCCAATCGGTCTTCTTTTCCGGATGGGTCAGTCCAACTACAATATCTGCAACCATGCGTCCAATGGCCGGAGAAGAAGTCAGTCCCGGAGACTCAATTCCGGAACAATCAATGAATCCCGGTGCGTCCTTACATTCACCGATGATGAATTCATGATGATCTTCATGGGCACGAAGACCTGCAAAGCTGGTAATTACCTTGCGGCCTACCGGTAAGTTCTTTACATGCATGCCGGCTTTCTCAATCAAATCATTGATTCCGGCAGCAGTGGTTGCTGTTGCTTCCTTGTCTTCAATATCTATCGCCGTAGGACCAACGATTAAGTTGCCGTGAATGGTTGGAGATACCAATACACCCTTACCAAGCTTGGTTGGCTGTGGGAAAATGGTGTGGGATACATGTCCGCCCATCTCCTTATCCAATAAGCAATAATCTCCACGACGTGGTGTGATATGAATCTTGTTAGCGCTTACCATGTTATGCAGCTTGTCTGCATACACACCGGCTGCGTTTACGACATAACGGGTACGATACTCACCGTTGTTGGTGCGAACCACCCATACATCTCCGTCCTTACGGAAGCCTTCCACTTCGGTATTGAAACGGAAATCCACACCATTTACATTGGCATTTTCAGCCATTGCAATATTCAAAATAAATGGGCAAATAATGCCGCCTGTCGGAGCATACAATGCTCCTTCCACATTATCGGAAAGATTCGGTTCCATCTCTAGAACCTCTTCACGAGACAAAATCTTTAAACCTTTAACACCGTTTGCTATTCCACGATCATACAATTCCTGCAGACCAGGTAACTCTTCCTTATGGATGCATACAACAAGGGAACCGTTCCGCTTAAACGGAATGTCCAGATCTCTTGCCAAATCATCCATCATCTCGTTACCTTCTACATTCAACTTTGCCATAAGTGATCCTTCAGCTGCATCGAATCCAGCATGAACGATTGCACTGTTTGCTTTACTAGTGCCGGAGCACACATCCTCAAACTTCTCCAAAACAACGGTATTTAATTTGTACTTGGATAGTTCTCTTGCAATGGCGCTTCCACTAACGCCTGCTCCGATGATAACTACATCGTAAATCACTATTGTTACCCCTTTCTTTCAAAGGATTTGTGTGGCGGCGACGCCTCGCCGCCACGATCCTTTTTTGTACGAATTCTCTTTTATGCAAATACTGCCATGTAAACAAGAGATGCGCAGATACCGCCAAGGATTGGAGCTACCAACGGAATCCAACCATAAGCCCAGTTTGCGTTCTTCTTGCCCTTGTTTGGTCCGAGAATCTGATAAGCCAAACGAGGAGCAGAATCTCTTGCTGCGTTCATTGCGTATCCGGTCAATCCACCGAAGGAAGCACCCATAGATACGATGACGCCATATACTAAGATCCAGCTAACTGCGGAGTCACCAGCGTTTCCTGGGATTGCTGCAAGAGTGAATACCAACAGGAAAGTAGCTACGAACTCAGATAAGAAGTTCAATCCTACGTTCGGAATGGATGGTGCTGTACAGAAGCATCCACGAACAACATCGTCTTCTTCGGTTGCTGCGATGTGATCCTTGTAGAGAAGCATTAAGATTGCTGCGCCTACAAAACCACCAAGCATCTGAGCGATGATGTAGCCAGGAACCAAAGCCCAATCCATGCCGCCACGGATGGCAACTCCAATGGTTACAGCCGGGTTAAAGTGAGCGCCGGACTGTGCACCAAAGCAAAATGCAGGAACCATAACTGCCATTCCCCAACCAATCAGGATATGTACAGGGCCTGCGCCCTTCATACCTGACTTATTTAAGCTAACGTTACAACAAACACCGTCACCTAAGATGACAAGAATCATAGTTCCTAAGAATTCTGCAATATAAGCTGTCATTAATATACCCCCTTAAAAAATGAAAGAAACAATAAACCCCCTAGTTCTCTTTAGCCCATCCACGAGTGGAAGCAACTGCCTGAGCCCAGCCCTTCAAAGCCTTCTCACGAGTTGCGCCATCCATTTCCGGCTTGAACTCTTTATCAACTGCCCAGTTCTTGATAACGTCTTCCTTGCTGGACCAATATCCAACTGCAAGTCCTGCCAAGTAAGCAGCACCCATAGCGGTAGTCTCTACGCAGCTTGGACGAAGAACGTTGGTGTCAATGATATCAGACTGGAACTGCATTAAGAAATTGTTCTTGGATGCACCACCATCAACCTTCAAGGATGTAAGCTTCTTGCCGGAATCCAATTCCATTGCATGAAGTACATCGTAGGTCTGATATGCCAAAGACTCCAATGTAGCACGAATGATATGATACTTGTTAACACCACGGGTTAAGCCTGTGATAGCTCCACGTGCATATGGATCCCAATAAGGAGCACCAAGACCTGTAAATGCAGGTACAACGTAGCATCCGTTGGTATCTTCTACACGAGTTGCGAAGTACTCGGAATCCGGTGACTGATCAACGACCTTCAGCTCGTCTCTTAACCACTGAATTGCAGCACCTGCAACGTATACGGAACCTTCCAAAGCATAGGTTACTTTTCCGTCCAATCCCCATGCGATGGTAGTTAACAAATCATTCTTAGAGAAGATTGGCTTTTCGCCGGTGTTCATCAACATGAAGCAACCGGTACCATAGGTATTCTTAGCCTCGCCTTCGTTGTAGCAGGTCTGTCCGAACAAAGCTGCCTGCTGATCGCCGGCTGCACCTGCAATCTTAACAGGACCACCAAAGAATTCCGGATCACTCTCTCCGTATACGCAGCTGGAAGGCTTAGCTTCCGGAAGCATGCTCTTCGGGATCTCTAAGATGTTGCACAGCTCATCATCCCACTCTAAGGTGTTGATGTTGAACAACAAGGTACGGGAAGCATTGGAATAATCGGTTACATGTACTTTTCCCTTTGTTAACTTGTAGATCAACCAGGAATCAACGGTACCGAAAGCCAACTCCCCTTTGTCAGCCTTCTCACGTGCGCCAGGTACATTGTCTAAGATCCAGCGAATCTTGGTTCCGGAGAAGTATGGGTCAAACTTCAAACCTGTCTTCTTCTGGAATGTCTCAACGATTCCCGGCACCTTCTTCTTCATGTCCTCAGCGAAGTCAGCGGTACGACGGCACTGCCAAACAATTGCGTGGCTGATTGGCTGTCCGGTTGTACGATCCCAAACGATAACTGTCTCACGTTGGTTTGTGATTCCGATTGCTGCAATGTCTGATGCGGTTGCGCCAACTTTCTGCATTGCCTGACGAGCTACGGAAAGCTGTGTCTGCCAAATTTCGTTTGCATCATGCTCTACCCAGCCTGGCTGAGGAAAGTACTGTGTAAACTCTTTCTGGGCTACCGAACACATCTCACCCTTCTCGTTGAATAAGATACAACGATTACTTGTTGTACCCGCATCAAGCGCCATTACATACTTTGCCATAAAAGTTCCTCCTTTTATATGATTGATATTCATAAAAGCCCCCAACGGCTATTTATGCGATTTTGAAAGACGGAATAAAAAAAGAACACAGCTAATAAAACAGATATGAATCTGTACCATTAGCCATGTTCTCATCTCTCCTCGGCCCCAACGTATTATTTCTTTCCCCAAGACATAAGTTAACACTTTGTTGGTCATTATGCAATATACTTTTTCAAAAAAAGTGGGATTTCTGAACATTTAGCACAAAAATTGTGGAAACTCTACACATACTGCTTGGTGTTTTTGTGCAGTTCTAATAACACGTTTGTGGTATTTACAACATTTTTAAAATTATGGTAATCACAAAAATACCCCGTAAGAATTCCTCTTACGGGGTATCCATATCAAATCTTAGTATGCAACGCCCTGTGCGATCATTGCCTCAGCAACTTTCTCGAAGCCGGCGATATTTGCGCCTGCTACGTAGTTGCCTTCCATACCGTACTTCTTGGAAGCATCATCACATGCATGGAAGATTCCTTCCATAATGCCCTTCAACTTAGAATCTACTTCTTCGAAGGTCCAGTGAAGTCTCTCGGAGTTCTGGCTCATCTCCAATGCGGAAGTAGCAACACCACCGGCATTGGCAGCCTTTGCAGGTCCAAAGAGAACCCCTGCGTTCTGGAATGCGGTAACAGCTTCCGGAGTGGAAGGCATGTTCGCACCTTCGGAAACAGCAAGTACACCATTGGCAATCAGCATCTTCGCATCCTCTTCGTTCAACTCGTTCTGAGTTGCACATGGAAGAGCGATATCTACCTTATACTGCCATACGCCATGCTCTCCTGCCTTCTTCTCATGGTACTCAGCAGACTTACGTGCTGCAGCGTACTCAGTCAAACGTGCACGCTTTACTTCCTTAACTTCACGAAGAAGATCTACATCGATTCCTTCCGGATCATAAATCCAACCGGTAGAATCAGAACAGGTAACAACCTTAGCGCCAAGGCTCTGAGCCTTCTGGATAGCATAGATTGCAACGTTACCTGCACCGGAAACAGCTACGGTCTTACCTTCAAAAGAGGTATTCTTAGCAACCTTTAACATTTCCTGTGTAAAGTAGCATACACCGTATCCGGTTGCTTCGGTACGTGCAAGAGAACCACCGTAGGTAAGTCCCTTACCGGTAAGTACACCGGTGAACTCGTTACGTAATCTCTTGTACTGTCCGTACATATATCCAATCTCACGTCCGCCTACACCGATATCACCTGCAGGAACGTCGGTATCAGCACCGATGTGCTTTGCAAGCTCGGTCATGAAGGCCTGACAGAATCTCATAATCTCGCGATCAGACTTGCCCTTCGGGTCGAAGTCGGAACCACCCTTACCACCGCCGATTGGAAGGGTTGTCAAAGAGTTCTTGAAGATCTGCTCGAATCCTAAGAACTTAATTACAGATAAGTTAACGGATGGATGTAAACGAAGGCCTCCCTTGTAAGGTCCGATTGCAGAGTTGAACTGTACTCTGTAACCACGGTTCACCTGAACCTTGCCCGCATCATCTACCCAAGATACACGGAACATAATGGTACGCTCCGGCTCTACGATACGCTCAATGATGCCCTCTTCCTGAATACGAGGATTCTGCTCAACAACCGGCTGTAAGGACTCCAGTACCTCATATACCGCCTGCAGGAATTCCTTCTGCTCACCGTTGCGCTCTACCAGTCCGTCATATACGCTCTTTAAATAATTGTTTGTTAATGCCATCTCTTTTTTCTTTCTCCTTTCCTGTTTACAAAAAAAGAACTAAACCTAGGGGCCAGCCCTAAGCCTAATTCTTTTCGCCATTGAAAAACTATATGTTTTTTCTACAAATGATTATACGGATTTTTCCGCAAAATGCAATCATTTTATACATTAATTTCTGCAGTTACGCCAAGAATGTCCTTATTGGCATCCAAAACAGGACGAACCACCTCTGCCAAATACTTCTCTACCTGGTAAACACTGCGTCCCACATACTTGGATGGAATCATGGATTCTTCCAGCTCTGCCTCGCCCATTGGGAACATTTCATCCGCAGCAATCAACTCTAAGAGGTTATTCTCCTTGCCCTCTTCCTTCACATGCTTGCCTGCTTCCATGGACAACTGACGGATACGCTCATGGAGCTCCTGACGATTACCGCCAAGCTTTACAACATCCATCATAATGTTCTCGGTTGCCATGAACGGAAGCTCGCTACGCAAACGCTTCTCAATTACCTTCGGATATACAACAAGGCCGTCTACCACGTTCAAGCACAGATCCAGTACACCGTCGCATGCCAAGAATCCTTCTGCAACAGATAAACGCTTGTTGGCAGAATCATCCAAGGTACGCTCAAACCACTGGGTTGCAGAGGTAATCGCCGGATTTAAGGCATCAATCATAATGTAACGGGACAAGGATGCAATACGCTCACTACGCATCGGATTGCGCTTGTATGCCATTGCAGAGGAACCAATCTGGTTCTTCTCAAAAGGCTCTTCCACTTCCTTCAAATGCTGCAGAAGACGAATATCGTTACTCATCTTATGAGCACTGGCAGCAATTCCTGCCAATATGTTGCAGACACGGGTATCTAACTTACGGGAATAAGTCTGTCCGGATACCGGTACGCAAGCATCGAAGCCCATCTTCTTGGCAATCATCGGATCAATCTTGTCGATAATCTCATTGTCATCATTAAAAAGCTCACGGAAGGAAGCCTGGGTTCCGGTAGTACCCTTAGAACCAAGCAACTTCATGGTAGACAATACATAATCCAAGTCTTCCAAATCCATCATGAACTCATTGCACCAAAGGGTCGCACGCTTGCCAACGGTGGTCGGCTGTGCCGGCTGGAAATGGGTAAAAGCCAGGGTAGGCATATCCTTATAAGCATCCGCAAACTTCGCAAGCTCCGCAATGACGTTGATCAACTTCTTACGTACGAGACGAAGACCTTCCCGCATGATAATCACGTCGGTATTATCTCCAACATAGCAGGAAGTTGCACCCAAATGGATAATTCCGGCAGCCTTCGGGCACTGCTGTCCGTAAGCATAAACATGACTCATAACATCATGACGCACCTGCTTCTCACGCTCTCTTGCAACGTCGTAATTGATATCATCCACATGGGCCTTCATCTCGTCAATCATTTCTTGTGTGATGACCGGCTTGCCGTCTTTATTCAGTCCAAGCTCCATCTCTGTTTCCGCAAGGGCAATCCATAATTTTCTCCAGGTAGTAAACTTCATATCCTGAGAGAAAATGTACTGCATTTCTTTGCTGGCATAACGCTCAGATAATGGGCTGATATAACGATTGGTTTCCATAGAATTCTCCTTACATACTATTACTTTTCATATTCACCGCGAATATCATCCTGCGGTGGGTTCATCGGATACTTCCCGTCAAAACATCCGGTACAAATCGGAAGGCCTTCGGACATCTCAAGCAAACGCTCCTTCCGTAAATATCCGAGACTGTCTGCTCCAATAAAATCCCGAATCTCTTCGATGGATTTGTTGTAAGCAATCAGCTGCTCTCTGGCAGGTACATCAATACCGAAATAGCATGGCCATAAAAATGGCGGGCTGGAAATACGTACATGCACTTCCTTGGCTCCGGCCTCTTTTAACATACCTACAATACGGTCGGATGTGGTACCGCGAACAATGGAGTCATCGATCATCACCACACGCTTACCGGCCACATTCTCCTTGAGAACAGACAGCTTCACCTGAACCGAGGATTCACGGCTGTTCTGCTTCGGCTTAATGAAGGTACGTCCTACATAGGTATTCTTAACAAAAGCGGTACCGTAAGGAATTCCGGAAGCTAAGGAGAATCCCAAAGCTGCTGCATTACCGGATTCCGGTACACCGGTCACCAAATCCGCCTCTACCGGGCTGTCTTCCCACAGGAACTTACCGGCCTTGATACGGGACTCATAAACACTGACACCGTCAATATAACTATCCGGTCTTGCGAAGTAGATGTATTCGAAAATACAACGTGCTTCCTTACCGGGATCAATACAATTCTCCAAGTTGGACTGAATGCCGTATTCCGGGGAAATAGTAACAATCTCTCCCGGTCTTACATCACGAATGAATTCCGCACCGATGGTACTAAGGGCGCAGGTCTCGGATGCAAATACGTACGCATTGTCCCTCTTGCCAATACAAAGAGGCTTAAATCCATAAGGATCTCTTGCAGCAATCAACTTCCGAGGACTCATCACCACAAGGGAATACGCACCCTTTAATCGACGGCAGGCAAGACGAACCGCCTCCTCTACCGTAGGAGTATTCAAACGCTCTCTGGCAATGTAATACGCAATCGTCTCAGAATCGATGGTGGTCTGGAAGATTGCGCCGGTGCGGGATAATTCATCCCGCAACTCATTGGCGTTAATCAGATTTCCGTTATGGGCCAATGCAAGGGTTCCCTTGATATAGTTCAATACCAAAGGCTGTGCATTGGAAATGGAGGACTCACCGGCGGTGGAATAACGCACGTGTCCTACACCAATATTTCCGTGAAGCTTGGATAACGTCTCACCGTCAAAAGCTTCATTCACAAGGCCCATGCCCTTATGGAAGTCTACCTTCCCCTTTGGGCCTTCTGTATCGCTGACTGCAATGCCGGCACTTTCCTGACCGCGATGCTGCAATGCGAACAAACCATAATAAATGGTAGAAGCTACATCCTTCCCATCAAAGTCATAGATACCGAATACACCACAGGCATCGTGAAGTACATCATCACGAAGTACATTTTTCATAAACAACTTCTCCTATTCGATTACGCTTGAAACTTTGTTCCGGTGAGAAGTTCGTATGCTTCTTCGTACTTCTCAATAGTCTTGGCAATCACATCATCAGGGAGCAGGTAATCGCTATCCGGATTTGCTTTTAACCAATCACGAACAAACTGCTTATCGAAAGAAGGCTGGCTCTTGCCCGGTTCATAACCTGCAACAGGCCAAAAACGGGAAGAATCCGGAGTTAACATCTCATCACCAAGAACAACGTTACCGTTCTCATCCAAACCGAACTCGAACTTGGTATCTGCAATGATAATTCCCTTAGAGCGTGCGTAGTCTGCACACTTCTTGTAGAGTGCAATGGTATAATCACGAAGCTTGGAAGCATACTCAGCACCCTTGCCCGGATAAAGCTTCTCTAAGATTTCTACAGAATCCTCAAAAGTAATATGTTCATCATGCAAACCGATCTCCGCCTTGGTGGTAGGGGTATAAATCGGTTCCGGCAACTGATCGGACTCCTTCAATCCTTCCGGAAGGGTAATTCCGCAAACCTTTCCGTTCTCTTTATAGCTCTCCCAACCGCTACCGGTAATGTAACCACGCACAATGCACTCAATCGGAAGCATCTCTAACTTCTTGCACATCATGCTCTTACCACGATATTCCTCCTTACGGAAGAATTCCGGCATGTCAGCGGTATCCACGGACAGCATGTGATTTGGAAGGATATCCTTGGTATAGTCAAACCAAAACTTTGACATCTGGGTCAAAATCGCTCCCTTGTGTGATACCTTGTTCTTCAAGATCACATCAAACGCGGAAATACGATCGGTAGCAACCATGATAATGCTCTCCCCATTATCATATACCTCACGTACTTTTCCTTCCTTCATCGGTTTCATTTCTGCACTCATCTTTCTTTCCTTTCATTTACAATACTTTTATGATGCCTTAAAAAAGACATAGTAACTGCCGGAGATAAAAACCTCCGGCAGTTATTAGCAAAAATTATTTTTTGATCAATAAAGAATGTCCGGTCATCTCTTCCGGCTGCTCCATTCCCATAAGCTCAATCAAAGTAGGAATGATATCACATAACTTACCACCCTCCGCAAGTGTGTAAGAAGGATCTGCATTCACTAAGATAAACGGAACCGGATTGGTGGTATGAGCGGTCCAAGGTGCACCGGTCTCATAGTCAACCATCTGCTCGCAGTTACCGTGGTCAGCACAAATGAACATCACTCCGTCAACGCTCTTCAATGCTTCCACAGCCTTGCCTACGCAGGTATCAACGGTCTCAACAGCCTTCACAGCTGCCTCAATAATTCCGGTATGACCAACCATATCCGGATTAGCAAAATTGATGACAATTACATCATACAAATCAGAGGTAATTGCATCACATAACTTATCACATACTTCCGGTGCGCTCATCTCCGGTTGCAAATCATAGGTAGCAACCTTCGGGGAGTTTACCAAAATACGATTCTCATTCAAGTTCGGCTCTTCTACACCGCCATTGAAGAAGAAAGTAACATGTGCATACTTCTCGGTCTCTGCAATACGAGCCTGAGTCTTGCCGTTCGCAGCTAAGAACTCACCGAAAGTATTCTTCAGTTCTACCTTCTTAAATGCAACTTCCTTATTCGGGATCGTTACATCATACTCGGTGAAGCATACATAAAATACGTTCTTACGTGCACCACGGTCGAATCCGTCGAACTCATCCATACAGAAGGTTCTGGTAATCTCACGTGCACGGTCCGGACGGAAGTTGAAGCAGATGACGCTATCTCCATCCTGAATGGTTGCAACCGGCTTGCCGTCTTCGGTAATGGTAGTAGGAAGTACGAACTCATCGGTAACATCCTGATCGTAAGAAGCCTGCAATGCAGCAGTTGCACTGGTAGCCTGTACACCATTGCCCTCGGTTAAGTTACGATAAGCCTTCTCAACACGATCCCAACGATTATCACGGTCCATAGCGTAGAAACGTCCGCTTAAGGAAGCAACCTTACCTACACCAATCTCTGCCATCTTCTCTTCCAACTCGGTTACGAAACCAAGACCGGAAGTCGGAGCGGTATCACGACCATCTAAGAATGCATGAACATAAACCTTGTCTACGCCCATACGCTTAGCCATCTCAAGCAAACCATAGATATGGGTATTGTGGCTGTGTACACCACCGTCAGATACAAGTCCATACATATGAACAGCGGAATTATTCTTCTTCGCATTCTCGAATGCAGCCTTCAAAGCCTCATTCTCAAAGAAATCACCATCTTCAATTTCTTTGGTAATACGGGTTAACTCCTGATATACAATACGGCCGGCACCCATATTCATGTGACCAACCTCAGAGTTACCCATCTGACCGTCCGGAAGACCAACTGCTAAGCCGCTGGCATAACCCTTCTGCCATGGACACTCTGCCATCAGCTTGTCAATGTTTGGAGTCTTTGCTGCATATACTGCATTTGCCTCATGGTTATCATTGAGACCAAAGCCGTCCAAAATCATTAAAACAACCGGTTTTTTGCTCATTCTAAATTCCTCCATGTGTTTTGTTATTTGTGAGTAACTGCACCATCATCGGAAATCCGGATGGTATTGGAAATGCTCTCTACATAATCGTAGATTGCACGACTGTCATTATTGTCCGTAACTAAGGAGGTGACTCCAAATTCAAATCGACAAGGAACGAACCGAAGATCCGTCTTCCCGTCGGAATGAACCGTTACTTGGGCCAATCCGGTATCATACGCGGTTGGCATATTACTGGTACTGGAAAACCAATAGTTCCCAAGACTGTAGTATATCGGAACATCCCCTACAAATTCAATACCCTGTAAGCAATGTGGATGACCTCCGATAATAATATCTGCTCCGGAAGAGATAAATGCATTGGCCAGATTCACCTGATCTTGACCATACATAGCATTTCCTTCCGTACCCCAGTGTACCACAGCTATTACAAAATCCGCATTCTTTTTTGCACGGGAAATCACGCTGCAATACTTATCTGGATGAAGGCACTTCAAAACGCCGGCTCTACTGTCTGTTGCCTCTTTCGTATAGTCGTAGGTACGCTCAATCTGGGTTGCATCCACCAGAGCAATTTTACGGCCTCCGGCCACATAATAAATAATCTTCTCGGCTTCGTCAAGATTCTCGCCGGCACCAATATACGGCATCTCGATATCACGGAATGTAGAAAGGGTATCCTTCATTCCGATTTCACCGTAATCCCATACGTGGTTGTTGCCAAGGGTGACCACATCGGTTCCAATGGCAGCAATCTGTGTGACCAGCTTCGGATCTGCCCGGAAGGTAAAGGCCTTACCGGATAGGGCCGTTCCCCGATTGGTAAAAGCGAATTCGTTATTTACAACGAAAACATCCGCCTCCTGCATCAGTTTCAGAAGGTCCGGTGAAAAACAATCCACAAGACCGTTCTTCTGCCGGTCCATGAAATTCCTAGTTGCAACACCCTCCGCCAAATTCACATCACCGGTAAAGGTAAATGTGATGGCATCCGATGATGCTGTCGTCGGTTCATAGATGTTACCGAATTCATAGAACTGTAATCCCGTTGCCTTACAGTATTGATACCATAAGACATGGATACTGTTCCCACAGGCTCTATACCATTCCTCCGGGTTCTTATAATCTGAGGACTCCATCAAAGCATCCAGTGCCTCTACCCCGTAGGTATTGGTGTACCAAGTCATGAATCCCTCATCAATGGGATGATGACCGATAAAATCCGCAGAAGCACTTTCTAAGACCTTCGCATAACGGTCCTGCAAATCTACAATATGAACTTCATTCGTTGTGGTCTCCCGCATTGGGGAAGACACGCTTGCGTCCGAAGTCTCATGCTGACAACCACAGAGCGCAGTTGATACGATTAGTATCAAAGGTAATAAGCCCCATTTTTTCATTACATATCCTTCAAGAGTAATTCTACTCTGGCGATTGCTTCAGAGACGCCCTCATATCCGGAAGTCTCCGCAAGCTTGTAATAAGCCAATGCTGTCTCAAGATTTTGGTCTACGCCATATCCGTTTTCGTACATATATCCCAGATTAATCTGCGCAGGAACATATCCCTGTGCCGCTGCAAGCTTCTGGTAGTATGCAGCCTGTCCGTAATTGGCATCAACGCCAAGTCCGTTAAAGTAAATATATCCCATCTGGCAAATCGCCGGTGCATAGTCCTGGGTGCATGCCTGTTCAAACCAGGTCAGTGCCGTCTCGTAATCACGATCCACACCAAGGCCCATCTGATACAGAATACCCATATAATACTGTGCCATAGCAAAGCCGTTATCTGCCGCTGTCTGGAACTGTTCCAATGCCATCTTCTCATCCGGTGCAAACCACTTACCACCCATATAGAGGATGCCAAGTCTGGTATGTGCACTGTTGATGGCATATTGATCCCAAATCTTATCGCTGGTATTCTTCGCAACGGCCTGGTACTTCTTCACAGCAGCATCCAAATCACGCTCCACACCAATCCCGCGTTCCTGGATATAGCCCATATAATACATGGCATCCAGATTGCCGGCATCATAGGCAACCTTTAGATTCTCATAAATGTCACTGCCGTAAGTCTCACCGGCCGCAGCAACCTTCTCTTGTAAGGCCGCATATTCCGGCGTATCCTTCACGGAAACCGTAGGGGTCTCCGGCTGCGCCGGTGCAGGCGTTTCTTCTTCCTTGGAGTCTTTCTCCTCTTCAATGATGATTGGATTGGTCTCTAAATAGAGCGCGTTCTCCATATCATCCCAGGCTGTAAGATTGTAGCTGCCCACTTCCTCTTCGTACTGACTCATCGCAATGCGGGCCAATCCAACATAGCCTTCCGGCAATTCCGCATCAACTGCAGCCTGGAAAAAATCAGCCGCCGCATCATAGTCTGCATCCACGCCACAGCCATTCAAATACAGATAACCCAGGCCGATATTGCCGCGCAAATCTCCGTATTCAACCGCCTTCATATACCAATCAAAGGCTTTGCTGAAATTCTGCGGAACATCTTCGGTACCGTAATCGTAAATTAAGCCCAAATAGTATGCAGCTTCTCCATCCTGCTCATAGGTCAGGACCTCCAACTGCTTCACGCTAAGCTGGCTGTAATCCGATACTTCCTCACGGGCTTCCTCCGGTGCCACCTCAGGTTCTTCTTTCTTTTGACCGCAGGCAGTTGTTGTAAAAACAACAGCTGCCAGGATCAACATAGATAATAACTTTTTATTCATTGAATTACTCTGCTTTTTCTTCTACATATTCCTTACGGATTTCCTTGGTACGGATTTCCTCTGTAATATTAGCGACAAACTCAGAAAGTGCAATCGCACCGGCATCTCCGTCGTAACGGCTACGCATAGATACGGTACCGTCTTCCTGCTCCTTCTCGCCAACGATTAACATGTAAGGAACCTTCTCGTTACGAGCCTCACGAATCTTGTAACCGATCTTCTCGGAACGACGGTCAACGGTTACATCCACACCGGCCTTACGAAGCTCTGCGAATACCTTGTCTGCATAATCGAAGTACTTCTCGGAAATCGGAAGAATACGAACCTGCTCCGGGCATAACCATGTTGGGAGCTTGCCTGCATACTTCTCGATTAACCAAGCCAAGGTACGCTCATAACATCCCATAGAAGTTCTATGAATGATGTATGGACGCTTCTTCTGTCCGTCCTTATCAGTATAACTCATATCGTAACGTTCTGCTAAGAACATATCCAACTGAATGGTAATCATGGTATCTTCTTTGCCGTATACGTTCTTGGCCTGGATATCCAGCTTCGGTCCGTAGAAAGCAGCCTCGCCGGCAGCCTCGGTGTAATCCAAACCGATTTCATCCAAGATGGTACGCATGGCATCCTGAACACGATCCCAATCCTCAGCAGTTCCAAGATAATGGTCTGCATTCTCCGGATCCCACTTAGACATACGATAGGTTACATCGTTCTCTAATCCAAGAGTTGTTAAGCAATACTTTGCAAGCTTTACACAGTTCTTGAACTCTTCATCAATCTGTTCCGGAGTACATACCAAGTGGCCTTCGGAGATAGTGAACTGGCGAACACGGGTAAGTCCGTGCATCTCACCGGAATCCTCGTTACGGAACAAGGTAGAAGTCTCACCCATACGATATGGAAGATCACGATAGCTCTTTGGTCTAGCCTTGTATACGAAGTACTGGAATGGGCAGGTCATCGGACGAAGTGCATATACATCGCTGTCTGCATCCTGCTCCAAGGAAGCAAGATCCTCGATACCACGAACTACACGTCCGCTCTGACGCTCCTCTTCTTCCTTATCCAATGCAATCTCATTCATGGTAAACATACCGTCTTTGTAGTGATACCAGTGATCGGAAATCTTATACAGTGTGGACTTCGCCATGTAAGGAGTACGGGTACGAACATAGCCCCACTCATAATCCTCCAGGTCCTCAATCCAACGCTGTAACTTCTGGATAATCTTGGTTCCCTTCGGCATGAAAAGAGGAAGTCCCTGACCGATTACATCAACGGTGGTAAACAAATCCATCTCACGGCCCAACTTATTGTGATCACGGTTCTTACGCTCTGCCAACTCTTCTAAGTAAGCGTTCAACTCATCCTTGCTTGGGAAAGCGGTTCCGTAAATACGGGTCAACATTGCGTTGTGCTCATCGCCTCTCCAGTATGCTCCGGAAGAAGAAATCAACTTGAAGGCCTTCATCATGTTCTTGTTGATCTTCATGATGTGTGGGCCTGCACACAAATCTACGAATCCATCGCCCTGCTCATAGAAGGAAATGGTTGCATCCTCCGGCAAGTCCTCAATCAATTCTACCTTATAAGGTTCGTTGCGATCCTTCATCAACTGAATTGCCTCTGCACGTGGCAACTCAAAATATTTCAACTCTGCGCCGGTCTTGATGATTTTCTTCATCTCTGCCTCAATGGCATCCAAATCTTCTCTGGTAAAAGACTGGCAGTCAAAGTCATAATAAAATCCTTCATCAATTGCCGGTCCGATTGCAAGCTTCGCTTCCGGATATAAATTCTTAACAGCCTGGGCCAAAACATGAGATGTACTGTGACGAAGCACGCGCAAGCCCTCCGGGTCATTGGCGGTTAAAATGTTCAAGTTGCAGTCCTCGGAGATCACGGTACGTAAATCCTTCACTTCACCGTTCACTTCGCCTGCACATGCAACTCTGGCCAAGCCTTCACTGATATCGGATGCGATATCGATGATGGACATGGAAGAAGCATATTCTTTGCTAGATCCGTCTTTTAATGTGATTTTCATAATAGATCCTCCTAAAAAAATAAGTGATTTCGGCTTGCGTGAAAAAAATAAGTCCCACGCAAAAGCCTTAGCTTCCTGCATGGGACGAATAAATTCGCGGTTCCACCCTGCTTACCCCGAAAAAAAACGGGATCACTCATTACGACGATAACGGAGTCACCGGACTCGATTAAGAGCCACTCAAAGATGGTGTTCGGTATATCCTATTCTGCATTGCTCTCACCATATGCAACGCTCTCTGGAAGACATCAAATATACTTACTGTTCTTCTCAACGTGTTATGTTTAATATAAACGCATGCGCTTATAAAATCAATTTGAAAACTAACGAAAAATTACTTCTTGCCGCAGCAATATTTGTACTTTTTACCACTTCCGCATGGGCATGGATCGTTACGTCCAACCTTCTTCTCTACGTGAATGGTTCCGGACTTGCGCTGCTCTAAGAATAATTCCTTACGCTTAGCCTCATCGAAGATGTTCTCCCACTGTGGAAGGTTATACAACCAATCCGCACGGGCATCTACCATGTTCATGTACAACTTCTCTTTATCGAAAACCAAAGATACTTCGGTATCCTCGTCCATAGTCTCAATCGGATTCTCTTCTACTAAGGAATCATTGATACCATCCAAGAATCCGGCCATCTCCAATGTGGTAATGCCGTACTTTTCAGCCAATTCCTTCACGGTACCCTTCACAGAGATATTCGGGTCGGTTAAGAGCTTCTCATAAATGCTCTTCTCCTTCAGGAAATAATCATTCCAGAATCTCTCCAGTGCGCCTCGATCCAGGTTACGATCATAGGCAATTTTCTTCCACTCTTCTAATAATGCCATTGTTACTCTCCTTCTATCCTCCAACGACCATCAAGCCGCTGATATTCGTATTTTTACACGAGTGTCATTATAACATTACAAGCCCACTATTGACAAGAATTCTTCCATTCTCTAGGATAAAAAAGAAAGTAGCGAGGTACATTATGAAAAAAACAAAACAAGTCCTTGCAATTGTGGGAATTGTCCTGTTGGTAGCACTCTATGTTTCTACCTTGATTTTTGCCATCATTGACAACCCGAAGACCTACACCATGCTGGCTGCATCCGTTGCCGCTACCATTGTGATTCCGGTGATGTTATGGGTGATGGGCGTATTCCTTCGCATTGCAAAAAAAGACGACAACGAGAACTAATCTCATTGTCGTCTTTCTTTTTATCTTCTACGACGTAATACGAAAATGACAATTCCAAGAATGATGGATGCCAGTGGCAACAGAATGCCCCACAGCATACCGTACATATGAATTGCATAATCCGTTACGGTAAGACTCGGTGCGTCAAAGGACTTCACCGGAACCACAACACTAGTATCTTCTCCATTGCTGGTTATGGTAGTAATCAGCTGTCCGAAGAGCATTGCATTTTTTCCAGAGACCATAGCACTAGCACCATCTGTGAACATATCTGATGAACCATATAGATATATGCTACTATGATTATCTGCCGTAACATTCAATCCGATGGTAAAAGGACCGTTCTCACTAGCATCTTCTTTTGAAACATCCACTGTGTTATCTTCTCCAGTCGTCTGACTCAACTTCTCTTTCAAAGTATCTAATGACACCAAATAAGCATCATCAGATGTCCTCATCAACTGAGTATAACTAAAGCCTTCTTTTTCTTCATAGCCGAATCCTGTAGCCGCCGGAGCAAAAATATTGTACCGTCCGGACAAGTTACCGTTAACTTCAACTCCACTAACATCTGGAAGCAGATTAAAAATATTTCCATAGCAATAATCTGTATCACCTTCCGCAATAACACCAGACTTTACAGTCACACCATAACGTTCTATGATGCCTCTAAAATTAGGTAACTCATCAATCGAATTATATGCAACAGAAGCAATCAACGTTCCGCCATTGTCCAGATAAGCTTCTAACTTTTTCACATCATCTTCAGTAAAGTCCATTTGAGGTCCTAAGACCACGACTGCCTGAGCATCTTCTGGCACAATATCTGCAGCCATAAAATTCAAGCTTTCAACTTCTATATTAGCCTTAGATACAGCATCTGTAAAAGAAGATGGTAATGATTTCTCGTTATGTCCGCTCAAGGTATAGATCACCGGACGATCCTCGGAAGTCACATAATGAATGGCAGAGGTAATCTGTCCCTCACCGTCAAATCCGGTAGGTACATAGCTCATGGAATTGTAATCCGTGGTAAGCTCGTACAGTTCATTATAGGCAATGACCTTATGGGCATTTTCTGTTGCAACTACAACACTGTCGGAATTGATTTTTTCCTCATTGAACTGGGAAGCAAAATCCGGATTTGTGGTTGGATTTACATACTTCACCTTAATATGCTTAGAAGCCGTCTTGTAGTTCGTTAAAAGCTTCTTCACCGTATCATCGGAAGCAGACTTGGTATTGTAATAATACAAGGTCACATCCTGGTCTAAGGTCTTTAAGTATTCCTTGGAGGTATCACTTAAGGAATACAAACCGCTCTCCGTAAAGTCCAATGCCGTATAGGTGGACGGAATCGCACGTACTCCTACATTCAAAAGCACAATAATCACAAGGCCCAGAACGAAGGTTACGCTACTGAATACGGAGAAGCTGATCTTCCGAGAACTAACACTCCATCTACGCTTCTGGATGCCTTCATAGGTCAAAAACAGGCACAGAAGAATAACGGAAATATAGTAAGCCAAATTTACCAGATTCAGGTTGCCACCAAGGAAATCATTCAGTGGTGTATACAAATCATAACAATTCAAAATCCTCGTCAACAGATTGCCGGTAGAGGAAATCATATTGGTCAGATTCGTCATGACATAGCCAAGGAACAAAAGCACAAAGGATAACACCGCACTAATCAGCTGATTCTCTGTCAAAGAGGAAGCAAACATGCCGATTGCCAGGCAGGTTAATCCATAGAAATAAAAACCAAGCAATGCCACATATCCGGTCAAGAACGGCACTTCCCCAAAGAAGGATAACAGCAATGGGGACAACGCCATCAATCCCACACAAATGGTAAAGGTAGCAGCCAGGGCGAAATACTTGCCAAGGACAATCTTCATGGTGGATACCGGTGCCGTCATAATCAACTGGTCCGTCTTGTTCTTGCGTTCTTCCGAGAAGATACGCATGGTAAGGATTGGTGCTGTAAGGAGCATGACAAATACAATCGCACCTAAGGTATAACCAATGCTGCCATATCCCTGCATCAACTGGTATAAAGTAAAATACAAGCCGTAAAAGGCCATGGTAACTCCGATGAAAATCCATCCGGTTACATTACAAAACAGAGCGCGAAACTCTCGCTTAAATATTGCTGTCATCTTCTGTCTCCTCCTCTGTTTCTTCGTTTTCTTCCGTAGCGTACGTATCTGCTGTCATCTGAAGGAAGACATCCTCTAAGGACTGTCCCACTTCTTTCATCTCAAAGATTGCAAAGCCCGCACCTGCCAAAACGGTAGATACTTCTGCACGGATATCTTCATGGGAATCTGCGGTAACAACCAAATGTCCCATATTCTTCTCTAAGGCTTCTCCCTCTACGGAAGCGACATGTGGCAATTCCAACAAGGCAGCCTTCGCAGCTTCCACATCACCCTGTCCAACGATATCAATGGACTGTGCACTGTGAAGATGCAACGGCAGGTTCTGTGTGGTATCACTTAAGACCAGCTTACCTTGGGAAATAATAAATACATGGTCACACACTTCACTAATCTCAGAAAGAATATGTGAGCTTAAAATGACTGCGTGATCTTCCTTCAAGGAACAAATCAATTCTCTTACTTCCGTAATCTGTTTCGGATCTAAGCCAACCGTCGGCTCGTCCAGAATTATGACTTCCGGATTTCCAATTAACGCCTGAGCTAAGCCTACACGCTGACGATAACCCTTAGAAAGGTTGCGAATCAGCTTACTGCATACACCGGTGGTTTGTGTTTTTTCCAACACATCAATCACCTCATCTGCACGACGCTTCTTCGGAACGCCCTTCAATTCTGCCACGAACTTCAGATACTCCTCAACGGTCATATCCAAATACAGCGGAGGAATCTCCGGAAGGTATCCGATATTCTTCTTAGCAGCAATGGCATCCTTAAAAATGTCATGGCCGTCAATCAGTACTTCTCCGCTGGTGGCAGCCAAATACCCCGTCATAATATTCATGGTGGTAGACTTGCCGGCACCGTTTGGTCCAAGCAGTCCGTAGATTTTACCGGGTTCTACCGTAAAAGAGATATTCTCAATTGCCGTCTTCGCCCCGTAACGTTTGGTCAGATTTTTTACCTCAACCACGTCTCTATCCTCCTAATATCGTTTCTCAAACGCACTCATTCTAGTACTTAATTGTGAAATACTTGTGAACAATCACAGCATTTTGGACATAAAAACCCCCAAACCACGAACCGAAATTCATGATTTGGGGATTCAGACTCTTATAAAGCGGACTTACGATAGATGATATCGTCACGTCCAGGTCCGTTGGAAACCATAGTAATCGGGAATCCAATCTGCTCTTCAATAAACTCGATGTAATTACGGCAGTTCTCAGGAAGATCCTCGTAGTTCTTGATACCACGAATATCGGTCTTCCAGCCAGGTAATGTCTTCAATACCGGCTTCGCCTTCTCAAGCTTGGAAGTTACCGGGAAGTCTGTGGTAACTTCTCCATCGATTTCGTATCCAACGCATACCGGAATCTCATCTAAGTATCCCAGAACATCCAATACGGTAAATGCTACATCTGTGGTACCCTGCAAGCGGCATCCGTACTTAGAAGCCACACAGTCGAACCAACCCATACGACGAGGACGACCGGTAGTAGCACCGAACTCACCGCCATCACCACCGCGACGACGTAACTCATCTGCTTCATCACCGAAAATCTCACTAACGAAAGCACCTGCTCCAACAGCAGAGGAATAAGCCTTACATACGGTAACGATCTGCTTAATCTCGTATGGTGGAAGACCTGCTCCGATTGCACCGTAAGCAGCTAAAGTAGAGGAAGAAGTAACCATCGGATAGATACCGTGATCCGGATCCTTCAAGGTACCAAGCTGGCCCTCTAACAGAATGTTCTTACCTTCCTTAATTGCATTCCACAACATAGTGGAAACATCACATACATAAGGAGCTATCATATCGCGATACTCGTGTAAGGTTGCAAGCAACTCTTCCGGATCAAGCAATGGCTTGTGATACAAATGCTCTAACAATACATTCTTCTGCTCGCAGGTACGAACCACCTTGTCGCGAAGAATGTCGTCATCGAATAACTCGCTGACCTGATAGCCAATCTTGGCATACTTGTCAGAATAGAACGGAGCAATACCGGACTTGGTAGATCCGAAGGATGCCTTACCCAAGCGCTCCTCTTCATACTGATCAAAAAGAATATGGTACGGCATTACAATCTGGCAACGATCGGATACTGCGATGTGCGGCATCGGAACGCCCTTGTCTGTAATGGACTTAATCTCATTGAATAATACCGGAATATTCAGTGCTACACCGTTACCGATAACACTGGTAGTATGATTGTAAAATACGCCGGATGGTAATGTGTGCAAAGCAAACTTGCCGTAATTGTTCACAATCGTGTGTCCGGCATTGGCTCCTCCCTGGAAGCGCACAACATAATCTGCTTCCTGTGCAAGCATATCGGTGATCTTACCTTTGCCTTCGTCACCCCAGTTTGCTCCAACAATAGCTTTAACCATAGCTCTTTTTGTTCCTCCTGATAATCTTTTTCCTTGTTCTTACTCAAAATCCTCTATCTTCACGAAACTCGGGGTCGCGGTAACCGCAAGAGCTCCCGGTCCGATATGACAGGAAATGGATAATGGTAATGGATTAATAATAATATGATGATCCGGATAAATTGCTTGTAATTCATCACGGAAAATCTCTGCCTCAGCCTGATTCTGGGTATGTGCAATGGAAATCACACAGCCGGACGCATCCGGTGCGTTAAATCGATCCTTCAAATCCGCAGCAATGGCATCTACCATCAACTGCTTCGCCTGCTTCAATGTGCGGGCCTGAGCAAAACGATCTAACTTCTCACCCTGAATCGTAAGTACCGGCTTAATACGAAGCAGCGTACCAATGGCTGCAACTGCCGGTGTCAGACGACCACCCTTCTTCAAATACTTCAGGGTATCCACCATAATGTAAATGGTAGATTCCAACTTGGTCTTCTCTAAGTAATCACGAATCTCGGAAGCGTCCTTGCCTTCATCGGCCATACGCTTCGCCTCATAAGCAGAAAGCTTCTGAGTTACGGAAATTCGCTGGTTGTTTACGACAAATACTTTGCCTTCGTAATCCTCGGACAACATAATTGCTGTCTCACAAGAACTGGACAGTCCGCTGGACATTGGGATGTATACGACCTGGTCATGGTCTTCTAACAACTTCTCCCAAACGTCCATTACTTCACCAACCAAAGGCATGGAAGTAGTAATCTCGTGGTCTTCTTCCTGTAAACGGAAAAATTCGTCACGAGTCAAATCTACATCTTCATAGTAAAGCTTATCATCAATATAAAAAGGCATCGGTAACAGATAGATGCCGGTCTTCTTCGCTTCTTCCGGTGTGATTCCGCTATTGGAATCTACCAATATTGCAACGCTCATCCTTATCTCCTCATTCACTTATACATCGGAACGCAACGCCTTCATGATAGCATAAAAAAAGACTGTCGGCAATATGCCGACAGCCCTAATATCTTACATCATTCCCATTCCAGGTGCTCCGCCTGCCGGCATAGGAGGCTGTGGCTCCTTAATGTCTGCAACAACGGACTCTGTGGTAAGAAGTGTAGATGCAACGGAGCATGCATTCTGCAATGCGGTTCTGGTAACCTTAACCGGATCAAGAATTCCGCTCTCAACCATGTCGCAATACTCTTCCTTGTAAGCATCGAAACCGAAACCAACTTCGGATTCCTTTACCTTATTGATAATAACAGATCCTTCCAGACCTGCATTCGCTGCAATGTAGAACAATGGAGCTTCCAGTGCCTTCAAGATTACGTTCGCACCGGTCTTCTCATCACCTTCCAAAGTCTCAGCAAGCTTAGCAACTTCCTTGGTTGCATGGATGTATGCAGATCCACCACCGGAGATGATGCCTTCCTCAACAGCAGCACGGGTAGCGTTCAACGCATCTTCCATACGAAGCTTGGACTCCTTCATCTCAGTCTCGGTAGCAGCACCTACGCGGATAACTGCAACACCGCCTGCCAACTTCGCAAGTCTCTCCTGAAGCTTCTCCTTGTCGAATTCAGAGGTAGTCTCCTCAATCTGTGCACGAATCTGGGAAACACGTGCAGCGATTGCATCCTTGTCTCCGCATCCGTCAACGATAACGGTGTTCTCTTTCTGAACCTTAACGCTCTTTGCACGACCAAGCTGATCGATGGTTGTATCCTTAAGCTCTAAGCCAACTTCCTCGGAGATTACGGTACCACCGGTCAAAATAGCGATATCCTGTAACATATCCTTACGACGATCGCCGTATCCAGGAGCCTTAACAGCTACAACGTTGAAGGTTCCACGTAACTTATTCAGAATCAAAGTGGTAAGAGCCTCGCCCTCAACATCCTCAGCGATGATAAGAAGACGTGAGCCGGACTGAACAATCTGCTCCAATAATGGAAGGATTTCCTGAATGTTGGAGATCTTCTTGTCAGTAATCAAGATATACGGATCATCCAAAACAGCTTCCATCTTGTCCATATCGGTTGCCATGTATGCGGAAATATATCCACGGTCAAACTGCATACCTTCTACCAAGTCTAACTCGGTAAGCATGGTCTTAGACTCCTCGATGGTAATAACACCGTCGTTGGAAACCTTCTCCATAGCGTCAGCAACCATCTGACCTACTTCTTCGTTGCCAGCGGAAATAGCTGCAACCTTAGCAATCTGATCCTTGCCCTTTACCTTCTGGGACATTGCAACGATAGACTCAACCGCCTTATCGGTTGCCTTCTTCATACCCTTACGAAGAACGATTGGGTTTGCACCTGCAGCCAGGTTCTTCATTCCTTCTTTTACCATAGCCTGTGCAAGAACGGTTGCGGTGGTAGTACCGTCACCGGCAACATCGTTGGTCTTGGTAGCTACTTCCTTAACCAGCTGTGCACCCATGTTCTCGAATGGATCCTCAAGCTCAACTTCCTTCGCGATCGTCACACCGTCGTTGGTGATGAGTGGAGCGCCGTAAGACTTATCCAATACAACGTTACGTCCCTTCGGTCCGATGGTTACACGAACGGTGTTTGCCAGCTTATCTACACCGGCTTCCAAAGCTGCTCTGGCTTCTGCGCCATACTTAATATCTTTTGCCATAATTCCATACTTCCTTTCTTATCTATCTATCGAATTCGATTATTCAACGATTGCCAAGATGTCATCCTGACGAACAATCTTATACTCTTCACCGTCTAACTTCACTTCAGTGCCTGCATACTTAGAGTAGATTACCTTCTGGCCTGCCTTCACCTGCATAACAACTTCCTTACCGTCAACAATTCCGCCAGGTCCGACAGCAATTACTTCTGCTTCCTGCGGCTTCTCCTGTGCAGCGCTTGCAAGAATGATACCGGACTTGGTAGTCTCTTCTGCCTCTAACTGCTTCAGAACAACATGATCTGTTAAAGGTACTAACTTCATAATCTATTCCTCCTTAATATATAAAAGTCTTCTCGGGTTGTTAGCACTCGACATCATGGAGTGCTAACTACATTACATAATGTACTCCATCTTATCGAAATATGCAACACCTAAATTGTGAAAAAAGTATAAACTCTCTACCGTTTTCCGAAGGTTAAGGAGGAGGTAATTCCATTAGAAGAAACCCATTTTCCGAAGACCGCTTCTCTTCCGCTGTTTGCAAGCTTTAGAAGCACCTCTTTGAAGACTTTCTGGTCTTCCGGATCCAGTTCCGATGTAGCTTTCATCATTTCGGAAATGGCCTTCAGCGGATCATTGGACAGTTCGTCCGTCGTCTTGGCACCGGAGGAAGATAGCACTTTAAACAGCACATCCACAAAAGCTTCCCGCTTGGTATCCGGCAAATCCATCAGCCAAAGCTTCAAGGTCTGGTCCCAGTTCTTAGAACTCTTACTGGTATCCTCTGCATATACAAAATGATTTCCCAAGACTTCCCAACTCATGGCATCATGCTGGTTGGCTCCGGTCAGATTGCTCTTTACCACCTGATGGTCCAACTCGTTTAGAAGCAGATTTCCCACAATGGAGTCTTCCGGAATGATGCTGACCACCTTCGGAAGGATTGTCTTATATCCATCCGATTCCATGACTTTTTCCCGGAATCCGGGACCGTCATTGGAATAGACGCACTCGATTTTCTTCTGGATACGGGGATGACAGAATGCGGAAGCGTATACCGCGAAGTTGCCGCCCTTGGAATGTCCGCCCACACGAATCTTCTTGTTGGTATGGGAACAGAGTTCATTCAGATATTCCTTGGCCAGAAGCTGTCCGTTGGTGTGTACCAGGAAGCTCATATTGAAGTCTTCCTTCCAGCCCACAATGGTATTGTCCGTTCCACGGAAGCAGACGAAATAGGAATTATCCTCCAGAAGATAGGTAACAGCTGCAAATTGGGACTGGTTGGCCTCATCAATGATGTTCCGATAGGCTGCCAGTCGCATAGTAGAAAAGCGTCTGGATGCAACCAGGCGCTTCAAAAGAAACGGAGCCACCTTCGTAGAGGACGCCTTCGCCATGATTTCTTCCTCTGTATGGAGAGCAAAAAACTTCTCATAGACGTCCTGAACGGATACGGTATTGCGTAGTCCCTCCTGGGGAACTACGCCGTCGAAATCCGTATAGACCAGTTCACTTAAGATTAAATTATCAATTTCATTAAAGGGATCTGCTAAAAAAGATAAGTCCCCACGCCAATCCAAATAATCTTCCATATTTGCCATAGAAATCCCCTCCATTCTTCTATCAGCCCAATGTCAAAAGAACCACCAACAGGTTCGTACATCCATGCGCTAAGAACACTACCCAAATACGATGGGTACGAATATAGGCTGTTCCAAGAAACAGTCCCATCAGAAATGCATATAGAAATTGTATCACATTCAGATGCAATGCTCCAAAGATCAATGCGGATACCACCACTGCGGTGAAGCGATAGACCCTAGCCGGTGTCTTCGGCTTCGGTGTCTTCCAACTGCCAACAGACCCCCAGGCTTCGATTTGGCCACACACCAATCCCCGATATACAAGCTCCTCCAGCAGTGGAACCGCTACGGCATTGGTAAGAATTCGCACCGTAAGACTTCCGTCTCGCAGGATCTTAGAAGTGGAAGCATATCCTTCGGACCATTCTTGCAGAGGAAGATGTGCCACCAAAAGATTTGCTCCTACTCCAAGAAGCGCAATTCCCGCAATCCAAGCCACACACTCTATCCACTCTCTGCCCTTCGGCCGGGCCACGTTACGGATTACAATAGCCCTTCGATAGAAAAATATTGCAAAGGGAAGGCATAGCATTGCTGATAGCAGCAAGCAAAATAGACTCCCGAAGGAGTCTATAAAAATAGTCGCAAACAATACTTGCAGGCAGTAATACAGAATGTAATAGATAAACAATGGATATACAACATCAAATATTCTACGTACCGGTTGATCTCTCATTAACGCTTCACGCCTTTCGTATCACGATTGCCAATATGTAAGCGGTTCAATACCACTTCTTTGCCTTTGACCTTCACAGTCTTCGTATCCCCTTCGGACAGAATGTACATTGCATGTACACGATCCTTCGCACCCAAGCGGATACCGCGAACACCTACTGCAGCCTTCTTCTTCTCCGGAATGGTAATTCCGTCGATACGTAAGAATAAGCCTTCTTCGGACTGCATCACCACTGTATCGCCTTCATGAACGATACCAACGCAAACAACCAAATCCTTGTCTGCCAACTTGGTAGCAGCTGTGGTACGCTTGCTGACATCGAACTCGCCGCCGTCAACCAGCTTAATCATACCGCTCTTGGTACCGAAGAGAAGCTTCTTGTCCTTCAGGTTCGGAATGGCCTCGATTAAGAGAACGTCTTCCTTGCTACTGTCGAACTTGCTGACATTATCGATTGGAAGTCCCTTATCTCTGAACTTACCAAACGGCAAATCAAGAACCTTCAACAGATGCATGTTGCCTTCGGAGGTAAAAATAGCAAGCTTATCCACGTTATTACAGAAGATAATCTTCTTGCTCTCTTCCTCTGCCGCATCCTTGTTACGCTCATAGGTTGCCATATCGATGACTCTTGCATAAGCAAATCGATCCAAAAGAACTGCAACCGGCTCTACCTCGATTGGCTTCTCTTCGATAACAGCCTCTTCCACGTTGTCAATAACGGTCTTACGCTCCTTGGCGTATTCCTTCTTGAAAGCCTTCAACTCGGAGATAATCACCTTCGCCATGGAAGCACGGTTCTCCAAAATATCGGAATAGGTCTGGATGTTCTGCATGGTCTCCGCATACTGCTTGCGAAGTGCCTCGATTTCCAAGCCGATCAAACGATGTAAACGCATCTCTAAGATGGCTGTGGCCTGACGCTCGGTAAACATCAAGCCGGCTGCATCCTTCTTGGACTGTTCGGACTTGAATTTAATGCCCTCGGTCACACCGTTGATCAAGCAATCCTTCGCCTGAGCCACCGTCTTGGATCCACGAAGAATCTCAATAATCAAGTCGATGACATCGCAGGCCTTGATTAAGCCTTCCTGGACTTCCTTCTTCTCCCGCTCTTTTGCAAGCAAGGTAGTGTACTTACGGGTTGCAAGCTCGTACTGGAAGTTCACATGATGACGAATAATCGGAACAATACCCATAGTCTCCGGCTTGCCGTCTGCAACCGCAAGCATATTCACACCGAAGGTATCTTCCAAACGGGTCTTCTTGTATAAAAGGTTACAGAAGTTCTCTGCATCTGCGCCCTTCTTCAGTTCTACGACGATACGGATACCCTCTTTGGAGGACTGGTTGGAAATATCCACAATATCCGTGGTTGTCTTATTCTCAGATAAAGCAAAAATATCATTCAAGAACTTACCGATATTGGCACCAATCATGGTGTACGGAATCTCGGTAATGACCACCTGCTGGCGGCCGCCTTTTAGCTTCTCAATCTCTACCTTACCCCGGAGCTTAATCTTGCCTACGCCGGTAGAATAGATGGCTTTTAATTCATCCTTGTTGGTAACAATACCGCCGGTTGGAAAATCCGGTCCCGGAATATACTTCATCATCTGTTCCGTATTGATATCCGGATCCTTCATGTAGGCGATCACACCATCGATGACTTCTCCTAAGTTATGGGTCGGAATACTGGTTGCCATACCAACGGCAATACCTTCCGCACCGTTAATGAGCAGGTTCGGAACACGTACCGGAAGAACCACCGGCTCCTTCTCCGTCTCATCGAAGTTCGGCATGAAATCAACTACATCTTTGTCTAAGTCTGCAAGGTATGCTTCCTGGGTAATCTTCTGTAATCTTGCCTCTGTATAACGCATGGCAGCGGCTCCGTCGCCCTCGATGGAACCGAAGTTACCGTGTCCGTCAACCAGCGGCATGCCCTTCTTGAAATCCTGCGCCATAACGACTAAGGCTTCATAAATAGAACTGTCACCGTGTGGATGGTACTTACCCATAGTATCACCAACGATACGGGCAGACTTACGGTATGGGCGATCGTAACGAATGCCCAATTCATACATATCGTATAACGTACGTCGCTGTACCGGCTTCAATCCGTCTCTTACATCCGGAAGGGCACGGGCAACGATGACGCTCATTGCATAATCAATATAAGACTTCTGCATAATCTCGGAATATTCCGTACGTAGCAGACGCTCTTGTGAATCAGCCATAATTGCTCTCTCCTAAATCCAATTAAATATCTAACTCCGCCTCATTGGCATGGGAATAAATAAACGCTTTACGTGGAGGTACATCATTCCCCATCAGCATCTCCGTTACATCGGAGGCCATACGGCCGTCCTCAATCTCCACCAGCTTCAACAGACGACGCTCCGGGTCCAAAGTGGTCTCCCAAAGCTGCTCCGCATCCATCTCACCAAGACCCTTGTAACGCTGCAAGGTAAACGGTCCCTTATGGGTCTTACGATAGCGCTCTAGGGCCGCATCATCATAGAGATACTCCTCTTCCCCCTTCTGCGGCATTGCCTTATAGAGTGGCGGCATTGCAATATACACATGGCCTTCGTAAATCAGCTCCGGCATGAAGCGATAGAACAAGGTCAAAAGCAACGTTGCAATATGGGCACCGTCCACGTCCGCATCGGCCATGATAATAATCTTGTCATAACGTAACTTGGTAATATCAAAGTCATTACCGAATCCTTCGGAGAATCCGCAACCGAAGGCATTGATCATGGTCTTGATCTCCGCATTCGCCAAAACCTTATCGATAGACGCCTTCTCAACGTTTAAGATTTTACCGCGGATTGGAAGGATTGCCTGGTACATACGGTTACGTGCGGTCTTGGCAGAACCACCCGCAGAATCTCCCTCGACGATAAAAATCTCACACTGCTTGGCATCCCGGCTCTCACAGTTAGCAAGCTTGCCGTTGGTGTCGAAGGAATACTTCTGCTTGGTCAAAAGATTGGTCTTGGCACGCTCCTCTGTCTTACGAATCTTCGCAGCCTTCTCCGCGCAGGAAATAACAGTCTTCAACACCTCCACGTTACGGTCGAAGTAGAGCTGAATCTCTTCACCGGTTACCTTGGCAGTAGCCTTCTGGGCGTCCTGGTTATCCAGCTTGGTCTTGGTCTGTCCTTCGAATCGTGGATCCGGATGCTTAATGGATACGACTGCTGTCATACCGTTACGGACATCCGCACCGGTGAAGTTCGCATCCTTATCCTTTAAGATACCAAGCTCTCTCGCATAGTTATTAATGACGGTGGTGAACTGGGTCTTAAAACCGGTAATATGGGTACCACCCTCAGAGTTATAGATGTTATTACAGAATCCCAAGATATTTTCATGGAACTCATTCACGAACTGGAATGCTACATCCACTTCGATGCCGTCAGATACTCCGGAAAAAGCAATGACATCATGCAATGCTTCCGTGTTCTTATTGATATCACGAACGAATCCGACAATACCGTCTTCCTCATGGAATACGATATGCTCCGGCTCCTCGTCCCGTAAATCGTCGTAGATAATGGTCAACTTCGGATTCAGATAAGCCGTCTCATGCATACGGCTCTTGACCTCGTCCTCTTTGAAGCGGGTCTTCTCAAAAATCTCCGGATCCGGAAGGAAGTTGATCTTGGTTCCGGTCTTCTTGGTCTTACCGATCACCGGAAGCAATCCCTTGTCCAACTTTTCTACCGGATTACCCTGCTCGTAGCGGTCATGATAAATCTGTCCGTCTCTGGAAATCTCTACATCCATGTAGGAAGAAAGGGCATTCACTACGGAAGAACCTACACCGTGCAAACCACCGGAAGTCTTATATACGGTATTATCGAACTTACCACCGGCATGTAAGGTGGTAAATACAACACGTGCAGCAGACACGCCCTTGGCATGCATCTCTACCGGAATACCACGTCCGTCATCTTCTACGGTACAGGAACCGTCCCGTTCCAAAGTAACATGAATCGTATTGCAATATCCGGCCAAATGCTCATCTACGGAGTTGTCCACCACTTCGTAGATCAAATGATTCAGTCCCTTACGGGTAACGCTACCGATGTACATACCCGGGCGCTTACGAACTGCCTCTAATCCTTCTAAGACGGTAATGGAACTGGCTCCATACGCTTCCTTTTTTGCCATGAAATAAATACTCCTTCTATATCAATATCAAATAATTGTAATTGTTTTCCCCGAATTATCCGTCAGATAACAGCTATATCTTCGGATACCATGGTGATTTTACCACATTATCTTGTATGATGTAAAGCATCTTCGAACATATATTCCCCAAATAGAAAATCCCGGGCATCTTGGCCCGGGAAATACATGCAATTATAAACTGGTGCGTACAATCTTCGGCTTATATCCGCCCTGATCCAACGCCTCCATAATCTGCTCTTTGTGGTCGCTACCGAAAGCTTCCAGCGTAATACGCAGCTCCACCTGTGCGGTACGGTTGGTGGTAACGAACTGGTTGTGTTCCAACTTAATCACGTTACCTTGCTGCTTAGCAATGGTATCCGCAACTGCAGCCAACTGGCCCGGCTTATCCGGAAGCAATACGGACACGGTAAAAATACGGTCTCTGAAAATCAGTCCCTGCTGTACCACGGAAGACATGGTAATCACATCCATGTTACCGCCGCTTAAGATACATACCACGTTCTTGTTCTTCAGATTCATCTTCTGAATGGCCGCAACAGACAAAAGTCCGGAGTTCTCAACCACCATCTTGTGGTTCTCAACCATATCCAAAAACGCACAGATGAGCTCGTCGTCACCAACGGTCACAATATCATCGATGTTCTTCTGGATGTATGGGAAAATCTGAGTTCCCGGAGTCTTAACAGCAGTACCGTCCGCAATGGTATTCACGGTTGGTAAAGTAGTCACTTCGCCCTTGGCCAAAGAAGCCTTCATGCAGGCTGCTCCTTCCGGTTCTACGCCGATGACCTTAATCTTTGGATTGATCAGTTTCGCTAACGTAGATACACCGGTTGCCAATCCGCCGCCACCGATTGGAACAAGAATATAATCCACCAAAGGAAGTTCCTTGATGATCTCCATGGCAATGGTACCCTGACCGGTTGCAACTGCCGGATCGTCAAAAGGATGAATGAAGGTATACCCTTCCTCCTTGGCTAACTTCAATGCATACTCGCATGCCTCATCATATACGTCTCCGTATAACACCACCTCGGCACCATAGCTCTTGGTACGGTTCACCTTAATCAGCGGTGTGGTAGTAGGCATTACGATGACAGCCTTACAGCCGAACAACTTCGCTGCATATGCTACACCCTGCGCATGGTTACCGGCAGATGCGGTAATCAGTCCCTTGGCGCGTTCCTCATCAGACAAGGTAGAAATCTTGTAGTAAGCACCACGAACCTTATAGGCTCCGGTGAACTGCATGTTCTCCGGCTTCAAATATACTTTGTTACCGGTCTTGTCACTTAGGAAATCACTGTAGATCAGCTTGGTTTCCAGCGTTACGCGACTGACGACGCTACAAGCTTCGTCAAAATCTTTCTTTGTTAACATAATCTTTTTCCTTCTTTCCTTTTTCCTTTTCCTTGGATTATCTCACAACCCTCTTAGAGAAACAATGCTTTTACGAATTGGTTGGCATCGAATTTCTCCAGGTCATCCACACTTTCACCCACACCGATGTACTTCACCGGTACGCCAAGTTCGGACTGGATTGCCACAGCAATACCACCCTTAGCCGTTCCGTCCATCTTGGTCAGTACCACACCGGTTAAGTCTGCTGCTTCCTTGAATTCTTTGGCCTGATTCAAGGCATTCTGTCCGGTAGTTGCGTCCAACACAACCAAAGACTCCTTATAAGCACCCGGGTATTCCCGCTCAATAATACGGTTCATCTTGGACAGCTCGTCCATCAAATTCTTCTTGTTATGAAGACGTCCGGCAGTATCAATGAGAAGAACATCTGCATTCTTAGCCTTGGCAGAAGCAATGGCATCAAATACAACCGCCGCAGGATCACTTCCGTCCTGTCCGCCAATCATATCCACACCTACACGGTTCGCCCATTCCCGCAACTGGTCTCCCGCTGCGGCACGGAAGGTATCCGCTGCAGCAATCACCACTTTCTTATCCATGGCTTTTAACTTCGCTGCCAGCTTACCGATGGTCGTTGTTTTTCCAACACCGTTCACGCCAATGACAAAAACAACGGAACGCTGCTTCTCAAACTCATATGCCGCATCGCCCAAATCCATCTGGGAACGAATGGCATCCACCAGTACCTGCTTGCACTCCGTGGGATCTACAATCTTACGGGCACGTACTTCTTCTTTTAACTTCTCCAGAATGGCATCCGTCGTACGAACACCGATATCGCCGGAGATTAGAATCTCTTCCAGCTCTTCATAGAAGTCGTCATTAATCTCCGTGGCGCCGAAGGCGTAATCCATGTTACGAACGAAGTTGTCTCTGGTCTTGGAAAGACCGGCAACTAACTTCTTAAAAAATCCGCCTTCTTCCACCGGCTCTTCCACCACTTCTTGCGGTGCTTCCTCTGCAAGGGAGCCATCGGCATTCTTACCGAAGTTCGCCTTCAATTCCGAAGGCTTCAAGGAATCCATCTCCTCTTTTACTTCATCCAGAATGGATGGACCTGCAGGGATTTCCTCTACAACTTCTTCCGAGGCCGCATCTTCCTTCTTCGGATTCTCCTCGAAGTTGAGTCCGGCTGCAGCAGCAATGATATCCTGTTTTTTCTTACCAAATCCAAATAAAGCCATACTTATTCATCCAAATCTGCTTCAATTAAGTTTACGGAAACCAATGTGGAGATACCCTTCTCCTGCATGGTGATACCGTAGAGACGGTCCGCTGCATTCATGGTTCCTCGTCTATGGGTAATTACGATAAACTGTGTATTCTTGGTCAGCTTATGCAAATACTTGGCATAACGGTCTACGTTGGAGTCATCCAATGCCGCCTCAATCTCGTCTAAGAGACAGAACGGAGATGGCTTCAAGTTCTGGATTGCGAAAAGAAGTGCAATCGCAGTTAAGGACTTCTCACCACCGGAGAGCTGCATCATATTCTGCAATTTCTTTCCCGGTGGCTGTGCAATAATCTTAATGCCGGTCTCTAAGATGTCCTCACCCTCAACCAAGGCAAGCTCACCCTTACCGCCACCGAAGAGTTCCTTGAAGGCCTTGTCGAATTCTCTTTGAATATTGGCAAATCCCTCCGTGAACTGCTGACGCATTCCGGTATCCAATTCATCGATAATCTCAACCAGACGCTGTTCCGCTTCGATCAAGTCATCATGCTGGTCTTTTAAGAAGTAATAACGCTCGGATACTTCCTTATATTCCTCAATGGCATTGACGTTGACGTTGCCCATCTTCTTCAGGGCATCCTTGGTGGAGTTTACCAACTTGCGAAGGACGTCATGATCCTTGTAGTTCTCATCACGCAGTCGCTCTGCAGCATGGTAAGTTAGTTCATACTCATCCCACATGTAGCTGTTCTGGTAATTGATGGAATCATTGGTCTTCTCACGCTGGGCATCCAAACGGAAGATTTCCTTCTCCAAATCTGCAATAGCCTTGGAGATGGCCTCCTTCTTGTCGAAGAAGCTCTTGTACTCATCATTGAGTTCGATTTTCTTGGCCTGAGCAGCCTTTAACTCCGCTTCCAATGCGGCGAAGTTCTCATCTGCTCCGCTGATGGTATCCTTAATCCGCTCGATGTCGTTACGACGCTGTTCCATCTCTTCCTTAGAGTTAGCAGCCTGGCTTAAAAGTTCTGCCAATGCCGCCTCACTCTTCTCAATGGAAGCGGTAACACGGGAGATGTGGTCATTTACAAAATCAACCTTCTGGCGGGCGGAAGCCTCTTCAATCTGAACCTCAGCCACATTACGGTTGGCTGCAGTCTCCATGTAGGTCTTCTCATCCAAGGTCTGGTTCAAAGCAGCAATCTCATCCTTCAATTCCTGCTCTCTGGTAAGGGAAGCTTCCAACTCGCCTGCAATGTCCTTCTGTGCCTTCTCGATTTCCGCTAACTGCTTCTCGATATCGGCGCCTTCCGTATTCAAGGACTGGAATGCATTCTCGCTTTCCTTCATCAATTCCTTGGAACGAGCCAGATTGATCTCCGCGGTATTGCGCTCTACGGCAGCTGCAGACAGAGCCTTCCGGTTCTCATCCAAATCATCTTCCAAAAGAGCGATGGCAGCCTGACGACCAAGAATATCCTGATCCATCTCTTTTTGCTTAGCTGCAAGCTCTTCCAAACGCTTCTCCATATCGTCAATCTCACGATGACGACCAAGAAGGTTGCTGTTATTACGGAAGGCACCACCGGAGATGGAACCACCCGGACTTAAATACTCACCCTCTAAGGTTACGATATGAAGGGAATACTTATTCTTGCGGGCAAGGGCCAACGCATCATCCACGGTCTTGGTTACAACCACACGTCCCAGCAAATATGCAATCACGCCTTCGTACTGGGAATCACAGTCCACCAATTCGGAAGCAAGGCCGATAACGCCCTTATCCTCTAACACCTCTGTCTTCTTGAAGTTGCCACGACCATCCACACTGGTAATCGGAAGGAAGGTTGCACGACCCAGATGATTCTTCTTCAAGAAATCAATCATGCGCTTCGCTGTCTCTTCATCCTCGGTAACAATGTTCTGGATGTTTCCGCCAAGAGCGGTCTCAATGGCAATCTCGTACTTCTTCTGTACGTGAATCAAGTCTGCAATAACGCCATGGATACCGGAATTCTTGTCCTTCTGCTCCATAACGGAACGAATACTCTTACCGTATCCGTCATAACGTTCTGCAATATTCTTCAAAGACTCTAAACGGGAAGATTCCTTATTGTAAGCATCCTTCGCTTCCTGCAAGGCAATATTTGCCTGACGGATGCGATCCTTGGAATCGTGAATCTTGGTTTCGATTTCCTTCTGGTTCTGCTCTAATTCTTCCGTCTTATTACGAATTTCATCGTACGCAGCAGCGGCCTTCTCCACCTCAGCCTGCAACTGGTTCTCTTCGGTCTTGCGAGCCAACAAACGCTGATTCAACTGGGCCTTGCGGATGTTAATCTGCTCGGTCATGGTGGAATACTTCTGTTCCTTGGACTTAATCTCACTTCGACCGTTAATCAATGCCAACATCTCGCGGTTATCCCGCTCAATGCCCTCATTGCATGCATTGATTTCATTCTCTAAGTTGGCAAAGTATTCCTTCGCCTTATTCAAACGCTCCACTGCCTCATTCAGAAGTTCGGTCAGCTCGGCATTCTGCTGTTCGTAGCCTTCTTTTTCTTTCTCGAAAGCTTCCTTCTCGCTCTCGATTTCCGCCTTACGCTTCGCAGTATTCTCTTCGGAAGACTGTGCAAAACGAATCTGCTCTTCTAAGAGCTTAATCTCGTTCTCCAACTGGGACTTGGCAATGGACGTCTTGCTCTCCTCGTCCTTCAAAGAATCGATCTGGGCATCCACCGCCTCTAACTGTTCTTCCAAGGAAGCATAGGTCACCCTAATGCGCTCGTCCTCTTCCTTCTGGCTCTGCAGCTGTTCATCGGTAATACGATAGTTCTTATTAATCTCATCCAACAGCTGGTTGAGACGGGAAATCTCCAATAAGAACATATTCACATCGTAAGTCTTCAGTTCTTCCTTACGCTTCAAATACAACTTGGCGGTCTGGGCCTGCTCTTCCAACGGTCCAACCTGGCGTTCCAGCTCTGCCAAAATATCGTTCACACGAACAAGATTCTCACGCTCTTCCTCTAACTTCTTAATGGAAGCAGCCTTACGCTTCTTGTACTTAACAATACCAACCGCCTCATCAAACAGCTCTCTACGTTCTTCCGGCTTACCGGATAAGATACGCTCAATCTGACCCTGTCCAATGATGGAGTAACCCTCTTTACCAATACCGGTATCGAAGAAAAGCTCATTCACATCCTTCAGACGGCAAGGAGAACCATTCAACAAATACTCACTCTCACCGGAACGATACACACGTCTGGCGATGGTTACTTCCTCAAAATCGATAGGAAGCATATGATCGGAGTTGTCTAGGGTAATGGCAACATACGCATAGCTCAATGGATTGCGGTTCTGGGTTCCGGCAAAAATAACATCCTGCATGCTGGCACCACGAAGCTGACGGGCACTCTGCTCGCCCAATACCCAACGTACTGCATCCGCAACGTTACTCTTACCACTACCGTTCGGTCCAACGATACCGGTAATACCGTCATGGAATTCCAGAACAATTTTGTTTGCAAAGGACTTGAATCCATGCATTTCGATACTTTTCAGATACATTATTTGTTCTCTCCCTCAATCAGAAGCAGGGCATGATATGCCGCTTCTTGTTCCGCTGCCTTCTTCGAAGAACCTTTACCGGTTCCTAAGCATTTGTCACCCACATAGACGCTGACCACGAATTCCTTGCAATGATCCGGTCCGCTCTCGCCAACCAACTCATAATGCAATACATCTTCATGCTTCGCCTGTACAGCCTCCTGCAATGCAGTCTTGCTATCGTGGAACTTCCTCTTGTGCTCAATATCCGTGAGAATAAAACGGAGTATGAATGCCTTAGCCGGAGCCATACCTCCATCCAAGAACATTGCACCAATGACGGCCTCTAGGGCGTCTGACAGAATAGATTTACGAAATCTACCGCCGGTCTGGTCCTCACCCTTGCCAAGGCGTACGTAATCCCCCAAGTCAATCTCCTTGGTACAATACGCCAATGTCGGTTCACATACCAGACTCGCACGTAATTTAGATAGTTCTCCTTCGGAAAACTGTGTAAAATTTAAATACAAAAACTCACTTGAAACCACTTCCAATACGGCATCGCCTAAGAACTCCAGGCGCTCATTGTCCGTAAACTTTCCAAGGTGCTTCTCATTGGCATAAGAGCTATGAGTCAGAGCCTGCATAAGTAAGCTTTTGTCTTTAAACTCATATCCGATCTTCTCTTCAAATTCCTTCAATAAGTCCAAAACATATCTCCCCATAAGGAACGAAAAAACCCTTGAGACAAGGGTTTTTCATTCTTATTCTATTATCAATCAATCATTAGCCAACGGTCTTCTTGATTAATTCAACCGCATCGCCAACAGTTACGATCTTCTCAGCTTCATCGCTGTTCACTTCGATATCAAGCTCTTCCTCAACGCCCATGATAATCTGGAAAACATCCAAAGAATCAGCGCCAAGATCATCGATGAAAGTGGTATCCTTCGTAATCTCATCCTTATCTACGTTCAATACCTCTGCGATTACTCTCTTAAGAATCTCAAACTCGTTCATTATGCTTCCTCCTCATTTGCATCAGTTGCATTCAAGCAGCTGCTAATTTTTTCTTTGATATTTTGTTCTTTGAAACTTACACACTGAATGATGGAATTGTGTACTTCCTTGGAAGTGGCACTACCATGGGTCTTCACGATTAATCCGTTCAATCCAAGCAGTGGCGCTCCACCATATGCGGAAGCATCAAACGCCTTCAATGTACGCTTCAATGCCGGCTTCGCCATGGCAGCTCCTAAGGTACTAAACGGAGTACTGGTCATACCTGACTTCACAACGTTGATCAAGGTAGATGCCAGCCCCTCATACAACTTCAGGATAACATTACCTACAAACGCTTCGCAGACAATGACGTCCACTTCGCCCTTCGGAATGTCTCTGGCTTCAATGCTGCCGACAAAATTAATATCTTCACATGCCTTCAGAAGCGGATAGGTCTCTTTTACAAGAGCATTCCCCTTCTCTTCCTCGGCACCGATATTCACGATTGCAACCTTCGGACGCTCCACACCCATGACATGTTCCATATAGATGGAACCCATCCGGGCAAACTGTACCAGATGCTCACTTCTGGCATCTACGTTGGCACCGCAGTCAATCAAAAGGGATACGCCCTGTTCTGTAGGAATCAATGGAGCAAGCGGAGCACGCTTCACGCCCTTAATACGGCCGGCAATCAACTGGCCTCCAACAAGAATCGCTCCGGAACTACCGGCAGAAACAAATGCATCTGCTTCGCCGTCCTTCACAAGCTTCATTCCAACTACAATCGAAGAATCCTTCTTCTTCTTAATGGCATTCACCGGCGGCTCTGCAGTCTCAATGACTTCGCTGGCCGGGTATACGGTAATCTGATCCTTCGGATAGATATACTTCTCTAACTCTGCCTCAATGACTTCCGGCTGACCCACCAAGCACAGATGAATGTCGTCACGTTCATTAATCGCGTCAATACCACCCTTGATAATCTCAACAGGAGCATTGTCGCCGCCCATAGCATCTAAGGCTACGCGAGTAATCTCACTCATGCTTCTCCTCCAAACGTATAGGAAATGGCCAAAAGAATCTGCCACTTCTTCAAACTATTCATTTGCAAATATACTATAAATAGTAGTCAAAATCAAGGCACAAAAAAGCCCTCCGAAGGACAAGCCTTGGAGGGCATTCTAACCTATGGAATGTGTAAAAAGATTAATCCTGAGGGATGATCTCTTTCTTGTTGTAAGATCCACAGTTCTTGCATACACGGTGAGGCATCATTAATGCGCCACACTTGCTGCACTTAACTAAGGTAGGAGCACTCATTTTCCAGTTTGCTCTTCTCTTATCTCTTCTTCCCTTGGAAGATTTGTTCTTAGGACAGATAGACATCTCGTTACACCTCCTTAAACTCTTTGAAAATATCCTGGAATTTCGCCATTCGCGGATCCAGTACAACTCTATCGCAGCCACAATCCTTCTTATTCAGATTCTGACCACAGACAGGACAGATTCCCTTACAGTCATCTCTGCAAAGCACCTTATCCGGCCAGTTCACCAGGATTTCATCATGAACCATCGCATCGACGCTCAATTCGCGGTAATCCTCCGATAAGAAGGAATACTCTTCATCCTCTGCAGGAACAATCTGTTCCTCAGAGAAACGGAACTCATAATCAATCTTCACCGGTACGGATATTGTAACATCCTCCAGGCATCGATCACAAGGAACCGTTAACTGAATCTCGGTCTCGCCATTAACCAAAAGCTTCTGGCCCATGACGTTCACTAGGTTCAATGTAAATGGCTTCTTGTCAAGAATGGAATAAGCGTCTGTTCCTAATTGAAAGCGATCATTCTCCAATGTGCATTCCACGTTCTCCGTGGTATCCATATGGGATAAAATGTTCGTTAAATCAATAATCATAGACATACTCCAATCCACAACAATCTGATTATACAAACGTGAAACGCTGTTGTCAACAATTATTTTGCAAGAGCAACGGTCTCACGAGCAATTGCCAATTCTTCGTTGGTTGGGATGACATAAACCTTCACCTTAGAATCAGCAGTAGAAATCAACTGTTCTTCACCGGCAACCTTGTTGGCCTCAGCATCAAGCTTAACGCCCAAGTATCCAAGGTAATCACAAACCATCTCACGTAACCAACCACTGTTCTCACCGATACCGGCAGTAAATGCGATGATATCTACACCGTTCATAGCAGCTACATAAGAACCAACATACTTTGCTACACGATAGCAGAACATATTGATTGCAAGTGTTGCTCTCTCATTGCCCTCATCCATAGCAGCCTTCAAATCACGGAAGTCAGAAGAGATTCCGGAGATTCCGTCTACACCGGACTTCTTATTTAATAAGTTCATAACGCCTGCCATATCAAGGCCTTCCTTGTTAGCAATGAACTCTACTGCAGATGGGTCGATATCACCGGAACGGGTTCCCATGATTAATCCTTCCAATGGAGAAAGTCCCATGGATGTATCTACGGACTTACCATTCTCTACTGCACAAATAGAAGAACCGTTACCAAGGTGGCAAACGATGGTCTTGGTGCTATTGTAATCAGAACCATCTACCTCAGCTACTCTCTTAGATACATAGCTGTGAGAAGTTCCGTGGAAACCATACTTACGAACCTTGTACTTCTCATAGCACTCATATGGTACACCATACATATATGCCTTGGCTGGCATGGTCTGATGGAACGCGGTATCAAATACAGCTACCATTGGTACACCCGGCATCAATGCCTGGCATGCACGAATACCGATAATATTTGCAGGGTTATGAAGTGGTGCCAAATCATTGCACTCTTCAACTACCTTGATTACTTCCTCAGTAATTAAGCAAGAAGTTGTGAACTTCTCTCCACCGTGTACCACACGATGTCCAACTGCACCAATCTCAGATAAGGACTTCAATGCACCGGTCTTCTCATTCACCAAAGCATCTAATACCATCTGAACTGCTTCCTTATGGGTTGGCATTGGAGCGTCAGTGATTTCCTTCTCGCCACCTGCCGGCTGATATACCAGACGTCCGTCGATACCGATACGCTCGCAAAGGCCCTTTGCCAATACCTGCTCGCTTTCGGAATTAATAACCTGATACTTCAAAGATGAGCTACCACAGTTAATAACCAATACGTTCATTTCTATTCCTCTTTTCTTATATAATATGCGTTTGACGCATGAAAACAAAAGTCATAGTCATTATAGTAAATCCTGCGTTTTTCCTCAACCGTCGTTATTTCTTTAACAAGGCACGCCCTCTCCTGTTGATGTATCAGTTACTCACGGGTGACGCCTCGCGGCTTGTGCGTCGCAGTAGCGGACACATACAAAACTGCTGAAAGCAGTTTTTAGTGCCGACTGCTCCTTGAACACACCCTTTGAGCAACCGATACATCCAACAGTCGGGGCTGTTACCAGCAAGAAAATATGGTACACTTACTTACATGAAAGTGATAGGTATCGTGGCGGAATATAATCCGCTGCATAACGGACATGTTTATCAAATTGAATATGCGAAAAATGAGTTGAACGCGGATGCTATTGTTGTTGTATTGGCCGGGGACTTTTTGCAGCGCGGGCTTCCTGCGGTGATGGAGCGCACGTTACGGGCAAAAGCTGCAGTGGATGCCGGTGCGGATGTAGTGTTTGAGATGCCAACTGTGGTTGCCACCAGCAGTGCCAATGATTATGCATTAGGAAGTATTGCGCTCTTGCATCATTGCGGCGTGGTTACAGACTTGCTATTTGGTTGTGAGAATGGATCAGATGATGACTTCTTACGTGCAGCAAAAGCTATCGAAGAATTGGAAGGTACCGAAACCTTCTCCGATACCATTAATCTTTTCAAATCTCAGGGATATTCGTTTGCGGAGGCTAGAGCCAAATCAATCTGCAAGATGAAGCCGGAGTTGTCGGAAGCATTCTTATCTTCTCCGAACAATACCCTTGGTATCGAGTATGTACGAGCACTGCTTCATTTTAAGAGCGATATCAAACCGAATGCACTACCGCGTGTAGGTGCACAGCATGGTTCCAGCAGGACTTTGGATCAATACGCTTCCGCTAGCCTCATCCGAGATATGTTATCCAAAGGTGATGATGTGGCTGCTTTTGTTCCGGAAGCCACCAAGCATTTATTATATGATGTAACGTCTCCGATGTTATTCCCGGATGACTTTTCCTTGTTGTTACATCAGCGCTTAATAGAGGAAGATTCCTTCAAGCGTTACCTGGATTGTAATAATGATATTTCCAACAAAATCCGCAAGTATCGCGATGCGTTTGTTTCCTATGATAAATTTGCACAGTTACTAAAATCCAAGGACCTAGAACTTTCCCGGATTCAAAGAATCCTAACCCATATCCTGCTTCAGATTTCCGATAATCATCGCAATCTGTTGCACCGCATGGATTATGAAACATACTTACATCTGTTGGCTTTTTCCAATCAAGGCAAAGTTCTGTTAAAAGAGATGAAGAAAACTGCATACCTTCCGCTCTTCCAATCACCGAAGGAAGCCATGGAGAAATTGTCGCAAGTACAACAGAAGATGTTCCAGGTGGACTTACGTGCCGCTGATATATATCGTATGGTTACCACCAACAAGTATCATCAGGCACTGCCAACGGAATATACCAGAAAGTTTCAATAAAAAATCCCTCTGAGTATGTGATCTCAGAGGGATTCTTCTATTTCAGATTCATTTTAGCAATATATCGTTCCAACTCATCCGCCAAACGATTGCAGTCCACCGCCTCATCATAAGTCTCCGGACATAACAAATACTGTTGCGCCATGTATTTTAGCATCTGAATCCAATCCGTCTTCACATTCATACTCTGTGGGTCATACGGATCTACATAATCCCCCAACATGGCTGCGTTGGACCCAAACGACTTCAATTTTTGATAGCTTCCGAAGGTTCCTCGTTCCGTAATACCGTTCTCATCTGCCCAGGTACACCATGCAAACATCTCCAACGTAGAAGCATTCGAAGGATTTACCTCTTTTACATGAACGTCATAATAACGTTGCTCGCCACCATAATTACAAGAAATCTTAATAATCGGGTCTTCCGCAGTAGAACGATCCGAATGGAACGCCATCATCCCATAACTAAGATTCTCATCGTACGCAATCGAGGTTAAAGACATTGCATTTCCAACTGCATGAGATTGTGATTTTTCCGCTGCACTGGTCAAATTCTCATAGAAGGAATTAACCTTCGCATTATCCGATTTTGCATAATCCAAGCGTTGCTGTTGCTGCGGATTTACGCTAATTGCTGTTACATCCATAGGAAATTCCCCCTTTCATCTCTCTATTCGTATCCTACCCCATCGATGATTAGATAAAAAGTGGCTTGCCACGAATCGTCAGTGAAATGGAACGAATCGTAAAAAGAGAGCCGGCAAAACCGACTCTCTTAGAATTAATGATGGAACAATCGAAGTCCCGTAAACGCCATCACCATACCATACTTATCGCAGGTTGCAATCACATTGTCGTCACGGATAGAACCACCCGGCTGAGCAACGAAGTCTACACCACTCTTATGGGCGCGCTCGATGTTATCACCGAATGGGAAGAAAGCATCGGATCCAACAGATACACCGTGCAACTGATCTAACCATGCACGCTTCTCTTCTCTGGTGAATACTTCCGGCTTCTCGGTGAAGATGTTCTCCCAAGCACCATCTGCCAATACATCCATGTAATCCTCACCGATATAGAGGTCGATGGAATTATCTCGATCTGCACGACCGATGGAATCCTTAAATGGAAGGTTTAATACCTTCGGATTCTGGCGAAGGAACCAGTTGTCAGCCTTGCTTCCAGCCAAACGTGTACAATGAATTCTGGACTGCTGTCCGGCTCCGATGCCGATAGCCTGTCCGTCCTTAACATAGCATACGGAATTGGACTGGGTATACTTCAAGGTAATCATTGCGATTGCCAAGTCCATCTTCGCCTGCTCGGTTAAGTTCTTGTTCTCGGTAACAATATTTGCAAAGAAGTTATCGTCAATCACCAGCTCGTTACGTCCCTGCTCAAATGTAATTCCGAATACTTCCTTACGCTCCAACTGCTTTGGAACGTAGTTTGGATTTATTTCAATAACGTTGTAGTTTCCTTTTTTCTTTTCCTTTAAAATTGCAAGCGCTTCCGGCTCATAACCCGGTGCAATCACACCATCGGACACCTCACGCTTAATAATCTTTGCAGTAGCCACATCACATACATCAGACAAAGAGATGAAATCTCCGAAAGAAGACATACGATCTGCACCACGGGCTCTGGCATATGCATTAGCAAGTGGGGTAAACTCCATATCCATATCATCTACCCAGTAAATCTTCCGCTCTACCTCAGACAATGGAAGTCCAACGGCAGCTCCGGCCGGAGATACATGCTTAAAAGAGGTGGCTGCCGGGAGACCGGTTGCCTGCTTCAACTCTTTTACCAACTGCCAGCCATTGAAAGCATCCAGGAAGTTGATATATCCCGGCTTACCATTCAACACTTTGATAGGAAGCTCGCCCTCTTCCATATAAATGCGAGATGGTTTCTGATTCGGATTACATCCATACTTTAACTCTAATTCCTTCATAAACTTTCCTTTTCTTACAATATTCTTTTAGAGAACGAAACTTACTCGTTCTTATTTACAATACGGGTTTCATATTCACCGGTTACAATGTCAATGAAACGAACAAACAAGGACACCTTATTATCCGGATTCAAGTGACTCCAAACACTTGCAGTGAATGCATCGATGTCATCATCCATATCAACGAGGGTTGGCTCGCCTTCGAAGCTTGGCAATGGATCTCCATCCTGCATATAGGTATGGATAAAATGTCCTTCCCCAGCAATTGGATTGTCATAGGTGAATGTGTAACGATTGCAACATTCCGGGTTCCCGTTGTTGCTCTTCAAAATAGACATGGCATAATCGAACTTGCCATCTGCTACGTTTAAGATTCCGCTGATACGAGGGGTGTAATTCGGTGCATCCGGCTCAAACTCGCGGCAACGTAACGATTCTTCAAAACTCTCTCCAGCTTTCATACCATCATATACGGTATCGGTCTGGTCACCGTTGGTAACAATGGTGGTGTTACCTAATACACGAACCGGTGCATAGATAATCAGGCTTGGATCTTCCAACTTGGATGGATCAAATGCTTCGGTACGGATACCTTCGCCCTCTTCCACGAACACACGGTTACGGCTGTTGCTGCTTCGGCCCATGATAAAATACGCCGTTACAGCCTTCTTGCCATCCTTGCTTCGGCCAATGACAATGCCGCGGCCCGGATAGCTGGTACTGCTTAGCTCCTGCGCTAAAGAAACCATCTTCATGTTTAACTCCTCCAACTCTTAAAACATGATCTCTTAATCCGTGAATCATTATATCTGATAACCGATGTGTTGTCACGAACCGTTTTTATCTTTCATACAAAGTGTGCGGCATATATATTTTCCCGCGAGGTCGCTCTCGCTATCGGTGACAAGCGTAGCAGATACTACGAAGCTCTGCTTTGCAGACCTTCTAGTACTGACGCTTGCACAGACTCGCTACAGAAAATACATATGCCACACACTTTTACCCCAAAGCAGGCGAACGGTTCGTGACAACACGTGCTATACAAACAATGCAACAGCGCTTCGTAACAGAAGTATAATCAAGCATTCTAGCATGTGTTTGATTCTGTAGCGAGCGTGTGAGAACGCCGGCACTAGAAAATAGAAGAACGAGCCTTGCTCAGAATGAAGCAAAGGCTCGTTCAATATTTTTGTATGTGTCCGCTGCGTTTGAACCCGTAGCGAGAGCGATCTCGCGGGAATCAAATACATGATAGAATGCGACGCTTAGAACTTACGCAGAAGCGCCTCTTTCACATCATCACTAGCGAAGGCGACATCCACAGAGTCGCGGTAGATGCGACGCAAATCTTCGTCTGTGAAGTGGAAGATATCGTCGAGCACCTGGTACTCGTGGGACAAGGAGATACCGCTGACGGTACGATTGTCGGTATTGATGGATACCGGAATGCCGGCATCCAAGTAACGACGAATCGGGTAATCATTCAGGCTCTCAAGGGCGTGTGTCTGTAAGTTCGAGGTTGGGCACATTTCCACACCAACATGTTTGTCGGCACACATCTTCATGATGTCAGCATGTCCGTCCATGGCGATGCCGTGTCCTACACGACGGGTACCAAGTTCGATAGCGCCACGTACATTCTCGGCACGACCACACTCTCCGGCATGAATGGTATAAGGAATCTCCAGTCGCTTTGCTTCATGGAAGAGGTCTGTAAACATCTCCATTGGGAATGCCGCTTCATCGCCGGCAATATCAAATCCAACTACGCCGCTTCCAAGATGCTCTCTTGCAGCCTTCAGAACAGCCAGGTTATCCTCTAAGGACATATGGCGCATGGCGCAGACCAGAATTCCGGATTCAATGCCGAATTCCTTCTTGGCATCTTCTAACCCAAGGGCAACGGCATCTAAGATCTCATCCAGGTTCAGACCTTCGTTCTTGTGGAAGTTCGGAGCAAATCGAGTCTCCAAATAGGTCACGCCTTCCAGAGCATCTGCCTTGGCCAAGCAATAAGCCTGACGACGTAAGTTCTCTTTGGTCTGTAAGACCTGACAAGGCAAATCAAAGCACTTCAGATAATCTGCCAAAGATGTACAATTTGCAGGCACAACAAGGCGTCCCGTTAACTCTTCACGGCTTACCTTCTCGCCCTTACTCTCTAAGTACTCTGCGACCAAATCCATATCCATACCACCGTCTAAGTGGCAATGTAACTCAACCTTTGGTAATTTTGTAAAATCCATAGCTCTACCTCTTTTAAATATTTTCAATCTGCCAGTCAATTGGCGTCTTACCATGTGCCTCTAAGAATGCATTGCATTGGCTAAAATGCTTACATCCGAAGAATCCGCGATATGCAGATAACGGACTTGGATGCGGCGCCTTTAGAATCAAATGCTTGGGATTATGAAGCAACTGTGCTTTCTTCTGGGCCGGAGATCCCCACAGCAGGAATACCACCGGTTCATCCTTCTTGTCTACAATACGTATCACCGCATCGGTAAACTCTTCCCAGCCGATACCCTTATGGGAGTTGGCTTCATGGGCACGGACCGTAAGTACCGTATTCAAAAGAAGTACACCCTCTTTTGCCCACTTGGTAAGGCATCCGTTATTTGGAATATAACATCCCAAGTCATCCTGCAATTCCTTATAAATATTCTGCAGAGACGGCGGCGTATCGATTCCCGGCTGTACCGAGAAACACAGTCCATGAGCCTGCCCAATGTTGTGATAGGGATCTTGTCCAATAATCACCACCTTCACATCAGAAAGCGGCGTATAATGAAACGCATTAAAAATATCCTGGGAAGGCGGGAAAATCTGATGTTCATGATATTCCTTCTTCACCGTCTCATATAGATTTTTATAATAGGGCTTATGGAACTCCTCTGATAAGGGTTCTAACCAATCATTCTCAATTGCTGCCATCTTATAATCGAACCGGAACACCTCGTCCGGCCAAATACTCCTTCACTTCTTTAATCTCTAACTCTTTAAAATGGAACAAAGACGCTGCAAGAGCAGCTTCCGCACCACCCTCGGTCAATGCTTCATAAAAATGCTCCATGGTTCCTGCTCCACCGGAGGCAATCACCGGAATGGAAACTGCATCGGAAATAGCTTTGGTAAGGGCAATGTCGTAACCGGCTTTGGTTCCGTCTCCATCCATACTGGTAAGAAGAATCTCACCGGCCCCAAGGGACTCTGCCTTCTTCGCCCATTCCACCGCATCCAGTCCCACATCGATACGGCCGCCGTGCTTATACACATTCCAGCCGCTACCATCGGCACGCTTCTTGGCATCAATGGCAACCACTACGCACTGACTGCCAAACTTCTCAGCAGCATCGGAAATCAGCTGTGGGTTATCAATGGCGGAAGAATTAATGGATATCTTATCTGCGCCTTCCCGAAGCAAGGCACGAAAATCCTCTACGGTACGAATACCACCACCAACGGTAAATGGGATGAATACCTTCTTCGCCACTTCCCGCACCATATCTACCACCGTCTGACGATGGTCACTGGATGCGGTAATATCCAAAAACACCACTTCGTCCGCGCCGGCCGCATCATAAGCGGCAGCAACCGCTACTGGGTCTCCGGCATCCTGCAAATCCACGAAGTTTACACCTTTGACTACGCGTCCGTCCTTAATATCCAGACACGGAATAATACGTTTTGTATGCATATCCACCACCTACAATTCACAGAAATTCTGAAGTATTTGAAGTCCAACCGTGCTACTCTTCTCCGGATGGAACTGGCAGGCAAAAATATTGCCGCTCTCCACGGAGCCGTGAATGGTAACACCATAGTCACTGGTAGCAGTTACAATAGAAGGATCTTCCGCCTGCAGATAGTAGGAATGTACATAGTAGACAAAGGACTGTTCCGCAATCCCTTGGAACAGGCGTCCTTCATTCTGTAAATGTAAGGAATTCCAGCCAATGTGGGGGACCTTATACTCCTTGGCATCCGGAATGCGATGAATGTATCCCTTCAGGATTCCAAGCCCCGGTACTCCCGGAGTCTCATCACTTCCTTCAAAGAGAAGTTGCAGTCCTAAGCATATCCCAAGAAATGGCTTCCCGGAGGAAGCCACTTCATGAATGACTGTATCAAGTTGATATTGTTTCAGATGGTTCATGGCGTCACCGAAGGAACCCACCCCCGGTAATACCACCTTGTCGGCTGCAAGAATCTGTTCCCGGTCTCTGGTTACAACAGTTTCATAACCAAGATATGCAAAGGCCTTCTCCACACTCTTGATGTTGCCGGCATCGTAGTCAATAATTGCAATCATGTTGTTATCTAAATCCTTTTTCTTCCAATATATCGTAAAGCTTCAATGTGTAATCCTGACGATCGCCCACATAGAAAACTTCCACTGCTTCCTCTGCGCTCATGCCAAACTGCTCTTCCAAGTGGGTAATGAGCTTCTGACCCAATGCATCAAACTGCGCTGTTACACCTAAGGTCTCTGCAGATTCTGCCTTCTCACGGTATTGTACGATACCGATAATCAGGCTGTCTAAAGCCATGCTATAGTCCTTCTTGGACATTGCCACCTCATACTCCCGATTCTTCATCTGAAGCATCGCAAGCAATTTGGTTGCCTCAATAAACGTAGCATCCTCTTCATTCTCTGTCTCAATACCGCTGACACGGCTGTATGCCGTAATATAATCGCCGGTATCAAAAGATTCCTTAGCGCGTCCGAACTGCATCTTATCTGCAAAAATCTTCTGTGCTACAAAGACAAAAAGGATAATGGAAACAGCCAAAATTAAGAATGCCAAAATGACCTTCAACGGAATCTTCGGAGAATTGTCCGGAACCCTTTCCTTCTTCGGCTTCTTCTCCTTCGGCGGCTTCGGTGGTTTCTCCTTCTTTGGCTTCTTTTCTTTTGGTTTCTTTTCTTTTTTCTTCTTTTCTTTCTTCGGTTCTTCTTCCGGTTCCGTCAGCTCATCGGAGAAGCTAGCTAACAAATCATCAGACTCTGCAGCCAGTTCTTCCGGAGTTGGATTGTTCTCGGAAATATCCACCAAATCATCCAGCTCGTCGTCGGCCTTCTTTTTCTTCTTGAAGATGCCAAGAATCTTCTGTAAAAAACCAACCTTCTTCGGCTCTTCCTCTGCACCTTCGAAGCTGGCGTCGGATAAATCGATTCCCTCTTCCGCTGCTTCCGCAGAAGCCTCGAAGGCATCTCTCGCTTCGCCAAGTTCTTCTCCACTCTCGTCTGCATTCAGAAGGTCTCCGATATCAGATAAAGATTCATCCCCTGCTAAGGCTTCAGACAAATCAATACCTTCTCCGGATTCATCCATCAGCGGGACTTCCTGGGCGTCGGTACTCTCTCCAAACAAGGAAGCCAAATCCACGTCACCGTCGCCGTCCGGATCTACCAAGGTAATCTCCGGCACTGCACTTTCTTCCGGGGCTGCATCCGCCAAATCCAACTCATCCGGCTCGAATTCCGGCTGAAGAAAATCTTCTCCAACTTCCGTACCGGATGGCTTCGCCTTCTCCGTCTCGGAAGCGGATGTTGCTTCCGATACAATACTCTCAATACTCTGCATCAGATGGTCATCCGGAGCTTCTTCCGTAGCCACCTCTATATCTTCCACCGACAAATCCAAATCCATCGGTACTTCTTGCGTCTCTTCCGGCGCTGCTTCCTGAAGATTTTCTTCCGTTGGCAAATCATCCTTCACGAACACATTGCCTGCATCGCGATTCTCATCTTCATCGATACTGAATAAATCCAAGGAAGGCTCAGAGCTTGTGCCCATTTCCTCTTCTCGAAGTTCGTTCTCGAATTCCGCTAAGAATGCATCTGCGTCTCCGTTATCCAATTCTTCTTCAAATTCCCGCAAGAAATCAGCCTCATCGAGAATGGATTGTAAATTACTGTGTCCCATCGTACGTGGAACATAATCGTTCAATCCATTGGCTTCCATGAAGTCATCATCTGCTGAGACACGGCGACGTCTGGCAGCACGCTCCTGGCGATTTCTGCGCTCGCGACGGTCCGCATCGGTCACACTATTCTTTGCTTGCGTTATGGAATCAAGTAGTCCATCCAAGTAATCTTCGGAATTAGCCACGGGATTACCTCCATAAAATCTTAAAAATAGAGAAAGGGATGTGATACCCGTCACATCCCTTTGAATTCATTACTATTATTGTCTAGCGCTCTCGTACTTCTCAACAAGTTCATCAATTACCTGAACAAGCTTGCCAATCTCCGGCTTGGTTAACTGAGCGTCAGCTCCAAGGGACTCACCTTTACGGCGAATTTCGTCATTAATCAAAGATGAGAAAATAATAAATGGAATCTTGCGCATCGTTTCATCTTCTTTTACCAGCTTGCACAAGCGATGTCCGTCCATCTTAGGCATCTCAATATCGCTTACGATCAAATGAACATCATTGAGGACAGTGCCCTTGTCGGCAAACTCGCACAACTTCTCCCAAGCTTCCTGTCCGTTCGGATTCACAATCAGGTTGGTGTAACCGGCCTTACGTAAGCACTCGGTAATCAACTTAGACAGAAGTGGTGAATCCTCTGCAATCAGGATTGGAGACTTGGAACGATCGTGAGCTTCATAGGTATCCATATCAGAAACCTTCAGTCCGGTCTCCGGATTGATGTTGGAAACGATCTTCTCGAAATCGAGAATAACAACCAAGCGATCCTCTAACTTAATAACACCGGTAGAAACACCGCTGTCTTCCGCACTGATGGTAGAATCCGGGGAATTGATGTCTTCCCAGGAAACACGGTGAATACCAAGCACCTCATCCACATGGAATGCGGTATTCAAACTATTGAAATTGGTGATGAAGAACAATCCGTCAATATTCGGATCATCTTCATATCCCAAACATTTACGAAGATTAATTACCGAGATCATCGTATCTCTCGGCATAAAAATTCCTTCCACAAAAGGATGTGAATTCGGGACCGGAGTTACGTGTGAGTAAGTTAAAATCTCACGGATCTTCGCAACATTGATACCGTAATAGTTATCAGCTACTTTAAACTCCAGGATTTCAAGCTCATTTGTTCCAGATTCCAGCAAAATATTAGTATCCATTCTTTCAGCCTCCCAAAATCGTTTTTTGAAAACCTATAAAACAACGGTGTAAGTATTACCACCTTGATCTACCCGAAGGGATAGATTGGAGAGATCACTCAACCCACTATTCGGATATTGAAACAGTAACACAAGATTCTGTGTGCCTCCGGCAGGAATGCTTCCTTCGAAGGTCTGTAAGTCATCCAGTAGGATTGTCTGATCGGCTCTAGCTGTAACCCCGTCAACAGTTGCTCGAAATACAAATCCCAATCCGCTTAAGTCCACGGGCACTGCGCTAGAAGATGTATTCTTAAGTTGAAAATTCATAACGAGGAATTGATATCCCTTAGTCGGGGACAAATCAAATACGCCGTCAGAACCATAATGTGTAGCAGCAGCTGCGCCCTGATAGGACACAGAGATTCCTGTCTTACCAACCAACTCTGTCAAGGTAATGGTCTCACCGGTTACCTCTTCCACCGTATTGGTCGGATTCACAGAACCGTCTGTACGTAACTCATCGTCTACAGTTGCACCTACATTCTCATCCAAGGAGTCCTCAGGATTGTCCAAGGAGTTCTCCAAGTTCTCATCCTCTGTAAGTTCTTCCTCTTCAGTGCCCTCTTCCGGATGATAGGATGCTTCCAATTCTTCAATCTCCAGACGACGCTGTTCGGAAATATAAGTCAGTCCGTTGGTCTGGTTGCGATTGTACTTAGAAATCAAAGAAGAAGTGTAAATTGCAATCTCTTCTTCTTCCTCATCGGTCAGAGAAATCATAGATGTACAACCCGTCAATGAAACGCACAACAAAATTGCCGCCATAAGAATTGATATCTTCTTGGGCATGTCGTCACTCCATCCGGTAATTGTGTTTATATTCAATATCATGTTAACATTCCCACCATGAATATTCAATAAAAAAAACACAATTCTCTACAATTTATTTGTCTAATTCAAACCAAAAGCATACACCATTTTCATGGTTTTTGACACCATAAGGCTTGCCAAAACCGTCCATGATTGCCTTCACCACAGATAGTCCAATGCCGCTACCGCCGTATTCACGGGTTCTTGCCTTATCCACCTTATAGAATTTTTCCCAGATTCGTCCGATGGATTCTTCCGGAATCGGCTTGCCGGTATTGAAAACCTGGATTTTTGCACTTGTTGCGTCTTCAATTACAACAACTTCAATTCGCTTCTCTCCTTCACAATGATGAATGGCGTTGTTCAGATAATTGGAATATACCTGTTCCACCCAAAACGGATCCGCCCAGACAAAGAGTTCTTCCGGGCCCACATAATTCAACGTAATTCCTTCGTTCTCCAGAAGAATCTTGCTCACTGCATTGACGCTTCGAATCATGGAGATTAGGTCGATATGCTCCATGGAGAATTCCTCTTCGCCGAATTCCAACTGATTTAGGGTCAGCATCTGTTGTACCATCTGATTCATCTTGTGGGCCTCATCCAAAATCACTTCACAGTAATAGGCCCGGCTCTCCGGATCTTCCGATACCCCTTCATTCAATCCTTCCGCATACCCTTGAATCAATGCAATCGGCGTTTTTAACTCATGAGACACATTGGATAGGAATTCCTTACGCATCTTTTCACTCTGTTCCCGAAGCACCAAATCATGCTGTAAGGAGGCGTTCTTCTGCTCCAAATCCGCAATTGGACCCGCCACAATCTCTGACACCACAAAGGCAATCAACACACCAAACAGTCCAACAAAGAGCAGAAAGCGATTGGATACCCGTACGCTGTCACGAATGCCGTCTACCGCGCTTCGGATCAGAATGGTATTGCCATCCTCCAGGCTTCCCACCAGAAAAATATTCTCCTGATTAGAGAAGGCGTCCACCTGGCGCTTTACAATATAATGCTCCGATGATGCCAGTTCCTTGGAATTATTCTTCATGCCTAGCAAAGAATTAAACAACTGATTCCGAATCATACTGGCTTCGCTCTGAGATGATAACAGCACGGTTCCGTCAGATGCGATTACAAGAATGGACACATTCCGACCGGAGCAGAGATTCTCAAAAGCCACATAGTAATCCTCGCTATACAACGTTCCGTCCACGGAAACATCGGATAACGTGTTATAAGTATCGATAATCTGCGCGGTTTTACTGTGAATATAAAATCGCTCAGACAGCGAAGAATTCAATATCCAGCACAGGGCAACCACACCAAATACCACAAGGAAAATGCTACCAACTATGCGATGATGTAATTTTGACCGTTTGAATGGCATCTTCATAACAAACCTCTCCTATCTGTTTTTATTTTACAAAAGCATAAAAAAAACACAACGCACTTCACAGATTTTTCACAGTTTTCTTATGGCTTTTAATTTTTGTTAAATTACTTTAAAAAGTTGGAGTTTTTCCTTGTGGGACAAGGCCTCTTTTGATAGAATGAAAGAGAAATACGGAACATAATTTAGATTTTTCTAAAATGAAGGAGGCACACATGCTTCATATCGAATCCTTAGATGACGGACTGGAACTCTTCAAAGCCTTAGGTTCCGAAGTACGTATTGACATCATCAAGCTCCTCATGGAGAACAAAACCATGAATATGAACGAGCTTGCAACCAGCCTTAAGATTACCAACGGTGCTCTCACCGGTCATATCAAGAAGTTAGAGAGCTGCGGCATCGTATCTACAGCCAACGAATCCATGGGCCACGGCAACCAGAAGATTTGCTCTTTGCGTCTGGACAAGATTCTCATCGATATCCAGCCAAGCAGCGCCCAGGAGAATGTATATTCCAACGAAATCAACATCGGTCATTACACCGACTACAAAGTCTATCCGACCTGCGGTCTGGCCACTGCCAACAAGCTCATCGGCGAAGTGGACGATACCCGTTACTTCTCCCATCCGGACCGCTACAACGCAGATATTCTCTGGTTCACCAAGGGTTATGTGGAATACATGATTCCCAACTTTATCCCATTGAACCAGAAAATCACCGGTATCATGATTAGCGCAGAGCTGAGTTCCGAAGCGCCGGGGATCAACAACAACTGGCCTTCCGATATCAACTTCTATCTGAACAATGTACATCTTGGTTCCTGGACCTCTCCGGGCGACTTCGGTGATGTACCGGGCATCTTCACCCCGGATTGGTGGTATCCGAATTGGAACCAGTACGGTCTCTTGAAGATGTTGGTCATTAACCGCAACGGAACCTACATCGACGGCCTGAAGATTTCCGATGTCACCATCGACCAGTTCCAGCTGGATTCCACCAGTACCATGAAATTCAAGATGTCGGTAGACGAAGATTCCGAGCATGTGGGCGGCTTAACCATCTTCGGCAAGACCTTCGGTAACTACGCACAAGACATCAAAGTCAACATCAGCTACGCACCGAAAGAACCACAGGCATAAAATGACTCCCCGGGACGGGGAGTCAAAATTTTACCAATAATGTTTGGGGCAACTTCCCCGTTTTTGAATCGCACGGAACTCCACATAGCAACCGCAGGATAAGCAGGTGGCATCACTGCCTAACTGTTCGCACGCTCTGCAGCGTTCCAGCCGCTTCTCATAAGCGGCATCATCCGTCCGGTCCTCTTTATGAATCGCAGCCAGATATTTCTCCAGTTGCATTCGACCGTTCTCCCCCTGTTCGCTCAAGAGGCATTTCCGACAATAGCGCTTCTCACTACTCATTGTCTCTCTTTCGCTCCATCTCCAGCTCTTCCTCTCTGGCCAAGTCCTCCGGACTCATCAATCTACGGAACACCTTCTCCAGCAAGAAGTCATAGAACAAAAACAGAATCGTTGGAACAAAACAAATCAAAATCGGAATCAAATAAACCACGAAGGCTGCCACTGCTGCAGTCAATAAAATCGCAAAAGATCTTGGCAAATAACCAAGCAACAGTAAAATGCCGTTCTTCATGGAGTTCTTCCAATCCATCTCAAATCTCGCACGATAACAGAAGGTAAAAATCGCCCAGGTTACCACCAACAACTGGAAGAATGCCGTAAGGAAATACATCAGACGCAGGTAGTCCGGACCGCCGTTATCAATCATGGTACGAATCAGAATGCGCTCATAAGCAAAAATACCAATGAGCAGTTCATAGATTACCGCAATCAAAATGTTCTCTTTCAGATGATCCCGGAAGGACTCATAGAACTCCTGCCACACATAACCTCTTCCACCCTTCAACTGTTTATGTACCGTATGGTACAGCGCCTGGGTTGAGGCTCCGATGGTGACAAAAGGAACGGAAAACACCGTCCAAAGGACACTGATAAAAAATGCATCCACAAGCTTGCTCATAAAACGGAAAAATCCGTTATCGTAATCAAATATTCTAGACATATCGGTATTACTTACTCACTTTCTTTGCCCAAAAACAGATGCCGTCTTCGCTGATTCCGCATAGGCCGATTGTCTCAACTTCCCGCTCCGTATCATAGATACGAAGAAAGCGAACCTCTTCCCGGTGGGGTCCATAGGTAATTGCAATTCGTTGTTTATCCAACAAGTTCCAACTTCCCTGAACGCTACAATGTTCATAGTAGCCATCCGCACCCAATCGCATCGGTGTTGCTGTTGAGATTCCCTGAGGGAGCGTCGGCACGAGATCCACCCGCTCATAGAATCCGATCAGCTCTTCTTCCGAAATCGACGTCTGCAGTTCTCCCCGGTAAGGCTGTGGCGCGGTATACGGCCAACCATCCTCGGAAAAGAACAGCTTTCGCAGCTGCATCTGTGATGGTTCCATCATCTCGGCGGAATAATCCTTCTTCCGGATATGGGCAACCACATAGTATTCCCCATTTGCATCCCGAAGAACCGAATTATGCCCCGGTGCCATATATGGTACACCATCATTCCACTGATATCCAGCCATAATTAGATTTCCGTATTGATTTCTTCCATCCGACAGATCCGTAAGCCCCCGTCCCGCCCAGTCAACGAAGGGACCGGTGATGGATTTGCTCCGTCCCACCCGAATCTGGTAGTCGGATTTTAAGGAGCCGTAGGAAACAAACAAATAATAGTATTGATACTTCGGATGATAAATCATATAAGGGCCTTCTAAGGCTCCGCTCATCCAGCTTGGACGTCTGGCCACGCAGGTTCCGATGATGTCTTCCACCGGATGACTCAGGGTGTTCGTCTTCTCGTCCAAGGTCCAATTGGCCGGAGCTTCGGATTTTGCCAATCCGGTCTTTGGATCTAATGGCAATACATGGGCGCCACCCCAGAAGGAACCGTAGAGCATATACATCTCTCCGGTATCCACATCCGTAATGATATTGGCATCAATGGCATTCACCGGAAGACAATCGTCGGTTTTTAACACGATGCCTCTTGGTTCAAAGGGACCTTCCGCCTTGTGGGAGACAGCCAGAAAGATACAGGAACGCTGCACACCCCAGGAAGAATTGGAACAGTATAAGCGATACTCATCCCCTACCTTTACAATATCCGGAGCCCAGATATCATCGCTTTTCGTCCATTCTTTTGCTTCCGGCGGCACGTAAAGGACCACCTGGCCTAGTGGCGTAAAATGCACCAGGTCTTTGGAGACCTGTCCGATAGCGCCGGTACTATAGATATAATAATTTCCGGTCGCCTCATCATAGAAGGCGGCCGGATCGTGGATCATTCTCATTATCCTCTTTTTACGCGAATCATGGTGACACTGGCAGGAGCCAAAGTAACTACAATTCCATTCTCACTTTCTTTGTAATTGGTAAATGCTTCTTCCCGAACAACTTCCGGAGCATCGAAGGTATTGTGGGCGTGAATCTCACCGGTTACTACCGTTGCCTCACATACCTTGTAGACACCGTCTGCAAAATCAATGGTCACATCTTCTCCATCGGATACAGAGCAGTTATTCAAGGTAATGGTAATGATGCCCTCTGCATTTTCCGATACAGATTCCGTTACCTTCGGAACCTTCCATGCATCGGAAGAAATGGTCTCTACACCGGTTAAATCGGAAGCTAACAGCTCGCCGTCCTGATGGTAGCGATACTGATGCATTACATGATAGGTCGGAGTCTTAATCATCTTCTCCCCTTCGGTAAGAAGGACAGACTGCAACACATTCACCATCTGAGCTAAGTTCGCCATCTTCACACGATCAGAATGCTTGTTAAAAATATTCAGTGTTAATCCTGCAACCAATGCATCACGCACCGTATTCTGCTGGTATAAAAATCCCGGATTGGTTCCCGGTTCACAGGTAAACCAAGTACCCCACTCATCCACAATCATGCCAATCTTGTGTTCCGGATCATAGGTATCCATAATCTTGCCGTGCTTGGTAACCAGCTCATCCATGTACAATGCCTTATAAAGAGTCAGATACCATGTATCCTCATCGAAATCGGTAGCACTGCCCTTAACCTCCCATCCAAATGGATGTACATAGTAATGCAGTGACAAACCATCCATAAATCCATGGAACTGCTCCGGTGTATGATCATGGGTCACATCCAAAACGGTCTTGGTCCAATGATAGTCATCTACATTGGCACCACCGCAAATCTTTTGAATTGGATGCTCGGGATCGTAATTACGAACGTAGGTCTGGAATCTGCGATACAAGTCTGCATAATAGCTTGGACGCATATTACCGCCACAGCCCCAGTTCTCATTACCTACGCCGAAATAATCAATATGCCATGCCTCTTCGTGACCGTTTGCCTTACGCAAATCTGCCATAGGAGAAACGCCGTTAAACGTAATATACTCCACCCATTCCGACATTTCCTGGACGGTACCGCTACCAACATTGCCATTGATATAGGTCTTGCAGCCAAGCTGTCTTGCAAGTTCAAAAAACTCATGGGTACCGAAGCTGTTGTCTTCTACCACACCACCCCAGTGGGTGTTAATCATTTTCTTACGTTTTTCCTTCGGACCGATACCATCCTTCCAATGGTATTCATCCGCGAAGCATCCGCCCGGCCAGCGAAGCACCGGAACCTTCAGTTCCTTCAACGCTTCCACCACATCACAGCGCATACCGTTTACATTTGGAATATCGGAATGCTCCCCAACATAGATTCCTTCATAAATGCATCGTCCCAAATGTTCGGAAAAATGTCCGTAGATTTCCGGATTGATATGAGATACTTTTTTGCGATTGTTAATGTGTAAGTTTGCCATTTTTTCCTCCTCTAATCTTCCTTCAGATACTTCACGCCCCACAAGGTCTCGTTATTATTGCCCGTAGCCATAAATGTCTCCACCGGATTACCGGCTTCATCATCCATACGGATCACAACACCGGTATAAGTAACTCCATCCAAGGTAACAGTGATTTCTCCGGAATCTTCGGAAATGGTATAATTGCCCTCCGTCTCACAGGATATACTTCCATCGGCGCCAAACTTCCATTCCACGGCACGATGAATCACATTGGATACATCGGTCTCATGGTTTACCACATAATAGGTTCCGGCGAAATCGTTCTGTTGGATATCCAACATTCGCTCTTCCTCGCCGGTGTAGGCAAACGGAGTCATGACATACCAATCATCACCGGTAAGATACATCCGATGAACCCGAGGCTCGTGATACTCTGTTCCCTGATCGAACCGCTGGTGGTAAACCATATAAGGATTGCCATCGGTATCAAAAAATACGGATTGTCCGCCCGGAGCCATGTATGCAGTTTCTAAAGATGGGAAATCATAATTGCCGGCCATTTTCAGGCCATAAGAAAAGTAATCCTCCTGATCCCCCAAAGTGTTTCCCGCCGCATCCACAAAGGGACCAACCGGAGACGTGCTACGGAACTGGCGAATCTGATATCCGCCCTCTCTTTGTAAGTTACCATAAGAAACAAACAAATAATAGTATCCGTTGTCAGAATTATAGGTCATATAGGCCCCTTCACAGGCATGATGTCCGCCACCGATCAGGTGGTATCCAAAATATGGATCTACCCCATTTGCTTCGTCCCCTTCCGGGTGGATAGGAAGTCCGGTAGCCGCATCGATTTCCAGGGCAAAAATACCGCCGGACCAAGAGCCGTACACCATCCAGATACGGCCGTCGGCATCGGTATAGACCGCAGGGTCGATGCAATTCGGCCATAGGTTGTTATTGTAGCCACCCAACTTGAAGTAGCGACTGTCGTCTTCATCCCCAATCACATCATAGAGGTCTGTTTGGTCTGCTTCCTTCTTGGAAAATCCGGAGTACAGTAACGTATCCGTATATTCATAGGGTCCCTCCGGCGTATCAGAAACCGCTAGTGCCAAGGTAGACTTGATGTAGCTGGAACTGGTACAAAAATACAAACAGTATTTGCCCATGGTCTCGTTATAGAAAATATTACCGGCCCACAAGGAGTATCCACCATCTTCGTTTTTACCAACGTAGGAAAAGGCCTCCAAATCCCCGGAATACAGATTCGATATATAGTTCTTGGCATTGCCGTTACTAATATAGTCCCACTGCTGTAAATCCTCGGACTTGGCCAGCACAATATGGGAACCGGTCATATAATAGGTTCCATTGTCATTCAGTATCTGGGGATCATGACAGGAGATGCCAAGTTCCTGATTGCCGGTGGCAATTGTTGCCACATCCGCTTCCCCCTGATGTGAGGATGCGGCATCCCCGGAGGTGGTGCCGCACGCTGTGGTGACCATTGCCATAGTAAGCAATAATCCTACCATTCTCTTTTTTTTCATATGTTTCTCTCTCATGAACGATTCTTATAGTCAAAAATCGGTGTTCCTTCTGCGCTCCATTCTACCGTCATATAAAATGCATGACGGTTCGGGTTATACAGCGGATTGCCTTCAATCTTCTCTTCCGTTCTGGCATGATATACCATAATATCTCTGCCATCCGCATCCTTGGTAAAGGAATTGTGACCCGGACCATATAAGCCTAGGGCTGCATCTGTTGCCAATACAGGTTCTCTGGATTTGCTCCAGGATAACGGATCCAGCAGGTTCGCATCTGCATCTGCTGCAAGTAATCCCACACAGTACGCTGCTCCCGTTTCCGAAGCGGAATAGGTCACATAAATCTTATTCTCATGCTTAAGGACTGCAGGGCCTTCATTCACCCAGAATCCCACACGCTCCCAGTCGTAATCCGGTGTGGTAAGCAGCACCTGCACCGTTGCAAGCTTGGTTGCGGATTCCATACGGGCAATGTAGAGATTACTGATCTGTCGACCAACGCCGACTTTCTCAGCCCAGATCATATAGTAATCGCCATGATTCTCAAAAACCGTGGCATCCAAAGAGAATGCACGGAAGGAGAATTCATCCTCATCGGCACACTGCATTTTTCCTTTTTCTACCCAGGCATCCTCGTAAGGATCCTCTCCGGTGCATTCCAAGACATAAGGGCGAATGTTCCACACATCCTCCTTCTCTCCTCCGGCAAAATAGATATACCACTTACCGAACAAATAATGCATCTCCGGCGCCCAGATATGTTCACTCATCGGACCGGATGCATGCTTGGTCCATAACACTTTCTCTTCTGCCTCTGCCAGTCCTTCTAACGTCTTGCTTCGACGCAGCACAATGGCATCATAGGCCGGTACCGATGCGGTAAAAAAATAAAATCCATCATGATATGTTACGAAGGGATCTGCTCTTTGCGCAATCCAAGGTTTGTTATAAATCATTTCATCTGCCATTATTTTTCGCTCTCCTCGTTGGATTTCTTGCGAAGCGGAAACAGTACGTCTTCGCTTCCTAAGGATTCCTCCTCAATGTGGTTGGCAAACACACGATAAATAAAAAATGAGCATATGTATGAAACCGTTGCAAATCCCATCACCAGCATGAGCATCAACATAGGGCCATTGATGTAGGCAAGATATGCTGCCAAAAGCGGAAGCCCCATGCACACTACGGTATAAGGGAAAAAGTATCCCACTGCCATCTTAATGGCATTGACAAACTGCTCCCGTCTACTTGCGTCCGTCTTGGCAATCAAAGGAAACAGCCAAACCAAAACCATATAACCAAGCAGTCCCAAAGCGATAGTGACCATCTTCATGGTAGATGCAACCACCCCATTCCCTTCACCGTTCCAGAACAGAAAATCCAATACCAATAAGGCGCCAAAGAGCATTGCTCCCAACCATACCATAGTGGATCGGCGGAAGTTCTCCCGAAATGCCTTGAAAAAATGCTGCACCACATACCCGTCTCCATATCGTACGGAACGAAGGGTGACAGAACTCATAGCCGTTAGTGCTGCTCCGATGGTTACCACCGGAATGCAACACAACAGGAACAAGAGGTTCAATACCACCAAATCGGTACAACGATTCAATATTCGAATGACCGGATTATCATAGTAACGGTCGCTCATACACAAAATGCTCCTTTACTTAATACCACTGATTGCAATGGATTCGATGATGACTCTCTGGAAAATAAAGAAGAGTAACAAGGTCGGAATCATTGCAATAACAGATGCTGCCATAATGAGTGCGTAATCACTCTGAATTGCATAATAGGAATTGAAAGAACGGATGACTACCTGCAAGGTCCAATTCGCCTCGCTGCGGAGGAAAATCGTCGGTGCCAGGTAATCGTTCCAAATACCCATGAACCATAACATCAGCTGGGTTCCAAGTGCTCCCTTCATCAACGGGAGGAAGATTCTCCAATAGGTTCCGAAGTAAGAACATCCATCCAACTTCGCTGCATCCATCAAATCGGACGGAATGCTATAGAGATTCTGTCTTAAGAAGAAAATCATGCTGACGTTACCGAAGAGGCCCGGAATAATCAGTGGCAACAGGGAGTTGGTCCAGCCCAGCTTCGTAAATAATACATACTGCGGAATCATTACAACCGCAAAAGGAATCATAATGGTAGCAAGCAGTGCCAAGAAGAACTTGTCTTTGCCTCTGAAATTCATCTTGGCAAACGCAAACGCTGCCAGGGAGGATGTAAATCCACCAACCAGAAGTACCGGAATCTCTACCTTAATGGTATTGATGATACCGCTGATAAACTGACCTTTGCTTAACACCTCATGATACTTACCGATAAGAACCGGGTCCGGAATCAATGTCAGGTGACCGGATAGAATCTGGTTCTTGGTCATGAAGGATGTCAGCACCATATAGACCAGTGGAAATACCATAATTACTGCTACAAGTGCCAGAATAATGAATACAATCGTATTCACCGCTTTCTCTTTCGGTGTGACAACTTTATCGGTGATGTAATCGTTTTTTCCGGCTTTGATTGTTTTTTCTTTGCTCATTCCATCTACCCTCCTAGTCAATTGTCTTCACCCATTTATTCTGTCCATGGAAGTTGATGGCCGTAATGATGAAAATAATAATTGCCAAAATTACTGCAATTGCACTTCCGTATCCAAGCTGTCCGTTCTTGAATGCTTTCTCATAGAGATAGAAAACAACGGTTGCTGCGGAATAATTCTTACCACCGTTGGATGCCATAACCTGTACCTCAACGAATACCTGGAATCCACCGATCAAAGAAGTAATCAATATATAGAACGTAACCGGAGATAACAGCGGCCAGGTGATATTGGCGAACTTCGCCCAGCTTCCTGCCCCGTCAATCTCGGCAGCTTCGTAATAGTCTCTTGGAATATTCTGCAAGCCTGCCAGGTAGAGAATAATGGAACCTCCAAGGCCCTTCCAAACCATGAAGATGATCATTGCCACTTTGACCATGACCTCATCTCCCAACCAGTTCGGTCCATGCAGGCCTGTTAAAGCCTTAATAATACTGTTCAACAAGCCGTAATCGTAGTTGAATACCCATGCCCACAGGATGGATACTGCAACCAGAGAGGATACTACCGGTACATAGTACATGGTAGTCAGTAATCGGCGTCCGGGAATCTTACGATTCAATCCCATGGCAATGGTGACGCCAAGAAACATACCAATCGGAATACCAATCATATAGATAATGGTGGTTCCCATGGATTTCCAGAATTTGGCATCCTGGAAGATTTCAATATAGTTGCGGAATCCCACAATGTTTCCCCAGAGGGAGTTGATACCGGTCCATCGGCTCAAACTTACAATGATTGCAAAAATAATTGGATACGCCATGAAGCATAAAAAGCCCACAAATGGCGCTGCAATAAACAGCCACGCCCAACGTTCTTCTCTTTTTGCCATTGCAGACAGTTGTGTTTTACCCTTTTTGTCTGTCATATCGTACTCCTATCAAACCTTACCCAATATGAGCCCCTCACATCGGTAAGGGGCCCATATGTCATACTCTAGCTATTCGAATGATTAGTTGGTTGCAGAATTCTGTAACTCAATTGCATTATCCAATGCGGACTGCATCTCAGGCTCAACTTCCTGAAGGAAATCATGAACACTGATGTCACCGCTCTGAATGTTGGTTACACCCTGCCAGAATGGGTCGAACCACTCAGCGTTGTAGGTGTAGTCAGTCTCCTGAAGAGATGCTGCATAATGATCGTTGCCATCGAAGTATCCGAAGATAACATCCATGTTGCTTGGGAATGGAAGAGATCCATCTGCAACAGCATCCTTGAACTCGCCGTAAGCAAGATCCGTGATGTTTGGAAGCTGAATGGAGCTTCCGGTAGAGATACCGGATACTGCTCTCTGTCCTTCTTCATCAGTGGAAAGCTTAGCAATCAACTGTGCTGCAAGGTCAGGATTCTCGGAAGTTGCGGATACACAGTAACCTACAGAACCCATCCAAGTATGAGATCTTCCATCACCGGAAGGACCAACCGGCCATCCACAAAGGTCCCAATCATAAGGGAAGGTTGCATCATCCATAAATGCAGCTACATCCCAAGTACCGCATGCATAGAAACCAATCTGGCCATCCAACCATCTCTGGTATCCACCAAGAGCAGCGTCCTGATCAACGGTAGGTGTATATCCGTTCAAGGTTAAGTCGGTGTAGAAGGTCAATGCTTCTTCCAACTGCTTGTTGTTTGCTACGTTTACCTTGGTCATGTCGTCATTTAAGAACTTCACGCCGTTAGAATACAGATAAGGAGTCATACCAAACTGGTTTGCATTTGCAACGCCCCACTGATCGATCTCGCCATCTCCGTCGGTATCCTTGGTTAATGCCTTACATACTTCGACGAACTCATCATAGGTGTATGGCTTCTCCGGATCCGGATAATCCAAACCGGCTTCATCAAATAAGTCTTTGTTGTATGCGAATGCGAAGCAGGAAAGATCCTTAGGAAGTGCGTATAAGCTTCCGCTTCCTACATTTTTACCATCATATCTGTAGATTTCCTGAGTGGTTCCCCAAACCTTACCGATGGTGTCTGCATCTACATAGTCATCTAACGGAAGAACATATCCGTTGTCTACATAAGAACGAACTGCAGATGGTCCAACATAGAATACATCCGGCAAATCATTGGCGGTCATGTTGGCAATCATCTTGGTGTTGTACTCATCCTGTGTGGTAACTTCGAATACAACTTCCTTAATCTCATCCTTGTGCTCATCTACGAATTCAGAAACCAACTTCTTGTAGATTTCCTTCTCATGCTCCTGCATGTAAAGGAACACATTCAGTGTCTTGTCTCCGTTTCCTGTAAAGGAATCGGTTGTGCTCTCATCCTCAGCAGCTTCCGTTGTAGCTGCATCCCCAGATGTTTCCCCAGCTTCTTCCACGGTTGTAGTAGAGCAGCCTGTCACTGCTACTGCACCCATGAGCATAGCCATTGTCATTGCTAGTAACTTCTTCTTCATTCTATACCCTCCTAAATGAATGATAGCTTTGAAACAAACGAGCTTGTTTCATTTGATGTATTCATCTTATGCTTCTAAAATTGTTTAGTCAATAGTATTTCGCTAAATTATTTTAGTTTTATCTAAATATATAGTCTTTTTGTTTATATTGTTAGAACCGCATCGGTGGTTTTTGTGTAATATTTCACTAAGTTTTTCCTGTACTTTTTCAGATGACGGTATTTTATACAAATTCCGACCTTTTATTTTATGTAATTTTAAATTATTTCAAATTGTTTTAACGTAACGTAAAAAGCAGGTACACGATGTACCTGCTTCGCCTCATTATGCATCCACTTCAAACTTATATCCCAAGCCCCAAATCGTCTTAATATACACGCCTTTGGAGCCAAGCTTACTGCGAAGCTTCTTCACATGGGTATCGATGGTTCTGGCATCTCCGAAATAATCATAATCCCATACTGCATTTAGAATTTTTTCTCTGGATAACGCAATGCCCTGGTTCTCAACGAAGTAATTCAGCAATTCGAACTCCTTCACGGAAAGAACCACATTCTCATCATCCACCGTAACGGTATGGGCATCCGGATCAATATGAATCCCACCGACATCCACCGACAAATCCTCCATGGATTCCCGGTTGCTGCGCCGAATCACCGCGCCCACTCTAGCCACCAGAATCTTCGGGCTAAAAGGCTTGGAGATATACTCATCTACCCCAAGGGAGAATCCCTGGAGCTCATCTTCTTCCGAACCCTTGGCCGTTAGCATAATCACCGGCACCTTAGAGGTCTGGCGAATCTCCTTCAATACTTCAAAGCCGTCTAGCTTCGGCATCATCACATCCAAAAGAATCAAATCCAAATCCCGATGCGCATAGAACACGTCTAAGGCCTCTTCACCATCTGCCGCCTCTAAGACTTCATAATCTTCCTTTACCAAGAAGTCCCGTACCAGCTTGCGCATACGGCTCTCATCATCCACTACAAGTATTTTATTCTTCGCCAAGGTTCTCTGCCTCCGTATCTTCCCCTGTATCTTCTTCTCCCAAGGAATCCATATCCTCGGTATCATAATGGGTCTGCTGTTCCTGATTCTGTCGATCCATAGACTCCACATACTGGCTCTCTTTTTCCAAGAGTTCCTGTTCCCTGCGGCGAACTTCTTCCTCCCGATTGCGAAGCTCGGTCTCCCAGCTGGCATATTCATCCGTCACCATATCTTTGTAGTTCAATACCGTTGGCAATTTGCTGGTCATGGAGATTCCAAGCATAACCACTACCATAATTGCCAGAATCACCGTAGAAACTGTTAGAATCTGTACCTTCTTCTGCTGCTTGGCCTTCGCCTTCTTCAGCTCTGCCACAACCTCTTCCTTCGTATACATCTTCACTGCAGGCTTGGATTCCGATGGTGTTGCTACCGGTTCTTCCGGAAGCAATAATGTCTCCAATTCCTGCAAAAATCCTAGTCCGATCGGCGTCTGGAAGGTTCCCTGCCTGGATAGTTGCTGGTAGATTTTCTCCACCACTGTCAAATCAGACAGATTGGCATTGGCCTTGATATAATCCACTGCCTGTTGTTCTCTTTCTTCTAATGCCTTCTGATTCGTTGCCATGCCACGTCCCTCCTATAAAATCACGTTATCACATTTCCGCCATTGGAACAAGGTGCGCAAGGTTCAAAAAGACGCAAAAAGTCCCGACCCTGCATTGCAAAGTCGGGACTTGTATCTTGTTAATTAAACCGGATATGCTCCATTCTCCTTGTCAGCGATTGCAGGATCCACCTTGGTCTGCTGTGCCTGACGATACTCGAAGAACTCAGTAGCAACCTTCGGGAACAAAGCGTAAGATAATACGTCTTCATCCTGCTGTTTGTACTGCTTGCACTCCTCTTCGAACTTAGCCAATCCAGGCTCTAACAAATCTGCCGGACGACAGGTAATTGCCTTATCCTTATCAGCACCAAGTGCCTTCTCAACAACTTCCGGATTGAACGGCTTAACGGTCTGACCGTACTTACCAAGAAGGATATCCTTGGTCTGCTCGGTAACAACCTTATAACGCTCACCCATCAATACGTTGAATACAGCCTGTGTACCAACGATCTGAGAAGAAGGTGTTACAAGTGGTGGCTCACCTAAGTCCTTACGTACACGAGGTACTTCCTCCAAAACTTCACGAAGCTTATCTTCCTTGCCCTGCTCCTTCAACTGGGAAATCAGGTTGGAAAGCATACCACCAGGTACCTGGTAACGAAGGGTATTGATGTTAACGCCAAGAACCTTGGTAGACATCAAACCGCTCTCGATGCACTCTTCACGATACGGACGGAAGTAATCAGCGATCTCGGAAAGAAGTTCCTGATCGAATCCGGTATCGTAAGGTGTTCCCTCGAATGCTGCAGCCATAACTTCAGTTGCAGGCTGGGAAGTACCAAGCGCGAATGGGCTGATTGCACAGTCGATGATATCACAACCAGCTTCAACAGCCTTCAAATAGGTCATAGAAGCTACACCGGAAGTGTAGTGTGTATGAAGCTCGATTGGAAGGTCGGTAGACTCCTTCAATGCGGTAACAAGCTCAGAAGCCTTCGCAGGAACCAAAAGACCAGCCATATCCTTGATACAGATGGAGCTTGCGCCCATGTCTTCGATTCTCTTAGCGATGTCTTTCCAATAATCTAAAGTATAAGCCTCACCCAAGGTGTAAGACAATGCAACCTGTGCATGTCCTTTTTCCTTGTTGGTAGCGTTAACTGCGGTCTGTAAGTTACGGATGTCGTTCAAGCAGTCAAAGATACGAATAATATCGATACCGTTGGCAATGGACTTCTGTACGAAGTACTCTACAACATCATCCGGATACTGGCTGTATCCCAAAATATTCTGTCCACGGAAGAGCATCTGAAGCTTGGTGTTCTTAAATCCGTCACGAAGCTTACGAAGTCTTTCCCATGGATCTTCTTTTAAGAAACGCAGGCAAGCATCAAATGTTGCTCCACCCCAGCACTCCACTGCATTGTAACCAACCTTATCCATCTTATCTACGATTGGAAGCATGATGGAAGTAGGCATACGGGTTGCAATCAATGACTGATGTGCGTCTCTAAGTACTGTCTCAGTAATTTTAACCGGCTTTGGACTGATATCTGCCATTTATTTTTCCTCCATATAATTCGAATAGTTCCCTTTTACTAAACTCCAAAGATTGCCATGAAGACACCGGCCGCTACTGCGGTACCGATAACACCGGCAACGTTTGGTCCCATGGCATGCATAAGCAGGAAGTTGGTCGGATCTTCTTCTGCACCAACCTTCTGGGATACACGAGCTGCCATCGGAACTGCGGAAACACCGGCAGAACCAATCAATGGATTAATCTTGCCCTTGGTAACCAGGCACAACAACTTACCGAACAATACGCCGGCAGCAGTACCGAACATGAATGCAATCAAGCCTAAGAATACAATCTTCAAGGTTGTTACATTCAGGAATGCTTCTGCACTGGTAGATGCACCTACGGATGTACCAAGTAAAATAACAACGATATACATTAATGCGTTACTTGCGGTCTCAGTCAACTGACGTACAACGCCGGACTCACGGAACAAGTTACCAAGCATTAACATACCAACCAACGGAGCGGTGGTCGGTAATAACAAACATACAATAACGGTAACCACGATTGGGAACAGGATACGCTCCAACTTAGAAACCGGGCGCAAGTTCTCCATGTGGATTGCGCGCTCTTTCTTGGTGGTCAACAGCTTCATAATTGGTGGCTGAATAACCGGAACCAAGGACATATAAGAATATGCCGCCACGGCAATCGGTCCCATCAAAGCACTCTGTCCCAACTTACCGGCCAGGAAGATGGATGTCGGACCATCCGCACCACCGATAATGGAAACAGCAGCAGCTGCCTCACCGTTGAATCCCAACTTGATTGCCAACAGGTAGGCACTAAAGATACCAAACTGTGCTGCAGCACCAAGCAGAAAACTGATTGGGTTCGCGATCAACGGACCGAAGTCTGTCATTGCTCCGACTCCCAAGAAAATCAAGGAAGGCAGAATGGACCACTCATCCAATGAATAGAAATAGTATAAAAGTCCTCCAACTCCATTGCTTGTCTCTTCCGGAGAAGCAATAATATCCGGATAGATATTAACCAGCAACATACCAAATGCAATCGGAACAAGCAAAAGCGGCTCATACTCGTGACGAATTGCCAGGTATAAGAAGAAGCAAGCAACTGCAATCATTACAAAGTTACCAACGGTAAGATTGAAAAATGCGGTCTGATGGAGAAGGTTGGCCATTGTATCAGCAATGTTACTCATGAATAATCCTCCTCAATGTTATGGAACAATTAACTAGTTCATAGTTGCCAAAAGAGCACCGGACTCAATCTGCTGTCCTTCGGTAACATCAATACTTGCAACAGTTCCGTCCTGAGGTGCGACTACAGGAGTCTCCATCTTCATAACCTCAAGGATTACTACGGTATCACCACGCTTAACAGCCTGACCAGGGTTTGCTACAACCTTGAATACCTTACCTGCAGCACCGGCCTCAATCTTCACACTTCCGGCACCTGTAGATGCTACAGGTGCTGCTGCAGGTGCAGGAGCTGCTGCTGCAACAGGAGCTGCGGAAGCAGTACTTCCACCCTTCTCTTCTACGGTAACATCGTATGCTTTTCCGTTAACGGTAATTGTATAATTCTTCATCTGTAAAATCCTCCTAAATGAATTCACTAAAATCTACGCTTAATCGAACGAACTACAAAGTCGTCGGTAGATGCCCCGGTGCTTGCGGCAATGGCTGCAGCAATTACTGCAATCAATTCGCTGTCATCGGTAACGTCCACAGTTGCAGTGGAAGCTGTCGCTGCAACAGATGCAGGAGTAGCTTCGGCCTGCTTCTTTGCTTTCTTCTTATTCTCTAAGTAAGGAATAATATTGAAAGCATAGATGCAAAGAGAAATCAGAATCAGAATTACAAATACTGTTCCCATTCCCATTAATACATTGACACCGGCTCCCGCCATCAACTCATCGTCGGTATAAACCGGTGCGATGTTGACTGCGGTGACTTCCATGCTCTTCGCATTGAAGACATAGGTCAGTGCCACATCTCTCTTCTCGAACTTCATGGTAAGGACACCGGTAATGGTCTTACCACTCTTTGTTACATTGAAGCCCTTATCATTGGACTTCTTGTCGTAGAGTCCTTCATAGGTAGAAACATAACCACCTACTTCAGACTGAACGTTTGCCCATTCTTTGAACAGTTCGGATGCAATCTCGCCTTCCGCATCTTCCTTGGTTACCACATTCCATTTTTCAAAAAGATCTGTGGAAACACTGGATGGATCTTCGCGTCTGGAAACGGCAAGCTCTGCATTCTCCATCGCCTGGTCCGCATCCATCGCCAAAAGATAATCAGCGGTATCCAAAGCGGTATTCTGCAACTGTCCTACGGTATACTCTCCGTAAGTTGTATTCTCGGTAATTACAGCACCACAAGCACTTACAGAAAGCATACTGATTAGGGCAACACCCATAACCAATAATTTTTTCTTCATAGAATTATCCTTTCTATTTCGTGCTGTGTTTCTTGTAAGACTCGAAGGTCTTCTTGGTATAAAGCATCTCAAAGCCATCGATTAAGTACTTTCTGGTATCTTCGAAGTTCACGATACGATCTACATAACCGTGACGAGCAGCATTATTCAAACCATTGACCTTGGTAGCAAACTCATTGGCATCAGCGCCCATGATGTTCGCAGCAAGGGAAGGATTCATAATCTCAACCTTCGCATCCGGGAATGCGTAAACCAAATCAGCACCCATGGACTTAGAGTTCATGAGGACATAAGAAGAACCGCAAGCGCTACCGGTAATCAAATTGATCTTCGCAACAGTTGCAGATGCGAATGCATTGGTAAGTGCTGCAAGAGCTCTCGGTAAACGACGCTCAGCACACTTGCAGGTGCAATATCCTTCGATATTGGTAAGGGTAAGTACAGGAATCTCGTAAGCATCACAGAACTTCACGAAGGCAGCAGCCTTGTCGCATCCGTCTGCATGCAATACGTTGCCGTGCTCTCCGGCCTGGTTACCAATGACACCAACGGTAGTTCCACCCAACTGGATGAATCCGGTTACCATGCTCTTCGCATAGCCGGCCTTGGTCTCAAAGAAGAAATGGTTATCAGAAATTTCTGCAGCTAAATCAGCTACGCTACCGCGCTTATCAGCTAAGCCTTCTGCTGCACGATTCATATCATCTGTGCACTCATCGAATACGCCGTCTTCCACATTAGAACCAGGGATGACTGCGATTAACTTACGAATCTGTGCAAAAATCTCAGCGTCTGTTCCCACAAAGTCAACGGTACCTGCGGTCTCAAACTGATAATCGCAAGCAGAAGTATCACACTGATCTACGCTGTTGCCATCAATGGCATCCGGAGAGTTCACGAATAACTTCGCACTCTTCTCCATAAATACGAAATCGGAAACACCGGTCAATACGGATAATCCGCCGCCGCAGCTTCCAAATACAGACATAATCTGAGGTACAACACCGGATGCTTCACAAGCCTTCGCAAGGATAGCGCCCAATGCCTCTAACGCATCAACAGACTCCTGAAGACGCACACCGGTACTGTCCAAAAGACCGATCACCGGAGCCCCAACCTTCATTGCCATGTCATATACGCTTAAAATTTTCTTGGCATGCATTTCACCAATGGATCCGCCCAATACGGATGCGTCCTGACTAAATACGAATACCAGGTTACCGTCAATCAAGCCATGACCAATGACAACACCGTCTGATGGTGTATCAGCGGCATTTACATTAAAGTCGGTAGATCTGGATGTTACAAGTGATCCAAGCTCTACGAAGCTGTTGGCATCCAGTAACCCATTGATTCTCCCAATGGCAGGACTATTTGTTCCAACACTCATGCTATTCTTCCTCCATTTATATAAAAATTTAAAATTTTGCGCTATGTTAATGATACCCTTTTAGCCCTTTATTTTCAATAAACAAAACCCATTTTGTTAAAGATTTATCATGATTTTCGGACAAAAAAATAACCAAAAAACGATGCTCGTTTTTGGTTATTTTCAAGTGCTTATATATCCACTGTCATGTGATTTGCTTCTGCTTCCGCCTCATTCTTGAACTCCTCTACCTGAACCGGATTCAATGCAGGAAGCTCATCCAAAGAGGTAACACCGAAGGAACGCAGGAACTCTTCTGTGGTTCCGAACAGCATCGGCTTACCCGGTGCATCCAAACGTCCAATCTCTTCCACCAACTGGTACTCCACCAGCTTGCTAACTGCATGAGAACAATCCACACCACGAATCTTCTCAATCTCCGCACGGGTTACCGGCTGCTTGTAAGCAATAATGGAGAGGGTCTCCAATAAGACGTCGGTCAGCGCATACTTCTTCGGCTGCTTGGCAATCTTAATCAAATATTCATAAATCTCGGAGGAGGTGCACATCTGATAAGCACCTTCCAATTTTAAAATACGAATTCCGCGATGATCGTCTTCATACTTCCGCTGAAGCTCATCACAGGCATTGATGACTTCCTCTGTATCCACTTCCAAGGCCGTGGCAATCTTGTCCGGCTCTACGGAATCACCCATTGCAAAGAGGATGCCCTCAATGATCGTTAACAATTCTTTACGATCCATATTCTACTCCCACACACCAATTGTTCCTATTACCAGCTAATAGGATATACGAAAACCCTTTAGGCTGCAACTAAAGATTCAATTTCAATGTCGTCGAAGAGATGCTCCTGAACAATCTGAATCTTACCGGCCTTCATCATCTCAAGAACAACAAGGAAGGTTACAATGACTTCCAACTTGGAACCGGCCTTCTCCAATACCTGACGGAAGGAGAAATGCTTATGGGTACCAATGTAATCGTTCATGTAATCTAACTTCGCCTCCATGGAGACTTCTTCCTTCTTAATCTCGCCGAACTTGGAACGAATCGGATCCACGCGGCCCTTCTGGCGCTTCAATACAGACTGGAAAATGTCGTTCAGCTGCTGTAAGGTTAAATCGCTAATCAATTCCTGTACGTCCACCGGCTGCTGATATGCTGCAACCTCTTCCGGAATGGTCGGGACCTTGAAGAGAATATGATCTGCATCCACCTGGCGGTCTCTAAGCTCGAAAGAAATGCACTTGTACATCTTGTACTCCAACAACTGCTGAACCAACTCTGCACGAGGATCCTCTTCCTCTTCTTCGGACTGTTCGTCTCTTGGAAGCAACATCTTGGATTTGATGGATAAAAGTGTCGCTGCCATCACCAAGAACTCACTCATGACATTCAAGTCCTGCTTCTTCATCTCGTCAATATATTCCAAGTATTGAGCCGTTATATCAACAATCGGAATATCGTAGATGTTTACTTTATTCTTATCAATCAAATGTAATAACAAATCCAGTGGGCCTTCAAAAGCCTCCAGCTTTACATTCAGTTCCATTTCTACTCCCTATTTGCAGACGTTCCCCGTCTTCTTTTTACTTACCCATTATATAGTGGTCACCATGATTTTTCAACCCCAAAACACAATATCTTGTGTTTATGCCGATTTCGAACACTAGTTTTTGTTTCGTATCGAAAAAGCGCAAAAAGAGTCCACCTTTCTATATAGGAAGGTGGACTCTATAGAAATCTATCGTACGAAACAAAAACTAGAGTTTGGAATATCCGTATGCATTTACCATGGCCTCTAGCGGTGTGCCCTGTTTACAGAATGGACAATCATGTGGAGCATAGGTTGCATATCCAGGTAAGTCTTCTTGATCAAAGAGCGGATATACTCTGGTACCTTCAATTTCCGTAGTGGTACTGAAGATAGCAGCTACACCCTGGATGATACCGCCATAATATTCGATACATTCCAGACTCTTCTTTACGGTCTCACCGGTGGTCATGGTTGCTACCAACAGAAGGATATTCTTACCTTCAATGGATGGGCGGATATTTTCACGGAACATGAACTGGTGAATGCTGTTCTCTTCCGGCTCCACCACATACATGGTTTCATGCTTGTTGGTCATGCGGAAATCGCCCTTCTCCAGCTCCTGTGCAAGGAAGGCCCCAAGGACTTCCGTACCGTCTAAGCAAACAATGGTATCCACCGTCTCCACATTGTGCAAAAGCTTCTGGCGCAAGCTACGAGCTGCCTCTTGCGCTTCCGCAACACGTACCTTCAGACGGGTCACATCAATGTAGTAATTGATGTGGGACTGACTGGTTGCGAAGTGTCCCTGCGTTGCATTAATGGTGACATGCCGATCCCCTCTGGCATAGAACTTCACCATACGACTTCTGATCTCATCCTGTTGCATGTGAAATACCCCCTTCTCCTGTTGTTAGTGCTTGCCTGTAGAACCAAATCCCCCTTCGCCGCGGTCTGTATCGCTAAGAGCTACAACCTCGTCAAATTCCAAAGACAAAAACGGAACAACTACCAACTGTGCAATTTTCTGTGCCGGTTCTACCGTACGAAGAACGTTGCTGTCATTATGAAGCGCAACCTTCACCTCACCGCGATAATCCGCATCCACAACACCTACACAGTTTGCAGGACGAAGTCCCTCTTTGCAGGATAAACCACTGCGTGCAAAAATTCCGCCGAAATATCCTTCCGGAACAGCGATTGCAATTCCGGTACCAATCATCTTGGTCTCTCCCGGCTCGATGGTGCAAGCTTCTTCGATATCCGCAAACAAGTCATAGCCTGCGGCATAGTCGCTTCCACGCTCCGGAATCTTTGCAGTGTCTGTTAATTTCTTAATTTCTATTTTCATTATAATTGTTCTCCATCACGAATTCCATGATAATAATTCCGACTCCGCCTTTTTGTTGCGGGTCATCAAGGTCTCAACCGCATCCTTCGCAGAGGCTCCGTCGAATAACACGGCATTCACCTGCTCGATAATCGGAAGCTCCACGTCGTACTTGCGACCAAGGGCTAATGCAGCCTTGGCGGAATAAACACCTTCCACCACCATGCGAACTTCCTTCATTGCCGTATCTACATCCATGCCCTGTCCAATCAACACACCGGCCTTGCGGTTGCGGCTGTGTCTCGAAGAACAGGTTACAATCAAGTCACCGATACCGGTTAATCCGTTCACCGTTTCAAACATGCCGCCCATGGCAACTGCAAGGGAAGTAATCTCCTTCACACCACGGGTAATCAGTGCAGCCTTAGCATTATCACCGAATCCCAAACCATCGCACATTCCGGCAGCCAGCGCAATGACATTCTTCAAGGAGCCGCCCAGCTCAATGCCCTTCACGTCCGGGCTTACATACACGCGGAAGTTCTCGTTCATGAAGACTTCCTGTGTCAAAAGTGCCAGCATACGATCCTTCGCACCGGCAACCACCAATGTGGGAAGACCTTCCACTACTTCTTCTGCATGAGACGGACCGCTTAATACACCAACCGTCGCCTCCGGCAATTCCTCGGAGATGATTTCGCACTGGGTATAGAGGGTTGCCTCCTCGATTCCCTTGGCCACCGTAACAATACGCTGTCCCTCCGGAAGTAGTCCCTGCATCTTATGTGCGGTCTCACGGGTTGCCGTGGAAGGAACCGCTAAGATAATCAAATCCTTATCTTTTACCGCATCTTCCAAGGAAGCGGTAAATGTCAACTCCTCCGGAAGAATAAAGCCCGGAAGCTTATCGTTCTCTCTGGTCTCGTTCAGTTGGTCCACTTGAGACTGACGATGGGACCAAAGCGTTGTATTATGTCCGTTTTTACACAAAACAGAAGCCAAGGCGGTGCCCCAGCTTCCTGCTCCGATGACGGAGACTTCTGCCATAATTATTCTCCTTCGTTCACTTTCTTCGGATGGAACGTGAATTTGTTCTCAGTTCCGCTCAGTAGTCTTTTCACATTGCTGCGATGTAAGAAAATGGATAATGCAACCAAAAATCCCACAATCACAGTCATCTCCAGGTAGTACGGATTGGTAGCATAAGAGCCGTCCAAAATACCGAATACAATCACCTGTGCCAAGAAGGTAAGTAACGCAATAATGGAGCCTAAGGATACATAGCGGAATAACGCTACCAGGCCGATGAATACCACCGCCTCAATCCAGAAGGCCTTCGGAAAAATTGCAAGTAACAATCCAAGTGTTGTGGCAACGCCCTTGCCACCTTTGAACTTCATGACGCATGGGAAATCATGTCCCAATACAGCGCCTGCCGCAGCATAAAGCATCAACAGGTTCTGTGCGTTTACGTCCGTAATGCGTCCGTGGAAAATCAACCATACGATAACCGCAGCCAAAATTGCCTTCAACACATCGCACAGTAAAGTCAGAACCGCATATGGAACACCCAATACTCTTAAGGTGTTGGTGGTTCCGATATTACCACTTCCGTGCTTCCGCAAATCCACGTGTTTCGCCTTACCCAACAAGTACCCCGATACAAACATGCCACATACGTAGCCAATCCCCAGAGAAACCAATCTCTCTATAATCATTTGTCGTCTTCCTTCCTCTCTCTAGTTATAAAGCGAAGAGCTGTTCCGCGGAAACCAAAGGCATCACGGATGCGGTTCTCCAAATAACGCACATAGGAAAAGTGCATTAATTCCTTATCATTGACGAAAATAACAAATGTCGGTGGCTTCACTGCCACCTGTGTGGTGTAGTAAATCTTCAGGCGACGTCCCTTATCTGACGGCGGCTGCTGTAAGGAAACCGCCTCTGCGACGATTTCATTCAGGACACCGGTCTGGACACGCATCGCATTGTTCTCCAACACCACATCAATCATCTCATAAATCTTACCTAAGCGCTGGCCCGTTGCAACAGAGATAAACAGAATCTCTGCATACGGCATGAAGCTTAGAATCTGACGAATCTTGTTGGTATGCTCCTTCATGGTCTTGTCTGTCTTGTCGATGGCATCCCACTTATTCACGCAGATAATGATACCCTTGCCACGCTCATGGGCAATACCGGCAATCTTCGCATCCTGCTCGGTAACGCCTTCCGTAGCATCAATCATTAGAAGAACCACGTCTGCCTTCTCAACCGCTGCAACTGCACGGATGATACTGTAACGCTCCAGTTCTTCCTTAATCTTGCTCTTACGACGAAGTCCGGCGGTATCGATAAAAATATATTCCTTACCGTGGAACTTCACCTTGGTATCTACCGCATCACGGGTAGTTCCTGCGATATCGGATACAATCACCCGATCCTCGCCAACCAGCTTATTCACCAAAGAGGACTTACCAACATTCGGCTTACCGATAATGGCAATCTTCGGAATCTCTTCCTCTGCTTCGGAAGCATTATGCTCCGGGAAGTACTCAATCACCGCATCCAGCATATCACCGAATCCAAGTAAGGATGCAGCGGATACCGGATGAGGATCGCCGATTCCAAGGTTGTAGAATTCATACACATCCGGCATGAGCTTATCGAAATCGTCCACCTTATTTACAACCAGAACCACCGGCTTATTGGATCTGCGCAGCATATCCGCAACCTTCGCATCGGAATCTACCAAGCCTTGACGAACATCTACCAGGAAGATGATGACGTCTGCCGTATCAATGGCAATCTGGGCCTGCTCCCGCATCTGGCTTAAAATAATATCTTTGCTGTCCGGCTCAATACCGCCGGTATCAATCATGGTAAAATCTTTGTCTAACCAGCTTACATCCGCATAAATACGGTCTCTGGTTACACCGGGAGTATCCTTCACGATGGAAATACGCTCTCCCGCTAACGCGTTAAACAATGTTGATTTTCCAACATTCGGTCGACCAACAATTGCAACAACCGGTTTACTCATATGTCACCTGTTCTTTCTATAAAAAATCTATTTCTTATCGATAATATTGTTACGGGTAGTATCGTGATGCGGACGCAATAATGCCTCCACAAAGTCCCCGCCGCTTGATTTTACAATATCGATAGGTACTTGTAAAGAATCCTCCACCTGCTCAACCGTCACGTCATCCAGGAAAACATTCTCTCCCATACGAAGCATATTCGAAGGCAAATACAGCATACTTCCAAGCTCTTTATCTTTTAACTGTTCCATCAGATCCTGACCGGTAATCAGACCACTCACCGTAATGCGCTCACCGAAGAAATGATTGATGATGGTGTAGTTGTGAATCTTAATCTTCGGGAACTTCTTCTCGAAATCACGACTCATCTGCTCAATAAACGGAGCTGCCAGCTTACCGGATGCCATAGACACTTCCCGCTTCTTCCATAAGAACTTATGGGCATGAGCCAAAGCCTCATAGAACTCGTCATGCAACAGGCGAAGCATGCCTACACCATTCTCCAACTGAATGTATCCGTCGTAACGTTCTGCCTCCGGAAGCGGTAACTCCGCGATCAGATACCATTCGTCCGACGCCTGCACGAAGTGATCTCCATAGATTTCGAAGCTCTTCTTCTGCCACTTTTCAATAATCTCAATGACCGCCCTAGCATCCTCTTTTTCAAAAGGCTCTAGCGGTTCTAACCCGTCACGGTACTTGGTCAGTCCAACCGGAACGATGGATAAGCTCTCCATCAGCGGATGGAACTGAAACAGATCACCGATGGTTCGATCCAACTCTTCTCCGTCGTTAATGCCCTTGCACAGCACCACCTGGGAATTCATCTCCAGGCCGGCATCGTGGATTTTCTGAATCTTATCAAGAATATCTCCTGCAAAACGGTTGTGCAGCATCCGACAACGCAGTTCCGGATTGGTGGCATGGACGGAGATATTAATCGGCGCCAAATGATAATCAATCACGCGCTGCAAATCCGCTTCTTTCATATTGGTGAGGGTTACATAATTGCCCTGCAGGAAAGAAAGTCTTGTATCATCATCCTTAAAATACAAGGTCTCTCGCATGCCTTTTGGCATCTGGTCGATGAAGCAGAACATACACTTGTTATGACAGGAACGGTAATCATCCATCAAACCGTTCTCGAAAACAAGGCCCAAATCCTCTCCAAGCTCCTTGGTCAGGTGGTACATTTTTGTCTCCCCGTCTGCCCCCTTCACCCGGATTTCCAGTTCTTCATCATCGGAATAATAATGGTAATCGAAAATATCTTTGAGTTCATGTCCATTGATTGCTAGGACCTGCTCCCCCGGTTGCATGCCGGCACGGTCTGCCGGCGAATCCGTCGCAATACTGGCAATCATATGTGTTACATCTGACATCAAACTACTCCTCAATCATCAAAAATGCGCCTAAGTTACCGCGCTTCGCTCCCATGATACGATGGGAAAACAGTTCGTTGGGATTACAACAGGTACATACATTGGTTACCGCAATATGTTCTGCCTTCACGCCACACTCTAACAGCACCACTTCATTGGCTCTCCACAAATCCAACTGGTATTTGTGATCTAATACCTCATTGGAAGTGTGTCCGTAAGGGAATCCCTTATCTTCTAAAATCTCCGGATGATTCGGGAAAGCATCGGAAAAAGCTTCCGCAACATCACTGGAAACCTCATAGCAATCCTTACAGATCGAAGGACCGATTGCCGCGTACACATCCTCCGGATTGGTACCGTAATGTAAGTTCATCTCTGACAGTGTTGCCTTCGCCATACGGCCAACGGTTCCACGCCAACCGGAATGGGATAATCCAATGGCACGATGTACCGGATCCACAAAATACAACGGAACACAGTCCGCATAAAATGTTGCAAGTACAACACCCGGTGTGTTGGTAATCAAACCGTCTACATCGGAATAAGCCCGTGGTCTGGTAACACCAAAGCCGGAAGCCGGCCGTCCCACTTCGTGTACGGTAGTGGTATGGGTCTGGTCACTGGTGACAATATCGTCCGGCTCCTTACCGAAATAGGAAGCAACTCTGCGGTAATTCTCCAACACTGCTTCCTTATCGTCTCCTCTGGTAAAACTAAGGTTCAAACTCTCATACACGCCCTGGCTGACACCGCCCTTGCGGGTGGTAAAGCAATGACGGAATCCTTCTAATCCATTCAAGAGATCAAACGTCAAAAGAGGGAGTTCTTCTGCTCCCCCGAAATCATGTCCTATTGTTGTAAAAATCTGTTTGTCGTTCTTATACTTCATCGTCCATATCCTATATACGGGAAGGCATTTTGAATCAATGAAATGTCCTCTCCCAAAATTGCTATTACATCAAATCGTACCGAAACATTCTCCATGTAGCCATGCTTCATCAAATAGTAAGCCGCCGCCGCACAAATCTTGCGCTGCTTGCTGTAACTTACCGCTTCCGCCGGCATGCCCTTGGCCGCCGTGGCACGATACTTCACTTCCACAAAAACCAGGTATGTACCGTCCCGCGCGATCAAATCAATCTCTCCCATTCTGCAATGGAAGTTATGTTCGATAATCTGATATCCTTGCGCAGTCAGATACTCTGCGGCACGACTTTCATAAGCGCCGCCTTTTTTACGTAAGTTCTCCAATACCTGCTCCTAACTATCATCGATCGTGATCCGATAACTTCTGGCGCACCTTGTCCATACCGTCAACAAAGACAAGAATTTGGGCAACCACCTCATACAAATCCGGTGGAATGGCATCGCCGATTTCCAGCTTCGCAAGGGTCTCTGCCAACTTATCGTCTTTGTAAAACGGAACGTCATGCTCCTTGGCCGCCGCAATAATACGCTCTGCCACCGCACCTTTGCCGCTGGCTAAGATCTTCGGCGCCTCATCTCCGGCTTCGTAGGAGAGCGCCACGGCCGTTTTGTTTTTGTCAAAATCCTTCTGGTCCATTCCCCTCACCTACGCTCTCACATCGAAGGAATACCGCTGAATGCTTCCACCGGTCTTCGAATCCTTCATCAGGAAATCCTCCACGAAGTTCACTTCGTTGGAGTCATTGATTACATCCACCTTGCAGTTATAACCTAAGTTATTCAGCTTCTCCTCCAAGATATGAATGTTGCTCTGCACCAGCTGGAAAGAAATCTCATCCTCCAGATAGAACTGGGTCTTCACATCTTTGTGCTTCATCTTCACGGAAATATCCGTAGAGCCCAAATGATCCAAATCAAAATGCAGAAAGGCACTGACCTCGTCATCTTCTCCACGGGTATGCTTCCGATTGGTATAAACATACAAATCCCCGGTGGTATGCTGGCCGTTCAATTGCAACGGCAGCTGCACATAGGTCATCATCTGGTTCACTTCATGGATAAAAGACAGATTGTCCCGGATTCCGGCAGCGGTTTGGGTCACCGCATTGCTACTATCCGTTACCCGATGTGCCGCCTGCTGTAAGCGTTCCGTATCCTGATTGATTTTCTGATAGAGTTCATCAATCTTGCCGGGCTTGGTTAAGTCCGTCGGTTCTAGCGTCCATTCCTTGGCAAATAACTCTTTGGTCAAGCCTCGGAATGCATCGGACTTGATAAAGCGCATCACATCCGCCTTGGTCATGGCGGTGTTTCTCTCCATGTATTCCGTGACCTGCTTCAAAAGCTCTGCCACCGGAAGCTGTTTATTCAGATTACCGGAAATATCGAAGCTCTCCTTATTCATCTCAGAAAAGGACGGCCACTGACGCACAAGCTCATTCAACTCCTGATAAGCCTTCGGATTCAATGCATTACCAAGACTGCCCTTTTCGAAGGACTGCTCTTCCAGCTCGGCCACCAGCTTGCCAAAAGCATCGGTGTTCTTCACTTCCTCTGCTGTCGCGTCGTCGCCTTCGATCATAATCTCGTAAGCCACCGGGATGTCGCCTTTTGTTGTAGAAGCAACATTCGGATTCCCTGTTGCCTCGGTCGGCTTCGCTTCTAGGGAACTCATCTGTTCCATCAGCTCCTGTGCCTGGGTTCCGGCAAAATTTGGTGTGATGCCCTCCGATTCCGCAGATACTGTCTGCAAACCGGCCTGGGTCATGACCACATCCTGCTTCTCCTGGAATACCGACTCCACAAGCTCCTTCTGGAAGGTAAGCACCGTCTCCTTGGAGACCTCTTCCCCGTCCAATAGGGTGGGAATCTCCATGGCAAGATCATCCACGGTTTTTAAGATTGCACCTTCACTGTTCCTGTAATTTTCGAACTGTGCCGCCATTCCATCCGTCACCGGAATGCCAAGCTTATTGAGTGACACCACCGTACCCACATCCGCATTGGGATGCTGGATAACCTGACGGGACATGTCCGCAACGCTTTTGGCATCGATTGGCATCTGTTCCTTCATCATGGCATTTACCATATTTAAGGTTTTCTCATTCACCGGAAGATTGGCTGCATCCAGCGCATTCAATAAGGTTGGATTATTGGTGAATCCGGTAGAAATCGGCTTAATCTGGATTAAGCCACCCTCGTTGGACTTCACCTGGAAAAACACAGACTGACCCTGTAACAATTGGATTCCCTTGTCTAGGCGGGCGGTAATGTTCTGGCCGCTGCTAAGTCCAAGAATCACGGTGCCATTCTTAATGGAATTCACCGTGCCTTCGAAGACCTGTCCCTCCTTCAAGGTAGAGACGGTAGAAACCAACTGCTCCACTCCCTTGGTCTTGGTGGAAATCTCGCTTCCTGCCGCAAGAGAGTTCTGATATTGATTTACAAGATCCGAAATCTGCATTGACATTATTTGTACGCCTCTCCCATGCTTTCCAAAAAGCTTCGACGATGAATCGGCGTTACCCCATAGGTTCTTAACGCCTCATAATGTTCCTTGGTTCCATAACCCTTGTGTCCGGCAAAGCCGTACTCGGGATATTGTGCATCATAAGCAACCATCATGCGATCCCTGGTCACCTTGGCGATAATGCTGGCTGCTCCGATGGAGAAGCTCTTGGCATCCCCCTTAATAATCGGGACCTGTGGAATCTCTACGCCCGGAATGGTGACGGCATCATTCAAAAGCACATCCGGTTCCACACCGTAGTCGCCCAACTTTCCGATCGCCATGCGCATGGCTTCATAGGTTGCCTGCAAGATATTAATCTCATCAATACGCTTGGCATCTACAATACCAACGCCAACCGCCAGCGCTTTCTCCATAATCTCATCATACAATTCCTCCCGCTTCTTCGCAGACAGCTTCTTGGAATCGTTGATGTAGAGAATGTCACAATCCAATGCAAATACAACCGCACCTGCAACTACCGGTCCTGCCAGAGGACCACGTCCTGCTTCGTCGATACCGCACACCAGGCACTGTCCCTGGTTCCAGTATCCCCGCTCATATTTTTTCAAAGCTTCCATACGGTCCATCTCATCATAGAGCTTCTGTACCGCATGTTTCGCCTTCGTAACGATCTTCTGTACACCCGGTCGCTCATCCGTGCGATAAGTCTCAATGAAGCCTGCATACTCGCTAATATCCAGGGTCTTCAACTCTGCACCGATCTCGCCGATTTTCTTCTCTGCCATACCTATATGCCTCTATTGATTTACCGCACCCATTTCCGAAAACGGATAGATGCGAACCCAAGCCCGACCAATCAAGTCGGAACGCTTGATGTTGCCAACGTCTTCAAAACGGCTATCTTCGCTGTTATTACGATTATCACCCAGAACGAAATACTCATCGTCTGCCAAGGTAATCTCGGAAGATGCCAATCCCGGATTCGCAATCACTTCACGGCCGTAGTTCTCTTCCAACTTCTCTCCGTTAATGTAAATGGTGCCTTTTGCATCGATATAGACGGTCTCTCCCGGAAGTCCGATGACACGCTTAATAAAAAAGGTCTTCTCGTCTAACTTATATGGAAATACCACTACTTCAAAACGTTCCGGATCCCGGAAACGATAACTGATCTTATCAATAATAAGATTGTCACCGTTGCTTAAGGTGTTCTCCATAGAGGATCCGCTTACCACCGTACGCTGTCCCACATAATGTATAAATAAGAAAATCAAAACAAAGACCACCAACAGATACACAACTGTGCTGATGATCTCATGTCGAAGCTCCTCCTTGGTCAAAGGACGATCTTCCTCTAATTCTTCTGCAAACTCTTCTTTGATTTTTGTTCTTTCTGATGCCATGAGTTGTCCCTTCGTTCTACTTATTCCGGTGATTGTAATGAGCGACGTCCGATTTTGCCGGAGCGGAAGTCATCCAAAAACAACTTCGATCCCCGCTCGTAATCCAATTCGCCGCCGGCCTTGATGCAATTTTTAAAAGATGAGATCTCACCTAATATTTCGGCAGGTTTCTTCGATTCATCCACCTGATACTTCTCTGTAAGAATTCCCGGATAACGCTGAATCAAAATAGTAATCAGCTCCATGGACAATTCTTCCAATCCAAGGATTTCATCACGGACGGAACCGATGCTGGCCAGAAGGATGCCCACCTGGGGATCTTCGAACTTCGGCCACAAGATTCCAGGAGTATCCAGAAGTTCTAAGCTCTTACTTAAGCGAATCCACTGCTTGCCCTTGGTCACACCAGGGCGATTGCCGGTCTTGGCAGAAGCCTTGCCTGCATAAGAGTTAATAAAGGTAGACTTCCCGATGTTCGGAATACCGGCTACCATTGCGCGAATCGGACGGTTCTTGATACCACGTCTGGCATCCCGCTCACGCTTTGCCTTACAAGCTTCTTCAATGATTGGATCCACGCTGCGTACATTTTTACGCTCTCTGGCGTCAATCATCGCTACATAGATTCCCTGTGCTTCAAAATATTTCTTCCAGGCACGAGTGGTGCTCTCATCCGCCAAATCACACTTATTGAGAATCATCAGTCTGGCCTTACCCTGTGCCAGCTTATCAATATCCGGATTCCGGCTTGCCAACGGGCATCGGGCATCTACCAGCTCAATGACCAAATCTATGAGCTTCATGTCCTCTTGCATCTGGCGTACCGCTTTGGTCATATGCCCCGGGTACCACTGTATTTCCATGCTCTACCTCACTAATTCACTAATCCAAAATTCGACCAGGTCGCATCCCACCATACTTTGCCGGCAATATCTTCCATGGAGATATTACCAATGGTGGCATAACGACTGTCCTCTGAGTTGTTCCGGTTATCTCCCAGAACAAAGTATTCATCCTCACCCAGCGTAATCTCATTGGCCGCCAATCCGGGTTCTGAAATAGCATCTCGTACCAAGATGTCATTATAGACTTCCCCATTCACGTAGATTTTGCCACTGGAGATGACAATCTGATCTCCCGGGACACCGATCACACGCTTAATCGAATACTTCGCATTCAAATTGCCCTCCGGAAGGAAAGCAACCACATCATTGGCTCTAGGCTTGCGGATGCGATAGGTTAGCTTATCCAACAGTACTTCATCCCCGGCCATCAGCGTCTTCTCCATGGATTCTCCGGAATTGGAAATACGCATACCGAAGGCAATAACCAAAAGATAGGCCAGGAAAACCACGCCGATTACCTCAACCATAAATATCGCAAAGCGCTGCATAACCGCCGGATCCACACGATGTCTGCGTCTACGGAAATTCAAACCGTCCGGCTTCTTCCATTGTGGTAATTTGTTTCGTATATCCAGTTTATTTTTCTTACGTCTACGTCTCATCATTCACTCGTCTTTTGCCCTATTCACGCATGTTTTCATACCTTATAAGTGTACAATAAAAGCAAAAAAAGAACAACCACACCGTGGTTGTTCTCCTTCATTCATCGTTAGGATTGGATTAGATGGACTCCTTAACCTTAGCCTTCTTACCAATACGATCTCTTAAGTAGTTCAACTTAGCTCTACGAACCTTACCCTTACGAACAACTTCGATTTTCTCTACGTTAGGGCTGTGTAATGGCCAAGTCTTCTCAACGCCTACACCGTTAGAAAGCTTACGAACGGTGAAAGTCTCACGGTTGCTTCCGCCCTGACGCTTCATTACGGTACCTTCGAATACCTGGATACGCTCACGGTTACCCTCTTTGATCTTAGCAGATACACGAACGGTATCTCCTACGTGGAACTCAGCGATATCAGACTTTAACTGCTCAGCTTCGATTTTCTTAATAATTTCGTTATTCATTGTGTTCTCCTTTTCTATTTGATGTTCTTAATGCATCTGCACCAGAGGACCATCGCTTCTTGTCAACAACGTCATAAAGTGTAACATGGAATCTACTGTTTGTCAATAAATTCCTGATATAAATCCGGTCTTTTGACCTTGGTTCTGGCAATGGACTGTTCCAGTCTCCAGGCATCCACCTTGGCATGATCTCCGGATAAGAGAATCGGCGGAACCGCCTTATCATTCCATACTTCCGGTCTGGAATACTGCGGGTACTCCAACAACCCATTCTCGAAGGATTCCGTGTTGGCGGAATCATCATTGTGCAACACACCCGGAACCAGTCGGGAAATGGTATCAATCACTACCATTGCCGGCAATTCGCCGCCGGTTAACACATAATCTCCGATGGACACCTCATGGGTCACAATCTCTTCTAAGACACGTTCATCCACACCTTCATAATGACCACACAGAAGAATCAACTCTTCATACTCTGCAAAATCCTTCGCCATCTCCTGTTTGAAGGTCTTGCCCTGTGGGGTCATATAAATCACCGGACACGGATGTCCGATTTTCTCTATTACCGCACGATAAGCATCGTAAATCGGCTGGGCCTGCATCACCATTCCGGCTCCGCCCCCATATGGATAATCATCCACCTTCTTATGCTTATCAAGGGTATAATCCCGGATATTCACCGCTTCCAAGGCAATCTTGCCCTGCTCCATAGCGCGACCGGTAATGCTGTTAGCCAGGCACTGCTCAATCATCTCCGGAAATAATGTCAAAACATAAAACTTCATGGCATACTCCTACTTGTGCTTCTACAGATCCAAAAGTCCCGGCAACAGATGAACTTCCATGGTGCCCTTTTCCAAATCCACTTCACCCATGCAGTCATCAATGGCAGGAATCAAAATCATCTTCTTGCCTTCTTCCTTCGGGCGCACTTCGAATACGTCGTTGGCACCGGTCTCTAAGACATCTTCCAAGACACCTAATTCCACGCCGTCGTCTGTAATCACACGAAGTCCGATTAAGTCTGCCACGTAATGCTCGCCCTCTTCCAGAGGAATGGCTTCCTCACGGGTGACGAACATTTCGCATTTCTTATATTGTTCAATATCATTGATATTGTTGATGCCATCGAATTTTAAAATCACAAGATTCTTGAAGTACTTCACTCCGCAAACCTTAAGTGCTACATCACTTCCGTCCTTGGCAATGACATGAACGGTCGGAAGCAATTCGAATCGCTTCGGGTCTTCCGTGGTAGGATAGACCTTCACTTCGCCGCGAATACCGTGGGTATCAGTAATGACGCCCACTCTCAAATAATCATCTCTTTCGTTTTTTGCCATGTTTTTCCTCTAAAGAAAGAACTGTCATACATAATCGTATGACAGTTCCGCATTACTCGTTCTCGTCTAAAATATCAACGATAACCTTTTTGTCTTCTTTCGAAGCTGCTGCTTTTACTACAGAGCGGATTGACTTCGCAATACGTCCCTGCTTACCAATAACCTTACCCATATCGGTAGGAGCAACTTTAAGTTCGACGACAATAGCACGATCTGTCTCTTTCTCAGTTACAACAACCTCATCCGGGTTGTCTACCAGTGCTTTTGCAATTACTTCAATTAATTCTTTCATCGTCAGTCCCCCGTGCTTTCCCTAATCCGGTTATTATTTTACAATACCAGCGTTCTTGAAGATTCTGTTAACAGTCTCGGTTGGCTGAGCACCGTTTGCTAACCACTTCTTAGCAAGCTCCTCATCTACCTGATAAGCGCTTGGCTCCTGGTTAGGATCATAAGTTCCGATCTCCTCGATGCAACGTCCATCACGTGGGGAACGGGAATCTGCTACTACGATTCTATAGAAAGGTGCCTTCTTCTTACCCATTCTTCTTAAACGAATCTTAACTGCCATTATTAGTTACCTCCTAAAAATATAAAACTATAATTATTTATCTATGTTAAAAAGGAAATCTAAATTTACCCTTTTTACCACCCATCATACCAGGCATCTTCTTCATCATCTTCTGTGCCTGCTCGAACTGCTTCACGAAGCGGTTCACTTCAGCGATATCCACGCCGGCGCCCTTGGCAAGTCTGTGCTTACGGCTCGGGTTCATCAGCTTCGGATTGGCTCTCTCTGCCGGAGTCATGGACTGGATAATTGCTTCGATATGAAGCAGCTTCTTCTCATCCATCGCACTCTCAAGCTGTGACATCTGATTCTTGTTCACCCCGGGAAGCATCCCCGGCATCATACCCATAATTCCGGATAAACCGCCCAGCTTCTTCATCTGGGCCATAGAATCCAGATAGTCGTTATAATCAAAGCCGGACTTCTTCATCTTGCGGGTTAATTCCTTCGCTTTCTCAGCGTCGAAATTCTCTTCCGCCTTCTCAATGAGGGTTAACACATCACCCATTCCAAGGATACGGCTGGCCATACGATCCGGATAAAACTGTTCCAAATCGGAAAGCTTCTCGCCCATACCACAGAAAAGAATCGGCTTACCGGTGACTGCACGAATGGAAAGTGCCGCACCGCCTCGGGTATCACCGTCTAACTTCGTTAGGATGACCCCATCGATACCAATCTGTTCATCGAAGGATCCGGCAACATTCACCGCATCCTGACCGGTCATGGCATCTACCACCAAAATGGTCTGTGCCACATCTACATTGGCCTTGATATCTTTTAATTCCTGCATCAGTTCTTCATCTACGTGAAGACGTCCTGCAGTATCTAAAATCACAACATTATTGTTGTTCTTTTTCGCATGTTCAATGGATGCCTTGGCAATGTCAACAGGGCTTAACTTGTCGCCCATGGCAAATACCGGAACACCCTGCTTCTGTCCGTTAATCTGTAACTGCTCAATCGCCGCCGGACGATATACGTCACAGGCAACCAACAGCGGACGCTTGCCCTTCTTCAACATCTTACCGGCCAGCTTCGCCGTGGTGGTAGTCTTACCGGCACCGTTCAAACCAACCATCATAATAACGGTGATTTCCTGGCCCGGACGATAGGCAATCTCTGTGGTCTCGGAACCCATCAAAGAGGTCATCTCTTCGTTAACAATCTTGATGACCATCTGGCCCGGATTCAAGCCGTTCATCACGTCGGATCCGATGGCACGCTCCGTTACCTTGTTCACGAAAGACTTGGTAACCTTGAAGTTAACGTCAGCCTCCAGAAGTGCCATACGGACTTCCTTCATTGCTTCCTTAACGTCATCTTCATTCAAACGACCCTTGCCGCGAAGGTTCTTAAATACATTCTGTAGTTTGTCGGATAAACTTTCAAAAGCCAAATTACAGTTCCTCTAAAATCTCACTAGCGATTGATTCAATCTTGCCCATGGAAGCATCGGTCACATCCTGCTGGGTTAAGGTACGAATCTCGTCGACCTTATCACGAATGTGCATGAACTTGTCAATCAGATGGAGACGACTCTCATAGTCCTCCAAGGTCTTGGTACAGCGACGAATCAAGTCGTGGACGCCCTGTCGGGATATTCCCTGGGCCTCTGCCACTTCCGCAAGTGACAAATCTTCCAACACATATGCTTCGAAGATACTGCGCTGATGATCATTCAACAGTTCCCCGTAGAAATCATATAGATAACCTTGTCTGATCTTCTCTTCCATAACAATCACCTTGACTACTATACAAAAAACGAAAAGGAGTGTCAAGTATTTTTTCTTGACACTCCTATTTTTTAAAAAATCATGGTTATGCTTCTTGCATCGCTTCCAAAATCCGCGCCCGTTCATCCATAATCGCCTGCATAATGCGGTTTGCCTTGGCACCGCCGCAAACATCCGGATGATACTGCTTCACCAGGATACGATATTCCTTCTTCAATACCAGAATATCTTCATGAGCTTCCCGCGAGAACCAGCTCTCGGAAGCTTCCTGTTCCTCGAAGGCTGCTCTGGCCTGGCGGAAGCGTTCTTCTCTGGCCGCCCGCTCCTGCCGTTCTCGCTCTTCCCGCTTCGCCCGGAAGGCCGGATTCTCAATGCTGTCCTCCGGAATCTCAAAGTGAGCTTCTTCCGTCTCCGGATAAACTCGGGACTCCATACCCATATCCTTATCCACCGGGGTGATGAAATACAAGTCCTTATACTTGGCTACCCGCCACTGGGCAATGGTATCCGCCATCAGACGATATAAGCCGTCTACATCCATATACAGATAGAACAGATAACGGCTGAAGGCATGGGACGTCTCAATAATCATCTGGGCTTTTTCCCTGGCGTTTTTCGTCTCATCCAGTGCCAACTGACGCATTTCCGCACGCATCTCACGTTTCATGCCTTCATATTCAAAAATCCGCTTCTTGCAGTCTTCGTCATTGCCGTCTCCCATCCGCTTCTGTTCTAAGAAGATAAAGAAGTCCATCTGCTTCATGGAGCGCTCTAAGGACTGGAAAATGGTGGTGGTCTTGGAAATCACTTCCTCAATGAGCTCTATATCATCAAACAATACGGAAGCTAAAAATACATACTGGTAACCGGTATCCACCAGCTTATCCCGTCCAAAAGGACTTCGATAGGAGCGCCAGTCATACTGCTCTAGCAAATCAAGTACCGCTTCCTTCTTACGAAGAATCAACGCATAGTGAAGCGGCGTTAGTCCCAGGGCATCTTTCCAGCCAAGTTCCATGAAGGTCAACTTCTTGCCACCAAGCAGCTTCTCATACACGCCAAACATTTTCTCATTGGCAAATCTGGCACGAAACGCCTGTATCATCCAGCGCATTTCTTCCGGTAACGCTTCATGCACCAGCTTCCATAATTCATCGAAGAAGGTCCAGTCTTCAAATCGTACACATAAAAAGCATAAAATCACGCTTTGACGAAGGGTTAACCGCTCCGATTCCTTCAGATTCGTATAGGTCTCAATGAGGGACTTGGTCATGTACAGCGCATTGGGATTGGAAATATCCTGCAAAAAGTGAACCAGGAATAACTCATCCGGCTTCTGTAACTGCTCAATCAATCCTTCCGACACCGAAGGATTGTATCGAAGGCTCTCAACAAAGCGGTAGTACCGGCCTTCATCCATATGACGGTACTCATTCTCTGCCAAAACAAAGGCCACTTCCGCCACGAAATTCTTTTCCGCAAAAAGGATTTCCAGAAGCTTTAAGGAGCGCTCCGGCAGAATACCGTTCTCCCGGAAATTCTTCTTAATGATACCAAGAATATGAGCCAAGGTCTTCTCGTAGACCACCTGCTCCTTGGAGTTGCTGCTTCGAATCCGCTTCTGGATAGCGGACAACATACTAACCAATTCACTTCCGGTGGTATCCTTAGAATTGACTGTACGGCCAAAGATGCTCTGATCCCGCTCTTCGGAAATCAAATGAACCGTATCGGATGCGCTTTCCTGGAAAATAACATAGTGACATAAATCGGATAATGGGATGCGATTATCGTTGCCCCATTCCCGATGAGATGGATGAAAATAAATGGCTTCATCCGTAATGATGGTGCCATTCCCATCCAAAGACATGGTGGATAAACGACCATTGTTCGCATATACCACCAGCTTCTCTTCCGTTGGAATATGATAACGAACATAACAGTCGTCCACATCATTTTGCTGATCCAAATCAAACAAAAGACTCTTATAACGGCGTTTTTCAACTACCATGAGTTCTGAATATCTGGACATAAAACAACCTCAAAAGATCTTTCCCACCAAATCGTGATAATAACTAATACTGCGATTCCGGTCGAACTTATCGGTCTTAAAAGAGAGTGGACCAGACGGGAGTCGAACCCGTGTCCAAAAACCAATCCCCTGTTCTTCTACGAGCGTAGTTTGTTCTTTGACATTCCGTCTGCCGCACGGGAACAAACACCCTTACGGTTTCCGTAGCTTCATGATACGCCCACACGGGCAAAGCTTACCGTGTGTCGTTTCCTACATGTTCGAAGCCCGGGTCCTAATGTGTAGGTGCACTAGGTCGGACTGCTGCCATTAGGCAGCGATTGCTAAATTATCTTCAGCGTTTAAATTTAATTTGGCCATTTAACGCATTACCATGCGACTCGCTTCACCAGCTTCACGATCCCTGTCGAAACCATTACTGGCCCATAATCTCCTCCCATAATATATATCGGCATTATGGGAGGATGGGTAAAACAAAATTTTAGTAGCGGCGATTCATATCAACGTAACCGCTGATTCCAGGGATGCTACCCTTGGAAGAATACTGCCACATCTTCTTGGTACCACCGTAAGTACAGGTGGTGTTGTACTGTGCCACCCAAATCTCAGCTCCGGAAATTGCTCCGGTGTTAATCTTGTTGGTCAGCCAGTTCTTATTAGCATATACACCTGCGGAGTATCCACTGTTACGAACCGTAGCGCAGAACGCATTACAAATTGCGGTACGCTGGTCATTGGATAATCCGGCCTGACATCCAGCCTCCATATCAATATAAATCGGTAAGCTCAAACCGCCGGCCTGCTGTGCACACTGAACAGCCAAGGATGCTTCCTCAACTGCCTCTGCCTCAGACATTGCGGTAGAGTAGAAATACAAACCAATCTTAACACCGTTGGCCTTCGCTCCCTGAACATTACGGGAGAACAACGGATCAATTGCCAATCCTCTGGAAGACTCACCACGGTATCCGCAACGGATGATAGCGAAATTGATGTAGCTGCTTGCAGTAGCCCAATCTATATTGCCCTGCCACTTGGATACATCAATACCTTCCTTCGGTACCAATACGCCAAGTCCGTTAAAGCTATACTGTACACCCTGAATAACCTGATCACCGGTAACAGCCACACCGTCTTTTGTGTAGAAATAAGTTTTACCGTCAATGGTCTGCCATCCGGTATATTTGTATTCCGGCTTACCTCCGGCAACATAGAAGGTGCCGTCTGCCTTGTAGTTTGCAAGGGTTGCAGGTGTCTTACCTTCCTTATCTACAAATAAGTCCTTACCATCCGCACTCTTAATCGGATTGTTCGTTCCTACCAATGTAACTGTCGTAGTTGCACTGATTGGTGTTTTTCCATCTGCACATACTGCAGAATATGTAATGGTTGCTGTTACATTGCTTGCAACGCCTTCCTTACCGGTAAATACAACATTACCGCCGCTAATGGTTGCGGTTACATTCGCACTGTCGCTAGATGAAACAGAAATATCGCCGGAAAGGTTCTCAGAAGAAATACTTCCGGAGATGCTGTTCAGCCCACTCTTAGAATACAAAGTAACATTCTTTGGAACGGTCAGTGTAGCCTCAGCAGATACCGTATTCTTCTCTACCGTAACATTGATAGTCTTTGGTGCCGGTGCCTCACCCTCCGTTGCAGTACCGCTTACTGTTACCGTAGTGCTTCCTTCGGAAACACCGGTAATTGTTACGGAATCCCCTGCATAAGATGCTGTACAAATGGAAGTATCCCCTGGTGTAGCAGCACTAACCGTTGCACCTGTAACCGAAACCGTCTTACTTTCTCCGACTTTTAGAGTCACACTTGTTTCATTCAGATTAATCTCTGCAGCTCTAACTGTAGATAAAGCAAACATCTGCTGGACGGAAGCAAATAATGAAGGCGTATATCTTCTCGCCGTCTTTTCAAAAGGCTCTTTGGCTGTATTCTGCTCGCTTACGCTTGGTGCAATTGCCGCCGGCTTTGCCTCAGTAAATCCACCGGAAATCTGAGTCTTCGAAGACTCTACAAACTGAACGGTATCCTGAAGAACTGCCTCCTGTGGAGCTGCCTCTGCAGGCTTCTCATCCTCGACGTTCTTCTTAACCTTATCCTTAATGTTCTCTACCTTCTTGTACTCTACCTTATCCTTAACGGTAACTTCGGTAGCATACTGGGAAGGATCGTAAAAACCGGTCGGTACCATACAAGCAACGTACTTACCGGAATCAATCTTATTGATGTAGATCATTCCATCGGAATCATCGTCCACATAGTTCTTACCGTCTACTGCGGTAAGTGCGGTTGCATAACTCTGGATGGCAATCTGCTTATCGAGAAGTAACTTCTCACCGATGGTCAACTCATCGAAGTTGGCGGAGATGGTGTTCTCAGCCTCTTCCTTCTGCTCTTCAATCTGGTCCTCGGTCTTCACCTGAGCTGCAGTCAACTGTAACTTCTGGTGGGATGCTCCGGCCACCTTGGTGTCTCCCTCTTTTGCGGAAGCACTTGGTGCCTCTAAGTCATCACCTTCGTAACGGTCGTTCTCGGTACCGTCTTCCTTAGCAGCATCGATTTCTTTATTAATGCGGTCAATCTCATCGAGATACTCGGTCAAATAGCTCTCATTCTTCGGACTAATGAGCTTCACCTGGAATGCAACGCCCTCAATACGAGCCTTGCTCTCTGCACTCTTGAAGTACAATGTCAAATCCTTCTCCAAAGAGTCGGATGCAAGATTCATTCCAACGAAGTTCGGAATCTCAACGTAGGTCGGTTCATAGACCTCAACATTTGCCATGGTTGGCGGATTCAACATTGCAACCATAAATCCACCTTCCGGCTGCTCTGCAGAAAAATGATGTGCCAGCACTGCACCGGTAGAACCACCGATCACAAGTACACCGGACATAACTCCTGCAATAATCTTCTTCTGAAGGCTCCACGGATTGTGCATTCTACCACGACGCACAAAGAACCCTCTTATGTTCCATAGCATATTCTTAAAAAATTCCATTCTTCTAGCCTCCCAATGGAAACATCACTCATAACGTCATCATGATAACACTATTCCTAGCAAAAATGAAGTGAATCACCGCAAAATGTAGTATTTACATAATATTCTCACAACAATTCACTAATTTTTGTAAAATTAACCAAAATTACGAACTTTAAACTCACGCTCTGCTTCCCGCTTCTGGTCTTTTTTGGCAATATCATCACGCTTGTCATAGAGCTTCTTACCACGACATAAGCCCACTTTCACTTTTACCAGGCTTCCGGAGAAGTAAATCTCAATCGGAACAAGGGTATATCCCTTCTCCTTCATCTTCTGCTCTAACTTGCGAATCTCTGCCTTATGCATAAGAAGGCGGCGCGGACGCAACGGATCCCGGTTAAAAATATTACCCTTCTCGTAGGGAGAGATGTGCATCTGATAGATTTCCATCTGCCCGTTAATAATACGAATAAAGGACTCCTTCACCGAACACTTGCCGGTACGGAGAGCCTTCACCTCGGTACCCACCAGCTCGATGCCGGCTTCGTATGTTTCATCTACAAAATAGTCGTGGAATGCCTTCTTATTGTTGGCAATTACCTTGATATTATCCTTCTTCACAGTCTTCATCCCCTGCAATTGCAAAATCGATGGTACGGGTCACTTCATCAGCCGCAACCACTTCGATTGCAATATCCTGTCCTAATTTGTAATGCTTATTGGTGGCTTGTCCGATGAGTTCATAAGTATCTTCCGATAACTCATAAAAATCATCATGAAGCTCCGATAATCGTATCATACCTTCCACCGTATTGGGAAGTTCAACATAAATTCCCCACTTGGTCACGCCGGAAATCACGCCGTGGAAGCGCTTGCCGATGTAGTCCTTCATGTACTGCACCTTCTTCAGCTTCTCCACTTCCCGCTCCACATCATCCGCGCGGCGTTCTAACTTGCTGCTATCTGCGGCCACACCCGGGAGAATCTGCTCGTAATGCTCGATGCGCGCCTCGCTAAGCTCTCCCCGTAAGGACTCCTTGATAATGCGATGAATCTGCAAATCCGGGTAACGGCGAATCGGCGATGTAAAATGACAGTAATAATCCGCAGCCAAGCCAAAGTGTCCGATGCACTCCGTATCGTACCTTGCTTGCTGCATGGAACGAAGGGTCAGTCGACGAATCAGATCTTCCTCACTGGTTCCTTCGATGCTTACCAACAGCTTCTGCAATTCCTTCGGATGAATCTCGGCATGTTTTCCGCGCAGGGTATGTCCGAAGCTTCCAACCAAGGCAGCTAAGCTCTTAATTTTCTCAGCATCCGGCTCTCCGTGAACACGATATAAAAACGGAACTTCCTGCCAGTGAAAATGCTCTGCTACCGTCTCATTGGCAAGCAGCATAAAATCTTCAATCAGCTTCTGTCCGCTACGACGTTCATAAGGATGCAAGGCGATTACACGTCCCTTCTCATCCAGTTCCATCTTGGTCTCCGGTAAATCAAAGTCAATGGAGCCACGCTTCTTACGATTGTTCCGAAGCAAGGTTGCACATTCTGCCATCAATTCAAAAATTGGGACCAAGTCTTCATACTCTGCCATGGTCTTAGGATTATGGTCCTCAATAATCTCATTCACTGCGGTATAGGTCATACGACGATTGATGTTCACCACGGATTCCACAATGCGATGATCCACCACGTGTCCCTTGGCATCAATGGTCATGATACAGCTTAATGCATTCCGGTCTTCCCCGGCATTCAAGGAACAGATACCGTTACATAAGACATGGGGAAGCATAGGAATTACACGGTCTGCTAAGTATACACTGGTTGCCCGATGCAACGCTTCCCGGTCTAATGCTGAACCTTCCCGCACATACTCCGATACATCTGCAATATGTACGCCCAATTCGTAACCGTCATCCACACGACAAATAGAGACCGCATCATCCAAATCCTTGGAATCCTCACCGTCGATGGTAACCATGACCACATCCCGCAAGTCCTCGCGATTCGGCTGCATCTCTACCGGAACCGCCACTTCCTCAGCCTCCCGCAAAACCTCATCCGGGAATTCGCATGGAATACCAAAAGCCTTCACCAGAGATAGAATATCCACACCCGGATCATTCACATGACCAAGGATTTCAACAATCTCGCCTTCCGGCTTCTGTCCGGTCTTGGCATATTCCGTAATATGGCAGACACACTTATGTCCGGTCATGGCCTTGCGGTCCTTGGACTTCGGGATGAAGATATCAAACGGAATCTTCGGATCATCCGGCACCAAAAAGCCAAAGTTATCGCTACGCTGGAAGGTACCGATCACTTCCGTAATTCCATGACGGATAATCTCACAGACTTTCGCCTCCGGTCGCTGTCCTCTGGACTGCGGTAAGAGTTCAATCCGGACTTCATCTCCCTGGAATGCGCCCATTGTGTACTTCTCCGGAATGAAGTAATCCTGTGTTTCTTCATCCTCTACCTCAACGAAGCCGAATCCTCTGGCATTGGCTACGAAGGTTCCCACAATATAGTGCTTCTCAGCTTTATGGTACTTATTCTTGGCGGTGCGTTCAATTTTACCTTCCGCTTCTAATGCATCTAAGATTTCTTCCAGTTCCCCACGACGCTCCTTAGGAAGATCTAAAAAGATCGCCATCTCCTTAATCTTCATAGGAACGTAGATCGGGTCGCATATCAACTCATAGATTTTGTTTTTCTTTTCCTGATCAATCATTCAAAACACCCTAAAATAAGAATAAGCCACCGTAATAACGGTGGCTTACTATAAACAATCGTCTTAGAAACTTCCAATATTCAGGACAGCAGCCAAGATAAAGAATATAACTACCATAGCTGTTGTAATCTTAATCAAGATGCCTTCCTTGGAACGTCCCTTATTACGGCTCCAGTAAGAATCCAAGCTCTGTCCGCTCAAAGAACCGAGTCCGGCAGACTTGCCCTCCTGAAGGAGAATAATAACGGTTAATGCCACACAAATAATAATAAATACAATAGTTAAAATTGTCTTCAAAATAGCCATAACAAACCTCCTAATAGGTGTGTTTACAACACATGCCAAGTAATATTATCACGTGTGGCAGAAAAAATCAACCTATTTGTTGTTCTTAAAATACTCGTCAATGCCCTTCGCAGCTGTCTTGCCGGCTCCCATTGCAAGGATTACGGTAGCTGCTCCGGTCACTGCATCTCCACCTGCATAGACTGCATTCTTGGTGGTTGCGCCGGTCTCTTCCTCAGCAACAATGCATCCGCGACGGTTTACTTCCATGCCGTCGGTTGTAGAAGAAATCAATGGATTCGGTGATGTACCAAGAGACATGATAACGGTATCACACTCGATATTGTACTCACTGCCGGGAATCTCTACCGGGCTGCGACGTCCGGACTCATCCGGCTCACCAAGCTCCATCTTAATAATGCGGATACCGGTTACCTGATTCTTGTCATCCGTAAGAATCTCAACCGGATTCTGTAACAGGTCGAAGATAACGCCCTCTTCTTTTGCGTGATGTACTTCTTCCGCTCTTGCAGGAAGCTCAGCCTCACCACGACGGTATACGATGTGTACTTCAGCACCAAGACGAAGTGCGGTACGGGCAGCATCCATAGCTACGTTACCACCACCGACAACAACCACCTTCTTACCACGGGAAATTGGGGTATCCAAATCCTTGAAAGCCTTCATCAGGTTATTACGGGTTAAGTACTCATTGGCAGAGAATACACCAAGGGCCTGCTCACCAGGAATGCCCATGAATCTAGGAAGTCCAGCACCGGATCCGATAAATACAGCCTCGAAGCCTTCCTCTTCCATCAACTCATCAATGGTAATGGACTTACCAATGATGACGTTGGTCTCAATCTTAACACCAAGGCTCTTCACGTTCTCTACTTCTGCAGCAACAACCTTGTCCTTCGGGAGACGGAACTCCGGAATACCATATACCAAAACACCACCGGTCTTGTGCAATGCTTCGAAAATGGTAACGTCATAACCCAAACGAGCCAAATCTCCGGCACAGGTCAAACCTGCAGGACCGGAACCGATGACAGCAACCTTGTGGCCGTTCTTCGGTGCATCGGTGTGAGGCTTAATGCCGTTCTCTCTCGCCCAGTCTGCAACGAAGCGCTCTAACTTACCGATTGCAACTGCTTCGCCCTTAATGCCGCGAACGCACTGACCTTCGCACTGGCTCTCCTGTGGGCATACACGACCGCAAACTGCAGGGAGTGCACTGGACTGAGAAATAATCTCATAAGCCTTCTCAAAATTACGATTCTTTACTTCCTGAATAAATGCAGGAATATGAATGGATACCGGGCATCCTCCCACACAACGTGGGTTCTTGCAGTTCAAGCAACGCTCTGCCTCTTTTACTGCCTCTTCCTCGGTATATCCCAAACATACTTCATCAAAATTGGTAGCACGAACCTTTGGGTCCTGCTCACTAATCGGTACTCTAACTAATCCGTCCATTCCGGTCACCTCCTATGAACACTGGCCACATCCACCGTGGTGGGTATCGCCTTCTTCAAATTCCAGCTTCTTACGTCCTTCTTCGGTCTTGTACTGAGCCATACGAGCCATAGCAAGATCAAAGTCAACAAGGTGTCCGTCGAACTCCGGTCCGTCAACGCAAGCGAATTTTACTTTACCATCTACAATCAGTCGGCAAGCACCACACATTCCGGTACCGTCTACCATGATTGGGTTCATAGAAACGATGGTAGGAATCTCCAGCTCTTTGGTTAACTTGCAAACGAATTTCATCATAATCATCGGTCCGATTGCGACACAACGGTCATAATGCTTACCTTCGTCCACCAAAGCCTGTAACTGGTTGGTGCCCATACCGTGGAATCCGTAAGTACCGTCATCGGTAGTTACATAGACTTCCTTGGCAACAGCCTTCATCTCATCGATATAGAAAAGAAGATCCTTGGTACGGCTTCCCATAATTACGGTAGCATCAACGCCATGGTCGTGTAACCACTTTACCTGAGGATAAACCGGTGCGGTTCCAAGACCTCCGGCAATAAATACGATATTTAACTTCTTAGTCTCTTCTAAGTTGGCTTCTACACACAACTCACTTGGCTGTCCTAACGGTCCCACAAAATCCTCAAAGCTATCGCCCTCTTCCAGATAAGCCATACGCTCTGTGGATGCACCGATGGTCTGAACAACGATGGTAACTGTCTCCTTCTCGCGATCGTAATCGCAGATAGTCAGCGGAATACGCTCTCCGTCTTCATCAATCTTCGCAATGATGAACTGTCCCGGAAGACAAGAATGAGAGACACGAGGTGCCTTCACTTCCATGAGGATAATCTTGTCAGCCAACACTTCTTTTCTAACGATTGGGTACATCTTTTTCCTCCATACAATATGTTTTCAATACTGATAAAAATCAATCTACCCTATTGTGGCATAGAGTAGATTGCACATGTTTCATACTATCAAATAAATGACCGTATGACAAATATTATTTAACTATAAGTGAAAAGATTTTCACCTTACCTACAGTTCCTTGAGTAATCCATAATCCTAGCTGAAGTAAACCAGCTCGTCTTCCGGCTTCTCAGCAGGGGTAATTTCGATTGGATGAAGCACAGGGCCCTTGCCGCGGTATTCCTTGGCAAACTCATACTTCACCTGAGCCTTCAACTGAATCCAGCTCTTGTGCTCCAACTTCGCAGAATCCTTGTATACGGTCTTCATACCAAGGAACTGGATATCCTCAACACAGCAAGTCATGGCAAAACGTCCCGGAACAAATACCCCCGGCTTCAGCTTGCCCTTGCCGTCGGTTGGATTATATACCAAACCCAAGAAAGAGATAATCTTGCCATCATACTTCTTCGGATGGTCCATACAATCCATGAACCACAATGCATAGTCGGCATCGGAAATCTCAATTTCATCGGCATTGATATCGAACGGAAGCTCCTCCTCGGAGTCATCCACCGTTCCGTCTTCCCGCTCGTATACAATCTGGCAACGACGGTTGACAGACTTCACATTGGCTCTGAACTTCGCCTTCGGAGTAGCATCGGTACAGCGGTTAAAAATCACAACGTCCGCCTTGAACATCTGCTCACTCATCATGACACGCATATTCTGCATGTACATCTCAAAAGTGGAAGCATCCACAGTGCAAAGTGCCTGAACGATCGTCCAAGACTCCGGCCCTTCCATCTCATATAACGGAGCCACTTCCCAGGTTCCGTTGTATTCGATAAAGATAGCCTCCGGATGGAACTCATCATCCAATTGCTTCATATACTCAGCAGTAAAATCCTCTTCGTTGTCGATGGTAATCAAACGACCACCAAGGCTAGTAAGCTTCTTCTCGTCATACTCTTCATCACCGTCTTCACAACGAATCACAAGGAAACTACTTAAATCATTGGCAAAGTCATTCTGGAACAGGGTCTCCTGTACCAGAGTGGTCTTGCCGCTATCCATAAATCCGTAAAATACGTATACAGGTACTTCCTGCATAATCATAACCTCACTTCTATTATGCTAAGCCGAACAACTTCTCGACTTCTGCTTCTTTGACTTCTGCACCGATAACAACCAAACGTCCGGTATAATCCGGATCACCGGAACGAAGTTCGTACTCACCGTCTACCAAATCAAAGTAGATCCAGGTACCGTCGGTACATGGAACCATACCCTTAGAACGGATAATGGTACCGTAGTCTTCGGTCTCAGCGAATGCCTTCATTGCCTTCTCAATGGTCTCACGCTCGAATACATGAGGAGTTTCCTTGCCCCATGTTGTAAATACATCATCTGCATGATGGTGATGATGATGCTCATGGTCATGATCGTGGTGGCAGCAATGTCCGTGCTCATGATCACAGTGCTCATGGCCCTCTTCATGCTCATGGTCGTGGTCGTGATCGTGATGATGCTCGTGTTCATGCTCATGCTCATGCTCTTCATGGTCATGATCGTGGTCGTGATCATGATGATGATGCTCATGCTCGTGCTCTTCTTCCTCTTCGTGATGATGAAGCTCTGCAAGGGCCTTCATCTCCAAGTTATCCTTGCCTTCGATTGCAGCAAGAAGCTGTGCACCGGTCAGGCTATCCCAAGGAGTCGTTACAACCGTTGCCTTCGGATTCAGGTTCTGAATCTGTGTAGTACAGAACTCCAACTGTTCCGGTGTGGCATTCTGAGAACGGCTCAATACAACGGTAGTTGCATGCTCAATCTGGTTGTTGAAGAACTCACCGAAAGCCTTCATCTGCTTAGAAGCCTTCAGGGAATTTACAACGGTAACAAGCGCATTCAACTTCACATCCGCAGTCTTCTCCATATCAATAACGGAAGTCATAACGTCGGAAAGCTTACCAACTCCGGACGGCTCGATTAAGATACGATCCGGATGGAACTTCTCCATAACATCATTCAGGCTCTTTGCGAAATCACCAACTAAAGTACAGCAAATACAACCGGAGTTCATCTCGGTAATCTCGATTCCGGCATCCTTCAAGAATCCGCCGTCTACACCAACTTCACCGAACTCATTCTCAATCAGAACAATCTTCTCGCCGGAAAAAGCCTCTTCCAATAACTTCTTAATGAAAGTGGTCTTACCTGCTCCGAGGAAACCGGAAATAATATCAATCTTTGTCATAGTATTACCTTCTTTCTTCTATAAAATACATAAAAAGCTCAAATTTCAGACGCTTCTAATTATAGCACAGAATTCATTGCATGCAACTGATTTTTGAAAATGATTTTCATATTCGGTAAAAAAGGACCTCAGCCGAGGTCCTTTCCCTTACATTCTCTCCGGAGCCTTGAAACCAAGCAAATCAATGCTCTGCTCCAATACAGCTCTGGTAATCTCAAGAATATGGATATAATTCTCTTTTAACTTCTCATCTTCTTCCGCAAGAATCTTGGTCTCATGGTAGAAGTGATTGAATGCATTGGCTACATCATAGATGTAAGCACAAATCTTGTGAGGTGCTGTCTCCTCATATGCATTGCGGATTGCGGAATTGAACTTCACAAGTTCAAGCATCAGGCTCTTCTCGCTCTCGCTCTGTGGAGCAAGAATCTCAAAGCCGGCAAGCTTCTGCGCTCTTGCAGCAGCATCCGCATCTCCGAAGAACTTATTCAAAATAGATTTGATACGTACGATGGTATACAGGATGTATGGGCCGGTATTTCCTTCGGAAGAAGTGAATCGCTCCATATCGAAGATATAATCTTTCGCTGCCTGGTTAGACAAATCACCATACTTCACTGCAGAAAGAGCAACGATCTTAGCAGTCTCCTCAGCTTCGTCCTCTGTCATAGTTCCGTTGGCCATAATCTTCTCGTACATCATGTCATGGATTTCCTGCAATAATGCAGACAATCGCATAACACCACCCTGACGGGTCTTGAACGGCTTGCCGTCCTTACCGTTCATGGTACCGAATCCAACGAACTGAAGCTCGGTGGATTCCGGAACAATGCCGGTCTTCTTCGCGCAACGGAATACCTGGGTAAAGTATAATTCCTGACGCTTATCTACTACATAAATCACCTTATCCGGGTGATAATCCTTCATACGCCATACTAGGGTTGCAAGGTCGGTCGTGTTATAAAGGGAAGCACCGTCAGACTTTAGAATCATGCAAGGAGGAACTTCCTTGGTGTCGGTCTCTTCCTTCACGTCTACAACCAATGCACCTTCGCTCTCGTATGCATAGCCGTCTGCCTTCATCTTCGCAACCATATCCGGAATATAAGGCTGCGCATCGGACTCACCCTTCCATAACTCGAAGGATACGTCCAACTTCTCATAGTTGGCCTTCATGTCGGCAACGGAAATACTAAGAATCTGCTTCAGCAATTCCTGGTAGCCTACACGGCCGTGCTGTAATTCATAGGTAGCCTGCATAGCAGCTTCCTTGAATGCCGGATCTTCCTTGGACTTAGCACTTGCAGTGGTATACAAATCTGCCAACTCCGTTACGGTAAACGGAGCCACTTCCGGATAAGTTCCGGTGAAGTTCTCATCGTAATATGGGAGCTCCGGCTTGTGTAACTGTAACTCACAGATGATTAAGCCCATCTGTAATCCCCAGTCACCCATATGAACATCACCGATCATCTCATTACCCATGAAACGACCGATACGCTTAATACTCTCCCCGATAACAGCAGAGCGCAAATGGCCGACATGTAATGCCTTTGCCACGTTCGGTCCGCCGTAATCAATCATAATGGTCTTCGGCTTCTCAACCTTGTCCAGACCAAGACGCTCATCAGCGCCCATTTTTGCAACATAATCAGCCAAGAATGAAGGAGATAATTTCAGATTCAGAAATCCCGGGTTCACAGCCTCAACGGATGCGAACATCTCGCTCTTGGATAAATGCTCACAAACTGCAGTTGCAATCTGAATCGGTGCTTTGTGGTACTCTTTTGCTGCAGCCATGGCACCATTGCACTGATATTCACATAAGTCCGGACGATTGGACAGACCAACCTTGGCATACTTTGCATCAATATCTGCTGCTTCGAAGGCCCGAACAACTTCTTCTGAAATTAAATCCAATACTTCTCTCATTCTTAACTCCTGATGTAATTGATAACTAAATGGTTTCTTCCTGACGGAAAATCTGGTAACGATACTTGGATAATACGGTCTTCAAAATCATACCTACCACGCAGCAGGAAATCACTTCACCGATACCGATGGTAGCAACCAAGAACCAGTGTGCATCACCAACGCCATACGCATAACGCAGTACGAAAGGAACTACAATCATGTTGGCAATTACAGGCGGCAGGGTGCATACGAACTTGGTCTTACGAAGCAGGTAAGTACCAACCGCACCAAGTAACGTAGCGATGCTTCCGAATACGATGTCCCAAATCACGCAACCGGTTACGGTATTGCTGATGAGGCATCCGATAAATAATCCGGGAATTGCAGCCGGGGTAAATACAGGCAAAACGCAAAGTGCTTCAGATAAACGAATCTGAATGGCTCCGTTTGCCAGGTTGAATGCATTGATAAATACAGTCAACACAACATAAATAGCCGCAATCATGCCAGCCTGTGCAAGAAATAATGCACTGTTACGAAAACTCTTTTTCTCCATATGAAATTACTCCTTAGTTTTTATTATTCTGGGGATGGTTTCGAACCCAGACACTGCTATTATAAATGGCCACAGCGTTTGCCATTGTATCACGAATCTTTGCTTATGCCAAGCCTTCTGCCTTGATGACGTCAATCATCTGGTTCACGTACTTCTCGCAGATGGCGTCGGTAGTAGCCTCAACCATAACACGGATGACAGGCTCGGTACCGCTCTCACGAAGGAGAATACGTCCGTCATCTCCAAGCTGTGCAGCAATATCTTCTTCACAAGCCTTCACTGCCGCATTATTCATAACAGCAGCCTTGTCCGTAACGCGAACGTTCTTTAAAAGCTGCGGATACTTCTTCATACCGCTGGCAAGATCAGCTAAGCTCATCTTCTCTTCCAGCATGACTTCCATCATCATAATGGCTGTTAAGATACCGTCGCCGGTGGTTGCATGACGGGAGAAAATAATATGTCCGGACTGCTCTCCACCGATAACATATCCGTTCTTCACCATATCTTCATTGACGTACTTATCACCAACGGTGGTAACGTCATACTCAATGCCGGCCTTATCGCAAGCCTTGAAAAATCCAAGGTTACTCATAACGGTAGCAACCACATGGTTGCCATCCAGTCTGCCGTGCTTCTTCAGATACTTACCGCAGATGTAGATGATATAATCACCATCGATAATCTCACCGTTGTTATCTACAGCGATACAACGATCTGCATCACCGTCGAATGCAAAGCCTGCATCCAACTCTTTCTCTTTTACCAACTTCTGCAGGTTCTCAATATGGGTAGAGCCACAGTCCTTGTTGATGTTCAAGCCGTTTGGCTCGGTAGCCACGGCATAGGTCTTAGCACCAAGCGCATCGAATACGCTCTTTGCAATGTTAAAAGAGCTACCGTTGGAGCAATCCAAACCAATGCGCTTACCGCTGTAAGAACGGGTTGCAAGAGAAATCAAATATCCGATGTAACGGTTACGTCCGATGGCATAATCTGTTGCAATACCAACATCCTCGCCGGTAGCAAACGGAAGCTCATCAATCTCACCGTCGATATAACGCTCAATCTCTTCCTCAACGGAAGCCGCCATCTTATGGCCGTTACCGTCCATAATCTTAATACCGTTGTCATAGTATGGATTGTGGGATGCGGAAACCATAACACCGCAATCAAAATCCTCGGTACGAACCACATAAGCCACACTTGGAGTGGTGGTTACATGCAACAGGTAAGCATTGGCACCGGAAGCAATAATACCTGCAACCAAAGAATACTCAAACATGTAGCTGCTGCGACGGGTGTCCTTACCGATAACAATACGGCCCTTATGATTCTGATTGTAGTACCATCCAAGGTATCTACCAATCTTATATGCATGATCTGCAGTTAATACACGACCAGCTTCTCCACGGAAGCCGTCAGTTCCGAAATACTTCATTAGGAAATCTCCTCCTCATATAAACATAGCTTTGAACATTTTATCACATTCCGGCAAAAAGTGTTACTTCATCTCCAACTCCACCGGACAGTGATCACTACCCAAAATGTCCGTATGAATCTTCGCATCCACCAGACGATCCTTCAGGCGCTCAGAAGTAATGAAATAATCGATTCTCCATCCTGCATTCTTCTGACGAGCAGAGAAACGATAAGACCACCAGGAATAGATGTCGGTCTTGTCCGGATAAAAGTAACGGAAGGTATCGATGAAGCCGCTGTTAAGAATGGTGGTCATCTTAGCACGTTCCTCGTCAGTAAAACCTGCATTATGATGATTGGTCTTCGGATTCTTCAAATCGATTTCCTGGTGCGCCACATTCAAGTCACCGCAGAAAATCACCGGTTTCTTCTCGTCTAGCTTCTTCACATAGGCAAGGAAGTCATCCTCCCACACCTGGCGATACTCCAAGCGCTCCAATTGCTGTTTGGAATTCGGTGTATAACAGGTAATGAAATAGAAGTCCTCGAACTCTAAGGTAATCACACGACCTTCATGATCATGCTCCTCGATTCCAATTCCGTAAGCCACACTCATTGGCTCCTGCTTGGTAAAAATCGCCGTTCCGGAATATCCCTTCTTCTCGGCATAATTCCAGTACTGATGATAACCAGGAAGCTCCAGATCAATCTGCCCTTCCTGTAACTTGGTCTCCTGTAAGCAGAAGATATCCGCATCTATCTCATTAAAAAAGTCCATGAAGCCCTTCTGTACGCAAGCTCTTAAACCGTTAACATTCCAAGAAATAAATTTCATAATCACGTCTCCCATCTTCAAATTCTAGTTCAAAGTATTAGCCCCTCCTCTGTAATTTTACCTGCAAAAACATGGGTGTCAAGGACAAGCCAACATGGTGCTGCCGCATCCTTGACACCCATGCTTATTGCAGTTGCATTGTTAACAGAGGGGCTAATGAATTTGATTCGCGATCCCGCGGAAAATCCTGTTGTGCATATGGCACAGCAGAAAATAAAAAGCCCTGTGAAGCATAAGCCTCACAGGGACAAATTCAAAGTTTATTGTTCGGTTTTCTTAGCAGCTGCAGCAGCCTTCTGCTTCTTAGAGATTTCCACCAACTGCTGCTTCAAATCGAAGCACTTGTCCTTCAAATTGGAAGGCGTATTGGTAGAAGTAAGCAAAGAAGAAACCAACTTTGCAGAGGTCTGATAGTCCTTGAAGTAAAGAGCCATATTGGCAAGCATGTAATCCAAGGTATTCTGGTTCAGACCATAGAACGGAGGAGTCTCCGTACTGCTTACCTTCATGAAACCGTCATAAGCCTGGCGGTAGAAATTCTCGTACTCAGCCTTGTAAGCTTCGCGCTTGTCCAAGTCTTCTTTCTTGGTGGAAGCAGAAAGCTGTTCAATCTGCTCACGACGTAACCAAGCAATCTTCAGGCAGATGTAAGCCTTCTCGGAAAGCTTCACACGTTTCGCCATAGCAGAAACCAAAGCAAGCTTCAAACGATCCACAGCCTCTTCGTAGGTGTAGGTCTCACGATCATTCAAATCGATAGCGGAAGGCTTGAAGTTCTGACAAACAGCCTCACGTACCCACTTCAACTGGGAAGGAGCCATAGACTCAAAAGACTTGGTCATGGCAGCATAGCCACAGTAAGGGCAAGCATAAACATCATACTTCACGGTATCGATGCCCTGGAATCTCGGACGCAAATCGCTATCCGGCTCCATACGCTTCGCCTTACTTCCCTTGATAACCAAAGCAGAGAACTTCTTGTCGCAAACAGCACACTTCACTTCCTTCTTCAAAAGGAAATCCTTCTCTTCCGTAGGAAGAATCGGAGCAGACTTCTTCGGTGCCGCAGCCTTCTTTTTTGTTTCCTTCTCCTCGGTGATATCAATACCATCCAGGGAAAGGCCAAATTTCTCTAATCCGGATAATAATCCCATGTGTTCCTCTTTCTCTAATTCTGTGTAGGTAACTTAAAAGAACTCTTCAATGAAACGATACGGTTAAATACCGGTGCTCCCTCCTTGGAGTCCTTATAGTCAACGGTATAGAAACCGTTACGAACAAACTGGAAGCTCTCGTATGCTTTTGCCTCTTTTAAGGAAGGCTCCACATAAGCTTCGGTAACAACCAAAGAGTTTGGATTCACATTGACGCTACCATCTTCATTATATACCCCAGCTTCTTCGTCTACAATATTTTCGTATAAACGAACTTCTGCCTTCAACGCAGTGTCCGCGTTTACCCAATGGATGGTACCCTTCACCTTACGGCCGTCCGGGCTGTCGCCACCACGGGTCTGTGGATCATAAGTACAATGAATCTCGGTCACATTGCCGTTCTCATCCTTCTCATAGGAAGTACAGGTAACGAAATAAGCGTTCATCAGGCGAACTTCGTTGCCAGGGAAGAGACGGAAATACTTCTTCGGAGGTTCCTCCATGAAGTCATCACGCTCAATATATAAGGTCTTGGAAAATGGAACGGTACGCTTACCAAGAGATTCATTCTCCAGGTTGTTCTGTACTTCCAATTCCTCTGTCTGTCCTTCCGGATAGTTATCTATCACAAGCTTCACCGGATCCAAGACTGCCATGACACGTGGACGCTTTACCTTCAAGTCCTCGCGGATGCAGTACTCAAGCATCGCCATATCGGAAGAAGAATTTGCCTTAGAAACACCGGACAACTCAATGAACTTCTGGATGGATTCCGGAGTGTAACCACGACGACGAAGACCGGAGATGGAAACCAAACGTGGATCATCCCAACCGTCTACAATACCGTCCTCAACCAACTTCTTGATATAACGCTTACCGGTAATGACATTGGTCAGATACATTTTTGCAAACTCAATCTGACGTGGTGGGCGTGGGTACTCTAACTCCGTTACTACCCATTCGTACAAAGGTCTGTGATCCTCGAACTCCAAGGTACAGATGGAATGGGTAATACCTTCAATAGCATCCTCAATCGGATGAGCGAAGTCATACATCGGATAGATGCACCACTTGTCACCGGTGTTATGGTGTGTCATGTGTGCCACACGATAGAGAATCGGATCACGCATGTTCATGTTCGGGGAAGCCATATCAATCTTCGCACGAAGAACCACTTCACCGTCCTGATACTTGCCATCCTTCATATCGGTAAAAATCTGAAGGTTCTCTTCGATGGAACGATCAGAGTTCGGGTCCTTCTTACCAGGCTCAGTCAAAGTTCCACGATACTCACGAATCTCATCCGGAGACAGGAAGGAACAATATGCCTTGCCCTTCTTAATAAGCTTAATTGCAGCTTCATACATCTGGTCAAAGTAATTGGAAGCAAAATACAAATGGTCGCCCCAATCCGCACCTAGCCACTGAATATCACGCTTGATGGAATCTACGAACTCAATCTTCTCCTTGGTCGGGTTCGTATCATCAAAACGCATATGAAAGGTACCGTTGTATTCCTTTGCCAAACCGTAGTTCAAAAGGATAGACTTCGCATGTCCGATGTGAAGATAACCGTTCGGTTCCGGAGGGAAACGGGTTACCACTTCATCGTAACGACCTTCCGCTAAATCCTTATCAATTTCCTGCTCGATAAAATTTTTGCTCTTAACTTCTTCTGCCATAATTGAAATATACTCCTATATCCATTCCGCCAAAGCGGAAAATCTTACTGTACATGTGGATGGGTAAACAGGTGCTCGTTGCAATACTCGTAATTGCCGTTGCACTTGCTGCAATAACGGAATTCCAACTCCGGATTGCTTACATCGGTACGACCGCAAATCGCGCATTTGTGACGGTATCCCTTATTTTCCTGCTTCGGCACATCACGTACCGTTGCATGCTGGTAGACATCCCGCTGCTGGTTGAATCCGCCACGGGTAGCAGCCTTCCATCGTGCCTGACGGGCGCGTTCTCTCGGATCGATTCCGCGATAATTCCTGGTCATCAGGAAGAAAATCAAGAAGTTCAACATAGAAGCCAAAATCGCTACACGGACAACCCATCCGGAAACCAGTGCACTGTATGCTACCAATGCCGCATACACAATGGCCATCCATTTCATCTTAATCGGAATAATGAAATACAGCATCACCTGCATATCCGGATAACATACCGCAAATGCAAGGAAAATCGTCATATTGATGTAGTAGGTAGAGAACAATCCTCCCATACCGACCGCTTCCGTTCCAAGGCCAAAAGACATTGCGGCATACAGAATAAAAGCAGCAATCACGGTAAAGAAAATGCCTCCGAAAATATACAGATTGAATCGGAACGTTCCCCATGTCTGCTCCAAAACATTTCCTAATTGCCAATAGAAAAACATCATAATAATGGCAAATAACAGATTATCCTGCGGTGGAATCAACACCCAAGTAATGATTCGCCAAAACTGAAAATGATGGATAATATAGTAAGGCTCTAAAGACATCAACGGAAGAATGGACCAATTACTCACCGTCTGTAAGAAAATCAATACATATCCGATAATATAGCCGCCAATCAAGTAATTCATCAGGTGCGGCAGTGCATATTTGCCAAATTTTCGTTCTAACTTATTCAGCATAATTCTCCTGTTCCTACTCCCCGAAGTTATCGTAACCCATAGATAAAATCAATTATATTTTTCCCAAGGTTCTTTGTCAACGAGATAGGCAAACTCTGCCCCTCTATGCGAATTATACAAACCCCATTTAACAAATTCTAGTATTTGTAGATTGTTTTTCCCCTATATACCTATTATAATATGAAAAGTTGTAATTGATTTTGCGCAACTGATTATTTATATAGGTAAGAACAGATTTTAAGAGAGTGAAAGTATGAGTAAAGAGATGTACAAGTTAGGAATTGATATTGGATCTACCACCGTGAAGGTAGCCGTATTGGACAGCCATGATCAGATTCTTTTTTCTGATTACGAGCGTCATTTCGCCAATATCCGAGAGACATTGCGTGATTTGATTGAGAAGGCCAAGGCTGTTACCGGCGACATTGAGGTAGCTCCGATTATTACCGGTTCCGGCGGATTGACATTAGCCAAGCATCTTGGAATTCCTTTTGTTCAGGAAGTCGTTGCCGTATCCACTGCCCTGACCCACTATGCACCACAGACCGATGTGGCTATCGAGTTAGGCGGCGAGGATGCGAAGATTATTTATTTTGAGAACGGTAATGTAGAACAGCGAATGAACGGAATCTGTGCCGGAGGTACCGGTTCTTTCATCGACCAGATGGCATCCTTAATTCAGACCGATGCATCCGGACTGAACACCTACGCCAAGGATTATAAGGCAATCTACCCGATTGCTGCCCGCTGCGGTGTATTCGCTAAGACCGATATTCAGCCGTTGATTAACGAAGGTGCTACCCGTGAGGACCTTTCCGCATCTATTTTCCAGGCCGTTGTAAATCAAACAATTTCCGGCCTTGCCTGCGGTAAGCCGATTCGCGGACATGTGGCATTTTTAGGTGGTCCGCTCCACTTTTTGGACCAGTTACGTGCAACCTTCATTCGCACCTTGAAGTTAGACGATGAGCATATTATTTTCCCTGAGAATTCTCACTTGTTTGCAGCCATTGGTTCTGCTCTGAATTATCAGGAAGATACTACCATGTCCTTAGCTTCTATTTTTGAGAAGTTAAACGGCGAGCTTCATATGGAGTTCGAAGTTGCCCGTTTGGAGCCACTGTTTGCAGACCAGGCAGAATATGATGCTTTCTTGGAGCGTCATGGCAATAACCACGTCAAGACCGGAGACATTGCCTCCTATCACGGTAAGTGTTTCCTTGGAATCGATGCAGGTTCTACCACAACCAAGATTGCTTTGATTGCAGAGAACGGTGATCTTCTCTACTCTTTCTATGACAATAACAATGGATCTCCGCTGAAGACTTCCATTCGTGCCATGAAGGAGATTTCCGAGAAGTTACCTGCAGACGCTACGATTGTACACTCCTGCTCTACCGGTTACGGTGAAGCATTATTAAAGAGCGCATTCCAGTTAGACGAAGGTGAAGTTGAGACCGTTGCACATTACTACGCTGCAGCCTTCTTTGATCCGGAAGTTGACTGTATCTTAGACATCGGCGGTCAGGATATGAAGTGTATCAAGATTAAGGATCAGACCGTAGACTCTGTCCAGTTGAACGAAGCATGTTCTTCCGGATGCGGTTCCTTCATCGAGACCTTTGCCAAGTCCTTAGGATTCGGCGTGAAGGATTTCGCCAAGGAAGCATTGTTTGCGAAGCATCCGATTGACCTTGGTACCCGTTGTACCGTATTTATGAATTCCAAGGTGAAGCAGGCCCAGAAGGAAGGCGCTTCCGTAGCAGACATTTCTTCCGGTTTGGCTTACTCCGTTATTAAGAACGCCTTATTCAAGGTTATTAAGTTATCCGATGCGAAGGACTTAGGTAACCATGTGGTTGTTCAGGGTGGTACCTTCTACAACGACGCCGTGCTTCGCAGCTTCGAACGCATCTCCGGTGTTGAGGCGGTTCGTCCGGATATTGCCGGTATCATGGGTGCATTTGGTGCTGCTCTGATTGCCCGCGAGCGTTATGAAGAAGACCCGAAGACCACCATGCTTCCAATGAGCGAGATTCTTGCATTAACCTTCGAGACCGAATTGACCCGTTGCCAGGGATGTAACAACCACTGTCTGTTGACCATCAACAAGTTCTCCGGGGATCGTAAGTTCATCACCGGTAACCGTTGTGAGCGCGGACTTGGTCTTGAGAAAAACAAGGACAACATTCCGAACCTTTATGATTTCAAATACAAGCGCCTGTTCCAGTATAAGCCGCTTCCGGCTGCAGAAGCCAAGTACGGCGTTATTGGAATTCCACGTGCTTTGAACCTGTACGAGAACTATCCGTTCTGGGCTACCTTTTTCCGTGAGTTAGGTTTCTCCGTGAAGCTCTCTCCACGTTCTACCAGAGCGGTTTATGAACTTGGAATCGAATCCATTCCGAGTGAATCCGAGTGCTATCCTGCCAAGTTAACCCACGGACATGTACAGTGGTTAATCAACAACGGCGTGAAGACCATCTTCTATCCGTGTATTCCGTATGAACGCAATGAGTTCCCGGATTCCAACAACCACTACAACTGCCCGATTGTTACCTCTTATGCAGAGAACATTAAGAACAACGTCGACGATATTACTTCCGGCAAAGTACGTCTGTTAAATCCATTCCTGGCATTCTCCAGCGAGAAGATTTTGACCGACGAACTTATAAAAGTATTCGATGCGGAATACTCCATCCCTGCCGCAGAAGTGAAAAAAGCTGCACATGCTGCATGGTTGGAGCAGGAATCCTTCCGTAAGGAAATGATGCAGAAGGGTGAAGAAGTCTTAGAATACTTAAAAGAGACCGGCCGTCGCGGTATTGTTTTGGCAGGTCGTCCATACCACGTGGATCCGGAAATTAACCATGGTATTCCGGAATTGATCACCTCATATGGTATGGCCGTATTAACCGAGGACTCCATCTCCCACTTAGGTGAAGTTGAGCGCCCGCTCATCGTTATGGACCAGTGGATGTTCCACTCCCGTATGTATGCTGCAGCCAACTATGCGAAGAAGACAGAGAATCTGGATGTCATCCAGTTGAACTCCTTCGGTTGCGGTCTGGATGCGGTTACCACCGATTGTGTATCCGATATTTTGACCAAGTCCGGCAAGATTTATACCTGCCTGAAGATTGATGAAGTAAACAACCTTGGTGCTGCCCGTATTCGAATTCGTTCCTTGCTTGCAGCCATCCGTGTACGCGACCGTCTGAAGAAGGTTCGCAAGATTGTACCGGCCAACTACAACCGTACCGTCTTCACCAAGGATATGAAGAAGAACTACACCATCCTCTGCCCGGAGATGTCTCCAATTCACTTCGAGTTGTTGGCACCGGCCTTCAATGCTGCCGGCTACAACATGGTGATTCCGGAGATTCCTGCCAGAGAATGTGTAGACGTTGGACTGAAGTATGTAAACAACGATGCTTGCTACCCATCTCTCATCGTCGTTGGACAGTTAATGTCTGCCGTGAATTCCGGCGCTTACGACATGAGCCGCACCGCCATTCTGATTTCTCAGACCGGTGGCGGATGTCGTGCAAGTAACTACATCGGTTTCATCCGTCGTGCCTTAGCGAAGGCCGGCTACAAGGATGTTCCGGTTATTTCCATTAACTTAAGCGGTTTAGAGAAGAACCCTGGATTCAAGCTGACTCCGAAGCTGATTCAGCACGGCTTATATGCTTTAATCTTCGGTGATATCTTCATGCGTTGCTTATATCGCGTTCGTCCTTACGAGGCCGAGCCGGGAAGTGCCAATGCACTCCATGAAAAATGGAAAGAAAAAGTCATCGCATTCGTAACCCAGGATCATGTCCTCTCACATCGCAAGTTCAAGCAGATGTGTCGTGACATCATCCATGATTTCGATACCTTGCCGATTACCGATGTGAAGAAGCCACGTGTCGGTGTGGTTGGAGAGATCCTCGTGAAGTTCCTTCCGGCTGCCAACAATCATTTGGTTGAGTTGTTAGAGTCCGAAGGTGCAGAGGCAGTTGTTCCGGACTTAACGGACTTCTTACTCTACTGCTTCTACAACACCAACTTCAAAGCAGAAAAGCTTGGCTTCTCCAAGAAGTCTGCTCGCATCGGCAACTTAGGAATTGCCTTCTTCGAATGGTTACGTTCCGCTGCCAGTGAAGCCTTCGAAGCCAGTGAACGCTTTGATGCGCCTGCTCACATCGAAGACTTAGCAAAGAACGCAGAGGAAATCGTATCCACCGGCAACCAGACCGGTGAAGGTTGGTTCTTAACCGGCGAGATGTTAGAGTTAATCGAAACCGGTGCCAAGAACATCGTATGTATCCAGCCGTTCGGTTGCTTACCGAACCACGTAGTTGGTAAGGGCGTTATCAAGAAGTTACGCCACGAGAACCCAACCGCCAACATCGTAGCCATCGACTACGATCCGGGTGCATCCGAAGTAAACCAGTTGAACCGCATCAAGCTGATGCTCTCCACTGCAATGAAGAACTTAAACAAAGAGGAACTTGCCGACGAAGTTCCTACCGAAGATGTTTCCACCGAACAGGAAACCGCATAGAAAAAGGCCACCCTTCGCGGGTGGCCTTTTTGTGGTTTCTGTTGGTTAGCTCTTCAGTTCGAACTTCTCTACCAGTTCCTTCAGGGAATGTGCATGTTCGTTCATCTCGGAGCTTAATGCTAAGGACTCCTGGGAGGTAGCAGCGTTGTTCTGGCCTACGGAGGAAATCTCTCCGATGTTGGAAGACATTTCCTTGACGGAATCGGCCTGCTCGTTGGACGCATCCGCAATGGTCTTTACCTTCTCTGCGATGCCCTGAACCTGAGCAACCATACCGCTTAACTGCTCTGCCGTATCGTTGGCAATCTGAAGGCCTTCCTCCACACTCTTCAAGGAAGCACTGATCAGTTCTGCCGTATCCTGTGCAGCTTCGGAGGTCTGTCCGGCAAGCTTGGATACTTCACCGGCAACGACTGCGAATCCACGTCCTGCTTCACCGGCACGTGCAGCCTCAATAGAAGCATTCAAGGACAACAGGTTGGTCTCTTCGGCAATCTCGTTAATGGTATCCAAAATCTTGGAGATTTCCTGAGAGGATGTAGAGATTGCATCCATTGCATTTACAACATCCGCCATACGCTTGTTGCCTTCCACGATGTTCTGGGCAACCACTTCCACTTCCTTGGAAATCGTTGTAGCATCACTGGAGTTATCGGAAATCTGAGTGGTAATATGTCCAACGGTAACCGTCAAGTCATCCACAATACCGGCCTGAGTGGTACAAGATTCTGCTAAGTTCTGTCCGGCACCTGCAATCTGGTTCGCACCTTCCGATACCATGTTGGAAACTTCCATAATCTCTGTCATAGATTCGGAAATCTGCTGTGAGAAAATCTCAATGGCATTCTGGATATCCTGGAAATCACCATCGTAGGAACGGCCAAATTCAATATTGAAATTGCCACCGGCCATGGTCGCCATTTTTTCCTGAATATCATCAATATAGTAAACCAGGGAATCAACCGCTTTCCGCAGCTGCTTGACTACCTGTCCGATTTCATTCTCGGCGTCATAATCAATATCTACGTGAACATTACCACCGGCAATCTCTTCCGTAGCTTTGATCAGTACATTCAAGTCATCCTCAATTTGCTTAATCAATGCGTTGCAGCGCTTCTTGCTTAAAATAATCAATGAAACCAAAGCCGCAATCAAAACAATAACGGTAATTCCGATAATAACAAGAATCGTCGTATACTTAGAAGCTGCCGCAGTCTCTGCTAAATTACCGCATTCATCTAAGGTATCTGCCAAGGCCTCGGAAGAATCATTCAAGGTAGAATTGTAGTATTCCAAAGCGCCTGCCTGATCTCCGGCTTCTACCAATGCAAGCATCTCAAAAGAAGCATTCTCAAATCCGGTCCAGGTCTCTGATAACCGGTTTCCTAAATCCTCATTATTTAAGTTCTTGGAAATGGTTCCGAAATAGCCTTCAATCTTCGGGAAACGCTCCTCCAAGTCTTCCTTCTGTGCTGCCGTTACATCCGCATCATTGGAAGCGACCGCAAACAATAAACGTTTGTTGATAGTTTGCACGTCTTTACGAATTTCCATCTGGTACTTCTCTGTTACGAACTGTACATTATAGAAACTGTAAATGTTCGTAAAAATGATTGCCAGGAAAATGCCGATCAGAACTGCCATGATAAAAAACAAATTCATGGTAAATCCGGAAAAGCTGTTTAACTGGGCCGCAATTGTACGCTTATTGCCTTCCATTGGTTTGGTCTTCTTGCTCATTGCTCTACCTCCTATTAATAAAGCTTGCCAAGCACTACTGCAAGCAATTTACCAAAACTAACGACGCGTAAATTCCCCCATTTATATGTATTATTCTATCACATTGACCTATTTTTTGTAAATTATCAGATAATAGAAACGACATTTTCCATAAATTGTTAGCACTCTATTAAAAAGAGTGCTAATTTTGTATTGTATTTTACACCACGCCCGACTATAATAGGATTTGTGGATTTTAGATGGAGAGTTTCTTCTATATTAAAGCTCTCCCATCGAGATATAAAGGAGTGATAGTATGGCACAGAAAACAGGTAGTTTATCAATTACGAGCGAGAATATTTTCCCGGTCATCAAGAAGTGGCTCTATTCCGATCATGATATCTTCTATCGTGAGTTGGTATCCAACGGATGCGATGCCATTACCAAACTGAAAAAGTTAGACATGATGGGCGAGTACGAACTCCCTGCAGATTATAAACCGGAAATTCATGTCATCGTGGATCCGGAAGCCAAGACCTTAACCATCAAGGATAACGGTATTGGTATGACTTCCGAAGAAGTCAATGAATACATCAACCAGATTGCATTCTCCGGAGCAACGGATTTCTTAGAGAAGTACAAGGACAAGGCCAGCGAAGACCAGATTATCGGACATTTCGGTCTTGGCTTCTACTCCGCCTTCATGGTAGCCGATGAAGTTCACATCGACACCAAGTCCTACAAGGCACGTACCAAGGCGGTTCATTGGGAGTGCGACGGTGGAACCGAGTACACCATGGACACCGGCGATCGTGAAGAAGTGGGAACCACCATTACCCTCTTCCTGAATGAAGATTGTCTGGAGTTCGCCAACGAGTATCGTGCAAGAGAGATTTTGGAGAAGTATTGTTCCTTCATGCCTACCCCAATCTACTTGGAGAAGGCCAACGCACCGGAAGAATACGAGACCATCAATCGTGAAGATAAGTTGGATACCGACACCGTCATCGAAGAGATTCATGAAGATGCCAAGTACGAAGAAAAAGAAAAAGAAGACGGAACCAAGGAACAGGTAGAGGTATCTCCTGCCAAGGATCAGTTAAAGATTGTAAAGCGTCCGGTTCCATTGAATGATATTCATCCGTTATGGGCCAAGAATCCTAGCGAGTGCACCGACGAGGAATACAAAGACTTCTATCGCAAGGTCTTCAATGACTTCAAGGAGCCTCTGTTCTGGATTCATTTGAACATGGATTACCCATTTAACCTGAAGGGAATTCTTTACTTCCCGAAGATTAATACCGAGTATGAATCCATCGAAGGTACCATCAAGCTTTACAACAACCAGGTATTCATTGCCGACAATATCAAGGAAGTCATTCCGGAATTCTTAATGCTCTTAAAGGGTGTTATTGATTGTCCGGATCTCCCACTGAACGTTTCCCGTTCCGCATTACAGAACGATGGATTCGTTACCAAGATTTCCGATTACATCACCAAGAAGGTTGCGGACAAGCTTTCCGGCATGTGCAAGACCGACAAAGAGAGCTATGAGAAGTATTGGGATGACATCAGCCCATTCATCAAGTTCGGTTGCTTGAAGGATACCAAGTTCTGTGATCGTATGAATGACTACATCCTCTTCAAGGACATCAACGGCAACTATACCACCCTTCCGGAACTCTTAGTCAAAGAGGAACCTAAGGAGGAGGATGCTTCCAAGGAAGAGGATGCTTCTAAGGATGAAAAGACCGAGAACACCGAAAAGAAGGATACCCGCAAGCCGGTATATTATGTAACCGATGAACAGCAGCAGGGTCAGTACATCGCCCTCTTCAAGGAACAGAACAAGAACGCGGTCATCCTGAACCACGCCATCGATACCTCCTTCATTACCCAGTTGGAGCAGCGCAATGAGAACTACAAGTTCTTACGTATCGATTCCGATCTGACCGAGGATTTGGTAGAGGAATCTTCCGAAGAAGAATTGAAGGCATCCACCGATACCTTAAGTGAAATTTTCAAGAAGGCATTGAACAAAGACAACTTAACCGTGAAGGTTGAGAAGTTCAAAAACAAGGACATCGCTTCCATGATTACCATCGACGAAGGACAGCGTCGTATGCAGGATATGATGAAGATGTACAACATGTACGGAATGGATCCTAGCATGTTCGGAAGCCAGGAGACCTTAACCTTGAACGCCAACAACGAATTGGTGACCTATCTCGTATCCCATAAGGACGGCGAGCATACCCAGTTGTTTGCTAAGCAGTTGTATGACTTGGCAAAGATTTCCAACCAGCCTCTGAATCCGGAGGACATGGCTGCATTCGTACAGCGTACCAATAAGATTATGATGCTTCTTGCAAAATAAGAATTAGGAACCAATGGAACCTACCGTTCATACGGTAGGTTCTTTTTTTGTAAAAAAAGAAGATGTTGGTAATCCAACATCTCCTTAAACCCTATACAAAATCCCCTAAAAAGACTTACAAATCAACTGCACCAGCCTTACCATCAACAACGTAGTAAGCCTTGTACTCTTCCGGCTTCAAGTAAATGTCATACTTCTTGCCGTTCTTCTCTGCAGCCTGAACCTTCTTGATAATGTCAGCAAGCTTCAGATCCTTGTCTGCGAACTGAAGATTAACATTTACCTTAGGATCCTTAACAACTGCTGCGACCTTCTTAGCAACGGTCTTCTTAGCTGTGGTAGCTGCCTTCTTGGTTGCTGCTGCCTTGGTAGTAGCTGCCTTCTTGGTTGCTGTAGTCTTCTTAGCAACGGTCTTCTTAGCTGCTGCTGCCTTAGTAGTAGCTGCCTTCTTGGTTGCTGTGGTCTTCTTAGCAACGGTCTTCTTAGCTGCTGCTGCCTTGGTCTCTACGGCCTTCTTGGCATCAGATGCTTTGGTGCTTACGTCTTTTGCAAGCTCTTCAGATAATTTCTTGATCTCGTCCATTTTGTTCTCCTCTCATTGAAAAATTGGTAGAAAAAAAAATCTAGTCTCGCAAATTTGATTATACACTTATATGTTTATTTTGCAAATATAAAAAAAGTAGTAAATTATATTTTTTTACTACTTTTTTTCATACAATTTTTTCAGTTGTATTTTTCGTTGGAAAAACAACATGACAAAACTATTGGTTTTCCAACAAACGAATCGCCTCTTCCAGCTTCACAAGCACGTGCTCCTGGGCGTCGTATTTACGCTGTGCCGTCTCTACGATCACAATATCCGGATGATTATTTACGAAGAACTCTGCTGCCTTCGCTTCATCCGTTGCGAGAATCACCGATTGAAAATCCGATGCCAAATACTGAATGAGATTCCAGCTGAAGGAATCTCCCAACAACAATACCGTCCGATCATCCCCAGCATTGGAAGAATAAATCGCATAATCGTCGTTGTAATATGCCACCGTCTCATACGTCACATCCGGCTTATAGTACACACCGTAATAGGTATCCGGAACATCTTCCCAAGTACCGAGAATGCCAAGCAAGTCTCTCGGGTAACCATCCGAATACGCCACAAGCATCTCCGGTGTAAGGGGAATGGCTTCCCGCCCTACCAACGGTAACAGCTCCTGCAATGCAAGCACCGCACCGATGTTGTTCCAGTGACTGTCGTACTGATAATAAGTATTACCAAGACTTCTACCCTGCTTTAGGATTTCCTTCGGATAAGACACAGGAACAGTGGTATGGGCCTTCAGATAATCCGCCAGCTGTTCACACCGCGGATAGTCCGTCATACCCGCCTGAATATTCTCCGGTAGATAATCATCGTAGACGAATTCTTTGCTTGGTGGATACAGAAGCACCAACTGTGCACCTCGATCTCCTAAGAAGGTCTGGGCCGCTGTTGCTTGTTCGGCCAGCGCAGCAAGCTCCTCTTCGGAATAGAGATTCCGTCCGAAGAGTTCCGTCACACTATTCTCATCCGCCTGGGTGACGGTATAGAACAGCCAATTGTCCTTCCCTTCCGTAACGGTATCCATGGCATAGTAAGTGTCATAATTGGACTTCCCTACGGCCCAGATACGATCCAGTCCGGATGACAATCGTTTCAGCTGATTCTTAAAAGGCAGACGATCGGTATAATACGCCTCCAATCCGGAGGATATATTTTGATAATTGGATACGGACAGTTCCGGGAACGCAGCATACGCCCGATTCTCACGATTGGTGGTATCAATATGACCACGCAAGGCAAGAAACAGCAGATTCGGAAGAATCAAAACGCCCAGAACAATTCCGGCAAAAATTTTATTTTTCATCAAATCATTCCTTAGAAACGGAAATAAATAAAAGGATTATAGGCATCGGACACCAACAGCAAAATCGAATAACACAATCCAAGAATTGCCACTGCATTCAACAGCACGGATTCGGTCTTCTCGCTATACAATGCATCCCGCCAAGCACGATTCTTCTCCTGGAAAAAGCCCATCAGAAGAATCGCAATTACCAACATCACCAGCATCTTCAGAGACAAAAAATCCACCAACCCCAAGTCGCCCTGTTGGAAAGTCAACATGCGCCACACATACTTCAGGCCATGGGTGATGCGATCAATACGGAAGAACACCCATCCGCAGATGACTACCACCATGGTATAGAGGTGGTTCACCCACTTCCATGGATTCCTCTCCAACCACTTACCAAGGAACAGGCGCTCCAAGATCATGAAGAACCCATGGTACAATCCCCAGAACACAAATGCGAAGCTGGCACCATGCCACAGGCCGGTCAAAAAAAATACGATGCCCAGATTCACATAGGTACGCACACGCCCCTTGCGATTACCACCGAGGGGAATATACACATACTCCCGGAACCAGGTGGACAAGGAGATGTGCCATCTGCGCCAGAACTCCCGCACGGAAGAAGACACATAAGGATAGTTGAAGTTCTCCAGAAAATGAAATCCGAAGATGCGTCCCAGTCCAATGGCCATATCGGAATAACCGGAAAAGTCATAGTAAATCTGCATGGTATAAAGAATCGCTCCCAGCCAGAGTACCCCGGAACTAAGGGAATGATAATCGCTATCCATAATCTGGTCTGCATAATAAGCCAAGGTATTGGACAAGATCACCTTCTTGGCAAGACCGAAGCAGAATCTTCGCAGTCCATAGACGCAATCTTCACTGCTGACGCTACGTCCTGCAATCTCCGTCTCTACGTCCTTATAACGGACAATCGGTCCGGCTACTAACTGTGGGAACAGTGAAACATACAGAAGCAATCGGAAATAATTCTTCTGGGGCTTCGTCTGGCCACGATACACATCAATCATGTAGCTCATAGACTGGAAGGTATAGAAGGATATTCCAAGAGGCAACGCCACCTCCGGGAATGCCAATGCATCCCGATGCAACACGCTGTTTACAATATGCTGTAAGAATCCAAAATATTTAAAATAGCCCAGGGATAACAGGTTCGCTGTAATCCCCAAGGCCAGTATCCATCCGCCCCATCGCGGTATCAGAAGGGCCACCAGATAATCTACCGTTACCACCAACAGCATCAGTAGAATATACAGTGGTTCTCCCCAGCTATAGAAGACAAGACTGGCCAGAAGCAACAGTCCGTTCTTCCACCGCACATTGGGCATCAACCAATATCCGATCAATGTCAACGGAAGGAAGCACCACAAAAAAACAAGAGAACTAAAAAGCATTGTTCTTCCTTTCCTAGTAAGAGATATGACGGTCTAAGACTTCGAAGAAAGAGTCCGTCACAATCTCGTCGCTTACATTCATTGTGGTCTTATCCCACAACTTGGTATTCAAATCCGAGTAGTACTGTTGGTTCTGAGAAGTAATAATGGACTGTACCAACTCCGCCTTACGGTTGGCAATAACATTGCTCTTATTCTCTTCCGACAACTCGGCATTGTACTTGTTCACACACTGGAAAAAATAGTACCCGTTCTCATCCGAAAGCTTCGGAGAAATCTGTCCGTTGTTCAGCTGGAATACCACCGATTCAATCTCATCAGAGTAGGTGTGGCGGCCAAAGGAAACCACCGTCTTATCTCCTTCGCTGTAGGTATTCACCAGTGTTTCAAAATCATTACCCAACTGAATGCTCTGTTCAATCTTGGTAGCCAGCTCTGCATCGGTAACGTACAACACGTAGGCATCCATTACACGTGCTTCGTCCTCGCTGACTTCATCATCCACCGTATCCATCAGGGTAAAATAAACCTTCTCCGCCAAGGCATAATGCTCGTACATGGTACGAATATCCTTCTGGGATACCCGCAGATACCGAAGCTCTTCCTTCGTTAAAGATTCGTAATACTCCTTAGCCGCCTCGTCAATGGCGCTAAGCTCCTTCTTGGTCAAGCTAATCTTCTGGTCTCTGGCATAGAGATCAAAGGCATACACATTGCTCAGGTGAGAAATCACCGAATCCTTCAGGGAAGATTCCATCGCCGTTGTATCGAACTGTCCGTCCCACAAACTAACGGAGCCGATGGTTCCGAATAGGTTCTTATAGTTGGCCAGATAGACCTTGGCTTCCTTCACCGGGCACTTCAAATCGCCAATGCGAAACACATTCCCGAATCCCGCACCACCGGAGAAATATACAATATGATCATTCACCGTACATCCACACAGGGAAAGCGCCACAACCAGCATACATAAGAATGCGGTTAGCTTCTTCTGTAATCTTTTCATTACGTTAACCTTCCACAATCAGATATCTTCCGTCCGGCAAAGCAAAGACTTCCTCGCAGGACATAATCTCTTCGTCGGTCATACCGTAGACATCCAGGTTCTCCAGCATGTAGTCCTTGACTTCCTTCTTGTTCTTACATACGACTGCGCAGCAATCCTCCAGGAAGTACTCTGCCTCTTCCTCTGTGTCTGCTACAATCTCCGGAAACAGCTGTAACTGCTTCTCCAAAAATGTTTTGATACATACCTCATCGTACTGCATCGATCTGCCTCCAAACTCATTAAATAATATAAAACATCACAATCAATCCGTAGATCGCCAGATGCACCGGATAAACAAAATAGAAGAACCATTTGTTCATGGAATTGCCCTTCTGGCCGTTATATCTTCGGATAAAAATCAAATCAAACAATGCAAACACTTCAAATCCATTCAGGCAAATAATGCCGCCCAGGCCCAATAAGAAGCTTCTCCAATTGGTGCGCCAGAACACATTGCCCCAGTACATACCGATAAAACCAACAATACCGGTAGCACCGTAATCCGCACAGATAAACTCATTCAGTGCCATACACGCTGCCATAATCACCGCGCATGCAAGCAACCGAAGCGTCCATAGATACCAGGCTTCCTGTGCAATCTCTGTGCCGTCCCTCTCGGCCACTTCCCGGTCCAGGGCAAAATAGCGGCTGTGAGGACGAACCATCTCCAACAGGATCATCATCAATAGTCCGATGGAGAGGGTGAAGAATACATTCTGATGTGCAAACTCCACTAAGATTCCATTGTCCTTCTGGAATCTGGTAATCCAAAACGCCCAGTCAAAAGGCACCTCGGAGATTACAGCCAAAAGCGCTAAACGGCCCAAGTACTTCCATCGGTTGCGGGTGTGATATAAGCCCTCCACCATCAGAAAAATAAAAATCGGAAATGCCAGACGTCCAACCGCGCGAATCAGTAAATCAATAAAGCCCATGGACGGAATATACGGTAAAGTAGACCGGGTCATCCAAGCCTCTAAAATACTGGCTCCGAAATGATCAATGATCATGGTAATCACTGCAATCCATTTTAAGGTTGCAGCGGTAATCTCTTTTTTCTTTTTCTCTTCCTGCATGTCAAAATCCTCCTGCCTGCCTATTATATCAGATATAGACAGCAAGGGCACTATGGAATCGGGGATTTATCCAAGGAAAAAGCCCGAATTCCGGCATTTGGAATTCGGGCTCCTCCCTGTTACTATCTCTTTGTAAAACGCGAAAAAAACTACTTCTGACCGTAGTAGGCATTAGCGCCATGCTTACGGTAATAATGTTTATCCTGTAACTCCTGTGGAGCAGGAGAAACATCCGGGTTAATCACTTCACAGCGGTATGCCATCTTGGCAACCTCTTCACATACAACGGCATTGTGAACAGCCTCATGGCCGTCCTTGCCCCAGGTGAAGACACCGTGATTCTTGCACAGAACAGCAGGAACCGCTACCGGATCCTTGTCCATGCGACGGAACTCATTCACAATAAGATGTCCCGTATTTGCTTCGTATGCATCCTCAATTTCTTCCTTGGTCAGACAACGCACGCATGGAATCTCTCCATAGAAATAATCCGCATGGGTGGTTCCGTAGCAAGGAATACTACGGCCTGCCTGGGCCCAGCTGGTTGCATAGGAAGAATGGGTATGTACCACTCCGCCCACTTCCGGAAATGCCTTATAGATTTCCAGATGGGTTGGTGTATCGGAAGACGGATTCAACTTGCCTTCCACCTTGTTGCCGTTTAGATCCATAACCACCATATCATCCGGTGTCATGGTCTCGTAATCCACACCGCTTGGCTTGATAACAAACAATCCGCTTTCCCGGTCAATCTCACTGACATTGCCCCAGGTAAACGTAACCAGTTGATACTTTGGCAACAGAATGTTGGCCTCATATACCCGCTGTTTTAACTCTTCTAACATCTTACTTGCCTCCTACACTTGCAACGGCAGCACGCTCTACCGCCAATGCCTTCTTATACTCCTCTAAGAATTCACGGAAGCCTTCCACTTCGGAAGCATCTGCGGATACGGTAACGGACTTGGCAGATGCAAAAACCTTGCTCTCCAGGTAATCTTCCAATGCCTCACCATCCTGCTTCCAGATACGATAAGCAGCTAAGAGTGCCATACCGTAAGGTCCGCCTTCACCGGCAGTCTCCATAACGGAAATCGGAGCATCTACCGCTGCAGAGAGAATCTTCTGTCCAACTTCCGGAGTCTTGAAGAATCCGCCATGTCCGTAGATAGCATCAATCGGCACCTGCTCTTCCTTGGTCAGAATATCTAGACCAATCTTAAGGGTTGCCATTGCGGACATAATATGGGTACGCATGAAGTTCGCCAAAGTAAACTTCGCATCCGGTGTACGAAGGAATAACGGACGACCTTCATCCAAGTCGGTGACACCTTCGCCGGAGAAATAGTTAAAGGATAACAAACCGCCGCAGTTCTTATCCCCGGTCATTGCCAGGTTGAACAGCTTCGGATACAACTCGCCCTTGGATACATCAGAACCGATCAGTCCTGCGAACTCAGCCAGCAAGTCCACCCATGCATTGATATCGGAAGTACAGTTGTTGCAGTGTACCATAGCTACCGGAAGTCCGGATGGTGTGGTGACCATGTCCAACTCTCTGTGAACACCCAACTGCTTCTCTACTACAATCATGGCAAAATCGGAAGTACCTGCAGATACATTACCGGTACGAACACGAACGGAATTGGTTGCTACCATTCCGGTGCCTGCATCTCCTTCTGCCGGAGCAAACGGAATACCCGCCTGTAAGGTTCCGGTTGGATCTAAGAACTTCGCACCTTCTTCGGTCAAGGTGCCGGCTTCGTCACCGGCTAAGAGTACCTTCGGAAGGACTTCACGAATCTTGAATCCGTATCCCTTGGCAGCAACCTGCTCATCGAAGCGATCCATCATGGTCTCATCATAGTTCATCTTGGTGCTGTCGATTGGGAACATACCGCTGGCTTCTCCAATACCAAGCGCATTCACACCGGTGAGGCAATGATGAATGTAACCTGCCAATGTGGTAAAATGTGCCAGCTTCGGAAGATGTGCTTCCTTGTTCAGTACGGCCTGATACAGATGGGCAATACTCCAGCGCTGTGGGATGTTGAAGTTGAATAACTTGGTTAACTCCTCTGCAGCTTCACCGGTAATGGTATTACGCCAGGTTCGAAATTCCGTTAACTGATTCCAATTGGCATCAAACGGTAAATATCCGTGCATCATTGCGGAAATACCGATCGCACCGTAAGTCGTCGGTGTAACGCCATACTGCTTCTTAATATCTTCTACCAAATTCTTGTAGCAGGTCTGCAGTCCGGCATGGATCTCATCGGTATGATACGTCCATACACCGTTCTCGAAACGGTTCTCCCAGGTAAAATCTCCGCTGGCAATCGGCTCATGATCGCGGTTAATTAAGGATGCTTTGATTCGTGTGGAACCAAACTCAATTCCCAGTGCGGTCTCCCCCAATTCGATCGCACGCTTGTTATCAATACTCATATGCATCTCTCCTTTTCCTAAAATATAACGCCCTCTAACGATAATAAATACTGTTCCATCTCATCTCCTGAATCAGGGAACGGATGGTGGTATCACGATTAATTACAACAGACTCGATACCCATTGCGTCTGCCCAGTCTACCATCTGCTCTGCAGTAAGGTCGTAAGTAAATGCGGTATGATGTGCGCCGCCGGCATAAATCCAAGCTTCTGCACCAACCTCTAGGGATGGCTCCGGAGTCCAGAAATTGGTAGCTACCGGAAGCTTCGGCATTGGCTTCTCGGTCTTATGGCAGTTTACTTCATTGATGATGAGACGGAAACGGTTGCCCAAATCAATCAAAGAGCAAGCGATACCGTGACCCTCTTTGGAAGTAAATACCAAACGGGCAGGATCTTCACGATCACCCATGGACAGAGGCTGGCACTTAATGGAGATATCCCCGTCTGCAATGGTCGGGCAAACTTCCAACATGTGTGCCTCCAGGATGCCTTCCTTACCGGGTACCAAATTGTAAGTGTAATCCTCCATGAAGGAAGTACCCTTTGCATCCTTTATGCCTGCAGTCATTAACTTCATGACACGAAGCAGTGCTGCGGTCTTCCAGTCGCCTTCTGCACCGAAGCCGTAACCTTTTTCCATCAAACGCTGCATTGCAAGACCCGGCAACTGCTGTAATGCACCAAGGTCTCCGAAGTGGGTTACCACTGCATGATAGTCATGCTCGGTTAAGAACTTCTCAAATCCGATTTCCTGTGCAGCCTGAACTGCTACATGCTCACGGAATTCCTTCTCATCTCTGCCTTCTAAGAGGATGTTGTACTTGGAGTAATACTCCTCCACCAATGCATCGATATCTCCCTTGGATACTGCATCTACATAAGGGATGATGTCGTTGATTGGCCAAGCATCTACTTCCCAACCGAACTTAATCTGTGCCTCTACCTTGTCACCTTCGGTAACTGCAACGTTACGCATGTTATCAGCAACACGGCAAACACGTACATGGCTGGACTCGATCACACCGATGGCGGTCAACATCCAATCAGCGATACGACGAACGACCTTCTCGTCCTTCCAGTATCCCATCACGACCTTACGGTCCTTGTTCAGACGGGAGAAAATATGTCCGTACTCTCTGTCTCCATGTGCAGCTTGGTTCTCATTCATGAAATCCATATCGATGGTGTCGTATGGAATTTCCCGGTTATACTGGGTATGGAAATGCAACAATGGCTTGCGATATTCCTGTAATCCCAAAATCCAGCTCTTTGCCGGAGAGAAGGTATGCATCCAGGTAATCACACCTGCACAATTCGGATCGTTGTTGGCCTCGTTGAAGGTCTTACGAATCAATTCGTTGGTAATCAGAGTTGGCTTCCATACCACCTCATATGGCAACAACTTGGTGGCGTTTAAGTACTCCACCATCTCTTTGGAGTGTGCTGCAACGTTTGCTAAGCACTCATCTCCGTAGAGATCCTGAGATCCGGTACAAAACCAAAACTGATAATTCTTTCCTCTAGTCATTTTGATAACCCTCCTTATATGGTTCCCTTTTAACTGCATTTGCAGTAATGTTCATACTCTAACTCTATCTTTTGGAGGGTATTTTTTCCATTCGCAAATCTGCCTTGACGGACGAAAGCACTTACATATTCTGACTCCCTAAAGAGACCGATATTCTGCCGGCAAAACCCCGAACCGCTCCCGGAATTTCTTGTAGAAAAATCCCTGGTTGGTGTAGCCCACACGATGGGCAATCCGGTCTACGGAATCACCGCTGGTCTTCAATAAATACGCAGCTTTGTCCATGCGGATGTTCTTCAGATAATCGGAATAGGTCAGTCCCGTATTCTCCTTGATCAGCCGGTTGAAATAGTACGCGTTGTACGCAAACTTCTCGCACAAATCATCCAGGGTCACCGTGGCATAATTCTGGTCAATGTAATCCACCACGTCATCAAAGAGCAGCTTCCGTACCTGGGAGGCCTCCCCCTTGGACAAGGAGATCTGGAACTGGGACATTAAGATGTCATTGAGGCGCTCTAAAAGCCCCGCCACAATATTGACATATCCTGCCCGACAGCCCTGATTCTCAATGATAATCTGGCGAATCACTTCCTCAAATTCTTCATTGATTCCGGCACGGGGACTAAAGCGAATGAACTTCAAATCTTTTTTCCTCTGCACCACCAGATCCCGGAAGAATCCCTGGGCTCTGGAGTAACGATCTGTCAGTGCATTCTTGGATGCGAACAAATCATTGGAGATTCCGATGAAAATCACCACCGACTCCTCATCCGTCAGATAATCCTGGTGGACGGAGTTCTGTCCGATGACACAGACTTCTCCGGCCTGGAAGACTTCGTCGCTACCTACAATCCGCTGCCGCAGTGTTCCGCTTACCACATAGGCAAGCTCTACATACTCATGGCGATGGGCCTCCGTTAGATCTCCGTTGTGGCATTGCTGCCGGAAGAAGTTGGACTCCTGTTCTAAGAGGAACTTGGTAATATAACGCATATAGGCATTCTTATCCATGCAGTAAGCGTCCATATTCATCAGATCGTCCTGCTCTCGGACCATACCGTTATGATGCTTCCAGTCCCCGGTCACTTCTGCCGTGGTACCTGTGGGCATATTTTTCATATGCATCACGGAAAAACAAGGAGCGGCACCTTCCACCGAATCCATCCAGGCCAAGACCTGTTCCCGTAAGTTTTCTTTTGCTTCCATAGCTTCCAATACTACGAATAACTCTGGCTGTGAACCATGCCGTCCAAGCGTCGGAACACTTCGCTAACCGGCAATCCCACCACGTTATTGTAATCCCCTTCGATTTCTTTTACTAAAACGGCACCCATTCCCTGGATTCCATATGCCCCCGCCTTGTCCATCGGTTCCCCGGTACGAATGTAGGCTTCCAACAAGTCTCTTGGCGTATCGTACATGCTCACCTTGGTACATACATGGAAGGTATCCATCACCGGCTGTCCCTCTTCCATGGAGCAAATGGTCACGCCGGTATAGACATGATGCACGCGGCCCGCCAGCATGCTAAGCATATTCAAAGCATCCGCCTCATCCTCCGGCTTGCCTAGAATCTCATCCTCATAGGCCACCACCGTATCCGCTCCAAGCACAATGGCCTCGGGATGACGCTGCAAAACAGCAAGGGCCTTCTTCCGGGATAACTGCTCCACTAAGGATGCCGGGCGGTCCTCTTCTAAGTTCTCATCCACATCTGCCACATCAATGGAGAATGTAAGACCAACCTGCTCTAATAATTCTTTTCTTCTTGGGGAACCGGAGGCCAACACCAACGGCTTTTTTAACTGTAACATCTAACTCTCCTTCGCAACCTCAGACGGATTGGCCTTCTGCTTCATCGCCTCATCCACATAAATCTGTGCGTTGTTCTTCATATATTCCGTCTGATTTTCCGGAACAGGCTTTACCACCTTACCCGGTACACCGATAACCAACATGCCGTCCGGTACTTCCATGCCTTCCGTTACCAGAGCACCTGCTGCAATCAGACAACCCTTACCGATCTTGGCACCGTTTAATACAATGGCTCCCATACCGATCATGCTGTCATCCCCAACGGTACAACCATGGACGATGGCACCATGTCCCACCGTAACGCGCTTACCGATATTGCAGGCAAAACCGTTGCCTACATGAACGACGGCACAATCCTGAATATTACTGTCATCCCCAATAGTGATTGGGTACTCATCTCCGCGAATCACTGCATTGTACCAAACGCCTACATGCTCTCCCACGGTGACATCACCGGTAATAATAGCACCCTTTGCTACATACACACTGTCTGCTAACTTCATCTTGTCCTCCTTATGATTCCACTAATATTGTTTCGCCTAAGGCAAAAGAGTACAGATACATCTCTTTTACCGGCATGCCCTGGGTACGCCAAATCGCGTCCCCGTAGAGTTCCATCTGACGACGGTAGCGAAGCACCAACTCCTCGGCGCTATCCACACGATCCGTCTTATAATCTAACAGGACGATGCCGTCTTCCTCTTTGAAGAATACATCGATAATTCCCTGCACCAGAATCATCTCCCCGGAATCCGAAGACTCGGCTCCATCCAGAAAATGCTCCGGCGTATCGCCCATCACAAAAGCACGCTCCTTGTAGAGATTGCCCTGGGTTGCAGCCGTCATCATACGACCGGCCACATCCGAATGAAGGAAGGTCCTAAGCTGCCGATCCCGAAGCAAGGCTTCCTGCTCCTTGGTTACCTTACCTGCTGCAATCATCTCTTCTAACTGCTCCTCATAGGTCTCTGCCGCATTGGGCCGAACGAAATCGAAGCATTCCATGTAACGGTGCATAGCCGTACCGCGAAGAGCTCCCACATATACCGCATCTGCAGCTTCCCCGGATAAGAACGCCGGGCGAATCTTCTTTTTCTCCTCGGTACCGAAGAGGACTTTGCTCTCCCCGTCTTCATGTTCCGGCAACAGGCCGTCGGCCATGGCCCCTTCAATGGCTAAGTGCTTCAGCTCCGATACGGAGTACTTGTTCTTATAACCGGAGTGTCTTGGATATCCATAGGTAAAAGAGAAGCCTTCCTGTAAGGCATGGATATCTTCCTCCTTCACCTGGGACAACTGTTCCATAAGCCCTTCACGGGTCATCTCGGAAGAGACTTCTTCCGCAACCACACCAAGTACTAAGTGACTGCCTTCCACGGCTTCCAATTGGTACTTCCCCGGGTTGTGAAGGATTGCCGGCATCATCCACTTCAGATAACATCCGGCCTTCCGGCGTTCCTCGAAGGATTCTCCGTAGCCGATGGCCTTCTGGGTCAAATCATCGAAATCCTTCCCGGACATGGAGCCGCTGATTATCAGCTTCTCTCTGGCACGGGTCAAGGCAACGTAGAGGACACGCAACTCCTCCCCTAAGAGATCTACTTGGATTTGTCCCGATAGGTAATCCCGATATAAGGTATCGCTCTTAATCCGACGCAAGGGATCGATACGGTACAGTCCCACCCCTAAGTTGGCATGGAGCAATACTTCCCCGGAATAATCCGACTTGTTGAAGCCTTTGGTTGCACCGGACAGAATCACCACCGGGAACTCCAATCCCTTACTCTTATGGATGGTCATAATACGAACCGCATTGTCTTCCTCACCGGTCAAATCCGCTTCGCCGAAATCCACCTGATACTTCTTCAGCTTCTCAATGTAATTCACAAAATGGAACAGTCCATGGAAGCTGGAGTTCTCATAGGTGACTGCCAAGTCCACAAGCTTCTCTAAGTTGGCTTTTCTAACAGCACCGCCCGGAAGAGCCGATACATATTCGTCGTATCCGGTCTCCAAATACAGAATCTGGATGATACGATGAATGGAGGTATCCGTCGTAAGGGCCCGCATTTTCTCATAAAGGGCCAAAAACTTCTGTATACGTGTATCCTCCTCATGTTCTTCCCCATAGGCAAAAACCGCCTCCGCAAATGAACCTTCCGGGTATTCCAAACGAATCTTGGATAGGTCTTCATCCGAACATCCCACAATCGGGGAACGAAGAATGGCTACCAGCGGAACCTCCTGTCTCGGATTATCCAGAATCCGAAGGAAGGATAACACCACTTCCACCTCCAGGGTATTGAAGTATCCGGTACTGCTCTCCAGATGGGACGGAATCCGATAGCTGTCAAAGACTTCCATCATCCGCTCTCCCACACCACCGGAGAGGCCACGGCGTAACACTGCTACATCACCGTAAGTAAGTGGCCGCATGCCGCCTGTTTTCTTATCGTAGACTTCCATTCCGGAAGCAATCAACTCATTGATGCGCAGGGCAATCTTCACCCATTCCGCTTCGTCCGCCTGGATATGCTCATCCGCAAATACCGGATCATCCTTCTGTACCACCAGAAACTCCGTCCGAAGATCGGCACTGCTTGGCGGATAGAAGGTCGCACCCAGTTTTAACGTGGCATCCTCATCGTAAGCAACGCCACCCATATCCGGCTGCATAATGTAACGGAACACATCGTTTACCGTCTCGATAATATTTCCGCGACTTCGGAAGTTGGCATCCAGATCGATGCGCTGGTGGGTGCTTGCCTCCTTGGAGAAGGCCGTATACTTGTCGTTAAAAATCTTCGGTTCCGCCTGACGGAAGCGGTAGATGCTCTGCTTCACATCACCTACCATGAAGTAATTATTGCTTCCAAGGCTCTCTTTGGATACCGCATGAAGAATGGTCTCCTGCAGATAGTTACTGTCCTGGTACTCATCCACCATGACTTCTTCGAAGAAGGCTGCCATCTCCTTGGCCACCGGGCGAAGCTCATGGGTGGTGCGATCCACTAGGATATCCAAGGCGAAATGCTCCATATCGGAGAAGTCCATCAAACCAAGCTTCCGCTTCTTGCTGTAGAAGGCCTCATCGAATTCCTTCACCAGACGAACCATCTCCGATACAATGCCAAAGAGATCTTGCATCTCTTCCACCACATCCGTAAGAGACTTGGTAAGATACGTACCCTGTAACTGGGTCAGACGGTCCTTCACTTCCTTCCGGCGATTCTGGTAGCTCTTCTTCTCTTCCTCATCGTTCCATGGAAACTTCTTCCGGGAGAGGTCCGCGAACTTCGGCCAACCCTTGGCAATCTCCAGAATCGAAGGATAATCGGTAGCTTCCAATAAACAACCAATCCATTGTAGATCCGACCTTATGGCATCCTCATAGGGATGGCCTTCGGCACCGGCCAAATGTTGTAAATCCAATAACAGCTGCTGTGCCGTCTGTTGGATATCCATCAACTGATTACGAAGGTCCTGCCACACCTGCTGCATCCAGGGCGCCTCTAGCAGCTCCCGGGTGGAAGTCACGCGGTACGGCTCCAAGAGGCCATCCAGCCATTCCGATGGCCACGGATAAGCCTGTGACATGGTATATAACTTCCGCAGGTATTCCACCAACTGTGTATCCCGGTCTCCTACGGTGTAGGAATTCACCAGACGAAGGAAGGCTTCCTCCCCTGCTTCATAATTGGCTTCTAAGACTTCATCCCAAGTCTGACTGATCAGCAGCTCCAGTTCTCCCGGATCTGCCATACGGTACTCCGGATCCAAATCAATCTCCCCGAAGTGCTGTCGTACCAAGGTACTACAGAAGCTATCAATGGTAGAAATCCAGGCATTATGGATTAAGGTACTCTGTCGAATCAGATGGGCATTGTCGGGATGTTCCTCTAAGGCTTTTCGAATGGCCTCATAGATACGCTCCTTCATCTCCTTGGCTGCTGCACGGGTGAAGGTTACCACCAGAATACGGTCAATATCCACCGGATGGTCTTCCCTTGTCACCATGGAGATAATACGCTCTACCAGAACGGCGGTCTTACCGGAACCTGCTGCAGCAGATACCAGCAAATCCCGATTATGAAGTTCTATGACTTGCTTTTGACTATCGGTCCACTCCATCGTTCAATTCCTCTCTCATCTTCTCGTATGCATCCCCATCCTTGTACTCCATCAGGCGGCGATACTCGTATCCATCCATCCGAGGGTCGAATCCGCAGATGCTATGGTACTCGCAATAATCACATCCCGTTCTTGATTTCTTGCAATAAGGCAGGGCTGCAATATCTCCGGAAGCAATGCGATTCCCAAGGTCCGTCACCTTCTTCTCTACGAAGTCCGTCAATAATTTGAACTCCTCCTCCGTAGCCACCTTGCTGTTGGCATCCGGGGTATGGTCCTTCTTAATCTTCACCGGAATTACCTGGGAAACACCCTTCTCATAGATTTCCTTATCTAAGCCTTCAATGACCACATCACTGGCATTTACCAAGCCTTTTACCTTCAGCGCCGTTAAGATTTCCTGTTCTAAGGCATCATTGGTGGTATGGTAATCTCCACGAATCATCGGGTCATTGATGTGGTAATACAATACAGCCGCCGGGGAAGCCGAAATGCCCTTGGCCGCCTTGGCTTTTAGGGCTGCATTCATGTAAAAAATCAACTGAATCTGTAAGCCGTGATACAAGTCGGAAGGGTTTACATCCTTACCGGAGGACTTGTAATCAATGACTTTGATATATAAGGTATCATCCACCGTGAAGGTGTCCACACGGTCAATGACACCGCCAAGCTGAAGCTCCATGCCGTTATCCAACGGATAATGTAGGCTCCCTTCATCCCCAAGCTCCCGCAGGGATACTTCGAACTGGGACGGTACGAAGGAGCCGGCCCGTACCTGCTTGGTGAGCGCCCATACGGTACGACGGAGGGTCTTTTCCATATGGGTACGGATATAGTTCTCTCTGGCATTGTCGAAGGACTCCGCCTTCTCCATCTGTTCATAAGCCAATTGGATGCTCTGTTGCAAGAGTTCCTCCGAGCGCTCAGGAGTGATGGTCTGCCAGTCCTCATTCGCTTCCAGCAGTGCATGCTCGTACTTCTCTAGGGCATCATGGTAGAGACTTCCCATATCTACCGCCTCGAAGGCATGCTCTCTTCGTTCCTGTATCTGTAGCAGATACTGAAGGAAATACCGATAGCCACAGGTCGCATAGGTCTCCAGTCGGGATACACTACCGCGAATCTCGCCGCCTCCCAAGGCTTTCATCACTCCTTCGGAGATTCGCTCCCCTTCATGACGGTAAAAGAGGGCATCTACAAGCTTCATAAAATGTTCCTTGTCTTCCCGGTAAAATACCGCCATCAAATCCTGTAATTGCTTCTGTTCCTGTTCACTTAATATTTCATGATCCAAGAAACGGCGTACCAGACCAATGGCATGGGATCTTGCTTCACTGGCTGCTTCCCGCCAGATGCCTTCTTCCGAAGCGGCCCATCCAATCGTAAGGGACGGATACAGCTCCTGTAAGACGGAAATCAAATAGGACTTCTGTAGGCTCTCGCCACTGTTACTAATCTTTGAGAAGCTGACATACAGCGCATCCTTCGGCTTGGTCAGAGCCAAATACAGGTAGAAGCGTTGCATGAAAGACTTCTCCCGCTCCGTCGGTGCCAACTCATAGGAAGCCTCCTTCAGAAGTAAACGTTCACTCTGGGAGAGAATGCTTCCGTTGGATACACTCTTCGGAATCATGCCGTCATTGGCTCCTAAGAGGAACAACACCGAAACATCCTGCAGACGGGTACGCTCCATATCACCAAAGACCACGGAATCCGCATCCGGCGGAATCATACCTACTCTTGCCGTCTCCAGTCCGGATTCGAACAGGTCTAAGAATTCCGCAACAGTGACTTCTTCCTCCCCCATCAGTGCCACCATCTTATCTAAAATGGCGATTAGAATGCCGTAGATTTCTTCGTACTCTCTCTCTTTTTGCTCATCCTCTACCGCAGCATAGGCCGTAGCCCATTCTTCACACTGTGCCTGCACATCGAAGGCTTCCGTCAGCTCATACAATGCCGTTGCATAGGAGCGCACCGTATCCTGTTTCTTGGAAAATGCCGCTAAAAAGTCCGTTGTTTTTCCAACGAAGTATTCCCGAATACGGTTCATCTCTACAAGGTCCCCGGCGTCGAAGCCACGGGGACACACCGTGAAAGGATGCATCCACTTATTCTTGCCCCGGAGACCGGATGCATAGAGATAGTTGTCCAATCCGTCAATCTCTTCCCGACTAAGACCGCTAAGGCCGCATCGGAAGAAATGCATCATGGCATCATAAGAAAACCGTCCTTCCACCATACCGATGGCGCTTCGTACGAACTCCACCGCCGGCTGTAAAAGAATGGTTGCTTTTTCATCTTTGAACATGGGGATTCCATAAGCACGGAAGATATCGTCAATGTACGGACTGTATTCCTCCATCTTGGCACAGACTACCGCGAAATCCCCGTAATGGTAAGCTTTTTGTCGAAGCAGACGCCGAATGGTAGCGGCCACAAAGGAAAGCTCTTCCTTGGGATTCTCCGCTCTGGTCAGATGAATATCCTCACAGGTGGCATAGACCTCCTTGTCCCGTCGAAACAGATTCGCCTCTAAGTGACGCAGCGCGCCCTCCTTTGGAAAACGGGAGGAGGCGTCCATGGACAGCACCACCGGATCTTCCACATCCACCCCGGTCATCTCGGCCATCTTCATAAGGGACTGTACCATCTTCTTACTCATGGCAAAGAGTTCTTCCTCCGCCACTTCCCCGAAGAGATGCTCCCGTGGGTCAATCGTCACAGCACAATACACCGACGCAGCCAGCGGCAACAGACGCAAGAGGAGCTGATTTTGTACCGGCGTAAATCCGGTAAAACCGTCTAAGGCAATGACGGAATCCTTGATAAACAAAGAATCCTCCACCACCTCGGTTAGCTTCTCCAGAAGCTGCTCTGAGGTAATATACTTATCCTCAATAAAATCCAAGAAACCCTGATAGAGTTTTATTAAATCCGCGCCCTTTTGGTAGAAGCTTGCAGACATGCCCGGTGTTGCCACCATCTCTTCGAACTCCTCCGGGGAGATATGATACTGGGATAATTCGGAAATAAAAGATTTGACCTGGGAAACGTACCCACGCTTGCGCATATTGCGTCCTAAGGTCGGTAACTGTCCGGACAATTCCTCAGCCACGCGACGTACCACCAAGTTCTTGCCCATCTCTTCTAGGACGGAAGCCGGGTTGATACCCAGCTCGTCGAAGACACGGTACGCCAATCGTTCAAAACTAAGGATTTCGATATTCATCAGTCCATGTAACGGATGCATCTGCACCAGCTGTCTCTGAGAAGACATGGTGAACTGCTCCGGAACGATGACAAGAAAGAATCGTCCCGGATCCGCTAAGGATTCTTCAATGATTTGCTGATAGAGGTAGGTGGATTTCCCGCTTCCACTACTACCGGTTACGAATTGTAATGACATAGTTTCCCCTCTATGATTCTACCGACAGCACCACAGCCTCGAAGGCACGCAGTGTCATCTCACCTGCTTCGATACAGGTGTCGGCATAATTATCCAACAGGACCGAAGCCTTCCCAACGTGACAGCTTGTCTTTTTGTTCTGGAAGTTACAGATTACAAGAAGCTTCGTCGATCCCTTGGTTCTGGTATAGGCGATGATATTGTCATCCGCAAAATGTACGCTATCAAATACGCCATACACCAAGGCATCTGCATACTCCGGATTTTTGCGTAGCGCAATCGCCCGGCGGTAAAAATGATAAACACTGTCTGCATCTGCCACTTCCGCTGCGGCATTGATGCGGGTATAATTCTCATTCACAGGAAGCCACGGTGTACCGGTGGTAAATCCGGCGTTAGCGGTTGCATCCCACTGGAACGGTGTTCTGGCATTATCTCTGGAGTAACGGTTCACGATACGAACCGCCTCTTCCTCTGACAGTCCCGCTTCCTTGCATACCCGGTATTCATCGTGACTGGATACATCCTGCATACTAGCCACATTGGGATTGAAGGTATTCTCCATCCCCAGCTCCTGTCCCTGATAGATAAAAGGAATGCCCTTCTGGTACAAATACAACACCGCCAGCATTTTCTTAGCCATATCCGTTCGGTCTTCATCCCGAAGCATACGATTGGCAATCCGGGGCAAATCGTGGTTCTCAAGCACCGTTCCAATCAGCCCAATGGGTTCCATGCGCTTCTGAGTTCGTTCCATGGCTGCCCGATACATCTGCGGGGTAATGAAGCGCTTCTTCATCCACTCGCCGCCGTCCTTGGATTCCTCCGATACCACTTCGAAATCAAACATACTGGAGAAGTATCCGTCTTCCCCCACGTAATCTGCCGTCTCTTCTTCTCTCTGACCGCAGACTTCCCCAACGGTAAAAGCCTGATGGGGTGCGAAACATTTTTCCTTCAGTTCTGTCAAAAAATCCCCGATGCCATGGGCATCCTGCAGCATGGTCTTACAGAATACCATGCCATCCTCTCGGTCCGGTGGATAATTCCGGCCACGCAGGGTAGGTGGCTTCTTAATATCGGTAATGGCGTCAATCCGGAATCCCACCACACCCCGGTCGAACCAGAAATTCACGAAGTCATATACTTCCTGTCGAAGAAGCGGATTCTCCCAATTCAGATCCGGCTGCTTCTTGTGGAACATATGAAGGTAGTAGAGATTGTCGGTATTCGGTACCCTTTCCCAGGCACTGCCACCGAAGTAAGAGCGCCAGTTGTTGGGTTCCTTCCCGTCAATACCTTCCTCAATATAGAAATACTTGCCGTAATATCCCTTCGGGTCCTTCATGGCCGCCTGAAACCACGGATGCTCATCGGAGCAATGGTTTGCCACCAGATCCATAAGAATGCCGATGCCCCGCTTCTTCGCCTCAGCCACCAAACGGTCGAAATCCTCTAAGGTTCCGAAATCCGGATGAATATTCCGGTAATCGCTGATATCATAGCCTTGGTCCGCCATAGGAGACGGATAACATGGCGACAACCAAATCAGGTCAATCCCAAGCTCCTGTAAGTAATCCAAATGTTCTGTAATACCGTTCAAGTCACCGATACCGCTTCCTGTGGTATCCGCAAAGCTCTTCGGATAAATCTGATATACGATTTTGTCGTGCCACCACTGCTGTTTCATGTCATTTCTCCAAGGATAAAAATTCCACAGAATACCTACATATTCTGACCACTAAATCATACCATATTCCACCTGTTATGACATAAAAAAAGTGTATCTATCCGAAAATAGATACACTCTGTAAATTCCCGTATTATTTCAAATTGTGACGATCTCCGAAGTACAGAATCGCGGCCATTCCCGGGCCGGTATGTGCACCGATCACCGGGCAAAGCATCTGGACTTCCACATCTGCCTTCGGGTTAATCTCGAGAACCTTATCCCGAAGATACTCGGCACGATCCAATGCATCGGCATGAACGATGTAGACACGGTTCATCTTCTCATCTCTGGTCTTGGCATAGATTTCCGCCATACGGTTCATAGCAGGCTTCACACCACGCTTCTTGTCAATCATAGGAAGCTTGCCGTCTTCGCCAACAATCAACAGAGGCTTAATGTTAAGAACAGTTCCCATAATTGCTGTGCTGGCCGGAACACGACCACCACGATGTAAGTACATCAAATCATCTACCATGAACACATGGCACAGAAGGTCTACCTTCTTGCACAAATCATTGTAGTTCTCCTCAGCGCTCATACCCTTCTCACGGTTATAAGCAGCTTCCTCTGCCAAGAGACCCATACATCCGGTTCCTGCTAAGGTATCTACCGGATAAACCTTGGCATTCGGATAATCCTCTGCCAAATCTCTTGCTGCCAAAGATACGCTGTTGAAGGTATTACTCAAACCACTGGATAAGCAAATATACACGACATCCTTGCCATCCTTCAGATATGGCTCAAATGCTTCCATATACTGCTGTGGTGTAATCTGGCTGGTCTTGGTCTCAATGCCCTTGCGCTGGCTATCGTAGAAGTTCTTCATTACATCGTCAGACTCCATACGGGCACTGATGCGCTCTTCTGCGCCAATGGAATAATTCATTGGGATGAATACCAGGTTATGCTCCTCCACGAAGGTTGTACTGATATTCGCAGAAAGGTCAACTACAATTACATAATCGTTCATTATGATGCTCCTTATTCTATCATTTTTCCACCCACGACTTTCATCATATCAGATAGCAAAATAAAAATCCACACTTTCTCAGTTCAAAGAAAGTGTGGATGAAGCTTACTTTTCAATTTGATCAATGAGCGGATCGATCTGCTCTAAGATGTTATTCATATCCTCGAACATGAAGCCCTTCTTGGTAATCTTATTACGCATGTCTTCGATGTCGTCACTCACTCTGGTAAAGTAATTGGTAGACTCTTCAATGTTGGCATTGACCTCGTCTACGGAGCGGTTACAGTTATCAATGACTTCCGTCATCTGCTCACTCTGCTCACCAACCTCTTCCGCAACGGTCTTGATGCTGTCGATGGTCTCCTGGGTCTCTTCAATACTCTTGTGGGACTGCTCAATGGCTTCTCTGGTTCCCTGAAGGGAATGTACCAATCCCTGGTTATTGGTATTGAGCTCTTCCATGCTGTCGCCAATGGAAACAACCAGTTCCTTAATATCCTGGGACAGTTTATTTACCTGAGTAGCTACAACGGCAAATCCACGTCCTGCTTCACCGGCTCTTGCAGCCTCAATGGAAGCATTCAGCGCCAGCAGGTTGGTCTGGCTTGCAATGCCGTTGATCTGGTTGATTTTTTCCTGGATATCATCGAAGCTTCGCTGGAACTGTTCAAACACTTCCTGCATGGAATCGATGGTCTCATTTACCGTATCGGAGTTGCGGTCGATTTCTTCCATGCCTGCATGGGAAGCCTTGGCGGTATCCATCAGCTTGGAAATAATGCCTTCGAAGGTATCGGTGATACCACGTACGTTATCGAACTCGTTCCGTAATCCCTCTACGGAATTGGTAATGTTCTGATGCTTCTCCTGAACCTGGCTAAAAGACTTATTGATCTGGTCAATACCGTCAATGGTCTCGCTCTCCTGGGTCTGAAGCTTGTTCTTCTGCTCAATGGCAAACCTCGCAATGTCGCGAAGCGGAGCCAAACGCTTTTTCAGATTCGGTCTTGCAGCTTCTGTATTTACCACCGGCTGATTTGTCTCATTCTGATTCTTATTAAAAAATGCCATGACTGTGTACCCCTTTCATCCTGTGATTATTCAAATACCGCGCAAACCATGGTCTGGTTAACATGCTGGTTCTTGTACTGCTCACCACCACCGACCATTCCCACAAACGGACCGATGTGATCCATATCGGATAGGAAGGTATTCAAATATCCTTCATTGGTAAAGAGAAGATGGCGATAAATACAATTTACGGAAAATACATAGGAAATATGGGATGTATCTCTGGAAATCTCATCTCGCGTATCTGCATTGATACTCTTGTAATCCTTCAGCTTCAATACGCAAATCGTATCGTTCTCATTGATGCGCTTGTAGTTAATCAGGGAATCCCCGTTACCGATGGCATACTGGGAAGAGATGAAGACTTCATCACCAACCACACGGCCAAGCGGGCTCTGCAATACGTTATCTACTACCTCGCCCTTGGAGATACCAAGCTCGCTGGCATAAACATCTGCCGCCGGTCTTCCGTCCAAGGAAATCAGTTCCTTGTTCTCCAGATTCACCCTGGTAGCAATATGTCTCGGAGCGGATGGATCCACTTCGTAAATCAACTCGGAATAGGTGCGGATATGTCCGCTCTTATTCTTAATCACCGCATAACAGCAAGCATCTTCATAGAGCTTTCCGTTCACTGCAACATAGGACGGCTTACCTTCCGGCGTCCCGAATACCGTTCCGCCAACCAGCGGAATCTTGTACTGGCCCAGTGCCACGTTCATGGTTGTAACCAACCGCTCTTCGTATCCTGCACAGCACTCAATACAAACCGTCTTTCCTTCTTCCGGATGTACGGCTTGAATTGCCTGTTTCAATGCCTCAATATCCGCAACCGGACAAGAGGACAAGTGTCTCATTACCCCCACAGCGACCTCGGCATCAGCGCCAAAAGCGGTAACAACCAGATCCTTATCGGATGCCTGCCCACCAAAATAGGATGTTCCGCTGGTTCCGATGGACAGCGTATTCGGATACTCTTTTGCAAAGATTTCCGCTACTTCCTTTATATTCTGATAGGCACAAATGAAGAATACCAGCTTCGGTGTACCACTGTTCTTCATCGCTTCCTTCACTGCCTGCATTGCATCACTTTGACTGCTTTTTCCAATGGTTACCTGCATATAGACCTCCACGTAAAAAAAGAACTGCAATTACAATGAGTTACACTATACTCATTGTAACGCAGTTCTTCGACTCTTTCAATAAATCTTCGTGAATTTTCAGTCAAATCATACACATGACTTGCTGTCCAACTACTCCAGAATCTTGCGTGCTACATATACACCACTTGCAGATGCATGGGACAGGGAATGGGTAACACCACTTCCGTCTCCGATGACATACAGTCCCTTATGGCAAGTCTCTAAGTTCTCATCCAATGCAACGGACATGTTGTAGAACTTCACTTCCACACCATACAACAAGGTATCGTCATTGGCGGTACCCGGTGCAATCTTATCCAATGCATAGATCATCTCTATAATACCATCTAAAATACGCTTTGGTAAGACTAAGGACAAATCACCAGGAGTGGCATTCAATGTTGGCTGAACCGTAGACTCTTCAATACGCTTAGAAGTACTACGACGTCCACGAACCAAATCACCAAAGCGCTGAACAATAACACCTCCGCCAAGCATGTTGGACAGACGAGCGATACTCTCACCGTATCCGTTACTATCCTTGAATGGCTCAGAGAAATGCTTTGCAACCAAAAGTGCAAAGTTGGTGTTACTGGTTTTTCTAGAATCATCTTCGAAGCTGTGTCCGTTTACCGTGATGATTCCATTGGTATTCTCGTTAACTACAATACCTCTTGGATTCATACAGAAGGTACGAACCAAATCCTCGAACTTCTCCGTACGATATACAATCTTGCCCTCGTAGAGCTCATCCGTAATATGGGAGAAAATCTCAGCCGGAAGCTCTACACGAACACCGATATCTACACGGTTGGACTTGGTCTCAATATCCAAATCGTTGCAAACGCTTTCCATCCACTTGCTGCCGCTGCGGCCAACGGAAATGATACAGGTATCGCACTCTAAGCTATCTTCACCGAAGGTCAAACGATATCCAGGATTCAAATCCTCAACCTTATCTACCTTGGTCTCAAAGCGGAAATCTACAAGGTCTTTTAATTCATTGTAGAGATGCTGTAACACAACATAATTCTTATCTGTTCCCAAATGACGAACGGAAGCTTCTAAGAGCTGAAGCTTATTCTGCATGCAGACTTTCTTAAGAGAGCTTCCTGCAGTGGAATACAATGTGGTACCCTCACCACCGTGGCTCATATTAATCTCATCCACATAGTTCATCAAATCAATGGCTTCCTGACGTCCGATGTACTGGTACAAGGAACCGCCGAAATCATTGGTAATGTTATACTTACCATCGGAAAAAGCACCTGCACCGCCGAAGCCGTTCATAATAGAACAAACCTTACAGCTGATACAGCTCTTTACCTTCTTGCCGTCAATTGGGCAATGACGCTTTTCTAATGCATAGCCGGAATCAAATACAACCACTTTCTTGGATGGGTCCTTTTTTACCAGCTCATAAGCTGCATAAATACCGCCTGGACCTGCACCGATAATTGCTACATCCACTCTACTACTCATACAACCTCTCCTTGTCTTTATTCTCCCGGCTTGAACATCTCGTCCATGGTGTGCCATCCTAAGACCGCACACTTCACGCGGGCCGGCATATGGGAAACATCCTGCAGGATGCCTGCCTCCTCCAACTCGGCATGCTCCTCTTCGGTGATGCTACCCTTAATCATACGAAGGAAAATATCAGACAGACGAAGGGCCTCTTCTTTAGACTTGCCGATAATCAGATCCAACATCATATCTGCAGAGGCCTGAGAAATCGCACAACCGTCTCCCGTATAACCACCATCCACAATGACATCATCCTCAACCCGTAACTGGAGAATAATATCATCCCCACAAGACGGATTCACGCCTTCAAGGGTGAAATTCGCACCCTCGATGGCGTGTTTGTGTACAGGATTCATATTGTGATCGGTCAAAATCTCATTATAAAATGTATTTGCCATAATGACTCCTATCTATGAACTTAATCTGTAAATCCCATATCCTTCCGGATATTGCCAAGGCAATCCACGAAGGCATCAATATCCTCTTCGTTATTGTAAAAAGCAAGAGATGCGCGGGACGTAGATAACTTGCCCAAGTACTTATGCAACGGCTGTGCACAGTGGTGACCGGCACGAATCGCAATGTTATGGGCATCAAAAATTGCAGCCACATCGTGTGGATGAACGCCGTCAATCATGAAGGTAATGATACCGTGATGATCCATTGGATCATCGGAACCAAGCACATGCACATGCGGCAGGCGAACCACCTTCTCCATGGCATATACCGTCAGGTCATTCTCACGCTTCTCAATGCGTTCCCATCCGAAGCGACTCATGAAGCGACAAGCCTCTGCCAATCCAACAGCACCGCCAACGTTCACCGTTCCGGCTTCGAACTTGTGGGGAACTTCTGCGTAAGTGGCATCCTCCATGGTGACGTATTCAATCATCTCTCCACCGTATAAGAACGGAGGCATCGCCTCTAACAACTCATACTTACCATAGAGTGCACCGATTCCCATCGGAGCAAACATCTTATGTCCGGAGAAGCCCATGAAGTCCACATCCAAGTCCTGAACGTCCACAGCGATATGTGGAACGGACTGGGCTCCGTCTGCTACCATGATTGCGCCATGAGCATGGGCAACAGCCGCAAATCCCTTGATATCATTCAGTCTTCCAAATACATTGGAAATCTGAGTAATGGCAACAATCTTCGTCTTGTCGGAGATAATCTCCTCCAACATATCCGGTGTCAGCGTACCGTCTTCCTTACAGAAGAGATACGTTACATGAGCACCGGTAACCTTGGCTACCTGTCTCCACGGTAACATATTACTGTGGTGCTCTGCAATACTGACAATAATCTCATCGCCTTCATGCAAGAAGTGCATACCGTAGGAATACGCAACCAGGTTCATGCTCTCTGTAGCATTTCTGGTAAAAACAATTTCCTCCGGACGGGATGCATGAATAAATCCCGCCACGGTACTACGGGCATCCTCATATGCATTGGTTGCATCAATGGAAAGCTCGTACAATCCTCGCATCGGATTGGCATTATTTAACTTGTAATACTCTGCAGCTGCTTCAATGACGCAAGGTGGCTTCTGTGAAGTCGCTGCGTTGTCCAGATACACAACATTACGATTCTTAAGAATCGGGAACTCCTTGCGCATCTGCAAATCGATTTCAGTCATTATGCTTCCTCGTCTTCTTCTTTTCCTAAGTAATTATTTACGAAGTCTCTGGTTGCTTCGTCCGGAATCAGGTTGCAAACCGCATCCACGCGGGCACGTGCCATCATCTCATAGATGTCACGGAGTGCCAATCCACGGGACTCTAAGTAGAACAACAAGTCCTCATTCAGCTTACCGATGGTGGCACCATGGGTACCTTCCACATCCTCTTCAGAACATAAGATCAACGGAATGGTCTGGTTGATAACACCGTCATCCATCAGAAGCACATCCTCCACCTCGGAACCGGTAGCTCCGGCACAACCACGCTTGAAATCGATGGTTCCGCGGAATACCTTCTTGGCTTCGTTACGGAGAACACCGGCTGCCTGAATATCACAGTGGGTCTTCTTGCCGGTATGATCTGCAATATAGTTCATATCCAATACATGGTTATCTGCAACGATGTAAGCCATATTCACCTGCAAGTCGGAACGCTTACCGGCAAGTGCAGTGTTGCTACCGATGTAAGTCTCCTTACCACCTAATACCAGCTGAATCAACTGGAATGCACCTTCCTCATCGCAGCGACCGCCAATGTCATTACAGAAGGTCATATCATCCCCTAAGGTCTGAACCTGAACCAGGGTAATCTTAGCGTTCTTTGCAATATCATACTTGGTAGATACACCGGCGAATCCGAATCCGTTCTTCTCGGAATGGAAATTCTGGATTACCAACATAGAGCTACCTTCCGGAGCGTGCAACTCTACTGCGTTCACGCAATTGGCACCTTCGGAAAAATCATAGTCCAAACGGATTGGCTCTTCGATATTGCCGGTTGTGGTATAAGAAACCACCTCACCGATTTCATCGAACACAGATGCAGCCTGCGGACCGAATCCGGATGCTACATCAGATAGTTCCGCTGCATCCAAAACCGCTTTGGTAATGCCTGCCGGAACTTCTTCACCTGCAATATAAGTTAACTTCTCAGCCGGAACGCGCACATTGGCATCGTTCATACGCAACCAGTTCCAGGTTGGTGCAGGTAGATTATTGATTGTTAAAGTCTGTTCACTCATATCTCTACCTCCTTCCTAACCGATGCTGCCCTTCATCTCAAGACGGATGAGGTTATTCATTTCTACTGCGTATTCCAATGGCAATTCCTTGCTTACGTTATCGGCAAATCCACTAACAATCAATGCTCTCGCATCTTCTTCGGACATACCGCGGCTCATCAGGTAGAATACCACGTCGTCGCTGATACGGCCGATCTTCGCTTCGTGTCCGATATCAACATCATCGGTACGGATATCCATAGCCGGAATGGTATCGGATCTGGAGATATCATCCAGCATCAAAGACTCACAGGATACTGCGGACTTGGAGCCCTTCGCATTCTTACCGACAACCACTGCACTACGGAAGGTAGAGATACCATCACTCTTGGAGATGGATCTGGTGTTGATATAGGAAGAAGTATTCTTACCTACATGAACCACCTTGGTTCCGGTATCTAAGTTCTGACCATGTCCGGCGAAGGTAACACCGGTGAACTCGCAACGGGAATTGTCTCCCTGCAACACGCTCATCGGATAGAGATAAGATACATGAGATCCGAAGGAACCGGAAACCCACTCAATCTTACCGCCCTCTTCTACGCGAGCACGCTTGGTATTTAAGTTGTACATGTTCTTGGACCAGTTCTCGATGGTGGAATAACGAAGCTTCGCATTCTTACCAACGTACAACTCTACACAACCTGCATGCAGGTTCGCTACGTTGTACTTCGGAGCGCTACATCCCTCGATGAAATGAAGGTCAGCGCCCTCATCTACGATAATCAAGGTATGCTCGAACTGTCCTGCTCCGGCTGCGTTCAAACGGAAGTACGACTGAAGCGGAATCTCCACCTTCACTCCCGGAGGAACATAGACGAAGGAACCGCCGGACCAAACCGCACCGTGTAATGCTGCGAATTTGTGATCGGTAGGCGGAACCAACTTCATGAAGTGGTCCTTAATCATATCGGCGTACTCGCCGTGTAATGCACTCTCTACATCCGTATAGATAACACCCTGTGCAGCGACTTCATCCTTCACGTTGTGGTATACCAACTCGGAATCGTACTGGGCGCCTACACCTGCTAGGGATGCACGCTCTGCCTGTGGAATACCAAGGCGCTCGAAGGTATCCTTGATATCGGTCGGAACCTCATTCCAATCCTTCTGCATACGCTCAGCCTTCGGACGGATATAGGTTACAATGTTATCCATATTCAATCCTTCGATGGATGGGCCCCATTCCGGAACGGCCATCTGATTGTAAGTCTCAAGAGACTTCAGACGGAACTCCAACATCCAGTCCGGATCGTTACGATCTTTTGAAATCTGACGAACAATGTCCGGTGTCAGTCCCTCTTCTACTTTGAAGACGTCCTTCTCTTCATAGCGGAAGTCGTAGAGGCTGCGGTCAATGTCCTCAACTTGTGTTTTCTCTTTGCTCATTTATCTGCTCCTAAAATGGTTAATTCAAAAAACGCTCAAAACCGTTCTCGTTGATATCATCAATCAAGCTCTGATCACCATTGTGAACAATCTTACCATCAACCAAAACATGAGTAGCATCTACGGTTAATGCTTCCAAAATCTTGGTGCTGTGGGTGATGATTAACAACGCGCCGCCAACGGTCTTCTTGTATACTTCAATTCCTTCGGAAACGGTACGAACCGCATCAACGTCCAATCCGGAGTCGGTCTCATCAAGGATTGCAAGAGACGGCTTCAACATCAGAAGCTGAAGAATCTCAGCCTTCTTCTTCTCACCACCGGAGAAACCAACGTTCAAATCACGCTCCGCATAGGAAGGATCCATGTTGAGAATCTCCATGGTCTTCTCTAATTCTTTCTTGAAGTCCCAGACACGGATATGCTTACCGGTCTTCTGCTCCAATGCGCTTCGAATGAAGTTGGACAATGTAATACCCGGAACCTCTACCGGATTCTGGAAGGATAAAAACATGCCCTTCTTGGAAATCTTATCGGCACTCTCACCGGTAATATCTTCACCCTGGAAGATTACCTTGCCGTCGGTAATGACATATCTTGGATCACCCATCAAGGTAGAACCAAGTGTGGACTTACCTGCGCCGTTCGGTCCCATGATGACGTGGGTCTCACCGGCATTCACGGTCAAATCCAGACCATGAAGGATTTCCTTATCTTCAACGGTTACCTTCAGTCCTGATACATTTAAAATCTGCTCGGCCATAAAATGTGCCTCCTTATTTGTTTTAATTCCTATGGGAATAGTGTATATTCATCTCACCAACCCACATGTTCTTCTATTATAACATAATAAAAAAAGAACGCAATTCCCGATAATTGCGTTCTTTTCATGCATTCGATTACATGCAATCGAATCCTCAAATTCATAAATTTGTCTAGCTGGCCTGGTCCATGGTGGAAAGGCGCTTTGCCTGATCTGCTGCGATCAGTGCATCTAAGATTTCCTGGATATCTCCGTCCATAATCTTATCCAACTTGTACAAAGTCAGGTTAATTCTATGATCCGTTACACGTCCCTGTGGGAAGTTGTAAGTACGGATCTTCTCGGAACGGTCTCCGGTACCGATCTGGGACAGACGCTCTGCAGATGCTTCTGCCTGCTGTTTCTGTAACTCCAAATCGTATAACTTGGCACGCAACAATGCGAATGCCTTGTCCTTGTTCTGTAACTGAGACTTCTCAGTCTGAGAATAAATAACAATACCGGTTGGATAGTGAGTCAAACGTACAGCGGAATCCGTAGTGTTAACGCACTGTCCACCGTTACCGGAAGCACGCATAACGTCGATTCGGATATCCTTCTCGTTGATCTCGATATCCACATCCTCTGCCTCCGGCATAACTGCAACGGTAATGGTAGAAGTATGGATACGTCCGCCGGACTCGGTCTCCGGAACACGCTGTACACGATGTACACCGGACTCATACTTAAGCACTGAGTATGCGCCGTTGCCGGATACCATGAAGTTCACGGACTTCATACCGCCGATACCGGTCTCTTCCGCTTCGATCAGCTCCGTCTTCCAACCTCTGCGCTCTGCATAGTGGATATACATACGATAAATCTCAGCTGCGAACAATGCAGCCTCATCACCGCCGGCACCTGCACGAATCTCCACGATAACGTTCTTATTATCGTTCGGGTCCTTCGGCAGAAGTAAAATCTTCAGTTCCTTCTCTAACTCTTCTACTCTTGCCTTGGCCTCGTTCAACTCTTCCTTGGCAAGTTCCTTCATCTCTTCATCAGACTCTTCGTCTAAGATGGCAAGAGAATCCTCAATGGCCTGTTTGCTCTTCTTGTATTCGGTGTATGCGTTAACCAAAGGAGTCAAATCACTCTGCTCCTTCATTAACTTCTGAAAGCGTCGGCTATCGTTGGCAATATCCGGCTCACTGAGCATATTCATAATTTCCTGATAATGGATCAACAAATCCTCTAACTTATCAAACATAAAACACTCCTATTTAAACAAAACCACCTGTATGCCGATGCGACACACAGCGCGCCTATTGTATCACAATTTCCTCGATTCGTAAATATCCGATCCCTGATACAAAAACGCTATAAGTGGCCCTCCACCACACGGTCATTGCCTGCCAAATCCTTATGGCAAACAACATCTAAGAATCCATACTCCGTAAAAAGGGCACACACGGCCTCGGCCTGGTCATATCCGATTTCCACAATCAGTTTGCCGCCGGTCTTCAAGTATCCCGGTGCCTGTTCACAAATCAGACGATAGAATTTCAAACCGTCGCCGTCACCGTCCAATGCAATCTTCGGCTCGTGATCCCGCACTTCCGGCATCAACGCCCACACACCGGCCGTCGGAATATACGGTGGATTGGAAACAATCAGATCAAATCTGCGCTCTTCTGCCGGCAACTGGGTAAGGGATGCAAACAAATCTCCCTGCAGGAATTGGATATCCACATGATTCTGCTTGGCATTCTCCTTAGCCACCGCCAGGGCCTCTTCGGAAACATCCGAAGCCACACCGATGAAGCTTCCCGGCTCGCATACCCCCTTACATCCAAGGGCCAATAAACTAATCAAAATACAACCGCTGCCGGTGCACATATCCAACACCCGCATTCCGGGCTTCAGACACTTCTGGGCAAGTTCCACCAGCGTCTCCGTATCCTGCCGCGGGCAGAGCACATGCTCATTCACGTTGAACCGAAGTCCCATGAACTCCGTGTAGCCTAAAATGTGTTGCAATGGAATATGGGACGCACGCTTCTCCAACAGCGCTTCGTATTCCTTCAGTTGGTCTGCATCCATCTGTCGTCTGCCATAGAGCAACAAAAAATTCTTATCATGCCCCGGCATGCTCTCAAAGAGATACTTGGCATCCAGCTTCGCATCGACGATGCCGGCTTTCTCCAACGTCTCTTCTCCCATTTTTACTGCATCCAAATAACTGACAAACTGCATAAGCATTCTCCTCGTAATATATGTTTTGTTACTAAGTTTTTACATTTATACAACTCCATCAATCGGTTTGGTTATGCTCATGATATTATTGACCTTGAGTCAATCAGGCAATAGTTCTTTTTCTCCTTGTTGAGCCTTAATGGTTACTTCATAGATAGTCAGTTCCCCTGGCACGGAAGTTAACTTCAAACCCACTAGCTGTTTGTTAGAGTTCATGGTTTCCCATTGGCAGTTGGGTCGCAACAAATCATCTCTAACTGAATTCTTTTATGCGAGGTTGTTGATGCTCCGCGATCATGGGCATTACCAAACCGATTGATTCACCAATACACTGAAGGGAGGTGAACATC
>FPAN01000008.1 GCA_900116395.1 Lachnospiraceae bacterium XBD2001 | reverse complement strand
GGAGCATCAACAACCTCGCATAAAAGAATTCAGTTAGAGATGATTTGTTGCGACCCAACTGCCAATGGGAAACCATGAACTCTAACAAACAGCTAGTGGGTTTGAAGTTAACTTCCGTGCCAGGGGAACTGACTATCTATGAAGTAACCATTAAGGCTCAACAAGGAGAAAAAGAACTATTGCCTGATTGACTCAAGGTCAATAATATCATGAGCATAACCAAACCGATTGATGGAGTTGTATAAATGTAAAAACTTAGTAACAAAACATATATTACGAGGAGAATAGAGTAGCAATGGAAAAGACAATGGACAAAATCGTAGCATTGGCCAAGGCAAGAGGATTCGTATATCCGGGTTCTGAGATTTACGGTGGATTGGCAAACACATGGGATTACGGTAACTTGGGCGTTGAGTTCAAGAACAACGTAAAGAAAGCATGGTGGAAGAAGTTCATCCAGGAGAACCCATACAACGTAGGTGTGGATTGCGCCATCCTGATGAACCCACAGACCTGGATTGCATCCGGACATTTGGGTGGATTCTCCGATCCGTTAATGGATTGTAAGGAATGCCATGAGCGTTTCCGTGCAGATAAGATTATTGAGGACTTCGCTGCTGAGAACGGAATTACCTTAGAGACTTCCGTAGACGGCTGGTCCCATGAAGACATGGAGAAGTTCATTGCAGATCATAACGTTCCATGTCCATCCTGTGGCAAGCACAACTTCACCGGCATCCGTGAGTTCAACTTAATGTTCAAGACTTTCCAGGGTGTTACCGAGGATGCGAAGGATACCGTATATCTTCGTCCGGAGACTGCACAGGGTATCTTCGTTAACTTCAAGAACGTACAGCGTACCAGCCGTAAGAAGGTTCCGTTTGGAATCGGACAGATCGGTAAGTCCTTCCGTAACGAGATTACACCTGGTAACTTCACTTTCCGTACCAGAGAGTTCGAGCAGATGGAATTAGAGTTCTTCTGCAAGCCTGGTACCCAGACCGAGTGGTTCAACTACTGGCGTACATTCTGCTACGAGTGGTTATTATCCCTTGGTATCAAGAAAGAGAACTTACGTCTTCGTGACCATGATCCGGAAGAGTTGTCCTTCTACTCCGATCATACGACCGATATTGAGTATGCATTCCCATTCACCGATTGGGGTGAGTTGTGGGGAATCGCATCCAGAACCGATTACGATTTAACCAGACATCAGGAGACCTCCGGCCAGTCTATGGAATACTTCGATGATGAGACCAACGAGAAGTACATCCCATACGTTGTTGAGCCATCTCTTGGTGCAGACCGTGTAACCCTTGCATTCCTGTGCGAGGCATATGATGAGGAGAACATCGGAACCGAGGAGAAGCCGGACATGCGTACCGTACTTCACTTCCATCCGGCATTGGCTCCAATCAAGATTGGTGTATTGCCACTGTCTAAGAAGCTCAATGAAGGCGCAGAGAAGGTCTTCGCAGAGCTTTCTAAGAAGTGGAACTGCGAGTTCGATGATCGTGGAAACATCGGTAAGCGTTATCGTCGTCAGGACGAGATTGGTACTCCATTCTGCGTCACCTATGACTTCGATTCCGAGACCGACGGCATGGTAACCGTTCGTGACCGTGATACCATGGAGCAGGAGCGTGTTGCAATCGCTGATTTGGCTGCATACTTCGAGGAGAAGTTGGCATTCTAATTCAGCACGAATATGAGACGATAGGCGGGGTGATTCTATTATTAATAGACACCTCGCCTTTTTTATGTAGAATTGTTCCAAGTGGAGGAAAAACATTGAAAAAATTTGTTCGATGGGTTATTCTATTTCTCGTGGCATTTTTCGCATTCAGTGCCATAACGGTTGCGCTTCATCGCAAATATGAAGTGCAGAAGTTAGCTGATTTAGCCGAAGATATGTCGCGTTCATATAGTCAGTCAAAATCTACATCCGAGAATGAGGGCAGCTTAGTTGATTTTTCTTCTCTTGAAGAATTGAATCCGGACATTTATGCCTGGATTTACATTCCGAATTCCAAGATTAGTTTTCCTGTTCTACAGAGTACAACCAAGCGTAATGATGATTATTACTTGCATCACAACTATGATGGAAGTTATGGTTATCCTGCGTCGATTTATACGCAACGACGGAATGCCAAGGATTTTTCCGACCCGGTAACCGTCGTCTACGGTCATGACATGAAGGACGGCTCCATGTTCGCCGGGTTGCACGAGTACGCCAGCGGAGACTACATGTTGGAACATCCTTATGTATTCATCTATCGCCCGGAAGAGATATTGGTGTATGAGGTATTTGCAGCGGTATCTTTCGACGACCGATTGATTTTGGAAGCATATGAAGACTTTGCGAATGAGACCGACGTGGATATGTTTCTGGAGGATTTACGGAAGGCAGAGGGTGTAGACCATCAGTGGGATGACAGTGTAATCACCTCATCCGACAATCAGTTTTTAGTATTATCCACCTGTGAGGAGCGATCCGATCAGCGATTTTTGGTAGTAGCAAAACGAATAAGATAAGTATGAATTGCGCATATCCAGGCTTTTAGAAGTTTTAAAAGTTTTTAGGAGGCGCAATTTTTTTATGGGAAAACAGAGATTTTTGGCCGGTGTCTTAGCAGTGGTGCTATTGATTACGGCCATTCCGCATCTTGCGACGATGGGGTGGAAAGTCCGTGCGGAAGGAACAGGGAGTGATGTGACGGCTTCTTCGGAAGGCATCGAGAAGCTGGAACTTACGACGACTTATAACGGGGAACGAACCACAAAACCGTTTTCTATGAGCCTTCAGTTTGCATTGAAGGATTTGGTTAAGAATGATGACGGAGAATTCTTGCCTCGTGGTGTTGCGGACGGAGATTATATTACCTATACCTTCCCGAACACCGTGAAGGTAACAGATGTTGCCGAGACCCCGATTATGACCACGGGAAGTTCTCCGCAACAGATTGGTAAGTTTGTCATCTCCAACAATACACTGGTGCTGACTTTCACAGGAATTAATGATATGCAAGGCGTGCAGGGCGAAGTGGCTATGGAGCTTACATTGGACCCAAGCGTATTGGCCAATGAAGACGCCCAGGAAATCACCATTACTCCGGCCAATTATGCCAACGCCATTACGGTTACGGTGCCGGCAGTGCCGAAGACCATTGATGGAGTAAGCCTGGCGAATAGCGGCCTGGATACCAACAATGAGATCACCTGGACCGAGGCGGTTGGTACTTCTGCAGATTCCAAGGGGGCATCTCTAGCCGGGGTTACCGTTACCAACACCATCAATCCAACCTTCCAGGAATGGAAGAGCGCAGTAATCGTTGGCGGTAATACCGACGGAAGTGACCTTGCAGTGGATTTTACCGACAACGGCAACGGAAGCTATAGCTATACCTTCCCGGCAGGAACCACCTTGGTAGGCCCGGTAAATATGAAGATTGTAACTGCTGTGAAGTCCCAGGCCTATGAGCCAACCGGTGGTACGGATGCTGTTGCCATGACAACAGCGCTGTCTTCCGAAGCAGCAGATAAGATTGGGGCCAACAAGACAGCCAATTCCGACCTGACCCTTCCTAAGGCCGGACTGACCAAGAAGGGCGAGCAGGTGGACGGTAATACCCTGCGCTGGCATATGAGCCTGAACAGTAACAAGGCCAACGTATGGCAGGCGGTCGTGACAGATCCGTTGATTGCGGGACTGACGGTGGATACCACAGCCGGAATTACAGTAAAAAATGTTACCACCGGTGCAAGCTATACCTTGACCGGAAACAGTGCTACACAAGCAGATGGTAGCGCCAAGATTACCTATGCAGTGACCGGAACGGATGAGCAGACATTGAAGCTTACCTTCGATACCTTTTCCGATGAGTATGAGATAAGTTTTGATACCAAGATGAGTGCTTCCATGACGGATAACGGAGAGGCGAAGAACGTTGCAACTTTGGAAGTATCTTATCCGAAGGGCGGCGGTAAGGGAACATCCCTGATTACCTGGGGCGAGCCGGAATTTACCGCTCACTATACCACCGCGTATTTGAAGACGGCCAGTACCAAGGCGGATTCGGCGACCGGAACCTTAAGTTGGCAGATTACGCCATCCACCAAGAGTACGGATTATACGAATGCTACCCTGACCTGGACCATTCCGGATGATCAGGAATACATCACCGGAACCATTGGCGTGAAGGTTGGCGACAACACCTATCTACAGGGCAGCAGCCAGTACGATACTTATGTAGCTGCAACCAAGATCAACGGACAGAACGTATCCGTTACTATGAATCGAAGCGCCTTAGATGCTGCAGGGGTGACCTTAAGCAAAGTAGCGGTTGTTTATGATACCAAGGCGTTAGAATATTTTAAGAACGATGAAGCCCATACCTATAGCTTAGGCACCGGCGATGGTGCGAAGCTTACGGTAGATGCCTTCGAGGTTGCGAAAAATGCCACTGCGAAGCTTCAGAATAAGATGCTCAGTAGTGCATTGGAATCCCGTTACGACGATACCAATAACGAAGGGGCTCTGCATCTAACCTTAACCTTGAACCAGAACAAGATGAACCTGAACAATGTCCAGGTGGTAGATGATTTCAAGGGCAAGCTTTTTTACAAGGATGATACGACCCCAGAGACCTTATTGGATGAGGGTGACTACGAGGTTGTTGTATCTCACGGAAGTGTAGCAGACCATGTTTGGACTACGGACTTAACCTCCATCTCCGATAAGACTACATTGACCGCGGATATTAAGCTTACGGAAGCCGGAAAAGAGAAGCTGAAGCTTGGCAATGCTTACTCCGGGGCAACCATTTATCTGAAAAACAAGGCAGATATGACGTTTACGGAATGCTTGTCTGAGGGATTTACCACAAGCGTTACCGGAAGCGGTGCAGGAGCAGTCTTAACCAACCAGCAGGTGGTAAAAGCCTATAAGGACGAGGCCGGCAAGACCACATGGACCATTGACATTAACAACATGGGAGCGGCTCTTGGCAACGAAGCCACCATTACGGATGTTCTTCCGGAGGGCCTTAGCATCAATAAGGACAGCATCAAGCTCTATGAGGGCGTTCATGGAACCACCGGAACTGCTATTACCGGAGCAGCATCGACGCCGATTGATCCGTCTACCTATACCACCAAGGTGGTACGTACCAAGGACGGAGAGGTCACCTTGCAGGTTACTCTACCGAAGGCAACCAACGAATCCTATCGTCTGGTGTACGATACCTATGCGGATACAAAGGGACGCTACAAGAATACCGCAACTTATAAGACGAACGGTGCCAGTGCTACAGCAACCTGCACAGCCAATATCACTGCCTGCAGCTGGGCCAGCGGAACACCGATTTCTCTGATTAATGTGCGTTTGAAAGATGAACTGGATCAGACCACACCGATTGCAGGTGCAGAATACGGAATCTATACCAAGGAGACTTACGAGTCTGTTGGTAAGGATGATACCAAGTTGACGGAAGACAATGCCATCGATTATGGATGGACCAATAAGAAGGGATTGATTTCCTTTTTATTAACACCGGGAACCTATTACGTGAAGGCCTTGGATGATCCGGAAGGTGGCATCTATGAGGTGGATACCACATCCATCGGTAAGGATTATGACCGGGGTACGTCCAACAACATTCTCTATGCCGGTCGTACAACCGGCAAGGCCGGCAAGACCAACACCCTGGTACTGACCAACCAGTTCATGAACGGTGTGAATGACTTGACCTCTTCCTTCAAGCTGTACTTAGATGCCGGTAACGGTAAGACTTACGGTGTGGAGCTGAAGCAGGAAGCAGACGGAAGCTACTCCTATGTAGGACTGACAGATCCGGACGCTCCGGAGCAGAACCATATCGCAACCACACCTTCTTCTGTAGGAGTTACCGGTAATACCGCCTCCATTGAGATTACCGGACTTCCATGGGGCGACTACTATTTTACCGAAGAGAAGACCGCCCACGGCTATGTCTTAGAAGAGTCTAAGATTACCGCAACGGTGGAGAACGGCAAGAGTGCCGAGGCTACGGTAACCAACAACCAGACCATGCTCTACCTGAAGAGTGAGTCCGATGAGATCGTTCCGACGGAGACCTATCGCATCACCACGGCGGTTGGAGATGATCCGGTGTTTAAGGAAATCGAGATTACCGGCGAGGAACTGCAGAAGGGTGTTCTCCTGCAGGGCATGACCAATCCGAATGTTCGTTACTATGTGGTGGATAAGGACGGCAACGAAGTATCCTTAACCGCGAAGAGCAGTGTGACGGACGAAGAGCTGGATGCGGCCAAGCCGATTGTGAATAAGGCAGAAGTACCGGTACCGTCTTTCGGACAGAATTCCAATCGCGGCGGCAATACCGCAGCACCAACCGGTAATACCACATCCACTCCGACTGGCAAAGAGGCGAGTGGTAAGGAGGTCACAGGAAGCAACCATAGAGCAACCACCGGCAATGGCGGCGGAACCAGAATCGAAGGGGACTTCGTGGGCAAGACCGTCGAGACAGAGAATCACAAGGCAAAAGTGTCAAGCGCATGGGTGCACAAATCTCCGAAGACAAATGACAGTTGGTTTGGTGATTTGGTGGAATGGATTCTGACAAAATAACGGAACAGATGTCCAAGTTATAGAAATTGCATTTTTTGAGTTGAAAAGGATATCAAAACAAGGTATCCTTTTCCTGTTTGTTTTTATAAATTGTTGTTCAAAGATGGAGAGAAGTATGAAGCATTTGAGAGAGTCTGAGGACAGCAAAAGAGATATGAGAGCGTCGGTTCTTGTGTTCCTTCGAACCAAGGGACTGGCAACAACTATGGTAATTGCTGCAATTATCAGCAGCGTCTTCTTCGCTGATCGTATGGCGGATATCCGCGGGAAGGAAGCGAAGGAAGTAAGTGATGTGGTAACCGGTGGCGTGGATGCCGGAAGCGCATTGATGGATGCGGCTTGCGTATCTGTTTTGTATGAGGATACACAGGTGGTACAAGAGATTACATTAGGGTATCTGATGGATACCGAGAGTGGTGTGATGGTTCGGAACCTGCGCACCAATGAGGCGTCCCGCATGACGGAGCCGGGCGTACTCCAGGAAGGTGCCATGGGAAGCACCTACTCCTACACCATCGAGGAGCGTAACGATGGCGGACAGGATCTGTTGGTATCCCTTCAGTCCAATCCGAAGGACAATTACCTCATTTCCTACCAGGTAATCGAAGCGGAGACAGGCAATCGTCTGACCACCAATGTAACGGTGGTTGGAGGTCAGGTAACAGCCTCCGAAACCCATGAGAATATTGAATTGACTGCCAGCAGATAATCTCTGCGGCAATCGTATAAGCCATGATTCAAAATCCTTGAATCGTGGCTTTTTTTTCACCTAAAAAGTAGGTTGTCAAACATCTTAAATATGGTAAAATGGATTTTGCGAGTGTAAAAAGGCTCAAATAGTAATTTTTTTTGCTAATAGGAGGAAAGAGAAAAATGGCAAACAAGTGGGTTTATACCTTCAAAGAAGGTAACATGTCCATGCGTAATCTCCTGGGTGGTAAGGGTGCGAACCTTGCTGAGATGACCGAGATCGGTCTTCCGGTACCACAGGGATTCACAATCACAACTGAGGCTTGTACTCAGTACTATGAAGATGGTCGCAAGATCAATGACGAAATTATGGCTCAGGCTATGGAGGGAGTAGCTTGGATGGAGAAGGAGAACGGCAAGAAGTTTGGCGATCTTCAGAATCCATTGCTTGTTTCTGTTCGTTCCGGTGCACGTGCATCTATGCCTGGTATGATGGATACCATTTTGAACTTAGGTTTGAATGATGAAGTAGTAGAAGCAATGATCAAGGGCAATCCTGATCCTGCTTTCGAGCGTTTCGTATATGATTCTTATCGTCGTTTCATTCAGATGTTCTCTGACGTTGTAATGGAAGTTGGTAAGAAGTACTTCGAGCAGCTCATCGATGAGATGAAGGAGAAGAAGGGCGTTAAGTACGACGTAGAGCTTACCGCTGCTGATCTCAAGGAATTAGCAATGCAGTTCAAGGCTGAGTACAAGAAGCAGTTGGGTACTGAGTTCCCATCTGATCCTGTAGAGCAGTTGAAGTTAGCTATCGAGGCTGTATTCCGTTCTTGGGATAACCCACGTGCTAACGTATACCGTCGTGACAACGACATCCCATATTCTTGGGGTACCGCTGTTAACGTAATGCCAATGGTATTCGGTAACTTGAATAACCAGTCCGGTACAGGTGTTGCATTTACCCGTGACCCAGCTACCGGTGAGAATAAGTTGATGGGTGAGTTCCTGATCAATGCACAGGGCGAGGACGTAGTAGCAGGTGTTCGTACACCAATGCCAATCGCTCAGATGGAGCAGGAATTCCCAGAAGCTTACGCTGAGTTCTTAAAGGTATGTGAGACTCTTGAGAATCACTACCATGACATGCAGGATATGGAGTTCACCGTTGAGAATAAGAAGCTCTACATGCTTCAGTGCCGTAACGGTAAGAGAACCGCTCCTGCAGCTTTGAAGATCGCTTGTGATCTTGTTAAGGAAGGACATAAGACCGAGGAAGAGGCAGTTGCTATGATCGATCCTCGTAACTTAGATACCCTTCTTCATCCACAGTTCGATGCAGCTGCATTGAAGGCAGCTACTCCTCTTGGAAAGGGCCTTGGCGCTTCTCCTGGAGCTGCTTGTGGTAAGGTTGTATTTACTGCTGATGACGCTGTTGAATGGGCAGCTCGTGGCGAGAAGGTTGTACTTGTTCGTCTTGAGACTTCCCCAGAAGATATCACCGGTATGAAGTCTGCTCAGGGTATCCTGACTGTTCGTGGTGGTATGACTTCTCACGCTGCAGTAGTTGCTCGTGGTATGGGTACCTGCTGTGTATCCGGATGTGGCGACATCAACATGGATGAGGAGAACAAGAAGTTCACCTTAGCTGGTGTTGAGTTTACTGAAGGATCCGAGATCTCTATCGATGGTACTACCGGTAACATCTATCAGGGATTAATCGAGACTAAGGACGCTACTATCGCTGGTGAGTTCGGCCAGATCATGGCTTGGGCTGACAAGTATCGTAGACTTAAGGTTCGTACCAACGCTGATACACCTGCTGACGCTAAGAAGGCTCGTGAGCTTGGTGCTGAAGGTATCGGACTTTGCCGTACAGAGCACATGTTCTTCGAGGAAGACAGAATTGCTGCATTCCGTGAGATGATCTGTGCTGATACTGTTGAAGAGCGTGAAGCTGCATTGGAGAAGATTCTTCCATACCAGCAGAGCGACTTCAAGGCATTATATGAGGCTCTTGAAGGTAACCCAGTTACCATTCGTTTCCTTGATCCGCCACTTCATGAGTTCGTTCCTACTGAGGAAGAGGACATTGAGAAGTTGGCTAAGGCTCAGGGCAAGAGCGTTGATGACATCAAGGCTATCATCGCTTCCTTACATGAGTTCAACCCAATGATGGGTCACAGAGGATGCCGTCTTGCTGTAACTTATCCGGAAATCGCTAAGATGCAGACCAAGGCTGTTATCCGTGCAGCTATCGAAGTACAGAAGGCACATCCTGACTGGAACGTTAGACCTGAGATCATGATCCCATTGGTTTGCGAAGTTAAGGAGCTTAAGTACGTTAAGAAGATCGTTGTTGAGACTGCTGATGCTGAAATCGCTGCTGCAGGCGTTAAGCTTGAGTACGAAGTAGGTACCATGATCGAGATTCCTCGTGCAGCTCTTACTGCTGACGAGATCGCTGCTGAGGCTGATTTCTTCTGCTTCGGTACCAACGATTTGACTCAGATGACCTTCGGATTCTCTCGTGATGATGCTGGTAAGTTCTTAAATGCTTACTATGATGCTAAGATCTTCGAGAACGATCCATTCGCTAAGTTAGATCAGAACGGCGTAGGCAAGTTGATGGAGACCGCTATTAAGCTTGGTAAGCCAGTTAACAACAAGCTTCACGTAGGTATCTGTGGTGAGCACGGTGGAGATCCATCTTCCGTAGAGTTCTGCCACAAGATTGGTTTGGATTACGTCAGCTGCTCCCCATTCCGTGTTCCTGTAGCACGTTTGGCCGCTGCGCAGGCAGCTATCGCTGAGAAGAACAACTAATTCATAACAGAATAAGTTTATTCGTAGAGAGTCGGGAAACCGGCTCTCTATTTTTTTGACTCAGGGGGACGGGGGTTGCGAGTCATTGTATTTCCATGCGTACAATGAATCACTAACCCCGTCCCCCTGAGTCAATCGCCCTAAGGCTACGCCGCAATTTTTTATAAAATAGTTACCATTGAATCAATTGGATTTCTTTTTTTATCGCTAGATACACCTTTGAAATCGCTAGCGCGAAATCCCAAATCCAGGAAACAAATAGGGTAGATGTTTTTTGGCAGGTCAAAAACTTTCTGTGTTTTAATAACATCATTCACTCCCGCCCAACATGTATCCAATCCTATATCTGTTGCTGCCAGCATCATATGTGTTGCTGCAATAACACCATCTGTCAAATAGCTATTTCCACCCTGAAAATTACTTGCAGCATTTTTATCAGAACATACAAGAATTACCATCGGTGCTCCATAACGGCATGGATGAACACTGTCCATCCTCTGAAGAGCTTCTTCACTTTTTAGAATATATACTCGCTGTGGTTGTTTATTAAAAGCTGTCGGTGCTAAGCGCCCCGCTTCCAGAATATACTTCACCTGGTCTTCTGTTGGCTTTGTGTTGCTGTACTTACGAACAGACTCTCTCTTCTGAATAACTTTATTAAATTCCATATCTATTATCTCCTTTGCTTCATTAATTTTGTTATTTAAAAGATATGGTAGTTACTCAAAAAATCCAAAACTCCACAGTAACATAGCAAATTTCATGAATCTCGTTCCTCCGGCGAATTTACTAAGTATAAGTTAAATAACTCATCCTCAATTATACGGGATGAATTTTAAAAATGTCAGTGAAAAATTTCTTCTCTTATACTCCATTAGCCTAGGCATCGTTAAATACTTCGTATAAGCTTATAACCTTAATTATTTTTAAAATGTTATCTGTTTTAGAATATAAGATGTGATAAGCTTATAAGGTAATTTAAATCAACAAATCGACATTTGTAGAGGACGAATATGAAGAAATAAGATGTGATGTCGGTATTGTGTCTATGAGAATTGACTTACTAAAATTGGAGGCGTAGTTTTGCCAATATTAATAGAATTATTTCTTACTTTTGCCAAGATAGGTATGTTTACCTTTGGTGGAGGTTATGCGATGATTTCTCTTATAGAGAATACATGCGTGGAAAACAAAAAATGGATAACACATGATGAGATGATGACAGTCACAGTTTTAGCTGAATCGACACCTGGACCGATAGCAATTAATTGCGCAACTTATGTAGGCTATAAGAAGGGAAAACTTTCAGGCGCAATTGCGGCAACACTTGGAATGGTTTTACCGTCATTTATAATCATTTTTTTGATATCAAAATTCTTAAATCATTTTTTGGAGATAACTTGGGTCGCGAACGCATTCAAAGGAATCAAGATAGCTGTTGGAATTCTCATTGTAGATGCTGCGATTAAGATGTTTAAGAAAATGAAAAAAGCTTCCATGCAAATTGCTATGTTAGGATTTGCTGTGGTTTCCATGGTACTAATTAATGTTTTTGCGTTAAATATATCATCCATGGTACTGATGCTTGTCGCTGCTCTAATAGGAATCATTGTATTTGTTGTTAAGAATAGCACAGGAAAGGAGCACGAAGAGAAATGATATATTTTGATTTATTTATCGGATTTCTTGAAGTAGGCTTCTTTTCTTTTGGTGGAGCATATGCAGCTATACCGCTTATTCGAGATGTTGTTATGGCACATGGTTGGCTGGATGATGAGATGCTTTCTTATATGATTGCCATAAGTGAAAGTACACCTGGGCCAATTATGGTGAATATGGCTACCTATGTTGGAAGCGAAAAAGGTGGTTTACTTGGAGCTGCTATAGCTACATTTGCAGTTGTTTTACCGGCATTTATAATCATTTTGCTATTGATGGTTGTACTTAATTATTTTCTCCAGAATGGATATGTAAAAGCTGCGCTTAGCGGATTAAAGCCATGTATTATAGGGATTATCCTTGTAACGGGTATCTTTATGATAGTTAGGAATTGTGGATTGATGCCGGGGCACAGCATAGATGTATTAACAACGGCTCTTACGGGTCTCATTGCTTTAATCTATTTTGGCTCAAGAAAAGCTCTGAAAAAAGGATTAAATCCTATCGCACTGATTTGTTTATCAGCAATCGTCGGGGTTGCGGTTTATTCGCTATAGAATTATATAATGACACCCGGGGACGGGGTTTGTGAGTCATTGCATTTCTAAGCGTACAATGACTCACAAACCCCGTCCCCGGGTGTCAAATAGATTGGGGAGGTTATTGCATGGGAACACAGTGGTACAAGGACCGCGTATTCTATCAAATCTGGCCGAGAAGCTTTGCGGACGGCAATGGGGACGGCATCGGAGATTTGTACGGCGTTTATGAGAAACTGGATTACCTGAAGTCGCTGGGGATTGGCGGCATCTGGTTCTCGCCGCTGTATCAGTCGCCGCAGACGGATTACGGTTATGATATCTCGGATTATCGCGCCATTGCGCCGGAATATGGCGACTTGGATATTTTCAAAAAGGTGGTAGACAAGGCTCATGCCTTAGACATCAAGATTGTCATGGACCTGGTGGTCAATCACACCTCAGATGAGCATGAGTGGTTTGTGAAAAGCCGCGACAAGAACAGCCCATACCGCGACTACTACTTCTGGAGAAAAGGCAAGCGCCCGGGCTGCCCGCCAAACAACTGGGATAGCTTTTTTGAGAACGAAGCTTGGGGCTATGATGAGACAACCGACGAATATTATCTGCATCTGTTCAACCGGAAGCAGGTGGATCTGAACATGGATAACCCAGCGGTGCGCCAAGAGGTAAAAGACATCCTAAAGTTCTGGCTAGATATGGGTGTGGACGGATTCCGCGAGGATGTCATCACTATGATTTCCAAGCCGGAGGGATTGCCGGATGATCATCTGGTGCCATTTTTCAAGGGTATCCGCATGTATTCCAGCGGCCCACACATCCATGAGTACTTGCAAGAGTTCCGCACCGAGGTCCTCGACAACTACGATTGTTTCGTCATCGGCGAAGCGCCGCTGGTAAGCATCAAGCAGGCCAAGGAATACATGGGCGGCGACCACCCGGATCTGGATATGATGTTTAACTTCCAGCACATGAATGCGGACTGCATGTTTACGGAGTATATGCCGCGGCCTTTTAACCTAAGAAAGCTGAAAAGGGCCTTCACCAAGTGGCAGAAGAAGTTGGATTGGAACGCACTCTACCTGGAGAATCACGACCATCCCCGCATCATTTCCCGTTATGGCAGCGAGACCTATCACGATGAGAGCGGCAAGATGCTTGCAGCATGTTATCTGTTGTTAAAAGGTACCCCATTTGTCTACCAAGGCCAGGAAATTGGTATGACCAACATCGCTCTGCCAAGCATTGACGATTACAAGGATTGCATGGCAATCAAGAACTATAACAACGACATTAAGAAAAAGCCGGTGGAAGAGGTGCTTCCGAAGATTCAGAAGGCCACCCGCGATAACGCCAGAACACCGGTGCAGTGGAGCAAAGACGCCTACGGTGGATTCTCAACCACCCAGCCATGGTTTGCGGTAAATGAGAACTACACCACCATCAACGTGGCATCCCAGGAGCAGGATCCAGATTCTCTCTTGAACTTCTATCGCAAGCTGATTGCCTTCCGAACGAAGAGTCCGGTGGTGCGCTACGGCTCCTACCGGGAACTCTGCCCACATAATAAGCACCTCTACGTCTACGAGAGAGAGTATGAGGGCGAGGGACTCTTGGTGGTTTGCAGTTTTACGGACAAGCCTTGCACGTATCATCTGCCGAAGAAGGTCCGCGAAGGTAATATCAAGGTCCTTTTCTCCAACTACAACTGCGATGACTTAGAACCAACCCTCACTACCAAGCCATATGAAGTGAGAGTATATCAATACTAAAGCAAGTGACACCCGGGGACGGGGTTTGTGATTCATTGTACCCATATAAGTACAATGAACCACAAACCCCGTCCCCGGGTGTCATTTTGCATCTTACCCTACCTCAAATGCATCTCACCGGAATCCCTATTGAACCCCCAAACCCCCTTCCATATACTGATTGCAAATAGAGTGGGGAACACTCGGTCGCCACTCCCAGGGAGCAATGAAAATCACACTGTATCAGGAGGCAAGCGATGCAGACAACCAACGATAAGCTGAGTGAAAAAGCATATCTTACATCCTACGCCGGGGACGACTACCGAGTGGATGCAAGCCCAACCGCTAAGCCGGCCGTCATTATCTGTCCCGGTGGGGGCTGGATGCACCTCTCTGAGCGCGAGGGAGAACCCATCGCCATCGAGTTCGCCCTACGAGGTTATGCGGCCTATGTGCTGCACTATACGGTATCCACGGACCAGAAGGCCCCAGGGGATTACAGCCTGATTCACCAAGCCATGGCAGATATGGAAGCCGCCTACGATATCCTGTTAGACCAAGCCGCCCAAAACCGCATCGACGCTAACCGCATCACGGTCCTAGGCTTTTCCGCCGGGGGACAATTGGCAGCCCTGTTTGGCGCCAAGCATCCGGAACTCTATGCCTGCGTGCTGTGTTACCCATTACTGGATATCGCCGATGAAGTAGCCTTCGTATACTCATCCAAATGCCCAGAGGAAAACCGCACCATCATGGAGCAGTGCTTTGCGGTGACTGGCATCGGCACCCAGTCCAGCGACCAATGGTCACCCATCAACCCAATGGCCCACATCACCCAAGAGATGCCACGCACTTTTATCTGGCATGGGGCCACGGACGACTTCGTGCGGGTGAATGGCAGCCTGCACTATGCCAACCAGCTTTTGGCCCACGGCATACGCACGGAACTACATATCTACGACAATTGCGGCCACGGGGTATCCCTTGGAACCAGAGAGACCGCCGCAGTCGCCAAAGAAATCAATCCATACTGCACCGTATGGTTCGCACAATTACTTCGTTGGATGGAGGAACTAGGGAATGAAAAAGAGTAAGTGGGGAATCATCTTCATCTCCCCGTATATCATCATCTATGTGTTATTCACGGCATTGCCGATTGTGATATCACTGTATAAGTCACTGTTTATCAATTACTGGTCGGGCCTCATCGAGGTCAAGCCCGTCTTCTGCGGACTAGAGAACTACGTCACGCTGCTTCGAGACCCAAGCATCTATACCTATCTCTCCAATACCGCCATCATGTGGATTCTAGGATTCGTACCGCAGATCATCCTATCCATCACCTTGGCGGCATGGTTTAGTGACCATAGACTCGGGTTAAAAGGTGTGCAGTTCTTCAAGACAGTCATCTATTTTCCGAATCTGATCATCGCGGCATCCTTCGCATCGCTATTCTTTTCCTTCTTTGCAGATTGCGGTCCGGTGAATGCCATGTTAGTAGACCATGGAATCCTAGAAGCACCATTCAAGTTCTTCAGTAATACCTGGTCCACGAGAGGCTTAATAGCCTTCATGAACTGTACCATGTGGTTTGGAAATACTACCTTACTGCTCTTAGCTGGTATGCTTGGCATTGATACCTCCCTTCGCGAAGCAGCAGAAGTGGATGGGGCATCTTCCTGGCAGGTCTTTACCAGAATTACCCTGCCACTGATTCGACCGATACTTCTGTACGTGGTGATTACCTCCCTCATCGGTGGAATCCAGATGTTTGACGTGCCACAGATTCTTACCAAGGGCACGGGAGACCCATGCCGGTCCACCATGACGATGATTATGTATCTGAATAAGCATATGTACAACAAGAATTACGGCATCTCAGGCGCCTTGTCGGTACTCCTATTCTTGGTAACTGCCATCCTGTCCCTGCTGGTGTTTGGCTTGAATTCGAAAACGGAAGAAGGGAGGGCAGTACGATGAAGCGAAGTGTACACAAAATCATTGCTTACGTGGTGTTAATCCTGGTATCCTTCCTGTGTTTGTTCTGGTTCTATGCCCTTTTTATCAATGCAACCAGAAGTAACGGAGAGTTAAGCCGAGGCTTCTCCCTCCTCCCAGGATCTGCCTTGGTCAAAAACTGGAATAGCATGCTCCACTGCGCTCTGCCGGTGATGAACAGTATGAAAAACAGCCTCATCATCTCCCTGTGCGCATCGGTGTTGTGCAGCTACTTTTCCATCATGACGGCTTACGGCATCCATGCATATTGCTTCCCGGGACGGAAGATGTTCTATACGGTGATGATTGGATTCATGATGATTCCTAGACAGGTCACGGCCTTGGGATTTATTAGTATCGTTGATAAGATGCATATGATGGATACCTTCTGGCCACTGATTCTGCCGGAAATCGCCTCTCCAATCGTGTTCTACTATATGATAAAATACATGGAGAGTACGCTTCCAATGTCACTGGTGGAAGCGGCCCGGATTGATGGTGCAACGGAACTATTCGTCTTCAACCGCATCGTATTGCCACTGATGAAGCCGGCCTTTGCGGTACAGATGATCTTCAAGTTCGTGGAGTCCTGGAATAATTACTTTATTCCGGCACTGATCCTCCATGAGGATAGTAAGAAGACCATGCCAATCGTAATCAGCCTTCTTCGAAGCGGCGACTTTGCTAACTTCGACAATGGCCTGATCTACATGGTAATTGCATTCTCAATCCTGCCTTCCATTGTAATTTATCTATGCTTATCGCAATTCATAATCAGCGGTATTACTAGCGGGGGAATCAAAGGTTGATGAATATCCATGTCCACATCATCGAGGATGACCAAGCCGAATCCATGGACATCTACTGCCATAGAGACAGGGCAGCTAAGGTGCAGCAGGTGGCTAGGGAACTTCTGGATGGCAGTCAGCAAATCACATGTAAAAAGAACGATAAAACCTATCGCATCCGCTTGGATGAGGTCTACTATATCGAGACGGTGGATGAGCACCTCTTCATCTACTGTGAGAATGAGGTGTACGAGAATCGTATGCGCCTCTATGAAGCAGAGCAGTTGTGTGAGGGGACGCTGTTTTTTAAGGCGTCAAAGTCGATGCTTATCAACATCAAGAAAATCGCCAACATGAAGCCGTCCCTCTCCGGACGATTCGAGATCACCATGACCAACGGCGAGAAGCTTCTGGTGTCCCGCCGATACGTGGCAGACCTAAAGCAGAAGATGAGATTATAGGAGATAACATCCATGAAACAAGAAATTGCAAACGTCCTTCGAAGATTTGTAACTATATGTGGAATTACGCTGCTAATCCTAGTGATCCTAGGACCACTGTGCCACGCAATCAACGGCATCAGCAACATCCAGCTCGCAACCCTAGCTCTGTGTTGTGCAGCAGCAGCACTATCTAGCCTCTTATTCCTCTCCGCAGAGGAGTTACATGGCATGAGCTGGTGGGTACGAGAAATCCTCTGTATCGCTATAAACATGGCCATCACAGTACCCTTGACCCATAAGGTGGGACTGTGGCAGTCTACCCTAGGCATGATGATTGTTATGGTCATCATCCTTATCATTGCCTTCGGAAACCATCTGATCGAGTTCCTCCTAGATATGCGAACCGCAGGAGAGATCAATAAACGGATACAGGAGATGAGATAATGATGACTCCCCGGGACGGGGTTAGTGGTTCATTGTATCTCCAGAAAGACAATGAACCACTAACCCCGTCCCGGGGAGTCACCCTCCACCAAAAAATAGTTGACAAATGCAACTAATGTAATTATCATCTATACACAAAAGGAGGACTCTTATGGATAAGGTAAAAAAGTTTCGTGAATACACGCGAGCGCTAGAACGAAATCTTGAGAATATGAATCGATCAGACTGCTGCCAGTGTTCCGTTACAACATCCCAGTGCTTTCTCGTGGTAGAGATAGGGCGCAATCCGGGAATCTGTGTGAAGGACCTCGCCAAAGAGCTGAAGCTGGATAAAAGCGCAGTCAGCCGAACGGTAGAGGAACTCGTACAGAAAGGCTATGTCATAAGAGAACCATCCCAAACGGATCGTAGAAGTGTTGTTCTTACCCTAACGGAAGTGGGGCAAGCCCATTACCGGACGATTGAGAATGACATGAACGAGAAGTTTCGCAAAGTGTTTTCAAGAATTCCGAAGGATAAGCAGGAACAAGTACTGGAAGCACTACGACTGTATAATGAGGCATGTGAAAAAGAGGAGGGAGACTGTTGTGATTAGACCAATGACAGCAAATGACTGGAAGAGAGTATCAGAGATTTACAAGCAGGGAATGGAAGGTGGAACAGCGACATTCAACACGGAATGCCCGAGTTACGAAGAATGGGATCAAGGCCACGTGAAGACCTGCCGATTCGTATATGAGGAAGACGGCAATGTGGTAGGCTGGGTAGCAATCAGCCCGTCCTCCAGCAGATGTGCATACAAGGGCTGCGTAGAGATGAGCGTATATGTAGATCAGAACTATCGCGGCCACGGCGTTGGAACCGCACTTGTGAAAGAGCTGATTCAGCAATCGGAAAAAGAGGGATATTGGAGCATTTATTCCGCAATCTTTTCCATCAACAAAGCAAGCATCGGATTGCATAAAAAATGCGGCTTCCGAGAAATCGGCTACCGGGAAAGAATCGCCAAAGACAGATTCGGAGAATGGCAGAACACAACGTTGATGGAATACAGAGCGTCTTAACATACGAAGGGGCTTATATTGAAGGAACCTGGCATTTCTGCTACTATTAGGTGCAAATAAAAAAGGACTTTTGTATTAATGAAAAAAATAGCACTGATAAAAGAATTGATCATCCTGACACTGGCGACCTCCATCATATCGGCATCCGTATTCTTCTTTATGATGCCGAGTCATGCGGCCATCAGCAGTATCGCAGGATTGGCAATTGTACTGGCGAACTTCGTCCCGCTGTCGGTATCCATGATCACCATCATCATCAACGTATTCCTGTTGATCATCGGCTTCATCACCTGCGGACGGGAGTTCGGCTACAAGACCGTATATACATCGCTGTTGATGCCGGTCATCATTGGCGTATTTGAAAAATTGTTCCCAAACTATGAATCCATGACAGGGGATGCAACCCTAGACGTAGCATGCTATATCTTCTTCGTCAGCATCGGAATCGCCATCCTCTTCAACCGGAACGCCTCCTCGGGAGGACTGGACATCGTGGCCAAGATCATGAACAAGTACCTTCGCATCGACTTTGGCAAAGCCTCCTCCATAGCAGGGCTCTGCATTGCTGTGACTTCCATCCTGGCCTTCGATACCAAGACCCTGATGCTGAGCATCTTGGGAACCTATTTCAATGGCATCATCGTGGATCACTTCATCTTCGACCAGAAGCTGAAGCGAAGAGTCTGCATCGTATCTCCATTTGAAAAAGATATTCGTGAATTCATCTTGAACGAGCTTCACAGCGGCGCCACCATCTACAAGGCAATCGGTGCATATCGCATGCAAGAGCGCAATGAGATCATCACCATCGTTGATAAAAATGAGTACCAGAAGCTGATGGCCTTTGTGGATACCGTGGATCCACACGCATTCGTTACGGTGTACAAGGTCAGTGAAATGCAGTATCGTTCGAAAACTCTCCCAGAGAGAACGTTTGAATAGTTAGAAAAGGGAGGATGTGTAATGAAGTACTACATCAGCGACCTACACTTATTCCACGAAGCAGCACTGGGATTCGACCAGCGTCCCTTCGACAGTATGGAACTGATGCACAACAGCATCTATCAATCCTGGAACCGCAAGGTCACCAATGGTGATACGGTCTATATCCTAGGGGATGTGAGCATGCGTGGAAAAAGCGAGAAGCTCATCGCCTATGTTGCTACGCTAAAGGGAAAAAAGGTCCTTATTAAGGGCAATCACGATGACCTGTCCGACTATCGATATCAGCAGTTGTTCGACGAGATCTGCGACTACAAGGAGATCAAGGACTCCGTCGATGGCAAGACCTATGACCTGGTGCTGTGCCACTATCCAATCCTAAGCTGGAACAAGATGAACCGAGGCAGCATCCTCCTCTATGGACACACTCACAACAGTCCAGAGGAAGACTACTTTCAGCACTGTCTCCAGGAACTATGTGAAAAGGACACCCGACACATCTACAAGGAAGGCCTCCGTGCCATCAACGTGGGCTGCATGAAACCATGGATGGGGTATGAGCCAAGGACGCTGGAGGAGTTGCTGGAAAACTGGAATAAATAAGAGATGAGATATGTTAGCGCACCATGTGGTGCGCTATTTTTGGGTCAGGAAAACATGCTCGGAAGTCACTACAGGTGTGGGGAGAGGGTAATTATAAACAAAGTATAAACTGGTATTGGACAGGTTGGGGGAAGTGAGGTGTAGGATGCCAAATATAGGTAGCAAGAAATTCGGAGTACACCAGTTACTTGTTGGTGAATGGCATATTTTTTGATTGGTTGTGAATAAGCGTAGTACATGATGTATAATAGACACATGTATATAATGCATGGGAAATGTAAGCAAGGGGAAAAGTAAATGGATAAAAAAGAAGTAAAAGAAAAGATATTTACAACTGCAGCAATGGCAGGGGATGGAGCAAAGGCTATAGCTGGATATTCAAGAATCATCCACAAGAGGTGATTGATAAAGCAATAGAAACAACACCGGCATTGGCTGGTATACCTAGAGAAGAGGTAGATAGAAGGTCATAAAGAAACTGCAGAAGAAGAGAAAATCTTCGAGGACATTAAGAATGGGGTAATCTATGACGTAGACCCTGAAGATGTACATGAAATTATGGATGAAAGTGAAGAAGGCTAATAACTTCGTCACCTTACTGAGATGAAACAATAAACATAAAGGACAGGGGATTAATGAAAAGGGGAAACTTTAAGGAAAAGTTTAATTACTGGTTTGACTCTATTATGCAGCGCGGAACTGCGACAATGATACTCATGTTATTCATAGCGACGATGTTGGTGGCGTGTATCATAGGTTTGCTGGTTTCGCTGTTATGCGGCGGAACAGTAGAAGAAGGTATCTGGATTAGCTTAATGCACACGTTGGATGGCGGAACGCTAGCGGGAGATGCATTAGATAATAAGATTCATATCTTCTTTATGACTCTTATGACGGTGTTTGGTCTTTGCTTTACTGGTGTTCTTATTGGTATCATCAACAGCAGTTTCGAGCAGAAACTGTATGAGATGCGTAAGGGTACGTCCAAGGTAATTGAGAAAGACCATGTAGTCGTACTTGGATTTAGCTATACGCTTTATACCGTAATTGAATCCTTGGTTGATGCGAATGAGAATCATCGTAATCAGTGTATCGTTATTGTAGGTGATCATGATATTGAAGAGATGAAGGATGCTGTTGATGCCCATGTAAAAAACTTTAAGGGAACTAAGATGGTATATCGCAGTGGAAAAATCTACGAAGAACACATGCTGGATTGTGCTAGTGTTGAGACTGCAAAGGCTGTTATCATCAATGGTAAGAATGATGTTCATGCCATGAAGTCCTTACTTACGCTAAAATCATATTTCAAAGACCATGAGGTAAAACCAGAACCACATATATCAGTTGTATTCAATGATGCACGATTTGTTGCAGCAGGGGAACTGGCAGCAGGAGAAAATGCCAGCATCATTAATTGTAGTGATGGAATCTCCCGTATTATCGCACACGCAAGTAATCAGCGAGGTCTTTGCGATGTATATGAGGAACTCTTGGATTACAAGCAGAACGAATTTTATTGTGAGGATGTGCCAGAGGTCGTTGGAAAGACTTTCCGAGAAGTACTATTCATGTTCCAACAAGCAATCCCAGTTGGTATCTATCACAAGAATAAGACCGTTGACCTAAATCCAAGATTTAGCGAGTGTATCGGAAAAGGTGATCAGCTGATTCTCTTTGAAGAAGACGATGGAGCATATAGAACAGGTATTACATCAGAACCTGTCATTAGTAATATCGATGAGTCTAAAATCATCAAGGGTAATGAAACGAAAAAGATGATGATGGATCTCATTATACTAGGTCAGAATCATCGTTTGGATGATATCTTGCGAGAATATGATAAGATTACGCACGATAATGCTACAGTTAAGATTGTTGATACAGAGACAGAACTGAAGTATCGATTAAGTGAATACAAGAATATTGATCTTGAGTATATTCAAATTGATGATTTCTATGCAGAAAGTCTACTGGAAGTCTTGAAGGGTACGGAATTCAATGTTTTAGTTCTAACTGACTATGATATCGATTATGAAGATGCAGATGCAAAGTCACTGCTGAAGTTGATTGAGTTGAAGCGCATTGAACATGAGAATGGCATTAAGTTTGCAACCACTTGCGAGATTCGCAAGAGTGCCAATAAGGTAATTGCGGAAAAGGTTGGAGGAGAGAATTTTGTAGTTAGCTCCATGATAGGTGGATTGTTATCCGTACAATGTTCCGAGTATCCACCACTGTATTACGTGTTTAAAGAAATCTTAAGCTCTAAGGGATCAGAATTGTATATGAAGGCAGTAGAGGACTTCGTAGAACTTGGCGTTGAGGTAAACTTCAATACGATTGTAGAAGCTGCTGCATGTAAAGATAGTATCTGTCTTGGATTTAGAAAGGTGAATCCGACTACAAAGAAGGCAGAACTTATAACCTGTCCAGATAGAGACTATACATGTACCTTCAATGAGGGAGATACACTAATTATCTTATCAGAGGATTAGTAAAAGCCGGTCGTAAGACCGGCTTTTGTAATGACTCCCCGGGACGGGGTTCCTGATTCATTGTACGGAATGGAAAACAATAAATAAAGGTTATTATGTAAAGAGGAAGCATGTGACACATACTTCCTCTTTAAACTATTTTCCAAAAGTATTACTTGTAATAGCAGCAGCTTTAGCTGCAATTGTATTTGTTGAAGCAACTAGTGAACTAGTTGGAGCTACAGGGCTCATAAGAACTCGGCCGGTTCCGCGGTAAACATTTACAAGACCTTCCCCGCTGACAGCAGATCCAACGAGGGTCTTTGTAGTACGTTCAACGGTAAAGTCTAAGTTGGAAGACCAACAAACAGCGAGGTTGCCATCAATCTTCAAGGTGTCATTGTTAAGCTCTACTTCAATTAACTCTTCATAAGGAACGTTGCTTTCTAGTGCAGCAATTCCTGTACCAGAGAGGCTCAAGTTAAAGATACCTTCGCCTCCAAGTGCTGCAGAAGAAAGATTCTTTCTGGCAACAACACTATTCTTAACGGTACCGGAACATGCATAAAACATGCCGTCCTCAATTGTGATACCAGAACCCCATTCGCCAACATCAACCAATAAGATGTACTTGTAGGTAGGCTCTAATACAAGCCAACCGTTACCAGTATATTCTGGTTTGACAGCAGATTCCTTGGTAACAGCGCTTTTTACTACTTTTCCAAGTAAATCTCCAACACCTTTTACTCCGGATGTGGCTTGAATATCACCAGCCATCCACTGCATGGCACCAGCCTGTATAATAGCTGAATTATTGCCGTTTAGCTCGATGGCTACTTGTCGGCGATGAACACCCATCTTACTCATGAAGTATTCGGTTGCAGCATTTGAAGGAGAAACGCTGGAGTCAACCAAGTATTCCAATACGTGGAAGTTACCCTTATTGACAGCAAACTTTCTTCCTTCGTTTTCAAAGTTCTTTACGTTCATAATAACCCCCTTATATAGATTTGTTGTAATTACATCCTAGCACAATGAGAAGAAATAACGTTGTGAAATAATATCCAATATTATGCAAGATTATATGGTGAATGTGACACGAATTATTTCGGTTGGTTTTTTAATTATGTCATGTTGGTTTTAAGTGACTCCCCGGGACGGGGTTCCTGATTCATTGTACGGAATGGAAAACAATGATTCACTAACCCTATCTCGGGGACTTTTCTTTTCTTAAAAATTCTGTTGGAAATCTAACATAATTATTTCCTGCTAATTCTATACTGTATAACACCGGCGAAAGCAGGGGCAGCAATCCGTCCTACTCCATGAACTATCAGAAGAGTGGCAAGGATCTCATGACCGTGGATGAAATCGCAGTCATGGATGGCGACAAGTGCATCCTGCAGCTTCGAGGTGTACGTCCATTTTTGTCGGACAAATATGATGTCAGCCGTCATCCACTTTATAAGGAGACGGGCGAGTATGATGACAGAAACAAGTTGGATATCCAACAGTTTGTGCATGAGGGGGCTAAAGGTGAAAAGTGGAGAAATGTTCGATGTGGTGAAAATATAGAAAATTGAAAACACACCTCTTTGAGTTGTAAATATGATTAACTTATTGGATCAAGAGGTGTGTTTTAATGTAGTAAATTGTACGCATACATGCTGACAAATAAATTTCTATAAAAAATCATACAATGTCAAAATCTGTCATTTTCATTTGGTATCTTCAAGTCAGAACAAGAAACATTTAGGTTATTCTATAGGAGTGTATCAGCAAAAATGGCAAGAGAATCATATGAGGAGAAAGCCCTAAAAAGAGTTGAAAAAATAGCAAGAGAACATGAAGACGCTGGCTATTTGTGGATAGATAAAGAGGTGATTGAGGAGTATAGGAAAAAGGCGTTGGCGATTGGAAATCCAAACAATGTAGGTGCTATGAGAAGGCTGTGTGAAGAACTTCAGCAAATCTATGGTTTACTTGAGGTCGAAGCTTTAAATATTCTAAACGGGTTCAATATTAGCGATTACATAACGAAATACTATCGACTACAACATAGAATACCAACACTAAAGATTAGAGCGAAATCATTTGAAGACGATGAAAATGATGTACAGGATGATTGGAATTGATAGAAAATTAGACATGAACAGACTTTTTGTGAGAATATTAAAACCAACTTGGAACTTTTTTGCAAGTTTTTGTAAGTTGTATGTAAAAATGTGAAAAAAGTGTCATTGATATAGTATAATTTATGGGAAGGTATTGGGGAATATAGTTATGACTACGGAAGCCTAATGACGAGTGTGGTTTGGTGTTCGCTATAGGAATCCTATAGCTTTTTTTATTAAAGAGGTAAAAATGGTAGATAAAGTTGAGCGAGTACTAAGACTTTACTCTAAGTTGATTAATGGTGGGGTCGTATATAAATCGTCATCCGCAAAGGAGTTTGGTGTGGATGAACGCAGTATTGCTAGAGATATTAGTGATATTCGAAGTTATTTGGATATTACCGGCCCTGAAGATGGTTGTATAAATACCATTGTGTACGACAGAAAAATTGGCGGATATCGTTTGGAAGAAATATATAAGCAGAAATTCACTAATCCAGAAGTATTAGCTATTTGCAAAATTCTTTTAGAGAGTCGCGCTTTTACAAAGCCGGAAATGGAACAAATGCTTGAAAAAATGGTTGATAGCTGTGTTCCAAAAGAAAACCAATCTCTAGTCAAAAACTTAATTAGAAATGAAGAGTTCCATTATATAGAGCCACATCATAAGACTGTATTTATAGATAAAATGTGGGACATTGGCAAGGCTATAAATAATCATCAGTACATTGAGATTACTTATAAAGGTATACAAGGGAAACATGGTCATATAAGAAAGATAAAACCAGTTGCAATTATGTTTTCTGATTACTATTTTTATTTAGCAGCATTTATTGATGATGAAGAGGTAAAAAGTAATTTTAATATCATCAATGATGCTAATCCTACTATTTATAGGATAGATAGACTGAAAGATTACAAGATCCTTGATGAAAAATTTTGTAGTCCATATGCCAATCGCTTCGAAGAGGGGGAATTTAAAAAGCGTGTGCAGTTTATGTTTCCAGGAAAGCTTAGAAGGGTACATTTTGAATATAGGGGATATTCTGTTGAGGCAGTGCTTGATCGTTTACCAACTGCGGAAATAAAGAGTAAAAAATATGATGATAACCTAGGTAGAGACGTTTATGAGATAATTGCGGAGGTTTATGGTGATGGTATTGATATGTGGTTTAGAAGTCAAGGCGAAAATGTGACTATATGTTAAATTGGAGTCAATGCATAAGTCTTTCATGGCCTAAAGAAAATAATATTAAATGCATTAACGGAGGATGAGTTTAAATGAAAAGAAATGCATTAAGGATTGTATGTAATCCTATTTCAAATAATATCTCATACTATTTTAAAAACGAAATAGGAGAATGGTGTACATTGTCAGATAGCTCGCCATTATCTAGAAGTAGTTACAAGGAAGCTTCGCTTGAAGAAAAAGGTAGTGAAATTGTAAAGAAAATTGATGAGGTATACAACCGAAAGGATAAGGGTCTAGATATAATTTTTGAAGGTGAAGAAAAAGATTATAAATTATTTGAAGGATATGTAAAAAGTCTTCTTTCAGAAAGAAATGTTACTTGTGTTCTAGGGGCAACAAAAATTATCGTGGCGGGTAAGCTTGGATCTGGAAAAACGGTTTTAATAGAAGCAATGGAGAATCTCCAAAAAACAAAGTATAAGAAGGAGGAGTTTGAAGAGTATTACAAATATTCTGATGAAAACAATACCGAATGGTACGAGATAAAAGGTATAGACTTTGGTAAGGAAAATATTGCAAACGCGCACAAAACTATTTGTAGGCTTGTTGAAAAAACGTCAGGTATGATTGTATATTGCATTAATTCTTCGACAAGTAGGATGGAAGAATCTGAAAAAGCGTTTATACAGGATTTAATATTTTCTTTTCCTGCACTAGCAGGGATGATAGTGGTAACTCAATGCAATGATAAAAAGAAGATAAGTTCATTTGTCGATGAGATAGAAAAAATTGCAAATGGAATAAAGGTTGTTCCAGTTCTAGCACAGGAATTTGAAACAGATATAGAAAACAATGGAAAAATGGTTGTACTTAAACCATTTGGGTTAGATAAATTGGCTTCATATATTTTTGAAGGTAAATAGATATGGCAAATGTAAGAATTGTAATTATGGGGAAAACTGGTGTCGGTAAGAGTACTATAGTCAATTCAATTCTTGGTGAAGAAAAAGCTGAGGCTGGAGATGGAGCGGCAGTTACTCGTGAAAATAAAGTTTATGAATGCCATAAAACTATTAACACCAGTAAAGGAATTAAAGAAGAAGATTTCCTTTTATATGATACTGTTGGGCTAGAAGTAGATAGTAAGCTAACAAAGGACACTCTTCGTAAAATAAAAGAACATATAAAAGCAGCAAAAAAGAATTCTACTGCTGATGATGTAAATATTGTTTGGTTTTGTATAAATGAACGCACTAATCGTTTTGAGGAATATGAATCAGAACTAATAAAAGAGCTTTCTATTGAGTATGAAATCCCTTTTGTAATTGTTTTGACACAGTGTATTTCAAAGAAAAATAGCGATTTGGCTAATGAAATTAAGGATAAGATGCCAGATATACCAATACATAGAATCATGGCGGCAGATTATGCTTTGGATGATGAGATTACAATTAGTGCATATGGACTAGATGAATTAATATCAGAAAGTATTGGTAATTATTATTTATACCGTTTCAAGATAATGGAATCTGTTATCGATTCATTGACTGTTGCTTCTGAAACCAAGGTGAATTTACTGCAGACAAGAGGAAAAGGAGTAATTAATTATTATTCTGAGAAGGTAGGTAAAGCTGCTTGGATTCCTTTAGGCTGTATACCATACGTGCATCGAAAATGTATTCAAATGGTAAGCGAATTAAATTCATTAGCAGGACTGTCAAAGGATAGAGATTTTGCAGATGAAATATTTACCGATGTCGTTTTGGGAGTTTTAGCAACACCGCTGATGGCAATACCGTTAATTAGTAAATTTGCTGCAGAGTCATATGTTGAAACTGTAGGAGAAGACTATCTAAAAGCATTGGTAGAGGTATTACGAACTTCAACAGCTGCTGAACTTAAAAATAAAAAATATCTAAAGGAAAAGATGAGAAAGCAATTGGAGAATCTTTGATTTTGAGGAGGAATCGATATGTCTGAGAACATTAATGAAGAAATGCAACATTCTGATTTGAAGACAGCCAATATAATGGTTGCTGGTAAAACAGGAACTGGGAAGAGTACACTTCTGAATGCAATTTTTGGTGAAGAAGTTGCGGTAACAGGTACAGGAAGACCGGTAACAGAACATATAGATGAGTATAGACATGAAACAATTCCAATTCATATATGGGATACAGTTGGGTTAGAGTTAGATTCGGAAAAAACACGACAGTCTATAGAAGAAATAAAAAGAACGATTGCGTCAAAGTCTGAGTCTGGCGATGAATTAGACCAGATTCATGCGATTTGGTATTGCATTAATTCCGGCAGTAACCGATATGAGGGAGCTGAACTTAAGTTTATTAAAGAACTCTATTCTATTGGTGTACCTTTTACTATTGTATTAACTCAGTGCTATGGTGCAAAGAAGAAAATAGCAGAATTTGAGGAAATAATTAATAAGATAAACGATGAAATGGGATTAGATAAAATCTCTATTGTAAAAGTGTTAGCACAAGAATATGAGGTTGAGATTGATGAGGATACAATTGCCAAAAAGCCTCCATTTGGTTTGGAAGAATTGGTGAACTTAACAATGGATCAACTTCCTGAATATGTGCAGAGCGGATTTATTGCGGCTCAAAATGTAAGTCAATCATTAAAACATGATGAGTGTGAAAAACTCATATGGAAATATGTTGATAGAGTTGAGGGCAATTATTGGAGCAAGAATAAGATAATTAATTGGGATAATGTCCCATTAGTAAATATATTGACTTCAGATGCACATATCAAAGATTTATTTAGAGATATTACAAAAATATATAATACAGAGATAGAAGAGGAGTCTCTTGAAAAAATAATGACAGAACTGGGAGGATTAAGTCCTGAGAATGCATTTCAGGGATTGTTAAATCCCATAAGTAAAAAATTTGATACTAACGTTGATAAGATTTTTCAAAGGAATACAAATGGCGAATTTGAAGATAAGCATGACAAGTTGCCAACAAAAATGAGAGTATCACGAATGATTATTCTCTACGGATATATATTCTTGGAATCAGTAGAAAAATATTGGGAAAGAATTCGAGTAGAGAAATTAGAGAATATTAAGACCAAAGCAGTTGTTCTTGTTGATTCAGTGAGAGAAACCATGAAAGAAGTTATGAGCAATCAGAAGAGAAAATAATTTGTAAGGAGTTTAGAGATGAATAAGTATTGGAATGTAAAAAATATATTTATTGGAATATGTGTCATACTTTTGCTTGTCATTATTGCAGTTCTTGCTAAAAGTTGTGGTGCGCAATAGGAGACTAACTATGAATAAATACTGGAATGTAGAAAATATATGTATTGGACTCGGCGTTGTATTCATAATTGCTGTACTGATTACATTTGTTAGGCGAAAGATGGATATGTAAAAAGGAGGATTAATAATGGGGATAATTTCAAATGCTAAGCAGTTTCTTGCAAGAAAAACAGTTGCTGCTGCTCAAAAGTCAGGTGATGGAATTGCAACATTATCTTCTTTGAGTCCAAAACAGTTACATGAGATTGAGAAAAGAAGAGAAGACTATTTTAAGATAAAGAAAGATCTTAATAGTGATGAGACGCAACAACTTATTCAAAGAAATTTGGGTGCAGTGGGCATAGAGGTATATCAAGCATATTTAGACTCTTTACGTGAAATATACACTCCATTATTGTCTGTGTCAGATGATTTTGATTCAGATAATAGAATTCGCTTTTTTGACGTTACAAAATGGGTGGTAGATGATGAAGAACAAAGCCTTGATAAGCTTGTTAATGTTTATCAAGTTTTAAGTGAAGAAGATTGTAATATCGCATTAATATATCATAGAACTGTTGATGATTGTAGAATTACAATAGGTGTTGTAAATACCAATGAGAGAGAGTCAGATCCAGCTATTGCGGATAAGTATTATTCAAGAATGCTAGCAGCTATAAAAGGTAATTTCCCAGGTGCAGAAATACAATCGCAAGATAATATGGGAAATGATTATGGTGTTGGTATTCCTACAGTGCTAGAAAATATAGTCTCCGAAAGAGATGATAATAAATCAAAATCTGTTGCAGTTGTTTCCAATATAGCATCGGAAAAATCTGAGGATTTTATAAGCCAAAGTATGGAAAAATTGCTGGATGGAATCGTTCCAACAAGTCCAGATCAGGAATATATAATGATACTCCTTGCTAAGCCAATGAGAAATCAGTTGGAAACAAAAAATAGACTCTATGATTTATATTCTGCACTTGCTCCTTATGAATCATGGAGGATAAGTTCTGGGGTATCAGAAAATTCTACAGAAGGATCCTCATTTAATTTAGGTGGAAATATTGGTGGTAATATATCTAAATCATCTGGAGTAAATGCAGGATTATCTGTACCTACACCAGCAGGAATTGCGGGTGTTGGCGCAAGTCAGGGGCACTCATACGGTATTAATTTCGGAGTTTCTTTTGCAAGAAGCTCAAATGTTTCAGTTACTCTTGGTAAACATGAAGAATTATCACAGACATATACTAACCATGGAGTAAAGCATACATTGGAAATAATTGAGGACCAAATAAAAAGGATAGAGGAGAGTTCTGCATTAGGAATGTGGGAATTTGCTTCTTATATTATTTCTGATAGTCCTGTAATTGCGAATAATGTTGCACATATGTATCTGGCGTTGACACAGGGAGAAAAGTCGTATTTAAGCAAAGCTGCAATTAATTTTTGGGATGGTGAGGTGGCAGTTGATTCTGCTAAAACCATATTATTGAGTGTTCAAAACCTTCAACATCCAGTTTTTGGTTTAAAAACGTCACTTGAAGATGAATGGTTAATGTATCCTTCTTTGGTTACTCCAACAACGCTACTTTCAGGAAAAGAATTAGCTAAGTCGCTGAATTTTCCAAGAAAATCAGTTGCTGGTTTGCCAGTTATAGAGTGTGCATCATTTGGGAGAGACGTACAGCGATTTTCAGATAAATCTCAGACAAGTCCAATAACAATAGGTTCTGTTTATCATATGTATAACGATGAGAAGAAGTCTGTTGTTTTGGATGCTGATAGTTTTACGTCGCATGTTTTTGTAACAGGTTCAACGGGTACAGGTAAAACAACAACGACATTGCAATTGCTTTCAAAAATTATATCTGCTGATAAAACTAGAAAATTCTTAGTTATAGAACCAGTAAAAGGAGAATACAAAACTAAAATCGGTGGAAAATGTAAAGTATATGGAACTAATCCGACTATAACAGATGACCTGTTAAAGCTAAATCCTTTCTGGTTTCCTGAGAATATCCATGTGCTTGAGCATATTGATCGTTTGATAGAAATATTGAATGCTTGTTGGCCAATGTATGCAGCCATGCCAGCTGTATTAAAAGATGCTGTTGAACGGGCATATGTGAATGTGGGATGGAATTTAAGTGGCGGCAGGTATATAGATGAGTTTCCAACTTTCTATGATCTTCTTGATACATTACCTGAAGTATTGGAAGATTCGATGTATTCAAAAGATACAAAGAGCGATTATGCCGGTGCTTTGATAACTAGAGTTAAAACACTGACAAACGGTCTTAATAAATCACTTTTTTGCGATAAAGTTGGAATAAATGAACAAGATTTATTTGAAAATAATGTAATTGTGGATATCAGCAGAATTGGTTCACCAGAAACAAAATCATTAATTATGGGTATTCTCATGCTAAAACTGCAAGAATACTGGATTAATAAGGATGAATTTAATAATTCATTGAAACATATTACTGTGTTGGAAGAGGCTCACAATTTATTAAGAAAAACAAGTACAGTGCAAAGTCAAGAAAACTCAAATATACAAGGTAAGGCAGTTGAAATGCTTACCAATGCAATCGCAGAAATGCGAGCCTATGGAGAAGGCTTTGTTATTGCTGATCAAGCACCTGGACTTTTAGACGAGGCTGTTATTAGAAATACTAATACCAAGATTATTTTACGTTTGCCTGATAAAGATGATAGGGAGATAGTAGGTGCATCATGTTCCCTTAATGATAATCAGATTGATGAAATAGGAAAACTACCTGATTATACTGCTGTAGTATATCAGAACGATTGGGTAGAAGCGGTACTCTGTCATTTTGAGAATTTTACAGAAGGTTGCCCATACGTTAAGCAAAAGAATAATGATTCTGATGTAAATCTATTTGCAGTAGAACGGTACTTACATTATTTGTTTTCTGAAGGAGAAAAAATAGAATTAACTAAGGAAGATAGAGTGCTTTCTTTGGAATGGGTAGATACCTTACAAGCGGGAATAATAACTAAAAGAGAATTAAGAAAAGCTTTAGCAGAAGGTGCAAAGAATAGGGGAATACTTGCTTATAATCTGTTTCGTGGAAAAGTGCTTTCTCATATTTTGGAAGACACATTTGATGAACAAGCTGGTGTTACTGCGGTAAAAAAGAGAATTCAATCGCAATTTGATATTGCAGATAATCATTTGGTGGATGAGATATGTAGGTTAATTATCATTCAGATATGCGATTTGAAAAAAGATGGAACCATCGTAGAACGGTATAGAGAAATTGCTGAGGGAGGTGGTTTTAATTGGTAAAACCAGGTGATGTATCTGAAGGTAATAATAACCAAAGAATTGAGAACGATGAATTGCCTGATGAGATTGGAAAAAGTGAATCAGATGAATTGCCAAATGAAATAGGTGAATCAGAATCGGACGAGTTGCCTAATGAACTTGAATCCAATGAATCTTTAGTAGGAGACGTAGCAAATAGTAAAGAAAAAGATGCTAATTCTGATGTTGGAGAGCTTTCAGAAGAAGAAAAACTACAAAAAATAAAGGATTTTGAGGATGGTCTAATTGATTTTGAAGAGGTTAAGGAAATACTTGCGGAGTATTATTCAAATGCAGTAAATTCAAATAGACCGTGGTCATGGAATGAAACTGTTCCTGGAGGAAGTTCGTTGACAGCCGGACAAAAGAAGAAAATCATTGAGTTAGCTCGTGAGAAAGGGTTAGTTCCTACAGCTCGAACATACGAAAAAGATGGTAGAACTTATGCAGATTTTTCTGAATATGTGGTATTTGAAACAACTTTGGATATAGACGATTGGAACAAAACAGATTCAGAGCAATTTGATAAATGTAATCAAGCCTTAAATGAAGCTGTTGAAAATGATTCAGAGTTAGCAGCACAATTTACTCCAGAACAATTAGAGCAGATTAAGAATGGTAAGACACCAACAGGATATACGTGGCACCATTCCGAAAAAGATGGAACAATGCAGTTGGTTCCATTTGGAATTCATAACTCGACTAATCATTCGGGTGGCCGTAGTGAAGGAAATTGGGCGGATGCACCAAGACATTAGGAGGTGAGAGATTTTGATAAAAGGAAACACTATTCCAGTGATTATTTCAGATGAAATAATAAAAAAGCGCGAAAGAAATTGGAGAAAACAATTACCAGTTGAATTTGTTGAGTTTATAAAAGAATATAATGGATTAATTCCTGAGAAGAAAATCAATATTAATACAGATATTGTCATTGAAAGATTTTTATGCCTTGTAGATAGCATATCAGAATCAGAATATGCGGAAAATGATATTGATGTAATTATAACAAAATACGATGAGTATATGGTTTTCAGTGAAGATTCCATCGGAGCTGACTTAATACCATTTGCAAAGTTGAATCGTGATAAGCTTCTATGTTTGTGTTATGAAAAAGATGAACCTTCAGTCGTTATTTGGTCACAGGATGGCTCCAAAGAGTTTATTCCAAATTATTCGATTTATACAGATTCATTTAAAGAATTTCTTGCGAAGATTGAGGCTATATAATATGGTTTGATTTTTACAATTATCTATAATACAACATTACATAGACCAGTACCTCTGGGGACGCCCAGAAGATTTTGTACTGGTCTATTATTATGCCCATTTTTAGCGCAAGGAATGGACATGAGTCGAAACTATTAATCTGTTTTCAAGAAAGGAAAATTCGGGAGCTCGCGACTCCCGAATGAAGGTACGAACTATGAAGGTGTGGAAATATTTGAAGGGATGTTGGATGAAAGTACGCGTGAAGGCTGCGAGACCTTGAAATACTGGAATACTGGCTTTGCGATACTGTCCCTATTTTAGGACAGCTAAGCTGCTAGAATTTAATCATAGAAAGAAAGCAACCAACTTATTTAGGAGGTAAAAGCCATGTTAGTTGTGTTATGTATATTGATTTTCCCATTTGCAGTGATGTCAGAACTTATGAAAATGAACAATGGCGGCGGTCGACGTGGAAGGAGGAGATGGTAATGATTACTTATGAGGAAGTTTTGGAGATTGGGAAACATAGGAAGCCTAATGCTGATACGTGCGTTGAATACGAGACAGCATACATGTTTACGGCTGAGGAAGATGCAAACTACATTGGTGGCTATGGGCACTGTGCAATAGTGGTTTCTAAAGAAGATGGATCATTTCTCGAATTGGCTCAATTTTTGATGAAAGGGGAAGATAAAATCAAAGAAACACGTCTAAGAAAAGAACTAACGTATGTAGAACCGGCAGATTACTTCCCTAAAGAAATAAGAAAAAAGTATTTTGGAAAAGATGATGAGATAGAGTAAAGGAGGTATTCATCATGGCAAAGCAGTATTTCACATTAACAGGATGTAATCACTATTTTGGCAATGACTTCATGAAGAAGGGGATGAAGGTAAAGCTCAAGAAAGAACCTAATAATGAGTATGATGCCGAGGCTATTATGGTCAAGATGAAGGGGATTGGTAAAGTTGGCTATGTAGCTAATAGCGCTTATACAGTTCAGGGTGACACTATGAGTGCTGGAAGACTCTATGACAAAATTGGTAAGAAGGCTAAGGCCAAGATTGTCTATGTGATTCCTGGAGGAGCAATTTGCAAACTTATTGAAGAGACTCGTGAGGCTTGCCATGGAATTCCCTCACCTAAAATCGATGAAGATGTAGATGCTATTAAATTTGAAACAAAGTACGAAGAGGAGGAACAGTAAAATGGCAGGGTTTGGATTTGATGCAGGGGCGATTGCAGCAGAAGGAAAGAAAGGTGATATGTACTTAGTAGTGCAGGTTGTACTTACAGAGAAGTTCATAGGTACAGGTTCTGGAATATCGAGCCTCACAAATCTGCAACGTACTATTAATGAACAAGCTGCAAAGGGATACAGATTACATACGATATCAACTACATCGTCTGGTTCAAAGGGATTCTTAGGAGGAGATAAGATTCAGGCTACAATGGTGTTTGAGAAGGTACTGTAAAGTGTTTAGCCAGGGTGACGAAAGTCGTCCTGGCTAATTGTCGTTCTACTCCCAATTATTTTACTTTAAAAATAGCCGAAAAGTCGCGCAAAATCGAAAATATTACATTGCCCACTAAAACGCATAGTTTTATAATGAAAGATAGGTACAATTCAGTAAAATAGCGTGATTGGGAGGCTTTTATATGTTCTTAAATTATAACAACCTGTGGAAAACACTTATTGACAAAGGTGTAAAAAAGGGTGAGCTATGTAAAATGACTGGAATAAGTACTAGTACACTGTCAAAAATGAATAGGAATGAGCCGGTTTCTCTTTCTATAGTTTTGAGAATATGTGAAAAGTTGGATTGCACGATTCAAGATGTGGTAACAATAAATAAGATTGCGGAGTGAGGATTGACATGGATAATTGCAAATTATCAAGGGTATTTAATAGATTAAAAAAATCATCAAGTGATTCTATTGATAATACTGAGAAATTCGATTCATTTAAGGATTATATGCACGTTACGCGCGCAGCAGAATCAGATTTAAAGAGCATATTGAGATCTGTCAATAATTCGGGCAAAAAGACATTAGTTCTATTATGCGGAAGTGCAGGAGATGGAAAATCTCATTTATTGTCATATCTGAAGAATGCAGATGAAGAGCATTTGATTGAAAATTATAGAATTTTTAATGATGCTACAGAAAGTAGCGCTCCTTCTAAAACTGCGATTGAGACTCTCAATGAATTACTAAGTGCTTTTAAGGATGAAAATATTGAAAAGCCAGGCCAGAATGTCATACTTGCAATCAATCTTGGTGTTTTGAGTAATTTTGTAGAATCAGAATATCGTGCGGATTATTCATTGCTTCGCAAATATGTAGACGAGACTAATATCTTAACAACACAAGTGAATATGAATGATTATGATGAGAATAGTCACTTTCAGCACGTTAGCTTTTCTGATTACCACATGTATAGTTTGACTGAAAATGGTATACATGCAGGATATATTGAAGATATTTTTGCCAAAGTTTTTTCGGATAATACAGATAATGTTTTTTATAAGGCATATTTAGACACATGCGCTGAATGTCCATTAGCAAAAAGATGCCCGGTAAAGATGAATTACGAGTTTTTATGCTCGAAGAGTAGGAGAAAATATGTTGCGAATCTTTTGGTAGAAACAATCATTAAGGATAAGACAATCCTTACAACTCGTGAGATTTTAAACTTTATTCATAATATTGTTGTTTCACAAGAATTCAGCTACACGAAATTTCAGTCTTTGCAATCCGATGAGGCCTCATATTTGCGCGAATTTATGAAGCAAATTACGCCTTCATTGTTATTTGATTCAACAGATGTTGCTGTACTGATGAACATGTTAAATAAATATGATCCGCTATTAGCTAGAAGCGAAGATGCTGATGAAGATGCTATTTCTTATTATGTTAGTGCGGATGTTACGAGCGAAGTCCTAGACTCTTTTTCGGATTCACCATATAAACAGGTTTTATGTGATGCGGGAATGGTTAATAGAATTAACCTAGATAAAACATTAAAATCTGCTGTTTTTAATTTGATAGTACGAGAGAAAGCTCTAGATAATAAAACCAAGGTTGATGAAATATATCGCGGATATTTAAAAGATTTATACTCATATAATTCTGGTTTGGGCAAAAAATTAGGAAACCTATATGGAATGATAGAGAAAGCTGTTACACAGTGGTGCGGAAGCGATGAAGACGGCAATTTATGCTTAGACAATAAACATGATGGATTTGCAGTCTATGAATCGGTTCAGCTTGAGCCTAATTTAGATTCGATTCCAGTACAATCGGGTGATGATGAGTTGCAACGCTTTATGCCATCCATAATTGCTTCATTTGATGGAAACAAGGGTGATGTAATTGATTTAGATATCGATTATGCTTTGTATGAGTTATTGTATCGACTGAACAAGGGGTATATTCAGACTGCAGATGACAGAAATAATCATGCAGATTTTATAAGTTTTGTGGAAAGAATTTTGCAAACTGGTAATTTAAACAAACAAGTAACTGTTATGATGCCAAACGGTAAAAAAGCTACGATTTCTTCGGGACATTTTGGTTATAAGTTTAGGGTGGTATAAAAATGGATTATAAATTTGATGAGCAGACATTTATAGAGAGCTTTAATGCAAAAACTGATGATTCAAAATCTATGGATTCCATTAGATTAACACATAAGCCGGATGGAAAGTTTAAATTATTTCCTTTTAAGGCATCAGGAAAATCACAGGCACCAATCGTAACAGAGTTGGAAGATATTGTAAGTGGTTTTTTTAGAGAAGCAGCCCAAAAAGGCACTGAGCCTATTTCGTTTGACGATTTATGCAATGCGTTACAAGAAGAAGTAGATCTTGATAATCAAGATTTAGATTATTTCAAGGATATGATACAAAGCTTTTTCTTTGAAGGGGAAAACTTTGTTGCTGATAACCTTGGATTATATCCATATCAGACTTCGTCTAATAATAAAAGTGCAGATAACTTAGCTCACTTCATTTATTCGGTAATGGAAATTGATGATGAGATTTGCAAGAAAATAGAGCAAGCAAAAGAAAAGCATCAGTTTAATGTTTTAGAGAACATGGTTATTAGTGCTATAGAGAATAAAAATGTAGTTGAAGCTGATGCATTTAAACCGTATTTTGTAGTAAAGAAAGGAATTCAGAATATATTTAAAGCTGATTTTGAGTATATGTTGGACTCCGGTATGACTTCTCTTGAGGACTTATCTAACTTATTTGCAGTTTATTATTTGTATTATGTTTCCCAAACTTGTTTCATATTGGATCAATTTGGTGCTGGTAAACGCGACCAAAATGTAAATTTATATTTCGCTCTTGACTGGGAAAAAGTAAGCAAAAATCGAAAATGCTGTATCGAAGGTTGGGAAAATCTGCAAGAGAATATAAATCATATGTTTACTCATGCGATAACGCTTGAGATATTAAATCAAACAAAAAATGATGAGATGCTAGACTATATAGCGTTGGCTGAAATGTCACAAACTAATGATGAAGAGCTAGCAATAGAGATAAAAAATGCAGAACAAACATATTGTTCTTATATTGGTGATTATAAGGGGTTTGATAGTGTTCCATATACACCTGGAGTTTCCAAGACAGATCAAGCAATTACGCACTTGTTTAAATGTGTTCAAGCTCAATTTCAGGGTACAGATAGAAAAAGAGCTGATCAGTTTTATAACGAAAAGTTCTCGGAGTTTTGTAAATCTAGGTGGGTAAAAAACAGAAAGAAATCCGGATTGGTTCTAAATTTGACTGAAAGAGATGTGATTTTTCTTACTAAGATATGCTTACGTAATGAGGAAAAAATACGTCTAAATGATCTATACAAAGAGTATGAAAAAAGAGGAATTTATTTAGACAACACATCAAAAGAGTATCTTCAGGATTTCTTTACAAAACTGAATTTGATTGATAAGAAGAGCGACAGTGGGGACGCACAATATGTTAAACGAATTTTATGATTTTATAGCAAAAAAAATATTTAGCTTTTTCCAAACATCAGCGGGTGAGGGATCTTTGCTAAAGGGTGAAAGCTTTTGCCTAAAACTTGATGATGAGGAAATGGTGACTGAGGTTGCAAAAGCATTGAAACATGTGGCGGAACATAATAATGCGATTGGAAAATATGTCTATCATTGTGGCGATGGGACTGATTATGAAACCTATACATTAAAGTTAATTAATGATGAGGTTATTATAGCTGCGCAGATCAATGGAATGACAAATGACTTTTTGTGCGCAACATTAAGAAATGTTGCTAATGATGAACAGAAGCCATTGTTAATGATTTCATCTAATCCTATTGATAGTGCCAAAAGTGGTTCTCGAGATATGGCATCAAAGGGAATGCCATTTTATGCGGATAATTTGATGGATGAAATTAGAAGCATGGTTGAAGGTAGTACTCAACTGACTAATGCGGAAAAGAGAATTCTTAGTTTTGAATTAAGCCGTAGAGATTCTGACGTATTTAGCGATAAAGCTTCGTTATATGAATACAAAGATCTTTTGGCTATTATGAGTAGCGGAAAAATCGAAAAAGATAATTATGCTTCATTTAGGCTTTTCGCAGTTGACGGAAAGACAGAATATCAAACATCTGGAAATTCTCAGATTGATAAAAATATAAAAGCGAATAACGATTTATTTGAAAAAGTAGATCGTAGTATTCGATTCGGCAATATCGAAAGCGAATTGAGCAAAATCTTTGAAGATAATATTATTACAAGGATTGAAAAGGCATATAAGGAAGATGGTGAAAATTGGAGCCATTTATTTACGTATGCTGAATTATTGGCTGCAATGGAGCGAAAGCAGGCAAAAATGGATAATCCCTTAAAGATTAATAATGAGGACTTATCTTTTTATGGTGAGATGCCAATTCAGACTTTTAGTGATAATGAAGTGATTATTCGAAATGAAGGATCTCAGACTGCAAAGAAAAGAACAAAGAATATAGTAATATTTAATTCAAATCATTTTGCAACCATTCATCTGAATGTTGCATGTAATGCTCGAATTGCAAACAGTGGTATTTCTCCTGATGATACCACATACAAAAAGAATGGTAAGGATATAGAATTTGAATTCCATCGTAGTGATATTTCGTTCCATAGAATAGATATCAAAGATGAAACGAACAATATTACTTATATTTTAAAAATATGTGTAATAGATATCTTACCTCAGTTTTTATATGAGACCATTAAGCATAGTTTCACAATTGATTATAAAAAGAATAAAAAGAATTCTAGAATCAAGCTTGCGGGTGTAGGGGCAAATACCGTTTTTAACCCCAATGCCGAAAAAGTTGTGTCATGTAGACTTGATGATAATGAAATCTATCAATGTATGATAGGTGATAGATTGCTTATAATTTCTTCGGAAGATGAATTGGCTAACTTTGGTAGTGGAATTAATATTGATATTAATTTTGCTGGCGTTATTGTTCCATTTGTATTTTTCCCAGATGAGACAAAGAGTGTTGAGATTATTGGACGAAAGATACTGCGAGATAAGTTGGCACAGAAAAGAAGTTTTGAGATTGTAAATGATGCTATTTTTTCGGACTCACAGGAATACTTTGCAAAAGCCAACTTGTTGAGAGAGTTACGCATTGAAGAAATAATAATCAATAATAAAATTCGTGCAGGCCATATTAAGCGATTTTATATTACCGATGTGGTTAATATAGAGGACACACCGTTAAATATTCCTAGTGATTTAAGTCAGGCATATGAAGAACTTTTGAGTGCGTTTGCGGATGCAAAAACTGTTCCTACATTGGCGTATTTAGGCGGTAAATTATTAGAACCCGTGAAAAAATACTTAAGTGCCTTTGATGCGGTGTTTGAGAATCTTAAAGATGGGCAGAATTTAAGCGAAGAACAAGAAAATGCATTACTTTTAGGAACAATTACTGTTGGAAGAAATGTGGATGAAATCTTGTTTACACCATTCCATCCTTTAAATCTTAAGTACCAGTTGGCACTTTTAAATGAAAAAGGAATTGAGTATGCATCTGATATTGTGATGGATAGGCTGAATTCAGTTAATCTTCTTCCATATATTCAACGGTCTAAACGAATATTCAAAGTTTCGGATCAGTTATTTTCACAGGAATGGAAGTATTATGCACCAGTTGAAAATAAGAAATATCATGGTAGTAGAAGATATGTACCTAAACTAGTTGAAGAAAAGATATCTGAATTTGTTTCTCATTTTAGATACATTTTTGATGATATAAATAATAAAACAATCCGTATTAACTTAATTAATATGGGTGATTGCAGCGAAGTATTTATTGGTATAGCGCAATACTTTATACATGCAATCAGTAAAAATGCAGATGTAGATAAACTGGCAAGATTTGAATTACATATTTACACAGACGATATAAATGGAAATGCCTTTTCTGCTATTAGAGAGTACGCATCACTAAAGGAATTCCTTTCACAACAAAAATTATTTGTTGCGACGGGAACTTCGATGAATACGCTTGAAGGTATTATTTCTAAAAATGTTGCATGTTATTTTAAGAAAGATAATGGGAAAGAATATGAGTATGCGCATATATCTTTCTATGAAATGGAGTCAGAGATTACATCGGAACAAGCAACAATGTCACAAATTGAGACAGGTATTTCGCTCAATGGAATTCTTTCTGGTATTCCATCAAGTAAGTATGGTCATAAATATAGAACCGGATATGGTACTAAGTATGCATCTGAAGAAGGATTGATACAGCTTTCATCAATGTATAATGCCCTTATGCAGGTAGAATCTTCCGGGAATCCATATCATTCAGGTACTAGTATATCTACGCAGATAGATGAAAAGGCTGAAGAGAAGATGGACTATATATACAATAGTTCAAATTGGGTTGTGTTTGTTGATCCTAAGGTTGATTTGGATTTCTTTACCGAAAAAGAGGCAAATAGTGATTTGTTGATAATACATTATAGTGATCAATATACATCTAGCAGTGGCTATGATGCGATTACAGTAACACACAAATCACAGCAATACTCTATGGTTATACAGGAGTATTTAAAAGAAAAGGGTGTTGATGCTAATGTAGATGACGTGCATACAATAATTAATCTCTTTAATGCGATTAATGGAGATTGGTTGTTAAGATTAGTATCATCGAAACGCGGGAATAAAGATTCTACGTTTAGCAGAGAAAAAATAAGTATTGTAGCAGCAATTAAGTTTATGCTGGCTTTCCTTAAGCACAAAAATATTGTATGGATCCCAGTTTCACTTGAGGAAATGCTGAGAGTTTCTGGTGGAGCAGGATTATCAAAAGATCAAGGCGTTCTTTCAGCAAAAAATCTTGGATTTGATAAAGGGCCGACTAGTGACGACTTATTGTTTATTGGATTAGATAAGAGTGAACAAATACCTAAAATCTATCTTTATCCAACAGAAGTTAAAACAGGAAACAATGATTCTTCTGTAATAAAGAAAGCTTTTGAACAGGCATCTTCAACGGCAGATGGCTTACATAACGCATTTAATCCAGGTGGGGAAATTATGGATACTATTTTATATAGGGTAAACCGCAATTTTCTCATGCAAATGATAGTTAATAGCGCTAAAAAGATGCAAGTATATCATGTTGATGATTCTCAGGATTGGACAATGATTCTTGATACTTATCGAGAAGTCTTATTGAATGAAGAATATGATATGTCTGAGAACATCCAGGAATTACTTGGAAAAGGCGCTGTATTGTCATTCAGAAAAGGATTAGTAGAACGAAGAACATCTTTCAAGGACAATGCAATTAATTTTATTGAAATGCCAGAACATGATGAGTTTGGATTAATACTAAAGAGCGTTTCAGATATATATAATGATATTCACGAAAAGAGAGATGCTGAATTGCTTGTCTTTGATGAATACGCAATTGAAGGTTTATCAGGTGATTTGTCTAAACTAAAGATTTCAGCTTTAGATGAGACAGAAGATGTTGAAAAAGGATCTGAAGACTTTGAAGAAGCAGAAGATACGCATAAGACACAAGATGCAGAACCGAAAGAAAAGTACGATGAGAATCAACCTCTTGATCTAAGTAAAGGCGATGATAACGGAACGATTGCTGATGAGAATTGCATGCAAGTAATCTTTGGTACTAACGAGCAGAATGGTAAAGAAATCGTATGGAGACCAAATGATACTGGTCAATTGTTTCATACAAATACTGGTATCATAGGAACGATGGGGACAGGAAAAACTCAGTTTACTAAGTCTCTAATAGCTCAGATGTACCGTGAACGCGTACATAACGTGGATGGACAAGACATTGGAATATTGATATTTGATTATAAGGGTGACTATAACGAAAGTAAGGCTGATTTTATAGCAGCTACTAACGCTATGGTTCTTAAACCTTACCATTTACCATATAATCCATTAGCGCTGGTTAAATCTGCTGTATTTAAACCGTTGTTGCCTACACATACTGCAAATGCCTTTAAAGATACGTTGTCCAAAGTTTATAACCTAGGACCGAAGCAGCAGAATACACTATTGCAGTGTATTATGGATGCATATTCCGCAAGTGGTATCAGGCCGGCAGACCGTGATACATGGGATAATGAAGCACCTACAATTGCTCAGGTCTACCAGTTATACATGAATGATGAAGAGATAAAAAAGGGAGATTCATTATCTGCGGCTTTGGATAAATTGCATATGTTTGAGATCTTTGAGAGCAATCCATCAAATACGAAGTCTTTGTTTGAATTGTTAAAAGGCGTAGTCGTTATTGATTTGTCTGGGTATGATGCGGATATACAAAGTCTAATAGTCGCGATTACTCTTGACTTGTTTTATTCGCAGATGCAAGCTGCCGGTTCTAGTAAGATGGATGGAAATTATCGCCAGCTTACAAAGCTGATTCTAGTTGATGAGGCAGACAATTTTATGAGCGAAGGATTCCCTTCTTTGAAAAAGATCCTTAAAGAAGGACGCGAGTTTGGAGTGGGTACTATTTTATCGACCCAGTTTTTAAAACATTTCGGAAGCGGTGATGATGATTATGCAAAGTACATTTTAACTTGGGTTGTTCACAATGTTTCAGATTTAAAGAATTCCGATGTGGATTTTGTCTTTAAGACAGAGGCTAAGAGTCAGGATAGCTTGATGCTCTTTAATTCAATTAAAGCTTTAGAAAAGCACCATAGTATCGTTAAGATAGGAACAGAAAAGTATGTATATGTTGAAGATTTACCGTTCTGGAAATTAATTAAATAGGAGGCTTTTCTAGGCACGATATTATTGTAATTATTTTAAAAACTGATATACTTAAGTAGTCTACTTAAGTATATCAGTTTTTTTATGGAGATCGATATGGATTTTGTGTACAAATTCCCTGTAGTAAAGGGTGTTCAGGCTGGTAGAGAATATTATATTGCTATGGTACCTTTGAAAATGATTGCTCGTTTATTCCCAGGAGAAGATGAGTATGTACCACCAGAATATAGAGCTCAGAGAAAACTAAATGAGGCTAGAGTACCTGTTATATCGAAATATATTCTTGATAATAGGGATACTTATGTGTTTTCGGCTTTGGCAGCGTCAATAGATGGTAAGTTTACTTTTAAACCTGATCATAAAGACTCTAATACAGGTATGCTTGAAGTTTCGATGGATGCACGTTTCCTGATAAATGATGGACAGCATCGAAAAGCTGCCATTATGGATGCTGTACAAAACGATGAAACCTTGGGTGATGAAACAATTTCTATTGTCTTCTATGAAGATAAAGGACTATCTAGAAGTCAGCAGATATTTACGGATTTGAATAAGAATGCGGTTAAAACTTCTAATTCAATTTCAGAATTATATGATTCCAGGGATTCATTGGCTGTTATGACTCGTAATGCAATTATGAATAATGAATTTTTAAATGCATACACAGATAAAGAAAAAGACATACTGGGAAAATATTCCTCAAATTTATTTACATTAAATACCTTTTATACAGCTAACAGGTATATTTATGGGACACGAAATGTGGATAATGAAGATAGGGCAATGAAGTTTTTGGAAAAATATTGGAACCTTGTGGTTCAAAATATGGTTCAGTGGAATGAATTGCAGAATAAAGAAATTTCCAAAGTAGATTTACGTGAAAACTATATTGCAACGCAAGGTGTTGTGATTCAGGCCCTTGGAAAGCTGGGCAATTATTTCTACGAACATCCAGATTTTGATATGAGAGAATATTTGCCTAAATTGAAGGAGATGAACTGGAAGAGATCTGCTTCAGTATGGAGCGGACGAGCAATTCGTGATAATGGAAGGATTATTACAAATAAACGAGCAGTTGTTTTAATTACAAATACGATAAAGAAAGCAATGCATATTCCTTTGTCTGAGGAAGAAAATATAGTTGAGACAAAATATAAAACGCATTAGTGATGTTGGAGATTGTAACATGGCAAATAGTATTACTAAAGAAACAATTAATGGAATGATGGAGACAGTCAGAAATCTTTATTTGGCTGACGATATACCTTGGGTCATCGGTTATTCTGGTGGCAAAGATAGTACTGCAACATTAGAATTGGTTTGGCTTTCATTAGAAGGACTTCCAAAGGCTAAAAGACATAAGCCGGTACATATTATCAATACTGATACAATGGTTGAGTCTCCTATTGTATCTAAATGGGTTGAACAATCCTTACAATCAATGAATAAAGCAGCAGAAGAAAAGGGATTACCATTTGTGACCCACAGATTAACTCCAGAAATAGATAATACATTTTGGGTTAATCTCATTGGTAGGGGTTATCCGTTTCCGAGAATGAAATACAGATGGTGTACGGATAGACTAAAGATTCAACCTGTAAATCATTTTATTAAGAATAAAATTGCAGAACATGGAGAAATCATATTAGTCCTTGGAACTAGAAAAGCAGAAAGCTCTAGACGTGCAAGAACAATGGCTAACTATGAAAAGAAAAGAGTAAGAGAGTTATTGAGTCCAAATCCCACACTGGCTAACGAACTAGTTTTTACGCCTTTAGAGGAGTGGAGCGATGACGATGTGTGGGTATTTCTTATGCAATATAAGAATCCATGGGGATATTCAAATAATGAGTTACTGACACTTTATCGAGGAGCAACAGCGGATAATGAATGTCCATTAATGGTAGAGAAAAACCTTCCTAGTTGCGGAAAAAGTAGATTTGGCTGCTGGGTATGTACCATGGTTGAAAAAGATAAATCTATGGAAGCCATGATAGCTAACGATTCAGAAAAAGCATGGATGAGTCCCTTGTTGGATTTCAGAAATGAATTTGGAGATGAGTCCAAAGATCGTGAAAAACGTAGTTTTAGACGAATGAATGGTGCTTTAATGGGCAGTTACGGTCAATTATACCATGGACCATATAAGAAAGAAGTTAGAGAGCAGTGGCTCCGCAGATTACTACAAATTCAAGCTGGGATTCAAAAGAATGGACCTAAAGAGTTTTCTGATATGGAAATAATTACAGTTCCGGAATTAAGAGAGATTAGAAAAATATGGGTTCATGATAAACATGAATTTGATGATTCATTGCCAAGAATTTATAAAGAAGAAACCGGTAAAGAGTTTGATGATCCAGAGTGGATTGGAATGGCATCTTTTGGGCATGACGAGTGGGATACATTACTTGAAGTATGTGCTGAAGTATATCCCGAAGAGGAGTTACTGCCAGAAATGATGTCTACACTTATTGATATTGAAAATAAGGCTAATGGAATGTCTCAGAGAAAGGGCATTCTCGAAGAATTAAATAAAGGTATAAGCAAGACCTTTTATAGAGATGAAGAAGATGCGACTCAGTATTATACAAGTAAGGTTTCAAGACAAAAAGAATCAGGCGCAAAACACAATGAAAAATTCTTTGCTGAATTAGAGAAGGAGGAGCCGGCTTCTTTCGGAACAGTATTTGACAGTGAGGATGTAGACGCATGAAGATTAGAAGATTAACAATGCATAATTTTGGGGTTTATGCTGGAACAAATACATTTGATTTTGTTGGAGACAAACCAATTGTATTAATAGGTGGTTTGAATGGCCGCGGAAAAACAACATTTTTAGAGGCAGTTCTTTTGTCTTTATATGGTGCAAATTCTTTTGCGTACAAAGAAAGTTCATTTAAGTCTTATGGACAGTATTTAAAATCTTTTGTTAATAAAAGTGATGAAACAATGTCTTCATTTCTTGAATTAGAATTTCAGATGAATGATGTGGATTCAGATGTTTATATGATTCGTAGGAAATGGGAGGACCAACCTAAAAAAAGAACGACAGAAGTATTATATGTAGAGAAAAACGGAGTTGAAAGTGAATTTTTGACTGAAAATTGGCCAATGTTTATTGAGGATATATTGCCTAGCGCTCTTTCAAATTTCTTTTTCTTTGATGGTGAAAAAATAGCAAAACTCGCAGTTGATAATACTAACGATCAACTAAAAGAGTCTATAAGGGCAATGCTTGGAATATCCATACTTGACACATTGCGTGGTGACTTAACAAAAAATATAAAAAGAATAGAGAAGACAAAAGATGAGGAAGATGAGATAGCAAAAGTAAACGTGCTTCGAGAAGTAAAAGAAGAAGCAGAAAATGCGCTGAAAGCTATTGATAACGAGATTCAAGAAGTCGAAGAAAAACTTGCTAACGTAAAAAATAAAATCGAGCAGAAAAAAGGAGAATATGCAGCAAAGGGAGGAGATGTTATTGGAAAACGCGATGAACTTCTCTCAAAGAAAGCAACTATAGAAGCTAACAGACATCAGGTGGATGATAGGATGATAGCATTAGCATCAGCAGAATTACCACTGGCTTTAGTTAAGGATCTTGTAGATAAGATTTCTGCTCAGGCTGAAATAGAACATAATGCAGTTATTAATCAACAAGCCAATGTGCGATTAAATGAACTAGTTAAGACTTTCTCTGAAATGGGAAATAATGTTTCGGGACTAGAGGCGTTTATTAATTTCGTGAATAATGAAGCTGATAATGATTCAGTTGAAAACATTTACGATTTATCTGATGTGGCGAGGGTACAATCAAAGCAATTAAGTAGCAATAGAATTTCAGACTCGGTTGCAACGGTAGTTGAAAACTTTACTGAAAAAAGTCGTCTTGATTCTGAATTGGATGAGATAGATAACTATCTATCTATAGACATTAATGAGGATGATCTTAATCAAATTTACCGTAAAATTCTTAAGCTTAAGAAAGAAGAGGCAGAGTTATCGGTTGATCTTGAAAGCTTAAATCAGAAAAGAAGTACGGCAAATGGAACGATGATTAAGGCTACATCGGAATTTAATAAAAAAGTTACTGCATATTTAAATCGCGTGGAAGCGAATGATGATGCGGATCGTTCATTAAAGTATACAGAAATGGCTATTCAGGTTTTAGACAGATATTCGATTCGACTTCAGGAAAAGAAAACAGATGCGTTAGCAAATACAATAACTGCTTGCTATAAGAAATTGGCAAACAAGAAGAACTTAATTGAAAGAATTGCAATGGATCCAGTTTCATTGGATCTTAGTTATTTAGATAAAAACGACAATGAAGTTGATAAAGCCTCACTTTCAGCTGGTGAAGAGCAGTTAATGGTCATATCTATTTTATGGGCGCTTGCAATTTGCTCAAAGAAAAAGCTACCTGTAATAATTGATACACCACTTTCTAGATTAGATTCAAACCATCGAAAATCATTAATCCAGGTATATTTTCCTAAAGCTAGTGATCAGACTATTATTCTTTCTACTGATTCTGAGATTGATGAAAAGTATTACGAATTAATGAAGCATGATGTGGGTGATGAATTTACTCTTGATTATTGTGATGAAACAAAGAGTACATCTATTCAAAGAGGTTACTTTGTTGGAGGCGAAGAATGATTGTAAAGCAGATAAGGCTCTCGCAGCAGGCAAAAGATAAATTATCAAGATTAAAAGGGAAAACGGGTATAAAAAACTGGAACATTTTATGTAGATGGGCATTGTGTTATTCGTTGAGCGAAAAAACTTTGCCAACAGACATTGATATTCCTGCGGACAGTAATCTTGAGATGTCTTGGTATACCTTTGGTGGAGAGTATAGTGATATTTATGAAGCTCTGGTTAAGGCTTGGTGTATTGAAATGGATTTACCAACAGATCCAGCAACATTAACGAAGTATTTTTACTTGAATATTGAACGTGGAATATCTTACTTGTGTGGAACAGGGTTTATTAAGAACTTAGATGATTTAGTGGCACTAGCGATAGAGGAATAAAGAAATGAGCGTTTATTTAGATTACAATGCGACAACACCGATAGATCCAAGAGTTTTGGAAGTCATGGTAAACGTATATGCAAATAATCCCGGGAATGCGGATAGTAGAACGCACAATTATGGCGATGATGCTCGAAAAATCGTTGAAAAGGGACGTAGTCAAGTTGCTGAATTGTTACAGGTGAATACTGATGAAGTCTTTTTTACAAGTGGAGCAACTGAAAGTAATAATATTGCAATCCAGGGGTTGCTAGATTATGCGGAAGAAACTGGTAAAAAACATATTATAACAACCGCTATAGAACATAAAGCGGTTCTCAATACAGCTAAACACATGCAGAGTATTGGATTTGATGTTGATATAGTTAAACCTGATATAAGTGGTAGAGTTTCAGCTGATAATATAATTGAATTAGTTAGAGATGATACGTTACTTGTTTCGGTGATGCATGTAAACAATGAAACTGGAATAATTCAGCCTGTTAAAGAAATTGGCGAATTCTTAGCAAATAAGGATGTCTTATTTCATATTGATGCGACACAAAGTTGTGGAAAGCTGGTAGAAGAACTTAGAAAAATTCAATATGATATGCTTTCGTTTAGTGCACATAAATTCAGGGGACCACAAGGAATTGGTGCTTTGATTCTTAGGAAAAAGAATTATCAATTACCACCAGTGAAAAGTGTTTATTTTGGTGGACAGCAGGAACATGGTATTAGGCCAGGCACTACGCCTGTAGCGTTAGTGGCTGGTATGGGAACTGCTTGTGAATTCGCTTCTGAAGAATATGGCCTTATTGAAGAAAATAACAAGGCTATAAAGAAGGAATTACTTAGAATTTTAAATGAATCTGGAGTTAGCTTTGAGCTAAATGGCGACCAGGAGTATTGCGTGGATAGTACTTTGAATATTTGTTTTAATGGTGTTTCATCTGAAGCGCTTATGATATCTACAAAGCAGTATTGCGCATTATCAAATGGCTCAGCATGTACGTCGAAGAGTTATGATCCTAGTTATGTGCTTGTCGCGATGGGAGTTCCAGTTGAAAGAATTGAAAATTCAGTAAGAATAAGCTGGGGAGCTGGCGTTGAAATGAAGGATGTCTTAGAACCTTTCAGCGAAATGGTTGATATTGCAAAAGCATTAGTGATGTAAACAACAAGATTGATATTTGGAACGAAATGCTATTGGGAAGGACTTGTATGGAATTACAGGATGGATTATTAGAAAAAATTGAACCGGTATCTAGTGTGTCGGAATTTATAAATGCGGTTCAAGTACTTGAGAAGAATTGGTGTGATGAAAGCAATAGTTTTCTTGTTTTTAGAGGAGAAGCGGAGGAATATAATACGCCTTGTATTCCTACAATCTACCGTGATTATTCATTGAAGCAAATTGATAATTACGAGATTAATATGTTTTGCGCAATGAGACAGAATGATATTTCCGGAAATACAGATTATTTGCATAATGCTATTGATGCGCAACATGATGGATTCCCTAGTCGTCTATTGGATGTTTCCTATAATTGCTTAATAGCTCTTTATTTTGCAACTACACCTTATTATGTAAAACCAGAGGATTCATTGGACGATTCAGATGGCTTTGTCTATGCGTTTAAATACAGTGAAGCGCTAAGCCCCGAGGCTCAGAATACCAAAGAAATATATAATGCTGCCTTAGAGGGAAATAAGAATATTTTAAATGATGCCTTTTTTTCTTATAATCATCGCTTGATAGATCATTGTAAACAGAATAAGAGAATAATAGCTCAACAGGGTGCATTTATCCTTTTTACAGGTGATATACCGGAACCGATTCCTTTCCATCAGCTATACGGTATAAGGATATCAAAGCAAGGTAAGGCTCAGATAAGGAAAGAACTACAAACTCTATTTGGTATATATACCGGTTCTGTTTACCCTGAAGTTGAGCTTATGCGCGAAGAAATTAAGAGAAAATGCTTACGAATGAATACTATTGGAGTTGGCTTGCGAAGTAACACAGACGCAACTTTAGATATATATAAAAGTGAGTACGAATACTATGCGGATTGTCTTGATTATTATGTGAATAAAGGAAAAGATACAGGTGATCTTTCGAGAATAATAGAGAAGAATATAGTCAACCAAAAGAATAGACTATTAGCATATCTTACGAGGCTGCAAGGTATTGTTGATACGAAGGGGGTTGATTCACAAGCAAAAAGCGACGCTGAGAATGCTATTCGCATCGCTAATGTAAAGTATTCATCAATCATCAAATCTTTTATAAAAGACATACCAGTTGACTTAGGACTGACAATTGATAAAAGTAGTGAGTCAGAGTATAAGGAGGACCAAAATGAATAGAAGCGAGAAAAAGGCTCTGGTTGAGGACTTTGAGAAAAGAATACTGCGTTGCGTGGAAGAAATAGATGATACGTTTTTTGTTGATGAGAATAAACAAAAGATAGTTAGTTTCGCGGAAAGAAAAAGTGATTTTATACACATTGAGATTAATGAAAAGGAAGAAGAGGCTAACAAGATTGTTTTCATTTTTAGATATGAAACAGAGACGGAAGAGAGGTTAAAACAAAGAATAGTTTCTTACATTAAGGATACAAATTTGTCATTAAAAGACTATCGAATTCAATTGATAGGTGTTGTTGAAGGTTTACATGAGCGAAATGAACTATCAAGTGTTTTACGTGTGTATAAAACGCAAATATGTAAAGATGCTAATATTAGCGCCAAAAAAGCAACGATTGATGTATTGTTCATACCATCATTAGATAATAAACCAATAGAAGTTGGCGTTGTTCGAATGAATTCGATTATTTTCCCTGAACCTAACATTAATTTTAATGTAAAAGTATCTGGCGATGAAGATAAAGGAAATATTAAAGGATACTTATTTATAGTAAAATTATCAGAGCTTGTTGATATATATAATAGAGTTGGTGAAGATTTGTTTTCAAGTAATCTAAGATATGGAATAAGTGATCAGCTTAGTTTGGAAAATTCAATGAGGCAAACATTGATTGAAGAGCCTGATATGTTCTGGTTTTATAATAACGGAGTAACGATAGTTACCGATAAGACAAGTAATATTAGTTTAGAAAATCCTTTAAAAATTACATTTACCGATTCGTGGAATAATCGAAAACTAGATTTTTCTGTTATTAATGGTGCTCAAACTATTTCAACAGCAGCAAGAATATTTGGCGATAAATCTATAGATCAAAAAACATTGAATCACGCAAAGGATAATGCAAAAGTGCTGCTTCGTGTCATAACGACAAATCATAGAGTTATGAAACGAAAAATAACAATAGCATTAAATCGACAAAAACCGATTAAAGCAGAGGATATTGCTTTTCAGACACCATTTGTTTCTAAATTTAATTCATATATGGAAGAACGAGAAGCACGAAATGAGGATTTCTTATACATAATAAAAAGAGGTGAAGAAAACTATTCGAATACAATCCAATTACCATTGTTTGCACAGCTTGTTTACACTTGTTTCATGCATCCTACAGAAGCTAGGAATAATGGTCCGTCAAAACTATATATGGAGGATATCAACCAGGAAGATCTTAAAGATGAGTATTTTAAAAATGAGTTTTCGGATGCCGATTCAAAAGAAAAGCAAACTGAATTGTATTTAAAATACTATCATGAGCTTATTTGGGTTTTTAAATTATATAAAAGTTATAGTAGAACACTTAAAGAATTTACAGATGAAAAAACGCACTCTATTTTAGCTAATAATAGGTGGTCGTTTATTTCGTATGTTTTATTATGTATGCAGGGACAAAAGTATGATACTCAAAATGAATATAAGGTAGACTACACTCATTTTAAGGAGAACAATGAATTATTAGCTAATATAAAAAAATATATGGAAGCTTTTGCTGGCATGGTGAATGATGCATATGCTTACAAAAGGGAGGGGTATACTCCTGATGCAAGTAAGACTAAGGATTTTTGGGAGAAAATATGTGAAGTTGACAGAGCAGAAATCTTTGAAAAACTATATGTTGTAAATACTAGTGATGCTTCTAAACTTGAATGCGGCAAAGATTCCTTCATTGAAGAACTATTAAAAGCAGGATTTGAAGAAGATGAAGGAGAATATAGACTTAATGTCGATAGTGCTGTATTTGGTTCTTTGAAGATTACTATTAATGGAGACGAATCATTCAATATTGGCGCTGAGTTATTTAACCCATATTATGGATCTGAGGATATGACTGAAGATGAAATATATGATGCGTATGGTGATTTGATAGATGAAGTCAATGAGGCGTTTACTGATAAGCTGGGAATTGAACCATGTGTAGATGATACCATTCCAACAATGTTAGGCGGGGAGAATCCAGATTGTAATGTTTCATACAATAATATCCCGTTTGAAATAGGTTTTGTTAATTCATTTATTGAGTTGATGATGGGAGTTATTTAGTTTCTTATAAACACATAAGGGGGAAAACACATGTACCAACTAGATTACGACGCAGCTGCATCCCACTGGATAGAGCGTGACCGCGACTCTGTTCATATGGAACCGGCAGCGTTAAAAGAAAAGATAGAGGCTTTCATCGGCGCCCATAATACCTGTGCGCTGGCGACAGCTTCTGCAGATATGGTGCGTAATACACCGATTGAATATAACTATGTGGATAGCTGCTTTTACTTTTTCTCCGAAGGTGGACTGAAGTTTAAAGGTCTGAAGGAGAATAAGAATGTAGGCCTTGCTATATTCGAACCATATGGTGGATTCGGACAGTTGAAGAGTCTGCAGGTGCAGGGCGTGGCATCTATGGTGGAGCCTTTTTCAGAGGAGTATCTGAAGCTGATGGAACACAAGAAGATTCCGGTGGAAGCCATGAAGAAGTTGCCCCAGGCCATGAACCTGATTAAGGTGGTGCCGACTTCTTATGATTATTTGGATTCTGATTTGAAGAAGGATGGCTTCGGAAGCAGACAGCATATGGATTTTGCTTAAGAATATCGAGATTCTTGGGCTCTCGCGTATGGGAAAAACGATTTATGCATAGTTGGATGAGACGCTGAGGTTGGTAAAGAATGTAAGTGTTGAAGACAATATAGTAGTTTTAAAGTAGGACTAATAGAGTCATAAGGACGGAATGATATGAAACAAGAAACCATTGACCGTATTAGAAAATTTACCGAGGACCGTGATTGGGACCAGTTCCATTCACCGTCCAACTTGGCGAAGTCCATCGTGATTGAAGCTGCAGAACTGTTGGAGTGCTTCCAATGGGACAACGAACAGTTCGACGAACAGCATGTGAAGGAAGAACTGGCGGATGTAATGGTGTATTGCCAGAACTTGTTGGATAAGCTGGGCTTCGATGCGGATGAAATCATCAATATGAAGATGACTCAGAATGAGGCCAAGTATCCGGTGGAGAAGGCTCGTGGAAGCAATGCGAAGTATGATGAGCTGTAATTAATCGTCGGGGGGGGGAAGAATGAAAGTAATATTGAGCCGTAAGGGATTTGATTCTGCCAATGGCGGAATTGTAAGTCCTATATTTGAAGATGGGACCATGATTTCGTTTCCAATTCCTAGTTATGATTGCGATAAATACACTGATCTTCAGTACAATGGAGCATCATACAGGGAGATCCTTTCTGATTTAAATTACAAGGGCGGAGAAAGCTGCCATGTAGATCCTGACTTAGACGAGAATCGTCGAATTAATAAGATTGACGGCTGGGAACCGGCTTTTGGGCAGATTGATGCGGCAGCAGGTTACTTGAAGAACATAGGGATAGAGAAGGGCGATTTATTCTTGTTCTTTGGTAATTTTCATTACGTGATTAATGATGATGGCCATTATAAATATGTACGAAGAACAGGTGACTTTTACAAAGACAAGGATTTGCAGGTAATATGGGGGTATTTACAGGTCGGAGAGATTCTTGATAATCCGGATGAGATTAAGAAGATGTGGTGGCATCCTCATGCTTGTGAGCAGCGGAGATGTAATAACACGAATGTTATCTTTAAGGCATCTAAGACGTTGTCATTTGATAAGAGTAAGTCCGGAGCGGGGTTATTAACTTTTGATAAGAAACGAGTTCTAACGCGTGAAAACTGTAATAAGGCAACGTGGAAGATGAATTCCGTTTATGATTTGAATCACGTGTTAAGCAGCAGAAATAACTCTGCTAAGAATCCAAGTGAAGGAATATACTATGCTGGAATCTGGCAGGAACTAGGATTGGTTGAATCTGATGAGTGTACTGCTTGGGCGAAGTCGATCATAGCTGATTAGAATGAAGATAAGAAATGAAGTTCCTACTCCATAAGGAGATAGGAACTTTTTTTATAAACGAATTTTGGGGTCGACTATGGTAAAAAATGGTAGGCCTTTATTTCAATAATGAGTTTGTTAGAATAACAGTATAAAAGCTATAGCGATTATATGGAGGAACACGACATGGCAAAAGAATATATACTAAACGCTAAGACATATTTGTTTTCAAAAGAAAAACTCCAATTGGTAGTTCGAAATAAGGTTAACGAACATAGAAATGAAACTGGAGAAAAATACACCTTTGCAGAGTTCTACAATGATTGTGCTGATGCTATTGGAGTTTCAAATGAAACCGTAAGAAAATGGTATTCGAAAGGTGGCCAAGCGCCAGTTGATATTGTTTTAGTAGAAGCCTTGTCTGAGTTCCTTGAATTAAATGATGTAACAGAATTGTTAGATGAAAAGGAGAAAGACATTATGGTTAATCAGGCTATAGAAAATAACGTAGAGCGAGAGTTTATTAAACATATCTATCAGGCACTGTTGGATTTTGCACAGAAGTATGCATCTGGTGAATTCGGTAAAACAAGTGATTATAAGCAAGAAGATAAAAATACAATGGAATACTTACAAATGATCCACTTGGAAATTGATAAAGCTGCATTGGACATTACAACAGATACAGCGCAAAAACTTCACGATATTATCCTTGCTTATACGGAAAATGTTATGACTGCGGATGTATCTTCAAAATGGGATGAGTTTTGTTCGGAGGACTATTTTACAGCTCGTTGTCTGCTTAGAATGGGGTATCAATGTTACTTGACGGATAATGATGAAGAATTGGTAGAAATGGCAAGGGAATATATAAAAAAGATTTTTCCGTATGTGTATGATGATGATGAAAGTTATTATGAAATTCCATTTAGCGCGGAATACTTTTATTTGAGAGAGTTTGCAAAGAGTCTGAGTAACATCTTCCGTAATTATTTTCCAGATGTGTTCATGCTTGACTAAGGAGGTCACAAATGATTAGTAAGAAGAATTATGATCTTTTGAAAAAGAAGTATGGGAAAGTGGCAAGCTGGGCAATTTGGAGTACGGATTATTCGAATGCACAGCCTAAAAAGAACACGGCAGATTTATCTGTGTTCAAGAATAAGGATTTATTGAAAGTCATTAATACAGGATATGTATTTGTTGGGCTAAATGCTTCAAGTACGCATGGAGATGTATCTCAGGGCACAGATGCTTGGTATAATTTTCATAGCAATTATACATATCAAAATGACTATAAGTTGAGATTTGCACTGCAGGGTACGAAGTATTGGGGCAGCTATATTACGGACTTAATCAAGTATTATGAAGAGGTTGATTCTGGTAAGGTAGAGTCCTACTTACGGAAGAATCCAGATGTTGTAAAGCAAAATATTGAAGACTTTCGATACGAGATTAGCCTTTTGGGGGACAAGCCTGTTTTGGTTGCTTTAGGTTCCAAAACATATAAGATGTTAAGAGATTATCTTGAAGATGAATTCGAGATACGTCAGATAAAGCATTATTCCTACACCATAGGAAAGGAAGATTACCGAAGAGAAGTTATAGATATCTTGAAATAGTAGTGTGTTGTTTTGTTATTCATAGTATTACTCACTTTCTGCAGAAAAGCACGGAGCCGTACATGGCCAGTGCTTTTTTGCAATCTATGAATTATGGATTGACATGTACGTGAGGCAGGTATACAATCAAACGATTTAGTGAGGACACTAGATGAAGGGCATGGGCGAAGAAAGGTTTTGATTATGCATGATTTTGAGTATGTAGCAAGAGCAGAGTACTTGCCTGAAAAGAAAAAAGTAGTATTAATTCTTCAGGATGTCCAGCGTGACCTAAGAGGTACATTAAATATTCATTTCCGATTTGTTGGAAGTGAACCACGCCATATGATTACGCGAGACAGAAAATCTAATGTTGGATATGATTTTGACGTTGACATCTGGATAGATGATGTTGATGACTATGAGCCTTCGTATATTCGAAAGATATTAAAAAAGTCGTTGGATAAAATAGCGCCTAGTTATGGTTATAAAACTGCGGAGGACAGTACTAGCGTACTTACGATTAAAGCTATCGATAAGAAAAAGGCTGCTATAAAGCATAGTTGCGATTTTGCTATTGTAGACGAATTTGAAGATGAGGATGGTGATTGGCATCAGTGGTATATTAAAAACTGCAAGAAAGACAAATCCTATGTATGGGAGGAAAGAAAAAATGCATTTTATGATTTGCCATACAAGATTGATTGGCTAAAGGAGAATAATTATTGGGATGTTGTTCGTGATCAATATATCTCGAACAAGAATAAGAATACCAATCGAAACAATAAATCTCGTTCGATTTATGCGTATACAATTGGTGAGGTTTTTAATTGGTACCATAATTAATGATTCTTGGACATGGAACAGTGTTCATTAAGGAGATGCATTGCATAATGCCCAAATGATAGCATAATAAGAATACAAAAAGGTTTTTTAATCATAAAAATGATCGTCACTTTGCTAGGGGGGCGATCTTTTTTTCGTTGTTGCAATCCCAACATTCGCCTATAATAGAATCGATATTAGGAAAGGAGGCGTTGCTTATGTTCAATACCTCAACATCCCTCCACGAGGTGGAGGCCTAATTCGATTCGCGGGTTGAAGCGAAGCTTGCCCGCATTTTATATATTTGCTGCTGGGTTCGCTCAGCAGCCTTTTGCTATTATTATGAACGAGAATGATAAGGAGGAGTTAATAGTAAATATGGATGAGATGGGGGAAAATGTTACATATATAGATGAGAAACTGTTTGTAGAGTCGCTAAATAATAGAAATCTATTATATGAATCAGAGAATGATCTAGATACGTGCGATAACCCAAAGAAAGGACGAAATACTGAAGAAGGACAACATCAGGAACAGGGTGGCCGGCATGAATCAAATAATAATCCAAAAGAATTTGCTGAGACGGATGAAGAGTTCTTACAGATTGCAAGTATAGTAGCGAGCATACATGGCGAAGCTAGTTTTATCAATGCAGTTGTATATATGAATAGCGAGTCTCATAACGAAGTAAATTTAGATATGCTTCATAAACTTGAAGGGAATGAAATGTTCTTCGTTGAATTAGAATGTTTCTTTATAAATGAGATAAAGCGCTATTATGCGAACCGGAAAATCTATGAAAATGAATATAAAAACAGCCTAGTAGAACATTTTTGGAGAAAAGCTTTAAAAAATAAGAGCGATGATAATATTGAAAAATCTATATATCCTGTGCGAAAGAGAATAGAGAACATTTTTTACGCTTTTATCAAGTTAGTTAATGAATATGTAGAAGGCGATAATTACAAAAATGATGATTCCTTAAGTGGGCTTAATAATGATATTACTGATTCTGAGGAGTTTGTAAACCTAGTTTATTATGCTAAGTCGGTTTGTCCATCGAAGCGCAAGGAATGGTTGAGCTTTATAAAGTCGTTAAATGCGGTTCTTTCTTTTTGTAGAAGTAAACGTGCTGGTTCAATAGGCCACCTGTTATGGATTATTTTATATTTTAATGAATTGCTTTATTTTCGCTCAACTGGTGAAAAATACAAATCTGCTGAAGAAATTAAAAGGATTAAGGAGTCACAACCGCCGGAATTATGGGAGCCTATGGATGGGGGTGAAGAGTCTTTTCATAGTCTTTTAAGAACGCTTTCTTTATTATTCTATGAGAATCAGTCAAAAACGATTAGTTTAATAAATAGTGATATGCTTATGTGCTATATGGGAAGTCCTGGTATAAAGAGTCCTGGTGAAGAAGAATATGAGCGAGCTAAGAGCATTCTATATAGGGATCAATATCTACGAAAAATATTTGTGCACGAGAGATATGATAGTCACATAAAAAAGAAATGCTTTGCTGTTCTAACTAATGGAAAAGGGACAAATTATCTTGCAATCTGCGGAAATAAGGATCTTACTTATAATAGCGTTAAGGCTATATTTATGAGTAAGTGTGCTAAGGGTACCGCTTATACGGTAATAGATAGGACGGAGTATGGAGAAAGCGAGTATAGATGGAGTACTTCCGCTAGACCACATGGGGTAATTACTAAGAAAGAAGCTGATAGGGAGAGCAAGGTGAACGGTATAAGGAAACCATCTCGCTACCGCAGAATGTTTTCATGCGCAGAGCGGCGCCTTGTCCAGCGGTATGAAAACGAGCCGGATAATACGGAATTTGTAATCTATTCTAGGTGGTCGCCTTGTTATATGTGCGAGCGAGTATTAAAACATCACAAAATTAAGTGTGTGGACTTTGGTGAATACAATATGGTTGATGAGGATGAAATCAAAGAAGAACTTGATGGCTTTGCCGAGCGATTAGCAAAAGCAGAAGAACTTGCGATAGTTAAAGCTAAAAGAGGGAGCATTGAATTGTGATCGATGTGAGCCGGGAAGATTTAGAACGCTGTAAATCGGTTGTAGGCAAGGCGTTTGAATCACAAGGAATCAGCATTACTGACGAACAGCTAGAAGCGATTACCAAAGATATTATGGGAATATCTTTTTCACACGGTGGAGGATACTCCAGCGATATTATTCTAGGTTTTACGAAGGGCTATATAGATCATGGCCTATATGGGAGTAATATGGAAGAAGAGATTTTTGATACTGTAGATGAAAATGGGCAGCCTACTGGCAAGACTGTGACAAGGTCACAGGCACACGCTGAGGGCATTCGGCACAGAACAGCTCACATATGGGTAGTTCGTGACAACAGAGATAAGACAGAGGTTCTGTTACAGAAGAGAGCCTTGAATAAGGATTCTTTTCCGGGAAGATATGACACTTCATCAGCTGGGCATATTCAGGCTGGGGATGAGCCATTGGAATCTGCTGTTAGAGAATTATCTGAGGAGCTTGGAATTCAGGCGAATCCGGATGATTTGCATTTTGTAGGAACTTTTCCGATTCAGTATGAGAAGGAATTTCATGGTAAGCCATTCAAGGATAATGAAATTGCATTCGTCTATGTCTATGACAAAGACGTTGATGTTGAGAAGCTGACCATCCAAAAGGAAGAGCTGGATAGCGTAGAGTGGTTCGACCTAGAGGAAGTGTATCAGGCGTGCCAGCCGCCAAGGGATGAGAAGTTCTGTGTTCCGATGGGCGGGCTTGAGATTGTGCGTAATTATATTAAGCGAGAGGAATAGATACGATGACGACCAAGGAACGTATTATGAAGATGGAAGCCATTCTGAACCGGGCAACAGTTGTGATCGAAGAACTGGAGCAGAAGTTGGATGAATTTGATAAGCTTCAGGACGACATCAAGATTCTGGATGCGTACTATTCCAGTGAGAGTTGGAAGCGGGACTTGGCATTAGATGAGCAAGGAAAGCTGCCAGGGGATTTGAAGCGTGGTGTTTTGTCTGAAGATGCTATTTATAACTTGTTGGAAAGAAACCGGGAATTGTTAGAGCAAATTGGCGAGCGATAATTCGATTCGCGGGTTGAAGCGCTGGGTTCGCTCAGCAGCTTTTTTTACAAAATGTGTAAGGGGGATTCATAGATGAGTAACTATAATCCGGATGTACTTAAGAATATTACCCTAGTGCAGGCGAGCGTGGTGGATATGCATGTGGATGCTATTGTGAATGCGGCCAATACTAGTCTGCTCGGTGGCGGTGGTGTGGATGGTGCGATTCATCGTGCTGCTGGACCGAAGCTGCTTGAGGAGTGCAGGATGCTCCATGGTTGCAAGACTGGGGATGCGAAGATTACTGGGGCTTACAACATTTCCAATGCGAAGCACATTATTCATACGGTTGGACCGGTGTACCATGGGACTGCGAAGGATGCTGAGTTGCTGGGTGGTTGTTATACCAAGTGCCTTGATCTGGCACTGGAGAATGGATGTAGTAGCATTGCTTTTCCGGGGATCTCTACCGGTATCTATGGGTATCCGCTGGATGAGGCGGCGCGGGTTGCACTTGATGCCATTGCGGCGTGGATGGATGCACATCCGGATGTGGAGATGAAGATTACGCTGTGCTGTTTCCGTGAAGTGGAGATGGAACCGTATGAGAAGTTGGGGCTGAAGGCGAGGTGACACCCGGGGACGGGGTTAGGGTGTCATTGTACTTATCGAGATGCAATGAATGGATAACCCCGTCCCGGGGTGTCATAAAGGGGACTAGACTATGGAATATGGCTTAACCACAAACGTGCAAAAGAAAATAAAGGGGCTGTCATTAGCTAAGTCGCAGGTGGAAGATTTTCGCTTTTGGTGGGAAGTGAATTTGACCAAGGTAGAGAATCGCAACGTGCTTGTTATTGTTCATCCTAGTAGCAGATACAGTATGATTTACACCAATCTGAAGCCTTCCATTTGGAAGAACCTGGATGCTTTTATTTCTGAGGCGATTAAGGATGCTTTATTGCGTGAAGGGTTCACGGAGGCTGATGTAAGAAGCTACTTTCAGATGTCGGGTGATAATGTTTTTACGAAGACCCATGGTCGCCAGGCGACAGGTGGTTTGAATCATATCACGGGAGAGTTGTGGTATCACTGGGATTGGTATGATCCGGACAGCATGCTGCAGGAGCGCATCACCCGCAAGTTCAACGATGAGCCTGTGACGGTCGCGTTGCATCCGGAATACACATGTGTTTTTTCAAGGGATTATTTCGTCAACGAGATGAGAAATCTTCTCTATGGTGAGAAGATGAAGCTTCACTATGCTTCTATGAAGGGTGGTATCACAATACGAGATGGAGAAGTAGAGAAGAGATAGATATGACTCAGGGGGACGGGGAGTCCCTGGGGGCTCTTTTTTTACAAAAGGTGTTAGCTTTAACTAACAGCGTGTGCTATAATATATGTAGTAGATGAGTAAGGGGGTGCGTGATATGACATTGAAACTGGTTATCGCGTTGCTAATTCTTGTTTGTGCTTTTGCTTGGCAGGCTTTTTATAAACATCGGCACAAGTTGTAGGAAGATGTTTCTTGGATTGTTTTGACACCCGGGGACGGGGTTAGTGAGTCATTGTACCGATTGGAATACAATGAATCGCAAACCCCGTCCCCGGGTGTCATGGGAAGGAAGTAAGTAGATATTATGGTTAAGACAGTTTTGAAAATCGATGGAATGATGTGTGGCATGTGTGAGGCGCACATCAATGATGTTATTAGAAAAGTAGTTCCGGATGCTCAGAAAGTGAAGAGCTCTCATACCAAGGGCGAAAGCACTTTTATCTCAGAGCAGGCGCCGGACGAAGATAAGATCACGGCTGCTATCGCCGAGACAGGCTACACGGTGCAGTCTGTTAATACGGAGCCATATACGAAGAAGTTCTTGGGACTATTTTAGAATGACACCTGGGGACGGGGTTAGGGTGTCATTGTACTTATCGAGATGCAATGAATGGATAACCCCGTCCCGGGGTGTCATTTCTTTTAGGGAACTTTTGCGGCTGTAGAAAATATAAAAGTTCCCTAAATTTTATTGCGCTTTAGGGAACTTTTTGCTAGAATTTTAATAGAAAAGTTCCCTAAAGGAGGCTTTTGATGGATAGCAATTTTAATGTAATTCAGCAGTTGTTGCAGGAAAGAGCTGATTATCAGGCTCGTTTGAATTTAATTCCATACGATGGATCGCCTGAAGTAAAAGAGAATAGCAGCGGTCGATACCTATATATTCGCAAAAGAGTGAATGGCAGATTAACATCTACTTATGTTGATGTTTATTCTGATGATTTGTATCAATTATTGCTTCGCAATACAAAAGAGTCCAGAGAGCTTAAAAAGCAGATTCGAAGAGTTGATAAAGAACTTGCTGCGAATGGTTATACGCAAAATGAACTTTCACCTGAGGTAATTTCAAATCTTGATTTTGCTAGGGCAAATATGAAGTCCAATATATATGATCAGGCAGTCTTGGAAGGTGTTGCTACAACTTTTCCACAGACGGAAGAGATTATTGAGAATGGTACCGTCAATGGTATGACAGCTGACGATGTACAAAAAATTCTCAATCTGAAGCATGCATGGGAATTTATACTTGATAATGATGTGATTCAGGCGGATAGTAATTACTATTTGCTATGTCATATCGCAAAGCTTGTAAATGAAGGCTTTTTTCATGATGGTGGAAGAATACGAGGCGTTCCTGTTTCAATCGGTGGAACGAAATATGTTCCGCCACTTCCAATTGAATCGCAGGTAATTGAGAGAATTAGTGATATTCTAAAAAGTGATAAAGAACCTTTAGATATCGCTATTGAGCTGTGCATGTATTGCATGAGAGCACAGATATTCGTCGATGGAAACAAGCGTGCTTCGGTAATATTTGCAAACCATTATATGATAAGCCATGGATTGGGATTAATTGTAATTCCTGAAAACCATGTACCGGAATTTAAAAAGAAACTTGTTGCGTATTATGAAAGCGCAGACTTGAGTGAAATCAGTGATTTTTTAAAAGAGAACTGCTGGAGAAAGATGAGCTAATGGCTTCTGTTGACACCCGGGGACGGGGTTAGTGGTTCATTGTACCGATTGGAATACAATGAATCGCAAACCCCGTCCCCGGGTGTCACCTGCTAGCAGGAGAGGCTGCAGGAAGCAAATTGGATAAAGCAGTATCCCTTGGAATTCCTGTTTTATCCGAAGAAGAAATTATGGCTATGATTTCCGACGCAAACTAGCGTATAATAACTACTAGGAAGTAAAGGAAGATACGGAGTTACAGATTCTGCGAATGTTGTCCAACACTCCGTTGCAATGTAATATCACTTTTTTAACTACGGAATCTTTGCCCACAAGGTGCAGCATCGTAAGGTGCCGTTGATTCAGTGGCGCACAATGGCGCACGATTTAACACTTTAATCATAAATCCTTGCTACAATCAATTCATATAATCATAAGAGGAGGTTTTAGTTAATGGGAAACAAAAAAACTGCATTTGAAGTGTATCTGTCAGCTGTTTTTAAATGGGGAATTATAGCTTTGACTGGTGCATGTATGTTTGCAACATGTATGTTTATCATCGAAAAGCTGTTAGGCTTTTACCAGAGCATGTCATGGGTCGCTGTTCTTTGCTTCGCAGCAATGGACGTCGGCTTTTTAATTACCGGCATGATGATTCTAAAAACATCCTTTGATGAAGAAGGATATCTTCTAGAGGGCAAGCTCAAAAAGGGAAAGATTTTCTGCTCGGTTGTTCTTATTATTCAGTGGACATACATCGTTTACATGTGCCCAACCCGTAACTTCTGGGGATTTCTCGCTTTCTTCCTCACTTTGATAGGATTTTTCCTTGATATAAAGCAATTACTAGGAACTGGCGCTTTTTGTATCATTTCACTCTTTAGTGGATGGGTTGTAAGAGGCTCAGCGCTTCTACCGGCCAAAGATGAATTGTTCGTCACAGACATTATCATGTGTATTGTAGGACTTACAATTTCGTTGGCAGGTATTACGCTATTCGTTTTCTTCGTATCGCACTTTTTGGTTACAGCTAAGAAGGATGAGCTTGAAGAAAATAATAAGAAAGTTGTCGGAGTCATGAATGCTGTTAAAGCTATCTCTGAAAAGATGGTTACCGCAGGCTCGACACTTCTTGATATCGCATATGACGAGAGTGCATCAGCAGAGGAGCTTTCTGCAACAAGTGATGATCTCGTTCAGAATAGCAATGTACTTGGCGCAAAGGCAGATGAGAGTATGACAAATCTTTCTGAGTTGAATGATTGCGAAAGTATCGTTGTTGATAATGTAAATAAGGTCGAGGAGACATCCGGTAACTTAATCGTTAAATCTAATGAGAACGAAAAGGCTCTTAACGATTTGCAGGGCATCAATTCTGAGGTTTCAGATTCGATGGCTGCAACAACTGATATTGCCGACAGACTTTCGAAAGCCGTTGAAGAAATCGGAACAACGCTCGAACTCATCCAGGGCATATCTTCATCAATTAGTTTGCTTGCCTTGAATGCATCTATCGAGGCTGCCCGTGCAGGTGAAGCTGGTAGGGGCTTCGCAGTAGTTGCTACAGAAGTAGGGAATCTGGCAGAGAGCACATCCAGCTCGTTAAATGATGTAAGTGCCGTAATCGACAGAGTTCAGTTGAACGTTAAAGAGATTACCAATCAGGTTGAAAATAATGCTTCGAAGCTCAAAGAGCAGAACAATCAGTTCAAGAAGGTATTTGGAGATATCAGAGATATGAGTACGATACTCAAGGAATCTGTTGATGCAGTATCTGAAATGAATGATGCAATCAAGCGTCAGTCAGACATCATCAAGCATACTGTTGATATCAACCAAAATATCGCAGAGAGCATCCGCGAAGAAAATCAGCAGTTCATCTCTATCAGAACGATGGCTGAAAACAATGCCAAGAATACTGAAGAGGTCGCTGCTCAGGCTAAGACCATCAACGAAATGGTTGATGATATTAGTAGATTGTTAAATGAATAAATTGCTTTAGCACCCTATGGTAGACACCCGGGGACGGGGTTAGTGAGTCATTGTACCGATTGGAATACAATGAATCGCAAACCCCGTCCCCGGGTGTCATTACCGTTAGGTCATAGTAGGTGGAGGAATAGATACTATGGTGAAACAAATTGTAAGAGACCCACTGTTCTTGCAGCAGAAGTCGGAGCCGGCTACGGAGGCGGATGCGCAGGTTATTGTGGATTTGATGGATACACTAAGAGCCAATCTGGATCGTTGTGTTGGCATGGCCGCCAACATGATTGGGGTGAAGAAGCAGATTATTGTTTTTGCAGCAGGACCTTTTATCATCCCAATGGTGAATCCGGTGATAACGGCCAAGAGTGGCAAGTATCAGACCGAGGAGAGCTGCCTGTCGTTGGACGGGGCAAGACCTTGCGTGCGTTACAAGGAAATTGAGGTGGACTATCTGGACCAGGATTTCCAGCCGCAGCATGGGAAGTACAAGGATTTTACCGCACAGATTATTCAGCACGAGATCCAGCATTTTAGTGGGGAATTGATTTAATGGTCCCTGACGGGGGTAGTGGTTCATTATCAGGAAGGATAATTACAATGCAGATTGACATAAGAAAAGCTATTTTTATTACACCTATGGGGTATGATTCGGAAGGACCGTTGTCGGAACCGGACATGATGTTGCACGGAGGACAGGCGGAAGCAGACCTTATAGATTCCGGAGATTACTATTTTGCAGTGAAGGATTTACCGGAGGGATTTGATACCGGTGTTGCCAGTGGGAACAAAATCATGCATTTTGAGACGATTAAGAGTCCGGATGGGAAGCGTTTTTTTCCGTTGTTTGACTCTTATAATGCCGCCACACATATCTTTGGCAAGAATATCCGGGTAAGTATGACCTGCTTTGATACGGCAGTAAAATTTGCGAAAAGTGATTTTTTGGATGGCATCGTTGTATGCCCGGGTACCCCCGGCCAGCAGATCCTTGATATCAGTCAGTTCCTATAATGATTTTGACTCCCCGGGACGGGGTTAGTGGTTCATTGTACTTGTAGGGATACAATGAACCACTAACCCCGTCCCGGGGAGTCATTTTTTGTGCTTTTTTTCCGGTGGAAAACAAGTATAATCTCTCTAGTTATAGTTGGATTTAGAATGGATAGATGATATGAAGTATACCGCAATCGCATTAGATTTAGATGGGACCCTGCTGAATAGCAAAAAGGAAATCAGCAAACGAAATAAGGAAGCTATTCGTAAGGCTGCCAAGGCCGGAGTGAAGATTATTCTTGCATCGGGCCGTCCGGTACCGGGAATTCTGAAGATTGCCCACGCCCTTCGGTTAGAGGAAATCGGAGGATATATTTTAGCTTATAACGGTGGCATGATTATCGATTGTAAGACCAAGGAGGTCATCCGAAGAGAGACCATATCTCCAGACTATTATCATACCATCGTGCATACCGCTAATAAGTTCGGAGCGACGCCACTTACCTATGATGCTGAGGGAATCATCACCGATGATGCAGAGGCGGAATACGTCAAGGTGGAAGCGAAGATTAACAATATTCCGATTCGTCAGGTATTTCATCTGAACGAGGTGGCTGCTTTAGATCCGCCGGTGAAGTTCTTGGCAGTCGGAGAGCACAACCTTTTGAAGAAGGTGCAGGCGGAGTTGAATGAAAAATTGAATGGGAAATTGGAAGTTTTTTTCTCAGAACCATACTTCTTGGAAATTACGCCTCAGGGAATCGAGAAAGCGTCTTCTCTTGAGGTGCTTTTGAGTCGATTGGGTATCGACCGCAAGCATTTGATGGTATGCGGAGACGGATTCAACGACATTCCGATGATGCGATATGCCGGGCTGGCAGTCGCTATGGAGAACGCCCAGGATGAGACCAAGGAATGGGCGGATTATATTGCACCATCCAATGATGAAGATGGGGTAGCTGTAGCAATCGAGAAGTTTGCATTAAATGGATGAGAACGGTATTGACTCCCCGGGACGGGGCTAGTGGTTCATTGTATCCCTACAAGTACAATGAACCACTAACCCCGTCCCGGGGAGTCTTTTTATTGTTGTAATCCCAACATTCACATATAATAGAATCGTATTACAGATTTTTGGGAGGAGAACAATGAACAAAGTAGCTTCGTATATAGTAACAGGGGTGCTGACTCTGATTTTTGCAGGGGTGATGTACTACCTGTGTTTGCCGGCCTGGAATATTCATTCCAGTGGGCTGGTGGTGTTTTTTATTTTTGTATTGATTTTTGCTTTTTTCCTGCTGGGATGGACCGGTATTCGGCCGATGTACCAGCGGAAGAAGTATTCCAAGCGCAAGAAGGGCACGGTGGTGATGTCCACCTCCTTCGATGTGAAACAGGGCGCTTCCGTGGCTGCGGTTTTTGTAATGGCTGCTACGGGTATTCTGGTGCTGTTCTGGATCTTGGGTGGATTTTTCTCCAGTCGCTTATTCCATGCGACCGCTTATAGCAAGATTCTACAGGTCAGCGATGGTGCGGTTACGGATATTCCGTCGGTGGACAAGACCGATGCCATTGCTCTGATGGACACGGCTTCTGCCACGAAGCTTGGGGACCGTGAGATTGGTTCCTTAACGGATCTGGTGTCTCAGTATGAGATTAGTAGCGGCGATTACACCCAGGTGAACATCGGCAATGAGCCGGTGAAGGTGGCTCCGCTGTCCTATGCTGGGGTGTTTAAGTGGAACAACAATAAGGACAAGGGTATTCCGGGGTATGTGTCCGTTAGCCCGGTCAACATGGATGCGGAGTATATTCCGTTGCAGGAGGGCATGGTGTATGTGCCAAGCGCCTATTTTTCCCAAGACTTGGATCGTCACATTCGATTCGCGTATCCGACTACGATCTATGATGATTTGCATTTTGAAGTGGACGAAGAGGGCAAGCCTTGGTATGTGGCAACCACCTACAACTACACCATCGGCCTCTATGGTGGTAAGGCGGTTAGCGGCGTGATTTTGGTGAACCCGATGGATGGTTCTATGCAGAAGCTTGCTGTGGCTGATGTGCCAAGCTGGGTGGATGTGGTCTATCCGGGTGGCTTGATTTGCAAGCAATACAACGACTCGGCCCAGTTGCAGCGCGGCTATTGGAACTCCGTCTTCGGCCAGAACGGCTGCCGCAAGGTGACGGAGTATTCCAGTGACGACGATGATGAGGACAGCGGTGTGAAGGCGGATTACGGCTACATTGCCAAGGAGGATGATATCTGGATTTATACCGGTGTGACTTCGGTGAATGGGGATTCTTCCAACATCGGTTTTATCGTAGCCAACGAGCGTACCGGGGAGACCAAGTTCATTGAGGCTTCCGGCGCGGATGAGTTCTCTGCCATGAAGGCGGCGGAGGGTGAAGTCCAGGAGAAGCGGTATGTGGCTTCTTTTCCGTCTCTGATTACGGTAGAGGATGTGCCGACCTACATCATGGTGTTGAAGGACAAGTCCGGTCTGGTGAAGATGTACGCCTGCGTCAACGTCTCCCAGTACAACATCGTGGCCACGGCCAGCAACCAGGATGACTGCATTGCCAAGTATCAGGCCCTGTTGCAGGGCAAGATTACGGCGGAGCAGGCCACCGGGGAAGGAACGCCGGAGGCTGCCGTAAGTGAGCCGGCTGCGGATACCGCAAGCTACGAGAGTCGCACCATTACCGTTGCCAAGCTGCAGACCATGGATGTGGACGGCAATACCTATCTCTACATTGTGGATGCTGAGGGAAACGTATACAAGGCTCGCTACGTGGATGTGGAAGATATGTTGTTTGTAAATGTTGGCGATGTGATCACTATCGAGACGGATGGTGTGGGATATCGATATACAAGGGAATAGAGATTTTGACTCCCCGGGACGGGGTTAGTGGTTCATTGTATCCCTACAAGTACAATGAACCACTAACCCCGTCCCGGGGAGTCATTTTTCAATTTGCTATTGCAATTTTGTTTTGACCATAGTATACTTCCGAAAGTTGTTATAAATCTGTTGATAGGAGTAATTATGCCAAGAAAAGCACGAACCGTGAGTTCTTCTGGCATATATCACATCATACTTCGTTCTGTTAATAAGCACATCATCTTCGAAGAAGACATCGATTATCAAAAATTCCTTTTTGTTTTATCCGATTGTGAAGAGAAATATGATACCTCGATATATGCCTATTGTTTAATGGACAACCATATTCACCTGTTATTGCGAGCGGACAGCGATTGTTTATCTAGCTTTTTCCAAAGCTTGGGAACCAGATTCGTCCGGTGGTACAATAACAAGTATTCTCGATGCGGACACCTATTTCAGGACCGCTTCTACAGCGTCGCGATTGAGTCGTCGCGCTCATTCTTACTAGCTCTCGCTTATATCCATAACAATCCAGTAAAAGCTAACATATGCCGTGTCCCTTCCGAGTATCGATGGAGTAGTTATAATGCGTATTTTGGACAAAAGAACACGAGAATAGATTGCTCCCTTGCATATAAAATCGCAGGTTCGAAGGAAGTATTGCAGCGTTTTTTAGCGCAGGAAGTGCAGGGAAAAGAAGACGAGTTGTTCAAGCAGGATCATGTGACGACGAAGCATTATGTGACGGATGAAGAGGCGCTTATTGTGTTTCGGCAGACGACGCAGCTTAGATCTACCTCTGAAGCTGTCAACCTTACTAGGACAGCGCGGAATGACTGTATATGTGCGTTGAAGGATAGGGGACTAACGAAGCGGCAGATTGCGCGCTTGATGGATGTGAGTGAAAGTACGGTCCAACGCGCGTGTCGATGACAATGACAATGACTCCCCGGGACGGGGTTAGTGGTTCATTGTATCCCCATAAGTGCAATGAACCACTAACCCCGTCCCGGGGAGTCAAAAGAAGAAGGGAGCCAGTTGGTGACAAATTGTCACCAACTAAAAATGAAGTCGCCTAAAGATGGGAGTCAGTATTCCACAAGTTTACTTCTGTAACCCGCAATGATATAATTGGGTTACGAAAGTAAATTATATTATGGGTGGAATATGAGCAAATACGATTTGATTGAAGAACTAAATAAAGATGGTTATCTTTTCACTTCCGATGTAGTTAATGCTGGAATATCGAAAACTTGGCTATCTCATTATGTGAGAGATAAGGGATATGAGCGTGTAGCACAAGGGGTATATGTATCACCAGAGACATGGCCGGATGAGTTGTTTATTCTGAATCGGGCATATTCTAGTATTATTTTTTCTGGGGAAACTGCGTTGTATTTGCATATGCTTGTAGATAGAGAATATAGCGAAATTACAGCTAGTGTTCCTTCCGATTTCAGTGGCCAAAGGCTTAGAGACAAGGGTGTGATTGTACATCGAGAAAGAAAAACCATCTATGGACTTGGGAAAACGCAAGTGGAAACAAACTACGGACATTTTGTGAATGTTTACGATATGGAACGATGCATTTGCGATATGGTTAAGAATAGAAAAGAATATGATGTTCAAACCTATCAAACAGCGTTGAGGGAATTTTTTCGAAAAGACAATGCAGATTATTCTAAGCTTTTAGAATATGCAGATGCATTGAATATTAAGCAAGATATTAAGAAATACTTAGAGGTAATGATTTGATTAAGTCACTATTACACGACATTACGACAATAAAAAAGAAACGAGCAGCCCGCTTGAGTCATAAGACCGTACGGTGAAAACCCATTTCCTATGACGTAGGATACTCTGATGGGATAAGAATGTCAAGGAAAACACTACTATTGCATAGTTTGACTCCCCGGGACGGGGTTAGTGGTTCATTGTATCCCTACAAGTACAATGAACCACTAACCCCGTCCCGGGGAGTCATTTTTTTTATTTTTTTTGCAACCTTTTTTCTGGTTCCGGGGTATTACCTGTATAGGGAGGTAGATGCTATGCCACAAGAACTATCTGAGATGCGAAGAAGTCTGTATCAGTTGCAGGCCAGACTGAAGGAATTGTTTCTGGACCGGAAGAACCAGGCAGAGAAGTATCAGTCTTTTGCTGCGTCCTTACAGGAAATGGAGTAGATGACGGAAAAATACTATACGCCGGATGAGAATGGGGTTTATCCGCCGGTGAGCGAGCAGGAGCTGGCCGAGATTCAAAAACAATATGAGAAGCTGCTTGGCGATTGCAATGCAGCGGATGCACTACTGAAGGAGGAGGCGGTTGCTTCCAGTGTTGATTCGCTGGCTTCCATTGTGGATGCGGTAAGGGATGTTGCGATACGGGATTTGTCTGCCCTTCAGGTGGTGCAGGCCAATGATGTACTCTCTTTACCGGAGCTGATCTCCCAGGCAAGAACTTATACGGTAGATATCGGGGAAGGTGCCCTTCCGGAGAACTCCCATGTGACGAACTTAAGCGTTCCTATGCAATACGCGACCGACCAGCAACAGATGCAGGGACATTTTGTGCCAAGAGGAAGCTTCGTTCATGACAGTAGCTGTCTTGGGGCTATCGCCGATTCCTTAGCGAAGAAATATCCGGATTTTACAGTCGTGTTGGATAAAATACGGACTTTCGATATGAAGCGTCTCGACCCGACCCATCCGGATGCGGTGACTTTTTATACAGTGAACACCGCGATGTCAACTTCTGCCCAATACGAAGGGGAAGAAGCGATGATCGAGGAAGTCAAACAACGTGTGGAAGCAGACGCCAAGAGTTTTGCACATAATGAAAATCAGATCAAGCCCTATGTTGATAAGGTGGTTCCGGAGGAGCTGATGCGTTTACGGGCTCGCCGGGAGTTCGAACAACTTGGTGTTCCGGCAGAGGAAACCGAACGGTTATTTACTGAATATGATGAAACCTATGCTTTTTTCCATGAACTTGGAACCCACATGAATCAATTGGCATCGGCCCGTCGGAAGTATATGAATCCCGAGGATGGATTGGGGCTATCCGAAGATTCCAATGTGGATAAGCGGGATATTGCCGTTTATACGGTGTCCAAGTTGCTTGGCAAGGAGTCTTTGGTTCCGGAGGCGAAGCCGCTTCTGGTGCTAAAAAATGGCAAAACCGTTGCGGGAACTTTCGTGGAGGAGCCTTCCGGCATCAATCCTTTGGATATCGGAGCGCACCGGGAGGAGGTGGCCGAATACGGATTTGAGAATTATAACAATCCGGCGGCATTCGATGATATTGCAACACTACAGGTTTTGGACTTCATCTGTGGCAATGTGGATCGAAATGCAGGCAATTTGCGGCTGAATTTTGACGAGAGTACGAAGAAGCTTGTAAGCGTCAAGGGCGTCGGAAATAGTTTTACTTTCGGAACAAAGGTACCGGAGGATGCACCTTCTAATCTGGGAGTCATTGGCTTAAAGACTGCAACGAATATTCTGGCTCTGACCAAGGAAGGCCTGACCTTCGCCTTGAAAGGGTATGGGCTAAGTCCACAAGAGATGGAAGCTGCCTGGGAGCGGACCATGCTTTTGCAGGAGGAGATTCAAAAGGGAATTGAGCATTATACCGGAGCGAAGGATTCCTCATTGGATAAGGGATTTCTTCGGGTCGTTGGACCGGAGGAGTGGAAAAATTATGACCTCAATCAGCTTGCTGAGCTTGGTGACAACCAGTTCAAGGTGATTGCCAATATGAATAAGCTCATTGCAGAGCATGCCAAAGAGGCGAAACATACCAAGCGAATCATCGAGTCAAATTCCCAAATGAATAAGTTTCTAAAGCAAGAACCGCCTGCACCGTTAAAAGCGGCGCCAATCGGAAACGGCCTGGAGAAAATCGATAACCTGGGCGTGAAGTTGTCAAGCCCGTTTAAATTAGCCACGGATGTGAATGCTCTTCCGAAGATCGCCGGAACCAAGACGGTTCGTTACGGGTTGGAGTTCGATGTGAATGGCAAAACCCAGCAGGGATTTTTTACACCGGTTACGGTTGTGAACGAGCGAAGAGAAATCAATCGTATTATGGATGATATGATATCGATTTATCCGCAGTATGAAGCGGAACTGGAACGCATGCGACAGAGCTTCTTGGTGGATCCGGACATGCTGGAGGGCATCAAAGCAATATACTACGATAACAATAAAATCCCGCTGGAGGGCATGGGCTTTTCCAAAGAAAGAGCAAGTGAATTACGGCACGATAAAGAATTCGAGCAAATGCTGGTAACTATCAACGAACGTGTACAAATGTCACAGAATAATCTGAGGAATTATCGAAACTTTGGCGTAGATGAGGGGGCTTCCATTGACCAGCGTAATGTGGCCATGACCAATGTGGCTACCCTTTGTGGAGTCCCGGAACTCTTGGCGAAATCCTCCAACGTCCAGATGCAGATTGGAAATCGCCTGGTAGACGGCATTTTTATGGAGAAGGCGGAAGGCTTCGATGTTCTTCGGATCAATCCGAGAGATCCAATTACCCAAATTGAGGACAGCGCATTTGAAAATGGCGCCGGTTTGAAGAGTCTTGCAGAGTTACAGGTCTTGGATTATTTGTGTATGAATATGGATCGTCATGAAGGAAATATGCTGTATCAGTTTTCCAAGGAGAAGCCCCCGAAGTTGATGGCGGTGGTGGGAATTGACAATGACTTTTCCTTCGGTACCAGAGACCCGGGGAAGGACGTGTCCTACCAGGTTACATCCATTGAGAATATCGACGTTATCTCGGAGCGTATGGCCAAGAGCATTGGTGAAATGAATCCGGAGATGTTGGCACAGACCCTGCGTGACCAAAAGATTGGAAATAACGAAATCATTGCTGCGCAGGAACGTTTGGCCCGCTTGCAGACAAGAATCAAGCAAGAGAAAATTAAGATTGTGCCGGACGATAAATGGGATTCTTATACCCTGGACCAGTTGGTACGTACTTCGAGTAATAATATTTTTGCAAGAGTGAAGAACCATGCGATGAAACTGCGAGATGATGCAAAACATTTTGATATGGGTCATTACGATCCAATTCAGTACCAAAAGGTGCAGATGGTGGATGACTTCGATGAGAAGGTTGTAAAGGCACAAGCGAATAAGCAGGCACAGCTGGATCAAAACGTTGCGAAGCTACAGAAGGAATTCGAGGCGCGGGCCAAGGCAATCAAAGAGGCAGAAGCCGATATCAAGAATGACATGAAGACCATGTTGGAAGGCAAGGCGGTGATCCCTTTGCAGTCCGGTGCAGATCTGCTCCGTGATACGGCAACCGTGACAACCCAGGTGAATGAACTGTTGGATGCCAACGACCCATTCTATATTCGTTCCTCGAAGCAGTATCGATTGCTGAAGCAGAAGGCAAAGGAGTTAGATACCTATGTGAAGACGATTCAGAATCGTGAGGAGCATCCGGGGGTTCCGACAGATGAGGAGAAGTCCGTCCTATCACAGAAGCTTCGGGAATTGGATACGAAGGTGGCGGAATATGTCAATTACAAAGTGGATTCCGTAGGTGGCCGGGAGGAGAAGTTCAATGACTTAGAGAGCAAGCGTATCTTATCGGTAAGAGCCTCCGGTTCCCTGGTGAAGTCCGTCCTTACGATTTGTGAGCACAATGCGCGGATGGAAAACTATCAGAGAAACAGTTCGGACATCATGGCACGGCGAAAAATGGATGCCACCCAGGAACTGGAACATGCCCAGGGTGAGCAGCTTGTGGATGCTGTGGCAAGGCGGCTTTACTATGATATTGTCATAAACGTAGATGGATTAGGAGAGCGGCGTAGGACGGCACTACTTAAGGAAACGGAAGATGCCGGAATCAAACAGATCAAAGAGACGGAAGCCTTCAAGCAGCTCATGTCGATGGACCATAAGGAACTTGTGGATATGGCCAATGGCAAGTTAGAGAAAAGTCTGTATCAGCAGTACATCAAGGAACTGGCAGCGCATCCGAACAAGAAAAATGTTCCTGGCGGAAACCAACCACAGCAACAGCAGCAAGTTGCGCCACAGAATCCGGATAATGGTCCGATAATTCCACAACATTAATCTACAAGCGGGAATTAATACCACAAAAATAACAATTAGCTTTGCTAATTGTTATTTTTTTTGTTACAGTACAGTTCTTCGAGCAAAGGAGGAAAAATTTATGAGAGATTTAACAATCAATAGTGTTCGAGCGGGCCGCCCGGCCTGGAGTATATTTTTAAACGCGGTCCTATTAATTATTTTATTATGTAACAGCTATAGCAAGAGCTATGCAATGTCCATCGAGACAGACTTCATTGAGAACACGGAAGTCTTAGGGGACATTGTGGAAGAGATCGAGATTGCGGATTTGGAAGCGGAAGAGGAAGTTGCCGCTACGGAATACGCGATACCGAGTAGCTACGTTCATCCGAAGACAGGGAATCTGATGATTTACAATGGCGGTAAGACCATTGAGCGTACCAGCAAGATTACCTATGGTGAAGCCGGAGAACTGAACCGTCTGGCATCCCCGGATACGGATGGTTTTATGAAGTTGGATAATCGGTACCTGATTGCGGTTGGAAGCAGATTCGGAACGAAGATTGGACAGTACCTGGATTTGGTGCTGGAGAACGGCGTTGTGATTCCTTGCATTATGGGTGATTTGAAGGCAGATCAAGATACGGATCTGACCCATACCTTCACCTATCACTCCAGCTGCTGCAGCGAGTTTATTATAGATGAGCATACGATTCGCGCCGATATTTTCGAGCGAGGCAATGCTTCCTTGAAGATGTCCCTGTGGGACTCTCCGGTGGTGAGCATTATCGTATATGAGCAGTATTATGAAGCGGCCTAAGGGCCGCTTTTTTTGACTCCCCGGGACGGGGTTAGCGAGTCATTGTATTTCTATGCGTACAATGACTCGCTAACCCCGTCCCGGGGAGTCACTATAGATTTATTTCGCCCCATTTTTTTAATTCCAGAAGGATCGGGATGAGGGTGTGGGCCTTGGGAGTCAGGGAATACTCCACCCGCACCGGCATCTCGTCGTACTGGGTGCGCTTCACTAAGCCGTCCTCCTCTAAGTCCTTCAGGGACTGGGCCAGCATGGTGTTGGTGATGCCGTAGACGGATCGCTTTAAATCGCCGTAGCGGATCACGTCGCTGTTGTCGATGACACAGAGAATCATAATCTTCCACTTGCCGCCTACAATGTTAATGACTTTTTTTAATCCACAGCCTTCTCCTGCGATGTCGTCGCAGAGGGGCTCTTTTTTGTTTCTTCCCATACTCAGTTTTTCCTTACTAGGTCTGTTATTTTTGCGTACTTGATATATTTTTTGTACCACTTATAATAAACCCGTTCGTATGAAAAAGCAATGTGGAAAGGTGTGTAGAAATGGCGAAAAGAAGAGCGAATCCCCGACGGCGGGACTGCGTGGCTTGCGGTGTGTGTGTGCTGCAATGCCCGAATGGTGCGATTCATGTGCACCGCGGATGTTATGCGGTGGTAGATGAGCAGCTGTGTATGGGCTGCGGCTTGTGCGGGCAGGCTTGTCCGGCGGATGCGATTGATTTGATGGATGTGAAGCAGGAGGGTAACAATGGCAACAACTAAGAAAAAAACACATTGGTACCAGTATCTGTGGATTTGGTCCATCCTATATTTTGCCCTGGGTTTCTTCAACATATTATTTGCCTGGTTGGGGCTGATTGATTTTATTCTGCCGCTGATTTTTGCAATCGTTGGTGGGAACAAGTGGTTCTGCAATAACATGTGCGGCAGGGGCCAGCTCTTCTGGGTGCTTGGCCGGAACTTAAAGTGTTCCAGGCGCAAGTCGGCTCCGAAGTGGCTGTCCTCCAAGTGGTTCCGCTATGGATTTTTGACCTTTTTTATGACCATGTTTGGAACGATGATTTTTCAAACCTATCTGGTGTTCTCCGGCGCGGGAACGCTAAGGAAGGCCATCAAGCTATTCTGGACCTTCCGCGTGCCGTGGAAATGGGCGTATAATGGTAGTGTGTTCCCGGATTGGGTGGCGCAGTTCGGCTTCGGGTTCTACAGTCTGATGCTGACGTCCACGCTGATTGGGCTGATTGTAATGGTATTGTATCGTGAACGTACCTGGTGTTCCTTCTGCCCGATGGGCACCATGACCCAGGGAATTTGTCAGTTGAAAGCAAGAGGTGATCGTGATGACAATGGAAGATAGAGCTGAGTTTGCAGCACATTTGAAGGCATCGGGACAGTGCAACTGCACCCAGTCCGTGTTGATGGCCTTCGAGGATAAAATGGAGATGTCCCAGGAAGAGCTTAGCAAGCTGTCCGCCGGTTTTGCAGCCGGCATGGGATGCATGGAGAGCACCTGCGGCGCCTTGATCGGTGCGGTGATGGTAGCCGGTAATATCACCGACGGTCAGGGGACGCCTCGCTTTTCCAGGGAGCTGGTGAACAATTTCCGGGAAAAATGCGGCGCAACTATCTGCAAGGATTTGAAGGGCGTTGCTACCGGTGTGGAGCTGTGCCCATGTCCGCAGTGTGTGAAAAATGCAGTATTGGCAGTAGGCGAAGTTCTCGGCGAGTAAAATGACTCACAAACCCCGTCCCGGGGGTTCAAATGGAAACGTAGAAACGGCTATGGAAATTACTTCCATAGCCGTATTGTTTTTAATAATTTTTCTTTTTCGCTGTCGCTAAGTTTGGCGATTTCCTCAAGAAGAGCATGATCTAATGCATTGGATTTATATGTTGGCTCAAGTTGACCGACAAGTGAATCTAATGATACGCCCATAAGCTTTGCATAATAAATAAGGATGCGAAGGGACATGGCTGTTCGTCCATTTTCTACATTACTAATATAACCAGGGGTAACATCTAATTCGGAAGCAACTTGTCCTTGTGTTAATCCTAGATCAATTCTGTATGACTTAATTAATTCTCCGTAGTTGTCGTTCATGGGAAAACCTCCTTTTCAATAGTATATATATTATACAATAAGTATTGCTTTGAAGTAAATATACTGATAGTATAATAACACAATGAAAAGTATATGATTGGATATTGACAAAAAAAGATCACGGAGATACAGTAATGATAGAAAAAATAGAAAATAACATCATAGATAATGGCGCATGCGATGAAACTGATGTGGACAAAGAAGCAATAGAACAGTATCTATCGGAAGTGAAGTCAGCGGTTAGAAATAATCGATATCGGATAGATAGAAATAGTAAGCGACAAGCGAACATCAATCTTTTTTTGGATTATGTCATCGACGAAGCGAAAGCAAAAGAAATCATCTTGAGTTTGACTGTTATGGATTTTTCTAAGATTTTACGGAATGAACACAAGGGATTCGAGCATGAAAGGCTATATGTATTTGGCAAGGATGTTAGGCTTTTGGAAAGAAGTGGGACAAAAGAACGGACAGTGTCACTATATATCAAGTTTAATAAGCTTGAGGATTGTTATGTGATTGTTATCTCATTTCATGAGCAGAGATATCCTTTGACGTATTATTTCAGGTGATTAGTTGAGAGGTGTTGTTATGACCGTAAAGAGTAGATGTGATTTTTGCATTGAATGCAGAAAACAGACAGAGTATATGCTGCAGAAGAAGAAGATTGTAAAGACTGTGAGGGATAAGGAGTATACATTCGAAATTACTGTTGCGGTTTGTTCTGAATGTGGAGAAGAAATGAGCATTCCGGGACTTTTGGATGTGAATGTTCAAGAAGTTGATGCGCAGTACAGGGCGGCAGAAGGACTAATCTCAATTGCCGATATCAAAAAACTAATGGAGATTTATAAGATTGGAAAGGCACCGCTTTCTCTGGCCCTTGGATTTGGAGAAGTAACAATTCCACGGTATTTGGAAGGACAGATACCGTCAAAAGAGTATTCAGATATCATGAAGTCCGCATTGAGTTCACCATCTTATATGAAACAAAGATTGAGCGAGAATAAAGGCAAATTGACGGATGCTGCCTACAAAAAGGCAATTGCAGCAGTGGATAGTATTGATCGCCTTTTTTCTGTTTCCAATCAGATGCTTCGTGTGATTGCATACATTTTTAAGAGTTTAGAAGAAGTTACTCCGCTTATGCTTCAGAAGCTGCTTTACTTTATCCAGGGTATCTATTCAGCGTTGTATGGAGAACCTCTATTCGTAGAAGAATGCAGGGCGTGGATACATGGACCGGTTTATCCGGAGGTGTATGAGCTGTTTAAGGATTTTAAATATAATCCAATCGATGATGTTCGTTTTGCACTCTTTGAAGGTATGGAAACTGGGCTTACGGCGCAAGAAAAGAGAGTGGTTGACCTTGTCGTGAATACATTTGGAATGTACGGTGGAAAGACATTGGAGAAGATTACCCATAATGAAACGCCATGGATAGAGGCGCGGAATGGTTATGAAGAAGGTATTCCTTCTAACGAACTACTGTCGAAAGAGCAGATTATGAATTACTACATTTCAGTGAGTCAGAAATATGATATTTCCACAGAGAAAGGGCTACGACTTTATATTCATGACATGCTTGATATTTCATAAAATGACTCGCTAACCCCGTCCCGGGGGTTCATTGTACGCATAGAAATACAATGAACCGCTAACCCCGTCCCCCTGAGTCATGAAAATTATTCAAGGCATATTGCAAAAATTCTAATGGATGATAATATATTCTTATGAATTTTTGAGTAATGTTGGGGAGTATATATGCGACAGGTTATTATTGCATTAGATATCTTTAGTTTGATGGTATCTTTCTTAGTGCTTTATTGCAGTATTTTTGAGGTAAAGAGTCACAAAGAGAGGAACCGTAGTTTCACTGTTTGTGTGATTCTTGTCATTATTGGACAGTTTTTTAATCTGCTTTCCTGGATACTTGATGGGCAAGTAGAACATGAGAAATTCTTATTTTTTACCGTATTTATGTACGGCATCATGGGTTATGTCATTGCAGTGTATTTCATCTATTATTTATGGACACTAATCAACGAGACACATCCCATTTCCAAATGGACGGTAATTCCGATTATCTCGATTTCCGGACCATATATTCTATGGATGGCGTACCTGATCTTAACCGGAAGGGGAGTTAAGATTGTAGACGGCCATTATCGGGTGGGAGATTTGTATTTGCTTACCCAGATTTATCCGGTGTTGTGTATGATATGGGCGGTGGTAATGATCCTATATTATGCATCCGAATTGGGACGTCGGAAGGTGGCGGCTTGTTTTGCTTATATGCTTTCACCTGCTTCTACCGTCATCATACATTTTTACTATCCGGATGTATCCTTCTCTTATGCAGCGTTTGGATACGCAGTTTTAATCGTCTATGTGATGGTCCAGGCAGAGCAGGAGCGGGAATACAAGACCAGAGAGAACACCCTGATCGAGGCTTCTACCAGAGATTCCTTAACAGGGCTTTACAATCGCCGTGCCTATGACATGGCTTGTACCCAGATGAAAAAATTCGATACCGTGGGTATTATTTTCTGCGATGCCAATGGCTTAAAGCGCACCAACGATGCCCAGGGCCATGCGGCGGGAGACCGATTGTTGTTATCCATTGCCAACGGGTTGATCGATATTTTCTCCAGAAAACAGGTCTTCCGGATCAGCGGTGACGAGTTCGTGGTGATGTGTCCGAACATGCCCTACGAGACCTTCCATGCACAGATGATTTCCTTAGGCGCCTTCGTCCGTCGCTCCGGAATGCCCATTGCCTCTGTGGGCGAAGCTTACGGCAGCGGTGTGGAAATCCACCAGCTGGTGAAGGAAGCGGAACAGCAGATGTACTTAGATAAGGAACAGTTCTATTCCGACTACCCGAAGATGGAGCGCAGAAACCGATAACGCTTCACTAAAAAAATGACACCAAAACGATAAAAGAAACCTTATTTTTAAGGTTTCTTTTTTTTATGTTTAAACGGGGTGAAATTATGAAAAGAAAAGGATGGATTGCAGTGGGATTACTTGCTGCAGCAATCGGAACAACAATCGGAATGAAACTATATACGGACAAAAATGCATTCAAAGACTATCATTCGACGACACTGGGCCAGCAGGTCTACGTGTTTGCGCCAACGGATGACATGGAAAAAATCCAGGCAACGGTGGACGATATTTTTACCAAGCAAGAGCAAAACCAGTTCGGAAGCGAGCGCTACGCCTTATGCTTCCTGCCGGGAGACTATCCCGAGCTGGATGTGAAGGTCGGCTATTATACCCAGGTGATCGGTCTGGGGGAGAAGCCAACGGATACCCGCATCGGCAAGGTAGAGTGCGACGCGAAGTGGCTAGGTGATGATCCAAACAACCACAATGCTCTGTGCAACTTCTGGCGCAGTGTGGAGAACTTGGAAGTCACCGGCAATACCATGTGGGCGGTGTCCCAGGCGACCGATATGCGACGGGTGCAGGTGGACGGTGCACTGTATCTTCACGATGAGCACGGTTGGGCCAGCGGCGGATTCTTAGCCAATTCCAAGGTGGAATCCATGATCGATTCCGGCTCCCAGCAGCAGTGGCTCTCCCGGAACAATACCTATCGCACCTGGATGGGACAGAACTGGAACATCGTCTTCTGTGGAGACAGCGAAGAAGGTCTGCCAAACGGCACCTGGCCGATGTTCTCCTATACCAGAGCGGATGGCGTGGAGAACATGCGGGAGAAGCCATACGTGATCTACGACGAGAAGGAAGGCTTCGTCTTAATTTGTCCGGAAGTACGGGCGACTACCGAAGGTTACGACTGGGATGGCGCAGAACAGCGTATCCCGCTGAAGGATTGCTATGTTGCAACTCCAACAGATACCGCCGAGACCTTGAATGGTGCCCTTTCCGAAGGAAAACATATCCTCTTCACTCCGGGCATCTATGAATTGGATGAAGCTTTACAGGTAACCGGAGACAATACCGTACTTCTTGGCCTTGGCCTGGCAACCTTAGAACAAACCAATGGCAATGCCTGTGTGGAGACAGCGGCCAGCGGCGTTACCGTAGCAGGATTGCTCTTCGATGCAGGAACAACAAGATCGGAGTACCTGGTTCATGTTGGAAAAACAACCAATGACCCGGCCAACCCAATCCTCTTGGCAGATACCTACTATCGTGTGGGTGGAGCAAAAACAGAGGACACCGCAGTAGATACCGCCTTAGTGGTGGATGCTGACGGTGTGGTAGGGGATAACCTATGGATTTGGCGAGCAGACCACGGCGACGGCGTTGGTTGGAATAACAACACTTCCGATCATGGCATTCGAATCAACGGAGACGATGTCACCATGGTGGCCCTGATGGTGGAACACTTCCAGAAGGAACAGACCATCTGGAGCGGCCAGAGAGGCAAGTGCATGATGTACCAGAGCGAAGTGCCATACGACATTCCGGAAGGCGTAGCTTGTTCTTCCTTCGTAGTAGAAGAGGGCGTTACCGATTTTACCGGAATCGGAATTGGTATCTATCTCTATAACCGGGATGCGGCTATTCCGTTGGAATCCGCCATGACGGTTCCGGATGCACCGGGGGTTCGCATTGAACACATCATTGATGTGATGCTTGGCAACAGCCACCCGGGCATCCACCATGTCATCAATGCTGCCGGCGGCAGTGTGATGCATACCGGGGAAACCCAGAAAGTGTTGCAGTACTGCAACGGAGAATGGAAATAGGAGTAATTGGAAACATGGAAACAACCTTTACAATTGACAATCCACAGAAGGTAGCGGGCTTATATTTTCCGCTATGTTCCGAGACAGGACTGAAGTCTTGCATTACCCCGAACCTGGGTGGTGATGCCAAAATCGACCAGAACCACTTCCTCTTGGAACCGGTGAGCATTGAAAATCTAAACAACAACCGTTCCACCCGTAACTTCTGGGTGGAGACGGAACATGGCCTATGGTCTGCAACCGGCGTATCTGCGCCTCAGGAAGCCGCCCGCTATACCGAGGAGGAGACCTCCCGCTTAGAGGCCGGCATTCTCTATCACAAGATGCACCGTAGCAACAGGCGTATGGAATTATCCTCCGAGATTCTCTCTTTTGTTCCATATGACGGCAACTACGAAGTCCATCAGGTCACCATTCAGAATATTAGTGACCGCCCACGGAATGTTCGATTTACAACAGCCATCCCAATGTATGGTCGTAGTGCGGACAACATCCGTGACCATCGCCATGTTACGTCCTTACTGAATCGTATGGAAGTCACGGAGTACGGTGTGCGCAATACCCCGACTCTGTCCTTCGATGAGCGTGGACACCAGCCGGGAGACAGCGTCTACTACGTGGAGGGCATGTGCGAGGACGGAAGCAAGCCGGTGGAGTGCTGTGGCGTATTGGATGACTTCATCGGAAGTGGAGATTTGACCTGGCCCGAGAGTCTGGTGTGCCACAAGGAAGATATCTGGCAGCATGCCGGGGAAGCTACCGAGGGACAGGAAGTCATCGGTGCCCTTCGTTTTGCCGCTACCATCTTAGCCCCGCAAGAGAAAAAGACCTATATCATCGTCATCGGAATTGCATCCGATGCGTCCGAAATAGAACAGACAAGATCCCATTGGATGAGTATGGAATCCGTTGCATCCTCCCTACAAGCAACCATCGACCATTGGGCAGCCCTAGCCCCGATTCGAATCCATACGGCCAATCCACAGTTTGATTTCTTCTTCACCTGGGTAGGAGTTCAACCGGAGCTTCGACGAATCTTCGGTTGCTCCTTCCTGCCTCATCATGACTACGGTCGTGGCGGCAGAGGCTGGAGAGATTTATGGCAGGATTGCCTGGCGCTGCTGATTATGCATCCGGAGCAGGTCCGCGACATGTTAATCGCCAACTTCGCCGGAGTAAGAGCAGACGGCACCAACGCCACCATCATCGGAGAGGGCCTTGGCAACTTCAAGGCGGATCGGAACGGCATCTCCCGCGTCTGGATGGATCACGGCATGTGGCCTTGGATGACCATGCAGTTGTATATCCATCAAACCGGAGACGAAGCCATCCTCTTAGAGGAACAGGGCTACTTCGAGAGCGACAAGCGTGGAACACTTTTGGAACATTTAATCCTACAGAACAAAGCCGCTTATGCCAAGAGGGGCGAGCATGGCATGCTGCGCCTTTTGGATGCGGATTGGAACGACGCGCTGGATCTGGCAGGAGAGCGTGGGGAGAGTACCGCATTTTCCAATGCCTATGCAGCCAACTTGATTAGCCTGGGCAAAGAGATCTTACACTTAGCCGAACGTTATCCGGATAAGAATATCAATACGGCAGAAGGCGACGAGCTGATCGCCATGGGACGTCGCCTCCAGGAAGAAATCCGTGCCAAGGAATGGTTAACGGATGGCTTCTTCAACAGTTACTACGACAATGACGGCAACGCCCTTGCCGGCGGCCAGATGATGTTAACCGGCCAGGTATTCGCCATTATGGGCGGCACTGCCACCGAGGAGCAGATTGCATCCATTGTTACCATGGCGGACCGCTTGCTCTACGATGAGTCCTGCGGCGGCTATCGACTGAATACCAACTTCCACGAGGTGAAGATGAACATGGGGCGCCAGTTCGGTTTTGCCTACGGAGAAAAAGAGAATGGTGCGGTGTTCTCCCATATGGCAGTGATGTATGCCAACGCCCTGTACAAGCGTGGTCATGGCAAGGAAGGCTATAAGGCCCTAGAAGCCCTGTTCCGCCAGTCCATGAATTTTACCGTATCCCACATCTACCCGGGCATTCCGGAGTACTTCGGTCGGGGCGGCAGAGGACTCTATCATTACCTGACGGGAGCGGCCAGCTGGTATCTCCTTACGGTGGTTCAGGAAATGTTCGGTGTGAAGCCATGTTACGGCCAGATGGAGATTCATCCACAGCTGATGCCGGAGCAGTTCGATAGTGACGGCATCGCCAGCATTACCTTACCGTGGCAGGGTGCGATGCGTCGCATCACCATTCATGCCGACGGAACAAGCACAATGGAAGAAGTATAGGAAGGAAGAAAAAAGATGAAAGAATTTCGCATAGACACATACGGGAAGAAAAGCACATTTGCCAGCTTCCTGCCGGGCATCGCGGGAATCCACGGAATTCCCATCTGGTGCTACTACGTAAACCGGGGACAGGCTGTGTGCAGCTTCGGTGTAGAGAACAAGGATCACAGCATCATGGAGTTCTACCCGGCTCACACCGCTTATCAGAACGTGAAGCGTACGGGATTCCGTACCTTCTTGCAGGTGGACGGCACCTACCGGGAAGCCTTCGCCGATGAGAACATGGCCCACGCTATGGACATTGAGATGAACGTATTATCCGTATCCGAAGACGACGCCGTTGCTACCCGCATCAGCTACTTCGTATTACCGGAGGAGCAGATTGGTGCCCTGGTGCGGAAGGTCACCTGGGAAAATACCACGGACCATCCGCTGAACCTTGCCTATGTAGACGGAATGCCGGCGCTGATCCCTTATGGAGTGAGCTTAGATAGTATGAAAAACATGGCCCAGCTCTCCAAAGCCTGGATGCAGGTGGAAGAGGTGGACAGCCGTGTGCCGAAGTTCCGTGTACGTGCTTCCATGGCAGATACCGCCAGCGTACAGGAGATTTCCGGTAGCAACTTCGCCCTTGGCGTGGATAGGCAGGGCAATTTGCAGCAGGTAGTTGTGGATAACGACGTGTTATTCGATTACGACCAGTCCCTTGAGACAGCAGTGGTATTCAAGGATGGGGGATTAGAGGAAGTCTTATCCCGTCGCCAGAATACCTCCAACCTGGTACCGGGTTGCTTCTTCGTTGGAAATCAAACATTACAGCCGGGAGAATCTTACACCTTATACGAGCTCTACGGCCAGGTAGAATCTCCGGAGATTCTGGAGGCTTTCCTTGCAAGCCATACCTTGGACGGAGCTTACTTCGAAGCGAAGTTAGCCCGTGCCAGAGCCTTAACGGAAGAGCTGACGGACTGCATCGATACCCATACCGCCAACGAGGCCTTTGATGCCTACACCCGATATACCTACATGGACAACGTGTTACGTGGCGGTCTTCCAATCGAGTTGGGAGAGGATAAGACCTTCTACGTTTATTCCAGAAAGCACGGCGACTTAGAGCGAGAGTACAACTTCTTCTCTATGTCACCGGAGTTTTTCTCCCAGGGCAACGGCAACTTCCGTGACGTGAACCAGAACCGTCGTTGTGATGTATTCTTCCATCCCAAGACCGGAAGAGACAGCATTCACATGTTCTACGACCTGATTCAGCTAGATGGCTACAATCCATTGTCTGTGGAGAAGAAGATCTACGAGTACGAGGGTAAGACCTTCACTCCGGGCGCCCTCTATAAGGAATTGTTGGAAAAACATCAGAATCCCGAGGAAGTGGAGAGCGAGTTCCATCGCATTATGACAGAAGCCAAGGAAGGCCTTGGTGCCAACTTCGGGGAAGGCTACTGGTGTGACCACTGGACCTACAACCTGGATTTGGTGGAAGAGTATCTGTCCATGTATCCGGAGAAGGAAGTGGAACTCTTAACGGAGCAGCGTTATACCTACTTCCTATCCCAGGAAAAAGTCAATCCACGTGCCGCTCGCTATGAGCGCACCCCACAGGGCATTCGTCAGTATCATGCCTTGGATGAGAAGAGTAAGCGTAATACCGAGGATAAGCTGGTTCGTACCGGCATGGGCCATGGCACCGTATACCGTGGCAGCCTCTTAGAGAAGTTGTTGGTGCTTGCCGCTACCAAGTTCGCCACCATTGACCCGTACGGCATGGGAATCGAGATGGAGGGCGGCAAACCGGGTTGGTACGATGCGTTGAATGGATTGCCGGGAATCTTCGGTTCCTCTATGGCAGAGACCTACGAATTGCAGCGCATGCTGACCTACCTTGACCACGCCTTGGGTCTGGAGCGGGAAATTTCGATTTTCGTGGAGTTAGAGGAATTCCTTCAGGCCCTTCACAGGGTGGTGGCTGCCCAGCTTCCGGAGATTGCCGGTGGAGAGCGGCTGTTGCACTTAGACTTCTGGAACGGCATCAACGATGCCAAGGAAGCTTATCGCGACCGGGTCTATGACGGTATTTCCGGTGAGGTGGTTACGGTATCCACACAGGAGCTGCGCAGTATCATCGGCCAGTTCGCCGAGGTATTACAGCTTGGTATTGAAGGTGCACTGCGCCTTGGTAATGGCTTGGCTCCAACCTATTTCTACTATGAAGTCACCAAGGATACGGAAGATGCCCAGGGTATTCATCCGACAGAATTCCTGCTTCATATGGTTCCGGCATTCCTAGAAGGCCCGGTGCGCTATCTGAAGCTGCCGCTGCCACAGGAGAAAAAGAAACAGCTCTACGACAAGGTAAAAGCATCCAATCTCTATGACACCAAGCTTGCCATGTACAAGATCAATGAGTCCTTAGAGAGTGCCAGCTACGAGCTGGGACGTTGCCGATGCTTCACTCCGGGATGGCTAGAGAACGAGTCCATCTGGCTACACATGGAATACAAGTATTTGTTGGAATTACTACGAAGCGGTCTCTATGAAGAATTCGTTTCTGACTTCCACAGCGCCTGCGTTCCGTTTATGGATCCGGAAGTGTATGGACGTTCTATTTTGGAGAACTCCTCTTTTATCGCAAGCTCTGCCAACCCCAACGGCAAGATCCACGGCAAGGGCTTCGTAGCACGCCTCTCCGGTTCCACCATTGAGTACATCAGCATGTGGAAGGGTATGATGTTCGGCCAGCAGCCGTTTACCATGAAGGATGCGTTGTGCTTCCATTTAGCTCCGGTATTGCCGGCTTACTTAATCGATGAGAACCATACGGTAAGCGCAACCTTCGGCGGCAACATGAAGGTGGTATACCACTGCGACGGACAGGGCGACTTCCTGCCGGGCAACTACACCACCGAGTCCATGGACCTCTACGAGGAGGGCAAAGAGATGCGTTCCTTCCGTGGAGACACCTTAATCGGTGCGGACGCTATGGCGATTCGTGACGGCAAAATCAAGGAATTACACGTGTATCTGTCACGAAAATAATGATACTAAAAAAATGACACCTTTTTAAAAATTGAATCATTTTTTCCCTTAAGATTCCCTCCTATAATCAAGGCATGATAAGCCAAGCACATAAAGTGCAAGATTAAAGGAGGGAATTTTAACATGAAGTTAAAAAAGCTTATGGCGATCGCATTAAGCGGAGCAATGGTTTTGTCCATGGCAGCTTGTGGATCCAGCAGCGAGGGTGGAAGCGCATCCAACGGTGAGAGCGCATCCGCTGCAAATGGGGAAGAGTCCTTGGTTGTATGGACTTTGGCATCCGATTTGAAGGATTTTGGTGCACGTTATCAGGAGAAGACCGGTGTCAACGTTGAGACCGTAGTTATCGAGCCTGCTGATTACCCAACCAAGGTTCAGACCGCATTGATGGGTGGCGAGACCGAGCCGGACATCATCGTAGGTGAGCCACAGATGTTGGAAGATTTCTATGACAACGGATTCTTCGCTGACCTTGATGAGCTGGGTGCGAAGGATTACGAGGGTCAGATCGTTGATTACGTTTGGAAAGTCGGACAGGATTCCGAGGGTATCCAGAGAGCAATCTCATACCAGATTACTCCTGCAGGAATCTACTACCGTCGTGACATCGCTCAGGAAGTATTCGGAACTGACGATCCGGAAGAAATCGGCAAGTTGTTCGCTGATTACGATACCATTTTGCAGACTGCTCAGACCTTGAAGGATGCAGGCTACAGAATCTTCGCTTCCGATGCTGAGATCAACTACTTCTCCGGCGACAGCGCTTGGGTAGTAGACAACAAGCTTAACGTAAGCGATGCTCGTTTCGATTACATGGATCTTGTTATTGATCTGTATCAGAATGACTTAACTGCTTATGCGAACCAGTGGTCCACACCTTGGTATCAGGCAATGAGCGGAGAGGTTCCGATTCTTACCGCTGAGATCCAGAACTACGAAGATGATTCCGTTAACGTTTGGGATGCAGAAGCTTTCGAAGAGGCAACTGCTGACTTAGAGAAGACTACCGTATTCGCATTCGGTCTTCCAAGCTGGGGCGTACTTACCATGCGTGATAACGTAGGTGATACTTCCGGTAAGTGGGGCGTATGTGCCGGACCTGCTTATGGTTTCGGTGGTGGTACCTACATCGGAATTTCTTCCTTATCTGAGAAGAAGGACCTTGCATGGGATTTCGTTAAGTTCTGTACTTTAGACGAAGAGACCGCTGACTGGTGGATTGATTACTCCGAAGGTGATACCGTTTCCCTCATCTCTGCTCTTGAGAAGCACAAAGATGATGCCAACGAAGTATACGGCGGAGAGAAGCTCTACAGCTTCTGGTTAGAGCAGGCGAAGGGAATTGATTACTCTAAGGTAACCAAGTATGACAAGGTAATCGGCGATGCTTGGGGTGCTGCAATCAGCTCCATCAAGACCGGCCAGGCTACCAAGGATGAGGCTCTTGCAACATTCTATGACACGGTTGAGTCTACCTATCCTGAAATTGAAGTAACAAGATAGTTTATTCTTCACCATATAATTCCCACGATTGGGAACCCCTAAATTATAACCAAGCCCGGAAGATTCTTTCGGGCTTGGTATATCTAAGGAAAACAGAGGTCACTATGAAAACGAATCAAGCGAATAAAAAGTTAACAAGATACAACAACTGGGGCTACCTGTTTGTTGCGCCGTTCGTAATAGTCTTCCTCATCTTCAGCGTATATCCTGTGCTTCGTACCTTGTACTTAAGCTTTACGGATCTGAAAGTAATGGGAGATGCTCACTGGATTGGGCTTGCGAACTACAAACGTGTCGTAACGGACAAGTTTTTCTGGATTGCGTTGTGGAATACCGTCCGAATCTGGGTGGTAAATATCGTCTTACAGTTGGGATTGGCCTTCTTACTGATGATGGTCTTCTCCGACGTGAAGTACAAGATGCACGGTCTTCCTGTATTCCGTGTGATTTATTACTTACCGAATCTGATTGCAGCAACATCCGTTGCATTCCTCTTCAAGACCTTATTGGACTGGAGATTCGGTACCTTCAACCAGATGCTCTCAACCATCTATCGATTGTTCGGAGCACACTACAATCCAATCGACTGGATTGGAAGTACGGCAACCGCCGGCCCAAGTATCGCTGTCATTCAGGCGTGGATGTGGTTCGGTAATTCCTTCATTATGTTGATGGCAGCCGTACAGGGTATTTCCAAAGATTACTTCGAAGCAGCAGCATTGGACGGAGCCGGTCGCTGGACCATCTTCGGACGCATTACCTTGCCGCTGATTAAGCCAATCATGATGTATGTTGCAATTACATCATTGATCGGTGGATTGCAGATGTTCGATCTGCCATTCCTTATGACGGAACCTGCCAGCGCATCCTATGGATCCACGCAGACCGTTATGATGTATCTCTATAAATTTGGATTCACCGCAGGTACCATTCAGACCGGCTATGCATCTGCCATTGCTTATGCATTGTTCTTAATTATTTTGACGGTATCTGTGATTCAGATAAAACTGTTTAACCGAGGGGAGGACTAAAAGATGGGCTTTCGAATTAAAAAAGGAGTATTATATCTGGCTCTAATCATTTTAGCTCTTGCCTGCCTGCTTCCGTTCCTGCTGATGATCGTTAACGCCACCAGAAGCGGAGCAGAGATTTCCCAGTCATTTACCTTCATTCCAAGTCATTACTTGAAGGAGAACTGGGACCGATTATTCAACTATTTTAACGTATTCCTTGGTATGTGGAACAGCGTATTGGTAGCCGTTCCCGCTACCTTGCTTGGCGTATATTTCCCGGCGTTGACCGCTTACGGACTTGCTATTTATAAGTTCAAGGGCAACAAAATCATCTTCGGAGCAATCCTTGTATTCATGATGATTCCGGGACAGTTATCCTTGATTGGATTCTATCAGTTGTGTACCAAGTTGCACCTGGTAAATTCCTATATTCCGCTGACCATTCCGGCCATTGCGGCAACAGGAACCGTATTCTTTTTACGACAGTACATCATCGCAAGTGTGCCTCTGTCCCTCATCGAAGCAGCGCGTATTGATGGTGCCAACGAGTTGTATACCTTCCATCGAATCATCATCCCGATCATTGCACCGGCGATGGCAACCATGGGAATCATGGGATTCATCGGAAACTGGAATAACTACCTGTTACCAATGATTATCTTGAACAAGAACGATAAGTTCACCTTGCCTGTAATGATGGCTACACTTCGTGCCTCCCTTGACATTCAGGCCAACCAGGGTGCGATTTATCTGGCAGTTGCCTTATCCGTTATCCCAATATTGATGGTATTCTGCTTCTTCTCAAGATACATCATCAGCAGTATTTCTGCCGGAGCAGTCAAAGGATAAAACTACTGAAAAAACATCGAAAAGCTGTTGGAAGGCTCTCCTCTCTAACAGCTTTTTGGTGTAAAATGAGGGTACTTGCTACAGGCAAATACCATGAAGAAAAAGAGGAAATGCGTGTGAAGGGGAAACTTTCTTTATTTTTGGCCATGACTATGGGACTTGGACTCCTCGGGGGATGTGCGCCAAGTACACCGGCCGGGGAAGCGACGGCAGAGGATGAAAAAGAGCCGATTACCTTGGACTGGTATGTGAATTATTCCTGGTTTACTACGGGATGGGGCGAGAATCTGGTCTCCAAAACCATTACGGAGGAGACGGGTGTTTCGGTGAATTTTATCACGCCCATGGGCAATGAGACCAACAAACTAAATACCCTGATTGATTCCGACTCCCTGCCGGATATTGTGACCATCGGATGGTGGGAGCCGCAGCTCCAGGAAATGGTTAGCGGCAACATGGTCTATCCGCTGAATGTGTTGGCGGATGAGTATGATCCAACCTTCTATGAGGTAACGGATGAGACGGTGCGGGATTGGTATACCTTAAGTGATGGCAATATCTACGGATATCCCAATTCCACGCTAACACCGGAGGATTTGGAAAAATATGATAACATTGCATCCAACGTGACCTTCCTGGTGCGTAAGGATATCTATGAAGCCATCGGATCGCCGGATATGTCAACGCCGGAGGGCTTTCATGACGCCATTGTAGCGGCCAAGGAAATGTTCCCGGAAGTGGACGGCAAGCCCATGATTCCCATCGGGGCCCATGAATTCAATGAGGACGGCTGCGTGTCTTTTGACCAGTATCTGCAGCATTTTCTGGCAGTTCCCTTCGAGAAGGACGGCCGCAAAATCGATCGTAACACGGATCCGGAGTACTTGCGTTGGTTGAAGATGTTCCGGAAGCTGTGCCAGGAAGGCTACATCTCCGATGATGTCTTCGTGGACCAGCGGACCCAGACCAGTGAGAAAATTGCGGAAGGTCGGTATTTTTGCATGCTGTACCAGCGCACCGACATGGCGGACCAGGAGAAGATTCTTTACGAGAAGGATCCGGAGAAGATCTACATTGCAGTGGACGGACCAAGGAATTCCAATGGAGACGACCCGGTGCTGCCGGTAAACGGTATTTCCGGATGGACCCTGACCCTAATCTCCAAGAACTGTAAGGACCCGGAGCGTGCCATTCAGTTCATCGACTATCTGATGAGCGAGCATGGCCAGAAGCTGGTGTATCTGGGAGTTGAGGGGGAGACCTATGATATGGTGGACGGCGTTCCGGTATTGAAGCCCGAGATTCGGGATCTTCTGAATCGGGACCGGGAAGCCTACGATGCCAAGTACGGCGCGGATTTTACCTACTGGATGCTCCAGAGCTTAACCAGCCAGGCCCAGTGGAAGCCGGAGTCGGTGGAACCGATGAAGCAGTTGGAAGAGTGGACGTACCCGTACGTAGCCTACACGGGACAGTACGATTCTTCCATCCAGGAGGATTCCAACTTAGGACGGATTTACTCCAATTGCAGAGAGCTGTGGGGCACGTACCTGCCACAGCTACTTTTGGCGGATTCCGATGAGGAGTTCGATGCGCTTGTGGATGCGTATGTGACGGAGCGTGACAATATGGGCTGGGAGATTCTTATGGATGAGATGACCCGACAAATGAATCAAAATAAGGAGCGATTGCATATCGAATAGTTATGAAGAAACTGGTAAAAAGGTTAGCACGGTTAAAACTGAATACGAAGATTACCATCGTCATTCTGGTGTTTACCTTCTTGCCGATTGCGGTATTCTCCGGGGTGCTGTTCTATAACCTAGAGCAGGATGTGATCAAGGACAGCAAGAATTACATGCTGTACAAGATGAACCGGGAGAGTGACCAGATAGCGACGGACGTGGATTCCATTAACATGTCCACCCGATTTTTCCTAACCCATGAAGGGCTGCAGGGCATCCTGAACGAAGCCTACGATGGGGAAGAAACCAATGTCCGGAACATGTTAAGCTTCTACAAGTCGGATGTGGCGGAGCTGGAGCGACTGGTGAACAACAACCCGCTTCTCTACGGAGTGCGGGTGTTCTCCGTGACGGATGATGTCCAGGAGATGATGCCGGTGCTCTACAATGCTTCCCGTATGAAGAACCTGGACTGGTATGGAACCGAGAGTGTGGAGGGATGGCATTTCGGATATTATGACCAGCTGTTTTCTTCTCTGATTACCAACCAGGATGACGAGATTGCCTCCTTGGTTACGGTAGTGAAGGATTACGACCGGGGAACCACAGGCTATATTGAGGCGGCGGTGCGGATGAAGACCCTGTTTCCATCGCTCTATGAGGACTTGGAGGGAGAGAGCAGCTTCTATGTCACTGAAGATGGGACCTTCCATGTCAGTGAACATATGGATTATGCGCCGGCGGAGTTACTTCAGAAATTGGATGGGGTAGAAGCGGTTGCTTCCAACGAGAACGGCGATATCTATTTTATCCGGGAAGGCAAGCGTTACTACACCGTAGCCGTACAGTCCCTAAAGAGTGTGGGGGGAACCCTCTACGATGTTCAGGATATCTCGGAGGATATGGGCAACATCGCGAGACGGCGGATGATTTTTGTCATGGTTGCGGCATTCATGCTGTTTGTCTCCGCCATTGGAATTGACCGGATTGTGCGGACCATGTTGCGTCAGTTCTATTCCATCTTGGATGGCATTCACAGAGTCCAGAAGGGCGACTTGAATGTGCGGGTGGACGATCACGGCACCGACGAGATGGGAGAGCTTGGAACCCAGCTCAATAAGATGTTGGACCGCATCCAGGCGTTGATGAAGTCCAACATTCAGCGTGAGGTCTTGGTGAAAAACTCCGAGATTCGCACCCTGCAGAACCAGATCAATGCCCATTTTATTTACAACGTTTTAGAGTCCATCAAGATGATGGCGGAGATTGACGAGAAGTACGAAATCGCCGATGCCATCACCTCCCTTGGCAAGCTGCTTCGATACAGCATGCGCTGGATTTCCGGCAATGTCAGCCTTGCGGAAGAGGTGGAATACATTCGCAACTATGTGCTGCTGATGAATCTGCGATATGACTTCGAGGTGATTCTCTCCATTGATATCCCACAGGAGCTCTACGACCAGGAAATCCCCAAGATGTCCCTGCAGCCGGTAGTGGAGAATGCAGTACTGCACGGCATTGAGCCGGTGGCCACGGATACTACGATTTATATTAAGGCCCGGGAGTTAAACGGTGCCTTCCAGATTGAGATTACCGATGCCGGTCGTGGCATGAACAAGGAACAGTTAGACCGCTTGCGGGAAACCATCCATGGCAAGGTTCAGCCGGAAGGCGGTTCCTCCAAGGGCCACGGCATTGGCTTGAAGAACGTAGAAGACCGGATTCAGTTGTCTTTTGGCAAGGAATACGGTGTGGAAGTCTACTCGGAAGAAGCAAAGTATACCAAGGTGTCTCTGAACATGCCCCGCATGATTTCGGAGCGGAAGAGTATTACAAATTAGTGTAGGTAATGATATGAAGACATTATTGATTGTGGAAGATGAGAAGTTAATCCGCCAGGGAATTCACGTCATGGCCAAGCGCAGCGAGGTTCCTATTGAGGAAATCCTAGAGTGTGCCAACGGCGAAGAGGCCTTGGAGATTCTCGGTCGTCAGCCGGTGGACGTGATGTTTACGGACATCCGCATGCAGGGCATGGACGGCTTGGAATTGGCCCGTCGGGTCCACGAGCTGGATCATCCGCCGCTGATGGTGGCCATTAGTGGTTACGACGATTTTTCCTATGCGGTGGAGATGCTTCGAAACGGCGTGAGAGAGTATCTCTTGAAGCCGGTGGAGCGTGAGAAAATCCGGGACATCCTCTTGAAGTTGGATGAGGAGTTGGCTCGCTCCAAGCAAAGCGAAGAAGAGAATAAGAGCTTAAGCACTTACCAGCTGAAGGCCTTGCTTCGGGATAAGGAATTGAAGCCGTCCGAGCGGGAGATTCTAATCAAGAAGAATGCGCCGTTTTTCCATGTGGGGGCTTATCGGTTGTTCCTCTGCGGAGACCGGGTGCTTTTAGATGATGAGCTGTTGGGGCTTCGGGAGGGCGCTTGCGATGGCAGTGGCCGGATTTTCCTGTCGGATTTGGAGGAAGGACAGCTATTGATCGCGCCGGAGGAAGAGACGGAATCCTTGCGTGGCGGTGCTTTTTACGATTGCTGTGTGGGCATCTCCGGGGTGCATCAGGGCTTAGAAGAGATGGACGAAGCCTTCCGGGAGTGCTTAGAGGCCAGAGAGCGGGCGTTTGCCTTAGGCAGTGCTTCTTCCTATGAGGAGGAGCTATCGTCTAAGGTTCCGGAAGCTATGCGACAGAAGGCCAGAGAGCTTCTGACCAGCGAGAATCGCACCAAGCGGATTCAGGTCCTTGGGGCCGGTCATACGGATGAAGTGATTCGTCTGTGGGGCGCGCTGTTTCGGGCAACGGCGGATATGCATCTGGCAACCAATGAGTTTACCTATGAGATGCAGCAGTCCTTCGGTGAGATTTCTTCTATTTACAAGGAGACCATCGAGCGGGGGGACGAGGAGATGATTCGTCAGTGCATGAATCCCATGGCTTTTGACAGCTTACAGGAGTACCAGGATTCCATTATGGAGTGGCTGGTGGATGTAAGCCAGCGTCTGGGTGCCCGGATGGAAGACAACGGCATTACCCAGAAGCTTCTGACTGCGGAGCAGTATATTCGGGAGAATTACAGTAGTGATTTGAACATGGCGGTGGTAAGTAACTACGTGTCCATGAACTATTCTTTTTTCTCCTATTCCTTCAAGCAGCATACGGGTTACAGCTTCGTGAATTATTTGAAGATGATTCGCATGAACGAAGCCAAGAAGCTGCTGACGGAGACGGATATGAAGATTGTGGAGATTTCCACCTGCGTGGGATACGAGAACGAGAAGCATTTCATGAAGACCTTCAAGTCGTTGATGGGTGTTTCTCCGGGAGAATATCGGAAGAATATGCGGCATTGATATGCCGGGATGATAGTGCCTGCCGCAGGGCGGCGGGAAGATTGTAAAAGAAGGGAATTGAGCGTGAATAACATGAAGAAGTGGACGAGAATGAATTACCAACCAAACCGCCCGTTGTACGAGGATGGTTATGTAACCGGAAGTGCAGCGCACATTGCACTGTCCAAGGAAGCGGCCAAAGAGGGTATGGTGCTTCTGAAGAATAACGGCGTGTTGCCTCTGGCGAAGAACAAGGGTGTGGCCCTGCTTGGCAAGGGTACCTTCGATTATGTGAAGGGCGGCGGCGGAAGCGGCGATGTGTACTGTGCTTATGTCCGCAACTTGTATGAAGGTGTGACCGGGCTTGGGGTATCGGTGTGCGAGCAGGTGGCCAAGTTCTATCGGGAGTATGTGGAGCGTTCCTATGCCAAGGGTGCGGTTCCGGGCATGATTGCAGAGCCGGCGCTAAGTGAGGAGTTGTTGGCCCAGGCGGCTGCTTTTACGGATACGGCCATTGTCAGCATTTCCCGTTTCTCCGGGGAAGGCTGGGACCGTTCCGATGTAGAGTGCAACGAGGAGTTCAATCCTTGGCCGCATGAGACTTCTCTGCCGAAGGAAGCTGCGAAGATTTTTCCGGAGGGGGATTTCTATCTGACCAAAGAGGAGAAGGCGCTGGTGGCACAGGCTGTGAAGACCTTCGCGAAGGTTGTTGTGGTTGTGAATGTGGGCGGTATGTTGGATACCCGCTGGATTCGGGAGAACGACGGCATCGGTGCCTGCCTGTACGCTTGGCAGGGCGGCATGGAAGGCGGCGTGGCTGCGGCGGAGCTGTTGTTTGGCGATGGCAATCCTTGCGGTAAGTTGCCGGATACTTTTGCCGGGGACTTGGAGGATTATCCGTCTACGGAAGGCTTCCATGAGTCTTTCCAATATGTGAACTACCATGAGGATATCTATGTGGGATATCGTTATTTCGAGACGATTCCGGGTGCGGCCGAGAAGGTGGTGTACCCGTTTGGACACGGTCTGTCTTATACCTCCTTCGAGAAGAAGTTCTTGGATATGACAGAAGGAGAAGCTGTTAAAGCCGGTGATTTCGGCAGCAAAGATGCGGCTGGACGCGTGGGTGTTGGCGTGTTGGCGCCGCTTTGCTTCGAGGTGGAGGTGACCAATGTGGGGAACCGCGCCGGCAAGGAAGTGGTTGCTCTTTTTGCAGAGGCCCCGCAGGGCAAGCTTGGTAAGGCAAGCCGCAGCCTGGTGGCTTTTGCCAAGACCAGAGAGTTACAGCCCGGCGAGACCCAGCGGGTGGAATTGACGGTGGATCCGTACACCTTTGCTTCCTATGATGATATGGGCAAGGTTGCGGAAGCGGCTTATGTGTTAGAGGCTGGCGATTATCGCTTCTACCTGGGCGGCTCTGTTCGGGATACTGTGGAATTGGATGCGCTGTATCACGTGGAAGAGGATACCGTGCTATGGCAGTTGGAGCATCGCTGCGCACCGGTTTCACTGGACAAGCGCATGTTGGCGGATGGCTCCTTCGAGCTGTTGCCACAGGGCGAAGAGCGGGATTTGAATGTTTGCGTCTTCGAGAAGATGGAAGCCGGAACGGAAGAGGCGTTGGAGCCAATCGAGCGCGGCCGCGGTATGCATTCTTTGATGAATCCTTACAAGGAGGGCGTTCGTCCGCTGGCTGATGTGGTGGAAGGTAAGATGACCATGGAGGAGTTCGTGGCGCAGCTTTCTATGGAAGAGCTGATTCACTTAACCGGCGGCCAGCCGAACAAGGGCGTGTCCAATACCTGGGGTATGGGCAATCTGCCGGAGTACGGGGTTCCTACCGCGGAGACCGCAGACGGCCCGGCCGGCGTGCGTATCCATGAGGACTGTGGCGTTGCCACGACGGCCTGGCCTTGCGCGACGCTGTTGGCATCTACCTGGAATGAGGAGTTGATTGACCGTGTGGGACGCGCCGGCGGCGAGGAGCTGAAGGAGAACAATCTCCAGATTTGGCTGACGCCGGCGGTGAATATTCATCGCAACCCAATGTGCGGACGTAACTTCGAGTATTACTCCGAGGATCCGTTCCTTACCGGTAAGATTGGTGCTGCCATGGTGCGCGGCATCCAGTCCAATAATGTGGCTTGCAGCGTGAAGCATTTCGCTGCCAATAACAAGGAGACCAATCGTAAGCACAGTGATTCCCGCGTGTCCGAGCGTGCGCTGCGTGAGATTTATCTCAAGCAGTTCGAGATGATTGTACGGGAGGCGAAGCCGTGGACCATTATGTCTTCCTACAATGCCCTGAACGGCTTCCGGGTGTCTGAGAATCGCGAGCTTCTGACCGGAATCCTTCGGGAGGAGTGGAACTATGACGGTATGGTGACCTCCGACTGGTGGACCCGCGGCGAGCACTACAAGGAAGTGGCAGCCGGCAACGATATTAAGATGGCTTGCGGCTTCCCGGATCGCGTAGCCAAAGCCCTGGAGATGGGCGCAGTCAGCGAGGACGCGATCCGCGTCAGCGCGAAGCGCGTGTTAGAGATGATTGTGAAGTTGGATTAGTGTGATGGAAGCCCCCGGCCGTGTGCCGGGGGCTTTTGTGTGGGGGAGGGGGTGCCTTTTGGCACCCAGGGCGTCGGTTGTACTTGGTCGCTTGATGGCTGCTGGGTGCCAAAACGTACGATACGCTCCGCGTTTTGCACCCAAGGAGCGCTGTGGCGATGAGCTGGTGGTGTGCGCTGGGTGCTAAAACGCGGCGATATTATAGCTATTAGCACCCACTGGAAGAGTTCCGCCCGGGCTGCGGTGTGTCGGTGGGTGGTAATAATCAGAAAGAATATGCCTTTTGGCACCCAGGACGTTAGATGCCGGTTGTCGCTTGATGGCTGCTGGGTGCCAAAACGTATGATACGCTCCGCGTTTAGCACCCAAAAGGCAATGCGGCGATGGGCTGGTAGTGTGCGGTGGGTGCTAAAACGCGGCGATATTATAGCTATTAGCACCCACTGGAAGAGTTCCGCCCGGGCTGCGGTGTGTCGGTGGGTGGTAATAATCAGGAAGAATATGCCTTTTGGCACCCAAGGCGTCGGTTGCCCTTGGTCGCTTGTGGGGTGCTGGGTGCCAAAACATACGATACGCTCCGCGTTTAGCACCCAAAGGGCATTGCGGCGATGGGCTGGTGGTGCGTGGTGGGTGCTAAAACGCGGCGATATTCAATCTATTGCCACCCAACGGAAGCATCCAGCAGGAATGCGTTCAACACTTTTTTCAGATATTCTTCTGTGATAGGATGCATGTTACTCTCATAAGTACAGATCATCGAATGTCCCGGCACGTATCCATGCGCCATATAACGGCGAACCTTTGAAAACATGTTTTCCCGGTAGTCCTCATTCTCTATCAGCCCGAAATGCTCCCATATAATCTCACGATTCTGCTTAGCCAGATAGATGGTGAAATCCGGGTAAAATGTCCGTTCGCCGAGCTCTAACCCGCACTCATACCGAAACGGAATCCCATGTTCATATAAGCAGTTCGCGATGAAGACCTCAGATTTGGAGCGAACCATAATCCCACTGCGAGTCTTGTAGCGCAATGCTTCTGGGTAATTTTGATTTGATTCGTATGTTGCTGCTAACCATTCTTTTGTCTTTTTGTTTTGTGGAAAAAGTACCGGTAATAATAGCTCGTTATAACCCGGAGTATCGTAGAGTAGACTATTAGATGTGATAACTTGCTTTTCTTTTTGTGCAATTAACTCGGATAAGTACTTTAATTCGGATTGGATTTCCCTGCTTCGCAACCTATTGTAGCGCTTCAATGCCAGAAGCTGTGCAAGATTGTGGTTCTCTTTTCGTATGTAGGTTCTTGTAACTTTAGATTGCTTGCTTGTAATGTGAAAATAACGATAATTCTTTCGCCCACCGCGGACTTGAAGTGAGCCTTCCGGTTCTTTCTTTTGCTCCTTGATAATACGCGACAGCTCAGCCTCTAGAGCGTTTTTGCGCAGAATCAGAGCATCTAACTCTTTATTCATTGTGTTTCCTTTCTGTGAATCATGCACGAGATGTGCGGTGAATTCAGATGGACTTGCGTCCGTTCAGATGATTTCTTGCGAAATCTTTTGCTATTATATGACGGTCTTGCGAAAAATGCAACGAGGAATTTTTCTTGCGGTTTTTGACTAGGGGATTTATCATATAAACAAGGGGAAAAACGCTAACAATCAACTTCTTTACAGGAGGGTGCTATGGCGAAAATATATGCAGTGGGGGATATCTTTGGATGCGCAAATGAATTGGACGTGATCCTTGGCTCTATAGATTTGTCCGATAACAATGTTGTAGTGTTTCTTGGAAACTATATTGATAAGGGGCCGGACAGCCGTAGTGTTGTAGGTTTGATTTCTGACCTGCAGGATAATTACGGAAGTGATCATGTGATTGCGTTGCAGGGCAAGCACGAGGAAGCATTTTTGGCATGGCTGGATGATCCGGAATCGGCCCAGTGGTTTATGGAGGACGAGGACTTGGCGACTTGCTCCACCTTCATGAACAAGAAGACTTGGGAGTCCTTCGAGCAGGTCCTCTTTGAAAAAGAGATGGCGGAGCTGTCCACTTCTGCGAAGATTGCAATCGACGAAGACTACGGATATCTGGTGGATTGGTTGCGGAAGCTGCCGAGGAAGATTGTGATGGACGATTATGGACTGACCTTCACGAAGCGCACGGTTATTCACGAAGGCGAGATGCATGATTTGACCGGTTCGCCTCATAAGACCGGAGAGATTCCGATTTTGGTGTTCGATACGGATACCGGAAGTTTTATTTAAATGGATAGGTTATATAAGACCTGCACGATTCAATCGTGCAGGTCTTTTCTGTTGGGTGGCAATAGCTTGAATATCGCCGCGTTTTAGCACCCACCGCACACCACCAGCCCATCGCCACAACGACCTTTGGGTGCTAAACGCGGAGCATATCATACGTTTTGGCACCCAGCACCCCACAAGTAACCAAGGGCAACCGGCGCCCTGGGTGCCAAAAGCCACACCCCACCTGTCCATTATCCCCCATCCAGTTGACGCAAAACCCAGCCGAATTTAAAATATAGAAGTGTGTGCCCAGCGCGGCGCAAATTGAACTACAGGTTCATAGTCAAGCGCCGGGAAGTGCATTACAATGATGTAGAATAATACATCGAGAGGGGCAGTATTCCAATGAATGAAGACAGTAAACGCGCAGTATTAACCAAGCTCTTACCGGAGGGCGAGCAGTATGTGCTCACCTTACTGGGACAGCAGAAGAGCCCGGAGAAGACCTGGTGCTACATTGGTATGACCGACAAGCACATGGTCATCGCGCACATCAGCAAAGAGAATCCCAACAAACTTCTTAGAGAAGAAGTCGTAGCACTAGATCAAATCACCGACGTGAAGATCAAGCAGAACATCTTCCAGTGGCAGATCGTCACCATGACCACGCCTTCCGGCCGGCACCAGCTGGTACTGAAGGACAACACCATGGGAACCGGCCTGGACAAGAATCTCCAGCTGCAGGGCGTGAAGTACCTGTGCCAGAGACTCCGCGAACTGGCCTAGAGCCAAGCCCACCCAGAGCTAAGCCCACCCGGCACCCAACCAGCGCCCACCCCGGCGCCACCAACACCAGATAGAACGCGCACAGCGATTCTACATATAAAAAGAGATAGAGGAAAAGAGTATGAATTACAATGCATTCATCAGCTACCGGCATTCCGACCTGGATATGTTCGTAGCCAAGCAGGTCCACAAACGCCTGGAGACCTTCAAGGTACCGCATAAGGTCAAGAAGGAAACCGGCATGAAGAAGATTGAGCGAGTATTCCGCGATCAGGAAGAACTCCCAATCGGAAGTAACTTAAGTGATAATATCAGCCAGGCACTGGAGAATTCCGAGTTCCTGATTGTTATCTGCTCCCCACGTACCCCGGAGTCCTATTGGGTACAGACGGAGATTAAGACCTTCATCGAGATGCATGACCGCGACCATGTCCTGGCTGTATTGATTGAGGGCGAGCCGGAAGAATCCTTCCCGGAAGCACTTCGCTTCGATGAGAACGGCAACCCGGTAGAGCCATTAGCAGCCGATGTCCGTGGCGCAACCAAGGCAGAGATGAAGAAAAAAATGCCAACGGAGTTCATGCGATTAGCAGCACCACTTCTGCATTGTACCTATGATGACTTAAGACAGCGCCACAAAGAGCGCCAGATGCATCGTATGATGGCAATCATGGGCGGTGTCATGACCTTGGGATTGGCATTCGGCGCATACTATGCATATACCGCAGCCCAGATTCAGCAGAACTACAAAGACAAGCAGATTAACCAGTCTAAGTATCTGTCTGATACAGCATTGGATTTGATTGAAAAAGGTGACCGTATCACAGCCATCCAGGTATCCTTGGAAGCATTGCCATGTACCGATGACAGACCATACGTGCCACAGGCAGAATATGCATTGGCCCAGAGCTTGAACCTCTATACCGATGGCTCACAGCTTGGTGTTGAGCGCGTTTTAGAGTGTGAACTTCCGGTTCGTGATTTCCACTATAGTCCGGATGCGAAGAACATCCTGGTAAGGGATGACGGTGACAAAATCTATGTGTTCCGTATTGAGGACGGAGAACAGTTGCTGAATTTGAGCGGATTGATGGATGAAGAAACCTTCACTCCAATCCGCCTGATAGACGCATTTATGACAGAAGATAACAATGTCGTTGTCTGTTATGAAGACCGTGTTGTTTGCTATGACTTAGATGGCAAACAGTTATGGGAAAACAAAGCGGATACTGATTCTTATACGACATACAACGGATTCTACTATGATGAGAAGAATCATCATAGTGTTGCAATCATGGGACGCTATGTCAAGGTTCTTGATGATGATGGAAAAGAGATTCTTACCATCAATAATGGCGAAGATGAGATTAGCTTTTCATCCTATAATTGCGCCTTCAGCCCGGATGGCAAGCATATCATGTTTGGTGCATACTACGATGCATTGAAGGATACGGAGGGATATGTTGCTAATCTGGATATCACAACCGGAGAGTATCAGGTCATTCAGGTAGCATACGATTCCGTTACAGAGATTTACTTCATCGATGAGAACCGTGTAGCAGTTGCCTCCAGCGAGGGAGATCCGGAGAATCCGCTGATGTTAGACGGAAAAGGGATGATAGAAGTCATTGACCTTACTACCGGCACAAGCCTCTGGCAGACACCATTTGAATTCAATGTAAATACCATCACCGGAGGAAGCCTGACTTTCTTCTACAGTGATTTCACCGGTGCAGACGGTAACCAGTATCAGCTGTTGAATTACTATCAGGACAACCATTTCTGTTCCTTGGATGTAGCAACAGGAGAAGAGTGGTTTAGCTGCGATAAGAGTTCCACGATTAACGGATATCATTACACCGGAGATAACATGGTAATCCTTTGGGAATATGCAGGACCGATGGATATTATTACTTTGGATGATCGCATCGAGCATAACGACAACATGAAGGATACCAAGAAGGACATCCGTAAGGCGCAGGCTCGCGGCGGTGTGATTGCTATTCGTGAAGCATACTCACCGAAGCTGGTGTTGATGAGCTATCCACAGGATAAAAACATGAAGAGCTTCATCGAGTTTGACACCGCATTAGACCAGGCGAGATTTACCAAAGACAGCAAGTATATTGTTGCAAAGTGTAAAGCAGATGAAGACTATGAGATGTCTGTATACGATGCAGAATCCGGCGAGAAGCTGGGAGATTCCATCCCGTGCAAAAGCTATAACGACATTAACATTGGCAAAGATCATGACATGTTCTTCTATGACAGCCCATCCGATACCTTAATTAAGTATGAGATTACAGACAAGGGCTTCAAGGAAGTAGCAAGACTGGAAGAAATCAACGCAGACAATGATTATCCATTTGATATGGAGAATTATAGCTTCTTAGCATACAGCAAGGTATACGGATTCTACGTCATTGATTTGGAAAAAATGGAAGTGCGCTTCCAGGATGACCAGTTGGAAGTATACCTGGCAGATGCCGGCGGAGTGAATAACGAAACCGTAGCATTCGTCAGCAATGATAACGTACTTCATGTAAAGAACTGCAAGACCAGAAAAGAACAGATTGTCCGTGAGGATTCTATGAAGACCTTCTTGTCTACGGTATTTGCCAAGGGTCTGGCCTTGAGTGATGACGGTAAGTACGTGGCAATGAACTGCATCGATTATAAGGTCCGTGTCTATGACTTAGAAGAGGAAAAAATTGTATCCGAGATTCCATTTGGCGGACGTTCCCGTGCGTTTATTGAGTTTACACCGGATAGCAAGAATATCCTTTTACAGGGTGATGACTACTATCTTCAGGTATACAACATGGAGAAGCAGGCAATGATTCAGACCGGAAGCACCCAGTTGTTTACCATCGACGATGTAGAATATCTGAAAAATGAGGACGGCGAAATTGAGAAGGTTGTCCTTCATAACCCAAGCGAGATGTATCTGTTAACACCGGATACCTACGATGTAACAACCGAGATTATCAATGGTTGTGACATCAGCTTGGAGAACGATATTGTAATGTGCGCTAAGCATAAGGAAATCGTTACATTCCCATACTACTCCTTAGATGAGATGTATGAGTTGGCGAAGGAAGAGACCAAGGGTGAAGGATTATCACCGGAGCAGAGAGTTCGTCTGAATGTAGATTAATGAAGTTTAAAAGGCGGAATGTGGTTGAAATGCCGATTCCGTCTTTTTTTCTATGATGATAATCTCGGACTTGCCGTAGCAACCGGTTACAATAATCTGATTGCATGGAATCTACGTCTTTGGACAATCATATACGATTTATTACACCTCAGGACAACGGTCTTGGGGTGTTTTTTGTTGAATTGTGATAATCGCTAAAAGTGTAGAATTCTACAATTTTGTTGATTAAGATAAAGCGAAGTAGTAATATGTAATTGATAAAAATGTAGAATTCTACAATTTAGGAGATTATATGATAAAACGAGATAGATATCTGAATCAGTTGATCAATGCCAGAAATAACGGATTTCCGAAAGTGATAACAGGCGTAAGAAGATGTGGAAAATCTTTTCTTCTTAAAGAAATTTATAGAGAATACTTGCTTTCGGAGAAAGTTCCAGAGAATAGGATAATTATCCTGGAATTAGATGATGATAAAAATAGTAAGTATCGTGATCCTTTGGAACTAGGAGCGTATATAAGGGAAAGATGCAAGGAAAATGAAAATTATTATGTATTTATTGATGAGATACAGAAGGTATATCCTATAATCAATCCTAATTTCACTGACGGTAAACATGTTTTAGCAGATTCTAATGATACTGAGGTAATATCATTCGTTGATGTTGTACTTGGACTATCAAGAGAAAAGAATATAGATTTATATGTGACGGGATCAAATTCTAAAATGTTGTCTTCAGATATTGTTACTGAATTTAGAGATAAGGCAACAAACATAAAGCTGTCTCCACTGTCATTTGAAGAATATTATGGATATGTCGGAGAATCAGCAACTGAAGCAATATATACATATATGCAATACGGTGGAATGCCGTTAGCTGTATTAAAAAGCAACGAAGATAGAAAAGAATATCTAAAGAGCTTGTTCGCTACGACATATTTCGCTGATATTGTTGAAAGAAATCAATTGAAAAAAGGAGAGGCCTTGGATGAACTCTGTAATATTATTAGTTCTTCAACAGGCTCGCTGCTTAATTCAGAAAAAATAGCCAATACATTTGAAAGTGTTAGACATGAAAAAATCGATAAACAGACAGTTGAAAACTATATTAGTTACTTTAAAGATGCTTTCCTTTTGCGTGAGGCAAAACGCTATGATCTAAAAGGAAGGAAAGAAATCGGTGCGCTCAGAAAGTATTATTTTATAGATACTGGATTACGCAATGCAAGACTTAATTTCGCATTTCCTGATGAAGGACAAATGCTTGAAAACATTGTTTATAATGAACTTTGTTATAATGGTTATTCTGTTAATGTCGGCGTTTTTGACACTGTTGAAAAAGACAAAAATGGAAAATCTATAAGGAAGAATAACGAAGTGGATTTTTACGCCACAAAAGGGCTTAGATTTCTTTATATACAGGTAACTGCTGATATCTCTAATGCAGAAACAAGAGAAAGAGAAATACGACCTTATTTTAAGCTGAACGATCAAGTACAAAAGGTACTTGTTGTTAATAGACCTATTGGGGAAACACTAGATGAGAATGGATTCATAATTATAGGAATTACTGATTTTTTATTGAAATATATAAAGTAGTAGGTTATTAGTAAATTTAACAAAAGGAAATGAACCCGGGAGGTTACATAAATGAAATTAACCGACTTAATGAAATACAACGAAATCGTCATTCAGTGCCACGACAATCCGGATGCGGATGCCATCGGATCGGGCTTTGCGCTGTATCGATTTTATAAGCAATTAGGGAAAAGAGTGCGCTTCATCTATGGTGGACGCTTCATTATTAATAAGAGCAATCTGCGTCTGTTGGTGGATGAATTGGATATTCCAATTGAGCATGTGACGGAGTTAGACCATGAGCCGGAGCTGCTTCTGATGACAGATTGCCAGTATGATGGCGGTAATGTCCAGAAGTTTGCGGCCAAGGAAGTGGCAGTCATCGATCATCACCAGGTGATTACGGAGCTTCCGGCATTGAGTGAGGTGCGAAGCAACATTGGAAGTGCCTGCACCATTGTGTGGGATATGCTTCGCAATGCCAGCGTGGATGTGAATCTGGACGATGATGTGACCACGGCGCTGTACTATGGACTCTATACGGATACGAACAATTTTGCCGAGATCCATCACCCGCTGGATAAGGATGCGAGAGATGCTCTGTGGTTCAATAAGAGCCTGGTAGCCCGACTTCGCAATGCCAATCTGTCCCTGGACGAGTTAAAAATCGCCGGAGTGGCCATGCTTGGATACGAGTATTACGAGGACCATCGTTATGCCATTATCCAGACGGATCCTTGTGACCCGAACATCCTGGGCTTGATTAGTGATTTTTGCCTGTCGGTGGATAATATCGACGTGGTGCTGGTATATAGCGTATTGGAGAACGGAATCAAGTTCTCCGTGCGTAGTTGTTCCATGGAGGCACACGCCAACGAAGTGGCAGAGTTTTTGGCTCATGGTATCGGCGGTGGCGGCGGACACTTGGAGAAGGCCGGCGGATTCCTGCAGAGCCAGCTCCTTGAGAAGGAATATCCGAAGTGCAAGGATGCGTCTAAGAACCAGCTGAAGCATGTGTACACCGAGATTTTGCGCCATCGTATGGATGACTTTTTCCAGAGTTATGATGTCATCTATGCCGGCAAGGACAAGGTGGATACCAAAACTATGCAAATTTACCAAAAAGTTCCTGTCCACGTGGGTTATATCAAGACCACAGACGTTGGTCGGCCGGGAGATATGCTCCGTATTCGTACCTTAGAGGGCGACGTGGAGATGAGCTGTCGGGACGATTTGTACATTATGATCGGCGTGAAGGGCGAGGTCTATCCGATGTACAAGGAAAAATTCGACGTCTCCTATGTGGCGGAAGATGAGCCGTTTGAAATCGGCGATTTGGAGTATACGCCGAATGTGCATAATGCCATGACCGGTGAAGTGATTAAGCTGTTGCCATATGCGAAGACTTGCGTATCTACGGGCACGGTGTGCATTTTTGCTAAAAAATTGGACCGTGTGACCAAGGTATTTACCACCTGGGATCCGGGAAACTATATGTATGCAACGCCGGAAGATTATCTGGCAGTGAGGGTGGATGATCCGGACGATGTATACATCATTGATCAGGATATATTCCCGCGCAGTTATAAGCTTTCTAATGTAGTGTCGTAGTAGTCAGAAAAAGGATTGTACTCATATCTGTACATTGAATAAAAAGTTGCACAAGAAACTAAAGTGCAAATTTTTAGAATTTTGGATGATTTGTTACTTGGCAGAAATGGCGAAAACGATTACAATATAAAACAGCTAAAGGATAAAGGTCTTCGGACTTCTATCATTTATTGCTCATAGTTAATATCTCTTTTGTAAAAGGCGGTCGGTGCGAATCTAATTCGTACTGGTCGTTTTTTCTTTGCATAAATATGTAGGAAACCGGATAGCAGAAAAATGTTACCCGGTTTCCTTTTTTATTGTAAAATCGGCGTTTTCAGACAATTTGATTCGGTGTGACCGGTGTGTGACCATCCGTTGCTATGCTATGGGAGAAGTGAATTTGTCGGGATTATTCCCGTAAGCATAGAAGATTGTACAGAATCGACAAGGAGGATTCGTATGAAGTCGCTGACAAATCTGAGAAAAGGACTTGCATTGGTATTATGTGCTGCAATGTTAATGGGTGACACCACGATGTTGCAGGCTGCCCAGGTAGAAGCTACTACTGTTGGCGCAGTTGTATCCGAGAGCAAGGCAGAGACCGAGGTTGCAGAGGATGTTCCTGCTGAGGTAACAGAACAGGAAGAGGCTGAGGTTGTTGAGCCACAGGCAGAGGCAACGGAAGTGTCAGAGGCCGAGGAGAAGAGTGAGGAGACTCAGGTAGAAGCTCCTGATGTTGAGACAGCTCTTGAGAACAAGGCTTTGGAAGCTACCTATACTGCAACTGTTGGAGAAACAACCGTTACTGTTGTTGCTCCGGAAGGTGCATTCACTGAGGAAGTTACCTTGCAGGTTACCGAAGTGGAGATCACCGACGAGATGCAGGCTCAGTTGGATGAGCAGGCAATCGCAGAGCAGAAGGCAATCAATAGCGCAAGTGCATACGACATCTCCTTTGTAAATGCTGAGGGCAAGGAAGTAGAGCCGGCCAAGGAAGTGCAGGTATCTATCGCTACAGCTGAGGTTAACTCCGGTGATGATGCAAGTGTATATCACTTTGATGAGGAGAAGGCAGCTGTTGCTGATATGGATGCAACTGTTGTTGAGTCCGGTGATGTTGCATTTGGAACAGATCATTTTTCTACTTATGTAATTGTTAATAAGGGTGGAAATACTGTTAAGGTAACGATTCATCATGATACGTTGAAGGATGATGGAAAAACTCGTGAAATTTATAAGACAGATGTAGTTGATTTGCCGGTAGGTGGACGAATCAAAGATTACGCGAAGGCTTCCAATTGGAAAGTGCAGGGACTGTTCATTAAAAATGAAGATGGAACCTGGAGCCAGATGATTCCAGAAGAGCAGATTCAGACAATGGAGATTACCCGCAATCTGGATTTGTATGTGCGCTACCAACCAAAGGTACAAGAGGTAACCGGTGAGGTTACGTTCTGGGATTATACGATTAAGCCGGGAAATGAGAAAGAGTATTATATCTACAAGTATAGTGCGGAGCATACTTACTATTATGATTGGGATGTACTTAGGTGGTACCCGCAGAAAGTCTATTATGGATATTTCTATACGACGGAACAGAATAAGAGTAATGTAACCCTCAAATATTTCGATAATACCTCTGTTGATGCTGAATTAACTCTTGTTGAGGAGATTAGGAATAAAGATTCAGAAGCTATTAAAAAAATAGTTCGCTCGGACTCCAATCGAGTATCGGATAATCCTTGGAATGAAAATATTGCTGTAGGGGAAACGATTATTCCGGGATATACGCTTAGTATCAATGCAGATTCCAATTATGCTCAGAATTCTCGATTGCCAAAGTTGACGGTTGGTAAATCTGGTGGTGGAAGTCAGAATTCTGCTTATGCTGAAGGAGCGCAAGTTTATCCTGAGAATAACCACATGGATTACTTGAATGAGCAGGCAATCAATGCTTATAAAGCAAGCTCGGATAATGGCGTAATATTTAGTGATACTGCACCAATCAAGACTGGAATTGTTAAGGGCTTAGATGATAATGGCGAAGTCCTGTTTAACGTGAATCAACCAGGTGTTTTTACTACAACTGATTCTGTTGGAAAGAAAGTTTATAACAATGGTGAGTATCATTTAGTGTTCCGTCAGGAAGGCGATCATTATAAGCTTGATAAAGTTGTTGATAAGAATGGAAACAAGGTTGCAGATGGTGGAAACACAAATGTAACCAAACCGGAAGATCTTAAAAATGATTTCTTCCCATTGGATTCTGTGAAAGACAGTAAAGAGCTTACAGGCGATACGCATAATTGCTTCTTTGGAATGCGTTATGATATCAAGTTTACTATTGGCGATTATAACGATGAGTTAAACTACTCTTTTACCGGTGACGATGACTTATGGGTATTGTTAGACGGTAAGGTTGTCATCGATATCGGTGGTATTCATGGTGCAAGAAGAGGTACGGCTAATCTGTGGGACTACATCGAAGGTAACAAGGATAATTGTGATCGTTCTAAAGAACATACCTTAACCGTTCTTTATATGGAACGTGGAGGATATGTATCCAATTGTGGAATGGACTTTACCGTTCCTAATGCACGAATCATTGATTATTCAACACCGACTGCTGACCTTGAATTTACTAAAGTTGATTCCGAAGATAATACCAAGGCGTTGAAAGGTGCAACCTTCAAGTTAGAGAGATTACAGGCGGATGGAAAGACGGTAGATCCATCTTACGTATACCCAACCATTGCATCTGGTGAAGATGGTAAGGTTAAGTTCTCAAGCCTAGTTGCAGGAAGTTACCTATTAACAGAGACCATTGCACCGGAAGGCTATGAACTTTTAGATGAATCTAAGCAGTTCAATGTAACGATTGACGCGAATGGTGTTGCAAGAATCTACGATGCAGACGGAAAAGAAGTTAAGGGATACAAGATTTCTAATGAAGTAATTGAGGAACCTGTAGTTCCGACCTTCGATTTAGACAAGACCGTTAAGGCAACTGGTGACAATAAAAAGCGTGAATATGAGATTACCTTGACAGCAAACTCCACAACCCAAGCTACTTCAACAACTACTTCCGGTGGTCCAGTAGATGTGATATTACTATTAGATCAATCGAAATCGATGGATTTCAAGCTTGATAGGGAAGAAGAAGCAGATAGATTAACAAGTGCGGGAACGTATGGCCAGTTAAAATCTTCTAACGGTCGATTGGTTGAAAAGTATTATTATGACGGATATATTGGTACCTACGAGTTAGATGAGCATGAAAAAAATGGCGTGTATTCGTATACATATAATGCTTATGGATGGGATTTTGATGTTACTGATAATACTGAACTTAGTAAGTATAACAATAGATTAAACGCTTTAAAAAGCTCGGTTGCTGGATTCTTAAACTCTATGGCGAATAAGTCCCCTGAGAGCAAGGTTGGCATTATTTCGTTTTCCTCGTCAAATTATAATGGCGGGACAAAGACTCTTTATAGTTTACAACCGATTACAAATAATCCACAGAATGCAATAACTGCAGTGAAGGGAATGAGCGCGAATGGTGGTACTTCCCCATATTTGGCGCTAAATAAAGCAAGTGAACAGTTTGTTAATGATGGACGTAAGCGAATCGTTGTTTTGTTTACAGATGGTATTCCTACTGGAAATGGAAATGAATGGAATACAATAGATGCTGGCGAAGGCGAAGCTGCAGCTACCGCATTAAAGAATGACAGTGGTGTAACCATTTACACAGTAGGATTCGCTCTTGGTGATAAAGGTAAAAACTGGTTAAGCAACAAGATTGCATCATCCCCGGCGCATGCATTAACAGCAGATACGCAGGATGAGTTAACCAAGATTTTTGAGAGTATTTCTCAGACCATTACGAACAACCTTGACATTGAAAATGCAACCATTACCGATGTTCTTGATCCAAGATTTGAGTTAGTAGTTAATGATGATTATGATGAAAAGGCTCGCTTAGAGGCGGATGGAGCTACCGTTACAGTTAATACGGATAGCACTACGACAATCACATGGAAGAATCAGCCCCTTCCATATGACAAGAGTAAGCAGTGGACCAAGACCATCAAGATTAAAGCCAAAGACGACTTCCTTGGTGGTAATAAGGTTCCTACCAACATTACACCGGATTCCGGCATCAGCATTGGCGAGGAAGGAGAGATTACTCCATTCCCACAGCCAACGGTTAACGTAAAGCTTTTAAGCATTGACGGAACCGAAAAGGAAACCACCGTATTCCTTGGAGATGAGATTAAGTCCTCCGGTTTCTATGCAGAGCTTGAGAAGAGCTTTACCGTTAACGGCGAAGCACTTCCTGCAGAAGTTGAGTACGTATATCCGGGAACTGCCGACGTGGTTGGTAAGATTACCTTTACCAAGACCAAGGACGGCAAGGGTGCTTCAGAAGAAGACCATACAGCAAAGTACGTAGGAAGCCCAGCGGAGACTTACTCCGTAACCGCAACCTACACACCATACAAGGTATCCGAAAGACCTGCAACACTTGCTGCTCCAGCAGCGAATGCAGGAACCGAGGTAACCACAGGTGCAAGTGCTACCTCTACCTACAAGGTAAATGTAGTTGCCGGTAAGCTGACAATCAACAAGACTATTTCTAACGCAGACTATAAGGCAGCCTTTGGTGATCCGGTATTTACATTCAAGATTACCAATGATAAGGGTAAGACCTATTATAGAACCTTACGATTCAGTGAGATTAAGGCACCTGCTGAAGGAGAGAATCCTACAGATGTAACACTTACGGCAACCATTACTGATTTACCAAGCGGTAATTATAAAGTAAAAGAAATGCCTACATTGGGATTCGAGTTGAAAGACTTAACCGCGACAGGAACCAATGCTGGTAAGGTTGAAAAGAATAAGTCTGATAAGGAAGCAACCTTTAGTTTTGCCTATGTTGATAAGCAGACAGAATATACAGCAACTGTTAATTACACTAATGTGACGAAGCATTCACCACGTGATACCGATACTGACGTAGTGAAGAACCACTTCCATGTTGAGAATGGTACAGTAACCATTACACCGGATAAGAACGTGGATAATGGAACAACTACAGATACAAGCGGTAGAAACGTAACAACAAATAACTAAGGAGGCGGTCAGAAATGAAATCTTTCAAGCATAAAAAGTTTATACTTACACTGGCTGCCTGTGCAGTTATTGCAGCAGGAATCGGTGGAACGTATGCGATATTAACAGCATCAACTAACAATGTTACCAATACGTTTAAGCCGGAAGTCATCGAGACAGAAATCGAAGAGGACTTTTCAGGTGGTAACTTTAATAAGAAAGTAACTATCAAGAATATTGGTCCGGATGACGCATTTATTCGAGCACGTGTAACAATCTCACCGGAGGATAGTAGAATTTCAACCGTCGGTATGGATTCGGATTCCTGGACTTACTATCAGGCTGATGGCGAAGATGAAGGATGGTATTATTACCGTAAAGTTGTAGAACCGGGGAAAAGTACCACTCCGTTGATGGAGAAGGTTGAGGTTGTGAAAGCATTCGAAGGTGACTTCGATGTGACAGTGTATCAGGAAGCTGTCGGTACTGGAAGCCATAAGGCAAATGAAGTTGTGGAAGTTAGTGAGATTCAGGAGTTTTTTAAAGCAGCTGAAAAATAATTAAGGACAGGAATTATGGGCAAGAAAATTTGTAACATTTTATCAACGATTATCATGATCCTCCTCATTGCACTGGCAGGAATCATCTTTGTCCCAAGATTGATGGGATACAGTGAATATGCGGTGCTAAGTGGAAGTATGGTACCAAACATCCCGGTAGGAGCGTTGGTCTTCGATAAGAAGCCGGAGGGTATCGAATTCGAGAAGGACATGGTTGTAACCTATCAGTTATCCGGCGACACGTTAGTGACACATCGTATCACTGCAGTGGACGCGGATGCGAAGACTTTAACCACCAAGGGAGATGCTAACAACGTAGAGGATGGCGCACCGGTTGCTTTTTCAGCAGTGGTTGGTGTATATGCCTTCCATGTACCGTACTTAGGATTCATCTCCATCTACAGCAAGACTCCAATCGGAATCGCTGTGGTATGTGGTGTGTTGATCGTCATTATATTACTGAACTTTTTACCGGATGCCTTATCTCCAGATGAGAAGAAGGATGAGGATAAGGGAAAAGATTCAAAAGAAGTTTAATTTGTTTCTTATGACCGGCGTGTGACCATAGGGTGATATGCTATGGTCGTTGAGATAGTAATCTATTAACAAGTTTTAATAATCAATTAAAAAGGAGAGTATAGCAATTATGAAAAACGGAAAACTAGTAGCAACACTTGGAGCAGTAGCATTGGTAGCAGCAGTTGGTTTGGGAAGCACTTTGGCTTACTTAAGTGATTCCACTAATACTGTTGAGAACACATTTACACTTGGTAATGTTTCTTTCGGTGAAGATCCAAATTTGGGACTTGCACTTGTTGAGCATGAAGTAACTTTGAATGATACAACTTATACCATCGCAAATGACGCTAAGTGGACTGATCACAATGATTACAAGAAGGTAACTCCAGGTGAGGTTCTTCCTAAGGATCCTACCGTATTTATCGGTGAAACATCCGAGGATGCTTGGTTATATGTTCGCGTATCTAAGAGCGCTGATTTTTCTGCAATCGAGTGGAATACAGATGATTTTGAAGTATTAGATATTAAGGATGATCATTATTTCTATCTTAGAAAGAAGACTGTAGCTAAGGCTGGTGAGAACTACAATATTTTCAAGACTGTAACCGTTGATAAGAACTTGGACGGCATGATTAAGGATGAGAACGGCAACGATATTGCATGTGTTCTTCGTTTAGATGATATCGAAATCCAGGCTGCTATGGTTCAGGCTGCTGGTCTTACCGATGAGAATGGAAATCCTACCGCTGAAGCTCAGACAACTGCTTTAGGTTTATTTGAATAATTAGATTCATATTAGAGGTATTTGATTATGAAGAAAAAAGCATTAATCACAACCACAGCTGCTGTAGCATTGGTTGCAGTTGTAGGTATCGGATCTACACTGGCTTACTTCACTGATAAGACTGATACACAGAACGTTGTTACTTTTGGCCATGTTGATATTTCTATCGACGAGCCGAACTTCGATACAAAAGACGGTAAGAAAGATAACGCCATTTCCAATGTTGTACCTGGACAGAAGATTACCAAGGATCCTACCATTACCGTTGATGAGACTTCTGAGCCTGCATATCTTCGTACTAAAATCGTACTCGATGAGAATCTGACAGATGAAGAAAAGGCAGATTTGGAAAACGGCATTGCTCTAGCACGTGGTTGGAAGAAGAGTACCGATGGTTATTATTACTACAACCATAAGGTTGAAGCAGGAAAGAGCGTTGTGTTCTTTAAAGAAGTAACCATTCCTGAAAAATGGGATAACAAGTTTGCTAATAAGTCCATCACCATCGATGTACAGGCAGAAGCAATTCAGGCTGACAGCTTCAAGCCACATAAGACAGCTGGTAAAATCGATGGTTGGTTCTACTCTGATGGTGAGACACCAGTCGAGGCTGAGACTTATGAGGCTCAGACACAGTTGCCAGTTGCAGTTGAACCAGGCGAGGGACAGCCAGAGTAAGGTACTTTTTAGGGGAGTATTGAGGAAATAACAATTTACAGTGTCCACGCGTCATGTGGCGTGTGGACGCTGTGATACTTTTAAACACGAGATGAATCGGAGGAGATAATCGTGAAGCACAAATATACCATAGCAGGAGTTGGAATCATCCTGATCGCAGTGGCACTGATTGGTGGCACCATGGCAGCAAATAATGCACAAACTTCACAGGCTGCAGAAGCAGACATCTCCGTAAATGGATTAAAGGGCGGAATTGAAGTGTCTTCCGAAGATCCGGTTTTTGCAGAGAACAGTGATGTAACTGCAACACCGGGAGGAGATTATGATCTTAGTCTGAATGCTGTAAATGCAGGTGGAGACTTGGATTATGCTTCTTACTTCAAGGCTGTTATTTACAAAGAATGGAACGATGCAAACGGCGAGTACATCGATCCGGTAGAATCGGAAGATGTTATCGAAGATTTGGTTCGCATTGATGATACGTATTTGGATGAGACGGTAAAAGCAGGTGACATTATCAACGGATGGATTGTAGGTTCTGTAGATGAGGAAGAAGTTGTCCTCTACTATACGAAGCCGGTTGCAGTTGGTGAGGCAACGACACCATTTATTGATGGGGTTCGATTCTCGGAGTCATTGAGTAATCGTTATACCGGTGCATCCTACAATTTGAAATATGAAGTTACCGCGGTACAGACCGTAAGCGGTGAAGCAGCATTTGCTTCTTCTTTCGGTGTATATCCGGTAATTGATAAGAATGGAAATATCGTTTCTGTCAGCGAAGAGAAGCCGGCAACGGCCACAGAGTAGGACAGGACTTGGAACGTAGATAGAAGCTTACGAGGAGAATGGTATGAAAAAGACCGCTTGGCTATATGCTGCATGTGCAGTGTTAGCTCTGAACTTCGGAATGACGGCTCACGCAGCCGGAACAGCAGATTATACAGTTACATATACACCGTCGGAGACGATGGCAACCAGTGGAACTTTGACCGGTGTTTTTGCTGGAATCGCTCCGGGTGAGACCAAGGAAGCATTGATTGAGATTCAGAACAACAGTAATCACGCTGCGAACTTCTCCATTTCCCAGGAAACGGTGAAGGCATTAGAGGATGCTTCGGGAGTTTCCGGTGGTGCTTACCAGTATGATGTAAAATATTATGATGCCAATGGTGTGGAACAATCCTTATTGAAGACGGTTGCAGGCGGTTACTCCGGTAATAAAGCAAGCAACACGGGTCTTAAGGATGTAACAGAACTGAAGGACTATACCATGTTTTCTCGCTTGGAGAGCGGTGGTAAGACTTATGTGAAGTTAATCTTGACTGTTGACGGAGAAGCAGTGAAGAATAATTACAAGAGCACGAGTGGTACCATTGATTTGAACTTCATGGCCAGCTATGTAGATCCGGACACGGGCAAGATTATTTATGTAAACACCCCGGGCGTTCGCAAGGGCAGCACCCGTTATGTGGACCGTATTGTTGATACTTTAGTTCCGGTTGGAACCGGAGATAACCCATTATTCTTTGTAGGACTTGCAGTTCTTGCAGTTGGTATTGCATTGATTCTCATTGGTGCCAAGAAGCGTAAGGTGGAGGATGCAGCATGAAAAAGAGTTTAAAATTAATAAGCGGCTCCTTACTTGCCTTGATGCTGGTACTGATGCTTTTCCCGATGCGTGCCAATGCCGCTAGCAAGACCTATACCGTAGCAATTCGAAGCGGACAGTCCGGAAGCTTCAATGAAAGCGCTGTGAAGGCAGCTTTTCCGGATGCTGAGGTAGATGCAGGTTACATCAAGTTTACCGTAGACCGTGGAAAGACCATTACAGATGCATTTGCATCCAATGAGGAACTGGATGAGTTCCTTGCAAACCAGAATAACTTAAAGACTGCTACTGCAGAAGGCGGTACTTACCGTGTACTTCCGGTAGAGGATTTCGATGTAACCGAGGGCGTTACCCGCAACACCGATGTAGTTTTAAGCTACTGCAGAGTTGTGAATCCGGCCCGTTACGTCATTGAATATGTAAACGGAGATAACGGAGCAGACCTTGCAGCACCTACCTTCGGTTTGGAAGAAGCAGGAACCGAGATTGATGCAAAACCACTTGCAATCGCAGGTTTCCACACCTCCGGAGAAGCAACCAAGTTAGTCCTGGAAGAGGGCAAGACCTTAGTGGTTCGCTTCCTCTATTCACAGAACGAATCCACGGTATACAATACCGAGATTACCTATACCGAAGGTGATACCGTATACAACGACATCATCAATCGAATCGGTCAGGTATTTAACGCCGGTGCTGGAGCCGGTGCCGGAGCCGGAGCTGATGCAGGAGCCGGAGAGGACCTGGTAGCAGTGGACGAGGCGGAGACACCACTTGCGAACAATACCTTAGAAGACAACGGATTGGTAGAGTTGGAGGAGAATGAAACTCCATTATCCAATCAGGTATTGGGCAACACCAAGTTGTTTGCAATCATCGCAGGATTTGCTGTATTATTGGCAGTAGGGGTTGCAGCTACATTGAAGATTAAGAAAAACGCAAAATAAGATCTTAACAAGCAGGCCTATGGTCTGCTTGTTTTACTATTCTATAGAAGCAACGGGGAAAACGATATGAAAAAATCAAGTGGACTGCTGATTGCAGCGGGTATTCTGGTGGTTGGTGTCGGTGGATGCATTGTTGGCCGCCAGCTCTATCAGGATTTCCAATCGAAGCAGACCTACGAAGAGATTGAGACAACTTATGTAACAGATAGCGGAGATGCATGGTATGATGCCATGACGGTGGATTTTGCCGGATTGAAACAGACCAATTCCGATGTCATCGGCTGGCTCTACTTAGATGGCAGTGATGTGATTTCCTATCCCATTTTGCAAGGGGAGGATGACAGTGAATATCTGCACAAGGATCTCTTAGGTCAGGAGCTGAAGGCCGGCAGTATCTTCTTAGAATCCGGGAATGCATCGGATTTTTCCGATTATCATACCATCATCTACGGCCACAACATGCGGGACGGAAGCATGTTCGGTTCTCTGAAGAAGTATCATTCCGAGGAAGGATTCTATGAGGAACATCCGTATTTTACGGTATTTACACCATCGGCAGCGTATCATTATGAAATCTTTGGATATGAGGATGTGAGTGCGACGGATCAGGTCTATACCATTGGATATGGCCCGGGAGAGGCGTATTCTGACTTCTTGGGATATCTAAAGAGCAAGTCCTACCTGGATTCGGGAGTGGATGTTTCGGATGAAGACCGCGTGATTACCCTATCGACATGCTCCACCAGCGGACGCCGTTTCGTGGTACATGGGGTGCTTAAAGATACACATGTGTACTAAAACCCAGTAGAGTCTATTTGACGATTGTGCCACTTTTTTGACGTTCATGCCAACTCTATTGAATTCTCGCCTGTAACAAACTATTATCGGTTTGTTGATGAAATTAGTTTAGTTTTTTTATTATTTTATTAATGGGTGAGAAAAGCGAGGGAAGTACACAATGGATACTGGGGAGATCCGTGTAGTAACATTTGGTGAGTTCGAACTGTTTGGTTCGAACGGCAGACATATCTCTGCGGACGATATGCATTCTGCTGTAATGACAAAATTTTTGCTGTATCTGCTGACACATCGTGACCATATGTGCAGCAAGGAAGAGCTGATTGAGAATCTCTGGAGGGAAGGCGAGATTGAGAATCCTGCCGGTGCGCTGAAGAACATTACGTATCGTGTGCGTACGTATCTGAAGAAGGCATTGGGAGATGAGGATTTCATCGTTGGTACTAGAGGAGCTTATGCCTGGAATTCGGAGATTAAGACTGCGCTGGACTTGGAAGAGTTCGAGACCTGCTACAACAAGATGATGCATCCGGGACTGTTTCCGGATGATCGGATTGCTTGGGGTGAGAAGGCAGTGAATCTGTACACCGGACCATTTGGTCAGAATGTGGGAGATATGCTGTGGGCATCGAACTTGTCCATGTATTATCAGACCCGCTATCTGAATGTGGTGAATGAGCTGATTGCCATGTACCGCAAGGCGGATGAGCAGGAGAAGATTGTTTCCTTAGCGAATCAGGCATTGGGATTCGATCCTCTGAACGAGATGATGTACTGCTATTTGATCGAAGCGTTGATTGCTTCCAAGCAGTGCCAGTTGGCGGAGGAAGTATACCAATCTGCAACCAAGCGTATCTATGAAGGCCTTGGCGTTCGTAACCCGAAGAGCTTAGCCCAGGTACATGAGAAGATTCTTACCATGAGTAAGGGTGTGAAGGCTAATTCCATTACGGATGTCTGCAATGACTTCGAAGAAGAGAACGTGGAAGGCGCATTTTTCTGCGGCTATCCGGTGTTCCGCGAGATTTACCGTTTGGAAGCACGCAAGATTGCCCGTATGGGTAACAAGGAATATGTGTTATTGTTCTCTGTAGAGAGCCGTCGTGCTTCTATGGGTGCAATGATGACCAAGGCAGACGAGTTCATGCTGAACAAGGGCATGCATCGATTCGAAGAAGTATTAGATTACTCCTTACGTGTTGGTGATGTGGTATCCCGTTACAGCGATTACCAGTACATCGTACTGTTGTCTGCTTGTACGAAAGAGGCTTCGGCGCTTGTAGCCGAGCGTATCCTTCGGAAGTTTGGTGTTTCGAATACCAACGATGATTTAAAATTAACCTATAGCTTAGAGGAAGTGTCCATGGAGAATGGTCGACTTCATAATCGCAATCAAGAACTAAGAGAATTAAGAGAGGAGAGTGCCAGCTAGGCGCTCTTCTTTTTTATATAGAAGAAAGTCTTTTTTCTTTTCTCTAATGGTAGAACTTCTTCGTGACGTTCCTGCCACATTTCTGACGTTTATGCCATATAAGAGGCGTATTCAGACTATATCTTGACAATTCCGATTAGTGAGTCAAAATATAGATAGATGATACTCAATTACTGTGACTAATGTGTGTCCATTTGTTCCGTAAGATTGTTATAGAGAATAACATGCAAATGGAGTAGACAGGAGGGAGTAATTATGAGAAAAAATTGGAAAAGACTCATAGCTCTATTCTTGGCAACCGTCATGGTAGTGGCGAGTGGTATTTTTACTACGTATCAGCCATTCAACGCAACCGATACGGATGCCTATGTTGAAAATCTAGACGAAAGCGTAGAGGAGGTGGATCTGTCCGAGATGGGCCTTGCCGAAGAGAACGGCGATGTTGTCCCGGAGGACGGAACTGTTGAGACTACGGAAGAGCTGCAGCTGACCGAGGAAGTCGAGCCGGAAGATGCAGCTACTCCGGAGGAGACACCGGACGCTGTCGCAGAAGAAGAAACTGAGGAAGAACCTGCAGTAGAGGAAGAGGAAGAAGAGGTTGAAGAAACCGAAGAAGAATCTTATCCTGCAGTTTCTTTTGATGCAAAAACAACAAGTGGTGTTCGCGTTGCAATCTCCGCCCCGGAAGGTGCGTTCCCGGAAGGAACAACCGTTACGGTGGCTGATGTTACTAATCATGCGACCCTTGAACTTATCAAAGGCACCGTTGATGAAAATAGTACTGCAACCAGCGTTGTTGCAGTAGATATTGTATTTCGGGATAAGAACGGCCAGGAGATTGAACCGGCGCGTGCAATTTCTGTAAGTATTATTCCGGCTTCCGCGATGGAAGGTGAGAAATTCTCCGTTGTGCATGTTGAAGATAATGGTACTGCTACGACTGTAGATGACAATGGTGCATCTGCAACCGGAGCTTCTTTTGATGCAGATTCATTTACTATTTATGGAATCGTTGGTGAAGAGGAACAGCCGGTACAAGAGGGAACAGAAATCGCAATGGTTGTGGGACAGACGTTTACCGTTTCGTCCGATCGATCCTATGACTATTGGTCTGCAAGCCCTAGTGCTTCTGTTCAGTTAACAAATAATAAGAAGAAGAGCGTAGAGGTTACCGCATTAAAAGCGGGTGTTGTAACTCTGACTCACAGTAAATATCAATATGGATCCACAAGTAGTAATAGAGAGACCTTTGAAATTACTATATTACCACAGTGGAAGTCTGAAACTTGGTTGGTAGATGAATCCTATGAAATCGGTTATGACTTCTGGGATGGCGGAATTGTAACTGAAGATTCAAGTATTGTATCAGTAGAAGGTTGGCGTCGTGGTGGGTATTATGAAGATTATTATTACTACGATATCTGTAAAGCAAATAATCCTGGAAACGTTAATCTGTATCTTTTAGATAATGACGAGGTTGTTGTTGCAAGATATCATATTACAGTCACAGGTACGAAAACCGTAACTGCATCCTTCAACCTAAACGGCGGTAGCGGAAGTGTTGCAGATATTTCTGCAACCATCGAGGAAGGCAACGAAACCGCAACCATTACCATGCCGGCAGGACCGGAGCGTAGCGGCTACGAGTTCTTAGGATGGACGGATGATGCTTCTTCTAGTACTGTAAAATATGCCGCAGGGCAGCAAGTTCAGATTACAAAGAGCACAACCTTCTATGCTGTATGGCAGAAGACCGGCGGACAGATTCAGTTCATGAAACTGGATTCTGTTAGCGGACGGTTAAATTCCTATACTTATAGTTATAGTAAAGACGGCTCTGCTATTAACGTAAATAACTTAGATGCTGAGTATACCATTACTAAGGCAAATCCGACCAAGTCCGGTTATACCTTCTATGGTTGGAGTGCTCAGGTCGTTCCGGATAATACTTACGCATTCGTATACAACCGTGCAGATTTCATTCCTGCAGGAACAACCACCATCATTCCGAGAAATTACATGAATGCCAATGATGATGAGTTGAAGTTATACCCGGTATTCGTTTCCAACAGTGCACAGCTTACCATCGCCGTACGTAGAGATGGTATGATTCCACAGGAACCGAAGATTAACTATGATGCGTATGATTACTTTGCAGGCAGTGACAACATGCCGAAGGTTTCCACCGCTGCATATTTGAATTTCCCATATGCATACTTTGGTAATGACGCTGATATGCAGGCAATGTTGAAACCTGAAAAATTTGACCCGGCTGACTTAAGTGACCCAGGTAACATCTACAACCTTCGTACCAACATCGTGGATCATAACGAGCAGTACATCGATTTCTATATTTGTAAGTATCAGTTTAACGATCAGACTTACCACTTAGATGGTACCAAGCGTGATCGTGAGCACAGTGCTTACTTGGATTACGATGTCAATGGTGGACAGAACAAGCCGGCATCCCAGACAACGGTTATCGGCGGAACCTTAACCGTTAGCCCAACCACTTTATCCGATGGTAAGGTTGTTAGCCGCACCGGTTACAAGTTCACCAATTGGAATACCAAGAAGGATGGAACGGGAACACCGTATGCACCTGGTTCTTCCATTACATTATCTCAGTCGATTCTGGATGAGCAGAACCGTGTCATCCTGTACGCTCAGTGGATTCCGAATTCTGATACTGCTTATGAGGTTCAGTGGATCGACAGCAGCGATGACAGCTTGATTCAAAAGGAGATACGCTCCGGTAGAACTGCAGATACCGCTGAAGTGAAGGAAACTGACAAGACCTTAGCCGGATATGTATTCGAAGCTGACAATACGAAAAACGTATTGTCTGGTCAGATTGCGCCGGATGGAAGCTTAGTATTGAAGCTCTACTTCAAGAAGGTTTACACCGTATCTTATGAAGACACGATCCAGAGTGGTGTGACCATGCCGGATGCTGAGACGGTAGAGCGTAACGCAACCTATACCGTAGCAGGCAACCCAGCAGATTTCGTTGTTGAGAACTTAGGCTATACCTTCCTTGGATGGTCTACCAATGCCAATGCAACTACAGCAGAGTACGCATGCGGCGATACCTTCACCGTAACAGAGGATAAGGTACTGTATGCAATCTGGCTGAAGCTAGATCTGACCAATGAGACCGTTACCTACGATGGAACCGGACATAGCCTGAACTTAGAGACACCGGCAGGACTGGATGTAGTCAGCATGTACTACATCACTCATGGTATCGAGTCAGACGGAACCGTGATTCCGGATACCAGATCCGATACATTACCGGAGTATACCAATGCAGGTATCTATGGATTTGAAGCACACTACACGGTAAGAGCAGGTGGATCTACAACTACCTTCAACCGTGCAGGAACCTTAACCATTCTTCCGGCAGATGTTACATTTACCGGTACCGATAAAGAGAAGACTTATGACGGCAAACCGCTGACCGCAGACGGTGTCACCATGACCGTAACCTCCGACCAGAAGATCTACGCCGTAGATGGCAAGGGCGTTGCAACATGGACCGTAAGCGGAAGCCAGACCTTGGTAGGACAGAGCACTTATACCGCAACTCCTGCAACCTATACCAATGCCAAGGTGCCGTACAACTATAACATTACAGTTGTTGGTGGCAAGCTTGTTGTAAATCCAACAGATGATGCAACCTTGAAGTATCAGATTACCTTGAACGGAACCGAAGGCGAGGCAACCTACAACGGCAAGAATCAGGAACATAGCGGATTGACCGCAAGTGCGAACCTGAACCTTCAGGCCAACAACGGATTCTTCGATCGCATCGTCACCAGCTTCACCGGCAACATCAATTATGATTTTACCGTTACCGATGAGAATGGTGTCAGCGAGACCTATCGCATCGTTGTGAAGGCTGACAGCATCAAAGTAACCGGAAAAGATGCCGGAACTTACACCTATACACCGGAAATCCTTAGTATTAAGGATTCTTCCAATAGGGATGCTTCCGCACTCTTTGCAGTAACTGCAAATCAGGGAAGATTCGTAATTAACAAGGCTCCGCTTACCGTAACCAGTGCAGGAGCAGAGAAGGTATATGACGGAACACCGCTTACCAACGATACCGTAACGGTGGATGGACTTGTAAACGGTGAGACTGTAACTGCTACTGCAACCGGAAGCATTACTTATCCGGGACAGAAGGCGAATACCATCCAGCTTGTATGGGACGGTACCGCAAAAGAGAATAACTACGCAGTTACCAAGAGCGAGGGCAACCTGGTTGTTAAGACCAATGCTCACGCACTGAAGCTTACCATTACCGCAAACGGTGGTAGCGTATACTACAATGGCGCAGCCCAGGAAGTGACCGGTTTTACCACTGAGACCACACGCACCATCGGTGGCGAGGACGTGACCGCAGTAGAGGCAACCGTAAATATCGGCGGCGTGAACACCACCTATTATGTAGTCGGTGCAACTGCAGTTGCTACGGGAACCGATGCAGGTGACTATATCTCTACCATCGATACCAACGGTGTCAAAGTCTATGACGCAAATGGAACAGAGGTTACCAACGAGTTCGCAGTAGAAGCAACTCCGGGAACCTTAAACATTAAGAAACGTAACGTTACCATTACTTCTGCAAGCGCAAGCAAAGCATACGATGGTAGCGCCGTAACTGCAGAGTCCATTGAGACTGTTACCGCATACGATGATAACGGCAACGGATTCGTATCCGGTGAAGGCGTTGCAGCTTACAGCTTCACTTATGAAGACGGCCAGGCAATCTACGCCGGAGATAATAAGCGCAATACCTTCAACTACACCTTGCAGGCCAATACCAAGGCAGACAACTACGTCATTACCAAGGTGGCAGGTGCTTTAGTAATTAACAGTGCACAAGGTGCTTACGAATTAACCGTTACTGCATCGAACTTTAACAGACAGTACGATGGAACGATTCAGACCGTGACCAACGCCATTGAAAATTTACAGAGTGACGGTAGAATCGCAGCTACTTATAATGGAGCAACATACTACATCAGCGGATACTCTGCCAAGGCAGAAGGTAAGAATGCAGGTACCTACACCAACGCATTAACCGGCGAAGGCGTCAGAGTATACGATGCATCCAACCGTGATGTAACCGAGAACTTCACCATCGTTCCGGTTAACGGAACCATGACCGTAACCAAGCGCAGTGTCACCTTAACGGGACAGCCACTGAGCAAGGTATATGACGGAACTGCATTAGAACCGACCGAGGCAGATGTTGTTGTTGGCGGTGACGGATGGGCAGCCGGCGAAGGCGTCATCTATCAGTTCAGCGGCAGCCAGACCTTAGTAGGACAGAGCGGCTACAGCTTCACCTATGCAGCCAAGGCAGGCACTGACCTTGCAACCAACTATGACATCACTGCAACCGGAAGCACCTTAGAGGTAACCGTCAATGACGCATTGAAGTATGAGATTACCGTAACCGGTAATACCGGCAGCAAGACCTATGACGGAAGTGCTTTGAACGTAGAAGGCTACAGCGTAAACGGTGTGGATATCCGTACCACCTTCGGTAACTGGATCGCCAATACCTTTACCAATACCGAGAATGCAACCGGAACCTTCACCTTGAGCGCAGGCGGCGAAGAGAAGACCTTCACCATCAGCATTCCGAAGTCTAAGATTACGGCAAGCCGTACCGATGCAGGTACCGATACTTATGACTGGCAGGTATCCGATGTGACCATCACAGAAGGTGGAACGGATGTTACCAACCAGTTCGCAATTACCTTAGAAGGTGGTAGTGCAACGGTTGCCCAGAGAAGTGTAACCTTAACTTCCGCAACGGATTCCAAGCCGTATGACGGAACTGCATTAACCAATGACACCGTAACCGTAGGTGGCGACGGATGGGCAACCGGCGAAGGTGCAACCTATGATGTAACCGGTACGACCACCGATCCGAATACCAGCGTTGCAAATGATTTTACCTACACATTGAATGACAACACCAAGGCAGGTAACTACAACATTACAACCGCATACGGAACCTTAAGTATTACACCAAGAGCAACCGACAACCTGTTGAAGGCAACCATTACCGCCAACAGCGCTACCTATACCTATGACGGAACCGAGAAGACCGTCAGCGGATTCGTTGGCGAAGAAGACGGCGTCGTAACCGTAACAGTAGGCGGTGCAACTTATGAGATTAGTGGTTATACAGCAAGTGCAACCGGAACCAATGTAGCAGATTCCAAGACTACCACAGTTACCGGAACCTTGAAGGTAACCAGTGCAACCGGCAGCGATGTTACTGACCAGTTCGATGTTACCGTTGTACCTGGAACCTTAACCATTAATAAGAGAAACATTAGCATTACTTCCGCAAGTGACACCAAGGCATATGACGGTAATCCGTTAACGAAGCATGATGGAATTATCATTGGTGGTGACGGATATGCAGAAGGTGAAGAATTTACCTATCTGTTCTCCGGAAGCCGTGTCATTCCTGGAACTGCAGAGAATGCGTTTACCATCGCAGACAACGGCAAGACCATCCAGGCGAACTACATTGTAGAGACTCACTTCGGAACCTTGACCGTAACGGAATTAACCGGTGATGAGCGACATGCCGTAACCCTTACCGCAGCCAGCGGAACCTTCACCTATGACGGAGAAGAGCATGAGGTTAGCGGATTTGCAGAAGGAACCACAGTAGACGAAGACGGTAACGTAGTTGTTACATTCGGCGGACATAACTATCGCATCACAGGATATAGTGCAACCGCAACACGTACCATCGCAGGTACACAGACCGTGAACCTTGTTACTTCCGCAGCTCCAACGGTATTGGATGAGGACAACAATGATGTTACGAGCAACTTTGCAATCACCACCGTATCGGGAAAACTGACCATTAACCAGAGAACGGTGACCATCACATCCGGAAACGCAACCCGCGAATACAACGGTAGCGCATTGACCAACGACGAGGTAACAACCGTCGGCCTGATTGATGGAAATACAACGGATATTACCAATATCCGTGCAACCGGAAGCCAGCTGTATGTAGGTTCTTCCAAGAACAAGATCGCCTATGACATTTTGAATTCCGTAAAAGATAATTACGATATCAAAGTGGTGGAAGGTGACTTGGTTGTTACCAACCGTGAAGCAGCTTACGAGATTACCGTAACCGCAGGAAGTGCAGAAGCAACCTACAGCGGCACACCGGTAACCGTAAATACTTATAGCGCTGATACCCTTACATTTGATGGCGCAACCTATACCATCGAGGGACTTAGCGTATCCGCATCCAGAACCGATGCCGGAACAACCGAAACCAACGTAACCGGTGATGCAATTGTTCGTGATGCAAACCGCGTAGATGTAACCTCACAGTTTGCAATCACCCGTTTAACCGGAGCAATCAAAATTGCAAAGAAGCCTCTGACCTTGAAGTCTCAGACATTGACAAAAGAGTATGACGGAACAGCATTAGTAAATGGCACTGCCGCATTAGAGACAGAGACCGGATGGGTAGAGGGTGAAGGCGCAACCTACACCTTCAGCGGAAGCCAGACCATTGTTGGTTCTACTCCGAACGCATTTGCAATCCATGCAAATCCGGGAACGAACTTAAAGAACTACAGCATTTCCAGCACTTATGGCAACCTGGTAGTAACCAACCGTGATGCACAGTACCAAGTATCCGTAACTGCCAAGAGCAGCATCGGAAACATCTACAACGGTAATGCAGTAGTAGTAGAGACCTTTGAAGGACAGAATGAGAAGACCGATCGAATTCCGGTAGAGGCAGGCGGAAGAACCTACTACGTGGCTGGATTAACCGCATACGGTAGTCAGACTGACGTAGGAGAGAACACCGTTGTAGCATCCGGAACACCGGTAGTCTATGACGCAGCAGAACGCGGCAACGATGTATCCGCACAGTTCGCAGTAACGGTTAATAACGGAACCGTAGCAGTGGTTCCAAGCCAGATTACCATTACCGGCGATACTGAGATTACGAAGCTGTACAACGGAGACGCATTGGTACCGACCATGGCCAACGTAACGATTGGCGGTAACTTCTACGGAAGTGACGGAATTGCTAATGTAACCTTCAGCGGCAGCAGAACCTTAATCGGTGAGAGCCCATATGCAATCACCGGATGGACCTTCACAGAAGGAACCAACCCGAACAACTACACCGTAACTGCAACCGCAGGCAAGCTGGTTGTAACGGAAAATACAGAAATTCAGTATGACATTAACATCGCCGGATTGTTAGCAAGCGACGGTGTACAGACCGAGAAGGTATATGACGGATCTGAATTAGTAGTAAGCGGATATACCGTTAACGGAGAAACTACCAAGACAACCTTCGGTAACTGGGTAGCAAATTACATAACAGATACCAACAACGTGGAGAGCAGCTTTACCTTGACAACTGCAGACGGCAACGAAGAGACCTTCGTCATCAGCGTTCCGAGGGATAAGGTAACGGCACGACAGACCAGCGTCGGCGTTGATCACTATGATTGGGAGGTGGGTGATATCACCATTACCAACCGTGGCAATGATGTAACCAACCAGTTCCATATCAACTTAGGTGACGGAACAGCAACGGTAACACCGAAGATGATTACCATTACATCCGCATCCGATACCGCAATTGTTTACGACGGCGATGCACATCGCTTAGCAACGGTAACAGTAGATGGCGTACTGAACCAGGATCAGAATGACGTGGTATTTACTTACAACGGATTCCCAAGTGTAACCGATGTAGGAGAGACCACCAGCAACTACTTCGAAGTAGCATCCATGACCGGTGCGAAGGCAGGCAACTACACTTACGAAACCGTATTTGGACAGTTGGCAGTCATCGCAAGAGATCCTTCCGACCTGTTAGAGTCCACCACCATCGTTGCTAACAGCGGCGGCGGAACCTACAACGGAACACAGCAGTCTGTCAGCGGATGGAAGAATGAAGTGGATGGAAAGATTGCATTTACCAATAACGGCAAGACCTACTACGTAGATGTTACGGAATTAACCGTAGGTGCAACCGGAACCAACGTTACAGACTCTAAGAATACCGCATACACCGGAACCTATCGCATCCGAGATGCAAAGGGTCTAGATGTAACTAAGCAGTTCAAACCGATTGGAACCGTGATGGGTCGTTTGGAGATTACTCCGGTGGCATTGACCATTACCTCCGCAAGCGGCGAGAGAGAGTACAACGGTAACGTATATCGACTGGATGAAGCTTCTGTAACCAGCGGAGCATTCGTAGGCGAGGAAAATGCAACCTACACCTTCACCGGTGGACGTGTAAGATTAGGAAGTGTAGAAAATACCTTCGATTACACACTGGTAAATGGTGCATTGGCTTCCAACTACACCATTACGACGCAGAATGGAACCTTGAACGTTGTAAACCGTGGAATTACCAATCCGGATTACAATATTACCGTAACCGCTCTGAGTGATAGCACCAAGTATGACGGTAATACTTATGAAATCAGTGGATGGAAAGAGGGCGTTGACGAGGATGCAACGGTAGCCGGTATCCAGAAGACCATCGACGGCAATATTTACACCATTACCGGTCTTAGCGCTAGTGCAAACGGCACCAATGCAACAGATACACCGATTCCGGTCAATGTTGTAGGTGAGCCGAAGGTAGTTGATGTGGATGGTAACGATGTAACCGAAAGCTTCGCAATCCATACCGTAAACGGTGCATTGACCATTACCAAGAGAGATGTAACCTTAACTTCTCCGGATAAGACTTACGTATATGACGGTCAGCCACATACCATTACCGATGCAGAGATTGTTGTCGGTGGTGACGGATGGGCAGACGGTGAAGGCGCAACTTACAACAAGACCAGCATTACTTACGTAGGAACCAAGAATAACGACTTCACTTACCAGCTGACCGGCGCGACCTTAGCAAGCAACTATAACATCACCACAAGCGCAGGAGTATTAACCGTAACCGACAGTGGTGACGGATTCGATCCGGAAAAGGTTGTGGATAAGATCATCGATGATGCAACCGTAGTATATGATGAAGGTGACGTAGTTACCTACACCATTACCGTAACGAACATTTATGACACCGCTCAGAACATTGTCTTAACAGAGCAGGCCGGTGTAACCTTAGATCAGGATACCTTCAACAATGTAGCTCCTGGCGAACAGGTTGTTGCACATGCAACCTACACCATTACCTCTGCAGACATTGTAGCAGGCGTATATGAGAACACCGTAACCGTGAACTTCCCGGATGTGAACAAGACCTTCAGCGATACCGAAGGAAGTGCACCGATTGCAACGGAAGATGCGAATATCACAGTTGCTAAGAGACTCAGCGCAGTCAACGGCGTAAGCGTAGCACCTGGAGATACCGTCACCGTGAAGGTTGGTGATGAGCTTACTTACACCATCAATGCAATCAATAACGGTAACGTAGACTTGAATAACGTGGTAGTAACCGATGACTTAACCGGCGACAGCTGGACCATCGGAACACTGGCAGCAAGAAGCACTTCCGCAGATTACAACGCAGTATATACCGTAACTGCAGCTGATGCAGTCACCGGATACGTTCGTAACAATGCGAAGGTAGAGACCAGTGGAGACGATAACAACAGTGATCCGAGTGATCCGACGGATAACATCGATGTGGATGTACCGGTAGACCAGAACTTCAATGTCACCATTCACTTCGTTAATACCGTAGGAGTCACCGTATATCCTGATTACGTAGGAACCTACAAGATTGGTGATACCTTCACAATCTTAAGCCCGGCAGTGGCAGGATATACACCGAGCGTAGCAAGTATCGCAAGTCCGGAAGGCGGAATGCCGGCACAGGATATTGAACTCACTGTTATCTACAGTGCAATTCCTGCAACACCGGCAACACCGACTACACCGACCACGCCGACCACACCGACCACACCGACCACACCGACGGATCCGACCGGAGGCGCAGGTGGAGATAACCCTGGAGCAGACGTAACTACAGCAGGAGCAGGAGCCGGTGATGCCGGTAACCTGGTAGCAGTAGAAGATGTTGCAGCTCCACAGGCTAGAATCAATGTTGGTGACAACGGCGATATTAGCTTAGTAGCCATTGATGATATGGAAACACCTCTTGCAAATAACGGATTGGGTATTATGTTCAATATCCTGTACTTCTTATTACTGATTGCTTCTGCAATTACGCTTAGCGCATATGCAAAGAGTATGAAGAAGCACCAGCTGAAGATTCAGGATTACGAAAAGCAACTTGGAAAGCGCTCATAAGACAGTTATAATGAAATAGTAATAGTAACACCATTCATGAAGTTATCCGGTGCCGCTTCGGTGGCACCGGGATTCCTAAGAGGGGGAACGCCATATGATTATGAAATTGTATGAGTTTGAGAACAGTCTTGGATGGGATTTTTACGATATTCCATCGCTGTTTGTCATCGTGGTTATTGTAGTTATTGTAGGAGTTCATTGTTACAAGCAGTATAAGCGCAATAAGGATGCTGAGGAGGAGTAGCATATGGATGGATTGGATTTTATCATTAGCCATACATCTGCCTGGATTGATGTCAAATCAATTCTTGCTCTGATTTTTCTGATTGCGGTTATTGTGTTTTTCATCGTACGCTATCGGAAGATGCGCAAGATTGAGAAGGGCTTAGAGGAAGAGATGAAAGCGGCCGGAATTGAGCCGGAATCATCCAATCCGGATGGCCATAAGGCTTGATGTAGAAGCGAAGTGCAGATATTGCACTTCGCTTTTTTTTTGCTATAATTTATATAGAGAGTTTGTTTTCGCTTAGTTGGGGGCCATGATGGAGGGAGTTAAGCGATGAAGGATGAACTCAAGATTAAATATTTCAAGAATGTCTTTGAGGTATTTGCCAGCGCAGCAGAGGGCAGGTACCCTTTTTATGCTGACTATCTCAGCGACGAAGTCTATTATTCCGATGCCGCGGTCGAGGCACTGGGACTCCAAAAGTATTACAAGAATTCCGAAGGTGCATTGGAAGCTTTTGAAGCTAGAATTCACCCGGATGATTTGAAATTCTACCACGCGGAAGCCATTGCCATGTTGGAAGGCGATACCAATATGATGCGGGTTCCTTATCGCGTATTAACCACCAAGAACCGATATGTTACCTGTTCCACAGATGCTACCTTTTTCCGGGATGAGAAGGGCAAACCGGAGTTCTTCTGCGGAATGATTATCAATCATGAGCTCAATAACTTAGTGGACCCGGTTACCGGTCTTCATACCGGGCGCACCATGCAGCAGGATATGGCGGTGCATATGCAGAACAATGAGCCGTTTTATCTGATGTTTCTCGGTATTCGGGATTTTATCTCCATTAACAATCGATATGGCTATGCCAAGGGGAATGAAATCCTCCACAAAGTTGCGGAAGTCTTAACGGCGAGAAGAGAAGGCGGACAATTCTATAGCCTGGAAGGAACCAAGTTTGCAGGACTTTGGAGTGGGGACAGCACTGTTCCGGAGCGAGGTCGGGAGTTGTTTTTACAATGCCGTCAGGCTCTCAAGGAGAACTTCTTCGTAGATGGGGAGAAGGTGGTCATTGATATCTACGGTGGCGCCATTCAGACCCTTCCGGAGGATCATGATGTAAGTGCGGTGTATACCAGCGCCATGCATTCCCTGAAACTGGCAAAGCATATGAACCGTTATGATTTCTACGAGTTTGACCGCAACGAACTGAAGGAGAACCGGAAGACTTTCGACATCTTATCCCAGATTCGGGAGAGCGTAGCCAATGCCTGCCAGGGATTCTTCCTGGTATACCAGCCCATTGTGGAGGCGGATTCCGGCAAAGTCTGCGGTATGGAGGCGTTGATTCGCTGGGCGGACGAGGATGATCGTGTTGTACCGCCGGATGTCTTCGTAGAGTGGCTGGAAAAAGATTCCGTTTTCTCTGACCTAGGACAGTGGATTCTGCTCCATGCCATGGAAGATGCCAAGGAGTTCGTTCGGGAGATTCCGGGATTCACCTTGAATGTGAATCTGGCCTATCCGCAGTTGGAGCGGGAGGACTTCGATGACCGTCTTCGTTATGCCATTGAAAAGAGTGGATTCCCGACGGAGAATCTGCGCTTAGAGATTACGGAACGCTGCCGGTTATTGGACCGAAAAATCCTGCGGGATCGGATGTTATTCATGCAGTCTCTGGGTATTCGTACTTCGCTGGATGATTTTGGAACGGGCTATTCGGCTTTGGAGTTGATGTTTGATTTGCCGACGAACCAGATCAAGATTGACCGTACGTTTATCGAGGATATTCAAATCACCCATTCTAAGGAGATTATGCTGAAGGCTATTACGGAGTGTGCTGACGAGATTGGCGCAACGGTTTGTGTGGAAGGTATTGAGGATGCGGAATTAGCAGACTTCATCCGCCAGCGGTTCCATGTCACCAGTTTCCAGGGATTTTTGTATTCCAAGCCGCTTCCACTGAAGGAATTCCGTCGATGGGTAGAGGAACACCCGTAAGAATGGTACAATAAGGCATAAGAGTAACTACGAACACTTTTGGGGAAACAGAGAATGATGAGACAGAAGATGAAACGGGCATTATACGGAATGACGATTCTGTTATTGCTTTTTACCTTGGTGCCGGCGGTGCCGTCTTATGCGGCCGGCCGGGCACAGGATGTTGGGGATTCCTTGGTGGTGGTCATTGATGCCGGCCACGGAGGAGAAAATTTAGGGGCGAAGGACTATGGTCCGTTAGAGAAGGATTTGACGCTGACAACAGCCAAGGCCATGTATGAGGAGCTGTTGAAGTATGATGGCGTTACAGTTTATATGACCCGTACTGACGATTCGGATTTGTCCTTGGAGCAGAGAGCACAGTTTGCTGCCGATATGGGAGCAGACTTTCTTTTTAGTATTCATTACAACGCGTCTGAGTCACACAAGCGGTATGGTTCAGAAGTGTTAGTGTCTACACAGGCGCCGTACAATGCTTACGGCTATCAGTTCGGTAGCATTGCGCTATCGAATCTTACTTCCATGGGATTATACAATCGCGGTGTGAAGGCGAAAGAGGGCAATCAGGGGGATTACTACGGCCTGATGCGGGAGTCTTCCAAGCGCAAGGTGCCATCCTGTATTATCGAGCATTGCTATCTGGATATGGATTCCGATAAGGCTTATGCGGATTCTACCGAGGATTTGCAGGCCTTCGGTCGTATGGATGCCAAGTCGGTTGCTCAGTATTTTGGCTTAAAAAGTACCACCTTGGGCGTGGATTACAGTGGTACTTCTTATGCCGAGGTAAATGCTTCCAAGGTAGTTCCTGTGACGAAAAGTGACGGCAACGGTCCGGATACGCTGGAGATTAGCCTATGGAACAACAATCCAAGCACCGGTGATGTAACAGTGGCAGTCCATGGCTTCGATGCCAATGCAGCCATTCTCTATTACGAGTACAGTCTGGACGGTGGAATCACCTATACGCCGTTTTACAAGTGGCCCAACGCGGACGCTTTGAATAATAACAACGACAATGATTTTACCATTAGCTTCCAGATGCCGGAGGGTGCTTCTGCTGCCTTTGTGGTGCGGGCCTATAACATCTTTGATGAAGTAACCGCCAGCAATCTTCTGGACTTGAATACTCAGGTCCTTGCCACGGAATACCAGCAAGGCAAAGCGGTGACACCGGTGGTGAATACGGAACAGGTGGTGACGGAAACACCGACGACGGATTGGTCTCCGTCCAACGCTACCTATGAGAACGCGGACGATCCTTCTACCTGGAGCGAAGATGAGGAGACCACCACACCGACAACACAGCCGCAAACAGGCAAGAAGACGACAAACGTCTGGATTCCGGTGCTAATCCTAGCAGGCATTTCCCTGATTATTGTGTTATTACTGGTGCTGGTGATTCGACTGGTTTTATTGGAACATCGTAGGTAGGAAGAGGAGAGATTATGAAAAAAAGATTACTGGCCGGATTGTTGTGCCTGACATTACTTCCCGTGACCGGCTGTAGCAAGGCGAAGCCTGCGGATGTGGCCGAGAAGCCTGCAGAGGTTGTGGAAGAGACCACGGCAGAAGAACCAGAGACGGAAGACAAAACACAGATTCCGCAGATCCTTCTAACAGAACAACAGCTCCATGTCTCTTATGCACAGCATGAAGATACGGCGGCAACGGGGCTTTGGGTTACGGCATCTTTGGATGGAGATAGTGCAGCGCTGTACCCGGAGTTGGAACAGTCCCTGAGTGCATACGCGAATGAAATTGCAACGGGAGAGATGGGGAGCTTCTTAGAACTTCGGGAGGATACCTTAGCCTATGAAGAGAGTGGCGAAGACATCACGTATTTCCAGGGTTCCACAGAGAATCGGGTGAGCGTTTATCGGAACGACGGCGCGGTGTTATCCCTGCTTGAGAACCGATACTATTACTCCCCGGGAGCTGCCCATGGATTCTATGATGTAAGTGGAGCTTGCTTCGATGTAGCAACGGGAGCACGATTGGAACTATCCGATGTATGGAAGGGTTCTACGGAGGAACTGATTCCCATCTTGGCAGAGCGACTTCAGACTGCCTATCCGGATGCAGAGTTTTTCTCAGAGGATTTGGAAGGGGACATTGCAACTATTGTAAATAGCTTCGAATTCGCCGGATGGTATGTAGGAGAAGACAGTCTGGATTTCTATTTCGGACCGTACAGCTTAGCGGCCTATGCGGCAGGTAGCTTCGAAGTGCAGCTCCCTTACGCAGATTACAGCGAGAAGCTAAACGAAGCCTATTTTCAGCCTACGGAAGGGTATCATATGGTGGCATCCAATCTCTATGCCACTTGTAGCGACTTCGATGTGGATGGAGACGGAACCCAAGATTCCGTACAGACGCTACCTCGATATGAGGATGACGCCCAGGATGTGTCCATGACGGACGGTGCTACCATTACCGCAGGGGATGAGACCTTAGAGGTGGATTTGAATGCGGAGGAGATTCATCCTTATTACATCTATGACGGGGACGGACATCTCTATATCTATCTGGTAACCGATGGAAAAACAACAAACAATGTGATTGCCGTATGTGAATATAACGGTAAGAACTTACGGTATGTGGATACTTTTCAGGGAACCTTGGCAGAGATGGGGATAGAGAAGACCACAGAGAATCTTAAGGATTTACCGGAAGATGTTGGAATTACCACGAAGTGTTGGTATGCATTTACCAACCCGGGAAGCTTCTATCTGCAGCAACGCATCAATCCGTTGTCTACCGCAGACGGAAGAATGGAATATACCATTGGCAACGATGGCATGCCAAAAGCAGTGTCACAGCAGTATGCGGTGGTGGTTCCCTTTACCTTAACTTCTCTTGTGGACATAGAGGCCGAACTGGTAGATGACGGTAGTACCATGACACTTCCTGCGGGAAGTACCATTGAGATTACCGCCTCCGATGCGGCAACCTATGTGGAAGGAACCATTGAGGATGGAAGGACGGTACGGATTGCCTGTGACCTAAGCTGGCCACAGACCGTAGCCCAGCAGAATGCGGAAGATGTCTTTGAAGGCATCTATTACGACGAATAAGGTAGAAAAATAGCCCATGTGCATATCATTTGCACATGGGCTTCTTATTATTTCGTTGTTTTTAATGCGGTTGCAATGTTGATTGCGTGATCGGAACAACGCTCTAAGTCGGTAGACATATCGGTGAAGATGACACCGGCTGCCGGGTCGCATTTGCCCTTCATGAGACGGTTGATGTGCTTCTCATTCATCTGGCGCTGCAACTCATCTACTGCTTCCTCTAAGGCTTCACATTCCGGTAACTTATCGAAGTTCTCGGTGGAGAAGATTTCGATACTTAGATCGATGGTCTTGATTGCGGCTTCCGCTAAGTGCTGTAACTCCTTGCGGGCCGGCTTACTGAAGTCTTCCTTGGCAGTGGTGATTTTCTGCTTGTACTCGATGATGTTCTCTGCATGGTCACTGATTCGCTCGAAGTTGGAACAAATCAGGGTCAGCTTCGTTGCACGGAAGATATCGGATTCGGAGATATCCTGGTTACGAAGCTCAATCAGACGATCACTGATCTCATTGGTGAGATAATCTACAATGCTCTCCGTATCTTCTACCTGGCTCATCAGCTCATCGGTAGGAGAGAAGAAGCACTCTACCGCAGTCTCTAAGTTGTCACGTGCCATCTGGCCGAGACGGGTAATCTCTAACATCGCCTGGCGGATAACAACGGAAGGAAGAGTGTTCTTCGGGCTAACCATATACTGGAGCTTCTTGCCTTCGAGCATACGGGTCTCTTCCGGTAAGATCGGAATCAGCTTCTCGGTTAATCTTGCAATCTGTGCGGAGAACGGAAGCATTACCAATACTGCAAAAATCGCGAACAAGGTATGGGTATTCGCAATCTGACGTCCGATATCGTTCGGAGACAGTCGCTGGATCAAATCCAGGATACCCGGGAACAACGCCAACAGGAAGCATAGGATTCCGGCACGGAACAGGTTGAAGGTTAAGTTCAACAGTGCGGTACGCTTACCGTTGCGGTTGGTGGTCAGGCTGGCCAGAATATTCGGGAATACGGAACCGATGGCAGCACCGATGATTAAGTATACTGCGGTATGGTATTCCAGCAATCCCTGAATGGCGAATGCCTGGAAAATAACGGTGGATGAAGAGGAGCTCTGTAACAATGCGGTAAATGCCAGACCGAAGAGAACTGCCAGTGCCGGATTGGATAATCTGGACAGGAAGTTGATGAACGGCTGGGACTGTGCCAATGGGCGAATCGCATCCTTAATCAAGCTGATACCTACGAACAACATACCGAATCCTAAGATGATGGAACCGATGTGCTTCACGTAAGGCTTCTTTATAAACAGATACATAATGCATCCGATAAACAGAAGAATCGGTGCAAAGCTGGCCAAATCAAACGCGGTAATCTGTGCGGTGATGGTAGTTCCGATGTTGGCACCCATGATAACAAGAATCGCCTGTGCCAAGGTCATGAGACCGGAGTTAACGAAACCGATCACCATCATATCCGTTGCGGATGAGGACTGGACCAATACGGTGACACCGATACCCAAGAAGACACCGATGAGCTTGTTGGAAGTTACGTGCTCTAGAATCACACGAATCTTATCACCGGCTGCATTCTGCAAACCGGAGGACATGATGGTCATTCCGTAGAGGAACAAGCCAACTCCGCCAAGCATTGAAAAGAATTCTAGTATAGACATGATTTATCTCTCCATTCCTATATATATCTGCTTCATCATTCGATACAAAATCGCATACACATTTACTTTAAATGATGTAAACTTCTTTGTAAAGTAGAGGATTGTTTAGTATAATTTTCCTATATTAAGATTATGGGGGATTCTATGGAAAAGATTAGAAAAGTCCTACTTACAATCGGGGAATTGTTTTTCTTCAGTTCCGTCATGTTTTTCCTATTTTACATGGTGGCCTGTCTGTCCAGACTATTCTTATATCCCGGGGAGATTCCAGCCGCCGTCCCGTTAGAAGGGGAGTTTGTGGTGGAGTCTGCAGAGGGCAACCAGGCGGTTGTAACCCTGCCGGCCAACTTCAATGTGCCGGATACCGAGAGCCTGACCGCCATTACCATCCTGCCGGAGCGAATTCCGGAGGGTACCTATCTGGGATATTATTGTTCTTTCCAAGCAGCACAATTGTATATCGATGGGGAGCTTCGGGATGTGTCCGATGACAATAAGAGTTACTATGTGACGGATATTCCGGCCAATCATCTGGAATTCGTACGGTTGCATGAGACGGACTCCGGTAAGGAGATGCGCTTAGTCTATACCAGTCCTCTTCGCAGTTATAAGGGATTTGTGGGACGCATGGCCATCGGAGAGAAGATTTCCATTGCCCGCTATATGTTCATCCATCGCCTGCCGGTGGTCATCCTTGGTATGGGCGTATTGTTCTTCGGCCTGGTGCTTCTTGGTGTGGGTTTAAGTCGAGAAGCCCATGTGCATATCAACCGCAGTTACAAGCTGTTGGGATATGCCGGTATGTTTATGGGCGGCTGGTTCATTCTGCAATCCTGCATCTGCCAGGTGTTCTTTACGGATGTGGCATGGATGCACTGGATGGAGTTGATCTGCTTAAGCTTACTGCCGTTACCGCTTCTGTATTACATGGACGAGTGCTCCCATGGCCTGTACTGGCAGATGATTCAGCCGGTGTGTTTGACCAGCTTGTCCTTCACGATTATTGAGTTACTTTTGACCCTTGGTGGATACGATGCCATGCGGTTTATCCTGTTGATTCACCTGTTCCTGGTGCTGGCAGTGCTTTTTGCCGTATGGATTCTGGTGGATATCTATCGGGCCCGCCGGGATTTGTTCCGGAATCTGTACTGGGTGGTTGGCGGATTTGTTGGATTCTTCATTAGTATTTTGGTGGAAGTGGCACAGTTCTACTTCTTCCCGGAATCGGAAGAAGGATTCGTGCTGGCCATCGGTGCCATCATCTTTTTTGCCTGCAACTATATCTGGCTACAGAACCAGCGTGTGTTCTACATGTCCCAGGAACAATCGGAAAAAATGAAGGCCCGAACCAAGAATCTGTTCCTGGCGAATATGTCCCATGAGATTCGAACCCCGGTCAACACCATTCTAATTGCCAACGCCATGATTGGCCGTACCAGTGACGATGCGCGGATCCGGGAATTGGCTTCGGAAGCCACGGTGGAGAGCAAGAAGCTTCTTAGCTTAATCAACGATATCCTGGATTATTCCAAGATTTCTTCCAAGCATATGGTGATTGAGCATTCCAACTATGACATGGTCTGGTTCCTTCGGGATGTGTACCGTTTGGGAGCGAAGTACCACGAAGATGCGAAGCAGGTTGGAATGCAGTTCCACTGTAATCCCAATCTGCCAAGTTATCTAAACGGTGACGAAGCGAAGATTCGACGGGTATTGGAGAACGTGTTGGAGAATACCTTCGCCAACGTGGATCACGGCACGGTTACCATTCGTGTGGACTATCGTCCGTTGACGGATGAGAAGGTCTTACTGCTGATTGCGGTAGAAGATGACGCCGGCGGCATTCCGTTAGAAAAACAACAGGAAATCATGGATATCTTCAACAATCGTGCGCCGATGCAGGAGGATGAGATCAATGCCAATCTGGTGGATGAACTGCTTCGTATGATGGACGGTGAGATGGAGCTTCTGTCGGATGAAGGTGTGGGAACGACGTTGACCCTTCGCATCCCCCAGACCCTGGTGGATGAGACCCCAATCGGTGAGAAGAATGCCAAGGCGGTAGAGCATGCCATTCTGTTGTCTTCCAACAATACCTACCATATTCTTTTGGTGGATGATGAGGAGATGAACCATCGGGTCTTCAAGGAGATGCTCCGTGGTGAGAACGTGGATATTACCGAAGTCTACAGCGGCGAGGAAGCGGTAGAAGCCGTGAAGAAGGATACCTTCGATATTATTTTTATGGACCATCAGATGCCGGGCATGAACGGCGAGGAGACCAGAGCCAAGCTGGAGGAACTCTGGCAGGGTGAGAGTCTGGTTCCTCCTTGCATTATGATGACGGCGGCCAATATGGATGCCGGTGAATTGAAAAAGAGCGGGTTCGACGGATATCTGGCAAAGCCAATGGAGCGTCAGAGTCTGTTACTGATTTTGAAGAAATTTGAGGAAGGGGGTCGTGGATAGTGAAGTGCTTGTTCAACAGAAAGAATACCAAGAAACGTTCCAAGTCCAGCCATGACCGACTTCCGGAAAGTGTGGTACGAGAGACCATTCTTCGGGTATACGATTTGTTGGTGGGCATTGTGGTGTTATTAAGCTTGTCTGCAATTATTCTTCCGCACAGTAATCATTCCATTTGGGGTGATTTGGAAATTCGTGCAGATGAGATTTTTTCCAAAGGAACCCTGGCCATCTTCGGTGTGCTGTTCTTCTTAATTGTACTTATGCAGCGGGTTACCATCTATGCCCGCCGTCAGCAGGTGAAGTATCTGGATGCCCGCAGACAGAACGAGAATACCAATGAGTTCCTGTCCACCATGTCCTACAATATTCGAACTCCGGTGAACAGTATCTTGGGTCTAAATACCATTATTGGTCGACACAACAAGAATCCGGAAGTGGAGAACTATGTGACCCAGATTCAGCGTGCCGGAGAGAACCTCTTGGCCAGCATGGATGAGATTCTGGATTTTTCCAAGATCGAGCAGGACTCCATCGAAATCGAGGAGAGCGTGTATGATACCTCCTTGCTTCTGATGGATTGCTATTACCTGATGAAGGATGCGGCAGCCAAGAAACAGATTGAACTGTTGATTGAGAATGATCCCAACTTGCCACGTGCCCTGGTGGGAGATGAAGTGCGGATTCGCCAGATTATCGTCAATATCCTATCCAATGCGATTAAGTACACCACAGAAGGTTCTGTACATATGACCGTGAACTTCGACCGTCTGGGAAGCGACGAATTGCACCTAAACATTCAGGTGGAGGATACGGGTATCGGTATTGCACCGGAGAATTTGCCTCACGTATTCGACGCCTATGCCCGTATGGATATCTACAAGATTCGTAACGTGGAAGGTACGGGACTTGGTATGGCCATTACCAAGCGCTTAGTAGAGCATATGGGTGGCCGCATTATGGTAAGCAGTGAGCTGGGAGTAGGCACAGTATTCCGTGTACGTATTCCACAGAAGATTACGGACCATCGTCCGACAGGACCTTTTGATTTCAGCCGTGACATTCGTCCGTTCAAGAAGAATGAATGGTTCTTCGCACCGGGGGTTAGCGCCCTGGTGGTAGATGATGTGGAAATGAACCGCAAAATCTTAGCAGGCATGATTGAACCTTCCGGTATTCGTGTGGATGTGGCAGATTCCGGTGAAGCATGTCTTGCTCTTACGAAAGAAGAGAAGTATGACATCATCCTCTTAGATGACCGGATGCCGGGCATGAGCGGTGTGACCTGCTTCCAGAAGATTCGCAAGCAAGCCGGGGGCAAGAATGCCAAGACCCCGGTGATGATGGTCACAGCCAATACGGTTCGTGGTGCCGCAGAACACTACTGTGGTATGGGATTCGCCTATTATCTACCGAAGCCGATCCGTGAAGAGGACTTGATTTTTTCCATGGGTCAGTTGCTTCGTGGAAAATATTTAGAAAACTAATGCAATTTAGAGTTTATTGCAAGTAAAAATGGTGGAAAAATAGTGAATAGAAAGTTAGAATAGAAGTAGGATTGTATCTACTGTTGCCGGGGAAAGCAGAGCGGATAATAAAGCTGATTTCGATCAGATAAGAAGGTTGGAGTAGAGAGCGTATGGCAGAAATAGGCATTCAATATTGTGGATTAGCTTTAATCATTCTATTAATGTATTTTAGTTATCGTAGGAAGAACCTAGGATTACACAGTGATCGTACCTACCACTTTGCTTTGGTTTCGGCAAATATTTGCCTCCTAAGTGATGTTTTATCCATTCAGGCATTGGCACATATGGATCTGTGGCCGATGTTTGTTACGAAGTTCGTATGTAAACTGTATATTAACATGCTGGTATTCGTTGCATTCTTTGGGTTTTCCTATATTGCCAGCGATTTATTGCACCGTAAGATGCGAAAAAATGCCGGGATGATCAGCGGCTTGATTATGGTTGTCGCTACCCTGGTGATTTGGATTTCACCAATTTATATCCATACGGAGAATGGTGATTTATACACCTACGGTCCTTCCGTGACAGCAACCTATATCTTCGCGGTATTCTTCGTTATTTCAACGATTGTTTTTGCCATTGCAACCGCTAAGTATGTGAATTCCAGACGTACGGTTTCCACCTTGGCCTGGATGATTATCTGGCTGGTCGCAGCCGGCATTCAGTTTTTCAACAACAGTCTTCCGATGGTTGGATTTGCAACAGCTCTGGGATTGACCATTCTCTTCGCGGATTTGGAGAATCCGGAGACGAATCTGGACCGGGAGACCGGTACTTTTACCGCCCATGCGCTGATGGCATTTATGAACCAGCAGTTCGAGGAGGACCGCCCTTTTGCCGGTGTGAATATCGTATTGAATCCGGAGGAACAGATTTTTGACCGGAGACAAATGCGAACCATTTTGATTACCATTGCAAGACGATTGGAGACCATTCCGGGTTCCATTCTGTTTCGTAATGTAGCAAGTGAGTACGCGCTGGTGTTCAAGGATAAGAATGCATTGGAAGCCCAGTTCCCGAATATTCGCTCTTTGATGGAGCAACCCATTGAGACCGATGACGGAGAGGTGGAGTTGCGGCCTTATTACATTATTTTCCCGGATAGTACGCTAGCAGCCGGCGCAGAGGAAGTCTTTGCTTTCCATAGCTTCTTCATGCAGCATGATCCGGAGCTGGATTACCGTATTATCGATGCGGAGGAAGTGAAGCGCATTCGGGAAGGCTTACGGATTAAGGCTGAGATTTCCGAGGCACTTCGGGAAGATCGTGTGGAAGTGTTCTATCATCCGATTTTTTCCGTGGATCAGCAGCGGTTTACTTCGGCAGAGGCCTTAGCCCGTATTCGCAATCGGGACGGCAGTCTGATGATGCCGGGCGCCTTCATTCCGGTGGCAGAGACCTCGGATCAGATTCTTCATATCGGACAGCGGGTGTTTGCCAAGGTGTGTGAATTCCTTGCGAACCACGATATGGAGAAGGTGGGGATTGAGTATGTGGAGGTGAATCTCTCCGTACAGCAGTGTCAGCGGAAGACCTTAGCGGAAGAGTACATCGCCATTATGGAGCAGTACCACGTGGATCCATCCTATATTAATTTGGAGATTACAGAGTCCGGTTCCGTGCGACAGCGTAAGACGCTAATCGCCAACATGAAGGCATTGATTGATTACGGCGTACGATTCTCCTTAGATGACTTTGGTACGGGAGAATCCAACTTGGACTACATTATGAATATGCCGGTGGATATCGTGAAGTTCGACCGAACGTTAACCCAGGCGTATTTTTCCAGTGAACGAACCAAGTATGTGATTGATACGATCATTGAGATGATTCGGGGACTGGATTTGGAAATTGTCAGTGAGGGTGTGGAGACCCAGGAACAGTATCATACCATGATGGAAAAAGAGATTGATTACATCCAGGGTTATTTTTTTGCCAAGCCAATGCCGGCAGATGAATTCCTGTTTTTCGTACAGTCACATTAATCAAGGGACCGGCAGTGTATTCTGCCGGTCTTTTTTTATAAAAAGTTTATAAAAATTTAAGAGACAGAAGGACTTGGATTCAGTATAATTAAATAAGTTGTACAAAATCGATATGGGGAGAAAGACAGACTATGTATGGAGCAATTTTCGGCGATATCGTAGGTAGTTCCTACGAATTTCGCGAGACTGAGAAGACCAAGCTGTTTCGCTTGTTTACGGAGGAGTCCAGATTCACGGATGATACTGTGATGTCTTTGGCTGTGGCCAAGGCCTTGATTGAGGCCGGTCCCAGTGGAGATGAGAAGACGGTGAAGGAACGTTTGGTGGATAACCTGGTGAACTTCGGACGTTCTTTCCCGGATGCGGGATATGGCAAGATGTTCAAGGCTTGGTTTATGGGCGAGAATCATGAACCTTACGGAAGTTTCGGTAACGGCTCAGCCATGCGTGTAAGTGCAGCCGGCTGGTTGTTTGATTCGGTAGAGCGTACCAGAGAAGTGGCACGTTGGACCGCCGAGGTGACTCACAATGATCCGGAGGCCGTGAAGGGTGCGGAAGCTGTTGCAACCGTGATTTTCTTAGCCAGAAATGACTGGAACAATGCCACCATTCAGCATTACATTCAGCGGGAGTTCGGTTATGAGCTGACCCGTTCCATCGAGGATTTACGCAAGGATTACGAAGGGGATGCAACCTGTGCCAATACGGTACCGCAGGCCATTCGTGCATTCCTAGAGGCGGAAGACTTCGAGGATGCCATTCGTGGCGCGGTATCTCTTGGCGGTGATACCGATACCTTGGCTTGCATGGCCGGTTCCATGGCAGAAGCCAAGTTCGAGATTCCGGAAGAGTTCAAGGAAGAGGTGCGGGACCGCATCACGCCGAATATGGGCAAGCTGCTTCTGGATTATGAGAACATTGTGCAGAAGCTGGAGGAGCGCAGAGATGTGTTGCTGCAGATTCATAACTTTTCCGCAGAGCATTCCAAAGAGTTGTTGATGCCGGTATTGAATGCTCTGGATATTCGAATGAAAGCCGGATGCCTGTTCTTCATGCCGGTGGAATTACCGGAGGAAGAGACGGCGAAATTACAGGAGAAGTTCCCGAAGGGAAGTGTGATCCCCCTTGCCAGAGATCTTCATCCGCAGCGTCGTTCCATCGCAACCAATGACGGTAAGCGCTGGCTGGCTGCTTTTACATCCGTATCTGAGGGTAATAAGAGAGATGCGGAGACCTATTACGTTGGGGAGCCAATTGGTTTTACCTTGCAGGCCTGCATGCAGATTGCAGACTGCGCGGGAGTAGTAATTAATGCCTGGGGAGAGAGATTCTTCTTTACTAGAGAGATGATTGAGATTTTTTTAAGTAAGAAAGAACCCGAGGTCCAAGATGATCAAGCAGAGCGTTAAGAAACCTTATACCATTCTGGTGGGAGTCATTATCATATTGATGCTGGCTGCCGTTAGTTTGTCTAAAATGACCACAGATTTGTTGCCGTCTATTTCGACACCGTATCTGATGGTTATCACCACCTATCCGGGCGCATCCCCGGAGAAGGTGGAACTGGAAGTCGTGGAGCCGCTGGAAGGCGTGCTCTCCACGGTCACCGGTGTCAAGAATGTCACATCCAACAGTGCCGAGAATTATGGCATGATTACCCTGGAATTTGAAGCAGAGACCAATATGGATTCCGCCCTGGTCAAGGTCAATACGGCCTTGGACACGGTGAAGGATTCCCTGCCGGAGCGCTGTAGCAGCCCAAGCATTATGGAGATTAGCCTGGATATGTTGGCGACCATGTATGTGGCGGTGTATGACGACAACAAGGATATCTATGAGTTGACGGATTTCGCCAACGACAATGTGATTCCATACTTCGAGCGTCAGAACGGCGTGGCCAGTGTTTCTACGGTTGGTCTGGTGAATCAGATGGTGGAAGTGCGTCTGAATGAGGAAGAGATTGATGCGCTGAATAATCAGCTTGCTTCCCATGTGTCCAGCAAGTTAGACGAAGCCCAGGGCGAAATCAACAAGGCACAGTCCAAGATTACTTCCGGTAAGGCAGACCTTGAGAAGGGCAAAAAAGAATTAGAACAGAAGCAGACGGACACCTCCAATCAGTTGGCGGAGGCAACCAAGGGCTTGAATACGGCGCTTGCCAGCCAGCAGGCTTATGAAGCGAATCTGAATAGTCTGAAGGCTTCTCAGGCTGCATTGGAAGCGGAGAAGAAGGCTTATAACGAGCAGGTAATCCCTGGATATAACCAGATGAATGGGATGTTTGGAAGCATGAGTGCTCAGATTGCTTCGTTAGATCCTATGATTCTTGCGGGTTTGTCTGCTCAGGGAATCAGTACAGATATTCCGGCCTCAATTGATGATGCTATTTCGAACCCAACCAAGTTGGATAATTTGACTACGTTAGTATCTACTCTTAGCAGTATGGGTGTTCCGGGGATGGACCAGATTCCGTTGGACCAGCTGACGGTTGCGAATCTCACAACATTAAAGAACGCTTATGATACGGCCAATGCCCGTATCCCGCAGATTGATACGGAACTTGCCAACCTATCTACCGAATTGGTTGCAGCCCAGGCAGCTGTTGACCAGGTGAATGCGGTCGTCAATTCCGCTATGGCCAATTACAACACCGTAGAGGCCGGCAAGATTTCCGCAGCAGCAGGATTCGGTAGTGCCCAGGCACAGCTGTCCTCTGCAGAGACGGCTCTTGCAGATGCCCAGGCGAAGCTGGATGAGTCCTTGAAGACCTATAAGGATTCCAGAGATGCGGCATTGAAGGCAGCCAACTTAGACCAGTTATTGAACTTAGATACGTTATCCGGCTTGATTACTGCACAGAACTTCGAGATGCCGGCGGGCTATATTGAAGACGAAGATGATAGTAAGTGGCTCTTGAAGGTAGGTACCGAGTTATCCGATATGGATGAACTTGAGAACCTGGTACTTGCCGATATTGATGGCATTGGTGTGGTACGCTTATCGGATGTTGCGGATATTACCGTGATTGATAATGCGGATGACAGTTATGCCCGTATGAACGGTAAGGATGCTGTCCTGTTATCCATCTATAAGGCATCTACCGCCGGAACATCTGATGTGGCCAAGACCGTGAATGAGGCCATGGATGAGTTAGAGGCAGAGTATGAAGGCTTACATGTAACTCCGCTGATGGATCAGGGTGAGTATATCAGCCTGTTCTTGACCACGATTTTGAAGAATATGATCATCGGTGCCCTTCTGGCAATCGTTGTATTGATCCTGTTTTTACGCAGCGCGAAGCCGACCTTAGTGGTTGCATTCTCCATTCCGTTCTCTGTATTGTTGGCGGTTTTGGTCATGTACTTCACCGGTATCAGCTTGAATATCATGTCCATGGCAGGATTGTCCCTGGGTATTGGTATGTTGGTGGATAACTCCATCGTTGTCATTGAGAATATTTACCGTATTCGCGGCAAAGATATTGCAGCACCTCGTGCGGCAGTACAGGGTGCCCGTCAGGTAGCAGGTGCGATTATCGCCTCTACCTTAACTACGGTTTGCGTCTTCCTTCCGATGATTTTTACCACCGGAATGGTACGGGAATTGATGGTGCCGTTTGCACTGACCATTTCCTACGCCTTTGGTGCCAGCTTGTTGGTAGCCCTTACTGTAGCGCCTGCCATGGGAAGTGTACTTCTGAAGCGTTCCATTCCGAAGAAGTCCAAGTCCATGCGGATTGTACAGGGCATCTATGCCAAGATGTTAACCTGGTGCTTACGGTTTAAGATTGTGCCTCTGGGAATTGCTATTGCACTGCTTGTGGTTGCAATCGGTGCAACTGCCCGCATGGGATTGATTTTGATTCCGGATATGAACAGCAACCAGGTCTATGTGGATGTGTACATGGATGAAGAACTTACCATGGAAGAGTCCTATGCCAAGGCAGATGAAATCGGTGAGAAGATTCTGGATGTGGATCATGTGGAATCCGTTGGTGCTATGACCAATATGAACAGCATTATTTCCGCATCTTTTGCAGCAGGCGAGAATGACTACCATTACGTGGCTATCTATCTGATTCTGGATGAAGAAGTGGATAAGCTTGGCGAGTTGAAGGCGGTACAGGAAGATATCCGTAAGACCTTAGCGGATGTGGAGGATTGTGAAATCGTTGTGGAAGAGTCCGCTTCCGGTGATATGGGTGCTTTGATGTCTTCCGGATTATCCCTGCAGATTAAGGGCGAAGACTTAGATACCTTAGAAAGTCTGTCGGAAGAGGTTATGGAACGGGTGAAGACCATCGAAGGATTCGATGAAGTCTCCAACGGCCAGGAAGACGGAGATGAAGTTCTGCATCTGGTCATCGATAAGGATAAGGCCATGGGATACTCCCTGCCGGTTGCCCAGATTTATGCGGATATCGCCGCACGTCTGGTAACGGATAAGACCTCTACCAGCTTCACGGTAGATAACCAGAAGATGGATGTTCTCATTGTGGATGAGACCAACTTGCTTACGGTAGAGAATCTGATGGATATGGAATTCGATACCACCGTAACGGAGGATGACGGAACCCAGTCCACCGAGACCCATAAGCTCTCTGAGTTTGCCACCATCGAGCATGAGAATGCCCTTGCAACCATAGCCCGTGACAACGGCACCCACCAGATTACGGTGACCGCTACCACGAAGGACGGATATAACACCACACGTTTGTCTGAGAAGCTGATGAAGGAAATCAACAAGATGGACTTGCCAAGTGGCTATACTGTAGACCTTGGCGGTGAGGCAGACGAAGTCAATGATATGTTATCCCAGATGGGCAAGCTGTTGCTTCTTGGTCTGGCCCTGGTATACCTGGTGATGGTTGCCCAGTTCCAGAGCTTACTGAGTCCGTTTATCATTCTATTTACAGTGCCGCTGGCATTTACCGGAGGTCTCTTCGGATTGGTTGCTACCGGCGAGCAGATTAGTATCGTAAGCTTACTGGGATTCTTGGTATTAATGGGAACCGTAGTTAACAACGGTATTGTATTCGTAGATTATACAAACCAGTTACGGATTGCCGGCATGAGCAAGCACGAAGCGTTGATTTTCACCGGTAAGACCCGTATGCGTCCGATTCTCATGACGGCGCTGACCACCATTTTGTCCATGAGCACGATGGTATTCTCTCAGGATATTTCCGCGGGCATGAGCCGTGGTATGGCGGTTGTGGTTGCAGCAGGTCTGTTGTATGCCACCTTAATGACCCTGTTCGTAGTTCCGATTATGTACGATATTCTCTATCGCGGTGAACCGAAGAATATTGACGTCGGAGATGACCTGGATGAGGCGCCGGATGAAGTGTCTGACGATTTGAATAATATGTAAAAATTCGGTATAATCAAAGGATAATATAGGTACTTGATTTCAGGGGGAAGGAATCAATAACACTTCTTAAACAGAGAGGGAAGTGGTATGGTTCATGATTATTTGGAAGGGGTAGTAGCACAGAAGAGTTGGCGGCACTATGTGATAGGCCTTGCGGCAGTCATAGTGTCCGTTGCTTACTGTGCTTTTTTTTCACCTACGGATATGCTTGGAAGACAATGGCTGGCGACCTCGAATGTAACCTTTAACATTGCATACTTCCCCGTACTGATTTTAGGTGGCTTGTTTGGCTACGTCTATTCCATGTTCTTTTGCTTGATTCTGCTGGTTGTTTATATGGTGCAGGATATGTCTACGGCGTACTATGCGTTCCTTTATGTGGCAATCAGCGGATTGACCTATATCATGGCCAAAAAACAATGGTTTATCCATCCTTGGAAGGTACTGCTGGCATGCGGGATTTGTTCCCTGATTATCGGAAACGGTGGCTTTTTGCTGACCTGCATTTCTTATCCCCAAGGGTTTTCCTATTATTCCCTATTAGGCCAGTTATTCATCTTCATATCGGCTCTGCCGGAGTGTCTGCTGGTGTTCTATGGCTTGTTTTTCTTCTATCGACTGGCACCGGATCACATCAAGGAGAATTTCTATTGCGGCTTTTTCTATACCTGGAGATACCAGCGGTATGTATTAATCAAACAGAAATACCATGGTCTGCATTCTATGTCCGGACATGTGACCATTGCGTTGTTTATTGACTTGTTTGTCATTGTTATCATGGCAGGTGTGATTTCCTATACCTTGCTTACCAGCTTCTTAGTCATCACCATTCCGGAGCAAACCACCATAGAGGATAATGGGAAGCTTTTTATCAGTGATTTGCATTTCATGGTGCTGCTGGAACAAAACAATGCGGACATTCAAAAAGTCGCCGGCAATGTTCCCATCGGTCTTGGATTGTTGACGAATAAGGATAACATCGTGGTGAATTCTTTCATCATCGAGATGATTTTGATGATGTGGGCGGCTCTTTTGCCGGTTATCGCATTAAGTATTTTTGCTGCGCAGAAATTTGCGGTGGACCCCATCCGGCATTTGTCGGAGTTCATTGACGGGTATGTGAATACGCCGGAGGATGAACGGTCCCATTATGTGGAAGTGACACCGTTTCGTGCACCGTTTTTCAGTGATGAATTGTGGGATGTCCATCGTGCCATTCGGGTATTGGTAAACGATGTAGATGCTTACGTGGCGAAGCTTCAGGAACAACAGAAGTTGGAAGATAACCTGCGAAGCGCCAGAGAGGCCAGTAAGGCCAAGAGTAATTTCCTCTCCAATATATCCCATGAGATTCGTACGCCAATCAATGCAGTGCTTGGTATGGATGAGATGATTCTTCGGGAGAGCCATGAACCTGCTACGTTAGAATATGCCAAGGACATCCAGAATGCCGGCAAGACGTTGCTTAGTCTAATCAATGACGTTTTGGATTTTTCCAAAATCGAAGCCGGCAAAATGGAGATTATTCCGGTGGAGTATGATCTGACGTCTACCATTAACGATTTGTACAACATGGTGATGTTCCGTGCCAAGGAGAAGAATATCCACCTAATTTTTGATTTTGATCCGGATATGCCCCATTTGCTCTATGGCGATGAGATTCGGATCAAGCAGTGTATTATGAATATCCTGAATAATTCCGTGAAGTATACGGAATCCGGAAGCGTATCCTTGCGCGTAACCTTCGATCGGTCGAACCAGAAGGAGGTCTATATCAATGTCAGCATTGAGGATACCGGAGTTGGCATTCGCAAGGAAGATATGGATAAGCTTTTTGCCCCGTTCCAGCGAATTGATGAGCGGAACAATCTCACCATTGAAGGTACCGGCCTTGGTATGAGCATTGTGCGGAATCTGTTACATGCCATGGGTTCCGAACTCTATGTAGAAAGTGAATACGGAAAGGGATCCAAGTTCTATTTCCGTATCTTACAGGGGGTTGTCAGCTGGGAGCCGATTGGTGATTTTACCAGGTTCTACCGTGAGATGAACGAGCACAAGGAGAAGCTGTATGAGACCTTCCATGCACCGGATGCAAGGATTCTGGTGGTGGATGATACCCAGATGAATCTGGCAGTGGTTCAGGGATTATTGAAGCCGTGTCAGATACAGATTGATACGGCATTAAGCGGAACCGGTGCTTTGGTTATGTTGGAAAAACAACAGTATGATGTGATTTTTATTGATTACCGTATGCCGAATATGGATGGCAAAGAGCTACTCCATCGGATTCGTGGTTTAGAGAATAATGCCAACAGCAGTGCGACCTGTATTGTTTTAACGGCCAACGCCATCAGTGGAGCCAGAGAGGAATACTTAGCGGCGGGCTTTGACGATTATTTGTCCAAGCCGGTGAACGGACAGCTGTTAGAGCAGATGTTAGAGCGGTATTTACCACCGGAGAAGTTGATCTACGAGGGTATGGAAGGATATGGCGATATTGCTCAGGATGACAGTGCAATAGAAATCGAGAACCAGATTCGAAGCACCTTATCGGAGGCGAAGATGCTGGATTTGGATAAGGCGTTGGAGTTCTGTGACAATGCGGTGGTTCTAAAAGATGCGTTAGAAGAGTTCTACCTGGCGATTGATTCCAAGGCAGATGCCATTGAAGGCTATGCGCGGGATATGGATTTTCATAATTATACGGTATTGGTACATGCCTTGAAGGGTGGTGCCAGATTGATCGGTGCCCTGCAATTGTCCAGCTATGCAGCCTATATGGAAGAGTGCGGGGATAACCAGCGGGAGGATAAGATTCGGGAATTGACGCCGGAATTGCTTCGCCAGTACCGGGATCTAAAAACAGTGTTGGAGCCGCTGGTTGCGCGGAATGAGGAAGAACTGCCGGAGATTGATGAGGAACAGCTGCAACAGGCATGGGAAGATTTGAAGGAATTGATTGAGGTTTATGACTTCACCAGTGCGGATCGCATTATGGAGATGTTGAAGGCATATCGGATTCCTGCACCTTGGCAGGAAAAATATGAGAAGGTGCGGGAATTAATGGCGGCTGTTGATAGAGATCAGCTGCTTGTAATCCTCTAGGAAGGAGCCTATGGCAATGAATAACAACGTGATACTGATTGGCGATCATAAGAGTTTCATGGTGACAGCCATCGTAAAAGAATTGGAACAGAACGGATACAACGTCTTGCAAACGGAGCTGGATGTGACCGAGATGAACAAGTACCATGTAGATATGGGCGTCTTCGTGCTGTATCTGGATAGTCCGGAGGAACACGAGCAGGAACTGCTGTATTTAAAGAACCGTATCACAGAGCAACACCTGTCTTTGGTGGTGATTGGAAAGCATCTGGAATTGGAGCGGTTGTATTCCATTATTCCCATGAACATATTAGCGGGAAGCTTCGTTCGTCCGGTGAATATCAAGGAACTGGGAGATAATCTGGATGAGATTCAAAGAAAAGGACTCAACCGGGACCAGAAGAAGCGTATTCTTCTGGTGGACGATGACGGAACCATGCTTCGTACCATGAAAGCCTGGCTGGAAGATCATTATCAGGTCTATATGGTGAACTCCGGTATGGCTGCCATTAGCTTCTTAATGAAAAACGAAGTGGATTTGATTCTTTTGGATTATGAGATGCCGGTAACGAATGGTCCGCAGGTGCTGGAAATGCTCCATCAGGATCCGAATCTGGCCCATATACCGGTGATGTTTCTTACGGTGAAAGCAGATAAGGACAGTGTGTTGAAGGGCTTGGCGCTGGGACCGGAGAGTTATCTGCTGAAAACCATGCCGCGGCCTCAATTGCTTGCGGCAATCAACGAATTTTTTGTGAAGCAACGTGTAAAAGATATGCAACAGTAGTACGGGACGAGGGGGTCTTAAGACATGTTAAAGAAGTTATCGCTTGCATGGAAAGAGCCGCACAAACGGCGTCATCTAATTATTAGCATTGTTATCTTTATTCTGGCGGAATTGGTCATGGGACAATTTTATAAGACCGGAGGAGCCTTCGGCTATATCAACTTTGGGTATGCGAATTTTGCCTTCTACAATCTGCCGTTCATATTATTAACCGGATTGTATGGCATTATTCCTTCGGTCTTTATGCTCTTGGGATTGTTTATTTACAGTTTGATTACCAACATACAGGAAGCGTATTTGTTTTTTCCGTGTCTGATTGCGGCCTTTGCGATTTATTTGCCGGCCAGATATCGATGGTTCCGACGTCCGTCCCTTTGTGTTTTTACCGTTGCCATACTGGCATTTACCTTCGGTAACGGCTATTTCTTTACCATGGCGGTGGCGAATCCGATTGGATTCTTCTACGTATCTTCCTTCGGACAGTTAGCTTTGCTTTTGTCAGAGTTGCCGGAATGCATCCTGGGTGTCGTGTTGCTGGCAATTTTTTATAATGCAACGCCGGAGGAGCTTCGCAGTGAGTTTGCCTGTGCCAAGTATTATTCCGTTGAATATGATCGGAAGCTGGTGATGGGGAAGACCGAGAAGAACAGTGCACTTGGAACCCACGTATTGTTGTGCTTAGTTATCGAGATGATGATTCTGGTGATTTCTTCCATTAGCATCAGCATTACGTTGTTTGATATTTATTCCGTTAGCGCAGGAGCTTCGGAGACCGCTCTTTTGTCCAATGAGGTGGATACTACCGGATGGAAACAGCGGGTAGCCCAGGACATTAAGAACGGTAGCAAAGAGATGCAGGCCATCGACGCTTCCGGCATTACCATTCCGGAGATGCGCTTTATCAGTCATGTCCGGCAATCCTATTTGAACGGTATGCCGCCGGATATTACGGGAAAAAGCATGCTGCGTCAGTTGTCGATGATGTTGATTATGATTATTGTTCCGCTTCTGATTATCAGTAACGGAATCCTTCAGTATTACGTGATACGGCCCATTACCAACATGGAAAAATTCATGACCGGATATGTGGCAACGGAGGAGACCAGGCGCAAAGAATATATCGAACAGAGTCCGGATATTACGCCGGTGATTCGAAACAGCGAGCTGTATCAGTTGCATGGTGCATTAAAAACCTTGGTAGAGAATGTGGAGGAGTACGTATCCACCATTCAGCGTCAGCGCACGGTGGAAGACAACCTGCGTATCCAGCAGTTGGCTGCGGAAGCGAAGAGCTCCTTCCTTGCAAATATGTCCAAGCAGATTCGTTCTCCAATCAATTCCATTATTGGAATGAATACCATGATTATGAATTCCACCCAGGAAGTGGAGACGAAGGCATTCTCCAAGGACATTCGGGATTCGGCCAAGACCTTGATGGGCGTAGTGAATGACATTCTTGATTACTCACAGATTGAGTCCGGCATGCTAAAAATCATTCCGGTATCCTATGATTTGCAGACTACCATTCGTACGGTAAACGATATGGTATCCACTGCAGCGGCCGAGAAGGAGTTGCAATTGACTTACGATATCGATCCGAAGCTTCCGTCTCTGTTGCGGGGCGATGAGATTCGTATCCGTCAGTGCTTGCTTAATATTATGAATAATGCTGTGAAGTTCACCAAGTCCGGCGGAGTAAGCTTCTCCGTAAGGTGTGAAAAAGCCGGATTCCAGGAAGTGTATCTGAAATTCTCCATCAAAGACACCGGCGGTGGTATGAGTGAAGAGAAGGTGCAGCGGGTATTGGATGCTTCCCTTGGCAAAGACGCAGCACTGGGTTATTCCGGTGATGGCCTAGGCATGTCGATTGTCAATTATTTGCTGGATAGCATGGGCTCACGACTTCATATGCGAAGCACCTTAGGTCAAGGTACGGAAGTATATTTTAAGATTCTGCAGAAGGTGGAAGAGTGGACACCGGCGGAACCGGTACATCTAGACAAACAATAGAGGGACATAAGGGAGGTTTTACTATGACTTATGAAGAATTAGTTGAACTGGTACAAAAGAACGCACGTCTCGGAGGAAATCCCGGTTCCAGCGGTCACGTGGCCATTCAGGTGAATGTGGAAGGAGAAGCGGAAGGCGCGTTTTATGTGGAGTTTTCCAACGGGAAGATTAACATTATGCCTTATGAATACTATGACAGGGATTTGGTGATTTTCTGCCATTATCAGGAAGTCGTGGACATGGCCAGAGGAATCTTAGACCCCATTGCGGCCTATGAATCCGGTCAAATCTGGGTGGAAGGAAATGTTGGACGACTTCATGTATTGTCGGATTTCATAAAAAAGGGTAAAGTGAAATATGACAAAAAGATGGAGAAGTCCAAGAAGGGGAGTAAAAAGTAGAGATGAACGAGCATAACAGCACATTTTTCGCGGCGATTTCCCGCATGAAATACATCGATCGTTGGGCACTGATGCGGAATTCCCGCAATGAGAATCTGTGCGAACATTCCATGGAAGTGGCGATGATTGCCCACGCCCTTTGCGTCATCGGCAATACCAGATTCGGTAAGAATTTGGATGCGGACCGGGCAGCCATTATCGGATTGTATCACGACGCTGCGGAGATTATTACCGGCGATATGCCAACGCCGGTGAAGTATTACAGTGAGGACATTAAGGATGCTTACAAGAAGGTAGAGGCGGTGGCAGAGTCCAAGCTTCTGAATAAGTTGCCTTCCGATCTGCGTCCGACTTATGAAGCAATTTTCCGTCCACAGGACGGGGAAGAGTATCTGCGCCGTTTGGTGAAGGCGGCAGATAAGATTTCCGCGCTGATTAAATGTATCGATGAAGAGCGAAGCGGTAACGTGGAGTTCAAAACAGCGAAGGAATCTACCCAGAATATCATTAATCAGATTTCCTATGATTTACCGGAAGTGGATGTTTTTATGAAAGAATTTATCCCTTCTTACGGGAAAACTTTAGACGAATTGTCATAATTTGTACAGGGAATGATAAGTTCCCTGTTTTTTATTTGGTAATACCGTGTGACCGTTATTGAATTTACAGGTGTAAAGCTTTATAATTAGAATTGCGTTTGTGTTGTATGCAAATACAACAATAAGTCGTTGAGGGAGAATTATGCTTTATTACTATCAATTTGATATTGCAGGGTTGTTCGTACTGTTACTTGCTAGTGTGACTTTATGCGTTCGGAAGGGTTCCCTGTTTCGTCATGCTTACTATGCCTTGTGGATGATGGCAATGGCATTCGTATATACATTATCTGATGGCGTCAGTGCTTATCTGATCGGCTTGGCAAATCCGTCATACTATGTTTTGACGTATGTTGTTTTGCTGTTTTATTTTACGTCCCTGTTGGTGTTTCCGTATTTTGCTCTACAGTTTATAGCGGAGCAGTGCGATGACTTACAGCCGGTGGGAGTGGCACTGTTTGCGCCTGTCTTTTTTACGTTACTTCTTGTTTTTTCCAATTACTATACCGGAATCTTCTTCACTTTGATGAAGGATCCGTTTGTTTACTATACCGGTAGATGCGGATGGATTGCGCCGGTGATGTATGTATTGTACGCCATCTATGCGAGTGTATTGATTGTACGTCATCGCAGATTCTTAGGACGGGGCCGACGTGGTGTTTTACGTCTGGTTGGAAGTCTTGTACTTCTTACCTTCGTATGCAACGGTATGATTCCGAACTATTCCATTTCCGGATTTATGATTTCCGTATCCATTTCTTTTGCGGTGATTTGTTTCTATCTTGGTGATGCCATTATGGATGACAAGACCGGAATCTATAACCGTGTCGGATTCCTGCGTCGTTGTGATGAGGTGATTTACAAGCACAAGATGACCGACCTGGTATTGGCCAAGGTGAAGATTCACAATCTCCAGGAGATCAACGAGCGCTTCGGTACCGATATCGGTGATATGGTTTTGAAGCGGGTAGCGGATTCTCTGGTTACCTATCGCGGCGGGAATGATATGATATACGGTCGTGTGGGCGGAGATACCTTCGCGATTATGCTTCCAAGTGAGCGTTTTGTGAACTATTCCTTCCATGTGAACTTGGGACAGTTTGTCGGTGCGCTGATCAATGACCATGAGTATGAAGTATCCTTCTACTGCGGTGTCTATGAGATTAAGCCGGAAGATACGGATGTGGAGAGTATCCTTGACCGTGCGGATTATGCCATGGATCGTGTCCGCGGAAGCTTCAAGGATAACGTACGTTATTTCGATGAAGAATTACGGGAAGAGTACGAGAAGCGTTCCCGTATTGAGCAGATGGCAAGAAGCGCCTTGAACCATGATGCGTTCCGTGTATATTTGCAGCCAATTTACAATACCATGACCAAAGAGCTTGTCAGTGCAGAAGCGTTGGTTCGTTGGACAGACCGTGACGGTTCTATTATTCCGCCGGATGAGTTCATTCCGATTTTTGAGAAGAACGGTTTCATCAGCCAGGTGGACCTCTTCGTATTGGAGGAGATTTGTAAGACGATTCAGTCCTGGAAGCAGCACAATATTGAGCCGGTACCGGTATCCATCAACGTATCCCGTGTGGATATTACCAGCCCGAAGTTCGCGGAGTCTCTGATTGAGCTTGTGGATTCCTACGGCATTGATCATAGTCTCATTAAGATTGAGCTTACCGAGAGTGCTTTCAGCGACCAGATGAGCCTGATTGAGCATTGTATGAGCCAGCTTCGTCGGGAAGGCTTTAAGATTCTGATGGATGACTTCGGAAGCGGTTACTCCAATCTGAATATGTTCCAGGATATTTCCGTGGACATTGTAAAGATTGATATGAAATTCCTACATAATATTGACATGAACAGCAAGGGACGTGTAATCTTACGTTCAGTAGTTGATATGTCCAAGAACTTAGGTCTCGAAATTGTTGTGGAAGGTGTAGAGACAGAAGAACAGTTCCGTATCATTCGCGAGATGGCCTGTGATATGACGCAGGGCTATTTCTTCAGCAGACCGATGCCGCTTCAGATGTTCGACGAGTTGTTGGTATATGAGCACGAGAAAGGTGCAAAACATGAGCAGGAAGCTGCCATAAGTTAGGAGTTGTTACATTATGAAACTTACCAATTATTTAGACGGAGGAATTTCTCCGTTTCATGTTGTTGCTTTAAGCAAAAGCGAACTTGCGAAGAACGGGTTCGAAGAATTACATATGGAAGATAGCTGGACCTTAGAGGCCGGCGGCAAGTATATGGTAGACCAGCATGGCTCTACCTTAATTGCTTTTTGTGTACCTGAGAAGAAGTACATGCTTCCACAGAAGGGCAAGGCACCTTGCCTTCGTATCAGTGCATCCCACACGGATTTCCCTTGCCTTCGCATCAAGGCGAAGCCGGATTTGCATACCGAGCATTATGGCAAGCTGAATACCGAGGTATACGGTGGTGCGATTAACGCAACCTGGCTGGATCGCCCGTTAGGTGTTGCCGGTCGTGTGGCAGTTGCATCCAAGGATGCATTCACTCCGGATGTTCGTGTGTATGACAGCAAGCGCGCCATCCTTACCATTCCAAGCCTTGCGATTCATCAGGACCGTGAGATTAATAAGGGCCGCGAGTTCAATCGTCAGACCGAGTTAATTCCGATTTTTACCACCAAAGCAGAAGAGGATGAGTTCATAACTTTCCTTGCCAAGGAGCTTGGTGTGGACAAAGAAGATATCTTAGACTTCGAGTTGACCTGCTACAATGCAGAAGTTGCTCAGGAAGTTGGTATCTACGGTGAGATGCTTTCTGCACCTCGTATTGATAATATCAGCTCCGTTGCTGCAATGACGGAAGCAATGATTCGTGGCAAGAAATGCAAGAGCGTGAATGTAGCTGCGTTCTTCGATCATGAAGAAATCGGCAGCACCACCAAGCAGGGTGCGGATTCCATGCTCTTATCCGATGTGGTTGCAAGAATCTATGATGCCTTCGGATTCTCTGAGGAGGATCGTAAGCGTGCGATTTATGATGGATTCTTACTCTCTGTGGATGTAGCACATGCTATGCATCCGAACTACCCGAACAAGGTAGATGTGACCAATCATCCATACATGAATGGTGGTTTCTGTATTAAGGAAGCCAGCGGTCAGTCCTATGCAACAGACTGCGAAGCCATTGCTATTGTAGAGCAGATTGCCCGCAAGAAGAGCATTCGTTACCAGAAGTTCTTGAATCGTTCCGATGTTCCGGGCGGACATACACTTGGAGTTTTTGCTGCGGCATTCTTACCGATGCGTGCGGTAGATATCGGTGTTCCGATTCTTGCCATGCATTCCGCCAGAGAGCTGATGGGCAAGGAGGATTACGATTCCATCGAAGCACTGATTGAAGCTTTTTATCAGATGTAGCAGTTTCCTTTGTTTTTTGAGAAAAGCGGCGTAATTCGTTGCCGTAGAGGCGAAAACGTGTCATAATATAAGGGATTAAGACTTTTTTTGGAGGATTGTCCGATTATGGCAATGATTGAATGCGCTGCTGGAACTAAATTACATGAAGTCGGCCAGAAGGTAGAGACCGTTGAGATTATTCTCAAGGGTTCTATTCGCATGAATGTCGGCGAAGACGGCGTAGAATTAAAGCAAGGTTCCATTGTGGGCTTAACCGAGTCCCCTGGTGGTAACTTTGCTTTTTCTTATGAAGCATCAACGGATGCAACGGTGTATTCCTATCCGTTTACCTGCCATGAGGATTTAGAGAAAATCTTATATGTGAACCAGAAGATTGCACCTTCCATTACGGTGCAGTCCATCCGTAATGCGGTTGATTTCTACAACTTATACTTCCACCTGAAGCAGAAGGTGGAAGACAACTATAAGTGGGTGCTTGAGAAGAAGAAGAACTATCCGGAACTGTGCTTAGAGACCGGTACCCAACAGGAAGAGTATCCGGAATTGGAAGAGCTAACGGCTCCGCCTACTCCGACCTCTGTGGAGCATTGGAATGTTGCGTATATGAACATGGTCCACGATTATGAGGATCGGTTCTTAAGCCAGGTATATACCCTTGGTTCGGCTATGTGTGCCGGTATGGTTTTTTCTGCAGGCTCCTTCATGGACAACATAGAAGAAGCGGTTCAGGAAGAACTGGCTTACCAGGAAGAGTTCGTTCGATTGACCAACCGTTTCCGTATTGCCATCCAGAATCTGGAAGCCAAGAAGAAGGGTGTTGCTACCGGCGGCAATAGCAATGTGGATGTTCCGGTGATGAAGGACATCTTAGAGCAGATTATTATCTATCCGACCCAGGGTACCTTCTCTGATGAGGACGCAGCGCTTCTTCGCCAGTTGATGAAGCAGTATGCTTCTGTGAAGGAACGTGGTGAGACCTCCGATGAGATGCGTGGACTGCGTCGTAAGATTACGGATGTGTTCTATCGCTTGTATGAAGCAGTATTTTTGAAGGCGATTACCGATGCCAATATGCCAAGCATTATTCGGATGTTCTTGATGTTTGGTGTGTTGGATGAGCGGGTAGTGAAGGAAGAGGACTTACAGGTCTTATTCCGTTATGCCTCTGCCTATATGCCGGATCCAAACGGCAAGATTATGACGGTCTACGAATGGCTGGGTAAGATTTATCGTATGGAAGAGAATCCTTCCCGTAACGAATTCGATTTGGACTATCCGTCCCAGTTGCGTGAGGATGTTCGTAACGGTGATATTACGGAAGCACAGGAACAGCAGATGTTGAACGACCCGAAGTGTCGCTTGCAGTTCGAGCTTCGTAATTTCTTTGCTATCGGTAACCGTATGACGTTCGGACGTGTATCCGCTTTTATTCCGGTATTCGATGCCTGCAATTGTCTGATGCCGTTGGATAAGGCCTATGCTTCCATCCATCGTGTACAGGAAGAGATGGATCGAATTCGCAGTATTGATTACAACATTTTTGAGCGTGAGTATACTTACCACAATGAGGATGTTGGAATTCCGCAGCTTCCGGTACATAAGGAAGTCTTCCCATATATTATTTTGATGCCGAACTTCGGAAGCCGTGCAGTATTGTGGCAGGAGATTGAAGGCAAGAAGCGTACCTCTCCGGGCCGTATGATGGTTCCGATTTTTGACGTGGAAGACTTGGGCGATTCCGTTACCAAGATGTGTGGCGAGTTCCGTTGGGAGATGTGTAAGACGGAACAGGGTATCCATTGGAACGATTTGTCCGATCCGTCCCTTACCGCAGAGTACAGCGATTACCTGCAGTATTATCGTAAGAATTCCAACCTGTCTCAGGATCAGAGAGAGAAGCTGAAGAAGGATTTACAGAAGGCCGGCAACAACTACCGCCGTGTATTCGTTGCAGACTACTATACCTATATTACTTTTGAGGCGAAGGGCGCGCTACGTTTGAATAAGGTATCCCGTGATATCATTTTCCATTACTGTCCATTCGCTGACGAAGTTCGCAAGGCATTAGCTGCCAACCCGACCTACCAGGAACACATCAACAAGCACCAGGGCCGCGTCTCCCAGAAGGCAAGACCGCTTGCCAACATCATTAAGAAGATGCAGAACACCCAGGTTCCGGTACCGAAGGAATTGATGCGTGAGTACGAGTTGTTACAAAAATAAAATAGGGCATTGACGAATTGCATTTTTGTGTTATAATCATTGAGTGTGCGAATAGATAACCCAAACAGTTGATTGCACAAGTTTACAACTGGAGGGAGGTTGAGTAGAGTGTCTAGCGTTATTGTAAAAGAGAACGAGTCTTTAGATAGTGCATTACGTCGTTTCAAGAGAAACTGTGCTAAGGCTGGTATCCAGCAGGAGATCCGCAAGCGTGAGCATTATGAGAAGCCTAGCGTTAAGCGTAAGAAGAAGTCTGAGGCTGCTAGAAAGCGTAAGTACAACTAATTAGGACTTATTATGAGAGGTATGGTCATGGGACCGTACCTCTTTTTTTGCCATACAGGGCCACTTGAATATGGTATAATAGTAGGGCGCACAGCGCAGAAAAGGAGGACATACTATGAAGAGAGTGATCGTCGTAGTTTTAGATAGTGTAGGATGCGGAGCTGCTCCGGATGCTGCGGAATATGGAGATGCAGGTTCGAATACCCTGTTGTCTGTTTCTAAGAGTAAGTTTTTTGCTATGGAGAATTTAGCAAAGCTTGGATATTTTAACTTTGAAGGATCTCTAATCCCTGCCAAGGTGGAGAAGCCACTGGGAGATATTGCACGCCTTCGCGAGTTATCCAAGGGTAAGGATACCACTACCGGACATTGGGAGATGGCAGGTGTAATCTCTAAGGAGCCGATGCCAACCTATCCGAATGGATTCCCGGATGAAGTTATTGATGAGTTCAAGAAGTTAACCGGACGGGAAGTATTATGCAACCTTCCATATTCCGGAACGGATGTTATCCGTGATTACGGGGAAGAGCACATGAAGACCGGAGCGTTGATTGTATATACCTCTGCAGATTCCGTATTCCAGATTGCTGCCCATGAGGATATTGTGCCGGTTGAAGAGTTGTATCGTTATTGCGAACTGGCTCGTAAGATGCTGGTTGGTAAGCATGGTGTAGGCCGCGTCATTGCACGCCCATTCATCGGTGAGCCGGGCAACTTCACCCGTACCTCCCGCCGCCATGACTTCTCTTTGGAACCAACATCTACTACCATGATGGATGTGTTAAAAGAGGAAGGATACGACGTGCTTGCCGTTGGTAAAATCAATGATATCTTCGCCGGACGTGGCGTTACGGATATGATTCGTACCGAGAACAATGCAGATGGTATCGATAAGACCATTGCTTGGATGGACCGTGATTTCCATGGCTTGATGTTCGTGAACTTAGTTGATACCGATATGATTTACGGACACAGACGTGATGTGGACGGTTATGCTAAGGCGCTAGCTTACTTCGATGAGAAGCTTCCGGAAATCTTAGATAAGATGGACGAAGAGGATATGTTGATGATAACCGCTGATCATGGTTGTGATCCCGGATTTACCGGTACGGACCATACCAGAGAATACGTGCCGCTTCTGATTTACAGCAAGGGCATGACAAGTGGTAAGAATTTTGGTACAATTGACGGGTTCGATTGTTTGGCATCTACTGCATTGCATGTATTAGGTGCGAAGAATGAGATTAATAATAAGTCTTTGTACTAAGATGATAGGAGATTAGAACCTTGGATTTTAAATCAGAAATTGAGAAGAGACGTACCTTTGCCATTATTTCCCACCCGGATGCCGGTAAGACCACGTTGACCGAGAAGTTCCTCTTATACGGAGGCCAGATCAACCAGGCCGGTAGTGTAAAGGGTAAGGCCACTGCGAAGCATGCCGTATCTGACTGGATGGAAATCGAGAAAGAGAGAGGTATTTCCGTAACTTCTTCCGTATTGCAGTTTGAATATGACGGTTTCTGTATCAATATTTTGGATACCCCGGGACATCAGGACTTCTCCGAGGATACATATCGTACCTTGATGGCTGCGGATTCCGCAGTAATGGTTATTGACGGATCCAAGGGTGTGGAGGCACAGACCAGAAAATTGTTTAAGGTTTGTGCAATGCGACACATTCCGATTTTTACTTTTATTAATAAGATGGACCGTGACGCCATGGACACCTTCGAATTGTTGGATGATATCGAGAATGAACTTGGTATCCCGACTTGCCCGATCAACTGGCCAATCGGTTCCGGTAAGGAATTCCGCGGTGTATATGATCGTAACACCAAGAACATCTTAACCTTCTCCGATACCTTGAAGGGTACCAAGGAAGGTGTAGAGAACATCATTGCTTTGGACAGTGATGAGGCCCTTCTTGAGATTGGTGATGAGGCGAAGCAGAAGCTTTTGGATGAGCTGGAACTCTTAGACGGAGCCGGCAGTGAATTCGACCAGAAGTTAGTATCCAGAGGTGAATTATCTCCGGTATTCTTCGGTTCCGCATTAACCAACTTCGGTGTTGAGACTTTCCTGGAGCATTTCCTTCAGATGACATCTTCTCCATTGCCTCGTATGTCGGATAAGGGTGAGATTGATCCGTTCTCCAAGGATTTCTCTGCTTTTGTATTTAAGATTCAGGCCAATATGAACAAGGCTCATCGTGACCGTGTTGCCTTCATGCGTATCTGCTCCGGCCAGTTCGATGCCGGTATGAGCGTATATCATGTACAGGGTGGCAAGGACGTTCGTCTGTCCCAGCCGCAGCAAATGATGGCAGACAGCCGTAAGATGGTAGACAAGGCCTATGCCGGAGATATCATTGGTATCTTCGATCCGGGCATCTTCTCCATTGGTGATACCTTAACTACCGCTAAGGATAAGTTCGCTTTCGAAGGTATTCCGACCTTCGCACCGGAGCACTTCGCCCGAGTTCGCCAGGTCGATACCATGAAGCGTAAGCAGTTCATGAAGGGTATCAATCAGATTGCACAGGAAGGTGCCATCCAGATTTTCCAGGAATACCATACCGGTATGGAAGAGATTATCGTCGGCGTTGTAGGTGTGCTCCAGTTCGACGTACTGAAGTATCGTCTCGAGAACGAGTACAACGTAGAAATCCATATGGAGAACCTTCCATATGAACACATCCGCTGGATCTTAAACGACGACATCGATATCGACAGCATCCAGGGAACTTCCGACATGAAGAAGGTCAAGGACTTACACGACCGTCCATTGCTCCTCTTTGTCAACGCATGGTCCGTCGGCATGACCCTCGACCGCAACAAAGGCCTCGAATTGTCCGAATTCGGCAAGGCCGACAACTTCGAACGTTAACCCCAAACCACCTCTTTACGGAGGTGGTTTTTTTATTCCCCGCCCCTTTATTCATTTCCCGGCCGGCCCGCCCCTGGCGCCTGCCTATACCACAAGACACTTGCACCATCACTGCAGACAATGCTTTTCTAAGCACCGGCTTTCTCACCCTTTATTATTGGTGTCTTTTCAATTCTTTGCACTTCTTTGGCGCATGTGTGTCCAAAAACGGACAGCGACTTACCTTTTCCTATATCCAACACTCTATGCATCCTCTCTTAAGGATGTGCGATGGGGATGTATAGAGGTGTTGGATAATAGAAACAGAAAACTGTCCGTTTGGTCGACACACACGCTGAAGAAGTGCAAAACCAGTGAAAGAGACACCAACGGGGTGAGAAAAGCCTGGGCGCAAGAAAAGCAATTGCCTTTGTGAACTGGTGCAAGGTCTGTGGTATAGGCAGGCGCTAGGGGCGGGCCGGCCACCGAAGGTGGAGAGGGGCGGGCATAAAAAAACCGCCTCAAGAATAAGAGGCGGTTTGGGGTTATTGTACCAGTAGGTCCATGAGGGCCATGTAGACGTCTTCGTACTTGGCCTTCCAGTTGACGACGATGGCCTCGGCTTGTTCCTTGGAGGTTACATGGAGGTTGATGTCGACTACGTTATGGCCTTCTTCGGAGACACGGCAGTGGACTAAGTAGCCGCCGCCGGTGGCGTCGTAGTAGTCTGCGGTTACGGAGTTATTCTTCTTCATGGTGAGAGAGTTCTCGGCGAAGTAGTTCTTCATGTCTTCTTCGATGGCCGGAGTGATACGGTCCGGGAAGAGCTCTAAGGTGCGCTCACCCTCTTCGTTGATGGTGTACTGGGTGCTGTTCACCGAAGTACTCATATCAATCATTTGGGCTTCCACCAAGTCGCTGATGGTCTGCTGGATGGTGAAGTAATCGGTGTACTTGCGCTCCAAGAAGAAGTCGGTAACCTGTTTGGTGCTCAATGGGAAATTCACCTTGGATAGGAGATTAAGCACCATAATTTTGTAGATAATGTTTGATTCAGCCATGGCTGTAACCTTCCTTATTCATTATTTAATGTGTGCCTTCACTGCAGCAGCTACGGCATCTGCAACTCTAGGGTCGAAGGCTTCCGGCATAATGAAATCATCCGCAAGCTTGTCAGCAGGAACCAAGTCCGCAATGGCATTGGCGGCTGCTAACTTCATCTCTTCCGTGATCTGCTTCGCATGTCCTTCTAAGGCACCGCGGAAGATACCCGGGAAAGCAACGACGTTGTTAATCTGGTTCGGGAAATCGCTACGTCCGGTTCCTACAATGCGGGCACCGGCTGCCTTGGCAACGTCCGGCATGATTTCCGGAGTCGGATTGGCCATGGCAAAAATGATGGTATCGGAGTTCATGGTACGAACCATGTCTTCCGTTAAGATGCCCGGCTTGGAAACACCGATGAAGACATCAGCGCCTACAAGTGCATCGGCAAGGGTACCTTCCACATGACGTGGATTGGTCACCGGAAGCATTTCTTCCTGGGCCCAGTTCAACGCTTCGTGATCCTTGCGGAGGATACCGTAGAAATCACAAAGAATTAAATCCTTGAATCCGTAACGTAAGAGCAACTTGGCGATTGCAAGTCCTGCGGAACCCGGTCCATTCAATACAATACGTACGTCGTCTTTGTTCTTGCCGGTGACGCGCAGGGCGTTGATCAATGCAGCAAGTACGACGATTGCGGTACCATGCTGGTCATCATGGAATACCGGAATATCCAACATCTCTTTGAGACGACGCTCAATCTCGAAGCAACGGGGAGCGGAGATGTCCTCTAAGTTAATGCCACCGAAGGTTGGGGCAATATTGGCAACGGTACGAATAATCTCTTCCGTATCCTGAGTATCAAGGCAAATCGGAAATGCGTTGACGTTACCGAATTCCTTGAATAGTACGGCCTTACCTTCCATAACCGGCATAGCGGCTTCCGGTCCGATATTACCAAGTCCGAGTACCGCGCTTCCGTCGGATACAACGGCTACGGTATTGGCCTTCAGGGTGTAATTGTAAACCTGGGATTTGTCCTCGGCGATGATTCTGCATGGAGCTGCAACGCCCGGGGTATAAGCAAGAGCTAAATCTTCTCTGGAGTTTACTTTGGATTTTGCAATGGTTTCGATTTTGCCGTTCCACTTTTTGTGGAGCAAAATCGCCTGTTCATCATTGGTCATGTTGAATTTCTCCCTTCTTTTTACGCGTATCAAGTGTAGCATGATTAAAAAGTGCTTGCAAGTGAGAAGAAAAGCGTTTATACTGTGTAACATCTAAAGCAAATCAATTTTTGTTTCTTGATTTTTTATCAATTATTTCCCACTAGGTAAGAGAACTTTTTTTGACGAGAACACGTCGGTTTATTTTTATTTTTGTAAGGAGATTTCATGAGAGAAAAATACGAAAGTTTAGCAGTTGGCGTATTGCGTGATTTGGCAAAAGCACGTGGTTTGAAGGGTGTATCCCGCCTGAAGAAGGAAGAGCTTGTGGAAGCAATGCTTGCTCAGGATGCAATTGATGCGAAGAACAAAGCAGAAAAGGAAGCAAAGGAAGCAAAGGAAGAGAAGCCGAAGCGTCCACATGCTGCATCCCGTCCGGAGAGAGGTGAGCGAAGCGAGCGTGCTGAACGCCCGGAGCGTCCGGAAGGCGAAGAGAAGCCGGTGATGCATTACGATGATGCAAAGGATGCCAATGGTATCTTAGAGGTATTGCAGGACGGATACGGTTTCATCCGTTGCGAGAACTATATGCCGGGTGAGCATGATGTATACGTATCCCCGTCTCAGATCCGCAAGTTCAATCTGAAGACCGGTGATATCATCTGCGGTAAGACCCGTAAGAACAATCCGAATGATAAGTTTGGTGCTTTGTTATTCATCGAGAATATCAACGGCTATGCTCCGGAAGCAGCAGCCCGTCGCCCTAACTTCGAAGATTTGACTCCGATTTTCCCGAATGAGCGTATTCGTTTGGAGCGTCCGGGATGCGGTGTTTCCGTACGTATCGTAGATATGCTTTCCCCAATCGGTAAGGGACAGCGTGGTATGATCGTTGCACAGCCGAAGGCAGGTAAGACCACCTTATTGAAGCAGATTGCCAAGTCCGTTAAAATCGGTCATCCGGAAATGCATCTGATTATCCTCTTAATTGATGAGCGCCCGGAGGAAGTTACCGATATGAAGGAAGCCATTGAGGGCGAGAACGTAGAAGTTATCTATTCTACCTTCGATGAATTGCCGGAGCATCATAAGCGTGTGTCCGAGATGGTTATTGAGCGTGCGAAGCGTTTGGTAGAGCATGGACAGGATGTTATGATTCTTTTGGATTCCATTACCCGTCTGGCTCGTGCTTACAACTTAACCGTTGCACCAAGCGGACGTACCTTGTCCGGTGGTTTGGATCCGGCAGCTCTTCATATGCCGAAGCGTTTCTTCGGTGCTGCCCGTAACATGCGTGGGGGCGGAAGCTTAACCATCCTTGCAACTGCTCTTGTTGAGACCGGAAGCAAGATGGACGATGTGGTATTCGAGGAGTTCAAGGGTACCGGTAACATGGAATTGGTATTGGATCGTAAGTTGTCCGAGCGCCGTGTATTCCCGGCAATCGACCTGGCGAAGTCTTCCACGCGAAGAGAAGATTTGCTTCTTAGCAAGGAAGAGTTGGAGGCCAGCGATTTGATTCGTCGCAACTTAAACGGCCTGCGGAAGGAAGAAGCCGGTGAGGCTATCCTTCATATGTTTACCCATACCAAGAACAATGCAGATTTTGTACAGATGGTATCAAAACGTCTAAAATAAATTTATGGAAACTACTTGCACCTTGTGGTTAGACATGCTACAATATAAAAGCTGTTTATCGGGATGTGAATAGTTTTAACGTTGATTATAGATTTAGTGAGGTGAAAAACATGAGACAGGGAATCCATCCGGATTACTATCAGGCAACCGTAACTTGTAACTGTGGTAACACTTTCGTAACCGGTTCTACTAAGGAGAGCATCCACGTAGAAATCTGCTCTAAGTGTCATCCATTCTACACTGGTCAGCAGAAGGCAACTAAGGCTCGCGGACGTATCGATCAGTTCAACAAGAAGTACGGTATTCAGGGCTAATTATAGTACGATCGTAGAAGAGGTTGAGATTGTAAAATCTCAGCCTCTTTATTGTTTTCAGGGAGAACGTTATGAGATATTCAGGAATTGGCGGACAGGCAATTATGGAAGGGGTAATGATGCGCAACGGTGACAACTATGCGGTTGCCGTGCGACTTCCGGACAAATCGGTGCATGTGGAAGTGCATAAGACCAAGGGGATGAATGCCACCATCCAGAAGATTCCGTTGGTACGTGGGGTGTATACCTTCTTTTGGTCCTTAGTCATCGGTTTACAATCCTTAATGGAATCCGCTTCTTATTTTGAAGAGGAAGAGGGAGCAAAGCCGGCGAAGGAATTAACAGAAGAAGAGACGAAGCGCAAAGAACGCAAGGAGAAGGCCGAGATGGGCGGGACCTTGTTGTTATCTTTCGTATTGGCCCTTGGAATTTTTATGGCACTGCCTTACGGATTGTCCACATTGATCGGTCGCTTTATAGAATCTAAGACGCTGTTGGCTTTTATTGAAGGTGTTTTGCGTGTGGCTATTTTCGTTATTTATATTGCGGTGATTTCCATGACGGATGATATCAAGCGGACCTTCATGTACCATGGGGCGGAGCACAAGTGTATCAACTGTATTGAGAGCGGACTGGAGCTTACCGTAGAGAATGTACGGAAGTCCACCAGATTCCATAAGCGCTGTGGCACCAGCTTCTTATTTATTGTTTTATTAATCAGTATTTTTGTTTTTATGTTTATTCGCATGGATTCCCATCTGTTGCAACTATTGATGCGCCTGCTTCTGGTGCCGGTGATTGCCGGGGTATCCTATGAGTTCATTCGTCTTGCGGGACGCAGTGAGAATCCGGTGGTTGGACTTCTTAGTAAGCCGGGACTGTGGATGCAAAAACTTACCACAAAAGAACCGGATGATGATATGATTCAAGTAGGTATTGCTTCCGTGGAGGCAGTATTTGATTGGAAGAAGTTCTTAGCAGGGGATGAGGAGCATTGTTGTATTTCGTAGTGTGATAGTCTAGCGGTGATATGTCAAGATGAAAAATCTTGAAAAGTCCCTTTCTTTTTGGTTATTTTTCAAAAAAGAAAGAACGACCGCCTAAGCCCTGCCGTACTGTTTCAAAAAAACAGGGCGTTAACTCCTAAAGTAGTATTTACTACTTTGAAACAGGAGCTTTGTATAGCTGATTAGTCTTCAGCATACTGTAGACCAATCTAGCAAATTTACGGGCAGTAAGTGCGAGTGCGCGTTTGTGCTGGTTCCTGTTGACTTCTTTGTATTTGATGTCGTAGAAGCGCTTGTATTCTGTGTCGCAACACACGTGAGACCAAGCTCCTTCACACAGG
>FPAN01000017.1 GCA_900116395.1 Lachnospiraceae bacterium XBD2001 | reverse complement strand
AAGCACAAGCCAGGAATGGAAAGACTGGTGCAAGCGTAGGAGGTGAATGGTTGGCAAATCCGCCATTCAAGCCAAAGACGTGATGCGTAGCGAAATAAAAGTAGTGAAGTGTGTGAGCCGGCTGCCAAGAAAAGCCGCTATTGTTTCATATGAGCCCGTACCGTAAACCGACACAGGTGGATGAGGAGAGAATCCTAAGGCCGACGGAAGAAGCATTGTTAAGGAATTCGGCAAAATGACCCCGTAACTTCGGGAGAAGGGGTGCCTCGCAAGAGGCCGCAGAGAATAGGCTCAAGCAACTGTTTAGCAAAAACACAGGTCTATGCGAAACCGTAAGGTGAAGTATATGGGCTGACGCCTGCCCGGTGCTGGAAGGTTAAGAGGAGAGGTTAGCTTCGGCGAAGCTTTGAATTGAAGCCCCAGTAAACGGCGGCCGTAACTATAACGGTCCTAAGGTAGCGAAATTCCTTGTCGGGTAAGTTCCGACCCGCACGAAAGGCGTAATGATTTGAGCACTGTCTCGACAATGCATCCGGTGAAATTGAAGTACCAGTGAAGATGCTGGTTACCCGCGCCAGGACGGAAAGACCCCATGGAGCTTTACTCCAGTTTAGTACTGGGATTCGGTACTGCATGTACAGGATAGGTGGGAGACTAAGAAGCAAGGACGCCAGTCTTTGTGGAGTCAATGTTGGGATACCACCCTTGTAGTATTGGGTTTCTAACCAGTCACCGTGATCCGGTGATGGGACAATGCTAGGCGGGGAGTTTGACTGGGGCGGTCGCCTCCGAAAGGGTATCGGAGGCGCTCAAAGGTTCCCTCAGAATGGTTGGAAACCATTTGAAGAGTGCAAAGGCAGAAGGGAGCTTGACTGTGACACCGACGGGTGGAGCAGGTACGAAAGTAGGACTTAGTGATCCGGTGGTATAACGTGGGATTGCCATCGCTCAACGGATAAAAGCTACCCTGGGGATAACAGGCTTATCACTCCCAAGAGTTCACATCGACGGAGTGGTTTGGCACCTCGATGTCGGCTCATCGCATCCTGGGGCTGTAGCAGGTCCCAAGGGTTGGGCTGTTCGCCCATTAAAGCGGTACGCGAGCTGGGTTCAGAACGTCGTGAGACAGTTCGGTCCCTATCCGGCGCGGGCGGAGGATATTTGAGAGGAGCTGCCCCTAGTACGAGAGGACCGGGGTGGACGGACCACTGGTGTATCAGCTGTCTACCAAAGGCATAGCTGGGTAGCCAAGTCTGGACTGGATAAACGCTGAAGGCATCTAAGCGTGAAGCCAACCTCAAGATGAGATATCCCCTCCTTT
>FPAN01000001.1 GCA_900116395.1 Lachnospiraceae bacterium XBD2001 | reverse complement strand
AGCCTTCGATCGATTAGTAACAGTCAGCTACATGCATTACTGCACTTCCACCTCTGCCCTATTTACCTTGTACTCTACAAGGGATCTTATCTCCTTAAAGGAGGGGATATCTCATCTTGAGGTTGGCTTCACGCTTAGATGCCTTCAGCGTTTATCCAGTCCAGACTTGGCTACCCAGCTATGCCTTTGGTAGACAGCTGATACACCAGTGGTCCGTCCACCCCGGTCCTCTCGTACTAGGGGCAGCTCCTCTCAAATATCCTCCGCCCGCGCCGGATAGGGACCGAACTGTCTCACGACGTTCTGAACCCAGCTCGCGTACCGCTTTAATGGGCGAACAGCCCAACCCTTGGGACCTGCTACAGCCCCAGGATGCGATGAGCCGACATCGAGGTGCCAAACCACTCCGTCGATGTGAACTCTTGGGAGTGATAAGCCTGTTATCCCCAGGGTAGCTTTTATCCGTTGAGCGATGGCAATCCCACGTTATACCACCGGATCACTAAGTCCTACTTTCGTACCTGCTCCACCCGTCGGTGTCACAGTCAAGCTCCCTTCTGCCTTTGCACTCTTCAAATGGTTTCCAACCATTCTGAGGGAACCTTTGAGCGCCTCCGATACCCTTTCGGAGGCGACCGCCCCAGTCAAACTCCCCGCCTAGCATTGTCCCATCACCGGATCACGGTGACTGGTTAGAAACCCAATACTACAAGGGTGGTATCCCAACATTGACTCCACAAAGACTGGCGTCCTTGCTTCTTAGTCTCCCACCTATCCTGTACATGCAGTACCGAATCCCAGTACTAAACTGGAGTAAAGCTCCATGGGGTCTTTCCGTCCTGGCGCGGGTAACCAGCATCTTCACTGGTACTTCAATTTCACCGGATGCATTGTCGAGACAGTGCTCAAATCATTACGCCTTTCGTGCGGGTCGGAACTTACCCGACAAGGAATTTCGCTACCTTAGGACCGTTATAGTTACGGCCGCCG
>FPAN01000011.1 GCA_900116395.1 Lachnospiraceae bacterium XBD2001 | reverse complement strand
ATCGGTTTGGTAATGCCCATGATCGCGGAGCATCAACAACCTCGCATAAAAGAATTCAGTTAGAGATGATTTGTTGCGACCCAACTGCCAATGGGAAACCATGAACTCTAACAAACAGCTAGTGGGTTTGAAGTTAACTTCCGTGCCAGGGGAACTGACTATCTATGAAGTAACCATTAAGGCTCAACAAGGAGAAAAAGAACTATTGCCTGATTGACTCAAGGTCAATAATATCATGAGCATAACCAAACCGATTGATGGAGTTGTATAAATGTAAAAACTTAGTAACAAAACATATATTACGAGGAGAATTGGAATGGATAAGAGGATTTTACTGATCAGCCAGGCACAGGGCTTCATGGTGAATGCCATGGTAAAAAGCCTTCGTGGTGAAGACTTTGAGGTTCTTGTTACAGAACCGAAGGTGAATGTGCTTTCACAGATGGAGAGCCTGGGTGATATTGTACTGGTGTACTTAGATGGTGTAGAGGATTTCTCCCAGGACTTTTTGGTATACCTGAAGGATTTGATTACCGAGCAGGATGGCGTGTTCTTTTTCCTCATCGGTAATGTGGAGGAACTGGATTTGGCGAAGAAGACCATTCCGGAGCACAGCCTGCATGGATGCTTTACCAGACCGTTGAACGTACGGGAGCTGGTGGACCGCATTGGCGAGGTGGCTGCGGACGTTGATCATGAGCGTGCCAAGAAGCATATTCTGGTAGTAGATGATGATCCGACCATGCTTCGCACCCTTCGTTTGTGGTTATCCGATAAGTATCGTGTGTATATGGCAAATTCCGGCATGAATGCCCTTTCGCTTCTGGCGAAGAACCAGGTGGATTTGATTCTGTTGGATTATGAGATGCCGGTTGCTTCCGGTCCGCAGGTGTTGGAGATGATTCGAAGCGAACCGTCTACTGCAGATACACCGGTGATGTTCTTAACCGCCAAGAATGACAAGGAAAGTGTCATGAGTGTGGTGGGGCTGAAGCCGGAGAAGTATTTGTTGAAGACCATGCCGCCGGATGTGCTCATGGAGAATATTGATAATTTCTTCGAGGCACAGAAGGGAAAGCAATAAAAAACTGTTGCGCTTCATCGTAAAATCAGATAGAATCAAACGTGCTGAAACGATGAGCCGACAGCATTTGCGGGTGTGGCGGAATTGGCAGACGCGCCAGATTTAGGTTCTGGTGGGCGACCGTGCAGGTTCAAGTCCTGTCACCCGCATAGATAAAAAGAGCGTATGACCGAATGGTCATGCGCTCTTTTTATTTATGCGGGTGACAGTTCGTGATGCGGAAGAATGTAGCAAACCGGTCGGCGCGGCTTGGCGGCATAGGGAATGCGCGATTTTCGAAACCCCTATGCCTTTTTTATTTGTTTTTAGCAGGGGAATATGAGAAAAGCATAGGAGAATACGAAAAAGGGGGATTCCCTATGCCTTTTTCCTCTGTTTGAGGTACTTGATGTGACAAAAAGGCATAGGGATGATGAAATTCCTGAAATCCCTACGCTTGGAGCTATTATGCGCTGCACCAGATGGCATAGGGAATGGCATATTTACTTAATCCCTCTGCCGGGGCCCTCTGCCGGGCGGGAGAAGAAGGGCCTCCTCCCTGAAAAAGTAAAATTTAACTTGATTTTTCCCAAATACCTTGATAGAATAACCAACGTTGCAGAAAAATGAATACAGTTGGTAATATTGGAAACTATGCACTCTTTGCAGGAACAACACGAATGTCGTTTTATGAAAGGAGTGCTTTTTTATGCCGAAAAATAAGTTTCAGGATTTTGTATTCACAGTAATGATGGTGTTCGTGATGGTGTATGCCATGGTGGTATACAACATTGCGGGAGACAAGGGAGGACTGACCTACGAGGTATTTCGTATCGCGTTGATGGAACTTCCGATTATGGTACCTGTCGGTTTTATTTTGGAGTTTTTCTTAGTAGGAAAGCTTGCACAGAGGGTAGTATTTCGTCATATGACATTTACCGACAAGCCAATCTTTATCACTTTCTTTATTTCCGGTGTGACGGTTGTAATGATGTGCCCGATTATGAGCTTCGTTGCAGCATGTCTGTTTAAGGGCGTGGATGTGAATCTGTTTACCAAGTGGATTGCGTTGACTGCACACAATTTACCGATGGCTTTCTTCTGGCAGTTTTGTTATGCCGGACCATTTGTACGTTTTATTTTTCACTTGATTTTTGATGATCAGAAGGCCGACATCTCAGTTGGGGAACTGGAAGCATAAAGAGACCTTTTACAAAAGAGTTCGAAGAGAAGCACCCGAGTCTGAAATGGTTCAACAGACTCCTATGGGGTGCTTTTTTTCGTGGAGTGGTGTAACATAAGAATGATGTTACAGAAAGACGAGGAAGGGTTATGGCAACAAAAAATAAAAAAGACTTCAAAAAATATACAGATTTTGCAATGGAGAAGACGGTAGAACTTCTTCAGATTGATTCTCCAACCGGATATACCGATGAGGCTGCTGCCTGGGTAAAAAAGGAATTCGAATCCTTAGGATACGAAGCCAAGATTACCGGTAAGGGTGGAGTGCTTGTGACCATCGGCGGCAAGGACAAGGAGAACGGCATTTTCGTAGAAGCACATACCGATACCTTAGGCGGTATGGTTTCTACCATTAAGAGCAACGGTCGTCTTAGCATTACTCCGCTTGGCGGTATGGAGGCCAACAATGCCGAGACCGAGAACGTCCGCATTGTGACCAAGTTCAACGGCGATTACGAAGGTACCTTCCAGCTGGTGAATGCATCCGTTCATGTCAACGGAGATTATCGTGAGACCTCCCGTACCTTCGATACCTGCGAAGTGGTCATCGATGAGCCGGTGAAGACTAAGGAAGATGTGGAGAAGCTGGGCATCAGCGTTGGCGATATTGTATGTTTCGAGCCGAATACCCGTATCACCAAGAGTGGTTACATCAAGAGCAGATTCCTGGATGATAAGTTAAGTGTGGGCATTCTTTTAGGATATGCCAAGTATTTAAAGGATGAGAAGGTAACCCCATCCCGTGCGGTTTATGTTCATGTAACCATATACGAAGAGGTGGGACACGGCGGATGTGCATCCGTTCCTGCAGGTGTAACCGAGGCGTTGTCTGTAGATATGGGATGTGTCGGCGAAGGATTGAATTGTACCGAGCATCAGGTATCCATCTGCTCTAAGGACAGTGGTGGCCCTTACGCATATAGTGTGGTAAAGGGCTTGATGGAAGCTGCTAAGAAGATGGACGTGGATTATGCGGTAGACGTATATCCGCATTACGGCTCTGACGTAGAGGCAACTTTGCGCGCCGGCTATGACGTCCGTCACGGCCTCATCGGCTCCGGCGTATACGCTTCTCACGGTTATGAGCGCAGCCACAGAGACGGCGTGGAGAATACCTTGAAGCTGTTGATCGGCTATATTGATTAAGGTGCATATGGAGGCTCTATGAAGGCAAAAAGTTGCCTTTGAATGATAATGTAAAAATCCGTCCAAGTGGCGGATTTTTTACATTTTTACTTGAAAAATCAAAAAAACGGAGTACAATAAGCATGCAAGTCTAAATATGTTTTTTTCTTTTCCGTTTCTGGGGAATACTTAGAGATACCGATTTTCTTTTCATTAGGAGGTATGGACATGAGTAAGGTAAAGGAAAAGACAAAGGTCAAGCAGCTGAGCACGAAGTTGATGGTACGATTCTTGCCGGTTATAGCGCTTGGAGTAGCGCTGATTATCGGAGTGGTAGCATTCTTCGGAATTCGGCTGATTCGAGAACTGCTCTATACATCGCTGGAACAGCATGTATCGTCGGATGCCGGTGAGATCAATAAGCAGTTAAATTCCTCATTTTATTATTTGAATGCAATCGCAGATTCTTTGGAGACACAGCCATTTGAAGATGATGCGGAGATTAAGGCGTTTTTGAAGCAGACGGTGGATCGTTATCCGTCTATGCCGACAGGAGCATATTTTGCGCTCCGTGACGGCACCTATATCGACCCGACCGATTGGGATCCGGGCATGGATATTCGTGAGAAAAACTGGTACAAGCAAGGTATCGGTTATACCGACCATTACTACTACTTCTACGATGTTCCGTATTTTGATGCGGACACCGGAAATCTGTGTGCAACGGTTATTCGACACATTGATTTGAAGGATGGCCGGGATGGTGTTATTGCAGCGGATCTGATGATGTCTGCCTGCCAGGAATATTTGAACAATATTACCATTTACAAGACAGGCCACGCTATCATGGTTACGGATGATGGTATGATTCTTAGCTCCCCAACCGCAGAATGGTGTGGACAGAACGTTGCGGATACCGGCGACAAGCTGTATACATCCATCGGCGCTGTACTTGGTGGTGAAGACGGACAGGTTATGAAGGTAAAGGGCGGCGACGGCACCTACTATGCAGTGTTCCAGACCGTAAATGGTACGAATTGGAAGGTCATCAACTATGCAAAGGCTGGTGACGTTCTGGCCAGTGTATATACCATGTTTGGCTCTATTATCGTTGTTGCAATCCTATTGATGATTCTGATGGTTGTTCTGTTTGTAACGACTATGGGACGTATGATCCGTAAGCCGGTTGCAGAATTAACTGAGAATATCAAGCACATCAGCGAAGGTGACTTCACCGTAGAAATCGCTTCCAAGGGTGATGATGAGATCGCGTTCATGAATGATTCCATGAACGGATTCATTCAAAACATTCGTGGTACCATTCGGAACATTCAGGAAGTATCCCAGCGCTTGGAGGTAGAATCCAAGAAGTCCAAGGATACAGCAGTGGTATTGAATGGCGAGGCCCAGGAACAGTCCAACTCCATGGTTATGATTCTTGATAACATGGAAGCAATGTCCAACTCCGTAACGGAAGTTGCAGAGAATGCAACCGCCTTGGCGCAGACTGTTGCAGATTTGACAGAAGCAGAGAACCAGGTGGAAACCAACATGCATGAGTTGGTGGGCAAAGCAGATGCCGGACAGCGGGATATGAGCAAGGTAAGTAACGGTATGGATGATATCGTTGCATCTATGAATGATATGAACAATGCGGTTCGTGCCGTTGATGATGCAGCGGTTCAGATTAACCAGATCATTGATATGATTAATGATATTGCATCCCAGACCAATTTGTTGTCTTTGAATGCATCCATCGAGGCAGCCCGTGCCGGAGAAGCAGGACGTGGATTCGCTGTAGTTGCTACCGAAATTGGTCAGTTGGCAAATAACTCCGCAGATGCAACCAAGCAGATTGCAGATATCATTCAGGGTATGACAGAAAAGGTTCGTGACTTGGCTGAGAAGTCCGAGGCTAACACCAAGATGATTAACGACAGTTCTGAGGCAATTACCAATGCAGCTGCAACCTTCAAGCAGATTACGGAAGACTTAAGCGATGCATCCCAGACCTTGTCTCAGATGGCACAGCAGATGGGAACGGTAAACGATGTAGCAAGCAACATGGCTTCTGTATCTGAGGAACAGTCCGCAACCTCTATGGAGATTACCAATACCATCAACCAGTTGACGGAAAGCTCCAGAAACGTTGCAGAGTCCAGTGGAACTGTTGAGGGCGCAGCAAGTTCCGTTGCTGAGGCTGTTGACCAGATTAATGAGAGCGTACGTTTCTTCACCATTGATGCGTCCCAGAAGATGCAGGCGGTTTCTGAACCGGCAGCAGATGATGTGGACGAAGAAGCATAAGCCCTTATCGTTGCGTAACAAATTGCAGATGATTACAATAAAAGGCGTAGGAGACTACGCCTTTTATTTATGGAGGATGAGAGATGATACAAATCTATTGCGGAGACGGCAAAGGGAAAACGTCGGCGGCAATTGGTGCTGCGGTACGGGCAGCGGGACATCATATTCCGGTGGTATTTGCCCAGTTTTTAAAGGATGATACCTCCGGGGAAATCGAGATTCTACGGAGCATTCCAGGTGTAGCAGTGTTGCATGCGGCCCATAACTATGGATTTTGGAAAAGCCAAAGTGAAGAGGAGCAGCGCATTACAGTGGAAGAAGGCAAAGCTCTGTTGCAGCAGGTGCAGGATACCTATCAGCGCGCCATTCGAAAGAAGGCAGATGCAGATGCCCAGATTGATTGCCTGATTGTCCTGGATGAGGTCATGGCGGCTATGCATGCGGGAATTCTCACGGAATCGGAAGTGTTGGATTTTATCCGTGGCGTAGGAGAGCAGACAGAGGTGATTCTCACCGGTCGAAATCCGGCGGATGAAATATTAGAAGTGGCAGATTATGTGTCGGAAGTGGTTCCAAGGAAGCATCCCTACGATCGAGGTATCGTGGCACGCACAGGTGTTGAGAAGTAGACAAATGCGATAAGACCGTACTTCACAGGGATTGGGGAAACGTGCAACAATGCGACACGTTTCCCTATCCGAGACCTAGGCTACAAAAAAATAAAAAAGAGTAAAAATTCCCTTGAAGTACGAATTCCGTTGTGCTAACATTTTAATTACCGAGCGGTGAGCTTCTTTTTTTTGAGCAGAATCGTTAAAAAATTAACACAACTTTTGTGCAAGAATACCAAGAAGTTGCCGCAAACACAAGCAAATCTTATGTAAAAGGAGAAAAAATTATGGCAAAGAAAGTAGTTTTAGCCGGTGCATGTCGTACCGCAATCGGAACCATGGGAGGAAGCCTTAGCACAATCCCTGCTCCGGAATTGGGCGCTATCGTTATCAAGGAAGCCCTCAATCGTGCAGGCGTTAAGCCAGAGCAGGTTGACCACGTATACATGGGTTGTGTAATCCAGGCTGGTCTGGGACAGAACGTAGCTCGTCAGGCAGCAATCAAGGCTGGTCTTCCAGTTGAGTGTCCTGCAGTTACTACCAACGTTGTATGTGGTTCCGGTTTGAACTGTGTAAACCAGGCTGCTCAGATGATTATTGCAGGTGATGCTGACATCGTTGTAGCAGGTGGTATGGAGAACATGTCTCTTGCTCCTTTTGCACTTCCAAACGGCCGTTACGGATATCGTATGATGTGGCCTAGCCAGAGCCAGGGCGGCTTAGTAGATACTATGGTTAAGGATGCTCTTTGGGATGCATTCAATGACTATCACATGATTAAGACTGCAGATAACATCTGTGAAGAGTGGGGACTTACCCGTGAAGAGTTAGATGAGTTCGCAGCTAAGAGCCAGCAGAAGGCTGAGGCAGCTATCGCATCCGGCGCATTCAAGGATGAGATCGTTCCTGTAGAAGTCAAGAAGAAGAAAGAAACTGTAATCTTCGATACCGATGAGGGCCCAAGAGCCGGCGTTACCGTTGAGAGCCTTGCTAAGCTTCGTCCAATCAACCCAGGCGGATTCGTAACCGCTGGTAATGCTTCCGGAATCAATGACGGTGCAGCAGCAATCGTTGTTATGTCTGAGGAGAAGGCGAAGGAGCTTGGTGTTAAGCCTATGGCTACATTCGTAGCTGGCGCACTTGCAGGTGTTCGTCCTGAGGTAATGGGTATCGGACCTGTAGCAGCAACTAAGAAGGCTATGGCTAAGGCTGGCATGAGCGATGTATCCGAGTTCGATATCATCGAGGCAAACGAAGCATTCGCAGCTCAGTCTGTAGCAGTTGGTAAGGATCTTGGAATCGATGTTGATAAGCAGCTGAATCCAAACGGTGGTGCAATCGCACTTGGACATCCGGTTGGAGCTTCCGGAGCTCGTATTCTTGTTACACTTCTTCATGAGATGGAGAAGAAGGGTGCGAAGAAGGGTCTTGCTACTCTTTGCATCGGCGGCGGAATGGGTTGCGCAACCATCGTTGAGCGTGACTAATTTTTCACTTTTCGATAAATCTTTTTAGGAGGAAATAGAAATGAAAGTAGGCGTAATTGGCGCAGGTACTATGGGACAGGGCATTGCTAAGGCATTTGCTCAGGTAGAAGGCTATGAAGTAGCTCTTTGCGATATCAAGCAGGAGTGGGCTGAAGGCGGTAAGGACAAGATCGCTAAGGGATATGCTCGCCTTGTTGAAAAAGGAAAAATGGAGCAGGCTGCAGTTGATGCAATCTTAGCTAAGATCACTCCTGGTTTGAAGGAAGACCTTTGCAAGGATGCTGACCTCATCGTTGAGGCAGCTTTCGAGAATATGGAAGTTAAGAAGACTACCTTCAAGGAGTTGGATGAGATTTGTAAGGAAGGCTGCATTTTTGCATCTAATACCTCTTCTCTTTCCATCACTGAGATTGGTAACGGCTTAACCCGTCCAATGATCGGTATGCACTTCTTCAATCCTGCTGACCGTATGAAGCTGGTTGAGGTTATCGCTGGTGTAAATACTCCGGTTGAGACCGTTGATGCAATCAAGAAGATCGCTGAAGAGATCGGCAAGACTCCTGTACAGGTGAATGAGGCAGCTGGTTTCGTAGTTAACCGTATCCTCATCCCAATGATCAACGAAGCAGCTTTCATCAAGATGGAAGGTGTTTCTGATATAGCTGGTATCGATGCAGCTATGAAGCTTGGCGCAAATCATCCAATGGGACCTTTGGAATTAGGTGATTTCATCGGTTTGGATATCTGCCTTGCAATCATGGACGTTCTTTACAACGAGACCGGTGACAGCAAGTATCGTGCTTGCCCGTTGATCCGTAAGATGGTTCGTGGTGGTAACCTTGGTGCGAAGTCCGGTAAGGGATTCTACATCTACAATGCAGACAGAACCAAGACTCCGGTTGATGCTCAGTAATTTTTAATCTTTTGAAAAACATAAAGGAGAACAAATATCATGGATTTTACTTTGGATAAAAAACATGAAATGGCTCGCCAGCTTTTCGCAGAGTTTGCAGAGAAGGAAGTGAAGCCATTGGCTCAGGAAACTGACGAATTAGAGCAATTCCCAGAAGAGACTGTTAAGAAAATGCAGAAGAACGGCTTCATGGGTATTCCGATTCCTAAGGAGTACGGTGGACAGGGATGTGACGTATTAACTTACGTTATGTGCGTAGAGGAGTTATCTAAGGTTTGCGGTACTACAGGTGTTATCGTATCCGCTCATACTTCTCTTTGCTGCGACCCAATCCTTACCTATGGTACCGAAGAGCAGAAGCAGAAGTACTTAGTACCTTTGGCTAAGGGCGAGAAGCTTGGTGCTTTCGCACTTACCGAGCCGGGCGCTGGTACAGACGCACAGGGCGCTCAGACCAAGGCTGTTGAAGATGGCGATTCTTGGGTATTGAACGGATCTAAGTGCTTCATCACCAACGGTAAATATGCTGATATCTACATCATCTTTGCAGTAACCGATGTCATCGAGGATGCAAAGGGACGTAAGAATAAGAGATTCTCTGCATTCATCGTAGAGAAGGGAACTCCTGGATTCTCTTTCGGAACCAAGGAGAAGAAGATGGGTATCCGTGGATCAGCTACATATGAGTTGATTTTCGAGGATTGCCGCATCCCTAAGGAAAACTTACTTGGAACCAGAGGCAAGGGCTTCTCTATCGCAATGCACACCCTTGATGGTGGACGTATCGGTATCGCTGCTCAGGCTCTTGGTATCGGTGAAGGCGCTATCGATTGCACTGTAAACTTCGTTAAGGAGAGAAAGCAGTTCGGTCGTGCAATTGGTGCATTCCAGAATACTCAGTTCCAGTTGGCAGATATGGCTACCCGCATGCAGGCAGCACAGATGATGGTTTATCGTGCAGCTTTTGCGAAGCAGACACAGAAGGTTTACTCCGTAGAAGCAGCTCAGGCAAAGCTTTTTGCAGCAGAAGCAGCTATGGCGGTTACTACCAAGGCTGTACAGCTTCACGGTGGTTACGGTTACACCAGAGAGTACGACGTTGAGCGTATGATGCGTGATGCTAAGATTACCGAGATCTACGAAGGAACATCTGAAGTTCAGAGAATGGTTATCTCTGGAAACATGTTGAAATAGGTCAAGCCATATTAAATAAAGGAGATAAAATCACATGAAAATCGTTGTATGTGTTAAGCAGGTTCCGGATACCAAGAACGGCGTCGTATTCAACGCTGACGGAACTTTGAACAGAGCAGCAATGGATAAGGTTATGAACCCTGATGATAAGGCCGGCCTTGAAGTTGCACTTCAGTTAAAAGAAAAGTATGGTGCTGAAATCACCGTTGTAACCATGGGAATCCCTGATGCAGATGCAGTTCTTCGTGAAGCATTTGCTATGGGCGCTGACAAGGGCGTATTAATCACTGACCGTGTACTCGGTGGTGCTGATACTTGGGCTACTTCTTCTACTATCGCAGCTGGTATTCGTAATCTTGATTATGATCTCATCATTACCGGACGTCAGGCTATCGATGGAGATACCGCTCAGGTTGGTCCTCAGATCGGTGAGCATTTAGGAATCCCGGTAATCTCTTATGCTAAGAGTGTAGAGATTGAGGGTAACAGCGTAATCGTTGAGCGTCAGTATGATGATCGTACACATAAGTTGAAGGCTACTATGCCTGCACTTGTTACTTGCCTTGCTGAGGCAACCACACCTCGTTACATGACTCCTGGCGGAATCTTCGATGCATTTGAGAAGGAAGTAACCGTTTGGGGACGTAATGACCTGAAGGATTTGGATGATGCAAACGTTGGTCTTGCAGGATCTCCTACTAAGATCGCTAAGGCATCTGATAAGGTTCGTAAGGGTGCCGGCGAGAAGGTTACCTTAGATCCTACCGAGTCTGTAAAGTACATTATGGACAAGTTGAACGAAAAGCACGTTATCTAATCCGGAGGTGAATAGAATGTCTTTAGAAGAATATAAGGGAGTATTTACCTTTGCTCAGCAGGTTGATCACAAGTTAGAAGGCGTTGCTTTCGAGTTGATCGGTAAAGGTAAAGAATTAGCAAATGATTTGGGAACCGAAGTAACTGCAGTTCTTCTTGGTTCTGGTATTAAGGATTTGGCTGACCAGTTAGCTGAGTACGGCGCTGATCATGTCATCGTAGTAGATGATCCGGAATTGAAGGATTATCGTACTGAGCCATATGCACAGGCATTGGCTGGTGTTATTAACGAGTTCAAGCCGGAGATCTTCTTGGTTGGTGCTACTGCAATCGGTCGTGACCTTGGTCCTACCGTATCTGCTCGTGTAGCTACCGGTTTGACTGCTGACTGTACTTCTCTTGAGATTGGTAACTTCCCTCTCAATGCACCGGAAGACCAGCAGAAGAAGAATCAGCTTCTTATGACTCGTCCTGCATTTGGTGGTAACACCATCGCAACCATCGCTTGCCCGGACAACCGCCCACAGATGGCTACCGTTCGTCCTGGTGTTATGATTAAGCTTGAGCCTAAGAAGGGCGCTAAGGCTGACATCATCGAGTACAAGGCTGACTTAAAGAAGAACAACAAGTATGTTGAGATTCTTGACATCGTTAAGGAAGTTAAGAAGACCGCTGACATCATGGAAGCTAAGATCTTAGTTTCCGGTGGTCGTGGAGTTGGTAGCGCTGAGAACTTCAAGTTGTTAGATGACTTGGCAGAGGCAATCGGCGGAACCGTATCCTGCTCCCGTGCCGTTGTAGATAACGGTTGGAAGCCAAAGGATCTTCAGGTTGGACAGACCGGTAAGACCGTACGTCCAAACGTATACTTCGCAATCGGTATTTCCGGAGCAATCCAGCACGTAGCTGGTATGGAAGAGTCTGATATCATCATTGCTATTAACAAAGATGAGACAGCACCAATCTTCGATGTTGCTGATTATGGAATCGTAGGAGACTTGAACAAGATCGTTCCAGCTCTTACCGAGGCTATTAAGGCAGCTAACGCAGCTAAATAAAATTGCCATAATTTTATTTATAGAAGGAAAGGCAACCCCACACATGGGGTTGCCTTTTTTTAGCCCAAGAAGCAAAGACAGTTGCTAGCAACTGCTCTTGCTTTTGGGGCTAAAATAGTATGCTCTGCAGAGCATACTACCTTCTATAAATATGCGTGGGTGTTTCTTTTCCGCCAACCCTAACGGATGGCTCCCGCTAGGGAGGCATCCGTACCTTTATGCACTGGCAGCGCATATCCCTTCTATAAATATGTGCGGGCGTTTCTTTTCCCCGCACTCCCGAAAAGTGTATAATTAAGTAAAATCATCAAAATCAGGCGGAAATACTGATTTTTTCCGGCTCCTTCGCCTTTGCCCATTGCAAAAACTTAGTAAAAACCTCGAAATCCAGCTTAAATACTGAAATTCGAACTAGCTTTTTTCTTCGGCCAAGTAAAAAACTCAGTATTTGAGCCCTAAAATGAAGATTTTACTAAGATTTGTGATATCGCATCATAGACCTGCCCGGAGAGAATCAGTAAAAACACGATATTTCGAAGAAAATACTAAGAATCGGAGAATTCCATGAAACAGAAGAGAAGAAATGGCATACTGCTGGTAGCTCTCGCTATCATCGTCCTCCTATCCGGTTGCGGTAAATCTCAGCAGGAGGAAGCCGCGGATGCGGCGGCATCGGAAGCGCGGGATGCAGAAACAATTCAACAGGAAGCTACGCTGTCGGAAGACGTAGCGCCGGAAGAGAACACGTCCAATGAGGAGGACACCCTCACTCTTATTATGGTAGGAGATGTCCTCCTTCACGACCCGGTAGAGGATGCGGCCCGGGATGCGGAAGGCAATTACAATTTTGATTTCCTATTCGAAGAAACCAAGGATGAAATCGCTTCGGCGGATATTGCCATTGCTAACCAGGAAGTTATGATTGGTGGAGAAGAGCTTGGCGTAAGCGGCTACCCGGCCTTCAATGCACCATACGAGATTGGGGATGCTCTAACCAATGCCGGATTTGATGTGATCTGTCATGGCACCAATCACGCATTGGATAAGGGCAGCACAGGGATCCGGAATGCTCTGACTTATTGGAAGGAACAGCATCCCGAGATGGTCATCGCCGGCATCAATGCATCCCAGGAAGAGCAGAACGCCATCGATATTGTAGAAGCTAAGGGTATGCGCATTGCGATTCTTAATTACACATATGGAACCAATGGAATCCCCTTTCCTTCCGATATGCCATATGCTGTGAATCTGTTGGAAGAACAACAAGTTATCTCTGACCTGGAGGCGGCGGAAGAGCAGGCGGATTTTACCGTAGTATGCCCACACTGGGGCATCGAGTATCAATTGGAAGAGACTGCAGAGCAACAGCGGTGGGCCAAACTCATGGTGGAGCATGGAGCGGATCTTATTATCGGAACCCATCCCCATGTAATCGAGCCTTATGAAGAAGTGGACGGTGTGCCGGTCTATTATTCTCTTGGTAACTTCATTAATTGGACCAGTGATTCCGGCTCGGGCATTGCCAATCGTATGGTAGGTGGCATGGCAGAAGTTACGCTCTGCAGAGAAGCCGATGGCACCATTTCGGTATCCGATTACGGCATGAAAGCTTTGGTATGCCATCTTGCGCCGGGAGAGAAAGGTGTGGTAGCATATCCACTATCTGATTACAGTGAAACCCTTGCCGAGACCAACGCCATCCGAAATCAGGATAGTAGTTTTTCTTATTCGTATTGCGAAGACTTATGTAATCAGGTTTGGGGCGAAGGACGCTGGGAGTAAGTGAAAACCATATAAAAGAGATTACTATTGCAACTAGGTAGGTCTTAGGACTCTGCCTAGTTTTTTTGCGTACGTTTAATGGGACATCCTCTTTGCTACAATAAAACAGCAGAGGCGCCAAGGAATCTGTGAAATTGAATTATACACAAAAAGTGTGTATAATTATAGGAGGTAAGTAGTATGAAGCGAAGGGACCTGGTGAGGAAGCTAGAAGCAGCAGGATTCGTATTTGAGCGTCATGGTGGAAGTCATGACATATATAAGCGTGGAGCGGAAGAAGAAAAAGTGCCACGCCATCGAGAATTGAATGAGGCCTTAGCCAAGGCGATTTTGCGTAAGTGGGACTTATTATAGGAGGTGTTCAGATGACAGTTATTTATCCAGTGATTTTTACAGCAACACATGATAAGAAAGATACTTATCTAGTATATATTCCGGATATGGATGGAATGACCGAAGGTCATGGATTGGAAGATGCATATCATATGGCTCGTGACTATATGGGATGTACGTTATGGAATATGAATGACGAAGAACTACCACAAGCAAGTGAAATGCGTAAGATACATGTATCTAACAGCGCTTTTGCAGAGCAGGGGGAATCCTTTGTTACACTTATAGATTTGGATTTGACCGCATATCGCCGTCAGATGAATAAGAAGTCGGTTCGGCGCAATGTAAGTATTCCAGCGTGGTTGAATCAGGCGGCAGAGGAAGCTCATATCAATGTGTCCCGTGTCTTGCAGGAAGCATTGATGGAAAAACTTGGAGTCTAAAAAACAGCAGGCATTGCCTGCTGTTTTGCATTTACAGATTAGAAAGAATATCGCATGCGCCGTCGAATGGATCTACGGAATTGTTGTAAATCTCGCCGTTATCTGCACGCTCTGCCATCTTCGGATCTAACGGAAGCTTGGCCATTACCGGAATGTTCAACTCCTTGGCAACTTCCTCAATATGACTCTCACCGAATACGGAGATCTTCTTGCCGCAATCCGGACACTCTAAATAGCTATAGTTCTCAACTACGCCAAGTACCGGAACGTTCATCATGCCAGCCATGTTGTAAGCTTTCTTGACAATCATCTGTACCAGCTCCTGCGGAGAGGTAACGATGACGATTCCATCAATCGGAAGAGACTGGAATACGGTAAGAGGTACATCGCCGGTTCCCGGAGGCATATCTACGAACATGTAGTCCACATCGCCCCATAAGGTCTCGGTCCAGAACTGTTTTACCACGCCGGCAATAACAGGCCCACGCCATACAACAGGTGCCTCTTCATCATCTAACATCAGGTTGATGGACATAATCTTGGTGCCGTCGCCTGCTACTTCCGGATACATATAGGTACCGTCACCGACAGCCGGTCCGTGTACACCGAACATTCGAGGGATACTTGGTCCGGTAATATCTGCATCCAATACAGCGGTCTCAAATCCGCGCTGACGCATGGCTGCTGCTAAGGATGCGGTTACGGTAGACTTGCCGACACCGCCCTTACCGCTGACAACGCCAATAACGTGCTTGATGTGAGACTGTGGGTTATCATCAATTAAAAAATCCGGATTGATACGGGCACGTGCTGCCTCGGTACCGGAATGATTCTTCGCCTGCTTCTCTGCAATGATGCGTGCTTCTTCCTGCTCCTTGGCAACCACTTCCGGGTCACGCTTGGCATTCAATCGCTCTACTGCCGCATCAATTTGTTTCTGCTTTTCTTCTTCTGTCATGTCTGCCTCCAAACAAAAATGGATTTTCTATAATAAGAAGAATTAATACTTGGTTGGTTCCGGATAATCTACGCCGAAGGTCTCAACGGTAACTTCCTTCATAACCTGAGGAGTCAGCGGACGATCGGAATAATCGGTATCCACTTCTGCAATCTTATTAACAACATCCATACCTTCGATCACCTTACCAAAAGCGGCATAATCGCCATCCAGGTGTGGAGCGTTCTTATGCATAATGAAGAACTGGCTTCCTGCGGAGTTCGGCATCATGGTACGAGCCATGGACAAAACGCCCGGGGTATGAAGCAAGTCATTCTTGAAGCCGTTGGAAGCGAATTCTCCGGCGATGGAGTAACCGGGGCCACCCATTCCGGTTCCGTCAGGATCGCCGCCCTGAAGCATGAAACCGTTGATGACACGGTGGAAAATAACTCCGTTGTAAAATCCCTTCCGGATCAAAGAGATAAAATTGTTAACAGTGTTTGGTGCGATTTCCGGATAAAGTTCAGCCTTCATCACATCGCCATTCTCCATAGTAATGGTAACTACTGGATTCTGAGCCATTTCTTATAGTCTCCTTTCGATATAAAACATCTTTCGATATCATAACATATTAAATTTTTATAAACAAATCGGGTAAAAAAGGGCGTTTTTTTAATAAAAAGTTTATAATTACCCCCTTGTTTTCACCCTTGGCACCGTAGTATGATATCCATCGTTTGATATCAAATCACGGCGTTTCGCCAGGATACCCCATAAACCTAGTTTACATATTGGAGGATGCATAAAGATGCAGGAGATTATGAAAGAGTACGGCCCTGCCCTCATTACGGTAGTGGCAATTATCGCGTTAATTGGAATTGTAAGTGTGGTCGTAGGAGATGGCACCAATGGTGTGATCGGACCGGCATTTACCAGATTGATTGAAGGATTTTTTGAAAAAGCAACCGCAGCAAGCGGAATCTAGTTCTTAGGAACAAACGGAGGAAGAATCGATGTTGAAATTAAAGATTGTAGAAAACAAAGACTTTTTTGGTCCACTGTTTCCGTTGATTGAAGACCCCATGATTACAGACATAGATTATAACGGAATCTCCCTGTGGGTGACCGATACACAGAATCTGCGCTATGAAGCAAAAAATGTGGTGGTGACACCGGCCTTCGTGGAGGAATTTTCCAACCGCGTGGCCAACGTGGTATCCAAGCCGTTTCATAAGCAAAGCCCGGTGTTAGAGGCAGAGACGGAGACCTTGCGTATCACCATTATCCACGAGTCGATTTCTATGCTTGGACGTGGGTTTTCCATTCGAAAATCCCTCCCTATGGTTCGTCTGACCAGGGAAAATATGGTGGAAAGCGGATATGCCAGCGAAGGCGTGATTCAGTTTCTACAGTCTTGCGTGGAACACCAGCGAAACCTGGTGTTCTGTGGAGAACCCGGCGTTGGGAAAACGGAATGTGCCAAGTTTTTTAGCCAGTTTATCCCACAAAACAGCCGCGTCATCACCATCGAGGATACTCCGGAGTGGCACTATTCCAAGATTCATCCGGAGGCGGATTGTATCGAGATTCGCTTGAATGCCAGCATGGATTATACGTTGGCTATTAAGACCGGATTGCGCTTGAATCCTAAGTGGATGATGGTATCGGAGGTGCGCTCCAAAGAGGTGCAATATTTGATTGAAAGTCTCTCCACCGGTGTGCGGGGCATGACTACGTTGCATACAGACGACGTGGCCAAGATTCCGGATCGTATGTTGAATATGATGGGCGATGTGGGCAATTCCAGAATGGAGAATGACATCTACAGCTTCATTGATATCGGCGTGTTGATTCGACGGAAGGCCTTCGTGGATGATGCGGGGAAAATGCAGGTGCGCCGCTACATTGACCAGGTCTGCGCTTTTCACAGGGACCATGGCAATAACCGCATTCACATGCTGGTGGAAGACGGCAAATTATTATGGGAGGACCAGTGTGCATGAAAGAAAAAACCAAACTCTCGGATGAGTTGCGACGCTACGGTTACGTCTTTTCCGTAAAGCGAAGCTTCGCACTGGCGGCCGGAGCGATGTTACTTATGGTGGTGTTGGGGCGATTCTTTGCCCTATCGCTTCTGCCCCAGACCATTGTCTGCGGGGCGGGGGTAGCCATGGTGCCGCTTTTCATTCGAAATGCATATCGAAATACTTATGGGCAGCGGAAATTCTCCGATGCCAACATCTATGTGGAACAATTCCTGTATTCCTTCCAAAAGAGTGGAATAATCTTAGAAACCCTGCAGGATACCATGGGATTGTTTGAAAGCGGCGAGATGAAAAATACGCTGACCGCCGCCATGGATTACATTTTAAATACCTACAACGAAACGGATATTACCCGCAAGGGCTTAGCATTGATTGAGGAAGCATATCCATATGACAGCGTCATCTCCATGCATCGCTTTGCCATGGAGACGGAGCAACTCGGCGGAGATTACCATGCGTCGGTGGATTTGCTTTTGGACCATCGGCGCATGTGGGCAGAGCGCATCTATTCTATGCAGCAGAAAAAGCGAAGACAGCGACGGGAAATCGTGCTATCGATTTTGACCAGTTTGCTCTTATGCGGTGCCATCTATTACATGGCTGGACGTGTGCATCTGGATGTGGCGGCACACCCGCTGGCCCAGGCCATGACCACCGTGGTGATGCTTCTGGATCTGTGGATTTATTATCGAGCAGATGCCAAGCTCACCGGTGGCTACGAAGAGCAGAATGCAGCTTCGGAAAAAGAGCAGCTGGAACGTTATGAGCGAATGAAGAAGTACAGCAAACACACGCTAACAGGGCGCTGGGGGCGACGAATCGCCATTCGAAAACTTGCGCCATCCATGGAGCTTGCATACCTTCGATGGCTGATGCAAATCTCTCTTTTGCTACAGACGGAGAATGTGGAAGTGGCGATTTTTAAGTCCTATGATCACGCGCCGAAGCTGTTGCAACCGGCCTTGTTGGAGCTGATTGCAGGCATAAAAAAGGAACCGGGCAACTTAGCGGCATATCAGAATTTCTTAAGTGAATTTACACTTCCGGAGGTGCGTTCCTCCATGAAGATGCTATATTCCATTTCCACCGGATCGGGTGGGGACGCAACCCTTCAGATTGCGGACATAATCCAAAGAAACCAAAAACTTCGGAACGAATACGAAGTCATGGAAGACAAAGATGCATTGGCAGGGATGTATGCATTGTTTTTGGCACCACAGGTCACCGGCGGCATGAAGCTGGTGGTGGATATGGTGCTGCTGTTAGTGATGTATTTAAGCAGTAATCAGGTGATGGGAGGTGTGTAATGGAGACCATAATCAAAGGATTTTTAAGTACGTTTTTCAGCGTAATCCTGGTAGTGATCGGTATGCAGTTTTTGATTGCATCGTTGCAGGCATATCGGGCACAGAACTTCATGGCGGAGGTGACGGAGCGCATCAGTGCCAGTCATTTTTCCAGGGGTGTCATAGAGGCCTGTAAAAAAGATGCCGGGAAAGCTGGTTATGACCTTATGTTGGATATACAACAAAGAGGAAATAGCAATATTTTTTACGGAAGTGCGGTAATGGAATACGACTATAAGATGCCGTTATTCGGAATCTCGAAACGGCATCAATTGGAAGCGGATATAAGGTAGGAGAAGGATGAGAAAAGTATTGGAGGACTATGGCCTGGCACTGTTTCATATGGTGCTTGGCATCGGATGGATTGGATTATTCGGTGGCATATTGGATGTGCTCACCACTAGATAGGAGCGAAAAATGAGACAGATTGTAGAAGAATACGGCGGCGCAATTCTGGCGATGGTAGCTACGGTTGCGGTGATTGTTTTGGCGGCAGCTCTGCTGCTTAGTCCCGGAAGTGTGGTATCCCGTGGCATAGAACGCATGACGGACGGATACCTTGGAGATGATATTCAAGAGTCCAAAGAGGAAATGGCAAGATATGCATCCATGGACCCTGTGGAGCTTAAGGTGTGCCGCAACGTGCATGTCGGGGAGACGATGGAGTTAACGGAATTTATCGGAACTGTTGGAAATCAAACATTACAGGAGGTTCGTATCCTGAATGCGGCGGAGAATAACTGGGTAATCGAAGACGGAAACATCACATTTTTGCGCCGGGGAACCTTCCCGGTTCGGGTCTATGGAGAACGTGCGGATGGGAATTATGGATGCAGTGAGTTATGGATGAGTGTAGGTGGTAAGACGGCATGAAACATGTAATTTACGGAGTATTGAGTATCGTGCTGATTGTGTTGGTTGTGGTGTCACTAGTCACGGTGGCAGGTCGACATACCAGAGAGGCGGAGATGCAGCAGGCCCTACGCCAGGCGGTGGAAGAGTCTGCTGATCAGGTGTTGATGCAGGGCAAATATACCATGGATTCCAAGGAAGAACTGGTAGCGGATTTTACATCTCTATTGGTGGAACGCTTGCGCACCAAAGATGCGAATCGAAAGCTAAAGGTGGATATCGCCGGTGTGGATGAGAAGAAGGGCCTTCTGTCTGTGCATGTGGAGGAGACCTACACCCATCCCAATGGGCGCAAGGGAACCTTAGAAACGGAAGCTACGATGGTTCTAGAGCAGGAAGAGAAGAAGCCGTTGTATCAGGTAGATTATAGGATCCCGGCGGAGCTGTTGGAACTGGACAAGGACGCCGGTACATCCCTCCCTGGCGAGTACAAGACGTACTTGTTAGAGGAAGGGGAGCTTTTTAAGACTCCAAGCAACCCGCCGGACTTTGGTGGAAAACGTTTTGTTGCGTGGAGCGACGAAGACGGAGCCATCTACACCACTGCGGAGCTTGTAACTATGAAGGTAGAGAAATCATTAACGCTTAGTGCGGTGTACAACTAGGAGGAAATTCATGAAGAAAAACTTAATTATCCGATTGCTTGGACTTACCTTGTCTGTAGTAATCGCCACAAGTAACATGACTTCCGTTGTGTATGCTGCGGAGCCAACCAACGTTGTTGTTGAAGATGTGGTTGAGCCAACTACAGATACTCTTGATCCTGAAGAGGCTGCAGAGGAAGAGCCGCCTGAGGAAGAGCAGTCAGAGGATGAAGTGGTACTTCCGATTCAGACCTTTGGCTCTAACGAGGAAGTAAACGCTTATTTGGAGGCTAACCCTTCTAACGGCAAGAGATTGGTATTATTTACCGACGTTGCTCCTGAAGACTACATGGGTGCAACCCAAGTTGCAACACATGAAGGTCTTTGGATGCTTACATACGAGGATGCAGACAAGTGCGCTGCAGCTTGTAACGCATTCGTATCCGCCGGATATGTAGCGGATATTGATACTTCTGTAGATTACCATGAAGGTGAAGAGCTTACAGAGGAACTAACACCAAACGATGTGCCTGTAGAGTCCGTTGAAGAGCAGGCAGTTCAGACAACAGACGTAATCGAAGAGGAAAAGTTATCCGTAGAGCGTAACGTTGTTGTTGCTGTCATCGATACAGGTGTAGATACACAGGATGAGTTATTACAGAACCGCCTCATTGAAGGACTTTCCGAGGACATGGCAGACGCTAATGGTCACGGAACCACAATGGCAGAGATCATCGCATCTCAGACAGGCGAGAATGTAAAAATCATGCCAATCGCCGCATTTGATGAAAGTGGCACATCTACTGTAGCAAAGGTATATTTCGCCATTGAAAATGCAATTGCGGCAAACGTAGATGTTATTAATATCTCTGCAAGCGGTCTTGGAGAGTCTAAGGTATTAACCAAGGCTATCACAGATGCAAAGAACGTTGGCATTCCTGTCATCGTTGCTGCAGGTAATGACGCAAGCGATTCTAAGAATTATATGCCAGGCAATGTTCTTGACGCAATTACCATCAGCGCAACCGATAAAGAGAAGAATTTTGCTGAGTATTCTAACTACGGCGAGACCGTAGACTTTAGTGCAATTGGTATTCTTGTTAAGGATATGGGTACCGAAGATGAATCCGATGATGTTGTACTTGTCGGAACATCTATCGCAAGTGCCTATGTATCTGCCTACGCAGCACTCCTTATTTCTGAATATGAGGATGATGTAACAGATGTAGACGTATTTGAATCATTCCTTGCAAGTGTAGAGGATTTAGGAGAAGAAGGATTTGATCCATATTACGGCAACGGATTCTTAAACAAAGACAGTATCGTTGCAGTAATTAAGGAGAAGAGAGAAGCAGGGGAATTATCTGATGAAGACATCTCCGATGAACTTGAAGAAGAGGGAGATCAGGAGTTAAAAACCGCCTACAAGTTAGATGTAGGATACGAGTGGAACCAGACCTGTTATGCCCTGGTAGGACAAACAACAGTCAATGGCTTTAACTTCAACGGACACATCCACATCGGAAGTAACACATCCTCAAATGGAATGGCAGAAGCCTTCTGTAATCGATGCGGCTATAATCCAAGTGGCCCATGGCACCAGGGAACGGCAGTTTTAAGCCGTAATCCGGGAGACAAGGTAGTATTTAACAACTGTACCTTTACGAACTGTTGGACAGAGTTCTTCTTTGACGCAGAGTTTAATAACTGTACGTTCTATAACTGTAACTTCTCCAACAACGGTTCCGGTAACATTGTTCGATTCAACTACTGCAACATCAATCCAAGCGGATTCTCCGGTCTGGTGAATACCCAGGCACAGAGCCACAAGGCGCACGCAACCTATGCAGGCATCCTTGGAGGACTTTGTACCCGTTGGGAATTAAACGGAACCACATTAAACGGAACCGGTGCAGCATGTGCAGTCAGCAACTGTTTCCAGGGAAGTGCATCCAGCTTGGGATACCCGGCTTACATTAAGCTTATGAACGGAAGCCATGTGTACGGAGGAAATGTTTGTGCAGTAGATGCATGGTTATCCCAGGCACCAAACGTAGAGGTGTATGTAGATTCTTCAAGTAGAATCGACAGCTCCCCGGTTGGTATCTATAACCAGGGAAGAACCTATGTCAACAACGGAACCATTACGGCATGTAGTGATACCGGTATTGCCAATTATCAAAGTGCGACCGTCAGCGGAGGCACGATTACCGGTAACGGCGTAGGTATCCGAAATTGGGGCAGCCTGGCAGTAAACGGCGGTGCAATCCGTGATAATGCATCTTGGGGAATCATAAATAGTGGTAATACCAATATTGTAAGTAACGGGATCGTTGGAAACCGGACAGGTGGCGTGTACCAGAATGGCACGCTGTATATGAGTGGTAATGGAGTGGTAGATGCCGGAAACCAAATCTATTTAACGCCGGGCCATGTAGTGACGGTGAATGCGCCATTAAATAATGCAAAAGTGGGAACTCTTAATATGGGAATAGGTGACCGTAAGACTGGTCGACAGTTGATTCAGCTCTACGCAGCCGATACTTCTGTGGGAGAGACCGTGGCAAGCAAGTTTGTTTTGGCATTTGATAGAAACGACAACATACATACTATGGATTGTTATGAAGAGGACGGAACGAAGATTGCAGCCAAGGGTGAGCAGGTAGAATCTCTAATCCGTGCGGGATACGGAACAGATCAGAATGCTCCAACCAACCAGGTCATTTTGTCCGGTGTGTACTATGCCGGATTTGAATCCAATATCGAAGGGTTGGATGGTATGAAGATCACCATTCCATTGACGTATAATAAGTTGCGCTATGGTGAGAAGTATCTGCCGGATACCCCAAGCCATGCCTATACTACCGGCGAAAGTAATGATCCGACAGTGGTTGTTACCATGCCAAACGGCGAGGAGCTGGATATTACAAAGTCTCTATCCTTCAAGGGATGGGCACTTGATTCGGAGGAAACGGACGAGAGCAAGATTTATACCACGGATCAGGTGATGGCAATGTATGGAGACTTCCATTGGTATGCCATTTGGGATGCCTGCTTTGATCTGTATTTCGATGGAAATGCGCAGACTCGTGGCGAGAACTATCAGCTGAATGAGTTCCATATGGATACCCCATTGCCGGGAAATGTTGGCCCGGAGGGTACAGCAAAGAACTACTTCGGCAAGGAGGATGTGTACAAGGCATCTGAGAAGACTTGGTATGACGAGAACAAGGAACAGTATGTAGATATGACGGTGCCTTACTCCTATCAGGGATGGAGCTTACGGGATGATGCGGTTTATACCGATGCGGACGTAGTAAATCCTGAGAAGGAAGAGAAGGATACCCTTGGAGAAGCTTTGGGCGTTGGGTCTTACAATGCAGGCGTGAAGTGGCTCATTGAGAAGATTAAAAACGGCGAAACCATGGGCTTTGATGAAGAGGGACGAGCAATCGTGCCAATCTACGTGGCTTGGGATCAGGCTCCGGTAATCGAAGCGTATGACCTTTATGTATCCAAGGACGAGGTAGAAAGCCTTGGAGAAGAACCATTCTGGGAGAACGTAACCGCAAGAGATAAGGAAGACGGCACCCTGGAAAACAAGGTAGATGTCACCATCGTAAACTTTGATAAGAGCGAGCTTGATGAAATCGAAGGCGACCGAGGCGGCGTATCCGTGACCTACCGGGCAGAGGATGGCGCAGGCAATGTGACCTTCTATACAGTCATTGTAAATGTAATCAGTAACACCGCAATGACTTCCTGGACACCAAACGCTGACGGCAGCAAGCGGGATACCGCTAACTACGTCCGTTTCATTGACCGGGAGAACTACAACAAGCACGTAACGGCAGATGGTGGTATGGAAGAGCATTCCGTATGGTACACCAAGCCGGAATACGTAGACTTGATTACCACAGCTTTTGATCACATCGATAACAAGACTTCGGTAATTAGCTACGAGCTTGACTTACCTACGATGCAGGCAATTCAGCAGTACAACCACGATCATTTCGGGGAAGTATTGGAGACATCCTATCGAACCAACTTCTATGAGCAGTTCCTGGCTCCAAACGTGGTAAGCGGAAGTTTGTGAAAATGACTCCCCGGGACGGAGTTAGTGAGTCACTTTATACGTTCTATTCTAATACGCATTGCAAAAATGCATATAAGAGAATATACTAAAGGAAAGAAGATAGAAATGCCAAAAAGACCAAGAGAATTGGAGAAAGAAATTATGAAGGATGGATGGGTGTTTAAGAGTCAAGAAGGTTCGCATCGACACTATGTTCATCCAATAAAGCCCGGAAAGGTAACAATCCCTTTCCATAGTAGAGAGTTAAGCGCCATCGTCGAAAAGTCTATTCGTAAGCAGGCGGGGTTAGTGTAATGATAGTCTAGCGGTGATATGTCAAGATGAAAAATCTTGAAAAGTCCCTTTCTTTTTGGTTATTTTTCAAAAAAGAAAGAACGACCGCCTAAGCCCTGCCGTACTGTTTCAAAAAAACAGGGCGTTAACTCCTAAAGTAGTATTTACTACTTTGAAACAGGAGCTTTGTATAGCTGATTAGTCTTCAGCATACTGTAGACCAATCTAGCAAATTTACGGGCAGTAAGTGCGAGTGCGCGTTTGTGCTGGTTCCTGTTGACTTCTTTGTATTTGATGTCGTAGAAGCGCTTGTATTCTGTGTCGCAACACACGTGAGACCAAGCTCCTTCACACAGG
>FPAN01000015.1 GCA_900116395.1 Lachnospiraceae bacterium XBD2001 | reverse complement strand
CCTTCTGCGTCCCCACAGTTCTGTTCATATCAGGTACAGGAATCTCAACCTGTTTTCCATCGACTACGCCTTTCGGCCTCGCCTTAGGTCCCGACTTACCCAGGGCAGATCAGCTTTACCCTGGAAACCTTAGATATTCGGCCGTAAGGATTCTCACCTTACTCTCGCTACTCATTCCGGCATTCTCTCTTCTTATCCCTCCACAGCTCCTTTCGGTACTGCTTCGTCGGTCTTAAGAATGCTCCTCTACCACTCGTATTACTACGAATCCACAGCTTCGGTGTTATGTTTTAGCCCCGGACATTTTCGGCGCAGGACCTCTCGACTAGTGAGCTGTTACGCACTCTTTGAATGTGTGGCTGCTTCTGAGCCAACATCCTAGTTGTCTTCGAAATCCCACATCCTTTTCCACTTAACATACACTTTGGGACCTTAGCTGGTGGTCTGGGCTGTTTCCCTTTTGACTATCCAACTTATCTCGTATAGTCTGACTCCCAACCATCATCTCTCTGGCATTCGGAGTTTGATATTCTTTGGTAAGCTTTGACGCCCCCGCGGAAATTCAGTGCTCTACCTCCAGTAGACTTGGTTGAGGCTAGCCCTAAAGCTATTTCGAGGAGAACCAGCTATCTCCGGGTTCGATTGGAATTTCTCCCCTATCCACACCTCATCCCCACCCTTTTCAACGGATGTGGGTTCGGTCCTCCACTACCTCTTACGGCAGCTTCAACCTGGACATGGATAGATCACCCGGTTTCGGGTCTACTCCTACTGACTATTCGCCCTATTAAGACTTGGTTTCCCTTCGGCTCCGTACCTGTAGTACTTAACCTCGCCAGTAAGCGTAACTCGCCGGACCGTTCTACAAAAAGTACGCGGTCGCACGTATAATCGTGCTACCACAGCTTGTAAACACAGGGTTTCAGGTTCTCTTTCACTCCCCTCCCGGGGTCCTTTTCACCTTTCCTTCACAGTACTATGCGCTATCGGTCACTAAGTAGTATTTAGGCTTACGGGGTGGTCCCCGCTCATTCCATCAAGGTTTCTCGTGTCTCGATGTACTCTGGATACCGCCATGTCATGTCAAACTTCGCTTACGGGACTGTCACCCTCTTTGGTTGGATTTCCCAAAACCATTCTGCTGTCTTCCATGAATCAATTCCGCGGTCCGAACCCCGAATCGCACGCGACTCGGTTTGGCCTCTTCCGGTTTCGCTCGCCGCTACTCCCAGAATCGATGTTTCTTTCTCTTCCTCCGGTTACTTAGATGTTTCAGTTCACCGGGTTCCCTTCCATACGTTATGTATTGGCGTATGGATGACTGGCTTAACCAGCCGGGTTTCCCCATTCAGATATCCGTGGATCACAGGTTATTTGCACCTCCCCGCGGCTTTTCGCAGCTTATCACGTCTTTCTTCGGCTCTTAGTGCCAAGGCATCCACCCTGCGCTCTTTGTTGCTTGACCTTGCTCGAGTTTTCACTCGTTTGGTTCTCGTGTATAGCGTTACACTAACTT
>FPAN01000013.1 GCA_900116395.1 Lachnospiraceae bacterium XBD2001 | reverse complement strand
CACCTCCCTTCAGTGTATTGGTGAATCAATCGGTTTGGTAATGCCCATGATCGCGGAGCATCAACAACCTCGCATAAAAGAATTCAGTTAGAGATGATTTGTTGCGACCCAACTGCCAATGGGAAACCATGAACTCTAACAAACAGCTAGTGGGTTTGAAGTTAACTTCCGTGCCAGGGGAACTGACTATCTATGAAGTAACCATTAAGGCTCAACAAGGAGAAAAAGAACTATTGCCTGATTGACTCAAGGTCAATAATATCATGAGCATAACCAAACCGATTGATGGAGTTGTATAAATGTAAAAACTTAGTAACAAAACATATATTACGAGGAGAACATGATATGGGAAACGGCATTTCAACAGAGTACAACGAATTCCTGAAGACGAATCGTGGTGTGGTCAATCGGTATCTGAACCGTGCGCTGTGGTTCTTCGCATTCACAGGTCCGGCAATTGCCAGCGGAATCAAGGGAGGCATCTTCCATGATATTACGTACGCCACTTGCGTGGGTATTACGTTGATGGTGCTGATTATGGCATCCGTGCATCTGGTAATGCTGCGCATACAACCAACCTCCATCGTGACCGGAATCTTCGTGTTGACCGCGTTGGATTGCCTGCTTGTATATATGTCACATGCTCATGTCAGTATCTATCTGACCTGGTTTTTGGTACCACTTCTGAGCCTGCTTTATTGTGACAAGGGTATCTTTTTCTACTCATTCTTCTTGAATTATCTTTTGATGTTCGGGGTGACCTATGTGAATTCTTTCTACAAGGTGACGCTGCGCTCGGATTATGATGTGGCCCAGGCATATTTTGCCGATGTGATGAGTGGATTTACCATTGAGAGCATTATCATGTTCATCAGTGCCTATGTTATTGCGAAGCTTACCATCAATTACTTCAAGAGTCTGTTTCGACAGAACGAGAAGATTCGCATGCAGGATGTAGATATGCAAGAGAAGATGGGCATCTTAGAGTCTATGTCTGAGATTTATGAGAACGTGAATCTGATTGATTTCGTAAACAATACAGAGATGTCCCTGCGGGATAACGAATACACCAAGTATCCCATTGATCTGGAATCCCAGACCCATAGCCGCATTAACCAGAAGCTTATGCGGACCGTGATGCCGGATCAGCTGGATGATTTCGCGGCTTATACGAATCTGAAGACCGTGCGTTCCCGCCTGTCCCAGAAGAAGGTCATCAGTGCGGATTTCATCGACGTCATCTCCGGATGGTTCCGGGCCCAGTACATTACGGTGGATTCCACGCTAGACGGCATCCCTAACGTGGTGATCTATACCACCCGTAACGTGGATGAGGAAAAACAGAGAGAAGAGCATCTGATTCGCATCTCTATGACGGATGAGATGACAAGACTCTTTAACCGTCGTTGCTTCGACGAAGATTTGAAGGAGTTCCGCAAGGGAGAGTTGTCCAACGACTTTGTCCTGTTTGCCATGGATGTAAACGGCCTGAAGCGCGTGAACGATACCAAGGGACATGCAGCAGGTGACGAGTTGATCAAGGGTGCGGCAGACTGCCTGGCACTGTCTGTGGGCAACAAGGGCAAGGTATATCGTACCGGCGGCGATGAATTCATGGCGATTCTCCACACCGAGAATCCGGAGTATATTCGCCAGATGATTAAGAACAAAGCAGAGAACTGGCACGGCGTCTTTTCTACGGAGTTAACCATGTCCATCGGATATGCAACCCACAAAGACCAGCCCAATGCGTCGGTGGATGACTTAGAGCATATCGCCGATGCCAAAATGTATGAAGATAAAGAAGCGTATTATAAAGAGAAAGGAATTGAGCGTAGACACGCGAAGTAAGGAGACAATAGATGTTACTGGTACAGGCAATTTCGGACAATTTTATTAAGGACTTGGAGGATGGCGTGCTGCGCCGCTGGTTGGAGGCAGAACTTCCGAAGGCATTGGGATTTTTCTGGACCATTGTACTGGCTTTTGTGGTATACTTCATCGGTGCGAAAATCATCAAGGGACTGCGCAAGGGCTTACGGAAGTCCTTGGAGTTCAAGAAGACAGACATTGGTGTGGTGCATTTCGTTGACCAGGTGCTGAAGGTGGTAGGCTATGTTGTCCTGATCCTGGTTATCCTGCAGTTGTTTGGATTTGAAGCAACCAGCTTGTCTGCAGCCATTGCATCGGTTGGTGTGACGGCCGGTCTTGCCTTCCAGGGATCCTTATCCAATTTTGCCGGTGGCGTGCTGATTCTGATTCTGCATCCCTTCCGCATTGGCGACTACATTGTGGAAGACACCCATAAGAACGAAGGAACCGTTATCGAGATTTCCATTTTTTATACCAAGTTAAAAACCTTGGATAACAAAATCGTTGTGATTCCAAACGGTATCTTAGCCAATTCATCCCTGACCAACATTACGGACCAGGATAAGCGGATGATTAACTTAATTGCATCAATCGGTTATAATGATGACATCGATGCAGCCAAGGCCGTCATTCAGAAGATTATCGATGAAGAGCCTGAGGTGATTCGTACCGAAGATATCAAGATATTTGTACAGGAGTTGGGGGCAAGCTCTGTAGACATCGGATTCCGTTTCTATGTTCCGATGGACCAGTACTGGAGCGTGCGTTGGAGAACTCTAGAGAGAGTAAAAAAGGAATTTGATGCAGCAGGCATTACCATTCCTTTCCAGCAACTGGATGTACATATCAATCAATAGAATGGAGAACATTACATGAGAGAAATCCCAAGTAGTTATGAGCTGATCAGCAAGACCGGCTTAGGAGACTTGCACGCAGTGGGCTACGTATTGCGTCATCGCAAGAGTGGTGCCAACATTGCGTTAGTGGAGAATGACGACGACAACAAGGTATTCTACGTCGGATTCCGCACACCCCCGAAAGATTCTACCGGAGTTCCACATATCATTGAGCATTCCGTATTATGCGGCTCTAAGAAGTATCCGACCAAGGATCCGTTTGTGGAGCTGGTGAAGGGTTCCCTGAACACCTTCCTCAATGCCATGACCTATCCGGATAAGACCGTATACCCGGTGGCAAGTTGTAACGACAAGGATTTTGATAACTTAATCGATGTCTATATGGATGCAGTGTTGCATCCGAACATCTACGAGCGGGAAGAGATCTTCCGCCAGGAAGGTTGGCACTATGAGATGGAGAGCGAGGACGACGAGCTGACCATCAACGGTGTGGTATACAACGAGATGAAGGGTGCCTTCTCTTCACCGGACGATGTATTAAACCGCGAGATTATGAACTCTCTTTTCCCGGATACCCCATACGGTGTGGAGTCCGGCGGAGACCCGAAGAACATTCCGGACCTTACCTATGAGCAGTTCTTGGAATTCCATAAGACCTATTATCATCCATGCAATTCCTACATCTATCTGTACGGCAACATGGATTTTGTTGAGAAGTTAGAGTACTTAGACCGGGAATACCTGTCCAAGTACAGCCGCATCGATGTGGAATCCGAGATCCCGATGCAGAAGGCCTTCTCCAAGCCGGCAGAGATTTATAAAAAATATCCAATCGCCTCCGATGACGATGGAGAGGACGGCACCTATCTGTCCTTAAACTACGTGGTAGGAGATGCATTGGATGCCGAGTTGTATCAGGCATTCGATATTGTAGATTATGCCCTTTTAAGTGCGCCGGGTGCTCCGTTGCATCAGGCCTTAATTGATGCAGGCATTGGAAAAGATATCTTAGGCGGATATGATTCCGGAACCTTGCAGCCGGTATTTTCCGTCATTGCCAAGGGTGCCAACGAATCCGATAAGGAACGTTTCTTAGAGATTATTCATACCACCTTGGAGCAGCAGGTGAAGAACGGCCTGGACAAGAAGGCACTTCTTGCCGGCATTAACAGCGCACAGTTCCGTTATCGTGAAGGAGACTTCGGAAGCTTCCCGAAGGGATTGATCTACGGATTGCAGTGCTTAGACAGTTGGATTTACAACGACGCACAGCCATTCATGCACATGCATGCAACCGAGGTCTTAGACCGTTTGCGTGACAAGGTGGAGAGTGGATATTTCGAGGAGATTGTGGAGAAGTATCTTCTGAACAATACCCATGCGTCGATTGTTATTGTGACACCGGAGCAGGGATTAACCTCCAAGGAAGACGAGCAGCTGCGTCAGCGCTTAGCTCAGTACAAGGATACCCTCACCAAGTGGGAGATTGCAGACATTGTAGAAGGTACCAAGCATCTGAAGGAGTACCAGGAGACACCGTCCACTCCGGAAGAGTTAGCAACCATTCCGATGTTGACCCGTGAGGACTTAAGCCGCAAGGTACGTCCTTACTACACCGATGAATATGAAATCGCAGATACCAAGGTGTTGCACCACAACATTAATACCAACGGCATTCATTATCTGAACCTGGTATTCGATATTGGCCATATCAGCGAGAAGGATTACAGTAAGTTGTCCTTCCTGGTACGCATCCTTGGTCTGTTAGATACCGAGCAGTATGCCTATGCAGACTTCGCCAACGAGGTGAACCTCTATACAGGCGGCCTGTCCGTAAGCCAGCAACTGTACAGCAAGTTAGAAGGCGGTTGGATTAATACCATTGAGGTGAGAGGCAAGTTCCTCTTCGATATGGCAGACAAGGCAATTCCGCTGATGGAGCAGATGGCCTTCCATACCACCCTTACCGATACCAAGCGTATTCATGAATTATTGAATCAGGAAATTTCCCGTATGCAGCAGCGCTTACAGTCTGCCGGCAGTGCGGTAGCAGCCCTTCGAAGCAGTTCTTACTTCTCCGAAGTGGCCCTGATCAATGAGATGTTTACCGGAATTGCATACTATGACTTCCTGAAGGATTTTGAGGAGCATTTCGATGCACAGGTGGATTCCTTCCGAAGCGATGCGGCAAGATTGTTAAATGCCATCTTCCGCAAGGAGAACCTCCTGGTAAGCTCCATCGGACCGAAGGAGTCCTTAGAGCAGGTACGTACCTATCTTGCAGATATCTGCAACGAGCTCTTCGTGGGCGACTATGAGCGCACCGCACCGGAGCTGGTACCGACCCGTAAAAACGAAGGCTTCATGACTGCCGGACAGGTGCAGTTCGTAGCCCGTTCCGGTAACTTCAAGGAAGCCGGATACGACTACCACGGCGCTATGAAGATTCTGAAGGTCATCTTAAGCTACGACTATCTGTGGATTAACGTCCGCGTGAAGGGCGGCGCTTACGGATGCAGCAGCGAATTCGGACGCCACGGTAATTTCTATCTGGTATCCTATCGCGATCCGAACCTCTCTGAGACCAACGAGATCTTCGAGAAGACACCGGAGTACATTGCCAACTTCGATGCCGATGAGCGGGATATGACCAAGTACATCATCGGAACCATCAGTGGTATGGACACACCGCTGACCCCATCCCAGAACGGACTTCGTTCCTTAGGGGCTTACATGACCGGTGTTCCGATAGAATTGTTGGAAAAAGAACGGAACCAGGTCATCGATGCAACGGTAGAAGATATCCGCGCATTGGCACCGGCCGTTGAGAAAGCATTAGAACAGAATTATATTTGTGTTGTTGGTAATGAAGATGCCATCCAGAAGAATAAGGAGCTCTTCCAGACCACCGCACCATTGATTTAGAGAAGGGAATATATGACAGAAGAATTTAAATCCGGATTCGTTACCATTATCGGACGACCGAATGTTGGAAAATCAACATTGATGAATCACTTGATTGGACAGAAGATTGCCATTACGTCCAACAAGCCACAGACTACCCGTAACCGCATCCAGACCGTATACACCGATATGGAGCGGGGACAGATTGTATTCGTGGATACTCCGGGTATTCACCATGCCAAGAATAAGCTGGGAGAATACATGGTGAAGGTTGCCAAGACTTCCATGAAGGATGTGGATGTGATTCTGTGGCTGGTAGAGCCGGATACCTCCATCGGAAGCGGTGACCAGGAAATCGCCAAGCAGCTTAGCGGCGTGGACATTCCGATTATCCTTGTGATCAACAAGGTGGACACCGTACCCCGTGAGAAGATTCTCGAAGTCATCAATACCTATAAGGAACTGTTAGAGTTCGCAGAAATCGTTCCGTTGTCCGCCCTTCGCGGCCAGAACTGTGATGAGTTGGTAGACTGCCTCTTCAAGTATCTGCCACAAGGCCCGATGTTCTACGATGAGGACACGGTAACCGACCAGCCGGAACGCCAGATTGTGGCAGAGATTATTCGTGAGAAGTCTCTCCATGCATTAAGCGAAGAGGTTCCACACGGAATTGCCGTCTCCATCGACCAGATGAAGAAGCGCAAGGGTAAGCGGTTGTACGATATCGACGCCACCATTATCTGCGAGCGGGATTCCCACAAGGGCATCATCATCGGCAAGCAGGGCGCCATGCTGAAGAAGATCGGAACCAACGCCCGTTATGAGATTGAGAAGCTTTTGGACGCCAAGGTGAATCTCAAGCTTTGGGTGAAGGTGAAGAAAGACTGGCGCGACAGCGACTTTTTGATTCAGAACTTCGGATACAGAGAGGACGAATCCGAATAACAGAATAGAGGAAGAACCATTGGACAACAATCTGTTGCTCCACGGCATGGTCTTATCCGCCATGCCCATTGGAGAGTATGACAAGCGCATATCGATTCTGACGAAAGAGCGGGGGAAAATCTCCGCTTTTTCTAAGGGCGCCCGTCGTCCCAACTCCAGCTTGTTGGCAGCCAGCAATCCCTTCGTGTACGGAAGTTTCGAGGTCTACCAGGGCCGTAGCAGCTATACGGTACACAAGGTGGATGTGAGCAACTACTTCGATGGTTTGAAAAACGATTTGGAGGCAGTGTGGTATGCCTCCTATTTTATGGAAATGGCAGAGTACTTTGGTCAGGAAAATAACGACGAGTCCGAGCGGTTAAAACTTCTGTATGCAACCCTGCGGGCCCTAGAGAGCAAGAAGTTCTCCAAGAACTTGGTGCGGATTATTTACGAGCTGAAGACTATGACCATCAACGGCGATTATCCCAACGTATTTGCCTGTTTGGGATGTGGCAGCACCGACAACCTGGACTATTTTTCCATGGAACGGCGGGGCTGTGTGTGTATGGAGTGTCACGAGAAGGAAGGGGGCTTCCGTATCCAGAACTCCGTGCTGTATGCCATGCAGTTCATTATCAGTACGCCGGTGGAGAAGCTCTTCACGTTCCGACTGTCGGAGTCGGTGGAGAACCAGCTGGATTACATCGTTACCAGCTACCGCAGGCGCTATATGGAGCATGAATTTAAGTCTGAGAGTTTCTTGCACATGTAGGACATTCATTGTATAATTTATCAAGTTGTGTTTTTAGTAGAAAAGAAGGGAATTTCTATGGCAGAACAGAAGGAACAGGTTCGCGGAACCCGTGAACAGGCATTAAAAAGGCGCCAGTTACAGCGTAAGAAGGCACTTCGCCGCAGAAGACGCATTCTGATTGCATCGATTGTAGCAATCGCCGTTGCAGCGGTACTGATTATTGTGCTGTTAGTAAGAGGTCTTGCGGGTAAGAAGGTGGAAGAGACCGCACTTACACTGAATGAGGACGGAAGCGTAACCTTTGAAGAAGTAATGGAATTCGACAGCGATACCTATAGCAAGGCTGAGATGAAGAAGTTCGTGAAGGACATGGTAGACTCCTACGACGGAGCCGGAGAGGTGACCTTGAACAGTGTTTCCGCCGACAAGTCTAAGGCTTATGTATCCGTTACTTATGATAGCATGTCTACTTACGCAGAGTTTACCGGATATCCGGCATATGCGGGAACTATCGCAGATGCCAAGGAAGACGGATATAGTTTCGATTTGACCTTCGAAGAGGTGGCAGACGGACATATCGGTGATATCGTAACTGCAAGCGACGCAGTATCCGATGAGAACCGCAACGTTGTGATTCTCCAGGAGAACGTTGTTGTGAACGTACCGGGCAAGATTGCCTACATCACCACCAACGGCATCAGCGTACGTGATGCGGATACGGTAGAGATTGTTCCTGTGAACGGTAATGCAGATGCAGCAGTATCTGCCTACATTATATATTAGTAATAAGACGGAATAGTCTAGCGGTGATATGTCAAGATGAAAAATCTTGAAAAGTCCCTTTCTTTTTGGTTATTTTTCAAAAAAGAAAGAACGACCGCCTAAGCCCTGCCGTACTGTTTCAAAAAAACAGGGCGTTAACTCCTAAAGTAGTATTTACTACTTTGAAACAGGAGCTTTGTATAGCTGATTAGTCTTCAGCATACTGTAGACCAATCTAGCAAATTTACGGGCAGTAAGTGCGAGTGCGCGTTTGTGCTGGTTCCTGTTGACTTCTTTGTATTTGATGTCGTAGAAGCGCTTGTATTCTGTGTCGCAACACACGTGAGACCAAGCTCCTT
>FPAN01000014.1 GCA_900116395.1 Lachnospiraceae bacterium XBD2001 | reverse complement strand
CTCCTCGTAATATATGTTTTGTTACTAAGTTTTTACATTTATACAACTCCATCAATCGGTTTGGTTATGCTCATGATATTATTGACCTTGAGTCAATCAGGCAATAGTTCTTTTTCTCCTTGTTGAGCCTTAATGGTTACTTCATAGATAGTCAGTTCCCCTGGCACGGAAGTTAACTTCAAACCCACTAGCTGTTTGTTAGAGTTCATGGTTTCCCATTGGCAGTTGGGTCGCAACAAATCATCTCTAACTGAATTCTTTTATGCGAGGTTGTTGATGCTCCGCGATCATGGGCATTACCAAACCGATTGATTCACCAATACACTGAAGGGAGGTGAACATCATGAACACACTTTACGTTGGTATTGATGTAAGCAGTAAAAATAATGTTATTTATCTCATGAAGCCAGATGGCTCCAAACATAGCAACTTTAAAGTTGCCAACTCTTTGAATGGTTCAAAAGAGCTTGTTAAAAGAATCATATCTGCTTTAAATTCTCTTGAATTAACATCGCTATCTATTGGTTTAGAAGCGACATCAGTATACGGTGATAACCTCGTGTACTTTCTCAGAGAAGATGGTTCTATTGCCACTTACGACAAGCAGATACATGTTTTAAATCCCAAGCAGGTGAAGAAGTTTAAAGACTCCTATAACGACCTGCCTAAGAATGACTATATTGATTCTTTTGTCATTGCCGATTGCCTGCGTTTTGGAAGAATCAACAAAGAAGCTTATCTGGATGATTATAGGTACAAAGCTTTACAAAACCTTACTCGTGCCAGATACTTCGCTGTCCAAAACCTGACCAAGGAAAAACAGCGATTTCTCAACTATCTGTTTATGAAGTATTCTTCTATGACGCAGGAAAAAGTTTTTTCGTGCAAATATGGCACAACTGCTTTTGCAGTCTACGAAGAATTCGACTCCGCAGAACAGTTAGCAGAAATGGACTTACATGACCTAACTGAATTCATCAAGGCAAAAGGGAAAAATCGTTTCCCTGACCCTGATGCAGTTGCCAAAGCCATCCAGAAAGCAGCTCAGGGATCATATCGTCTTCCTAAGACAATAAATGATTCAGTTAATCAGGTGCTTTCTATATCCATAAGCTCTATGAGAGCATTGGAATCCCAAATAAAAGAGTTTGATAAAGCAATTGAAGAACAAGTAAAACTGATTCCAAATACATTGCAATCCATTCCTGGAATTGGACCAGTTTACTCTGCTGGCATCATTGCTGAAGTCGGTGATATAAATCGTTTTAAAAATCAGGCTTCTATGGCTAAATATGCTGGTTTAGCCTGGAGTCAATACCAGTCCGGAGATTATGAAGCCGAACATACTCATTTTATCCAGTCTGGAAACAGATTCTTAAAATACTACCTGTGTGAAGGAGCTTGGTCTCACGTGTGTTGCGACACAGAATACAAGCGCTTCTACGACATCAAATACAAAGAAGTCAACAGGAACCAGCACAAACGCGCACTCGCACTTACTGCCCGTAAATTTGCTAGATTGGTCTACAGTATGCTGAAGACTAATCAGCTATACAAAGCTCCTGTTTCAAAGTAGTAAATACTACTTTAGGAGTTAACGCCCTGTTTTTTTGAAACAGTACGGCAGGGCTTAGGCGGTCGTTCTTTCTTTTTTGAAAAATAACCAAAAAGAAAGGGACTTTTCAAGATTTTTCATCTTGACATATCACCGCTAGACTA